>NZ_QLZQ01000009.1 GCF_003289925.1 Planococcus maitriensis | reverse complement strand
GAAGCGTGGCGACACGTGCAGCTGACGAATACTAATCGATCGAGGACTTAACCAACAAACTGAAACGCAAGTTTCCCACAATGTCGATTTATCCAGTTTTGAGCGAACAAGCTCAAGAGTCCAGTGATGATGGCAAAGAGGCCACACCCGTTCCCATCCCGAACACGGAAGTTAAGCTCTTTTGCGCCGATGGTAGTTGGGGGTTTCCCCCTGTGAGAGTAGGACGTCGCTGGGCAAGTCGAAAAGCCGTTACCGGTTCATTCCGGTAGCGGCTTTTTTCTTTGGAATTATTTAGGTTTTTTCTGAAACAAGGTCTATTCCCTCTTGCATTCATACTTTGATTGACCTAATATGAAATTTAATTGTGAAAGAAAGGGTGCAGAAATTGGATATTAATCCGTGGTTAATGGTTCTCATAATATTTTCGATCAATATTGTCTATGTCACTTTCTTTACTGTGCGGATGATCATGACACTCAAAGGTTTCCGTTATTTAGCGGCGCTTGTCAGTATGATTGAAGTGGTTATTTATATAGTAGGGCTAGGGCTGGTATTGGATAATTTGGATCAAATCCAGAACTTGATCGCTTATGCGATTGGTTATGGATCGGGGGTCGTCATCGGTTCTAAAATCGAGGAGAAAATGGCTCTCGGTTATATAACGGTTAATGTTATCAGTAATGATGAAAGTGATTATCTCCCACGGAAGTTGCGTGAACAAGGTTACGGGGTAACGGATTGGGATGCAAACGGCAGAGATGGCGGCAGGCAAGCCATGCAAATCTTGACTCCACGAAAGATGGAATTAAAATTATACAAGACGATTCAAGAAATAGATCCCAAAGCTTTTATTATTGCTTATGAACCAAAAACGATTCATGGAGGATTCTGGGTGAAACAAGTGAAAAGAGGTAGATTGTTTAAATGAGTAAAAAGACAATTTGGTTCGAAGTGCAGGAACACGAAACGGTGGAAGACTGCCTGAATCGAATGAAACAAGAAGGTTATATGGCTGTAGGGCGCAAAGAAGAGCCCTTATTCGAAGAGATTAATGGAAAGCCTATACCTGTTCGTCAGATAATCAAGTTTAAAGGGAATAAAATCGAAAAATAGAAGATGATGGGTAAAAAACACGAACGTTAAAAGAGTGAATTTATTTATCGTTCGACTTTATCATTGACGCATATGAACCATCTTGTTATGATTAATAAGGAAACCCCATATATGCAGAAGAATTGGCTTCTGCGTCTCTACCAGGACACCGTAAATGTCCGGACTATGCGGGAAAGCAACTTATGGTACTTGTAACGGGGGATGTGCTTTTTTATGCCATCATTTAATATTTCGTTGAATCAAAGTCCTTAAGTAGACTGCTTTTCACGTCATGTGAGCAGTTTATTTGAGGGCTTTTTACTTTTGAAAGAGAGGTTATTGAATGAATCCGCGAATCGGCATTATTATGGGAAGTTCGAGTGATTGGGAAACGATGAAACATGCTTGCGACGTGCTGGATGAGTTGAAGATCGGCTATGAAAAAAAAGTGATATCGGCGCATCGAACGCCGGATTTAATGTTCAGCTATGCAGAAGAAGCGCGCGGTAAAGGATTACATGTCATTATCGCCGGTGCTGGCGGAGCTGCACATTTGCCGGGAATGGTTGCGGCAAAAACCACTTTACCGGTCATCGGCGTTCCGGTGCAGTCGAAAGCTTTGAACGGCATGGATTCATTATTGTCGATTGTCCAGATGCCAGGAGGCGTTCCGGTGGCGACGGTTGCGATCGGAAAAGCCGGCGCGATCAATGCCGGGCTTTTGGCTGTCCAAATCCTCGGTACAGTCGATGCGTCTGCAGCACAGGCTTTGGAACAAAGGCGCAAGCGGACTGCAAATGCGGTTCTGGAAAGTTCGGGTGATCTGGTATGACACGAACGATTTTGCCAGGACAGACAATCGGAATTATTGGCGGTGGGCAACTAGGGCGTATGATGGCCTTGGCTGCGAAGGAAGCAGGCTTTAAAATCGCTGTTTTGGATCCAGGCATGGATTCGCCGACCGGACAAGTAGCAGATATCCAGATTGTCGCTCCGTTCAATGACTCGGAAGCACTAGAAGAATTGGCAGAAGTGAGCGATGTCATCACTTATGAGTTTGAAAATATCGATGTGGAAGGGCTCCGTCATATAGCAGAAATTGCTTATGTGCCGCAAGGGGCAGAGCTGATCCGCATTACCCAAAACCGGATTTTCGAGAAGAAGGCAATCCGGGAAGCAGGGGTACCGGTAGCAGATTATATAGAAGCTTCTACATTTGATGAATTGAAAGAGCGAATTGCAAATTTGAAATATCCTTTTGTTGTTAAAACGGCTAGAGGCGGATATGACGGCAAAGGCCAGGAAATAGTGGAAAATGCGGAGCAGTTGAAAGAAGCCGAAGCACTGTTCCAAAATGGGGATTGCGTCGCAGAAGCGTTTGTTGATTTCACGATGGAAATATCCGTCGTCATCCAGCGCAATACATTAGGCGAAACGGCTATCTTGCCAATTGGAGAAAATATCCATAAAAACCATATATTGCATCAAACAATTGTCCCTGCCCGTGTTAATGAAGAAACGCTGGAAAAAGCGAAACAGGCGGCGCAAGAGATTGCCGAGCATTTGCAGTTGATCGGAACGCTCGCTGTTGAAATGTTCGTCTTGTCAGATGGCGAAATTTTGGTGAATGAATTAGCGCCGCGTCCACATAACTCAGGGCATTACTCAATCGAAGCGACGAATATTTCCCAGTTCCATCAGCATATTCGCGCCATATGCGGATGGCCGTTGAGAAAGCCGAAGCTTTGGAGTCCGGCTGTCATGGTCAATGTGCTCGGAGAACATGTAGCGCCGCTCACAACTAAAATCGCACATTATCCGGACTGGTCGATCCATTTATATGGCAAAGACGAAGCCAAACATAAACGCAAAATGGGGCATGTGACCATTTTGACGGAAAATCTAGACCAAACATTACAAGAAATCGAAGCATCCGGCATTTGGCCGGAATAATTGGAGGACATACATTATGATCGCACGTTATACACGCCCGGAGATGGGTGCCATTTGGACAGAAGAAAACAAATACCAAGCATGGCTGGAAGTAGAGATCCTTGCATGTGAAGCATGGGCCGAAATCGGTGATATCCCGAAAGAAGATGTGGCAAAAATCCGCGAGAATGCAGGATTTTCTGTCGACCGTATTTTAGAAATCGAAGAAGAAACCCGCCACGATGTAGTTGCTTTCACGCGTGCGGTATCCGAGACACTCGGGGAAGAACGCAAATGGGTGCATTACGGATTGACGTCGACGGATGTTGTCGATACCGCACTTTCTTATCTATTGAAGCAAGCGAACGAGATCCTGCGCAAAGATTTGACGAACTTCATCGACATCCTGGCAAACAAAGCGAAAGAACATAAGATGACGGTTATGATGGGCCGTACGCATGGTGTCCATGCAGAACCGACGACATTCGGTTTGAAACTGGCGCTTTGGCACGAGGAAATGAAGCGCAACCTGGAGCGTTTTGAAGCGGCAGCGAAATCAATTGAAACGGGCAAGATGTCCGGTGCGGTAGGAACATATGCCAATATCGACCCGTTCGTTGAAGAATATGTGTGCAAGAACCTAGGGATCGCCGCATCACGCATTTCCACACAGACTTTGCAGCGCGACCGCCATGCACAGTACATGAGCACGCTTGCTTTGATCGCTTCATCCATCGAGAAGTTCGCGACGGAAATCCGCGGTTTGCAGAAATCCGAAACACGTGAAGTCGAAGAGTTTTTCGCCAAAGGGCAGAAAGGATCGTCGGCGATGCCGCATAAGCGCAACCCGATCGGTTCTGAAAACATGACGGGTCTTGCGCGCCTGATCCGCGGTTATATGATGACGGCTTATGAGAACGTCTCCCTGTGGCACGAACGCGATATCTCGCATTCTTCTGCAGAACGCGTCATCTTGCCGGATGCGACAATTGCATTGAACTATATGCTCAACCGTTTCGGCAATATCGTCAAAAACTTGACGGTGTTCCCGGAGAACATGAAACGCAATATGGATTCGACACTCGGACTTATTTATTCGCAGCGGGTGCTTCTGACATTGATCGACAAAGGAATGGCGCGTGAAGCAGCATACGATACCGTTCAGCCGTGCGCGATGGAAGCATGGGAAACGCAGACTTCGTTCCGTAAAGTCGTGGAAGCGAACGAAACGATCACTTCGCAGCTGACGAAAGAAGAGCTGGATGATTGCTTCGATTACAACCACCACCTGCAGCAAGTCGATATGATCTTCAATCGTCTCGGATTAAACTAAACGGAGGCATCAACCATGGAAAAAGCCCAGCTATTGTACGAAGGAAAAGCGAAGCGTCTGTATCAGACGGACGAGCAAGGCATTCTTTGGGTGGAGTATAAAGACTCCGCCACTGCGTTCAACGGAGAGAAAAAAGAAGAGATTTCGGGCAAGGGGCGTTTGAATAACCAGATCACCTCTTTGCTGTTTGGGAAATTGAAAGAAGCTGGCATCGCTTCCCATTTCGTCAAACAATTATCTGAGCATGAACAATTGGTGCGTGAAGTGAGCATCATCCCGCTGGAAGTCGTCGTGCGCAATATCGTCGCCGGCAGTATGGCGAAGCGGCTGGGACTCGATGAAGGCCAGGTAATCCAGAGACCGGTCGTGGAGTTCTACTTGAAAGATGACGCACTCGGCGACCCGCTCATCACGGATGACCATATCGCCATGCTTGAGCTTGCGACTGAGAATGAAGTGGCGGCGCTTAAAGACAAGGCGCGCGTCATCAACGATGTGCTGATCGGCTTTTTCCAGGAGATTGGCGTCGATTTGGTCGATTTCAAGATCGAATTCGGCCGTGATGAAAATGGCGAGATCCTGCTGGCTGATGAAATCTCCCCTGATACATGCCGCCTATGGGACAAGGAAACGAAACAGAAACTCGATAAAGACGTATTTCGCCGGAACCTCGGCAATTTGACGGATGCTTATGAACTCATTTTATCTCGACTGGGAGGACAAAATTGATGAAAAAAGTAAAAGTGTATGTGACGTTGCGTGAAAGTGTACTCGATCCACAAGGTTCGGCTGTAATGGGCTCGCTTCATAAAATGGGCTACGACGAAGTACAGGACGTGCGGATAGGCAAGTATATGGAGCTGGTCATTGGAGACGGTGAGCGCGACGTAGATGCTTTGGTTGATGAATTGTGCAGCAGGCTGCTTGCGAATACGGTGATTGAAGATTACAGGTATGAAATCGAGGAGGTTGTCTCGCAATGAAATTCGCAGTGATTGTTTTCCCGGGATCGAATTGTGACTTGGATATGTACCATGCCATCAAGGATGAGCTAGGAGAAGAAGCGGAATATGTCTGGCATGACACGCACGACTTGAGCGGCTATGACGGGATCTTGCTTCCTGGCGGTTTCTCATACGGGGATTATTTGCGCGCAGGCGCCATCGCCCGTTTTGCAGGCGTCATGGATGAAGTGCGCAAAGCAGCGGAAGCCGGAAAACCGGTTCTCGGCGTCTGCAACGGATTCCAGATCCTGACGGAAGCAGGCTTGCTTCCTGGCATGCTCATGCGCAATAAAGATTTGAAGTTCACGTGCCGCACAGTCAGCTTGAAAGTGGAAAATGCCCACACTTTGTTCACGAATGAATATAAGGAAGGCGAAGAAATCCGCATTCCGGTCGCTCATGGGGAAGGCAATTATTACTGCGACGATGCGACATATCAGCATTTGAAAGACAATAACCAAATCGTTTTCACATACGCAGAAGATTTTAACGGCAGCCGTAATAATATTGCCGGCATCATAAACGAACGCGGTAATGTGCTTGGCATGATGCCGCATCCGGAACGCGCCGTATCCGACTTGATCGGCGGAACCGACGGCTTGCCATTATTCAGATCAATCGTCAAACAGTGGAGGGAATCACATGTCAGTCACGCTTGAGCCGAACACGCAGCAGATCAAAGAACAGAAAATCTACCAGCAGATGGGTTTGTCGGACGCCGAGTTCCAAATGGTCGAAGACATCCTGGGCAGAACGCCGAACTACACTGAGACCGGCTTGTTCTCCGTCATGTGGTCTGAACATTGTTCCTATAAAAACTCCAAGCCGGTGCTGTCGAAATTCCCGACCAAAGGCGAGCATGTATTGCAGGGGCCTGGAGAAGGCGCCGGCATCGTCGATATCGGGGACGGGCAGGCTGCCGTGTTCAAGATGGAATCACATAACCACCCATCCGCTATCGAACCTTATCAAGGGGCAGCGACAGGCGTCGGCGGCATTATCCGTGACGTATTCTCAATGGGCGCACGCCCAGTTGCGCTGTTGAATTCCTTGCGCTTCGGCGAACTTGAGACGCCGCGCGTCAAGTATTTATTCGAAGAAGTGGTCGCTGGCATCGCCGGCTACGGAAACTGCATCGGTATCCCGACAGTCGGGGGCGAAGTGCAATTCGATGCATCGTACGATGGCAACCCGCTTGTCAACGCGATGTGCGTCGGCTTGATCGACCATAAAGACATCCAAAAAGGTATCGCTAAAGGAACCGGCAACCCGGTCATGTACGTCGGCGCGAAAACAGGCCGCGACGGCATCCACGGCGCGACTTTTGCCTCTGAGGAATTGACGGATTCATCCGATGAGAAACGCCCGGCAGTCCAGGTGGGCGACCCGTTCATGGAGAAATTGCTCCTTGAAGCATGCCTGGAACTTGTGAAGTCCGATGCGCTAATCGGCATCCAGGACATGGGAGCAGCAGGCCTCACTTCCTCTTCAGCGGAGATGGCGTCAAAAGCCGGCTCCGGCATCGAGATGGATTTGGATCACGTCCCGCAGCGCGAGACGGGCATGACAGCTTATGAAATGATGCTTTCGGAATCCCAGGAGCGCATGCTCATCGTCGTCAAACAAGGGCGCGAACCGGAAATCGTCGAGTTGTTCGAAAAATACGGCCTGGATGCAGTGACGGTCGGGCGGGTAACGGACGATTCCACATTGCGCTTGAAGCATAAAGGAGAGATTGTTGCAGAAGTGCCGGTCGACGCACTGGCAGAAGATGCACCGGTCTATCACCAGAAATCGAGCGTGCCGGAATATTACCGCGAATTCCAAAGCTTGCCGAACGAAGAGCCGAAAGTGGAAGATCATCAGGCGACGTTACTTTCGTTATTGCAACAGCCGACCATCGCTTCGAAAGAATGGGTTTACAACCAATACGATCACCAAGTGCGTACGAGCACGGTCGTCACGCCAGGATCCGATGCCGCAGTCATCCGCGTGCGCGGAACGAATAAAGGGCTAGCGATGACGACAGATTGCAACTCACGCTATATTTATCTTGATCCGGAAACAGGCGGCAAGATTGCGGTCGCGGAAGCGGCGAGAAACGTAGTCGTTTCAGGCGCAAAACCATTGGCGATTACCGACTGCCTGAACTTCGGTAACCCGGAAAAGCCAGAGATTTTCTGGCAGCTGGAAAAAGCGGCTGACGGCATGTCTGCAGCTTGCCTTCAATTGAACGCGCCAGTCATCGGCGGAAACGTTTCTCTGTACAATGAAACAAATGGAACAGCTGTTTATCCGACACCGACGATCGGGCTTGTGGGCCTTGTCGAAGATTTGAAGCATGTCACGACGCAAGATGCGAAAAAACAAGGTGATTTCGTTTATCTCGTGGGCGGCAGCATGACGGAATTCGGCGGCAGTGAATTGCAGAAAATGGTGGAAGGCCGCATTTTCGGGAAAGCGCCATCCATCGATTTGGACGTTGAAGCGCAACGCCAGGCGGCTATCCTTTCGGCTATCCAGCAAGGCTTGGTCCAGTCGGCTCACGACGTAGCGGAAGGCGGCGTAGCTGTCGCTTTGGCTGAGAAAACATTCGGCAACGGGCTCGGTGTGGAAGTGAATTTGACAGGCTCGAAAACGACGGCGCTTTTCAGTGAAACACAATCACGCTTCTTGCTCACAGTATCTCCCGAGCAAGCGCAAGCATTCGAAGGTACAGTGAAAGATGCACGGAAAATCGGTGAAGTCACGGGTGATCGCATGATCGTCAAAGGGGAAGACGGAGCCGTCTGGATCGATGAATCGGTCGAAACGCTCCGCTCCGCCTGGAAAGGGGCTATACCATGCTTGCTGAAATCAGAGGCTTAAACGAAGAATGCGGGATTTTTGGCATTTGGGGCCACACCAACGCAGCGCAACTTACGTATTATGGGCTTCATGCTTTGCAACACCGCGGCCAGGAAGGCGCAGGAATCGTTTCGACTGATGGAGAAGCTTTACGTGCATTAAAAGGCGAAGGCATGGTCAGTGAAGTGTTCACTCCGGAAAAGTTGGAGCAGATCACCGGTACTGCAGCCATCGGCCATGTCCGATATGCAACAGCAGGAGGCAGCGGCATCGAAAATGTCCAGCCTCTGCTGTTCAATTCGACGACAGGCAGCCTGGCGATTTCACATAACGGCAATTTGGTCAATGCGACGCAATTAAAAGGGCATCTAGAGCGTCAAGGCAGCATCTTCCAAACGACCTCGGATACGGAAGTGCTCGCACACTTGATCAAGCGCAGCGGTTACGAAAGCTTTGAAGAAAAAGCGAAAAATGCCTTGTCTCTGTTAAAAGGGGCGTTTGCATGCTTAATCTTGACAGAAGAAGCCATGTTTGTGGCGCTCGACCCGAACGGCTTGCGTCCCTTATCTGTTGGGAAAATGGGGGATGCTTGGGTTGTCGCTTCTGAAACTTGCGCATTCGATATCGTCGGAGCAGAGTTTGTGCATTCTGTCGAACCGGGTGAATTCTTGATTGTCAACGATGAGGGCATGCGCAAGGAACGTTTTGCGTATCCGGAAGAACGCTCGATTTGTACGATGGAGTATGTCTATTTCTCCCGTCCGGACTCGGATATCGACGGCATCAATATTCATTCGGCGAGAAAACGCCTCGGGAAGCAATTGGCGAAAGAAGTCCACATCGAAGCGGACGTCGTCACGGGTGTGCCGGATTCCAGTATTTCCGCAGCGATCGGTTTTTCCGAGCAGAGCGGAATTCCATATGAGCTTGGGCTGATCAAGAATCGTTACGTTGGCCGGACGTTCATCCAGCCTTCACAGGAAATGCGCGAACGCGGCGTCAAGATGAAACTATCGCCTGTCCGCCAAGTCGTCAACGGCAAACGCGTCGTCATGGTCGATGACTCCATCGTCCGCGGCACCACTTCCCGCCGCATCGTCGCTTTATTGAAAGAAGCGGGCGCGACGGAAGTCCACGTCGTCATCAGTTCGCCGCCGATCAAGAACCCTTGTTTTTACGGCATCGATATCAGCACATCCGGCGAGTTAATCGCCGCGAACAATACAGTAGAAGAAATGCGTGAAATCATCGGTGCGGATTCGCTGACGTTCTTGTCGGTCGATGGCATGGTCCAAAACATCGGACGCACCGACCCAGGCTCGAAATGCGGCCATTGCTTGGCTTGTTTCACTGGCGAATATCCAACGAATATCTATCCGGATACCGTCTTGCCGCATGAAAAAGAAAAAGTGAAATAGGGGGAACCGAAGTGTCTAAAGCGTATGAAAAAGCAGGCGTCAATATCGAAGCGGGCTATGAAGCCGTCAAGCGGATGAAATCCCATGTCGAACGCACCGCGCGTACAGGAATGCTGGGTGCATTCGGCGGGTTCGGCGGCATGTTCGATTTGTCCGAGCTGAATTTGAAACAACCGGTTCTCGTTTCGGGAACAGATGGTGTCGGCACGAAGTTAAAACTGGCTTTCATGGCGGATAAGCACGATACGATCGGTGTCGATTGCGTCGCAATGTGCGTCAACGATATCGTTGCACAAGGTGCGGAACCTTTGTTCTTCCTCGATTATATTGCTTGCGGCAAAGCGGTTCCTGAAAAGATCGAACAAATCGTCAAAGGCGTTGCAGATGGCTGTGTAGATGCAGGCGCGGCGTTGATCGGCGGAGAAACGGCTGAAATGCCGGGGCTTTACGATGAGAATGAATACGACATCGCCGGCTTTGCGGTCGGTGCTGCCGAAAAAGCGGATATCGTGACAGGCGAGCGCATCCAAGCGGGCGATGTCTTGGTGGGGCTTGCTTCAAGCGGCATCCACTCAAACGGCTATTCGCTCGTCCGCCATGTTCTATTGGGCGATGAGGAAAGTTCGTTGGACGAGAAAGTGGCGGGCTTTGAAGAGCTCGGCACACTCGAGTCCTTGCTGCTCGAGCCGACAAAAATTTACGCCAAGACCGTCGGGGCGATCCGCAAACAGGCGGACGTCCACGGCATGGCGCATATCACGGGCGGCGGCTTTATCGAAAACTTGCCGCGCATGATGCCTGAGGGGCTAGGCGTTGAGATCGAACTTGGCTCCTGGCCGGTGCTTCCGGTATTCGACCTGTTGAAAGCAAAAGGCGAACTGGCAGACCGTGATCTGTATTCCGTGTTCAATATGGGCATCGGATTTGCAGTGGCCGTTTCTGAAGCGGATGCACAACAAGCGATCCAGGCAGCCGAAGCGAATGGAGACAAAGCCTATGTGATCGGTAAAGTGACAGAGATCGAGGGTGTCCAGTTCCAAGGCAGTCAGGACGGGACTTTACATGAAAAATAGAACAAAAATGGCCGTTTTCGCTTCTGGAAACGGCTCTAATTTTCAAGCGCTTTACGAAGCAACTCAAGACGGGCGTCTCGATGCGGACATCGTTCTGGTCGTGGCGGATAAGCCGTCTGCGTATGTGTTGGAACGGGCGAAGCAGGCAGGAGTGCCGGCGTTCTCGTTTACACCACGTGAGTATGCGTCCAAACAAGCATATGAGTCGATGCTGGTGGAAAAATTAGATAGAGCGGGTGTCGAGTGGCTCGTGCTGGCCGGGTTTATGCGGTTGATCGGCCCGGTTTTGCTCGGGGCTTACGAAAACCGCATCGTTAATATCCACCCATCGGTGCTGCCGGCGTTTCCCGGAAAAGATGCGATCGGCCAGACGCTAGAAGCAGGGGCAAAAGAGGCTGGTGTCACCGTGCATTTTGTCGACGAAGGCATGGACACGGGAGCGATCATCGCACAGCGCTCATTTACAGTAGATGGCGCCGACCGTGAGACAGTGGAACGCAAAATCCATGAAATCGAGCACCACTTATACCCTGAGAGTTTGCAGCAATTATTCAGCCGGCAGCAGTCGGTCTAGGAGGTCCATGAATGAAAAGAAGAGCATTGATGAGCGTATCGGACAAATCCGGCATTTTGGAGTTTGCCCGTGAACTAGTAAAAATGGATGTAGAAATCTTATCAACAGGCGGCACGCGCAAGCATTTGGAGGACAATGGCGTTCCGACGACGGCAGTGGACGAAGTGACCGGTTTCCCTGAGATTTTAGGTGGACGCGTGAAAACTTTGCATCCGCTGATCCATGGCGGTTTGCTGGCGAAACACGACGATAGCGAACACCAGCAGCAAATGAGCGACAACGGCATCGCACCGATCGAATTTGTCTGCGTCAATTTGTACCCGTTCCGCGAAACGATTTCAAAACCGGATGTGACAGTCGATGATGCGATTGAAAACATTGATATCGGCGGCCCGACAATGTTGCGTTCGGCGGCGAAAAACCATGCTTACGTGACGGTTATCGTCGATTCCGGTGATTACGAAGCGGTGCTTGCGGAACTGCACGAGCAGCAAACAACGAGCCCCGAGCTGCGCCGGAAACTCGCAGCGAAAGTATTCCGCCATACCGCGGCGTATGATGCCTATATTTCCAATTACTTAACGGAACTGACCGATGAACAATATCCGGAGCAGTTGACCCTTACATATGAATTGTCCCAAGCGCTGCGCTACGGGGAAAACCCGCACCAAAAAGCAGCGTTCTATAAGAGCGCGCTCGGTTCGGATTTCTCGATCGCACATGCCACGCAATTGCACGGCAAAGAGCTTTCCTATAACAATATCCAAGACGCCAATGCTGCGCTGCAGATCATCAAGGAATTCACGATGCCGGCAAGTGTCGCAGTGAAGCATATGAACCCGTGCGGCGTCGGGACCGGTGCTACTCTTTCCGAATCGTTCAAGAAAGCGTATGAAGCGGACTCGACATCGATCTTCGGGGGCATCGTCGCCTTGAACCGTGAAGTCGACCTCGAGACGGCACAGCAATTGTCGCAGATTTTCCTCGAGATCGTCATCGCGCCATCGTTCACGGTAGAGGCGCTTGCAGAACTCGGCAAAAAGAAAAACATCCGCTTGTTGACGGTGCCGTTTGAAACGAAACGCCGCGACAAATGGAACACGGTTACAGTCGAAGGCGGCTTGCTCGTCCAGGAGCCGGATACATTCGGCTATGAAGATGCAGATATCCGTGTCGTGACGGAAAGACAGCCGACAGAACAAGAACTCGAAGCCTTGAAACTTGGCTGGAGCGTCGTCAAGCACGTTAAATCAAATGCCATTGTCGTGTGCGATGAGTCGATGACTTTAGGCGTTGGTGCAGGACAGATGAACCGCGTTGGTGCAGCCGCCATTGCACTCGAACAGGCAGCTGGCAAAGCGCAAGGCGCAGCGATGGCATCGGATGCTTTCTTCCCGATGTCCGATACGGTGGAAGCGGCAGCGCAAGCCGGCATCAAAGCGATCATCCAGCCGGGCGGTTCAAAAAAAGACCAGGAGTCGATCGATGCGGCGAACGCGCACGGCATCGCGATGGTCTTCACAGGCGTCCGCCATTTCAAACATTAATCGGAGGTGCACGGCTATGAACGTATTGGTCATCGGTAAAGGCGGGCGTGAACACGCACTTGCCCATCAATTCGCCATCTCGCCATCGGTTGCGAAAGTTTATGTGGCGCCTGGCAATGACGGCATGGAACAGGACGCACAACTCGTTGACATCAGCGAGACGGATTTCGCAGCTTTGGCGCAGTTCGCCAAGGACAATGATATCGACTTTACATTCGTGGGGCCGGAACAGCCGCTGTCAGAAGGCATCGTCGATTTCTTTGAAGAACGCGGCTTGAAGATCTTCGGGCCGAACAAAGCGGCAGCGCGCATCGAAGGCAGCAAAGCGTTCGCCAAGGAATTGATGAAGAAATACGCGATTCCGACCGCAGCTTATGAAAGTTTTTCAGATACTGGGGCAGCTATCAACTACATCAAGCGGCAAGGCGCGCCGATCGTCATCAAGGCGGATGGGCTCGCAGCCGGAAAAGGCGTCGTCGTGGCACAAAGCGAACAAGAAGCAATCGATGCCGTAAAGGACATGCTCGACGGGCAAAAATTCGGCGACTCGGGATCGACCGTCGTGATCGAGGAATTCTTGGACGGGGAGGAATTTTCCTTCATGTCATTCGTCCAGGATGGCAAGATCTACCCGATGGTCATCTCACAAGACCATAAGCGCGCGTTTGATGGCGATAAGGGGCCGAATACAGGCGGCATGGGTGCTTACTCGCCGGTGCCGCAGATTTCGGAATCGGTTGTCGAAGAGACTTTCGCGAAAATTGTCCGCCCGACGGTAGAGGCGATGGACAGCGAAGGCACTCCGTTCAACGGCATTTTATACGCCGGAATCATTTTGACGGCTGGTGGCCCGAAAGTGATCGAATTCAATGCGCGTTTCGGCGATCCGGAAACGCAAGTGGTCTTGCCACGGCTGAAGACCGACCTCGGCGCGTTCATCTCTGCCATTCTGGACGGCGGGGAAATGGAGCTTGAGTGGGATGTACGCCCTGTTCTCGGTGTGGTCATTGCAGCGGATGGCTATCCGGGAAATGTGGAAAAAGGTGCGGTCTTGCCGGAGCTGGGTGGCTTAGCGGACGTTACCGTCACCCATGCCGGCACGAAGCTCTCTGAAGGCCGTTTCGCTGCAAACGGCGGCCGCGTGCTGCTTGTCGCAGGCAGCGGGGAGACCTTGCAAGACGCCCAGACAACCGTCTATCAGGCACTTGGCAAATTGGAGTGGGACGGTTTCTTTTACCGCACAGATATCGGCTGGCGTGCAATATAAACGAATAATTGTTATAATAGAATGGCACAATTTCATCATGAAACTGTGCCATTTATTTATGCGGCACCTTGCCGCAGAGGATTTTCAAAAGCCCACTTTTACCTCTTTTACTAAACTCCAATTTTTATCCATCACTACCCCGGAACCAACAAAACCAGCAGGGCATTCAAACTCGGAAGGAGCAAAAATGATGAACTGGTATGAAAAGCTGAATCAATATTTCCCAGTGGAGGAAATGAAATCGAAAGAACATATGGACACGTTGCTGAAGGAAAAAGGCAGCGTCTACTACAAAGATGAGGGGCCGTATCACGTATTGATGTATGCGGAATTCCCAAGCTTCTCGTTCGTCGACTACCTATTCGTATCGAAAGAATCGCGCGGCATGGGCATCGGCAAGAAAACCTTGCAAATGCTGAAGGACAAGAACAAGCCGATTATCTTGGAAGTCGAACCGGTCGATTATGAAGACACGGATTCTGAAAAGCGCTTGCGCTTTTACGCGCGCGAAGGCTTCGAGCATGCCTCATCAATCGGCTATTGCCGCCGTTCGCTGGCGACTGGCGAAGAGAACTCGATGGAAATCCTTTATTGGGCGCCGAATGGTGAAACAGAAGAAGAGATTTTCGAAGCGATGAAGAAAATGTATGAAGACATCCATACGTATAAAGACGAGCATTTCTACGGTGAATCGTATGATCCGGTTTCTGATGTCCTGACGAGAAAAGAACAAGACCAGCAGGATATCCTGGAGCCTTTCAGCAATCCGGTCAATAAATAAGCGGAAATCCACGTCTCAGAGGCGTGGATTTTTTATGTCCGATGCAGCGGAAGAAACGCGCGTTTTCGCGTCCTTCTCTGTAAAAAAATGCATAATTATGCTAGTATACGATGTATGGATATTGAAAAGAGAGCAGGTGCCTTCGGATGGTAAACCCTTTATGGAGAAATACAGAAATACGGAAACAATTGAAGATTGTGTCGAAAGAATTGTCCCCCAGTCTTGTGCTGACGAATGCTACATATCTGCACGGGATATTTAAGAAATGGATGAATGGGAATATATGGATATACGGAGACCGTATCATTTATGCAGGGCAAGACATGCCGAAAATCGATGATTCGACAGAAGTCGTGGATGTCAGCGGAAAATGGGTCGTGCCTGGCTATATTGAGCCTCATGTCCATCCCTATCAATTATACAATCCGCAGCAATTTGCCGATTACGCTGCACAAGGCGGAACGACAGGGTTCATCTCTGACAACTTGCCGCTGTTTTTAGCTTTGGAAAATGAGAAAGCGTTTACATTATTGGACCGTATGGCGGAGCTGCCGTTCACTTTTTATTGGTGGACGCGATTCGATTCGCAGACGGAACTCGTCGGGGAGGACCAAAAATTCACCTCGAAAGCGGTCGGCGAGTGGTTGGAACGCCCTGACGTCATCCTTGGCGGTGAATTGACGGGTTGGCCCAAACTATTGGCTGGCGATGACCAGATGCTTTACTGGATTCAAAAAGCGAAGATCAGCCTGAAGAAAATCGAAGGGCATTTCCCGGGTGCTTCCGAGAAGACCTTGGCACGCATGAAACTGCTGGGCGCTGACGGGGATCATGAAGCGATGACCGTCGATGAAGTTGAGACACGCCTATTGCACGGCTACGGCGTGACGCTGCGCCATTCTTCGATTCGCCCGGATTTGCCGGAATTATTGTCAGGGATCGTCGAGCGTGAATTGAATGTGTTCGATAAATTGATGATGACGACAGACGGCTCGACGCCGGTCTTCCATAAAGACGGCGTGATGGATTTATGCATCCAAATCGCGCTCGATGCCGGCGTTCCAGCAATCGACGCCTATATGATGGCTTCGTATAATGTAGCGCGTTATTACAACCTGACGAGCTTGCACGGGCTGATCGCGACCGGGCGCTATGCGAATTTGAATATTCTCGATTCAATCGATAATCCGGTGCCGAGCGGCGTCATTTCAAAAGGGGTCTGGCTTAAGCGAGACGGCCAGAAAATGCGTTCACTCGACGATGTGGATTGGTCAGTGCTTCCGGAATTGGATCTCGATTTCGAATTGAACGATGATGATTTCCAGTTTTCGATGCCGTTCGGCGTGGAAATGGTCAATGATGTCATCACCAAACCTTATTCGGTGAGTGTCGACACGAATGTCGAGCGCTTATCGAAAGAACATGGCGAAAGCTTCCTTATGCTCATCGACAAGAACGGCAAATGGCGGGTCAATACATTGATCAAGGGCTTCGCCACGGAAGTCGATGGATTTGCTTCTTCCTATACGAATACCGGAGATATCGTGTTGATCGGTAAAAGCCGCAAGGACATGTGGAAAGCGTTTGAACGAGTGAAGCTCCTTAAAGGCGGCATCGTCTTGACCGAAGGCGGCGAGACGATTTGCGAATTGCCGCTTCCTATTGGCGGCATCATGTCCGAACTGCCGATGGAATCGTTGATGGAGCAGGAAACCGAGTTGAAGAGCGCATTGAAAGAGCGCGGCTATGAGCATGGCGACGCCGTCTATACCTTATTGTTCTTGATGGCGACGCATTTGCCGTATGTCCGCATTACCCAAAAAGGGATTTATGATGTCATGAATAAAACCATCTTATTCCCGGCATTCATGAGGGAACAGGGATGAAGAAATGGCTGATCTTGCTTGCATTGCTGATCGTTGCAGCGCTCTTGGCTTTTTGGCTGATCGGGCGGGAAGACGCCGAAGAACAGGAAACACCTGAAAACCCGGAAACTCCTGAGCCGGCTGAAATACCTGAGGAAGTGTTAACCATGGCCCCTTTCACAGGGATGCAAGGAGATGGGCCTTACGGCAGCCGCGCAGTGATGGCAGTCATCAATAATCATCCGGCTGCACGTCCGCAAACGGGCCTGGTTGAGGCGGACATAGTGTTCGAGTTAATTGCTGAATACAATATCACGCGTTTTTTGGCCTTGTATCAAAGCCAGTTCCCGGTGAACATCGGGCCGGTGCGAAGCGCGCGGGATTATTTCGTCGAACTGGCCGATGCCTATGACGCGTTTTTCGTTGCACATGGATATAGCCCCGAAGCGAAGCAATTGCTTGATTCAGGAGTGGTCGATCATATCAACGGCATGCAGTACGACGGGACTTTGTTCAAGCGTTCATTGGACCGTGTGGCGCCGCATAATTCCTATATCACCTATGAAAACGTCGAACTTGCGATGGAGATGACCAGCGCTTCACCCAGTTACAGCACGAAAGCACCTTATGCTTTCTCTGCACCGGGCAGTAATGATAAACTAGGGGGACAAGCTGCTTCTATAGAAGTAAGCTACGGCGGGGACCCGCTTTTTACGAGCACCTATACCTATGATGCGGAGTCGCAGCTTTACGGCCGGACATCGGGCGGAATCGCGACTGCAGATAAGGAAACGTCGCAGCCGATCGAAATCGCCAATGTGCTGGTCATTGAAACAGCGCATGAAACAATCGATGCCAAAGGGCGCCAGGAGATCGACTTGACTTCAGGCGGGCAGGCATTATTGTTCCGTGAAGGCAGCGTACAGGATATCACGTGGCGCGCAGAAAATGGCATGCTTGTGCCGGTTGGGGAAAGCGGGATAGCCGAATTGACGCAAGGCAAGACCTGGGTCCATATAATTCCGGAAACTCCCGGAATTGCCCAGGCGGTTCAGTATAGTCCGTAAAAGCAGGATAAATCGAAGAGCAATGAAAGGACGTTGAATGTGCATGCAAGTGGATAAGATTAGGGGGCCGCAGACCGATCAATTGATCGAAGCGGTGCTGGCATTGGAAAACAAAGAACAAGCCTATCGATTTTTTGATGATTTGTGCACGATCAGTGAAATCCAATCGTTATCGCAGCGCTTTGAAGTGGCCCATATGCTGCGTTTGAAAAAGACCTATGAAAAAATCAAGAACGAGACGGGCGCAAGCACAGCGACGATTTCCCGTGTTCGCCGCTGCTTGAACTACGGCAACGACGCATACGAGGAAATGCTCGATGTGCTCTATCCGGAAGAAAAAAACTTAGAGCTTCCGAAAGATTGACCAGCGAATGGCGCTGGTCGTTTTTTTATGTGTTAAATCTTTCGAGGCGGATGGATGGGAACAGAGTGTTGGGGGATCTTTTGTTATAATGGAAAGATGAAAACAAAAGTACAGTTAGGAGAATACATGTGGACTTTCAAACATGGCGGCATGTCTTTAAGCTAGACCCTGCGAAACAGATTTCAGATGGACATTTGGAACGAATTTGCGAATCCGGGACTGATGCCATCTTGATTGGCGGAAGTGATGATGTCACACTCGACAATGTCCTGGAGTTGATGGCCCGCGTGCGCCGCTATTCGGTGCCGGTTGCCCTGGAAGTGTCGACGGTCGAATCGGTGACGCCAGGCTTCGATTATTATTTCATTCCGACGGTGCTCAACAGCCATGACCCGAGATGGATCAAAGGGCTCCACCACGAAGCGATCCGCGAATACGGGGAGATCATGGACTGGACGGAAATCGTGCCGGAAGGCTATTGTATCTTGAATCCGGAATGCAAAGCGGCGCGCTTGACCGGGGCGGATGCCTCCTTGTCAGAAGAGGATGTGCTCGGATATGCCCGCATGGCGGAGCATTTTTTCCGCCTGCCGGTATTTTACCTGGAATACAGCGGCACTTACGGCGATGCGGAACTAGTCCGGAAAACAAAGAAAGTGCTTGCAAAGACCCGCCTGTTTTACGGGGGCGGCATCGATTCGGCAGAGCGTGCCAAGGAAATGGCGGCAGCTTGCGATACGGTCGTTGTCGGCAATATCATATATGAAGATTTGAAAAAAGCGCTTGCGACCGTCAAGGCAGTTGCGGAAACGGCTGAGCAATCGCTATAATAATAGGAACGAATGTTCGAGGTGGTGCACAATGGAAATAATCACGAAAAACTTGCTGCGGGGGATGAACCCCGAGCAGGAAGAAGCAGTCAAAACAACAGAAGGGCCGCTATTGATCATGGCCGGTGCGGGGTCCGGGAAAACGCGTGTGCTGACGCACCGGATCGCCTATTTGGTGCTTGAAAAACAAGTCTATCCATCCAATATCCTGGCGATCACTTTCACCAATAAAGCGGCGCGCGAAATGCGCAGCCGGATCGACGGCTTGCTTGGCCATGGGACAGGCGACCGCATGTGGGTATCGACTTTCCACTCGATGTGCGTGCGCATCCTGCGCCGCAATATCGACCGTCTGGGCTTTTCGAAAAGCTTTTCGATCCTGGATACGACCGACCAATTGACGGTCATCAAGAATGTCTTGAAGCAGCAGAATCTGGACCCTAAAAAATACGAGCCTCGGACGATGCTGAACGCCATATCCTCGGCTAAAAATGAATGCATCGATGCAGAAACCTTTGCAGCCAACGCCAACCAATTCAATCCATATGAAAAAACGGTTGCGGAAGTGTTCACGGGCTACCAGAAACGCCTAGAGAAAAACCAGTCACTCGATTTCGACGATTTGATCATGGTGACCTTGAAGCTGTTCGAAACGGTGCCGGACGTGCTGGGATATTACCAGGATAAATTCCATTATATCCACGTCGATGAATATCAGGATACGAACAACGCCCAGTACCAGCTGGTGCAATTATTGGCGAAGAAGTTCAAGAATATTTGCGTCGTCGGTGATTCGGATCAGTCGATCTACCGCTGGCGCGGGGCGGACATCACGAATATCCTATCGTTCGAAAAGGATTATCCAGACGCCAAAGTGATCATGCTCGAACAGAATTACCGTTCGACCAAGCGCATCTTGCAGGCGGCAAACGATGTCATCCAGAAAAACACGAGCCGCTACCCGAAAGAATTGCGCACCGATAACGAGGAAGGGCCGGCGATCACGCTCCATAAAGCGGGCGATGAGCGCCAGGAAGCCCAATATATCGTGCAGACCATCCAGAACCTCATGCAGGAAGAAGGATACAAAACCTCTGATTTTGCCATTCTCTACCGCACCAACGCCCAATCGCGCATTTTAGAGGAAATGTTCGTTAAATCCAATATGAGCTATACGATCGTCGGCGGCACGAAATTCTATGACCGCAAGGAGATCAAGGATTTGCTCGCCTACTTGCGCTTGATCGCGAACAATGAGGATGACCTATCGCTCGCCCGCATCATCAATGAACCGAAGCGGGGCATCGGGGCGACTTCATTCGAGAAGATGGCACGCTTTGCGATTGAACAGGACCGCACCATCATGGATTCCTTGCAGGAAGCGGATTTCATGGGCTTGACTGCGAAAACCGCACAGACCGCGCTCGAGTTCCGGGCGATGATTGCAGGATTTACGGAAATGCAGGAGTATTTGTCGGTGACGGAATTGGTGGAAGAAGTGCTGAAGAAATCAGGCTACCGCCAGATGCTCCAGAACGATAAAACGATAGAAGGCCAAAGCCGCCTGGAAAACCTGGATGAATTCCTGACGGTGACGCAAGCGTTCGAAAAACAAAGCGATGACAAGTCCTTGGTGGCGTTCCTAACCGACTTGGCGCTGATAGCGGACATCGATTCATTGGACGAGGAGGAAGAACAAGGCGACGGCCCGATCATCCTCATGACGATGCACGCGGCGAAAGGGCTGGAATTCCCGGTCGTGTTCATTGCCGGGCTCGAAGAAAATGTCTTCCCGCACTCGCGTTCGAACAACGACGAGGAAGAATTGGAAGAAGAACGGCGCTTGGCGTATGTCGGCATCACGCGCGCCGAGAAACGGCTGTATTTGACACACGCCTCATCGCGGACGATTTTCGGCAAGAGCAATTTCAACATGCCATCACGCTTCATCTCCGAAATCTCGGAAGACTTGATCGAACCGACTTTTGCCAACCACCGTGCAGGGGCTGCGACAAGCTACAGGCAAGCGCCGAAACGCAAAGCGGTCATGAAGCCGGCATATAAGCAATCAGGCGGAGACCGCCTCGGCTGGAAGACGGGAGACCGGGCGAAGCATAAGAAATGGGGCGTCGGCACAGTCGTCAATGTCAAAGGCGAAGGGGAACAAACCGAGCTCGATATCGCCTTCCCGAGCCCGACAGGCATCAAACGGCTGCTTGCGAAATTTGCGCCGATCGAAAAAGAATGAGCTGGAGGAACTTGAATGGACCGCATCAAAGCTGAAGAACGTGTAATCGAATTGAATGAATTGCTTCGAACTTACGGGCATGCCTATTATGTCCTCGACAAACCGAGCGTGCCCGATGCCGTATACGACCAATTGCTCAATGAATTGATCGAGCTGGAAAATTTATACCCCGACTTGATTTTCCCGGACTCCCCAACGCAGCGCGTCGGCGGGACCCCGCTGTCGAATTTCGAGAAAGTCCGCCACGAGCGGCCGATGCTCAGCTTATCAAACGTCTTCAATGAAGAAGACCTGCGCGATTTCGATAAACGCGTGCGCGGCGGTGCCGGGGACTCGGTGGAATACGTGTGCGAACTGAAAATTGACGGCCTGGCCGTTTCGCTTCATTACGATGACGGCAAATTCGTGCGCGGCTTGACGCGAGGCGATGGCCGTGTCGGAGAAGACATTACGGTCAACCTTCGCACGGTCCGTTCGATTCCGCTTAAATTAAAAGAGCCGGTGTCGATCGAGGTGCGCGGCGAAGTGTTCATGCCGAAAAAATCATTCCATGCGCTTAATGAACAGCGCGAAGAGCGCAGCGAGGAACTATTCGCCAATCCGCGGAATGCCGCAGCGGGTTCTTTGCGCCAATTGGATTCGAAAATTGCCGCCAAGCGCAACCTGGATGTTTTCATCTACGGCATCGGCGGCGACGGGGAGATATACGGCTTGAACGACCATGACGAGTCGCTTCGGTACTTGACGGATCTCGGTTTTAAAACGAATGGCGAGCGGAAAGTATGCCGCTCGGTGGAAGAAGTGCTGGAATACATCGAACAATGGACGGACGGGCGCAATGAACTGAGCTATGAAATCGACGGCATCGTCATCAAGGTCAACCGCTTCCTGCAC
Organism: Planococcus maitriensis; assembly: GCF_003289925.1. Classification (GTDB taxonomy): domain Bacteria; phylum Bacillota; class Bacilli; order Bacillales_A; family Planococcaceae; genus Planococcus; species Planococcus maitriensis. Next base: position 67,191 of record NZ_QLZQ01000009.1, on the reverse strand, counting down.
CAGCAAGACCTCGGATTCACGGCGAAAAGCCCGAAATGGGCAACCGCGTATAAATTCCCGGCAGAAGAAGTGATGACGACGGTGCGCGATATTGAACTGAGCATCGGGCGCACCGGCGTCGTCACCCCGACAGCCATTCTGGAACCAGTCGCCGTTGCCGGCACTACGGTGCAGCGCGCATCGCTCCATAATGAAGACTTGATCCGGGAGCGCGACATCCGCATCGGTGATAAAGTGATCATCCGAAAAGCGGGCGATATCATTCCGGAAGTCGTCAAGTCGATTGTTGAGATGCGCTCCGGTGATGAAATGCCGTTTGAGATGCCGACCGAATGCCCGGCCTGCGGCAGTGAACTCGTCCGGATAGAAGGGGAAGTGGCGCTGCGCTGCGTCAACCCGAAATGCCCGGCGCAAATCGTCGAAGGCATGATCCATTTCGTCTCGCGCAATGCCATGAATATCGACGGGCTCGGCGAGAAAGTGATCGAGCAATTATACCGTGAAGGGCTGATCCAGGATATTTCGGATCTCTATGCGCTGACGAAAGAGCAATTGATGGAACTCGAGCGCATGGGCGATAAATCCGCCACCAACCTGATCGAGGCGATAGCAGCTTCCAAGAGCAATTCGATGGAACGCTTGTTGTTCGGCCTTGGCATCCGCCACGTCGGCGAACGCGGGGCGCGCATTTTGTCGGAGCATTTCGGTTCGATGGATCAATTGATGCAGGCAAGCTTGGAACAATTGATTGCCATCCACGAAATCGGTGACAAGATGGCAGATGCCGTCGTCACGTATTTTGAAAAAGAAGAAGTTGCAGCACTTGTGGAACGTTTACGCGAGCGCGGCGTCAATTTATCCTATACGGGCACGATCGTCCGCGTGGAAGAAGGCGCCAATGCGTTTGCCGGCAAAAAAATCGTGCTGACCGGCAAATTGGAAAATATGACCCGCCAGGAAGCCGGCGCGCGCATCGAGGCACTCGGCGGCAAATTGACCGGCAGCGTCAGCAAGAAAACCGATCTGCTGATCGCGGGCGAAGAAGCCGGATCCAAACTCGACAAGGCGCAGGATCTCGGCGTGGAAGTGTGGAACGAAGAACGCCTGCTTATGGAATTGAACGAATAAGGAGATTAGCATATGAAACGCATTTGGTGGATCCCGATCAGCATTTTGCTGCTTTCAGGATGTGTCCCTTCCGGTAATGACGAGGCGGAAGTGATCAATACAGAAGAAGAAGAGGCGGAAACGGCCATCATCCCGAGCATGCAGCTCGATGAACAATATTACCGGACGTTGTTGCCGTATAAGCAAAGTGCCACCCGCGGAAAAATCGTCAGCCGGCTGAATTCGCGCTACGACATCAAGGAAGCGGAGCATGGATTATTGCGCCTGTCGCAGCAGCAATTCTCGCCGGATGATTATTATTTCCAGGAAGGCCAAAAAATCACCGATGAAGAAGCCTCGCTTTGGCTCCAGCGCGAAAGCAAAGACAATCCGCAAGGGCTGAACCCGGCTGATGGCCGCAGCCAAGCGGAGACGGAAGATGGCGAACGCCCGCAACCGGAACTGCTCGCACACATCCTTGAGCAAAACTACCTTGTCAAAACCGGGGAGGACAAGATCCGCCTCGGTGGGGTTTCGATCGGGCTTGCCATGAATACGGTTTACTACAGCTCGACGGACAGCATCCCTTACGAGGAATCGATTCCGCAAGATCAGATCGCCGAAGAAGGCAAGCGGATGGCCGATGAAATCGTCAAGCGTTTAAGGGAGAAAGAAGGAATGGCGGACGTGCCGATCCTCATCGCTTTATTTGCCCAGAACAGCCGCAACGCGATGACGCCTGGGACCTATTTCTCTTATGGTGCAGCACCGAAAGGCGAGACGGAAGTGGCGAACTGGAATGATATCGACGAAGAGTATATCGTGTTCCCGACATCCGGCACGGACGAGCAATACCGGGATATCGATACGGCGTTCCGTAATTTCAAGCAAGATGTCGAATTGTACTTCTCGAATTTCACGAGCGTCATCGGCAAAGGCTTCTATCAAAGCGGTCAATTGCAGGAGATGAAAATTGAAATCCCGATCCAATTCTATGGCTCGGCTGAAGTGATCGGCTTTACGCAATATGTCACTGGCCTGATCCTGGATCATTTCCCGGACGACATCCAGATTGAAGTGAACGTCACGTCGACAAACGGCGCGGAAGCACTCATTTTACGGAAAGCCGGGGAATCGGAACCAGTTGTTCACATTTATGAATAACTGTGCAATTTAAAGGGGCAGCCGGCTGGCTGTCTCTATTCATTTTTTTAGAAAAATGGTATGATAGACCGTATGTTTATTGAATCCGGAGGTGTAGAAAATGGCGAAAATGACAAAAGAAGAAGTAATCGAAGTAGCTCACTTGGCGCGTTTGGCAATTACCGATGAGGAAGCCGTGCATTTTGCGGATCAATTGGAAGCGATCACCAATGCGATGGAATTGCTGAATGAATTGGATACGGAAAATGTAGAACCGACGACGCATGTATTGCCGCTGGTAAATGTGATGCGCGAAGACAAGTCGATCGAAGGCTTGCCTCGTGAATTGGTGATGAAAAACGTGAAAGAGCATGAAGGCGGACAAGTGCGTGTGCCAACGATTCTGGATTGATTGTGAGGAGGGAAAAAGATGAAGTTAGCTGATAAAACTGCAAACGAATTGCAGGAATTACTACATAGCAAAGAATTGACAATTGCGGATTTGACGGAAGCGACGTTCAAGCGCATCAAGGAATTGGACCCGAAAGTCGATGCCTTTTTGGCTTTGAATGAAGAGCAGGCGACAAAGCAAGCAGCTGAAATGGACCAAACGGATACAGGGGAACGCGGCCCGCTTTTCGGTTTGCCGATCGGCGTGAAGGATAATATCGTCACGGAAGGACTCGAGACGACAGCATCGAGCCTGATCCTGAAAGGCTTCAACCCGATCTACAACGCAACGGTTGTGGATAAATTGCGCGATGCCGGCATGGTCATCGTCGGGAAATTGAATATGGACGAATTCGCGATGGGTTCTTCCAATGAAAACTCTTACTATAAAAACACGAAAAACCCATGGAACTTGGAGACCGTTCCCGGCGGCTCGTCGGGCGGTTCAGCTGCGGCTGTAGCAGCAGGCGAAGTTCCGTTCACACTCGGTTCCGATACAGGCGGATCGATCCGCCAGCCGGCTGCTTTTTGTGGCGTCGTCGGCATGAAGCCGACATACGGGCGCGTTTCCCGTTTCGGACTGATCGCTTATGCGTCATCGTTCGACCAAATCGGCCCGATCACCCGTACCGTCAAAGATAACGCCCTTCTGTTGAATGCCATTGCCGGGCACGATGAAAAAGACTCGACATCTGCCAATGTCGAAGTGCCTGACTTTACAGCGGCACTCACTGGCGACATTCAAGGCCTTCGCATCGGCGTGCCGAAAGAATATTTCGCAGAAGGCGTCAGCGAAGCATCGAAACAAGCAGTGAAAGATGCGCTGAAAGTATTGGAAGAAAAAGGCGCGACATGGGAAGAGATTTCCTTGCCGCATTCCAAATACGCGCTTTCCACTTATTACATCCTGGCTTCATCTGAAGCATCGTCCAACTTGTCCCGCTTCGACGGCATCCGTTACGGCTACCGTACGGAAAAAGCCGGCAGCTTGCTTGAGTTCTACATGAATACACGCTCTGAAGGCTTCGGCGACGAAGTGAAGCGCCGCATCATGCTCGGCACTTACGCACTCAGCTCTGGTTATTACGACGCTTACTACAAAAAAGCGCAAAAAGTGCGTACTTTGATTAAGCAGGATTTCGATAAAGCTTTCGAAAACTTCGATGTCATCATCGGGCCGACAACGCCGACACCGGCATTCAAGATCGGCGAGATCATCGATGACCCGCTGACGATGTATGCGAACGATATCTTGACGATTCCTGTCAACTTGGCAGGCGTTCCGGCCATTTCGGTCCCATGCGGATTCGATAACGGCTTACCGCTCGGCTTGCAGATCATCGGCAATTATTTTGATGAGGAAACCGTCTACCGCGTCGCGGATGCTTTTGAGCAGGCGACCGGGTTCCATAAAGAAACACCGCAAACATGGGAGGGAGCAGCACAATGAATTTCGAAACGATCATCGGGCTTGAAGTCCACGTCGAACTGAAGACGGAATCCAAAATGTTCTCGCCTTCCCCGGCTCATTTCGGTGCAGAACCTAACACCAACACAAACGTAATCGACCTCGGCTACCCTGGGGTATTGCCGGTCGTCAACAAGACGGCAGTCGACTGGGCGATGAAAGCGGCACTCGCATTGAACTGCGAAATTTCCCGCCACACAAAATTCGACCGCAAAAACTATTTCTATCCGGATAACCCGAAAGCATACCAGATTTCCCAATTCGACGAGCCGATCGGCGAGCACGGCTGGCTGGAAATTGAAGTGAACGGCGAGAAAAAACGTATCGGCATCACGCGCCTCCATATGGAAGAAGATGCGGGGAAACTGACACATACCGGAAACGGCCATTCCCTTGTCGATTTCAACCGCCAAGGCACGCCATTGATCGAAATCGTCTCGGAGCCGGATATCCGTACGCCGGAAGAAGCGTATGCGTATTTGGAGAAAATCAAATCGATCATCCAATACACAGGCGTTTCCGATGTGCGCATGGAAGAAGGCTCGCTTCGCTGCGATGCGAATATCTCCTTGCGCCCATACGGCCGTGATGAATTCGGCACGAAAACCGAGCTGAAGAACTTGAACTCGTTCAACTTCGTCAAAAAAGGCTTGGAGCATGAACAGATCCGCCAGGAACAAGTATTGCTTGCAGGCGGCGTCATCGAGCAGGAAACACGCCGCTACGATGAATCGACGGGTAAAACCGTCTTGATGCGCGTCAAGGAAGGCTCGGATGATTACCGTTACTTCCCGGAACCGGATTTGGTCGACATCGTCATAGACGACGCATGGCTTGAGCGCGTGCGCGCAGAAATTCCGGAACTGCCGGATGCCCGTAAAGCCCGTTACGTATCTGAACTTGGCTTGTCTTCTTACGATGCCATGGTGTTGACTTTGCAGAAGCCGATTTCCGACTTCTTCGAAGCGACCGTCAAAGCTGGGGCCGATGCGAAACTGGCATCGAACTGGCTGATGGGTGAAGTGTCCGCTTACCTTAATGCCCAGAATAAAGAGCTTGAGGAGACGGAACTGACGCCGGAAGGACTTGCCGGCATGATCAAATTGATCGGCGAAGGCACGATTTCTTCGAAAATCGCCAAGAAAGTCTTCAAGGAATTGATCGAAAAAGGCGGCGACCCGAACAAGATCGTCAAAGCGCAAGGCTTGGTGCAGATCTCGGACGAAAACGTATTGCTTGAGTACGTCACCAATACTTTGGACGCCAACCCGCAGTCGATCGAAGATTACAAGAACGGGAAAGACCGCGCAATCGGCTTCCTCGTCGGGCAAATCATGAAAGCGACAAAAGGGCAGGCCAACCCGCCGCTCTTGAACAAAATCCTCCTCGAGGAAATCGCGAAACGTTAATCAGGAAAAGGATGGCTCACTCAGCCATCCTTTTTTTGTGGATTATTTTAGTCAAGTGGATTGGGGAAGTTCGTAGTTTAATGAGGAATATTATTGCTTGAGATTCCGCTTCAAGGGGACGCTTTCCCTGACAGGGAGGTTTATAGTGAAAGTAAGTGATAGGGGGAGACTCCGCTCCAAGGGGCACGTTTGCCGAGGGGCGGGTGTTGAGCCAAGGTGGCAAAGGGCGCGCCACCATTGTCTCGCCAGCCCGCGCGGCCCCTTTCCGCTTCATCTCTAAGTATAGTGGGGAAATGAAATTCACTGTCACTAAAATTAATATGAATAGTTTTGGACAGCTTTGTAATTGCGTAAAGAATAGCTAGTGAACCATCTTTTCCGCTATCAACTCTAGCTAGGCGTCTTCACAAGCGGACGAATATAATAAAAAAAGACGCGTCCTCGCATGCAACATCCAATGAAATCCAAAAGCCGAACCGCGCAAACGGGCGAGCCGATGCAATAAGACAAGTGTTCTTCTTGGCTTATTGCAAGAGGCCAGCCCAAAGCGGGAGGCGGTTATCTCGTGATAAAATGTATTATGAATTATCCATCTCGCTCTCACGTCTAACTTGCTGCTCCACATTCTGCATTATAAAACAGCAACCGACTGCGAAATGTAGCGTTAATTGGAACAATTCCACAGCTTTTTGCTTAAAAGTTTGCCGCCAAGGGAAAAGAACAGGTAAACTGTTTTGTAAGGAGACGTGATAGAATGATGACGGAGCTGGAATATTTTGAGCATGCCATCTCACTGGAGAAATATATGGCGCAGATGGAATCCAACCAGGAAAAAACCTACGCGATCTATGAAAAATTCGAGTTGCCGGACGATCCGGAATTTATCGATATGCTGAAGCGGCAGCGTTTGCACATCCTGGCGATTACCGAAGACTGGTGCGGCGATGCGATGATGGTCAATCCGATACTCCGGAAACTGGCGGAAGCGGCAGATCTCGAAGTGCGCTGCGTTTACCGCGACGATAATCCCGAACTCATGGACCGGTATTTGACGGACGGCGGCAAGTCGATCCCCAAATATATTTTCTTGTCCGAAAACGGGGAAGTGAAAGGGTCGTGGGGGCCGCGTTCACCGAAAGTCCAGCAGATGGTCGACGAAAAGAAAGCGAAACTGCCCGAGAAAGAAGATCCCCAATACGAACTGCATTGGAAGACCGTAATCGGGGAGATTTCGGACCGCTTTACATCCGACCCCGAGCTCTGGCAAGATACGTATGAAGACATTCGCAAGAGTATGCAGAAAAGCTTGGCTTAACATTATATAGACAGCCGGCTGCAGAATGCCCCGTCCGCGGGAACTTTCTGCAGCCCTGTCATGTCCTGTTTCTATAGAATGGTCCAGAAAGGCTGAATCCGATGAAACGAGCACGCATAATTTATAACCCGACATCCGGCAGGGAACTGTTCCGCCGCCACCTTCCGGAAGTGTTGGAAAAGATGGAAGTCGCAGGATATGAAACGTCCTGCCATGCGACCACCTGTGAAGGGGACGCAGTGAAAGCGGCGGAGTATGCCGTCGAGCGCAAATTTGACTTGGTAGTGGCAGTCGGCGGGGACGGGACGCTCAACGAAGTCGTCTCCGGAATCGCCAAATATCCGGAACGCCCGAAAGTGGGCCTGATTCCGATGGGCACGACCAATGATTTCGCACGGGCGGTGCGCATCCCGCGAGATATCAACCGTGCTGTCGATATCATTATCAAAGGCGAATCGATCCCTGTCGATATCGGGGTCATGAACGATGACCGCTATTTCGTCAATATTGCCGGAGGCGGGCGCTTGACCGAATTGACATATGAAGTCCCGAGTAAGCTCAAGACGGTGCTCGGCCAATTGGCGTATTATTTGAAAGGTATCGAGATGATTCCTTCGATTCGCTCATCCCGTGTCCGCATTGAATATGACGGGCAAGTGTTCGACGACAAAGCGATGATGTTTTTGATCGGGCTGACGAATTCCGTCGGCGGTTTCGAAAAACTGGCGCCGGATGCCAGCATCAACGACGGCAAATTCACCTTACTCATCCTGAAGGAGTTGAATATGGCGGAATTCATCCGCGTGGCATCACTGGCGCTTCGCGGGGAGCATTTATCCGACCCGCATGTATTGTACGTGAAAGCGAGCAAGATTTCAGTGACTTCCAATGAACGTGTTTTGCTGAACCTCGATGGCGAGTTCGGCGGCATTTTGCCGGCCACATTCGAAAACCTGGCCCGCCATATTGAGATGTTTGTACCGCTCGAGTATATTAAAGAAAAAGACCGCAAGTAAAAAAAGCGATCCCCGCCCCCCGATTCCAGGGTGCGTGGATCGCTTTTTTGTTTGTGCCTCAAGTTCAATACTCCAGCAGTTCGATGGCTTCGTCCTGGTCAGCCGCGAGCTTCGGCAAATCTTCGATTGGTTCCCAGCGGTACTGCACGACAAGCCCGTTATCGCGCCCTTCGCTTTTGATCGTATGCTCGAATTCATCGACTTTTTCGCCGGTGTATTCAAAATGGAAGATGTTGCGCTCGTATGCCTTATCTTTATGCGCCGGGTAGTAATTGTATTTATGGATTTTCCCGACGAATTCCAGCACATCGCGCGGCAAGCCGGTTTCTTCTTTCACTTCGCGGTAAAGGGCATCGATCAATAATTCGCCTTCGCCAATCGTCCCGCCTGGCACCTGCAACCCGACTTCCGGTTCGCCTTTATACTCGAATACAAGCAGTTCACGGTTGTTTTCTTCGCCTCTAGTAATGTAGGCAAATACCTTTCTTCTTGTTTCCATATGAATCATCCTTTTCTTTTGTTCATTATAGAATACTAAAAATTCAGCAAAATTTCAATGGGGATGTATTTATTTTGTCACAGCTTATTCAAACATCGGGCGGAATCGGATGCCTTGGAGAAGTTTATGGCAGGGGCTTTGAGGTACAATAAAACATATAACGGGCTATGGCCCATGTAAAGGGGACGAGAATTTTGGGATTTGAAGATGTGGCCTTACAAAGCCGTATATTGACCTTAATGACCCTATCTTTCCACATCATCTATGCAACGATCGGTGTCGGGGTCCCGCTCATGATCATGATCGCCCAATGGGTCGGGATCAGGAAAAATGACGAGCATTACATCCTCCTGGCACGCCGCTGGGCGAGGGGCTTCGTCATCACGGTTGCGGTCGGGGTTGTAACAGGTACCGCAATCGGGCTGCAATTATCGCTGCTGTGGCCGAATTTTATGCAGATGGCAGGGAATGTCATCGCGCTTCCACTGTTCATGGAAGTCTTCGCCTTTTTCTTTGAAGCGATTTTCCTGGGAATCTATTTATATACATGGGACCGTTTTGAAGACCAGCGCAAGCATTTCCTGCTGCTGGTTCCGGTCGCACTGGGAGCGGCTGCTTCCTCTGTATTCATCACCATCGTCAATTCGTTCATGAATGCCCCGCAAGGCTTCGATGTCTTGAACGGCGAGCTGGTCAACGTCAGCCCGCTGCTCGCGATGTTCAGCCCGGCCGTGCCGACGAAAGTCGCACACGTCCTGGCGACGGCATTCATGACGAGCGCCTTTGTATTGGCGTCAATTGCGGCTTATCGCCTGATGCGCGGATCGAACCATATCTACCATAAGAAAGCATTATTCCTGACGATGAAGCTCGGGCTGGTCTTTTCCATCGCGACGGCTGTCATCGGAGACTTTTCGGGTAAATATTTAGCCGAATACCAGCCCGAAAAACTGGCGGCTGCCGAATGGCATTTTGAAACGGAGTCAGAAGCGGAATTGGTGCTGTTCGGTGTATTGGACGGGGAAGAGCCGAAATACGCGATCCGCATCCCATATGCTTTGAGTATCCTGGCGCATGGGGTGCCGGGTGCCGAAGTGACCGGGTTGAATGAATTCCCGGACGATGAAATCCCGCCTTTGTGGATTCATTACCTGTTCGATACGATGGTCATGCTTGGCATGTGGCTCGCGTTCTTCTCATTTGTCTATGTCGTCGGGGCATGGCGCGGCTGGCCGCTCATCAAGAAGGCCTGGTTCCGCTGGCTGACCGTCCTCACGGGACCGCTCGCCATGCTTGCGATACAGGCCGGCTGGTGGTTCACGGAAGTCGGCAGGCAGCCGTGGATCCTGCGCGGCTACATGAAAACGAGTGAAGGGGCGACGACAAGCGGGCAAGTCGATTTGATGATCGTGTTGTTCGCCGGCCTCTATGTCATCCTCGGAATCGGCACGGTTGTCGTCTTGTCGCGCATGTACAAACGCAATCCGGTCGAGAAGGAATTGGCACAGCGTGAATCCGAAAAAGGCGGTGAAGAATAATGACACTCGAAATTATCGGAATTTCCGTTCTTTGGCTGTTTTTGTTCCTCTACGTCATCGTGGCGTCGATTGATTTCGGCGCCGGATTCTTTAACGCCTACAGTGCTTTTTCCGACAAGCAGCATATATTGACAGGCATCATCCAGCGCTATCTGTCGCCGGTATGGGAAGTGACGAACGTCTTTTTCGTATTCTTCTTCGTCGGCATCATCGGGTTCTTCCCGCAGACGGCGTTCTACTACGGCACGACGCTTCTCGTGCCTGCAAGCATTGCGCTTATCTTGTTGGCAGTGCGTGGTTCGTATTATGCGTTCGCCACTTATGGCGCAAAGATCAACCACCGCGGCTATATCTATATGTACGGCTTATCCGGCCTGTTGCTTCCGGCGGCGCTGTCGCCAGTGCTGGCCATTTCAGAAGGCGGCTTCATGCGCCTGGAGGGCGGCCAACCCTCCCTTGATTACTGGGCGCTTTTTACTAGCCCCCTGATGTGGAGTATCGTCGTCTTGAGCATTGCCGCAGTGCTTTATATTTCTGCCGTGTTTCTGACGTGGTATGCCTGGAAAGCGGGCGACGAGAAAGCGACGCAACTCGTCCGAAAATACGCGCTGATTTGGGCAGGCCCGACGATCATCACCGCAACGGGCATCATTTTTGAACTTCGCGGGCACAATCCGGAACATTACGCGAACTTGCTCAATCTGTGGTGGATGTTCGCGCTGTCGTTCCTGCTGTTCCTCGGAACCGTCTACTTGATCTGGAAGAAACGCAATTACGGCTTGGCGTTCATCTTGCTCGTCGGCCAGTTCTTTACCGCATTCTTTGCCTACGGGGCGTCACATTACCCGTATTTGCTGTATCCACACCTGACGATTTATGACAGCTTCACGAATGAATCGATGGCGATCGCCTTGATCATCGCCTTTATCGCAGGGCTCGGGCTATTGCTGCCATCGCTTTATCTATTATTCCGCTTGTTCCTGTTCGACAAAGATTACGTCAAAGGAAAATCGGATTACCATGCCTGAAGGAGGCTGTGAAAGATGAATGATTTCTTCATTTTCTATGCGCCGTTTCTGGTGATCATCCTGGCGATTGCCGTCGGTTTCTGGATATCACTGAAAGATGGCCCGGTAACGAAAGACAAGAAATAAAACTGTGGCGGGAATTTCCCGCCGCAGTTTTTTACTGCTTAAAAAGCGGATATGTTACAATAAGTCAATGTGAAATGGAGTGAACGTAATGAAACCAGTAACGAAAAATGACCGCTTATCCGTCTACGTCGAAGACTTGACGCATGATGGGGCCGGCGTCGCCAAAGTGGACGGCTATCCGCTGTTCATCAAGGATGCATTGCCGGGTGAGACAGTGACTGTGCATGTATTGAAAACCTTGAAGTCCTACGGCTTCGCCAAACTCATCTCGATCGAGGAGAAATCCGCAGACCGCATCGACGCGCCGTGCCCGGTGTTTGAAATTTGCGGCGGCTGCCAATTGCAGCACTTGTCCTATGAGGGCCAATTGAAATACAAAGAGAAAGTGGTGCGCGATGCGATGGCGCGTCTCGGGAAATTGCCGGACGTGCCGGTCCGTCCGGTCAAGGGCATGGACAATCCGTGGCGTTACCGCAATAAATCGCAGATTCCTTTCGGCCTTGATGACGGCCGCGTCGTAGCAGGCTTTTACCAGCCGCGCTCGCACCGCATTGCCGATACCGATATCTGCCTGATCCAAACGCCGGAAGCGGATATGTTGATGGCGTCGCTCAAGCGCAATTTGCAGGACATGGGCATCGAGCCGTACGAAGAGAAGACACATCGCGGCATGCTGCGCCATGTCGTTCTCCGCAAAGGGCGCGTGACGGGCGAATTGATGGTCGTCTTGGTGACGAAGAAACAGAAATTCCCCCAAGCCGAGCGTGCCGTCGAAGCGATCCGCGCAGCATTGCCGGACGTGACGTCGATCATGCAGAATGTCAATCCTGAAAAAACCAATGTCATTTTCGGGAACGAAACCATCAACCTATGGGGCAAAGACATCATTGAAGACCGGATCGGCGATGTGCGCTTCGAGATCTCTGCGCGTTCGTTCTATCAGGTCAACCCAGAACAGACGGAAGTCCTGTACGGGCAGGCGCTTGATTACGCGGGGCTGACTGGAAGCGAAACGGTGATCGATGCGTATTGCGGCATCGGCACGATTTCGCTATTCCTTGCACAGCGCGCAAAATTCGTCATGGGCGTCGAGATCGTCCCGCAGGCGATCGAAGACGCCAAGCGCAATGCCGATTTGAACGGCTTCACCAATACCTTATTCGAAGCTGGCCCTGCTGAAGAAGTCATTCCGCGCTGGTATAAAGAGGGCAAAGAAGCCGATGTGCTTGTCGTCGACCCGCCGCGCAAGGGCTGTGACGAAGCGCTTCTCCAGACGATGCTCGAACAAAGACCCGAGCGCATCGTCTATGTTTCCTGCAACCCCGCGACATTGGCGCGTGACCTGCGCATTTTGGAAGACGGCGGCTACCGGACGCAGGAAGTGCAGCCGGTCGATATGTTCCCGCAGACGACGCACGTTGAATGTGTCGCTTGGCTAACGAGAAGCTGATCCATTTCCAGCATGAACCATTTATGAAATGAACTATAAGTTGATGTTCTTACCCCAATGCTCGTTCTTTGAACAGCATTGGTTTTTTTTATGCAAGTGGAGGTTGAAAGTGAAATCATGGACTTTAGGAGAAAGGAAAATCTTGCAGCGCAGGGAAGTAGTCAAGCAACGATTGATGAAGCGCCGCACATGGAATTGCCAGCGCTTCACCTGAAGGAGGGCAAGGGCATGAAGATCGGCATTATCGTGCATTCCCAGACCGGGCATACTTTATTAGTTGGCGAACGGATTCGTGAAAAATTGCAGGCTGATGGCCACGAAGTGCAGTTAAGGAGGATGCAAAACCTTGAGGAAGGCGAGACAAAAAAACCTGCAGCTGTACAATTGGATTCACTGCCGGAAACAGCAAGGTTCGATGCCTTGATTTTTGGGGCGTGGGTGCAGGCTTTTACACTATGTCCGGGATTTACTAAGTATGTTGAGCAGATTCCGGATCTCGGTTCAGAGAATGTCTCCTGTTTCTTGACACAGCAATTCCGTTATAAATGGATGGGCGGCAATAGGGCCATGGCGAAAATGAAGACATTGCTTGAAGCGAAAGGGGCAGTGGTCAATTCCACCGCCATCATCAATTGGTCCCATAAAAAAAGGGAACAGCAAATCGAGGAGTTGGCGGAACACTTCACTAGCCAATACAAAGCATAGTCAATGGCAAGAGAGCGGGCCAAGCATCAAGAAAGGGAGGCACGGGACACGGGAAGATATGTGACATTTTGACTTAACATTATCGGAATGGAAATGACCGTCACGTTCCGTATCCGGCATTGCGTGTCCATGCAGGACAATGGGCGCGATATGTGGAAGTAGGAACCAGGAGTTTTCGGGAGGAGGGCTAGCGATGTACGAACAAAAAACGAAACAACATGAAGGCAGTGTCATCGAATTCATCGAATCGGTCGAAAAGCCGTCAAAAAAAGAAGATGCTTACCGGCTGCTGGAGATTTTTGAACAAGCGACCGGCCATCCGGCGAAAATGTGGGGGGGACAGCATTATCGGTTTCGGCTCCTACCATTACCGCTACGCGACTGGCCATGAAGGCGATGCGCCGCTTGCCGGATTTTCCCCGCGCAAAGCGAAAATCAGCCTGTATTTGACAGGGTGTGCAGAAAAAGATCCGGATGCGCTCGATCGCCTGGGGAAATGCACGTCGGGTAAATCCTGCATCTACATCAATAAGCTTAGCGATATCGATCCGGAAGTGCTGAAAGAATTGATCCGAAATGCAGCTGCGTATTTGCAGGAGCGCTATCCTGGCAAAGCGTGAGTTGAAATTTGCCGAAACGGGGGCGGTACGAAAAATTATCGGCAGTTTTTCTGTTGGCAGGTTTTAGGGGCAGATCATTTCGGGTATAGAAATAGTGATACTATCTGCAAGGAGAGAAGAAGCACGATGGAACACATACCCGAGTCGAAATTCGAAGACAAACGGTCGATGGTCATTGATGAGCTTGTTTCGAACAATGTCTTCAAGATCAACGGCAGACAGCTCTATGAACTGTCCTTATATGAACTGTTAAAGGAATATACCGATAAAAGCCTAAGCTCATAAGCTCAGGCTTTTTTAGATACCAGCGGCCCTAAAAAGGGTTTATTTTGTACCATCTGGGAGGAACAGCCATGCACCATCAAAAATTGGAAGACTACCGGAAAAACAAGCTTGATGAAATGACGATTGGCGAATTGCAGAAAGAGATGGAAGCAGGAAACCTCACTTCGGAAGAACTCGTGCTTATGTATAAAGAGAATATCTCGCTGCGCGATAAAAATACCCGAGCCGTGCTCGAGATCAACCCGGATGCCTTACTTGCTGCCCAAGCACTGGATTTTGAGCGGAAGCATAAAGGGCCGCGCTCAAAACTGCACGGCATCCCGCTTCTCGTGAAAGACAATATGGACACCGCAGACAAAATGCATACCAGCGCCGGTTCACTCGCCATGGCGGACCATTATGCGCTGCGCGATGCGAAAGTGGTGGAAAAGCTGCGTGCAGCAGGGGCGGTCATCCTTGGGAAAACGAACATGACCGAGTGGGCGAATTTCATGAGCGATAAAATGACCAATGGCTATAGCTCGCGTGGGGGCCAAGTGAAAAACCCGTATGGTGCATTCGATGTCGGCGGATCGAGTTCAGGATCGGCGGCCGGAGTGGCATCGAACTTGGCTGCGGCTGCGGTCGGGACGGAAACTTCGGGGTCGATCATCAATCCTGCAGCACAGAACAGCCTGGTCGGCATCAAGCCGACGATCGGCCTGGTCAGCCGTACAGGAATCATTCCCTTGTCGCACACACAAGATACTGCCGGGCCGCTTGCGCGCACTGTGGAAGATGCGGTGGCGGTTTTCGAAGTCCTGATCGGTAAAGATGAAGAAGACAGCATTACGGCATTTGCCGATCAGTTCACAGATTACGATTGGGGCCGGCATTTGAAAAAAGATGGGCTATCCGGCGCACGATTCGGGATTGACCGCCAATTGTTTGAAGACATCCCGGGTGAACAAGCAGAACTATTCGAAAAAGCGGTCAGCAAGCTGAAGGAATTCGGGGCGGACGTGAAGGAGATCGACCTGGGCGCGGACCAGGAAGACCTCGGGTTTGCGGTCCTGCTCCATGAGTTCAAAGCGGACTTGAACGCCTACTTGGCACGTTCGAATCCTGAGCATCCGGTCCGTTCGATGGGCGATGTCATCGCATTCAATAATGAACATCCTGAAACGATGCTGAAATTCGGCCAGAATTTGCTTGAACAGGCAGATAGGATGAGCGGTAAACTGACGGAACGTGAATACGTCGAGGCACTTGAGCGCAACCGTTTTTTGGCTGCCGAGCAAGGCATGAACGAAACTTTCAGGGAAACAGGCGTCGATGCGCTTCTTTTGCCGAAAGATTTCGGATGCAATATCGGCGCGGCCGCTGGTTTTCCTTCGATTACCGTGCCCTATGGATTGACGGAATCAGGCGAACCGTTCGGCATCACGTTTGCGGGCCAGGCATTCGACGAACCGAAGCTGATCGAATATGCTTATGCGTTTGAACAAGCAACAGCGGGGCGGAGCCAACCATCATAAAAAATCCCCTTCCTTGGAGAAAATTCCGGGGAAGGGGATTTTTTCATTTGATCTGGCGCCACACTTGTTCCAGGTAAATCTGCAGTTCGGCATCATCCGTGCTCTGGCCTAAAGTGGTCAGCACGCTATTGACGATGGCTTTGCGCGGCTTTTCGGCCGCGAGTTCATCGGCGAGAAATGCAATTAATTGCTGCAAGTCAGGATCTTCCGCGGCAGCGGCAAGTGCTTTCAGTTGTTTGGCACTGTCGGTTAAAGTCTGCAGTTCCGCGCTTTCCTCCAATAGACGCTCGGATAAAAATCGCTTGCCGTCCTTTAACTGGATTTCAACGGCTTGTTTCATGCGGAGCACGATATAGTCCGTCAGTTCATCGAGCGGCAATTGCCGGTCGGTGCCAAGGCGCCATACATGCATCAATTGCTGAAGCGCCCCGTTCGCCATCGCTGCATTCTCAAGCGCATATGGCCTGGCCTCTTCGCCGAACATATCGACAATTCGGTTGCTGAGCCACCTGAGTTCGGCAATATACTGGCTTTTTCCGAATGCTTTTAACTCCTCGTCTTGTGAATAGAAAATGCTTTCATACAAGGAAAATAGATTTTTCTCATGGTTCATGCGGATGCGGACCGCCAATTGCCTGGCGAATAGATCCGCATCGGAAGGCGACTCCCCCAAAGCAGCGGCAATGCGTGCTGTCCGGATATCTTCACTGATCGATTCCATTAAGGCAATCAGGCATTCCGATTTCGAGGTGAAGTAATTATAGAACGTGCCTTTGGAAATTCCGGCTTCGTCCAGAATGTCTTGGATGGATGAGGCATTATAGCCTTTTTGGATAAACAGGCGATGGGCGGCATTGATGATTTGCTGTTTTTTAGGATTCATAATATCCCCTTTTTGGACTGGTAGTATAGAAAAAAGCATAACGTCAAAAGCCGGTGAAATCAATGTTTCGCGCTTATTTCGTTTTACTGGAACGTTTTCCTTGTAAAAATTATACCATGAGTATAAAATATGTCGATAGAGTATGATCAGTCGAAACATTTCGGCGAGACGGAGGAAACGAAAGATGAAAGAAACGACAAAACCACCTTATGGAATAATCGCCATCCTGTTTACCGGGGCATTTGTGGCGATCTTCAACCAAACTTTGCTGAATATCGCCCTGCCGGAGATCATGATTGACTTATCTGTCGATGCTGCGACCGCCCAATGGCTTGTTACAGGTTATATGCTTGTCAACGGCATCCTGATTCCTGCCAGTGCTTATTTAATACAACGCTATTCAAATCGTGCCATTTTCATTGTGGCCATGTCCTTGTTTTCGCTAGGGACATTGTTCGCCGCTGTGGCGCCGGTTTTTTCAATACTGTTGATCGGCCGTATGGTGCAGGCTTCAGGCGCTGCCCTGATGATGCCGTTATTGATGAATGTCATGCTTGCCGCGTTCCCGATCGAGAAAAGGGGGCAAGCAATGGGGCTCTTCGGGATGGTCATGGTCGTAGCGCCGGCAATAGGCCCAACGCTCTCGGGGTTTATCGTCCAGACCTACTCATGGAGAATCCTGTTCCTCATCGTACTGCCAATAGCCTTGATCCCGTTGCTCCTCGGGATTTTCAAATTGAAAAACCTGACATTCCAAAACCGCGAGTTGTCGCTTGACCCATTATCGCTTGTACTGTCGAGCCTCGGTTTTGGCGGGATTCTGTACGGCTTCAGTTCAGCGGGATCGCTTGGATGGGAAAACCCGGCTGTCTATTTGACGATCGCGGTCGGAATCATTTCATTGCTAATCTTCACCTTCCGCCAATTAAAATTGGAGGAACCGTTATTGGAGCTCCGTGTTTACAAGCACCCGATGTTCGCTTTGTCTTCCATCATTTCGGTCACTTTGTCGATGGCAATGTTCTCTGCGATGATCCTTATGCCAATCTATATCCAGACGATCAAGGGCATCTCTCCGATCCAGTCCGGCTTGATGATGTTGCCGGGCGCGCTCGTCATGGGTGTCATGTCGCCGGTGACCGGCCGCTTGTTCGACCGGTTCGGCGCGAAAGTGTTGGCATTGCCGGGTCTCGCGATTGTCGTCTTCACCACCTTTTTGTTCAGCAATTTGTCGATGGAGACTGGATATTATGAAATCATGGCCATCTATACCTTGCGCATGTTCGGGATCTCGATGGTCATGATGCCGGTCATGACGAATGGGCTCAACCAATTGCCGATGAAATCCTATCCACACGGTACGGCGATCAATAATACCTTGCAGCAAGTCTCGGGCGCGATCGGTTCCGCATTCCTGGTCACGCTTATGAACACGCGGACGGAATCGGCTGCACGCGAGCTCATCGCTTCAGGCGTCCCGGAGCAGGCAGCTACGATTTCCGCCATGCTTGAAGGCATTAATTATTCCTTCACGGTTTCGACGGTTATCGCATTAGCTGCATTCCTGCTTGCGTTCTTCATCAAAAAGCCTGGGCAGGCTGTAGGGAAAATACAGAAAGAACAAAAAGACCAAGTTTATAAACAGCGTTACGCTGATTAAAAACAGGGCGGTTCCTTAGAAAAGGAACCGTCTTTTCATTTGGCTAAAAGGGCGTCCCATCGCGGAATATGGTACACTTAAGGCATCGAAAAGAAGGTGGAATGGCACATGAAATTTATAGAAGAGCTAAGTCCTGTATGGCAGGAAAAATGGAAACAAACCGGTTTTGCCGAGGCGATGCCGATCCAGGAGCAAATGATTCCCGAGATGCTCGCAGGCAACGACATCGTTGCGGAATCTCCGACAGGATCCGGAAAAACTTTGGCATATATTTTGCCGATTCTGGAGCGCGTCAATCCGAAAAAACCGAATACCCAAGCGATGATCATCGCCCCGTCACAGGAATTGGCGATGCAGATCGTCAACGTTTTGCGTGAATGGACGGCAGGGACGGATGTAACCGTCACGCCTTTGATCGGCGGCGCCAATATTCAGCGGCAATTGGATAAATTGAAGAAAAAACCGACAATCGTCGTCGGCACACCAGGGCGTTTAAGTGAATTGGTGAAGACCAAAAAGCTCAAAATGCACGAAGTACGCATCCTAGTACTGGACGAGGGCGACCAATTGATGGCGCGTGAACACCGTGGCGTCATGAAAGACCTGATCGAAAAAACACAGCAGGACCGTCAGTTGGTGCTGGTATCAGCGACCATCACCGAAGAAATCGAATTGGTGGCGGAGCGATTGATGAAGCATCCGACACGCCTGCAAGTATCGGCCGAAGAATTGCCGAAACAAGGAAAAGTGACGCATTCGTTCATTAAAGTCGATGAGCGCGACAAGACCGATTTGCTTCGCAGTTTGTCACATATGGAAGGCATTAAAGGATTGGCTTTCGTCAACAATCTGGACCAAGTACTGATGAAGGAAAGCAAATTGAAGTTCCGTGATGCCAAAATCGCGACATTGCATTCCGAAATGAAAAAAGAAGAACGCAAGAAAGCGTTGGATGATTTCCGCAAAGGCGACACGGCTGTATTGATCGCGACGGAAGTGGCGGCGCGCGGTCTTGACATCGAGCAATTGACGCACGTCATCCATGTCGACGCACCGATGAGTTTGGAGCAATATTTGCACCGTTCCGGCAGAACGGGGCGTGCGGGGGCAGACGGGGAAGTGCTGACGCTCCTTGCCTATGCGGATGAAAAGCATTATAAGAAACTGACAAAAGAATTGCCGGACAAGCCAGTGCAGAAAATCATGCACGCCGGCGAACTGATCGAAGGGAACAGCAAAACCATTTCAGCAAAGGGGAAGAAATGATGAGCTTTCAGGAAAAATTAGCGCAATATGCGGAATTGACCGTCCGAGTCGGTGTCAATGTCCAGCCTGGGCAGGAACTGCTGATTGCGACGACGACGGACACCGTTGAATTCACTCGCTTGGTCGTTGAAAAAGCGTACGAAGCGGGAGCAAAACAAGTCCATGTCGCGTTCTCGGACCCGTCAGTTACGCGGATGCATTACGAATTGGCACCGGACGGAGCGTTCCATGAATTTCCGGATTGGGTCGTCAAACAGCGCGATTCCATCATCGACCATAAAGGCGCATTCCTGTGGATCGACGCGGAAGACCCGGATTTACTAACCGGCATTCCGGCAAAACGCCTAAGTGACGCGCAGAAGTCAGCAGGAAGAGCGCTTGAACGCTACCGCCAGGCTGTCGGTTCCGATAAGATTGCTTGGTCGATCGTCGCGATCCCTTCCGAGAAATGGGCGCAAAAAGTATTCCCGGATGAACAAGACCAAATGGCTGCCTTGTGGCAAGCGATTTTCCGGACCGTGCGCATCGGAGACGGTGACGCAGTCTCATTGTGGCAAGAACATATCGCCAATCTGGAACGGCGGGCAGCCGCATTGAACGAGCGGCGCTACCGGAAATTGCATTACCGTGCGCCAGGAACCGATTTGACGATCGGCTTGCCAACAGGCCATATTTGGATGAGCGGAGCTTCCCGGACACCGGATGATGTGCCGTTCATCGCCAATATGCCGACTGAAGAAGTGTATACCGTACCGGCTAAAATGGAAGTAGAAGGCACCGTGCGCAACACGAAGCCGCTCGTTTATCAAGGCAATATCATCGATGGCTTCTCGTTGCGCTTCGAGAACGGCCGCATTACGGAAGCGAAAGCGGAAGTGGGGCAGGAATTGCTCGATGAATTGCTGTCAGCTGACGAAGGCGCGGCGTATCTCGGTGAATTGGCGCTCGTGCCGGTTGAATCGCCGATTTCAGCTTCCGGCATTTTGTTCTATAATACCTTGTTCGATGAAAATGCATCGAACCATTTGGCCATCGGTGATTCGTACCCGACTTGCCTCGAAGGTGGAAAAGACTTGGAACGCGATCAGTTAAAGGAATACGGGTTGAATACATCGATTGTCCACGAGGATTTCATGATCGGCTCGAATGATATGGACATCGACGGCATTACGGAAGACGGCAAGACCGAAGCGATTTTCCGCCATGGGAATTGGGCATTCTAACGAGGTGAGCAGATGAAGAAGACAACTAGCATTTTGGCGGCAGTGCTGTTGACGACAGCAGCCGCGCACACGGTACATGCAGAACCGCAAATACCTGCCGCTTATGTGGCGATCGGGGATTCCCTGGCGGCGGGCCAGACGCCCGACCGGTCAATCGACAGCGGGTATGCGGATTTGATTGCGCAGGAATTGGGGCGCAACCAGCCGTTTGCGTTCTATTCGAAAGACTTGGCGTTTCCTGGCTTTACGGCAAGCGATGTCCTGGAAAGCATCGAATCGGATGAAGCAAAAGAGCTGCTGGGTTCAGCTAATATCATTACGGTTTCTGCCGGAGCGAATGATTTGCTGCGCCTCGTGCAAGCGAATGCCGCTGAAGGTGCCTTGAGTTTCGAGGAGATCCAGGCAGACTACGCCTTGAATGCGGCCCGTGAAAATATGGGGGAGATCCTTTCTGAGCTGGTAGAGCTTGCGCCATCAGCCGATGTCTACGTTATGGGCTATTATTTTGCGTACCCGCATGCCCGTGATAGCCAAAAACAAGGCACTGCTGGGCAGTTGGAGCAATTAAACGACATCCTCAAGCAGGAAGCGGAACAGGCAGGCGCGACATTTGTCGATGTAGCGGGCCGTTTCGGTGAGGATGCGGTGGAACTGGTACCGAATTCCGGAGACGTGCATCCGAATATAGACGGTTATCAGGAGATGGCGAATGCATTCTTCGAGCATTATGCGGAAGGCTTTGGAGTGGAGGATGCCGAACTTCCGGAACCGGCGCCTGTAACTTTCGAAGAAATCCAGCAAATGCAGGAACAGGAAGAACCGGCAGATGGAGTGGATGAAGAAGAACAGGCCGATTCAGCAGAAGCTTCATCCGACGGCTCGGCCGCCAAGCCTTCTGAAGGCAAGGGGTTGGAATACTTAGCGATTCGCCAGGCAGTGCCGCTCGTTTAAAAAATCGGGGCAATAGAAAAAGACCGGAGAAAATGATCATTTTCTCCGGTCTTTTATCGTTCAGCGGCTTTTTCGTGAGTCGCTGCGGTTGCGCGCGTCGTTTTCCTTGTTTGCGTTGTTCTTTTTGCGGTTGTTCATCACTTTGCGGATGATTGGGTATGCAATCGGCCCGTATTTAATCGCAGATCTGACAAGTCTTCCAATCGCCATATTTATCGCTCCATTCATTTTTTCGTATTGAGGTTTAGTAGAGTTTTCCCCACTTCAGCCTTTTTTAAACATCGGTAGGGGTGTTTGCATGCGCAATGAGGATGTCCTTATAGGAATGGACGCTTGAGATGGAGACGTATTCTGCATTGCCATGCCAGTCGTCCCCGCTCGGCCCGAACTCGATGGCGCCTTGCCCGCCGATTTTTTCGGCGTAATAACGGGTATCTGCAGCCCCGTGCTGGCCGAACAGCACCGGTTGTTCCGACAGCGTCGATTCGACAGCCTTCATCAAGGTCTGGATATACGGATGGTCGTCCGTCGTCGTCAAAGCAGGGGTCGAACCACTTGCTTTGTATTCCATGTCGACATCGAGCGTGTCGGCCAGCTGTTCCATCTGGCGGACAATCTCATCCTTATCCTGCCCGGGCATAAAGCGGATATCGTAGGACATCTGGCAGATTTCCGGCACTACATTGTACCGGTCGCCTGCATTGATGATCGGCAAGTTGACGGAAGGTTGCTCATAGTATTCCGTCGATTCTTTGCGAAACGGCAAATCTTTCATGCCGGCATGGAATTTCATCGCCGATTCGATGGCATTGATGCCTTCCCATGGGCGCGATCCGTGAGCTGGTTTGCCTTTGAACGTTAAATCCATTCTTAAAATGCCTTTCGATTGCAGGCCGATCTTCAAATGGGTCGGCTCGCCACAAATGACGAAATCGCCGTAATGGCCTTGGTCGACCAGCCATTTCGAGGTATTGCGCCCGCCGATCTCTTCATCCGTGACAATATGCAGATGCACTTCACGCGGCAATGTAGAAGCATCGAGTTCGACAAACGCCTGCATCATCGCCGCGACGCCCGCTTTCATGTCGGCCGACCCGCGCCCATACAGTTTATCGCCTTCTTCAATGGGAGAAAATTGCTCCTTATGTCCCGGCACGACGTCGACGTGGCCGTTCCAGATAATCTTTTCGGCGCCTTGGCCTTTGGAGGCCGTCAACATTAGGTAGCCATCGTTATCATGCACCTCGACTTCTTCGCCTTTCGCCTTGAGCCAGGCAGAGCAGAACAGCAGCGCTTCGTTTGCCCCTTCTTTCGTATCACTTTCGATCTTGATCAAATCCTTCAATAAATCAATCATAGAATCGGCAGTTTCCCAACTGCCTCCACCACCTTCCAGAAAGTTTGCTAGTTTCTATCTACCCTAATCCGGTTGGCTGAAACAGCCTTGCAAGCCCAGTATGCGTTGTGTACAATACACATAATAGAGAAATAATTGTATACACCACAAGGGGAGCTTTGGCTGAGAGTGAACGATTAAGTTCTTACCCTTCGAACCTGCAAGTTAATGCTTGCGCAGGGATGTGGATGGAAAACCGGCCTGAACGGCGCCAGGATCTGTCCTGGCGCCGTTTTTCGTGTTCCGTAAGAAAACGGCCCTTCTGGTGATGTGCAAATCCAAAAGGAGGCAGTTTGAATGAGAAATAAACGTGTATTGTTAATGGTCGAAATTGCGATTTTTGCAGCTCTCGGCTTTGTATTGGATTTTATCGCCTTTCGCATGCCGCAAGGGGGATCGGTCAGCTTGGTCATGATCCCGATCGTGCTGATGGCATTCCGCAGAGGCATCGCAGCGGGTGTCATCACGGGGCTTTTGGTCGGCTTGCTGCAGATTGTAACGGGCTTCATCTCAGTGGCGCCGCTGTCGTTCGGCTTTGTCGTCATGCAAGTCATTTTGGATTATTTGCTGGCATATGGCGTCGTCGGTTTGGCAGGGATGATGCGCAGCCGTTATTTGGAAGCCGTGCAGGCGAAAAAGACCGGAAAAATCATTGCCATGGTTGCGCTTGGCGTATTGATCGGTTCCTTTCTCCGCTATGTGGTCCATGTCATTACGGGTATCCTGTTCTTCGGCATGTTTGCGGAAGGCAATGTCTTCATCTATTCAGCCGTCTATAATGCTACCTATATGATTCCCGTCGCGATTGTCGCAGCGATTGTTTGCTCTTTATTATTCATCACAGCGCCACGGTTGACGCAGCCGGATTCATGATGAAAGCCGCCTGATGATAGGCGGCTTTTTTGGGGGACAGGCCAATTACCATATTTAATTTGGATATTAATGGGAATTTGCTGAACGGTATGAGAAGCGGGAGCGGCTTATTCTATGTTATAATTCTCAAATAGAATAGTTTGAAAGAAGGGTCAGTATGATAGCGACTAATGAAAAAGATATTGAAGGATTGAAAAAAGCGGGACAGATGGTGGCGGAAATCCGGGAAACGATGAAAGCTGCCGTGAAGCCTGGCATTACCACGAAAGAACTCGACGAACTGGGCGGCCGGCTGTTCAAAGAATGGGGCGGCGTCTCCGCTCCGAAATCGGAATATGATTTCCCGGGCTATACGTGCATCAGCGTCAACGAAGAAGTGGCGCACGGAATTCCAGGAAAACGCATTATCAACGATGGGGATATCGTCAATATCGATGTGTCTGGATCATACGGTGATTACTTTGCGGATACCGGTATTTCATTCGTCGTGGGCGAAGGCCATGAAGACAAAGAAAAGCTATGCCAAGCGGCAGAGTCCGCATTCGAACGCGCGATGATGAAAGTGAAAGCCGGTGCCAAACTGAACCAGATCGGCAAGGCAGTCGAGCGTGAAGCAAAAGACCAAGGCTTGTTCGTCATCAAGAACCTGACCGGGCATGGCGTCGGAAAATCGCTTCATGAAGCACCGCAGCATATTCTCAATTATTATGATGCGTGGGAAACGACGATCTTGAAAGAAGGCATGGTGCTCGCAGTCGAGCCGTTTATTTCACAAAAAGCTGAACATATCATCGAATCAGGGGACGGCTGGACCTTTATCACGCCGGACCAATCGCTCGTCGCACAGATTGAACATACCGTACTCGTCACAAAAGGCGAACCGATTTTGCTGACGAAACTCGAAAAATAAAATCAACGAAAAAAAAACAACCATCGGCCGATGGTTGTTTTTTTTATGGCCTCATACCTGTTTTTGCTGGCTTCTTCTTGATCAGCAGGATGCCGGTCAGCAACACGCCGCTCAGGAATAAAGCTGCCGTGCTGACCAGCATCTCATCCATGCCATGGCGGACGGCGATGGCGACGAACGCCCAGATGAACACCAAGGTCAATGGGATGTCCGAATGGTGGAAGCGTATGTGAAGAGCCAGTGCGGTCGCTACGGTCAGCATGATGACCGTCCACAATTGATCGCTCAATCCCCAGCCACTCCAATTATAGAAGGTCAGGACATAACTGATATTGGCAATGGTCGCGACACTGATCCAGCCAAGATTGACAGAAACCGGCAAACGTTGCGTAAAGCCCCGTTCACCGTTTCCATATTCCAAGTACAAAGCGATCAGCGACAATAGATAGGCAATCATTGCTGCGATCGACCATATAAAGAATTCATAATGCCAACAAAGCAGCCAAGTGATGTTGAAAATAGTGCTCAAGATGAAATACAACGAAACTTTCGCTGAAGGGTGCACTCCTTTTTTCAAGCGCAGCCAAAAGCCGATGATCCAGATAGCCAATAAAATATATATAACGGACCAGATGGAAAATGCATAACCGGCCGGCGTAAAGAGGACCGGCACACGGTCGGAGATTTCACCGGTAGTCTGACCGTTGAATGGCAGTATATTCGCCAAGGCATTCATGGTGACGACGGCGATAAATGCCAGCGTCATCAGCAGTACGCGAATCATATGAAATCCCTCCTCAAATATCAGTATAAACTTGCCAGCCCGCGCGACCAACAAGAAAGTGCAGGAAGTTTTTGAAAAATGGCGATATCGTGAAAAGTACAGGGCGGCCGCCAGTCCCGTTCCGGTAAAGGAGATGTTATACTTATTAATGTATTTTGAAAATTCGTGACTGCAGGGGGAAAAAGATGACAAATACATATCCGGAAGTATGGGAGCTCGATAGTTTATTTTCAGGGGGCAGCGATTCGGCTGAATTGAGATCGCACCTGGAATTAACTGCAGAGAAGCTTGCCGGCTTCGAACAAGCCGCTGCAACGTTTGAAGTCCCGAAACAAACGGCCGATGCACTGCATGTGGCAAAATTCCTGGTACAGACAAGTGAGGTATCGGTGGACATCCGCCAAGCCGGGGCCTTTATCGGTTGCTTGATGGCGCAGGACACCAAGGACAAAAAAGCGGCATTGCTGCAAAGTGAACACTCACTCATGAGATCCCGTTTCCAAAGTGCTTTCCTGAAATTCAAGCAGGCTCTTATGGAG
Source organism: Planococcus maitriensis (assembly GCF_003289925.1). Taxonomy (GTDB): domain Bacteria; phylum Bacillota; class Bacilli; order Bacillales_A; family Planococcaceae; genus Planococcus; species Planococcus maitriensis. The sequence goes on along the minus strand of NZ_QLZQ01000009.1, from coordinate 41,030 downwards.
ACGGACCCGGATATTTGGTCAGAGCTGCTGTCCACCGAAGACTTGCAGGAATTCGCCTTCGTCTTGGATGAATGGCGCAAGGAAGCAAAACGGCTGCTGTCAGAGCAAGAGGAAGGGCTCATTACATCGCTTGGCATCGATGGCTATCACGCGTGGAGCGAATTATACGATTTGCTGATCGCCTCCGTATCGGTCCAAGTGGAGGTGGATGGTGAAGAAAAAACGCTGTCAGTGGGACAGGCGAATAATTTGGGCTCCCACCAAGATGCCACGGTGCGCAAGGAAGCTTATGACAAGCTGGAAGCGGCATGGGGCGAAAAGGAAGAGCTGTTTGCCAAGACCTTGAACTCGCTCGCAGGGTTCCGGCTGCAGATGTACAGTAAGCGCGGCGTCGATAATGTGCTGGAAGAGCCGTTGCAGATGAATCGCATGAAGCAGGAAACTTTGGACGTCATGTGGCAGGCAATCAGCGAACATAAACAGCCGTTCGCGGATTATTTGACGCGCAAGGCACAATTGCTCGGCAAAGACAAGCTTGCCTGGTACGATGTCGATGCGCCGGTCGTGGAAAACTCCCAGTCGTTCGACTATGGGCAAGGGTCGGAGTTCATCATCCGCCATTTCGGGAAATTCGGCCCGGAATTGGAGAAGTTTTCCCGCCATGCGCTGGAAAATGGCTGGGTGGAAGCGGAAGACCGCGCACATAAGATGCCTGGGGGCTTTTGCACATCGCTCCCAAAAAGCGGGGAATCGCGCATCTTCATGACCTACAGCGGATCGATGTCCAATGTCGCGACATTGGCCCATGAATTGGGGCATGCCTTCCATACGCATGCACTGCGCCCGATGCATGATTTGAACCGCAGCTATGCGATGAACGTCGCTGAAACGGCATCGACTTTCGCGGAAATGATCGTAGCGGATGCAGCGGTCAAGAATGCCTCCGGTAAAGAAGAGAAAATCTCCTTACTGGAAGATAAGATCCAGCGCAGTGTGGCATTTTTCATGAATATCCATGCCCGTTTCCTGTTCGAGACGAGATTCTATGAAGAGCGAAAGAACGGCGTGGTCCCGGCAAGCCGCTTGAATGAATTGATGGAAGAGGCCCAAGAGGAAGCATTTGCCGGAAGTTTATCGGAAGGGCATCCGCATTTCTGGGCATCGAAACTGCATTTCTATATCACCGATGTGCCGTTCTACAATTTCCCGTACACATTCGGCTATCTTTTCTCGCTCAGCGTGTACGCGAAAGCGCTCGAGGAAGGACAAGGGTTTGAAGAGAAATACATGGCCTTGCTCCGTGATACGGCGGTCATGAATACAGAACAATTGGCAATGAAGCATCTTGGCGAAGACATCACGAAAAAAGAATTCTGGGAAAAAGGCATTGCATTGTGCACAAAAGATGTCGAGGAATTCATCAAATTGACTGCAGAAGAGGGATAAGATGAATCTGCTTTTTGAAGGGAAAACGTGTTATCTCCGTACACTTACCGTAGAAGACGCTGAAGACATGGTACGGATCCTGGTGAAGAACCGTGATTATTGGGCAATTTATGAGCCGAGGCATCGCGATAGTTATTTCACGATTGCGGTACAGCGCGAGAAAATCCGTGAATCGATTTATCAGGCGCGGGAAAACAGGGAATACAGCTTCGGCATTTTTTCACATGATACCAATCAGCTGATTGGGCATATTTCCATTTACAGCATCAAGCGCTTGCCGTTCCTCAGTGCATTGGTCGGCTATTCGATGGACGAGGAGTTTATCGGCCGCGGTATTGCAAGCGAAGCGGTACGCTTGGTCACGGCTTTCGGGTTCGAGCAATTGCGCCTCCACCGTGTGGAAGCGTATGTGGCCCCGGATAATATCGGTTCGTTGCGCGTGCTCGAAAAAGCGGGGTTTGAAAAGGAAGGGTTGCTGAAGCAATTCCTGTTCATCAATGGAGAATGGAAAGACCATTATTATTACGCATTGCTCGAACAGGATTTTTGAAAGGGCAAGGCCGCCTATCTGAGATGGTGGAAGGATATGCGGAGATGGTTTGAGAATTGAGGAGAGGAAGGGATGGCATATGGATTCCGAAAAACTATTTGCCTATCACCAATGGGCAAGCCAACAGGTGCTGCAATTGGTGGAAGACTCCGGCGAAGCGTATTACACGAAAGCGGGCAAGAGTTCATTTCCATCGATCCGTGAAACGGTCGCCCATGTCATCGGCGTTGAAAAGCTGTGGTTCAAGCGGATGAATGGGGTCAAGAGCCCGGAATTTGAACATTTCGACGTCAACACGGTCGAGAAAGCGAAAAATGCCTTGCTCTTGCTTCATGCGGAGATGGAATTGTATTTCGCCTCACTATCAGAAGAAAGCTGGCAAGAAGAGCTGGATTACCGCAATATGAAAGGAGACGAGTTCCGCCACAGCCGCGAAGAAATGCTCTTCACCATTGTCAATCACGCGAGCTACCACCGCGGGCAGATCACTTCCTTATTGCGCCAGTTCGGCAAGACAGGAATCCCGCTTGATTATATTTATTTCCAAAAAGAAAACCGCTGAGATTTCTCAGCGGTTTTTAGCTTGTCTAGAAAGTTAAGAAGTCGTATTTTCCGAAGCTAATCGCTCGCTTTCCGCGGGCGGGAATCGAGCCTCCTCGTCACTTCGTTCCTGCGGGGTCTCTCAAACCCGTCGCTTCGCTGCTCCCGCAGGAGTCGAGCGAACGCTTCTCCGAACACTTAGATAGGTCTTTGATTATTGATTGTAGAAAAAGTGGTTCCTTTTTAATTCATTGTGAATCATAGACTTCATCAGCACTCTTAAAAAAACTGAGATTTCTCAGCGGTTTTCGTCTTTATTGCCGTCGATGACGACGTCTAGTTTCCCGGTTTTCGGGTCGATGACAAGGCCATGGACGGGCACGGTTTTATCCATCAATGGGTGATGGCGGACCATGTCGACGCTGTGGCGCACGCTTTCCGTTACGTTATCGAAACCTTTCAGCCATTCGTCGAGGTTGACGCCAGAGAATTTCATCTGTTCGATCGTGCTTTCTTCAATGCCCCGCTCTTTCATCTTTTCGATGATGCCTTCCGGTTTCACTTTGGCCATACCGCAGTCGTGGTGCCCGATAATATAGATCTCATCGGCCTTCAGCTCGTATACCGCTACGAACAAGCTGCGCATGATGCCACCGAATGGGTGGTTGATGACAGCGCCGGCGCTTTTGACGATTTTCACGTCGCCGTTCTTGAAATTCATCGCTTTTGGCAATAGCTCAAGCAGGCGGGTGTCCATGCAAGTCAAGATGACAATCCGCTTATCCGGGAGATTGGTGGTGATGAATTCCTCATATTGCTTTTCTTCTACAAATTTTTCGTTGTAATCCAAAATCTCATTCAATAAAGACATCGTTTTTCCTCCTTGATGGTCGTTTGGGATTTAACGCGACATTTTCTCAAGCTGGTCGATCATGCCGAGAGAGCGGCCGGTGCCGATCGCAACGGATTCCAACGGGTCCGGCGCGATATGGACCGGTACGGAAATTTCTTGCGCCAGCCATTCCTGCAAGCCTTTCAATAAGGCACCCCCGCCAGAAATGACGACGCCCTGGTCGACCATATCTCCCGATAATTCGGCGGGGCAATTTTCCAGTGTGGCACGGATGCATTCCAGGATGGCCGACAAGGACTCGTTGAGCGCTTTTTGCATTTCGTCGGAACTCAACTCGATTGTTTTCGGCAACCCACTCAATACGTCACGGCCGCGGATATTCATTTTTTTCGGTTCGTGGGGAATCGGGGCGTAGCCGATTTCTTTTTTGATCGTTTCAGCCGTTTTCTCGCCGATCAATAAATTATAATGCTTGCGGACGTATTGGATGATGTCTTCATCCATGCGGTCGCCTGCGATCTTGATCGTATTGGAAGACACCACGCCCCCGAATGAAATGATGGCGACTTCTGTCGTGCCCCCTCCAATATCGACGATAACCGAAGCGACAGGTTCCGTAATCGGCAAGTCCGCGCCGATTGCTGCAGCAACCGTCTCTTCGATGAGGTGCACGGACTTTGCCCCACTCTGTTTGACGGCATCATGGATCGCCCGGCGCTCGACAGCCGTAGCGCCGGACGGGGTGCAGACCATGACTTTCGGCTTGCGCAGTGAATTTCCTAATTGTTTCGCCGCTTTTTGCATGACCAGCTTCAGTAGTTCGCGGGTCACATCAAAATCGGCAATGACGCCTTCTTTCATCGGGCGCACGATACGGATGGAATCGGGCGCCTTGCCGAGCATCGCTTTCGCCTCGTTGCCAATGGCGATGACAGCGCCGCTGCGGGCATCGAGGGCGACGATGGATGGTTCGTTCAAGATGACGCCTTTTGACTTAGTATAGACGAGAATATTGGCGGTACCGAGATCGATCCCGATATCCGTTGCAGAAAACATGGATGAATTCCTCCTAATCGGTATAAACACTGCTTATTCAAATTTTATCACTTTTCAGTGAGATGTGATAGGGGCACGATAAACAGAAAAAAGCTCTGCCCCGTGTATGCGGGGCAGAGCTTTTTTGCTTAATGACGCTCTTTCGGAAGCGGATCGATATGCTCTGCATCATGGCTATGAAGCTCTTTGCCAAGGAAATGAAGCAGGGTGAAGAAGAACATGAAGATCACAGCCATGAATCCGAGGACAACAGTAATACCGTATAGCATCGTGATAACCCCTCTCTAAACTGTAATTATCATACTCAGTATACATGAAAACGCATGGAAAATTAAGTGTCGAATTATCGACCTTTAAAATGCCCAGTTGCCGCTGCGGAAGATCGGTTCACGCGTGCCGTCTTCCAAAATGCCATCGATGTCCATATCGGCAGAGCCGACCATGAAATCGACATGGGTGATGCTTTGGTTCAAGCCGTGCTCTTTCAATTCATCCGCTGACATCGTCTTGCCGCCTTCTAGGCAGAACGCATAGGCGCTGCCGATCGCGAAGTGGTTGGACGCATTTTCATCGAATAAGGTATTGAAGAACAAGATGCCTGAATCGGAAATCGGCGATTGATGGGGCACTAATGCCACTTCGCCGAGGCGGTGGGAGCCTTCATCCGTAGCCACCAATTCCTTGAGCACTTCTTCGCCTTGTTCGGCCGTGACTTCAGTGATGCGGCCGCCTTCGAATGTGATTTTGAAGCCATCGATGATATTGCCGCCGTAGCTGAGCGGCTTGGTGCTTGAGACGAAGCCGTTGACATCGTCTTTATGCGGTACGGTGAAGACTTCCTCTGTCGGCATATTGGCCATGAAGGTATGGCCTTTTTCGTTGACCGAACCTGCGCCTGCCCATAGATGGCCTTTTGGCAGGGCGACTTCGAGGTTTGTGCCTGGTGCCTGATAATGAAGCTTGGCGTATTTCTTGTCGTTCAAATAATCAGCTTTGGTGTGGAGCGTGCGGTCGTGTTCAAGCCAAGCTTCGATCGGGTTGTCCGTATCTGCGCGGACAGCCTTGAAAATCGCTTCCCATAACGCATCCACTTGCTCGTTTTCCGGAAGGTCCGGGAACACTTTCTTTGCCCATTGCGCAGACGGTGCAGCAAGGACGCACCAGCTGATTTTGTCGGATTGCACGTACTGTCGGTATTTATTCAGCGCTTGCCCGGTCGCTTTCTGGGACGCTGAAATGCGTTTGGAATCGATGCCTTTCAGCAAGTCCGGGCTTTGTGAAACGACGCTGATGAAAGCCGCGCCTTGTTCGGCCAATTGCTCCCTTTCCTGGACTTTCCATTCCGGGAATTCCCCAAACGAATCTTCCGGTGCCTTCTCGAAGCGCGTGCGGGAAATCACATCATCGCTCCAATCCACGAATACTTGTCTTGCACCTTCTTCATAAGCTTTCTTAACGATCAAGCGGACGAACGGTGCAGCATCTATGGAAGCTGCAATATACAATTTCTGGTCAGGCTGTATATTGACGCCTACCTTTACCGCCAATTCAGCGTAGCGGGATAACTTTTCATCAAATGTAGTCATTTCCAAAAACACTCCTCTCATCCTTTCTATAGTAGCAATATTCAAACACGTTGCGCAATAGCCGGGCGCTTGAAAGGGAATAAGAGTTGCAATTTATATTATAAAAGTTTATAATATAAACAAAAGTTCAAAAGGGAGGGAATCCAATGAACCGCAACGAACAGAAAATCCTTGCGTTGATTGAACGGGATCCATATATGTCCCAGCAGGAAATGGCGGATGCGCTCGGGATTTCAAGGCCATCCTTAGCCAATTTGATTTCGGGGCTTATCAAGCAAGGGAAGATTCTCGGCCGCGCATACGTACTGCCTGAAGAAAATGCGATCCTATGCATCGGCGGCGCGAATGTCGACCGTAAGTTCCATCTGAAAGCACCGTCTGTCCACGGCACTTCGAATCCGGCAACGGTGACGAGAAGCGTCGGGGGCGTGGCGCGAAATATCGCTGAAAACCTAGGCAGGCTTGGGCATGAAGTCCAGTTGATGTCGGTAGCTGGAGATGATCCGGAATGGCGCTTCATCGAAGAAGTGTCTTCGCCTTACATGGATACCGCCATGACCAAGGCGCTGCCGCAAGGGGCGACAGGCAGCTATACTGCTGTGCTGGAACCCGACGGCGAGATGACTTTAGCATTAGCGGACATGGACATCTACGCGGAATTGACGCCTGGCTATCTGGAGCCTCACCGCAGCAAATTGATGCGCGCGAAATTGCTGGCAGTCGATTTGAACTGCCCGAAGGAAACCGTAGCGTATTTGCAGGATCTCGCAGCGGCTGCCGATGTGCCGCTTGCTGTAATTCCTGTATCAGCCCCTAAAATGGAACGCTTAGGAGAAGACTTGAGCGGTGTCTCTTTTTTGATCCTGAACCGCGATGAAGCAGCCCTCAGGCTCGGCATTTCCATCCGGGATCAAGCGGATTGGAAGCGCTCGGTTGAAATGCTTCTCGATCAAGGCGCAAAAACAGCCGTCGTGACCGGCGGAAAAGACGGCGCCATGGCGGGCGACGAAAATGGCGTGTTGCATTTCCCGGCAATCGAAACGCAGCAAGTAGAAGATGTCACAGGGGCTGGAGATGCCTTCTCAGGCGGCCTACTTCACGCCCATCTATCGGGCTATGATTTTCATCAAGCCGTGCAGATGGGCATGCTGAATGCGGCCAGAACGCTCGCAAGCAGCCAGACAGTGCGGCCGGAATTAAATGAAACGGTGTTAATAAAAGAACTGGAGGAATTGAAATGACAAACATGATCAGCTATTCAACAGAAGTGCAGGAAGCCATCGAACAGAAAAAACCGATCGTCGCTTTAGAGTCGACGATCATCTCACACGGCATGCCCTACCCACAAAACGTGGAAACAGCCCGTGAAGTCGAACAAATCGTCCGCGACAATGGAGCCGTTCCGGCAACGATCGCTTTGATGGACGGCCATATCAAAATCGGCTTGTCAGACGAAGAACTCGAACTTCTGGGCAATTCACCGGACGTTGCGAAAGTATCCCGCCGCGACATCGGCCAATTGCTCGCAACGAAAAAAATCGGCGCGACGACTGTTGCCGCGACGATGATTTGCGCTGAGCTTGCCGGCATCCGCGTCTTCGCGACCGGCGGCATCGGAGGCGTCCACCGCGGGGCGGAAACGACAATGGATATTTCGGCAGACTTGGAAGAGTTGTCGAATACAGGGGTTGCTGTCGTCTGTGCTGGCGCGAAGTCGATTCTCGATATCGGCCTGACACTCGAATACCTGGAAACGAAAGGCGTTCCGGTCATCGGCTACCAGACGGACGAGATGCCGGCGTTCTATACACGCCACAGCGGCTTCCCGCTAAGCTACGGCTCGCAATCGACTGAAGAGCTTGCAGCTATCCTGAAAGCGCAATGGTCGCTCGGCTTGAAAGGCGGCGCAGTCATTGCCAACCCGATCCCTCAAGAACATGCGCTTGATAAAGACTTTATCGATGGCATCATCGAACAAGCCATGGCGGAAGCGAAAGCAAACGGCATCAACGGCAAAGAAGTCACGCCATTCCTGCTCGGCAGAGTGAAAGAGTTGACGGAAGGACAGAGCTTGGTTGCCAATATCGAACTCGTCAAGCACAATGCCAAAGTCGGCGCCGAATTGGCCGCTTCATATGGAGCACTATAAGGACAAATTGTGAAAAAAAGACCCCTCGAGGGTCTTTTTTTATTGTTTGCCGGCTGTTCTGTTTTCAGGAGCTCTTTTTCAGGGTAAGGAAAGTCAAGGAGTTGAAGCCCATGAAAACGGATGTGTTCATCGGCGGAGGGGGAATAGGGGGGCTGACGCTCGCATTGAAACTGGTGAGGAGAGGCTTTGATGTCGTTCTTGCCGAACGCATGGCTGTCCGCTCGCCGACCTATAAAGGGGAGCTGCTGCAGCCGAAGAGCATGCAGATTTTCGACGGCCTCGGCGTATATGACGCGATTTGTGACCGGTCCAACGAAATCAAGGTGCTCGATATGCTGGAACTCTCCAGTACTTTGAAAGTGAAAGATCAATCGTTCATGGATTACAGCGTGTTGCCCGGAAAATACAACGCCGCTTATATGATCCACCATGAAGAGCTAAAGACCATCATTCGGAAAGCGGCTTATGAATACGATAACTTCCATTACCTAAAAGGCACTGCCTGCAAAGGCTATACAGAAAATACGGCCATTCTTCAAAAAGGAACCGAAAAGTCCGAGGTGGAAGCCAAGTTTTTCTTCGGCGCGGAAGGAAGGTCTTCAGTAACGAGAAAAGTGATGGAAATCGAAGTAAAGCAGACGACATATAACCATCATTTTTTGACAGTAACCTTTCCGCGCGCGGAAAATTTCACGGACGGCAAAATCATTTCGACCTATAACCGCTTTCTCGGGCTATTCCCGCTGCCTGACAATCAAGTGCGCAGCGTCTATTTGATACCGCCAGGGGATTATAAAACCTTGAAGGAGAAGCCAATCAGCCATTTCCATAAGCTTTACACCGATTTGGCACCGGCTGTTGACGGCTATGTCCAACAATTGACGGACTGGAAAAAGATCCAGCTGATGATCCCGATCATGTACCATGCCGAATCCTATGTAAAAGGCAATAAAGCGATTATCGGCGATGCGGCCCATGCAGTCCATCCGATGGCGGGGGAGGGCATGAACATGGCGATACAGGACGCCGATGTACTCGGCGAACTGGCTGCGGATATGCTGGCTGCGGGAAAAACGGGTACGACCAATCTGGAATGGTATGAAAAAGTCCGCTATCGCCGGGCAGACCATGTTATCCAGCTGAGCCACTTAGCGGCGCTCGCCTATTCCTTCCCGTATCGCCCGGTCAGTTATTTGCGCCAACGGACTTTTGAGCGCATGGAAGAAGATCCGATACTCCATTTCAAGCAGATGCTGAACGTATCAGGGCTCGGCTTATGGAAGGAAAATGTCCGGGACCGCTTTATCCAAGGCGGATTCATGCCGGTGCGCGCAAAGGAATTGACAGAAGACAAGAAAGAACTGAAATACTACAAACCGGAAGATGACTACCCGTGGAAAGTGGAGGGACTTATATGATCGACATAATGAAGATGGTGAAAGCAAGAACGTATATGAAACGCAATGAGCCCTTCCTGTACAGCTGGCATGCCTATGTAGGTTATGAATTGGACCTGTTCAAGGCATTCGAACGCCCGATGACCCAATTTGATGTGGCGGACGCACTGGAACTCGATGAGCAGCTGCTTGCTCAGTGGATAGCTGTCGGCGTCTCGATCGGGTATTTGAAAGAAGCCGGCCGCAACCGCTATCAAGTGAAGAACCGGTGGAAATTGCCGAAATCCAAAGGCAATAATTCGTCTGGCGTGCTGTTGAAGGAAATGATGGAGCTCCACATCCCGACCTTGCTGCATTATCCGGAAATGATGCGCAATCGGAGCAGGCTTCATTTCGATGAAGAAGAACATGCGCCGACTGTTGCAGAAACGAGCCGTTTGCTGGAAGTGTTGGCGTATCCGAAGATGGCCAAGAGATTGAAGGAAAAAGACTGCCGGCGCGTACTCGATATAGGATGCGGGGAAGGTGGCTACATAAAGAAATTGGGGCAGCGTTTCCCATCGACACAATTTACGGGAATCGAAATCAGCGAAGAAGTCGTCGAAAAGGCAAAAGAGCTGACGGCAGCGCAAAACAACGTCTCCATCGAACAGGCGGATCTGTGGAATTACAAGCCTGAATCCCCGCAGGACATGATCATGCTCAATAATGTACTGCATTACATCCCGCTCGAAAAGCGCCAGGCCTTGTTCAAGGAAATCAGCAGCTGGGTCGCACGAGGCGGTATTTTATCGGTCGTCACCCCCATCGCGGGAGGACCGGACAGCCCGCCGTTCGCCAATGTCTTCAACAGTTTCTTCTCATCATTCGACAACCTCTACAGGCTGCCGAAAAGGGAGGAACTTATCGAATGGGGAGAAGAATCAGGCCTAGAATTCCTCAGCCTCCGCACCGTCATCAAAGAAGGCGGCTGGTACATCGTGCAATATGAAAAGAAAAGCTGAAGTGGCCGTTCTGGCTCGACAGGCGTAAGCCGAGTCCCCGAAGCGGCGTATTTCAGCCGTACAGGAGAATTGGCTTACGACCCGAGAGACAGGCCACTGAAGCTAGACAAAAGAAAAGCTGAAGTGGCCGTTCTGGCTCGACAGGCATAAGAAAAAAAGCCCTGAAGCATTTGCTTCAGGGCTTTCTTCATTTGCGCAATGAACCGAGTTCAGAGGCGATGGCCTGCATTTCGTTCGGGCTGAAATTATCGCGGCCTTTGACCATTTCGTAAATTTCACGCAAGTCTTCATACTCCGAAGTGTTGAAATGCTCGGCTTTCATTGCATCAACATTAACCATGCGCAATTTCGTTTTTATTTCCTCAATCATGAAATCGACGTTCTCGGGTGATTGTTTGGATAAATCCATGATCCATTCCTGCCTTTCGGGTGGGTATGCTTTATCATTTCATTATTCAAATGGAATGTCAATTGCCAGAACGCGCCTGTTCTTTCTCTTCCTTGATCTTTGCGGTAATTTTCTTCGTCTCGTATACAATGACGCCGGAAAGTCCGAGAAGGCCTATCAAGTTCGGGAAAGCCATTAATCCGTTCATGACATCCGAGAATGTCCAAACGACATCTAGAGAAACTGTTGCCCCAACGAAGACCATGGCAACGAAAGCAACACGGTAAACGATTAACAAGCTTGGGTTTTTAAACAGGTACTGGAAGCATTTCTCCCCGTAATACGACCAGCCGATGATGGTGGAAGAAGCGAAGAAAACCAAGCCGATCGCAACGATATACGGGCCGACCCCGCCAAGGAACTGCTCGAATGCCGCTGTAGTCAGCGCAGCGCCTTCAAGGCTCTCGTCCAGATACAATCCCGACATAACGATCGTGATACCGGTGATCGAACAGATGATCAATGTATCGAACAATACTTGTGTCATCGAAACCAAAGCCTGGCGCCCAGGCATATCGGTTTTTGCCGCTGCCGCTGCGATCGGTGCAGATCCGAGACCTGCTTCGTTGGAGAAGACGCCTCGTGCAACGCCGTAGCGGATTGCCGCACCGATGGCACCGCCGACTGCAGCTTCACCCGTAAAGGCGGCGCTGAAAATCGTGCCGAGCGCTGCGGGAATAAGGTCCATATTGAGAATCATGATGATGATTCCGGCAATGATATAGAATAAGGCCATGAATGGTACGAAGAATGCTGTAACTTTACCGATTGTCTTGATTCCGCCGATGATGACGACAGCAGCGAAGACAGTCAGGACGATGCCCGTGATCCAAGTCGGCACAGAGAAGGTATCGCGCACGACGGATGCAACGGAGTTGGACTGTGTCCCGTTCCCGATGCCGAACGCTGCGATGGCGCCGAAGATGGCGAATAGGACAGCCAGCCATTTTTGCTTCAATCCATGTTCAAGATAATACATCGGCCCGCCGGCCATTTGGCCTTTTGGGTCGACGATGCGGTATTTGACAGCGAGTACGGCTTCCCCGTATTTCGTCGCCATCCCGAAGAACGCAGAAAACCACATCCAGAAAACCGCTCCCGGGCCACCGAGGATGACCGCGGTCGCGACCCCGACGATATTCCCTGTACCGACTGTCGCGGCCATTGCCGTCGACAATGCCTGGAAATGGGAAATATCGCCTTGTGAATCTTTGTCCGGATTTTTACTGAACGTCAGCTTCAGTGCATACGGCAAGAGGCGTAATTGCAAAAGCCCCAAACGCACTGTCAGGAAAATCCCTGTCCCCACCAGGAGAATCAAAAGCGGCGGTCCCCAAATATAACCGCTGATCGTGCCTAGAAATTCCGTTAATGCCTCCATCTTTTCTCCCCCTTTTAGATACTCTTTTCTTTAGGAAAAATTCCTCCTGTAGAGTTAATATTCCGAAAGTTTCATATTATAGTCAAGTTATTTTTAAAAAATAATTTGCGAAGTGTTTAGATTAGGGAGGAAGAGGGAAAAATTCGAAGTATGATGGAAACTATATTTTATACTAGGAGGAATTTGGAATGAGCCAAAACAAATTAATGACAGGAATAGTAGTAGGCGCAGCGGTAGGCGCACTAGTTTCGCTTTTGGACCGCAATACGCGCGAAGACGTGATGAACAAATCGAAAAAAGCGAGTGAAAACGCAAAATATTATGCAAGCAATAAAGACGAATTGAAATCAGCGTTCAAAGAGCAGGCAGAACGCGCACAAAATCTTTATGCCCGCATTTCAGAAGATGCTTCTTATGTCGGCAGCAAAGTCGAGCAAGTGAAAAAGCTGGTGCCGGAAGTGAAAGAAGTGGCACAGGAAGCGCAAAGCGCAGTCATGGAAACGAAAGAAGCAGTTGTCGAATCAAAAGAGGACGTCGTTTCAGCGGTTAAAGAAGACAATCCATCACCGAGTTCGTCACTGACGGACGATTCTTCTTCTAAAAACGGCTCTTCTTCAAGCAGCACTGACTCGCAGAACCAGAACCGCAACTGAGCGGGCAAGATTTATGGCAACGCCAGGAAAAGACGGCCAGTCCCAGGTGCGGAAACCGAAATATGACGTATTGACTGGCCGTGGATTTATAAAAGAATTAGGGACAAGGATTAAAGACGTCGATGTGCAGGGACTCGGAGCGCAGTTGGCGTTTTTTTTCCTATTATCGATTTTTCCGCTGCTGATCTTTCTCGTCACTTTGCTTCCGTACTTAAGTCTGCCGAGGGAAGAAGTCTACCTGTTCATGGAAGAGGTCATTCCAACAGAAGTGTATGTGCTGATTGAGCAGACCTTGAATGAAATCTTGACGAACCAAAACGGCGGCTTGTTGTCTTTCGGTGTGCTGGCGACGATCTGGTCGGCAAGCCTCGGGATGGATGCTTTGATCAAATCCTTGAATGCCACATACGGCGTCAGGGAAAGCAGGCCTTTGTTGATAGCGAGAGGCATGTCGATCTTGATGACCATCCTGTTGATCATCATGCTGGTCGTAGCATTGGCGCTGCCGATATTCGGCCGCCAGATCGGCTTGTTCTTCTTTGCATTTCTTGGACTTGAGGAAGGGTTCCTGGAACTATGGGGGATGATCCGTTTCACCATCCCAGCCTTGATTACGTTCATCGTCTGCGCCGTGATCTATTGGCTTGCGCCGAATGTCCGGATCAGCTTCAAGACCGTCCTGCCGGGAGCGGCTTTCGCTTCTCTCGGCTGGCTTTTGCTGTCATTTTTATTCTCCATCTATATCAATAATTTCGGTAATTTCTCGGCTACTTACGGCAGCATCGGAGGAATCATCCTGTTATTGCTATGGCTTTACCTATCGGCCATGTTATTGATTATCGGCGGGCAAATAAACGCCGTCATGCAAGGGAGAAGGCATTCCAAAAAGCGGCTTCATAAAAAGAAGACGGCTCTTCCCGGTAAATGAGGGAAGGGAGCCGTCTTCTTTTTTTTCGGAATTTCAGACATTTCGGTTAAGCATGCGCAAGCCATTTAAGATAACCAATATGGTGCTGCCTTCATGGCCGACCACTCCAAGAGGCAAAGATATCGCCTGGAAAAAATTCGACAAGATAAGCACCAGGATGACGGCGACAGAGAAAAAGATATTCTGTTTGACGATGCGTTGCATTTTCTTCGCCAGCCGGATTGAGTAAGAGATGCGGGACAGGTCATTTTTCATTAAAATAACGTCCGCGGTTTCTAGGGCGATATCGGTTCCTTCACCCATGGCGATGCCGGTCGTTGCTGTTGCAAGAGCCGGTGCGTCGTTAATGCCGTCTCCTGTCATCGCCACATATTTGTATTTAGCCAATAATTTTTTCAAATGCTGCACTTTATCGCCAGGCAGGCATTCGGCGATGTATTCGTCGACACCGGTTTCCTCCGCAATGGCTTTTGCGGTTTTGCGGTTATCCCCGGTCAGCATGAGGCAATATATCCCCCGGTCCTGTAGTTCAGCGATGGTGGATTTGGTGATGTCGCGGACAGTGTCTTTTAGCGCCATGGCGGCAAGTATCCCGTGGCCATCCCTTACGAAAGTCACGGTTTTTCCTTGGTTTGCCAAGTGTTCAAGGATTCCGCCTTCAAAAGCATAGGCTTCTTGCTCACCGACAAAGCCGGGTTTGCCGACCAGGATTTCACCGCCATTGAAATGCGTCTTCAGCCCGTTTCCCGGCACATCCACGACTTGCAGATTGCGCAGCGGATCGAATCCTTGCTGGATGACGAAATCAGTAATCGCTTTGGCGAGCGGATGGTTGGATTGGGATTCGACTCCTGCGACCAATGCCATCACTTGCTCGCGGTCAGCATCTCCTCGGATGATAAAATCGGTCACTTCGGGTTTGCCGCGTGTCAATGTGCCGGTTTTATCGAATGCGATGGCTTTGACGACACTCAAATTCTCTAGGTGCGCGCCCCCCTTAAAGATGACACCGCTCTTGGCCCCATTTGAAATGGCAGCAAGCGTGGCGGGCATGATGGAAGCGACCAGTGCGCATGGGGAAGCCACCACAAGCAGCACCATGGCCCGGTAAAATGTTTCATTCCAGCTCCAGCCCACCAAAAAATGCGGGAGGAACAGCATGAGTGCGAAAACGACCAAGACCACTTTGACGTAACGGCCTTCAAAGCGTTCAATAAATTGCTGGGACGGAGATTTCTCGCTTTCAGCGGATTGCACGAGCTCGATGATTTTTTGGAACATCGTTTCAGAACTCGGCTTGGTCATGACCATCGTGATCGAACCGGACAAATTGACTGTGCCGGCAAACAAATTATCGTGTTGGTATTTGGACACCGGAATCGCTTCGCCGCTAATGGCGGATTCATCGACAGCAGTTTGTCCGGAATGGACTTCACCGTCGACAGGGATACGCTCGCCGGGGCGGACGGCGACCAGGTCGCCTGTGTTCAGTTCACCGACCGGGACGCGAACCGTCTCGCCGGATTCTTTTAGTAGCCAGGCTTCGTCGGGTTGCATCTCCATAAGGGCAGATAATTCTTTCCGGCTTTTATTCATCGTATAGGTTTCAAGTGCGCCGCTTAATGCAAAGATGAAGATCAGGATGGCGCCTTCTGTCCAATAGCCGATAATGGATGCGCCGACAGCTGCCAAGATCATCAAGAATTCAACATTCAATTCTTTGTCTTCGATGGTTTTCTTGATGCCGTATTTGGCCTTGGCGTAGCCGCCGATCACAAACGCCAGCAAATAGATAACCACAGAAGGAAGAGCGATATCCTGTAATTCGAGGATATAGGCGATGATGATCAAGATTCCTGATAACACCGCAGCGATCAATTCGACATGGGGCTGAACTTTACTCCACATAGGCACTCCTCCATAAAATAATCGGATATCGATAACTACTGTCAGTTTACCATAGGGAGCTGTGGATAGATGGGAGATTTTGCTTATTGTAGGCTGCTTCACATATTCCAGGGCAAAGAAAGCAAAAAAAACCTGAAGCTTCATATTGAGGCTTCAGGGCGTGGGTATTATTCGTTTTCTGTAGACGGACGGTTCTTGAATTGCTGCATTTTATTCTCCAAATCGTCGACCATGGCAATCAGCCGGTCAATATCTTCGAGTTCGGTGCTTTCCGGTTCGATGGCATCTAACACATCGAGGAACATGCTGAGCCGCTGTTTCATATAAGTTACTTGTTGTTCCTTATCTGTAATGGATTTTCCCATTGATTCCACCTCATTTCCATTGTATATAGTAGCCGATAAATACGGGAATATCAATAGAACAGCAGAAAGGGGTATAAAACGAAAAAATATTAATTGAATATTTACATTATTCAATTAATATGGTATAGTGACATCAATCCTTGACGAGGGGAGGCCAAAACGGATCACCAAACCGAGAAAGAACACGATGTGGAAGAGGAGGCGATTCGGGCATTTAGGTGGCATCACCGACAATGCGATTATGGAAACGAACTGTAAACATAAAACATAAAGGCTCAGCCCGCAATCTGCCAAGCAGAATCGGACTGAGCCTTTTATGTTTATACCAATTCGTAGCTTTCAACCACTTCGATCGAATTTTCGACAGAACGGACCATCGAGCAATTTTTTCGTGTCAATTCCATGACACGGGGCATTTTCTCCTCTTCGATATCACCTTTGATCCGGAAGTGCAGATGAACTTTTGCGACGCGCCCTGCCTCTTCATCGATGCGGACCACTTCTTTCACTTCGACTTCAATGTCTTCTGCCGGCATGCGTTTTTTCTCCAATACTTTCCGGATGATGCCCGCACTGCAGATCGCCAATGACGATACCAGCAATTGATAGGGGCGGAACCCATACTCTTCATCAGTGGATACGTGGAGCTCGCCGAAAGGCAAATGCCCTGTAAATCCGTGTTCATTCATGGAAAATTTCAATGTGTATCTCCTCCTTATGTTAAAATTGTAGCGGAAACTTCCAAAAATAGAAAAGAACGTGCTCGTTCGGGGAGGCATTATGAAATATTTCTTATCAAGCGAACGCGCCCGCTTTTGGATTTTGGTCGCCATCGTGTCGATTTCAGGGTTTTCACAAGGGATGTTATTGCCGCTCATCGCTGTTATTTTCGAACAGGATGGCGTGTCGTCTACGCTGAACGGGCTGAGTGCAACAGGCTTATACATAGGCATTATCGCTGTGGCTCCCTTTATGGAGCCACAGCTGAGAAAGTTCGGGTTCAAACCGCTGATCCTGGCGGGCGGGGCAATGGTGATTCTTGCGCTGCTGGCTTTTCCGTTATGGAAAAGTGTTTTGTTCTGGTTTGTCTTGCGTATTTTGATCGGGGTGGGGGATCAGGCACTGCATTTCTCGACACAGACTTGGATTACAAGCACTTCGCCACAACATAAGCTAGGGCGAAATATTGCGATCTATGGCATGTCATTTAGTGTAGGCTTCGGTGCAGGGCCGCTGTTTGTGCCGCTCGTCCAAGTATTTGAAGCATTGCCGTTCATCATTTCCGGGGTTCTCTGCTTGATCGCCTGGTCATTGGTGTTTTTCTTGCGAAATGATTTTCCGGAGCATTCTGCCAGTTCGATGGGCGCTAGAGGAACTTTGCAGCGTTTTCAGTCGGCCATTATCATTGGCTGGGTCGCTTTTTTGCCTCCGCTGGGCTATGGTTTTTTAGAAGCATCACTCAGCGCCATCTATCCAGTCTATGCCTTGCGCCAATCGTTCGACATCAGTATGGTCTCCTACATACTCGCTGCTTTTTCCATTGGGGCGATCGCCACGCAATTGCCTCTCGGTGAACTCAGTGACCGCATCGGCCGGAAAAAGGTGCTGCTGCTTGCGCTAAGCGGCGGGGGGCTGTCATTTTTGGTGGCAACGTTCTTTGAATCGAATGCTTGGCTCACGCTCGCCTTGTTCGTGGTGGCCGGAATGTTTGTCGGTTCGACTTTTTCCCTTGGCATTTCCTATATGACCGATTTGATGCCGAAAGAATTGCTACCCACGGGGAACTTATTATGCGGCGTGGCATTCAGCGTCGGCAGTTTGATCGGCCCGGCAGCAGGGGGCTTATTCCTTGAAGTCACAGAGCAGTTGAGTTTCTTGCTGCTGATCACAGGGATCTTATTGGCCTTGTTCACCATCATCGCTTTTAAAGGCCCGCGCAAGGATACGGCCAACGCTTAAAATGGAGAATCTCCCGTAAAAGCTTAGGAAGCGACAGCCTCCTAAGCTTTTTAGTTCCATGAAAAAAAGCCACAGGCACCGTATCCGACGGGTTGGCCTGTGGCTTGTATCATGTCAGCGTTGTGGGTTCTTTGTCTGCGTGCAGCGCCATTTCAATGAAGAACCTGATTTCCTGATCGAATTGGCTGAAATGTTCGCGTTTGAGCCGGAACTTATTCGTGTACTTGATTTTATTGCGCTGTTCTTCAGGAAGCAGGTCATTGATCCACAATTCGGCTAATGCCGATGGTTCGCGGGAAGTGAGCACAAGCAATTCTGCGCCGATCTTTTCCCGTTGGCCAGGTGCACCGCTGCAAATGGTGATGAACGAGTAATCGGTTAAATCATCTTTCGATTGCTTGATGAATGTCCGCATCGGCGCCGCAATTTTCCCTGCCCAAATCGGTGCCAGCAAAATCACCGGGCTGTATTCTCTCAAGTCAAAATCCAGGGGTGCCAAACGGGAGTCGCGTTTGATAAGGAAATCCATCAAGATCGATATATCTTTCCGTTTCTTTTTCTCCTTGATTTCACGCAATTCGCATCCGGTCCGGCTTTGAAGCTCTTCCGCTAGCTTCTGGTTGTTTTCAGAATGGGAATAATAGATGATTAACGGCTTCATGGCGATTCCTCCTGGTTAGCTGATTTCACAGAGGCTGGCAGTGGATGCCTTCAAAACCTAATGGCTGGCTAAAATCAAAATGCTATGGCTGGATCGGGCGTAGGCAAAGTGCGTATCAAAGATCTGGAATCCTCTTCATTTCAAGGTCAATAAGCACACCGCTTCCACTTGCGAAGTCTGCGGGAACATATCGATCGGCTGGATGTATTCGACACGGTAAACTTTCGTTAATTGCTGCAAGTCTTTCGCGAGTGTCGACGGATTACACGATGTGTAGACAAAGCGTTTCGGTTTTACTTTCAAGATGGTTTTCAACAAGGAATCCGCAAGTCCGGTGCGCGGCGGGTCGACTGTCAATACATCCGGCACATAGCCTTCCTTGCGCCAGGTATCCAGCCATTTTTCTGCAGTGCCCGTCACATAAGTCGCTTGGTGGCCTTGTTTTTTCGCGTTGGCCTTGGCATCGGCAATGCTTTCCGGGATGGTATCCATGCCGCGGATCTCACGGGCGGAATCCGCCAGCCATAGGCCGATTGTACCGACGCCGCAATAGGCATCGACAACGGATTCCTTGCCGGTCAGTTTCGCCGCCCGTTTGATCTCATCGTAGAGTTTCACGGTCTGTTCCGGATTCAATTGGAAAAACGCACGGGCCGATAAGTCGAATGATAATTCGCCGAGTTCTTCATGGATGGTCGGCTTGCCGAACAAAGTATGCGTTGTTTCGCCGAAGACCAGGGAAGTTTTCTCAGCATTGACGTTTTGGACGATGGACACCAGGTTCGGGTCGATTGCGCTCAATCGTTCGACGAGCACTTTCTTTTTCGGGATGTCCTTGCGCGTCGTGATGAGCACAAGCTGGATTTCACCGGTTTTAACTGCTGTGCGCACGGCGATGGTCCGGATGAGCCCTTTCATCGATTTGCCGTCGTAAATGGATAAGTTCAATTCTTCGATGATGCGCTTCGCGGCATTGGTGATTTTCACCGTGTCCGGATGCTGCACGAGGCATTGTTCGATATCGAGCAGCTGCTGGGAGCCTTCCGCAAACAAGCCGGCCATTACTTTGCCATCTTTCTTGCGTGTTTGGAACTGGCTCTTATTGCGGTAATGCCAAGGGTCGTCCATGCCGATCGTCTCGCGTACTTGGATGTCCGTCCCGCGCAAATAACGGTCGAGCGATTGCAGCACCAGGTCGCGTTTTTCGACGAGCTGCTGGCTATAGGATAAATGCTGCAATTGGCAGCCGCCACATGTTTCGAAAATCGGGCACGGCGGCGTCTGGCGGTGGGGGGACGCTTTACGGATCTTCAGTATCCGGGCTTGTGCGAAATTATGTTTCACGATGGTCACTTGCGCAGTGACTTCCTCGCCTGGCAATGCCCCAGGGACGAAGACGACATTACGCTTGAAAAAGCCGACGCCTTCTCCGTTGATGCCGAGTTTTTTAATGGTTAAAGGGAATTTCTGCCCCATTTCAATGATTGGTTTGTCAGTCATGCAGGTCACGTCCTTCAATTGGTCATCCCTTCATTATACGCTCATTTGTATATGTCAGCCAGTGCTTCCGGTAAATTCGGGAACTCGAACTTAAATCCATGGTCTAGAAGGACGGCTGGCAGTGCCCGCTGGCCTTCGAGCACTAGCCTGCTTTTATCGCCGAGCGCAGCTTTCAACGCAAACGAAGGGGCAGGGATCCAATGCGGCCGGCCGAGCGCACGCCCGATTTCCTTGCCGAACGCTTTCATGCGCTGCGGGTTCGGTGCCGTCACATTGAAGGGGCCAGTGAGTTCTTCGTGTTCGATGGCGAAAAGGATCGCGCGTGCCGCATCGTGGACGTGGATCCACGACAGCCATTGCTTGCCGGTGCCGACTGTGCCGCCGGCAAATAGTTTATACGGCAGCGCCATTAAAGGAAGGGCGCCTTCTCCTTTACCGAGCAAGATGCCCAAGCGTCCGTAGGCGGTGCGGACGCCATCAAGTTGTGCTTGTTCCGCGAGGGCTTCCCAAGCGAGCACCGTTTCGGCAAGAAAATCATTGCCGTATTCGCGGTCGGCTTCGGTATAGGTTTTATGTTCAGAAGCCGGATAAATCCCGATTGCGCTTGCATTGACGAGCACTTCCGGTTTTTTTTCAAGCGCCGAGATGATCCGTAGCACTTCTTTTGTCGCCGATACGCGACTTTCGTAAATTTTCTTTTTTTGTTTATCTGTCCACAAGCCGTCGTTGATCGAGGTGCCGGCCAAGTTGACGAGCGCATCGATGCCTTCAAGCTGCGCTTCCGGGCGCGCCCCGTCAGACAGCCAGCGGACATACGTGATGCCCCGTTCCTTCGGTTTATCTGAACGTGTTAAAATAAACACTTCGTGGCCATTTGCAAGCAGCAATTCCGTCAAGGCGGAACCGAGAAAGCCGGTGCCGCCTGTTATCGCTATTTTCATTTCCATCGCCTCCATTTCTATCCCATACCCAATTCGAGCGAAGCATATGCCAAGAGGCCGCGCAAAGTGTATAATGGTAGGAGAAGCGAGGGGAAATTGATGCCGATCATTACGAAAATAACCCGCGGAAAAAATAATCCGGAACGCTATAATATTTATTTGGAAGAAAAATTTGCGTTCAGTGTCGACGAATCCTTGATCATCCGCTATCAATTGACCAAAGGCAAAGAACTCGACCAGTGGACGATCGAAGAAATGAACTTTGAGGATGAAGTCCGAAAAGCATTCAATAAAGCGTTGCATTACCTCGGCTTCCGCATGCGCAGCGAAGGCGAAGTGCGGAAGAAGCTGAAGGAAAAGGAGTTCGGTGAAGCCGTCATCGATGAAGCGGTCAAGAAGCTTTACGAACTCAGCTTCCTCGATGACCAGCAGTTTTCGGAAGCCTTACTCCGGACACAAGTGAAATCAGGCAAAAAAGGGCCACGGGCAATCCAGCAGGATATGCAGAAGAGAGGAATTGATAAGGCTATGCAAAAAGATGTCTTAACAAATTATACCGAAGAAGAGCAACTCGAAGTTGCCACGGGCCTTGCGGAAAAAATCGCAGCGAAAGAACAGTCGAAAACCCCGAGCCAGGTCAAACAGAAAATCAGTGATTCATTGATGAGAAAAGGCTATCCTTATTCGATTATCAAGCAAGCGATCGAAGGGCTTGATTTAGAGCGGGACGACGACCAATGGCTCGACAGTGTCCGCCAGCAAGGGGATAAATTATGGCGCAAGCATGAAAGCAAATTGTCGGGGAACGACTTGAGCCGGAAAGTGAAGCAAGGCCTTTACCAAAAAGGCTTCCCAGGCGATGTGATCAGCCAGTACATCGAAGAAAAGGAGCTTGAAAATGAGTGAACAAAAACCATATTCACAGATGGATGAGACGGAACTGCGCAATGAAATCGCCCGTCTGAAAGAAAAAGCGCGCAAAGCGGAACAGCTTGGCATCGTCAATGAATTCGCAGTGCTCGAACGCAAAGCCATCATGGCCGCATCGTTCTTATTGGATCCGAAAGATTTTAAGCCAGGGGAAATCTACCGTGTGGAAGGCGACCCGAATGTCTATTTCCAGATTGATTACCTAAAAGGCAATTTCGCCTGGGGCTACCGCATGGGCGGGGACAAGCACACGGAAGCGCTGCCGATTTCCATGCTGCGCCCATTGAAGGAAGGGAAGTGAACCGATGAAAGAAGTCATTGAGCAGTTAATCATCGAGTTAAGAGAAAAAAATCCGGAGCTCTCGGAAGACAAAGCCCGGACGTGGATTGAACTTTTGGTGTCCGATTTTGAATCTTCATACGCGAAAGCAGGATATGATTACCAAGGCACGGCAGTCGTCGAGAAAGTCGTGCGCCAGTGGATTGAAAGCTACGGAGATAAAATCCACGAATTCGCTGGCAATAATCCGAAATACGCGCATCTTTTGCACGATTCTTAAACGATAAAAAAACGGCCGGGGCGAGCACCCCGGCCGTTTTTCTGTTTAGTTATGGCTGAAATCGAGCTTTTTCCTCAATTTATCTTCGCTGAAGATCCACCCTGTATAGGAGTTAAGGATGTTATGGTCCTCGTCCAGATGGGCAACCGCGACAAACGGATAATAATCGTTGCTGCGGTAGCGCAAATCGATCAAGCGAACTTCGTAGATTTCCCCATATTGATTGATCTCCCAGCGATAAAGCGGGGAAAACGACACGAAGGCATCCAGGTTCTTGTCTTTCATCGCGGTCTGGATCAAGTCATTCTCAGGCATCGGCTTTTTCAGGAATTTGTCGTAAATATTGATCGAGCGCCCATACGCCTGCCCGACGAAATGATGCCGGTCGGTGTCAGCGGCGATGCGCCACTGGAAATAGCGCATCGTCGGCGCGACGAAAACATCTTTCGTGCCCGGGATCGTATTGCGGATCGCCTGCTTGATCGCTGCCTGCAATGCGAAGCGGGAGACATAATAGAAGAACAAGATGATATACAAAATGCCCATCGTCCAAACGGGATCGGCCCCGAACGCCCAGATCATGAGGGCCACGACATGGGCGCCGAAAATAATTGGATCAAAGGTGTTGATGACGCCAAGTGCTACCCAATGGTTGGAAAATGGGCGGAGTGCCTGGGTGCCGTATGAATTGAATATATCCACGAATACATGGAGAAACACTGCAAGGAAAGTCCATAGCCATAAATGAAGAAGATTGGCTTCCGGGAAAATAAGGTAAATGGCACCGGCGAGCAAAATCGGCCATGACAGTACGGCCGGCACGGAATGTGTAATGCCACGGTGATGGCGGATATAAACGGCGTTGTCGCGCAGCTTCAACACGGTATCGATATCGGGGATTTGTGAGCCGATAATGGTGCCGGTCATAACGGCAGTCCAAGTAGCAGGATGGCTCGCGACAACCGGATCGGCCATGGCCAGCCCACCGAGTGCAATGCCCATGACGATATGTGTTCCTGTATCCATCGACGCATCCCCCTTCTTTGCGAGCGTTTATAATATCTTGTGTGCCCGCCATTTGATAAAATAAGCATATTCCTTAAGTATACATACCCGCTTCAGGGCCGGAATAATCAGCATGAACGGAGGCAGAAAACATAAATATGGACAAGCAGCAATTTCAGCAGGACCTGATCGGCTGGTTCCGGAAAGAACAGCGGGACCTGCCTTGGAGGCGTACAGCTGACCCTTATCAAATCTGGATTTCCGAGGTCATGCTGCAGCAAACGAGAGTCGATACGGTTATCCCTTATTATAAACGCTTTGTCGAGAAATTTCCCACTGTCGAATCTTTGGCGCAAGCGGAAGAAGAAAGCTTATTGAAACTATGGGAAGGGCTCGGGTATTACTCGCGCGCCCGCAACCTCCAGGCAGGGGTGCGGGAAGTCGCAGAAAATTACGGAGGCATCGTACCGGATACGCGCAAGGAGATTTCCGCTTTGAAAGGCGTTGGGCCTTATACGGCAGGGGCAGTATTGAGCATCGCATATGGCGTGCCGGAACATGCAGTCGACGGCAATGTCATGCGCGTACTCAGCCGCATCTTGTTGATCGAAGAAGACATCGCTAAACCGAAGACGCGCAAAGTGTTCGAACAGGCGGTGACGGAATTGATCAGCCATGAAGATCCCTCTTCATTCAACCAGGGATTGATGGAACTCGGCGCGCTCATCTGCACGCCGACTTCTCCGAAATGCCTGTTATGCCCGGTACGCGACCATTGCGAAGCATTCCATGCCGGCAAGGAAACGGAACTGCCGGTTAAGACAAAAGCGAAGAAAAATCGCAATGCCAATTTCGCCATGATGGCGATTTGGAGCGGGGACAAGCTCTTGATGGAACAGCGTCCCGGGAAAGGCCTGCTTGCTGGCATGTGGCAATATCCGATGCTCGAGCTGACTGAAGCGCTCGAAGCGAATGAAGTCGGTGAATTATATGCGGAGACATTGAATGGTGCGCTTTCTGATATCGAGAAAATTACTGCTTTCAAACATGTCTTTTCTCATTTAACATGGAACGTGGATGGCTATTTGGCCAGAGCAGAAGAATTCACGCCGCCCGAAAACATGAAATGGGTGACGCCGGAACAATTGGAGAATTTACCGATTGCCGGACCCGTCCAAAAAATGAAGACAGCTTTAGAGCAAAGAGGAGATGTAGCAAAATGACAGAACAAAAAGTGGCGTTGGTGACAGGCAGCAGCCGTGGGCTAGGAAAAGCGATGGCAATTGCGCTTGCGGAAGAAGGCTATGATATCGTTGTCAACTATGCGCGCAGCAAATCAGCCGCACTCGATACGGTAAAGGAAGTCGAAGCGAGAGGGCGTAAAGCATTGCTCGTCCGCGCCAATGTAGGCGATGTCGAGAAACTGCGCGGCATGTTCGAAACGATCAAGGAAGAATTCGGCCGTCTGGATGTGTTCGTGTCAAACGCGGCATCCGGCGTCTTGCGCCCGGTCATGGAACTGGAAGAATCGCATTGGGACTGGACGATGAACATCAATGCCAAAGCGATGTTGTTCGGTGCCCAGGAAGCGGCGAAACTAATGGATAAAGGCGGAAAGATCATCGGAATCAGCTCGCTCGGCTCGATCCGCTATTTGGAAAACTATACGACGATCGGCGTGTCGAAAGCAGCCGTCGAATCGATTACCCGTTATCTGGCGGTGGAACTCGCCCCGAAAAATATCGCAGTCAACACCGTTTCGGGCGGCGCGCTCGATACGGAAGCGTTGAAGCATTTCCCGAACCGCGAGGAATTGCTCGGTGATGCGCGCGACAACACGCCAGCAGGGCGGATGGTCGAAATCGATGATATGGTCAAAACGGCGATGTTCCTCATTTCCGACCATGCGGATATGATTCGCGGGCAGACGATCATCGTCGACGGAGGTCGGTCTATCGTCATGTGATTCTCGCAACTTTCGGCTTATTGCTGTATGTTTTCAGAATTGATTGATATAATGAACGGGAGATAACATATAGTGATAGTTAGACGAAAAGGTGGGATGGTGCATGGCGGTTCCTGCGGAGGGTGAAACAATCCAGATCCACAGTTACAAGCACAACGGACGCATCCACCGTGTCTGGCAGGAAACAACTGTACTGAAAGGGACGAACAATATTGTAATCGGCGCGAACGAACGCACGCTGGTGAGGGAATCGGATGGCAGGACCTGGTTGACGCGAGAGCCGTCGATCTGTTACTTCCACGCTGAACATTGGTTCAATATCATCTGCATGCTGCGTGACGACGGTGTCTATTATTATTGCAATATCAGCTCCCCGTTCGTCTATAATAATGGATCGTTGAAATACATCGATTATGACTTGGATGTAAAAGTGTTTCCGGATATGTCTTACACGCTGTTGGATGAAGACGAATTTGAAGACCATAAGCGGCAAATGGGCTACCCAGAAGTCATCGATCAAATACTCTACCGGAATGTGGATAAGCTGATCAGCTGGATCAAGCAAAGAAGAGGCCCTTTTGCCCAGGACTTTATCGAAGTATGGACGAGCCGGTATGAATTTCATAAGCATAACCGGATTCATGATTAACATGGAAAACCTGTTGCCTGCCAACAGGTTTTTCATTTTGAATGGAATGGAGTGAACAGTTTGGGCAGTATGAAACGCTATATGAAATTCGTCAGGCCTTATTATTGGCAGATTGCCTTAACGATTTTCATCGGGATCTTCAAGTTTGCGATCCCTCTTTTTATCCCTCTTTTAATCAAGATCGTCATTGATGATATCATCGGTGCAGACGCATTATCAGATGCGGAAAAGCTTAGCCAGCTTTACTTATGGCTCGGGGGCACGGCAATCGTGTTCTTCCTGCTGCGCCCGCCGATCGAATATTTCCGGCAGTACTATGCGCAGTATGTCAGCAATAAAATCCTCTATGATATCCGCGGCTATCTTTATAGCCACCTGCAGCGGCTGAGCTTGCGCTATTACGCAAACACGCGGGCGGGGGAAATCATTTCACGTGTCATCAATGATGTCGAGCAAACGAAAAACTTCGTCATGATCGGCTTGATGAATGTCTGGCTCGATGTCGCTACCATCCTCATCGCCATCATCATCATGCTCACCATGGACGTCTCCTTGACGATCGTTGCGCTGTTGGCATTTCCGTTTTATGCGTTCAGCGTCAAATATTTCTTCGGGCGCTTGCGTGACTTGACGCGCGAACGTTCACAGGCTCTTGCCAATGTCCAAAGCTATTTGCACGAACGTGTGCAGGGCATGAGCATCATCAAAAGCTTTGCGCTCGAGAAGCATGAAGAAAAGATCTTCAACAACACGAACGATCAATTCCTGGAAAAAGCGATCGACCATACGAAATGGAATGCCAAAGCATTCGCGGTCGTCAACACCATTACCGACGTGGCACCATTATTGGTCATCGGCTATGCCGGCTACCAAGTCATTCAGGGCAATTTGACACTCGGGACGATGGTTGCGTTCATCGCTTACATCGAACGGTTATATAATCCGCTGCGCCGCCTCGTCAACTCGTCGACGACGCTCGTCCAGTCACTCGCTTCGATGGACCGCGTCTTCGAGATGATCGACGAGGAATACGATGTGACAGATAAACAAGGTGCGCGGGAACTTGGGCGTGTTGACGGCAAACTTGAATTCCATAATGTTTCGTTCCATTATAATGACGGGGGAAGTGAAGTGCTGTCGAATCTCAACTTCACGGTCCGCCCCGGAGAGACAGTGGCATTTGTCGGCATGAGCGGCGGCGGCAAATCGACGATCGTCTCGCTTATCCCAAGGTTCTACGACGTCACGGGAGGCTCGATCCGCATGGATGGCCATGACCTGAAAGACGTAACGATCCATTCCTTGCGCGACCAAATCGGGCTCGTCCTGCAGGATTCGATCCTGTTCAGCGAATCGGTCAAAGAAAACATCCTGATGGGCAAACCCGATGCGACCGACGAGGAAGTCATCGCAGCGGCAAAAGCGGCGAATGCCCATGAATTCATCACAAACTTGCCGGAAGGCTATGACACGAAAGTCGGCGAGCGCGGCGTCAAGTTATCCGGCGGACAAAAACAGCGCATCGCCATTTCCCGTGTTTTCCTGAAAGACCCGGCGATCCTCATCTTGGATGAAGCGACATCCGCACTCGACCTCGAAAGCGAAGCGCTCATCCAGGATTCCTTGGAGCGCCTTGCGCACGACCGCACAACGTTGATGGTTGCGCACCGATTGTCGACCATCACCCATGCCGACCAAATCCTGGTCATCGACAACGGCCAGCTGGCTGAACAAGGCACGCACGAAGAACTATTGCAAAAGCGCGGCGTCTATTACAAACTATTCCAAGTGCAGAACATAGGTTAACTATTTCAAGCTCCCCAATTTTTGGGGAGCTTTTTCAATAGGAAGAAAGGCTTTCGGCAATCTCCCGAAAACTATTGCATTACTACTAATATTACGTATAATGGAAACACGGAGAATGTTCTGAATAATTTAAAGTGAAGAAGGAGGATCTCTATGGACGAACGTAAAACCATCTTGGATGTGAAAGGGCTGCGCACTTCCTTTTTCACTGATGATGGAGAAGTACCAGCAGTCGACAACGTGGATTTCCATATCCGCCAAGGGGAAGTGCTCGGCATTGTAGGGGAATCAGGCTGCGGCAAAAGTGTTACCTCATTGTCCATAATGGGGCTTGTGCCAAGTCCTCCAGGGAAAATCGTAAGCGGGGAAATTTTATTCCAAGATAAGGATTTGACGAAACTATCCGATAAAGAAATGCGCCAGATCCGAGGCGATGATATTGCGATGATCTTTCAGGAGCCGATGACTTCGCTGAATCCTTTGTTTACAATCGGCAATCAATTGCGCGAAGCATTGAAGATCCACAAGAAGGATTGGTCGAAAAACCAAATCCAGGACCGCGCCGTCGAAATGATGAAATTGGTCGGCCTGCCCCGCGCAGAAGCTTTGCTTAACGAATATCCGCACCAATTATCGGGCGGCATGCGCCAGCGCGTCATGATCGCGATGGCTTTGCTGTGCGACCCGAAAGTGCTGATCGCCGATGAACCGACCACTGCACTCGATGTCACAATCCAGGCGCAGATTCTTAAATTGATCAAGAACTTAAACGAGCGGCTCGATACAGCCGTCTTGCTGATCACCCATGACCTTGGGGTCGTCGCTGAAACATGCGAACGCGTCGTCGTCATGTACGCAGGAAAAGTAGTCGAAGAAGGGCCAGTACATACCATTTTCAATGATCCGCAGCATCCATACACCCGCGGGCTTCTGGAAAGCGTTCCCGACATGCGCTTCAAGAAAGAGCGGCTTTACTCTATTCCAGGAAACGTGCCAAAACCGGGATCGATCAAAGTAGGCTGTAAATACGCGGCACGCTGTGAATTTGCCTTCGATCGCTGCCGTGTGGAAGACCCGGCATTATACCAGACGGCAGAAGACCACAAGACGCGCTGTTTCCTATTCGATCCAAAGGAGGCCAAGTCGCATGACAGAACCATTGTTGAAAGTTGAAGGCTTGAAGAAATACTTCCCGATAACAGGCGGGCTGCTTGGCCGCACAAAAGGCCAGGTCAAAGCGGTCGATGATATTTCCTTCTATGTCAACGAAGGCGAGACACTCGGCATCGTCGGTGAATCGGGATGCGGCAAGTCGACGACAGGGCGCATGCTTATGCGTTTGCTCGATCCGACAGAAGGCAAAGTGACGTTCGACGGCAAGGAATTGACCAGTTTGTCAGCGTCTGAAATGCGCAAGGCCAGACGCGACATCCAGATGGTATTCCAGGATCCATATGCCTCATTGAATCCTCGCCATAGCATCGAGAAGATCCTGATGGAACCGTTGAACGTTCATAATATCGGCGATCCGAAAGAACGCAAGCGGAAAGTGCATGAGTTTCTCGAAATCGTTGGGCTCAGCAGCTACCATGCGAAACGCTACCCGCACCAATTCAGCGGCGGCCAGCGCCAGCGCATCGGCATCGCGCGTGCGCTCATGACCAACCCGAAACTGATCATCGCCGATGAGCCGGTTTCTGCGCTTGATGTGTCGATTCAAGCGCAAGTGCTCAATTTGATGCAGGATCTGCAGCGCGACTTGAAACTGACGTACATATTCATCGCCCATGATCTGGGCGTCGTGCGCCATATCAGTGACCGTGTGGGCGTCATGTATTTGGGGAATATGGCAGAACTTGCGGATACGGAAAGCCTGTATGAAAAACCGCTCCATCCATATACACAAGCGCTCCTGTCGGCAGTGCCTGTACCGGACCCTGAATTTGTCCGCGAAGAAGTGGTGATCAAGGGGGATGTGCCGAGCCCGGCCAACCCGCCTTCGGGCTGCCGCTTCCATACACGCTGCCCATTCAAGATGGATATCTGCTCGCAGGAAATCCCGCGTTTAGCGGAAGTTGAACCAGGTCATTCTGTGGCTTGCCACCTCTATGAGGAAAGCAGGCCGCAATGATAATAAAAACACAAAACGGAGGGGTTATTTTGGGGAAAAAGAAAATTGTATCAATCGCTTTCCTGATGCTGCTTTTGCTGTCGACAGCGCTTTACGGCTGTTCAGGCGGTGATTCGGAGTCAGGCGGAGAAGGCGGGGATTCAGAATCAGGCGGCGAAAAAGTCCTGATCTTCGGACGCGGCGGCGACTCGGTTTCACTGGATCCGATCACGGTCACAGATGGAGAGTCTTTCAAAGTAACGAAAAACATCTTCGATACATTGATCAATTTCGGCGAGCAGGACACTGAAATTGAAGCAGGGCTTGCCAGCGAATGGGAAGCGGCGGAAGATGGTTTGACTTACACGTTCCAATTGCAAGAAGGCGTCACGTTCCATGATGGAACGGATTTCAACGCAGAAGCAGTTGTCGCAAACTTTGAACGCTGGGCTGCTGGGGATGCAGACCAATTCCCGTACTATAAATCAATGTTTGGCGGATTTGGCGACGAAGAAGAACATGTCATCGAATCAGTCGAAGCGACTGGCGATTACGAAGTCGTCATTAAACTGAAGCGCCCACAAGCGCCATTCTTGAAAAACTTGGCGATGAGCCCGTTCGGCATCGCATCACCGACTGCGTTTGAAGAAGCCGGCGAATCATTCGGCGACAATCCAGTCGGCACTGGCCCATTCAAATTCGTTGAATGGCAGCGCAACGACACGGTGACAATCGAGAAATTCGATGATTACTGGGTGGATGGAGAGCCGAAACTCGACCAGGTCGTGTTCCGTGCCATTCCGGATAACTCAGCCCGTTTGAATGCATTATTGTCAGGTGAAATCGATTTGGCTGACGGCATTACACCATCCGACGCCGGAACGATCGAAAATGATGAAAACCTTCAATTGTTCGAACGTCCGTCTATGAACGTCGGCTACCTTGGATTGACGACTACTCGCGAGCCATTCGATGACCCGAAAGTCCGCCAGGCGATGAACCACGCGATCGACCGCCAGGCGATTGTTGATTCATTCTTCGAAGGCCGTGCAGAAGTTGCGAAAAACCCGATGCCTCCGGTAATCAGCGGTTATAACGACAGCATCGAAGGCTATGAGTTCGATCCTGAAAAAGCGAAAGAACTATTGGCTGAAGCAGGACTAGAAGATGGATTCGAAATGGAACTTTGGGCAATGCCAGTTCCGCGTCCGTATATGCCGGATGGCCAAAAAGTAGCGGAAGCAATCCAAAGCAACTTGGCTGATGTCGGCATCACAGCTGAAATCGTTTCATTCGAGTGGGCAACATACCTCGAAAAAGCGGCAGCAGGAGAAGCGGATGCATTCCTTCTTGGCTGGACAGGCGATAACGGCGATGCGGATAACTTCTTGTATGTATTGCTTGACCAAGACAATATCGGTTCAAACAACTACACATACTACGAAAACCAGGAACTTCATGATATCTTGATCGAAGCACAAACAGAAGTTGATGAAGATGCCCGCAATGAGCTTTATATGCAGGCTCAGGAAATCATCCACGAAGACGCGCCATGGGTACCGCTTGCGCACTCTACACCGCTTCTTGCCGGTGGGACGAACGTAATCGACTTTAAAGCGCATCCAACTGGCTCTGACAAACTGTCTTCAGTAGATATGGAGTAGGCGTTTCTTTGGGGGGGAGAGGTCATACTGATTTCTCCCCCTTTTCAATACATAATGCAATTGAGATGGAGAGGTGAAGAAGATGCTTCACTATATCGGGCAGCGGCTTTTGCAATTGATTCCTGTCTTACTCGGAATGACGTTTATCGTCTTTATGATCATCCGGGCAATTCCAGGCGATCCCGCACAAGTCATCCTTGGGCAACAAGCATCCGAAGAAGCAATTAAAGCATTACGGACCAGTCTGGGGCTTGATAATCCCTGGTACATCCAATATTTCGATTACTTAAAAGGCCTGGTTACTGGCGACATGGGGAATTCACTGCGTACCCGTTCACCTGTTTCGGAAGAAATTTGGCCCTATCTAGCAGCGACATTCGAATTATCCTTATTCGCAATTATCATTGCCGTCGTCATCGGCATCAATGCAGGGATCATCTCTGCTTGGTTCCAGAACTCATGGTTCGATTACACAGCGATGGTACTGGCCTTGATCGGCGTTTCCATGCCGATTTTCTGGCTCGGCCTCATGAACCAATGGATCTTCTCGATCGAACTCGGCATATTGCCGACGACAGGTCGTGAAAACGTCCGGGATCCAATCGATAACATCACTAATTTTTATGTGTTGGACACTCTCATTCAAGGTGATTTCAATCAATTGGCGACCGTATTGAAGCATTTAGTACTCCCAGGCACGGCGCTGGCCACCATTCCGATGGCAATCATCGCGCGGATGACACGCTCTTCAATGCTTGAGGTCATGCGTTCGGATTACGTGCGGACTGCCCGTGCTAAAGGGGTCAAGATGTTCTGGGTCGTCTATAAGCACGCGTTGAAAAATGCGATCATTCCTGTACTTACGATCATTGGTTTACAGATGGGCTTGTTGCTCGGTGGCGCCATTTTGACAGAGACCATTTTCGGCTGGCCAGGCATCGGGCGTTATATTTATGAAGCGATCGGCTTCCGTGATTACCCGGTTATCCAATCCGGCATTCTGGTCGTCGCATTCATATTCGTCATGATCAATCTCTTCGTCGACTTGCTTTACGGCTTGGTCGACCCGAGGATCAAATATGATTAGGAAGGGGGAGGAGCATATTGGCTGAAACAGCAGCAGCAGACAAGCAGGAAATGCAGAAAGTCGCCGGCCCTTGGAAAGAGGCTTGGCGCGGATTCCGCAAAAGTAAAGTCGCCGTTGTCGGCATGGGCATCGTCATTTTCTTCATTCTTTTGGCGATTTTCGGCCCATTGTTTACACCGCAAGGCATCAACGAACAAAATCTTTCCCAGCGGCTTCTGCCTCCTTCCGGTGATCATTGGATGGGTACAGACGATTTCGGCCGCGATATCTTATCGCGTGTCGTATACGGAGCGCGCATCTCGCTATGGGTTGGATTCCTGGCGGTTATCGGCTCGGTGATTGTCGGTAGTATTCTCGGCATTTTGGCCGGTTATTACGGGCGCTGGGTGGACACCATCATTTCCCGGCTGTTCGATATCATGTTGGCATTCCCGAGTATCCTTCTTGCGATTGCAGTCGTATCAGTTCTTGGGCCGTCACTGCGCAATGCATTGATTGCGATTGCCATCATCAACGTTCCAAACTTCGGGCGCTTAATCCGTTCGAAGGTATTGAGCATCAAGGAAGACGAGTACATCATGTCGGCCAAAGCGATCGGCATGAAAGACAACCGCATCTTGGTTTCGCATATTTTGCCGAACTCCATGGCACCGGTAATCGTCCAAGGCACGCTCGCGATTGCGACAGCGATCATCGAAGCGGCGGCACTCGGCTTTCTCGGCCTAGGGGCGCAGGCACCTTCCCCGGAATGGGGCAAGATGTTGGCCGATTCCCGGTCGTACTTGACCAATGCCCCGTGGACAATGATTTTCCCGGGGTTGGCGATCATGTTGACCGTACTTGGCTTTAATTTAATGGGAGACGGGCTGCGCGACGCACTCGACCCACGAATGAAATCATAAGAAAAACGCCCGGAAATTTTCCGGGCGTTTTTTATATGGCGTTTTCGATATCGCTGTCGACTTCTTCGCCATGGTAATTGTAGTAAGCGATGATCAGCAAATCCAAATGCTCCAAATGCTCTTCGTAGTCGAGCAGGGCAGACAGGACATGCATCAAATGGTAAACCGAAAATTCATCTTCTTCGACTTCAGTCGATAAATTGATTTCCTTGACGAAAATCGACATGACTTCGTTGCGTTTCAATACAGCATCCGGCCCTGAACTTTCGCTATGTTCCGGACGTAGTTTCCCGATGTATTTCATATAAAGCTGTTCGTGATAACTCGCCAAGCTCTCGAGCCGTTCCTGCACCATCATATGGAATTGCTCGGGCAAATCCTTCAGCTCATTCTCATAACGGTTCAGGCGCCGGAGAACTTCCAAGCTTTTTTTCGAAGTGGCAATCATCTGCCTGTAGAGTACCAGCTTTCGTGCCTTTGTATATTGCTGCTTTTTCGTATAGCTGCGTTCTTCCTTATAAAATGAATACCATTGGTCGACTTTCGTCAGTTTCTCGGTCAATTTGTCGATGTCTTCTTTGACAGATGAATGATCTGAAGCGTGGCGTATTGAAATCCGGATCCACCTGATGACATCTTCGCTGACGGAATGGATCGACTGGAATAAGCGGGTTTCATACTTTGGCGGCAAAAAGATCATGTTGACGATAAAAGCCGATAAGATCCCTAATAAAACCGTTGAGAATCGCAAAGAGGCAAAGATCAGGAAGTCGTCTGATTGCGAGTCCATAATGATGATCAAAGTTACCAATGTCAGGGGCACTGTGTTTTCCAACTTTAATTTCAACATGATAATGATGGCCAAAATGGCAGCAACGCCTATCGTTAAATAATTTGGCCCAAGCGTCAACACGAAGATAACCGCAATCGATGCCCCGATTAAATTCCCGTACACTTGATCGAGTAAAGTCAGGTATGACCGATAAATTGAAGGTTGTATAGCGAAAATTGCCGCCACCCCTGCGAATACCGGTGTCGGAAGGTCAAGAAGCGTCGCCAGAAACAAGGCAAGTGAAATAGCGATACCGGTTTTAAATATGCGCGCGCCGAGTTTCATCGGCAAACACCTCCTTCAGGAAGAAATCCGTTTCTACAATTGGGCAAATGCATGCTCTACCGCCCGGATCGACGTATCGATATCTTCCTCTGTATGTTCTGTAGTCAAGAACCAGGCTTCATATTTGGATGGCGCCAAATTGATGCCCTGTTCTAGCATCAGTTTGAAGAAACGCCCGAAAGTCTCTCCGTCTGTCGCTTCTGCCTGTTCATAATTTTTCACTTTTTGATCGGTGAAATATATCGTCAAAGCACCTTTTAAACGGTTGATAGTAATCGTGACGCCGTGCTTTTCAGCAGCAGCCAAAATTCCTGCTTCTAGGCGCTCGCCGAGTTGGTCCATTCGTTCGTAAACGCCTTTTTCCTGCAGCACTTCAAGACAGGCGATGCCTGCTTGAATCGAAGCGGGATTGCCCGCCATCGTCCCAGCCTGGTAAGCAGGCCCGAGCGGGGCGACCGTATCCATGATTTCGCGCTTCCCGCCGTATGCACCGATCGGCAAGCCGCCGCCGATGATTTTTCCGAGCGCCGTCAAGTCTGGCTCGAGGCCGAGTAAATTCTGCGCGCCGCCATAATGGAAACGGAATGCGGTGATGACTTCATCATAGACGACCAAAGCACCTTTCGCTTTCGCCCTTGCATGGACGTCCTCAAGGAACCCTTCTTCCGGTTCGACGATGCCGAAGTTACCGACAATCGGCTCGACGAGGATGCAGGCAATTTCGTCTCCCCAGCGATCTATCGCTTCTGTGAATGCTGTTGGATCGTTAAAGGGAATCGTGATGACTTCTTCAGCGATCGATTTTGGGACGCCTGCCGAATCAGGTGTGCCAAGTGTAGCAGGGCCAGAACCGGCCGCAACGAGCACTAAGTCGGAATGGCCGTGATAGCATCCAGCGAATTTCATGATTTTGGTCCGTCCGGTGTAGGCTCGTGCCACGCGGATAGTGGTCATGACAGCCTCTGTGCCGCTATTGACAAAACGCACTTTATCCATCGCAGGCATCGCTTGTTTCAGCATCTTAGCGAATGTCACTTCGTGCTTCGTCGGGGTGCCGAACAACACGCCGGTTTCAGCCGCATGCGCAATCGCTTTGGCGATATGCGGATGGCCGTGGCCTGTAATGATGGGACCATACGCGGCCAAATAATCGATGTATTTATTCCCATCTACATCATAAAAATGGGCGCCTTTTCCATGATCCATTGCGATAGGGGATCCGCCCCCTACAGCTTTATAAGAGCGGGAAGGGCTATTGACCCCACCAACAATATGTTCTAACGCTTCTTGGTGCAATTGTTCGGAAATCGAGTGGTCCATAAAATGCCTCCTAAAATAATCTATTCCTTATTGTAGACAAAATTAGCCCCAAACGCCAAAGAAATTGAAAGTAGAGAAACCGTCCGGTACGATAGAGGAAAGAAAAGGAGTGATGGGTTTGACTACATTAGAAGGATTGGCAGCACCTGACTTCACATTGCCAAACGAACAGGGCGAAACAATTTCCCTTTCGGATTACGCAGGAAAAAAATACGTCGTGCTTTATTTTTATCCAAAAGACATGACGCCGGGTTGCACGACCCAAGCATGCGATTTCCGCGATGCCGAAAAAGATTTCTCGGAGCTTAACGCGGAGATTTTGGGCGTCAGTGCAGATTCCAAAGAACGCCATCAAAAATTCATCGACAAACATGGCCTGCCGTTTTCGCTTCTTGTTGACGAGGATCATCAAGTATCGGAAGCTTACGGTGTTTGGAAGCAGAAGAGAATGTATGGAAAAGAATTCTGGGGCATCGAGCGCTCGACATTCTTGATCGACCCGACAGGAACCGTCATCAAGGAATGGCGAAAAGTGAAAGTAAAAGAACATATTGAAGAAGTGTTGGAAACTGTAAAAGCAGTCAGCGGTGACTGAGAAAGGAAGAAGCTAATGGACGTCCTATTTACATTTGTGCCTAGAGAGATTCAGCAGAAACGGCTTCAAGCCGAATTTCCTGAAGTGAATTTCCGCTTCTTGTATAAGAATAAGTCATTTTTGCCGACAGCTGATATTGTCGTCACATATGGGGAAGATTTAACGGCTGAAGATATTGAAAGTGCTGTAAACCTGAAATGGATCATGGTAGCAAGCGCAGGCATCGAAAAAATGCCGCATGCTGCTATAGCAAAAAAAGGAATACTCGTTTCAAACGTCAAAGGGATCCATAAAACCCCGATGGCGGAATCCGCTTTAGCACATTTGCTGGCTATTAAACGTTCTTTGCCATTCATTTACGAGAGCCAGCGCAATGGGGAATGGAACCGCAAAACCAAATCATCCGAACTGGCAGGTTCAACGGCCGTCCTGTTCGGGCCTGGCGCAATCGGTTCAGAAATCGGGCGCTTGCTCCAGGCATTCGGAGTTCGGACAATCGGCTGCAACCGTTCGGGAAATGAGGCTGGGTACATGGATGAAATGGTTTCTTTTGAAAATGTATTAGGCGTTCTTCCTGCTGCTGATATCGTACTGTCTGTATTGCCGAGCACGAAGGAAACTTATCATCTGTTGAAGAAAGAGCATTTCCAAGCGATGAAAGAAGATGCGATTTTCATGAATTTAGGCCGCGGTGATCTGATAGAAGACCAAGTGATGCTTGAAGCGATGGAAAACCGCGAAATTGGCTATGCCGTATTAGATGTTTTCGAAGAAGAACCGCTCCCGGCCGGGCACCCATATTGGAAGATGGACAATGTAATCATTTCCCCGCATGTATCAAGCCATTCGGGAAAATATGTTGAGCGTGCATTGGATGTTTTTATCCCGAATTTGCACGCTTGGATCAAAGGCGATAAATCACCATCAAATCCAGTGGATATGAAAAGGGGTTATTGAGGATGAAAATTTATACAAAAACAGGGGATAAAGGAACAACTTCGCTCGTTTACGGCAGCCGTGTCAAAAAGAATGACCCGCTCGTCGAAGCTTACGGGACATGCGACGAAGCAAATACGATGATTGGTCTCGGTGTAGGGCATTTGAATGGAGAATTTTTCGAGCAAAAAGAAGCTCTTTGTGAAATTTTCCACCAGATTCAAACGGTCCTCTTCCACGTTGGAGCGGAATTGGCGACCCCGACAGGAAAAGAAGTGAAATGGAAACTTGAGCAGGAACATATCGCGCAACTGGAAACTTGGATCGATGAATATGATGCAGAACTCCAACCGCTCACTAATTTCATCTTGCCCGGCGGACACCCTGCAGGAGCGGCACTCCATGTGGCCCGGACAATCGTGCGTCGCGCTGAGCGCAATGTAATTGCAATAGGGAAAGGCGTTTCGCCTAACGTACTAGCGTATTTAAACAGGCTTTCTGATTTTCTCTTTGTCGCAGCACGGTTCGTCAACCAGCAACTGGGTTCTAAAGAGAAGGGGCTTCACGCAGAATAGAGAATAGTCTCGAGCAGCAGGGTCCCATGCCCTGCTGCCTTTTTAATTCAAAGAAACAATCAGTGGAATAAACAGAAAATTAGCGTCCTATAGCGATTTCTTGACACGTTTAGGTTTTTTTAGGTACACTAATTATAACGATTACAATGTAAGAATATATACGAAGTGAGGTGCCCAGCGATGTCTGAAGCCCAATTGAAAGACGCACTCGATACGTTGAAGTCTACAGGTGTCAGAATTACACCCCAGCGTCATGCGATTTTGGAGTTTATGATCCATTCTACATCGCATCCGACAGCAGACGACATTTATCGCGCGCTTGAAAAAGCTTTTCCCAATATGAGTGTAGCCACCGTTTATAATAATTTGCGTGTTTTTAAGAAAGCAGGGCTAGTAAAAGAATTGACTTACGGGGATTCTTCAAGCCGCTTTGATTTTGTCACACACGACCATTATCATATGATCTGTAACGAGTGCGGGAAAATTGTCGATTTCCATTATCCTGGTTTGGACGAAGTGGAACATTTGGCGTCCCATGTAACAGGTTTTCAAGTGGATTACCACCGCCTGGAGATCTACGGTACATGCCGCGATTGCTATAGCGAGTCAGCTAAAGCACAATAAAAAAGAATGCCTGCCGAATCGGCGGGCATTCTTTTTTTATAATTGCGGTTTTTTCTTATTATATTCTTCGTTGAATTCTTTGCCTTCAAGAGAAGGGTCCATCGTCAACGGTTCGTTGCAGTGCATACAGATATCTACACGTCCAAGCA
This sequence comes from Planococcus maitriensis, assembly GCF_003289925.1. Taxonomy (GTDB): domain Bacteria; phylum Bacillota; class Bacilli; order Bacillales_A; family Planococcaceae; genus Planococcus; species Planococcus maitriensis. Next base: position 1,710 of record NZ_QLZQ01000009.1, on the reverse strand, counting down.
TTTTTGTATGGCGCTCGCAATTCGGACATTGGACGGGCACAGTCTTCATCGATAGCAGGCCGATCCAAGCATAGACTCCAGTACTTCCGATAATGGCAACTAAACCAAGCAGCATGAAGATGACCATGACAAGCGGCTGGCTGCGGAAAAAGATGCCGGCATACATGATGACGATGCCGATGAAGATCAATGCCAGGGCGAAGGTCCGAATGCGGTTAATTTTATTTTTGTAAGATTTCATGAGCGGTTCCTCCTTGCGTCCATCATACTATATCATAAACGTCCGGAAAAAGGGTTAAGCTAATTCCGTTAAAGGAATATCAGAGAAATATGTCGAATTAGAGAAAAACGCCTTAGAATATTTGCATGCCTAGAGCATTGCGGGCATCATAAAATACATAAGATAGTCTGCAGGGAGTGACGACGGATGGAACAAATATTGAGACCGCTATATCAAGAACGCGCGAGCCAGGAAACAACGCTTGGTGTCATCCTAATAGAGAAGAGAGAAGACATCAGCCCGATTACAGATACATTCGATTCAATCCTTCTAATCATTACAAAGGAAAATGAAACACCGGTCTTTACCAAACATTATACGTATATGGGAAAAAAAGCGGCCATGCACATCATCACAGAAAAGCAATTGCATAAATGGCTTCTTTTGGGAACAAACCGCAAGATTGTTGACTGGTTATTTAATGGCCGAGTCATATATGATCGCAATGAATTTATGGAAAAACTTAAGACCGAGTTGAAAGAGTATCCATTCTACGGCAGAAAAATCAAAATGGGGCTGGAGTTCGCTAAACTGATCCGCCGCTACCTTGAAGGAAAAATGTTCTTCGAAGAGAAAAATTATTTGGATGCCTACCATCACATGGTAGAGTCGCTCCATCATCTGGCTCGACTATCAGTTCTTGAAAATGGCCTTCCTCCTGAAGTAACAGTATGGTCACAGGTAAAGAAGATGGAGCCGGCAATATACAAGCTATATGAAGAGCTCATCTCAAGTGACGAACCGATTGATAAGCGCTTGGAACTATTGTTCTTAGCCAGCGAGTTTTTCATTCATTCACGCACGCAAGACGGATCACAGCATATTCGTGAAGTAATGGAGAAGCAAAGCAGCTGGACAATCCAGGAATTGCATGAACAAGAAGAATTAAAAAATTATTCTTCCAACCTTGAAGTGCTAATAGAGTTCTTAGTTGAAAAAGATTTAATTGCAATTAACGGCATAAAAACAAAAAGCGAAGGTATTTTCCATCGTTATTATTCAATTAAACATTAAAAAATCTAACAGACCAAAAGCTGGCGGAGAATTAACCTCGTCAGCTTTCTTCATTATAGGCAAGTCATCGAATTGCATTAAGCTTACGCAAGAAAGAAAAACAGATAAATAAAACAAAAGATTTTTTAGTTTTACCGTTGACAATTATTCAAGAAATGTATTATGATAATACACGTCGCTCGAACAGATTAAGTTTTTTACAATAATAAAAAAGACTTGACTCTTTTGTCCAGCGATGCTAAATTATAGAAGTTGCTCTTGAAGCAACTGTGAAACTCGAACCTTGAAAACTGAACAGCAAAACGTCAATAATACAGCCGCGAGCGATCGCGGCAAACTTACTGATCAGCTTCGGCAGATCAAAGCGAATCGCGCGTCTTATGACGGCGATACGCCAGCAGTATTGAGCAATCAAC
>NZ_QLZQ01000008.1 GCF_003289925.1 Planococcus maitriensis | reverse complement strand
TAGCCGACGTATGTAAGGGTATCATCGATGATCGAACTGATCGCCGATTGTGTTGCGACTACACCTTCTAAACCTTTTGATGATGTCATGTAAATCTCTCCTTCTACATTCTACTTCATCATTCCAAAAAAAAAACAGAACAATGAGCCATCTGCTTTCATGCACTTTTCCGTAAATGGACTTACCTAGTCATTATAATCAACTTTGTACAATTTGTGAATGAAAACGCTTGGTAAAATTTAAAAACGATTGCCTAATGATGAATGAACCCGGAATTATCCTACGATAATCCGGGTATTTTTCATCTTCTTTTGAAGCATCCGGTAAACGAACGGCTTGTAGAGCTTCTGCGTCGGGCCGAACAACAAGCTGAACCCGACTGCATCCGAAATGAACCCTGGCGTCAGCAGCAAAGTGCCGCCGACCAAAATAAAGGCTGCGCCGATCAGGCGGTCGCCCGGAGGCTGCATCTGGCTCATGCTCGACTGGATGTCCCGTATCGCTTTAAGCCCTTGGCGTTTTGCCAAGTAGGCACCGAGCAGCCCTGTCGCGACAATCAACGCGAGCGTCCAGAAAAATCCGATCTGTCCGCCTGCCCAGATCAATATCGCAAGCTCTAGAGTCGGTACGATCACCAATGCCAGGAAAATCCACTTCATCATAGTCAATCGACCTCCAAATTTTCTTTACAACACGCTTGCATGGCCGTGGTAAATGACACCTGCATCCGCATCGATCGTGATTTCCTGGCCCGATTCCACTTTTGTCACCGCATCTTTGACGCCGACAATCACCGGGATGCCAAGGCTCAGCCCAACTACCGCAGCGTGGCTTGTCAAGCCGCCTTCTTCGGTCACGATGCCAGCGCAGTTATTGATGGCGTCCATCATATCGCGGTCCGTGCCGTACGTGACGATGATCTTTCCTTCAGTATCCATCGCCAATGCCTCTTCGGCGTTGCGCACGACAACAGCTTCGCCGAAGCCGACGCTCTTGCCGATGCCTTGCCCTTTCGCCAGGATATCACCGATGACGCGCAACTTCATCAAGTTGGTCGTGCCAGCTTCACCGACTGGAACGCCCGCTGTGATGATGACAAGGTCGCCGTGCTTGATCAATCCGTGCTTCAGTGCTTCTTCCACTGCCACTTCAAGCATTTCATCCGTCGATTCGACGCGTGTTCCGACAATCGGCTGCACGCCCCAGATCAATGTCAGTTTACGCGCAGTGCGGGCGGTCGATGTCACCGCGATGACAGGTGAACCCGGGCGGTACTTGGAAATCATTTTTGCCGTATGGCCGCTTTCAGTCGGCGCAAGAATTGCCTGCACGCGCAAGTTAAGTGCCGTGTATGCGACTGCCTGGCCGATCGCTTCTGTCATGTTCGACTCTTTTTCCTTGCGGCGGTTGGAAACGATTTGTTTATGGTTGAGCGCAGCTTCAGTCGTTTCAGCGATGCGGTGCATCGTTTCGACCGACTCTACCGGGTAAAGCCCCGCGGCCGTTTCACCTGATAGCATGATCGCATCCGTGCCGTCAAAAATGGCGTTCGCTACATCGCTTGCTTCTGCACGGGTCGGGCGCGGGTTGCGCTGCATGGAATCGAGCATCTGGGTCGCTGTAATGACCGGCTTCCCTGCGCTATTGCATTTGTCGATCATCGACTTCTGAACGATCGGCACTTCTTCAGCAGGAATTTCCACCCCAAGGTCACCGCGTGCAACCATCAAGCCGTCTGAAACCATGATGATTTCATCCAAATTGTCGACGCCTTCCTGGTTCTCGATTTTCGGGATGATTTGGATGTGAGATCCGCCGTTTTTCTCCAGCAGGCTGCGGATTTCCATAACGTCTGAACGTCTGCGGACAAATGAAGCTGCGACAAAATCGACATCTTGGTCAATCCCGAACAAGAGGTCAGCTGCGTCTTTTTCAGTGATTCCCGGCAATTGAACCGAAACGCCTGGAACGTTGACGCCTTTTTTCGTTTTCAGCGTGCCGGCATTTTCAACGATGGTATGGATCTGGCCGCGTTCTTTATCGATGCTTGTAACGCGCAATTCGATCAAGCCATCATCCAGCAGAATCATCGAGCCTTCATGGACATCTTCAATCAATTTATCGTAAGTGATCGAGAACATCTCTTTCGTGCCGAGCACTTCTGTCATGGAAATCGTGATTTCCTGATCGGTTTCGAGTTCGATGGAATCGTTCTCCATTTTATGGGTTCTGATTTCGGGGCCTTTCGTATCCAATAGAATCCCCACTGTGATACCTGTCTTTTCGGAAGCTTCGCGGATGCGCTTGATGCGCAAGGCGTGCTCCTCATGGTCGCCATGCGAGAAGTTCAAACGGGCGACATTCATGCCCGCTTTCATCAATTGTTCTAATACTTCCGGTGATTCACTTGCCGGCCCGATGGTGCAGACGATTTTCGTTTTTCTCAATAGACTCACTCCAATTAGCTGTTTAAATTGATAATTCTTTAGAAAGCTTGTACAAACTCATATCGGCATCGTGCTCTTTTTCGAACGCCGTTGTCATATCATAGTCTATCACCTGATGATTTTTCATGCCAATTGCCAAGCCGCCTTTTCCTTCCATCAGCACTTCCACTGCACGTGCGCCGAACAGGCTGCCGAGCACACGGTCGCGGGCAGTCGGCGAGCCGCCGCGCTGGATGTGCCCAAGGACCGAGACGCGTGTTTCCACATTGGTCTTGTCCGCAATCAAATCGGCCAGCTCCCCGCCGCTCATGACGCCTTCCGCAACGATGATGATGCTGTGTTTCTTGCCGCGCTTGCGGCCGCTTTCGAGACGTTCGAGCATGTCATCGATGTCAAACGGGTCTTCAGGGATGAGAATGGTCTCGGCGCCGCCTGCCAGGCCAGCCCATAAGGCCAAGTCGCCTGCATCTCTGCCCATCACTTCGACGATGAATGTCCGCTCATGGCTGGTCGCCGTGTCACGGATTTTATCGATCGCTTCGATGACGGTATTCAGCGCCGTATCAAAACCGATCGTATAATCCGTTCCCGGGATGTCATTGTCGATCGTTCCGGGAACCCCGACACTCGGGAACCCCTTTTTGGTCAAAGCCATGGCACCGCGGTATGAACCGTCTCCGCCGATGACCACCAAGCCCTCGAGCCCTTTTTTCTTCATCTGCTCGATCGCTTTCCATTGCCCTTCGTCAGTGCGGAATTCGTCGCAGCGGGCGGAATAGAGCTTTGTCCCGCCGCGCTGGATGATGTCGCCTACGTCCCCTGCCTGCAAGTCTTCGATGTTTCCTTCGATCAAGCCTTGATAGCCATAATAGACACCAGCCACTTCAACGCCATGGTAGATGGCTTTCCGGACGACAGCCCGTACTGCCGCGTTCATACCCGGGGAATCGCCGCCGCTTGTCAATACTCCAATTTTCTTCACCAGAACCGCCTCCTGCACTTCCTTTTTACTTTATTCACCTTACCACGTAGGGCCTGCGCTGTCAGTCCATAACTCCTGTGCCGCATGCGTTTTTTGCTTAAATTGAAAATATAAAAAGGCCGCTCTTCGCGGCCTGGTTTTTATTCTGAAAAAACACCGATTGCCCGGAATTTCTCATAGCGTTGTGAAATCAATTGTTCTGTGCTCATGCCTTCCAATTCCTTTAGTGAATAGCGGATGGCGCCGCTGATCAATTGTGCCTGGCGGGCTGTATCGTGATGTGCGCCTCCGCGGACTTCAGGGATCATATGCTCGATGATGCCCATTTCCAATAGATCGGGCGCCGTGATCTTCATGGCTTCTGCAGCAGTTTTGGCAAGTGCTGCGTCTTTCCAGAGAATCGATGCGGCCCCTTCTGGCGAAATGACCGAGAATGTCGAGTTTTCAAGCATCAAAATCTGGTTGCCGACGCCAAGCGCAAGCGCCCCGCCGCTTCCGCCCTCACCGATGACGATCGACAGCACCGGTACTTCAAGGCCGGCCATCTCTACAAGGTTGCGGGCGATTGCTTCGCTTTGCCCACGTTCTTCCGCAGCCTTTCCTGGATAGGCGCCTTTGGTATCGATCAGGCAAATGACCGGGCGGCCGAATTTCTCCGCCTGCTTCATCAAGCGCAATGCTTTGCGGTAGCCTTCAGGATGCGGCATCCCGAAATTGCGGCGGACGTTTTCTTTCGTATCCTTGCCGCGCTGATGCCCGATGATCGTTACCGGTTGCCCTTCAAAACTCCCGATACCGCCGATGATCGCCTCGTCGTCGCCATAGACGCGGTCCCCGTGCAGTTCGATAAAGTCCCTGAAGATGAGCGGCAGATAATCCAATGTCGTCGGCCGTTCAGGATGGCGCGCCACCTGTACACGGTCCCACGGTTTCATGTTCTCATAGATTTCCTCTTCGAGCTTGGCGAAACGCTGTTCCAACGAAGAGATTTCGGAACTGAGATCGACATCCGCTGTCTTTGTATATTCCTTCAGCTCAGAAATCTTCTTTCTCAGCTCAATCAATGGCTCTTCAAACGCCATCGTCTTCATTTTCTTTTTAGACATCGGATCCAGCCCCTTTCACATGCAATTGAACGATGGTCGACAGCGTCTCGCGCATTTTAGAACGATGCACGACCGCATCGAGTTGGCCATGGGCAAGGAGGAATTCCGCTGTCTGGAAGTCTTCCGGCAATTTCTCGCGCACTGTCTGTTCGATGACGCGGCGCCCGGCAAATCCGATCAAAGCTTTCGGCTCCGCCAAGTTGATGTCACCGACAGAAGCAAAGCTCGCGGACACGCCGCCGGTTGTCGGATGCGTCAAGATCGAGACGAACAGCAAGCCTTCATTCGAGTGGCGCTTTAACGCAACACTGGTTTTCGCCATCTGCATAAGCGACAAAACGCCTTCTTGCATACGCGCTCCACCGCTCGCCGTGAAGATCAAAAATGGCACTTTCAATTTGGTGGCCAATTCGACGGCACGGGTGATTTTCTCGCCCACGACAGAGCCCATCGAGCCCATGCGGAAATGCGAATCCATGACGGCCACGACCACTTGCTGGCCTTTGATCGACCCGGTGCCTGTCAGCACCGCCTCGTTCAAGCCGGTCTTTTCGCTGTCGGCCTGGACTTTTTCGCTATAGCCCGGAAAATTCAGCGGGTTTTCCGATTTCAAATGATCGTCTACCGATTCAAAGCTAGAATCGTCCATAAGATGGACAATTCGTTCACGGGCCGTCATCTTGAAATGGTGGTCGCATTTCGGGCAGACTTTGCCCAAATTCTCCAGTTCCTTCGTCAAGGTGATGTGCTTGCAGTTCGGGCATTTCGTCATTAAGCCCTCCGGCACATCTTTTGCCGCTTTGGACGGTATTGTCGCTTCTTTTTCATCTCGTTTTCGCTTGAATATATCGCGTATCATTGCCATTGTGCATTCTCTCCTTTGATTAAGACGCTGCTCCAGGCTTTGAAATCCCGGATGGCTGTTTCGGCATCCTGTTGTTCGATTGCCTGCAGGATATTTTTCAGCAGGTTTTTCTCTTCCGGCTTTACTTCGCCATCATACGGATTGCCCCCGTATTGCTTTAATAAGAACCAAATCTTCAGCGATAGGCGATTGCCTGAAAGCACCATCAATTCGCGTACGAAGTCTTCCCTGATGAACTCATGCCCCTCGAGCCGCTCCCGCAAACTTTCCCATACCGGAAGTTTCGCGGCATCGCTTGCGCAGATGGCCTGGATTGCTGCGGTTTCGTGAATACACATCGTCACCCGTACATCTTCGAGCGTTTTATTGTCCTGCAGTATGAAGGTCGCCAGTAATTCGACAAGCCGGTGTTTTCTTGGATCGGCTAAAAATGTCCCTTCCCCGCGGCGGGTTTCGATAAGCCCCAGCAATTCCAGGCTACGGAGCGCCTCACGGATCGTCGAACGCCCGACCGCCAGCTTTTCAGCCAACTCCCGTTCCGATGGGATACGGTCGCCTGGCCGGATGTCCTGTTCCCGAATCATGTCCCGCATTTCACTTACAATATTTAAATAGCGCTTTGGCTGATTCATGAAAACTCCTTTTGTTTCCATTTTTTTGAAAGTGGTCTGACCACTAATCTTTCTATACCTTACAAAAAATTTCGGCTGCCGTAAAGAAAAAACTGCATTTCTTTTTAAGAAATGCAGTCCGTTGTCGATTCTCTTATTTGAATGTGGTTCATTCCCTTCCATCACAAGATGGACTTGCAGATGATGGTCGTCTTTCCTTGACGCGTTTCGGCTGTTCCTTGGATTTCGAGCAGTGCGTCTTTATCGAGCATTTCGTTGTACTGCGCATACTCTTTTGGGAACAATGTAACCGACGCCACTCCTGTTTCATCCTGTAAAGCGACAAAAGCCATCGCATCGCCTTTTTTCGTGCGGATGCGCCTCACATCTTCCACCAGCCCGAGCACTTCCACACGTTCGCGGTCTTTTTTCTTCGGCAGGTCGTTGAGTGCCATATAAGCTTTTTTTCGTTGCTCTTTTTCCCGTTCCACGGGATGGGTACTCAAATAAAAGCCGAGCGCTTCTTTCTCGAAGTCGAGCTTGAGCCCATCCGGCATCGGTTCGGCTTTGGTGTATTTCGGTTTCATGAAGCTAGATCCCACGTCATCGAACAAGCCGGGGTCTTCATTCGGCTTCACCAATTCCGCATGTTTGATCGCGCTGTCAAGCGACGCGAGCAGCACAGCCCGGTCTTTTCCGAGAGTGTCCAGTGCCCCAGCTTTGATGAGCGGCTCGAAAGCCTTGCGGGTGAAATGCACGGCAGATATCCGTTCAGCAATATTGAACAGGCTTTGGAAAGGCCCGTCCTTTCTTGCTGAGAGAATGGCTTTGACGGCGGTGCCGGGAACGCCTTTCACTGCGCTTAGCCCCGTGCGTACCTGTTGTTCTTCCGATGAAAAACCGTAACGGCTCTTCGCGATGCACGGTGCGGCAAGCGTTATCCCGCGTTCTTTCATTTCACGCATGAACTGTGCCGTCTTCTCGTTATTCCCTTGGCTATTCGACAACAAGGCGGCATAAAATTGAACGGGATAATGGGCTTTCATATAGGCCAGTTGATAAGAAATCATGCTGTAGGCGACTGCATGGCTTTTCGGGAAGCCGTAATCGGCAAAACGCACGATCAAGTCATAGACGTCTCCCGCTTCTTTTGCAGTATAGCCTTTCGCCGTGGCGCCGCCGACGAAATGCTGCCGCTCCTCGTCAAGGATTTGGCGATTCTTTTTACTGACCGCACGGCGCAATAGATCGGCCTCGCCTAAGCTGAAGCCCGCCATTTCCGCGGCGATTTTCATGATCTGCTCCTGATAGACGATGACACCATAGGTCTCCGATAAAATCGGTTCCAGCACCGGATGGATATAGGCAACCGCCTCTTCGCCGTGCTTGCGCCGCGCATAAAGCGGGATGAATTCCATCGGGCCTGGGCGATACAGGGCATTGACCGCGACAATATCACCGAACGCACTCGGTTTGATGAGCATCAAAGCGCGCCGCATGCCCGGTGATTCCAGCTGGAAAATGCCCGCTGTATCGCCTTTTGCCAGTAAGCGATAAGTTTCTTTATCGTCGAGCGGCAAGCTGCGGTAATCAATCGTCAAATTCCGGTCGCGTTTCAGCATATGCGCCATGTTTTCCAGAATCGTCAAATTACGCAATCCGAGAAAGTCCATTTTCAATAAGCCGATCGCTTCAAGTTCCTGCATCGGCCATTGGGTGATGAAAATATCATCATTGCCTTTTTCGATCGGAACGTAATCCACCAAGGGGCCCGGGCTCAAAATTACGCCCGCTGCGTGAATCGACGAATTGCGGGGCAGGCCTTCCAGCTTCAGCGCCGTCTTGAACCAACGCTCACGGGTTTCATTGCCGATGATCCAATCCTCCAGCGCTTTTGATTCGCGAAGCGCCTCGCGCAAGGTGATGCCCGGCCGGCTCGGGATGAGTTTGGAGATCTTGTCGAGCTCTTCTGCTTCAAAGCCGAATACCCTCGCCGTGTCTCTCGCAACCGCTTTTGTGGATAAAGTGCCGAATGTGATGATTTGTGCCGTCTGCAAGGCGCCGTATTTTTTCGCGACGTATTCGACGACTTCATGGCGTCGGTGGTCCGCGAAGTCGATGTCAATATCGGGCAAGGTGACACGCTCGGGATTCAGGAAGCGCTCGAATAATAACCCGTGGGCGAGTGGGTCGACATCCGTAATGCGCAGTGCGAAAGCGACAAGCGAACCGGCAGAAGACCCACGGCCCGGGCCGGTCATGATGCCCCTTTTCCTGGCGTAGGCCATGAAATCGGAAACGATGAGGAAATAATCGATATAGCCCATGGCCGAAATGACGCCAAGTTCGTAATCGAGCCTGTCCGAATAGCTTTGTTCCAATTTCCCGACACGTTCTTCAAGCCCTTTTTGGCAAAGCGCGCGGATTACTTCACTTTTGTCGCTGCCTTCCCTCACTGGATATTTCGGCAGCAATTGCCGGTTCAACGGGATGGTGACACGGCAGTTCATTAGCAATGCACGGCTTTGTTCCAGCCATTCCGGATGGTCCGAAAACCATTCCGCTAATTGTGCTTGGGTCGGTACGAATGCCGCTGAATGTCCGGGTTGCGGGCGTTCAGGGTCGCTTAATTTGTAGCCTTCCCCGATTGCCCTTGCCACTTCATAAGCAAAGGCATCTTCTTGTTTCACATAACGGCATTCATGGCTTGCCATGAATTTGAGGCCGTATGTCGAGCAGAATTCGATAAATGCTTCCTCGGTCTTCTGCACCGCCCCCCCAGGCCGTTCGATGCTGGCAAATAACCGCCCCCCGAATAAACGGGATAGGATGCCGAGCGCTTCGCTGCGGTCTGTCAGCACCCACGCTGCATTATCGGGAATCACGCATAGCAAGCCTTCTTGATAAGCTGCCAGCCATTTTTGCGGGATGGCTTCCACATCACGAGTCGATAAGGCACTCGTCAACTTCAATAACATTTGGTAGCCGGTGTTGTTCTGTGCATACAGCACCACAGGCAATGCGGCACCGCCAAAGTCGATTGGCACTGAAAGGCCGAGCACCCCGTGGATGCCGGCCTTTCTGCAGGCGTCCCAGAATGGCAGGACGCCATATAACTTGGAATTTACTAAGGCTGCCGCGCTGGCGCCTTGTTTAGTGAGAACTGCAAACAGTTCTTCGAGGCGAATCGTGCTTTGCAGCGGATCAGCCGCCGTCACGATATGCGGGTAGACCATTTCAACACCTTCTTTCCTTATGCCTTCGCGCAAATTTCCTCCAGGCGGCGGATGACCCGGTCTGCCTCATCCCAGGAATAGGCGACCGCACCAGATGCCATCGGATGCCCGCCTCCCCCGAATTCTTTTGCCAGCATATTGATGACTGGCCCTTTTGAACGCAGCCGGACGCGTATTTCAGAATCTTCTTCTATTAGAATGACCCAGGCTTTAATGCCTTTAACATTGCCGAGCGAGCCGACCAATAAGGACGTATCTGTCGGAGTGACACCGAATTTCGCCAAAATGTCCCGGGTGATTTTAACATAGGCGGCGCCGTTTTCATCTATTTGGAAATTCTGGTACATATACCCTTGCAGATGAAGCAATTTCCGGTCCATCTCGTACATGCCGTTATGGAGCTCGTTACGGTCGAAATCATACTTGATCAATTCGCCTGCCACGTCGAATGTCTTCTGCGTGGTACTCGGAAACAGGAAGCGGCCGGTATCGCCGATGATCCCCGCATAGAGCAACCTGGCACCCGCATCGGGCATGGCCCAGTTTTCTTCCGCTTGCCCGTATGTAAATAATTCGTAGATCATTTCAGAAGAAGAACTCGCTTTAGTGTCCACTTGGCAAATGTCCCCGTAATCATCATCATTCGGATGATGGTCGATTTTCACCAGTTTCGCCCCGCTGTGGTAGCGCTGGTCGTCGATGCGGTCCGTATTGGCGGTATCCGTTACAATCACCAATGCCCCTTTGAAATCCGCATCTTCGACAGTATCCGGAAAATCGAGGAAATCCATCGTGTAATCGTGTTCTCCCGCGGCAAGCACGCGCTTGGTCGGGTAATTGTGGCTCAGTATGTATTTCAGGCCGATCTGGGATCCGTATGCATCCGGGTCGGGACGTACGTGACGGTGGATGATGATTGTATCGAATTGTTTAATTGTGTCGATGATTTGACTATACATTGCTTCAATCCTCCAGTGGCCAGGGAAATCCATTCGCATTTTCTCACCATCCCCATTACAATGGAGATAGATTTGCATAACAGGAGGTTCCCCATGCTCATATTCGTATTTTTGATTATCATTTCTGCAGTATTTTATCTGTATTATAAAACGAAACAGATCCGCACACGTCTTCCGGTGCGTAAAAACTGGTACGCCAGCCGCGCCCAGATTGCGCTCGGCAGCTTCATCGCCTTTTTCGGCATCAACCAGCTGTTCGTTTTCCAAACTGTCGTCACTTACATCATTGCCGGCATCTTCATTGTTCTTGGCTTGGCGCTGATCGTCCATAATTTCAAGGCGAATCGCCATTACCAAGCGTTTCTTGACGAAGAAACCCGCCTGAACCCATAAAACAGCCCCTCCCTTGCGGAGAGGTTGTTTTTTTTTTGCATTTTTTAGCGCAGGCATCGGATCTCTACACAGCCAAGCTGGCGCTTATCAACGGTCGAGCAATTGGAAGGTCAGCATCGACTTGCCGATCACTTGCTGTTCATATAATACTTCGACATCGACTTTCGCTGATTTCCGGCTAATGTCCAGGATTGTCGGGCGAATAAGCAATGCTGCATCCAACTGCACCGGTTTCAGGAAATAGACGGTAATGTTTTCCAGCACGCTGTCTTTGCGGTTTTTTGTCTTAAGTGCCGTCGCTGCTGCTTCTGTCAGCACCATCGTGTAAGCTCCGTATGACAGCGAGCCATACGCATTGGTCATTTGGGGCGTGACGCGGAACTCCAGGCTGAGCTCGTCTTCCTGCACCAGATTCAATTGGCTTTTGATGATGTCATCGATCGTTTCGCCTTGCTGCGGCTGGCGCTGTGCTGTCTGGATCGCTTTCAGCACGTCCTGGCGGCTGATGATGCCCATCAAATTATGATGGTCATCGGTGATCGGCAGCAAGTCGATACCTTCCCAGATCATCCGGTGCCCTGCTGCTGCGACGCTCGTCTGCAGCGACACAGTGATGGGGTCTTTAGTCATCACTTTATCGATCGTTTCCGTATCTGACGCGCCAATGACATCCCGCGAAGTGACGATCCCGACCAGCCGGCCGTTGCTGTCGACAACCGGGAATCCGCCGTGCGTCGTTTCATTATTCAGCTCGTTATAGCGGCTGATTGGGTCTTTTATGTGGAGGAAATGAGTGTTTTCCAGCGGAATCAAGATATCTTCGATGAGCAAGATCTCTTTTTTGATCAATTGGTCGTAAATCGCCCGGTTGATCATCGTGGCTACTGTAAAAGTATCGTAGCTGGTCGAGATGACCGGCAATTCCAGCTCATCGGCCAGTTTCTTCACTTGATCGGATGCATCGAAGCCCCCTGTCACGAGGACGGCCGCCCCTGCCTGCAGGGCATATTCATGGGCTTTGTAGCGGTTACCGACAATTAGCAGGTTGCCTGCTTCCGTATAGCGCATCATGTCTTCGAGCTGCATCGCCCCGATGACGAATTTGTTCAATGATTTATGGAGACCTGCCCGGCCGCCGAGCACTTGGCCATCGACAACTTTGACGATTTCCGCATAGGTCAGGCGTTCGATATTCTCCTTTTTCTTGCGCTCGATACGGATGGTGCCGACCCGTTCAATCGTCGAGACCAGCCGCTTGTTTTCGGCTTCCTTGATGGCCCGGTAAGCCGTGCCTTCTGATACTTGAAGCTCCTTGGCAATCCGGCGGACGGAGATTTTCTCCCCAACAGCCAAAGTCTCGATATAATCCAAAATCTGTTCGTGTTTCGTAGCCATTATTTCACCAATCTTTCTGCTATCCTCTATCCCTTAGTTTATCATAATCCGAATGGAAGTCGACAATCCGGCGGCAGCCTTTAAAAGCAGGGCTTGGCTCGAGGCAATAAAAAACAGGCAAGGGGGATTGTTGTCCTCCCTTGCCTGTTTTCTGTTAATGGAATTTATAAATCGATGCTGTCTCCGGGCTCCATGATCTTGACTTCCGCCTGCTTGACAGCCTGCTTGAATTGTTCCGGGTCCTGCTTGATCGGCGGGAAGGTGTTGTAGTGGATTGGCACCGCCGTCTTCGGATTAATGAGTTCTACGGCGTAAGCTGCATCTTCGGGGCCCATCGTGAAGAAATCGCCAATCGGGACAAACGCCAAGTCAATCGAGTGGCGCTTGCCAATGATTTCCATGTCGCCGAACACTTCGGTATCCCCAGCATGATACACCGTCTTTCCTTCCGCTTCAAAGAGAATCCCAGCCGGCATGCCGCCGTAGATGACTTCACCGTCCTCTGCCGTATAGGACGAGCTATGGAACGCTTTCGTGAATTTCACTTTACCGAACTCGAACTCTTTGGCGCCCCCAAGGTTCATGCCGACTGCATCCAAGCCTTGCCCGCTCAGGTAATTCGCCAGTTCGACCGGCGCCACGACGACCGCTCCGCTTGATTTTGCTATGTCCACTGTATCGCCGACATGGTCGTTATGCGCATGCGTCAGCAGGATCGCATCCGGTTTTTCTTCACTTGCCGCCAAGTCCGTCAATCCATTTCCGGTAATGAATGGGTCGATAAGGATCGTTTTGCCCCCGGTCTGGATTTTCACAACCGAATGCCCGTGATATGAGATTTTCATGATATCCCTCCAATAGAGTTTTGGCTCCTTGCTTTCTGCTGTTTTATACCCTGATTTTTGATATGCTACACATGAAGGGGAGGAATACATATGGACAAATTGACCAACTTACAACGTTATTTGAAACAGCAGAAAATGGATGCGGCGCTCATTACCGACCCGCATAACATCTTCTATTTGACGGGTTTCAATAGTGACCCGAAAGAACGGCTGCTTGCCGTCATGGTATTCGCTGAGGCTGAACCGTTCCTGATTTGCCCGGCAATGGAAGCGCCGGATGCCAAAGCGGCCGGATGGACGGGCGAAATTGCGGGCCACGCCGATACGCAGGACGCGATGCAAGTGCTGTATGAAACGGCAGCCAATCGCAATCAGCCGATGGAGCGTATCGCTATCGAGAAGGCTCATATGAATGTCGAGCGCTATGATGCGATCAATCATTTTTTCCAGTCGCCGGAAATCCACTCGATCGATGCCCAGATGAATGCCATGCGGGTCATCAAAGACGAAGCAGAACTCGACATCCTGCGCCACGCGGCATCTCTTGCGGATTATGCCATCGAAGTCGCAGCCGAGGTGATGCAGGAAGGGATGACGGAAATCGAATTGATGACCGAGATCGAGACGGCGCTGAAAAAACGCGGCATCACCCATATGTCTTTCGATACTACCGTCCTGACAGGGCCAAAAGCTGCTTCTCCTCACGGAAAAACGGGGCAACGAAAAATTTCCCGGGGCGACCTTGTACTGATGGACCTCGGCGTTATTTACAAGGGTTATTGCTCGGACATTACCCGTACACTGGCTTTCGGCGAACCGAGCGAACAGGCAAAAGAAGTATACGAAATCGTCAAGCGCTCCGAGCAAGCGGCACTTGATGCAGTGCGTCCCGGCGTCACCGCGGCTGAACTTGACAGGATTTCCCGCAAGGTCATTGAAGACGCGGGATACGGGGAATATTTCACACATCGCCTTGGCCATGGCCTTGGGATTTCCGTCCATGAATTCCCGTCGATCCACGGAGGCAATGATATGCCGCTCGAGGCGGGCATGGTATTCACGATTGAACCCGGCATATATGTCACGGATCAGGTCGGCGTACGCATCGAAGACGACCTGGCCGTCACCGCAGATGGCTATGAAGTGCTGACCAAGTATCCTAAAGAATTGACGATCATTAACCGATAAAAAAAGAGCTGTCCCGGAAATCCGTATGAGGGATTTTCCAGGACAGCTCTTTTCCATTGTTATTGAAGCAATTCGTCTACCGATTTGTATTCGAGGCCTTGATCGTCAGCTACAGCTTTATACGTTACATAGCCGTCCATCGTGTTGACGCCTTTTTTCAATGCCTCGTTTTCAAGAACCGCTTGCTTAAGCCCTTTATTGGCGATTTGCACTGCGTAAGGGACCGTCACATTCGTCAAGCCGATCGTCGACGTGCGTGGGACTGCGCCCGGCATGTTCGCAACGGCATAATGAACGACATCATGTTTCACATACGTCGGTGCATCATGAGTGGTGATGCGGTCGCTTGTCTCGAAGATGCCGCCTTGGTCGATGGCGATGTCGACAACGACAGAACCTGGCTTCATTGATTTGATCATGTCTTCAGTGATCAATTTCGGCGCTTTCGCTCCCGGAATCAATACCGCCCCGATGACCAGATCCGATTTTTCGACCGATTGCGCGATATTCAGCGGGTTCGAAATCAATGTTTGCACATCTTTGCCGAACAGGTCGTCCAATTGGCGCAGGCGTTCTGGGTTCAGGTCAAGGATCGTAACATCAGCGCCCATCCCGACCGCCACTTTCGCAGCATTCGTTCCGGCTACACCGCCGCCCACGATTGTCACTTTACCGCGTGAAACGCCAGGGATGCCGCCGAGCAGGATGCCGCCGCCACCGTGGATTTTCTCCAGGAACTGTGCACCGATCTGTGTCGACATGCGGCCTGCCACTTCGCTCATCGGCGTAAGGAGCGGCAAGGAGTTGTTCGGAAGTTGGACCGTTTCGTAAGCAACACCCGTCACTTTCGACTCGAGCAAAGCATTGGTCAATTCCACTTCCGGCGCTAAATGCAAGTAAGTGAATAGCACTTGGCCTTCACGGAAATGCTTGTACTCGCTAGCTACCGGTTCTTTTACTTTCATGACCATGTCCTGTGCCCAAGCTTGGTCAGCATCGGCCACGATTGTAGCTCCTGCAGCTTCGTAATCGGCATCCGTAAAGCCCGATCCGAGCCCCGCACCAGCTTGGATGAAAACTTCATGGCCGTAAAGTGCCAAGTTCACTACTCCCGCCGGCGTCATCGCCACACGGTTTTCATTGTTCTTAACTTCTGTAGGTACCCCAATACGCATTACAAAACCCTCCATTTATTGTGTCTGAAATAATAAAATGAACGAAACTATCAGTATTTGAAACCAAATCCATTCTAACAGATATTGTTTGATATTGCTCTTTTATTTTGTCTTTTCAAAAGTTATTTTTTAACTTGCCAAAATGCGGCAGAAAAGCCTTTGCGGAAAGAACGAAAGATATACCGGAATAGTGAAAGGAAAAGAAATAATAAATAAATCGATAAATTTCACCCTTTTAAGGAGGAACACTTTGCCTATGCCTCGAAAGATACAAGTATAGACAAAGGAGGAATGTACAGATGACATTAAAGTATAATCAAATCATGGTAGCTGTCGACGGATCGAAAGAAGCGGAGTGGGCTTTTAAAAAGTCCATCGGCATCGCAACCCGGAACCATGCGACGCTGAATTTGGTGAACGTGATCGATACCCGTTCGTTCGCCGCAATCGAAGCTTACGACCGTTCGATTGCCGACCGTGCCCAGAAATTCGCTGAAGACTTACTCGGGGACTATAAAAAAGAAGCTGAAGCCGGCGGTGTTGAAAAGGTCAATATCGTGGTCGATTACGGCTCCCCTAAAACGATGATTCCCCGCGAGCTGGCTGAACGAGTCGAAGCCGACTTGATCGTCTGTGGTGCGACCGGTTTGAATGCAGTCGAACGTTTCCTCATCGGCAGTGTTTCAGAGCATATCGTCCGTTCCTCTAAATGCGACGTGCTTGTCGTCCGTACAGATGAAGCGCAAAGTGATGCACCAGACGATTATTATTCCGAAGAACGTTCCGGAAAACCTGAATGACAAACATAAAAGCACGCGGCTTCCATCCAAGCCGTGTGCTTTTTCTATGTCTATTCCTTCACTTTGATGACAATTTTTCCTCTGGCATGGTGGGATTCGCTTAGCTCGTGCGCATCCCGCATCCCTTCCTCCGTCAGCGGATAGATACGGCCGACTTCCGGCTTCACTTCCCCGCTGACAAACAAATCGGCCAACTTCTTCAATTGTTGCCCGTCAGGCTCCAACCAGAAACTGCTGACATGGATACCGAGCTTCTCCGCTTTTTCCTCATCAGGCTGTCCGGCGATGCTGACAAGTTTGCCGCCCCGTTTCAAGACTCCATAACTTTTTTCGAGTGTCTCTCCACCCATCGTATCCAATACAAAATCGAAATCCTCCAGCACATCCGCAAAATCCTCCTCGCGGTAATCGATGACGTGGTTCGCACCGAGAGAAGTGACGAGTTCGTCATTTTTATCGCTCGCTGTCGTCGCTACATAGCAGCCGATACTGTTGGCGATCTGGATCGCCATGCTGCCGACGCCGCCAGCCCCTGCATGGATCAGGACTTTATCGCCTTTCTTGATATGTCCGATTTCCACCAGGCATTGCCATGCAGTTAGCCCTGTCAATGGAATCGCTGCGCCTTCTTCAAAACCCATGCTTTCCGGCATGCGGGCGAGCAGATTCTCATCTACAGGGACGAATTCTGCATATGTCCCTTGCCGTGTGGTGGCCGGACGCGCAAAAACCCGGTCGCCTGGATGATAATGTTTAACCTCATCGCCTACTTCCTTGACGACTCCTGCCACATCCCATCCGAGAATGATCGGGAATTCCCATGGCAGCATTTCTTTCAAATAGCCTTCCCTCAGCTTCCAATCAATCGGGTTGACTGAAGTCGCATGGACTTCCACCAACACTTGATGCGCTGAAATGGCCGGCGTTTCCACTTCACGTTCTTTCAATTGCTCCTTGCCCCCGTACTGGTCAATGACAATCGCTTTCATCTGCACCTACTCCTCCCTTTTACCACTTGTATACCCTGACGCCCTTCCACTACACATGAAAAAGCCCAGGAACTTGCCTGATTATGCTATTATGGTAACTGTTTCATCAAAGAGGTTCGCAAACTCCCTCTCTAAAAAACTAAGGAGCTGTATTTAAATGAAAAATGAAAAAGCAGTCGTTGTCTTCAGCGGTGGGCAAGACAGTACTACTTGCCTATTTTGGGCGCTCGGAGAATTCAGCGAAGTGCTCGCCGTCACTTTCGATTACGGCCAGCGCCATGCGCAGGAAATCGGCCACGCAAGACGCATCGCCGAGACGCTCGGCGTATCGCTTCAAGTGCTCGATATGGGGCTTATCAACCAATTATCCGCAAATGCCTTGACGCGCAAATCGATTGATGTCGAAGAGCAAGAGGACGGCCCGCCTTCCACTTTCGTTCCCGGACGCAATTTATTGTTCCTGTCTTTTGCGGCGATTTACGCCGATGCATTCGGCGCCCGCCATCTCGTGACCGGCGTCAGCGAGACGGATTTCAGCGGTTATCCGGATTGCCGGGATACCTTCATCCGGTCGCTCAATGTCACGCTCAACTTATCGATGGACAAGCAATTCGTCATCCATACGCCGCTCATGTGGCTCGATAAAGCGGGGGTTTGGGAACTGTCCGACAAACTCGGCGCATTCGAATTCGTCCAGAACGAAACTTTGACCTGCTACCACGGCATTCCGGCAGCAGGCTGCGGCACATGCCCGGCCTGCGCCTTGCGCAACGAAGGCTTGCAGACTTACCTTTCCAAAAAAGAAGGTGCAAAGTCTTGATGCAGCAATTCTACCCTTCCGTTCCACATTCCTATAGCTTTGAATTGAACAAAGATATGCATTTTTCCGCTGCGCATTATATCCCGGCCGATGAAGCCGGAAAATGCGCAGAAATGCATGGCCATACTTACCATTTGAATATCACGATTGCCGGCGACCAATTGAACGGCATCGGTTTTCTTATCGACTTCAAGCAATTGAAAGACTTGATCCATAAACGCTATGACCATAGCGTATTGAATGACCATCCGGAATTCACAGAGACTTTTCCGACGACCGAGCAGCTGGCACAGCAAGTACATAAGCTGATCCAGGACGCGCTCGACCGTTCGGAAAACCAACCGAAATGCATCCAAGTCATCGTCCGGGAAACCCCGACAAGCTATGTCATCTACCGGCCGAAAGGAGTGTCTTCATGAAGATCCCAGTGATGGAAGTATTCGGCCCGACCATCCAAGGCGAAGGCATGGTCATGGGACAGAAGACGATGTTCGTCCGGACCGCCGGCTGCGATTATTCCTGTTCATGGTGCGATTCCAAGTTCACTTGGGACGGCACCGGGAAAAGCGTCATGATGGCCGCAGGCGAAATTGCCCGGCAGCTCGAGGAGCTCGGAAAAGGCGCTTTTTCACATGTCACCATCTCCGGAGGCAACCCGGCACTGCACAAAGGCATCGCGGAACTGGTCGCATTATGCCAAGAAAAAGGTTGGCGCACCGCTGTCGAAACACAAGGCAGCATCTGGCAGGATTGGCTTTCGGAAATCGATGAAGTCACCGTCTCCCCGAAGCCCCCGAGCTCTGGCATGATTCTGGACTATTCCAAGCTCGATGCGATGCTCGGCAGGCTGTCATCGGCTCAAGCCAGCCTGAAAGTCGTCGTTTTCGATGAAGCGGATTTCTTTTTCGCAGAACAGCTCCACCTGCGCTATCCGTCATTCCCGTTCTTTTTGCAAGTCGGCAATGACGACACGCAGACGACCGAAGACGAGAAACTGGTACAGCATCTACTTGGGCGCTATCAATGGCTGATCGACAGGCATTTGGCTTCCGCCCCTCTTAACGACGCCAAAGTGCTGCCGCAGCTGCATACACTGTTATGGGGCAATAAACGCGGCGTTTGAAGAGCCGCAAAACAAAACCGGCCATCCGCCCATAATAGGCGGATGGCCGGTTTTTTATTTTTGCGTGCCCGAACTTAAGGAATCAGGCTTTTTTCACGAATTCCGATTTCAGCTGCATCGCGCCGAAGCCATCGATCTTGCAATCGATATTATGGTCTCCTTCAACGAGACGGATGCTTTTGACTTTCGTGCCGATTTTCAAGGGATTGGAACTGCCTTTCACTTTCAAATCCTTGATGACCGTAACAGCATCTCCGTCCTGCAGGATGTTTCCGACGGCATCGCGCACCACTTCTTCTTCCGGCTGTTCGGCAGGGTTCCATTCATATGCACACTCGGGGCAAACCATCATTCCTGCGTCTTCATACGTATACTCAGAACCGCATTTCGGGCAATTCGGCAACTCATTCATTTCATTGTCATCTCCTAAAATTCACGATGCGTTATGCACCGATAGATCTTCTTAGTATATCAAATCGCCACGTGCTGTGATGGGCCGGTTTCATCTGACCACAAGGACCGGGCATTCTGCATGATTGACGGCTTTATGGCTGACGCTGCCGAGCATCACTTCACGGATCGGCGACAACCCGCGGCTGCCGATGACAAGCAGGTCGTATTGCTTGTCTTTCGTCATCTGCACGATTGCCGGTCCGGGTATGCCATGCAGCACTTCGACATGATGGAATATTTTCTCCCTGTCGAGCATTTCGGTTACCGGCTGGATTTTTTTCCGCCTTGCCAAATCGAATTCCATCGCCGAAGCATCGTGGATCACTTCATTCTCATCTTCCTTGTAATCGGAGACATAAACGACCGTCACTTCCGCCCCTTCAACCAGGCTTGCAATCTTTACCGCTTCCCTTGCCGCGCGGATTGAGTTTTCCGAACCATCGACAGCCAACAAAATTTGCTGATACATATTCCCACTCCTTTCAAACTGATCATGATCTTCTCTCTTTACGCTATTCGCCATTTCCCCGAAAGTTCCTGCCTTTTTTCGGAAACGAAAAAGCCGGCCCTATGCAATAGGACCGGCTTGTGCCATTATTTATTCTCTTTGAACCATCCATTGACCTGCGTGAAGAATTTCGCCATCGTTTCCGGCTTCGACATATTCGGGACGCGCGCTAGGAGCACTTCCTTCGGCGCTTTCAAGCCGTCCTTTTTCTTCTGCAAAACCAAGATGGCTTTTGCGTGCTGGGCATTTTTGAAGATATTCTCCGGCAGTTCCATCACGGCCTGTATATGTGCCTGGTGTTTCAGGAAGCTATGCAATTGGCCGGCAAGTGGCGATTCGAAAATGTTCCGTGGAATGACAAAGAACAAATAGCCGCCTTCTTTCGTATGCTTCAAGGATTGCTCGATGAACAGGTGATGGGCATAGGACATGCCTTCGTCCGCTTTCAGCTCATAATTCGATGCAGTGGCTTCGTCCGGGTAATAACCGACAGGCAAATCGGAAACGACGCAGTCGACCGGGTCGATCAATAGCGGCTGCAGCGCGTCCTGCAAATAAAACGTCACTGGCTGTTCAATCAAGTTGCCGATATTCGAAGCGAGGCGAATCAAGAGATCATCCAGTTCCACAGCGGTCCCGCTCATGCGGCCATCCAAATAATTCATCACCGTAAACAGCAGGTTCCCTGTGCCCGCTGCCGGGTCAAGAACCGTCGCTTGCTGCTCCTTGACGAATAGTTCCACTAGATAGCCGATCAACAGGCCCAGGGCATCGGGCGTCATTTGGTGATGGGGCTGGACATGCTCTTTCATGCCTTTCAAAATCGCCAATTGAATCGCTTTTCGCATATCTTCTTTTGTACCGCCTTCAGCAATAGTCAATTGCCCGTCCAGCCAGCGCTCAGTCGTCGTAAGCAGGCTTTCGAGATAGGAAGTTTCTTCCTGTTTTTGGATCGACACGGTTTCATTGTCGATTGCCGTAAAGATGCTTTCCATTGATGAATTCATAAATCTCCGTCCTCAATAAGGAAACCCACTCGGCTAGAGTGGGTTCCTGGTATTAGTTTGTCAGCTCTTTTACCGCTGCGAGTGCTTTGTCGTAATCCGGGTGATCGGTGCCTTCTGCTACATATTCCACATACGTCACTTTTCCGTCTTTGTCGACAACGAAAATGGAACGTGCCAATAAACGCAGCTCCTGCATCGTCAAGCCGTAAGCTTCACCGAATGAAAGATCGCGGTGGTCGGACAGCGTCGTGATCGAGTCCACCCCATTGATCTCTGTCCAGCGCTTCTGCGCAAATGGCAAGTCACAGGAAACCGTCAGTACTTCGACGTCTTCTCCAAGTGAAGCTGCTTCTTCGCTGAAACGTTTCGTCTGATCGGAACATACTCCTGTATCTAGCGACGGGACGACACTGATCAACAGCACTTTGCCTTTGAAATCGCTAAGTGTCTTCGGTTCCAGGCTGTTCGATAGCACCGTGAAATCCGGTGCCGCATCGCCCACTTTCACTTCATTTCCTGGCAATGTTACAGGGTTTTGCTTGAATGTGATTTGTACCAAATTGCAACGCCTCCCTTTCAGATTACCTTTATCATACTAAATGCTTTCACTCTCTTGCAACCGAGACCCTTCCAGGCGTTTTCTCGCCATCTGCTGTTTGCGGTAGGATTCCTCGTGGACGACGGTCGTATCCGCGATGAAATCATGCACCCCTTGTTTCAAAGGGGTGAACCCGACAATCCAATACAGGGGCAGGATCGTCACCGAGATAAAACGGCCGATCCATTCGCGGAACAATAACGTGGGCCATGATAAGCGATCCGTTTTCAGCGAAACGACGCGCAGCCCGAAAATCATCTTGCCGATTGTCTGCGAGAAGAACTTGGTCATCAGGACAAAGTAGCCGTAAAAAACGATAGCTGTCAGGATCGCGTATGGCGCATACCATACGCTCTCTGAGGTCTCCCATCCGAATAGCGCAAACAATGGGCGTATCAAAATAGAAGACACTGCCGAAATCACCAGGAGATCGATTAAATAAGCCCAGAAGCGCATCCAAAATCCTGCCGGCTTGCGTTCATAGAAAAGAACCGTATCGTTTTCCGGCCGGACCGGCGGAGGTGCAGCCTCCCGCTCCGCCGCATCATTATTGACGTGATCAGTCATGCTTCTCCACCTCCTTAGTTTTCACCGTATAGATACATCATGCGCGGCCCGCTGTTTTGGGACAGCATATCCGAGATGAACTTCGTTTCCATATCCATGCCGAAGAATGAGCCTGCCTTCATCGCGAAGAGTGAAGCCCAGTCGTCACCGGCACCGTATTCGAACACTTCACCGTCGGCTAGATCGAAATCATCGCGCATCGCCTGGATGACGTCTTCCGCAAATCCGAAATCATCGGCAAGGTTCGCCTCGACTGCCTGGCGTCCATTCATGATGCGCCCGTCTGCGTATTCTTTCACTTCTTCTTCTGTCATATCACGGCCTTCCTCGATAACATCGACGAACTCTTCATAGGAACTGTCGAGCATGTCCTGCAAGAGTGCCCGTTCTTCATCGGTCATTTCACGCGTCGGGCTCATGATGTCTTTGTATGGCCCTGATTTGATGGTGACGAAATCCACCCCGTAGCGATCTGCCAATTCGCCGTAATTGACGCTTTGCATGATGACGCCGATCGATCCTGTCAAGGTTTCTTCGCTGACGAAAATCTTTTCAGCCGGAGCGGCAATATAATAACCGCCTGATGCAGCCATTGCGCCCATCGAGACATAAAGCGGCTTTCCGGTTTCTTCCTGGATTTCCTTGATCTTATCGTGGATCTGAGCGGACTCGACCACGCCTCCGCCAGGGGAATTGACTTGCAGGACAATGCCTTTGACGCTGCTGTCTTCCTTAACGGCTTGCAATTGCTCCATGAACAAATCATGGTTATAGCCGGCAGCCGCAAAAACGGAAGCTTCGCCTGTGTCCTGTATCGCCCCGTCCACGTTCAGCACGGCAATGCGGTTGGAGGCATCGCCTGGCTCAAGTACTTGTTCGCTCAAAGCCGTCTGTTCCATGCCTGTCCAATCGTCAAAGCCGGCAGTGAAATCCGACTGCAGCACTGAAAAGGCTGAGTTAATGACTAGGGATATCACCAGCAATGCAGCAGCGGCAAGCAAGGCAATCCATCGTTTTGTGTTCATCATGTTTCAGTTCCCTCCTTAAGTATTCCATTCAACTATACGCAACAGCATTCAAAATGTTTCACTTTCCGCTAAATTCAGCGCCGGCTAAATGTGGGTTTTTTCTCATCCGCCTCGCTTCCACGATTTTCGAACCCGTGAACAGGATCAAAGCACTCCAGATAAAGGAGAAGGAAATGATCGAAATTACGCCGAATGCCTCCCCGTACAGAAAGACGCCGATCAATAGCATCAAGCTCGGGGCAATGTATTGGAGGAAGCCGATCATGTACAGAGGGATCAGCGGCGCCCCCATGGCAAACAATAATAAAGGCAAGGCGGTCAGGAATCCGCTCAGGATGACAAGCAGGTCAGTCGGCACGCCGCTATGCAGGAATGCCGCACGATCGATCGAAAACAGATAGATATAATAGGCGGTCGCAAACGGGAGCACGAACATCGTCTCGATCGCCAGGCCCCTTAATGCATTCAGCTGGATGGTTTTCTTGATCAATCCATAGAACGCAAAGCTGAATGCCATGCCGAGCGCCAGCCACGGCAAAGTCCCGTAGGAAATCGTGATGACCGCCACGCCGATAGCGGCAAGCACAAAAGCGGCCTTTACGGCAGGCGAAAGTTTTTCCTTTAAGAAGAACGAACCGAGCAACACGGAAATGAGCGGGTTGATGTAATAGCCGAGGCTCGTCTCGACGATCCGGTCGTTGGTCACCGCATAAATATAGAAAAACCAATTAGCCGAAATCAGGAACGAAGCAAGCATGAGCAGGAAGAAGGTTTTCTTCGATTTCCACAAAGACTTTACATCATCCATAAACCGCTTGCCGCCCCCAGTCAGCACGATAAAGCCAAGCGTCAGCCAAAACGCCCAAAAAATACGGCCGGCCAATAATTCATCGGCGGGCACATGGTCGACTTGCTTCCAGAATATCGGCAGGAACCCCCAGATCGTATAGGTCAAAATCGTCAGCAATGTTCCTTTTTTCTCTTCAGTCATCTTCGCATCGCGCACCATTCTTAAAGTATTTTTATTCACGAAATAATAGACCCATTATATGCCTGCCCTATTGGAAAGTAAATACAGCAAAAGCCCCCGGTGCGAACGGGAGCTTTTGGCAAAGTCATTATTTTTTTGCATTTTCCGCTTGCCGCAGTTCGACTCGGCGGATCTTGCCGGATGCCGTTTTCGGCAGTTCGGTGCGGAACTCGATCGCGCGCGGGTATTTATACGGCGCCGTCAAATCCTTGACATGATTCTGGAGTTCGGTGACGAGCCCTTCTCCGCCTTCCTGGCCGTCGGTCAAGACGACGAAAGCTTTCACGATCGCCCCCCGGATTTCATCTGGTGAACCGACGACGGCACATTCCTGTACTGCTGGGTGCTTGACGAGCGCATCTTCCACTTCGAACGGCCCGATTGTGTAGCCCGAGGAAATGATGATGTCATCACCGCGCCCTTCGAACCAGAAAAAGCCGTCTTCGTCTTTTGATGCTTTATCGCCAGTCACATAATAATCCCCACGGAACTGCATTTGCGTCCGCTCTGCGTCTTTAAAATATTCCTTGAACAACGCCGGCGTCTCGACGTGCACGGCAATGTCCCCGACTTCTCCAACTGCGCAAGGCACCCCGTTGTCATCGATGATTTCCACCCGGTTGCCAGGCGTCGGTTTGCCCATCGAACCTTTACGCCCTTCAGTGCCTTTCATCGTGCCGACAAGCAATGTGTTTTCGGTTTGCCCATAGCCGTCACGCACGTCCAGGCCAAAATGCTTCCGGAACACATCGATCACTTCGGCATTCAAAGGTTCGCCAGCCGACACGGCACTGTTGAGTGAGCTTAAATCGTAGTTCGCCAAATCTTTCTGCTTCGCCATCAAGCGGTATTCTGTCGGGGTGCAGCACAGCACATTGATTTTCCGCTGTTCGAGTAATTCCAGATAGACAGCCGGGTCGAATTTGCCGTTATAGACAAATGCCGTCGCCCCGCTTCCGAGTGTTGCAAGGAACGGGCTCCAGATCCATTTTTGCCAGCCCGGGCTCGCCGTCGCCCACACGAGATCCCCTTTTTTTGCACCTAGCCAGTGCTCTGCGGAAGTGCGTAAATGTGCGTAAGCCCAGCCATGGCTATGGACGACGCCTTTTGGATTTCCCGTCGTCCCCGATGTATAGGAAAGGAACGCCATATCGTCATTCTTGGTCGTTGCCGCTTCATACTGGTCAGAAGCTGAAGCCATTTCGTCCGTCAATGAAATCCAGGAATCCGGTCCCTGGCCGATGACGAAGTTCGTCAGCCCATCCATTTCCGCGACTCCCTCGAATTGGCCCAGAAACGGTTCATACGCAATGACCGCTTTTGCCTCACTATGGTTCAGGCGGTAAGATATGTCTTTCGCCCGCAGCATTTCAGAACTTGGTATGACGACGAGCCCTGCTTTCAATGCGCCTACATAAACCACATATGCCTCGATAAGGCGGGGCACCATGACCAACACGACATCGCCTTTTCTTAGGCCTGCTTTTTCAAAGCTGTTCGCTGCCCGGTTCGCCTGGTGGATCAATTCATCGTATGTAACTTCTTGCTTTTCCCCTTTGTCATTCTCCCAAATGATCGCCTTGCGTCCATCTCCTATCGCAAACCGTTCGAATTCTTCCACCAAGTTATAGTTTTCAGGTGCCAGCAATTGTTCGCGTTTCATCCCATTCTCCCCTTTGCTTCTAACTGATATTATTCTTATATTATTATACAATAAATATTTAATTATTCAAAATAATTATTTTAAATGAATCTCCTTAACCGTAGTTGGTATCACTGCACAATAAAATGCACTCCATTATTTTTCTTCTCAGATGAATATCAATATTTCGAGTGTTTGTTCTAATAGAATAACGAATCTACCCCATGACAAAAGCCCGGCAAGAACATAAAGCTTGTTCTTGGCCGGGCTTTTTGTATAAAACAGGTTACAGCAAATCGTCGAAACTCTGTTCTTTCTTTCTCGGGAATTCGATAATCTCGCGCTCCGCCACAGCTTGAGCGATCATCTCATCGAACGACACGAAGCTCTCATAGTGCTCGACTTTATCCGTTTTCGGTTTCGTTTTCGGGTTGGCCGGCGTGAAGATCGTGCAGCAATCCTCGTATGGGCGGATGGATATATCGTATGTGCCGATTGCTTGCGCCGTTTCGATGATTTCGAGTTTGTCGTGTGCGATCAAGGGGCGCAAGATCGGCGTCGTCGTCACGGCGTTGATCGCCTGCAGGCTCTCAAGCGTCTGGCTGGCGACTTGGCCAAGGCTTTCGCCGGTGATGATCGCTTTCGAGTCGGTCTTTGCGCGTACCGCATCCGCTATGCGCATCATCATACGGCGTGTCGACGTCATCGTGATATTGTCGGGCACTTGCTTATGGACTTCCTGCTGGATTTCGGTGAACGGGATGATGTGCAAAGTCACCGGTGAACCGAAACCGCTTAATCTCTCAGCCAGGTCCATCACCTTTTCTTTGGCACGCTCGGTCGTAAATGGCGGGCTGAAGAAATGGATCAATTCAAGCCGTACGCCCCGCTTCAGCATATGATAACCGGCAACGGGGCTGTCGATGCCGCCTGACAGCATCAACAGCGCCCTGCCGCCTGCGCCGATCGGCAAGCCTGCAGCGCCTTGGATCGTTTCAGCCATCATATAAGCGGCGTCCTGCCGGATTTCGACACTCAAATCGATGTCGGGGTTTTTCATCGCCACAGTCAGTTCGGGCGTGTTGCCAAGTACATAGCCGCCAATCGCGCGCATGATTTCGGGTTTTTCATAAGGAAATTCCTTATACGGCCTTTTGACTGAAACCTTGAAACTCTTGCCGTCAGTGTCCATTTTACTGATGATCGACAAAGCCGTTTGTTTCATGTCATCCAGATCCAGGCTGGTCTGGGTGACAGGGCTGAATGACTGGATGCCGAATACATGAGGCAAGCGCTCCAGAATGTCTTCCATGCCTTGTTCGTCGTCGCAGAACAAGAACATCCGGTCGCGTTCGGCTTTGATGCGAAGTGTCGGGGTACCTGCGAATAAAGTCTGGATATTATTCCGGAGCCGCGAGATGAACGATTTCCGGTTGCGGCCTTTTGTCGACAGCTCGCCATACCGGATAAGAATTTGGTTAGTTTTCATGATTGCTCGACTCCTTTGATCAATTGATGCGCTTTATGGAAACGTTTCTTAAGTTCGATAATGTCTTCTCGGGTAGTCATGGCGCCGAAGCTGATGCGGATCGTGCCATCCCGGTATTCGCGCGGCAAGCCGATCGCTTCAATGACGTGGCTTGCCTGCCTGTTCCTGGAAGAACAGGCGCTTGAAGTGGAGACGATGACGCCTTCTTGCTGCAAGGCCCCAACCAAAGTCTCCCCGCGCACACCTTTGATGGCAACCGCAAGGATATGCGGTGCGGCGCCGGATGGGCTGACGATGTAAATGTCCCTGTATCCAGAGAAAAAAGTGCGCAATTCCGCATTCCATTCTAGGTGATCTGGCTTGGGTGTTGCAAGGCGCAATGCTTTCGCCAGCGCCGCCGCGTTCGGCACGGAGACCGTCCCGCTGCGAAGCCCGCCTTCTTGGCCGCCCCCGAACAAGATCGGCACGAGTTCCGCTTTATTGACCGCCAGGATCCCACTGTTCTTCAATCCATGCAGTTTATGTGCAGAGACAGTCAATAAATCCGGCATCTCCTGCTCGCTAAGCGGCAATTTGCCAACGCCTTGCACGGCGTCGACATGGAATAGCGTACGGTGATTTTCAAGCATGCTCCGAATACGTGCCAGCGGATGCATGGTGCCGACCTCGTTATTGACTTGCATTAAGCTTACGAGGATCGTGTCGTCGCGAAGCGTCTGCTCTAATTCGCCAAGGTCGATCGCCCCATCCCGGCCGACCGGCAGCAGGGTGATTTCAAATCCTTCTTTTTCAAGTTGCTTCAACGGTTCCAGGACCGACGGGTGTTCAGTCCTGCATGAGATGATATGGCGTCCTTTTTCTTGATTGGCATAGGCCGCGCCCCGGATCGCCAGGTTATTCGCTTCAGTTCCGCCGGATGTGAAAATGATGCGCTCACAGCCGAGCAGGCCTTTGATCTGGCTGCGTGCTGATTCGAGCAGATCTTCCGCTTCATTTCCCATGCGGTGAAGCGATGCCGGATTCGCGAAATAGCGGCTGCTCGCCTTCAAGTATGTTTCGAGCACTTGCGGATTCGGCTCTGTCGTTGCGCTATTGTCCAAATAGATCATTGCAATCCCTCCGAAAAGAAAACCACCAGCTTGTCTGCTGGTGGTTTCGTTATTTTCTTAGTCGTTTTCCTTGACGAGAACTTCAATGCGTTTCATCGAGCCGGGTTCGAAATTCTCGACAGCCGTCGCCGCTTCTTCGAGCGCTTTCGTATAGCGCATTTGGCGGAATGATTCTTCCGCTTCCAAAAGATTGGCGTGAAGCTGGGGGTTCGTTTTCCGGTAACGGTTTCCGTATTGGATGATGCGTTCTACAAGCAAGACGTTTTCAATCATTTCTTTCGCTTTGGCTTCAACGTCCGTAATGCTTGTCTCTGCCTGTTCCATGTAATTATCGACTAGCTTCATATTCAGCGGCACTTCGCGAAGCGCGCGCATCGCGACAAACAGATGCTCTTCCGCTTCCTCGAGGCGGACATCCATATCTTCCGGAATGCCCGGGATGTTCGCTTTATGCAGCATGCGGTCCGTTTCCTGAAGGCGGCGCCTCAATTCTTCCACATGTATGCGGGCTTTGTTTTCCTCGACGCGCAGGTTTTTCAGCGCATCGGTAAAGTCCATCTGTGTGGAATCGACGATCGACAAGTCTTCGCGGATATGCATCAATTCGTCCTGCAGGCTTGAATACGCGGACTGGTCTTCTTCCAGGCGGTTCGCCAAGAGTTCGAAGCGTTTTGCCAGCTGCTCCACTTTCTCGAGGCAGGTTTTCGGAATCGCTGCTTCCTGGTCCGTGATTTTGTAGCTATGTTGTACGTAACGGCTTTCCTCTTCCAGTTCCTGGGTGTCCCGGGCCACCACTTGCAAGTGGCGCTCCGTATCCATCAGATGTTGATCGATATAGTGTTTTGCAGCCACTTCTTTCTCAAGCAGGTCGTACATCGCATCGATCCGGTCCTTGATTTCATCGATTTGCTTCTTGCTATCGGACACTTCCAAAGTCTCCAGTTGTTTTTTCAATCCTGCAAGCTCTTGTTCGATCTCCTCGATCTTTTCGGTCAATCCGAGGTGGTTGAGGTAATAGGACTGCTCTTCCATCTCCTGTTTGCCTTGCCGCAGCTGAGCCAAATCCTGGGGAATCTTGTCGTCGATTTCCGCCAGCATCATCGGGATGTCATCCACCAGCATAAAGGCTTGTGCGCTGTCTGCGGATAAATTGATGACCGTCTCCCGCGCTCTTAAGTAATTGCCTTCCTCCGTCAGCTGATCATATTCCTCGAAGCGCTGGACAAACGACTCCAGGCGCTTTTCAAGCGGCCCGGCCGCTGCGCCGTATGAAGATTTATGCGCAAGCAGGTTTTTGCGTGCGCGCACGTACTTGTCCTGGATCATGTCCATTTCACTTCGGTTTTTCTCTTCACTGCCGATCAATTCGTCCAGTTCCGAGAAAATCACCGCAATTTGCTTGTCTGTATCATCTATTTTCTCTTCGGCTTGTTTTTCCAGCTTGGAAGCTTTCGGGAAATTGAAGCGTTTGATCGATTCTTCTGCGTCATAGAGCGTTGCGTCTATTTTCGGGATATCGACATCCATGATTTCGTCCCATTTATTGCGCCAGCGCTCGAACATTTCCTCTGTCTGGCCATTCAAGTTCAATTGTTTCACTTTGGTGAGTTCTTCCATAATCGGTTTCTCTTTAAGTTGCAGTTTCAGTTGTTCCAGACGCTCGATTTCCGCATTGTGTTTTTTTCGAAACACCATGCCGATGATAAGCAGCGCCAATAGAATGATGACCGCAATGATGATATACTCCATCATAAGTCATTTAGCCCCCTGTTCCAAATACATTACCGGTTACATAAGTATGTTTAATGATTCTTTCATTTTAACATGTATTCTACTCTTTTGTTTGCCAAATTAGAAGAAAACAGGGAATAATTTTATCAAAATGAAAAGATGGTGAACTTTATGAGTAAACGTGACGGCCATATCCATACCCCGTTCTGCCCTCACGGAACAAGCGATCCGTTCCGTGCCTATATCGAGAAAGCCGGAAAAAGCGGATTCACGGACATCAGCTTTACCGAGCACGCCCCCTTGCCGCAAGGCTTTGCGGATACAACACCCGATCAAGACAGCGGCATGGACATCGTCGATTTGCCTGCCTATTTCGAGGCGCTGGATGAGGCGAAAAAGCAAGCGCCCCACATGCGGATCCGCAGTGGGCTTGAAGTGGATTATATCCAGGGATTTGAAAAACAGACAGCCCAGCTGCTGGAACAGGCCGGCCCAAAACTGGAAGATGCGATCCTATCGGTCCATTTCCTGCGCTACAGGGATCGCTATATCTGCTGCGATTTCAGCGCTGAAGTGTTTATGGCACTCGCGAAAGACATGGGTTCCGTAGAGGCTGTCTATGATCTATATTATGATACCGTCGAGGCTTCCATATTGGCGGATCTTGGCCCACATAAACCGAAACGCATCGGACATCCGACTTTATGCCACAAGTTTCAGCATGTCCATAAGGAGGCGGTCGACGACGAGGCCCGGATCCGCAGAATCCTCAGGATGATAAAAGAACACGGCTACGAACTGGATGTCAATTCCGCAGGGCTCTCTAAACCCGGCTGCCTGGAATTCTATCCGCCGGAGCCCTATATCGCCTATGCGCGCGAGCTTGGCATCCCGCTCGTCTTCGGGTCGGATGCCCATAGTGCCGAAGGCTTGCACAAATACGCTGAACGCTTTTATACTGAACACTATTAAATAGAAACTTTCAGAAATGAGATGATTCCATGTTTGCTACATCCACTTACAGCGGCACACGCGAAGAGCAATACAATTTGCTCATTAAACAACTGGACGCTTTGCTTGCAGGCGAACCGAACCGCATCGCCAATTTATCGAACGCTTCTGCACTTCTTGGCCAGTTCCTCGATCGCATCAACTGGGTCGGATTCTATTTGATGGAAGACGGCGAA
This sequence comes from Planococcus maitriensis, assembly GCF_003289925.1. Lineage (GTDB taxonomy): Bacteria > Bacillota > Bacilli > Bacillales_A > Planococcaceae > Planococcus > Planococcus maitriensis. The sequence continues at coordinate 66,161 of NZ_QLZQ01000008.1, read as the reverse complement.
CTCGTCCTCGGCCCCTTCCAGGGAATGCCGGCTTGCGTGCGCATCCCGGTCGGAAAAGGGGTATGCGGCACAGCGATCGCCCAGAACGAAACGATGTTGGTCGATGATGTCCATGCATTCCCGGGACATATCGCATGCGATGCCGCTTCCCGCTCGGAGATCGTGGTTCCTCTATTCAAAGACGGCGAAGCATACGGCGTACTCGATATCGATAGCCCGGAACTTGCCCGTTTCACGGAAGAAGACCGCAACGGGCTCGAAAAGTTCGCGGAAACATTATTGAAACACATCTAAACGCATGAAAGATCCCGGCAGCTAGTCTGCCGGGATCTTTTTTAGATTTCCTGCAAATTGGATTTGATGTGCGCAAATGCCCGCTCGAGATCGGCCATAATGTCCTCGACGTTCTCAAGCCCCACCGACAAGCGGACGAGTGAATCGCTGATCCCCATCTTTTCCCGCTCTTCCGGAGGCACGACCGCATGGGTCATCGTTGCCGGATGCTGGATCAAGGTTTCGGCATCGCCGAGACTGACCGCAATCTTGATGAGCGACAGCGCGTTCAAGAACTCCTGGGCCTGTTTCTTTCCGCCTTCGAGCTCGAAGGAAATCAATCCGCCACCGCGGCGCATCTGGTCTTTTGCAATCGACACTTGCGGGTGCCCTGCGTCGAATGGATACAAAATGCGCTTTACTGCCTGTTCGCCGTGGAGAAAGGCGACGACTTTTTCCGCGTTATCGATGTGGCGGTCCATGCGCACATGCAAGGTCTTCAATCCTCGGATCAATAGCCAGGCATCGAATGGCGACATGATGCCCCCGAAATCTTTCTGTACGGTCATGCGGATCGTCTGCATCTCTTCCGCATCCGCTCCCACTAACACCCCGCCGATGACATCGCCGTGGCCATTCAAATACTTAGTGGCGCTATGGAGCACAAAATCCGCGCCGAACTCGAGCGGGTTTTGCAAATACGGCGAGCTGAACGTATTATCGACGACCACCCGCAAGCCGTGTTTTTTGGCGGCTGCCTCGACCGCTCGCAAATTGACGAGCTCCATGGTCGGATTGATCGGTGTTTCGACATAGATGACTTTCGTCTCCGGCCGGATCGCCTGTTCAATCTGCTGTTCCGTCGTCATGGCAATCAGCGAATGCGTAATGCCGTACTTTTCTTCCATGATTTCCAATAACCCGAATGTGCAGCCATAGATTCCGCGCGAACATAGCACATGGTCGCCCGCTTTCGTCAAGTGGACAAGGATGGCACTGACAGCGGCCATCCCCGACCCGAACGCCAGTGCAGCTTCCCCTCCTTCAATCTCCGCCATCCGCTGTTCCAAGACGCGCACTGTCGGATTGCCGAGACGCGAGTAGATATTTCCGTCCTGTTCCCCGGCAAACCGGGCTTCCCCTTGCTCGGCATTCAAGAACGAATACGTCGACGTTTGGTAAAGCGGTGTGGCCAGGCTGTCATGATGCACAGAACTGTCATAACCCTCGTGAATCACTGCCGTTTCAAATTTCTTCTTTTGTTTCATCATTCATACACCCCTCACTGAAAATAGAAAGCGCTTACATTTACAACTATCTCCATTTTACTCTGAGGGCCCGGAAAAAGAAAGCCTCATTTCTGCAATTCCTGTCCTTTATCCATTGACTGCCGCAGCCGAAATCGGGTATACTAGCCTTTGTGTAAAATAATCGCAGCAGTTGTATGTGCGGGTTTGCCCATTTTGTTCCTTGTCCAGAAAAGCATGAACCGGATTTCCGGCGCTTTCGTCTAGACAGAGGTGTATCGCGTAACTCTTGGCTGCTGAGCGAAGGTACATGAAAACAAAATGGCTTGCAGCATGAATACATCTGGTTTTTATTTTACTCTAAAAACCAAATCAGAGGAGGAGACTCATTATGTCTCGTTATACAGGTCCAGCATGGAAACTGTCACGTCGCCTTGGAATTTCTTTGAGCGGCACAGGTAAAGAACTCGAAAAACGCCCTTACGCACCAGGTCAGCACGGTGCTAACCAACGCCGTAAAGTTTCTGAATACGGTTTGCAATTGCAGGAAAAACAAAAATTGCGCTTCATGTACGGAGTTAACGAACGCCAGTTCAAAACTTTGTTCAACAAAGCCGGTAAAATGGAAGGCAAACACGGTGAGAACTTCATGATCTTGCTTGAAACACGCCTTGATAACGTCGTTTACCGCCTCGGCCTTGCGCGCACTCGCCGCCAAGCCCGCCAATTGGTAAACCACGGCCACATCCTTGTTGACGGCAAACGCGTAGACATTCCGTCTTACAGCGTAAAACCAGGACAAACTATCGCTTTCCGCGAAAAGTCCAACAACCTTGATGTAGTCAACGAAGCGATCGAAGTGAACAGCTTCGTTCCAGAATACGTTTCAATCGACGCTGACAAAAAAGAAGGCACATTCGTCCGTCTCCCAGAGCGCAGCGAATTGTCTGCTGAAATCAACGAACAATTGATCGTTGAGTTCTACTCACGTTAATGATTGACGAAAACCCTCCAGGTTCTCCTGGAGGGTTTTTTGTGGCTATTTATAGCAGGCCGCCAGCCCGCTGTCTCCCTAAAGCCTGCCAGCCATTAAGAGCTTCTCCGCTTTCCAGCCTGTTGATGATTTTTTCAGCCGCCGCCTTAAGCGGGATTTCTCCTGTATTGACTTCAATATCATAGGTTTCGTTTTGGCGGTGGACAAACGCTAGTTGGGCCCGGCCTTGGCCGATTGGGCGGTCTCCCCTGTTTTTTTCACGCCGGTCGATTTCCTCTGCAGGGCAATGAACTCCCACAAACAAGACAGGATAGCCCTTCAGCACGGATAGGAGGTGCGAAATCGTTTCTTCATCATGTAGAATTTGATCCACCACTAAATGGACCCCTTTATCCGAGAACATCCTGACGGCCTCATGAAAAAACACTTCCGTCGGAATCGGAATCAGCTTTTCCGTGTTGCGGTCTTCCATTTTTTCGATCACCAAGTCAAAGTCATCGATACTTAAATGAAAGTAACTCTCCAGCTGATAAGCTAATTCTTTCGCCAAGCTCGACTTTCCAGAGCTCGAGACCCCATTCAATAAAATAATCTTTCCTGCATCCACCGTTCCCTCTCCCTTCTCAATCAAGCCGGATCCACGTTCTTAACTGTGCCGTCCTATGCCTGATAAATAGTTTAAGCTTAGCGATTGAAAATCGCCAGCTCTTGCCGTTCCGTCGATTCCTCCTCCAAGCTATGCTACACTGTAGCCATATAAAGGAGGCATCTTTATGAGAATCGTATCCATATGCCCTAGCAATACCGAGTTGCTCGCTTTTTTGAATGCCGATCATTTGCTGGTCGGCGTCGATGATTATTCCGACTGGCCGAAGAGCATCGAACGGCTTCCGCGCCTCGGCCCGGACCTATCCATACGAATGGATGAAGTCGAAGCCTTGGCGCCGGACCTTGTATTGGCATCGCTCAGCGTGCCCGGCATGGAAAAAAATATCGAAGAGCTCGAAAAACGCAACATTCCGCACCTCATCCTGGACCCGCAATCACTCGCCGACATCCGACACGACCTGGAAACGGTGGCCGAAGCCATCCATTTCGACAGCGCGGCGGTCCTCGCGGAATATGACGCCGCTATCGCTGAACTTAAAAGACGCGGCGACAGCACATCTTCCTCGCCTTCCTTGTACTGGGAATGGTGGCCGAAACCGGTCTTCACTCCGGGAGGCGTCAATTGGCTCAGTGAAATCAGCCGGCTTGTCGGCGCCCACAATTGTTTCGAGGACGAGGAAACCGCGAACATCCAAACCGACTGGGAAGCCGTGAGAAAACGCGAGCCGGACTTCATCCTCCTCGCTTGGGTCGGCATCATGACCTCGAAAGTAAAGCCGGAACTCGTACTGAAACGCCCGGACTGGCAATCGATGAAAGCGATCGAACACATCCACGTCATGGAAGAGGCTTTGTTCTGCCGGCCGTCGCCACGGCTGATCGAAGGGGCGATCAAGCTCGGCAAGCTTGTCCATCCACAAGCTTTCGAAGACTTCCCGCTCCCATCCTTCATCAAGGAAAAGCAATCACATGCATAAATCCGGGACATCCAAAACCCCGCAGCGCCATTAAAGCGCTGCGGGGTTTTTGGGTGCGGATCTTCAGAGCCGGTCGCGTCCTGGCCCGGCATCGCCGCGGATATTCGTTGAGCGTTCCGTACCGATCAACGGATCTTCCTTTTCCGTAAATCTGTCCACGTCATTGCGGTCAGGCTGCTTCGCCCCATCCTCTTCCACCAAGACGAGTATCCGCCCTTCCTTGAACTGGTCTTCATAGCCTTTTGCTTCATCTTCCGGCACGCCGAGGCCGATCAAGGCACCGGCTATCCCGCCTACGCCTGCTCCTGCCGCTGCGCCTGTCAGGCCGGCTGCAATCGGCCCGGCTGCGACAATTGGGCCGATGCCAGGAATCGCCAATGCACCGAGTCCCGCCAAGACGCCGCCGAGACCGCCTAATGCTCCGCCCGTAGCAGCACCTGCAGCAGCTCCTTCCCCAGCTTGTGTGCCGGTTTCTTCCGTTACACGCTCCACGTCTCTTTTATCTTTGCTGAGAACTGAAATATCCTCATCCCGGTAACCTTGCCGCTGAAGATCCTCTATGACTTCCACCGCTTCCATTTCCGTACCGTATGATCCGACAACTCGTGACATGCCTATCATCCTCCCTTGAATGGTTTGGAATCCTGTTCATGTATCTAGTGACTGTGTTTCCCCGTCGAAAGGGCATTAAACACCCGCATGCACATTAAAAAAGCCGCTTGCAGCTGCAAGCGGCTTCCGTATTTAAACAAAATGGACCATATGGTATTTCTTCTTGCCGCGGCGGACGATCGCGAATTCATCATCCAAACGGTCTTTTTCATCGACGACGTAGTCCAGGTCACGGATTTTCTCCCCGTTAATGGAGATTGCCCCATTCGCGATGTCTTCGCGAGCTTGGCGTTTCGATGGCGATACTTTCCCATCGACGATCAAATCGACGATCGGCTTCGCCTCTTTCGGCATCTCGACAGAAGGAACGTCTTTGAATGCCGCCTTCATTTCATTTGCGCTCAAGCTTTTCAGGTCGCCGCTGAACAAGGCTTTCGTAATACGCTGTGCATCCGCTAGCGCCTCTTCCCCGTGGATGAGCTTCGTCATTTCCTCCGCGAGGACCGTTTGCGCTTTTCTTAGGTGTGCTTCGGTTTCGACACTTTCTGCCAAGTTTTCGATTTGTTCTTTTTCGATGAACGTGAAGATCTTCAAGTATTTGACGACATCCGCATCCGCCGTATTGATCCAGAACTGGTAAAACTCATACGGCGAAGTTTTTTTCGCATCGAGCCATACGGCCCCGCCCGCTGTCTTCCCGAATTTCGTGCCGTCCGCTTTTGTCACGAGCGGAATCGTGATGCCGAACGCTTTTGCTTCTTCCTCGTGCGTCTTGCGGATCACTTCAAGGCCTGAAGTGATATTGCCCCACTGATCCGACCCGCCGATCTGAACGCGGCAATTGTATTCATTGTAGAGATGGTTGAAGTCGATCGCTTGGATTAAGGTATAGGAAAACTCCGTAAACGAAATTCCGCCTTCGAGACGCGATGCGACCGAGTCTTTCGCCAACATGTAATTGACGGAAATCAATTTACCGTAATCGCGCAGGAACTCAATGACGCTCATGCCGCCGATCCAATCACGGTTATTGACCATCTTCGCCCCGTTCTCCGTCTGGAAATCAAAGATCTGCTCCATTTGTTTTTTGATCGATTCGACATTGCGGTCAATCTGTTCCGTCGACTGCAATTGGCGCTCTTCATTGCGGCCGGATGGATCCCCGATCATGCCGGTCGCCCCGCCCACCAACAGGATTGGGCGATGTCCGTGCAATTGGAAACGGCGCAAAGTCAAAAGCGGCACGATATGGCCGATGTGCATGCTGTCGGCAGTCGGGTCGACACCGCAATACAATGAAATCTTTTCCCGATCCAGCACTTCCGCCATTCCTTCTTCATCCGTTTGCTGGTACAGAAGCCCGCGCCAGTTTAAATCGTCGATCAATGCATTTGTCATGTAAATTTCCTCCCTTTATCTGCTTCGCCTGGTTGCCGGGACACAAAAAAGCCCCTGCATGAAATTCATGCAGGGACGCAAATGCGCGGTACCACCCAGCTTGGAGGACGCATCCTCCCACTCAAATGTGCCAGACGGGGCACTTCCGCAAACTCCGGGCCTGTAATTCGGCGCATGCATTTTGGCCGGTTTGCACCTCCCACCGGCTCTCTGGTTTCAAAATTGCACGCCCTACTGCGGGCCTTTCTCCGTTTGATTATGAAGATTCTATTATGTAGTGTACTTGAATCCTAAAGATTGTCAATATCTTTCGTTTCAATTATCGGATTATGCTATAATAGAAAAGATTTTTAGGAGGGGGATAATGTGCAAGACAAATTGAGAAGATGGTTATTGAAGGCAGAGGAAACAACCGATAGATGGACTTCCCATAAATGGTTTAAGCGCTTTAAAATCACCACGGGAGTCATTTGGAACTTGGCAATCATTCTAGCTATTATATTGGTGGCGGGCGGCGTATTTGCCGCATCGGCAGGAGCCGGCTATTTCGCTTCATTGGTGGACGAAGAACAGCTGCGGACCGAAGAGGAAATGCTGTCGGACATCTATAGTTACGAAGAGACTTCCCAATTGTACTTCGCCGACAATACGTACCTCGGCAAATTGCAGACCGACCTTGACCGCGAAGAAACGAATCTGGAAGATGTCTCCGATGTGGCCATCGACGCAGTCCTGGCTACGGAAGATGAATATTTCTACGAACATGAAGGCATCGTCCCGAAAGCGATCATGCGCGGCTTGTTCCAGGATGTCTCCAATTCAGACAGCCAAACCGGCGGATCGACTTTGACGCAGCAATTGATCAAAAACCAGATTTTGACAAATGAAGTATCTTACGAGCGAAAAGCGAAAGAAATCCTCCTGGCCATGCGCCTTGAGAAATTCATGAACAAAGAAGATATCATGGAAGCTTACCTGAATATCATTCCATATGGCCGAAACTCGGCAGGCATGAATATCGCGGGAATCGAAACGGCAGCAAAAGGCATATTCAATGTGCCTGCAAGCGAGTTGAACTTGCCGCAGGCAGCATTCATCGCCGGAATCCCGAAAGCGCCTTTCAGCTATACACCATACGGGCCCGGCGGTACGCCTAAAGAAGGCGAAGCTTTAGAACCTGGCCTTAACCGCATGAAAACAGTGCTGTACCGCATGCTTGAAACGGGCTATATCACGGAAGCGGAATATCAAGAAGCTTTGGAATACGATATTGTCGCTGATTTCCGCAAAGATGAAACCCGTTCATACGAAGACTTCCCATTTGTGACAGCCGAGCTTGAAAAACGAGCCACCCGCATCATCATGGATGTATTGGCGGAACAAAACGGCGTAGATCCCGAAACACTGAAGCAAGACCAAAACCTTTATGAAGAATATGCGATACTGGCAGACCGGGCCGTACGGTCGAACGGCTACCGCATCCATTCCAGCATCAATAAAGAGTTATATGTAGCGCAAGAAAACACACAGAAAGCCTACCAAGGATACGGCACGACTTTATCTGAAGATTATATTGATGAAGACGGCGAAACGCAAACCCGCCAATTGCCCGTACAAGTCGGCAGTGTCACATTGGAAAACGATACCGGCCGTATCTTGAGCTTCGTCGGCGGGCGTGACCACGAAATCGAGAACTTGAACCATGCAACGCAAGCTTACCGTTCGATCGGTTCGACGGTGAAGCCATTGCTAGTCTACGGCCCCGCACTGGAAAATGGCGTAATCGGCGCAGGCAGCCCAGTAGTCGATGTGAAGTTCACCATGAACGACAACGGCAGTAGCTACGAACCGGCAAACTTCATCCCGACAAGTGAACAAGGCATCATGCCGGCACGCGATGCACTCGCCCAATCCCAAAACCTTCCCGCTTTGCGTTTGTTTGCACAAATGCGTGATGAGATGCCGATCCAATACATGATCGACAACGGCTTCTCCCGCGTTGATGAAAACGATGGCGTCGTCTCAGCAGCACTTGGCGGCGGCATCGAAGGGTCGGTGGAAGAAGTCGCCAATGCCTACGCCACCTTAGCTAACGGCGGCAAGCATATGGAAACGACCATGATCGATAAAATCGAAGACGCAGACGGCAATGTCATCTATGAACATGAGGCCGAGGCGAAAGACGTTTTCACCCCTCAAGCTTCTTACGTATTGACCGATATGCTGCGCGATGTCTTCAAAACAGACCGCGGAACAGCAAACCGTGCAAACGGCATGCTCAAATTCAATGCTGATTTTGCAGGCAAGACAGGAACTACACAAGAAACACGCGACGTCTGGCTCGTCGGCTACAACCCTAACATCACGATGGGCGTCTGGCTCGGCTATGACAAGGAAAAATATTCGCTGGATAATTTCAGAAACCAGAACTTGCAGCCATCCGTCCGCGTCAACCAATTATGGGCGAACTTGATGAATACGACCTATGATGTTGCTCCTGACGCAATCGGTACCGGAGACAAATTCCAGGAACCTGACGGCGTCGTCACCCGCTCGTTCTGCGGCATTTCAGGCTACGCACCGAGCGATGCTTGTAAAAAAGCAGGTTTAGTCCGCTCCGACTTGTTCATCGCTGACATCATGACACCGAAAGACGGCGATGACAGCTTGAGCAGCGGATCGTATACGACCATCAACGGCAAACGCTATGCTGCCCTATCGAATACGCCAAGTGAATTTGTATCAGGCGGCGGCCTCGGTGTCTCGGAAGAATATGTCGACCGGATGCTCGCTCCATTTGGCGGAGACGCCGGCAAATTATTCCCTGGCAGCTCCAGGTTCAGCAATGTCGTTTCCAGCGCGAAATTCGACGCAGACAGCGCAGCCCCTGCACCGGTCGGAACATCGATCAATGGGCGCACAATCACTTGGAGCGATTCCGCTTCGAACGATGTCGTCGGCTACCGTGTTTTCCGCGGCGGCAGCAGAGTCGCTTCTGTTTCCGAATCAAGCAGCAACTCCTATAACGCACCTGGCCCCGGCACATACACAGTCGTCGCCGTGGATATCACAGGCCGGCAATCGGCCGCATCCAATGGCGTGACGATCGAAGCGCCAAAACCAGAGCCGAAACCGGAGCCTGCACCGGAACCGGAAAGAGAAGAAACTCCGGCTCCATCTCAAGAAACTGAAAGACAGGAGCCGGAAGAAGAGCCTGCTGAGGAAGAACCGGCAGAAGAAACTCCAGCTCCAGAAGAACCGGAAGAAGAGGAAGAAGCACCACCTGAAGAACCTGAAGAACCGGAGGAACCAGAAGAGCCGTCAGAACCTGAGACGGAGGCTCCGGAAAGTGAAGAAGACGCAGCATGATGAAAGCCCCTCTGCAAATGCAGAGGGGCTTTTTTTAATCTTCCATTGTGGACAAATCGCCAGTCGGCAAGTCCAATTCCCAAGCTTTCAGGACGCGGCGCATGATCTTGCCGCTTCGTGTTTTCGGAAGCTTGTCTTTGAATTCGATTTCACGCGGCGCTGCGTGGGCCGCCAATTCCTTCTTGACGAACTGGCGGATGTCCTCGATCAATTCATCCGAAGGCTCATGGCCTTCAACAAGCGCGACGAACGCCTTGATGATTTCCCCGCGCACAGGGTCAGGTTTTCCGATGACGCCTGCTTCAGCGATTGCCGGATGCTCGAGCAGCTTGCTTTCCACTTCAAACGGCCCGACACGTTCGCCTGAAGTCATGATGACGTCATCCACTCTGCCCTGGAACCAGAAATAGCCGTCTTCGTCCATGTAAGCCGAGTCACCGGATACATACCACTCATCATTCAGGAAGTAGGAATCATACTTTTGCGGGTTATTCCAGATTTGGCGCATCATGGACGGCCAGCCTTTCTTGATCGCCAGGTTGCCCATTTGGTTTGCTGGCAATTCCTTGCCTTGGTCATCGACAATCGCCGCTTTAATGCCTGGAATCGGTTTGCCCATCGAACCGGGCTTGATAGCCATCGACGGGTAATTGCAGATGACCTGCGCGCCGGTTTCCGTCATCCACCACGTATCGTGGATCCGTTTATCGAACACTTGCGCTCCCCATTTGACGACTTCGGGGTTCAGCGGTTCACCGACAGACAGCACGTGGCGCAATGTCGACAGATCGTATTCTTTCACCAATGCATCCCCGGCGCCCATCAGCATGCGGAATGCTGTCGGTGCACTGTACCAGACCGTAACGCCGAAATCTTCGATCGCTTGATACCAGGCATCCGGAGAAAAGCGGCCGCCGAGAATGACCGTGGTCACGCCGTTCAGCCACGGCGAGAACACGCCATAAGCCGTACCCGTCACCCAGCCCGGGTCAGCTGTGCACCAGTAAATGTCCTGTTCCTGGAAATCGAGCACCCATTTGCCTGTCTGGTATTGCTGAACCATGGCATATTGTGCGTGCAGGACGCCCTTCGGTTTGCCTGTAGAACCCGAGGTATAATGAAGCACCAACCCGTCTTCTTTGTCGAGCCATTCGACATCGAATTTATCCGAGCAGGAATGAAGATGCTTCAGCACATCGATATGGCCTTCAGTTTCTTCTGCCCCTTCCTCCCCGACAAGGAAGATCGTCTTCAAATTCGGAAGCCGGTCTTTCGGGATGCGCGGGAGCAATTCCGGCGTCGTGATGATCGATTTAGCGTCACTGTCGTCCAGCCGGTCATAGATCGCCCCTTCCATGAATGCTTCAAATAATGGCCCGACAATCAAGCCCATCTTCAAAGCCCCGAACATGAGGAAATACAGTTCAGGAGAACGCGGCATGAAAATGAAAATGCGGTCCCCTTTTTCCAAATCGGAATGTGCTTTCAACAAGTTCGCCGCACGGTTCGTCATCCGTTTCATCTCATAGAATGTATACGTTTCATGGCGATGCTGGTCTTTATAATAGAGAGCGACTTTGTTCTTGCGGTCCGATTCAGCGTGACGGTCAATCGCCTCATGGGCCATATTGATCTTACCGGTTTTCGACCAGCTGAACTCTTTTTCAACTTCCGACCAATCGAAATCCGCCGATTGCTCTTCGTAATTATGTAAATAATGCTCCCCTGGTTTTGCTGGTAACGCTTCCACTTTCACATAAATCACCCTTTCCCTTTGTTTCTCTATATTCTACATCAACCTGGAAGGGAAATGCTAATAATTTTAATTCTTTAGAAAATACGGTGTATTTACCCAAGCAACTTTCTTTTCCTGACGACCTTCATGTATAATGAAGCTAATTGCAACCACAGGCGGTGAAATGATGGAACATAAGAAGACGTATAATGCGATGGAATTGAAAACGAAACACGGGCCCCTCGTCATAGAAGGGCCGGTCCCATCGAAGGAATTGAAGGAACTTGATTTCCACGAAGACTTGGTCGCTTTCAGACCTCCAGAACAGCAGCACAAAGCCATCACGGAAATTGCGGATTTGCCGGAAGGGCGCATCCTGATTGCGCGCGACCAGAACACCATTGTCGGCTATGTCACCTACCTCTATCCCGACCCGCTCGAACGCTGGTCCGAAGGGAAGATGGAAAACTTGATCGAGCTCGGCGCGATTGAAGTCATTCCTAAATACCGCGGCGCCGGCGTCGGCAAAGCACTGCTCCAAGTTTCGATGATGGATGATGCCTTCAATGACTTCATCGTCATCACGACAGAATATTATTGGCATTGGGATTTAAAAGGAACCGGGCTGAACGTCTGGGAATACCGCAAAATCATGGAAAAGATGATGCAGGCTGGCGGGCTGGAATATTTCGCTACGGATGATCCCGAAATCAGCTCGCATCCAGCCAACACGCTGATGGCGCGCATCGGTTCTCGCGTCGATACGGAGTCGATCCAGAAGTTCGACCAGCTGCGTTTCATGAACCGCTATATGTACTGATTACTAAAGGGGTGCTTATATGCTAGTAGAAGAAATCATGAAGAAGGATGTTTTCACGCTGCGCTCAGACCAGACCGTCCAGGATGTGCTGGACCTGTTTGAAGAAAAACGGATCCGCCACGCTCCCATCGTCGATGACGGGAAAGTCGTCGGCATCGTGACCGACCGCGACTTGAAAGATGCGCTGCCTTCGATGTTCACGGTGACGCCGAAAGTGAATCCTTACGAGAAGAAAGTTTCGGAAATCATGACAGCAAATCCGATCATCGCCCACCCGCTGGATTTCGTCGAAGAAATCGCTTTGGTGTTCTATGAACATAAAATCGGCTGCTTGCCGGTCGTCAGCCAAAACGAACTCGTCGGCTTTCTGACGGAAACCGATCTTTTGTATACGTATATCGAATTGACCGGCGCGCACCAGCCCGGCTCCCAAATCGAAATCAAAGTGCCGAATCGTTCAGGCGCGCTCTACGAAGTAAGCAAAGTGTTCTACGAGCACAAAGTCAATGTATTGAGCGTCCTTGTCTACCCCGACCGGAAAGACAATTCCAATAAGATTCTGGCTTTCCGCATCAAAACGATGAACCCCATTTCCATTATTGAAGATCTGCGAAAAGAAGGTTTCGATGTCTTATGGCCGAATCTCATGCAGGAATGAAAAAACACGCCGTCTTCATCTATTCAGAAGATCAATTGGGGTATAAATTTTCTGAAACGCATCCGTTCAACCAAAAACGGCTCATTCTCACCATTGATTTGCTCAGGGAAATGGACGCACTTCCAGAGGATTTGATTGTGCCTGCACGGACTGCAACAGATGAAGAATTATTGCTTGCGCACGACCAGCGCTATATCGATATCGTCAAGAAAGCGAGCCGGGGCGAAATCACTCCGGAGGCGGGAGAAGGATATGGCATCGGCACGGAAGATACGCCGATTTTCGAAAACATGCACGAAGCGAGTGCCCGTTTAGTCGGCGGCACCTTGACGGCGGTCGATCAAGTGATGGAAGGAAAAGCCGAGCATGCATTGAACCTCGGGGGCGGTTTGCACCACGGATTCCGCGGGAAAGCGTCAGGCTTTTGTATCTATAATGACAGCTCTGTAGCCATCCATTATTTGAAAGAGAAATATGGCGCACGCGTATTGTATATCGATACGGATGCCCACCACGGCGACGGGGTGCAATGGTGTTTCTATGACGATCCTGATGTGTGCACAGTATCGATCCATGAAACAGGCCGCTACCTCTTCCCTGGCACCGGCAATATCAACGAGCGCGGAAGCGGGCAAGGCTATGGCACTTCATTCAATTTTCCGATCGATGCGTTCACGGAGGATGAATCATTCCTGGCGATTTACCGGACCGCCATGCGTGAAATCGTCGAACATTTCAAGCCGGATGTCATTTTAAGCCAGAACGGCGCCGATGCCCATTATTTGGATCCCTTGACACATTTGAGCAGCACAATGGAAATCTATCGGGAAATCCCCAAAATCGCACATGAATTGGCTCATGAATTCTGCGACGGCAAGTGGGTAGCAGTCGGCGGTGGCGGCTATGATATTTGGCGGGTCGTGCCGCGTGCCTGGTCGCTCCTGTGGATGGAAATGAACAGCCAGCCTTTGCCGCACGGGAAACTGCCTGAAGCATGGCTTAAGCGCTGGCAGCCTGAATCCCCTGTCCCTTTGATCGAGACATGGGAAGATCCCGAAAATATGTACAAGCCGATTCCAAGAAAAGCGGAAATCACCGAAAAGAATCAGCAAATGCTCGATAAGGCGCTGTACATGATCCGCAATCAATAAACCGCGCATTATTTAGTCGGAATATTCCGCAGCTTTTTTTAAAAAAACCGCCCTTGCGACGGGATTGAATCCAATCCTGAAGCAAGGGCGGTTTCCTATGGGGCAAGCATATCCAATAGCATCTATTGATGTTTCGTCGACTGGCGCTCTTCCAGACGGTAAGGCAGCACGACTTGGTTTTCTTCAATTTCCTCGTTGTTCATGTATTTCGTCAACAAACGCATCGATACTGCACCGATGTCATATAGCGGCAATGCCACAGCCGTCAGCATCGGGCGGGCCATACGGGCAAGCTTCGAGTTTTCGTAAGTGATGACTTCTACGTCTTCCGGAATCCGTTTGCCGAGCGCTTCCACTGCATGGATGACGCCAATCGACATTTCATCATTGCTGACGAAATAAGCTGTCGGTTCAATCGCTTCCAGTTCACGCACAGCTTCCAACCCTTCCTCGTAGGTGTTATTGCATTCGATGACCAGGCGCTCGTCATAGCCAAGGCCCGCTTCCTGCAAAGCATCCTGGTAGGCTTTTAGCTTATGTTCACGATTGATCTCGGACGATAAGGGGCCTGAAATATATGCGATCTTCTTATGCCCGCTGTCGATGAATTTCTTCACCGCTTCATAGGCAGCAGCATAATAATCGATGTTAACGGAAGCGATCGATGCTGTATCATCGATTGATCCCGCCAATACGATCGGTGTCGGGGAACGCTCCATTTCCTTGCGCAATTCATCTGAAATGACATCGCTCATGAAGACGATGCCATCCACCTGTTTGCCGAGCATCGTTTCGAGCAATTGAAGCTCTTTGTTCGGATTCTGGTCGGAATTGGACAGGATGATATTGTAGCGGTACATCGTAGCGATATCTTCAATGCCCCGCGCCAGTTCAGCATACGTACTATTGGATATATCCGGTAAAACGACGCCGACCGTTGTAGTTTTCTTGCTCGCCAACCCGCGAGCTACGGCATTCGGGCGATAGCCGAGTTCTTCGATCACTTTCAGCACTTTTTTTCTTGTGGCCGGTTTTACATTCTGGTTGCCATTCACTACCCTGGAAACGGTAGCCATGGAAACATTAGCTTCCCGTGCCACATCATAAATCGTAACGGTCATTTTGCGTCCTCCTGTTCCATTCTTTCATTCAATGATACGATAACCGCTTTATGAATATCAACTCTTATTATGTATTGCAGCAATGCTTAACGTGAAAGTTCATGAAACTGTCCAACTTTCGGCCTTATTCCACCTTCTTTTCCTGCTGCTTCTCCATAAAAAACAAAAAAGCCGGAACGGGTCCGGCTTTTGCTTATACTTTCAATTCATACTGCTTCATGAACTTCATCAATGAATCGTAGTATTCATCGAATTGCGGCAAGCTCATTTGCTGTTGTGCATCAGAGAGTGCGACTGCAGGATCCGGGTGGACCTCAGCCATGACCCCATCGGCTCCAATAGCGATTGCCGCTTTGGCTGCAGGCAATAATAGATCGCGGCGGCCAGTAGAATGCGTGACATCCACGAAGACCGGCAAATGTGTTTCCTGTTTCAAGATCGGCACTGCGGAAATATCCAGCGTGTTGCGCGTCGCTTTTTCATATGTGCGGATGCCGCGCTCACAGAGGATGATTTGGTCGTTTCCGTTAGCGATGATGTATTCTGCTGCTTTGATGAATTCATCGACAGTAGCAGACATGCCGCGCTTCAATAGTACCGGTTTGTTGATCTGCCCAACAGCTTTCAATAGTTCGAAGTTCTGCATATTGCGTGCGCCGACTTGGACGACATCCACGTAATCCAGAGCTTCTTCCAGATGATGCGGTGTAACAATCTCCGATACCACGCCCAATTTGTATTGGTCAGCCGCTTTTTTGAGCATCTTCAAGCCTTCCAATCCCAGTCCCTGGAAATCGTATGGGGATGTACGCGGCTTGTATGCCCCGCCCCGGATCAATTTCAAGCCTTTCTCGCTGATGGCCTGCGCCACTTGATCGACTTGCTCTTGGGATTCGACAGCACAAGGCCCGAAGATGAAGGATGGTGCGCCTTCGCCAATGTTTTCGCCATTAACGGAAACGATTGTGTCTTCCGCCTTTTTCTTACGGGAAACCAGAAGTGCTTTGCGGCTATCCTCTTCTTGCATATCGAGTGCAGACTTGAAGATTTCCTTGAAGATATGGTCAACTGTCTTTTGATCGAGTGGCCCATTGTTATTGTCTTTCAATAAATTCAGCATATGGCGCTCGCGCAACGGATCGTACTTGGTAGCACCTTGCTTTTCCTTGATCTTCCCGATCTCCTGGATCACGGAAGCTCTCTCATTGATAAGAGAAAGAATTTGCAGGTTGACTGCATCCACTTGTTCTCTAAGCTGTTCCAATTCTGTATGACTCATTCTCAACTTCCCCTTTCAAGAGTGACGCTTTTAATAGGTGTCATATTAACACGATATGACCATTATAAGCAAACTATTCAGGAAAGTCACGGAATTTGTTTAGCGATTCAACGCGCTAAAGCGTTTACATAGAAATTATCAGTCCAAAAATGCGTATATGGCGCAGCATCGTGCCGACACAAGAAATATTTTTTCCCATGAAAAAACGGATGGAATGAATCCATCCGCCTTCCCAATTCGTGTAGTTAAGGCTAAGCGATGAATTCCTTCATCGCTTTGCTTTTGATTTTGTTATGGCTCGCATGCCAGTCGACTTGCTCGCTGGCAAAATGGAAGAGTTGAGGAGATTCATGGCGAACCCCTGTTATTTCCTCGATTGCCGCCGAAAGCTCTCTGTCTTCCTGGACGACGAGATAAAGGAATAATTGATGGGGATGCAATGATGCATACTCTGAATATTCTTTCCATGCGCCTGCTGAGACCGGGCAAGTACTGCTGTGCTTGAACAGCCAATAATGCTGTTCATTGCCGACCGCTTGCTTAAGCTCATCCAAGTTTCTCACATGTACAAAGTTTTCCATTTCAACCGCTCCCAAAATTAATTCTTTTTGTTCTGATTGCTTTGTGGATTTGAAGATCCTTTTGCATTTGAAGACCCTTGCGAATTAGAGGATCCTTTTGCATTTGAAGACCCTTGGGAATTCGAAGACCCTTTTGCAGTTGAAGATCCCTGTGATGCCGAAGAACCTTTAGCGCTAGAGGAAGATTTTGAATCAGCCGAACTTTGCAGGCTTGCAGAAGCATTCGTTCCTGCCGATGTTTTTGAATCGTTATGGCTTGATTTGTTTTCTTCCTTCACTTCTTCGACTGCTTCTTTCAAAGCATTCGCCGTGGACGTAAACGCATCGTTTCCGGCTTTGTCGCCGCTATCGACTTTGTTTTGCACAGTCTCCAGCAATTCAACGCTTTCTTCGCCTTCGGAGGAAGCAGTTCCGTCATCCATCGGCGAGCTGCTGCCTTTCATGTTCTTCACTTTATCTACTACTTTCGTCGACTGCTCTTTCAATTGCTGCGTGAATCCAGGGCCGTCATTCGAATCGCCGGATTCTTTTGACTGCTGTGCCTTTTCCTTGAAGGTATTGGCTTGCGTCTTCAAGTCAGCTTGAAGCTCCTTGCCTGCTTTAGGTGCGAAGAACAAAGCCGCTGCTGCCCCGACAAGGCCGCCGACGATCATCCCTGTCAAGAAGCCTGATCCGCCATTCGATTCTTCGTAATCGTATAGGTCGTCATAGCGGCTTGACGAACCGTATGATTGCGGTACGTACTGGCTTTGTTCGTACTGTCCGCCTTGGTCGCTGTACTTGCCGCCTTGCGTATAGTATTCGCCATTGTATTGGGATTCGTTATAATCAGGTTTTGAATAGGTGTTTTTATTTTTTCCCATTGTCCATTCCTCCATTATGTTCGAGATTTGATGATCTTAATATTGGTCGCTGCTGCCTGGCAATTTCTTTTGGCCAGGAACCGGCGTGTATTGCTCTGTGCTGCGTGTCTGGTAAACTTTGCGCTCTTTCCATTTGTCTGCGATTCCCATCGCGACATTGCTCCACTGGACAACTTGGGCAATTTTGTCTTCGTTCTGCTCAACTTGCACACCAACGCGTGAAGTGATGTGGCGCACCGTAGAGTTCAGGTCTGTCACTGAATTACCGACGCCTTTGACTGCATCGACAACACCGTTCAATTTTTCTGATTTGACCGTGATGTCTTCAGCGAGTTCGTTCGTTTTATGCAATAGGTTCGTCGTCTCCAACGTAACTCCCTGCAATTGGTTCTCCAGCCCTGAGACAGTTCCGGAAACCTCTTTTAATGTGTTCTTGAGTGAGTTCAAGGTCATCGCCAGCGCTACGCATAGAATTAAAAATCCAACAGCGGCGACAATCGCGGCAATGTAAAGCAAGATTGACCAATCCATTCTGTTTCCTCCTTCGGTTTGATTAAATTTCGTATACCTGTTTTCTACCCTGCCCCATAAGGGTTTAAACACGCCTCTAATATTATTCGGCAAAAGCTTTCAAATGCCTGCCAGCCTCCCAATACATTTTGCAATTTCTGCGGCCTGTCTTACATGCCATAGAAAAAAAGCCTAACCATGTGAGATGGTTAGGCTTTTTTAGGCATTGCCAGAACTTCTTCATAAGCTTGCTGGAATTTCGTTACATCTCCAGCTCCCATGAAAAGATATACTGCATTTTCATGGATATTTAACTTTTCGACCTCTTCCAGTTGCAGCAGCTGGCTTCCTTCGATTTTTTCCTGAAGGTCACGGATGGTCAGGGTGCCTGCTTCTTCTCTGGCGGAGCCGAAAATATCGCATAAATAGACATGGTCTGCTTCCTGCAGGCAATCGGCGAATTCCTGGAGGAAGGTTTGTGTGCGGCTGAAGGTGTGTGGCTGGAAGATCGCCACCAATTCTCGCTCCAGATACTTTTGGCTGGCTGATTGCAGCGTGGCGCGGATCTCCGTCGGATGATGGGCATAATCGTCGATCAGCACGCGGCCATCGATGACAGTCTCCGTGAAGCGGCGCTTGACGCCTTCATAGCTTTCGAATTGGCGCTGGATAATATCTGCTGGGATGCTTTCGTACTGGCACAGTGAAATGACAGCAAGCGCATTCAGCACTGCATGGTCGCCGTACATCGGGATGGTGAACGTGTGGAAGAATTCATTGCGGATGACGACATCGAATGTCGTTCCTTCCGTCGTTTTGACGATGTTGCGTGCCTGGAAGTCGTTTTCTTCGCCAAACCCGTAATAGACGACCGGTACCGGCGCCTGGATTTGCTGCAAATATTCGTCATCTCCACAAGCGATGATGCATTTCTTCACTTGCTGCGCCATTTCCTGGAACGCCTTGAAGACGTCATCGATGCTGCCGAAATAATCGGGATGGTCGAAATCGATATTGGTCATGATCGCATAATCCGGGTGATACGCCAAGAAATGGCGGCGGTATTCACACGCTTCCGCTACGAAGAAATGGGATTCTTCCTGTCCCGACCCCGTTCCGTCACCGATCAAGTACGAGACCGGCTTATAGCCGTTCAGTACATGCGCCATAAGCCCGGTCGTCGAAGTTTTACCGTGCGCCCCGGTGATGGCGACCGATACATATTGCTTCATCAAATCCCCGAGGAATTGATGGTACCGGATGATGGTCGCGCCGCTTTCACGGGCTTTGACCAGCTCTGGATGTTCGTCGTTAAACGCATTCCCGGCGACGATCGTCATGTCCTGCGAAATGTTTTCGGGATCGAAAGGCAAAATGGAGATGCCTCTCTCCCGCAGCCGCTCTTCCGTGAAGAAATGCTGCGCGATATCGGAGCCTTGAACCGATTCGCCCATATCATGCATGATTTGGGCCAGCGCGCTCATGCCAGAGCCTTTAATGCCCGTAAAATGTAATACTGTCATAAATGAACCTCCTGTGGGAGTGGAAAATTAGTCTAGTCAAACCGCTTTGCGGAATCAATAGCTGGATGGTTTTTCACAATGCTCCGATTATATCACAAAGTGGACAGGCACTGAAATAATCAATAATTCCTGAAATTCCGGCGGCGCCTAGGTTCAACGGAATACTTCTTCGATATCGCTTTCCGTAATGAGCACCGTTCTCGCTTTGCTCCCATTCTGTTCGGAGATGAAACCATATTCTTCGATCAGGTCCATCAAGCGAGCGGCCCGGTTATAGCCGATATGGAATTTCCGCTGCAGCAAGGAAGTCGATGCGCTTCCTTGCGACATGATGAACCGGCACGCTTCCTCGAATAAATCATCCTGTTCGGCAGGCGATTGGCTGCGCTGGATCAATTCCTCTTCTTTGAAGATATAATCGGGCTCCCCTTGCGCACGGACATGGGCGATGACTTTTTCAATCTCATCATCTGTCACGAAAGTTCCCTGCAAGCGGTTCGGAGCGGCCATGCCATTCCCTAGATACAGCATATCCCCACGCCCGAGCAAACGTTCAGCTCCTTGGGTATCCAAGATTGTCCGGCTGTCCACTTGCGACGAGACGGAAAAGGCGATGCGCGTCGGGATGTTGGATTTGATCAAGCCCGTAATGACGTCCACTGAGGGACGTTGTGTGGCGATCACCAGATGGATCCCGCAGGCGCGCGCTTTCTGGGCGATGCGGCAAATGGAATCTTCTACATCTGATGGTGACATCATCATTAAGTCGGCAAGCTCATCTATGACGATCAGGATATAAGGCAAGTGCTGTGCCGGCTGTCCTTTGTCATCGACCATTTTATTATAGCGTTCGAGATCACGGACTCCTGTATGGGCAAACAGCTGATAGCGGCGCTCCATTTCCTCTACTGCCCATTTCAAGGAAGCGGTCGCTGCCTTGACATCTGTGATGACGGGGCTGACTAAATGCGGAATATGGTTATAAGGCGCGAGTTCGACCATTTTCGGGTCGATCAACAGCATTTTCAAGTCGCGCGGAGAAGATTGGTACAGCAGGCTCACGAGCAGCGAATTGATGCATACGCTTTTGCCGGATCCTGTAGCTCCCGCGATCAGGCCGTGCGGCATCTTGCGCAGGTCGAGCGTAACTGGATTCCCGGCCAGGTCGAGCCCAAGCGCTGCTTCAAGCGGTGAATCCGACGCTTTGAAGTTCGGGCTTCCGATGACTTCCGACAGGCGCACTGCGCGGCTTTGGCGGTTCGGGATTTCGATGCCGATCGAGCTTTTCCCGGGAATCGGAGCCTGTATGCGGATGTCACGTGCCGCAAGCGCCAATTTCAAGTCGTCAGCCAAATTGCGGATTTTGCTCACTTTGATCCCTTGCGCGACACGCAGCTCAAAACGGGTGACGGCCGGCCCTTGTACCGTTCCGACAATCTCCGCCTTGATCTGGAAATGGGACAGAGCTTCGACAAGGCGCTCGCCTTGTTCTTCCATCCACGTTTCATCTTTCAAATCATTTTCAGGCTCTAGAAGATACTCATGGCCAGGCAATTGATAGCCAGTAAAGCTTTTTTCACCATGGCTTGCTGGTTCAGCTTCGGTTTCCTCTATTAATGCCGTTTTTTTTTCCGCTGTCGGCACCTGCTGCTTCGGCAAACGTTCTTTATCCGATTTCAGCATCAGCACATTGAATGGCACAGTTCGTTCCTTTTTGGTTTTCTCCTGTGTTTTCGCCTGCGGCAATACCGGTTTCGGCTCTGGGCTATGTACACGATTGTCCTGTTCGGCTTCCTGTTGGGCGATTTGTGCCTCTTCGGCATGTATTGTCGCTTCCGGCAGTTCAGAAATCGCCTGCGGGCCGCCTTTGCCGGTTTCTTCAGAGGAAATTTCACCAGTTTGTCCAGCAGTCTCAGCAACATCGGTTTCGTCTGACGCCTGTTCTTGTTCTGCTGCACGGTATACCGTTACTTCCGGTTGTTCAGGCGCTTCTTCAGCCTTTTGATTTTTCGGCAATAGATCCTGCAGGCTACGGTCTGCCCATTCATAATGGGGTTCAGGCTTTTTTTCGGGTTGCTGTCCATCCAGCGCTTCCGCTTCAGTCGCTTTTTCACGAACAGATTCAGTGTCTGGAGCTTGCTGCTTTGGTTCTGCCGGTTTATATACCGTTGTCTCCGTATCGGATTGCGGTTTTTCAGCTTGATGCAAACGGCCATCGCTCTTCTTGTACAGTTCCTGCAAGCTGCGCTGCGACCAATCATTCTTGCGTTCAAGTTCTGCCTTCTTTTTTGCTTCCTGCTCCAATAACTCGTCGATCGGCGCCGGACGGTCCGTAAATCCGTGCACAGGGGAAGCTACACGCGTCGGCTGGAAGCGCCGCGTCGTGTTGCCCGGCAGGTCGAGGCCTTGAGGTTCAGCTGTTTTTGGCACATGGGGACGCTTTTTCTTATTGCGCCCTGTATTCGGTTTAGGTAATTTACCGCTCGGTTCCAAGGCATCGAGTTCATAGGTCTTTTCCTCCGGTGCTTTCGGAAGCGTATCAACACGCGGCTTTTCTACGCGCCGTTCGGGTTTGCGGTTTTCTGCTGGCAGGCCTTTCGCTTCTTCATCGGAAATGAGCGGAAACCGGAACGGCGCCGGTTTGCTTGCCTGCTGTTCTGGTTCGATATGCTGTGTGTCCTCACTGCGGGTGTATAGTTGTTCTTCTGTTTCCGTGTCTTCTGTAAACATTTTATTCCATATATTTTTCATCCAACTCATCGTTACACCTTCATTTCAAATGGAGATCCTGTTTGCGCGTCTTCCGGCAATACCAAAATTCCTTTTTCCGCCGGTGCATCCGGCAAGCCCAATTCCTTTGCTGAGCAGATCATGCCGCTTGAAGCGACCCCGCGCAGTTCTGCATCGCGGATGACCATCCCAGAAGGCATGACCGCGCCTACTTTAGCGACGACCACTTTTTGCCCCGCTTCCACATTCGGCGCGCCACAAACGATCTGCAAAGTTTCCTCGCCGACCGCCACTTGGCACACATTCAATTTGTCCGCATTCGGGTGCTTGTCTTTCGACTCCACATAGCCGACGACGAATTTCGGCGTCAAGTCGACTTCCAGCGTGTGGGAGACGCCGTTTTTCTCCAGAGCATTTTGAAGCGCTGTCACCAAGGCTTCCGTCACTTCCACTGGCTGCCCTTCTGGCAGGTCTGCATAATCGCTTGCCTGGAATAAATTGAATCCTGCAATCTCTTGCTGTTCATTTTTGATCAACGTCACATCGCCGTATTGTTCCGTATGGATTTTATCCGGTTTTTCCAATGTCAATTGGACGAGTAGCACGTCGCCGACGCCTTGCTTATTATAGAATGCATTCATTTTTTATCGTTCTCCTTCTCGGGTCTGTTTTTCGCTAGGATGAATATCGGTTCAAGCTCTTCATTTTCATAGACGAATGACAAGGACGTAATCGGCACTTTGCCGTTCGTGAAGAAATGCATCGCCATTTGGGCAAGCACATCGTACCCGGTCTCGTTTCGTATATCTCCGATGATCAAGACGTCCTGATGGGGGACCGAGACAGTCATGTCCCCTTGTATTTTCTTTTTCATGTCTTTCAAGAATGTTTCATTCAAGATGCGCGTGGCATCATAACCATCGTTTTCGTTCAGGAAGTAGAAGACATTCCCTGCCACGTGGTCTTCCTTGACAGCGGTCTTCAATTTCTTCACTTGGAATTTGGCGATTTCCTGAACTTGTTCGGCTGTCAACCCTAGGCTTTCCAATACTTTTTCATCAATCAGCCGGTAAGTCGTCCCGGCATCGAGCGCGTAATAAATACGCGTCTCTGCCGTATGGGGAGCAGTCAGGAAACGGTGGCCTTCACGCGATTCTTCAGGAAACGAGGTCGAGCGGATGACCGGGTAAATATGCTGTTCACCCGGCAATTCACCTGCTGATTCACGTTCCATCGCATTGAAAGTTTCGGAAATCGTATAGGCGATTTCTTCAATCGCTGCATCGCCTTTGGTCTCGAAACGGCTGATGACTTGAGGCAATGAAATGGTCATGCCTTTCCCCAGTTCTGTATGCCTTACATTTGCAATATCTTTTTGGCGGTCGAATGTCCAGCTCAACTGGTCATTGGCAACCCGCTCTTTCAGTATAGTAAATAATTCGGCGGATTTCATTCC
The DNA here is from genome assembly GCF_003289925.1 of Planococcus maitriensis. Classification (GTDB taxonomy): domain Bacteria; phylum Bacillota; class Bacilli; order Bacillales_A; family Planococcaceae; genus Planococcus; species Planococcus maitriensis. The sequence goes on along the minus strand of NZ_QLZQ01000008.1, from coordinate 42,255 downwards.
TATTTTCCTCCTTTTCACAAACAAACGGTTCATCCTGCACACAGGAGAACCGTTTTCCCTTTTATTTCGACAGGCTGGAGATAAACGATTCAATTTCCTCCTGCGTCTTGCGGTCGCGGCTGACAAAGCGCCCTTGCTCTTGCCCTTCGCGGAATCCAAGAAAACTCGGGATTCCATAGATATCTTTTTCGATGCATAAATCGATGAATTCGTCCCGGTCGACCGAGACAAAGGCATAGTCGCTGAATTTCTTTTCAATCTCGGGCATGATGGGATCGATCACCCGGCAGTCGGGGCACCAATCAGCCGTAAACATAAAGATCACATTTTCTGTGTTGGCCAGTTTCATGAATTGTTCTGTAGATTGCAATTTCTCCATATTGTTCACTCCTCTTGTGCCGCTTCGATGGAACGGGCGGTTTTCATCATCCACTCCATATGGTTGCGGAGCGCGGATTGCTCAGTTACCGTCGACAGTTTCGCGCCTCCGGAACTGACCACCAACTCATAACGGTCTTCTGCGATCGTCCGGACCGTGACGAACCCGAACCGGCCGTGCTGGCTGAATTTTTCGTCTGCAAGCCATGTTTCTTCCGGATTCGCTTTTTGTAAATCATAGAAAAACGTGCTGTCCGGTGCTTCGTTTGGGTTGAGGAACAACGCAAACGCCTGGTTGCCGCGGGTGATCAATACATTATGGTCATCTGAAGGCTCTTCCACATCATACCCCCCGGGAACATACAGCTCTGTTTCGCCGGCCGTTTCATTGGGTTCCGGCGCCTCCTCTTCAAATGCCGCCCTGGCGCTTGACACGCCTTCCACCAGTTCGTCCGCGGGACTGACACAGCCGGTTAGGACAAGGACTGACGAAAACAACATCATTTTAATACCCATTCGACGCACAGCATTTCCCCCTCATTTTATCTATCGGCCGCCCACTTCCTGAATGGAACAGGTAAATGGGCTTGATTGAATAAGCATTTCTTTTCTAGCTACATTTTAAAGATGTTTAGGGGCACATGCAACTTAATCGCTGTTTGCCTGCCATTGCCCCAACAACAAGATGACGATTTGGGAAAACAGCTCGACCCGGTTCAGCTTTCCGGCAGTCAAAATGCCGATCGCCCCTTTATGATGGCGGATGCCTGTTTCACGCGCAAAACGGTCCATGACAGGGCCTAGCTCTTCACCGGCACGCAAATGTTTTTCGATTTCTGCAGGCAGCGGCACTTGCGCCCCGCCTGCAATATACACTGCTCCTTCCGCCGTCGCAATGGCACCCCAATTGCATAAGTATAATTTCCCTTCCAGCTCGAATACCCCGCCTTCCAAACCGATTGCCGCGTCGCAGCCAGATAATAACGCATGACGCGCGCGATTAATTGCGCCGGACCTTGTTTCCTCAATTGAAAAAGGCTGTGCCGAAACGCCTGAATCTGCCGCTTGGCCTTTAATCTCTGCCTGAATGCCTAATTTTTCGAGAGCTGATGCGACTGCGCCAGTTTTAGCCGGATTGGTCGATGCCACACATAATTTCATATTGCTCCTCCTTTGTTCACTTCGTGATAGTTATCGGTTTCCAGATGAAAAGCGGCCCGGGGGCCGCTTTTGTCAGACGTTTTGTTTGATTGTGTCCATCGTCGACTGGTCTGTTGCTTTCACCAGTTTCACGAGCAGCTCTTTGGCCGCTGCATAATCATCGGTATGGATGACCGAAGCGGACGTGTGGATGTAACGCGAGCAGATGCCGATGACGGAACTTGGGATCCCTTCGTTGGCGATATGGACTTTGCCGGCATCCGTTCCGCCTTGCGAGACAAAATACTGATACGGGATGTTATGCGTCTCGGCAGTATCCAAGATGAATTCGCGCATGCCCCGGTGTGTGACCATCGTGCGGTCGAGGATGCGCAAAAGCGCCCCTTCGCCTAGCTGGCCGAACTCATTTTTGTCTCCTGTCGCATCATTTGCCGGGCTCGCATCCAGCGCATAGAAGATATCCGGCTGGATCAAATTGGCTGCTGTCTGGGCGCCCCGAAGGCCGACTTCTTCCATGACGGTCGCACCGGAGAACAATTGGTTGGGCAAGGACTCGCCCTGCAATTCTTTCAGCAATTCGATCGACAATCCGCAGCCGTAGCGGTTGTCCCAAGCTTTCGCCATGATTTTCTTATCATTGGCCATCGGAGTGAACGGGCTGAATGGGATGATTTGCTGCCCTGGGCGAATGCCCATCGACAGCGCGTCTTCTTTATCGTCCGCGCCGACATCGATCAGCATGTTCTTGATGTCCATCGGCTTTTGACGCGTCGCCTCATCCAGGAGATGCGGCGGGATCGACCCGACGACACCCGGAATGATGCGGTCCCCCGCAACCACATCCACACGCATGGCCAGCATGACTTGATTCCACCATCCCCCGAGTGGCTGAAAGCGCAGCATGCCATTGTCGGTAATTTGCGATACCATGAAGCCGACTTCGTCCATATGGCCGGCCACCATGACGCGTGGCCCATCTTGTGCGCCTTTTTTTACACCGAAAATGCTGCCGAGATTGTCCTGGATCAGTTCATCCGAATATTTCTCGAGCTCGCTGCGCATGAATTTTCGTACGGCATGTTCGTTGCCGGGTGCTCCCCGCAGCTCGGTTAAGGTTTTAAACATCGCTCTTGTATCCTGGTTCATAAAAGTTCCCCCTTGATAAAATATGTACGTGCATCCTTTATCAGTTTAGAGCTTTTTCTTTGTGAATGCCAGTTCAGGTAATTCGATTGACGAAATATTTTGGGTACTTGCAGTTCCTTGCGTGCATTTTTCCGCTTTATGGTACAATTTAGCCAGAATGCAAAGGAGGGGTTTTCATGAAAAATCGTGATTTGCTCATTGGATTTGCTGCCGGTGCAGCCGCAGCCTATATCGCAAAGGAAGTTTACGAAAACAAACAGACGCTTTACCCGGCCGACGACGTCTTGAAGAAAGTCAAACAATCCTTCAAGGAAGAAGGCCCGATCGATGGTTCGTGGATCTTTATGAAAACCGAGCCTTACCATCAGCACGCGGTCAAGACGGAAGTATACAAAGGCGGCATCACGCGCCATCGCGATGATGAGCTCGAGCAATATGAGTTTCTGGCTGACGCCTATACCGGAGCTGTCCTGGAAGTCACCAAATCATAGAAGACCCACATTAAAACGCCCTGCGGAAAAATTCCGCAGGGCGTTTTGCCTTTTTTATTCAAATACTTTTTCTTTGCGTTCCAGCGCATCGACGACTTCTTTTCCATCCTCGTTCCATTTGATGATGCGGTAGAAGGCATCATGGTAGAAGCTGAAATAGAAATTGCCCGGCAGCGCTTCTTTCATCAGCTTGTCTTTCGCATAGATCGAATCCATCGGGTAATCGTCGAACGCCAATACCCATAGCGGGTTTTGGTGGGCATGGGTCGGCATGATATCGCCCATATGGAGAACCGTCTCCCCGTTCTGCTCGAGCTTGATGACACTATGGCCGTTCGAGTGGCCGCCCGTATGGATCATCGTGATCGCATCGAAGACGGTCAATTCGTCGGTGAAAGTTTCCACTTGTCCGGTGATCGGCTCCCAGTTCTCTTTCCAATACGTATTGCGCGAGCGGATGTTCGGATTCTGCATTTCTTCCCACTCCACTGCCGATACATAGATTTTCGCGTTCGGGAAAGCGGGCACGTATTCCTCGCCTTGCTTTTTCGTCAGGCCAGCCGCATGGTCCCCGTGAAGATGCGTCATCAAGACTGTGTCGATATCTTCCGCAGTCAAGCCAAGTTCTTCCAGGTCCTCTTCCACACGCGATTCCGAGGATACACCCAGGTTGCGTTTTTGGCGATCAGTCAATTTGCCGTTGCCTAGACCGCTGTCGATGAGGATATTATGGCCATCGAACTGGACCAATATCGGATGTGTCGGCAATTCGATCTGGTTCTGCCCATTTGCAGGATAGCGCTTCGACCATACCACTTTCGGGACCACCCCGAACATCGTGCCCCCGTCCAGCCAAGTCGTCCCCCCATCGAGCCAAGTTAACAACATGTCGTGAAATTGAAATTTCTGCATACAAACTCCCCCTTATGAGTTGATGTTACGCTTGGAATTTCGCTTCTAGCCGGTAGATCGGCTGCCCTTTTTTCAAAAATTTCTCTTCATATTCCGTCATGATGTTCCATTCCGGTTCATTGGCATGAAGATCCAGCGATACATCCTTCAATAACATACCATATTCAGAAATACTCGTGAGCGAATATTCAAAAAGTCCGCGGTTATCGGTCTTGAAATGTATTTCGCCTCCTTCAGGCAATACGCGCTCATACAATTTCAGGAAACTTTCGTGCGTCAAGCGCCGTTTCGCGTGCCGTGTCTTCGGCCAAGGATCCGAAAAGTTCAAGTAAACACGGCCGATCTCCCCTGCTTCGAAAAACGTTTCGAGCTCTTGCGCATTGACTTGCAAAAGGCGCAGGTTCGGAATCCCGCTTTCCGGCTCTAGTGCTCCCTGAAGAGCCGTCACGATCACGCTTTCGAATAGTTCGATCCCGATGTAGTTGATATGCGGGTTGGCCTGCGCCATCCCGGTAATGAAGCGCCCTTTTCCGCTTCCGGCCTCGATGTGGATCGGCTGGTCATTGCCGAACTCTTCGTGCCATTTGCCTTTCAGTGTTTCCGGGTTCGGAATGACGATTTCCGGATGGGCTGCAATCAAATCAGCCGCCCATGGCTTATATCTTGCTCTCATGTATAGACATCCTCTTTCTCGTTATAATTTTGCTTGTTGCCATTGTTTTGCTGACACACGAAACTCGAGTTTTCCTTGCGAATCCGCCATTCCCGCGCCGTCCCCGTCCAAATGGCGCGGCACTGGGCGGTCCACGGCAAGCGTAAAATGCCTGCCTCTGAACTGTTTGACTTCCGGAAATTTCGTATGGCTTCCGCTAAATACCGTACCAAAAACGGCCAGCAGTTTCAATCTCGGCAAGCGGTGGACGACCGTCAATTCAAGCTGGCCGTCATGGGCAGATGAACGGGGTGAAATTTTCATGCCGCCCCCGAAATATGGCTGATTGCTGACGGTTGCGAGCCATACGTCCTCGTAATGGTAAAGCGCTCCATCCGATTCGACAGTGAGATTGAATTTCTTGAAGGCAAACAAGGTGGTAACAACGAAAATCAAATACGCCAAGTTGCCGAGGCCGAGCTTATTCAACCAGGGCTTCATCCGCGAATGATTGACAGCATGCGCGACAGCGGCATCAAAGCCAAGGCCCGAACTGCTCGCAAACAACTGCTCCGGCCGGACGCCTACTTGGCCGATGTCGGTCAACACCCCTGCAGGGCAAGCCAACAAACGGCTGATTTGCTGCGCCCCCGAAAAACAACTGAAGCTACGGGCGAAATCATTTCCGGATCCGGCAGGAACCGAAGCGATGTACAGAAGCTCTGCCCCTGCCGCAGCCGCAGCGATTTCGCGCATGGTCCCGTCTCCGCCAAAGCCGATCACCAAGGTTTTCCGCCTTCTTTCGGCCAACTTCCCGACCAAGCGAAACGCATGGCCCGCAGAATGGGTAAGAAAATATTCATAAGGGAAATCGGCCGCTTCGGAAAACTTGTGCCATTTTCTAAGCGCCGCCCCGTTGCCTGCTGTCGGATTAACAATGAAGACAATATCCACAGTATTTTCCACGGCGCTCAAGCGCCGCCTTTCAGTGAATAAGTTTCTATTTCCTTGTATCGCGGTGTTTCCCGCGGATGAATCTCGAATAAAGAAAATGAATCAACCGGGAATTCCAGCTCTTCCAGCTCCAACTTTTCAGGCAAGCTTCCGCCTTTCCAGCGGCTGGCAAGCGTGACATGCGGGACAAACGGCTTCGGGTCGGTAGAAAGCTCCAATGGATCCAGTTGCCGCTGCACAGCTCGCTGAAGCCTCATCAACTCAGGGCTGTCAGCGAGCGCGGCATAGACGATGCGCGGCGTTTCGGGGTTGCCGAAAGTCTTCACGCCGGCGAGCCGCAAGAGAAACGGTGCTTGATCGATCTGCCCGAGCCGTTCGGCAATCTTTCCCAATTCACCGAATCGGTCTTCGCCAATGAAAATCAAGGTAATATGCATATCCGCAGGAGGCGTTAAACGTTTATGGGTAGACAGCTCCCACGAATCTCTCGTCTGCCCGATTTTTTCAGCTGCTTGCCCGGGAATCCGGATTCCAATAAAATAATGCGTGCTCATTATCATCACCTCTATTCATTATAACTGACCGACGCAAAAAAAGGGCCAGCTGATTGCTGGCCCCGGAATCGCATAATAAGTGCAGGATTCAGGAAATGACGCCCATTTTGATCCGCGCTTCAAAAGCTTTTTGCAGTTTGCGTGTCATCTCTCCAGGCGTGCCGTCCGCAATTTTATGCCCGGAAATCTCGATGACCGGCATGACCTCGGAAGTCGTCGATGATAGGAAGAATTCATCCATCTCAAGCGCCTGCTGCTTCGTGAACGCCGTTTCCACCACGTCGATGCCCAGCTCGTCGCATAGTTCGAAGATGACACGTCTTGTGATGCCGTTCAAGATCAAGTTGGTCGCTGGATGGGTATAGAGGATACCGTCTTTGATGCCGTACATATTCGATGATGAACCTTCCGTTACCGTATCGCCGCGGTGAAGGATCGCTTCGAAATAGCCTTCTTCGTAAGCCTGCTGTTTCGCCAGCACATTGCCGAGCAAATTCAAGCTCTTGATGTCGCAGCGCAACCAGCGGACATCTTCGATCAAGACTGCCTTTACGCCGTTTTCCAGGAATTCCACAGGGCGCTCGACCGATTTCGTGTAGCCGACCACAACCGGTTCGGCATTTTCAGGGAACTGATGATTTCGCGGGGCCGCTCCACGAGTAATCTGCACATATACTTGGCCGTTTTCGATATTATTCAGTTCGACCAAGTCGTGGAGCATCTTGTGGAACACGTCTTTCGTGTAAGGAACCGTAATGCGGATTTTCTCGGCGCTGGCATAGAAACGGTCGATGTGTTCCGTGGCCGTGAACAAATCCCCTTCATATACGCGGATGACTTCGTAAATGCCGTCGCCGAACTGATACCCGCGGTCTTCTTTTGAAATCTCCAAATCCTGTTCTTTTACAATCTCGCCATTGGACAAAATCCATTCCATTGCCATTCCTTCTTTCCTGTAATTATTTGCAAGCCAATTGATAAATGGCTTCTGCATATATCGCTGTTGCTTTTACCAAATTGTCGATATCGACAAATTCATCGGCTTGATGCGCAACATCGGGTTCTCCCGGAAACAACATCCCGAAAGCGACGCCTTTATCGAGCACGCGTGCATAAGTGCCGCCACCGATCGCCAATAAGTCTGCCGGTTCGCCGGCCTGCTTCTCGTAAGCCTGCTGCAGTGTTTGAATGAATGGATCGGCTGCATCGACGTGATGCGGCAGTGAATTGGATAAGATCTCCACTTCAATGCCATCTATTTGATGGCCAGCCATCAAGCCATCGAAGGGGCAGCTGACCGAGTAGCGCATGCTGACACGTACATCGGCACGTTCCCCCGCCTTGAAGCGCATGATCCCGGCATTGAATGTCGTGTCGCCGGACGCTTCATCCGAAAACGAGAGCCCGAGCTTCCGCCCTCTGGAATCACCGCTGAAATAATGGTCGATAAAGTGGACAAACTCAGCTCCGTCTCCTGAAACTTTATCCTGCAAAAATTTCGCGAGCAGAATGCCGGCATTGATGCCCGCGTCCGGTTCCATCGCATGGGCGGATTTTCCGTATAGGGTCAAAATTACACCATCAGCATCCGGCATGCAGTCGCCCCGCACTTTTTCCGTTCCGCAGAATTCCCGGAATGCCGCATCCATCTCGCTGCAATCCAGAGCTAATCGTGCCTCGGCCCGGTCCGGCACCATATTGGTCCGTTCCCCCGAAGTGAATTCCAGCAATTCGCCGCTATCTTCAGAGCCAAGCGTGTATTTAATGTCCGCGATGCCTTTTTCCGCATTGATGATCGGAAAATCAGCATCCGGCGCAAATCCGATATCCGGCATTTCCTCTGTCTGGAAATAGCGTTCCACGCAGCGGAATCCGCTTTCCTCGTCTGTGCCGATGATTAGCCTGACACGTCGCTTGAACTCGAATCCTGCATCCTTGACCATTTTCAGCGCCATCCATGCAGCGATCGTGGGGCCTTTATCATCGATAGCGCCGCGCCCGAACAATTTTCCGTCAGCAATCTCCCCGCCATACGGGTCTTTCGTCCAGCCATCTCCCGCCGGGACGACATCGACGTGACCAAGAATGCCGAGAAGTTCCCGCCCTTCGCCTGTCTCCAAATGCCCTGCAACATTGTCGATATTTTTCACCTTGAATCCTGCAAGGTCTCCTTTTTCCAAAAACCAATCCAGCGCTTGCCGGACTTCTTTTCCGTAAGGAGCGCCAGGATTTCCATCTTCGCTTAACACGCTCGGAATTGCGATCAACTCCTGCAATTCACTGAGCAATTCTTCTTTACGCCGCTCTGCTTCCTGCTGCCAATCCATGCCTCACACTCCTTTTTGTTATGGCTATTGTACACCTTTTTCAAATAATTTAAAGAATAGCCGGTTATTTTCTAGTATTTTTTCTATTTCATTCATATTAAGTTCCGGTAAAGAAACCCAAAATCATGGAATTCGGGAAGTTTTTCCGATATAATCAAATTGTCAGACAAGTCAAATTGACGGATTTTCTAACAAAGGAGCTGTCTACCGCTATTATTCCTTAATCGCTGTATACACCACACTCACGCGTCCGCTAGTCTTTGCCATTGGTACTAAAGATGAAGGAGTGGTTCTTAACTTATGAAACCCACAACTGACCGCATGCTCATTCGAATCAAGGACATGTACAAGTACATTCTCGAGAACGGGACTGTGACCACACAGGATCTGGTCGATGAATTCGGCATCACTCCTCGCACCATTCAAAGGGATTTGAATGTGTTGGCCTTTAACGAACTGGTAGAAAGCCCAGTCCGGGGCAAATGGACAACGACGGAGAAGAAAGTCAAAATGACATCTTGAAAACAAAGAAAATGACCGCAACATTGCGGTCATTTTCTTTGTTTTATTGTATCCAATTCTTCCTCGCTTAATTCCCGGTATTTCCCGGGCGCGAGGCGATCGTCTAGCGTAAGGGATCCCATCGATAAACGTTTCAGGAACACGACTTGTTTACCGACACTTTCGAACATGCGCTTGACCTGGTGGAACTTGCCTTCGGTGATGGTCAATTCGATCTCCGATTCTGCCCCGCTGTTTAATATATGAAGCTGTGCGGGCTTCGTCTCGTAGCCGTCGTCGAGCACCACGCCCTGTGTGAACGCCTCTACGTCTTCATCCGTTACAGGACTGTCGATTTTCGCGTAATAGGTTTTATCGACATGTTTTTTCGGCGACAGCAGCTCATGTGCCAATTTGCCGTCGTTTGTGATCAGCAGCAGCCCTTCTGTGTCTTTATCGAGGCGCCCGACCGGAAACGGCTCGAAGCGCTGCTCGCCTTCTGTCAGCAAATCGATGACGGTTTCATCGAAACGGTCTTCTGTCGCCGAAATGACGCCTTGCGGTTTGTTCATCATCAAGTAGACGAACTCCCGGTAGACGACCGGTTCACCGGCGACCGAAATTTCATCCGTATTCTCATCGACATGGAATTTCGGGTCGCGCACGGTTTCGCCGTTCACTTCCACCGCTTTCGATTTAAGTAGGATTTTCACTTCTTTTCTTGAGCCGAATCCTGAATTCGACAATAATTTATCGATTCTCATATTGTTTCCTCCTAGAAGCCGAAGCGTCTTGTAATGCGCGTGATTTTCGCGCCGAGCAGCTTCTGGGCAAGCCCCGTCTTCAAGCTGAGGTATCCATATACTGCAGCACCCACCCCGCCAATCAGGACAATGCGGATGATCGAAAGGAATTTATTGTCCATGCCGATAATGAAGTCCAGGCCATTCATCGCAAAATACACAGCGGAGGCCATGATGGCATTCAAGATGAGTATGAGCAAAATACGGCGGAACACCATTTTCGAGCGGTAGTTCATCGTTCTGGAAATGATGATCATGTTCATCGTGATCGCCACCACATATCCGATGATTGTCGCGGCAATCGCGCCGTCCGTTTCGAACCACATGATCAGCGGCGTATTCAGCAACGCCTTAAGACCCAGGCCGATGAGCAGGTTGATGATGATCCATTTCTGTTTATTGATCCCCTGCAGGATGGATGCGGTCACGGGGAATGCCGCAAACAGGATCGCGACCGGCAGATAATGCGCCAGGATCTCTGAACCCGTTTCACTGACTTCATAGAAAACGTGATACAGCTCATCGGATAGCATCGTCATGCCGATGACTGCAGGCAAGGTCAGGAACAAGATCAGCTGGAACGACTGGTCCAATGTTTTCGTCACTTGCAAATGTTCGTTGCGCGTGAAATGCTTCGTGATGAGCGGAATGAGCGCCATCGAGAAGCCCGTCGCGAGCATGACCGGGATCATGACCAGTTTATGCGCGGTCAGGTTCAAGATTCCGAGAAGGTCTGTCTCCATGATATTATTGCCTGCTGCCATCGCCCGGTTGAAGGTCATCAAATCGACGAACTGGAACAAAGGATTGGCAATGCCGAGGAAAATGACCGGTACGGCATACAATAGGATTTCGCGGTACATATCCCGCAGACGGACATCGTAGGATTCGACGGACGTCGCGAGCAAATGATTGTATTCCGGCTTCTTTTTGCGCCAGAAATAATATAAGGTGACGAGCCCGCCGAGCGCACCGACTGCAGCGGACAAGACAGCGAACTGGATAGCGGTCTTCGGCGTGCCGTCGAATAGATAAATGACAGCGAACGCGCCGCCGAGCAAGAAGATGATGCGGACGATCTGCTCGATCAATTGCGACACGGCAGTCGGCATCATGTAGTTGTAGCCTTGGAAAAAGCCGCGCCACAGGCTCATGAACGGCACGACGATCAATGCGAAGCTGACCCAGCGGATCGCATCGGCAATGTCATCCACCGAATAGATGACTTCATCTTCCGAAATGGTGATGCGTGCAAGCGGTTCGGCCAGCAGATAAAGCGCCAAAAAAGACACGAAGCCGGTGACCATCATCGTCAATAGGCCTGAACGCAATAATCGCCTCCCGGTTTCATAATCACCGAGTGAATTGTATTTAGCCGTGAACTTGGAAAAAGCGATCGGCGCACCGGATATCGCGAGTGCCAGCATCAGGTTATACGGTATGTAAGCGTACTGGTAGAGGCCGATATTGTCTTCTCCGACCATGCTGTAAAACGGGATGATATAGATGACGCCGAGCACTTTCGACAGAAATAAACCTAAGGTTAAAATGGCGGTACCTTTAATTAATGAGGACATTTTGCACTCCCTGACTTTGTTCAAAATAAAAAGCAATCTACACGATAGTTTACACCTATAGACAAAATTACTCAACGTGTTTTGCCTCATCGTGTATACTGAAAAGAAAAACGAAAGTGAGTTTTTATTATATGTATGACATCATCATCATCGGCGGAGGCCCTTCCGGCTTGATGGCTTCCATCGCTGCCGCATCGAACGGCAAGCGTGTGCTGCTCGTCGAAAAAGGCAAAAAGCTCGGAAAGAAACTGATCATCTCCGGCGGCGGCCGCTGCAACGTGACGAACCGCCTGCCTCTGGAAGAAATCGTCCGCCACATCCCCGGAAATGGGCGCTTCATGTACAGCCCGTTTTCGGTATTCAATAACGAAGACATCATCCAGTTTTTCGAAAATCTCGGCGTCGCCTTGAAAGAAGAAGACCACGGCCGCATGTTCCCTGTCTCGAACCGCGCACAGGACGTAGCTGATGCCATGTTCCGTGAAATGGACCGGCTCGGCGTGGAAGTCAAACTCGATTCACCCGTCAAAAGCTTGCTGATGAACGAGGACAAAGTGACGGGCATCCGCCTGCACTCCGGCGAGGAATTCGAATCGCATGCAGTGGTTGTCGCAGTCGGCGGCAAAGCCGTGCCGCAAACCGGCTCGACTGGAGACGGCTACCCGTGGGCAGAAAAAGCGGGACACACCGTCACTGACCTGTATCCGACGGAAGTCCCACTCTTATCCACTGAACCGTTCATCAAGTCACGCGACCTGCAAGGGTTAGCCCTGCGTGATGTTGCCGTCACCGTGCTCAATAAAAAAGGCAAAGCGCTCGTCACTCACCAGATGGACATGCTGTTCACCCATTTCGGGCTGAGCGGTCCGGCGATCCTGCGCTGCAGCCAATACGTCGTCAAGGAAATGAAGAAAAATGGCGGCCAGGCCGTCACCGTCCGCATCAATTCCATGCCGGATGATAATGCGGAATCGGCTTTCCAGCTGCTTCATAAGCTGATGAAAGACGAACCGAAAAAAGCGTTGAAAAATGTTTGGAAGAGTTTGGCCCAGGAACGCTGGCTTTTGTTCCTGCTGGACCGCGCAGGCATCGATCCGCAGCTGACCGGCGCAGAACTGCCGGCGGATAAAGTCCGTGCCCTCGCCGCTGAAATGACGGCATTCACGATGACCGTCTCCGGCACGCAGCCGATCGAAAAAGCCTTCGTCACAGGCGGCGGCGTATCGATCAAGGAAATCGAACCGAAAACGATGCATTCAAAGAAAAAGCCCGGTTTGTTCTTCTGTGGAGAAATCCTCGACATCCACGGCTACACCGGCGGCTATAATATCACCTCCGCCCTCGTCACCGGACACGTCGCAGGAAAAAACGCAGCCGAGTTCGCTGCCAATCATCAAACCGAAAGCCCCATTGCATAAGCAATCGGGCTTTTTTCTATGGAATGAAGCGGAAATTAATGGGGCTTTACTTCTTGACGTACTCGGAATCAAAGATAGCGAGAGTTTTCCTGTGGACATGTCATTGTACATTGAAGTAAAGATTACCTTGATCGTCGCCGCCGTGCTTTGGGTTGGCCTTTGACAATAAGCCAGAAAGAACGTCTGTCTTATTGCGTCGGCCCACCCCTTTACGCTCGTAGGCTAAGAGATTTCGTTGTGTGAAGACTGTTTAAGCAGATCTGCTTCTTTAGTCAGTTGCGGGCTAGTGGGAAAACCGCTTCCTGGGATGCGGCGTCAGGTAATATGATGTTCTATTCGGTCAGCTTATTGTTGTATTGAGTGGACGATGACCAGCGATACTTCATTCTCTAACCTGGTTGAAGCAGGCTACAGAACATGAATTCACCTCCACTTCTTCTGCCGAGTGAGCTAAAGAAATTAACTTCCACTCTAAAACTAGAAGACGGAGTGGAAGGGGGCTGACTCCTGAGGGACCGCGCGGGCTGGCGAGACAAATGTGCCGCGCTCTTCGGTACATTGGCTCAACGCCCGCCCCTCGGAAAGCAGCCCCCTGCAACGCAGTCGAATAGCGAAAGCTATTCTATTCACTTCTTTTGTATTTCAACACTCTCTACATTTCAATGACATATTAATGTTCAATACAAAAAAGCCGCCAGAAAATTTCCCTGGCGGCTTTCATTATTTATCCTACAACGATATTAACCAATTTACCTGGAATGGCAATGACTTTGCGCACTTGCTTGCCTTCTGCCGCCTTTTGGACGTGCTCGTCGGCGAGTGCCGCTTCTTCCAGCTGTTCTTTCGTGCTGTCTTTCGCGACAGTCAGCTTGCTTCTCACTTTGCCGTTCACTTGGACGACGATTTCGACTTCATCATCGACCAGCTTCGACTCATCATACGTCGGCCACGCTTCATACGTTACCGTCTCGCTATGCCCAAGTTTATTCCAAAGCTCTTCGGCCAAATGCGGCGCGATCGGCGACAGCATCTTCACGAAGCCTTCGATATATTCTTTAGGCAAGCTCTCAGCCTTGTATGCTTCGTTGATGAATACCATCATTTGCGAAATCGCCGTATTGAAGCGAAGGCCGTCAAAGTCTTCGGTCACTTTCTTGACGGTCTGGTTGTAGACTTTCTCCAGTTTGCCGTCATTGTGATCGCTGACTTTGCTCGAAATCGCTCCGTCTTCGATCAGCAAACGCCAAACGCGGTCAAGGAAACGGCGAGATCCGTCTAGCCCGTTCGTCGACCAGGCGATGGATGCTTCGAGCGGCCCCATGAACATTTCGTACATGCGCAGCGTATCCGCACCATGGCTTTCGATGATCTGGTCCGGGTTGACGACATTGCCTTTGGATTTCGACATTTTCTCGTTGCCTTCACCAAGGATCATCCCTTGGTTGAATAATTTCTGGAACGGTTCTTTCGTCGGTACGACGCCAAGGTCGTATAATACTTTATGCCAGAAACGCGCATATAATAAGTGAAGGACGGCGTGTTCCGCACCGCCGATGTAGACATCAACCGGGAGCCAGCGTTTCAACAGTTCCGGATCCGCGATCGCTTCGTCATTTGTCGGGTCGATAAAGCGCAGATAATACCAGCAGCTGCCGGCCCATTGCGGCATCGTGTTCGTTTCGCGGCGGCCTTTCATGCCGGTTTCAGGATGCGTGACATTGACCCATTCCTCGATATTGGCAAGCGGCGATTCCCCTGTCCCGCTCGGCTTGATGTCCGTGGTGACCGGAAGTTCCAGTGGCAGGTCTTTATCATCGACCGGAGACATCGTGCCGTCTTCCCAGTGGATGATCGGAATCGGCTCTCCCCAATAGCGCTGGCGGCTGAACAGCCAGTCGCGCAGGCGGTAAGTGATTTTCTTCTCGCCGACGCCTTGTTGTTCGAGCCAGTCGATCGCTTTTCCAATCGCTTCGGTTTTGTTCAAGCCGTCAAGGAAACCGGAATTGACGAGTTCGCCATCACCAGCGTAGGCTGCTTCGTCGATATTGCCGCCTGACACGACTTCGACGATCGGCAGTTCGAATTGTTTTGCGAATTCATAATCGCGCTCGTCATGCGCCGGTACAGCCATGATGGCGCCTGTCCCGTAAGTCGCGAGGACATAATCGGCGATCCAGATCGGCATCTTTTCGCCGCTGGCCGGATTGATTGCATAAGCTCCAGTGAATACGCCCGTTTTATCTTTCGCAAGATCCGTACGCTCCAAATCGCTTTTCGTTTTCACTTTATCGATATAAGCCGCTACTGCCTCACTTTGTTCAGATGTCGTTATTTCCCCGACCAATTTATGTTCTGGCGCAAGTACCGCATAAGTCGCGCCGAAAATCGTATCCGGGCGCGTCGTGAATGCGCGGAACGAAAGCCCGGTGCCCTCGATCTTGAATTCAAGCTCTGCGCCTTCGGATTTCCCGATCCAGTTGCGCTGCATGTCCTTCAAGCTCTCCGGCCAATCCAGCTCTTCCAAGTCTTCGAGCAAACGGTCGGCGTATTCCGTGATCTTCAGCACCCATTGGCGCATCGGGCGGCGTTCGACTGGATGGCCTCCGCGCTCGGAAACCCCATCTACCACTTCTTCATTGGCCAAGACGGTGCCGAGTGCCGGGCACCAGTTGACCGCTACTTCATCGACATATGCCAATCCTTTATTGTACAGCTGGATGAAAATCCATTGCGTCCATTTATAATAGTTCGGGTCGGTCGTATTGATTTCACGGTCCCAATCATAAGAGAAGCCAAGTTCCTGGATTTGGCGCTTGAAGGTCTCGATGTTTTTCGCCGTGAACTCCGCAGGGTCGTTTCCGGTATCGAGCGCGTATTGCTCAGCCGGCAGCCCGAATGCATCCCAGCCCATTGGATGAAGCACATCATAGCCTTGCATGCGTTTTTGGCGGCTCAAGATATCGGTCGCCGTGTAGCCTTCTGGATGCCCGACGTGAAGTCCGGCGCCTGATGGATACGGGAACATATCCAGCGCATAGAATTTCTCTTTGCCTGGCGTGTTCTCCGTTTTGAAGGTTTTGTTTTCCTGCCAGTGCTTTTGCCATTTCTTTTCAATTTCCTTGTGGTTAAAAGACATTTCCTATTTTCCTCCTCTAAATACAAGCGGCTGCCCGCATGTCCTGCATATTCTTCAGCAAAATAAAAACTCCCGTCCCTTAACTGAATAAGGGACGGGAGCTTTCCCGCGGTACCACCCAAATTAGCGCTCAGGCGCTCAACTTGATTCCTTAACGCGGAAAACGGCGCATTTTTGCGCAGACTCCAAGGCGAGTTCAGACATCGTGCATGCCGGCTCGCACCAACCGCCGGCTCTCTGTGATGCATATGATGTCCTATTGCTCCTCTTCACGGCCATTTGCTATTGATTTCATTTTAGCTGAGCGCCTGTTTTAATGCAATAGTTCAGTGCACTTTGACGCCGTCTGTGTTCAAGTCGGCATCTGTTGCAGCGACAACGTCGTCGACCGAGAAGCCTTCAAACACTTCTTTCAAAACAAGTCCGGAATCCGTCACTTCGATCACCGCGCGTTCCGTGATGATCAAATTGACGACCGCTTTGCCGGTCAGCGGCAATTCGCACGCTTTTTTGATTTTCGCTGAACCGTCTTTCGATACATGGTCCATGATGACGATGACTTTCTTCGCGCCGTGCACGAGATCCATCGCGCCGCCCATGCCTTTGATCATTTTTCCTGGGATCATCCAGTTGGCCAGGTCGCCGTTTTCTGCGACTTCCATGCCGCCAAGGATCGCGACGTCGATATGCCCGCCGCGGATCATTGCAAAGGACTCAGCGCTCGTGAAAAATGCGGAACCCGGGATCGTCGTGACGGTTTCTTTACCGGCATTGATTAAATCGGGATCGACTTGGTCTTCAGTCGGATACGGCCCGATGCCGAGCAATCCGTTTTCAGACTGCAAGACGACTTGCTTATTATCGGAAATGAAGTTCGCGACCAAAGTCGGCATGCCGATGCCCAAGTTGACGTAATCTCCATCGTTGATTTCCTTTTCCGCTCGTTTTGCGATTCGTTCTCTGATAGCCTGTTTGTCCACTTCTGTCCCCACCCTTTCTTAACGCGTCGTCAAACGCTCGATTCGTTTTTCCTGGTCTGCCTGCAGCAAGCCCTGTACGTAGATGCTCGGCGTCTGCACATGGTTCGGGTCGATGTCGCCGGTTTCCACCAGATGCTCGACTTCCGCAATCGTCACTTTCCCGGCGGCTGCCGCCAGCGGGTTGAAGTTCTGTGCGGTCTTGTTGTAGACAAGGTTGCCCATCTTATCGGCAGTGTGCGCACGGACGAGCGAGAAATCCGCTGTCAAAGCCATCTCGAGCACGTGTTCCTTGCCGTCGAATTCGCGGATTTCCTTGCCTTCAGCGACGGTCGTGCCGACGCCTGCCGGTGTAAAGAATGCCGGTATGCCGGCTCCGCCAGCACGCATTTTTTCAGCGAGCGTGCCTTGAGGCGTGAGTTCCACTTCGATTTCACCCGACAGTACTTGGCGTTCGAATTCCTTGTTTTCGCCCACATACGAACCGATCATTTTTTTGATTTGCTTGTTTTTCAGCAACAAGCCAAGGCCCCATTCATCGACCCCGCAGTTATTGGAAATGACAGTGAGGTCTTTTACCCCTTTATCGACAAGTGCCAAGATCAGCTGTTCTGGAATCCCGACCAGCCCGAATCCTCCAACCATGATGGTGGCGCCGTCTTGTATCGGTTCTACTGCCTCTTTGGCAGATTTGTAAATCGGTTTCATCGTGAATTTGCCCCCTCTGCAACATTAACTGAATTTTGATTCAATAAAACGCTTCCATTACCAATTTAACCAAAACTCCATGGGAAACGCAACAAGGAGAATGGGCACACGATTTTTGGCGCCTTTCTGCCCGGCAGCAGCATGTTATAATGGCAGCTAAGGAGTGGTGTTATTATGGACAATGAATTCCCCTTCCCGAGTGATGGGAAGCGTTATTATACATGGAACCGCCATTTGCGCGGTCACTTTGGCGAAAAGATCATGAAAATCTCGCTCGATGCCGGATTTGACTGCCCGAACCGCGACGGCACAGTCGCTTTTGGCGGCTGCACGTTTTGCTCGGTCGCCGGGTCCGGTGATTTTGCGGGAGACCGGGTCGACCCGATTCCTGTACAGTTCGAACAGGTGAAAGCGAAAATGCACCGCAAATGGAAAGACGCCAAATACATCGCCTATTTCCAAGCCTATACGAATACCCATGCACCGATCGATGTCATCAAAAGACAATTCGAAGCGGCACTGGCACAGGAAAATGTGGTCGGCATCAGCATCGGCACAAGGCCCGACTGTTTGCCGGATGAAGTCGTTGAATACTTGGCCGAACTCAACGAACGCACGTTTTTATGGGTGGAACTCGGACTGCAGACCGTCCATGAGCGCACCGCGCAGCTCATCAACCGCGCGCATGATTTTAACACTTACAAAGAAGGCGTCGACAAGCTGCGTGCGCATAATATCAATATTTGCAGCCACATCATCAACGGCTTGCCGCTTGAAGACAAAGACATGATGATGGAAACGGCCCGGACAGTCGCGCAACTCGACGTCCAAGGCATCAAGATCCACTTGCTGCATCTGCTCCATGGCACGCCGATGGTCAAACAATACGAAAAAGGCTTGGTCGATTTCATGGAAAAGGATGCCTACATCCAACTCGTCGCCGACCAGCTGGAACTCATCCCGCCCGATATGGTCGTCCAGCGCATCACTGGCGACGGCCCGATCGATTTGATGATCGGCCCGATGTGGAGCACGAATAAATGGGAAGTGCTGAACGGCATCGATAAGGAACTCGCAGCGCGCGGCAGCTGGCAAGGAAAATATTATGCGGGAAGTGTAACATTATGACCTTGCAGCGCGTCTTGCCTTTCACCAAATCCTTGCTCGAACAAGTCGTCCAAAAAGGCGATACAGTAGTGGATGCCACTGCCGGAAACGGGCATGATACCCATTTCCTTGCCGGGATTACCGGCGCAACTGGAAAAGTCTATGCATTCGATATCCAGCAACAAGCAATCGAAGCGACCAGGAGGCGAACCGAGGCTTTTTCCCATGTCGAATTGATTTGCGACAGCCACGCGAAAATCGCACAATATGTTACGGAACCGATTTCAGCGGCGGTTTTCAATCTTGGCTATTTGCCAAAAGGCGACCACACCATCATCACCAAAGCGGACAGTACCTTGCAGGCAATCGGCCAATGTCTCGAGCGCTTAAAGACAGGCGGCTTGGTGTTAGCCGTCATTTATTCTGGCCACGATGGCGGCAGCGAAGAGCGCGACGCGGTGATGGATTACGTCAAGCAATTGCCGCAAACCCGCTACGACGTCATGAAATATGAATTCATCAACCAACAGCATTCCCCCCCATTTTTAGTCGCGATCGAGAAAAAACAGCAACACCAAAAGAAATGATGGCTAAATCTAAAAGAGCAGCGTGCACATGCACGCTGCTCTTTCGTTTATTTCTCGACAGGGCCTTCGAGAACGATTTTCCCGATGGTCTTGCCAGACATCAGTTTTCCGTAAGCTTCTTTCAAGTTTTCCGGATTGATTGGCGCCATCGTTTCATTGAGTGTCGACTGAACCTTGTCGTTGTCTGCCCACTCCGACAGTTCGTTCAATAAATGGTACTGCTCGATCATGTCTTCGGTCTGGAACATCGATCGCGTGTACATCAATTCATAAACGAAGGTCACGCTTTTGCCGAACAATGCCGGAGCAAGCGGTTCGAACGCCGGCAGGATTGAACAAATCTTGCCTTGAGGCCGGATTGCGTCCGCCATGCCCGCCATATGGTCATCGGTATTGGTCAGGCAGAAGATATAGTCCACGCCGTCAATATCCAGTTCCTTCAATTGAGGCAGCAATTCATGGTGATGGTTGATCGTGTGATGCGCGCCATGATCTTTGGCCCATTCGACCGTTTCCTGACGAGACGCGGTTCCGATGACGGTGAGCCCTGCCAATTTGGCGATTTGCGTGGCGATCGAACCGACACCTCCCGCAGCGCCGATAATCAGGATGTTCTTGGCTGCGTTGTCCTGCGGGTTTTTCGAAATGCCCAAACGCACAAACAGGGCTTCCATTGCGGTCAACCCGGTCAATGGCAAAGCAGCCGCCTGCGCGAAATCCAAGTTTTTTGGCTTGTGGCCGACGATGCGCTCATCGACCAAATGGAATTCGCTATGCCCGCCTTCCCGGACATTGGTGCCGGCATAAAACACTTCGTCGCCTTCTTTGAACAATGAACATTTACTGCCAACGGAAACGACCACTCCGGCAACGTCCCTCCCGACGATCGTCAAGGAGTCATCGTCCGGCTTTTTCGAATCACGTGTTTTGTAATCTGTCGGATTGACCGATACCGCCTTTACCTCCACGAGCAAATCGTGTCCTTCCGGCTCTGGCTTGTCCAATTCCACCGCTTCGAATTCAGGCGGTTGTTCGGTATTTCCCGGTTTATAAAATCCAAGTGCTATCATTTTCATAGTCAATCCATTTCGCCTTCCTTTCATCTATCCATATGCCTGTTACAATTCCTTCTATAATACAGCCGAAATGTCTTCAACGTATGCATCGATGACGACTGGCTGTTTGCTTGCTTTCGCTTTCGACAAAGCGTCTTGCAATTCGGCACGTGTTTTCACCGTGTAGCCTTCACCTCCGCAAGCAATGGCAAACGCCGCAAAGTCGATATTGGCAAGGTCGACATTGGTCGGCTTATTGCCTGCCATTTTTTGCTCATCTTCGATCAATTGAAGCTTCTGGTTGTTGAAGACGACGATGATCATCGGCAACTCGTATTTAACTGCGGTAACAAAATCCTGCATGCCCATTGAAAATCCGCCGTCCCCGACGATAGCGATGGCCTGTCTATCCGGATACGCCAGTTTTGCCGCTATCGCCCCTGGCAAACCGCAGCCCATCGTGCCAAGCCAGGATGACAGGACCAGTTTTTGGCCGGCTAGCTGCAAATACTTCGCCGTCCAGATGGTAATGCTCCCGACGTCGAGTGAAACGACAGCGTCCCGCTCCATGATGTGCTGGATTTCGC
The DNA here is from genome assembly GCF_003289925.1 of Planococcus maitriensis. Taxonomy (GTDB): domain Bacteria; phylum Bacillota; class Bacilli; order Bacillales_A; family Planococcaceae; genus Planococcus; species Planococcus maitriensis. The sequence goes on along the minus strand of NZ_QLZQ01000008.1, from coordinate 21,224 downwards.
CCAGCACTTGCTGAGGTTGAAGCATGTCGGTTTGCTTCTCAATATCTTCACGCAGCTTGTCATGCCAAGCGCGTCGTTTCTCCTGGAATTGCTCCAAGAACCCGGTATCTTTTTCACCAAGCTCGCTTGTTAACCATGCAAGCGCCGGCCCGAGTTCCCCGGCTACGCCTACCGTTGCAGGATAATATTTCCCGATCACGCGCGGGTCGAGGTCTATTTGGATGGCAGGCGCTTTGTCCGGCAAATACTCACGGTACGGATACGCTGTACCGGCGAGAATGACCAAGTCTGCTTGTTTCATCGCCTCTTCTGCCGGCTCCGTCCCGAGTTGGCCGAGCTGCCCGAGGTTATTCGGATGATCATCAGGAATCAATCCTTTCGCTGGGAGTGATGCAATGATTGGCGCTTTCAGCTTTTCCGAAAATGCCAATACTTCGCCGGATGCGTTCTGTGCGCCTTTGCCAGCCAGGATGACTGGTTTTTTCGCAGACTCCAACAATTTCAACGCTTCCTGCAAATCTTCTTCCGCTGCCCAGATATGCGGCACGGAATACTCGGGCGAGGTCATCTCCTGCTCTCGTTTGATTTTTGTGCTGAATAAATCGTCCGATACAACGAGCACAGCCGGGCCTTTTTCGGCATAGGCTGCACGCACCGCCTGATTAAGCATATCCGGCAATTGCTCGGCATTTTGCACGCGGCGGTTATAGACCGAAACGTCTTCGAACATCGATTCCAACTTCAATTCCTGGAAAGTATCGGTCCCAACAGAACTGCTGGTCACTTGACCGACGAGCGCAAGTACCGGTGTTTTGTCTTTTTTCGCATCATACAGACCGTTTTGCAGATGGATCGCCCCTGGGCCTGCGATCGACAGGCACACGCCGATGCGCCCGGTCAATTTCGAAAAGGCAGAAGCGGCAAGCGCGCCCGTTTCTTCATGGCGGATCTGGATAAAACGGATATCTGCTTTGCGCAACCCCTCCATCAATTCATTGATGGAATCTCCGGGCATTCCGTAAATATGGCCTATACCCCATTGCTTCAACAGATCGACAACATGGCTGCCTGCCGTGCGTTCAAACATAGGCTTCCCTTCTTTCTGCATTTTAGTCGTTTCAGTTCTTTTTCCTTCTAGCGAAGCTCTAAACCTTTTTCGGGAACAAGAAAAAAACAGCAAGCCGTTTATCCAGCCTACTGCTTTTTTATGGATGTTCTTTTCGCCATTTCTTCTGCGATCAATCGGAACGTCGTTAACTTATCTTTGAAATCATAGGCGACGGAAACGATCATCACTTCATCGGCGCCATATTCTGCGCCAAGCGCTTCCAATTGATCCACCACTTGCTTAGGGTCGCCGACGACCATGCGACGGCGGTTTTCCGCAACGAGCAGCTTTTCGAATTTCGAGTATTCGTAAGCGGCTGCCTGTTCGGGAGGCGGCGTACCGTCAGACGGCATGCCCTGTGCGCCCATCGCAAGCGACAGATCGAGTGAAGACGCGATATATTCCGCCTGTTCACGAGTTTCCTGGCAAACCGCGAAAATCGCAAAGCCGGTATACGGTCCATTACCTTTATGGGGAATGAAATTTTTCCTGTAGTTGGCTGCAAAGTCCTGTCCGCCTTCGCCGTTAATGAAATGGGCGAACATATAAGGCAAGCCTTTTTCTGCGGCCAATTGCGAAGACCCCTCGCCTGAACCGAGCATCCAGATCGGCGATGCTTGCGGTGGTACTGGGGTGGCAGTCATTCCATAATAATCATGCGACTCCGGAATGCTGTTTTCCAAGTACATGCGCAGCTCATCCAGCTGTTCAGGAAAGCGCCCCGCATCCCGCAAGCGGCCATTCGATAAAGCGAACGACGCTCTCGGCATGCCGCCTGGCGCACGGCCTACTCCCGCATCGATGCGGCCCGGGTACAGGTTCTCCAATAGATTGAAGTTCTCGGCAACCTTAAACGCCGAATAGTGCGGCAGCATGACGCCGCCGGAACCCAAGCGGATCGATGAGGTCCTTGCACCGATATGGCTGATCAGGATTTCCGGCGAAGAGCCCGCCAAAGTTTTGGCATCATGATGTTCCGATACCCAAAAACGCGTATAGCCCCATTGTTCCGCTTGTTGGGCCAGCTGGACCGTATCGGCTAGCGCTTCCCGTGCTGTCTGGCCTTGTGAAATCGGGGATTGGTCTAATATGCTGAAACGAAGTGGCATCTCGATCTTTCCTTTCTATCCTTTAATCCGATTGCAGATCATGACGCTTTACTGGCTGCGGCGCATATTCTCGGATTCCACTGCCGAATCGGCAAAGCACAGCGCCGCCCCGAAAATTTCTTCCCGTTCCGGTTCCTGCAACAGGTCATGGTAGCAAAACGGCCATTCCTTGAAGTGGAATTCATTCACGGCCTGCTTTGACAGCCAAGTGCGCCCGGCTGCCGTCCGTGTAATCAAATCGCGCTGGCCAACATGGAGCATGACCGGCAGATCAGGAAGCTGTGTCTGGGTTGCCTGCTCCAGATAGCCTTGTAATTCCTTCCACCAGGCCGGTGAACTGAGCGAATGAATCGTTCGAGCGGCACCTGCCGATTCGTCCTGGAACTTGCGTCTCGTCAAATGGCGCAATTCGATGCCATGGTCGATTTTCCCTTTCCCGGTAAGCTTGCTGATACTGGACAAGGCGAGCGAGGGCTTGCTCGGCACTTTTTGCAATTCGAACCATGGCGATGTAAGGATAAGCGCCGTTATCGGATGGCGGTTTTCTGCAAGGGCATGGATGGCGATCGCTGCTCCGAGCCCGTGTCCGGCAAGCACAATCGGCAAGTCATTGCCTGTTGCCAAACGCAGCAATTCAGCAGCTGCTTTATCATACTCGTAAAATTGTTCGCGGTGCACTGGATCATCTGCCGCCTGCGTCCCATGCCCCGGCAAATCGCCCATATAGACATGAAATCCATTCCTGCGCCATTGCTCGATTTGCCATGCATAGTGTTTATGCTCCTCGTATGCACTATGGATCAACACGATGATGCCTTTTGCATCGCCTTCCGCCTGCCATTTCCACATAATCCGCGCCTCCCTTATACAGCTTGATCGATTGACCTTTTCTATTGTTTTGATACGATTAGAACTAATTACATCTTATCAATGATAAAGGAGCTTTGCCATGATCTATCCATATAAAGACAAATCACCAAATATTGACAAATCGGCATTCATTGCCGATTATGCGACCGTCACCGGCGATGTGACGATCGGCGAGAATTCTTCTGTCTGGTTCAACACAGTCATCCGCGGCGACGTGGCACCGACTATTATCGGGAAAAACACCAATATCCAAGACCTGTCGATGCTCCACCAGAGCCCAGATAACCCGCTCATCCTAGAAGACGATGTCACCATCGGCCATCAAGTGACGCTCCACAGTTGCAAAATCAGAAAAGGCGCATTGGTCGGCATGGGCTCGATCATTCTGGACGGTGCAGAAATTGGCGAAGGGGCATTCATCGGCGCAGGCAGCCTTGTGCCTCAAGGAAAGAAAATCCCGCCGGGCACACTGGCATTCGGCCGCCCCGCAAAAGTCGTGCGCGAACTGAATCAAGCAGACAAACGAGATATGGAACGCATTGTCCGGGAATACGCGGAAAAAGCAGCCTATTATAAATCATTGCAATAGAAAAAGCAGGCGGAAAAATTCCGCCTGCTTTTTTCTTATGCGTTTGCCTGTTGTTTCAGCGCATCCGCTTTGTCTGTGCGTTCCCACGGAAGATCCACATCCGTGCGGCCGAAATGGCCGTATGCCGCTGTCTGTTTGTAGATGGGGCGGCGCAGGTCGAGCATCTTGATGATGCCGGCTGGTCGCAAATCGAAGTTCGCGCGCACGAGTTCGATCAATTTCTCTTCGCTGACTTTCCCGGTGCCGAACGTATCGACAGCAATCGATACCGGATGCGCCACGCCGATTGCATAGGCTAGCTGCACTTCACATTTATCGGCAAGTCCTGAAGCAACGATATTCTTCGCCACATAGCGTGCTGCATAGGCACCGGAACGGTCGACTTTCGTCGCGTCTTTACCGGAGAATGCCCCGCCGCCATGCCGCGCATAACCACCGTACGTATCGACGATGATCTTGCGGCCTGTAAGTCCTGCATCCCCTTGAGGCCCGCCGATAACGAAGCGTCCTGTCGGGTTGATGAAGTATTTCGTTTCAGCGTCAAGCAATTCAGCCGGCACGACTTCGTTGATGACATATTCCTTCAAGTTGCGCTGGATTTGCTCCAAGGAAACTTCCGGATGGTGCTGCGTCGAAATGACAATCGTATCGACACGCACCGGTTTATTGTTTTCATCGTATTCAATCGTTACTTGCGTTTTACCGTCAGGGCGCAAATACGGCAAGATTTCCTCTTTGCGCACTTCTGCCAAGCGGCGCGCGAGTTTATGCGCCAAGCTGATCGGCAATGGCATCAATTCTTCTGTCTCGTTTGACGCATAACCGAACATCAAGCCCTGGTCGCCTGCCCCGATCTCATCCAATTCCTTATCGGTCATTTGGCCTTCACGCGCTTCAAGGGCCACGTTGACGCCTGCAGCGATATCGGCAGACTGTTCATCGATCGCTGTCAACACTGCACTCGTCTCGGAGTCAAATCCGTATTTCGCGCGCGTGTAGCCGATGTCTTTGACGGTCTGGCGCACGACTTTTGGAATGTCCACATATGTGGATGTCGTGATTTCCCCTGCCACAAGGACGAGCCCTGTTGTTACGGTAGTTTCGCATGCGACACGCGCATTCGGGTCTTCCGCTAAAATGGCATCCAGGATTGCGTCCGAAATCTGGTCGCAAATCTTATCCGGATGGCCCTCTGTTACTGATTCTGATGTGAATAAACGACGGTTTGTCAAAAAAAGTTCCTCCTTATATCCTGCGAGATTGCTCTCGAAATTGATACGGTACTCGTTTTCCCATGTCAAGTCCGTTTCCACCTATGGAATTGAACTTCCAGCTTTTTCAGCCTGCACACGAGGATTAAGGGCATTCCATAAAAAAATCCCTTCTCTCATCTATAGTAATGAGGAAAGGAATAATCATCATAAGCACCTTTCACTCTTATCGTCCAAGGCATCCGCCTTGCTTCAGGTTGGGCACCATCGCTGCACTTGCAGCAGGTTGCCGGGTTTCATCGGGCCTGCACCCTCCACCAGCTCGGAATAAGAGTATCCGTTCAATTTCCCATCATACGGAATGCGGCAAGCACTGTCAACGTTTTTACCGGAAACGATTGTCAGACTTTTGAGCATCCAGCTTTTCCTGCTATAAAAATGCACAAATCATGAACATTGACAGATTTCTAGTTATTAGTATAGACTAATCGCGTTAATGTGTTATACTAATGTTCGAATATACATCTTCCCCATTCATTTGGGAATAAACGAAAAGGAAGGTACATATATATGACTTCAGTGAACTTTGCAAATGATTTGAAAGAGCTATTGAACGGCTCCAATGTCAATATCCAACTATCCGTTCCCCAATTGGTGGAAGCAGCGACATCCCGCGGGGAGGCAGTATTGACGCGTGAAGGCGCAGTCAAAGCGGAAACCGGTAAATACACAGGCCGTTCGCCTAAAGACAAGTATATGGTAGAAGAGGCCATTTCGAAAGACAAAATTGACTGGGGCAGCGTCAACCGCCCGATCTCCTCTGAAATCTTCGGAAACCTATATGCTAAAGTCATCAATCATTTGAAAGAAAAAGACGCTTTGTACGTCTTCAAAGGCTTTGCCGGCGCAGATCCTGAGTCCCGCCTTGCGATTCAGACAATCAATGAATATGCGTGGCATAACCTGTTCGCCCATCAATTGTTCATCCGCCCGACTGCGGAAGAACTGAAGACGCACGAAGCTGAATTCACTGTCGTTTACGCCCCGACTTTCCACGCAGACCCTGCGGTGGACGGAACGGATTCCGAAACCTTCATCATCGTTTCAATGGAAAAGAAAATCATCTTGATCGGCGGTACGGAATACGCTGGCGAAATGAAGAAATCCATCTTCTCGATCATGAACTATATCCTTCCTGAAAAAGGCATCCTTCCTATGCATTGCTCAGCGAACGTCGGCAAAAACGATGACGTTGCTTTGTTCTTCGGCCTTTCGGGCACAGGGAAAACAACTTTGTCAGCTGACGAAGACCGCAAATTGATCGGCGACGATGAACATGGCTGGTCCGATAACGGCGTCTTTAACATCGAAGGCGGCTGCTACGCGAAAACAATCAACCTGTCGCGTGAAAACGAACCGCAAATTTACGATGCCATCCGTTTCGGTTCTGTCCTTGAAAACGTGGTCGTCGATGAAGAAACCCGCATCCCTGATTACGACGATGGATCGTTGACAGAAAACACGCGTGCAGCATACCCAATCGATGCTATCGATAATATCGTCGTCCCTTCTGTTGCCGGGCACCCGAAAACGATCGTCTTTCTGACTGCTGATGCATTCGGTGTATTGCCTCCAATCAGCAAGTTGACGAAAGAACAAGCGATGTACCACTTCCTTAGCGGATATACATCGAAACTAGCCGGCACAGAGCGCGGTGTCACTTCACCGGAAGCGACATTCTCGACTTGCTTCGGTTCGCCATTCCTTCCGCTTCACGCGACCGTCTATGCAGAAATGCTCGGAGAAAAAATCGATGAGCACGGCGCAGATGTCTACCTTGTTAACACCGGCTGGACTGGCGGGGTTTACGGCGTCGGAAGCCGCATGAAATTGTCCTATACACGCACGATGGTCCGTGCAGCGATCCGCGGCGACTTGAACGGCGTGGAAATGGAACACGAATCCGTCTTCGGCTTGAACATGCCTAAAGAAATTCCTGGCGTGCCAACCGAAGTACTGAATCCGCGCAATGCATGGGCTGACAAAGAAGCTTATGACCAAAAAGCACAAGAATTGGCGAAGAAATTCAAAGATAACTTTGAAAAATTCGGCACCGTGGATGCTGGCATCAGCGAAAAAGGCGGCCCTACCCACAATTAAGCTATATGAAAAGGACCAAGAGAAATGCATCATTTCTCTTGGTCCTTTTTTTAGTTTTACCCGTAATCGCCGCGGCAAGCTTCTGTTTTATCGCGGCCAGCCTCAGCTATGTCCTCTTTGCGCTTTTCCTGCTCCTTCATCCATACCGTCAGCGCCTTTGCGGTCTTTCGATTTGCCGTAGGAGGGAAAAAATGCGTGTATTCCGGAAAATACCAAGTTTCACACGGCTGATGGTTGAGCTGCAGAGCTTCTTCCAACAGGAAGGCCTGCTGGGGAGAAACATTCTCATCTTTCAAGCCATGGATGATCAAGTAAGCGGCCTTGCTCTCCCCGATACGCATTAAAGGATTGCGTTCTTCAAATGCCGGAAGCGCGGTATTCGGCGTGCCTCCGTAAAGACGTTTCATCATGCGGCGCATATCCAGCCGCTCTTTATATGTCAGCACCGTATCCGTTACGCCTGCCCACGTCACCACTGAACAAATATCGCTTCTCAGCACCGCGGTCCACAGCGCCATGATGCCACCTCTTGAAAATGCCAGTAAATGTACTGGCCCTGTGCTGAATTTCTTCAGCACTTCCACGGCGTTCACGGCGTCATAGCGGTCTTCACCGGCAAACTCATCTTTCCCTTCCCCGCCCCGATTGCCGCGGTAATAAGGCGCAAAAACGGTAAATCCCATCCCTGCAAATTGAGCGATCCGTGCCGGCCGTACCATGCCGATGGATTGGATGCCGCCCCGCAGGTACAGGATGGCGCTTTCGGATACGCCTGTTTTCGGCTGCGCCAATAAACCTTTGATACGCAAGCCTTCAGACCAATACGTCACTTCCCGCAAGCGCACATTCGGGTTCGGCGATGGATACCATCTCATCGATTCAATGTCACCATTTTTCAACAGTTTTCACCTTCTCTATAATCGCTTCCATGCCTGCATCACGCATAAGGAAGCTGTAATTTTCATCTATCACAAGCTCCGGGACCAGCGCCGGGCCATCCGTTTCCATCCACTCCACTTGCTCCATATCGCCAATAATTGCTGCAAATACTGTTTTACTGAAAGGTTTATCGGTACAAACCGTATATTCCGCAAGCCATTTTAATTCTTTTACGCTGGCTCCGGTTTCCTCGTATACTTCCCGCTTCGCCGCCTGCTCCAGCGGTTCGCCTGGTTCGGCTTTGCCCCCGGGAAATTCAAGCCCGCGCACGTGATGCCTCGTCAACAGCCAGTTGCCATTATATTTTCCTATCACCAGCACATGCCGGCTTTCAATCTGTGACTGTCCTTTTTCAAAAAACAGACGGCAAGTGCAGCCGTTCAAGTCTTTATATTCCATACAACATCCTCCCGGCTTCAGAAAAAGCGTACAACCGGCTAACGGTCGTACGCCCATTTCTTCTATTTTACTTCTTTTCGCCGAGAAATGCAGACAGCATCCACGAATGCTTCTCCAGGTTTTGATGGATTGCATTCAGCATATCCTCTGTCATGTCATCGCCATCTTCAGCAGCAAGCTCCATGCCCTTTTTCAAGGATTTCATGATTTTGTCGTAATCGGAAACGATAGTATCTACCATCTGCTCCGCGCTTTCGCTGCTGGTCGCTTCATCTACGACCGACAACTCCAGCTGCTCTTTCATTGTCGCTACCGGCTTGCCGCCAAGCGCAAGCAAGCGTTCCGCAATTTCATCCATATGGAGCGTCGCTTCGTTATACAGCTCCTCGAACTTTACATGCAAGGTAAAGAAAGATGGCCCTTTAACATACCAATGGAAATTATGTAGTTTCGTATAGACCACTGACCATGTAGCGACTTGGACGTTCAATTCTTCGTTTAATGCAGTTGACACAATTCATCACTCTCCATTTTTTGATAAGCTCTTCTGCTTTATAAATACCTCTAAAAGCCCTACAATAAACATCAGCGAACCATAACCAAACACGAAAAGAGTGGAATCACGATGAAAACCGCATTAGTGAAGCTGTTCCGTTTCTATCAACGCTTCATCTCTCCCTTGTCGCCGCCGAGTTGCAGATTCTACCCGACTTGCTCCCATTATGGGATCGAAGCAGTGGAAAAACACGGTGCATTAAAAGGCGGCTATCTCGCTATCCGCCGCATATTGAGCTGCCACCCGTTCCATAAAGGCGGGGTGGATTTTGTCCCGGAAGAATGGCCCCCTAAAAAATAGGCGGGTTTTTTTCTTGTGTTCAAGAAGATTCTATTGTATGATTCTAAGAGTCAATAAAACGTAACGATTACATTTTGTGAACACGCATTAAAATTTGGAGGGACATATCATGAAAAAAATAGGCTTGATTGCGGGAATAGCATTCATTTTATTATTGGCTGCATGCGGCAGCAACACAGAAACCGGCAGCGAGGCTGAAGGCGAAGCGGCTGAAGGGAAACTCGATGTATACGCAACGGTTTACCCGCTCGTCTATTTTGCAGAACGCATCGGCGGCGAGCGTGTCGACGTCAAATCCGTTTACCCAGCCGGCGCCAACGAACACAGCTTCGAACCGACCCAAAAAGACATGATCAATATGGCGGATGCCGACTTGCTCTTTTATGTCGGTTTAGGGCTTGAAGGCTTTATCGACAGCGCACGGGAAACGCTCCAAAACGAAGATCTCGAATTTATCGCTACAGCCGACGGCATCACAGATGAACAACTGGAAGCGGCGGCAGGAGCACAGGCCGAGGAACACATTGAAGACGAGCATGGGCATGAAGAGGAAGGCGGGCACGAAGGGCATGACCACGGCTCCACCGACCCGCATGTCTGGATCTCCCCTGTCTTAAGCCAGGAACTCGCCGCTTCTGTCCGCGATGCGTTAACAGAAAAAGACCCCGAAGGCGCAGAGGAATTCGATAACAATTACGAAGAACTCGTCGCTGAACTGGAAGCGTTGGACGAATCATTCAAAAACCTGCATACGAAAGTCGAACGCGACACCTTCTTCGTCTCACATGCCGCATTCGGCTATCTTGCTGAACCATATGGATTTGAACAAGTAGCCGTCGCTGGATTGAACAGCCAGGACGAGCCATCCCAGAAAGAATTGACGGAAATCGTCGACATGGCGCGTGAAAAAGACATTCAATACATTGTCTTCGAACAAAACGTCTCATCGAATTTGACGGAAGTCATCCAAAACGAAGTAGGCGCCGAAGCGATTGAAATGCATAATCTCGGAGTCTTGACACAGGAAAACATCGACAACGATGAAACGTATTTCACCTTGATGGAAAAAAATCTGCAAGTGCTTGAAACCGTCTTGAAATAGCAAAAACTCGCCGAACAATCATTCGGCGAGTTTTTTATATGTTTAGCCCATACCCGATTCCCGGGCTTTCGCTTAATTTGATTTCCCCGTGCTCCACACGGATTTCCGGAGAGACGATATCTATCTGCCAAAAATGGCCTGAATCTGAAAAATCCCCGGTCAGTTTCACTTCCGGCAGCGAGGCAAGCGCAAGATTATGAGCTTTCGATACACCAAACTCGATCATGCCGCCGACCCACATTCCGATCTGCTCGTTTCTGCAGAACTCGACAACTTTCAAGGTTTCCGACCAGCCGCCGAGACGCCCCATTTTCAAGACGATAATATCCCCTGCTTGCTGTTCTGCCATGCGTTTTACATCGTCGAAACTATGGATGCTTTCATCCAGGCAGATTGGCGTCGTCATTTTTGAACGTGCAGCACTATGGGCTTCCCACTCCTGTTCCCCATATGGCTGCTCGATCAATGCAAAACCGGCCTGGTCGAATGCCAGCAGCTCTTCCAATGCCCGCCCTGAAAAACTGCCATTGGCATCGGCATAAAACAAGATCTCCGGATTGGCCGCAACCAAGCTTTTCAATAATGCCGCATCGGTTTCAGGTGAAATTTTCAGTTTGATGCGCCGATAACCCCTGCCGATCTCTGCTTTTACGTTGGGTGCCAGTGCATCGCTCTCTCCTGCGACGACAACGCCTGCAGGGATTGTTTTCCGAACTCCCCCGATGAATTCATGCAGCGGCACGCCTTGACGTTTCGCAAATAAATCCCATATAGCCATTTCCACAGCGGCTTTTGCCATATGATTGCCTTTTACTTTGGAAAATAATCTCTCCACCCCTGTCGGATGCTCCAAACGTTCATTCAACAATAGCGGAGCCAGAACCTGTTCCATCACAAAGCGGCTGCCCGTTACGGTCTCTTCGGTATACCAAGGCGTATCAAAAGCAACACATTCACCATAGCCCTCGCGCCCTTCAGCGTCCCGGACGATCACTATCGTCACTTCCCGCTCTTGTACTTTCTGTAAAACAGTGATGAAAGGCTGGTTCAAAGGCTGGTTCACTTTACGGAATTCAATACCGGCAATTAAAGCCATGTCTTCAATTCCCTTCTGAGCAATTTATTCGACGCATTCCTTGGCAACGCATCCACCATACGGAACAGTTTCGGCACTTTATAGCCGGCCAGCCGACCGCGGCAAAATCCCGCCAGCTCATCCAACACTTCAGGTTCATCTAGCACGACAAACGCCGCCGGCACTTCTCCCCATGTGCTGTCTGCCATCGCGCAAACCCCGGCTTCCCGGACGGATGGATGTGCCATCAAAACCTTCTCGATTTCCGCCGGATAAACGTTCTCCCCGCCAGAAACAAGCAGATCCGATCGCCTGTCGACGACGAATAAAAACCCTTCTGCGTCCACATAACCGATATCACCTGTTGCGAGCCAGCCGTCTTTTTGCACGTCCCGGTCTTTGAACTTGCCGATATAGCCAGGGGTCACTTGAGGCCCCTTGATGAGGATCTCTCCCGCTTCCCCTGTCTTTGCGCCATCAATTTTTACTTGGTATAAAAATAGCGGTTTGCCCGCAGAACCGATCTTCGTTTTCGCATCAGCCGGCTGCAAAGTCGTCGTCTGCGAGGACGTTTCGGTCATGCCGTAGGTTTGGAGCACTTGAATGCCATGCGCTTCCGCCCGCTGCAAATAAGACACCGGAACCGGGCCGCCGCCCACAAGGACCTGCTTGAAGCGAGTGGAAACGCGCAATTCGCGCTGCTCGATCTCGCGCAGTACTTGATCAAGCGTTACAGCGACCATCGAACTGTGCGTCACTTGCCCTTTGCATAATTCATCCGCACACGCTGCGGCGTCAAATTTATCGTAAAGCCGGACACCCATCCCGTAGACAAGCGAACGCATCAAAATCGAGAAGCCGCTGATATGGAAGAGCGGCACCATGCATAGCCAGACATCTTCAGGAGATACACCTAGATTCAGCGCAGAAGACACCGCGCTCGAAAAATGGTTTTCAGCTGTCTGCCTGACCCCTTTCGGATTGCCCGTCGTTCCTGATGTATACATGATCGATACGGTCCGGTCCTTCGCCCATTCTGCCTTTAACGTAAAGTCCGCAGATGGCGCCTGTCTCAATTGTTCAAAAGAAATCGGCTGCGATGCCGCCACCTTCTTGTAAAGTTCACTATCTACAAATACCTGGTCCACCTTTGCATCTTCAATTTGATAGGCCAGCTCCGCCCCCGCCAGCCGTTCATTGAGCATGACCATTTCACAGCCGATATGCAAACAGCCGTACATGACAAAAACAGCCTCGGCATTCGATTTAGCGAGCAAAGCCACACGCGAATGTTCCGTGATGCCAAAATGCGCCAGCTTGCCGGCATATTCGAGTGCGATGCTATTGATTTCTGCAAATGTCCATTCATTATCGCCAAATGATAAAGCCAATTGATTTCCCGTCAAATAAGCTCGCTGCGACAGCCAATTCGGATATGTCATTTTCAAAATCCTTTCCTCAAGCAAGTTCATTTATTAGCCGTTGATTGAAAAAAGCTGCCTCCGAAGAAGACAGCTCAATTCATTCATATAATCAAGGGAAACGCGGGAATTGGCCGAAGTCCGGTTTGCGTTTTTCCTTGAACGCATCGCGGCCTTCTTTCGCTTCATCCGTTGTGTAATAAAGCAACGTCGCGTCGCCAGCCATTTGCTGAAGTCCAGCAAGGCCGTCCGTATCGGCATTCATCGCCGCTTTGACGAAACGCAATGCAGTCGGGCTCATTTCGAGCATTTCCTCACACCATTTCACCGTTTCGTCTTCCAACTGCTCGTAAGGCACCACTGTGTTGACAAGGCCCATATCAAGCGCTTCCTGTGCATCGTATTGACGGCACAAGTACCAGATTTCGCGTGCTTTCTTATGTCCGATGATGCGCGCCAAATAGCCGGAGCCATAACCTGCATCAAATGAACCGACGCGCGGCCCAGTTTGGCCGAAGCGTGCGTTGTCTGCAGCAATCGTCAAATCACAGACGACGTGAAGCACGTGCCCGCCGCCGATTGCATAGCCTGCAACCATTGCGACAACCGGTTTCGGAATGACGCGGATCAAGCGCTGCAAGTCCAGGACGTTAAGGCGTGGAATTTCATCTTCCCCGACGTAGCCGCCGTGACCGCGGACGGATTGGTCGCCGCCGGAGCAAAATGCTTTTTCGCCTTCGCCTGTCAGGACGATGACGCCGACATCCGAATTATCGCGCGCGCGTGAAAACGCATCGATCAGTTCATGGACAGTCTTCGGACGGAATGCATTCCGCACTTCTGGACGGTTAATGGTGATTTTCGCAATCCCATTATATGTTTCATACTTAATGTCTTCATATGTAAATTCTGTAACCCATTCACGTGTTGACATGTTTAGTCCTCCTCATTTATTCCATTTAATAGTTCCTTTACTATTGTAGCAAATTCAGCTGGTTTTTCCACATGAATCGCATGTCCCGCTGAAATGGTGCGGTATTCCGAAGCCGGCAATAGTTCCTGCATCTCACGGGCAATCGCGCAAAATTTCGGGTCCAGCTTCCCGGTCACGAGCAAAACCGGTATATGCAAGTCCCGCAAACAGTTCCAATAGGATCGCTGGGAACCTGTCCCCATTCCTCTTAAGCTGTTCGCCAAGCCTTGTGCAGTTTGTGCCAGCCGTTCTTGTTTTACGTGCCTGCGCGCCTGTTCAGGCATGGATTTCTGGCTGTCGAACAAGGGGATATTCTCCCACTTCTCAACGAATTGTTCTATTCCGCCTTCAAGGATTTCAGAGGCCAGCCGCGCATCCCGCTCCCGCCGTTCTGTTCTTGCAGCTTCCAATTTCAACCCGGGTGAAGCACTTTCCAGCACAAGCCGTGCGATGTGGTCCGGAAATTCACACGCGTATGCAAGCGCCGTACGCCCGCCCATCGAATACCCGAGCAAGGTGAATTTTTCCAAATTCATTTTTTTAAAAATGAAGTCAAGATCCTCCAGCTGTCGCTCCATGGCATAACGGCTTTCATCTGCCGGGCTTTCTGTCTGGCCATGGCCAATCAAGTCGATCGCCACAATCCGGCAGTCCTGCCAGTTTTCAAGAACCGGTTTCCATGTCGCGGTGCTGCCGGTAAAGCCGTGGAGCAAGACCAGGACAGGCCCGGATTCTTCTCCCGACACTTCAACATGGTAGCGAACACCGTTTGCCATCAACTCCATGTGCTTAGCCCCTCGTCTAGCCGGCTCCACAATTTACGGTGAACCGTTACGTTGTTGGCGCGGTCTGTCGCCACTTCAATGATGCGGACCGCTTTCTCTTTCGGTGTTCTAAGTGCTGCCTGCAATTCTTCCACAGTTTCCGCAGAGAAATATTCCGCATCGTATAGTTCAGCTGCCGCCTTGAACTGGATCCCAGTCGGCGTGCCGAAAAGTTCCTCGTAATAGCGCTCTTCTTTTGATTGCGGCAAATAGGAAAATATCCCGCCCCCGTCATTGTTCATGACGACCACCGTCATATCGGCAGCTTGCAGTTTCGAAGCAAGCAAACCGTTCATGTCATGCAGCAAAGCCAAATCGCCGATCAATAGGTAGCCAGGCCGTTTATTCGCTGCCTGAATACCGAAAGCGGTCGATACGACTCCATCTATGCCGTTTGCGCCGCGGTTGGCATAAATCCCGACATCCCGCTGCGTCACCTGGAAATACGTATCTGCGTCCCGTATCGGCATACTGCTGCTGACGGTCAAATCACAGCCATCGAGCTCATCAAAAAAGGCTTTCGCCAACACTCCTTCATCCAATTCCTGCTGGCAATGTGCTGACATCGTCTCCCGCATCAGTTCTCCGGCCTTCGTCCATTTTTCAAGGTAGGGGCTCGGAGATTTCGCTGCCAAACTCATCTCCCAGAGGACAGCTGAATGCTGCTGGATATGATGCGTAACTGCCGATTGCGGATCCCTGAGCAGCGGGCTTTCGTCGATCACGACATATCTTGCCGGCCTTGTTTTCATCAAAAACAGGCTAAGGGGTTTGGAGACAGGCTGCGGCCCGATTCTTACCACTGCCTCAGGAACCATGCTATCCGCAAATTTTTCGCTTTTCAGCAAGGCATCGTACGAATCAATGATCATACCTTTCAGGTCTTCTGGTACATTCGACCGCAAATTCGACAGTGGATCAGCAAGCACCGGCCATCCGAGGCGGCGGATAAATTCCCATTGCCTCGTTGAAACTTGAGCCGTATTTTCCCCTGCGATCAGCAAGCCGCGTGACTGGCTGAATACTTCCTGTAAAAACGCCGCCGCTTCATCGGTCAGCTGCTGGCTGCTTTCAAAACGGTATAACTCGCCTTCGCTCTCGTACTGCTGATTGAAATCGATCCCGAGCGGTTCACGGAATGGCACATTCAAATGGACCGGCCCTTTCGGCGCCGTCTCTGCCATGGCTGCTGCCCGTGATAAATGGCGTTTCAAAAATTCCAATCGGTTGCTTTGCTCCGGCAACGGCAGATCGGCTGACCATTTTACATGGGAACCGAACAAATTGATCTGGTTGATCGCTTGAGGAGCCCCGACCTCACGCAACTCATGCGGACGGTCTGCTGTCACGACAAGCAACGGAACGCGCGCATAAAAAGCTTCGACAATCGCAGGGAAATAATTGGCTGCCGCCGTTCCAGAAGTACAAACTAAAACGACGGGACTGTTGGAGGCTTTGGCAAGCCCAAGTGCATAGAAACCTGCTGAACGTTCGTCTATTTGACGGTAAGTCTCTATGCCCTGCTGCTTCATGAAAGCATAAGCAAGTGGCGTCGAACGCGAGCCAGGGCTGATAACCGCTTTTTTCACTCCTGACTGCACAAGTGAATGTGTAAACGCTGAAACATACTCAGTTAAAAATTCACGATTCGTCATGCAAACTTCCCCCCAGCACACGAAGCATGGGGCGGAACTTCACCCATGTCTCATCATATTCTGCTTCCGGCGTGGAATCTGCCACAATGCCTCCGCCTGCGAATAAATACGCTTTATCGCCATCAAGCAAAGCCGAACGGATAGCGACAGCGAATTCGCCATCGCCTTTTGCATCAACCCAACCAATAGGTGCCGCATAATATCCACGGTTCAACGGCTCATAAGAACGGATTAAGCTTAATGCCTGCAATCTTGGCTCTCCGCCGAGCGCTGGTGTCGGATGGAGTGCTTCGACAAGATCCAGTAGAGAACTGTCATTTTTCAACTTACCTTCCACCGGCGTATATAAATGCTGTATATCCCGGATTTTCATCAATTTAGGATTTTGAGGAATGCGTGGATCCGAACAATGCTCCTCGAACACATCGCCGATCATCTGGACGACATACTGGTGCTCGGAACGGTTTTTCGAATCATTCAATAAGGCTTGTCCCAAAGCTTCATCCTGCTCCACTAATTGCCCACGGGGAGTGGAACCTGCCAAGCAGGTAGATAACGCTTTTTGCTGTTCCACTTTAACGAGACGCTCAGGAGTCGCGCCAAAGAAAAACTGCCCGTCTGCTTCTAGACCGAACAGAAAGCTTTCAGGCTGTTCATTCGCTGCTTGGTAAAGAGCAGATGCAGGTGCTAAAGCTTCCTGAAAGCCAAGTTCCAGCGCTCTCGCGATAACCACTTTATCCACTTCACCTGCACGGATCACGTCTGTCACTTTTTCGATGGACCGCATATATTCGTCTTTTTTCAGTTCCTTCTTTTCTGAAACTTGAGGTTTTTGATACGCTTTTGGTTCCGAAACTTGCGCGCCATGAATCAGCCGATCGCGCTCCTTCCGCAATGCTTCAAAGTCCATGAAGCTATTTGGTTGCTTCGTGATCAAATGGATGCTGACATATGCCTGCTCTCCTTTGATAATGAGCTGGAATGTCGGCACAGCAAAATAAGCCTGCGGGAAATTTCGCCACTCGCTCGGCTGATTGTTTAATGGGTCAAATGAAAAACCGCCGAAGAGAACTGGCTGCACTTCTGTTTCCTCATTCACCAATTGGGCACTAAGTGCTTTCCAATCCTTCTGAATGCT
Organism: Planococcus maitriensis; assembly: GCF_003289925.1. Taxonomy (GTDB): domain Bacteria; phylum Bacillota; class Bacilli; order Bacillales_A; family Planococcaceae; genus Planococcus; species Planococcus maitriensis. The sequence goes on along the minus strand of NZ_QLZQ01000008.1, from coordinate 3,795 downwards.
GCCGAAACGCCCTTTATAGTCATCAGCCGTCAGAACATACGCATGCCCAAGGCCGACCATCGTAAAGGATTTTTCACGGTTCTGCCAAAACATGCGTTTACCTTCATATTGTTCCTGCCCAGCTTCAAAAAACGCCAGAGCAGACATAGTTGCTACTTCAATAGTTTCTGTATAAAAGCGATAGCCGCTGAAGCGGTTTGCTTCCATCTGTTCAGTTGATGAATACGATTGTGGATTCACCGGATTACCTCCGTTTACTGCAGCTTCAATTTGCTGCGATACATTTTAATCTCTACCTTCTATCATACCCCTTTCTCCGGAATTCAGCACAAGATATGCTGTAAATATCTGCGTTTTGAAGTACAATATAGGTTGGAAAGAAATGAATAGGAGAGATAGAAATGACACATTCCATACAAGCGGACAGCGGCTGGCGTGTCTGGTGGCAACTGACCCGCCCCCACACATTAACAGCATCTTTCGCTCCTGTATTTCTCGGGACAATGATTGCAATTCATTATACTGCTTTAGATTGGACGCTGTTCTTGGCCATGCTGATCGCCAGCTTGCTGATACAAGCAGCTACCAATATGTTCAATGAGTATTATGATTATGCGAGAGGGCTCGATACTGAAGAATCCGTCGGCATCGGGGGGGCAATCGTCCGGAACGGCGTTTCACCTAAAACCGTTTTGGCACTGGCATTCCTGCTCTACGGCATCTCTGCAATACTGGGGCTTTATATTGCAGCTTCTACCAGTTGGTGGCTATTGGCAGTCGGAGGCGTTGGCATGTTGGTCGGCTACTTTTACACCGGCGGGCCATATCCGATCGCATACACACCATTCGGCGAATTATTTTCGGGGCTGTTCATGGGATTCCTCATCGTGATTGTGGCTTTCTATATCCAGACAGAAACGATTACCTCCACCGCTATTATGCTGGCTGTGCCTAGCACATTGCTCGTAGCAGCGATTATGATGGCCAATAATATCCGCGATATGGTCGGCGATGAAAAAAGCGGCCGGCGCACCTTGGCGATCCTAGCTGGCAGGCCGGCTGCAGTCACGATTTTCATGTGGTTTTTCATTGCGTCCTATATATGGATTATTCTATTGGTGGTACTAGGCATTGTTACGCCATGGGCTCTATTGGTACTGCTAAGTGTTATTAAACCCTTGAAAGTGATCATGACTTTTAAGCGTTATACTGAGCCGTTGCAAGTCATGCCAGCAATGAAAGATACAGGAATCACGAATACTTTATTCAATTTCCTGTTGGCAATCGGTTTACTCGTTGACTACTTCTTATCTTGATATCTTAAAGCTGATGGCAAAGAGCCCTCAGCTTTTTTTATAGTGACCTCTAATTAGAAGTCGTCTATAAAATAGCAGGAATGGAAAAATCTTAATTCCGGTATATTGTATCCAATATGCATAAAAGGAATTTTCTAATGACACCCATTAATATCAGGTCTTACCGGAGCCATGTTTTTTAGAGGCACTTATATTGTTAGTGTTTTATTGGAAGCGCAGGGAGGCATCGGGTTTGGTGTACATCGTTGCGTTGCCTATTTGTGGTCATCGTGCTCTTATTAATTGTATGACACTGAGACAAATTGCCCTGTCTGCTTCAAGAAATGAAGAATCTTAAAGGAAAATAGTTATGACGGAGTTTCATAGGATTTGGAATTTTTACACAGCTTTAAGTTTTGCGGCAGCTTACTCTACGGGACAGTTAATTACGGGGACTTGGCTATTCATAATTATCGCAGCAAATTTGCTGTCCCTTCTTTCTCGTTAAATTTCATATAGCTGGTTGATTCGAAGTACATAAACAACGAATACCAATGAAAGGCTAATTATTCTTAACTTATTTATTCGCGATAATACCCCTTCTTTAACTGGATCATTTAACTAATATTGCATTTCCATCGCCAAAAACATTAATTGGCTCATCATGGGTACACTAGGACTGGCAATATACAGTTTTTCTTCACGTAACGTACAAAAAGTAGAAAAAGAAAAAAGCGTCATGCATATGAATGCATGACGCTTTTACTATGACCCCTACGGGATTCGAACCCGTGTTACCGCCGTGAAAGGGCGGTGTCTTAACCGCTTGACCAAGGGGCCAAATACTGGCGGAGAAGGAGGGATTTGAACCCTCGCGCCGGTGTTACCGACCTACACCCTTAGCAGGGGCGCCTCTTCAGCCACTTGAGTACTTCCCCAGTATGGCTCCGAAGGTAGGACTCGAACCTACGACCATCGCATTAACAGTGCGGTGCTCTACCACTGAGCTACTTCGGAACAATGGTGGGCCTAAGTGGACTCGAACCACCGACCTCACGCTTATCAGGCGTGCGCTCTAACCAGCTGAGCTATAGGCCCATTATTGGAGCGGGTGAAGGGAATCGAACCCTCATCATCAGCTTGGAAGGCTGAGGTTTTACCACTAAACTACACCCGCGCTATGGTGGGTCAGGACGGAATCGAACCGCCGACACTTAGAGCTTCAATCTAATGCTCTACCGACTGAGCTACTGACCCATATTTTTTATAAAAATGGCGGTCCCGACCGGGATCGAACCGGCGATCTCCTGCGTGACAGGCAGGCATGTTAACCGCTACACCACGGGACCATTTGGTTGCGGGGGCAGGATTTGAACCTGCGACCTTTGGGTTATGAGCCCAACGAGCTACCGAACTGCTCCACCCCGCGATAATGATATTTAAGAAAAGTTGTCCACACATTTTTAAAAAATGGAGGAGGAAGAGGGATTCGAACCCCCGCGGGATTTGACTCCCCTGTCGGTTTTCAAGACCGATCCCTTCAGCCAAACTTGGGTATTCCTCCGTGATAAATATTAAATGGTGGACCTTGCAGGACTCGAACCTGCGACCGGACGGTTATGAGCCGTCTGCTCTAACCAACTGAGCTAAAGGTCCTAAAAAAGTGGCGGCAGAGGGGATCGAACCCCCGACCTTACGGGTATGAACCGTACGCTCTAGCCAGCTGAGCTACGCCGCCAGGATCTTTAAATTGTATAGTTGGTGGAGCCTAGCGGGATCGAACCGCTGACCTCCTGCGTGCAAGGCAGGCGCTCTCCCAGCTGAGCTAAGGCCCCATAAAGTGGTCGGGAAGACAGGATTCGAACCTGCGACCCCTTGGTCCCAAACCAAGTGCTCTACCAAGCTGAGCTACTTCCCGACTAATTAGGATGATGACAAAAATATGGCGCGCCCGAGAGGACTCGAACCTCTAACCGCTTGATTCGTAGTCAAGTACTCTATCCAATTGAGCTACGGGCGCCTAATATAAAATTTCATAAAACAGTTGGTGCCGAGGACCGGAATCGAACCGGTACGGTAGTCACCTACCGCAGGATTTTAAGTCCTGTGCGTCTGCCAGTTCCGCCACCCCGGCGGGGCATTGGACAGATAAAAATTGGAGCGGAAGACGGGGGTCGAACCCGCGACCTCCACCTTGGCAAGGTGGCGTTCTACCACTGAACTACTTCCGCTTGGTGCGGGTGAAGGGAGTCGAACCCCCACGCCCGAAGGCGCTAGATCCTAAGTCTAGTGCGTCTGCCAGTTCCGCCACACCCGCGTGGCAATTATAAAATTAAAATGGTGAGCCATGAAGGATTCGAACCTTCGACCCTCTGATTAAAAGTCAGATGCTCTACCAACTGAGCTAATGGCTCAAATATGAGTGGTGCCGGAGAAAGGACTTGAACCCTCAACCTACTGATTACAAGTCAGTTGCTCTACCAGTTGAGCTACTCCGGCA
>NZ_QLZQ01000007.1 GCF_003289925.1 Planococcus maitriensis | reverse complement strand
TAATTGCTTATCTGAAGGAAAGAAGTGATGGAATAAGCTTCTTTCCTTTCGTTCGTGTAAGTGTACTTTTACGAACGCTAATTAATTAGAAATGCATTTATATTCCTTAGTCAATTTATGTGTAGAAATAATTGGTGCATCAAGTAGAACTTTAAACTCCTATGAAATTATTAATTTCTATAAATGAATTCCAGGAAGATGGAACAAGCCAACTCTTTTGACAAACTTTATTTAGTAATTTACAATGATGACTGTACGCTTATTCGATTAGGAGGATTATTAAAAAATGACACACTCAATGAAACTTCGTTTCCCGACTTTGAATCAGTAATTGAATACGTTCAAAGGCTCTGTTTGTGAAATCAGAGTAAACGGGATAAGTCTGTCCTTTTTTAATAATCTTCACTCTATAAAATTAAAATAGTTAAAGAAGAGGTACAACTCTACCTTTTATAATTCTGTAGTTTTCTTTCTTCAACAAGGATTTTAAAGGAGTTTGTATGAAATCTATCTTTATTTACCTGATATTAATTGATTAGTAATATCCCTTTACTCACAGACAAGCCGTCTGTGAGTTTTTTTATTTTCTGGAATCACCATGAGTTTGTCAAATGTGCGGCAGATCATGGAGAGAATACAAGAAAATAGAATCAAACAAATTCATTAGAATAAACAATTGGAGGAAATAAACTTGAATACACTTAAACTTAAACAATTAGCAGCGGATAGAGGATTGGATATTGTAGAAAGCAGCATCAAAATCAATGAGTCGGGTGTTGACTTTCAAGTAGTCCACGCCAAAGATCAACATGGAGATAAATGGATTTTAAGAATTCCGCGTAGACCTGAGTCAATGAGACATGCAGGCCAAGAGAAAAAAGCGTTAGATATCCTTCACCAACAAGCGAGCTTTCAAGTTCCGAATTGGTCTATCTTCTCTGAAGATTTAGTTGCTTATAAGCAACTAAAGGGCATTCCTGCAGCGACGATTGATGTGGAGCAACAGAACTATGTTTGGAGTTTTGATGAAACCAATGTTCCACCTGCGTATTATCAATCACTAGGCAAAGTCCTAGCAGATTTACACGCATTGCCTCAGGAAGAATTCAAACATATCGGGGTTGAAACCCTTCGTGCCGATGAGTTAAGAACTTCCTTGAAACAGCGAATGGAACGGGTAAAGAAACAATACGAAATCAATCCAGCTTTATGGGACCGTTGGCAAGCATGGCTTGCCGAAGACTCTTTTTGGCCCTCCCATGTAGGAGTGAAACACGGGGACATACATCCAGGTCATATCCTTATTAATAAAAACTATCAAGTAACGGGCTTAATTGACTGGACAGAAGTAGGGATTGCTGATGTATCTGTCGATTTCCTGTCCCATCACCTTCTTTTTGGGAATGATGGACTAACAAAGTTAATCAATGCTTATGAAAATGCCGGTGGAAAAACGTGGTCAAGAATGGATGAGCATATTGTAGAACTTCTTACAACCAGCGCCATCACTATAGCTGAATTTGCAGAAATCTCAGGCCTTCAAGAGATGCACGAAACAGCTGCACACATGCTCGCTAGCGAAATGTAATGAAATGGACTGGTCGTTTAGCTGTGCTTAACGATCAGTTTAACGCAAAGGGTGTAGTTGCGAATGCAGGAATTGTTGCAGAAGCAACAACTATAGCTGCTTTATTTGCTGTTACAGGATGTTCGATTGTTGTTAATGCCATCACCTGTAAATGGTAACTTGAAATTTGAATTAGGAGGGGAATGTAATGCAATTTTTATTGTTTTATTGATTGATGCGGGCTTGAAGCAGAAGCTCGTATCGATCTTGGCTATCGGTACGAAATTAAAAATTTCGGAGGTAGCAAAATGGAAAAACTTTGTTTTGAATTAAAAAATATTGAAGTGTCCTATTTAGATAAAGAAATCTTGCGAATTGAAGATCTAGCTATCCACCAGTTTGACCGCATTGGCATTGTGGGGAAAAACGGTGCAGGAAAAAGCACATTACTGAAATTATTAGCGAAAGAAATTCAGCCAACAGTGGGGCAAGTGAAGAGTTACGTTGATCCAGGATACTTTAAACAGCTGGAGACTCCTAAAAAAGAAGAGGCCGGTATTGATCCAGCATTGCTTAGGCAATTAGCGGTACCACGAAATCTAGAGTCACTGAGTGGTGGAGAACAGACGAAATTAAAGCTCGCTCAGCTAATGAGTCAATATTATGAAGCGTTATTGCTGGATGAGCCAACCACTCATATGGATAAGCAGGGCATTTCGTATTTGCTCGAAGAACTTCGCTATTACTATGGTGCTTTGGTGATCATCAGCCATGACCGGGCCGTGTTGGATGAACTTGTGACAAAGATCTGGGAAGTCCAGGATGGGCAAGTGCATGTGTATTCGGGAAATTATAGCGACTACATGAATCAAAAAAGGTTGGAATGGGAACAACAAAATCAAGCTCACGAACAGTTCTTAAAAGAAAAGAACCGACTGGAAAAAGCTGCAAAAGAAAAGATGAAGAAAGCAGAGAAGGTTGCCCAAGCCGGAAAATATTCGAAGAAGGAATCAAAGGCCATGGCAAATCGAATGTTTGAGACAAAATCCAAAGGCACAAGCCAGAAAGCGGTACATCGTGCGGCCAAGGCAATCGAGCAGCGAATGGAGAAGCTCGAGGAAGTGAGTGCGGTTCAAGTTGAGAAGCTGATTGTTTTTCCACATCAGAAAGCACTGGAGCTGCACAATAAATTTCCAATCATGGCCGATCGTTTCACTTTATATGCCGGAGATAATATATTATTGGAAAAAGTGACCTTCCAACTTCCACTTGGTAAAAAGATTGCGATTTCAGGTGTGAATGGGAGTGGTAAAAGTACATTGCTTCAACGAATTGCGAGAAAAGATGAGCAATTGACCATTTCTCCTAAAGCAAAGATTGGGTATTTTCAGCAAATGAGTTATCAGTTCAGCGGTGATGAGACTGTCTTCCATTACATCAAAAATCGTTCGGAACATGAGGATAGCTTTTTAAGGAGTGTCCTTCACTCGATGCAGTTTGTGGATACGGACTTGCTAAAACAGGTGAAAGATTTAAGCGGGGGAGAAGCCATCCGGCTGCAGCTTTGTTTACTCTTTCTAGGTTCTTATAATATCCTGTTATTGGACGAACCAACTAACTTTTTAGAAATTAAAGCGATTGAAGCACTAGAGCAGTTCGTAAAGGCCTATCAAGGCACCATCGTATTTGTTTCCCATGATGAGTACTTTATCCGAAATACAGCAGATATTCAGTACATCCTAAGTAATAAGAAGTTGCAATTGATATAAGGAACTTGAAATAGTCATCGATATTAGTCGATGACTATTTTTTGTTTCTTTAATTACTTGAAAGATTTGTATTTCGAGAAGATTTTTAGTCTTTTATTCCAGTTTACATATCATGAGGTTATCGGAAGTTCTTTAAAAACAAATACAAGAAAGGAAGAGGGAAGGCCAACTTATCAGCTTTACCTCTTCCTTTCTTATAAAATCACTTATGATTCAATGCTTGATTGATAAATTGGTATAGCTCGCCATCTATTTCATACTGCAGTTCGTTCCCTGGGTTTTCAGCGTGGAAATGTTCGGCTTGCTTGCGGAAAGTCCTATCGTCTTCGGAAAAGGCATTCACGATGTCATTCCATTTTTTCGCTAAATCTTGTACTTTTTCATCGGAAGGAGAAGCGCCTTTTTCTTTTTCCAAACGTATTTCCTTGATAAGACTGTTAAATTCTTGCTCTGCCTGCTTTAAAAGTTGTTTGTCGGCATTTTCATATCGGCTTTCCATGGTAGCCAATTGCTGCTTCGAAAAGTATTTTTCCTTATTCATTTTCAGCGCCTCCATTAATTTAGTAAGTTCTGGAATCGACATGGTCCGATTGCTGCGCGCAGCCGATAACGCATTTTCCAGCTCTGCTACTAGTTTTTGCTGAACCTCTATCTCTTTTTTGACGCGGGAAATTTGGGTTTGCAAAATCTCTGCAACGGTTTGTTCCTCCGGATTAGACAACAGAAGTTGTATTTCTTCTAACGACATGCCCATCTGCTTTAAGGACAAAATTGGCTGAAGACGGACCAAATCTGCTTTCGTGTAAAGCCGATGCCCTGACTCCGTATACTGAGAAGGTGAAAATAAACAGATTTGATCGTAATAGCGTAAAGTTCGAATCGTTAAACCCGCCAATTCGGCAACTTCTCCGACTTTCCAATGTTCCTTCATTCGCTTAGCCTCCATTTAACAACATTTCTATTCACCAACTAAAACCGAGAAATTCGAAGTTAGAAGAGTTGCTGCATCTCCTTTTGCTCAAACGTGTAGGTTTTCCCGCAAATATGGCAAAAAGCTTCAATGTCTTCCTTTCGTTCAATGCTCCGTTTGATTTCCTCTTCACTCAATGAATAAAGCATGCCATAGAACATTTCTTTACTGCATCCGCAGAAAAATTGACTGGAGCTATGGCCAATAATTTTTGCATCCCCAAACAACTGGGTTAACGCTTCTTCGCTGTCACTCGCTTCTTCAGCGTTTAGTTTACTGAAAATATCCGGATTGGCTTTCACAATCATTTTCACTTCTGAAAGCAGGTGTGGTGGTGCACCGGGAAGCAGTTGTGCATATAGTGCATGGCTGGAAAGAAGAGAACCTCCCTTATCCAACTGAATGTCGGAATAAAGATAGGTCGGCGTCTGATCACTCTGCACAAAATAGTTGGCGATATCATCCGTGATATGTTGATTTGGCATATCGGTAATGCTGGTGAATTGATTCATCTCAGAACCCTTTATGACACGGATCATCCCAGAAGGTCCAATCAAATCTTGCATCGACTTTTCTTCTGTATTAGAAGATCTCAAAAGTTCTTCGTTCAGGTATCCTCTGACATTTCCATTCGCTTCGGCTTCCGCAAAAATTTTATGGAGAGGATTGCTCAGCGTTACCTGGAGGCTCATTCGCTGGTTTCCTTTGAGCGTGCCGGAAAGTATGCTCATCGCTGATACCGTTTTGCCTAACAGCAGTTTAAGCGGTTTAGGAAGTTCCTGGTTTAAGGCATAGATATCGCGAAGCAGCTGGGTATTATCGATAAAATATAAACGAATCTGTTCTTCATTAATTAATGCCTTCACAATAGCATTTTGCACAACGATTCCCCCTTTGCAAAAGTAAGCTAGTTTTACTATAAAACATTACCCTACGTAAGGTTCAAGGGGAAAATGAAATTTTCACGATATTTATTTTTAGTTAACATATGACACCTTATCGGAAGTTATAAAAATATAAAAGGCAAGAAAAGGCTCGTTATAGCGAATTCTCTTGACCTCAGTATTTACGTTTGTATCGACTAAACAATCACTGCATAGAACTTTTTGTGTTGCATAAGCTTACGTTATTTTTGCCATTTTAGATTGACGTTGCAGGATGTATTAGGGGAGTGTTAATAAAGAAGTAGAAATGTAAATTAGCACATTTAAGTTGCAGTAATTTACAGGAAGAAAACTAGCGAAATGAATGGAACAAACGGCATAGCTTTTTAGAAAAGAAATGCCGACAGTAAGCTTGATGGATGGACTGCAAGAACATGCCACCTTATCATTTTTGGATTGGTTCATTGAAGAACAAATGGAAGAAAAAAAGATGTTCCGTGATATGATCATTCGCATAAAAGGCATCGAAGAAGGTGGCGAGTATTTCTTGAAAATGGACGACGAGTTTGCTGCAAGAAAACCGGAAGAATAATACGGAAGAAAAAAGCACAAGGCTGATTGTGTGCTTTTTTGTGTGAATTATAAATTTTTCATTATTCCTCTTCACTTAAGGAATGATCATTTTCTAACCAATCCACAATTAACTCTAGGATGATTTCTTGTTGTTCACTGACGGTGATCTGAGCTTCATTGTCGCCGGACTGACTACCATATACACCAAAATACGCGTGGTTTCCGCCTGGAATTTCAATGAAATCCGTTGTTTCTGGCAAGTTTGGGCTGTTTTCCTTAATTTTTTCAGGCGTACTTAAGCCATCTTCTGAACCGCTTATGGATAAAGCGGGTAAGTTGGATTCGCTTAAATAGTCATTGCTTGCTGCGTATGCCCCAAGCAAGATGAGCCCGTTTACGCGATCTAAATGTTGATCGAAATACATAGCGGCTGCTGCGCCTCCCATGGAATGTCCCGACACATACCACTCGATGCTGTGGTTACTTCCTATCATTTCATCAGCTTTTGATACGGCTAAAATTGATAAATTCAATCTGACGGAAGGTATGGCGACTGTGATGTTTTGGTTCGATAATTCTTGTGCTAAATAGCCATACGCTTCAGGTTCGACTTTTGCACCGGGATAGAGGATCAGCCCTTTTTCTGCATTTTCTGCTCGATAGATATACCACCCGTCCTCGGGTTCTATAACTTCCTCCATTTCGATTTGATCCGCATCTATCACTTCAAACGTATTTTGAGACCAAATAAAAAAGATAGTGAAGCTCAGAATTACGACTAAAGCTAGTGTGAAAAGCGAGATGAACAAGGTTTTTTTGTTTAGAATTTTTTTCATCACCGTTACCGAATTATTCCTAATCTAATCGAGCAGAAAGATAGAGACAATCCACTGATTAACATTTTAGATGATTTTCCTTTCTGGGTTTTTGGGAAGTGTTACTTTAAGTTTTGTTAAATTAACACTTCATACAGCTTAAGTGTAACCATTAGAGGGTTCTCCATAGAAAAATTAAAATGAATCATCAAAAGTATCGATCTTAATGTGAATTATGACATTTAACTGATCAAACGTGATGTTTGCATACTAAAACGTCTATTGATAAAAAAACAGGTAAGTAATGATGAATCCTTGGTGAATATACAACAATTTACTAACAAAAGGTAATATGAAAAAGCAGCCTCATGAAAATGGGTAGTGTTCTTAACTTTTCTAATGATAGATGAATTATGATTTATAATATAATTTTTAAATTGATGCTTTATTTGAACTAAGGATAAAGCTTTTCCCTTCTTCAACTAACGCGATGATTGGAGATGTACGATGGACTGTGTCATTTGTGGAAAACAAGTAGTAAATGAAAACAATCGGTTGCAAAAGAAAGTGAAAGATTATTTGAGAACAACCAGCGAACTAGATGTAAAGCATCTATGGATTAAGCAATGGAAAATCTGTTATGACTGTAGTGAATTGTATACGAATGACAATCTTGTAGATAATTCTGAAGTTCTACAAAAAATAGAGGAGCAAAAACAGCGCAAGAAACAACTAGGAAAAGCTAAAAGAAAACAAGGGCCTGTGGGAGAAGCGCATGCTTATTACACTGGGAGATATATTGATTATGCTACGTGTAAGGCGGAAGAAAAAGGTCAGAGTATAGCTAAATCAACTCGTTTGATAAGTAGTCAACAATACGACGCCGATTATATTACATATGTGAAAAGCAGTGAATCTACCGCTGTGTTGATAGTGCGGGATATGGTAAAGGAGATAGACACAAAGGAAAAATGGATTGATGTAAGGCATATGGAGAAACGATTTTTGTCTCATTCTGATGAGGGTTTTTCTTTTATCATTGTAGAATTGTTTTCTAGAAAACAAAAACCAACTTATCCGAAGAAAATGGCAGTAGAGACTGATTCGGAGTATAAAAATCGGATAGCGTACATCACGTGGCAAAACGCAACGGCTGATATACACAATCAGCGAACTCAAGGGATAAAGGGTGATATATATATTGTGTTGCCCAGTTTAAAGAACGAACATGAGAACATGTATGATAAGCACTATATCACGTGGGATAGTAGGCACCATCACTTCAAGCGTGTTAGAGAAAGTAATCAATATGTAAATATTTTAAAGCCACCTAAATGGGGATACGATATCGTTGCTACAAAAAAGATAAATCATCAACAGCTGCGTTATATTGAGAAAAACTTGTTTCAAATCATTAGCAAAACCCATAAAAAAAGTGGCATTACTCTTTCCATGTTCAGCCCGCAAAAGAAAAAAGAAACTGCATCCAAATTGAAAATGGGGCTAAAGAAAGAAAGCAATTAAAATCGCGCTTTTCCCTTTTAACAGGAGGTTGATGATTTCTATGTTGAAAATAATAAGTATCATTCTATTGTTTTCACCTGCCGTACTGATCTATACAGAAACGACGAGCGTACTAGTTGCCATAATCCCATTTGTTCTAGGCGCGTTGCTTTACACGTACGTCCTTAGCAAAAAACGTACCCAGCACCATCCAATTCGATTAGCTAACAATCATTGAGCCAGCTTATTATAAGTTGGTTTTTTATTTTTGAATTTAATTCAGTCAGGAAGCTAGAAGATTCTATGGTGATGCAGTGCCAAAGATTGTTGCATGGCTGCACCGATGCGCAGCACAGGGCGGGAAGTGATAACAGGGTCGATAAGATGAACTTCGCTGTCTTGGATAACTTCGAATTCAAAGCAGCTATTGCGGGCTCGAATGCCCCTGACGGCAGCTGGGGGTAGTTCATTTTGCTGCGGAGTATAAATTCAGATTCCCTTTACGTACAAGTTTTTTCCGCTTTTCATCCGCCAGGACTAGTCGCTTCAAGACAAACGAGTTTAGTTAAAGTGCAAGACAGGAAAACTACTATTGAATCCATGAAATGAGTCATCAATCAATAGTGCGTTTAATCAATCGGTTGAAGGGGGAAGGGAATTGAAAATCGCCATCTTATCTGATATTCACGAAGGGCTCAATCGCAAAAAGACTGGAGCTGATATTGTCGGGTTGCTGAAAGAGTCGCTGGCCCAGCATGCGCCGGATGTCTTTATCATCAGCGGTGATGTGACAGCGAGACCGGAAAAAAGTTTGGCACTGCTGAAGCGGCTGCAAACTGAATTGCCGGATCTTCAAATTTTATTTGTCCATGGCAACCACGATCTATACCACGAGGATTCTACTAATGCGTATGAAAAACTGCTGGAATTCGATGGCAATCTGGGAAATGGCCCGGTTCATTTGAATGAGGAATGGATCGTGATCGGTGATGGCGGCTGGTACGATTATACATTCGGCATAGAAGGGTTTACGGAACAGGAGTTTTCAACAGGCCGTTTCAATGATTTTACCTGGCCAGACAAAGTCTATGCACATTGGCCAGAGAATGATGTAGCTATAACCGATAAGTATTTGACGAAACTGGAGAACTGGCTGTCATGGCATCAAGAAAAGAATATCATTTTGGTCAGCCATTTTGTGCCGTTTGCCCACTTTGTCCAAGTGAAAAACGACCTTTCCTGGGATTTTTTTAACGCGATGATGGGGAGCAAGGAAATCGGGGGATTGGCTGAAAAGTATGCGGTCAAAAAAATGATTTTTGGCCATATCCATACCCGCTATCATGAAGAATACAGGGGCATCGACTGCATCTGCAACCCGCTTGGTTATTATCCTCATGAATGGAGCGGCAATTCGGCACGGGAAGAAATCAATTCGGCATTGAAAATCATCGAAATCTGATGGATCTCCCTCCTACTCACGTTTAATGGTCTCTATCCCCAAGGTATAGGCAAGCAAAAGCTTAATGGAAAGGCAGGTATATTACTAATGGACATTTACACAATTGGCCATTCCAGCCATTCGCAGGATTTTTTTGATAAGATGCTGAAGAAAGCCGGAATCGAGCTTTTGGCAGATGTGCGGGCGTTTCCGGGCAGCCGGAAATGGCCTCAGTTTTCAAAGGATGAGTTTCCGGTATGGCTTGAAGCAGAAGGAATTGGCTATGAACATTTTTCGAAACTCGGCGGCAGGCGCCGGAAGTCGAAGGAGGTTGAAGAAGACAGGAACGCCGGCTGGCGCAACCAGTCTTTTCATAATTATGCGGATTATACATTGACGGAAGAATTTCAGCAGGGCATCACAGAATTACTCGAAAAAGCTTCAGTCAAACGGGTTGCCTATTGCTGTTCAGAGCGCCATCCATCGCGTTGCCACAGGCTGCTCATCAGCAATTACTTAGCAGCGAATGGCCACCGGGTTTTTCACATTATCGATGGTAAAAAAGGGGCGGTGGACATCGTCGAGCACGAAGTGGGGATGTGGGGAGCCGAAGCCGTTGTAAACGACAAGGGCGTAGTAACTTATCCGCCAACTGGATGAAGAGAAACTCCAACCAGCGAAACTCAACTTTCCATGGTTTCTAGAAAGCGTCTTCTGTCATGACTGGGCTCAACAGAAGGCCTGCTAAACCAAATCAAAACTTAACCGACCTATATTCGCAACAAGTTTTCCGATGCAGCAATGGCATAGCCAGCAAGACAATATCCGCTCGTGTATTTTGGAAAGGTCATCCTGTTCCTGGATGATCTTTTTTGTTCCGGATAAATCGATTCAGTGAGTATATATGCAGCATACTTTTATTGAAAAACAGGTTTATATGCCAGGAATTATCGGCAGCTACATAAGTATAAAGGGTAAGAAAGGGCTGATTATAGCCAACTTTCTTGCCTTTTTATTTGCGTTTATTTGGGCGAGCCGATCAAATGACTTCTGAAAAAGTTTCTAAATTATATTAATTTTATGTAATTTTTGCTACAAAACGTTGACGCTATAAAAGGCGTTTTGTAAGCTTGGATAGAGAAAAAGAAAAAAACTGTAAATTATAATAATTAAATCTCAATAATTTACAGGAAGAAATCCAGGAAACCCGCACACCCCAGCAAAACGCTTTTACAAAAAAAGGAGGACGACAGGAAGATGGACAACAGCTTATGGAACAAATCGGCAAAGGCTTTATTATCGGTCGGCTTGGTCGCGAGCCTTTGGGTGCCTGCTTCGCAAACGGCGGTACAGGCAGCTGCCCCGGCAAGTGATCTTTTCATTTCTGAATACATTGAAGGCAGCAGCTTCAATAAAGCGATCGAAATTTATAACGGGACCGGCGCTTCCGTTGAATTGAGCCCTTATTCGGTCTCGCTGTACACAAATGGCAGCACGTACGCACAGAGCGAAATGGTGCTTTCCGGTACGGTCGCAAGCGGGGATACGGTAGTCATTTACCATAGCGGCGCAGATTCAGCGATTCAAGGCAAGGGAGATCTGCAAAATAACAGCGTGGTTAATTTTAACGGCGACGACGCGTTGGTACTTGAAAAATCCGGCACCCCTATTGATTCGATCGGCCAAGTGGGTTCGCGCATTGAAAACATGGAAGATGTCACGCTGGTCCGCAATCCCGATATTCTGTCCGGCGACAGCGTAGTGAATGATGCGTTCGATCCTTCGGCTGAATGGACAGCGTATCCTGCAGATACATTTACATACTTGGGAAGCCATGCGGTAGAAGAGACGGAAGAAACGCCAACCCCAGATCCAGATCCAACTCCTGTGCCATCTGGTTATTATGAAACAGCGGATGGCTTGCAAGGATCTGCTTTGAAAGCGGAACTTCATGAAATCATTGACGGCCATACGCAACTCAGCTATTCACAAGTATGGGATGCATTGAAAATAACGGACGAAGACCCGAATAATCCGAATAACGTGCTGTTATTGTATACGGGCGAGTCGCGTTCGAAATCTTTGAACGGCGGCAATGTCGGCGATTGGAACCGCGAGCACACATGGGCGAAGTCTCACGGCGATTTTGGAACGGCAAGAGGTGCGGGAACGGATATCCACCATTTGCGCCCGACCGATGTACAAGTGAACGGGCTGCGCGGCAATTTGGACTTTGACTACGGCGGCAGTGCCGTAAGCGGCTGCGATGGCTGCTTGCGTACAGCGTCTTCCTGGGAGCCACCGGATGAAGTAAAAGGCGATGTTGCCCGCATGCTGTTTTACATGGCAGTCCGCTATGAAACAGGCGACGCCGTGGATCTGGAATTGAACGACCGCGTGAATAACGGGTCGACGCCTTACCATGGCAAGATTTCCGTATTGCTCGAATGGCATGAGCAAGACCCTGTCAGCGCTTGGGAACGCCAGCGCAACGAGAAAATCGAGGACATCCAAGGCAACCGCAACCCGTTCATCGATTATCCTGAATGGGCAGAATCGATCTGGTAGGCAGTTGCTGATGATTTATTAATGTTAAATAAAAACACTTTCATCCTCGCAGCCTTATTAAAGGGACTGCGGGGATTTTTGATATTTGCAGAAACTCGATCATTCTTTCGGGCTTTTGAATTCTAAAAGCATGGGGCTAATATTCAACACAATCGAAATGATTGTGAACACCCATAACGCTATTGCCATAATCGGCACGACATCCGATAGCGCAGGCCAATCCTCTGCCCGGGCCTAATCAGCTACAATACTGTAATCAGCCGCAAGGGTCAGAGCGGTAAACGACAGTCCCATGGCCATCGCTAATTTATGGTCCTTGCCTGCTGCGTAAAGATAAAGGTTCAGGCAGGTGGCTGCGATTGCAATCAGCCCGAATAGGAACCACATAGTTTTGCCTCCAATTTTATAGGGAATTAATATGAATAAAGACAGTATAAGATAATCATTAGTTTCCTAAGGACACTTGGATATTTACGGCAACCGTTAAACGATTAGCTTAGCAGGTTATAAATTTACTGAAAATACCGACTTTTGAAACTTTATTCAACTGGAAACGTATTACAGGACAAAGGGATAAATGAGAGAAAGAAAAAATGAAAGGGGAAGGTTTTATGCATTGGATGATGTGGATCTTTTGGGGATTCTTTGGCGCTTTGTTTGTCGGCAGTTATGTGGTGGACAAATTGACGAAAAAGAAATACAGCTTAGATAAAAAAGCGAATACTGCAAACCAGGATTCTGCTGCTGCGGATGCGAGCCGGCAAGCCGGGCGCAATAATCATGAAAGCGGGATGTTCTAATTAAATGATCGATCTTCGTTGTTCATTCAAGCAGGTGTAAATTCCGGAAGAGCGGGTACAGTATACAAAATGCACGACAAGGAGGAATTGCTGTATGGCTAGAAAAGGAACAGCGGGACGCACGCCTGAAAAGCAAGTCGGGGCTCGCGAGTCTGCAATCGATAAAGCGATCAACAAGACGAAAGAAGCCTTGGACGGAGATAACGAAGCAACGGATTACAGCGAAGAAAAAGGCAGAGATGAACAGGAAGACGCGAAAGAGTATTCGAAACACGTCTCTAAAGAAGATGAACGCGACGTGCCGGATAATCGAAACTAAAAAAAACGGAGCTTGAGGAATTTTCTCGAGCTCCGTTTTTTTATTAGGATGGGTTGGTCGACCACAATCCTGCGCTTTTCACGAAGACGCGCGGATGCAGCTTCAAGCTGGCGACGATCAAGTCGGCCAGGTCTTCCGGGTGCATGACTTTTTCAGCATCGCCTGTGATGAGATTGGAATCGTGGGCCAGGTCCGTGACGACTGTGCTCGGCGTCAACGCCGTGACCCGGATGTTGTGCTTGCGTACTTCGAGTGCAAGCGATTCGGTCAAGCCCATGACAGCGAATTTGGAAGAGCTGTAAGCGCTTGTAACCGGTGCGCCTTTTTGTCCGGCAGTAGACGAGATGTTGATGATATCGCCTGCACTTTGCTCGATCATGCCTGGAAGCACGGCACGTGTTGCGTTATAAACGCCCATCAAATTGACGTCGACAATGTTTTTCCATTCTTCCGGTGACAATTCCAAAAAGCCGCCGAATTTCCCGGTACCTGCGTTGTTAATGAGGATATCGATATCGCCAAGTTCGTTTTTGAGTTTCTCGATTGCTTGTTCAATCGCAGCGAGATCCGTAACGTCGGCAGAGGCAGTTGCCACTTTGACATTCGCATCTTGCAGTTCAACGGACACTTTGTCGAGGTTTTCCTGCTTCAAGCCGATCAACCCGACATTGACGCCTTCATTAGCTAGGGCGATGGCTGTCGCACGGCCGATGCCGCGTCCTCCACCTGTAATGATTGCTGTTTTTCCTTTAATTGATTGCATCATAACACTCCTTAAATTCGGGTAAGTAAAAGCCTTCCCATTAGTAAATACTTTCTTATTATCTGCGATTTGATTCGGAAATGCATGCAAGGCGTCTTGGCGGGAAATGAAAAACAGCCCGGGAAATCCCGGGCTGTTCGCGTGATCAATATTTATAGGATTGGCCGCCGTCGATCGGGATGACGGAAGCGTTGATGAATTTCGCTGCGTCGGATAATAGGAAGGCGACGAGGTTGCCGACTTCTTCCGGTTTGCCGAAACGCTTCATCGGGTTGACGCTGACGAATTCCTTGCCGGCTGCTTCCCAGTCATCACCAGCCATTTGCTTCAAGGATCCTTCAACCATTGGGGTCATGATGGCGCCTGGTGCGATGGCGTTGATGCTGACGCCGTACTGGCCGTATTCGATGCCGGAGTTGCGTGTCAAGCCGACGACGCCGTGCTTGCTCGCCGCGTAGCCGGACTGGTTGCCGACGCCGCGGATGCCGCCGACCGATGCAGTGTTGACGATCGATCCGTATCCTTGCTCTTTCATCACTTTCAATACGTGCTTCATGCCGTAGAAGACACCGTTCAAGTTGACGTTGACGACTTTCTCGAATTCATCGGACCCGTAATCTTCCGTCAAGTTCTGCTTGCCTTCGATGCCGGCATTATTGAAGAAGCCATCGATTTTACCGAATTTGTCGAGCGTGAACTGGACGTAATTTTTCACTTGTTCTTCATCGGTGACGTTCGCTTCGACGATTTCAACGGAAGCGTCCTTCGAGTTCGCAAGGATCTCTTTTCTGCTTTCCTCGAGCGATTCCTTATTCATGTCGACAAGGACGAGCTTGCCGCCCTGTGCTGCGATCGATTCGGCAGCGGCACGGCCAAGGCCGGATCCTCCGCCGGTGATGATGACGACTTTGTCTTGGTAATCAATCATGGAAACATCTCTCCTTTTTATGGTTATGCTAAACTGAAAATAGGCTACTCTTTAACTGTATGCCTTTATATGGAGAGGCTCAATCAGTAGAATTTCCGGATCTGTCGAGTAATTCGACAGATCTTTGATAAGTGTCGAGTTTGAGGGGGATGGGCGATGAAAAACAAGAAAGAGAAATTGTCTCCACAGGCGGAACGGACCAAACAGCATCTTAAAGAAGCGTTTGTCGAGCTGATCAATGAAAAAGGGTTCAGCCATGTCTCAGTGACGGAAATCGTCCAGCGGGCACGTTATAACCGCGCTACTTTCTATTTGTATTATCTGGATAAGCCCCATCTCGCAGAAGAGCTGCGCGAGGAAATGTTCGGGCAGGTCAAGCGGACCAGCACCGAGCGTTATGAGCCGGGAGCGGATATCCTGACCCGGGCGATGGACGTGGATTCTTTCGAATTGGTAAGCTTTGTTTACGATAACCGTGCGTTTTTCAATTTGTATCTGCTCGAAGATACCATACCGGGGCTGCACGGGGAATTGGCGCAAGCAATATTCGAAATGCTGGAAGAACGATTCGAGCTTACGGCGATTGGCGATCACGACATCAATTCCACGCCTTTCAAGTTGTACATGGCCCACGGGACGGCAGGGCTGTTAATGGACTGGGCCAAAACGGGGTACGAAAAATCGCCGAAGGAGATAACCGAAACCTTGATCACCATCTTTCGTTCCTTTACGGCAGGATTTCGCGTGAATTGAATGGCCAGCTTTCCGGATTTCGGAAGGCTGGCCTTTTGCTATGGAGTTGGAATGCCGGGAAGAAACGGATAGTGTGCTTAAATAAACGGCCAGGGCATCTGCTGTTTCATTTCTAGGACTAAATCCATATTCTTTGGAATTGGCGCGTCGATTCCGCCGATATAGTATAAACTAGAATCAATTTTCAGATAATTAGGAGGGGTCCAATGGTACAAAACACGGAAACAAAGGAACCGAAGAAAAAAAGTAAATTGAAAGTGCCCCATATTTTCGTCATTCTCTTCATCATGATCGCACTCGCTTCGCTTGCGAGCTATATCATCCCAGCCGGGCAGTTCGAGCGGCAGGCGAATGATAGCGGCGCGGAGGTCATCGTGCCAGGTACATTCGAATACGCCGAATCGTCCCCGGTGACCTTCTTTGAATTTATGTTTGCGATTCCGGACGGCTTTATCCAGACAGCCGAGATCATTTTCGGGATCATCATGATCGGCGGCATGTTCGCGGTTATCGAACGGACCGGTGTGATTGCGCTCGGCGTCAATAAGCTTGCCAGCAAGTTTTCCGATAAAGGCTTATGGATCATCCCGACATTGATGCTGCCGTTTGCACTGTTTACGACTTTCACGGGGCAAGTCGAGATGTCGCTCATCTATCTGCCCGCGATTTTGCCACTCGTCTTAAAACTCGGTTTTGACCGTATCACCGCTGCGGCCATCGTGCTTGTCTCGACCATTGCCGGGTTTTCTGTCGCTCTTGCGATTCCGGCTAACCTCGGGGTGGCGCATGAAATTGCGGAACTGCCGCTGTATTCCGGCATCGGTTTCCGGATCGTGCTCTTGGCGGTCGTCATGCTGGCCGGGGTGGCTTATGTGTGGCGCTATGCCAAGAAAGTCCATAATAATCCAGAGCTGAGCATCGTCTTTGATGAAAACGAGGTTGAGCCGGAAGTGGAAGACATGGCTCCGGTGAAGGCGACCAAACGCCAGGCGTGGACGGCTTTCACTTTGTTCGCGGCATTCGGCGTCCTGCTCTTTGGGCTCTTGAATTACGGATGGTATTTCCGTGAATTGACCGGCCTTTATGCCTTGATCGGCATCACGGCAGGGCTTGTCGCAGGTCTCAAGCCTTCCGAAATTGCGGATGCCTTCAACGAAGGGTTCAAAAAGATCCTGCTCGGCGCCATCGTTGTCGGCATCGCGCGCGGCATCGCGGTCGTCCTCGATGCCGGGGATATCATGGACACGATCATTTACGCACTCGGCGAATTCGTCAGCATCATGCCGGATTCGTTGACGGCTGTGTTCATGCTCATCGTCCAGGCAGCGCTCAACTTCCTCATTCCATCGGGAAGCGGTCAGGCGATGGTGACGATGCCGATCATGACCGGCTTGTCCGATATCAGCGGCGTCACCCGCCAGACGGCGGTCTTGGCATTCCTGCTCGGTGACGGCTTCACGAATATTTTCTATCCGACATCCGGCTACTTCATGGCGACGCTCGCTGTCGGCGGCATCCGTTGGGAGAAATGGCTGAAGTTCATTTTCCCGTTATTGATCGTATGGTATTCGGTTGCCGTCGTGGCGCTCATCATTGCGCAGTTCATCGAATACGGCCCGATGTGATTCGTTTTCTGTAAACCATACCGTTTCCAGCGCTTTTTCACCGGCGCCAGGGGACGGTTCTTTTCATTTCAGGGCAATCAAATGAAACCGATCCAAGCGCTCTTCCGTATTCATACTATTCCGCCATCGACTTGGCTGGAAGGGTTAAGTGTTCGGTTCAAAGGGTAATCTGACAGGTAAGAAGGCTTGTGTCATGGCCTAATAAATCAATGGAAGAGGAGAATGAATAATGGAAATCCTAAAACGTTTCAGAGATATCATGACGAGCAATATCCACGCAATGCTGGACAAGGCGGAAGACCCGGAGAAGATGATCGACCAGTATTTGCGCGACTTGAATAGCGACCTCGGCAAAGTGAAATCCGAGACGGCCGCGATCATGGCGGCAGAGAAACGCGAACGCCGCGAACTTGATGAGTTGAAGAAAGAAATGGACGATATGCAACGCTACGCAGTCAAGGCGCTTGAAGCGGGCAACGAAGACGACGCCCGGAAATTCCTCCAGCGCAAGGCGGAACTGTCGGAACGCGTGACGGATAAAGAGACGGCGGTCGAACTCGCGGCGACGAATACGCAGCAGATGCGCCAAATGCACGATAAATTAGAGAGCGATATCGGCGAGCTTGAATCGCGTCGCCAGGAACTGAAAGGCAAAGCGGCAGTTGCGAAGACGCAGCAGCGTATGAATGATTTCGCGTCCAGTGTCGGAGGGGCAGGCGAACGCATTTCGGCATTCGATGCGATGGAGAAGAAAATCAACCAGCAATTGGACGAATCGGCAGCGATGGCTGAACTCAATAAAAGTTCCGAGACGAGCATCAAGGACTTGGCGAAAAAATACGATGACGGCCCGAATGTCGACGATGAATTGGCATCCTTGAAAAACGGCATCAACGTGGATGATGAACTCGAAGCGCTGAAGAGCCAAGTGAATAAGGGCGAGTAATATCCGGGTTGCGGATAGGATCCTGAAGCACGAAGGGAGGAAACTCGTTTGGTCATCCATTATAAATGCCCGAATTGCGGAGCCGATATGGCGTTCGACAGCGACTCGGGCCATTTAAGCTGCCCGAGCTGCGGACACGAAGAAAATATCGAGACCTTTCCGGAACAGAACATCGAACGGAAATTCGATGAAGGCGAAGCGAAAGAATACCATTGCGAAAACTGCGGGGCGATTATCCTCACTGAAGCGGAAACGACCGCGACCCATTGCAGCTTCTGCGGGGCGCCGGTCGTATTGGCAGACCGGTTGACGGGAGATCTCGCCCCGGCCAAAGTCATTCCGTTCACCGTCAGCAAAGACGAAGCCGTCGCAGCCTTCAAGAAGTGGACGCGCGGCGGGCGCTTGACGCCACGCGGCTTCATGAGCGGCGACCGCATCAAGAAAATGACCGGCATGTATGTGCCGTTCTGGCTTTACGATATCGAAGGCGAAGCCCATATCCAGGCGATCGGCACGCAGGTCCGGACCTATCAAAGCGGCGATACGGTCTATACGGAAACGAATTTTTATGATGTATTCCGGGAAATCGATCTGAGCTATTTGAAAGTGCCTGCGGATGCTTCCGAAAAAATGGACGATGTGCTGATGGATAAACTGGAGCCTTACGATTACAGCGAATTGAAAGATTTCCGCATGCCGTATTTGGCAGGCTTCCTGGCAGAGAAATACGATTTCGACGACGAGCAATTGTTTTCCCGCGTCGAATCGAAGATCGTCCCGTATATCGACGCCTATATCAGCACGACCATTTCGGGCTATTCATCGGTCAGCTACACGAACAAGCAGATCGATGCGCAAAAAAAGAGAGTCTATTACACTTTATTCCCGGTGTGGATGGTGTATTACGATTTCGACAATAAAGAACATACCTTTGCGATGAACGGCCAGACCGGCAAAGTGGTCGGCAAGCCGCCGATCAGCGCCGGCAAAGTCGCCCTGTGGTTCACCGGCATCGCCACATCGAGCTTTGTGGCGATGAAAGCCATCGCCTTCGCGGTAGGGGGTGTCTTGTGGTGAGGGATTTTTTAAGCAAACTGGCGCGGGTGCCCATGTTGATTTTGCTGTTGTTTTTCATTGGCGGGCTATCCGTTTCAGCACAGGCCGGTGACTTGATCCACGACGAAGCCGGCTTGCTCAGTGCCGGGGAAGCGCAGGAACTGGAAGCATTGGCGGAACGATACGGCGCGGAACAAGGCGTGGATTTTCTGTTCTTGACGACCGACAGTACCGGAGGGCAATCCATCGAAGGCTATATGGGTGACTTCTTCGACAGGCGCGCCGACAGCACCGGGCGGGAAGATGCAGTGCTCTTGACGATCGATATCGGCGGGCGCGAAGTGTATCTTGCCGGCTTCGGCACGGCAGAACGGACGCTGGATTCGGAACGTGTCGATCTTGTGCTTGACCGGATCATCCCTGAAATGCGTTCGGGCGATTATGCCGGTGCGTTCGAAGAAACCATCGTCACTTCAAGTGAATACATGGAATACCGGCCGGGCGTCAACCCGGAGAGCATTTTCCTGAAAACCTGGTTTCACTTGGCGGTTGCCTTGCTGCTCGCAGGCATTGTCGTCGGATCGATGCTCTACAATGCTGGCGGAAGGGTGACGACAACCCCAGGAACATATGTCGACCGGGACCATACGCGCGTGCGCAGCCATAGCGACCGGTTCCGCAATAAAACCGTGACACGGCGCAAGATTCCGAAGAATAAGGATGGCGGCGGGTTCGGCGGAGGCGGCGGCATGACCGGCGGTGGGCGTTCATTCAGCGGTGGCGGCCGCAGCTTCTAGGCAATCGAAAGAAGGAAGGAATGAAGAACATGGCATTTTTCGGCAATCAATTTTCAGATGTGGTGGAATGGGAAGAATTCCGCGACGACATGATTTTTTGGAAATGGACGAATAAGGAAATCAAGAAAGGTAGCCGGTTGATCATCCGGCCAGGCCAGGATGCGATTTTCCTCAACAACGGCAAGATAGAAGGGATTTTCGAACAAGAAGGCGAGTACGACATCGTCTCCGAAATCGTGCCGTTTTTGTCGACCTTGAAAGGTTTCCGTTTCGGCTTCAACAGCGGCATGCGGGTCGAAGTGCTGTTCGTCAATACGAAGGAATTCACCGTCAAATGGGGCACGAAAAGCCCGATCAATATCCCTGCGCCGCAACTTCCGGGCGGCATGCCGATCCGCGCGAACGGCACCTTCCATTTCAAAGTGAACGATTACGTCAATTTGATAGACAAAGTTGCAGGCGTCAAACAAAGCTACCTGGTCGAAGATGTCCAGCTGCGGATTACGGCGCGGCTCGACCAATTATTGATGAAATGGATCACGCGTGAAGGCAAGGACATGTTCAATTTGCAGTCGAATGCCCATGAAATCGGCCAGGGCATCCAAGATGATTTGAACATGGAAATCATGGACGACGGCATGAAAGTGACCGGCTTCCAAGTGATGAGCTTCAACTATCCGAAAGAAATCCAGGACATGATCAACAAAAGCGCATCACACGGAATGGTCGGCGATGTCTCGAAGTACCAGCAGATTTCCGTCGCGGATGCGATGGGCAAATCCACGGGATCGAATACCGCGTCCGATATGGCCGGCATGATGATGGGGATGAACATCGCCAAAGAGATGATGGACGGTCAAAAAGAATCAGCCGGTGCGAGCAAACAACCGGGCGGCGGTTCTGCCGCCTCTGCAGGCAACACTGGCAAACAGCAAGGCCCGAACTTCTGCCCGAATTGCGGCGAGAAAGTGAGTGGCGCCAAATTCTGCCCGAACTGCGGTCAGAAGCTGGTGGAATAAGCACAAAAAGGAAGAGTGCCAAGGGCGGCGCTCTTCCTTTTTGTGCTTATTGCCGGATTCCGTGGAACAATAGCTCGAGGGCGCTGTCGATTTCATCGGCCAAATCGAAGTCGCCCCCGAAGATCGCCCAGTCATAAAGCGTTCCGCGCATGCTGCGGGAGAGGAGCAGCGCCAGGCGGCCGGGCTTCAGGGAGGACGTCAATTCACCGCTTTGCTGGCCTTCGGAAATCATGGTTTCAAGAATGGCATAAAGCGGGCGCTCCGTATCGGACAGGTAATTATCGACGGATGGGGTGAGTGCATAGGCATAGAGCGAACGGATTCCATCCCGTCCCATTTCATCCCGTAAATACTCCATTTGGGCGATCGCGAGCTTGCGGATCTTCTGTTCCGCGGACAAACTTTCCGGCAGGCTTTCCTGGAAGGCACTGTAAAATTGATCGATTTCCTTGAATTTTTCAAGGAAGATATCGTATTTAGACGTAAAATGCCCATAGAACGCCCCTTTGGATGCTTCGCTTTTCCGGACGATTTCATCAACCGACACCCGGTCAAAGCCCTTTTCGCTGAACAATGCCAGCGCCGTGCGGAGGATGCGTTTTTTCGTTTCAATCGCTTTTTCCTGTCTGCTCGTCATATTGGCCACCTTTCTTCTAGTTTAAGCATATAACACTAATGAGAGATATCGGTATAGTAAAAGAAAGTGATGAAGTCGTTTCAGGCGGACGCTTTCCGCGGGCATGGCTTGAGCCTCCTCGGTCGCTTCGCTTCCTGCGGGGTCTCAAGACTCATGCTATTCCCGCAGGAGTCGCCGCCTTCCACTTCTTTTCATCTGAACTATTCAATAGATATGGAGCAAAACAGCGCAGACTCCTTGGGGATTAGCGAAGTGCTGAAATCCATTCGGGCAGTAAGCCCGAATTAGTTCAGCGCAAGCCCCCAGGAAAGCCAGCTGTTTTGCGGAATATCGTCTACAGTAGAATTTCAAATAACAAAGGTATCTGTAATGGAGTGTGTTCTATAATTCGACTGAATTGTTTGAAAATAATTGACAAAGCTCTGTTGGATTGAATAGACTATAGTCTATAGATTATAGACTGCGGTCTATGGAATTGACAAGATGAGAGAGGATGTTGATGATTTTGACAGCGGAACTGACATTAATCGATCTCCTAAACGCCCAATGCGAAAAACACAGCGAGCAGCCATTCCTGATTTTCGAAGACAATAAACAGCAAGTGACGGAATACAGCTACGGAGAATTTTTGGAGCGGGTGGAAAAGTTCAGCGGTGCGCTTTATGAACGGGGCATACGCAAGGGAGATAAAGTGACGCTCCATTTGCCGAATTCCGCGGAATTCGTCGTGTGCTGGTTCGCGCTCGCAAAGCTCGGCGCCATCATGGTGCCGACCAATATCCTGTCGGCTGGCGCGGAAATGGAATACTTGATCGGCCATTCGGAATCGGTCATGCTCATCACGGAAGCGGAGTATATCGAAAAATTCAAAGCCATCCAGGGGAACCTTCCGAAGCTGCGGCAGATTGTCCTGGCGCGTATGGACGAGCCGGGAGAATTTGAAAGCGTCAACAAAATGATGAGCGAGTTTTCAGGCAAAGTGCCGGAAGCGGATATCCAGCCGGAAGACGTGGCGGCCATTTTGTACACTTCCGGAACGACATCGAAACCGAAAGGCTGTCTCATTACACATGCCAATTATATTTACACGGGCCAGGCTGTGGCAGGGCATATCGGCTTTACGGAACAAGACCGTGCGCTTGTCGTCTTGCCGATGTTCCATGGCAACGGCCAATATTATATGATCATGCCGAGCCTGGTTGCCGGGGGCAGCGTCGCGATTACGGAACGCTTCAGTGCAAGCCGCTACGGGCGCCAAGTCCAGCGTTTAGGGGCTACGCTAGGTTCGCTGTTCGCGGCGCCGATCCGCATGATCCTTGCACAGCGCTATGATGAAGAGGAACGCAATAATAAGCTGCGTGCTGTCATTTTTGCCCAGTCGGTGACAGCAAAAGAATTGAAGGCGTTTGAAGAACGCTATAACACTTCGCTTTACCAGATCTACGGCATGACGGAAACGATTGCGCCGCCTTTGATGAATCCGTTAACAGGGGAAAAGGACAATGCCGGCATCGGCAAGCCGATCGCAGGCTCGCGCATCAAGCTGATCGATGAAGACGGCCATGAAGTGCCGGAAGGGGAGCCGGGCGAAATCTTGCTTGAAGGCATCCCCGGAAAGACGATCATGAAAGGCTATTTCAACAATCCGGAAGCGACCAGCCAAACTTTGCAAAACGGCTGGCTCCATACAGGCGACAAAGCACGCAAATCGGCGGACGGGTTCTATTATTTCGTCGACCGCCAAAAGGACATGATCAAACGTGCCGGCGAGAATGTCGCGGCGAGCGAAGTGGAAAATGTCATCATGGAGCACCCGGCTGTCTATGAAGCGATTGCCATCGGTATTCCGGATGCGATGCATGATGAAGCACTGAAAGCATTCGTCATCCTGAAACAGGGGCAGACGGCGACGGAACAGGAAGTGATCGATTACTGCAAAGGCCAGCTGGCCAAGTTCAAAGTGCCGTCAGCGATCGAGTTTGTCGAAGACTTCCCCCGCACCTCCGTCGGCAAAATCCAAAAGCATAAACTGAAGGAACTGGAATTGAAGAAATTGGACGAATAGGAAAGGAGATGTGTTGATGGAGGGCTCATTGAAAAATCAAGTGGCACTCGTTACAGGAAGCGCACGGGGCATCGGCTTTGCCTGCGCGAAATCACTCGCGAAACGGGGAGCTGCGGTCGTCCTGGCGGATATCCTGGATTGCGGCGAAGCAAAACAACAGCTTGAATCGGAATTTCCCGGCATCCGTGTGTTGGCGCTGCAAGTGGACGTCCGCGACCGGGCGCAAGTCGAACAAGCGATTCACGAAACGGTAGAGGAATTTGGCGGAATCGACATTGTCGTCAATAACGCCGGCACTGTCTCTCGTCTGAATTTAAAAGACATGACCGATGAGGATTGGAGCCGCGACATCGAGACGAATCTGCGCGGCACGTTCTTGTTCACCCAGGCGGCCATCTATCCGCATATGGTCAATCAGGGAAGCGGGCGCGTCATCAACATCAGTTCGATTTCGGGCATGATGGGCGGCGCCATTTCCTACGGCGAAGACGGCGAACGGCAAGGGCGTTCAGGCCCTGCCTATGCTGCGTCGAAAGGCGGCATCATCGCCTTCACGAAATTGGTCGCAAAAGAAGTGGGCGAGTTCGGCATCACGGTCAATAGCGTCGCGCCGGGACCGGTTGAGACCGCCATCACGAAAGGCGTCAATTATCCGCTGGAGCTGCAATCGATCAAGCGGCCGGGGCAGCCGGAAGATATCGGTGAGGCAGTCGCCTATTTGGCCTCGCCAAGCGCGAGTTATGTGACAGGTGAAGTATTGAAAGTATGCGGCGGAGCAGGAATCGGCGCATAAGAAAAAGGTTCCAGGAATTTTCCTGGAACCTTTTTAGGCTTATTTCGTGCTGGTGAAGCCGCCATCGATGCGGATGACGTCGCCGTTGATGTATTGCGCTTTTGATGTAAGCAGGAACGCCACGAGTTCAGCGACTTCGTCCGCTGTGCCGAGGCGTTTTTGCGGGATGCCCGCTTCAGCATTTTTCTTCATTTCGGGATTGGCGTCGAAATACGCTTTGACCATCGGGGTTTCCGTTGGCCCCGGTGCGACTGCATTGACGCGCAAGCCGTCTTTAGCGTATTCGGCGACGAGTGATTTCGTCATGCCGACGATGCCGTGCTTGGTTGCGGAATAGGTGACGACGGTATCCTGTCCGATGACCCCGGCGCTCGATGCGGTATTGACGATCGAGCCCCCGCCGTTTTTCACCATCACTTCCGCGACGTAGCGAAGGCCGTATAAAGCGCCGAGCAAGTTAATGCCGACGATTTGTTCGATTTCTTTTATGTCGGTTTCCAGGAAGTATTTGCCGCTTCCTGAAATGCCTGCGTTATTGAAGAAATAATCGATGGAGCCGAAATGTTCAACCGTTTTATCGACGTAGTTTTTAACCTCTTGTGCTTGGGAAACGTCCGCTTTGATGAAGATGGCGTCCGGCCCGAGCTCTTTCACTTTTTGGACGGTCTCATTGCCGCCTTTTTCACTGATGTCGACCACTGCGATATTAATGCCTTCCTGTGCCAGGCGCAGCGCTGTCGATTGTCCTAGCCCGCTGCCGCCCCCTGTGACGATTGCCGTTTTTGCCATTGAAATCTCCTCCTTGTGCTGGTTGTTCCATTCCTTTGTTTACCCGTAATAAAGGCCGGATAATCAATATGGATAGCGGGAGGCCTGGGCTTATTGGGCGCTTGCGGCTTTCCGGTCTTTTGACTCATGAAGCTTCACCATCGCGAGGCGGGCCAGCGGTTGGATGAGCAGGCTTTCAGCGATCAGGACGATGAGGAAGTTGCGCGGCCAATTGGCGAGCCAATTGCTGAAGATCTCATGATGGAACCCGTTGACGACCAAATCGCCGATAAACGTCATCGCGACTGACATGCCGATGACCGTGAACACGATGCGCAATAAGATCTTCTTATGGAAGGACGACGAGCTGTGCGTCAGTTTTCCTGTCAGCGCTTCGGCAATCCTTCCGAAGACCGCTCCTTCTAAAATCATGGCGATGATCCACATGACGGGAATGATTTTGAAGATCATCCACATTGTTTCCATCGTGAAATGGCCGGTGTAAAGCAGCACGCTGTAGCTGGTCATCAACAGGACGGTCATCGTCAATATAAGCGAGCCGTAAAGCAATCCTTCTTTGCCGTTATGAGGCAGTCATTTGTCTTGTTGCATGGGTGTTCCCCGTTTCTATTGTATTGGCTCCCAGCGATCAGACTGGGAAGAGCTGTTGTTTCAACAGCCATTCCAACACTATAGCAATAGGGAAGAGGGTTTCGTAAGTGTCTGATTTGTGAAGGAATTATAGGATCTTTTTAAGTACTTTTGTCTATCAACTGATGCAAGCCTTCGTAAATCTCTACAATCTCCGCTTGTTTCATGCGCACCAATCCGCTGGAAGAAGGGGCGACGAATTCGATGACCCCGGGGATGACCGGATCCGGCTGTTTACCCCAATGCGCCGATTTCTTGCCGCTGAACTGGAGGTAGACGCCTTTGCCGACAAAACACACCACTTTCGGCCGGTAGTGTTCAATTTTTCGTTTCAATTGCCCGGCACCTTCTTTGTATTCTTCCTTTGTGATCTCGGCCGCCGCTTTGGTCGGGCGGGGCACGATATTCGTCAAGCCGTACCCGAGCTCGAGCAAGGCGCGGTTTTCCTCAGGCGCGTATTTTCTGGGCGTCAGCCCGGATTCGAAGAGGATTTTCCAGAAGCGGTTGTTTGGGTTGGCGTAATGATAACCGGTTTCGCTTGAGCGGATGCTCGGATTGAATCCGACAAAAAGGATGTCAAGATGGCCTGTTAAATGATCGGGTATGGGTTCAAGTTCCATGGAATTCTCCTTTTGCTTGTTGAGGGTGGTTTTTAGTGTATCGCTAAAGTTAGGGGATGAAAATGCCGAAGCTCATTGGAAAACCCGAACCGCTGAATCCGGCCCGGGTATTTTCTATTCGATCGTATGCTCGATTTCGGCTGGATAATTCGTGCCTTCTGTCGGCGTCATCCACACTTCAAGCGTGTAAGTGCCTGGTTCGAGATTGGCTTCCGGAACTTGGATATCGTATTGGAGCCGTTCGCCTTGGCGCAGGATTTCTTCGCCAAGCGCCTGGGTATACATGCTGACGGATGACATGCGGAACACTTCAACGCCTTCTTCATCGGTCAACGTGAAATCATAGCGCTGCCCGCTTGTGAAGTTGAATGTCACCGCTTCTTGCGTATCGTTTTTGACGGTATAGCGGTAGGTTCCATTGCCGGTTTCTTCTATGGCCGATGTTACTTCACCTTCGATGATTTCACCCCCTGAATCCGGATCTTCCGGCAGATTGTCACTTTCGGTGCCGCATGAAGCAAGTACCATAGCGGCGATCAAAACCATTAGCCAGCTGATTGCGGCCTTTCGCATCATCGGGTTCGCCCCCTTCTTTATCTATAGAGTAGACCGCAAAAGGCCGCAAAAAGTTACAGTAACGAGAGCATTTCGCTGTTCTTGGGCCTTCTTGCTGTCCTATACTAGCACTATACCCTGAAGGAGGGCGTTGTAATGCCCGGATTATTCAATGATTTCCGTGAAGCGCTGGCGGCTAAGATGAAATGTTTGGGGATGAGCACATTCACCGTCGCAAAATACATGGCGATGGGATTGATTCCCTTGTATATCATCTATTTATTCATGAATTAATGCGCATGAGGAAGGCTCTGGAAAGAGTCTTTTTTTAATTTCCAATTGTTGGCACATTGACTATATTTTCAGAATATTATAATATTGAATGACTACCGATCAGGCAGAAGGGGAGATTCATGAGCAAACAAAGGAGGAATGGGAGATGAACATTACAACATCGTTGACGATGAATGCAACGCGGCAGCCCGATTTGATGGCATTGAATTTTGAAGGGAAGCCCTATACGTATCAGGAATTGAACACGGAAGTGAATCGCTTGGCGAATGGCCTGTTGCGGGAAGGGATTGCAAAGGGCGATAAAGTGGCCTTGTTCATGAAGAATTCGGATGCTTATGTCATGGCGTTCTTTGCCGTATTGAAAGCAGGCGGTGTCGTGGTCCCTGTCAATTACAGGCTTAATGCCGAGGAAGCGGGCTATCTATTCGGCCAGTCGGATGCGGCCTATGTGTTTTGCGACAATGAATTCGAAAGCTTGGTGGCGGAAGCGAAGGAATTGGACGATCTGCTGCATCAGGTGATCGTCTATCCAAAAGCACAAGAAGAAGCGCACCTCAGTTGGGGAGAAGTTCTGGACGATGACCGCTCGGAGCCAAAAGTCGAAATCTTGCCGGAAGACGATGCGGAAATCCTGTACACCTCAGGGACGACCGGGCCGCCTAAGGGAGCGCTTTTTGACCACCAGCGCATCGTCAACGTCAGCACTTCGTTCATTCTCGGGACGGGCGTCAACCACGGCGATCGCTTGCTTCATGCTGCGCCGTTTTTCCATCCTTCCCAGCTCAATCTATTTCTCGTGACTGGGGTCATGCTCGGCATTCCGCAAACCATTCTGCGTGAATTCGCGGCCAGGGATGTATTGGGCGCAATCCAACAGGACGGCTGTACGGTGTTTTTCGGGCTTCCGGATATGTATCATGCCTTATTGGAGGCGCCTGAGAGCGCATATGATCTGGGGACGGTCCGGAAATGCATGTACGGGACCGACCCGATGCCAAATGGCCTTGTCGCGCGGGCCATGAAATTCTTTGGCCACGAGCAATTCTATAATTTATGCTTCCTCACTGAAGGGGGACCGGGAGGCGTCTATTTGCTGCCAAGTGAGCATGCCCATAAAGAGGGGGCTGGCGGCAAGTCGATGTATATGACCCATGTCCGTGTGGTCGATGAGGAAATGAATGACGTCGCGCCTGGCCAAGTCGGCGAATTCATCATGCGCGGCGAGACGATCATGAAGTCGTATTACAATATGCCGGAAGAAACCAAGGAAGCCTTCCGGGATAGCTGGTTGTTGACAGGGGATTTGGCAACAATCGATGAAGATGGCTATATTACGCTTGTCGACCGCAAATCCGACCGCATCATTTCTGCAGGGAATAATATTTATTCGATCGAAATCGAACAAGTGCTGAATCGCCATCCGCAAGTCCAGGAAGCGGCGACCGTCGGCATACCGGAAGAAGAATGGGGCGAAATCGTCGGTGTCGTCATCGTCCCGAAAGACGGGTCACCGATCGATGAAGAAGCGCTTTCCGAATACTTGCTCGAGCATTTACCGCATCATAAAGCGCCGAAAAAGTTCAGGTTTGCAGACGAACTTCCGCGCAACGCTTCAGGGAAGATCTTGAAATACCAGCTGCGCGAGCTGCACATCAGCGAATACACGTGGTTCCGCCATACGTTTATCGAACGCTGAAAAAAGGCGCCCTGAAGCTACGGGGCGCCTTTTCTCTGTGTTATGATGGAACAGGATTTGAATAGAACACGGCAGGAGGATTCTTCACATGGACAATAACGATATCCTGATCCGGCTGCGCTATGCGCTGGACTTGAAAAATAGTGACGTAAAAGAAATCTTCGCACTCGGCGGCGAAAAAGTGGACGCCGTCGATGTACCATTGATTTTAACGAAAACGCCGGAACCGGACGACGAAGGGGCAGAAGACAATATCCCGCTGGCAAACGACCAATTGGAACGCTTCTTGAACGGGCTGATCACCTTCAACCGCGGGCCGAAACCCGGAAATGCCGGACCGCCCGAAGTAAGCGGCGAGCACGTCAACAACCTGGTGTTGAAAAAGCTGCGCATCGCGCTGGAATTGACAAGCGAAGATTTGCTCGATTTATGGAAGTTGGCCGGGATCAATGTCTCCAAAGGCGAACTCGGCGCCTTTCTCCGCAAAGAAGGCCATAAAAACTACAAGGAACTGGGCGACCAGCTCATGCGCAATCTCCTCAAAGGCATCACGCTCAATTATCGCCCGTAACGAAAAGCCGCAGCATCCCGAATCGGGTGCCGCGGCCTTTTTTGATCGGCGCTTATTCGCCACCGCTCGTGTAGCGGTTGTCGCCCATCGTATAATTCGAGCTGTCGCCGGGCTTGGCGTCCGGATGGGCCGGCTTGCCGTAATAGGCGGAAGTTCTGCGTTTGCGGTCGATGATCAAGCCAAAGCCCACCACAACAGCGATCGGAACCAGGAAATAGAACATGCAATTCCTCCTTTTTAGTGGTGTTGGCAAATGAAACAAGTGAGTGAGATAGATTGTTCATTGATGATTTCATCATAAAGCAGCCGCCTCCGGCTTTGGGCTGTCCTCCCGCAATGAGTCAAGAAGAACACTTGTCTCATTGCTTCGGCTCGCCCGTGAGCGCGGTTCGGCTTTAAGATTTCATTGGATATTATATGCAAAGAAATGTCACTGTTAGGTGTCTTCATCCGCTGGTGGCGACGCTTAGCTGGACTTGATAATTACAGAGAAATTTCGTGTGCTGTTCAATTCGAATTTACGAAGATGATTATAATAATTCACGCTTACTTCAATGTGTGATGAATTTCATTTCCTCTCTAAAACTAGAGATGGAGCGGAAAGGGGCGACTCTGGAGGGATCAGGACGAGCTGAAGACCCTGGACTGAGCGTTAGCGAGGGAAGCGGCTGAAGCCGGCCCCCTCAGAAAGCGTCCCCTTGAAGCGCAATCTTCATCCTTTACATTTCCAATACAATCTGTTGAAGTTTTATTTTTTATTTCAACCCATACAGAAAAAAAGCGCACCTCAAAGGGAGCGCTTTTTTTATATCATGTAATGGATGCTTCGTAGATTTCTTTGATGGACTTTTCGAGCGTCGTGTTGAACTCTTCGTCCGTCTGGTCTGCGTTCAAGCCTTCTGACAAAGCACGGGAGAAGCTGGCGATCAAGCCTTTGTTTTCCGACAGCTTCTGGTTCGCTTCTTCGCGCGGATATCCGCCGGACAATGCCACGACGCGCACGACGCGAGGATGGTCGATCAATTCCTTGTAGAAATTCGCCAGCGTCGGGATCGTCAATTTCAACATGACGTGTTCGTCGTCGCTGAGCTTATCGAGGTGGCTGAGGATTTCATCGTTCAGCATGGCCTCGATGCGTTCTTTGTCCGCGCTGTTGATATCGACTTCCGGCTCGATGATCGGCACGAGACCTGCGGCAATGACTTCTTTCGCCACTTCGAATTGCTGGTCGACGACTTGCTTGATGCCTTCCGGATTCGGTTCTTTGATGACTGAGCGCATCTTCGTGCCGAAGACATTGCGTTCGACCGCACGCTTCAACAGCTCGTTCAAATTCGGGTTCGGCTTCATCAGCTGGACGCCGTTCTGCTCATCCGCCAAGCCTTTATCGATTTTAAGGAATGGCACGACGCCTTTTGCATCCCATAAATAATCACTTGTGTATTTGCCGTATACTTCACGGTCCATCGTCTGTTCGAAGAGGATGGCCCCGAGTACATAATCCGACGTAAATGCCGGCGCGGTCATGACGCGTGTTCTCATTTCATGGATCAGGTCGTACATTTCATCTTCATTGGAGTAAGCATCTTCATTAACACCGTATAATTTTAATGCTTTTGGGGTGCTGCCGCCGCTTTGGTCCAATGCAGCGATAAAGCCCTTGCCGTTCTTGATTAAATCGAATTGTTGTGAATTCATCGTCTCAGCTCCTTAGATTAAGAAATTTTGACTGCATTAATCCTGTTCCCTGCTAAGTGTACCAATAATCGGATTTTTCATCAAAAATGAAACAAGGGATGCTGATATTCAGCTATCGAACGCGGGATTTTCTTTACTTATCGACTCGAAATCGAAAGCGACACCCGTCAATTGCTCGGACACGGCCCAGAGTTTTTGGGCCAGCGCTTCGTCGACGGCTGAGGGATGGGGCGTATCGAGCGCGGGATATCCTTTTCTGCGCCCCTTACCGGCAGGGCCGATGTATTCGCCGCCTGTAAGATCCGGTTCGGTGGCGGCGTGGACAGTGGCGAGCGCTCCCATGTCCGGCGGCTGCAAGAAGCGGTTGGCGAAATCCCTCAGCAATACCGGCGCATCGTATTTGCCGATCTTGAAGATATTGGTGGCCGAAACGCCGGGGTGGCAGGCGACGCTGATTGTCTGGATGCCATGCTTTTTCAGGCGCCGGTCGAATTCCATCGCAAACAGCATATTGGCGAGCTTGCTTTGGTTGTAGAACTTTTTCGGGCGGTAGCCTTTCGCGCCGTCAAGATTATCGAAATCGATCGTGCCGCGGTTATGCGCGAGGCTCCCGAGCGTGATGACGCGCGAGCCTGGGGTTTTCGCGAGCAGCGGCAAAAGGTGGGCGGTCAATGCAAAATGGCCGAGGTAATTGCTGCCGAACTGCAACTCGAAGCCGTCTTTCGTTTTTCCGTACGGCGGCATCATGATGCCCGCATTATTGACCAGCAAATCGAGGGAACGGAAATGCTTTTTGTAGCTGTCCGCAAAATGGCGGACACTTGCGAGGTCGGCCAAGTCGAGTTTCAGGACGGCGACCGTCGCTTCCGGATGGTAATCGAGGATCTCCCGTTTGGCATTTTCACCTTTGACCAAGTCGCGGACCGCCAGGAGAATCGAGAATCCCCGCCCGGCCAGCATGTTTGCGGCTTCCCATCCGATGCCGCTATTGCCTCCTGTGATGATGGCGATTTTATGATGGACGTCCTGCAAGAAATCATCTCCCCTTAAAAACATTTTTTCTGCGTGGTGCTTCTTTTTCTATCTAGTTTACCCCATTTCAAAAATGAAACCGCATACATTCAAGAAAAATCGGAAATCCCATGAAAAGGTCATCTAATTGTCTAAATTTTTACACAACAAAGCCCGTTGATGTGTTAGAGTAATTCAATAATCAAAATGAAGAGGGTGAATCAGATGGCAAAAAACATCACAGAGCTGGAAAGGGAAGTCGTCGCAAAAGAGGTGACCGTGGCCGATATTATGGTCGCCAACCAGGCGCTGAAGGATGTCATCATCCGGACGCCCTTGCAGCGCAACGAGATTCTTTCTGCACGCTATGGCTGCAATGTCTTTTTGAAGCGGGAAGACCAGCAAGTGGTCCGGTCGTTCAAATTGCGCGGCGCCTATAATTTCATCCGCAGCATGAGCGAATCCGAGCGCTCAAAAGGAGTCGTCTGTGCGAGCGCTGGGAACCATGCGCAAGGCGTAGCTTATTCCTGCCACGCGCTCGGCATCGAAGGGAAGATCTTCATGCCGCTTACGACACCGAGCCAGAAAGTCTCACAAGTGAAACGTTTCGGTGGCGAGTGTGTAGAAGTCGTCTTGACCGGCGATAGCTTCGATGATGCCTTTGCGGCAGCGATGGAAGTCTGTTCGGAAGAAGGCAAGACCTTCGTCCATCCATTCAATACCGAAGCGGTCATCGCAGGGCAAGGCACAGTCGCCGTCGAAGTGCTCAATGACATGCAGGAGCCGGTCGATTATATGTTCTGTGCGATCGGCGGCGGGGGATTGGCTTCTGGCGTCGGTACGTATTTAAAAGGTATTTCTCCCGGGACGAAGCTGATCGGCGTCGAACCCGAAGGCGCGGCGAGCATGAAAGCTTCCCTAAAGGAAGGCCAAGTGACGCGGCTCGATACGATCGATACCTTCGTCGACGGGGCAGCGGTCAAGCAAGTCGGCGATCTATCGATGGCGATTTGCCAAAAAGTGCTCGACGACATCGTTCCGGTCCCGGAAGGCAAAGTGTGCACGACGATCCTTGAACTGTATAACGAAAATGCCATCGTCGCAGAACCGGCGGGCGCCTTATCGGTGGCGGCACTCGATTTCTACCGCGAGGAGATCCGCGGGAAAAATGTCGTCTGCGTCGTCAGCGGAGGCAATAACGATATCGAACGCATGCAGGAAATCAAAGAGAAGTCCTTGATCTATGAAGGACTTAAACATTATTTCATCGTGACTTTCCCGCAGCGCGCAGGAGCCCTCCGGAAGTTCATGGGAGATGTGCTTGGCGAACACGATGACATCACCCACTTCGAATACACCAAACGAAATAACCGGGAACATGGGCCTGTCTTGGTGGGGATCGAATTGAAAGACCCGGCAGACTACGGGCCGCTCGTTGAACGCATGGCGAAAAACGGCTTTCCGTATAAAGACATCAATAACGATTCATTGCTGTTCAATTTGCTGATCTGATGGCTGTGCTTTCTGCCGTGCATGTGGGGCAGGGAACACAGTTTTTTCATACCTGGCGAATTATTAAGCTTTTTGATTCACTTAGACTAAAAGAAATCATTTCCTATCAATAATAAACAGAAAGATGATAATAAAATATTAATTTAAATATTCAGTAATTTAGGGTTTACAAGAAATGTGAAATATTGTAGGCTGATACTATCACATTATCTTATACAAAATATCAATTGCCATCTTTATTAGCGCTTTATGGGAAGATGGCATCAATAAAATTGAATGGCTACTTCCGGATAAGGCAGGGAACCAGGATTGCCGGTTCTGTGCAGTTGGAAACTTAAGCTTTGGTTGAATGTGACAGACTATAGTGCTGTGCGCAGCGCCGGAAATATTCTCCTCTGGATAGAGGAGTCTGTTCCGGTGCTTTTTTAGTACGGAATAAAGGGAGAGAAGGTTATGGAAGAAAGGGGAGGGCTTGTCGAGCCGTTGGGGAACGCTTGGCAAGAACCAGAAACATCAATGAAGGGCCGCCCTGGGTTCAGCGGCGGGACTGGGGGAACGATTCGTTTTCTTGGATACGATAGCGGGGGGCGTGCGGTCAATCAAGTGGAGCTCTGGCTGACTCGGGAAGAACTGTCTGTATTTATCGAGGCACTGGTCACCCACCCGATGCCACTGCCGACGGATTACCTGCAGACGGCTGAACCCCGGGACGATGGATTTTGTGTCCGGATCCGTTCCCATGAATCACCGAAAGTATTCGTTTCAAGGCTGAGTTCGGCGATTGGCTGTCTCGAGCAGCCGGCGTAAACAATCCAAATCAAGTGGAAGGCGGTAGTTTAAATGGATAATCGGAGTGACCTGATCAAACTGGGTGATGAAGACATTTACCTGATTCTATACTTGTGGAAAGTAAAAGGCTGTGAAACAAAAGAATTGGCACAGCGCTTCCATATCAGCGCCGATTCTGTGGATGATTTGCTGTCAGGGCATGCGAGGAGAGATTGCTACAGGGACTTCAACCGGATTGAAAAATATTTGGTGGAAACTTACTGAGCGGTAAATTTATGATGGGGAGTGTTCAATATGGGGAACCGCAACGAGATGAAGAAAATCAGCGCTGCTTTTGCAGCCCGCTATGAGCGCTTTATAAAAGGCTATCAGCAGTATAAAGCGGAACACATCCGGCAGCATACTGATGGGGAGGTCGAACGCTATGACAACAGCACACGAACTGAACAGGCTCAGCGATGAGGCCGTCTACAGCATCTTGTATTTCTATCATATTGAAGGATTTCCCGCCGAACACTTAGGCATGAAATATGGCGTCAGCAGTTTGATGATCGAAGGCATCGCCAAAGGCCGATACCGCCCGAAATGCCATGAAAATTTCATGATCGTCGAAGGCATTTTGGAACGCCGCTCGGTGAAGCGGGCCGAAAGCCTCTAAACCTGAAATAAAAACCGAAAAAGCCGGAAGCCCATTCAAACGGGTTTCCGGCTTTTATCTTGCTCACTCAAGTGCTTTGTCCGTCAGGTATCCGTAGCCTTGCGCTTCCATCTCTTCGAGTGGAACGAAACGCAGTGCTGCACTGTTCATGCAATAGCGCAAACCGCCGGCATCTTCCGGCCCGTCTTCAAAGACATGCCCCAAATGGCTGTCGCCTGTGCGGCTCCGGATTTCCGTCTGCATGCCGAACAGGGAAAGATCATCATGTTCGGTCACGACTGCGGGATCGATCGGCTTCGTAAAGCTTGGCCAGCCGGTCCCCGAATCGTATTTGTCTTTGGACGAAAAGAGCGGCTCGCCGGTGACGATGTCGACATAGATACCCGGCTCGTAAAAACCATCGTATTCATTATCGAATGCGGCCTCTGTCCCGTCTTCCTGTGTGACGCGGTATTGTTCATCCGTCAGCATCTCACGGATTTCCCCTTCATCAGGTTTCGGATAATCGGCCGGATCGACCAATTGCGGGACTTCCTGGTCTTCGAGGCTCGTGAAGTCGACATGGCAATAGCCATCGGGGTTTTTTTCCAAATAGTCTTGATGGTAGTTTTCGGCAAGATAATAATTCCTCAGCGGCTCGACTTCCGTGACAATCGGTTTCTCGTATTTTTGCTGCTCTTCGGCGATGGCTTTGTCGATCGTGCTTACCGCTGCAGGATCATTGTAGAAGATAGCGGTCCGGTATTGATTGCCGCGGTCGTTGCCTTGCTGGTCGACGAGTGTCGGGTCGATGATGAGGAAATAGCGGTCAAGCAATTCTTCAAGCGATACACGTTCGGGGTCATAGCGCAAATGGACGGTTTCGGCATAGCCGGTATCGCCTGTCAGCACCTCTTCGTAAGTCGGGTCTTCGATGGTGCCCCCGGCATAGCCCGACGTCACATCGTAAACACCATAGATGCGTGCCATATAGGCTTCGACGCCCCAGAAGCAGCCGCCCGCAAACCAAATGTCTTCCAGGTTTTCCGTATCGAATTCGAGCTCTTCGTTCGGGTTGTCGGGAAAACGGGATTCTGAAGAAGAGGCGGTGCTTGAGTCGCTGACCGCTTCACTTGAACAGCCAGCCAGCAGCAATAATAATAAGAGCACAGGCAGAAAATATCGTTTCATCGGGGGTTCCGCCTTTCTAGCGAATCGAATTCATCAATTCGAGTATCTCGTAGTTGGTCACATGGCCGGTGCGTCGTTCGGTGATCCTGCCGTCAGAGCCGATCCAGACAGAACTGGGGTAAGCTTCCATCTCGTATTGGCCATATACTTCTCCTCCCTCATCAAGCAGGACGATGAAATCACCGTCATGGTCGATGCTTGAGAACCAGGCTTTGAATTCATTGGCATTTCGTTCGGCGTACGTTCCAGGGGAGACGACCGTCAGGACAGTGAAATCTTCTTCGCTTTCGATCAGTTCTTCCATTTCGTTCAAGCCCGAAAGGCAAATGGAGCACCAGGAAGCCCAGAAGAGGAGGTAGACTTTCTTGCCCCGGTAATCATCGAGGTGATGGACAGTGCCGTTGAGGTCAGGCAATGCAAAGTCAGGCGCTGCAGGTCCGCGGTTTTCCGATAAAGCTTCCGAACAGGAAGTGAAGGCAAGCAGAAGGGCGGCTAGTATAAGCAGCCGAAATGGTAGTTTCATGGTGATCATCCTTCCAGGTGGGGGCTCAGCAAGGGTTTGGCGTTTTCTTGCTTGATTTGCTATCTATTTGAGCTATTCCCCAATCAAGGGCCCTTGAACCCTGGAACTGCAAGGATTTGGCATACTTATCGGCAAAGTCGGGTAAACTGAGTGTAAGTAAAAATATAGGGGCGGTTGGATGGATAAGGAAACGAAATTATCAGGGTTTGCTTTTATTGTGCTTCTATTCGGGCTTGGGCTTGCAGCTTTATTCATTGTCTTGTTCGCGGAACTGGCTGATGAAATGCTCGATCAGGAATTGGCGGTATTCGATGCGGTCACCATCCGATTGCTCGAAGCGATCGGGAGCAGCTGGATGGATACGGCAATGTTCATCATCACAGAACTCGGGTCAGTGTGGTTTCTTGTATTATTGTCGATTGGCGTCTTATGGATATTGGGAGTCAGGATGCGCGACAAATGGGGCGTCTTGTTCTATTTGGTGGCGGTTGGCGGCGGCTCGCTGTTAACGGTTTTGTTGAAGCATTTCTTCAGCAGGGAGCGGCCGAGCATCAATGAAACAATCGATGCGGTCGGCTATAGTTTCCCGAGCGGCCATTCGATGGGGTCACTAATCTTCTATGGTTTCCTCATTTACCTGGTTATCCGGACGCGGCAGAAACCGTGGCTGCAATGGGTATCCGTTTTCGGGCTCGGTGTGCTGATCGTGCTGATCGGCATCAGCCGGATTTATCTGGGCGCGCATTTTCCAAGCGATGTCTTGGCAGGCTATATCGCCGGTACCATCTGGCTTGTGCTGAGCCTGGTGGCGCTTGAATGGATCCAATGGCAGCAGCGAAGCCCGGTGCCGGCTGTCACAGCTTTGCGGAAAGTATTGGCACCGCTTTACCGGGCCGTCATCGATAAATTATAAGTACCAAGCTGCCGGTTTTGCCGGCGGCTTTTTTTAAGATTGAGACAGCCGGGACACTGGGGGAGTTTCCATCCCCTAGGGGACGCGCTTGTCTCAAACGAGGGCAGTTGAATTGAACCTGAATGCAGGATCCCGATCAGTTAGGTTGTCCTGGTCGGATTGATGGTGTTCCTTAATGCCATCTTAGTTTTATTCGTCAGCCGGCGCAACTAAAAATAACTGAAAAATCAAACAATTATGTGGCGTTTTTCTTTATAAGGGCGTATGATCGAAGAAAAGGAGGTGCCCTTGAGATGACCGATATTGTTGGGCTCTTGCCCATGCTCATTTTCGGCGGGATAGCTGTTGTCATCATCGGGATGGTATTCTCATTCAAAAATTGGACACATTAACGGGGAATATGGAAGCGGTTCTTGGAAAATCCTGCACAGGATAGACGGGTGCGGGATTTTTTAGTGCTCGAAAAGGGATTTTCGCATCTTTGCCGAATGAAAAACAAGGAAAGAATCAAAGAGGCAAGGCGGGGATTGGATGGATGAATTGAATTCTGGAGCTTTGATCATCGGTGGTGTGGCATTGCTATTGGTGTTCCTCGGGTTTTATATGCTGCAGGGAAAAGGCGCATTTTTGATCGCTGGCTATAACACGATGCCCAAAGAAGAAAAGTCGAAATACGACGGTCCCGCCATGGCCCGTTTTGTCGGGAAACTCCTATTCGCCTTGGCATTCAGCATGCTGTTCTGGCTTGCTGGCATGCTGCTTGAGAAAAGTTGGATGTTCTATATCGGCGTGGCCTTGTTTCTGGGGTTTACCGGAGGGGCTTTGATTTATATGAATACAGGCGGGCGATTTTTGAAACAGCCGCCTGCCAGCGGGCATGAAAAAAACAAGTAAGGCGAGGAGAGGCCTCGCCTTACTTATTTTTTTGGCTGATGGAGCGCCCGCTGCGCCCAAGCGCGTAGTAGATGCCGTGTTGCAGGCTTTGCAATGCTTCGAATTTCGACAGGTCCTGCATCGTCCGCGTAATGATCATGGCAAGCTCGGGCGAGACACCGACCAGAATGGTCTCTGTGCCGAGCAAGCGCGCGGCTGCGGCCAATTTATCGATCAGTTGCGCGGTATGCTCTGAAATATGGCGGTTCAATCCTGTCAGGTCGAGAAGCAAAAATTCCGCTTTATGTCTGGGCAGTTCGGTTAATGTATTGTTGATCAAGTCTTCTGTGCGGTCTTCGTCATAGCTTCCGATCATC
Source organism: Planococcus maitriensis (assembly GCF_003289925.1). Taxonomy (GTDB): domain Bacteria; phylum Bacillota; class Bacilli; order Bacillales_A; family Planococcaceae; genus Planococcus; species Planococcus maitriensis. The sequence continues at coordinate 87,614 of NZ_QLZQ01000007.1, read as the reverse complement.
GGCACGACGATAATTCCTTCAAGCACCGGGATGACGGGGGAAGAAAGTTCGCGCACCAGTTTCTGGAGCATTTGGGTCTTTTCATCGACCATCTCCTCAAGCTGGCGGATCTGCTTGTCTTCCTGGCGTCTCGCAAGTTCCCGGATGTTTTGCTGTACAGTAACGTCCGACGGATAATATTCCACAATGCTGTAAGGCTGTTCGTCATTTTGATAGCGAATGGTCCGGTACCAGAAATTCTGGCCGAACAATCCCGTCAAGACGCCTGCGTAATGGGATGGGACGAAAATCCCTTTGGTGCCTTTATGGTTCAATTGGTTCATCTTGAATTCCCAATCATCCTGTATATGCATCGTGAACGTGTATTGCTCGATGTCCATCTCGACGATCTCCACTTTGCCCCAGCCGGCCGGGGCATAGGTATTGGAGATCCACTCGACGACATTGCTGGCATCGATATTCTTCAATTCCCGGAAGCCCTCTCCGACGACGATGCCTTGCCTGAACCCTGTCGTCTCAAGCACCAGGTCGGTGGCTTCGGCGCCGGTGATTTCCCGGATCGTGTCGAAAAAGGTTTCCATGGCGGAAGTCCAGAAAAAGACGACATCGCCCCCATCGAAGAGCACTTCCCCGGTTTCCAGATCCCATTTCAACTCGGCTGCGCCGACTGTGATTTCTTTTTTCATGGTTGTATCCTCCGCTTCATTCTATATAGGCAGTGCCAGTTGATGGCAGTTGTTTCAGTATTCCCTGAGTACATGGAAATTATGCATCGAACTGGAAGAGCCTTGCATTGAAAAATAAAAAAAGCCGGGAATTGTTATTTCCGGGCTTTTTTATCGCCATAAAAAGATATTGCAGAAATGCTCTGGTCTTTCATCAAGTAGCCATGGCAATGCATCAGCCGCTCGCGCAAGCTCTCCGAAACCCGGTGCGCATCGTATGCACAGATGGAGATGACTTTCCGTTGGGTGGCGGAGCGGTCAATTTCCGTTTCATATTCGATGATTTCCTGGCTGATGTCTTCCTGGCTGCCCCATTCGATATGGCCCCATGTCCGGCACTGCCGGCCATCGGCAGTGAAAGACCCGACAACGCTTTCGAAGTATTCCAGAATGGCCGTGGGATGGAAGTTCCCTTTGCGCCAATAGAAATCGAAGTTATTGACGTAGTGGATTAATTCCAATTCCTCAGCAGACAACACTTGCTGGAGCTTTTTCTGGATCTGGGGATAGATCCGGGGGTTCTCGACGAACAGGACACGGTCGCCATTCCGGACGCCATCCAGGACATAAGACACGGCATTTTCTATATAAGGATCTGTTTGTTCGGTCAGGTAAAAGATATGCGCATAATCGGTATGGCGCAAGGTTTCTGTAAAGTCGCTCATTTTTTGGTTCATTTTATTCCCTCCATGTAACACGTTTTCCAATTAGTGATAAGATTTGTCTTCAGCCTGGAATAGGATGGCTGGAAGTGAAAAAAATGACAGCACTTGTGTACCTCTTGCTAGTATATACTACAAGGTGCATTTACGTCGCTTCTAAGCCGTCCGCCCTTGCGCATGTTTGAATGCCGTGCAGTTAAGGGAATGACTGCAGGCAAGGGAGGCGTATACATGGGCATTTTCGATAAACAAGCATTAGCTGAAAAACATCTATTGATCACGGGCGCAACAGGCGGCATCGGCTGGGAAACGGCCAAGGCAGTTGCACAGATGGGGGCGAAACTGACGGTTACGGGGCGTGATGCGGATAAACTGAAGCAATTGGAAAAAGAATTGAAGGGCATGATGGATGGCAGGCGGCTGCATGTCCACGCGGCGGATCTGACGGATCCCGGCGACCGAAAACAGCTGGTCGAAACCGCTGAAGCGAAGCTCGGGTTTATTGGCGGCTTGGTCAATTCAGCCGGAGCGGCTGGCGGAAAGCAAGTGGAAGAACTGGACCAGGAATTTCTGGAGCATCTGATGAACATCAATTACACATCCACTTTTTTGCTGACGCAACTGGTGTACCGGCGCATGATGGAAGAAGGCCGAGGGGACATCGTCAATCTCGCTTCTCTTTCGGGGCTTCGCGGCACGGCCGGAAACACGGCTTATGCGGCAAGCAAATTCGCGGTGGTCGGTTGGACGCAATCCATGGCCTTGGAGGCGATTGAGCATGGCATCCGCGTCAATGCAGTATGCCCGGGATATGTCGATACGGAAATGGCGAGGGCCAGCATCCAGAGAAAAGCGGAGCGCAAAGGGATTCCATTTGCGCAGGCGATGGAAGAAGCGGAGGCAGGGATCCCCTCGCACCGGCTGTCAACTCCTCAGGAAGTCGCCCGAACGATTGCATTCCTGCTAACAGATGCCGCACCGAATATCGTCGGGGAATCGGTGAAGATTTCCGGCGGCAGCGTCATGAGATGAAAAAAGCTGGACTCAGATTTCTGAGCCCAGCTTTTTCATTGTTCGATATAGTCCAGGGCATTGTCTTCGATCACGGTATCCGAAATACGCAATTGATCGAGCGCATCGCCGATATAAGGCTCACAATCCGCGCTATCGATTTTTTCACCGCTTTCGATCGAATAGCATTCACCAGAACCGGGGGGCGAGGTCAGGTCCGGCTTGAAGTACACATCGCCTTTCCGGAACGAGCCGTCGCGGAAAACGACGGGCTTTTCGGTGCCCGACAGCAAGGAATTGCCGAGCATGAAACCTTGGTCGATGCCTGCAAGCTCCAGGATGGTCGGCGCCAAATCGATTTGTCCGCCGGCGGTCTCGACCGTTTCGCCTTCCGGCAGGTTTGGCGGCTTGATCCATAGCGGGACGGTCCGGAACAATTCAAACTGCTCCGTCGCTCCGTTGGCGTCTAGTTTATTTGCCATCTCGCGGCCTTTTTCAGTCAATCCGCTGTCGTGGTCGCCATAGAAAATGACGAGCGAATCGTCCCACATGCCCTGCTGTTTCAATTCGTCGACGAGCACCTCGACTGCGCCATCGACATAATGGATGGTGTGGTAATAATTCCGGACCAATTCGTCTTCATAGCCCGGCAAGGCCAATTGTTTTTTGTCTTCTGGAATCTTAAAGGGGATATGGCTGCTCAAGGCAATCATGAACGCATAATACGGTTCTTCCAGCTTTTGGATGTGCTCGATCGATGTCCGGAAGAAATCCTCATCATTGATCGCCATGCCGACCTTTTCCGTATCGGGGTAATCCTTTTCGCTGAAGAAGCGGGAAAAGCCGATATTCCCATAGACAGTATTGCGGTTCCAGAAGCTCGCTTCATAGGCATGCATGGCAGCTGTATCATAGCCGCTTTTCCGCAAAGCTTCCGGAAGCGGCGCGAATGTGCTGTCAGGGAAGCGGGTATAGACAGAACCTGTGCGCAGCGGGTGCAGCGAGGTGTTGATGACGAATTCCGCGTCCGATGTGCGCCCTTCATGGGTCTGGTGATGGAAGGAAGGGAAGTACAGCATCTCTTCCTCAAGTTCATTCAAATAAGGCGTGACTTCTTCGCCGCCGATCTCCTGCCCGATGACGGACGTCTGCAACGATTCCAGTTGTACGAGGATAATGTTCGGCTGCTCGCCGCTGTTTCTCGTCCCAACATCTGCAGCAGCTTCCTGGAGCAGGGCTTTGTCCCGATCGGATGGTTCGGGTTCCCGGAAGATGGAGACGACGCCTTTGCCGAAATCATAGCCATGATAGCCCCAGAACCCAAGCTCATAGTATTCGCGCATATTGCTGACGGCGTCCCCAGCCAGCCAGCGTTCGCCCTTTGCGATGCTCGATAGGAGCGGTGCGGCAAATACCAAAAGCCCGATTGCCGCAATTCCTGCCGCAAGCTTGCCGTTCGTCGTCCGCACGGAACCGGCCAGGCGTTTCTTGGAGGCGAGGATGAAGACGAGAAATAATAGGAAGTCGGCAAAAAAGAAGAAGTCCGTCCAGCGGATCAAGCTCAAGAATCCGCCGCCGACGTCATTCATTTGCGTCATCGAGGGAATCAATTGAACGGATAATAGATCTCCGAAATAACGGTAATACCAAACGTCCGAAATCAGCAGGATGCTGTGGAGCGCCAAAAGCGACAGTAAGATCCAGCGCCGCTTGCGGGCGTCGATCAATAAGGTCCAACTCGAAAGGATCAGTGCACTTGATAAGCTGATCAAGAAAAAGCCGAAGCTGAACGGGGTGTCAGTGTATAAGCTGAAGAGGAATAATTTAAATGCGGAAAAGGCCAAATAGACCCAGTAATCGATTGTTTTCATAAAAGTTCTCCTTTTCTGTCGGTGAGGGCCTCTCCTATTCACTACCTGTAAACAGGCTTTCGGAAACATCAGTGGAAAAAATCAAAAAAGGGGCTGCCCCGAAAGCCCGGTTTCATGAGCTTTTGGAACAGCCTCTTAGCTTAGTTTAAATCCAGCCGCGTGCTTCCATCGCCTGGGCGATCCGTTCGACAGCGACCAAATATGCCGCCTCGCGCATCGTACAGTCTTTTTGTTCCTTCATTTCATAGACATCATCGAAAGCGTCCGTCATTTCGGTGTGGAGCCGCTCATTCACTTCCTGTTCGGTCCAGCGGAGATGGGTCGTGTTCTGCACCCATTCGAAATAGGAAACCGTGACGCCTCCTGCATTGCATAGAATATCCGGAATGACGGTGATGCCGTTCTTTTCCATTGCGGCATTGCCATCCGGCGTCGTGGGACCGTTCGCCGCTTCCGCCACGATCTTGGCGCGGATGGTCGGGCCGGTGGTCGAAGTAATCTGGTTTTCGAGCGCCGCGGGCACCAATATATCCACGTCAGCGGCGAATAACTCTTCATTGCTGAGCGATTCGTAGCCATTGTATCCGGCTACCGTGCCCGTCGTTTGGGCATAGCCGATCAGTTCTTCGATCGGCAGCCCGTCTTTATGGTAGACACCGCCCCCGGCATCAACTATGCCGAGCACCTTCACGCCACGTTCATGCAAGAGTTTGGCGGTGATGGATCCAACATTCCCGAAGCCTTGGACGACTGCGGTCATGCCTTCCAGTTCAAGCCCCAGTTTCTTGGCGGCATCTTCGATGGTGAAGACGACGCCGCGTCCGGTCGCTTCGACGCGGCCTTCCGATCCCCCAAGGATCAAAGGCTTGCCGGTGATCGTGCCGGGCACGTTTTTCCCTTTCAGGCGGGAAAATTCATCGATCATCCATCCCATGATCTGGGGTGTCGTGTTGACGTCCGGCGCCGGTATATCTTTTTCAGGGCCCATGATCGGTTCGAGTTCGCGGATAAAGCCGCGGGACAGTTCCTCAAGTTCCCGTTCAGACAACTCTTTTGGATTGACGACGATTCCGCCTTTGCCGCCTCCGTAAGGAATCCCGAGGATGGCCGCTTTCATCGACATCCAAATCGACAAGGCCGCCACTTCATCTTCCGTCACCCCTGGATGGAACCGGACACCGCCCTTAGTCGGGCCGAGCACGTCCAAATGCTGGGAGCGATAGCCTTCAAACTCGCGATATGTGCCATCATCCATGCGCACCGGAATCGAAACTTTCAAGATGCGCTTCGGCTTTTTAAGGATTTCGTATACTCCTTGGGGCAACTCGAGGTCCTGTGTCGCCACTTCGAGCATGCGTTGGACGATTTCGAGCGGGTTCGAAAGTTCGACGCCATCTTTCACTTCTTTTGCCGGCATCTCCTGCTTCAAGTCTTCTGCCACTTCTTCTTGGCGATGTTCTTGCTGTGTCATCATCTTCTCCTCCTTGGCTGTTTTCCTTCTATACTCTATGTCTTCCTATTAAGAATGGCGCTTAAACATCCAGAAGGGGAGAAGAGATGGATTAATGGATATCCGTGCCGTATAAAAGCCAAGGCGACGGCAATTCGAATGGGTGCCCATCCGGCAGTTTACTTGCTTGCGTGCGCGTCAAGTCCATCCATACAAAAGCCCCTTCTTCAGAATCAAGGCGGATTTTTTCAAGCGGCGCGCGCAAGGTTTCCCAAAGGCCCGGCTGGCCGAATAAATCTTCCCACGGGTAAATGGTGTGGAGGTAATCGTATTTCTTTACATCGTGTTTGGTGATGACGATCCGGTCGCGTGCCGGGTTTTCATAGAAGTCCCAACGTGCCAGCGCTTGGCCAGAGAACAGGTCGGGGCTGGCGGGAAACGGGTAATAGCATTCATACGGGAAGACCCGCCTTGAGCGGATATAGACTGTTTCGAGCCAGCGCATCTTGTCATCAATGCTTTCGATTTTTCGCCAAGGCGCAGCGCTGGTTTCAAAAAGCTCCACATTTTCTGCGATGGCGGAAAATAACTCAGCTTGGCGGGACAAACCGATCTTCTCCAGGACGCGCTGTGCCGGAAGGTTGAATTCCTGCGTATTGGCGCCGACGAAGCGGACCCCCGGATGATCGAGGGCCGCATCACGGACGTGGGCCATCAGGCGGGATGATAAGCTTTGGCCGCGGAAGCGCACGTCGCTCCGCATGCGCCCGAGCATGGCGTAGCTGCCGGCAAAAATGGTATAGCCGCCGATGCTTGCCAGCCGGCCGTCGTGGAATAGGCCGAATAAGCGGTTGGGGCCAGTCGAAATCCGGTCGAATACACGGATGACATAATCATCGTCGATGCCGGTATCCATGTCCTGTAATGCTGGCAAGTCGTCGCCGGTCAATTGTCGGATCGTTTCGTTCATCTATCGTCACTCCTTAAGGGTCATGGTTGCATAATAATTCTAGAGTATTCGGGGCATGACTACAAAGCGGGAACTATCATGGGCGGGGAACTTTTTTACACTTTCCGTTGTTTGGGGTTGCCAGCCGCGTTTTCTGCTTGGCAAGGCCGGCAGGGGAAACGCGGGATGGCGGCGAACTAATTGGAATAGCGATTGTTTCCCGGCAGTCAGGATAGATGGAACATTCCGGGAACGATAAGGAGGGAAGGCATTGGAAAACTGGAAAGCGGTGGAATTGGTCAAGGATATATTGTTTGGCTTGGGGCTTTACGCATTGCTCACTGTCGTTGGTTTATTTGTATCGATGGCGATTTCCGGCAGTTCGGACATGCTGTTATTGAACGATGAAGTGCGCGGTGAGATGGCGATGCAGACCATAGCGTGGATGATAGTGCCTGCTTTCTTGCTGTCATTGGGCTTGTCCTGGCTGAGAAGGATCCGGATGAAAAATGCGGCACTTCGCATCAGTATCGTCTGGGCGGTTTTAATGTTGTTCCTGTATTCAGTAGCTGCTTTATGGAGCGGCATTTTTACGGTGCTCATCGCTTCAGTATCATTTTATCTGCTTTTGGCTGCAGTGTTTCTTGGGCCGATCGTGTATGCGTTCATGAAAAAATTGCCTGCCTGGAAATAAATGCTGGAGTTTAATGCTGAAAACGGAAGGGAAAAGAGGACGATAGCAAAAATTCAAGAAGGGGGCGAAGAGGTGGCGATCCATCCACAAATCATTTTTAACGGAAACTGCAAAGAAGTGCTGGCTTATTATGAAGGCGTATTCGGTGTAACCGATGTGTCCGTCATTCATTATGGAGATAACCCGGGCTCGAAACTCGATGAGGATTTGAAGGAATTGATATTGGAAGCAGCGGTTCCGCTTTATGGCGATTATTTGTTGCTGTCAGACGCGATGCCCGGCAAGCCGGCGACATTCGGAAGCAATTTCCATGTCTCCATCCGTTCGGAAGAGCTAGGCGAAATGAAAGCCGATTTCAATAAACTTGCAGAAAGCGGAAAAGTGATCTTTGAATTCGAGGAAAGTTATTGGAGCGAAGCATACGGCGTCGTAGAGGATAAATTCGGTGTGCAGTGGCAATTCGATTATCGCAAATCGGAAGCGGGAAGCCCGGATGAAAACACCGATCAATGAAGACCCCCCCTATCGCTTAGGCAATGGGGGGGTTCTGGGCTGGAGAAGTTTACGGGCGGGATATGGATGACAGCGTTTCATATAAAATCTCTGCCAGCTGAAACTCAACACCCGCTGAAACAACACCTCCGACAAACCGGTTATAGAGCGTGATGGCAAAGTAGAATCCGATGAACAACAGCGCCGACACGATCAGCAGAATCACAAATGTTCTGGTCACCTGAAGTTCCTCCATTTCCAGTGATGCAAAACTTTCGCAGGAATCTGCCGGCAGGCATAGCTGCCGCTAAAAAAACAGCAAATTCAACAAAATGGTCAATACAATCGACAGGATAATCGAAATCAGTAAACTTCCCATACAGGAAATGCGCATGAAAAGACCGCCTTTCTTTCTGATCGACATGAATGAGGGAATGGTTGATGAATAAAAAAGTCAATTCAGTCTACTAGAATGCTTTCAGATAGTTTACCCGAAAAAAGCGGGGTCCTAACCCCTTAAATAAGGGATATAGGAGACATTCAGCCTTCTTGAGCTGATACGAAGAAAGCCATTGCTTTGTCGAATTTTGTCATAATTCCTCGGTTTCTTTAAAAAAACGGATGCTATTTTGAATATTTTTTGTTACAATCGTGTTACGAATAGATGTCCGGAGGGTAACATGGCTAATTACAATCAGTTTTCAGACAGTCATCCGAATAATGAATCCAATCGAATCGAAGCGGAAAAAAGCGCCGAAACCGGTGCTGAACCGCCAAATTTCCGGCCTAATAAAAAAGGTCCGCAGCGCCGCAAACTTTGGCTGAAGGCCGGTAGCGGCATTTTGCTGCTGTTCGTCCTGTGGAACGTATATTCCTTTGCGAGCTATGTCGCTCCATGGAATGAGGAGCGCTCGGTGGCGAATGCGGAACAGGATGAAATCCAGCAGTATATTTTCCAAAGCGAGAAAAGCGAGGAAGTGCTCAAGGAAGTCAGCAATTCGCTCATTCGCCTGTATGACCACAATTCGCTCACGGAACTCCATATCAATGAGATGGAGGAAAAGCTGGAGCAATTGTCCGAGGAACTCGACACAGACGACCCGCGCCTGGCACGATTGGAATCCTATCACTTTGCCCAAATCGAGTTGACGCGCGAAATGACGAAGACTTTACAGAAAAACCAAGTCGAGGAAGTCCACGAGAAACTGGATGAAATCCTCGACCGCCAAAAAGAGCAGGCCGACGACAAAGCCCAAATCTTGATCTCCTTGATGGAAGAGGAAGATATCACATATGAACAAAAGGCAGATGGGTCGATTGCCTACGAATAAGCAATATCATTCAGAAGTTGAAAAGCTCCCCCGAAATCCCAATGGGTTTCGGGGGAGCTTTTTCATGGTGTGCACCCAACCCCAGTTTTCATCTGGCCAGGGTAAAGGAAAAATGGCAAATTGAGAAAAAAGCCCTGTAATTCCAAAAGCTGAAAAAGGGTATAGGGATAGAAACATTCATATCCAAGGAGGGCTTTAATGGATACCCAACGATATAAAGTGAAAGCCGGCGAGAAAGTGGATCTCTCAGACTGGCCGACACAAGAAGATAATCGAATGGAACCCGGGCAAATCGAACAGCAATTGAAGGAAACAATCGAAGAATTGAAAACATGGCATATCCGGCTTCATGCAGAAGAAGAAAAAGGCATTGTGGTGGCCCTTCAGGCAATGGACGCAGCCGGAAAAGATGAAGCGATCACCTATTTGTTCTCGAACTTGACTGCACAAGGGCTGAAAGTGACGACACTCGGGAAACCGACGGAAGAGGAATTGAAGCATGATTATTTATGGCGCCTGCACGATGCCTTGCCGGAGCGGGGGCAAATCGGCATTCTAAACCGTTCCCATTACGAAGAAGTGATTGCGCCGCGCGTCCATGATTTACTTGAAGAAGAGCCCTTGCCCGACCAGTTAATCGACGGGGAAGTATGGAACCGGCGATACCGGCAAATCAACGAATTTGAACGGTATATGGTCGAGAACGGTTTTCCGTTTGTCAAATTCTTCTTTAATCTTTCGAAAGAAGTGCAAACTTCGCGCCTTCTCGAGCGGATGAAGAATCCCGAGAAAAATTGGGAGTTTTCCTTCAGCGATGTCGAAGAGCGGGAACATTGGGAAGATTACCAGGAGATTTTCGGCGATATGCTGACCCATACTTCTACGGACTATGCTCCCTGGTATATATTGCCGGCGGACGATGAAATGTATTCCCGTTTGATCATCGCCCGGGTGATGGTCGAAATGCTGGAAGAAATCAACCCGGAATTGCCTGAAATCAGCGGTGAACAAAGAGGGAAACTCGATCATTATATCGACAAGCTGGAAAAGGAAGCGAAATGATGAAACCCGAAGCGGCACATGCTGCTTCGGGTTCCTTTTTTTGACTGTGCTTCATTGAAACAATAAGTAATCATTTTCAGAAATGAATTCGTAGCTTAAATCGACAAACAGGAAGCATTCGTCCGATAGCGGATAGCTGAATGTACGGATCATTTCCCCGGTTTCGATATCGGCGTAGATGTCCGACAGCCGGCCTTTGTGGCTCGCTTTCATGAGCATCATGTTTTCCAAAAAATACGGGCGAAAAGCCCAGTGGGAGCCGATTTGCTGTGGTTCGCCTTGCCAATTTCCGCCCGTTTTCCGGAAGTTGGAGGAGACTTGTTCCCCGTCGCCATTGCAGATGTAGATGCGGAAGCTTTCCGCTTCGAAAAGAGGGAGCACTTCCTGGATGAACAGGTCGGCATATTCAGGGCTTTGCCATTTACCCATCAAGCGCTTGAGTTTTTCTTCAGAACGGGCGGTATAGGCCAAGCGTTCGCTGACCATCGCTTTCTCGCGGTGGACGAACGCCTTTACTTGATCGCCCACATGGATGGATAAAGCGCCCGTTGTCAGCAGGGCAGGGTCCGGATGGGCCAGATAATAGCCTTGGTAATAATGGCCGCCGTGTTTCCAGGCAAAATACAATTGATGGTTATCTTCTATATATTCGTATAACAGTCGTGCACCGATGCGGTGGGCAAGCATCGACAAAGAATGGATGATGTCCTGGAATGCATCAGGCTGATGATGGCGGCTGATGCTCATATCGATTTTCAGGATATGCGGCCGCAATTGGCGGATGCGGTCGATATTCGAACTTTTCGCGCCTACATGGTCAACGGCGATCTGGATGCCGTAGGTCTTGAAATACAAGAGCAAGTGGTTGAGTGTATCAAAATCATCGTTGAAATCGTGCTCGGTAATTTCAAGGACAATGCGTTCAAGCGGGAATCCGCGTTTGCGGTATTCCAGCAAGGTCTTCAGGAAGTCTTCGCCATCTCCTGCCATCAACTGGCGGGCGTTGCGGTTGATGAACAACAGGCAGTCGCTGTTCTGGGCCAGCAATTGATCAAGCGCCATTTCGAGCAGTCTTTGGTCCACTTCTGTTTTGAACTCGTCCGGGACTTCCGGGTCATTGAAGAAATCGCCGAGTGATTTGGTTCCGTCCGGTTCTATGTAGCGGCCGAGCAATTCGTAGCCGATAACATCGTGCTTGACGGCACTGACGATCGGCTGGAACACCGGCATGACTTTGTCCATATTGTCGATGATGTCTAATGGATCCATACTATCTCTCCTTGCCGTGCACTGTCTTCTTCTATTTTAGTCTTAATTATTCCGTCATTCAATTGAAGCTTTTGAGACACTGTTCAAATGAGGAATATTCCGTGAATGGTAAGAAAGCGGAAATCCAGCCAGAAGTGCTTGCTTTTCTATGATCGCACCCCCTATAATGTGAATCGCTGCCTTGCCTCATCGCCTTCACCGGAATGCAGGCATCGCTCATTACGATTAGATGAACGGAGAATAAAAAATGGACAAATTTTACCGCCTCGGGGCAATTTTCATTGCTTCCATTGTTATGGCGATCGCTTTCAATATGTTTCTATTGCCACATGAAATTCTATCAGGGGGCGTCACCGGTGTCGCCATGATCTTCGGTTTGATGACGCCGGTCAACTCGGGGATTTGGCTGATCTTGCTGAACTTGCCGATCCTGATTGTCGGCTGGATGAAGCTCGGCAAGACCTTCATCGCGAACAGCATTTTTTCGGTTGCCGTTACGTCGATCGCCATGCTGTACATCCCGATTGTCCAAGTGACGGAAGATGCATTGTTGTCATCGGTTTTCGGTGGCGTCATTTCAGGCGCTGCAGTCGGGATCATCATCCGCTTTTACGGGTCGACGGGCGGCTTTGACGTCATCGGCCTGTTGCTGACAATGAAACGCGACATCCCGCTCGGCTTCATGGTGTTCACCTTGAACAGCGGCGTCGTCTTCATCTCAGGCTTTATCTTCAACTGGGAACTCGCGATGTACACGATGGCATCAATTTATATCACGGGCATCGTCGTCGACCGTATCCATACGCGCCATATCAAGCTCAGCTTGATGGTCGTGACGGCAAAAGGCGACGAAGTGAAGAAGAAGCTATTGTCGAACCTGTACCGCGGCATCACGGTTACGGACGGGGAAGGCGCTTATACCGGCGCCAAGGTGAAAGTGCTGCATAGCGTCATCACCCGTTACGAGCTGGCGTTTGTCCGTCCCTTGATCCGGGAAATCGACCCGAATGCATTCGTCAGCATCACCGAGACGATGGAAGTGGTCGGGAATTTCCGGCGAGACGAAAACTACAAGAAAAATCCGATGTAATGTGAAAAAGCCGTCCGGAAAAAGTGTCTTCACACTTTTCCGGACGGCTTTTCCTTTGCTTGTTGAAATACATGCTCAATAGGCGGCTATTCGGCTTCCTCGGCAAAAACGCGGTATACCACTTCATCGAACAAAGTGCTGCCTTGTCCCGGATAAATCTCGCGGTGCTGGAAATTGCGCCGTTTCAGTGCATTCGCCAGCAGGAAATGATCGATTTTCCTGAATGCTACCACAGCCGGTTCATGCTTTTGGGAACTGCGCAATTGAACCGATAGGCCATCTTCGAACTCCTCGAACGCCACCTCGGGAAGCAATGGGAACTTCCGGTCTTTATGGAGCAGGTTGAACGCACGGTCGATGGTTTCGTTATCGATGAAATCGGGCTGGCGGATCATCAGTGAATAAGTCGCCGAGCCGGCGTCCTGCCCCTGTGTATGATGGAGTGTTTCAGGCGGATAAAGGGAGTAATGCGTGAATCCTGGCGGACAATAGCCATGCTGCGGCATCGATTGGACCGCTTCCGATAAAGCAGTCAACACCCGAAGGCGTTCATGGAAATCTTCGGACCCGATGCTTCTGCGCCCGTCGATCACAAAATAGAATTGTTTCGGGATATGCACGGCATGCGCTTCGGTGGCAGGGGCGTATAATTTTTGTTCCTCCATTTTCCAATCCTGCATCATCAACTCACTCCTCTATTCACGGAATTCCAGGTCTTTCATCCAAGTGGCAAGATGGGCTTTTGTATTGGCGTTCCATTCGTCATTGATGTCTTTCAATAATAAAACTTCGAAATCCTGGAAGCGGTCATGCTGGACGAAGGTCGGGGTGAAGGCGGGATTTGTGATGGCTATGCTTGCCCCTTCTGCAGTTTCCAGCTTTTCGATGTCCAGGTGGACGATGCCGCCAATCCGCCGTTCGACGCCTTTTTGCCCAGACAGGAAATTGCCGAGTGAGTAGAAGACGAAACTGCGGCGGCCATCTGCAGTATCGATCCATGCAGGCGGCTGCAGGACGTGGGGGTGGTGGCCCAGAATGATGTCTGCGCCGTTTTCAGCGGCGAAACGGGCAAGTTCCGCTTGCTCTTGTGTCGGCATCATTTCATATTCATTGCCGAAATGGAGGCTCAACACCGATACATCGGAATGCTTGCGCGCATGCGCCAAATCCTGTCGGATCAACTCCGGGTCGATGCGGTTGACCAAATATGGCCGGCCGGCAGGCGTCGGGACGCCATTGGTGCCATAGGTATAGGATAAAAACGACAACGTGATGCCGTTGCGTTCGAGTACCGGAATGTCGGCGCGTTGTTGTGCGGACAGGTGAGAGCCGCTTGACGCCATGCCGATATCCCGCCAATGGGAAATGGCGTTCTCGATTGCCTGTACGCCGCGATCCAAGGTATGGTTGTTTGCCATGGAGACAACATCGATCCCCGCATTTTTCATGGCGTCGCCGAGTTCGAATGGACTGTTGAAAGATGGATAGCTCGAAACGCCGATTTCGCTGCCGCCGATGATGCTTTCGGAATTGGCGACGGTAATATCGGACGAATCAAGAAAGGGCTGGACCGGATCGAACATGGAACCGAAATCATAAGTGCTGCCTGTTCTGGCGTCTTCGTAAAGCGGCTCGTGAATGAGGACATCGCCGATTGCCGACAAGCTCACGCGGTGGTTCCTCGCCAATCGCTCCGGCATCACCGAAACCGGAACAGCGCGCACGGTGAATTCGAAGGGGGCGGATTCAGCCGCAGATGGCTGTTCACCGCTGGCACCAAATATGCCGACAGCAGCGAGGCATACGATAAACCATTTTAGGAAAGTCGCCATGAGTCAATTCCTTTCGGTTGTCCTGCCGTAACTAGCGGGGCGTGAACAGTCTGTATTCCTTAAATTGATTGGTTTCAGAATACTATAACCGTGAGGAAATCACTAGGTTTTTTCTGGTTTTGGTGTGATGAATAGCCTGCCTTTGCGAAAGACAGGAAAAGAAATCCGCCTGCAAGCGCAAATGATTCACATAATGATAAAGAAATAGATGATGACCATGATGATCATGATCGACAGCATCGTGGAAATCAGGCTGATGCGCAGGTTCGACGAATAGAAGGTTTCCTGGATGATCTGCTGGCGTTTTTCCCGGTAAGTGCGCGTAGCCGTGAAAATGATGACCAGCCCGAAAACACAGGCGAAGATGCCGAGAATGATCGTGAACAAATCGACAAAGGGATTACGCACGACACCCATCGTGAAATGCAGGCTTGTCGCCAGGAAGCCGACACCGACGATGGAGATCGCCGTGCGGATCCAGGCGAGATACGTGCGCTCGTTCGCGAGATGCTGCTGGGTATAAGTCAGCTGGTTTTTTTCCTTGCGGTAGGATTGCCGTGACAAGTTCTGGACCTCCTTCGGCCGGTTGGCCGGTGCTTTCTTTTAGTGTACCCGAAACGGGAGTGTTCTAATTAGAAAATAAACATGAAATGGATAACCGAAGACATAATCTGGGTATACATATATCATCACAAGTAAATGGGGAATATCGATGGAATTATTGCTGACTATCCTGATCCTGCTGATCGCGCTCCTCGTCTCCAATGTAGTGAGCCACTACGTGCCGCAAGTGCCGGCAGCGCTTATCCAAGTGGCGCTCGGGACGATCATCGTACTGGTCTTCGAGGATTTTACATTTGAATTGGAAGCCGAATGGTTTCTGCTGCTGTTCATCGCACCGCTCCTGTTCAACGATGGGCGGCATTTTCCGCGTGAGGAATTATGGCGCATGCGCGGGCCGATTTTCGGCAACGCCGTCATCCTGGTGCTGCTGACGACCTTGATCGGCGGTTACTTCATCCACTGGCTCATTGAAGACATTCCGCTCGCCGCAGCATTCGCACTCGCTGCCATCCTGTCACCGACAGACCCCGTCGCAGTGAACGGCATTTCACAGCGCGTCCGTATCCCTGGCAATGTGCTAAGCCTGGTGCGGGGGGAGTCGCTGATCAATGACGCCTCGGGGCTCGTCGCATTCAATTATGCAGTTGCTGCTGTCGTCACGGGGACCTTCTCGCTATACTCCGCTATTTTTAATTTCTCCTATAAATTTTTGGCGGGTGCGCTTCTTGGAGCCGTAATCGCCCTCGTGTTTGTCGGCATCCGCTTATTGTTCCGCAAACAAGGGATCAATGACGTCACGTTCCATTCGCTATTGCAAATCATGACGCCTTTCATCATCTTCGTCGTCGCGGAGGAATTATTAGGGGCATCCGGTGTTATCGCCGTCGTCGTCGGCGGGATTGTCCATTCACTTGTGCAGGAAGACACCGAAGCGCTGGTCGCAGAAGAGCAGATGCTGACGGAAAACATCTGGACGATCATCACCTTCGTGCTGAACGGCATCATCTTCCTGTTGCTCGGGCTCAATATCCCGGGGGCGATGAGCGGCGCGCTGGAAAACCCGAATATGGATGAAAGCGTCCTGCTGTCGTATGTCTTGGCGATTACTGCCATGCTGCTGGGGATCCGCTTTATTTGGGCTTATTTATTCTCCCAATACGAATATCGCTTCGGAAAAATGGAAGATGCTGCAAA
Source organism: Planococcus maitriensis (assembly GCF_003289925.1). GTDB lineage: Bacteria > Bacillota > Bacilli > Bacillales_A > Planococcaceae > Planococcus > Planococcus maitriensis. Next base: position 71,418 of record NZ_QLZQ01000007.1, on the reverse strand, counting down.
GCCGAGCCTCAAGCTGACCTTATTCGTCAGCCTGACGGGCGTGCGCGGAACGGTGACGATGGTCGGGATCCTGTCCCTGCCAATGATTATCGAAGGCGGTTATATCTTCCCGCAGCGGTCACTGCTGCTGTTCCTGGCAGTGGGCACGATCCTTTTGACGCTGCTGCTTGCGACCGCCTGCCTCCCGCTTCTCAGTAAAGGCAAACTGGCCGGTGATGAAGAAGACGCTACGATCGATTTGGAAGAAGCAAGGCGCCGCCTCCTGCTCGCGTCGATCGCCCGTATCAAATCCGAACTGACCGAATCGAATGAAACGGCAGCCTATGAACTGATGGATGAATATCGTTTACGTTTCCAGCAAGTGCAGCCGGAAGGGGAAGAGGCGAAAGAAGCCAACAAGAAATACCAGCGCCGCATGAAGGAAGTGCGACTGCGGGCGTTGAAGGCCGAGCGCCGTTACATTGAAAGGCTGAAGAAGACAGAGGGGATGGAGCGGGATGTCTATGCCGCTTTCGAGCATTCGCTGAACCGCCGTGAAGAAGCGATCGCCCATAACGCCCGTTCGACTCTATTGTATTTACAAGGCAAGCTGATCCGCGCATGGCGCAGGTTCCGCGGGGAAAACTGGCAGGATGAGGAAATTCGCCTGGTTGAATACCAGGTCGGCCGCGAGGTGCAATTGAAGGCACTTGAAGCCGCCCTAGAGAATTTGGAAGCCTATCATCAAAAAGCTTCCCGCAAAGATATCGTCGAAGCGGTTTTGACCGAGTACCGGAAAATGATCAGCCGTTTGAGAAAGCCCGAAACTTTGTACGATGAGCGTTACGAGATGCAAAAAGAAGAATTGCGCATCAACGTCATGGACATGGGCCGCGCCAAAATTTACGATATGTACGATGCCGCGGAAATCACACGGCAGCAGGCAAAAGAATTAAGGAAATACATCAATTACATCGAAAGCGTCACCTTGTACGATCCGACGGAATAAAAGCAGAAGCTCAGGCTTCTGCTTTTTAGTATGTTGAATAAGTTCGCAATCCACTATAAGCCAACGAAGAAACTGGCTTTTCGACATTATATAATCAGTGGTTTGCCTGAGTGTTTGGAGAAGCGTTTGCTCGACTCCTGTGGGATTAGCGGGTTTGAGAGACCCCGCAGGAACGAAGTGACGAGGAGGCTCGATTCCCGCCCCACGGAAAGCGAGTAATAAGCTTCGGAAAATGCGATTATCAAGTGTTTCTCTACAGCTTAGAAAGCAGAAGCTCAAGCTTCTGCTTTTTCATTTAGATTGAAAAATCTGTCACTTCTGTAAATGACATGCTTTCTTCGGGATAAAAAGCGAACAAAATTCAAAAAAACTATTGAATCGTCCGTTATATAGCGTAGACTAGGTTTATAGATTGCGGTTTAATTGAAAAATCGTTGTCAGTTCCGAAGAAAGCGAGGAGAAGAGATGGAGAAAGTAGAATTGAAAACTGTTATTAAGGATTGGCGTTTGCATGCCATTGCATTCATTTTGGTAGCCATCACCGAAGCGATCGGCCAATTCAGCATTGCTGTGGGGCCAGGAGTTATTCTATTATTACCGATGCTATATGCATTCTTTTTGGGTCTTGGCTTATATTTCACGCCGCTCATTTCCGAGAAAAACGCCAAAAATGCAGAACCGCTCATTATTTTAGGGGTGACGTTGCTCATTGCCAAAATCGGTGTCACAATCGGGCCGCAAATTGAAGCGATTATCGCAGCGGGTCCGGCACTTTTACTGCAGGAACTTGGCAATTTGGGAACGATTTTCCTGGCACTGCCGCTTGCGGTGCTGCTCGGGTTCCGTCGTGAAAGTATCGGCATGACCCACTCGATTGCACGTGAGCCGAATGTCGGGCTGATCGTTAACAAGTTCGGATTCTCTTCGCCAGAGGGCCGCGGCGTCATGGCGGTCTATATTTTCGGAACAGTGTTTGGAGCCGTTTTTCTCGGCTTGATATCTGGATTGCTTGCGACGGCGACGCCGCTGCATCCTCTGTCGTTCGCCATGGCATCGGGCGTCGGGAGCGGGTCGATGATGGCTGCGGCCAGTGGTTCGCTGATTGGTGCATATCCGGAATTGGAAGAACAGATTGTTGCCTTTGCGGGAGCGAGCAATTTGCTGTCGCTTTCCACTGGCTTGTATTTCAGTATCTTCATCGGCTTGCCGCTGACGGAGAAATTGTACAGCATCATGATGAGACGATCGGAACGAAAAGCTGCAAAAGGAGGCGGGCCGAATGCTTAAGAGTGTCATCGAATGGACGTGGGTATTGGCTATTTTCGGCGTCGCCGCCTTGATCGGCAATTGGTTCGGCATGGACGTCTTGCCATGGGAAGCGATTCCGGGAATGCTTGTCTTGATCGCGGTAAGCCTCGTCGGTTTAATGCTGGAGAAAGCATTGCCCTTCAGCATGCCGGCAGTCGGCTATATCGGCATACTTGCCATCATCATTTCCTTGCCGTGGTTTCCGGGTTCGGATTATGTCGTTGCCTGGACCAGCCAAATCGGCATTCTGGCTCTTGCCACCCCGATTCTCGCTTATGCCGGCATCTCGGTCGGATCGAACTGGGCAGATTTTCGCAAACTGGGCTTCCGGAGCTTTTTGGTCGCCATCGCAGTATTCCTCGGAACTTTCATTGGTTCAGCGCTGATCGCTGAAGTGATCTTGCGCTGGCAAGGCATTATCTAAAGAAAAAATCCCCGCAGCGGTATTTGCTGCGGGGATTTTTGATAGAGCGCCAAAAGAAATGGCCCGATGCAGTCAACTGCATCGGGCCTTCAAAAAATTTGGGGGTGAAGGGGAAGCTCACTAAACGCTTCTGTTTATTAGTTACCACATGCCGATCAAGGCTAAACATCTTGCCGCAACTTTTTGAAACTTGTACATTCTATATAGATAGACTTTTTTGAACGATCGCATTTATTCAGATGGAGGGGGAGTAAGATGAAAATTATTGTGGCGCCGGATTCTTTTAAAGGCAGCATCTCTGCTGAGCAAGCAGCACGCGCAATGGCTGAAGGAATACTGGATGCAGCTCCAGGGAGCGAAGTCATCGAATTGCCGTCCGCGGATGGTGGCGAAGGCACCATGGCGAATCTCGTCGCAGCAACAAATGGCCGCATCGTTACACAACAAGTTTCAGGGCCGCTTGGCGAGTTGGTCTCTGCCAGTTATGGTGTGCTCGGAAACGGCGAGACTTGTGTCATTGAACTTGCAGAGGCATCGGGCCTGACCTTACTTTCAGAAACAGAACGCGACCCGGAGCGTGCGTCGACGGAAGGCACCGGCGAATTGATCCGTTATGCGCTTGACGCGGGGTTCCGAGATTTTATTATTGGGCTTGGTGGCAGCGCGACGAATGACGGCGGCACAGGAATTCTTCGCGCGCTCGGTATGCAATTTCTGGACTCATCAGGCGAAGTGCTTCCTCCAGGCGCTGGGCCGTTGGATGAACTTTACAAGATAGATGCAAGCTCCTTTGACTCGCGCATCCGGGATTGCGGATTTGTCATCGCGAGCGATGTCGACAATCCGCTGATTGGCCAAAACGGCGCTTCTCATGTGTTTGGCCCTCAAAAAGGCGCGAGCGATGAAACGGCGAAGGATCTGGACCGGAAGTTAAGCCATTACGCTGATATCTTGGAGAAAGAGACAGGAGTATCGTTGCATGACGTTCCGGGAGCGGGGGCAGCGGGCGGTGCTGGCGGCGCGTTTATGGCATTTTTCCCGGCTGTTATGAAGCGCGGCGTCGACGTGGTTCTTGAAGCTTCGGGATTTTCGGAAAGCGTTGTGTCGAGTGATTTGGTTTTCACGGGTGAAGGGAAATCGGACCGCCAAACCCTATACGGAAAAACAGCTTTCGGCATTGCACAAATGGCAGCGGCCCACGGCAAGCCGGTCATTTTATTGTCCGGCACGGTCGATCCGGAGAGCCGCAGCGACTTAGAGCGTTTTTTCGAAGAAGTGCATTCAGTATCGGGTGGAGCTGTGACCGAAAAACAATCGATGGACAACGCCTATGTGCATGTGCGCAAACGGGCAGCGGAAATCCTCAACACTTATTTGGACAATCATCCACAATCCGATTAAGCATCCAGACAATTTTTATTTCGCACCAGGTGTAGCCAAAGGCGAAACGGGGTAAAAATCATTAACTGCCCCAAGCATGGATACATGCAGGCGAAATGAAAATAAGGAGGGATTTCCCGTGATGACGCCAATGACCAGAAGCAGGCTTCGGAAAGAAACCAACAGTTTATATGCAGACATGATGGCTTTTTATAAACGTTTTTCCAAGGTCCACGAACCAGGGCCAACCGATTTACAGCGGATGAAATTGAATCTGGATAGGCTCCATCCAACTTCAACTAAAGAACAGATTGAAGCGATCCGTTTTTTGGAATTCTTTTTGGCGATCCATCTCGGGCAAATCGATTCCGTCCATGAAGCAGAGCGCATCCAATTGCTCGTACGCGCGAAAGAATACACAACCCGGGACACAAGGCAACGGCATGCGCTGAGAAAATGGCGGCGCGAAGTGGAAGAAAGCAGCGAACAAGCTGTTTGAGACAAAAGAGCCGCGAGCGGCTCTTTTTTTATTGCCTGGAATTCCATCCTCCATAGCAAAAGGAAACGCGCTATAATGAATCTGTTATTTAACCTTGAATGGAGGCCGAACGATGGCTAATGGAAGAACAAAAGCAAGCGGCCATACGCTTGAAAGCTATATCGAATCGCCCCCCAAATTGCAGGGCTTATACAAGCGCACTTTATGGATTGTCATGCTCTCGCAAATTTTCGGGGGAGCGGGCTTGGCAGCCGGGATCACGGTCGGTGCTTTGCTTGCGCGTGATATGCTCGGCACAGAAAGCTATGCGGGGCTTCCGGTCTTTCTCTTTACGCTCGGGTCGGCAGGCGCTGCACTCATCGTCGGGCGCCTGTCACAGCGATTCGGGCGCAGGACAGGTTTGGCTGCCGGATTCCTTACGGGCGGCATCGGTTCGATCGGTGTCGTATTTGCCGCGATCTGGGGCAATGTCTTCCTGCTGTTCCTGTCGCTTCTTGTCTACGGGGCGGGGACGGCGACAAATCTTCAAGCGCGTTATGCAGGAACGGACCTGGCCAGCACGAAACAGCGCGGCACGGCCATCAGCGTGGCGATGGTGGCGACGACTTTCGGGGCATTTGCCGGGCCGAACCTGGTCGGCATCATGGGAGATTTCGCCGAATCGATCGGTGTGCCGGCGCTTGCCGGGCCATTCATTTTAGCGGGAGCTGCTTACATATTGGCGGGCATCGTGTTATTTGCGCTATTGCGCCCCGATCCGCTCATGGTGTCGCGTTATATCAGCGATCAGCAAAAACGGGATCAAGCCGCATCTGGAGAAGAAGAAGTGGCGGGCCCTGCGGTCAATAGCCGCGGCGTCTTTCTCGGTGCGACGGTGATGGTCATCACGCAAATCGTCATGGTCGCGATCATGACGATGACCCCGGTGCATATGGGCCACCATGGACATAGCCTCAATGCAATCGGCATGGTCATCGGCATCCACGTCGCAGCAATGTACCTCCCTTCGCTCGTGACCGGTGTGCTGGTCGATAAAGCGGGGCGCGTTGCGATGGTCGTCGCCGCAGGAGTGACCTTGCTGGCAGCAGGGCTTGTGGCGGCATTCGCTCCTGGGGATTCGCTGTTCGTCCTGATTCTCGCTTTGGCGTTGCTTGGGCTCGGCTGGAACTTCGGCCTGATCAGCGGCACGGCATTGATCGTCGACTCGACGAAACCGAAAGCGCGTGCGAAAACGCAAGGGACGGTCGATGTATTGATCGCCTTGGCCGGTGCGACTGGCGGCGGGATGTCGGGAATGGTCGTGGCTGGCACGAGCTTCGCGGTGCTGTCGCTTGCCGGCGGAATTCTGTCATTATTATTGGTGCCCGTTGTTATTTGGTTTTGGCGCAATCAAGAAACCAGTATTTCATAAGAAGCGGAGGCTTGGATGCCTCCGCTTTTTTCATTCTCATGGAATTTTAATGTTCTCCTCAGCAGACACTCAGTCCACGCGGATATGATAGAACTATCATAAAGCGAGAAAGGGTGTTCGAAGATGAAGAAAATGACAGCAGGAATGGCCGCGGTGATTTTATTGGCAGGATGCGGCACAGGACAAGATACGAGCCAACCGACAACAGCGGATACTGAAAATGCAACGCAGCAACAGACAGATGCAACAAATGGCGACAGCGGCAAAGCGCAAGGAGCGTCCAATGAACAAGCGGACAGCGCGGAGAAGGAAGCACAAGCTAACCAATCAGCATCTCCAGCAGCAAACGACGAGATCCGCGAATTCGACTTGGATTTGAAGTTCACGGATGACCGTGAATGGGACTTCGATTATGACCGCAACGATGCTTCGATCGAGCGCGATTCCCGAGACCGGTTATCAGGCCAGGAAGCCCAGGATGAATTCGCCCAACTTTTCCAGGCTGTCCAGTTTTCAACGGAACGCCCACTTGAGGATATCAAGCGCGAGGTGTTGGAAGCAGTCAATGCCGAGCAAGAAAGCGTGCGGGATTTTGAGATGGATGTAAAATTCGATTCAGGAAAAGAAATGGAAATAGATCACGATGTGAGAAACGGTGAAACTTCTGAAGAACTTAACGAATTTTCGCTTGAACTTAAGTTTGTGGATGGCGGCGAAGCGAGTTACGAATACGAAAGCGGTGAGGGGGAAGCGGAAATTGAGCGACGTGATGGATCGGAAAGTGAAGGGGCCGCGGCACTCGATGAGGTGGAGCAGCTGATCGGCCAAGTCACGGTCACGGTGGGCCGTTCAATCGATGATATGAAAGCCGAAGTGCTGCAGGCGCTATCGATCGATGCTGCTGAAGTGAAGGATTTCGAACTTGAAGTGGATTACCGGGGCGAGGAAGAGATCAAATTCGCCCACGATACGGAATAAAACAAAGAGCCTTCAGCAGAAGGCTCTTTGTTATGGATTTAAATAAGAAGTGCAGTAAAATCAAGAAAACAACCGGGATAACTTTCGGTAAAAAAACTGAGTTTTCCTTTATGCTATAAAGCAAAGGAGGTGGCCGCGATGGGGATGCTCATGGCGATTTTAGGCGGAATCGGATTATTTCTGTTGGGTATGCAAATGATGACAGGTTCCTTGAAAGAGCTGACTGGCGGATTCATCAAAGAATGGATGCACCGTTTTGCGGGCGGCACCGGACGCGCTATTTTTTCAGGTGCATTCATCACGGCCATCATCCAATCTTCCACTGCCGTCACACTTTTGACAATCGGCTTCGTCAGTGCCGGCCTGCTCAGCTTTGCCCAATCCGTCGGCATCATCATGGGGGCGAATATCGGCAGCACAAGCACCGGCTGGCTGGTGTCGCTGATCGGCTTCAAGGTGGACCTGCAAGGCTGGGCATTGCCGATTGTCGGTTTCGGTGTTTTGTTGAAAACCTTCCTGCCCGAGCAAAACAAGGCGTATGGTACGGGTCTTGCCGGATTCGGGCTTTTGTTTCTGGGCATCGGCGTCTTGCAGGAAGGGATGGCGGAATTGCAGCATGCCGTGTCCTTTGCCGGACTGACGAATATTTTCCTGCTTGTGTTGATCGGCACCGTGATGACCATCATCATGCAATCTTCGAGCGCTGCCGTCGCGACCACGCTGACGGCGTTATTTTCAGGAGTTATCGAATTCGAGCAGGCGGCATATCTCGTCATCGGCCAAAACATCGGGACGACGCTCACCGCCATCCTGGCTGCAATCGGGGCGGGGACAGCCGCGAAGCGGGCCGGCTTGACGCATGTGCTGTTCAATGTCGGGACAGCAGTGTTGGCGCTTATGTTGACGCCGCAATTATTGCAGGCAACCGCTGCCATCACCGTGTTCATCTTTGATGAATTCGACGCTGCATTCGGCATCGCCATTTTCCATACTTTGTTCAATGTGCTCGGTGTTTTGGTCTTTGCGTTGCTGATCCGCCCATTCATTCGTTTAATCGAAAAAATTGTCCCCGAAAAAGGCAATCCATTCGTCCAGCACCTCAACCCGCAAGTCGCCAAGTTGCCGGAAGTCGCACTCGAAGCGGTGCATCAGGCCATCCAATTGGTGCTATCGGAATTGATGCAACTCATGCGGATGGTGCTGCGTGACGGGACAGTGGACCGGCGCAAAGTGGATATATTGCACGGGGCGGCAATGGAAATCCGTACTTTCCTCGACCAAATCCAGTCCATGCCGCAAGAAGCTTTCCAGCGGCATGTGCAGATCCTGCATACCCTCGACCATGTCGATCGCCTGCTGCAAGTGATCGAAGAGCCGATCGGCAGGGAAGCTTATCAGGTCCACCCGGGCCTCACCGGAAGATGGATGCCGCTGCTCGACAAAGCGCAAACGGAAATGACCGAAGATGAACAATTGCCGGAACTTGCCAAGGAGTTCAGTTCAGCTTCCGGGGAAATGGCCGCCGAGCGGAAAGCGAGGCGCAACGAATATTACGTCCGCGCTGCAAAAAACGAAGCAGAACTTGCAACGGTCCTGAAAAAAGTCGACGCTTTGTTATGGTTCGACCGCCTCATCTATCATGCTTGGCGTGCCGTTGCCCGGCTCGAAAAAGCCCAGCGGACATAAAGAAGCCCCCTACCGCTTCAGGTGAGGGGCTTCTTTAGTGAGTTAGTTCAAAAACTGCGTATCGGTCAATTCGCTGAAGTCGGGTTTTTCTTTCAGGAATTTCAAGTCGAATGACGAGTCCCCGAAGGCCTGGATTTCCTCGCCATCGATATCGGTGCTGAAGAACATATTATCCCAAGCGCCGTCGATAACGGATTTTTCAAGCTCTTGGCCGGTGATATCGTCTATTGTGGAAATGACGATTTCCTTGGATTCTTCCGGGTTTTCTTCAATATAGGCAGTTGCTTCTTCATGTGCGTCAACAATCGCTTGCACGGTTTCCGGATCGGACTCGATCAATTCGCTGGAAGTGACGAGAACCGATGCCGGAAGCGTCGTGCCGAAGGAAATTTCATCCGGCTGGATGATCACCTTCGCGCCGGTATTTTGGGCGAGGACGGATGCCCAAGGTTCCGGTGCCACCGCAACATCGATCTTCCCTGTTTCAAACATCGCTTCGTACTGGGCAGGCTTGCCGGTCTGATGGATCATTTCCCCGCCGATGCGGTTTGAGGTGATGCCGTTTTCTTTCATATAAGTCTCAAACTGGACATCGTGCGTGCAGCCGACACGAGGCGTGATGAACGTGCTGCCGGGGATGTCCTCGATGGATTCGATGCCGCTGCCATCACGCGCCATGACGACGGTTCCGCCGCTAGCGCCGCCAGCGATCATGCGCACATCCGCCCCGTTCGTATAGTTATTCATCGCTGGGCCCGGGCCGACCAGGCCGCCGTCGATGTCGCCGGTTTTCAAGGCGGTCATGAAGTCGGAGCCGTCAGCGAATGTGACGTATTCGACATTCGTGCCTTCCGGCAAATTGCTTTCATAGAACTGCTGGTCTTTTGCGACCATTGCCGTGGCGTGGTCAAGGTTCGGGAAATAACCGAGTACAATGGTATCTTCAGCATCGCCTGAGGCGGCGCCTGATGCTCCGCAAGCTGACAAAATTCCCGCAGCTGCAAGGGTCGTTAATACAAGTCCGGATCTTTTCATGGAATAATTCCTCCTCTAATGGTTTCGAATTTTAGGATTCGAGTCCCCAGCGTTTCAGGACGTTCTTTTCAATGCGTTGGAAGATCAATTGGTCGACGACGGCGCCGACGACACCGATGATGATCATGACACCGATGACGAGTGCCATATTGCCGAAATCGGAAGCATAGCGCAAAGTATAGCCAAGCCCTGGCCCGGCACTTAATAATTCACCGGCCATGAGCGCGCGCCAGGCAAAAGCCCAGGCGAGACGCGCGCCGGTTACAAGATAAGGGACCGACGCCGGGATGATGACTTTCCAGAATAGGTCGATGCCGCCGGATCCCATCGTGCGGGCTGCTTTGATATAAAGCGGGTTGACGTTTTTGATGCCTGTCCGGACATTGAGCGTCATGACGAATGTACCGCCGAGGATGACGACGAAAATGATGGCGCCTTCCCCGAGGCCGAACCACATCATCGCAAGCGGCAGCCAGATGATGCTCGGTACGCTTTGCAAAGCCAGGACCATCGAGCCAATCGTGTCATCGGCCGTTTTGGAGCGGGCCAGCAAAATGCCGAGTGCCGTCCCGATCAAAAGTGAAACGGCGAGGCCGATCAACAGGCGCCGGAAACTCGCCACCAGGTCATAGACCAAAGTCATATCGGCGAATCCTGCGACCAGTGCGTCCCATACGCTGAACGGCGAAGGCAGGATCGTTTCATGCCATAATTCGAATTGGGAACCGAGACCCCAGAAAACAATCAGTCCAGTGAAAAACAGGAGGCGCTTAACTGCGGGCTTCATAAGCAAGCTCCTCGTTTATGACTTTATCGATTTCACCTTTCAACAGCCCCATGATGCGTTCTTCGAGCGCGGCGACTTGTTGTTTATGTTCATCGCGCGGGCGTGGGATATCGACTTCGATGTCCGCGATGACAGTTCCGGGACGGGTGCCCATCACGACGATGCGGTCCGATAGCTTGATCGATTCCGAAATGCTGTGCGTGACAAAAACGATGGTTTTCTGCGTATCGATCCAGATTTTCTCCAATTGCCCGTGGAGCCGGCTGCGCGTCTGTTCATCAAGCGCGCCGAACGGTTCGTCCATCAAGAGCACAGCGGGGTCCATCGCTAAGGTGCGCGCGATCGAGACGCGCTGCTGCATGCCGCCCGACAATTCATGCGGGTAGTGGCCCGCGTAATTGCTGAGCTGGACCATCTGCAGGAAATGGCGTGCGCGTTCTGCAGCTTGCTTGTTGTTCATGTCCTTGCGCAACGGAAACACGACGTTTTCCGTCACGGACATCCAAGGGAACAAGGCTGCTTCCTGGAACACCATGCCGCGGTCTTTGCCGGGCTTCTGGACATTCTTTCCGTCGACGACGATGCCGCCGGACGAAGCGGAGGTGAGGCCGGCGATCATCGACAGCAAAGTCGACTTGCCGCACCCGGATGGGCCAAGAATCGAGACGAATTGGCCTTTCGGGATTTCAAGGTTTATATCTTTTAATACGGTATTGGCATTATTGTCTTTATCGGTATAGATCTTGTTGATGTGCTGGATTTCAATAAACAAAATAATTCACTGGCTATAAAACCTACCTTTCCAATTGGATATCATTTAATAAAGTATAGTAGTTTTATAGGGATTGTCAATAATCACGCGCAAAAAAGTTTCGGGCAATAAAAAAAGAGAGGCATCTGCCTCTCTTTCCAAAACAAAATTCATTCGAATAGGTTCATGCTCAAATAGCGTTCACCGGTGTCCGGTGCAATGCACAATACTTTTTTTCCGGGACCGAGCCGTTTGGCGATTTCGATGGCTGCATAGATGGTCGCGCCGGCAGAAGGGCCGACAAAGACGCCTTCTTCACGTGCGGCGCGGCGGAACATCTCGATGGCGTCTTCATCTTCGATGGCCATGATTTCATCGTAAATGGACGTATTCAATGTATCCGGCACGAATCCAGGGCTAGTGCCGACCAGCTTGTGTTTGCCTGGCTTGCCTCCTGACAGGACAGGGGAGCCTTTCGGTTCGACAACAGTAATATGGAGGTTCGGCAATTGCTCTTTCAAGGTCTCGCCGGTACCGGTGATGGTGCCGCCCGTTCCGGCCGAAGCGACGAATGCATCGAGCTGGCCGTCCATTTGCTCGAGGATCTCAAGCGCTGTCGTGCCTCGGTGGGCATCGGGATTGGCCGGGTTTTCGAACTGCTGGGGGATGAAGCTGCCGGGTATCGTTTCCCGCAATTCAAGCGCTTTTTGGATGGCGCCCGGCATTTTGTCGTCGCTTGGCGTCAAGACAACTTCCGAACCGAATGCTTTGAGCAAATTGATGCGCTCTTGGGTAGCGTTGTCCGGCAGCACCAGGATGGAGCGGTAGCCTTTCGCTGCAGCGACCATCGCCAGGCCGATGCCGGTATTGCCGCTCGTCGGTTCGATGATGGTCGATCCCGCCTTTAATGCGCCCGACTCTTCAGCTTGCTTGATCATATTATAAGCTGCACGGTCTTTGACGCTTTTAGTGGGGTTGAACATTTCAAGTTTGACGTAGACATCCGCTGCCCCTTCAGGGACAAGGCGCTTCAATTTAACAACAGGCGTATCGCCGATCAGGTCGGTAATGGAATCAAATGGTTTCATCGAGTAAACAACCTTTCTCTATCGGATATAAAGGATATTATCATCTATTGTAGTACAAAGCGAAAGGCCACGCCATCGGCTTGTTTCATATACTGGCAGGATCATTCATATTATAGAAGGAAATTAGCCGATGACCGCTCGGTTGGATAAGGCGGACGGAGTGAAATCTTCGACAAAACGCCAAGGAGTAGCGTACTATTTTGGTAACGGGAAATCGTTCGAATCATGCAATAGAAAGTAGGGACAGCTGTGAAAAAACAAATAGTGGTAATCGGGCTGGGGCGCTTCGGCAGCAGTGTTTGCAAAGAGCTGTACGGGATGGGGCACGACATCATGGCGATCGACTCCAACCCCGAAACAGTCAGCACGATGTCTGACTATGCAAGCCATACCGCAACAGCCGATGCAACGGACGAAGGCAGCCTGAAGTCGCTCGGTGTCCGGAATTTCGAGTATGCCATCGTCGCAATCGGCGATGACTTGCAGGCGAGCGTCTTATGCACGCTCATGCTGAAAGAACTGGGCGTGCCTAAAGTTTGGGTGAAAGCACGCGACCAGCAGCACCAAAAGATACTGGAACGCATCGGGGCAGACCGTGTCATCCAGCCGGAATATGAAATGGGCGTCCGGACTGCCCATCACATCGATTCCGAAAAAGTGGTCGACTATATCAACTTATCCGAAAACTACAGCATCATCGAACTTGCGGCATCCGACAAAGTGATCGGCAAGACACTCGGATCATTGAATATCCGGAAAGATTACGGCTGCATGATTTTGGCGATCAAACACGGGGAGGATGTCAATATCGCGCCGCTCTTGGAGGATTCGATCGAAGACGGGGATATCCTGATTGCGATGGGGCATAAAGACGACCTTAAACGCTTTGAAGACAAAGGGCTGTAAAGAACGGCAGCACAATCGATGGGAAAAGGCGGTGGCTGAATGAAAGTACGGATCGATTGGACGTATAAATCACCGAAAAACAAAATCGTGCAATTTCTCTCCGAAGAGCTTGAAGCAAATGAAGCGCTGATGGTGGCCGAGGACCTGGATCGCACAGGCCGCACCAAACGCCTTCAGTTTGCCGATCGCCATAACAGCAACTGGAGCGTCAAGGAACTGAAAAACTATGTCAAGGAAGTGGAGACAGAGCCGCATGACGCCGTCGCCTATTACGATGGGGGCTTTGACCGCCATTCGAAACGGGCGGGACTCGGCTGCGCCATCTATTTCAATCAAAACGGCAAGGAATATCGCTTACGGAAAAATGCCATCATCGATGGAATCGATTCGAATAATGAGGCTGAGTATGCAGCACTGTCGATGGCGGTCCAGGAAATCGAATTGCTCGGCGTCCATCATCTCCCTGTCCGCTTTATCGGCGATTCGAGGACGCTGGTCAATCAGATGAGCGGTGAATGGGCAGTGCCGGAACAAAGCTTGGCAAGGTGGGCAGACCGGATCGACCAGCGCCTGGAAAAGCTCGGCATCCATCCCGAATACGAATTTGTCCCGAGAAAGGAAAACGCGGAAGCTGACCGTTTGGCAACACAGGCACTTGGCGAAACGGTGATTGAGAGCTTGATTGACTTGAATGCTGATAAATGAATAAATAATGGGTGGTTGCCAGGAATAAGGACTCCTGGCAACTTTTTCTATTCCACGTAAGTTTGTATCACTTTACATGCCAAATCACTCAAATTTATCAGAATAGTTAGATATATATTGAAATTATCTTGTGTAGGGTGTATAAATGAGGTGTACAAAAGTTATACAAATACTATATGGAAAGAGGTTGGACACATGAAGAAGTTATCTGTCTCTCTTGTCGCAATGCTGGTGCTGTTTTCGCTTCTCGGATCTTTGGTCATGGCGGATGAACACGGTGACATGGCAAAAGTTCGGGTGTTGCACGCTTCACCTGATGCCCCTGCAGTAGATGTGTACGTCAACGGGGATTTAACGCTCGAAGAAGTACCATTCAAGACGGATTCCGGATATTTGGAAGTCCCGGCTGGAACACATGATGTAGAAGTATTCGCTGCAGGTACTGAATATGCAGCAGGAGAAGGCGTTTTGCAGGCTGATCTGGAAGTGGAAGCCGGTAAAGCTTATACAGTCGCAGCAGCCAACCTCTTGGAGTCCATCGAATTTGTAGTAGCTGAAGATTCCATGGAAGTCACTGAAGGCCAGGCGAAAATCCGCGTCGGCCATTTGTCCCCGGATGCCCCGGCAGTTGATGTTGGGATCATCGGAGGAGATGCGCTGTTCAGCGGAGCCGAGTTCCCGGGAATCACGGATTATGCAGAAGTAGCTCCTGACACGTACGACTTGGAAATCCGTTTGCCGGATGGCACACAAGTATTGCCGCTCGAAGGAACTGAACTTGCTGCAGATACTGTCTACTCTGTCTTTGCAGTCAACACAGTCGATTCCCTTGAAGTGATCGCCCTTGTCGATTACGAAGCGGCTGCATCGCCGGATGAAATGCCGACAACTGGACTTGGCACGCCTGAACAATCCCAGTCCATGTGGCTGCTGGTCGGTGGCGCGTTGTTCTTGGTAGCAGCTAGCGGGCTTGTGTGGAGAAAACGATTTCAATAAATTCGCATTGCTCCTCGCTGCCGTATTTCTTGCGGGATGTACGTCTGCCCCGCAAGATGAAGTGAGTATCCGCAGTGCGGAAGTCGGCTTTTCCGCCAAAGCGGAAGCGGCGAGATCAGAACAACCGAAAGAAGCAGGGGAGGCGAAAGCCGCTGAGAAAGAAAAACCGGCGGCTGAGCCGAAGTCGAAGCAGGCGGGCAACCCGATCAATGAACTGAACCAGCCGGGCATCGCGCCAGAGACGCTGTCCATCCCATCCATTGGGGTGGAAGCGGATGTCACGCATCTCGGCGTGACCGATACGGGGGAAATGGCGGTGCCGGATAACGGCGAGGAACTGAGCTGGTTTTCTCCGGGCTACCGACCCGGCCAAAGAGGGCGGTCGGTCATAGCGGGACATGTCGATGATTTGGACGGCCCGGCTGTGTTTTGGGATTTGACGGAGCTCGAGCCGGGAGATGAGATTTTCGTCTCCGGCGACGATCGCGAGCTGCGGTTCAAGGTCCACACGATGGAGTCAGTGCCGCTCGATTTGGCGGATGTCGATTCGGTCTTCGGCTATCATTCGTCCCCCGAACTGGTGCTGATTACCTGCTCCGGAACCTATGATTATGACCGGGGCACGAGGGAAGAACGCTTGATCGTCTACGCCTCGCTTGTACAAGAATAGGAAAGCGTCTCCTTGGAGGCGCTTTTTTTTAGTGGCTGTTTAGGGTTCTGCTTTGCCGCTGAAGGAGATGCAGTCTGCGGCCGTCACATTTTCGCAACATTACCTGAGGGAGCGCCCGGCTGAAAAGCAACTTCCGCATAACTGCATGATATAATTGGAGGGAACTTTTTTGCGCGATGAGCGTATCGGTTACATAAGATTAAATAAGGAGTCGTCTATCGCCCTATGAAGGAATCACTGAAGCGGATCGTGGAAAGTGCGCGGTTCAATACATTCATCACTGTTTTGATTTTAATCAATGCCTTGCTGGTCGGCTTGGAGACCTATCCGTCAATTGCGGAAAACTACGGGTCATGGCTGTTGATGCTGGATATCATCATCCTGGCATTCTTCGCCTTGGAGATCTTCGCTAAGTTATTCGTTTACCGGGCGAAATTCTTCGGCAATGCATGGAATAATTTCGATTTCATCATCGTTGTCGGAAGCCTTATCCTCTATAATTCCCCATTCATCAGCGTATTGCGGATTTTCCGCGTGCTGCGTGTGCTGCGGACCGTGTCGACCATTCCGTCACTGCGCCGCGTCGTGACCGCCTTGTTCATGGCCATTCCGACCATCACGAGCGTCATCTTGCTCATGTCGATCATCTTTTACGTCTATGCGGTCATCGGCACATTCTTTTACGCGGATATTGAACCGGAATATTTCGGAGATCTCGGGCTTTCGCTTATCTCGCTATTCCAGATCTTCACATTGGAATCTTGGGCGAGCGGGATTTTCCGCCCGGTCTTTGAGTCTGAGCCATGGTCCTGGCTGTACTTCATTTCCTTCATCGTCGTATCGACCTTCCTGATGATCAACTTGATCGTCGGGGAAATCGTCAACAATGCGCAGAAGATTTCAGATGAAATCGACAAAGAGACGGCTGAACTTGAAGGCATCAAAGAAGACACATCGGAAATCGAAGACTTGAGAAAAGAGGTCGGCGAACTGAAAAGCATGATCCAAACACTCGTCGACCGGAAATAACCCTAAGCAAAAGAAGCTGCCTTCATGGGCAGCTTCTTTTTGTACGGATCAAACTTTCGGCAACTGGTTGACGAGTGTGATGAATTCGCGGGAGACATAAGGCACGTAACGGTTTTTGGCCATGATGATGCCGAGCCGCCACGGGAATGTCTGGGTCAGGGAGACGGTTTTGAAGGGGCCGTCCTGTACGCGGTCGCAAATCAGCTTGGGCATCAACGTGACGCCGAGGTTTTTCTCGACCATGCCGACGATGAAATCCCATTGTGAGCTTTCGTAGGCGATTTTCGGCTCGAACCCTTCGCTGCGGCAGAATTCGACCGTTCGCCCATTGAGCGTGAATTCCTTGCTAAGGAGGAGGAAAGGGTCATTTTTGAAATCAATCAGGTCCCTTGTTTCCTGGTTGGCGAGCGGATGGTCTTCGTGGACCAGCAGCTTGATCTCCTGGTCGACAAACGGAACGACTTCGAAACGTTCGGCATCGACAGGAAGCATGACAAATCCTAGATCCACTTCGCCGTCAGCTACTTTTTCCTCCACTTTCTTTGCGCCGTCTTCAACCAGGATGACGGTCACATCGGGATAGCGGGATTGGAATTCTGCGATGATCGTCGGGAAAAACAGCGTGCTGATGACCGGCGGCAGGCCGATTTTGATCTTTCCTTTGTTCAAGTTCATGATGTCATACAGCGAAGAGGACAAGTCTTCGAGGCTGTTGACGATTTTCTGGGCCTGGATAAAGACGACTTCCCCTGCATCGGTCAAACGAACTTTCCGTGACGAGCGGTCGAATAAAGACACTTCCATTTCCTGTTCCAGGTTTTTGACCATCTTGCTGAGTGTCGGCTGCGTCACATGGAGGGCTTGTGCTGCTTTTGTGAAACTTTGATGCTTTGCCACTTCGATAAAATAACTAAGCTGTCGGATATCCATAAGAACGCCCCTTATCTATAACTAATGTCTATGGAAGCTATTATTATTATTCATTTTACCTATCGATTTCTTCGTTGTATAGTATTAAAAGGTTTCAGGACTAAATATTTAGACAATTCATCCATGCTTTTCCGGGAGAAAAGTAAGCGTTTCCAATTTGTTCGAAAAACCGTAACACATTCAAAAGGGGGATTTATCATGTTAAGTATGATCGGAATGATCGGCGGGCTTATTCTATTGATCGTGTTGACGATGAGAGGCGTCAATTTATTGATTGCCGGCCCGTTGTCGGCTTTGTTCGTCGCGGTTCTCAGCGGGCTGCCGCTGTTTCCGCAGTTAGTGGGGGAAGGGGAAGCCAATTTACTATCGAACTATATGGGCGGCTTCTCCGGATTCATCACCTCATGGTTCCCGATGTTCTTGCTCGGGGCCATATTCGGTAAGGTCATGGAAGACACAGGTGCTGCGGACAGTGTCTCCAAATGGCTGGTCGGAAAATTCGGCTTGTCAAAAGCGGTATTGGCGATTGTCATCGCCTGTGCTGTCCTGACATACGGTGGCGTCAGCTTGTTCGTCGTCGCGTTCTCGGTTTACCCGATGGCACTCAGCTTGTTCAAGCAAGCGGACTTGCCGCGCCGCTTCATCCCGGCAGCTCTTGCGCTTGGGTCTGTGACATTTACGATGACTTCTGCAGGGTCGCCGGAGATCCAGAACTGGATCCCGATTGAGTATCTCAACACGAGCCCATATGCCGGCTGGGAAGTCAGCATCATCGTGGCGGTCTTCATGGCGGTATTCGGCTATTGGTGGCTGAAGCGCATGATCAATAAAGCCGTGAAGAAAGGCGAGCGTTTCGAATCACGGGAATCCGATCCGCAAATGTCGGATAGAGCATTGCCGCATCCGGTCACGGGCTTGATTCCGTTATTGGTCGTTTTGGCTGTGTCGTTCATTTTCCATGATTCACTCGGCACTTCTGCCTTGATCTTGGCATTGCTCGGCGGGGTCATCACCACGTACCTGTTGAACATGAAATATTTCACGAACCTGGGCAAAGCTTTGACGGACGGGACAATCGGCGCATTGATCGCCATCGGCAACACGGCAGCGGTTGTCGGTTTCGGCGGCGTTGCAAAAGCAGTCCCGGCTTTCCAAGTGGCAGTCGATGCCATGACAAACATTCCGGGAAGCCCGCTGATTGGCGGCGCCGTGGCGGTCAGTGTCATCGCCGGCCTTACAGGATCCGCTTCAGGCGGTCAAGTCATCGCATTGCCATTGATTGCGCCCCATTATATCGATATGGGCGTCAACACGGAAGCGCTTCACCGGACCATCGCGATTTCTTCGGGGGCTCTCGATTCATTGCCGCATAACGGCTATGTCGTAACGACCATCCAAGGGATTTGCGGCGAGACCCATAAAGCAGCCTACGGGGCAATGGGGGCTGTAACGGTGATCGTGCCGCTGATCGGATTGGCGATTGCGATCGTGCTGTTCAGTTTAGGGCTAGGCATTTAATTTTTTCACTTGGAGGGATTCCATCATGGTAGATAAGAAAGTTGTATTGATCACCGGCGCCGCGAGCGGCATCGGTTATGAAATCAGCGTGGATTTCGCTAAAGAAGGCGCAAAGATCGTGCTGACCGATATCAACGAAGAAGCGGTGCAACAAGCTGCTGATGAATTGAAGGGGCAGGGCTTCGATTGCATCGGGATCAAATGTGATGTCACCAGCGAAGAAGAGATCAAAGCAGCCATCGACAAGACGGTGGAAACATTCGGTTCCTTGGACGTATTGATCAATAACGCGGGAATGCAGCATGTCTCGCCGATCGAAGAATTCCCGACCGAGAAATACGAATTGCTGATCAAGATCATGTTGGTCGCACCGTTCGTGGCGACGAAGCATGCATTCCCGATCATGAAGAAACAAGGATTCGGGCGCATCATCAATATGGCCTCGATCAACGGGCTCGTCGGGTTTGCCGGGAAAGCGGCTTATAACAGCGCCAAGCATGGCGTCATCGGCTTGACGAAAGTGGCGGCGCTAGAAGGGGCAGAGCATGGCATCACCGTCAATGCGATGTGCCCGGGGTACGTCGACACGCCGCTCGTGCGCAATCAGATGGGTGATCTGGCGAAGACGCGCAATGTCTCGCTGGAAAAAGTCCTGGAAGAAGTAATCTATCCGTTGGTTCCGCAGAAACGTTTGCTGTCGGTGCAGGAAGTCTCCGATTACACGATGTTCCTCGCGAGCGATAAAGCCCGCGGCATCACCGGGCAGGCAGCGGTCCTGGACGGCGGCTATACAGCACAATAAAAGCACGGCGCATTTTTGCGCCGTGCTTTCTTATGTTTATTTGGCTATTAAATGAAGCTCAATCGTCGAAGAAGTTTTCGGCGATGCCGAGAAACAGCCGGGGCTGTTCGACGTTCGGTGCATGGCCCGAGCGCTTGAATTCCATATAGCTGGCGTGCGGGATGAGATGCGCCGTCTCGCGCCCTTTATTGGGCGGATTTAATTCATCATAGCGGCCGCTGATAACCAAGGTTTCTGCTGAAATCCTCGGGAGTTCCGGGCGCAAATCAAAGCGCTCCAAAGCGTTTGACGCGATGCCTTGCTGCTCCATAGTCAGTTGGGGGCTGTTTTGTGCAGTCTTTGCCTGCCATTTCTTGACAGCGGTCAAGCGGTGGAACATATATGCTTGCGCTTTATCCAGCTTGTCATGGATGGACAAGCCGTTGAATTCTTCTGCATGGCGTTCGAACAGTTCGGCCATGGATGATTGCTCGCCGTAGGATTTCGTGGCGACCAATAATAATTTGCGCACGCGTTCAGGCCGTCTCGCAGCTAACCCCTGCGCAATATAACTTCCCATGGAAACACCGATGACATCGACCGATTCCAGCCCCAGATGGTCAAGTAAAGCGGCGGCGTCTTCGATGTGGTTGTCGAGTGTATAGGAATCAGGTTTTGCCGAGTGGCCGTGGCCTCTTGAATCCAGCGCGATGATGCGGCGCTTCGTCCGGAAAAAACTGATTTCGCGGTAGAACATGGCGGAACTGCTGGTCAGCCCGTGGAACAGGAGAAGCGGCTGGCCGCTTCCAATATCTTCGTAATACAGGCTAATGTCGTTTCTGGTGAATATAGGCATTGTTTTCGTCCTCTCATCTCTATCTCTTATTTTACTATACCTCAATAACACAAGCGCAAACGGAAAGCCATTTGCGCTTGTCAGGTTTTATCCATTTTATGCTTGCGGCTTTGCCATTTATCGATAAAGCTGAAAATCGCGGCGAGCAGCAGGAACATGCTGAGTGTAGTGTACCAGGGGAATTCCGAAATGGCTCTGCCAAAAGCGGTATACAGGATAGCTGGGGCGATTAAACCGAGTGCGGAGTAATACATATATTCACGGCGCGTATTAGTCATCTCCATCAAATAAAATGACAGCAGGTGAAAATGGACAAATGGCATCACCCGCAGGATCATCACCTGCGAAACGGTCAAATTGCGGTCAGGGAACCATTTGTCTTTCAGGGCAGCGAGTTTGGCGCGGAAGCGCGGGAATTTATTGATCAGCATATATGAAACGAAACTCATCAGAGTCAACCCGATAAATGATAGGACGGCCCCTTGGAAAAAGCCGAAAAGAAAACCGCCTGCTATGCAAACGGCGATGACGGGCAAAAACAGCAATGGGCGAATCAAATGAAGCAAAACGAACAAGAGTGGCGCCCAAAATCCCGCATGCCCGATGAATTTTTCGATCGCTTGTTCAAACTCAGCCAAATCCACTGCTCTCCCCGCCTTTCATCTTCTATTACTAATAAGGAAGAATAAGCGATAAGGTCCGGAAAAGCAAGAATTTGTTTGATTTGTCCTGGATTAGGGGTATGAAAAATTATCTGTATAAAAATAATTTTTATTGAACATCCAGATTGTCCACCACCAAGAAAAGGAGAGGGTTTTATGAAAAGAAGCTTGAAAATAGCCAGTGCCTTTATCGGGATCGTTGTCGGCGCTGGCTTCGCCTCCGGGCAGGAAATTTTGCAATACTTTACTAGTTTTGGTTACTGGGGCGTAGGCGGCGTCCTGGTCGCTACCGCCTTATTCGGCTATATCGGGATGATTTTGACGCGTCTCGGAAGCCGCATGCAAACCACTTCTCATGAAGACGTCGTCTACCGCATCAGCGGGAAATGGCTCGGAAAAGTGATTGACTATACATTGATATTGACCTTATTCGGTATTTTAGTCGTCATGGTCGCTGGAGCCGGTTCGATTTTCTCCCAACAATTTGGCCTGGCGCCGGCATTCGGGCGCAGCATCATGATTGTCTTGGTCATCGTCACGATCATGATGAACGTGAAAAAAGTCATTACGGTCATTTCCAGTATCACGCCATTCCTGATTTTGATGGTGGTGGGAATCGCCATTTACAGCGTCATCACGATGGACAGCAGTTTCAGCGCACTCGATCCGGTGGCGAAAGAACAGCTGTCGGCTACGCCGAACTGGCTATTGTCAGCGATTAACTATGTATCGCTCGCAATCGCGCTGGGCGCTTCGATGTCGCTCGTCATGGGCGGCGCTGAAAAGGACGAGAAAGTGGCAGCACGCGGCGGGTTGATCGGCGGGCTCGGTTTCGGCGTGTTGATCCTCCTCAGTTATGTGGCGATATTCGCGAAAGTGGATGTCGTCGGGGGAGCCGATTTGCCGATGCTCGCCATCGGTGATGACATCTCGCCAATCCTCGGCATCATCATGGCAGTCGTCATCTTCGCGATGATCTACAATACGGCTGTCAGCATGCTGCTGTCATTCTCTGCACGGTTCACGGAGATCGGCACGAAGAAGTTCCGGATTTTCGTCATCATTGCCGGGTTGATCGCTTTTGCGCTCAGCTTCGTCGGCTTTACGGCCTTGGTCAATTATCTGTACCCGGCAGTCGGCTATCTCGGCTTGCTGCTGATCGGGGCCTTGATCTTGGCGGATATCCGCCAAGTCGGTAAAAACGACAAAGCCAAAGGCGAAAAGAAAGCAACAAACTAAGAAAAGGCCTTCTGCCACGCAGAAGGCCTTTTCAGAGTGTTGAAGAAGTCTATAATCCGTTATGAATGAAAAAGGAAATCACTATTTCTACAATCAAAAATCAATATTCTATCTGAGTATTTGGAGAAGCGATTGCTCGACTCCAGTGGATCAGCGAGACGACCGAGACCCCGCAAGCAGCGAAGCGGATGAGGAGGCTTGGGCGCGAGCCCACGGAAAGCGAGCAATAAGCTTCGGAAAATACGATTATTATGAGTTTCTTGTCAAACTAAGAAAAGGCCTTCTGCCACGCAGAAGGCCTTTTTGGTATAGTGAAGAAAGAAAGTAGACATATATATATAGGAGGAATGGGATGAAGATTTTAATTGCCGGGGCAGGCGCGATGGCGTGTTTAACTGGAGGCAAACTGAAGGCAAGCGGGGAAGAAGTGCGCTTATACAACCGCTTGAATAGCCATGTAGAGGCCATCAATGAAAAGGGATTGCGCATCGTCGAAAAAGATAATTCAATAACGCAAATCGGGCTGGAAGTCGTACAGGACCTGGAAGCCGGTGAGCAGGTGGATATTCTTCTCGTCCTGTTGAAAGCCCAGGCCAATGAAGCGGTGCTCAGCAAACTGCGTGGCAAGCTGGCTGAGGGTACGGTGATCGTCACGATGCAAAATGGCATCGGGAACGCCGAAACGATCCGGCAGTTGTTCCCGATGAATACGGTCGTCTCCGGAACACTTGGCCATGGCGCGAGCGTTGAACACGATGGCACAATTCTCCATCGGGGCTGGGGCACGAACTATCTGGGCAATGTCGAAGAAGAAGCTGCCAGCAAGAAACTCGAAGCTTTTGCTGAAATGCTCAGTACAGCGGGCATGAAAACGGAAGTGTCTGCGGACGTCAACGCAGTCATCTGGAATAAATTATTCGTCAATGCCGCTTTCAACTCCGTGACCGCCCTCACCCGCCTGAAGAACGGCGACATCCTCAATACGCAGGAAGGAGAAGACTTGCTGCGCGCGGTCACGGCAGAAGCGGTGCTCGTCGCCCGTGCGGAAGGCGTGGAGGCGGACGCCGAAGCGGTCGCAGAAGAATGCCTGAGAATGGGGCGTCAGGATATCGGCGGCAATAAATCATCGATGCTCATGGACATCCTGAAGAAGCGCCAGACCGAAATCGAAGTCATCAACGGCGGCATCGTGAAGCTGGGGAAAAAGCACGGAATCGAAACGCCCGTCAATGCCAGCCTGGCTGGGTTGATCCGCATCATCGAACAGAATTATAAGTTGCGCGTCGACGAATCGAGCGTACAAAAATAAGCCAATTGCCGGGGTTTCCGGCAACTGGCTGTTCCTGTTAAGGCAAGTATTTCTTGATAATGGGCTGCATCCGGAAACCGAACAGGCCGGCAAAAACAGCGAGCAGCACGTCTTTTGGAAGAGGCACCGCCATCCAAGCCCATGCCATCCCGTAAGTAAAGCCTTCCGGCGCGGCAAACCATAGTTTATAAGCGGCATACATCCAGTTGGTGCCGAACACGTAATTGATCGCTGTCGCTGCAAGAGCTGCGAAGATAAACCCCTTTTTGGAAGGCATTTTTTCTGCAATCCAACCTGCTGCAAAAGCGGTAAAGATATAAGATAGGATAAAGCCGAATGTCGGGGAAATCAATGTGTCCATGCCACCTGAAAACTTGGCGAAGACCGGGACGCCGGCAAGGCCGATTGCGGCATAGACGATCATCGCAGCAGCGCCGAGACGCTTGCCAAGCAGAATGCCGGCAAGAACTGCGAAGAAGGTCTGCAAGGTGATCGGCACACCCCCGACGATCAGGAAAGAGGAAATATTGGCGCCGATCGCCATGAGCGCTGCGAACATGGCGATGTGAACGAGTGTTAAGGTACGCGAATGATTGCTGGATCTGGTTATTGAAGTTGTCATGAAAATCCTCCACTTCGTATGTACTAAAACCGAGTATAAAGAATGAGTTATTTTAAGTCAACTTATTTTTATAAAAGGTTTACTTAAAAAGTTCTGTGTTTCTTTTCCAATTTTTCGTATGATAAAAAGAAATGAATGAATCTTCAGGAAAGCAGGCGAGACTATGACGGAGTGGTGGAAAAAAGCAGTGGTGTATCAAATTTATCCGAGAAGTTTCATGGATTCTGATGGCGACGGGATTGGCGACATCCAAGGGATCATCCGCAAGCTGGATTATCTGGCGGAGCTCGGCGTGGATGTGTTATGGCTCTCCCCTGTCTACGATTCACCGAACGATGACAATGGCTACGACATCCGCGACTACCAAAAAATCATGCAGGAGTTCGGGACGATGGATGATTTCGAACGGATGCTTGAGGGAGTTCACGAGCGCGGGATGCGCCTTGTCATGGATTTAGTCGTCAATCATACGTCTGACGAACACAATTGGTTTACGCAGCGCCCTGACTATTACATCTGGAAAGATCAGCCGAACAATTGGCGTTCTTTTTTCAGCGGGTCGGCGTGGCAATTCGATGAAGAGAGAGAGCAATACTATCTGCACCTGTTCTCCAAGAAACAGCCTGACTTGAACTGGGAGAACGAGGAACTGCGAAATGAAGTGTATAAGATGATGCGCTGGTGGCTTGATAAAGGCGTCGACGGCTTCCGCATGGACGTCATCAATATGATTTCCAAAGACCAGGATTTTCCGGATGGCATCGATGGCGATGGCACACCCCACTTCTTCAACGGGCCGCGCGTCCATGAATTTTTGCAGGAGATGAACGAAAAAGTGCTGTCCGATTATGACATCGTAACGGTCGGGGAAATGCCCGGCGCCGCGACGGAAGACGCGAAATTATATACGGGCCCGGATCGCCGCGAACTGAACATGATTTTCACTTTCGAACACATGAACCTGGACCAGGGGCCAAGCGGAAAATGGGAGCTCCACCCGCTGCACCTCACGGATTTGAAAGAAAACCTGGAGAAATGGCAAGTGGAGCTTTTTGAAAAAGGCTGGAACAGCTTGTATTGGAACAACCACGACCAGCCGCGTATCGTCTCGCGTTTCGGGAATGACGCGCAGTACCGCAAGCAATCGGCGAAAATGCTCGCCACTTGCCTTCATTTCTTGCAAGGGACGCCGTATATTTACCAAGGGGAAGAGCTTGGCATGACCAATGTGGCGTTTTCATCAATCGATGAGTACCGGGATATCGAGACCTTGAATATGTATAAGGAAAAGCGCGCGCAAGGCATTCCGCACGAAGAACTCATGAAGTCAATCCACGCAAAAGGCCGTGACAATGCCAGAACGCCGATGCAGTGGGACGACTCTCAAAACGCCGGTTTTACGAAAGGCGATCCGTGGATCTCAGTCAATCCCAATTATCCGGAGATCAATGCAGAAAAACGTCACGAAGCGGATTCGGTATTTGGCTATTACCAAAAATTGATCGCGTTCAGAAAAGAACTTGAAGTTATCACTAAAGGCGATTTCAAGCTATTGCATCGTGAAGACGAAGAGATTTTTGCCTATACACGACGTGCAGCGGATGAGCAATTGACGGTTTACTGCAATTTTTCCGAAACGCCGCGTGAACTGCCGTTGCCAACGGGTCAAGTGCTGATCGGAAATTACCCTCCGCAGGAAAATCAGGACGTAGTGAAGCTAAGGCCATATGAAGCTTTATGCTTTTATGAGGGCCATCAAAAAATAGGTGAATGAGGTTAAGGAAGGATGGGGAAAATGAGTAAAGTAATTGGTGTAGACATTGGGGGAACGAAAATCCGTATGGGGGTTATTGATGCAGAGGGACGGATACTCGCAGAGCGTCAAGTGAAAACGGAGTTTCCATTGTACCCGCATTTGGAGCGTCAAGTGCTGTTGTTTTTAGAGGAGCATCCTGATGTGTCCGCAATCGGTATCGGAACGCACGGCTTTGTCGACCCGAAAGCAGGGCGCATCGTTTTCGCAGGCGATATGCTCCCGGGCTGGACAGGGACAGAGGTCAAAGCACCGCTGGAACAAGCGACAGGGCGATACGTGGAAGTGGAGAACGATGCCAATTGCGCGGCGCTCGCTGAAGCGAAATTCGGCGCCGCAACAGGGCTCGGGCGCGTCGTCTGCATCACGCTCGGCACGGGGCTTGGCGGCGGCATCATCTGGGATGGCAAGCTGTTGAGCGGCGGCCCGCACGGCGGGGCTGCAGAACTGGGCCATATGATCTTGTATCCAAACGGTTCACGCTGCGCTTGCGGCCGGCTTGGCTGTGCAGAGCAATACCTGTCGGGTACGGCCCTTGTACGCCGTATCAAGGAAACGGGGCTTTCGGTGACGCCGCCAGAATTATTCGAACTGGCTGAAACAGATGCCCAAGCGCAAAAGCTGGTCATTGACTTCACCGAGGACTTGGCAATCTACATCAGCAGCTTACAGGCGATCTTCGATATGGACATGCTCATCATTGGCGGTGGTGTATCGGAATCGGCCTCTGCATGGATGGATGAACTAAAGCGCCAATTGGCGGAAGTGCTATTGAATCCATTACCGGTGGAAGTGGCACAATTCGAAAACGATGCCGGCATGCTTGGGGCAGCGCTGCTCGTTTTGGAGAAATAAAGATAAGAGTTCAAAGGTCCTGAAGCCTGAGCCATGCCCGAGTGAAAAGGCTGGCGCAGGCCGTGAAGGGTGCCGGTTGACTATAGATTGCTTGCACGACATAAAAACAATTGAAATATTTTAAAAATAGATTGCGCAAACGTTTTCATTGTGATAATCTGTTAATAATTATTAGTTGGAAACGCTTACCAAGGAGTTTCCATTTTTTTCTGCTCTATCGTGCAATCGTTTGCACGACAACTCAAAGGGGGAGTTCAAGTGAAGGAATTAAAGTTCAGCAAAGGGTTATTGGCGTCTGTTTTACTGTCTGCGGGGGCGCTTGCAGCATGCAGTTCAGGGGATGAAGGCTCAACGGCAGAAGGCGGCGGGGAGCAAGTAACAGTCGATATCTTCCAGTTTAAAGTGGAGTTCAAAGACCAGTTCGAAGATGTCGTCGCACAATATGAAGAAGAAAATCCTGACGTCAATATCGAAATCACGACAGTCGGCGGCGGGGAAGATTACGGCGCTGCACTTCGTTCCCGTTTCGCTTCAGGTAATGAGCCGGCTATTTTTAACATTGGCGGGCCACAGGACGTAGCGGACTGGAAAGACAACTTGACTGACTTGTCCGATACAGGCGCCGCAGATGCAGCGCTTGAAGGCACATTGGACGGGGTGACAGTCGAATCGGAAGTGCTCGGTTTGCCGTACAACCAGGAAGGCTACGGATTTATCTACAATACGCGCTTGTTCGAAGAAGCGGGAATCGATGCGGCCTCGATTACGGATTATGCAAGCTTGGAAGAAGCAGTGAAGACGCTTGATTCGAAAAAAGACGAACTCGGCCTTGAATCTGTCTTCGCATTGCCAGGAAAAGAAACATGGGTCACAGGGCTTCATTTGTCGAACACTTTCCTCGCGCCTGAATTCGATAATAACGTCTTGACGGCATACGATGCAGATACAGTGGAATTCGAATACGGCGAAGGATTCAAGAAAATCCTTGATTTGCAAAACGAGTATTCCAAACAACCAACTGTGAGCCTGGATTATTCACAGCAAGTAGAAGAGCTATTTTCACTTGAGCGCGTGGCGATCATCCAGCAAGGTAACTGGGTTCACGGTTCGATTGCAGGAATTGACCAGGAACTCGCGGATTCAGGCGTCGGCATGATGCCGATCCCGGTTGAAGGCTTGGAAGACGGCGGCTTGCCGGTCGGCGTGCCGATGTATTGGGGCGTCAACTCGAACCAAGATGAAGAAGTCGTAACGGCAGCAAAAGATTTCCTCGATTGGCTCTACACGTCCGATACTGGAAAAACAGCTGTTTTGGAAGACTTTAAATTTATCCCGGCATACGAAGGTTATGACACATCGAAAATTACGGATCCAATGTCCAAAGCGATTTACGACGCTTCAGAAGCCGGCGAAACAATTGGCTGGGTCTTCATGGGCTATCCGACTGGATGGGGTGAAGATGAACTCGGCGCTGGCATCCAGAAATACTTGAGCGATGAAGCGAGCTGGGAAGAAGTGGTCGATTCAGCGAAAGCGGCATGGGAAACGAGCCGCGGAGAGTAATTTGTCCATCAAACCAGAGCAGCCATTGTGCTGCTTTGTTTTGTTTCGGGGCTTAACTAGAAAGAGAGGCTAAACTATGCGTACACGGGATCTTTCCTATTGGTTATTTTTAGCGCCTGTATTGTTGGCGTTGGCACTAGTCGTCGTTGTGCCGATGCTGCTGGGGCTTTTCTATTCATTTACAGCGTGGAACGGTATCCAAACCGGCGAATTCGTCGGGTTCCAGAATTACCTGAACCTATTCAAGGATGAGCGTTTCCTCGATTCGCTATGGTTCACGACGAAGTTCTCGGTTGTGTCCGTCATTTTGATCAATTTCATCGGGCTTTCACTCGCGTTGATCGTCACATCAAAAATCAAGACGAGCAGCTTGCTGCGTACGACTTTTTTCATGCCGAACTTGATCGGCGGTTTGATCCTCGGGTTTATCTGGCAGTTCATTTTCCTGAAAGTGTTTGCCAGTGTCGGGGAGGCAGTAGGCATGGAAAGCTTGCAGGCATGGCTGTCGACAACCGAAACCGGTTTTTGGGGCTTGGTCATACTGATGAGCTGGCAGATGGCGGGCTATATCATGGTCATCTACATCGCTTATTTGGAAGGCTTGCCGAAAGAGTTGATCGAAGCGGCTGAAATTGACGGCGCATCGACCGTACAGCGCTTCCGCTACATCATCTTTCCGCTTGTTGCCCCGGCGTTCACAGTCAGTATGTTCTTGACTTTATCGAATACATTCAAGCTGTACGACCAGAACTTATCGCTGACAGCGGGCGGCCCATACAATTCGACGGAAATGGTCGCCATGGAAATTTTCAAGACAGCGTTTGTGCAAAATGCCTTCGCCTATGCTCAGGCAAAAGCGATCATCTTCTTCCTGATCGTCGCTATTATTGCACTCGTTCAAGTGTATATCAATAAACGCCGGGAGGTCGAAATGTAATGCGCAACCGCTGGAATATAAAAGTTGAAGTGCTCGGCGTCGCACTGGCGATTCTATGGCTATTGCCTTTTTACTTAATGTTCGTCAATTCCTTCAAATCAAAAAAGGAAATTTTCCTCGACACGACGAGCCCTCCGGAAGCGTGGAGCTTCGATAACTACATCGTGGCATTTCAGGAACTCGACTTTCTCAGAACTTTGTTCAATTCTTTATTGATCACCGTTGTCAGCGTCGTGCTCATCGTCTTGTTCTCGGCGATGGCTGCTTATGCGTTGTCGCGAGCGAAAAGCAAGATCTCCACGATCCTGTTTTTCCTGTTCGTCTCGGCGATGCTCATCCCGTTTCAATCGGTGATGATTCCGCTCGTCACGGTATTCGGCCAATTCGATATGCTGAACCGCGGCGGATTGATTTTCATGTATATCGGTTTCGGTGCGAGCCTGTCGATTTTCCTGTATCATGGTGCTTTGAATAATGTCCCGAAATCGCTCGATGAAGCGGCGAAAATCGACGGGGCGAACCGTTGGCAAGTGTTCTGGCATATCATTTTCCCGATCCTCAAGCCGATCACCGTTACGGTCGCCATACTCAATATCATCTGGATCTGGAACGATTACCTGTTGCCGTCGCTGGTCATCAATACGACCGGCAGTGAAACGATTCCGTTGAAGATGTTCTTCTTCTTCGGCGAATATACGAAGCAATGGCATTTGGCGCTTGCGGGACTTACGCTGGCGATCATTCCGGTCATTATCTTCTATTTCTTTGCACAGCGTTCGATCATCAAAGGTGTCTCGGACGGCGCTGTAAAATAAGGGGGCAATCGCAATGGCGATTACAATCAAAGATGTTGCGAAATTGGCCGAAGTCTCGCCGGCGACGGTTTCTAGGGTTATTGCGGACCATCCGAAGATCACCCCGAAAACAAAGCGCAAAGTACGGAAAGCCATGGAGGAGCTCGGTTATTACCCGAATTTCCAAGCGCGCAACCTGGTGGCACAAAAAAGCAAAGCGATCGGCGTCATCATGGAAAACTCGACGACGCTTGCTTTCCAGAACCCATTCTTCCCGGAAGTCCTGCGCGGCATTTCCGTCAGTGCCCATCAAAGCCAGTACGGGTTGTATCTATCGACCAGCGCGACCGGGCAGGAAATCTATGAAGAAGTCGTGGCGATGACACAAGGCAAACGCGTCGACGGCATTATCTTGCTGTATTCGAAAACCGATGATAAAGTCATGGATTACCTGCTGGCTAACGGCATTCCGTTTTCGGTGGTGGGCCGGCCGTATACACGCCCGGACGCCATTTCCTATGTCGATAATGACAATGTCGCCATCGCGAAAGAAGTGGTCGGCCATTTGGTTTCACTTGGCCACCGGGATATTTCATTTGTCGGCGGGGCATCCGATTTCATCGTGTCTGCGGACCGCTTGAGCGGCTACCGGCAAGCGCTGGACGAAGCGAAGATTCCGTTCATCCCGGAGTATGTTGTCACACAGGAACAGATGGAAGGCCATGAACAGCAGGCGATCCGCAATTTGATGGAACAGAAAAATCCGCCTACAGCCATCGTCACGCACGATGACCTGGTCGCCTATGAGGTGATCAGTTATTTGGAAGATTTGAATATTACCGTACCGGCCGATGTATCGATCGTCGGGTTTAACAACCACACTTTATCGAGCCATTTGAAACCGCCCCTCAGCACGGTGGACATTTCGATTTTCGACCTTGGAATGGAAGCGGCGAATCTGGTATTGGAAAAAATAAACGATGGCAATGCGCCTCCCCGGAACATCATCGTTCCGGCGGCCTTGATCGAAAGAGGTTCTTGCCAAAGTCTTTGAAAGGAAACGATTATGAATAGAACATGGTGGAAAGAAGCGGTGGCGTATCAAGTCTATCCCCGCAGCTTCAATGACTCAAATGGGGATGGCATCGGGGATATCAATGGCGTCACGGAGAAACTGGATTATTTAAAGGAACTCGGGATCGATGTTATCTGGATCTGCCCGATGTATAAATCGCCGAACGATGATAATGGCTATGACATCAGCGATTACCGGGAAATCATGGATGAACTCGGGACGATGGCGGATTTCGACCGTTTGCTCGAAGAAGTGCATGCACGCGGCATGAAATTGATCATCGACCTGGTCATCAATCATACGAGCGATGAGCATCCGTGGTTTTTGGAATCGCGCTCGTCGCTCGATAACCCGAAACGCGACTGGTATATTTGGCGTGACCGCCCGACCAACTGGGAGAGCATTTTTGGCGGCCCGGCGTGGGAACTCGATGAGAAGACGGGGCAATATTATTTGCACATCTTCTCGAAAAAGCAGCCGGATTTGAACTGGGAAAATCCAGAGGTCCGTAAAGCGCTATACGAAATGATCAATTGGTGGCTGGATAAAGGCATTGACGGGTTCCGCGTCGATGCGATCAGCCATATCAAGAAAGATTTCAGCGACCTGCCGATAGAAGAAGGCAAGCCGTGGGTGCCGGCATGGGAAAAAATGATGAATGTTGACGGCATTCAGCCGCTGCTCGCTGAATTGCGTGATGAGACTTTTGCGAAATACGACATCATGACGGTCGGGGAAGCGAATGGCGTCTATGCTGAAGATATCGATGAATGGATCAGCGAAGAAGACGGCAAATTCGATATGGTGTTCCAATTCGAGGATTTGACGCTTTGGGACAGCGATGTCAAGCAGGGGATTAACGTCAATGACTTGAAAACCGTCCTGACGCGCTGGCAAAAAGCGGTCGACGGCGTCGGCTGGAATGCATTGTTCATCGAAAACCACGACAAGCCGCGCGTCGTCTCGACGTGGGGCAACGATGGCGAATACTGGCGCGAAAGTGCGACAGCGCTCGCTTGCATGTATTTCTTCATGCAAGGCACTCCGTTCATCTATCAAGGCCAGGAAATCGGCATGACCAATGCGCCGTTCGACGAAATCCATCATTATGACGATGTCCATACGCATAATTTGTATTTCTATAATTTAGCGGAAGGCATGGAACATGATGCGATCATGACCTTATTGAAATCGACAAGCCGCGACCATTCCCGCACGCCGATGCAATGGCACGCAGGAGAAAATGCCGGATTCACGACGGGCACCCCGTGGCTGCAGGTGAACCCGAATTTCGAATGGCTCAATGTCGAAAGCCAGATGCAGGATCCGGCATCCGTCTTGTCTTTCTATAAGCAAATGATCTTCTTGCGCAAAAACATGGATGTGCTGGTTTATGGCAGCTATGACTTGGTTGAGGCCGAATGTGAAGATGTGTATGCTTATACCCGTACACAAGGTGACGAACAGGTGCTCATCCTCGCTAACCTTGGAAGCACTACATGCGCTTGGCTGGAACCGGAAGGCGCGGAACTGCTGCTCGCCAACTACGGGGACCGTGATGTGCATCAATTAAAGCCGTATGAAGCACGGGTATATAAGCTCGCTTAACGCTTCTGGCAGAGAAACATCTTATTGAAAAACGCTTTTCCCGATTGGCCAGAAGGCTGTTCGGGAAAAGCGTTTTTTTTTTTTAGAATCCTGGTTTTTTCAACAGCTTGAAGATATTATTTTTGTATTCTTCGACGCCCGGCTGGTCGAACGGATTGATGCCGAGAAGGTAGGCGCTGTATGCGCAGCTCAGCATATAGAAATACAGCAAATGGCCGATCTGGGATTCATCGATGCGCTCCACCGTCAAGCTCAATTGCGGCACGCCGCCGGACAGATGGGCATTCGATGTGCCTTTATGGGCGATATGGTTGAATTCCTGCAAGGACAAGCCGGCAATATAATTCAATTCGTCGCCGTCTTCAGGTGTTTCGAAAATCTCCAGGTCTTCCTGTGCTTCTTTTACCAGCAGGAAGGTTTCGAACAAGTTGCGCTGCCCGTCTTGGATGAATTGGCCAAGTGAGTGCAAGTCCGTCGTGAAGACGACCGATGCCGGGAAGATGCCTTTTCCTTCTTTTCCTTCACTTTCACCGAATAATTGTTTCCACCATTCCTGGACGAACGACAGCTTCGGCTCGAAGATGGCGTTCACTTCTGTCGTATAACCTTGGACATACAGGTGATGGCGGATCGCCGCGTATTGCATTGCGGGGTTATGGTCAGGGCCAGCATCCCGGTAAGTTGTTTCCGCTTCTTTTGCACCGTCCAACAGCTTACGGATTGAATGCCCGGCAGCGGCAATCGGCAACAGCCCAACTGCCGTGAAGACGGAGTAGCGCCCGCCGACATCATCCGGCACGATAAAGCGTTGATAGCCTTTTGTTTCCGCTAATTGGCGAAGTGCCCCTTTTTCAGCGTCGGTTGTCACGATGATGCGTTCGGCCGCACCGTCGCCGTAGCGTTTTTCCATATAGTCGCGCAGGAAACGGAACGCGATAGCTGGCTCTGTCGTTTTGCCGGATTTCGAAATGACGTTGACGACGACTTCCTTGCCTTCTAAGTGTTCAAGCAATTGCTTCAAGTATTCACCGCTCACTTGATGTCCCGCGAACAGCACTTCCAATTGCTCGTCTTTCTGGAAATAAGGCGACAGCGCAGAAAGGACGGCTTTTGCCCCTAGATAGGAACCGCCGATTCCGATGACCACCAAAACGTCAGCCTTTTCGCGGATCGCTTTGGCAGTATCTTCGATTTTTGCCAGGAAATCCTCAGGCAATGAAGATGGCCAGTCAAGCCAGCCGAGGAAATCGGATCCTGCTCCTTTTTTTGCATACAGATCCTCCTGGATTTGCTGCAAACGTGTTTTCATTTTGAGATCTACTGCAGACTCGATCGCTTGTGAATATGTTAAGTTGATCATAAGCATCCTCCTATTCTATGATTACTGATTTTACCATAGTGGAGGAAATGAAAGCATATCCAGCAAGAAAAACTGAAAAGCTTTGAAACTGAGTGAATCGGGTTTGCTTCGGTGCCACTTATTGGTAAAATAAAAAGAAACTTCAATTAGCTTGGGTGTTTCACGCAATTAATGAAGTTGAACTGGCTATTTTTTTGCGTCCTATTAATTTTCCGCTTTATTGAAGGATATTTGGGGCAATGCAAGAGCGTTAGCTAGAAAGCTACAGGAGGTCATCGAAATGAAACGATACATAGCAATAGCAGCGGGTGCAGGGGTACTCGCCATGGCAGGATGCCAACCGCAGCCGACACCGGAAGATCGATTGGATGAATACGTCGGCCATTGGAATGAGCAGGAGTTCACTGCGATGTATGAAGACTATTTGACACAAGGCTCGAAAGAAGCGTTTCCCCAAGAAGCGTTCGATGAGCGGCAGCAGCAATTGATTGAGGACCTCGGCATCGAGAATCTTGAAGTCAGCTATACCGCGCAGGAAGATGCGGAATGGGACGAAGCGGAGCCGGCCGAGTTTCCGCTTACTATCACGATGGAGACGCTTGCCGGGCCGGTTGAATTCGACCAGACGGTTTCGTTGATCCATGAAGAGCAGGAAAGTGGAGAGAACTGGTTTGTCGATTGGGATCCGTCCTTGATCTTTGAGGACCTTGAAGAAGGCGATGAAGTCGCAGTGCGGACAGAAGCCGCTGAGCGCGGGGAGATTGTGGACCGTGAAGGGCGCGGGCTGGCTATCAATGGCACCGGCTATAATCTTGGCGTGGTGCCGGACCGGCTGGAAGGAGACAGCGATATAGCTGAGGCTGCTGAACTTCTTGGGTTGACGGTGGAATCGGTTGAAGAAAGCCTGAACCAAAGTTGGGTTCAGCCGGATCAATTCGTGCCGCTGACAAAAGCGTCGAAATCGGCGGAACAATTGATAGAGGACGTGGAAGCGAGCGATGTCGTGACTTATCAGGAAACGGCGATGCGCGAATATCCTTACGGCGAGGCATTCGGCCATTTGACCGGCTATATCGGCTCGATTACGGCAGAGCAGCTGGAAGACTTGAAAGGCCAGGGCTACGGGACGAATGACTTGATCGGCCGCCAAGGCCTGGAACGCCGGCTAGAAGAGCGCTTGCGCGGTGAAAGCGGCGCGCGCATCCTGATCCAGAAGCAGGCAGAGGGGGCGGAAGACATCGTCCTCGCTGAACAGGAGCCGACAGCCGGAGAAGACGTCGAATTGACGATCGACGCCGAATTGCAGACGGCCGTCTATGATTCGATGCAAGGGGAACCGGGCACCGCCGCTGCGGTATCGCCTGAAAACGGGGAAACTTTGGCGCTCATCAGCTCACCGGGGTTCGACCCGAATGAATTTATCGCAGGGATCAGCGGGGAACGTTACACGGAATTGTCGGAAGATCCGTTGAATCCGCTGTTTACACGCTTTGCTGCCCGTTATGCACCGGGATCGACCATCAAGCCTGTGACAGCGGCCATCGGCATGGAAGCGG
The DNA here is from genome assembly GCF_003289925.1 of Planococcus maitriensis. GTDB lineage: Bacteria > Bacillota > Bacilli > Bacillales_A > Planococcaceae > Planococcus > Planococcus maitriensis. The sequence goes on along the minus strand of NZ_QLZQ01000007.1, from coordinate 35,299 downwards.
GGACGCTCGATCCTCAGCAAGGACTCGAGATCAACGGCCAGACATGGCAAAAAGACAGCTCGTGGGGCTCATACCGCGTGTCCCGATTGCATCCGGAAGCGCCGAATCCGATCGATTTGAATCGTGCGCTCGTCTACTCGGATAATATTTATTTTGCGAGACAGGCATTGGAGATGGGGACGGAAACATTCATTGACGGCCTGACTGCCTATGGTTTTGGGGAGGAAATCCCGTTTGCCATCGAGCTGGAAAGTTCGCAAATCTCCAATGACGGCAGCCTTGGATCCGAAGGGCAATTGGCGGACACATCGTTTGGCCAAGGGCAGATGCTCGCCAACATCCTGCATCTCGCCTCGGCTTACGAACCATTCCTGAACGGCGGCACAATCTATGAGCCGACGCTTTACGCCAGCGAATCCGCCGGCCAAATATGGAAAGAAGGGGTGGTCAGCGAAGATAACGCGGCCATATTGCAGGACAATCTCCGCAATGTCGTCACGGACGGCTACGCTAAATCAGCCGATATCGATGCTGTACCGATCGCGGGTAAAACCGGCACAGCTGAATTGAAAGGCGCTCTCGGGGAAGAGGGGCAAGAGAACGGGTTCTTCGTTTCCTATCATGCTGAGCAGCAGGACTTCATTTTGGCGATGATGGTCGAATCGATTGAAGACGATGGCGGCAGCGATTATGTCGCCGGATTCTCCGCAAGTGCCATGGAACAGTATTATTTGAATAATTGACCCGAACCGTCCGCATATCGCGGGCGGTTTTTATTATGCAGGCAAAGAGGACTTTCACGGGAAAGGGCGTATACTATAAAAAAACGGTTCCCGGCAGTCAATGTGAGCACATCAATTCCGCAATAGCAGGAAGAGGGGGATGAGCTTGAAAAAGACGTGGTGGAAAGAAGCGGTAGTCTATCAAATTTACCCGCGCAGTTTTTTCGATACGAACGGCGACGGGTTGGGGGACCTGAACGGCATCCGGGCAAAGCTCGATTATCTGCAGGAACTCGGCATCGACATGATTTGGCTGTGCCCCGTCTATAAATCGCCGAATGTCGATAACGGGTATGACGTCAGCGATTATCAAGCGATTATGGATGAAATGGGGACGATGGATGATTTTGACCGTTTGCTTGAGGACATCCATTCACGCGGCATGAAAATCATGATGGATCTGGTATTGAATCATACAAGCGACCAGCATCCGTGGTTTCTGGAATCAAAATCGTCGAAAGACAGCCCCAAACGCGATTGGTACGTCTGGCGCGATCATCCGACGAATTGGGAAAGCATATTTGGCGGGCCGGCTTGGACCTATGACCCGAAAACAAGACAATATTATTTTCATTTGTTTTCAAAGAGCCAAGTCGACTTGAATTGGGAAAATCCTGAATTGCGGCGGGCGATTTACGATATGATCCTTTGGTGGCTCGATAAGGGAATTGACGGTTTCCGCGTAGACGCCATCAATCATTTGAAAAAAGAGTATACGGACATGCCGAATCCGGAGGGGCTGAATTATGTGCCGGCCTGGGAGAAGATGACGAATGTCCAAGGAATTCAGGAGCTGTTGGCAGAATTGCGGCGTGAAACCTTTGACCGTTATGATGTCGTGACCGTCGGTGAGGCAAACAGCGTCAGGGCGCATGAAATCAGCGAATGGATCAGCGAAGAAGAAGGCAAATTCAATATGATCTTCCATTTGGAAGCGCACGAAGAAGCGTGGGATGAAGAAAGCGCGGGTGTCGACGTCGACGATTTGAGGATCGTCCTTGATCGCTGGCAGCGCAGTGCGCAAGGGATTGCCTGGAATTCCTTGTACTTGGAAAACCACGACCGCCCGCGCACCGTTTCAACCTGGGGCAACGATCGGGAGCATTGGCGGGAAAGTGCGACCGCGCTAGGCTGCATGTACTTTTTCATGCAAGGCACGCCGTTCATTTACCAAGGGCAGGAAATCGGCATGACCAATGCGCCGTTCGATGACATCAATATGTACCGCGATATCGAAACGAAGAATATGTATCGCTATAACCGCCAAAAAGGAGTCCCTCACAAAGATTTGATGAAGACCATCAAGAAAATCAGCCGCGACCACGCAAGGACCCCGATGCAATGGAACTTTGGCGCAAACGCCGGCTTTACAGGCGGCAAACCATGGATTCCGTTAAACCCGAATTTCAATTGGCTCAATGTAAAAGCACAGCAGCAAGATCCCCAATCGGTCCTGTCTTTCTATAAAAAGATGCTGAAACTGCGAAAAGATCACGAAGCGTTGGTTTACGGCAGTACGCATTTGACATTTTTGGAATGTCCTTATGTTTATGCCTATACACGTGATTACGGGGAAGCGCGTTATTTGATCATTTCGCATCTCGATGACGATACATGTTCTTGGTGGAACCCGGTCGACGGGGAATTGTTGTTGTCGAATTACGACAGCTATGTCGACGGCAAACTGCAACCATACGAAGCGCGTGTCTATTTATTGAATTAAAAGCCGCATCGAGCGGCTTTTTTTAATGTTCTCATTTTCCTCATTTGAAGGAATATAGTTGTGGGTATAAAGTTATGTTTTGGTTATGAGGGGCTTTCCTGGGCAAGGATTTTCCCAATTACACAATCCGTTTTTCTCTGCTAGATTTAAAGCATGGCAACAGCCGCAGGACAACAGGCGGGACGCCGCTTGCTGCACAGGGCCATACAAATCTATTCGGAAAAGGGGATTCGAAAGATGAAAAAATCAGCAAAATTCATTACGACAGCAATGCTGGCAGCGACGATGCTCGTACCAGCCATGGGGGTTTCAGCAAATGAAGCTCCGGACGCACAAAATGCGAACGCCAACGAGAAGATCCGTGTGCTCGTCGACATGCCAGGGAAAAAAGAGCTTGAAAAAGCGAAAGACCAATATGGCGTCCACTGGGATTTCAATAGCGAGGGCTTCACAACCAATATGACGGAAAAGCAATACGAAGCTTTGAAGAAAAATAAGAACGTGACGATTGAAAAAGTTCCGGAATATACAGTGGAAACGACAACGCTTGAACCGCAAGCGCGCTATAAAACAGCTGCAGCTTCCCAGTCCACTCCGTGGGGCATCAAAGCAGTCTATAACAACAGCTCCATCACAAAAACAAGCGGCGGTTCTGGTGTCAACATCGCTGTCCTGGACACGGGCGTCAACACTAGCCACCCTGACCTTGCAGCGAACGTTGAGCAATGTAAAGATTTCACTATTGGAACCAGTATCCGCAACGGTTCTTGCACGGACCGTCAAGGGCACGGGACGCACGTAGCCGGCTCAGCACTTGCGAACGGCAATGGCGGCTTGTACGGCGTAGCGCCGCAAGCGGACCTTTGGGGATACAAAGTGCTTGGCGATGACGGATCCGGTTCTGCCGATGATATCGCAACGGCCATCCGTCACGTAGCAGACCAGGCTTCAGCCTTGAACCAGAAAACTGTCATCAATATGTCTCTTGGATCTTCAGCAGAAAGCAGCTTGATCACGAATGCGGTCAACTACGCATACGGTAAAGGCGTGCTTGTCATTGCAGCAGCAGGCAACGAAGGCCCGTACCAAGGATCGATCGGCTTCCCGGGTGCATTGCAAAATGCCGTAGCGGTAGCAGCTCTTGAGAATGTGCAGCAAAATGGCACGTACCGCGTAGCGGATTTCTCTTCACGCGGATACAGCCAATATGCTGGCGATTATTCCATCGGGAAATATGATGTAGAAGTATCGGCTCCAGGCGCAAGCATTTACTCCGCTTGGTATGACGGAGGCTATGCAACGATCAGTGGGACATCGATGGCATCTCCACATGCAGCCGGCCTTGCAGCTAAAATCTGGGCAGCAAACCCATCTGCATCGCACACGCAAGTCCGCGGCGATCTTCAAAACCGCGCAGCTAACAACGACATTCTTTCCGGTTATTATGCAGGATCTGGAGACGACTCCGCTTCTGGCTTCGGCTTCTACCGCCTGCCATAAGAGTTGGCCTAAAAACAAGCTTGGCTGTCACAGCCAGGCTTGTTTTTTTGTGTTATTATTTATATATTCTGACAAAGAAAGGTGAGTTTATGAACATCGGTTCTGTGATTAAATACTATCGGCTCAAAAACAACCTCACACAGTCACAGCTCGCTGATGGCATCTGTTCGATATCGCATTTGAGCAAGATTGAATCCAATACCTATACGCCGCACGAAGAAACGTACGAAGCCCTGCTTTTGAAAATGGGCGTGCAATTGAAAAAAGAACTGGAACACCAGAAGCGGCTTGAACAGCAATTGGGGCGGTTTATCGATTGCGCACTTCATTACGATCTCGACAATTTGCATAAAATCTATGAAGAGCTTTTGGATGAGGACGATTACCTGCAATCAACCGACCTGGTGAATCAATACGAATTGTATAAATTCCGCTATTATGTCCTGGATTTGCAGATGGACAAAGCGTCAGCACAGCAAAAGCTGCTTGAAAAGCTGAAAGCTTCTTTTACAGCACCCGAGTTATGGATGAGCCGATTTTTTCAGGCGCTGTATTTCACTACTTTAGGCCAGCAAAAAGAAGCGATGGATTTGATGTACCAATTGGATCAAGGACTTCAAAGTATCCCGCAAAAACTTGAAGGGGAGTTTTACTATCAAAAAGCTAGAATTTTAATAGTGCATGACCGTCTAGAACTTTCTGCATACTTTGCGGAACGGGCGGTACGTGCTTATGAAATGCACCATAATTACATCCGCCTCCTGCATGCGCAGCTATTGCTAGCAATCAACTATACGAGACGGAATTTAAGCACTCAAGCCGCAAGCTTGTATGAAGTGGTGAAACGTAACGCCTACTTGACACATCAACACGAGTTATATCAATCGGTTCTCTATAATTATGCGGAATTGTTGAAAAATCAAAAACAGGGCAATCAAGCATTCGAGCTATTTTCGGAATTGAAAGATGTGGTGCAACCCGGAAGTTACATCCATAAAGCAGTAATCATAAATCTATTGGAACTCGAGGGAATAAGTGAAGAAGAAACGCTTCAGTTAATTGAACAATTGCGCATGCCCGGGACTCCGAAAGATGAAGAATACTTTAATATTTATAGCGATTATTATGGAAAACGAGAATTTTCCCAACAAGAACTTTTGAACTATAAAGAAGATAAAATGTTTCCATTTTTCAAAAAATATGGTTATATAAAAGACACCAAACATCTTTCTGAAGAGCTTGCGGCTCATTACAAAGAGCAGCAAGATTGGCAGAAAGCCTATTACTATCAAACTCAATTTCTGGAAAGTGACGGTGAATAACATGGAAAAGAAAAAATTATTGGTTGGTGCAACCTTAGCGCTAATCTTGACTTTGTCGGCTGGATTGCCTCAAATCGCAACACAAGCAGAAAATGCTGATGGAAACGTGACAATCAACGGACCACAGGTATTGCCGCCAGTATAATAGAACAACAGGAAAGCTTGCCAATTCGGCAAGCTTTTCTTTTTAGCGAATTTTAAGTTGCCAAAGCCATTAACCTCAGACTCGCCTCATTCCTCTCATCCCTACAACTGTGTATATGCATCCTCTTAGGGTAAACTAATCAAAAAGAAAGGCGGCGACACAATGTATAAAAAACAGCAATACGTTTTTAAGGATGGGCGTCCGGTTTTAGCGACTATCAGGACCTACACAGAAGAAGACTTTTCTGGCTTGATCGAAGTCCAGCGTGAAAGTTTTCCGCCGCCGTTCCCTCCCGATTTGTTATGGAACGAGCGACAACTTGGAAACCATATCGCCTTTTATCCTGAAGGCGCAATCTGTGTAGAGATCGATGGCGAAATCGCAGGGTCCATGACAGGGATGCTCACGAAATTCGATCCCAATCGTCCTTTACATACATGGGAACAAGTGACTGATTCGGGATCGATCGGAACGCATGACCCAGACGGTGAATCGCTGTATGTTGTCGACATCGGCATCAAGCCGAAATTCCGCAAACTGAAACTTGGCAAGTTATTGATGGAAGCGATGTATGAGCGGGTCGTTGCGGACGGGCTCGAGCGTCTCGTGGGCGGCGGGCGCATGCCAGGGTATCATCGTTACGCGCATGAACTGTCCGCTGAACAATACATAGAAAATGTGCTGGCGGGTGAGCTGAGGGATCCAGTCATCAGCTTCTTGCTCAGTTGCGGCCGCATGCCGGTGACCCTAGTTCCGGGATATTTAGATGATGAAGAGTCCCGTGATTATGCTTTATTGATGGAATGGAAAAATCCTTTTCATTTATAATTTGTTCTGATTATTCGGACACTTACTTTTTCAGAAGGTTTGTTTTTGCTATACTGGCAGAAACCAATGTAGCGCGGAGGGGATCATATGCAGCTGACCGTGCAAGATGTCTTGGATTATGAATTGTTGGAAGGGGCGGTCGTCCGTACAGCCAAAGAATATGCACATGCGCAGCCTGTGCACTGGGTGTCGGTCATGGAAATGCCGGTGGAGAATTTCGTACGCCGCAATGAGCTGGTATTGACGACTGCGATGGGATGTAAAAACGAGTTGGAGACATTTCGCGGATTTGTCCAGGACATCATCGATTCTGGGGCAGCCGCCCTCATGATCGCGATGGGGCGGCACGTTTTTGAAATTCCCAAAGAGATTGCAGAAATGGCCGAAGAGCAGGCATTCCTGCTCATTGAACTGCCGTGGGAGCTGCGCTTTTCGACGGTCATCGAAGAAGTGATGATCGATTTGAACGATCTGCACCGTCAAGAGCGGCAACGTTCGGAACAAGTGCAGCAGGATTTATTGAAATTGATTCTGGCGGATGCGGAATTGGAGAAAATCGCTGCCTATATCCGCCGCGAGCTCGACAGTGCGCTGCTCATCACGGATGCACACGGGGCAGTGCAAGCAGCTGCCGGTTTTTCGCGCACCAAATTGGAAGCGTGGGAACAGCAGGTCGGCAAAGGGATTTTCCCGATTCGCCAGGAAACTCCGAAAGGGAACCGCGACCCGATGATCCAGAAATTCCGCAGCGGAGAAATGGGCGGGCGAAAACTCGTCCAAGTGCCGGTGCTTCAAGTATCTGAGGAAGCTCAGGGCTATATATTCGTCGAACTGCCGGAAAATGCAGGGGATGGGCGTCTAGATGTCTTTTCGGTTCATGTGCTGGAACATGCCGCAACGACCATTTCCTTATGGCGTTCTAGGCAAAACGCAGTGGAAGAGACAAAAGCGGCACTTCGGATGGATTTCGTCCGCGAGTTGGCAAATGGGGAGTTTACGACCAAAGAGCAGGCGGCTTCCCGCGCCCGCGCACTTGGCTATGACCTAGAGCTCCCGTATATTGGCCTGGCGGGAAGCCCTGAGAATTTCAGGGAATTATTCGAGCGGCGAAAGCCTGACCATAGTTCGTATACAGAATGGTCGAAAAGCATGGTTGCCTATATTGAAGAAGAAATCCATTATGCGGCCCATGCCATGAAACGCACGGTGATGACAGGCTATGCAGATGGGTATTTGATCATCTTTCTGGAAAAGCCGCTTGAAAGCGGACAAGAAAACCAAATCAATTTCCTGGATTTGATCGAACGGCGGCTTGGGAATTTATTGCCGGAAGTCGTTTTGTCCTGGGGGATAGGTGATTATGAGGAAGGATTCGAAGGGTTCAGTAACAGTTTCCGGCATGCGAAAGCGGCGCTGGAAATCGGGCGCAGGAAAAAAGGGGCGGGGCATCGGATGGATTACCGCGATACGCGGGCAGACCGCCTGCTGTTGCAACTGGCAAAAACGGAAGGGATGAAAGACATCATCCTGTCGACGATCCAGCCGCTTGTCGATTATGACCAGCAGCGGCAAATGAATCTGATCGGCACCTTTTCCGCGTACAACCATTATCAGGGCAATGTCAGCCAAACGGCGCGTGCCTTGAACTTGCATCGTCAATCCCTGCTTTACCGTTTGCGTAAAATCGAATCTTTGACAGGACTGTCGCTTGTCGACCCGGACGATTTGTTTCTATTGGAATTATGTGTCCGGACTTACCGCATCCGTGCTAATGAACCGAATAATGCTTGAATGAAAGCCTTCTAATCAAGAAGGCTTTTTTTATGTGGAAAAATTGACTAAAGGGCTGCACGTATTTTCATACATTATGACGGATGCATAAAAAGAAGGCCGGCAGTTATAGTGAAAACAAGAATAATAAATTGATTATTCCGACTTTTAATTCGTGAACACGAGGAGGGGATTCCCCATGTCATTTGGAACAGCAGAGTATCAGGGGCGTATCAGAAAAACGAAACAGCGGATGGCGGAAAGCGGGATTGAAGTGCTGCTTATTACCGATCCAGCCAACATGAATTATTTATCGGGATACGATGCCTGGTCGTTTTACGTACACCAGATGCTCATCGTCATCGAGGACGAAGACCAGCCTATATGGGTGGGGCGCATTATGGATGCAAATGGAGCGAAGATCACCACTTGGCTTTATCACGACAACATCATCGCTTACCCCGAAATCTACGTCCAAACGGAATTGCGCCACCCGATGGATTTCGTGGCGGAAATCCTGACGCAAATCGGCCAGGACCGGCGTTCGATCGGCGTTGAAATGGATAGTTATTACTTTACGGCGAAATGTTTTGCCAGCTTGCAAAAAGGCTTGCCGAACGCCCGTTTTCACGATGCCACCTCCTTGGTCAATTGGGTAAGGCTGGTGAAATCCGATACTGAAATCGACTACATGAAACGGGCGGCGCGTTTTTCGGAAAAAGCGATGGCAGCAGGCATGGAAATGATTGGGGAGGGCGTCCGGGAGTGCGACGTCGCGGCAAGGATCCTGGAAGTGCAAGTGAGCGGCACGAAAGAACACGGCGGCGATTATCCGTCGATCATGCCGCTCTTGCCGACGGGTGAACGGACGGCAGCCCCCCATCTGACGTGGACCGATAAGCGCTATAAACAAGGGGAGTCGGTCACGCTGGAGTTATCGGGCTGTTACAAACGGTATCATTCGCCATTGGCCCGAACCGTGTTTATCGGGACGCCAGATGCAGAACTTCAGCATCTGGCGGATGTGACGACAGAAGGCATCAACGAATGCCTGGCGATGATCAAGCCGGGCATTTACCTGGAAGAAATCTGTGCCACCTGGACAAAAACCATCGCCCGCTACGGGTTTGAAAAAGAGGCGCGCATAGGCTATCCGGTGGGATTGAATTACCCGCCGGACTGGGGCGAGCATACCGCAAGCATCCGCATGGGCGACCGGACGATACTTGAGCCGAACATGGCCTTCCACATGATCCCGGCGATGTGGTTCGAGGACTCCGGGTTTGAAGTGAGCGAAACCTTCCGCGTGACGGAAACCGGCTGTGAAACGCTGGCGAATATGCCGCGGGGCTTATTCACCAAAGGCCATTTGATCGGTTATCAAGGCGGTGCCTGATCACCGGCAATGAAAAACTGGAAGCAATAAAAAATTTGAGGAGTGAGTTCATGACTAATAACAAAATCCATCAATCAACACAAGCGGTCTGGGGCGGGGAAAAAGATTATCTGGTACACGGGGCATCGCAAGTGCCAGTCGTCTTGAGCGTCGCCTATACGTACGACGATATGGACGAATGGTACGATGTGGCAATCGGCAAGAAAAAAGGGCATATCTACGGCCGCAACACGAACCCGACAGTCCAAGCGTTCGAAGACAAAGTGAAATTGCTGGAAGGAGCGGAATCGGCGACGAGCTTCTCGACGGGCATGGCAGCCATCAGCAACACGCTCGCGACCTTCCTCGTGCCGGGCGACCGCATCGTATCGATCAAGGATACGTACGGTGGGACAAACAAGATCTTCACCGAATTCCTGCCGCGCCAGCAAATCGACGTCGCACTCGTCGATACCGGCGACCATGAGGCGATCGAAGCAGAGCTCAAAAAAGGCTGCAAGATCCTCTATTTGGAGACACCGACCAACCCGACGGTCAAAATCACGGACATTGCCCGCATGGCAAAAGCAGGCCATGAAGCAGGCGCGCTTGTCATCATCGACAATACATTCGGCACGCCGATCAACCAGAATCCATTAGAACACGGTGTTGACCTCGTCCTGCACAGCGCAACGAAATTCCTTGGGGGCCATGCGGATGCACTCGGCGGCGTATTGGTCGGCTCGCATGAACTGGTCGAGCAGGTTTATCATTACCGCGAAATCAACGGCGCGACGATGGACCCGATGGCAGCTTATTTACTGCTGCGCGGCATGAAGACCTTGCATTTACGCATCCGTGAACAAAGCAAGAATGCCATGGCGCTTGCTGAATACCTTCAGACAAAAGACATCGTCGAAGACGTCTTCTATCCGGGGCTCGAGACGCACCCCAACCACGATATCGCGAAACGCCAGATGAAAGGCTTCGGCGGCATGCTGAGCTTCTCGGTGAAAGGCGGCGTCGACACGGTGCGCGACTTGTTGCCGAAGCTCCAATACGCGAACCGTGCAGCGAACCTAGGGGCGGTCGAGACGACAGTCGGCCCGGCACGTACGACGAGCCACGTGGAATGCACGCCGGAAGAACGCGCCGCGATGGGCATTCCGGAAGGCTTGATCCGCGTCTCTTGCGGCATCGAGGAAATCGAAGACATCATCAACGATTTCGAGCAGGCGTTCCAGCATGTCGAAACGGTGATGAACGTCTAATCGGAAAGCCGGGTGAATAGCATGCGGGCCAAAGACAAACTTCTGAATGAAGCGGAAAAGATGGGCGGAAAGCTCAGCGAATGGCGGCGGACGATGCACCAATTCCCGGAGTTGAGTTTCCAGGAATTCGAGACGGCGGATTTTATCACCTCGGTATTGGAACCGATCGAAGGCGTTGCGGTCGAACGGGGAATAGGCCTAGAAACGAGCGTGACCGCAACGGTCGGAACCGGCGAGGGCCCGGTAATGGCATTGCGCGCCGATATCGATGCTTTGCCGATCGAGGAAGCGAACACGTGCGATTACCGCTCGAAAGCCCCTGGGGTCATGCATGCCTGCGGACACGATGCGCATGCCGCCATCCTGCTCGGCGCTGTCTCGCTTCTTGCGGAATACTACCGGGACAAACCATTAGGCGGAACGGTCAAATTCATTTTCCAGCCGGCGGAAGAAATGATTGATGAAAAGTCCATGTCCGGCTCCCCGTATTTGCTGCAAGCGGGCGCTTATAAGGGAGCGGAGCTGGCAATCGCGCTTCACATGTGCCCGTGGCTACCAGTCGGTGCTGTTCAAATGCACGACGGCATCAGCATGGCGAACGTCGATGTCTTTCATGGCACCATCCAGGGGACCGGCGGCCACGGTGCGTATCCGGAGCTCGGCAGCGACCCGACCTGGATGCTCGGCCTCATTTTGCAGGCACTGCACGGCATCGTGCCGCGGAAAATTTCCGCGCTCGAACCCGCGGTTGTCAGCGTCGGGCAGATCCATGCTGGAACCGCAAGCAATATCATCCCGCATGAGGTCCAAGTGGAAGGAACGGTCAGGAGCTATTCAAGCACAGCGCGGAATTTGCTTGAGGCGGAAATCCGCCAGGCCTTCGCGCTTGCCGATCAGCTTGGCGGCGGTCATTCCTTTCATTACCAGCGGGGGGAACCCGCATTGGTCAATGATAGAAGCGTCAACGAACGGATCGCAGCAGCTATCCGTAAAACAGATCCATCTGTGAGGTTCACTCACCAGGCGTTCGGCATGGGAGGCGAAGATTTCGGTTATGTCACGCAGCAGCTGCCGGGGGCGATGTTTTTCCTCGGCTGCGCGGTGGATGACGGAATCGAGCGGGATTTGCATACGCCGCATTTCGATATCGATGAGCGCAGCCTGCCGCTCGGAGCCGCCATATTAGCCAATGCAGCAATCGGCTTTTTCGAACAACCGGACGGGCACGGAGAAGAGGAGGAGCAGCATGACACATAAACTGGCATTTATCGGCTTCGGCGTAGTCGGCCAAGGGCTCGCGGAAATCCTGCACAATAAACGGCAAAGCCTGCAAGAGCGGGAAGGCTTCGAAGCGAAAGTAGTCGCGATATCCGACTTCAGGAAAGGCTCGCTGTACCATCCGGATGGGCTCGACCTCGAAGCGGTTCTGGACGCGGTACAAAAGACCGGAAGCCTGGACAGCTATCCGAAAACGGAAGGGCTCATCACGGGCTGGGACAGTTTGGAGACGATCAGGCAATCGAACGCTGACACGGTGGTGGAAGTGTCCTATACGGACGTGAAAACCGGGCAGCCGGCAATCGACCATTGCCGGGCAGCTTTCCAAAGCGGCAAGAACGTCGTCATGACCAACAAAGGGCCGGTTGCGCTCGCTTACCAGGAGCTCTCGGCGTTGGCGGATAAACACAATGTTTCCTGGGGCTTTGAAGGAACGGTCATGAGCGGGACGCCTGCTTTACGGATGCCGGTCGCGACGCTTGCCGGAAATGACATCACCGAAATCCGCGGCATCCTGAACGGCACGACCAATTTCATGCTCATGCGCATGGATGAAGGGAAAACCTATGAAGCGGCGCTCAAGGAAGCCCAATCACTTGGCTATGCGGAAGCGGATCCGACGAGCGATGTCGAAGGGCTCGATGCGCGTTATAAAATCGTCATTCTGGCGCAGCATGTCATGGGCATGCCTTTATCCGTCGAAGACGTCGAGTGCACAGGCATCTCACAAATGACCCCTGAACTGATCGAACAAGCACGCGTGGAAGGCAAGCGCTGGAAGCTGATCGCTTCGGCCAAGAAGGAAGGCGGCCTCGTCAAAGCGAAAGTCGCGGCTGAAAAAGTGCCGCTGGATGACCCGCTCGCTTCCATTTCAGGCGCGCTCAACGCCATCACTTATGAGACTGACCTGTTGGGGCCGGTCACTTTGAGCGGCGCAGGAGCCGGCAAAACGGAAACCGGCTTTTCCTTGCTCATCGATTTATTGACGATCGCAAAGGCCAGAGAAGCGGTGCGGTCATGAAAGGAGGAGGAATAGATGGCGACACATGTCGAAGGCCGGAAAATGTTTCTGGCAGGTGAATGGGTAGACGGAAAACAATGGATCGACGTCATCGACCCTCAGGACGGATCGCTTGTCGACAGGGTGCCTGCCGCGGCGAAGGAAGATATGGAAGTTTGCATCGCGGAGGCAAAGGCGGGTGCCAAAATCGCTGCACGAATGACAGTGGTTGAACGTATGCAAATCATCGGCAAAGCAGCGGATTATATCGAATCAAACACAGAAGATTATGCGCGCACAATCGCCAAAGAAAGCAGCAAAACCATCCGTGAAGCACGGAAAGAAGTAGGGCGGGCAGTTGAAACTTTGCGCTTGAGTGCAGAAGAAGCGAGGCGCATCACCGGCGAAACGATCCCGTTCGACCAATCGCCTGGTGGAGTCGGCAAAGTCGGCTATTACCGGCGCTTTCCGCTCGGCATCATCGGGGCCATCACGCCGTTCAACGACCCGCTGAACCTGGTGGCACATAAAGTCGGCCCGGCGATTGCATCAGGCAACGCGATCATCGTCAAGCCGGCGACTGTCACGCCCCTTAGCGCATTGTTGCTGGCGCAAGCCTTTTCGCACGCAGGATTGCCGGAAAAAATCCTTTCCGTCATCACCGGAAGAGGCGGGGAAATCGGGGATGTGTTAGTCGAACATCCCGCTGTCCGGATGATCAGTTTTACCGGAGGCGTCGAGACCGGGCTTGAAATCACCAAAAAAGCGGGGCTGAAAAAAGTGGGCATGGAACTTGGCTCGAACTCGCCTGTCATCGTTCTTCAAGACGCGGATATGGAAGACGCAGTGGCATCATCCGTATCCGGCGCGTTTTGGGCAGCCGGCCAAAATTGCCTCGGCGTGCAGCGGATCTATATCGAAGACCCTGTATTCGATCTGTTCAAAGAACAATTCGTCGAACAAACGGAACGCTATATTGTCGGCGATAAGCAATCCGAAATGACGGATATGGGCCCCTTGATTACGGAAAAAGAAGCGCAACGCGTCGGACGGCTGGTCGAGGAGGCGCTGGATAAAGGCGCCATGCTCGAGACGGGCGGAGAACGGGACGGTGCATTCTATTCGCCGACGGTACTCACGGATGTACCCGAAGATTGCACGCTTGCAGCAGAAGAAATTTTTGGGCCGGTCGTCTTGCTCTATAGCGTGAAAAATCTGGACGAAGCGATCGAACGGGCCAACGCAGTCGAGTACGGGCTGCAGGCAGGAATCTTTACGAAAAATCTCGATCATGCGCACCGGGCGATCGAGGAGCTCGAAGTGGGCGGCGTCATGATCAACGACAGCAGCGATTTCCGCATCGACGCCATGCCGTTCGGCGGTGTCAAACAGTCGGGGCTCGGCAGGGAAGGCGTTAAATACGCAATCCAGGAAATGACGGATACGAAAGTCATCTGCTTTAAATTGGGATAGTTCGGCAGAAAGCACGCAGCTTTTGCAGCGCGTGCTTTTTTATTGTTATAGCGCGCTATGTAAATTTATGCACCGAATTGTCTGTAGATAAGCGAAAATACTTTCATACCGTATGAGAGCGTATACATATAAAATATGTGTGACAAATTGTGAAATATTATTATTAATTATCGTTTTATTCATTGAATTCTGAAAAATGTCCTCTATAATTAAGAGAAACTCAAATCAGCCGGCAAACTGTTTCCTGCTGCTTGCTAGTTGAGCCAAGCGGGCACTCAAGGTATATGAATGCCCATAAATCCACATAGCCGCTACATAGAAAGGATAGGATAACATGAAAAAAGATTTGCGCATCAAGAGTAAAGTGTTCAGCGAAGGGGCGATGAAAGCGCCCAACCGTGCCATGCTGAGGGCGGTCGGAGTGACGGATGAAGGATTCGAGCAGCCGATGGTCGGCATCGCAAGCACATGGAGCGAAGTGACGCCGTGTAATATACATATCGATGAATTGGCAAGAGCTGCCAAAAGAGGGGCGAAAGACGCGGGAGCCGTCCCGTTCATCTTCAATACGATCACCGTTTCCGACGGGATTTCCATGGGGACCGAAGGCATGAAGTATTCCCTATCGAGCCGTGATGTCATCGCGGATTCCATCGAGACGGTCGTCGGCGCAGAAAGCTTGGACGGGCTTGTCGCAATCGGGGGCTGCGATAAAAACATCCCCGGCTGTTTGATCGCCATCGCCAACTCCGAAGTGCCGGCAGTTTTCGTCTACGGCGGAACCATCGCAGCAGGGCGCTATAACGGCCAGGACATCGATATCGTCTCCGTATTTGAAGGCGTTGGCCAGCATAATAATGGGGCTATCGATGATTCGGCCTTGCGCAAGATCGAATGCAGCGCATGCCCGGGCGCGGGTTCATGCGGCGGCATGTATACAGCGAATACGATGGCGTCAGCAGCGGAAGCGATGGGCATGAGCTTGCCGGGAAGTTCCTCGAACCCGGCCGTGTCGGAGTACAAGGAAGCGGACTGTGAAGCTGCCGGTAAAGCCGTGCATAATTTGCTCGAGCTTGGCATCTACCCAAAAGACATCATGACGAAGGAAGCGTTCGAGAACGCCATCACGGTCGTCATGGCACTCGGCGGTTCGACGAACGCGATCCTTCACCTATTGGCGATTGCGCACGCCGCGGAAGTGGATTTGACGATCGACGATTTCAACCGCCTCCAAAAAACGGTTCCGCATATTGCGGATTTGAAGCCGAGCGGAAAATACGTCATGCAGGACCTTCACCGGGTCGGCGGCGTTCAGGCGGTCATGAAAATGCTATTGGAAGCCGGTTATTTGCACGGCGACTGCATGACGGTTACAGGAAAGACAGTCGCAGAGAACTTGCAGGAAGCACCGAGCCTTGAAGAAGGCCAGGACGTCATCATGCCGTTCGACAACCCAAAACGAAAAGACGGCCCGCTGATCGTCCTGAAAGGCAATCTGTCCCCCACAGGCGCAGTTGCGAAAGTGTCAGGCGTCAAAGTCAACCGCCATACAGGCCCGGCACGCGTCTTCGATAATGAAAAAGAAGCGACTGCAGCGGTCATGGCAAATGAAATCAATGACGGCGACGTTCTCGTCATCCGCTACGTCGGCCCGAAAGGCGGCCCGGGCATGCCGGAAATGCTGTCGATTTCAGCGATCCTCGTCGGAAAAGGCATGGGCGAATCCGTCGCGCTATTGACTGATGGAAGGTTCTCAGGCGGCACGCACGGCCTCGTCGTCGGCCACATCTCGCCGGAAGCGCAATCGGGCGGACCGATTGCTTTGCTCCGAGAAGGCGATATGGTGACGATCGACTCGGACCTGCAGGAAATCTCCATGGACGTATCGGAAGAAGAACTGGAAAAACGCAGAAGCGAATGGACAGCGCCGCCGCTTTACCGCAAAGGCGTGCTTGGAAAATACGCACATAATGTTTCCTGCTCTTCCAAAGGAGCGGTTACGGATTATTTAAATAGATAAAATCTGCAAGGAGGAACCAGCATGAGTTATCTGGAAGAACTCAAGCAGGCATTGGCTGCTGATCGGGTGACCACGAATAGCGCCGTTCTCGACCAGCATAGCCGGGACGAGTCGTACCATACACCGGCCCGTCCTGATGCCGTCGTCTTTCCATTATCGTCTGAAGAAGTAAGCCGGGTCATGAAAATTGCCGGCAAGCATGAAATCCCCATCGTTCCATTCGGGCTCGGCACTAGCCTTGAAGGGCATGTCATTCCATATGCAGGCGGCATTACGATGGATTTCTCATTGATGGATAAAGTGCTGGAAATAAAGCCGGAAGATTTTCTCGTCCGTGTGGAGCCTGGCGTGACCCGATCGAAGCTGAACCAGGAATTGAAAAAGCACGGCCTGTTCTTTTCTGTAGACCCTGGAGCCGATGCAACACTGGGGGGCATGGCGGCGACGAATGCGAGCGGGACGACTTCTGTCCGCTATGGCGTCATGCGCGACCAAGTCCGGGATCTTGAAGTGGTGCTTGCTAACGGCGAAATCATCCATACCGGTAATTTGGCGGTCAAATCATCTTCGGGCTATAACTTGAACGGCTTATTCGTTGGTTCGGAAGGCACGCTCGGCGCATTTACGGAGCTCACCTTGCAAGTTTACGGGATACCGGAAATGACTATCGCGGGACGGGCGGACTTTTCTTCTATAGATGAAGCCGTCTCGGCGGTGGTGGCGATTCAGTCTGCAGGCATCCAGGTCGCGCGTATCGAATTGGTGGACGCGGCATCGATCGCCCAGGTGAATGCATACAGCCATACCAGCTACCCGGAAGTCCCGACATTATTTCTCGAGTTCCATGGCAACGAAGCAGGGCTCATGCAAGACGTCGATTTTGCCCGTGATATTTTATCCGATAATGGATGCAGCAATTTCAAATTCGAAAAAGATTCACTGGCTAGAGCCCAATTATGGGATGCCCGCCACAATTTAGCTTATGCAGCGATGCGGGCGAATCCAGGCAAAAAAATGATGGTGACGGATGTCTGCCTGCCGATTTCACAATTGGCGGGCGGCATCCACGCTGCACAGGAAGCACTGCGCGCCGAAGGGCTTGAAGGGGGCATTCTCGGGCATGTAGGAGATGGCAATTACCATGCACTGTTGATGATTGACGTTGAAAATCCCGAGGAAATGGCGAAAGCGGAAGCATTTAACCGGGCGATTGTTGAATATGCTTTGTCAAAAGGCGGTTCATGTACCGGTGAACACGGAGTCGGCATCGGCAAGGCGAAGTATCAGCAACTTGAACATGGCAATGCGTATAGTGTCATGCAGGCCCTGAAAAAAACCTTGGACCCGCAAAATCTCTTGAATCCTGGAAAGCTGTTTTATGAAACCGGCAATTCTGCAGCAATGCAATAAACAATAAACAAAGGGGGAAACAAGATGGCGATGAAGAAAATGGGGTTTGCAACAGTATTGGTTGGAGGCGCGCTTGCTTTAACGGCGTGCGGAAGTTCAGAAGGGGACACGTCCGGCGGGGATTCAGGAGAAACTTTTAACCTGCAGGCGGGGCATTCATTGCCTGAAGACCATCCGTATCATCTCGGCTTTTTGGAGATGGCTGAAAACGTGGAAGAACGCACGGATGGCCGTGTAACAATCGAGGTGTTCGCCAACAGTGAAATCGGTGCGGAACGCGAATTGACTGAAGGCATGGGACTTGGCACGGTCGACCTGGTCGTTTCTTCTACAGCGCCGGTCACCAATTTCGTGCCTGAGCTTGGCGTTTTGGATGTGCCTTTCCTGTTCAACGACCGTGACTCTGCAGTAGAAATTCTCGAAGGGGAGATCGGCGATGAATTGTTCACGAAGCTTGAAGAGAATGGCATCATCGGTTTGTCTTGGGGAGAAAACGGCTACCGCCATGTGACGAACGCTGTGCGTCCGATCAATACGCCTGCCGATTTGGAAGGCCTGAAAATCCGTACCCAGGAAAACGAAATCCACTTGGCGGCATTTGAAGAACTAGGGGCACAGCCGACACCGATGGCCTGGACAGAAGCGATCACGGCACTCCAGCAAGGCGTCGTGGATGCCCAGGAAAACCCGGCGATCGTAGCGGACCAGTTCAGCTTGTTCGATGCGAACCAGCAGTATATGAGCTTGACGGGCCATGTCTACTCTGTTGCCATTTACATGATGAGCCAGCAGACATATGACGAACTTCCGGAAGACCTGCGCGATATCGTCATGGAGGAAGGGCAGAAAGTGGGCGCCATGGAGCGTGACCTTATTGTCGAAATGGAGCAGGAGTCCTTGCAGAACCTGAAAGATGAGGGCATGGAAATCATTGAGGACATCGATACTGCCCCGTTCCAGGAAGCGGTACGCCCGGTTTATGACCAAATCGAGCATCAGGAATTACTGAATCGTATTTTAGATGCCCAGTAAGGGAGCGCTTCTGTCAAAGGACGTTTTTGCTGGCTAATGAAACGGCCTTAGTAAACTATAATTGAAACTTAAAAAAGAGAGAGTGTCTTCTCTCTTTTTTCTATCGGGGGAAATCGATGATGAAATGGATCGGTTATTTGAATTCAGGAATTAAGCATTTCTTGAACCTGCTCATGGCAGTGCTCGTGACAGTTGTTTTTCTTCAGGTCATTTTCCGGTTCGTGCTCGGTTCGCCGCTCGCCTGGACGGAAGAAGTGGCCCGTTACAGCTTGATTTGGCTGACATTTTTAGGTGCAGCTTATGCAATGTCGCTAAAAGCGCATATCGGCATGGAGTTTTTCGTCAACCTATTCCGTACGCCTGGCAGGAAAGTGCTTTATATCATTGCCACAATTGCGAGCCTCATGTTCTTTTTGCTCATGGTGGTCGAAGGATATAATTTAGCGATGCAAGGCATGGCGCAGTCTTCGCCGGTTTTGCGCATACCGATGGGGGCGATTTACATGATCATCCCAATCAGCGGTGCCGTATTGATCATCAACATGGCTGCACGCTTTAAGCAAGACTTCAAAAGCGGGGGTGTGTGAATATGGCCCTCTTATTGTTTGTGCTGCTGATCGCCTTGTTTTTGATTAACGTCCCGATTGCGATAGCACTCGGGCTGGCTTCCGCGTTGATTTTTTATTTTGAAGGCAATGTATCGATCATTGTCATCATCCAGCGCATGTTCAATTCGGTCGATTCCTTTCCATTGATGGCGATTCCATTTTTCATCCTGGCAGGTAAATTGATGGAAAGCGGCGGGATTTCAAACCGCTTGATTCATTTGGCGAATGTCATCTTCGGCCGCGTCAAAGGCGGGCTCGGGATTGTTTCCATTGTCGCCTGTGCATTTTTCGCGGCGATTTCCGGTTCAGCGGCCGCCACGACAGCTGCGGTCGGGGCGCTGATGATTCCTGCAATGGTCAATAAAGGCTACGATAAAAGCTTTTCCACTGCCATTCAAGCAGCTGGCGGTACCATCGGAATCATGATCCCGCCTAGCGTCCCGCTTGTTTTATATGGTGTAGCAGCGGGCGTCTCGGTCGGTGATTTGTTCATCGCCGGAATCGTACCGGGTCTTATGGTCATGTTGTCTTTGATCTTGCTCGTCTATTTCATTTCCTTGAAACAAGGTTACGGCGGGGGCGAGAAATTCGGGGCGAAAGATTTTTTCAAAGCATTTATGGATGCGTTTCTTGCATTATTGATGCCGGTCATCATTCTTGGCGGCATCTATGGCGGCATTTTCACACCGACAGAAGCGGCAGTGGTCGCGGTGGTCTACGGACTTGTCATCGGCTTGTTCGTTTACCGGGAAATCAAGTTCACGGATCTTGCGGCGATTTTCTCTTCTTCTGTCGTGACGACTGCGGTCATCATGTTCATCATCGCAGGGGCCTCTGTTTTCGGCTATTATCTGACGCGCCAGCGCATTCCGGCTGAATTGACGGAAATGATGTTGAGTTTGACGGACAATTGGATTATCGCTTTATTGATCATCAATTTAGTGCTGTTGCTTTGCGGGATTTTCCTCGAGACGTCTGCAGCCATCATCATCCTGACGCCGATTCTTGCCCCGATTGCAAGTGCGCTCGGCATCGATTTGGTGCATTTTGGCATAATTATGGTCGTCAACCTCGGCATCGGCTTCATCACGCCGCCAGTGGGGGTTAACTTGTTTGTGGCCGCGAATATCGCGGGCACCAAATTCGAAAGCCTGCTTCGGGCGATTGTGCCTTTCATTCTCATCATGGTGATCGACGTAATCATTTTGTCCTTTATCCCGGAAATCAGTTTGTTCTTATTAGGAGATTAAGTTAGGGGGAAATTCATGGCGACTTATAATATAGCGGTGTTGCCGGGTGATGGCATCGGGCCGGATGTGACGAAAGAAGCGGTTCGCGTGCTGGAACTGATCCGCGAAGTGGACCCGGAATTCGACATCCGCTTTACCGAATTCAACTGGAATAGTGAACATTACTTGGAACACGGTACCATGATGCCGGAAGACGGCCTTGAGCAATTAAAAGCTTTCGACGCAATTTTGTTTGGTGCTATCGGCGATGCACGCGTTGCGGATGAAATCAGCATATGGCAATTGATCATGCCGATCCGCAAAAACTTCCGCCAATATGTCAATATGCGGCCGATCAAACGGCTGGCGGGAATCGAGTCGCCGCTGAAAAATGAGGCGCCCGTCGATTTCATCGTGTTCCGTGAAAATGCGGAAGGGGAATACTCGAACGTCGGCGGGCGTTTGTATGCGGAACAGCCGCAGGAGATGGCGATACAAAATACAGTCATCACCCGCGCAGGTGTCGAGCGCATCACCCGCTATGCGTATGAATATGCGCAAGCTACAGGCCGGAAAAAAGTGACGAGTGCCACGAAGTCGAACGCCATCATCCATTCCATGAAATTGTGGGATGAAGCGGTCGCTGCGGTGGCAGCGGAGTATGATGGCATCGAACTCGAAAGTTATTTCATCGATGCACTTGCCGCCTATTTCGTCGAACGCCCGGAATCATTCGATGTGGTGGTTGCCTCGAACTTGTTCGGCGATATTTTGACGGATTTAGGTGCGGCCATTGTCGGCGGGCTCGGCGTTACGCCATCCGGCAACATCAACCCGGAACGTGATTTCCCTTCGATGTTTGAAGCGATTCACGGTTCTGCACCGGACATCGCAGGCAAAGGCATCGCCAACCCCATCGCCCAGATTTGGTCAGCGGCATTAATGGTCGACCATCTCGGCAGGCCGGAATTGGCAAAGGCAATCGTGTCGGCAATCGAGCAAGTGCTGGGCGAAGGAAAGGTACGCACCCCGGATCTTGGGGGAGACGCCACTACCGAACAGCTCGGTTCGGCGATCAGGCAAGCGGTGAAAGAACAAATCACAGTGAAAGAAGGGCGTTAAATGGAGATTCGATTGGATGGCAAAACAGCAGTCATTACCGGAGCCGGCGGCGGCATGGGCAAAGCGGCCGTGGAAAGTTTCCTTGAAAGCGGCGCGAACGTCGCTGCCCTCGATATCCGGACGGATTCATTAGGTGAATTGAAAAACCGGCATCAAGGGAAATTGCTGGTCGTCAATAGCAACTTGACTGATGAAGCAAGCGTTGAAGCTGCTTTTGAAGAAATCCACAATTCCTATGGACGCATCGATATATTGGCGAATGTCGCCGGGATCGCCCAATCGGCAACGGATATCGAAGACGTTTCCCTGGAAATGTGGGAACGGATCTTTTCCATCAATACAAAAGCGGTCTTCCTCACCTCACGGGCAGCGGTCCCGTATATGAAACGCCAGGGTTCAGGCTCGATCTTGAATGTAGCATCGATTTCCGTTGAACGCCCGCGCCCTGGATTGAATGCCTATATCGCATCCAAAGGCGCTGCGGTATCGTTGACGAAAGCCTTGGCGATCGAACTGGCCCCTCATCACATTCGCGTCAACTGCATCAACCCCGGGCCATCTGATACCCAAATGCTCGGGGAATTTACAGCAGCGGGAGCCGATGTGGAGTCGATGAAAGAAAATACATTCCGAAAAAGCGTGCCGCTTGGCGACTTGATCCAGCCTCAGGACATTGCCAATGCCCTCCTGTACATGAGTTCGGATTTAGCGAAAATGATGACTGGAAGCGTCGTCAATGTCGATGGCGGACGGGGAATCTAATGGAAGGAAGCGAGCGAATGAGTAAAAAGAAAATGTATATGGCAGGGGAATGGAAGGATAGCGCCAGCCAGGAATGTTTCGAAACGAAAGATCCATCGACCGGTGCAATACTGGCGCAAGTGCCGAGGGGCAAAGCGGAAGATATCGACCGTGCAGTGGCCGCTGCGAGAACTTGCTTTGAATCGGAAGAATGGCAGCAATTCCATCCGGCCGAGCGTGGGCGAATCATGCACAAAATCGCGGCAGCCTTGCGGGAAGACCTGGAAGCGATCGCGCTTCTTGAAACGCGTGACACCGGAAAGCCCCTGGCACAAGGCAGGAAAGATGTCGAGGCAGCTGCCCAGTATTTTGAATACTATGCCGGCATGGCCGACAAGATTTTCGGCGAAACGATTCCGGTACAGCCCGGCATTCTCGATTACACCGTGCGTGAACCGATTGGCGTGACCGCCCATATCGTGCCGTGGAATTACCCGCTGCAGATCATTGCGCGTTCGGCGGCAGCCGCGATCGCGACCGGTAATACAGTCGTTGCAAAGCCTGCGGAAGATACGCCTTTAACGGCGCTAAGGCTTGCGGAAATCATCGATCAGACCGAGTTGCCAAAAGGGGTCTTCAATGTCGTCACGGGATACGGCTTTGAGGCCGGTGCGGCGCTTTGCGAACATCCTGATATCGACCATATTACGTTTACAGGGTCGGTCCAGACCGGTTCTGCCGTCATGGCTGCAGCCGCGAAAAATGTCAAACCGGTCACGCTCGAACTCGGGGGCAAATCACCGAATATCCTGTTCGAGGACTGCGACCAGGCGGAAGCGCTCGACTGGGTAATGCGTTCCATTATCCAGAATGCGGGGCAGACATGTTCGGCGGGCTCCAGATTGCTGATTCATCGATCGATCAAAGAGGAGTTTCTAAAAAAACTGTCTGAACGTTTAAGCGCTGTCCGTCTTGGCAAAGGTGAAGACGATTTTGACCTTGGCCCTGTACTGAATGAAAAACAATATGAGCGCATCGAAAGCTTCATGGAAACCGCAAGGGGAGAAGGCGCGAAGTTCCTCTGCGGAGGCAAAAGGGAAGAGCGTGAAGAACTGTCCGGCGGCTATTTTTTCCAGCCGACCATCATTGAAGGCCTATCGCCGAAAAGTTATGTCGCCCAGGAAGAGATCTTTGCGCCGGTCGTTGCGGCTTTCGCATTTGAGACGGAAGAGGAGGCGATACGGCTTGCGAATGGAACGGATTATGGCTTGGTGGCGGGCGTCTGGACATCAGATGGCGCAAGGGCTCACCGCGTTGCCTCGAAAATCCGTGCAGGACAAGTGTTCATCAATAATTACGGTGCCGGCGGCGGTGTGCAGATGCCGTTCGGAGGCTATAAAAAAAGCGGTTTTGGGCGGGAGAAAGGGCTTGAAGCCTTGCGCAATTATACCGTTTTGAAAAACGTCGCATTGAAGTATTAGAGCATTGGAAAAGGGCTGCCCTCGGATGAGGACAGCCCTTTGTTTATTAGGTAACAATCATGTGTTTTGACCAAAATATCAACCCGTAACGAACGGGGAATCATTTCCATTGAAAGTGTTTGCTTTCATTGCCGCGGTAATAGTTCCACTGGGTGTTTAAAACTTAAGCAACGTAAACCCTACCTTCTTTTACGTCCTTGCGATCCTGTAATCGCGCCAGTGTGAATAAGTATCTTCAAAAACATTGCGTAGAATGCCAGATTATCAAAATTTATATGTTACCTCGTAGTTAACTCTGAATACTATCTCATAATTTTGGGTATATGTCAATGATAGGGCTTCTATGGGAATTCAATGTCTTATAAAATAAGGAATTTGATGTATAATGATAGTCATTACTGTGGAAGAAGGGGATTTTTGTGGAAACGCGTTATGCAGATGACAGCTTGGCATTACATACCGATTTATACCAGATCAATATGGCTGAAACCTATTGGGCGGATGGGATGCATGAACGGAAAGCGGTTTTTGAACTATTTTTCCGTAAATTGCCATTCGGCAATGGTTATGCCACATTTGCGGGGCTTAAGAGAATACTTCATTATTTGAAGAACTTCCATTTTTCGGAAAGTGATATCGCTTATTTGCGCAACGAACTAGGCTATAAGGAAGATTTTTTGGATTACTTAAAAGAAGTCCGTTTCACGGGAGACGTATACTCAGTTGTCGAAGGTGAGCTTGTTTTCCAAAATGAACCGTTGATCCGCATCGAAGCACCTCTTTTGGAAGCGCAATTGGTCGAGACGGCACTTCTTAATATCGTCAACTACCAAACCTTGATTGCTACAAAAGCGAGCCGCATCAAACAAGTCGTGGGCACTGAGCGTGTCATGGAATTCGGCACGCGCCGCGCACAGGAGATGGATGCAGCGATTTGGGGCACCCGTGCCGCCTACATCGGCGGTTTAGAGGCGACCAGCAACACCCGCGCCGCCAAGTTATTCGGCATTCCGGCCGCAGGTACGCATGCCCATTCCATGATCCAGGCCTATAAAGATGAATACGAAGCATTCCATGCTTATGCGAAGCGCCACCGTGAATGCGTGTTCCTGGTCGATACATACGATACCTTGAAGTCCGGCCTGCCGATCGCGATCCAAGTGGCCAAGGAGCTCGGAGATAAAATCAATTTCCGCGGCATCCGCCTGGATAGCGGCGATATTGCCTTTTTGTCCAAGGAAGCGCGGAAAATGCTCGATGATGCAGGGTTCCCTGACACCGAAGTGGTCGTCTCCAACGATTTGGATGAATACACCATCCTCAACTTGAAAGCCCAGGGAGCCCGCGTCGATGCATGGGGAATCGGGACGAAGCTTATCACTGCGTATGACCAGCCAGCGCTGGGCGCGGTCTATAAACTCGTTTCAATCGAAAACAGTGCAGGCGAAATGGAAGATACCATCAAGATTTCCGGCAATGCGGAAAAAGTGACGACTCCAGGTTTGAAAAACGTTTACCGGATTATAGATAGGGAAAATGGGAAATCAGAAGGTGATTACATTACAATGCATGACGAAAACCCCGCTTCTGAAGAACGCTTGAAAATGTTCCACCCTGTCCATACATTCGTCTCGAAGTTCGTCACCAATTTCGATGCCGTGAACATCCATCAGAAAGTCATCGAAGCGGGAGAAGTCATTTACGAGAGCCCGCCGCTGGAAGAAATACAGAAATACGCAGTCGGGACACTCGACTTGCTGTGGGATGAGTACAAGCGGTCGCTCAACCCGGAAGAATATCCGGTTGATTTGAGTGAGAAATGCTGGAATAACAAAATGCGGAATATCCAGGAAGTACGGGAATCGGTTCAGGAATTCACGAACAAATAAGGAGGATCCACATGTCGACATTACAACAGCAGATCATCAATGAACTGAAGGTACAGCCTTCGATCAACCCGCAGGAAGAGGTAAAGCGCACGGTCGAATTCCTGAAAGAGTATTTGAAGCATCATTCATTTCTAAAGGGATTTGTGCTTGGCATCTCGGGCGGCCAGGATTCGACTCTTGCCGGCAAGCTGGCGCAAATGGCCGTCGATGAATTGAACGAGGAAGAAGGCGGCCAAACTTACGGCTTTTACGGCGTGCGCCTGCCATACGGGGTTCAATTCGATGAACATGATGCACGGGATGCCATCGATTTCATTAAGCCGACCAAAATTTATACGATCAATATTAAAGAAGCAGTCGATGCAAGCGACCGTGCACTGGAAGCAGAAGGCATCGAGTTGACGGATTTCGCGAAAGGCAATGAAAAGGCACGCGAACGCATGAAAGCACAGTATTCGGTCGCCGCCATGCATGATGCAGTCGTTCTCGGGACAGATCATGCGGCTGAAGCGATTACTGGGTTTTACACAAAATACGGCGACGGTGCAGCTGACGTAATGCCTTTGTTCCGCTTGAACAAGCGGCAAGGGCGTGAAATGCTCAAAGCGCTCGGATCGCCGGAGCACTTGTATACAAAAGTGCCGACGGCCGATTTGGAAGAAGATAAGCCCGCCATTCCGGATGAAGTCGCGCTCGGCATCACCTATGACCAAATCGACGATTATTTGGAAGGCAAGGAGATTCCGTCAGAGGCGCGTGAAAAACTGGAAGGCTATTATCTGAAAACACAACATAAGCGCCATTTGCCTGTAACGATTTTCGATGATTTCTGGAAAAACAATTAAGTAGGACTACAAGGCGGGAAAAGCATATGCTTTTCCCGCTTTTTTCTATTTGGCGCATAGTTTCGAATGGCCTGCTGAGCCGGCTTGCCGTGGTGGCTAAGTTGAGTTATCGCTTGGAATCCGCTATGATGGCAATAAGATTGTGACAATTCAAAACCTTTTTCACATATATAGGAGGAACCGATATGAAAGCGACAGAACGATTAGGGAAAGTCATAGATAATATCGAAAAAGTGATTATCGGGAAGCGCGAAATCGCCGAGTTGAGTTTGGTCGCTTTATTATCACATGGCCATGTTTTGCTTGAAGATGTACCGGGCGTCGGCAAGACGATGCTTGTCCGGGCACTGGCAAAATCAGTCGGGGCTGATTTCAAGCGCATCCAGTTCACCCCGGACTTACTGCCTTCAGACGTGGTGGGCGTGTCCATCTATAACCCGAAAGACATGCAATTCCATTTCCGCCCGGGCCCGATCATGGGCAATATCGTCTTGGCGGATGAGATCAACCGGACGTCGCCGAAAACCCAGTCCGCCTTATTGGAAGCGATGGAGGAGGCGTCAGTCACAACAGACGGCGTGACGATGCAGATCCCGAAACCGTTTTTCGTCATGGCGACCCAAAACCCGATCGAATACGAAGGAACCTATCCATTGCCGGAAGCGCAATTGGACCGCTTTTTGCTGAGAGTGAAAATGGGCTATCCGACGCGGGAAGAAGAAATCGAAGTGTTGACCCGTTCCCAATCCATCCCGCCGATTGAAGAACTTGAATCGGTGCTGACGCTCGAAGAATTGCTCAAGCTGCAGGAAGAAGTGCGGACGATTCGCGTGGACGATACAATCCGCACTTATATCGTGGAATTGGCGACACAAACGCGCCGTGATCCATATGTCTATCTCGGGGTCAGCCCGCGCGGTTCGATTGCCTTGATGAAAGCGGCGCAAGCCTATGCGATGCTGAAAGGGCGGGATTATGTCACACCGGATGATATCCAATATTTGGCGAAATTCGTCTTTGGCCACCGCATCATGCTTCGTTCGGAGGCCCGGTATGACGGCATTACAGCTGAAGAATTGACAGAGCGCATCATTGCCAAGACACGCGTTCCTGTACAAAGGCTTGTGAATCAATGAAGCGGGTCAAACAAATTTTAGGTTCGTCGGGCAGGATGATATTTGTGCTCATCCTGCTTTTTTTGACTTTTTCATTCGCCATGTTTCAAGGCGGCTTTGTTAGTTGGTTCATTTTCTACGTATCTGTTCCTTTCATTCTTTATTCTGTCCTGTTGTCGTTCTATCCATTGCGCAATTTGCGTGCGGAACGGACAGTCCATACGCCACGAGTGCGGAGCGGCCATCGCTTTTCGGCCACTGTCACCGTCCGGCGAGCGTTTCCGTTTCCGCTGCTTTACACCGTCCTCGAGGAACAGGCGCAATCTGCACGGCTTAAAGTCCGCATGGCGGAAGCAGGCCGGCAGCTGTTGCTGCCGGGGTTTCGCCAGGAATTTTCCTGGACCTATGAAATCGATGAAATGCCGAGAGGTGAACATGTGTTAGAGGGCGTCACGGTAGAAACCGCCGATTTTTTCGGGTGGGTGAAAAAACGCCAGCTGTTGCCGATCCGAGAGGCTATACTGGTTTACCCTAACACTGTTGACATGATGTATCGCCCGATCGGTTCCAGTTTTGACCAGGGCTCGATCGCCGCGCCATTTACCTTGGTGAAAGATACTACGATGGCCAGCGGCATCCGCGATTACCAGCCGGGAGACCGGGTCTCGTGGATCCACTGGAAATCGTTTGCGCGTACGCAGACGATGCGCACGAAAGAATTCGAAGACCGCCAATCGCAGGATCTATTCTTGCTCGATGACCGTTCCCCGTCTCCGGTTTTCGAAATACAAGTCGAATTGATCGCCTCGATCCTTACTTCTGTAGTGGCATCCCACGCCAGTGTCGCCTATTTATCCGCCGGCACACCGCGCGCTTTTTTCCCGCTGATCCAAAATGATGAACAATTGCAGCGTGCCCTCTATCATTTGGCGAAAGTCCAGGATGACTTGGACCGGCCGATTGCGGCTGTGGTCGGCCACGACTTGAAACAAGTCCGCGTGTCGAGTTTAGTCTATGTGACGGGGGCATTATCGCGCGAAATGGTCGATGAAATCCGCCGGAACGTAACAGGCTTAAGCCAATGCTTATGCTTGGTCGTGACAGAAAAAGGGCAGTCAATCACAACGGAAGATGAAAAAAACCATCAATATGCCAGATCCAAAGGGTTCCGCGTAAAACTGATCGGGCCTGAGAATTTCGCTTCGGCGTTTATGGAGGCGAACCGTTCATGACATCCATCAGAAAAAATAAAGTATTTATGGGCTTATTGTATATATTGGTGTTTTTCCTATTGTCGGAATGGCTCCGCCCTGTCATCGAATTGACCGAAACCGGCCATCATCGGCTGTTTTTGGCTTTTGTGGCGCTTGGCCTCATCATGGCGTTTTTTGACATTCCGTGGTGGGTCACCGGCCCCCTGAAATTGTTTTATATTCTATGGTTTATTGTCTATGTTTATACAGGAAATCTCTTTTTTACGGCAGACAGCATAGGGTTTATCTTAGAGCAGGCGAGCATCAGCTTATCGGCGCTCTTCAGCCAAGATTGGCAGGCGACGACTGATGTGTTCCGCACCGTCCTGTTTTTTGCCCTGTTGTGGATGGCTATTTATCTGATCCATTATTGGGTCAGTTTCCGACTGAGTATTTTCCTGTTCTATCTATTGACGGTCATTTTTGTTGCTGTGCTGGATACGTTCAGCCCATATTCGGGTGATGCAGCGATAGTCCGCATCATGGTCATAGGCTTATTGTTGGCAGGGCTATTGCATCTGGCAAGATGGATGGAGCGGTACGGAGCGGCAGCGAAGACGGATAAATTGCTGGTCTTTTCGATTCCCTTATTATTGCTGTTGGTCGCTTCGACGGCCCTTGCATTTTATCTGCCGAAAGCCGAGCCGATTTGGCCTGATCCTGTTCCGTACATCACCTCCTATTCCGGAAAGGGCGGTGTCGGGGAAGGGGGCGTCGGGCGCATAGGCTACGGCGTGGATGATTCGCAGCTCGGTGGCTCTTTTGTCTCTGATGATACGACTGTCTTCAGGGCGGAAGTGGAAGAAGGCCAGTACTGGAAAGTCGAAGTGAAAGATGTCTATACGACAAAAGGATGGGAGCTTTCGGAAGAAGATGCCCAAGAGCAGCTTTACCGAAATGGGGATGAAGTCGCAACAGACTTCCCTCCGG
This sequence comes from Planococcus maitriensis, assembly GCF_003289925.1. Taxonomy (GTDB): domain Bacteria; phylum Bacillota; class Bacilli; order Bacillales_A; family Planococcaceae; genus Planococcus; species Planococcus maitriensis. Next base: position 5,157 of record NZ_QLZQ01000007.1, on the reverse strand, counting down.
AAGGCGAGGAGCGTTCATCTGCCCTCGTGGATATGCAGTTGCCTTTCCCGTTTGTGCTCTATCCTTATGGAACCAGCTCTTTCTTGATGGAAGAAACGCTTGATTATCGCTACGATCCGATTCAGCAGCGCTTTGACACATTGCAGGAAAATGCGGCTTTCGAACCCGATGTCTATGAAGTGTTCTACAGCGAACCTTCCTATAGCCTGACTGCGCTGCGTGAAACAGATACAGAAGAACTTGCAGAACTGCCGCCAGAATACGACCGCTATCTGCAATTGCCTGACGAATTGCCTGAACGGGTCAGGGAATTGGCGGAAGAAATCGCTGCCGGTTCCGACACGGTTTACGGACAAGCACAGGCAGTCGAACGTTATTTCAGTACTAATGGTTTTGAATACAGCCAGAGCGATATCGCCGTTCCAGCGGAAGATCAGGATTATGTCGATCAATTCCTCTTTGAAACACAGCGCGGGTACTGCGATAATTTCTCCACCTCGATGGTCGTTTTGCTGCGTTCGCTGGATATTCCCGCACGCTGGGTGAAAGGCTTTAACGAAGGGGAGGTCATCGATACTGTGGATGGCTATGATGTTTACGAAGTGACGAACAATAATGCACACTCATGGGTGGAAGCTTATATGCCGGGGGTGGGCTGGATGATGTTCGAGCCGACCATCGGTTTCACTGGATCATCTTCCATTGATTTCGATTTGGAAATCGACGCTTCTGAACCGGAAGAAGAGGAGATGCCCGACCGCCCTGAACCTGAACCCGAAGCGCAGCCTGAGCAGCCGGATGGCGGCACAGGAACAGATGCCGGACCGACAGCGGGTGAGCGGTTCCTGGAATTCGTTTCTGAACACGCAGGAAAGCTCATCGCAGCCACAATCGGCCTGCTGTTATTCGCTTTAATGCTATTCAAGGTCCGTAAGAAATGGCTGCCCAAAGTACTGATTCCGTATTACCGCCGTAAGAAGGAGGATGCGGAAACCTTCGAAAAAGCCTATCTGCGGCTTTTGAAGCAACTGGAGCTGTATGGAATAAAGCGGGCTCCGGGCCAAACATTGCGATCATATGCCGAATACGTCGATTCGTTCTATGGGACGAAAGAAATGACGGAATTGACGGCAGTGTATGAAAAATCCGTGTATGGCGGGGACACCGAATCGGTCGATTGGCCGAAACTGAAGGAAAGTTGGGAAAATTTAATCAATCGGACAAGCGGTTGATTTTGAAAACACTAGCCTGTACAATTGAGAAAATTATAGAATACAGTGCCCTCATATATGTCCGATGATACGGTTCGGATGTCTCTACCAAGTCACCGGAAATGACTTGACTATGAAGGCGGATGACGCATGCTTGTTTGCATGCGCATTCGTCTTTTTATCGTAGAGGACAAGAACGCGAGGAGTGATTTTTCGCGTTCTTTTTTATATTGTGGCCTGAATCGAATAGAAGAGGTGAAGGATTTGCCAGTCAGCCCTATGTTGAAGGAACAGAAAAAAATCGTCGTCTTGGATTTCGGCAGCCAATACAACCAATTGATCACGCGCCGCATCCGGGAAATCGGTGTCTATAGCGAACTCCACCCGCACACGATCACCGCGACTGAAATCAAGGAAATGAATGCCACAGGAATCATTTTCTCCGGAGGACCGAATTCCGTCTATGACGAAAATGCATTCTCCATCGATCCGGAGATTTTTGAAATGGGACTGCCGATATTGGGCATTTGCTACGGCATGCAATTGATGGCATTGCGTATGGAAGGAAAAGTCGAAAAAGCTTCCAACCGCGAATACGGCAAAGCCGAATTGACCTTGACGAAGGAAAGCTCCATTTTCAAAGACGTGCCACAAGAGCAGATCGTCTGGATGAGCCACGGCGACCTCGTGACTGCAGCGCCTCCTGGATTTGATGTTATCGCTACGAGCCCTGGCTGCCCTGTCGCAGCAATGGCTAACGAAGAGCGCAAACTATACGGCGTCCAGTATCACCCGGAAGTCCGCCATTCCGTTTACGGAAATGAAATGCTGCGCCAGTTCGTCTTCGATGTTTGCGGCATGAAAGATGAATGGTCGATGGAAAACTACATCGAATTGGAAATCGCGAAAATCCGCGAACAAGTGGGCGACAAAAAAGTCCTTTGCGCATTAAGCGGCGGCGTCGATTCTTCAGTTGTTGCCGTCCTGATCCATAAAGCGATCGGTGATCAATTGACATGTATGTTCGTAGACCACGGCCTGCTCCGCAAAGGGGAAGCCGAAAGCGTCATGAAAACCTTCGCCGACGGCTTCCACATGAACGTCATCAAGATCGATGCACGCGAGCGCTTCTTGAAAAAACTTGAAGGCGTAAGCGACCCTGAACAGAAACGCAAAATCATCGGCAATGAATTCATCTATGTCTTCGATGATGAAGCAGAGAAATTGAAAGGCATGGACTTTCTTGCCCAAGGGACGCTCTATACGGATATTATCGAAAGCGGCACAACGACAGCCCAAACAATCAAATCCCACCACAATGTAGGTGGATTGCCTGAAGATATGCAGTTCGAATTGATCGAACCGCTCAACACGCTGTTCAAAGATGAAGTGCGTGCACTCGGCACCGAGCTTGGCATGCCGGATGAAATCGTTTGGCGCCAGCCATTCCCAGGCCCAGGTCTCGGCATCCGTATTATGGGAGCGGTCACGGAAGAAAAACTTGAAATCGTCCGTGAATCGGATTGGATCTTGCGTGATGAAATCAAGAAAGCCGGCCTTGACCGCGATGTTTGGCAATACTTCACGGTGCTTCCGGATATCCGCAGCGTCGGCGTCATGGGCGATGCCCGCACATACGATTACGCAATCGGCATCCGTGCCGTTACATCGATTGACGGCATGACGTCGGATTGGGCACGTATCCCATGGGATGTACTCGAGAAAATAAGTGTCCGTCTCGTCAACGAAGTAGATCACATCAACCGTGTATTGTACGATATTACAAGCAAGCCACCTGCAACCATCGAGTGGGAATAGAAAGAAACGGCTGCCATCAGCAGCCGTCTTTTTGTTTTTTACGAACTTTCAGTGAAAAAAAGGATATAATTGTTCGTGTTTTGTCTTGTTTTCGAATACCTATCGTGGTATTCTATATATGAAATTAAATAAGCTTGTCGTATAAATTCAGGGATATGGCCTGAAAGTCTCTACCGGTTCACCGTAAATGATCCGACTACGATTTTAGTCCGCCACATCTATAGGGGGACTCTCTGTTTTCGGGCAGGGATAATCGGACGCATACGGCAAATCGCTGTATGCGTTTTTTACGTAGACTTATACAAAAGCATACGGAGGAATTATGAATGAAGAAATATTTTCAATTTGAAGAACTAGGGACGAACTACCGTCAGGAATTCATCGGTGGCTTGACCACATTCTTGGCGATGGCTTATATCTTGGTCGTCAACCCGCTGACACTGACGATGGACTCGATTCCAGATTTGGACCCTGCCCTTCGCATGGATTACGGGGCTGTATTTATGGCTACGGCTCTAGCAGCCGCTATTGGCAGCCTATTGATGGGAATCGTCGCTAAATATCCGCTTGCTCTTGCGCCCGGAATGGGGCTCAACGCTTTCTTCTCCTATACAGTTGTTCTTACGTACGGAGTGCCTTGGCAAACTGCATTGACTGGAGTATTGGTTTCAGGGCTGATTTTCATTTTGCTGACTTTGTCAGGTATTCGTGAAACGATCATCAATGCAATTCCGGCTCAGCTGAAGTACGCAGTCGGCGCCGGTATCGGTCTTTACATCACGTTTATCGGCCTGCAGAATGCAGGGATTGTTGTAGGCAATCCCGATACGCTTGTTGGCCTTGGCGATTTGACGAATGGCTCGGCTTTGCTTGCGATTTTCGGTTTGTTCATCACTGTCATCATGATGGTGCGCGGAGTGAAGGGTGGAATTTTCTTTGGGATTTTAATCGCTGCGGTGGTCGGGATGATCTTCCAAGTAGTCAGCTTGCCGACTGCAGTAATCGATTTGAATGTTCCAAGCCTTGCGCCGACATTCGGTGTTGCGCTCGAACCGATCTTCAGCGACCCGGGTTCATTGATGACCATTCAATTCCTTGTTATCGTCCTGACATTTTTGTTCGTAGACTTTTTTGACACTGCTGGAACATTGGTGGCAGTCGCGAACCAAGCCGGCTTAATGAAAGATAATAAATTGCCGCGCGCAGGAAAAGCTTTGCTCGCAGATTCGATTGCAACAGTGAGCGGAGCGATCTTCGGGACATCGACAACGACTTCATACATTGAGTCGACGTCTGGCGTAGCAGCCGGAGCGCGTTCCGGTTTTGCTTCAGTGGTCACAGGTATCCTCTTCTTGGTTGCGATTCTTTTCTATCCTTTGTTATCAGTGATTACAAGTGCGGTCACGGCTCCGGCATTAATTATCGTTGGAGTCTTGATGGTCTCCGCTCTTGGCCAAATTGAATGGGGCAAGTTTGAAATTGCTGTTCCAGCATTCCTTACGATGATTGCCATGCCGCTCGGGTATAGTATCGCTACCGGGATCGCAATCGGATTCATTTTCTATCCCATCACGATGATGGTGGCGGGAAGAAGAAAAGAAATCCACCCGATCATGTATGGCCTGTTTGTTATCTTCGTTTTGTATTTTATATTTCTTGCTTAAAGAGAAGCCGCCGACATATGTCAGCGGCTTTTTGTCTGTAAGAATTCTTTCTTCTATTATAAAAGAAAGCTTATTTAAATAAATCATTACCGGGTGATTCATTCAGAGGTTTCTTCTTAATTAAGATCGCCTATCATTAACGATTGGAGAAGGAGGGAAGTATTTGAATGAAAGGAAGTGGACCCCTTTCAAAACTGTAATAATTTTTTAGTTGAACATTAAGAATATTACGTTATAATAAGAAGTGTAAAAGTTTCTCGTAAAAGCTTGACGAGATTTTTTCAGCGTGCTATATTAGTCAAGTCGCCAAGAGAGGTGCACAACATGAACCTTGAAAACTGAACAGCAAAACGTCAATAATACAGCCGCGAGCGATCGCGGCAAACTTACTGATCAGCTTCGGCAGATCAAAGCGAATCGCGCGTCTTATGACGGCGATACGCCAGCAGTATTGAGCAATCAAC
>NZ_QLZQ01000006.1 GCF_003289925.1 Planococcus maitriensis | reverse complement strand
TGCCGGAGTAGCTCAACTGGTAGAGCAACTGACTTGTAATCAGTAGGTTGAGGGTTCAAGTCCTTTCTCCGGCACCATTAGGTGGGGTAGCGAAGTGGCTAAACGCGGCGGACTGTAAATCCGCTCCTTCGGGTTCGGCAGTTCGAATCTGCCCCCCACCACCAGTTTTTAGGGGCATAGTTTAACGGTAGAACAGAGGTCTCCAAAACCTCCGATGTGGGTTCGATTCCTACTGCCCCTGCCATTTTTTAAAATTATATGTTGGCGGTCGTGGCGAAGTGGTTAACGCACCGGATTGTGATTCCGGCACTCGGGGGTTCAATTCCCCTCGTCCGCCCCTTGTTTTTCTCACAATTTTAAAATCCTATATAATAATAACGTGGCGGTCGTGGCGAAGTGGTTAACGCACCGGATTGTGATTCCGGCATTCGGGGGTTCAATTCCCCTCGTCCGCCCCAGTATTATTGGGGTATAGCCAAGCGGTAAGGCAACGGGTTTTGATCCCGTCATGCCCTGGTTCGAATCCAGGTACCCCAGCTTTTGCGGAAGTAGTTCAGTGGTAGAACGCCACCTTGCCAAGGTGGAGGTCGCGGGTTCGACCCCCGTCTTCCGCTCCATTATCTAGGCGGCATAGCCAAGCGGTAAGGCATGGGTCTGCAACACCCTTACCACCGGTTCGAGTCCGGTTGCCGCCTCCATACTATTTTGCCGGCGTGGCGGAATTGGCAGACGCGCGGGACTCAAAATCCCGTTCCTTCACGGGAGTGTCGGTTCGACCCCGACCGCCGGTATCATACTTATCACTCTGCCAAGTGATGAAGGAAAACCTTGACTCTGAAGTCAGGGTTTTTTCTTTGGATAAATTAGTGGTGCTAATAAAAACGGGGGAGTAAAGACTTTTTTAAAAAGTTTCAAGATATCCCTTGCAAAACAATCGATTTATTAATATAATAATTAATGTTCCTTAAAGCAGTATGACATGTTGCTGGATCTTATTTTGCCGGCGTGGCGGAATTGGCAGACGCGCGGGACTCAAAATCCCGTTCCTTCACGGGAGTGTCGGTTCGACCCCGACCGCCGGTATCATACCCATCACTCTGCCAAGTGATGTAAACTCTAAAGCCCTGACTTAGTCAGGGCTTTTTTGTTGTTTAAAGAATGCGTGTGATGTTCGACTTGCCCTTATTCTTTAGTGAATTTCTTTTCGGGGATTTAAGCTTGTTTTATAAGCCAGGAAAGCACATTAACCATTTGTGATAATCATGCCTGTTTGTTTTATTTTTTAACCGAGACGCATCGGATGTGATGAACTAGGTACTTGTGATAGGCTCAGGGGCTAATGCTGAATACACTGTAAGGAGAATTTCCTTTCTCTTTCACTGGAAGTTGCCGTTTCCAGTTTTTAAGGATCTGTTTATTGAAAAGCAGGGGAGGTTAGACTTTGCATGTTATAATAATCAAAATCATGATCTTGCAGGAGTGAGAATATGGCTGAAGAGCGCTGGTTTGATGAGGAGATTGGGGACGTTCTTTATAAGCAAACCGTACGTTTAGAAGAAGGTTTGAGACAGGATGAAGCTGCCCGGAGGCTTGAAGTATGGGGACGCAATGAACTACCTGAAGGAAAACGCGAGCCCGCCATTATAAAATTTCTTAAGCATTTTAACGATGTACTGATTTATGTACTGCTGGCAGCGGCAATCATTACAGTCGTTCTTGGGCATTATATCGATACATCAGTCATTTTAGCCGTAGTGGTTATCAATGCGGCAATTGGTTATATTCAGCAGAATAAAGCGGAGAAAGCGCTGGACAGTATTCGAGATATGTTATCAGTTAAAGCCGCGGTTCTTAGGTCTGGCAAACGAATGGAAATTCTGGCGACGGAACTCGTGCCAGGAGATCTCGTTTACTTAAGGGCTGGCGATAAAGTGCCGGCAGATATGCGCCTTGCAGAAGAATCGAATTTGCAGGTGGAGGAATCGTCATTAACGGGCGAGTCGGAAGCTGTCGATAAACAGATAGATAAGCTTCCAAAGGACACGACACTTGGTGATCGGACTAATATGGTATTTGCAGGAACATCTATCGCATCAGGTTCAGGCGTTGGTATTGTGATAGCTACAGGTGAGTCTACTGAACTTGGGAAAATAAGCAGCGCGATGGAATCGGTCGAGAAATTACAGACTCCCTTGCTGAAACAGACGGCTCAATTCGGAAAGCTGATTTCGATGATTATTGTGCTTAGCGCAATCGGCATGTTCTTTATCGGCTTCTTATTGCATGATTATGCGACATCTGAGTTATTGCTGGCTATCATCGGGTTGACTGTGGCTGCGATTCCTGAAGGCTTGCCAGCGGTCCTATCCATTATTTTAGCTTTGGGGGTACAGACGATGGCTGGAAAAAATGCCATCGTCCGGAATTTGCCTTCAGTTGAAACTTTAGGGGCCGTAACGGTCATTTGTTCAGATAAAACAGGTACGTTAACGAAAAATGAAATGACGGCTACATCAGTGATTTTGTCAGAGAGTGAAATTCAGGCCAGCGGTATCGGCTATTCGCCTCAAGGAATCTTGAAGCAAGATGGACAAGTGGTTCGGTCAGCGGATCATCCGCAATTAATGAGGTTTCTGACCTGTGTCAAAACAGTCAATGAAGCCCAATTGCTAAAGGACGCTAAAGGAAATTGGACAGTCAGCGGAGGAGCGACAGAAGGTTGCTTGCTGGCACTTGCTGAAAAATCCGATCAAACCATCGAGAAACTGCCGGTGCTTTCGAAAATCCCGTTCGATTCCTCCTATAAGTACATGGCGGCATTAATTGAAGAACAGGGAAGCAAGTGGATTTATGCTAAAGGTGCCCCAGAAAAGCTATTGGAGATGATTCCAGAGGGAGAGCGCTTTGAATGGGAGTCGAAGATTGCCGAGCATGCAAAACGCGGTGAGCGCCTTCTCGGGGCTGCAGTAAAGCAGGTGGATGGCCGAATGGAAGCTATAAGACACGAAGACATGAAGATCGGTTTTAAATTTTTGGGCCTTGCGGCTATTATTGATCCGCCGCGTGAAGAAGTGATCGAGTCGATTGCACAATGCAAAAAGGCCGGAATCCGCGTGAAAATGATCACAGGAGATCATAAAGAAACAGCTGTAGCGATTGGGTCTCAACTTGGCATCGGGAACGGCTTGAAAGCAATCGAAGGCCGGGACTTGGATGGATTGAACAGTCCGGAGCTGGAAGCGGCAGCGATGGAATATGATATCTTTGCGCGCACGAGCCCGACGAATAAGCTGCAATTGGTGAAAGCTCTTCAAGCCCAGGGCCAGGTATGTGCAATGACGGGAGACGGGGTTAATGATGCCCCTGCTTTGAAGCGGGCGGATATCGGCATTGCTATGGGGATCAAAGGAACTGAAGTGTCGAAAGAAGCGGCTGAAATGGTGCTAGTCGATGATAATTTCAGCACGATTGTCAATGCAGTGAAAGAAGGGCGCCGTGTATATGATAATCTGAAAAAGACAATTTTGTTCATTTTGCCGACAAACGTGTCGGAAGGGCTGCTCATTTTTGTCAGCATCCTTTTTGGCGCTACGATTCCTTTGACGCCGGTACAGATTTTATGGGTCAATATGATTACTGCGGTAACGATATCATTAGCAATCGCGTTCGAGAAGCTGGAGCCGGGAACGATGGAGCGGCCGCCGCGGAAAGCGAAAAGCCCATTACTCAGCGGCTATTATATTTTCCGAATCGCTTTTGCGTCTACGATCATCGGCGGCGGAATTCTGTGGATGAACAGCGTGCTGGAAGCGAGGGGTTATGAACAAGGCATCCTGCAGACAATGACTCTGCAAGCATTGGTCATTTCGCAGCTGTTCTATTTATTCAACTGCCGGAGCGAGAGGCGCTTTGCGCTGAACCGTGACTTCTTTTCCAATAAAGCGGCGTTTATCGTATCGGCGATTTTGATCTTTGTGCAGCTTGCAGTCACGTATATCCCATTCATGAATACGCTGCTTGGAACCAAACCGATCGGGATGGAGTATTGGGTGTGGCCGCTATTGATCGGACTGAGCGTATTTATTATTGTTGAACTAGAAAAATGGTTAATGCGCTTTATGGAACGAGTTGGAAAACGCTTAAAAGACAATCCAGAGAAGTAGGCGTAAAGGAGGAGTTATGAGAAAAATACATAGCGAAATCATTGAATTCAGGGGAAGCCATTACGATTATGGAATGATGCAGGGAAATGCGCTCAAAGAATCGATCACGCTGCACAATCGCCGTGGGCAGTGGAAAAGCAAGCGGCCGCGCTTTGTCATTGATCCGGCAGAAGCGCAAGCGGCGTTCAATGAATACGCGCCGAAATTATGGGAGGAGCTGAAAGGGCTTGAAGACAGCCTCCAGCTGCCGATCGATGAGGTACTCCGAGATTTTGGTGGTTACCGGATCGATGCACCGCCGTCCGGCTGTTCGATCGTTACAGGCGAGGACTTCTTAGTGCGTAACTATGATTTTCATCCGCAAACTTATGAAGGCAGGTTCTGTTTGTTCCAACCGGAAGAGGGGAATGCCATTATCGGTCCGAGCCAGCGCATTTTGGGCCGCATGGACGGCATGAATGAACATGGCCTGGCCATGGGCTATAATTTCATGCACAGGAAAAATCCGGGGGACGGCTTTGTCTGTTACATGATCGGGCGCATCATCCTCGAGAGCTGTTCGACCATTGAAGAGGCTATCGCATTAGTCAAAGACATCCCGCACCGCGGGTCATTCAGCTACGTCGTGACCGATAAGAGCGGCGCGACAAAGGTCATGGAGGCGACACCACGCAAAGTGGCGGTGCGCGACGCTTCGGCCTGTACGAATCATTTTGAGATCCAGCAGCATGAGAACCGGAACTATCTTAAGGATTCTTACGCACGGCTATCGGTTATCGAGCAGAATGCGGAAGATGCTGCGGAAGCATACCGCGCTTACCGCCTGTTCAATGATACGGATCGTGGATTGTTTTCGGATCTTTATAAGAGCTGGGCAGGAACGATCCACACCTCCGTTTATTTGCCGAAAGAGCAGGTAGTGTGGTTCGCGCTTGGGGGAGACCGCGAACCGGAAGTATTCAATTTCAGTGAATGGCTTGCGGGGAAGCCTGTGCGCAGCAAGATGGTCCATGGAGAGATCGATACCGGCATCGGGTTCGCCCATGTCGATCCTTTGTTCAAATGAAAAACGGCCGGAGCGCATAAGCGCTCTAGCCGTTTTTTTGCTGCAGTGAAGACAGGTCGTCAAGGTATGGAAACGGGAAATGGGTATCGACTTTTCCGTTGACGCGTTTTGCCAGCAAGCGCTCGCCTTGAAGCCACTTCTGGAAATCGAACATAAGCGGCAAGCGGTCCGGCCCGATGGCAAAGGCGACTTCCAGGCTATGCGGAAAATAAGACGCTGTATGCAAAGTGCCGGAAGCGGTGCTGTATTTTGTTGAAAATACGCCCTGGTCCGAGTCGTTCAATAATCGGAAAGCTGCGTATGCGTCATTTGACGCCGTAGAGTGTGTAAGAAGCGCTTCTTCGCGGCGTTTCGAATCATCTAATTGGTAGCGGTTTTCTTCAGAAAGTACTTCGAAATGGTTCGTTGATACAGCCGCTTCCCGGACGATGACATTGCGCGGGGAAGTTTCGGCGACGACCGAGCGCCCGCTTTTATCGAGCAATACATAGCTGAACGAACGGCGATGAGGCAGTTCTTTCAGTAAGTCGACCGCTTCTTCGATCGTCGCGCAATGCTCGAGGATGAGGCGTCCGATCATATTGCAGATAAATCCGTCCGCCGAATTGCGGCGGTTGATGAAATTATAGCCCATCGCAAGGCCCTTTTCGTTGAGCCCGTCCGTGCGCCCAGTGATTTGCATGGACGGCCCGATAGAGGCATAACCGCCATCTGTCGGCTCATACAAGGCAAATCTGCCTTCATAGCCTTGGGGGGAGCTGTCGTAATTACGGACGAGGAAGTCGGAGCGGCTGAGAATGGAGCAGCCGCTTCGCGTATATTCGATATAATAGCCGCCGAATTCGCGCAGGGCATCATAAAATGGCCATTTCAAAGCATCAGCCAAACCTTCTATTTCTTCCCAGATGCGCGGGGCGAAACGCTCGAGCATTTCGATAGCCTTTGTTTCATCCACCAATAGCTGTCGGCTGTTCTCGCCGCGCTGTATTTTCCGGTTCGGGAGAAGCAGTGAATCTCTCAGCAGTTCTCCTTGATAGTAGCCGAAATCATAATGGCTGCCGCGGAATTGGATAATATCGCTGTGTACTTTTCTCATGGAATATCCCTCATTTTTTATCTCAGTATCAAAATAATACTAAAATTCCCATGAGATTTAAAAGAATCTGCCTGCAGCTTACGCGACAGGCAGTTACAGGACCGATACTTGGGATTCACCGCCATTGATGCCGGTGAACATATTGCCGGCTGCGGTCAATAGCTGCAGGGCGTTGTCACGGTCCATCGACGGGCGAAGGTAGAACACATGCAGCGCATCGACAGTTTCCTCGGTTACGGCGGTGCGTTTGGAATCGACATAGGGACTGCCAAAGGCGCCGCTTGCGTCACGTGTAACGATGATCTTATCGAATGTGTTTTCCCTGTTGTTCAAACCTTCAAAACGGTCATCCGCGGTACCAAGCGCAATTTCAACGTAATCGTCGACTTTGTTCAAGTCATACAGGCCAATCGGGATCTCGTACTGGAGCGAAAGGAAACTGTTCATGTCGATCGCTGAATTGACAGGAGTCAAATAGTTTTGCTTGCGTACCCTGCGGTAAAGAGCTTCCGCAGATGGGCGATAGCGGTTGGGGTCGCCGCCGAGCGCTTTCCATGCAAGTCTCCACTCGAGGAGTCCCGGAAAGTCGGTTATTTCCTTATCGTCCATGTCGAAGTACAATTGTTCCTGGAACAGCTGGAGGCGGCCTTTTAACATTTGAGGTGAATCCGAAACGGTGATATTGTTATAATGAATAATGCCGATTTTGAAATCTGGCAGAACCTCTTTAATTTCAGAGTTTACGCGAAAGTCCACAGTAATCATCCTTTCCGTGAATATTAGCATCATCTTACCATAAATTGGAGCAAGGAGTTATCGACATGAACCTGGATCAATTCCAACAACAACTGGTTGCGTATGCCTCGGAAATCGGAATTGATAAAATCGGCTTTGCTTCGGCCGAACCTTTCTTTAATTTAAAGCACCGTTTGATCCGCCAACAGCAATTGAATTTCCAGTCCGGCTTCGAAGAATCGGATGTCGAAAAACGCACGCGTCCGGAACTATTGATGGAAGAGCCTGTGAGTATCATTGCGATCGCCATTGCGTATCCTTCCAAAATGGGCGGCGCCAAGCAAGGGGTAAAAGGCGCGCGCCGCGGGATTTTCTCGCGATCTTCCTGGGGCCAGGATTATCATTCTGCACTTCGGGAGCGGCTGGCACTGCTTGAATCATTCATTGCCGCCCATTATCCGGATGCGCGCATGAAATCGATGGTCGATACCGGAGAGCTCTCCGACCGGGCCGTGGCAGAGCGCGCGGGAATCGGCTGGAGCGCGAAAAACACCAATATCATCACGCCGGAGTTCGGGTCATATGTCTATTTGGGCGAGATGATCACCAACATCCCATTTGAATACGACGAGCCGATGGAAGACCAATGCGGCGACTGCCGCTTATGTATCGATACATGCCCGACCGGCGCGATTGTCGAGGGCGGGCAGCTCAATGCCCAGCGCTGCATTTCGTTTTTGACACAGACGAAGGGCTTCCTGCCAGATGAGTTCCGGTCGAAAATAGGTAATCGCATCTATGGCTGCGACACATGTCAGACCGTGTGCCCGAAAAATAAGCGCAAGGCCAATCGCATTCATCCGGAATTTGACCCGGACCCGGAAATTGCCAAGCCGCTTTTAGAGCCGTTGTTGACGATTTCCAATCGGGAGTTCAAAGAGAAATTCGGCCATGTGTCAGGTTCTTGGCGCGGCAAAAAGCCGATTCAGCGCAACGCCATTTTGGCACTTGCCCATTTCAAGGAGCAGTCGGCAGTGCCTACATTGATCGAATTGATGAACACTGATCCGCGTCCGGTCATCCGCGGCACGGCCGCTTGGGCGATCGGCCGCATCGGAACGGATGAGGGGAGACAAGCGCTTGAACATGCACAGCAGCAAGAGAAAGATGAAGAGGTGTTGGCAGAGATCGCCAAAGGGCTAGCATTCTTTTCTGCAGAAACGAAAGGATAAGTGAAGAAACTTGGGAATACACATCGTTTTATATCAGCCATTAATTCCGGCGAATACCGGGAACATTGCACGCTCTTGTGCGGGCACAGGCGTCAGCCTTCATTTGATCAAGCCGCTCGGATTTTCAACGGACGATAAAATGCTCAAACGGGCCGGGCTCGATTATTGGGAGCACGTGGACATTCATTACCACGATGGACTCGATGAGTTGTTTGCAGCTTACCCTGACGGCAAATACCATTACATCACCAAGTTTGGCACGAAGACATACAGTTCGTTCGATTTTTCGGATACCGGGGAAGATTATTTCTTCGTCTTCGGTCAGGAGACAAAGGGCTTGCCGAGGGAATTGATTGATGCCAACTTAGACCGTTGTTTGCGCATTCCGATGAATGAACATATCCGTTCACTTAATTTGTCGAACACGGCAGCGATCTTGATGTATGAAGCGCTGCGACAACAGGATTTTCCGAATTTGAAATAAACGACAAAAAAGGACAGCGCGTGGGCGCTGTCCTTTTGCATTTCACATTATTGTCTTTTGTCTGTGCCTGGTTTGTCATCGTATCCAGCAGTGAAGATAGCTACCAAAAACGATACACAAATCCCCAAGATTAAGATCAAGTTCATGAATGACGACCTCCTTGAAATTTGCATCTGTGTTTAGTATAGCGTACCATCGGGAAAAATGAAATATGGAACCTGCTTGAAAATATGGACATTTTCCGTCCATCCAAGAAACTTGAAACTTTTTTGGATGTAATGCGTATATAGGGGTAGGAAGAAAAGGAAGGGATGAACTGATATGAAAATGAAGACATCCGTTGCACTGCTTTGGATTACAGGCCTTGCGGAGGCATTTCTGGCCATTCCGTTCATCGGTGGCGGATTTGTAATTTCTGCAGGCTATGCACCGCTCGGCATCATGTTCGTGCTGCATGCGATTACGCTGTTCTTCTGCTTTAAAGAATATTCGCCGAAGTTCGGCTCGATTCTGGGGATTATTACAAGTGCACTCGCTTGGATTCCGTTGATCGGCTGGGCGCTGCATTTGTTGACGGCGATTGTGCTGCTGCTTTCAGCAGCCATGTCCGGGCGTTCAGCTAGAATCTAATGGGAAAAGCATCGGGAAGCCGGTGCTTTTTTACTTGCCAGTGTTAACTGCAGCCCATATTTTCCGAAAAGCAATGCCGCTCGCCTTCATGGCATAAAAATCCCCTGCCTATCTCTGTGCAGGGGATTTTTTTAATGCGGTGCGATCAGGATCTGGATCGTGAACAGCACAGCGAATATATATAGGATCGGGTGGACGGCTTTCCATTTGCCTTTAAAGATTTTCATGAGCGGGTAGGAAATGAACCCGAGAGCGATGCCGGTTGCGATGCTTGATGTGAGCGGCATTGCGAGAACGATCAGAAATGCCGGAAACGCTTCGTCGAATTTCTCCCACTCGATTTGCTTGACGGCGCTGATCATCAGGCTGCCGACAATGATCAAAGCGGGAGCGGTGATGGCGGCGACGCCGGATAAGGAACCGACGAGCGGGCCGAAAAAGGCAGCGGCGATGAACAGGATAGCGACAGTTAAGGTGGTAAGTCCTGTACGGCCGCCTGCAGCGACACCTGCTGAAGATTCGACGTAAGCGCTTGTCGGGCTTGTGCCGACCATCGCGCCTGCACTGGCAGCGACCGAATCGGCAAGAAGTGCCTGGCGCACGCGCGGCATTTTATTGTCTTTCATGAGTCCCGCTTGTTTCGCGACACCGATCATCGTTCCCGTCGTGTCGAAAAGCGTGACGAGGAGGAACGAGAACACGACGCCGTACAGCCCGAATTCAGCGACGAGCAGAAACGCTTCGACGGGATTCCAGACGATGATGCCTTCTGGAAGCGACGGCAACTTCATGAAGCCTTCCGCAAATTTCAATTGCCCGGTGAAGAAGGCAATGATGCCCGTTGCGATCATGCCGAAGAAAATCCCGCCGTGCAGGTTCAAGGACATGAAGATGAGCGTGATGGCAAGTCCTACAAGGGTCAACGCAACGGGCGGTGACGTAAGGTCGCCGAGCCCGACAAGGTTCGCTTCATTGGCGACGATCAATCCGCTGAGCCTCATGCCGATAAAAGCGATGAACAAGCCGATACCTGCCGTGATGGCGTGTTTCAAGTTTTCCGGGATTGCTTCAATGAGGATTTTACGCATCGAAGTCAAAGACAGTGCGACAAACAGCAATCCCGAAACGAATACAGCGGCAAAGGCGGTCGTGTAATCAATGGCGCCGTCAGAAGCAAGTACCATGGAAGTGAAGTATGCGTTAAGCCCCATACCGGGCGCAATGGCAATTGGATAATTGGCAAGAAGAGCCATCCATAATGTGCCGATTACGGCAGCGATGATGGTAGCCAGAAAAACCTGGTCGAATGGAACGCCAGCAGCGCCTAGAATCACCGGGTTGACGATGACGATATACGCCATTGTCAGGAACGTGGTCATCCCCGCGGTAACCTCGGTTCTGACGTCAGTTCCGTGTTCTTTCAATTGAAACATTGGAATCCCCCTCATAAACACGAACGATTTAAAACAACACGTTTAATATTATTCGTTTTTATGATTGGATGCAAGAGCTTTTTGCAATCTAGTGGCGAATATTCGAAATTCCTAACGACTCTTTGTACAATGGAAATGAACAGGAGGAGAGAATGAATGAATCTGATAATCGAATCGACGAAGACCCTACATAATGGAGTGGAGATGCCGCGCTTCGGCCTTGGCGTTTACAAAATGACCGATAAGGAAGCTGCGGTCGAAGCGATGGTAAAAGCGATTCAAACAGGCTATAAAGCAATCGATACGGCTGCGGTCTACGATAACGAGGCTGAGGTTGGGGAAGCAGTCCGTGCAGGCGTCGTGCCGCGTGAAGAGCTCTTCATCACGTCGAAAGTGTGGAACACCGACCAAGGCTATGACCAAACTTTAAGGGCATTCGAAGCTTCACTGAAACGGCTCGATATGGACTATCTGGATCTGTATTTGACGCATTGGGCAATTCCCGACACCTTCGAGGAAACGTACCGGGCGATCGAGCGGCTGTATGATGAAAAATTGATCCGTGCTGCCGGTGTCTCGAATCATCAGCAGCACCACCTGGAGAAGATTTTGGCCAAGGCCAACACGAAGCCGATGGTCAACCAGATCGAGCTGCATCCGCAATTGACGCAGGAGCCGCTGCGCGAATTTTGCGCGGCACAGGACATTGCGGTCACTTCCTGGTCGCCGCTTGCGAGAGGGCGCCTGCTCGAAGATCCGGTGCTGTCGCAGATCGGCGAAAAGCACGATAAATCCGTCGCGCAGACCATCATCCGCTGGCATCTCCAGAATGACTTGATCGTCATCCCTAAAACGGTGACGCCATCGCGCATCGCTGAAAATGCCGATGTTTTTGATTTTGAATTAAGTGAAGAGGAATTGAAACAGATTTCAGCGCTCAACCAGGACTGGCGGAGCGGGACCCACCCGGATGAAATCAAAGTTTAATGAAAAAGGCCGGCGAAGCGCTTCGCCGGCTTTTTGCTATTGTTTTGCTTCGATATCGATTTGCTGCCCGGTAAACGGGTGTTTAAAGGCGATGCGGAAAGCGTGCAGGAAGTATTCGCCGTCTTCAGTCGGCGGGCCTCCGTACAATTCATCACCGATGATCGGGTGCTTGACGTGGGACAGATGGGCGCGGATTTGATGGGTGCGCCCGGTCTCCAAAGTCAAATGGAGCAAGGAGCGGCCATCTGCACGGTTGATGACCCGGTAATGGGTGACGGCGCCTTGCCCGTTCGGCGATACGCGGCGGCGCGTCGCATGGTGGCGGTCGCGTCCGAGCGGGAAGTCGAGCGTCCCGGATTGCCCGCGGACAAGGCCTTTGACGAGCGCTTCGTATTCACGCTGCACCAGCTTTTGTTCGACCATCCGGTCCATGACGTTTTTGGCGACCGGATGTTTGGCCAGCAGCAATACGCCGGAAGTGCCCTGGTCGAGCCGGTGGATGTGTTCGATATAGGCACCGCCGGATTGCTGGACATAGGCGATCAAGCCATTGATGAATGTATCGTCCTGCTGGTTATCGTTTGGATGGGTGGCGAGCCCTTTTGGTTTATTGGCGATGATGAAATGCTCGTCTTCAAATAGAATTTCGGGTTTGATCGACGGATTCGCGCGATACGGCGACTCGGCTGCTGGAATGGTCACAGTCAGCTCCGTCCCTTTGTCGAGCGGTTCCTGCCAACGCGGCTCCGTGCCATCGGCCAGGCGGACGCCTTTTGCCATGCGCAGCTCGTGCACGGTCTTTTTACCGAGGCCCCATTCGTTCTTCAATAAGTCCGTGACGGTCATGCCCTGTTCCGGAATTTGATATGTCCAATTCATTTTGCAGTCCTCCATAAAAACGGGATCATGCGCGCGGCACATGATCCCGTTTCAGTTTATTTTTTCACGACTTCCTGGAAAAATTGTTCGATATTCTCTTTTGGCTGCGCGCCTGTCCAGCGTGCGACTTCCTGCCCGTTTTCATAATGGACAAGTGTCGGTGTCGCTTCCAGCGCATAATCGGCCCAGCCTTGCTCGAATTCGAGCAGGTTGTATTGAAGCACCTCAACATCCATGTCGTCTGCGACCGGCATCAAGACCGGAGTCGTTTGCTGGCAGTACTGGCATGTCGGGCTGAAGAAATAGACAGTGGTCGGATCGCCGCTTTGGATTTGCTCGTTCACTTCATCCGGCAATGCGATATTCTGGTAGTTCTCATCATCGAGCTGATCGATGGTGGCAGGGTTCAAATCGTCCGTGCCGTATGGGTTGTCTGCCAGTTTTTCACCCTGCGATTGATTGGTCAAAAAGACGATCAAAGCAAAGATGGCAAGAACAACACCTGCGATAATCAGCAGTTTTTTCATCTTATTGTTCCTCCTTCAATGATTTCCACAGATAAACACTGGTTCCTGCAATCAAGGCGAATGCGATGAGTGCGAGAAACGGGATGGTGATGAATCCGAGGTAATTGATATATTCCCCTGTACAAGGGACTTGTCCGCATGACGGTGCGGAATCGGACAAAAACTTAAGTTTCTGTATACCGTAATGATACAGCGAAACAGAGCCGCCGACAACGGACAATACGAGAGAAGTCAATGCGATGTGCGGGTTTTTCTGCACATAGGCAACGCCGAGCACCAAGACGAGGGGGTACAT
This sequence comes from Planococcus maitriensis, assembly GCF_003289925.1. Lineage (GTDB taxonomy): Bacteria > Bacillota > Bacilli > Bacillales_A > Planococcaceae > Planococcus > Planococcus maitriensis. The sequence goes on along the minus strand of NZ_QLZQ01000006.1, from coordinate 164,299 downwards.
GAAGATGCGCTGCACCCAGCACAGTTCACAGGGGATGTAGCCGCGCACTTGGGAAAAATACAGCGAGCCAAGTGTCGCAATCAGGGACACCGCCCACATGAACAGCAAACTGTTTTCTTGACGCTTTGTCATCTTTTGTCCCTCTTTTCCGGAAAGCTTTCCTTTTGAAGTATAATTCTTAACACCATACAAGTAAAATAATATCAACAACCGGGCGGATGGGCTATAATTAACTTTGAAACTTTTGTGAAGGAGCGCGGTAACGTGGCAGAACAATTCGATTTATCCCATTTTGAAAAAAGCATGATCATCCGTGAGATGAGCTATGCTGATATACCTGCCATTCTGGAAATGCAGCAGCTTTGCTTTCCGGGCATGGAACCTTGGAAAGAAGAACAGCTCAGAAGCCATTTAGGCGTTTTTGCACAAGGGCAGATCGTTGCGGAACTTGACGGCAAAGTGATCGGCTCCTGCTCGAGCCTATTGATCAATTTCGATGAATATGACGACCGCCATACGTGGGACGATGTCACGGACGGCGGCTATATAACGAACCATAATCAGGACGGCTATAATATGTACGGCATCGAGGTCATGGTGCATCCCGAATATCGCCGCATGCAAGTCGGGCAGCGTCTGTATGAAGCGCGCAAGGAACTCGCGCGTGAACTGAATTTGAAGTCGATCATCATCGGGGGACGCATCCCGAACTACCATAAATACGCAGACGAAATGTCGCCGCGTGAATACGTAGATGCGGTATCGCGCCATAAAATCTATGATCCGGTATTGACGTTCCAACTGATGAACGGCTTCCAGCTGATGCGCATCAACCCCGGCTATTTGAAGGACGATAAAGCATCGGGCAAATACGCGACGCTCATGGAATGGAACAATGTCGATTACAAACCGATCTCGAAGCGCCATTTCAAGACGAGCTTGCCTGTGCGGATCTGCGTGGTCCAGTATTTGATGCGTGCCATCAATTCATTCGACGATTTAGCGAACCAGGTCGAGTACTTTGTCGACGTGGCATCTGACGCGCATTCGGATTTTGTCGTGTTCCCGGAAATCTTCACGACTCAATTGATGTCGTTCCTGAATGAACCATCGCCGAGCCAGGCCGTGCGCAAGCTGACGGAGTTCACGCCACAATACATCGAGCTGTTCACGGACCTTGCCGTGCGCTATAACGTCAACATCATCGGCGGGTCGCATTTCGTCAAGGAAGAGGACGACGAGATTTACAATATCGCGTATTTGTTCCGTCGCGACGGCTCAATCGATAAGCAATACAAGATCCACATCACGCCGAACGAGCGCAAATGGTGGGGCATCTCGGCAGGGGACTCGGTCCGCGTCTTCGATACGGATTGCGGCAAGATCGCCATCCAGATCTGCTACGATATCGAGTTTCCGGAACTGGCCCGCATCGCAACCGATATGGGCGCCAACATCATTTTCTCGCCGTTCTGTACAGAAGACCGCCAAGGCTATTTACGCGTGCGTTACTGTGCACAAGCGCGCGCTGTCGAGAACCAGATCTACACAGTCATTTCCGGAACGGTCGGAAACTTGCCGCAAACAGAAAACATGGACATCCAGTATGCCCAGTCCGGCATCTTCGCGCCAAGCGATTTCGAATTCGCACGCGATGGCATCGTCGGGGAGACCAACCCGAACCTGGAAATGGTCTTGATCGGGGATGTCGACCTTGAAATCCTCAGACGCCAGCGCCAGGACGGCACCGTCAAGCAATTGAAGGACCGCCGCCACGACGTATACCGCGTCGAATACAAACAAGATTAACTCCAGCCGCTCCGAATCGGGGCGGTTTTTTTGCGGAAAATTTGGTAAACTGATAAGTAATTGGAGGGATGGACCATGACATGGAAACAGCGAATGCAAAAATGGCTCGGATATGAGGGGTTGGATGCGAACACAAAACAACAACTGCAATTACTAGCGGAAGATGAACAATTGGCGGAAGATGCGTTCTATCAGGACTTGGTATTCGGGACGGGCGGGATGCGCGGTGAAATCGGCCCGGGCACGAACCGCATGAACGTCTACACAGTCCGGAAAGCGTCGAAAGGCATTGCCGATTACATCGAAAGCTTCGGGGAAGAAGCGATGAAACGCGGAGTGGCGATCGCATTCGACAGCCGCCGCATGTCGCCGGAGTTTGCCGAAGAAGCGGCACGTACATTTGCGGCTGCAGGCATCCGTGCCTATGTGTATGAATCTCCGCGCACGACACCGCAATTGTCATTTTCAGTGCGTGAATTGAATGCGTTCATGGGCATCGTCATCACTGCGAGCCACAATCCGCCTGAATACAATGGCTATAAAGTATACGGCGAAGACGGCGCGCAATTGGATTTGGAAGCGGCGGATCAAGTCATCGGGTTTGTCAGCCGTGTGGAAGATGAACTGGCAATCGAAAATGAAGAGTACGACTCCTCCTTATTGGAAATTCTCGGTGAGGAGCTCGACCGAGCCTACATCGACCAGGTGTTGATGGTGCAGGAAACAAGCGTCGAGCCGATCAGCGTCGTCTTTACCCCGCTCCACGGGGCATCAGGGGCGACCGTTCGCCGGGTTTTTGACAAAGCAGGTTATAGCGGCGTCAGCTACGTCGAAGAACAAATGTTGCCGGACGGTGAATTCCCGACGGTGGAATCCCCGAACCCGGAAGAATCATCGGCATTCGACCTGGCCCGAAAATACGGTGAAGAACAGACCGCAGACTTATTGATTGCCATCGACCCGGACGGTGACCGCGTCGGGGCAGCTGTTTGGACCGGTACGCAATACGAATTACTGACCGGCAACCAAACCGGCGGCATCTTGCTGGAATATTTATTGAGCCAGAAAAAATCAAAAGGCACATTGCCGGAAAACGGGCGTATTTTCAAGACTATCGTCACTTCCGGATTCGGGGAAGCGGTCGCGCGGAGCTACGGCGTAGAGAGCGAAGACGTCTTGACGGGCTTTAAATTCATCGGCGAGAAATTGCGTGAAAACGATGCACAGCATGAATTTGCGTTCCTGTTCGGCTACGAAGAAAGCTACGGCTACCTGATTCGCGACTTTGCACGCGATAAAGACGCCGTGCAAGCGACATTGCTATTGGTCGAAGCTGCTGCCTTCTATAAGAAACAAGGCAAGAACCTGTACGGCGTATTGAATGAATTGTATGAACGCCACGGTTTCTACCGGGAATTGCTCGTTTCGGTAACGAAAAAAGGCATCGAAGGGGCACGCGAAATCACCCAGCTCCTTGACGGCTTGCGCGCGGCGCCGCCGCAATCCATTGCCGGCATCACGGTCGAAAAAATCGAAGACTATGACAGCCGGACACGGACATTGGTCGACATGGGGACGAGCGAAGCGATCGTCTTGCCGAAATCGAATGTCCTGAAATACTTCCTGTCGGATGGTTCGTGGGTCTGTGTGCGCCCAAGCGGCACCGAGCCGAAAGTGAAATACTATTTCGGCGTCAAAGCCACCACCCAGCAGGAAAGCGACGAAAAGCTCGAACTATTGAAAGAATCATTTCTCGACATCGTTGCGAACCGCTAAAAAACTTTAATATACTATAATCAAAAAAGTGCTCACCTTTCACTAATTTAAAATCAATGGACTGGCTGAGTATTTGGAGAAGCGTTTGCTCGACTCCTGTGAGATTAGCGGGTTTAAGAGACCCCGCAGGGAATGAATGAGCCAAGCTTCGCTGAGTTCATTCATTTGCGACGCTTGAGCATAGCGAAAGTGGAGCAAGCCGGGGAGGCTCGATTCCCGCCCCACGGAAAGCGAGCGATAAGCTTCGGAAAATACGACTTCTTACTTTTCACGACAACTTGAAAAGCTCCCCATAGAGGGAGCTTTTTCATTCGAAAGAATGAGGCAAGCGCCGGTTCATATCGTTACAATAGCAACTAGGAGGGATCAGCCCATGGTGCCTGAACAGCATTCGGACGTCATCTTATTGAAAGAGATCGCGGAATTGTTGAACGAAGAAACGAATATGGAGCGCATGCTCGGCGGTGCGATCGATAAGCTGCTGCAAAACTCCAATTTCGAAACAGCATGGATCTTTTTCATTGATGAAAAAGGCAAGCATAGGCTTGTAGCACAAGCCAATTTGCCGGATGCGCTCGAGGAGCGGGATTGCCGCCATTTGACGAAAGGCGGCTGCTGGTGCGTCAAGCGCTACCATGACGGCGATTTGGAAAAGGCGTCGAACATCATCGCCTGCCAGCGCATCGAAAACGCCAAAGCGGCACATGGCAAAACCGGCAATATCTCGCATCACGCGACCGTGCCGTTACAATCCGGCAAGGAAAAATTCGGTTTGCTCAATATCGCTGCGGCCGATACGGTGCGCTTTTCAAAAGACGAACTGGCTTTATTGGAATCGGTCGCTTTCCAAATTGGCTCCGCTATCAAACGCATCGTCCTGACCAAGCAGGAACAGGAATTAGCGCTCGTCAAAGAGCGCAACAGACTTGCGCGGGATTTGCACGATTCCGTCAATCAGCTGTTGTTCTCGGTCACCTTGACGGCGAGGGGCGGCATCGAAATGGCGGAAGACGAAGCGCAAAAAAGCACATTCCGCGACATCCAGCATCTCAGCCAGGAAGCGCTCAACGAAATGAGGGCGCTGATTTGGCAATTGCGGCCGAAAGGGCTGGAGAGCGGCTTGATCGACGCCATCAAAGCGTACGGGGAAATGCTCGGCCTCGCGATGGAAACGAAAGTGTCCGGCGTGATCCAATTGCCGTCACGAACGGAAGAGACTTTATTCCGCATTGCACAGGAAGCACTGAATAATGTGCGCAAGCATGCGGGCACAAGCGCTGCCCAAATCTACGTGACAATTACACCGACAGATGTCTTATTGGTCATCAAAGATGAAGGACTCGGTTTTTCCCCTGCACACGGCGCAATCCCGTCGATCGGTATACAGAGCATCCGCGACCGGGCGAAAGCGGAAGGCGGCACGGCTGACTGGTCGAGTGAATTAAGCAAAGGAACGGAAATCCTGGTACGGATTCCGTATTAAAGGAGTGGCAAGATGAGAGTATTGATTGCGGATGATCATCACGTAGTAAGAAGAGGCCTGCTGTTTTTCCTGAAAACCCAAAAAGACATTGAAGTGGTCGGGGAAGCTGCAAACGGTGTAGAAGCCGTCAGGATGGTTGGCGAGCTGCAGCCGGATATCGTCTTGATGGATCTGGTCATGCCGGAAATGGACGGGATCCAGGCAACCCGGAAAATCAAGGAGTCCTATCCGGATATCATTGTGTTGATGCTCACGAGCTTTTCCGACCGCGACCATATCCTTCCGGCGATTGAAGCAGGAGCGGCAGGCTATCAGCTGAAAGATATCGAGCCGGATGAATTGGTCGAATCGCTGCGCAGCTTGATGCGCGGGGAGAACACACTGCATCCGAAAGCTTCGTCGGAATTGGCGAAAGCGCCGGAAGACCCGCCGCCACACATCCTTCATCCTTTAACGCCTCGGGAAGCGGAAGTGCTCGCCGAGTTGACCAAAGGGAAAAGCAACCGGGAAGTAGCGTCTGCTTTGTTCGTGACGGAGAAGACGGTGAAAACCCATATTTCCAATATCTTCATCAAACTCGAAGTCCAGGACCGGACGCAAGCGGCACTTTATGCGGTTAAACACGGCCTGACAGAATACGCCAATTAAAGAGAATTGAAAAAGACTGCCGGATTTTCCATCCGGCAGTCTTTTATCTTTTCTTGACGGGGCGGCTGCGCGATTCTTTTGTGCGCTGTTTCCATACCGCGCGTTCTGCCTGTTGTTTGGCGAGATCGCTTTTCCGTTCGATATAGTCGAGTTCACGCAGCAATTTTAAATAACTCGCATAGCGCTCTTCAGGCAATTCGCCGGAGGCGAGTGCGGATTGAATGCGGCAGCCCGGTTCCTGCTGGTGGCTGCAATCTCGGAAACGGCATTCGGCAGCAAGGCTCGTGATGTCCTGGAAGCTCGACTCAAGCCCATCGGCGGAATCGGCAAGCTGGAATTCGCGCATGCCCGGCGTGTCGATCAATAAACCGCCGCCCGGCAGCAGCACCAGTTCGCGGTGCGTCGTCGTGTGGCGGCCTTTGCTGTCGTCTTCGCGGATGTCCTGCACCGCCATTTTGTCGCTGTGGGTCAGCGCATTGATGAGCGAGGATTTCCCGACACCCGAAGAGCCGAGCAGAGCGCCGGTCTTGCCCACAGTCAAATAGCGATTGAAGGCATCCATGCCGGCACCAGTCAAAGCCGAAACGGCAAACACATCGATGCCGAATGCGGCAGCGGCGACCTCTTTCAAGTAAATGGCAGGGTCAACGCATTGGTCGCTTTTCGTTAACACGACGACCGGCATGGCGCCTGAATCCCAAGCGGCGACCATATAACGTTCAAGGCGGCGGACATTAAAATCGTGATTGAGCGACATGACAAGGAAGACGTAGTCGAGATTGACGGCGATGGTCTGTATTTCGGACGTTTCCCCGGCCGCTTTCCGGGTGAAGTGCGACGTTCTCGGCAGCAGCTGGTGGATGATGCCTTTGTCTTCTCCGGGCATTTGTTCCAGCGCCACCCAGTCGCCGACACTTGGAAATTCATCGCGGCTGTGGCTATGGCGGTAATTTCCGGATAAAGTAGCCGGCCATTCACCGAAATCGGTCATGACACGGTAACCGCTCTTATGCTCGAGAATGACACGTCCCGGCAGTTTCTGGTCCGGCAATGCTTGTTCGAATGATTCATTCCATCCGTATTGTTTGATCATTGACAATGTAGATTCCTCCTATAAAAACGCATAATAAAAAACCATGGCGCAATAATGCCTGCCATGGTCTCCGCGCATAGGAAAGAAGCGTACCGTCAGCGATACACAGAGGGAGACAACATGGCAAACATCATTAAGTTGCGGGTTGCACGAACTGAAATTGTCACCATACTGCCTCACCTCTTTCCGTTAGTTAAGACAATGATAAGGGCAAATAAAGCTTGGGTCAATCTTTTTTTAGAGTATTTCGACAATCGATAGCCTCTGAATTGAAGAGGATGCCCATGGGCAAGGCGGAATATTATAGCGCTTACTCATCTCTGGCAAATTAACTGAGTGCCGCAGGAGCGGCGTTTGCCCTAAATGGAATAGGGGAACAGGGAAATAAGTGAATATTTTTTAGGGGGGAAGTTATGAAAAAGATCTTTTACGATTGGCGGGAAAAATTATGGGTGACGCCAGCTATCTACAGCTTCCTTGCCGTATTATTGTCTATAGCATTCTTTTATGTGGATTTATTGGTCATCCAGCAATACCGTGAATTCATTCCGGATATCCTGCTGACCAATGTGGAGTTGGCCCAAACGATCATGGGGGCACTTGCCGGGGCGCTATTGACGATGACGACATTTACGTTTTCCACGATTCTGGTCGTGCTGACGATGTATTCCTCGCAGTTTTCCCCGAGAACCTTGAAGAATTTTGTTCATGACCGCCTAACGTGGCGCGTGCTCGGTGTATTTTTGGGCGGTTTCATCTATAACACGCTATCGTTATTGTTCATGCGTGACGCCCTTTATACACATGATGTCATTTCCACGTTTGTCGGGATTGTCATTGCGTTTCTTTGCTTGTCGACGTTTGCATACTTCATCCATCACATTGCGACGAACGTACAGGTGGAGAAGTTGATCGAGGAACTTGAAGAAGATACTGAGCGCATCATCGATACGTATAGTGAAAAGCAGCAGCAGGAAATGGAGATTGAAACTCAGTGGAATCCAGATGGCTTTGCAGAAACCATTTTGGCCGAAAATGACGGATATATCCAATTCCTCTATTTCGACAACTTGACGGAGTATGCGGTGGAGCATGAGCTGGAAGTTGAAATTTTCCATGGCATCGGTTCGTATGTGCATGAGAATACGCCCTTGTTCCGTGTTTACCAACGCCAGCAGGAAGACATCGACCTTCATCGTTTCATCACGATCGGCACGGAGCGGACGACTGACCAGGACCTCGATTTCGCTATCCAGAAAATGGTCGAAGTGGCGCTGCGTGCGATTTCCCCAGGCATCAATGACCCGAATACAGCGAATGGCATCATCATACGGATTGGCCGTCTGCTTGGGAAATTAAGCCATCTGGAGACCGGAGCAATCACTATCAGGGATGAAAAACAAAAAGACCGCGTACGTTATCCGTTCTTCACATTCCCGCATTTTCTTTACCTGACATTCCATCAATTGATCCATTATGGAAAAGAAGATGTATCGGTCGTGGCCGCTATCCTTGAAGCCTTGACACATGCTGCACAATTATCAGACCAAGCTCATCACGAGGCCATTTGGGAAACGCAGCTGCATGTACTGGAACATTTGGAGGGCTCACCTTTCAAACGGCTGGACCGGCGTTATATCCAAGGAAAACTGGACGGGCTGGCAAAAGCGGTGGATCGCCGGCCGGTCCTGCTCAGCGACTACCAGCCGGATTATAAAGGTGACGCGTAGGGCTCAGCTTCTGATGGAAGCAAGGAAATCGGCGGAAGGAGGCGAATATGCAAAAACAGCAATTATTTGAAGGAATCGGCGTCCTGAGGAATTTATCCATCACTGAATTTTTCTTGTTCTTTCTTTATTTATTTCTGATCTTCCTAGGCAAGTGGGTTGCCCAGGCTGTGCTGAAACGGATCGTAACACATGATGGCTATCAGGAGCGGATCTATCCGATACTCGAAGATATCCTGAATTGGGTCGCCTTTTACGGCAGCATTTTGCTGTTCCTGTTTTATTTTTGGCAGGAGGAGTGGCTGACGACGCCTTTTTATGAAACGGAAGGGGTCGGCGTATCCATTTTGCTGATAGTTGTCGCTATCATGATCGTCACCTTTTCGAGCCGCGTCGTCAAGGCGTTCAATAGTTTTGTCATGCCGTATGTCTATGGCCAGTTCGACGTCGACTTGGGCATGAGTTATACGATCAACCGGCTCATATACTACGCCGTGATGTTTCTGGCGATTGCAGTCAGCTTCACGATTGTCGGGCTGGACTTGCGGGCGGTAGGCGTTGTGTTCAGCGTGCTCGGCATCGGCATCGGTTTTGGTGTCCGCAATATCGCCGCGAACTTCGTCTCGGGCATCATCATTTTATTCGAGCGGCCGATGGAAGTCGGTGAAATGGTCGAAATCGATAAGAAAATCGGGCGCATCACGAAAATCAAATTGCGCTCGACGATCGTCGAAACAAATAAGGACGGGACGCTTGTCGTGCCAAATCAGTATTTCATCGAACAGATTGTCAAAAACCGTTCAGGGGCCAAGCTGTTCGCACGAGTCGTTGTCAGTATCGAATACGGCTGCGATACGGAATTGGTCTCGGAATTGCTGGTGCAAGCTGCGGAACGTGAAATTGCGAAAGTCGAGGGCGTGCCTGATGAAAAACCCGACGCCCAATTCATCGATTTCCGCAATTCCTCGATGGATTTCCAAGTGGAAGCACGGGTCTTGAATGTTGAAATGAAAGACCGCCTCGAAAGCCGGATCCGCCATGGCATCGCTGCCTTGTTCGTAGAACACGGCATCCGCCTTGCGTCCTTGCCTGGCGAGCGGACAGAATAAAAGCTCCAGAGAAAAACGCCTGATCTTCTGCGATCAGGCGTTTTTCTCTATTATTGCGCTTGAATCCGGGTGAATTCGCCTCCTGCCGCTTCGACGCGGTGTACCAAGGAGCTGTGCATTTCAAAAATCCGGCCACTGGAGAACTCGACCATGTCACCGTCCCGGAAGTAATAAGCGACCGACTCGATAGAACTGGTCCCGTCTTCTTTGTGAAGCCGCTCTTCGACCCTTTCAAATTCTTCCCATGTATAGGTGGAGGAATTGAACGACAGAGGCGGATTGTAAGTGAAACCGTCATTGGTCATGTAGTAATAATCACCGAGCGAAAAGGCGATCGACACGAGCCCAAGGGCTGCGGTGGCAGCAGACAATAGCCAAGCCTTCATCCGCTGCTCGATCAGCGCCGCCATGAACAATGTGGCCGCAAGCAATACCATGCCCGCACTGCCAAACAAGAGCGACCAGAACGACGTGCCGACGATTTCCGCCTCCGGGGTAATGGTGACGACTTTTGCCGGATAGAACACGGCGGCTGGAACAAATAAAGCGGAAATGAGCAGAATGATGCCGAACGTAACCAAAATGATTTTTTTCTGATCGTAAAAGTCAGCCATCCTCTTCGTCCTCCTCTATTGAGTAATCCGGCTCTATATGTACGAGGACGACGCAATTCGGTTTCACTTTCTGGATTTTCCGTTCGATTTCTTCGGTGATCCAATGGCTTTCGACCACATTCAAATAAGGCGCGACACTGACGGTCAAGTCGATGAACATGACATTTCCATGGGTGCGCCCTTTGAAATCGCGCAGGTCCAGTACACCCGGCACGCGGCGAATCAAGACGGAAAGCGATTCGACGGCTTCTTCATCAAACGCATCGGTCAAGGTCAACACCGATTCACGGAAAATATCCAAAGCCGTTTTGATGATGATGAGCCCCACAAGGAAGGCAGTGATCGAATCGATCAGCGGCGCCCCGAGAATAGCCCCGATGATGCCGATTCCGGCACCGACGCTTACAAGCGCATCCGAACGGTTGTCGTAGGCAGCGGCCCGGACGGCTGAACTTTTGATCTCGCGGCTCAACTTCAAGTTATAGCGGTATACGCCATACATGACGGCTGCCGAGAAAAATGCGACGACAGCGGTCAATGGGGAAGGCGGTTCGAGAGAAGGGTTGAACACCATCTTCACTGAATTCAACAGCACTTGCAGGCCGATGACAGCCATGATGAATGAGGCCAATAGGGAAGCGATCGTCTCTGCTTTCAAATGTCCGTAATGATGGTTGTCATCCGGCGGCTTTTGGGAAATCCTCAATCCGATCAACACAGCAACAGAAGCGACGATATCAGTGACATTGTTCAATCCGTCCGCTTTCAGCGCTTCGGAGCCGCCCCAAAAACCGACGCCGAGTTTGATGGCGCTTAAAAACAGATAAGCCCCGATGCTGAGCCAGGCGCCTTTTTCTCCTTTGCGGAGATTATCGTATAATTCCATTGCAATTCATCTCCAGCTTGGATTGTGGGGAAACGGAAACGACCCTCCAAAGAGGGCCGTATCATGAATACCATTATACAGGAAGATCTTCAGCAGGTGCTTTTTGAACTTCTAAATACAGGATGTGATGGCCGTCGACTTCCTGGATGCGGAATTCATAGCCTTGTTCGATGATTTTCTGGCCTTCGACTGCATCGAAATGCATGTCCATGAACCATCCTCCAATAGTATCGATGTCTTCTTCATCGATGTCAATCCCAAGAATGGCGTTCACGGTATCGAGCAATAATTTGGCATTGAAAATATAATGGTCTTCGCCAAGTTTTTGGACGTCCGGTGCTTCGTCGATGTCAAATTCATCCTGGATATCCCCGACGATTTCTTCGAGTATATCTTCGATGGTGACAAGTCCCGAAGTGCCGCCGTATTCATCGCGTAAAATGGCCATATGGATACGCTCGCGCTGGATCTTCAGCAATAGCTCATTGACCGGGATCGTTTCGATGACTTGGATGACCGGCTGGATGAAGGCGGACACCGGCAAATTCCCGGTCTCGGGATTTTTCACGTAAGCGCTCAATAAATGCTTCATATTCACGACGCCGAGTACATGGTCTTTATCGCCGTCCGTAATCGGATAGCGCGTGAATTGCTCGATTCCTTCCAATGAAAATACATCACGCAAGCTCAGGTTGTGGTTGATCGTGCTCATCTCCATGCGCGGCGCCATGATTTCTTTGGCAATGCGTTCATCGAATTCGAAGATGCGGTTGACGTAATCATATTCAGATACATTGATTTCGCCGCTCTTCAGGCTTTCGGACAACAGCAACTTCAGTTCTTCTTCGGTATGGCCCATTTCACTATGCGATAATTTTTTGACGCCGAACAATGCGGAGCCTAAACGGGCGATGGCGCTGAACAGGAAGATAAGCGGGAATAAAATCCAATAAGCAAAAACCAGCGGTCCGGCGAACATCAGGAGGACACGTTCTGGATTGCGGATGGCGAATGTCTTTGGGAACAATTCGCCGAATACGACCAATAGCAACGCTGTCCCCAGAAAAGCCGCCAAAAAGCTTAGCCAGCCGGCACTTACAGCTGGCAGGCCAAGATTTTCGGCAAGGGGCTGCACCGCTTCCTGCACGAGCGCATGGCCCACCCAGCCTAGGCCAAGCACCGATAAAGCAATGCCTACTTGGCAGGCGAATAAATACAGATCGGCATGGCTCGCGATGTTCATGGCGGCTTGGGCTTGTTTTTTATTGTTTGCGACCGATTCATCGAGACGCGATGTGCGAATATTGACGATAGCGTATTCGCATGCAGAAAAGAATGCGGCCGAACCGATCAAAGTGGCAATCACCGCTATTCGTATGGGAATGTCCAAATGACTCCTTTGCGCCGGTCCTGTTAAGGAAGAACGCAAAGTTTGCACCTCCTGGAAATGAAAGATGGAAGAAATGTCGGCAATTCGGATAAGCATTGTGTAAAGCTTCATGCAGTGGATCCGTGCCTTTCACTGTCAGCTATGGCTTTTAAAAAGTATACCACCAAAAAGACTAATTATTCAGTAAAAATATTTACACGGATTTAATATTGAAACATATAAGCAAACCGTTATGATAGAAAAGAATCCACAAGAGAAGGGGAGATGGATAGTGAAGCGAAAAGAACGCTGGGTGGAAATCCTGAAAGCATCTACCAAACTGGGCTTGACCTCGTTTGGCGGGCCGGCCGCCCATATCGGCTATTTCCGTGATGAATATGTACATAGAAGAAAATGGTTGGACGATAAAGCGTATGCAGACTTGGTGGCGTTATGCCAATTCCTGCCGGGTCCTGCAAGTTCGCAGGTCGGCATCTCGATCGGCATGCTGCGCGGAGGGATCATGGGCGGATTTTTATCCTGGCTCGGGTTTACTTTGCCTTCTGTCATTGCCTTGATGATTTTCGCCATGCTGATCAGCAGCGGTTCGGTCGATATCGCCTGGCTGCAGGGCTTGAAGATTGTCGCCGTCGCGGTCGTCGCGCATGCCTTGCTTGGCATGGGGAAATCACTGACACCGGATGTTCAGCGGCTAATGATCGCCTTTGGTGCGGCCATCGCCATTTTGCTGGTGCCGACCGCCTGGGCACAAATCGTTGTCATTCTATTGACGGGCGTCATCGGGTTTTTATTGTACCGGAGGGAACAAGCGCCCGATGCCGTCAAGCTTGCCTTGACCTTTGGCAAAAAGACCGGCCTCGCCGCGTGGGGGATTTTCGGGGCATTGCTGATCGGCTTGCCGCTTGTGCGCCCGTTCATTGAATCGAGCGCGTTTGCGATTTTTGATATTTTCTACCGTGTCGGCGCAATCGTCTTTGGCGGGGGCCACGTCGTCTTGCCGATGCTTGAGCGTGAAGTCGTGCCTGACTGGATGACGGCAGACGCCTTTATCGCAGGATACGGGGCGGCACAGGCCGTTCCGGGGCCATTGTTTACTTTGTCTGCTTATTTGGGGCAATTGATGAACGGGGTTGGCGGCGTGTTGATCGCCGTCATCGCAATGTTCTTGCCGTCATTCCTGTTGGTCATCGGGACCTTGCCGTTTTGGAGCGTCATCCGTACGAAGCCTGGCATTCAAGCGGCCTTAAAAGGCATCAATGCTGGGGTTGTCGGTATTTTGCTGGCCGCGCTATATGATCCGGTTTTCACTTCCGCCATCCAAGGGCCGGTCGACTTCGCCATTGCGATTGCCGCCTTTGGAATGTTAGTCTATTTGAAACTGGCTCCGTGGAAAGTCGTCTTGATTACGGCGTTTCTCGGTGCGCTGGCTTATGCTCTATAGGAATGGAGAGATGAGATTTGGAAACGGCAATGCAGAGAGACCAACAAGATCCATTGGCTAAATTTAAAGAAGAGTTTTTTGTAGAACCAGGAACGATTTATATGGACGGGAATTCGCTCGGCCTGATGTCAAAGCGTGCTGAAACAAAGCTGATTGGGCTCATGGACAGCTGGAAACAATTCGGTATCGAGGGCTGGACAGAAGGCGAACATCCATGGTTTACGCTGGCTGAGACGTTGAGCGAAAAAGCGGCGCCTTTGTTCGGGGCGAAAGCTCATGAAGTGATGGTCACCGGCTCGATCACGTCGAATATCCACCAGATGCTGTCGACGGTCTATGCGCCGACAGACGAACGTTTTGTCATCTTGGTCGATGAGCTGAATTTCCCATCGGACATTTATGCAGTGGAGAGCCATTTGCGCCTGCGCGGGCAAGATCCAGCAATCGCGATGCGCAAAGTACCAAGCCGCGACGGCTACACGCTCGAGCTGGAAGATATTTTAGCGGAAATGAAAGACGATGTGGCGGTCCTGTTGTTGCCGTCGGTCCTTTACCGAAGCGGCCAATTGCTGCCGCTCCGTGAGATTACAGAAGCCGCGCATGCAAAAGGCATCATCGCAGGATTCGACTTGGCCCACTCAGCTGGCGCCATGCCACATGACTTGCATGACGAAGGTGTAGATTTTGCTGTCTGGTGCCATTACAAATACATGAATTCAGGTCCCGGCGGGACAGGCGGCTTATATTTGCATGAGCGCCATCACGATTTGAATCCTGGAATAGCCGGCTGGTTCGGTTCGGACAAGGCGAAGCAATTCGACATGGACCATAGCTTCACGAAAGCGGAAGGGGCCGGGGCTTACCAGGTCGGCACGCCGAACATCTTCAGCATGGCGCCGCTAATCGGCAGCCTGGAATTGTTCGAGGAAGCAGGGATCGATAAGATCCGCAGCAAATCGCTGGAATTGACGACGATGCTGCGCGAGAAGCTTGCGGCGCTCGTGCCTTCTTTAATAGATGTAACGCCAAAAGCGGATGATCAACGAGGAGGCCATATCGCTCTCGCGCATCCCGAAGCGGCGCGCATCTGTAAAGCCTTGAAAAAGGCGGGAATCGTGCCGGACTTCCGTGCGCCGGATATTATCCGCCTCGCGCCGATCGCGTTCTACACGAGTTTTGAAGATGTCGAAAAAGTGGCCCTTGCCTTGCAGGACATTATTGAGGATGAACTGTATAAAGAATTCAGCAACGAACGAAATGTGGTGGCGTAAATGGCAAAATCGATCATAGACATTTCGATGGCACTGGACAATTCAACTCCTGAATGGCCGGGAGATACGCCGTTTTCCTATCGCTTATCGGTCACGAAAGAAGAGAGCGGCTCGGTGAATATCGGTGAACTCAAGTCAAGCACGCATATCGGTACGCATATCGACGCGCCATTCCATTACGATGAGAATGGCTTAAAGACTGACGAATTGCCGATTGATGTATATTTGACGACCGCCCAAGTGATGGATGTGGCAGGCCAGGGGCAAGTGAGAGCAGAGGACCTTGATGGGCTTGCCGATGGCGTCAATGCCGTGCTGTTGAAGACGGCCGCATGGCAAGACCGCAGCGCGTTTCCTGAAGCTTGGCCGGTATTCGACCCGGCGATCGCCGAATGGATGAAAGACAAGGGCGTCCGCCTGCTCGGTGTCGATGTACCGTCGGTGGACCCTGAGACGAGCAAAGAGCTGCCGATGCATCATGCGATGAACTGCAACGGGCGCTTCATCTTGGAAGGCATTGTGTTGGATGAGGTTGCGCCAGGTGTCTACCAACTGGCCGCATTGCCATTGAAGATCCGCGGCGGGGAAGGAAGCCCTGTACGTGCCGTGCTGTATAAACAATAAATAAAAGGGCGCCATTCGATTTCGAATGGCGCCCTTTTATTTATTGCGCATATTGCGACCTGAGAAACGGTTCCATTTCTTTGATGTTCATTGCGATGGCATCGCAGACCTCTTGGTATAAAGCCCATTTTTCGTTCGTGTCCGTGCTGCGGATTTCGGGGTTCGGGATATCCCAGCGCACCAGTTTCTGCATCGGCAAATCGTCCGGTATATCAGCTTGCTCGAATTCCCCGTCATGCAACGCTATGATTAAATCCGCCTGTTTCACTTCTTCGGGATTATACAGGCGCTGTTCGACTGGCGGAATCTCCAAGATGATCTCCTTTAGCACCTCTATTGGAATGTCGTTGAAAGATGGTTGGTTCCATGCCGCACTTCTGATTTCCCAGTCCGGCAGCATTAAGCGGCTCGCCCAAATTTCAGCCATCAGCCCGCGATGTTGGTGTGACGATAGAAAATATACAGTATGTCTCGGCATGGCTGCCCCCTTCTTCCTTTCTTTATTTACGTGCTGGTTTAATTAGTATTCTTTACCCATGTGCGCCGTAATGCAAACAGATAAATATATGATATTCATTTAATTATGTCAAAAATATGTCATAAAAATAAACATCCCCCTTAGGAGGGGGGAGCCCGCATCCCAGGGGGATCATTTCACCACAAGAACGGTGCAATTGGAATCCTTGATTAGCTTGCTGCTGACTGAACCGACGAAAAATTTCTGCAATCCTGATTTTCCGCTATTGCCGACAATCAATAAATCAACATTCTGTTCATCGATAAAGCCGGTGATCGTCTTGATGACCGGCCCTTCAAGTGCAAGGACCGAAGCTTCCGCATTTTTGGCATCAAGCTGCTGCTGGATGGAATTGTGCATATGCTTCGAGTATTCCGAAGCACGGGAAGTGTCGAATTCCTGGGGTGTCCGGTAGCCTTCATCGCCGATTCCCTGCGGCATGAACTGTGCATAGGAACTGTCGACATTGGCAGAAGTTACCGGGGCGGAAGCATGCCCGACATCCATATAGCCCGTGCGTTCCTGCGCTTCCTCGTTGACATAGATGACCGTCAATTTCGAGCCTGGAAGAATCTTGGAAAGTTCTATGCCTTTCTCCAGCGCCAGCCGGCTGCCTTCCGACCCGTCATATGCGATTGCAATATTCTTATACATTTCTTTCACCGCCTCAATTTGCTGTTATTCTTTTGTTCCCCCAAATATTGTAGACGCAAACCTTTCGGGAACAACAGACAGTAGCCAAGTACAGCTGTACGACTTTTGGCTGAATTGTATTTTTGATTCGAAATAGCTTGACAATTCAAAAAAACGAGTGGTACTCTTGAACTAACAAATAATTGGAAAAGGAGGTTTGGGCAATGAAAAAGATTCAAATGGCGTTACAAACCAATTGCATAGCATTGCCAGGCTCTCCGAATTTTTTTAATTGCCAATTACTTCGTGACTAGAAATATTCGGGGTGGGTCTGTGCATCCAGTCCTATTTTCAAGAGCGCATGCCTGAAAACAGGTATGCGCTTTTTTGTGCGGTTTAAACAGCTTTGCTGCTTAAATAAAAAATTTAAATTAAGGGAGATAGGCATTATGGAAAAGCGTCATGTGAAAAAAATAATCATCAAGGAATCGCTTGAAGGCGATTAGCGAAATTGAAAATGGAAAGAAGGCGTAATGTATGTTTGATGTTTTATGGAAATTGAAATGGTTTTTTAAAGAAAATTGGCTGCGCTATACGAGCGCAGTGGTGCTCTTATTTGTAGCGAATATACTCGAGATCGTGCCGCCGTGGCTGATCGGTGTGGCCATCGACGCAATTGCACAGCAGGAGTTGACGAGTGAACTGCTCTGGCAGTATGTCGTTGTTTTACTTGTGGCGATGGTGCTCGCTTATGTCATCAATTTCATTTGGCAATACCAATTGTTCGGAGGGGCTTACGTTATCGAGCGGCAATTGCGCTCGAGCTTGATGGGGCATTTCCTCAAGATGACGCCGACCTTCTATGAGAAGAACCGGACGGGGGATTTGATGGCCCGTTCGACCAATGATTTGAAGGCGATTTCCGAGACGGCAGGATTCGGGATCTTGACGCTTGTCGACTCGACTTTATACATGGCGACAATCATCGTGGCGATGGGGATTCTCGTGTCATGGGAATTGACGTTTTTGGCCATTTTGCCATTGCCGGTGCTCGCGATTGTCGTCCAATTGCTCGGCAAGAAAATACACGAGCGCTACACCTTGGCGCAGGACGCCTTCGGGGATATGAACGACAGCGTTTTGGAATCGGTCGGCGGCGTCCGCGTCGTTCGGGCATATGTGCAGGAACGTTCATCTGAGAAGGAATTCCAGGAAATGACGCAGGATGTGTATGAAAAGAACATGGCGGTCGAGCGCATCGATGCGCTGTTCGCGCCAGTCACGAAAGTGCTGACAGGCATCAGTTATGTCATCGGACTAGGCTACGGCGCTTTCCTCGTTTCTGAAGGAACGATGACCTTGGGTGATTTGGTCGCCTTCAACGTCTATCTCGGCATGATCGTCTGGCCGATGTTCGCGATCGGGGAATTGATCAATATCCTGCAGCGCGGCAATGCATCGATCGACCGCGTCAATGAAACCTTGGATTACGAAGAAGACGTTGTCGATCCGAAAATGGTAAAAGAAACCGGGCTTCCGGAACGTATCGGCTTCCGCGATTTCGGTTTCACGTACCCACAGTCGACCTCGATCAACCTGCAAGGCATCAATTTATCGATGAACAGCGGGCAGACGCTCGGCATCGTCGGCAAGACGGGAAGCGGCAAAACGACTTTCGTCAAGCAGCTGCTAAAGGAATACCCGACAGGTGAAGGTTCCTTGACGATGAACGGCATCGAAATCAATGAACTAAGCAAAGCGCAATTGCGCGATTGGGTCGGCTATGTGCCGCAGGACCACGTCCTATTTTCACGGACCATCCTGGAGAACATCCTGTTCGGAAAAGCGGATGCGACGGAAGAGGAAGTGTCCCAGGCGATCAAGCTGTCCTATTTCGAAAAAGATTTAGCGATGCTGCCGAACGGTCTCGAGACGCTAGTTGGCGAAAAAGGCGTCGCGCTTTCAGGGGGGCAAAAGCAACGCATTTCGATTGCGCGGGCGATTATCAAAAATCCGGAAATCCTCATTTTGGATGATTCCCTCTCGGCAGTCGATGCCAAGACGGAAGCCAAAATCATCGAGAACATCCAACGCGAACGGGCAGGCAAGACGACGATCATCACGACGCACCGGTTGTCTGCCGTCAAACACGCCGATTGGATCGTCGTGCTGGATGATGGGCGCATCATCGAAGAAGGCACGCACGAGAAATTAGTGGCAAAACAAGGCTGGTATCATGAACAATTCCTCCGCCAGCAAATCGGGGAGGTGCAATAAGATGGGAACAGGAAAACGATTAACGAATTATGCATTGCAATTCAAGAGCGTCATCATCTGGGGCTTGGTGTTCCTCGCAGTCGCGGTAGCCGCCGACCTCGCAGCGCCGCTGATTGCCAAAGAAATCATCGATGAACATATCTCGGGTGCCGGGGCCATTGAATTCGGCCCGATCGCACAGCTTTTGGCCTTGTTCTTCGGCTTGTCGGCCGTCACGGCAGTATTCCGCTATTTGCAGTATATCTTGCTGCAAAAAGGCGCGAACCGCGTCATCCGTAAAATGAGGACCGATGTCTTTGAACATGTCCAACGCTTGCCGATCAGCTATTTCGATAATTTGCCGGCAGGGAAAGTGGTCGCGCGCATCACCAACGACACCGAAGCGATCCGTGAGTTATTTGTCACGGTACTTGCGCAATTCGCGACCAGCTTCATGTATATGGCAGGGATATATGCGGCCCTTTTCTATCTGGATTGGCGCATGGCGGCGATTGCATTCGTGCTCGTGCCGCTCTTGTATGCATGGATGCTCATTTACCGGAAGTATGCTTCGAACTTCAACCATATCGTCCGTGAAAAAGTCAGTGAGATGAATGCCATGATCAATGAGTCAATTCAAGGCATGAGCATTATCCAGGCGTTCCGCCGCGAGAAGCAGATGAAAGGCGAGTTTGAAGAGCTCAACCAAAAGCACTTCAAATTCCAGCAGAAATTATTGGTGCTGGAAGCCGCCGCCTCGCATAATATGGTCGGCGTCTTGCGCTCGATGATCTTCGTTCTATTCATCTGGTATTTCGGCGGGGCTTCCATGACCGGTAACACGGTCGTCACAGTAGGAGTGCTGTACGCATTTGTCGATTACATCATCCGCCTGTTCAACCCGATCAGCGGCATCGTCAACCAATTCAGCCGTCTGGAACAATCACTCGTAGCAGCTGAGCGCGTGTTCCGCTTGCTCGACCGCCCCGGGGAACCGGTCAGCGATGAGCGGGTCGAACGCTACCAAGGTAATGTGAGCTTTGAAAGTGTCTGGTTTGCGTATAAAGATGAAGAATATGTGCTTAAGGATTTGTCTTTCGAAGCGAAACAAGGGGAGACTGTTGCACTTGTCGGCCATACGGGATCAGGGAAAAGTTCGATCATGAACTTGCTGTTCCGTTTCTACGACGCGACAAAAGGGCAGATTTTAATCGACGGTGTCAACGTCAAGGATCTGCCGAGGCAGGCAGTGCGTGAACATATGGGCATCGTACTGCAGGACCCGTATTTATTCACCGGCACGATCGAATCCAATATCACGCTTGGGGATGACCGCGTGAGCCGTGAAAAAGCGGAAGCGGCACTTGCGGCTGTCGGCGGCGAGCGCGTCACGAAGCATTTGCCGAATGGCATCGATGAGCCGGTGGTGGAAAAAGGCAGCACGCTTTCTTCCGGACAGCGCCAACTCGTGTCATTTGCCCGGGCACTGGCATTCGATCCGGCAATTTTGATCCTGGATGAAGCCACATCCAATATCGACACCGAAACAGAGGAAATCATCCAGCATGCGATGGATGTATTGAAGAAAGGCCGGACGACGTTCATCATCGCCCACCGTTTGTCGACCATCAAGAATGCAGACCGCATCTTGGTGCTTGACCGGGGCGAAATCGCTGAATCCGGCACGCATGACCAATTGATGGAGCGCGACGGCATTTACCGCCAAATGTACCGCATCCAATCAGGGATGGCCACTACCCAGAACGTCGGGTAAGGGGCCATCCCTTTTCTTTTTTAGGGAAGCAATTCGCTATTGTTGTGAAACCGGCAGCTCTATCTTTATAATATAGCTACGGCATAGCCATAGAAAAAGCGCCGGAACTTTTCCGGCGCTTCAATCGTATACATGATAGAGCATCAGCTCATGGACCATCTTCTTGATGGCTTCCTCGTCCTGCGGCGGAGCGGATTGCCAAACAATCGACCCGTCCGGATGATACTCGCCGCGAATGCGTTCATTGCGGTAAAAGAATGAGATGTTCCAGCCGGGCAGCCGGCTGTCTTCGAACATCGGCTTGAATTTGAAATGCTGCAGCATTGGAATCCCCCTTTGATCGTCTCTTTCCATTATAGGGGAAGCGGCGCAATAGACAAAGAAGAAATGAGTGACCTTAATTGAATATCCTACTGACATTAATGCTGATGGCGTTCATCGGCGCCTTGATCGGCGGCATGACCAACCATTTGGCCATCAAAATGCTATTCTGGCCATACGAAGCGAAATACATCGGCAAGTTCCGCCTGCCGTTTACGCCCGGGCTGATTCCGAAGCGCCGGGATGAATTATCGCGCCAGCTCGGCCGCACCGTCGTCGAACATCTACTGACGCCAGAAACTTTCAAAAAACGCTTTTTCAATGAAGCAATGCATAAGAAAACCGAGAATTGGCTGAATCGCCAATTGGACCAGCATCTGTTTTCCTCGCCCCGCACCTTCAATGAGTGGCTGGATCTCGCCAACCAAAAAGAGATCGACCGTAAAATCGAAGCGAAACTCGACGGATTGGTCGACCGCAACCGTGACGCCGCCGAATCGTATATTGCAGGGAAAACCGTCCGGGAGCTGCTTCCGGAAGCTTGGAAGCCCGGAATAGAGGAGAAGATTTTCGATGGCGTCAAATACGCTATCGGCAGAGGGACGGATTATTTCGCCTCCCCGGCAGGGCGCCAGACCGTCAAGAGCTTGTTGGATGAATTTTTGGTATCGCGCGGCCGCTTCGGCACAGTGCTCCATAATCTGTTCGGCGATTCCCAGTCGATCACGAATAAGACCCAGTCGGAGATCATCAAATTCCTCAATTCCCCGAAAACTTTCGAGCTGCTCGGCACCTTGGCATTCCGCGAATGGGAGAAGCTGCAGGACAAGCAGGCTGATGAGCTGTTGAAGGAATTTGATGCAGAGCCGGCGATGCTTGCCATCAAGCAATATGTCCGCGACCAGGCAAGGATCTCCGACAGGCTGGACGCATCACTTGCAGAGACATGGCCTGCAGGGTTAGAATGGACAAGTGTCAATATTACGCCTCTCATTACGGACTTCGCGTTTGAAATGGGAGAGCAGAAGCTAGAAGAGGCCATATTGAAAATCGACATGGAGAATATGGTCAGACAGCAAGTCGATTCTCTGCCGCTCAGCCGATTGGAAGAATTGGTGCTCGGGATTTCACGGAGAGAATTCAAGATGATCACGGTACTGGGCGCATTTCTGGGGGGCTTCATCGGCATACTCCAGGGTTTGCTCGTCACGGTGCTGAATTTAGGGTAGAGGAGAGATTTACATGGCAGTAAACATTTATGACGACATCAACAAATTGGAATCAACATTCCGTTCAACAGAGGAGTTCCAAAAACTCGAGCAAGCAGTTGCAGAAGTAACAGCGGACAGCGAAGCAAACGAACTGTTCAAGAAGTTCCGCGATTTGCAAGTCACTTTGCAGCAAAAACAGCAGCAAGGCGAAGAAATCACGGAAGAAGAAATGATGGGCGCTCAAGCGACAGCCCAAGCCGCTCAGGAAAACCAAAAGATCCTGACGATGCTCGAAGCTGAAATGGGCCTTAGCCAAATGATCGAAGAAGTGAACCGCGTATTGATCAAGCCGGTTCAATCACTCTACGAAAGCATGTAATTCAGGCCAAAAAAAGGATTTACGGAAAAGACACCGAATACGTAAAGATGAATGCTAATTCATTTTTACGAAAGGGTGTCTTTTTCTTATGTATCAAACGATTATGCTGAAAAAAGATGGGCGTTTGGCGTATTTGACGTTGAACCGTCCGGACTCAATGAATGCAATGAACGCAAAAATGATGGGAGAGCTCGCAGATTGTTTTGAGAGCCTGAAAAATGATCATTCAGTGCATGCGCTGATCATCCACGGGGCGGGACGGGCCTTTTCTGCGGGGGGTGACATTAAAGAGATGGTCGACCCCGAAAACCCGATGGATATCGATACGGTCATGGGAGATGTCAGCCGCCTGGCAAAAGCGCTTTATACGCTCCCCCAAGTGACCATTGCGGCTGTGCACGGCGCTTCCGCAGGGCTTGGATTCAGCATGGCACTTGCCTGTGACCATGTGGTGGCGGAAGAAAGCAGCAAATTGGCGATGAACTTCATCGGCATCGGCCTCATTCCGGACGGGGGCGGCCATTTCTTCCTGAAAGAGCGTGTCGGCGTACCGCGGGCAAAGCAATTGATTTGGGCAGGGCAAGTGCTGAAAGCGCATGATGCCCTCGCCAAAGGATTGATCGAAGAAGTGACGGCGGAAGGCAGGGGCTTGGAGCAGGCGGAGAAATACGCGCATGAAGTGCTGGCCTCCCCGGTTGCTGCGATGCTGAAATCGAAGGAAATCCTGCACGGCTTGAAGCTTTCGGAGTTGGACGAAGTGCTCTCAGGCGAAGCAGCGGGGCAATCGGCGATGCGTAAAACCGTGGATCATCTCGAAGGCATACAAGCTTTCGTCGAAAAGCGCAAGCCTGCTTTTAAAGGGAAATGAAAAGCATGGCGGAAGCCCGCCATACTTTTTTCTATGGAGAAAAAAGGACAAAAAGAAAAAACACGGCGACTGCCGTGTTTTTTAGGTATGGAACAATAGGAGTTTGCCGGCTGGAGATGCGAGACGATGGGTTTTTTCGGTCAGCGCTTTTTCTTCGAGCAGCGCGCGCCCTTTTTCTTTTGCCTCGTCATCGTTCTCGGCAGTGAAGGTTTCTTCTTCGATCAGCTTGCCGGTTTTTTCGTATGCAGTCAGTTTGTATGTTCTCATGTTCGGCACCCCTTTCTGAACGGTTATTCAGTTTAAGTATAAAGGGTTTATGCGGAAATGTCCTGCAATTTTGAAACATTTCGGTGCAACTGCCGTATATAAAGGTGGAAAGGGGAAGTGAATGATGACTTTATCGATTAAAAACGCTACGAAACAATTTGGCGGCTTTACAGCTGTGGACGATATCTCCCTCGACGTAGCCGAAGGGCAGATGCACGGTTTTCTCGGTGCGAACGGGGCGGGCAAGACGACGACTTTCCGAATGGCCCTTGGTTTGCTTACGCCAACACAAGGCGAAGTGCTATGGCAGGGCCGCCGGATCAGCTATGCAGACAGCCCGGATATCGGTTATTTGCCGGAAGAGCGAGGCTTGTACCCGAAGATGAAAGTGCAGGACCAGCTCGTCTATTTGGCAAGGCTCCGGCGCATGGATAAAAAACAGGCGGAACAAGGCGCAAAGGACTGGCTGGAGCGTTTTGAAGTGCCTCATTACGCCAATAAGAAAGTGGAAGAATTATCGAAAGGCAATCAACAGAAAATCCAGTTGATTGCGTCTCTCTTACATAACCCGAAACTATTGATTCTGGATGAGCCGTTTTCCGGCCTCGATCCCGTCAATGTGGAAATGTTGAAAAAAGCGATACTCGATTTTCAAAAGCAAGGGGCGACCATTGTGTTTTCCAGCCACCGCATGGACCATGTCGAAGAATTATGCGACGACATGAGCATCTTGGACAAAGGGAAATTGGTCGTCCACGGCTCGATACGGGAAGTGAAGCGCACATTCGGCAAACAGAACGTCCGTATCCACAGTGACACTGACATCACTGCGCTTGGCGAATTGCCGGGAGTCGAGAAATTTACCGCTCAGAGGAGTGGCGGCGTGTTCCGCATAGCCGATGAAGCGGTCGGCCAACACTTGCTCGCCCGTGCCTTGGAGCTCGGCCCTGTGCGCCAGTTTGCTTTAGAAGAGCCGAGCCTCGAAGAGATTTTCATTGAAAAGGTGGGGCGTGCCCATGTATAGTTTCTGGATCATTTTCAAACAGGCATTCAAAACGAAAGCGATGACGAAATCGTTCATGATCACCACGCTGGTCGTTGTCGCCTCCTTTTTCCTGCTGGCCAATTTGCCGTCAATCATCGAGTCATTTAATGGAAACGACAATTCACAGCAAACGCTGCAAGTGGTGGATGAGACAGGCCAGTATACAGAAGCCTTACAAGCGCAGCTCAACCAACAAGGGAGTTCCATCCAAGTAGACGCGAGTGCTCTTTCTGAAGAACAATTGAGGGCGGATGTGGAATCAGGCGACAGGGATGCTTTTCTCGTTCTTGAAGGAGATAACGGAATCACTGCCCGTTACATAGCGCAGTCCGCCACCGAATCAGCTCAAGCCGCAGAACTGGAAAACGCGCTCCAGAACCTGCAGACTGCGAGGGTTGCCGAGCAGCTGGAGCTGGAAGAAACGGAGCTTGCCCAGTTGTTTGCGCCAGTTGGAATGGAACGGGAAGCGCTTGCCGAATCTTCCAAATCGCAGGAAGAGTTAAGCCAAGCACGCGGCCTCGTCTATATTTTGATCATGGTCATCTATATCGCGGTCATTTATTATCCGAATATGATCGCCATGGAAGTGGCGAACGAGAAATCGTCGCGCGTCATGGAAATCTTGATTTCCAGCGTCTCACCGGTTAAGCATATGTTTGCGAAAATTGCAGGGATCGGCTCGCTTGGCATTTTGCAGATGATGATTTTCGCGCTTGCCGGTTATTTGGCGATCCAAAGTTCAGGCTCGGACCTGACCGAAGGCGTATTCAGTGTCATGGGCTTTTCCGAAGTGAAGTTCAGCACCTTCTTCTACGCCATCCTGTTCTTTTTGCTGGGCTATTTCCTCTATGCCGTTCTAGCGGCGTTGCTCGGCTCGCTCGTCAGCCGGACAGAGGATGTCCAGCAATTGATGCTGCCGATGATGGTTTTGATCATCATTGCGTCATTCATCTCATTCTCGGGCATTTCCATGCCGGAAGCGGGTTATGTAACGATTGCTTCCTATATCCCTTTCTTCGCGCCACTCGTCATGTTTTTGCGTGTCGGCCTGCTCGATATCCCATTATGGGAACCGCTCTTGTCGATTGCGATCATGTTGTTGACGATCGGCATACTCGGCTGGTTCGGTGCCCGCGTCTACCGGGGTGGGGTCTTGATGTACGGCTCATCGCAATCGCTGAAGGATATCCGCCGGGCGATTAAGCTCGGCAACGGGAAATAATGAAGATGCTGCTTGTGGGAAGTTTCCGCAGGCAGTTTTTTTTCACTTATAGAAATGGTAAGATAGGAACAAATATTCGCTTTTGAAAAGGGGATCACGATGGCAAGCATCCGATTTATCCACAGCGCCGATTTGCATCTCGGCAGCCCGTTCAGCGGCATGAAAGGGCTTGATGCCGAGCAATGGAAAATACTGCAGAACAGCACGTTGGCCGCTTTTGAACGGCTGATTTCCTATACGCTTGAAACCGGCCCTGATTTTTTATTGATTGTCGGGGACGTATATGACGGGGAAGACCGCAATTTGCGCGCACAGCACCGTTTCCAGCAGGGCATGGAACAATTACATAAAGCGGGCATCCCGGTTTTCTTGAGCCATGGCAACCACGATCATTTGAGCGGGGGCGCGGCTAGTTTCGACCTGCCGGCAAATGTCCATGTGTTCCAGGACAGAGTAGAGAATGTGACGTTGACAGTAGGGGGGGCAACGGTGAAAATTGCCGGGTTTAGCTATGGCCGCCGCCACATCACGGAATCGATGATCGAACATTACCCAGTCAAAGAAACCGGTGTCTTCCAGATCGGCATGCTCCACGGCTCTGAGGAAAGCGACACGGAGCACGCTATGTACGCACCATTTCGCAAGGAGCAATTGCTGGACAAAAAATACGATTACTGGGCGCTCGGCCATATCCATAAGCGGCAGCAATTATCGCTGGATCCACCGATCGTCTATCCCGGGAACCTGCAAGGGCGCCATAGGAAAGAGTCCGGCCCTAAAGGCTTTTACGAGGTCGTGCTGACGGATGGCCATGCCGAATTGGAATTCATTGGAGCAGAAGCAGTGTGCTTTGAGCGGATCGAGGTCGATTGCAGTGGCGTCCAGCATATGAATGAATTATTCAGCGTTGCCAAAGAGCAAATCGAAGCGCATGACGCTGAGGCGCTCGTGGCGGAACTGGAGCTCCAAAATCTGGATGAAGCAACGATTCATATGCTTGAAGATATCCCGGATGGAGAGCTTGTGTATGCTTTACGCGAAGCGCTCAGCAATCCACGGCGCTTTGTCCATATTTCAACGGTTCAGCTTGACAAAAAAGGCCTCTCTTCGGAATTATCGCCGTTCGGCAAACAGCTCGCCAGCCGCTTGGAAAGTTGGGAGGCGGGCGACTGGAAACAGGCTCTGAAGGAGCTTTACAACCACCCGAAAAGCGGCCGTTTCCTGCCGCAGCTGAATAGCGGGCTGCAGGAGGATTTGCAGGCGGAAGCGATAGCAAAAATCCGCAAGATGATGGCATTGGAGGAACAGCGATGAAACTTGAAAAACTGATCATTTACGGTTTCGGCCGCCATGAAAACAGGACCATCGAGCTGAACAAGCCGATGGCCATTTTCTACGGAATGAACGAAGCGGGCAAAACGACCATCCAGCAGTTTATCTTGCAGATGCTTTTCGGCTTTTCGGCACGCAGCCAGCCGCATAAACGCTATGAACCGAAAGCCGGCGGTAAATACGGCGGCCAGCTGCAGCTGAGCGATCCCGTTTACGGCCGTGTCGTGATCGAGCGGATAGCCGGCAAATCGGCAGGCGATGTGACGCTTTGGTTCGAAGACGGGCGCCGCGGGGGTGAAGCCGAGCTTTCGGAACTATTAAGAGGATATGACAGGGCGTCTTATGAAGCGATTTATTCATTTTCTGTCCATGAACTCCAGGATCTCGACCGAATGACGGAACAGGAGCTGACACGCACGCTATTGTCCTCCGGCACAGCCGGTGTCGACCAGGCGGGAAAAATGGAAAGCCAGCTTGAACGCGAGATGGGCGAGCTGTTCAAGAAAGCCGGGAAATTGCCGTTAATCAACCGTTTGACGGAAGAGTTGCGTGAGCTGGAATCGGAGTTGCGTGAATACAAACAGCGCGCGGACACTTTCCGCCCGGCAACCGAGCGGCTGGAGCAGATCAAACAGCGCTTGGCGGAACTGGACCATGCCGAGAGCATCCTCGTTCAAGATATCAAAGAAGCGGAGAAATGGCAGCAAACAGCACCGCTACTGGCGCGAAAATATCAGCTTGCATGTTTGGCGGAAAACGGCCCGGAGAATTTCCCGGAATCGGGCATCCGCCTGTATGAACGCCTGCTCGACCAGAAAAACGAATTACAGGCAGAATCAGCCTTTCTTGAAAATGAAATCAATCGCTTGGAGCCGCTTGGAGAGCTACCCGAAACAGATTCTATAGCGGATCTGCTCGGGCGCGAAGCCGAATGGCATCAAATGAATTCTTCATTGAAAGTGAAAAAAGAAGAACGCAGCCGATTGCAGGATGAGCTCGGGCGCTTATTGAAATTATGCGGAATGACACAAGAGCGGGCACTGTATGCGGACGCCTCGCTCGAACAGGAAGAGCGATTGAAGACCGTATTGGATGCGCTCCAAACTGCTGAACAAGAGCAAGCTTTCGGGCAGCGCCGGTTGGCTGAAGAACGGCAGCGGCTGTCAGAAGCCGAACATGCTCTAAAGCAGTACCTTGATACAGAGCCCCCCGAAGAACAGCGGAAGCGCGCAGAACAATGGGCCGATATCGAGCCGCAACTGGCATTGGCTAAAGTGCAGCAAAAACGGCAAGCGGGAACGGCTGCGAATAACCGCCTTGCGCAATTCCTGCTCGGGGCCATCGGGATGGTAGGCTTGATCATCGCTGTGCTTTCAGCAGATGCTTTTACGGGACTGCTTGCTGCGATGGCACTCGGCGCATCGGTGTGGCTCTGGCTGCGTGACAGGAAATCACCGCACACGGCGAATGATGAGTTAGTGGAACGCTATGCCGGGCAGGAAGAGGAATATGAAGCTTTGCTCAGGAAGCTAGCGGAATACGATAAAGGGCTTGATGAACGGTTTGATGCGATCGAAGCAAGCAAGCGGAAAATTGCTGCACTGCCGCAGACAGACAGTAGCGAGGAATTGCTGGAATACCGGAGATTGCTGAAATCGCTCGGTTTTCCGGAAGATACATCACCCGCTACTGTATTGACTTTATTCGATAAATTGCGTGATGTGCATGCAGCCGCAAGCCGGCTGGAGCGTATCACGGAAGAAATCGGGAAATTGGAAAGCGGACGGCAGGCATGGCTGGAACAGGTGCAGCGTGTGTGCGGAAAACCCGCAAGTGCAGGCAATGCCATCAGTGTACTTCGTGCTGAATGGGAAACGCGCCAGCAGAAACTCCAGTACGCCGGAAAAATCCGCGAGAAAAACCAGCAGCTGGCGGAACAATCCAGGAAATGTGCCGAACGATTGGCCAAGCTTTCCGAAGCGTCGGAAGAGCTGTTCAAAAGGGCAGCAGTTGAGAATGAGGATTCATTTTACCGTGCTGCCAAAATGGCGGAACAAGCAAGAGCTGCGCAAGAACAATTGCAAGTGGTCCAATCGCAGCTTTCTGCCATCGGAAAAGTGGAAAAGCCCGCTGCGCTCGGTGATGAAGAAGATACTGCAGAACAATTTCTCGAACGTTCGCGGCAAAAGCTGGATGAATTACAGGAGGAACGCCAGTCATTATGGGAAGAACAAGCGGAAAAATTTCAATTGACGAGACATTTATTGTCGGATGAAGGACATTCGATGAAACTTCAGGAACTGGAAGTGAAAAAAGCGGAGTTCCAGGATGCGGCCAGGGAGTGGGCCGTCAACCGTGCGATCGTTGAAGTGTTCAAGCAGATGATGGACGAATTGAAAGAGACGAAGCTGCCTGCAGTGCTGACGCTCTCGGAATCGTATTTCACCCAATTGACGGGTGGCGAGTACGTGCGTTTGCTGCTCAGCCAGGAAGGAAACTTTGAAGCGCTGCGGAAAGACGGCTTGCGCTTCCGTGTCATTGAACTCAGCCAGGCGACGAAAGAGCAGGCATATTTGGCACTGCGCTTTGCACTGGCGTCTTCTTTGAAGGAATCCCATCCGTTCCCGATCATCATGGATGATCCGTTCGTCCATTTTGATCGCCGAAGAAGCCAGCAAGTGATAAAATTAGTGGAAGAGCTGCAGGCAGACCACCAGTTCATTTATTTCACATGCCACGAAACGATGCGGCAAGCTTGGCCAAGTGCCCAGCAAATCGACGTGGCGAATCCTGAAAGGAGCATCCAAGCATGACAAAAGGAATTACAACCCGCGCTGTCGGGGAGACAGTCGATGATTTTCTTCTGATCAAACAATCGGTCAAAGGCGTCACGACGACCGGCAACCCATTCATGTCACTCGTTCTGCAGGACAAGAGCGGAGACATTGAGGCAAAGCTATGGGATACGAAAGACGAACATGAACGGATGTATGCGGCAGAAACGATTGTCAGAGTCGGCGGGGAAATCCATAATTACCGCGGTAAAAACCAGCTGCGCATCAAAAGCATCCGTCCGGCAAAACCGGAGGAGAACTTGACGATCGCCGAGTTTTTGCCTTCAGCGGCGCAAAGTACAGATGAATTACACGAAGAAGTGACGAAGTTCCTGTTCGAGATGGAAAACCCGCAAATCCAGCGCATCACGCGCCATATCCTGAAGAAATACCAGCAGCAATTCCTGACTTTCCCGGCCGCAACGCGCAATCACCACGACTATGTATCTGGCCTTGCGGATCATGTCGTTTCAATGCTCAAGCTCGGGAAAGCGATTTGCGAAGTGTATCCAAGCCTTGACAAGGATTTATTGTATTCGGGGATCATCCTCCACGATATCGGCAAAGTTTTTGAACTTTCAGGTCCGGTCGCGACGACTTATACCGTGGAAGGCAATTTGCTCGGCCATATCTCGATCATGGTAACGGAAATCGCAAAAGCGGCAGAAGAGCTCGGCATCGAAGGGGAAGAAGTCATGGTCCTCCAACATATCGTTTTGTCGCATCATGGAAAAGAAGAATGGGGCAGCCCGAAAAAACCGATGATAAAAGAGGCGGAAATCCTCCATTACATCGACAATATCGATGCAAAAATGATGATGCTCGACCGCGTGCTCGGAAAAACAAAAGAAGGCGAGTTCTCGGAACGCGTCTTCGCGCTCGACAACCGCTCATTCTATAAGCCGAAACTATAATACAGAAGTACACAAAGACCCCCGACAATGATGTCGGGGGTCTTGTTTTGCTTATTCAGCTGGAGTTTCTTCCGTTTCTTCAGTTGGGGCTCCTTCTTCAGGAGCCGGTTCTGTGTTGAGGATTTCATCAAGCGCGCCTTCAAGTTCTTCATCTTTGATTTCGATGTTGGCTTCTTCCATCAAAGCTGCGACTTTCGGGAGCAGCGTGGATTGGTCCGCTTTGGACATGGCGATTTCAGAACGTAAAGCTTCGCGCTGGTCTTCAAGCGGCTGCTGTCCTTCGACTTCGCGGGTTTCGGTCACTTGGATAATGTGGAAACCGTGCTGGGATTGGACGGGTTCGCTGATCTCATCGACTTCTAGTGAATAAGCCGCATCTTCGAATTCTGGAACCATGGCTCCTGTGCCGAACCAGTCAAGGGAACCGCCGTTAGCAGCAGAGCCTGGGTCAGTGGAGTGTTCTTCCGCTAGTTCTGCGAAATCCGCACCTTCGTCAAGTTCCGCTTTTAATTCGTTGGCTGTTTCTTCATCCGCAACCAGAATATGGCGCGCATTCAGTTCAGTTCCTTGGCGTTCGTATTGTTCTTCGATTTCTTCATCCGTCACTTCGACGTCTTCCGTCAATGCTTTTTCCTGAAGTAAGTTCAAGCGGATGACTTTTTTATAGCTTTCTTCTGTATGGTTGTTCTGAGCTAGAAATTGTTCGAAGTTTTCGCCCATCTCTTCTTTATTGCTTTCAAGCTCGGCTTCGACTTCTTCGTCTGATACTTCGTAGTTCGCACCCAGTACTTTTTCAATCATCAGGATTTGGATGGCTTGGTCGCCGACAGAGGTTTTCATTTCCTGGTAAAGTTCTTCTTTTGTTACATCTCCCGCATCGGAAGTGACGAGCACTTCGCTATCGGAACCATTGTCGCTGCAAGCGGAAAGTGCAAGAACCGCTGCTGCGATTGAAAGGGTAAAGGCTGATTTCTTCATCAATGTTCGCTCCTAACTTTCTTTCAATCTAAGTTGAATTTTTAAGTGTGGGCTGTTGATTTTCCGCAAAAGGATGGCAGCCGCAAGCAATGTGCAACGGGCAATTTTTGCGTTTATTTTCAATAGATGCCGTAGTTACTATATCATAAACGAATGAAAAAATAAAAAGTTCCAAAAAATTGCGAATCCGCCAAAGAGTAGGCGATTGTCGATGATTCCATAGAAAAAGCACTTGCCCTGGCAAGTGCTTACGGGGTGAATTCAACCCCGACATATAATGAAACGAGCAGGATTAGAATCAGTATGTTAATGGTGCGAAAAATCTTTTCATGGTTTTCTTCGGGAATTTCCCGGGATGTAACAAGTGCTAATGTCATCCGATTGATCTGGAATAGATAAAATACGGAGAACATTACAACGAATGCGACTATCATGAGTTTCCTCCCCTCTGACCTTAACTTCCATTATAGCAAAATGGAAAGAAAAAAGCAGGTCAGGCAATTGGCTGCGGCACCAGGATCTCAAATCCTGTATCGGTCTCTTCGATGAGCGCGTGCCGCGGCGAGCGCGCTAAATTACGGATATAGATCAAATCCGTAACGGATAAAGCGCTATGGTACGCAAGTAAAATGGCGAAATAATGGCTATAGGCCGGCCACAAGATACTGAGCGCGATAATGGTCGTGTTGATGACCGCAAACGGTGCGACAAGCGCCAGCATAAAGCGGGATTTCCGCACCGGTTCTTTGATATACAAGGAAATCGTCGGGCATAGCTTCAATTGTTTGCGCATGCTTATTTTCAGGCATTTGCGGCTTCCGAGTAAAGGAAGAAGATGCAAAAGTTTATGGATAGGGTAGATCGCCAGCATCCCGATCATGAACAGCAAAAAGTTCTGGTCGGATAACGGGTCTGCATACATGATGGCCAACAGCATGTAATAGCTGGTGAAAACCCCGGCGCCGATCAGCGCGGAAATGAAGAATAGGCGGTCAGAGCCGTATTGTTTTTTGACGTTGATAGTTTTCCAGCAATGCATATGCGTATCTCCCATTGATGTATAGTGTTGATGAGCCGATACATACAATACAACGTTTCTAGGGGGAATGCAAGCTTCTGCGGCAAAATTTTTCAACGTGTTTTCAGGCGTTTTTATTCTCGGTCAGAACATGGTTTTCCTCATTGAAACGGTTCTCGATGTTTTTGAATGAAGCTTCGAAAATCTCCATGAAATCATCGCCGTAAATATTGCGGATGATGGCCATGACATCCATGAATTCGGGGAATTTCCCGTATAGATTGCGCAGTGGGAGCGAGCCGTCAACGACCGAATGGGGCGTATCGTGATAACGTTCGATCATCTCCTGCATCAACTCTTCACCTTTTTGTGTCAGTTCTACATATGTATTGCGTTTATCGGTATCGCGTTTCGAGAAGGACAGCAATTGGCGTTCTTCTAGTTTTTTCGAGAAATTGAATGCCGTCGAGACATGCATGACCCCGAATTTCGCTACGTCGGAAATGGAGGCACCCTTCAAATGGTAGGAAATCCATAAAATGTGATGTTCATTAATATTCAAATCATAAGGTTTTATCCACATCTGCCAATCTTTCTCCACTGCTTTCCATAATGCTTTCGATAATTGCCCAATTCTTTGGCTGTACAGCATAGCTTCTTTCATTGTATATTCTTTGTCATTCACACGAGCACCAACTTTCACCGGAAATATTTTCTTTATTATAGCAATAAAGCAAACTGAATTAAAGTGAGAATAGTAAAATAATTTAGTCAAAAAAAAAACAACCTGACCAGGGATGGTCAAGCTGTCTCGGAATCGTCGTTATCTTCCGCTTTTTTCGGGTCGATTTTCGTCGGCTTGTCTTTCTTTTTCTCTTCTTCGTCTTTATCTTTGCTGATTGCTGCCTGCAGCTGCTCGATGGAGTTCTGGATCGCTTTGATCTCCAATTGCAAATGCTCTTTTGCCGGGGCTGTGCCTTCCTGCCATGATTGGAGGGAAGCTTTCAGGCCATCCACCGCTTCCGGTACCTGTGTTTTCGATTCTTCCGTCAAGTGGTTGATCGATTCCTTCAACTCATTGATCCGTGCTTTCAGCTCGTTCATCGATCCTTTCCATTCCGAGCCGCTTGATTTAAGGGATGTGCGCATTTCCTCACCGGATTTCGGGGTGGAGAGGATGGCTGTTGCTGCACCGGCAATTAGGCCGGCACCAAGGCCAGCGAAAAAGTTCGTAACTTTCATAAGTATAAGCGCTCCTTTCGTTGTCTATCTTTCTTTTCCTTTATTTCACTTAATTAAAACATGGAATGAATGGCTATTCAATAAAAAACGCCTTTCCCTGTGAAAGGGAAAGGCATTTGACGATGTAGAGAAAATCCATGAAATATGTTTTCCGAAGCTTATCGCTCGCTTTCCGTGGGGCGGGAATCGAGCCTCCTCAACCGCTATCGAAACCCTTGTGCTCAACTCTCACTTCGTTCGAGCATCGCAAATGACTGAACTCAGCACTGCTTCGCTCATTCATTGTCTGCGGGCTCTCTCAAACCCGCTGGTCCCACAGGAGTCGAGCGAACACTTCTCCAAACATTGGAATATCTCGTTGAACTTTTAAAGTGATGAAAGTATACATTCCTACACGTAAATAAAACAATCATCATATAAAAAGTTCTTAAGTATTAGCGAGCCTGCGCGGCTGTGGAACTTTGGAAGTTCGAGCGCTTCATGAGCCCCGTGACGATCGGGAACATGACCGCAAAGGCAGCGCCGTTCATGACAGTTGCCGGAATGACTACCGTTGCAAGCAAAAGCGTGAACGGAATGTCGGCGCCAAGGATAAAAATGGCGGCCGACAGGAAAATGCTGCCTGACAGCACCGTCCCTATTGCTGTAAGCGCAATGCCGACCGGCAGCTTGGCCGCATGTTTTTTCAATAACGACACGAGCGCAAAAAAGACGAACGCCGTAACGAATTTATCGATGATGTTCGGGAAAAAGCCTCCTGGAAAGCTTGAAAACAATCCGGAAATAATTCCAGTCGTGACAGCGAGCAAAAAGACGCTTTTCACGTCGCGGAATAGCAGGATGCCGATAAACATCATCGTCAGCATAAAGTCAGGTTTCATCCCGCCGTTGATGCCCGGGATCATCACGTACAAAGTAGCACCGACGCTGACAAGCAGCGCCATTAACACAAGATTTTTCGTATTCATTTCTCATCTCTCCTCAGCTCAAGCTAGTTTCTTTTTCCCGGTCGTGCCCTCGTGGCCGCCGGCGAAAAACGTATGTTGATCTTATCTCTTGCAGCGTGGAAAATCAAGCCTCAGAGGCTAGCTTGTCCTTTACCTGTTCGGCAAGTTCCTGGATTTTCTCCGAAGTGAACTCTTTTTCCTTAGTCATCCATTTGGCGCCGAATCCATCACTTGCACCGTAGCGAGGGATGAAATGCAGATGGAAATGGAACACGCTTTGGCCGGCTTTTGGGCCGTTGTTGTTCAACAGGTTCATGCCTTCCGGTTCGAAGGTCTCTTTGATGGCGCTGGCGATTTTCGGTGCTACGCTGAACAGCTGGCCGGCTTCTTCCGGCGTCATGTCATAGACATACGGGCGGTGTGTTTTCGGGATCAGCAGCGTATGCCCTTTCGATAAAGGCATGATGTCCATGAATGCATAGACATGTTCATCTTCGTACACTTTGACGCTTGGGATTTCCCCAGCAATGATTTTGCAAAAAATGCAATCGCTCATAAAATCATCCTTTCCGTAATGGGTTGGCCGTTCTTTTTTCAGTTTACCATATTCAGTGAGCCAGTCATTCTTCATCTCAGCTTATCCGGAACGGATGCATGAAGCGGCCCATTTATCGAAAGAATTCGACGCACAGTTTTGATACAATAGGAAACGAAGAAAGAGGTGTTGAAAGTGGCAATATTGGAAGTTGAAAATTTAACGGGCGGCTATACGAGAAAGCCTGTGTTAAAAGACGTGAGTTTTTCTATAGAAAAAGGTGAATTGGTCGGTTTGATCGGTTTGAACGGGGCAGGGAAGAGTACGACCATCAAACACATTATCGGCATCATGCAACCAAAATCCGGGACGATCCGCCTCAATGGCCGGACGTTCGAGGAAGACATCGACGCTTACCGTTCCGCTTTTTCCTATATTCCGGAAACGCCTGTGCTGTATGAGGAATTGACATTGCGTGAACACCTCGAGCTGACGGCGATGGCTTATGGCCTGGAGCAGGAAGTCTTCGAACAACGTTCCGCTGCTTTATTGAAGGAATTCCGCATGGAAAAGCGGCTGAAATGGTTCCCGTCCCATTTCTCGAAAGGGATGCGCCAGAAAGTCATGATCATGAGTGCTTTTCTTGTCGATCCGGATTTGTACATCATCGATGAACCGTTCGTCGGGCTCGATCCGCTCGGCATCAAATCGCTGCTTGACCAGATGGAACAGCAAAAGCGCAGCGGCGCATCAGTGCTCATGTCGACCCATATCCTGTCGACAGCAGAACGCTATTGCGACCGCATCATCCTGCTCCACAACGGGCGCGTGCGGGCGATCGGCACAATGCCGGAGCTGCGGCAGGCATTTGGCATGCCGGATGCCTCACTTGATGACCTGTATATTGCGATGACCGAGGATGACGACAATGAAGAACCTGCATGAAGTGTGGGACAAGCGGCTCCGGCGCTATACCGCTGAAGTCCAGAATTATTTAAAATTCATCGTCACCGGCCATATTGCCGTGGTCATGCTATTCGCCATCGGGGCGGCAGGCTACGCCTATAGCGAATGGGTGCAAAATGTCCAGCCGGAGTTTCCGGCAGCGTTGTTGATGGCCGTGCTGTTCGGGGCGCTATTGTCCTACAGCCCGCCGGTGACCTTATTGAAACAGGCAGACGGGGTCTATCTATTGCCGCTTGAAAGCCGTCTCGACGAGTATTTGAAGCCGGCGCTGCGCTGGACTTATGTGTCGCAGCTGTATTTGCCGATTGTCGTCTTCGTCGTATCCCTGCCGCTTATCAATGCCTTATACGGCTTGCCATCGTCTTATTTGATCGGCTTTCCGATTCTATTGCTGCTCGTGAAGTGGTGGAACGTCAGGAGTGAATTCCACTGGCGTAAATCGGGCGAAGGGCAGAATGTCTGGCTTGAGCGCGTGGTCCGCTTCCTGCTCGTTGCCGGGTTCGCCTGGTCGTATGTCGACGGATGGATGATTGTTTCGGCGGTCTTTTTGTTCGCGATGATTTTCTACGGCAAATGGACGGAGCGCCGTGCAGCGGGCAAGGCGTTTCCATATGGGCATTTCATCGAATTGGAAGAGAACCGTATGCTGCGCTTTTACCAGTTCGCCAATTATTTCACTGACGTCCCGCATTTGAAAGGGAAGGTCAGGGAACGCAGATGGCTCAACCCGATTTACCGGTTGATCAAGAGCAAAACGTCCAATGCCCATTTATATCTGGTGAGCCGGACCTTCATCCGCTCGGATGAGCTGTTCTTTTTATGGGTGCGTTTGACACTGATCATCCTGGCCGGTGCTTGGCTCATCCCATTCCAAATCGCTATCGCTTTATTTGCCGGGGCCTTGGCGTTCGCTTCCACGATCCAATTATGGCAAGGCCTGAACCAGTCCCAGCATTTCCGCATGGACCAATTGTTCCCATTGAGCACGCATAGCCGCGAAAAAGCGGTGTGGAACTGGGTGCTCGCCGTTCAGCTGATCCAAGCGGCGGCAGCGTTTGTTCTGCTTTTGGCATTGGGGCAGCTGGTGACGGCTGTAATCGTGCTGCTGGTGATTTACACGGTTTCCTTCGTAACGCTGATAGGCGCGAGAAGAAAGTCAGCCAGGCTTCAAAAGAATTATTGAATAATAAAAGGCTGGAGAAAATGAGATATTTTCTCCAGCCTTTTTATATGGTTCATCCGTGGCAAGTGACCGCGGCTTTCCCGAGCGTTTTCGCGGCAATCAGCATTGCTTCTTCTTTAAAATCGAATTTCGGATGGTGATGCGGGTAGACTTCGCCGTCCGGCATCGCGCCTGTGAAGAAGAACGTGCCCGGAATCTCTTCGAGGTAATAAGCGAAATCCTCGCCGCCCATTTGCGGCGGGCAATTGAAGACTTCCTCTACGCCCGGCACATCTTCAGCGAGGTCCCTCAGGAATTCCGTCTCCTTTTCGTGGTTGACGACCGGCGGGTAGCCCCGGTGGAATTTGAAGTCGATATCGCTATTGGTCGAGATGGCCGTGCCTTTGGCGATTCGTTCCATCTCTTTTTCGACGAGGGTACGCGTTCCTTCGGTGAAGGATCTGACCGTCCCGTTAAGTTTTGATTGATCGGCAATGATATTGAACGGGTTTTCTGCAATGAATGATGCGATCGTAAGTACTGCAGACTCGAGCGGATCCACGCGGCGAGCGACAAGCTGCTGCAGGCTAGTGACAAGTTGTGCCCCCGTCACGACGGCATCGACGGTTTCATGTGGCATGGCGCCGTGGCCGCCGCGGCCTTGGACAGTGATCTCAAAGCGGTCCGCCGCGGCCATGATCGGGCCAGTCCGGTAATCGATCCGCCCGAATGGCGTCGTCGACCATAGATGGGTGCCGAAGATTACATCGACCCCATCAAGCGCCCCGTCTTCGATCATCGGCTTCGCGCCGCCTGGGGCAAGCTCTTCTGCGTGCTGGTGAATGAGCACGTAGGTGCCAGGAAGTTCATCGCGCAGGCCGAAAAGGATTTTTCCGAGAACGAGCAATGTCGCTGTATGGCCGTCATGTCCGCAAGCGTGTACAACGTTCGGCACAGTGGATTTATAGCTCGTTTCTTTCTGGTCCTGGATCGGCAAGGCGTCAAAATCGGCACGCAAGGCAACTGTCTTGCCAGGCTTTCCGCCGCGTATCGTCGCGATGACGCCATTGCCTCCCACGCCAAAGCGGATATCGACACCGAGATCTTCATAAAAATCGCGGATATATTTAGCAGTCTTGGTTTCCTGGAATGACGGCTCCGGATTCATGTGCAAGTAGCGGCGGATTTCCACCATTTCGGGGTAGGCATTATCGAGCTCAGCAAAGATCTTCTCAATCATTGGATCATATCCTTCCTAATGTTCTGCATTTTCTCTAGTTTAACATACCAAAAAACAGAACGGGGAAGCCCCGTCCTGTCAGTAAGTGAAATTCAGATAGGAAGCGATGAAATAAAGCAGCACAACCAAAATGGACGGTACGCTATATGCCCATGTGGAAGCGGTCTTCGGCCGGTAAAGCGAAAACATGACCAGCACGCTCATGACGAGCACGGCGCTGGCGATGATGGAATTGGCGCCCGATACTTCGGCAAGAATCGAACCCTCTACATAGATCGGGTCCGACAAAGCGAGAATGACCATGTTGAAGATATTGCTGCCGAGAACAGCGCCGACCGCCATATTGACATTGGACAGGCGGAGTGCGACGAAAACCGAGATCGCCTCCGGCAAGGACGTGGCAGCGGCCACCAGGAAACTGCCGACAAAGCTGGAGCCGAT
This sequence comes from Planococcus maitriensis, assembly GCF_003289925.1. Lineage (GTDB taxonomy): Bacteria > Bacillota > Bacilli > Bacillales_A > Planococcaceae > Planococcus > Planococcus maitriensis. The sequence continues at coordinate 124,326 of NZ_QLZQ01000006.1, read as the reverse complement.
GCCTGTCACGACAGCAATCTCATCACCCGTGATGGAAAGCGCGGTCCCTGCCGCCATGATGATCACCGCCACGACCGCAAAGCGGATGCCCGCGTGTTTTGGCGATAGATGGGCACTCGGGTTTTTCGGCGCCTTGGCATCGACCGGCTCATCGTCCATGTCGATTGTGTCCAAGTTCGGCAATTTATTGATGATCAGCATACCGATCACATAGGTTATGCCGATCGCCAACGCATCGAGGCCGATCCCGAAGACCGTGACATCGGTACGCAGCCATAATGCCAAGAGCAATAGCACGGTCAGAAAGATGCCGAGCAGGGAAGAATAAGTATGGTCCTTAGACGCCCGCTCGAGCATGCGCCTGCGGTTCAGCAGCAAATCGAAACCGGCTAAGATAAATAAATTGAACAAATTCGAGCCGATCATATTGCCGACTGCGATATCGGCATTGCCGATTGCTGCTGCCGAGAAACTGGTGGAAATTTCTGGCAGGCTGGTGGCGCCTGCAAGCAGTAGCGTACCGACCATCATGCCGCCCATCGCTGACTTTTCACTGATGACATCGGCATATTGGGACAGTTTAATGGCGGCGAACACGGTGACTGCAGCAGCCAGCAGAAAATAAATGAATACCAATAGATGTTCCTCCTAACGGGTTTCTTCTATATAGACAGCAAAACAGCCGGGCTGGCCGGCCGTTCATCATTCGTCTTCTTCGGGTTTTGCTTTGTACATGGTGACGTAAGAAGAACCGGAGAAGATATTGGCGCGTGGTTTTTCAACATCTTCCTGCGGCTTCTCAGCATGCGCTTTGGCAAAAGCCTGTGATTCTTTCCATTTCTCATAGAATGCCGGGGATTCCCATTCGGTCAATACGACATACGTGTCGGAATCGAGCGGGCGCAGGACGCGGAAAGCGACATATCCGGGCTCGTTTTCGATTGCGCCGGCACGGTTTTTGAAACGGTGCTCAAAAACAGGGCGCCCTTCGTCGGCAACCGGGATATTGTTCATGACGAAAAATCCTTTTTCGCGGAACTCGCCGGTGCCGTCGACCACTTCATAGCGGCGAGGGGTTTGGAAAACCGATTTCCCTTCGGTTTCGTGCAATAGCAAAGTCGTGTTTTCGCCTTGCATCAGCACCATGGTTTCATCTGCGTGTTCCTCACGCATTTTTTTCATGAATTCGTAGGTTCCTGTCGTCATATAAATATTCATTAAAAAGCCTCCTAGTAATCGGGATACATTTTGAATTGCTACCTCACTTTTCCCTAAAATCCGGCGCTTGAAACAGAAGGTGTCAAATCGGTGAAGGCATTCGGGTCTAATTTATGACAATTGCCGCCGGATTCTATACAATAGGGGGCGGAGCGTCTATAGTATAGACGGATAATGAAGGATAAACTATAGCCGCAAAGACTGAAGGGATGAATAATTCATGACTTTTAATGATACGTACCTGCGCGCAGCGCGCGGAGAAAAGACCGACCATGTGCCAGTTTGGTATATGCGCCAGGCTGGGCGTTCACAGCCGGAATACCGCAAGATCAAAGAGAAGTATTCATTGGAGGAAATCACGCACCAGCCGGAACTTTGCGCTTACGTAACGAAGCTGCCTGTCGACCAATACGATGTCGATGCTGCGATTCTTTACAAAGATATCGTGACACCGCTTCCAGCAATCGGCGTGGACGTCAAGATCAAGGCAGGCATCGGGCCGGTCATCAGCAATCCGATCCGCACAAAAGCGGACATCGATAGACTTGGTGAAATCAATCCTGAGCAAGATGTCGACTACGTGCTGAAAACGATCAAATTGCTCACAGAAGAGCAATTGAACGTGCCGCTCATCGGTTTTGCCGGTGCACCGTTTACATTGGCGAGCTATATGATCGAAGGGGGCCCGTCCAAGAGCTATAACAAAACAAAAGCGATGATGGTATCAGAACCGGAAATGTGGTTTGCGCTTATGGACAAATTGGCAGACACCATCATCCCTTACGTGAAAGCACAGATCCACGCCGGTGCAAAAGCGATCCAGATTTTCGACTCATGGGTCGGCGCATTGAATGTGGAAGATTACCGCATCTTCATCAAACCGGTCATGGACCGCATCTTCAAGGAAATCGGCGAAGAAGGCGTGCCGATGACGATCTTCGGCGTCGGCGCAAGCCATTTGGCGAAAGAATGGCATGACCTGCCGGTGGATGTCGTCGGCCTGGATTGGCGTTTGCCGATTGCAGAAGCGCGTGAAAAAGGTTTGACGAAAGCTTTGATGGGCAATTTTGACCCTTCTTATTTGCTGGCGGATTGGCCAGTCATCGAAGAACGCACGAAAAAGATCCTGGATATGGGCATGCAGGACGACGGCTATATCTTCAACCTTGGGCACGGCGTATTCCCTGAAGTGCAGCCAGACACACTGAAGCGTCTGACGGCATTTGTCCATGAGTACAGTGCAGCCTACAAAAAACAGAACTAACAAATCTTTGATGAGGTGATTGTGATGAAAAAGACAATGGGATTATTGGTAATGGCGTATGGTACGCCGTATTCGGAAGATGATATCGAGCGCTACTACACGCATATCCGACACGGCCGCAAGCCGAGCGAAGAAGCATTGCAGGATTTGAAAGACCGCTACAAGGCGATCGGCGGCATTTCACCGCTGGCAAAAATCACAGAAGACCAGGCGAATGGATTGTGCAAGCGGCTGAACGAATTGCAGGATGATATCGAGTTCAAGATGTATCTCGGCTTGAAGCATATCGAGCCATTTGTGGAAGACGGCGTGGAAGAGATGAAAAAAGACGGCATCGAAGAAGCGATTTCAATCGTTCTTGCGCCCCATTTCTCGACATTCTCCGTTAAATCCTACAACGGCCGTGCAAAAGAAACAGCCGATAAACTTGGCATCAAGCTGACTTCCGTGGAAAGCTGGTATACAGAGCCGAAATTCATCCAATACTGGAGCGAGAAAGTAAGCGCGGCATTTGCTGAAATGTCAGAACAAGAACGCGCGAAAGCTTGTTTGATCGTATCCGCGCATTCCTTGCCGGAGAAAATCATCGCAAACGGCGACCCATACCCGGAACAATTGAAAGAAACAGCGGATCTGATCGCCGAAGCGGCGGGCGTTGAAAATTATGAAATCGGCTGGCAAAGCGCCGGGCAGACACCGGAACCTTGGATCGGGCCGGACGTCCAGGATTTGACGCGCGATCTGCATGAAGAAAAAGGCTATAATTCCTTCGTCTACACGCCGGTCGGCTTTATCACAGACCATTTGGAAGTGCTGTACGATAACGACTACGAGTGCAAAGTCGTCTGCGATGAAATCGGCGCAACTTACCGCCGTCCGGAAATGCCGAATGTGGATCCATTGTTTATCGACGGAATGGCCAATGTTGTGTTGAATAAATTGAACGAAAACTGATCAATCCGGGAGCGGTGAGCGATTGTGGATCATGCAAATGTGAAAGTGGCCATTGTTGGAGGCGGCATAACAGGATTATCCGCTGCATTTTACGTGCAGAAACTGGCGGCTGAACAAAATCAGCCGCTCGACCTCACGATCATCGAGTCCGCTCATCGCCTTGGCGGTAAGATACACACAAGCAGCCAGGACGGTTTTCTGGTTGAACGGGGTCCAGATGCTTTCGTTTCAAGAAAAGACCAGGAGATCCGCGAACTTGCCGAAGAGCTGGGCATAGCACGGAAAATCGTGGCGAGTGCTCCGGGAGATATCCATATCGCGGCAAACGGCAAGCTTCATCCTTTGCCGCAAGGCACCGTTATGGGCATTCCCGTCAGCTTGAAAAGCCTATGGGCGGCATCCAGCTGCTCTGTCGGCGGCAGGCTGCGCGCGATGGCGGATTTATTCTTGCCCGATACTGATAAAACAAACGAAACGCCGCTCGGCAGTTACCTGCGGCGGCGTTTTGGCAATGAATTTGTAGAAAATATGATCGAACCGATGTTTTCGGGCGTTTACGCCGGAGATATCGACCGCTTGAGCATCGACTCGGCATTTCCGGAAGCGTTGAAAGCGCAAGGCAGCCTGATGCGCAGTTTGAAACGCCAGCCCCAAAGCAAGCAGCGGGAATTCAGCGGGCTCTTTGAAACCTTTGAAGGGGGCTTGGAGACGCTCGTCCATGCCATTGAGCAAAGGCTCAGCTGCCGGATTGCAAAAGGCGTGAAAGCAGAAAGGATCTCGCTCTCGAAACAGCAGCGCATTGTATTGGGCTTGAGCGATGGCGAAAGGCTGGAGGCGGATCATGTCATTTTGGCGATTCCCCACCGCCAGGCAGCCGCTTTGTTCGAGCCTCATGGAATTGCGCAAAGCTTGTCGGGTATCCCACAGACCTCGATAGCCACCGTCACGATGATCTTCCCGGAACAGGCCGAATGGCCAGGTCACGGAGGCACGGGTTTTACAGTGGCGCGCAATAACGATTCATCCATTGCCGCCTGTTCGGTCAGCCATCTCAAATGGCCGGCACTCGTTCCCGAAAACCGGATCATGATCCGTTCGTTCATAGGGCGTGTCGGCGATGAGGCGGTCGTGGAATTGCCGGATGCGGAAATCGGTGAATTGGTGATGGCGGATTTGAATAAATGGCTGGGGCTTGAACAACAGCCGGAACGGATGATCGTCTCGAGATGGAAAGACGCCATGCCCCAATATTTAGCCGGCCATGAAACACGGGTCAGCACTGCGCGAAGTGAAATCAGCCGCATGTTTCCTGGCGTCCAGATTGCCGGTGGTTCTTATGCGGGTTTCGGTTTGCCGCTGTGTGTCAAACAAGGGAAGCAGGCGGCTGAAGCGGTCTTCAGCTTGAATAAGGAGGAAATGACATGAAAAAATGGATCGCTCTTATGCTGGTGATGCTGCTTTTGGCAGCATGCGGCGAAGAAGATTCATCGGCTGGCACTGGCGAAATGCCGCAGGAAGTGGAAGTCGAGTTCAATACAGAAGAAACAGCCGACCCAGGCGAAGAAGTGCTGCTATCGGCTACCGTCACACAAGGAAGCGAAGCAGTCGAAGACGCGGATGAAGTTGTCTTTGAAGTATGGCAATCGGGCGCACGTGAAAACAGCGAGATGCTGGAAGGCACCCACACCCAAGGCGGGGTTTACGAACATGCATGGACGGCAGGGGAAGAAGGGTTGTATTTCATACAAGCCCATACAACAGCCCGCCGCATGCACGTCATGCCGAAAATGGAATTGACGGTAGGCAACCCGGATCCGGAAACGATCGTGCCTGATGACAGCGAAGATGCAGATGCCATGGAAAAGATGGGGCATTGATTTCTGATCCGCTGCCATTCGGCGGAGGTGTTGCACAACAGCTGGAACGCATAAAAAAACGGCCGGAGAATTTCTCCGGCCGTTTCGTCTATTTAGAGTTCGTCGCAGGTCTGGCAGTGATTGCCGTAGCACTCATGCTGCTCTTCGATTTTCTCTCCGCAAGTGGCACATTGTTTCGGGGGCAAGTTCTTGAAGAATTCGACTACGTTCTCAATCATTTCTACCAGCTCCTTTTGTTATAGTACTGTAAGTGATAAACACAGTGTATTATAACAGTTTCATTCCGTCAACCCTCAACCGTGATTATTTTTAAAAATTCCGTTAAAATAAAGACAGTCAACAGTAAAAAAGGAGAGAGACCATGTATTTCGTAGATAATAAAGGCATTACAGATCCGCGCATCAACCTCGCTATCGAGGAGTATTTATTGAAAACGATGGATGTCGAGCAGAATCCGTTCCTGCTGTTCTATATCAATGAACCTTCCATCATCATCGGCAAAAACCAGAACACGGCAGAAGAAATCAATACCGATTACGTCGATTCGAACGGCATTCACGTCGTGCGCCGGCTTTCAGGCGGCGGGGCCGTCTATCATGACCACGGCAACTTGAACTTCAGCTTCATCACGAAAGACGACGGCAATAGCTTCCGTGATTTCCGCAAGTTCACGGAACCGGTCGTCAAAGCTTTGCAGGATATGGGTGTCAATGCTGAGCTTTCGGGTCGCAACGACCTTCTCGCTGAAGGGCGCAAGATTTCAGGCAACGCCCAATTTGCGACAAGAGGCCGTATGTATAGCCATGGCACGCTGCTATTCGATACGAAAATGGATGAAGTCGTCTCGGCTCTGAAGGTCAGCAAGGAAAAGATCGAGTCGAAAGGCATCAAATCGATTCGCAGCCGCGTGGCGAACATTTCGGAATTCCTTGACCAGGACATGTCAGTCGAACAATTCCGCGAAGCTTTGCTTCATTCGATTTTTGAAGGCCAGGAAAATGTCCGCTTCTGGGAACTGACGGACGAAGATTGGGGCAATATCCACGAATTGTCGAAAGAACGCTACGCTAACTGGGAGTGGAACTATGGCAAATCGCCGAAATTCAACATTAAGCATTCCCATCGCTTCCCGGTAGGGGGCATCGATGTCCGCCTGCAAGTGGAAAAAGGGATTGTGCAGGAAGCGCATATTTATGGCGACTTTTTCGGTGTTGGCGATGTAGCGGAAATCGAACAGGCAATCACTGGCGTGAAATACGAACGCGCTGCGCTCGCTGAAGCGATTGAAGGGATTGACATCCCGAAATTGCTCGGCGGAATCACGACAGAAGATTTCCTTAAGTTGATTTATTAAGATTTTTTGCGGAGCCTGCTTTCGAGCAGGCTCTTTTGTTAGAATAGAAAGAAACGGGAGGGGGAAGGAATATGGGTGAACAGCGGATATTCATTGTAGAGGACGATGCGAAGATTGCTTCGCTACTATCGGATACCTTGCAAAAATATCATTACCAAGTGGAAACCGCGAAAGACTTCGACCGTATTTTGGAGGAATTCGCTGCCTTCGACCCCCATTTGATACTTTTGGATATCAATTTGCCTTCTTATGATGGATATTACTGGTGCCGGCAGTTAAGGCAGCAGACAACTTGCCCGATCCTGTTCATTTCCGCCAGGTCAGGCGAAATGGACCAGGTATTTGCGCTTGAAAACGGCGGCGACGATTTCATTACGAAACCTTTCCATTACGAAATCGTCCTTGCAAAAATAAGAAGCCATTTAAGAAGGGCTTATGGGGAATATGCGCCGAAACAAGAAGAGCGCACGGTTCGTGCAGGGCGGCTCGTTTTATATATGGAACGGCTTGAATTGCATTGCCGGGAGACGGAAATCCCGCTCCAGAAAAAAGAAAGCACTATTTTGGAACTGTTGATTGCCGCGTACCCGAAAGTGGTGACGCGTGAACAATTGCTCGAGGAACTATGGGACGACCAGGCGTTCGTCGACGAAAACACATTGAATGTCAATATGGCCCGGGTGCGCAAGAAATTGACGGATTACAGCGTCCAAAGTTTCATCGAAACGGTGCGCGGTGCCGGCTACCGGCTGATCCTCGGCAGGGAGGAGCAATGATGCTGCGGTTATTTTTGCGTGAGCATGCCGCATTTATCGTCTTCCAGCTCTTGCTCGTCGGATTCATCCTCATGCTTTACTGGCTTGACGGATTCCGCAATACGGATACCGCCATCTATTCATTTATCATCAGCTTGTTGCTGCTCGGAAGTTTTCTCGGTGTCCGTTTTGCGATGCGCTACCGTTATTATGAGCGCTTGCTGAGCGCCCCCCCGAATATGGAACATGCCTTGCAGCGGGAAGGGCGTTCGCCGGAAACGGTGCAGACGGAATTGTATATGCAAAAATTGTACCGCCTTTATCAATATGAAGTGCAGTCGCTTTATGCGGGGCAGACCCGGCATCTGCAATTCATCAATCAATGGGTGCACCAGATGAAGACGCCGCTGTCGGTCATGCACCTGTTATTGCAGGAACCGGAAGAATTGGATAAGGCAAGCATCCGAGAAGAGGTGGACCGTTTGCGTGCAGGGCTCGATACTGTATTGATGAACGCCCGCCTCGATACATTCGAGCAGGATATGCAAATCGAGCAAGTGCAGCTGCGCGGGATGGTGTCCGAAATGGTCACGGAAAACAAGCGCTTGTTCATCTCGCGCCGCGTCTATCCAGAAATCGGCATTGATGAACGCTACCAAGTAGCGACAGACCGTAAATGGATGAAATTCATCATCGGCCAATTGCTGACAAATGCAGTGAAATACACGTTCGAAGAAAACAAGAAACTGTACATCCGTGCCAGCTGCCTAGAAGGCACCATCACGTTGTCGGTGCAGGATGAAGGCATCGGGATCCCGCCATCGGACTTGCCGCGCGTCACCAAAGCCTTCTTTACGGGAGAGAATGGGCGCCTGAGCGGCGAATCGACCGGGATGGGGCTGTATCTGGCCCAGGAAGTGTGCAACCGGCTTGGGCATGAGCTGGAAATCACGTCATCGCCCGGAGAAGGGACGACCGTATCGATCGTCTTTCCTTACCAGGAACAGAATGTAGGGGGATCAACATGACAGTAGTGAAAATCGATGAAGTGACCAAAGTCTATGAAGGAAAAGTGACACATCGTGCGCTGAACCAATTGAGCTTCGAAGTGGAAAAAGGGGAGTTCCTCGCAGTGATGGGCCCTTCCGGAAGCGGCAAGACGACGCTATTGAACTTGATTTCAACAATCGATTCATTGACTTCTGGCACCATCCTCATCAATGGCATCAATCCGCATTCTTTGGATAAAGACGAGTTGCCGCTGTTCAGGCGCCGACAGCTCGGCTTTGTGTTCCAGGATTTCAATTTGCTGCAGATGCTGACCGTGGAAGAAAACTTGGTCCTGCCGCTGACACTCGACGGCATGCCGGTCAAGGAAATGGAGAGCCGCGTCCAGGAATTGGCGGCTCGGCTTCATTTGCAGCCGTTCCTCCATAAGAAGCCGAATGAAATATCCGGCGGGGAAGCGCAGCGCACGGCGATCGGCCGCGCGCTCATCCACCGCCCGGCGCTCATACTCGCAGACGAACCGACCGGCAATCTCGATTCGAAAGCCTCGAAGGATGTGCTCGAGCTATTGAGCGGCTTGAGCCATGAGGAAGGGACGACGATCATCATGGTGACGCACGACCCGATCGCAGCGAGCTATTGCGACCGTGTGCTGTTCATCAAAGATGGCGAATTCTTCAATGAAATCTACGGGGATGACCGCCGCCAAACCTTCTACCAAAAAATCCTCAACGTGTTATCTCTATTGGGAGGCTCCGTCAATGACCTTTCGCCAACTCGCCTTCCGTAACGTTTTCAGGAATTTGAGAAGCTACGCAGCATTCCTCTTGGCCAGCGTCTTTTCGGTCATGGTGTTCTTCATTTATTCGATGTTCATCTTCCATCCTTTATTCGAGGAAGAAGGGTTCCGCGTATTGGCTGTGCGCGGAATGTTCATCGCGGAAATCGTGCTGTATATTTTTACGCTGTTCTTCCTGTTCTATTCCTTGAGTGCGTTTTTGCAGGCACGGACAAAGGAATTCGGTGTCTTGATGCACCTCGGGATGAGCAAGAAACAACTCAATAAATTGGTGTTTTTCGAGACGATGATTCTCGGCGGCCTGTCGACAGCGGCAGGAATCGTCTTCGGTTTTGCGTTCACGAAATTCTTTTTCATGATCGGGCGCGAAATCATGCAGTTGGAGGAATTGCCGCTGTATTTTTCGTGGAAGCCGTTTGTGCTGACCATCGGCGCATTCGCCAGTTTGTTCATCATCATCTCGATCATCAGCGTCTCCTTTATCCGTACGAAACGCGTCGTCGATTTGCTGGAAGGCTTCTGGAAGACCGAAGAGGAAGCGGCGTATTCACCGGCTTTATCCGCGTTCGGGTTGGTGCTGCTTGGGATTGCTTATTTCCTGGCGGCGACGGTTTCCGACCGGACTGTTTACATCATGGTGTTCATCGTCCCGCCACTCGCGACGATCGGCACGTATTTGTTTTTTACGCATTCGATCCACACCTTCCTTCAATTGTATAAGAAGCGACGCAGTATCTATTGGCATAAAACGCGACTCGTGTCGCTTGCGGAAGCAGCGGTCAAGTTAAAAGACAGCGCTCAAATGTTCTTTATCGTGACCATTGTCTCGACGGTCGCTTTCCTGACGGTCGGCACGCTTGCCTCATTCACTTCCTATACAGCGGAGTTCCGGCAAAGCAACCCGCTCGGCTTGATTTACGTTTCTTTTGAAGGCAATACACTCGAACAGCAGCAATTGGGCCAGTTGAGGCGCGAACTTGAACAAGAGCAGCTTGCCTATACGCTCGTGCCCTTGGAAGTGAAGCGGCAGACATCGAGTGCAAGCGGCAATGACGTCGACATCATGTCCTTATCCCAGTTCAACCGGCTCGCCGTGGCGCTCGGCCATGAACCGGCAAAGCTACAAGCCGGCGAAGCGATGTTCGTGCCGTTTTCACAGGAATCGCTCCGTGAACTGCAAAAAAGTTATGCGGAGACGGAATTGCTGGAAAGCGGGGTGGAGTTGACGATCGGCCAGACCTACCCGCAAGTGCTGTTTCCGGCGCATACCTTGAATGCCAATACGATCATCATGAACAATGAAGATTTCGGTGAAGTCGATGAACCTTTGATGGGTTATCCGCAAGGCGCCTCGGATTTCCGCTATTATGCCTTCCACGTGCCGGATTGGACCGAGACTGTTTCGATCGGCGAAAGCGTCCGCTACCCGATCAGCGAGGCGATGGTCAGCGGGAATTTTGCCGGGCTCAATTATTATTTTGAGAATCCGGGATATGAATACCGCTGGTTCAAATCCTCCTTCGCGCTGTTATTGTTCATCGGCTTGATGGTAGCGGCGGTGTTCCTGCTGGCTGCCGGGAGCTTCATTTATTTCAAGTTATATACCGGGCTCGAGCGCGACCGCAGGCAGTACCAGTTGATGGTGCGTCTCGGGATGACGGAGCGCGAACTAGGCAAAATCGTCAACCGCCAGCTTGTGCCGCTGTTTTTCTTGCCTTGGGCGCTCGCGCTTCTTCACAGTGCTTTTGCGTTCATCTCGCTTCAAGTCGTTTGGGATGAATTTGCGGAGCTGTCGATTTTATCCGAGATGGCGATTGTGCTCGGCGGTTTCACGCTCATGCAGATCCTTTATTTCTTCCTGATCCGCTGGCGTTATATCGCCCATTTGAAAGCGTATTGAGTTGACGAGCCGCCGGATAATTCCGGCGGCTTTTTACTGGGGAATTTTACTGGGTAGTTGTATTGTCTGAAGATTTATTTTATAATGAAAAAAGTAAATATGAATGAGTATTCATTCAACAGAAAGAGGGATATTCAATGAATTTGGGAGAACGTGTTCACGAAATTGCACAACAGGAAGCTGGACGAGTTGCCTATACGTTCATGGGCAAAGACACGACTTACGGCGAATTTGATCAATCGGTATCGAAATTCGCTGGTGCATTGCAGGAACTCGGCGTGGAAAAAGGGGACCATGTCGCATTTCTTTTAAGCAACACCCCGCATTTTCTCATTTCGCTATATGCCACTTTGCGCCTGGGGGCTACGGCTGTTCCGGTCAATCCAATCTACAGCCCGGATGAAATCGCTTACATCGTCAATAATAGCGACGCGAAAGTAGTCATAGCGCTCGACGCTTTGCTGCCGCTTGTGGAAAAAGCGCATCAGGCTTTGCCGGCAGTGGAAACATACGTCATTTGCGAGACGGATCCATCGACTGCTGAAAAAATGGCACAACTGCCGGAAGCAGTCAAAGGAAAAGTTCGTTCGTTCACTCAGCTTCTTACAGCTTCTGATGCTTTTGGCGGAACAGCAGACATTTCACAGGATGACAATGCCGTCATTCTCTATACATCCGGGACGACAGGAAAACCGAAGGGCGCAATGCTGACACACGGCAATCTCTATTCCAATGCCCGGGACGTCGCGGAGTATCTTCAAATCACGCCGGATGACCGCGTAGTGGCGACGCTACCTGTGTTCCACGTGTTTGCCTTGACGGTCGTCGTCAATGCCCCATTGATGCAAGGGGCAACCATCGTCCTCGTTCCGCGCTTCACGCCGCAAGACGTATTCGCCGCGACAAAAGCGTCACAAGCTACGGTCTTTGCAGGCGTTCCGACCATGTTCAACTTTATGTATCAATTGCCGGATGTGGATCCGGCCGATTTCGCTTCTGTGCGCTTGGCGATTTCCGGCGGGTCTGCGATGCCTGTCGCATTGCTGCATAACTTCGAAGACAAATTCAATGTGCGGATCTCCGAAGGTTACGGTTTATCCGAAGCGTCGCCCGTCACTTGTTTCAATCCGATCGACCGTGAACGAAAGGCCGGGTCGATCGGCACGTCGATCATCAATGTCGAGAACAAAGTCGTCAATGAACTCGGCGATGAAGTGCCGGTCGGGGAAGTGGGCGAATTGATTGTCCGCGGGCCGAACGTCATGAAAGGCTATTACAAAATGCCAGAGGAAACCCAGGCGGCGATCAAAGACGGCTGGCTCTACACGGGAGATCTGGCGAAAGTCGATGAGGAAGGCTATTTCTACATCGTTGACCGCAAGAAAGACATGATCATCGTCGGCGGCTATAATGTCTATCCACGCGAAGTGGAAGAAGTGCTATTCGCCCATCCGGCGATTGTCGAAGCGGCAGTTGTCGGTTTGCCCGATGCTGATTTTGGCGAATCGGTCAACGCTTATGTTGTGTTGAAAGAAGATGCTGTCTCCATCGATGAGCTGAAAGCTTATTGCGCTGAGCATTTGGCGAAATACAAAGTGCCGCGCCATATGGAGATTCTCGATGAATTGCCAAAAAACACGACGGGTAAAATCCTGCGCCGTTCGCTGAAAGACCAGGCTGTAAAGAAATAAACAAAAACCGCTTTCCGCTTTCGGCGGGAAGCGGTTTTATTTAGATAGAAAGGAAAGCGGACCAGCCTAGTTTCCAAAGAGTTACAATTGAAAAGACAGATAATTATCTATATAGTAAAAGGGCAACTACTACGAAAAACGAAATAGTTAGTCAGGAGGCTGAGCGTGTGTCAAAAAAAGCTGTTGAAATAGAAGATTTACTCGAATTGGTGTCGGTTACTGACCCGAAGATTTCACCAGACGGGAAACGGGCGGTATTTGTCCAAACGAAAATGGATGAAGAGGAAAATACATATCATTCGCATCTATACCATATTTCACTGGAAACCGGTGAGTCAGCTCCCTGGACTTATGGCAAAAGCCGCAATAGCCAGCCGGCTTGGTCAGCAGATGGACGCCACATCGCATTTTTATCCGACCGCAACGACAAGAATCAATTATACGTCCTTCCGTCAGGCGGCGGGGAAGCACGCGCTGTGACCGATTTCGAAAAAGGGGTAAGCAGTTTCCGCTGGTCTCCCTGCAATAAGAAAATCTGGGTCAACGCGCTGGTGCAGGACGGAAAAACCTTCACCGATCAAGAACCGGAAAAAGAGGGCGACAAGAAAAAGCCTGAACCCTACCGCACGGCGATCATGAAATACAAAATGGACGGTAACGGGCTGGTCAAGCAGGACTGCCACCGCCAGATCGGATTTGTGGACCTGGAAACAGGGAAAGTGGAGCAGTTGACGGAAGAGCCTTATCACTGCGGCTTGGAAGCGATTTCCCACGATGGCATGAAACTGGTGTATGGATCGGCCAAAGAAGAAAACCAGGATTTCGTTTTCCGCCAGTCGCTCTACCTGCGCGATCTGGAAACAGGGGAAGAAACGGCCATCATCGAACAAGACGGATATTACGGGAATGCCGCGTTTTCCTTTGACGACGCACGCGTGGCGTTTGTCGGGCATTCACGCGCCTACGAAAACGCCACGCACGCCGAACTGTATGTTTATGAAGTGGCACATCAAACGACGCAATGCCTGACAGAAGGCATAGATGCCCCAATCGGCGATTACGTGGTTGCCGACCATCAGCAAGGCGCGCAGGCGCCAGGTGTCATCTGGACGAAAGATGGCCATTTGTACTTCCAAGTGTCTACAGAAGGCGATGTGCGCCTGTATTTCGCTTCGCTTGAAGGCGCCGTGTATCCCGCTTCTCCGGAAGATGAGCATGTCTACGGCTACGACATTGCCAGAGACGGCAACTTTGCGCTTGCCGCCATCAGCGACCCGGTGTCTCCCGGTGAGCTCTACAAACTTGCCATTTCCACAGGAGAACGTGAGGCGTTGACTTCCTGTAATTCAAGTTACCTTGAACAAACGGAATTGATTGCACCGGAAATCGTTTCGCATACAACGGAAGATGGTTTTGAAGTACATGGCTGGCTCATGAAGCCCCGTGGATTCGAGCCGGGCGGAAAATACCCGCTGGTCGTCAATATCCACGGCGGGCCGCATGCGATGTATGCCAATACATTCGTTCATGAAATGCAGGTGCTTGCAGCCAATGGCTATGGCGTCCTGTATGTCAATCCGCGCGGCAGCCACGGTTACGGCCAAGGTTTTGTCGATGCCGTGCGCGGCGATTACGGCGGCGGGGACTACCGCGACATCATGGGCGCGCTCGACCATGTTCTTGCAGAAAACGGGTGGGTGGATAAAGGGCGGCTTGGCGTGACCGGCGGCAGCTATGGCGGGTTCATGACCAACTGGATCGTTTCGCATACGGACCGCTTCAAAGCGGCTGTAACCCAGCGTTCGATCTGCAATTGGATTTCCTTTTCCGGCGTTTCGGACATTGGCTATTATTTCAGTGAATGGCAGCACGGGGCAACCATGGACAATGTCGATAAGCTGTGGGAGCATTCCCCGCTGAAATATGCGAAAGACATCCACACGCCGCTGCTCATTTTGCATTCGGAAAACGACCATCGCTGCCCGGTCGAACAAGCGGAGCAATTGTTCATCACCTTGAAGAGCATGCATAAGGAAACGGAGTTCGTCCGTTTCCCGGAAGCAGACCATAATCTGTCACGCACCGGCAAACCGAATTTGCGTTTTGCGCGCTTGGAGGAGATTGCCGGGTGGATGAAGCGACTGTAATTATGTAAAAAAGCCAGGCGGAGCAATTGCTCCGCCTGGCTTTTTGGGTTAGCGTCCCTTGAATTCCGGTTTGCGTTTCTCGCCGAACGCGAGTAGCGCCTCCACTCGGTCTTCTGTCGGGATGGTGATTTCGTATGCTTTACGTTCGATTTGAAGCCCTGTCTGCATATCGGCGTTCATGCCGTTTTTGATGGCGAATTTGGCCTGTTGCAGTGCGATCGGCCCGTTGGCCAGGATCGAATCCGCAAATTCGCCCGTCACTTGCGCCAAATCACTGCTTCCGGCAATGCGGGTGACAAGCCCGTAATCAAGTGCCTCCGAAGATTTCAAGCGGCGCGCCGTCAGGATCAGTTCCATCGCTTTCGCTTCGCCGATCAATCTCGGGAGGCGCTGCGTGCCGCCGGCGCCCGGGATGATCGCAAGGCTCGTTTCAGTCAACCCGAGCAATGTATCGTCCGCCGCGATGCGGAAATCACATGCCAAGGCGAGCTCCATGCCGCCGCCGAACGCATAGCCGTTGATCATGGCGATTGTCGGTTGCGGCAAGTTTTCGATGGTCGTGAACACTTCGCCGATTTTATAGATATTGCGCTTGACCTGGTCCTGCGTCAAGGTTTTCCGTTCCTTCAAATCGGCCCCTACACTGAAAGCCTTGTCGCCGGCACCGGTGAAGACGACGACCCGGATATCCGGATTGATGCGGATCGCTTCAGCGACTTGGCCGAGTTCTGCGAGCATATCGTAATTGAATGCATTCATCGCATCCGGCCGGTTCAATGTGATAAATGCCAAATGTCCTTTTTGTTCATAATGAATCGTTTCCATATCCATCCCCCTTTGATAATCCATCCATTAAAAACATACCACTTTTTGGACTAATCTGTCACCAAACTCTATAATGGGAACAACAGGGGGGAGCTCATTCATGAACCAGGTTACATATCTCCGTATTTACCGCATCGTTTCCATGGCGATCCGATTTTATTTCCAAGTGGCACTTTTCCAAAGGCGCAATCGGGGCAAGTGGACTCCAGTGGTCGAACAGCGCTGGAATGAGCTCGTCACCCGGCAGGCAAAAGAATACAAGGAACTGGCGCTCAAACTGGGCGGCTTGATGATCAAATTGGGCCAATTCCTGTCGACCCGCGCGGATATCATGCCGCCGAGCTTCTTGGCGGAGCTCGAGGGTTTGACGGACCGCGTGCCATCCGTGCCGCGAAAAGACATCATCGAAGTGCTCGAACAGGAATGGAATGTCGAGCATGGAAATTATCTGGATGAATTATCGGATCAGGCCATCGCTTCCGCGTCCATCGGCGAAGTGTTCAAGGGCCGCTTGAAAAACGGCACCGAAGTCGCTGTCAAAGTCCAGCGCCCGGGAACCGACCGGATCATCCGCGCTGATTTCCAGGCGATGCGCATCGTCATCTGGCTCGCGAAGAAATTCACTCCGTTCACGAAGCAAGTCGATTTTGACCAATTATATGTCGAGATGACCGAGACGATCGGTGCTGAACTGAACTTCGTCAGGGAACTTCAGAACGGGCGCGCTTTTGCGGACCGCTTCGCGGAAATGAACGGCGTCCACATCCCGGTCTATTACGATGAATACACCACGCGCCGCGTATTGGTGATGGAATGGATCGAGGGCGCGAGAATCACCGACATCAGCTTTATCGAAGAGCATGGCCTCAATCGCCACGAAATTTCCGAGCGGTTGTTCATCCTGTTCTTGGAGCAAGTGCTCTACGGCGGCCAGTTCCATGCCGACCCGCATGGCGGCAATATCCTGTTGAAACCGGACGGCACCATCGTGCTGATTGATTTCGGCATGATCGGCACGATCTCGGAGCGTGATTCGCAAGCGATTCTGTTGATTGCAGAAGGCATCCTGTTCAAGAATTATGAACAAGTGCTCGATGGCTTGGAGGATCTGCGTTTCCTGCTGCCGAATGCCGACCGCGACTTATTGGCGGATGCGGTTGAGCGGCTGGTCGCGGCTTACGAATCGAATGAGTTGATGCAGATGGACAGTTTTGTCGTCGAACGGTTATTGAAAGACATGCAGGACATTGTCCGCACACAGCCGGTGCAGCTGCCAGCCGAATTCGCCTTTTTCGGGCGGGCAACCTCGATTTTCGTCGGTGTCTTGCATGTATTGGACCCGAATGTCGATCTCTTCGCGCTGGCACGGCCGCGCGTCCTGGAATGGGCTTCGACCAAGCGGGAAGGGAAAGGGATCTTCGGGAAAGAAGACGTCTTCCGCTGGATCCTTAATTCCACAGGGCCGGCGCGGGCATTTCCGAAAAAACTCATCAACTTCCTGGATGAACCCGAACGCATACGCCATTACTTGGAGAACAGGGAAGGCCGGGAGCGCGAGCATCAGCGCAATCTGCAGAGCCGGATGTTTGCCGGCATCTTCTCGCTATTGTCGTTCTCGGGAATTTCATTATCCGTCTGGTTCTGGCATGAACCGTTCCTTTGGGTTTCGTCGGTGTTTTTCGTCGGCTCCCTGTGGGCGTTCCGTGCCATCAGGTAGACAAAAAACCGCCTTACCGGAGTGCATGTTTGGACATGCATCCCGAGAGGCGGTTTTTTAATTGGCCGGTAAATCTCGCCTGGACCGGCAGTGACAATGAACCTGCGAAAACCGCCTTTTTTAGCTGGCGGCTCTTGCAATTTCCGGATTCCCGGTTAAAATGAAAACAAGAACACTTGTTCCTATTAACTAGGGGGTGAGGAAATGCCCCTGATTTCAAGGGCGGAAATAGCCGTGTTTGAGAAGCGGGTGCAATTGCCGATGGTGCTCCTCATTTTGGAACGGGATCGCGAGTGGATCAGGAAAAGCCCTTTCAAACTGAAAGCCCCTTATGTGGAACTGCTGGACCGGGCGATAGAGAGGGCGAGGGGCGACCTGGCCGAAACAACTGAATTGATGAGGGCCAATGGCATGAAGGTGAGGCGGGGAAGTAAAGACGACAATTTCTCGGAATATGTATTCTGCCATGGCGGCTATGAAGACCATCGCCGCTATTTGAATATCCGTCTGAAAAATGCCGTTGAAGAATTATTGAGGCTTTACCTGTCCGCGGCCGCTAAAACACTTTAATCCAGCGGCTGCTGGCTGCGCGGCGGGAACGCCCGTTTCGTCACATAATTCATGCGATGGTTGTGGACGCGCTGTGCCTTCTTGAAGTAGCGGCGCAAAGACCCGGTGAAGGAATGCTGGTTCCGGAGCGCAATGGGAGAGATGTCTGCAGGGACGGCGACGCCGTTGCTGAGCGATACTAAACTGCCCCGCCCGCTGTCATCCGCAGCAATCAAGTCGATGGCATCGAAATTGAACCAGATGGAATCCTTGTTTTTCGGAGAGTGGGTAGGAAAGAAAATCAATGGGTTGCCGTAATACTCGCCGACGATGATCGGCGGTTTATGCTTTACGCCAATCGCTTTTTGAGCGTAGAGTGTTGCGCTGGCGAGGGAGCCGCGATAGAAAGAGCAGGATTTCGCCACGATTTTATAGACTGACTCCTCCACCAGGAATTCGCTGCGGTCTTCGATGACTCTTGTCAAGAGCCGGTGGCCGTCCACATACGGGAGCAATGCGTATGTATTGCTGCAAATCGTATAAGAGACGGGATATTGATTCTTCTTACCCATGAATATTTACCCCCTAAATTTACTTTACATACATTATTATAATAAAAAATGGAAAATACACAATAATTATTTTTCGAAAAAATTATTTTTTCAATCTCGTTGTAATTTTCAAAAAACTCTTGCTTCTTTCTTGCGCTTTCGTGTATACTAATGAAAAGCATTCGGGGTGAAGAAGAATGGAAAACTATTATTCTTATGCTGACTTCATGAAAGCGATGGCTCAAACGAAAAAGATCACGGAAGCGGAAAAGCTGCTGAATGAGATCTACCTGGATCTGTTCTTGAAGCATGTTCACCGCGAACAGCAGGAAGCGCAATTGCTGGCACTTATCGACGAAGCCCTGGATCATAACGACCGCAAATCTTTCGACACATATACTGCACAGCTGCAAGAGCTGAAGCGGGAAGAAGAATAAAAGGACCGCCCGGAGAAAATCCGGGCGGTTTTTTTGTGCCTTGATCGAGGCAGTCGTGCTTCGGTAGAGGGGAAAACCTGTCATGCAAAGAGGCGAACAATTGATGATTCCTATAAAAAAACATACGTTCGCTTTTTGTTAGGGGAATTTTAGGGCATATGTTAAAGTAGAAGTAGTGAAAACACGGGAGGACATATCCATGAAAAATGAATTCAATTTGCAAGCTCCTTATGAACCGGCGGGCGACCAACCGGAAGCCATTGCCCAATTAACCCAAGGCATCATCGACGGCAAGCGGTTCCAGACCTTGCTCGGTGCGACCGGTACAGGGAAAACATATACGATGTCAAATGTCATCCAGCAAGTGAAGAAACCGACATTGGTCATGGCCCATAACAAGACATTGGCTGGCCAGCTCTATAGCGAGTTCAAGGAATTTTTCCCTGACAATGCCGTAGAATATTTCGTCAGCTATTACGATTATTATCAGCCGGAGGCCTATGTGCCGCAATCAGATACATTCATCGAAAAAGATGCGAGTATCAATGATGAAATCGATAAACTGCGCCACTCAGCGACCAGTTCCTTATTCGAGCGCGATGATGTCATCGTCATCGCTTCCGTTTCCTGCATCTACGGCCTCGGTTCCCCGAAAGAGTATCGGGAACTCGTGGTCTCGTTGCGCAAAGGAATGGAAATTGAGCGCAACCAGCTGCTCCGCAAATTGGTCGATGTGCAATATGAACGAAACGACATCAATTTCATCCGCGGGACGTTCCGCGTCCGCGGAGATGTGGTCGAAATCTTCCCGGCATCGCGCGATGAGCGCTGTTTGCGTGTGGAATTTTTCGGCGATGAAATCGACCGCATCCGGGAAGTCGACGCCTTGACAGGGGAAATCATCGGCGACCGCGAACACGTCGCCATTTTCCCGGCGTCCCACTTTGTTACGCGGGAAGACAAGATGGTCAGAGCCATCGAAAATATCGAAGCGGAACTGGAAGAACGACTGAAGGAAATGCGCGCGGAAGATAAATTGCTTGAAGCGCAGCGCCTTGAACAGCGCACCCGCTATGACCTGGAAATGATGCGCGAAATGGGCTTCTGCTCGGGCATCGAAAATTATTCCCGCCACCTGACGCTGCGTCCGGCAGGCGCACAGCCTTATACATTGATCGATTACTTCCCGGATGATTTCCTGCTGGTCGTCGACGAAAGCCACGTCACCTTGCCGCAAGTCCGCGGCATGTTCAACGGTGACCAGGCGCGCAAAAAAGTGCTCGTCGACCATGGCTTCCGTTTGCCGTCTGCCATGGATAACCGCCCGCTGACATTCGATGAGTTCGAGGAGCATATCCACCAGGCGGTGTTCGTCTCAGCGACGCCCGGCCCTTATGAACTCGAACATACACCGGAAATGGTCGAGCAGATCATCCGTCCTACAGGGTTGCTCGATCCCGAGATCGAAGTGCGGCCGATCGAAGGGCAAATCGATGATCTCATGGACGAAATCCAACAGCGTAAAGAGCGCGGGGAGCGGGTATTGGTCACGACCCTGACGAAGAAAATGTCAGAGGACTTGACGAATTACCTGAAAGAAGCGGGCGTCAAAGTCAATTACCTGCATTCCGAGATCAAGACGCTCGAGCGCATCGAGATCATTCGCGAATTGCGGATGGGCGTGTATGATGTGCTGGTCGGCATCAACTTGCTGCGTGAAGGGCTCGATATCCCAGAAGTGTCATTAGTGACGATCCTTGATGCCGATAAGGAAGGTTTCCTCCGTTCTGAACGTTCCCTGATCCAGACGATGGGGCGTGCCGCCCGGAATGAAAACGGCCAGGTCATCATGTATGCCGACCGGATCACGGATTCAATGCAAAAAGCGATCGACGAAACGACCCGCCGCCGCACCATCCAGGCGGCTTATAATGAAGAACACGGCATCACGCCGGTCACTATAAAGAAACAAATCCGCGACGTCATCCGCGCAACAGAAGCAGCGGAAGAAGCGGAAGAGTACGTCAGCAAAGCGGTCGAAGGCAAGAAACTCAAAAAAGAGGACCGCATGAAACTCATTACTTTGCTCGAGAAGGAAATGAAAGAAGCGGCGAAAGCGCTCGATTTCGAACGTGCCGCAGAGCTGCGTGATACGGTATTGGAATTGAAAGCGGAAGGATGATAGCACTTGAAAAACCAAGAGATACGCATACAAGGCGCACGTGCCCATAATTTAAAAAACATCGACGTTAAAATACCGCGCGATAAGCTGGTCGTCATGACCGGTTTATCGGGATCGGGGAAATCGTCCCTGGCGTTCGATACGATCTATGCGGAAGGCCAGCGCCGCTACGTTGAGTCCTTGTCATCTTATGCCCGGCAATTTCTCGGCCAGATGGACAAACCCGACGTCGATTTGATCGAAGGTTTGTCCCCGGCGATTTCAATCGACCAGAAGACGACAAGCAAAAACCCGAGATCGACCGTAGCGACCGTGACGGAAATCTACGATTATATCCGGCTCATGTATGCGCGGATCGGCAAGCCGATCTGCCCGAACCATGGCATCGAGATTTCATCGCAGACGGTGGAACAGATGGTCGACCGCCTAGTTGAATATCCGGAGCGGACGCGCATGCAAGTATTGGCGCCGCTTGTATCCGGGCGTAAAGGCACGCACGTGAAACTGCTGGAGGACATTAAAAAGCAGGGATATGTCCGTGTCCGCGTCAACGGCGAACTCATCGATTTGGATGACGATATTTCGCTCGATAAAAACAAAAAACATTCCATTGAAGTGGTTATTGACCGCGTCATCATGAAAGACGGAATCGCCCCGCGCTTGAGCGACTCACTGGAGTCGGCCTTGCGCCTTGGGGAAGGCCGTGTGCTGGTGGACGTCATGGACGAAGAGGAATTACTGTTCAGCGAACATCATGCCTGCCCGATCTGCGGATTTTCCATCGGTGAATTGGAGCCGCGCATGTTTTCATTCAACTCGCCATTCGGGGCATGCCCTGAATGCGACGGACTTGGAATGAAGCTGGAAGTCGACCCTGAACTGGTCATTCCGGACTGGGATGTCAGCCTCGCGGATCATGCCATAGCCCCGTGGCGCCCAACCAGTTCCCAATACTACCCGCAATTGCTACAGGCAGTATGCAACCATTTCGGAATTGAAATGGACGTGCCGATGAAAGAATTGCCTGAAGACCAGGTGAACATCATCCTGCACGGTTCCGATAACGAAAAAATCCGTTTCCGTTATGAAAATGATTACGGAAAGATCCGCGACAGCCATATTTTCTTCGAAGGGGTGCTCGCAAATGTCGACCGGCGCTACCGGGAAACCAGTTCCGATTATATTCGTGACATGATGGAGAAATTCATGGGCCAGCAGCCATGCCCCACATGTTCAGGCTACCGCTTGAAGCCGGAGTCATTGGCAGTCAAGGTTAATAATCTCCATATCGGTGAAGTGGTCGAGTATTCGATTACCGAGGCACAAGAGTTTTTCGACAGCTTGACGCTATCGGAGAAAGACCGCCAGATTGCCCATATGATCCTGCGTGAAATCCAGGAGCGGGTCGGCTTCCTGATCAATGTCGGCTTGGATTACCTGACCTTGAACAGGGCATCGGGCACCTTATCCGGCGGCGAAGCACAGCGCATCCGGCTTGCGACGCAAATCGGCTCGCGACTGACAGGAGTCTTGTACATCCTCGATGAACCGTCGATCGGTTTGCACCAGCGTGACAATGACCGCCTCATCAGCACATTGAAAAATATGCGCGATATCGGCAATACGCTCATCGTCGTCGAGCATGACGAAGATACGATGATGGCAGCGGATTACCTGATCGATGTCGGCCCTGGAGCCGGCGTGCACGGCGGGGAGATCATCGCTGCCGGAACGCCGGAGAAAGTGATGAAAAACAGGAAATCGTTGACAGGACAATATTTGAGCGGAAAAAAATTCATTCCGCTCCCTGGCGAACGCAGAAAACCGGACGGCCGGAAGATTTCCATCCGCGGAGCGTCGGAAAACAATCTGAAGAATGTCGACGTCGACATCCCGATTGGCGTGTTCACCGCGGTGACAGGCGTTTCAGGATCCGGGAAAAGTACCTTGGTCAACGAGATCCTCTATAAATCATTGGCGCAGAAGCTTAACCGCGCACGGATCAAGCCAGGCCACCACAAATCCATAGAAGGCATCGAAGAACTGGAAAAAGTCATCGACATCGACCAATCGCCAATCGGGCGCACGCCGCGATCCAACCCGGCGACCTATACGGGCGTGTTCGATGATATCCGGGATGTCTATGCCACGACCAATGAAGCGAAAGTGCGCGGCTATAAAAAAGGCCGTTTCAGTTTCAACGTCAAAGGCGGCCGCTGCGAAGCATGTCGCGGGGACGGCATCATCAAAATCGAGATGCATTTCCTTCCGGATGTCTATGTGCCTTGTGAAGTCTGCCACGGCAAACGCTATAACCGCGAAACCTTGGAAGTCAAATACAAGGACAAAAACATCGCCGATGTATTGGAAATGACAGCGGAAGATGCGTATTCATTCTTTGAGAATATCCCGAAAATCAACCGGAAACTGAAGACAATCGTCGATGTCGGGCTGGGCTATGTCACGCTTGGCCAGCCGGCGACGACATTGTCGGGAGGGGAAGCACAACGCGTCAAACTCGCTTCCGAACTGCACAAGCGCTCGAACGGCAAATCGTTCTATATATTGGACGAGCCGACGACGGGCCTTCATGCCGATGATATTTCACGCTTGTTGAAAGTGCTGCAGCGGCTCGTCGAAAATGGGGATACCGTCCTGACGATCGAACACAATCTCGATGTCATCAAGACGGCTGATTACCTCATTGATTTGGGGCCGGAAGGCGGAGACAAAGGCGGGACCATTGTGGCGACCGGTACGCCTGAAGATATCGCAAATACCAGCGGCTCGTATACCGGACGGTACTTGAAGCCGATCCTCGAACGGGACCGTGCGCGCATGAAAGAGCTTGTCGGGAAAGCAAGCGCGAAGAAAAGAAAAGCGAAGTGAAACTTTCCTTCTGCCTAAACGTATCATTAAAGTAGAACAGGAATTTCTGCGAAGGCGGAAATCCGAAGAGGAGGCCAAACGATATGCAAAGTGAAAAAGAACGCATTTTGGACATGGTTGAAAATGGCACGATCTCGGCACGCGAAGCGGTTGAGCTATTGAAAGCCATCGATGGCGGGGAGACGGGCAATGCTTCGAAAGATTATGGGCGTGAAACCTATCGCAGTTCGCGCGGCAAGCGTGGATTCTTCCGCCCGGAAGACATGTTCAAAAAGTTTACGAAAGACTTTTCGAAGGATTTCTCCAAGAACATGTCCAAGGATTTCAACGAACTCGGCGACCGGATGATGCATTTCATGCAGACATCCGCCGACAAGTTGAAAACGATGGAATTCGATTCGCCATTCGGTGAAGCCGCACGTTTTGAACACACTTTTACGGAAGAAAGCGCGGAACTCCATACGATCATTGCCGACATCGCCAACGGGCAACTGGAAATTTTCCCTTCACAGGACGGTTCGATCCGTGCAGAATGCAGCGTCAAGGCATTCCGTTCAGAATCTCCGGAACAGGCAAAACAGGATTTCCTCGATAAATTCGTATTCATCGCGGATGACCGCAAATTGCGCATCATCAGCGATATGAAAACGACTCAAGTGAATATCGTCTTGTATGTTCCGGCAGCGGCATTCGAGCAAGTTGTTGTCCGCTTGTTCAATGGCGGATTCACGATGAAGCGCATCGATTCCGCCTTGATCAAAGTCAAAACCGCAAACGGCAAGATTGACTTGAAAACCATCCAATTCGAAGAAGCCGAGCTTGAAACGGCTAATGGCCCAATCCAGATGATGGAAGTGAAAGGCCGTGAAGCCGAAGCGGAAACCTTGAATGGGCGCATTTATATCGATGGGGATATCGAAGACATCGATGCGAAGTCCTTGAACGGCAATGTGGTCGCGACGACGCGCAGCAAAGAAGCGAAAAAGCTCGAAGCGAAAACCTTGGCAGGTAATGTAGAGATTTACATCCCGCAGCATTTGGCGCTAAGAGGGGAAGTTTCTTCAAACCTTGGCCGCATGGATATCATGCTGCCGGATATTAACAGCAGCCACGAACAAGGCCAGTTCATGCAAAAGAAAATGCATTTCTCGAAAAGCGGGGATGTGGAGTCTGCAGGGGGGCCGTTGCTCGTGTATGGCGAAACCAAAACCGGTTCCATCCTCGTGCGTTATCTGACAATCGACTGAACCGTATAGAAAAAGCCCAGTGGAGAATTTCCTCCACTGGGCTTTTTCGGGTTATGGTTCCATGCAGGTGATGGCGAAGCTGATGGCGCGGGCGCAACGCTTGCGATATTCCTCCGATTGCAGCAAAGCCGCTTCGTGCTTATGGGTCATGAATCCGCACTCGACAAGGACGGCCGGCATGATGGTGTCCCGCAGCATGGCGAAGTCCGCTGTTTTCAATCCGCGGTCTTTACGGCCGGTCGATAGGATCAATGATTCCTGGAGTAACTGGCCGAATTTACGAGTGCGTGCAGGGGCTGCCGGGTAAATAAAGCTTTCGATTCCTTGTGCCGGGTTAAAGCTATTTCCTGCTGCATTCGCGTGAATCGATACCAAAAGATCGGCGCCAGACCGATTGGCAAAGCTCGTCCGTTCCCTTAAAGGGACATCGCGGTCTTGCTGATGGCTGAACAACACTGTATAGCCATCTGCCGCCAAGCGCTTTTTCACTTCTTCAGCGACGGCGTTGTTGAAATGGAATTCACGCATCCTGCCGTCCGGCGTCCGTTTTCCGATCGTCCCCGGCCCGTGTCCTGCATCAATGATAATCTTCATCTAACATTCCCCCTTCACTCCTTATATAGAAGGAATGGGGGAGAAAGGGGACGAAATTCTTCAATTTCTTTTTTTCCATGTTAAAATAAATAGAAACCGAATGCAGAATGAAGGAATTATTTGGAAAATTCATTTACACTGCCGGGGGAATGAGGGAAAACTATGGGACAAGTAACAGTAAAACAAGTGATGGATACGTTTGGCTTGAAACTGATCAGCGGCCAGGAAGGTATTGGGCGGCACATTGCCATCAGTGATATTTCAAGGCCAGGCTTGGAAATGGCAGGCTATTTCACCCATTATCCAGCGAATCGCATGCAATTGCTGGGGAAAACGGAATTGTCGTTTTTCGCCATGCTGAAACCGGAGGAACGGCTTGACCGGATGATGAAATTGTGTACGGATGACACGCCGGCGATCATCGTCTCCCATGGCGTCGAGGTGCCGGAGGAGTTGGTCATTGCCTCTTCCGAAAAACATGTGCCCGTGCTCGGGACGAACATGACGACCACCCGGTTCTCAAGTTTGCTGACAAACTTCCTGGAAAGCCGGCTGGCCCCGACAACTGCTGTACACGGGGTGCTGGTCGATATTTACGGAATCGGCGTGCTCATTACCGGGAAAAGCGGCGTCGGGAAAAGTGAAACCGCATTGGAACTCGTCAAGAAAGGCCATCGCCTCGTGGCGGATGATTGCGTGGAAATCCGCCAAGAAGGCGAAAGCACGCTTGTCGGGCATCCGCCGAAGCTGATCGAATACCTGCTCGAAATCCGCGGTGTCGGCATCATTGACATCATGACTTTATTCGGCGCAAGTGCCGTACGCAATTTCAAGCGGATTTCACTTATCATCGACCTTGAGCTTTGGGATCCGGAAAAAACCTACGACCGCCTCGGCTTAGAGGAAGAGACGATGAAAATTATCGATACGGAATTGACGAAGCTGACGATTCCTGTGCGGCCAGGACGCAACCTTTCCGTCATTATCGAAGTAGCCGCGATGAACTACCGCCTGAAACGCATGGGGGTCAACGCTGCTGAGGAATTCTCCAAGCGGCTTGATGATGTCATCGCGCAGGATACAAATTAAGCGAACGGGAAGGTGCATTACATGTATTCAGTTTTAGCTGCCATCGATCCGGTGGCATTTTCGCTCGGGCCGATCGATGTCCGTTGGTATGGTGTCATTATCGCAACCGGCATCGTCATTGCATTTCTTGTCGGCCAGAAAGAAATGGTCAAACGCGGATTGCATCCGGATTACTTGACCGATTTATTGATCTGGGCTGTACCGCTCGCTATAGTCGGCGCCCGTATTTATTACGTCATGTTCGAATGGGAAAATTACAAAGACCAGCCCGCCCAAATCATTGCGATCTGGAATGGCGGGATTGCGATACACGGCGCGCTGATCGCTTCGGTGATTGTCGCTTATGTATTCACGAAACGCCGCAACACCCCATTCCTGAAAGTGGCCGATATCTTGGCGCCGAGCATTTTGATCGGGCAGGCCATTGGGCGCTGGGGCAATTTCATCAACCAGGAAGCGCACGGCGGAGAAGTATCGCGCCAATTTCTTGAGAATCTGTTCATCCCCGATTGGATTATCAATCATATGTACATAGATGGTGCTTATTACCACCCGACCTTCCTTTATGAATCGATGTGGAGCTTGGCAGGAATCATCATTTTGCTCTTGCTCAGGAAAGTCAATCTGGTGCGCGGAGAAATGTTCTTCTTCTATATGATCTGGTATTCAGTCGGCCGCTTTTTCATCGAAGGAATGCGCACCGACAGTCTATACGTCATCGGCGAATTGCGCGCCGCCCAGCTGGTGTCGGTCATCGCGATCGTCATCGGGCTTGCATTCATCATCTACCGGCGGGTGGCCATCAAAAACCCGCCGCGCTATTTGGATAAATAATTAGGAAAGAAGAGATTGAATGTCGACAGTGAAAAATGGCTTGAAAGCCGGTTTAAAGACTACGTGGTCACTCGGAAAAATCATTTTTCCGATCACTTTGCTCGTCACCATGCTGCAATTCACGCCGGTACTGCCATTTGTCATCGATTTAGTGGCACCGGTCATGGGTATCTTCGGCCTCAGCGGCGAAGCGGCCGTGCCGCTCGTGCTCGGGAACGCGCTCAATCTGTATGCCGGGATCGCAGGGATTCTATCGCTTGAACTGACCGTGAAGGAAGTATTCATCCTTGCCGTCATGTTATCGTTTTCCCATAACATCTTCATCGAAACCGGTGTCGCCCTGAAAGTCGGTGTCCGGCTATGGGTCGTCCTCGTGGTGCGTTTCGGTCTTGCGGCTTTGTCCGGCATCTTGATCAACCTGTTTTGGTCGGGCGGCGGGGAAATTGCGCAATACGGCTTTGCTCCTGAAGTTGCCGCTGCTCCGGAAACGTGGCTGGGCATCTTCTTGCTTGGCTTGGAGAAGGCGAGTTTTGGCGTGCTTCAACTGGCGATGATCGTCATCCCCTTGATGCTGATGATTCAAGTATTGAAAGACCGCCATTATTTGCAGAAAATCTCGAGTATGATGGGGCCGCTCACACGGCTGATCGGCGTTGAAAAAAACACCTCATTGACGCTCGCCTCCGGATTGATTTTCGGTTTGGCGATGGGCGCAGGGGTCATGATCCAGGCAGTTCAGGAAGACGGCGTCAGCCGCAAAGATGCGACGCTCGCCTTTATCTTCCTGGTGGCATGCCATGCGATCGTCGAAGATACGCTGATATTCATCCCGCTCGGCATCCCGATCTGGCCGCTGCTGCTGATTCGGGTCATTACCGCCCTCGCCTTGACGATATTCATCTCTTATCTATGGCGGCGGGCTGAAGACAATCGGAAGGAAGTGGTCTCCACATGAACAAGGACATAACGGCTTTACTGTTTGATTTTGACGGAACCTTGCTCGATACGAACGAATTGATCATCCAGACATTCCTGTCTGTGCTTGGTGAACATTTCCCCGGTGAATACGGGCGGGAAGATGTCTTGCATTTCATCGGGCCTTCATTGGAACAGACTTTTACGAAAATCGCACCGGGCAAAGTCAGTGAACTGAGCGATCAATACCGCCGTTTGAACCGGACGCTCCATGACGAATTGGTATCTGAGTACGACGGGGTTGCAGAAACTTTGCGGACCTTGAAATCCAGAGGCTTGAAGATGGCGATCGTTTCCACGAAGCGTGAAGAAACGATTTTGCACGGCTTGAAGTTGATGGGTGTACACGATGTGTTCGATGCCTTGGTGGCTTTGGATCATGTGCAGGACCCGAAGCCGCATCCGGAACCGCTTGAACTGGCCTTGCGCTTATTGGAAGCGGATCAGCAAGAAGCCTTGATGATCGGCGATAATTCACACGATATCGAAGGAGGAAAAAATGCCGGCGTCCGGACGGCAGGGGTGGCATGGTCTGCCAAAGGAGAAGAGTTCCTATCCAGTTTTGAACCGGATTTCATGCTACAGCATATTACCGACCTATTGGAATTGACGAAAGTGGGCATTAAATGAGACGCACTGAGCGATATCCTGTTGAAGGGGCAAATTCGCTTTGGCATATCTACAAAACCGTGCCGTTCTGGAAAGTAGCGAAAAACTTTTTGGTTATCCAGACCGCTCGTTACACACCTTTTTTGCCGATGAAAAATTGGCTGTATCGCCAATTTCTTGGGATGAAAATCGGGAAGGAAACTTCGTTTGCGCTGATGGTCATGCCGGATGTCATGTTTCCGGAGCGCATACAGGTCGGGGCGAATACCGTCATTGGCTATAATACGACCATTCTTGCACATGAATACTTGATTGAGGAATACCGGCTCGGCGACGTCTTGATCGGCGACCGTGTCATGATCGGAGCAAACAGTACGATTTTGCCCGGCATCAAGATTGGGGACGGCGCCATCGTCTCCGCTGCCACGCTCGTCCATAAAGATGTACCGGCTGGGGCTTTTGTCGGCGGCAATCCGATGAAAATCATCTATACAGCCGAAGAAATGGCCGGTCGATAAGCAAAATCCTGAAAGCTCAATGCTTTCGGGATTTTTTATTGTCCTTGCTTGACGGGCCAAAGCGGCTTGCGCTAAAATAAGAATCACTTTAACGATTCATCACTCTAGCGAACTAAAGTGAAATAACCGATAATAGGAAGTGTTCAACGATGACCATCGAAATGTTTGAAAAACCATTAGGCATGCGTGACGATTTTCCTTTAATTACAAAGCAAAAAGCGGTATTGAGAAAACAAGGCACTGAACTAATCGAGCGGGCAGGCTATGAACTGCTGCAGACGCCGACTTTAGAATATTACGAAACGATCGGAAAGATTTCCGCCATTTCAGATGACGCACTTTTCAAGCTTCTCGACAGCCAAGGTAAGACGCTCGTCTTGCGGCCGGATATGACATCACCGATCGCGCGTGTGGCGGCCTCGAAATTATTGCGCGAGAAAATGCCGATCCGCCTCGGCTATTACTCCAATGTGTTCCGCGCGCAAAAGCGTGAAGGCGGCCGCCCTGCGGAATTCGAGCAGATGGGTGTCGAATTGATCGGCGATGATTCTTTATATGCAGACGCAGAAGTGATCAGCCTGGCTTGGGATATCCTGAAGGAATTGGGGATCGGTTCAGCCCGCATCGTTATCGGCCACACGAGGCTGCTGGGGCTTATCTTGGCAGATTTCGGGCTGGATGCGGAACAAAGCGGCAAAGTGAGAGAGTTGTTTGTCGCCAAGAACGGCGTGGGGGTTGAACAACTGGCAGAAGAGCTGCCGATCCCTGAAGGCAAACTGGCATCGTTCCTGAAATTGATGCAGGCAACAACGGTAGCGGATTGGAAATTATGGATCAATGAAGAAAATGAAGAACAACGGGAGCTTTACCGCGACATGGAGCGCCTTGAAGAGCTGCTCGGGCGCAATGGGCTTGGGGATGCGATCACTTTTGATATCTCCTTCAGCAGCCACATGACTTATTACACCGGCTTGGTGTTCGAGTTCTATGGAGCCGGCAGCGGGTTTCCATTAGGCAGCGGCGGCCGCTATGATGGCTTGATGGAACAGTTTGGCTTGCAGGTCGGCGCGACCGGATTCGGCTTGCGGGTCGACCGCCTGCTCGAATCGATTTCGGCCAAAGAAGCGGAGGAACCGCACACATTGATCCTGTTCGATGAACACAGCGAGCAAGATGCATTCGATAAAGCGCAGCAATTAAGGGCGTCAGGGAAGCGTGTGACCATGCAGTACGCACCGGCCGTTAAAGCGCTTGAGCCGTTCACTGCCTTGTTCACCGAAGTCATCAGAGGGGAGGAACTGCAAAATGGATGAATTGACGATCGCCATGCCCAAGGGCAGGATTTTTGAAGAAGCATACGAGCTATTGGTCGGAGCGGGCTATGATCTGCCGAAAGAGCTCGACGACTCGCGCAAGCTGATCGTCGAAGCGCCGAATGAGAAATTCCGATTCATCCTCGCGAAACCGATGGATGTGCCGACTTATGTCGAACACGGTGTGGCGGATATCGGCATTGCCGGAAAAGATGTCTTGCTCGAGCACGATAGAGACGTACACGAATTATTGGACCTTGGCATCAGCGCATGCTATATCGCGACCGCCGGCTTGCCGGATACGGAAATGGATGAAGTGACACCGCGGATTGCAACGAAATACCCGGCGGTGGCTTCGCATTATTACCGCAGCAAAGGTGAACAAGTCGAGATCATCGAATTGAACGGCTCAATCGAGTTGGCGCCGCTGATCGGCTTGTCAGACCGCATTGTCGATATCGTGTCGACCGGCCGCACCTTGAAAGACAATGGGCTGGTCGAATACGAAAAAATCGCTGACATCACGTCGCGCCTGATCGCGAATCCCGTCAGCTACCGCCTGAAGCAGAGGCGCATTACGGAAATGGTCGATAAACTGCGGGAGCAGGTGGGACGATGAAAATCCAGCGCCTGACAGACGAGTTGTCGATTCGTCGCCAATTAGCCGACGGCACGGAACAGCAACTGCAAGCGGTAAAAGAAATCATTGAAGCGGTAAGGGCTGAAGGCGATGCAGCTTTGCTGCGCTTTGCGAAAAAATGGGATAAAGCGGAGCTGTCCGCATTAAAGGTGACGCAAGAGGAAATCCGGCAGGCAGCCGAGCGTTTCGATCCTCAGTTACTCGCCGACCTGACAGAAGCGGCACAAAATATCCGCAGCTATCATGAAGGCCAACAGCAACAAGGCTACCGGCATGACCGGGCAGACGGGTCCTATGTCGCACAGCGCGTTACGCCGATTGAATCGGCCGGACTTTACGTTCCGGGCGGTACGGCCGCCTACCCGTCCTCTGTGTTGATGAACGTCATTCCGGCACAAGTGGCGGGAGTCGGGCGCATCGTCGTCA
This sequence comes from Planococcus maitriensis, assembly GCF_003289925.1. Lineage (GTDB taxonomy): Bacteria > Bacillota > Bacilli > Bacillales_A > Planococcaceae > Planococcus > Planococcus maitriensis. The sequence continues at coordinate 91,964 of NZ_QLZQ01000006.1, read as the reverse complement.
CCTCGCCCCCGGACAGCGATGGAAACTTGTCGGATGGTGTGCTCGTTGCGGCGCATATCCTTGGAATCGATGAATTATACAAAACGGGCGGGGCTCAGGCAATCGCGGCGCTTGCTTACGGTACCGAGACGATCCGGCCAGTCGATAAGATCACAGGACCGGGCAATATTTTCGTAGCGCTCGCCAAACGCGAAGTGAACGGCGATGTGGCGATCGATATGATCGCAGGGCCGAGCGAAATCGCCATCATTGCCGATGACAGCGCCTATGCGGATGAAGTGGCGGCGGATTTATTATCCCAAGCTGAACACGACCCGCTCGCAAGTGCTGTATTATTGACAGAGAGCCGTGCGCTTGCAGAACAAGTCGCAGCGCAAGTGGCAAGCCAAGTGGCGACTTTGCCGCGCGAAGCGATTGCCGCGGCTTCAATCCGTGACCACGGCGCTATTTATGTGGCGGACAGCCGCGCTGAATTGATCAACGCTGCCAATCAATTGGCTCCAGAGCATTTGGAGATCATGACAGAAGATGCGGAAGCGGTAGCGGAACAAATCGATCACGCCGGCGCGATTTTTATCGGCCGTTATTCATCGGAACCGATCGGCGATTATTTTGCCGGCACGAACCATGTCTTGCCGACCAATAGCACAGCGCGCTTTTCAAGCGCATTGTCCGTCTATGATTTTGTTAAACGGACGAGCATCGTCCATTACAGCGAGCAGGCATGGCGTGAAAACCAAGAGAAAATTGCAAGGCTCGCACGGCTGGAAGGCCTCGAAGCACACGCACGTGCAGTCGAATCGCGCGCTTGGAAAAAGGAGAGTCAATCATGAGGAAATCGGACATTACGCGAAAAACCAATGAAACGGAAATTGCCGTCAGCTTCTCACTCGATGGAAAAGGGCAGGCGGATATCAATACAGGGGTGCCATTCATGGACCATATGCTGGACCTTTTCATCAAGCACGGGCAATTTGACGGGCGTATCCACGCAAATGGCGATACCCATATCGATGACCACCACACGACAGAAGACATCGGGATCGTCCTTGGCCAGGCAGTGCTTGAAGCTTTGGGCGATAAAAAAGGCTTGCGCCGCTACGGCAACGCCTTTGTGCCGATGGACGATGCGCTCGCGCAAGTGGTCATCGATTGCTCGAACCGTCCTCACCTAGAATTCCGGGGAGATATCCCGAACGCCAAAGTCGGCGCATTCGATACGGAACTCGTCCATGAATTCCTATGGAAGTTTGCGTTGGAATCACGCATGAACGTCCACGTCATCGTCCATTATGGGCGCAATACGCACCACATCATCGAAGCGGTCTTCAAGGCGCTAGCACGAGCGCTCGACGACGCGACGATGATCGACCCGCGTGTAGAGGGCGTCCCGTCGACAAAGGGGCTTTTAACATGATTGTCGGCATCATTGATTACGGTATGGGTAATTTATTCAGCGTTGAACAGGCATTGAAAAAACTGGATTGCACCGTTATCACTTCAGATGACGCAGAAGTCTTGGCGGAAGCGGATGCAATCTTGCTTCCAGGTGTCGGCGCATTTCCGGATGCGATGAAGCGCTTGGAGGAAAAAGGTTTAGCCGGGTTCATCCGTTCGCTTCCGGAGCGGAAGATCCCTTTGCTCGGGATTTGCCTCGGCATGCAATTATTATATGAAGACAGTGAAGAAGGCAGGCCGGTCAATGGGCTTGGTTTATTGAAGGGCCATATCCGGCGCTTTCCGAAAGGGGATTACCGCATCCCGCATATGGGATGGAACCGCCTGAACTTCGTGAACAGGCCTTATTGGCTTGAAGATCTACTTGAAGACACACATGTTTATTTTGTCCACTCGTTTTTGGCGATGGAGACGGATCGTGCAGAAGTCTTCGCGACAGCTGAATACGGCGGGCTTGAAGTGCCGGGTGTTGTCGGCGGCGGATTGATTACGGGGATGCAATTCCATCCGGAAAAATCGGGCGAGTTCGGGCATTATTTATTGGCGCAGTGGATTGCAAATGTCAGGGGGGATTTCCATGAGTGAATTTCAAATTTATCCGGCGATCGACTTGAGGGGCGGAAAATGCGTCCGCTTGTTCCAAGGTGATTATGGCCAGGAGACTGTCTATGCGGATTCGCCCGTTGAAATGGCGAAAAGTTTTGTGGAAGCCGGGGCTAAGTGGATCCATATGGTCGATTTAGACGGCGCGAAAGACGGCAGCCGCATCAACGATCAAGTGGTCATCGAAGCGGCGAAGCTCAATGCCAACATCCAAGTGGGCGGCGGTATCCGCAGCCGCGAAGACATCAACCATTATTTATCGAATGGAGTTTCCCGTGTCATTATCGGAAGCTTGGCCGTAAGGGAACCCGAACTGGTCGCGTCATTCATCGAGGAGTTCGGCGCAGAACGGATTGTTATCGGGATCGATGCGAAAGACGGCATGGCGGCGACAGAAGGATGGATCGAAACTTCCCATAAGCCGGCATCTGAAGTGGCTGCTTATTTTGCTTCAAAAGGGGCGAAGCATTTCATCTACACCGATATTTCGACAGACGGCACGCTTGCCGGCCCGAATATCGAAGCGAACCGGAAACTTGTGGGCGATTCCTCGTCTGAAGTCATCGTGTCGGGCGGCATCGGGACGCTCGATGATGTGAGAAAGGTCAAGCAAGCGGCGGGTGACAGCCCGATTGCCGGACTCATCATCGGCAAAGCGCTATATGAAAACCGATTTACACTCGAGGAGGCGCTGTCATGTTGACAAAACGCATCATTCCATGCCTTGACGTCAAGGAAGGGCGCGTCGTCAAAGGCGTCAGCTTCGTCGAACTGCGGGATGCGGGGGACCCAGTCGAACTCGCCAAATTCTATGATGAACAAGGCGCAGACGAATTGGTCTTCCTGGACATTTCCGCTTCACACGAAGGGAAAGAAACGATGATCGAAGTGGTGCGTATTGTCGCCACTGAACTATCGATTCCCTTTACGGTGGGCGGGGGTATCCGGACGCTTGATGATATGAAACGCATGCTGCGTGCAGGCGCGGATAAAGTCTCCTTGAATACAGCGGCGCTCGACCGGCCGGAATTGATTAAAGAAGGCGCGGATTTCTTCGGTGCACAGTGCATCGTCGTCGCGATCGACGCGAAAAGAAACGGCGATAGCTGGGATGTCTATACGCACGGAGGCCGCAACCGGACCGAATGGGATGCTGTCGAATGGGCGAAAAAAGCGGTCGCTCTGGGTGCCGGGGAACTGCTTTTGACCAGCATGGACAGCGATGGCCAAAAAGACGGGTTCGACGTCGCGCTGACAAAAGCGGTGCGCGAAGCCGTGGAAGTGCCTGTCATCGCAAGCGGCGGCGCAGGAAACCGTGAACATTTCAAGGAAGTATTCGAACAAGCCGATGCTGATGCGGCGCTTGCGGCATCGATTTTCCATTATAAAGAAACGAGCGTCAGAGAAGTGAAACAGTATCTGCGGGAAGAAGGAGTGAATGTCCGGTGACGAATGTGAAATACGATGAAAACGGGTTAGTGCCCGTCATATTGCAGGATGCAACTACAAAGCAAGTGCTGACATTGGCTTATGCCAACGAGGAAGCGGTCAAGCGCACGATCGACACGAAAGAAACCTGGCTGTACTCAAGAAGCCGGCAGGAACTTTGGAATAAAGGCGCGACCAGCGGCCATACACAGCGCGTCCAATCCGTGCAAATCGATTGCGACGGCGATTCTTTGATTTATGAAGTAATCCCGAACGGCCCGGCCTGCCATACGGGCGAGACGAGCTGCTTCCATGAAACTTTGGCTGGGGAACGCGCGGCTTCAGCAATGGACATGATCACAGAGCTCAGCGCGTTGATCAAACAACGCGAAACGGATATGCCGGAAGGCGCCTATACGACCTATTTGTTCGAGGAAGGCGTCGATAAAATCTGCAAGAAAGTCGGGGAAGAAGCGGCGGAAGTCATTATCGCCGCCAAGAATCGCGATGCCCGCGAACTGGCGACGGAAAGTGCAGACCTTTTATATCATCTGCTCGTCTTGCTGCAGGAACAGAAAGTCGATTTCAAAGAAGTGACGGGTGTGCTCGAAGAACGCCACGCAACGAAAAAGGACAAGTAAATAATAGGGAAATATGCTATAATAACAGCACATTTAGGGATAGGGACGATTTCGATCGTTCCTTTTCCTGTTACGGAGGCATATTTTGGAGAAAAACAAAAGAGAGAATTTCGATAACGTCGTGTCATTCATTCCGACAGGGGAATTTTATTATCAAAAAGCGCTCAAGGAATTGCAGCGCGAACAATACGATAAGGCGTATAAATATTTACAGCGCGCGAAAGAATTGACTCCGGATGACCCGCTCATCCTGATGCACTACGGGGTGGTGCTGATGGAGCGGCAGGAGTTCGAGCTGGCGATGGATGAATTGCGCAATGCCCATAAGCTCGATCCGGAAGAACCGAATATTTTATTCTTTTTGGCTGAAGTCCATGCACATCTCGGCCTGTTTTTTGATGCCCGGAAATATGCCAAGGATTATCTCGAAAAGGATACACGCGGAAGCTATGCAGCGGAAGCCATGGAAATCATCGACTTCGCCGAGCAGGAAGACTGGCAGCTGTTCGATGATGAAGGCGAAGCCTATAACAGCGAGTATTATTATTTGCAGGAAAAAGCGCGCCGGTTAATGGAACAAGGCAAATTTCCGGAAGCGATCGAGTTATTGGAAGAAGTGATTGAGGAAAAGCCCGATTTCTGGGGCGCCTATAACAACCTGGCGCTTGCGTATTTCTATATCGGGGAAACGGAAATGGCGAAATCGCTGCTTCACGAAGTACTTCGCAGAAATACCGGCAATCTGCATGCATTGTGCAATTTGGCAGTGTTTCATTATTACGAGAAAAACGACGAACTGGAAGATATCCTCGGCTTGCTGAAGAAAATCCAGCCTTATGTCTTTGAACATCGCTATAAATTAGGCGCGACTTTTGCGTTGGTTGGCAAGTACAAAGAAGCGTACCGCTGGCTGAAAAGCCTTCAAAAACGCGGTTTTGATGGTGACCCGGCGTTTTACTTCTGGCTGTCGCATGCCGCGTATCATTCGGGCCATGAAGAAACCGCCAAGCAGGCATGGGAGCAATTGAAACGCATGGACCCAGCGAAAGAGGGATACGAGCCGTGGGGAGAGCAGGCGGTTATGCCGCATGTCGATGCCCTTGAACACGACCGGGACTTTCTGATACGCAAACTTGACCATCCTCATTTAAGCGAGCGGATCTATGGTTTGTTCCTGCTCGGGAAATCTTCCCATAAGCAGGAAATCATCTCGCACCCGAATTGGCTGAAATCCGAGCAGCCCTCCGTTCTGGAAACATATATGCTCGGTTATGCGCTGGGCCATCCATTCCGTGAATCGGTCAAGGAAGAGAAAGCTTTTTTACGTGCGATGGAAGCAGCGGAGCGCCTATATTACCAAAAAGGGATGGTCGACCAGGAAAATGATGGCATCTTCCAGTTGTGGTTCATGCTGGCAGAACAAGCTTTTGATGAACATTATGCATTCCGCAACCCGGCCGCTCTTGCCGCTGCTGTCACATACATGGTTGAATCAGCGGAAAAACGGGAAACGACAAAAAAAGCGGTCGCTACGAAATTCGGGACTTCTGCCGCAACATTGGCAAAATACGTCGATGAATTAATCGGTTTTTTGCCGAATTTCGACAGCTAGGCATAAAAGTTGAAGGCGGCAGTTTATTGCTTTACGATTTAGCTAGTGATAACGAGGAGGGCCTATAATGACAGAAACGACGAATATTTACGATGTGTTAATTATCGGTGCAGGGCCGGCTGGCATGACAGCAGCGGTCTATACATCCCGAGCGAATCTTTCGACGCTCATGCTTGAGCGCGGGATCCCAGGCGGGCAGATGGCCAACACTGAAGAAATTGAAAACTATCCAGGGTTTGACCATATTCTCGGCCCTGACCTATCAACAAAAATGTTTGAACATGCGAAAAAATTCGGTGCAGAGTATGCATATGGCGACGTAACTGAAATCATTGACGGCGATGAATTCAAAACCGTTAAAGCCGGTTCGAAAGAATACAAAGCCCGCGCCATCATCTTGACGACCGGAGCCGAGTATAAGAAGATGGGCATCCCAGGCGAAACCGAACTTGGCGGCCGCGGTGTCAGCTATTGCGCAGTGTGCGACGGCGCCTTCTTTAAAGGCAAGGAACTAGTGGTCGTCGGCGGCGGGGACTCTGCAGTCGAAGAAGGGGTCTACTTGACGCGCTTTGCGGATAAAGTGACGATCGTCCACCGCAGAGATGAATTGCGCGCGCAGAAAATCCTGCAGGACCGCGCTTTTGCGAACGACAAGATCGACTTTATCTGGGACACGACAGTGAAAGAGATCCATGAGAAAGACGGCAAGGTCGGAAGCGTCACATTGGTGTCGACTAAAGACGATTCCGAACGGGAATTCGAGACGGATGGCGTGTTCGTCTACATCGGCATGCTGCCGTTGACAAAACCGTTTGAATCGCTGGGCATCTTGAATGACCTGGGCTATATCGAGACGAATGAAGAAATGGAAACATCAGTGCCGGGAATCTTCGCGGCAGGCGATGTGCGGGATAAAACTTTGCGCCAAGTCGTCACGGCGACTGGCGACGGCAGCATCGCCGCACAGAGCGTCCAGCACTACGTGGAAGAGCTTGCAGAAAAAATCGCTTCAAAAGCGCAAGCTTAACGATTTCTTAATCGCTCTGTAACAGCATTGTCATGCAAAAGGGGTATAGTGGGTATAGTAAATCAACCCCCTTTTTATATAGTTATCTTTGACAGGCTGCTTTCCGGAAAGTCCGGGGAGTGGCCTCTTTTTTTGCATTCTTTTGCATGACACGCCAGGATAGATGTATAATGAAAATAGTTTATATTAGATGCGGAGTGGCAAATGTGCAGCGAATCGCGAATTTATTGCTAATAGAGAATGGCAAAGTATTATTGATGAAAAAGCCGCGCAGGGATTGGTACGTAGCCCCTGGCGGCAAGATGGAAAGCGGCGAATCGATTTATGAAGCGGCCATCCGTGAGTTCAGGGAAGAAACCGATGCAAAGCCGATGGGCGTCCATCTGAAGGGCGTCTACACCATGATGATCCAAGAAGGCGGACAAACGGTGGATGAATGGATGCTGTTCACGTTCCGGGCGACACAGCTCCGGGGAACGCCATTCGAAGAAACACGAGAAGGGATTCTTGAATGGCATCCTGTCGAAAGCCTGCATACCCTTCCGATGGCGGAGGGTGACCGGACGAACCTGTTATTTGCGGCTTATCAGGAAGGCGTCCAATACGGGACCTTTTATTACACGCAGGAGTTCGAACTGCTAGACGAGAACATCCAATCATCGACCGAAGAGGTGAACCGCCAGCATGGATAAGCATATCGAAGAAACCGAATTGATCATCATCACCGGAATGTCCGGTGCAGGGAAGACAGTGGCAATCCAGAGTTTTGAAGACCTCGGTTTTTTCACCATCGATAATCTTCCACCTGCGCTTCTTCCGACATTCATCAAATTGATGCGGGATTCAGGCAAATCGATGAAACGCGTCGCAGCGGTCATGGACCTTCGCGGTGGCGATTTTTTCGCCAGCCTCGTAGATGCGATCGATGATTTATCAAAGGAACCGGAAGTGTCGATCACCATCCTGTTTCTCGATGCGGAAAACCAGACGCTCGTCAGCCGCTACAAAGAAACACGGCGTTCCCACCCGCTGTCGCCGGGCGGTCTCGTCCTTGGGGGCATTAAAAAAGAACGGGATATGCTGAAAGACCTGCAGGGGCGGGCACATTATATGTACAATACGTCTGAAATGAGCCCCCGCCAGCTGAAGGAGAAAATCACTTCGGATTTCGCTTCGAAAACGAGCAATGTCTTCACGGTCAACTTGATGTCTTTCGGTTTCAAGCACGGCATGCCGATCGATGCGGATCTGGTCTTTGATGTGCGCTTCCTGCCGAATCCTTATTATATAGAAGAATTGAATCCGCAATCGGGCTTGGATCAGCCGGTTTCCGATTATGTCTTAAAATGGCAGGAGACGCAGACGCTGGTGGCAAAACTGGAAGATTTATTCGATTTCATGATCCCCCAGTACAAACAGGAAGGCAAAGCGCAATTGGTCATCGCTTTCGGCTGCACGGGCGGCCAGCATCGATCCGTGACGCTTGCTGAGTATTTCGGAAAATACTTATCGAAAAACAATAAAGTCAGCATTACGCATAGAGATGTGAAAATCAGAAAGGGCTGAGCACATGAAAAAAAGTCTCCAGCAAAAACGAGTCGTAATCATCGGGGGCGGGACCGGTCTGTCCACTTTGCTGAGGGGCTTGAAAACTTTTCCGCTCGACTTGACGGCGATTGTCACAGTGGCAGATGACGGCGGGAGCTCCGGGCGTTTGCGGGATGACTTGGACATCCCTCCGCCAGGCGACATCCGCAACGTCATGGCGGCGCTGTCGGATGCCGAACCTTTGGTGGCCGAAATGTTCCAATACCGTTTCAAGCATTCGCTTGATTTGGAAGGCCATTCACTGGGCAATCTGATGCTTGCGGCTTTGACCGATTTGACAGGCGATTTCTCGCATGCGGTCCGGGAAATGAGCCGTGTCTTGAACGTCAACGGCACCGTCCTGCCTGCTGCCAATCAACTGGTAACCTTGAATGCTGAGCTTGAAGACGGGACTATCATCAAAGGCGAATCCAAGATTCCTGCCTATATGCAGCCAATCAAGCGCGTCTTCCTGGAACCGGCTGGCGTCAGGACTTTGCCCGATACCATTCAGGCGATCAAATCGGCAGATGTCATCGTCATCGGGCCGGGTTCCTTGTACACGAGCATCTTGCCGAATTTGCTCGTGAAAGATATCAAAAAAGCGCTGATCGAAGCAAAGGCGCGAAAAATATATATATGCAACCTGATGACCCAAGCAGGGGAAACTTATGGCTATGCAGCTTCGGATCACGTAAAAGCCCTATACGACCATGTAGGCGTGGATTTCCTCGATGCCATTTTGATCGATAAAGTCCAGATGCCGCAAGTAGTGGCTGAAAGATACAAAAAAGAAAAAGCGTGGCCGGTGGAATACGATGAAGAACGCCTGAAAAAACTTGGGCTTGCAGTGTATCGCCATGACATTGCGAATATTTTCGGGGAAGCCGTCCGGCATGAACCGATGAAAGTGGCGAAATGGCTTTATGGATATGCCAGCAGCGAATCGAAGGAAGAATCGCGGCGCCGGTACTCTTAAAGCTTGAAAGGGGGGGCATAATTGTCTTTTGCATCAGAAACAAAAAAAGAAATGACCCAGATCGAAGTGGATGATTGCTGCGGAAAAGCGGAACTGTCAGCGATGATTCGCATGAACGGCACGCTGTCATTTTCCAACCGCCAATTGAGCCTGGATATCCAAACGGAGAACGCAGCCATCGCGAGAAGGATCTATACATTGCTGAAGCGCTTCTATAAAGCATATCCAGTGGAATTGCTGGTGCGCAAGAAGATGCGCCTAAAAAAGAATAACATCTATATTTGCCGTTTGCGGGAAGGCGCGAAGCTGGTGCTCGAGGATTTATTGATCTTGTCTGAAGGCTTCCAGTTTCAGCAGGATATCTCCCCTGAACTGATTTCGACGACGTGCTGCAAGCGTTCATATTTGCGCGGGGCATTCCTGGCGGGAGGCTCGGTCAACAACCCGGAAACATCCTCCTATCACCTGGAAGTGTATTCTTCCTATAAAGACCACGCTGAAGCGCTGGTTGTCCTGATGAACCATTTCCAGTTGAACGCGAAAATGATCGAGCGGAAAAAAGGGTTTGTGACTTATTTGAAAGAAGCGGAGAAAATTTCCGATTTCCTTAGCCTGACAGGCGCCCATTCGGCACTGTTGAAATTCGAAGATGTCCGGATCCTCCGTGATATGCGCAATAGCGTCAATCGCTTAGTCAATTGTGAAACGGCCAATTTGAATAAGACCATCGATGCGGCGCTGCGGCAAATCGAAAATATCCGCTTTATCGACCAGGTAATCGGAATCGATCAATTGCCGGACCGCCTGAAAGAAATAGCCCGCTTGCGTGTCGAGTACCAGGATGTCACACTGAAAGAACTGGGCGAAATGGTATCGACAGGAAAAGTGAGTAAGTCAGGCGTCAACCATAGGCTCCGGAAAATCGATGAGATTGCCGAGTCATTGAGAAAAGGCGAAACGATCAGCCGGTAAAGCGGCTGCTCTTTTCTATAGATTGCGTGAGAGTCAAGTTTTCGGAGGAGGATATGCATGGTAGAAAAACAAGTGGAAGTGCAATTGAAATCAGGATTACAGGCGAGGCAGGCGGCATTGTTCGTACAGGAAGCCAATCGCTATAGTTCGGATGTCTATTTGGAAAAAGGCGACAAGAAAGTCAATGCCAAGAGCATCATGGGCATTATGAGCCTAGCTGTCAGCAAAGGCACGAACGTCACGATATCAGCCGACGGCGCTGACGAAGAATCAGCAGTCGATGCGCTGGCGCAATTGGTCGATAAAGAAGCTTAAAGCCAGGCGCCTTAAGCAGCAAAAAAAGAGCTGTCCCACATGCGGGACAGCTCTTTTTGTCTAATATTAATCTTCTTTTTCGTGGTTTTCCGGCAGTTTGTTGCGCGTGATGATTTGGTCGACGAGGCCATATTCAAGTGCGCGTTCAGCAGTCATGAAGTTATCGCGGTCTGTATCGCGTGAAATCACTTCAAGCGGCTGGCCAGTACGTTCAGACAGGATTTGGTTCAGTTTCTCGCGCAAGAACAGGATGCGTTTTGCGGCGATTTCGATTTCAGTCGCTTGCCCTTGGGCGCCGCCAAGTGGCTGGTGGATCATGACTTCAGCGTTTGGCAATGCATAGCGTTTGCCTTTTGTGCCGGCAGCCAGAAGGAAAGCACCCATGGATGCAGCCATGCCGATGCAAACTGTCTGGACATCTGGCTTGATGAATTGCATGACATCATAGATCGCCATACCGGCCGTGATGCTGCCGCCTGGGCTGTTGATGTAGATGGAAATGTCTTTCTCCGGATCTTCAGCCTCAAGGAATAGCAATTGCGCGACGATGGAGTTCGCGACATTGTCATCGATCCCGCTGCCGAGCATGATGACGCGGTCTTTCAATAGACGGGAATAGATATCGTATGCGCGTTCCCCTCTGCTTGTCTGTTCGATTACTGTAGGGATTAAATTCATGGATAATTTCCTCCTTCGGGTAAATGTAAGTGCTGCTGAAACACCGTTCAGCCGTACATTCATCATACACATCATGGTCAATGAAGGTCAAATCTAACGAATTGAAAATAGCCGCTTGAAATAAAGGGAAAGCTTTTGTATAATAGAAAAGTCGCTAACAACATTTGCCCTCGTAGTGTAAAGGATAACACGTAAGATTCCGGTTCTTGAGATGGGGGTTCGATTCCCTCCGAGGGTGTAAAAATGGAAAACCGCACAGCCTGTCAAAGGCTGTGCGGTTTTTTCGTTGAATCTTTTCATTCCCTGAAACGTAGAATCATGTGTAAAGGGTTTCAACGGCCAGGCAGTCAGGGAAAACAAAAAATATTATTGTAAAAGAAAAGGAGACTGGAAATGAAAAAATTACTTATTCCATTGCTGTTGGTGATTGGGCTGATCGTCATCGCCATCGCCGTATTCGGCTCAAGCTATAATAATTTCGTTCAGTTGGAAGAAGACGTCAATCAGTCCTATGCGCAGCTGGAAAGCCAATTGCAGCGCCGGCTTGATTTGATCCCGAACTTGGTGGAAACTGTGAAAGGTTTTGCCGACCAGGAGCAAGAGGTCATCGATAGTGTCACGGAAGCCCGTTCGAGCATGGCGAATGCCGGATCAGTCGAAGAACAGGCCGAGGCAGACGCCGAATTGAGCGGCGCGCTCAGCCGCTTGCTCGTCGTCGTCGAGAACTATCCGGAAATCCGCTCGAGTGAGAACTTCCAGCAATTATCCGATGAACTGGCCGGAACAGAAAACCGGATTGCAGTCGCCCGCCAGGACTATAATGGCTCGGTGACGGAATTCAACCGGGAAGTTCGCAGTTTCCCAGGCAACATGGTGGCGGGAATCTTCGGCTTTGACGAAAAGGAATATTTCGAAGCTGATGCCGGGGCAGAAGATGCACCGGATGTGGACTTTGGGACTGACGAAGAATGATCCGAAGAATTCCTGTTTTGCTCTTGTTGCTGCTGATGATCCCCGGAACTGTGCAGGCGGCAGAATTTCCGGAGTTGACTGATGATATTTACATTCAGGATATCGCGGGCGTCTTGAGCGAAGAACAGGAAGCCGAGCTCAAGAGCTTAGGTGCTGGCCTGGAAGACGCGACAACTGCCCAGATTGCCGTTATGGTCGTCGAGTCCTTGGAAGGTGAGCCGATCGAAAGCTACGCCAATGAAGCGTTGCGCCATTATGGCGTAGGCTCAGCGGAAGAGAACAACGGCGTGCTGGTCGTGCTATCGATGACAGACCGTGAGATCTACATCGAAATCGGCTACGGCCTGGAAGGCGCGCTTCCTGACGGAAAAGTCGGGCGCATTTTGGATGATTACGCCGTTCCATATTTGCGTGAAGACCAGCCGGACGAAGCGATCCTCAATACGTACCAAGCACTGTACAATGAAGTGGCTGCGGAATACGGCTGGGACGGGGAAGCGGCTAGCCCCCAGCCGCTCAATGAAGTGACGCCAGGCAGCAGTGAAGGTGGAGGCGGCTTTATGCAGCCGGTCATCACCTTCCTGATCGTACTTGTTTTGTTGTTCCTGTTTACAGGAGGAGGCGGCGGCCGTGGACGTCGCGGCCGCGGCAGAACGATGAGGCGCGGCGGGTTTTTCGGGCCCGGCAGTTTTGGCGGCGGCTTCGGAGGCGGTTCCGGCGGTGGAGGTTTCCGCGGCGGCGGTGGCGGCTCTTCAGGAGGCGGCGGAGCCGGGCGAGGCTTCTAATAAGGAGGAATGGCATGTATACACTCTATACTCGGCCAAATTGTGGGCTTTGCGAAGAGGCCAAGTCTGCACTGACGCTATTGCAGGAAGATTACCCGATTGACTTCCGGGAAATCAATATTGAAGAAGATGAACAATTGCATGAACAGTATATGCTGATGATTCCAGTGCTCACGAAACACGAAAAAGTGCTGCTCTATGGAAATTTTGGCTATGGCGAACTTTTGGAAGCGTTAATTCTTTAACGCTTCTTTTTATTTGCATAAATCTAATAGCTCGGCTACAATGAATCTAGTGGGACGTAATTATATATAGTGGGACAGAAAACGTCCAACAAAGGGGTGGAGCGATGGATCCAGTTCTGCAAGCGCAAGTGCATTTATTGCCTGAACTGCCAAGCTTGCTGAAAAAGCGCTATAGCATCCTCGAGCTGATTCAAACCGAACAGCCCGTTGGAAGGCGCACGATCAGCGAGATGACAGGCGCAGCCGAAAGGGAAATCCGCAAAGAGACCGATTTATTGAGGGACCAAGCCTTGATCGAAATGAGCAAGAGCGGCATGAGCCTTACGATACTGGGAGACGATGTTCTTGACCAACTCCGTGAGCTGGTCAAGGAATTGGCTGGGACTGCAGAGCTCGAAACCGGGCTGCAAGCGAAACTCGGCATCAAACAAGCCGTCGTTCTGCCAGGGGATAGCGACCGGTTATCTTCGGTCAAAGCCTCTATTGGCAGGCAAGCCGCTCGTATTGCGGAGGAAATGTTCGAAAACTGCCGGACGATCGCTGTTACTGGCGGCAGTACAATGGCCGCCGTAGCAGCTGAAATCCGCACGGCGAGGAAAAACCCCGCCATGCAGTTTATCGCTGCAAGAGGCGGCCTGGGGGAAGAAATGCTTCACCAGGCGAACACCATCGCTTCATCTTTTGCCGAAAAAACAGGCGGAGCTGTCCGCACGCTTTATCTGCCTGAGCATTTGAGTGCGGAAGCGCTCGAAATGATGATGAGGGAACCTGTCATCAAAGAAATGATGGAGCTGTATGACCGGACGGATTTAGTCATCCATGGAATCGGCGATGCAGAAGAGATGGCCATCAGGCGCCGCTCTTCCGTGAACGAAGTCGAGAAGATCAAGACAGGCGGGGCTGTCAGCGAAGCCTTCGGTTATTATTTCGATAAAAACGGAAAAATAGTTTACCGCATCCCGACAGCGGGGATTCAATTAGAGCAGGTCCAAAAAGCACCGGGCATCATGGCCGTTGCTGGAGGACGCACAAAAGCGCGAGCCATCGAATCTTATTTCCAGGCCGCGCCTGAACGCACCATCCTGATTACGGATGAAGCGGCAGCAAGGGCAATACTCAACCCAACAACAAAATTGGAGGAATTATAAATGACTTTAAAAATGGCAATCAATGGTTTCGGCCGCATCGGCCGTGTAGTATTCCGTGAAGCAATGAACAACGACGAAGTGGAAGTAGTGGCAGTAAATGACCTTACGGATGCAGACATGCTTGCGCATCTCCTGAAATACGATTCTGTGCACGGCGCTTTGGATGCAGACGTTTCAGCCAAAGACGGATCGATTTTCGTCAACGGCAAGGAAATCAAAGTGTTCGCTGAAAAAGATCCGGCGCAATTGCCATGGAAAGAGCACGATATCGACATCGTCTTGGAGTCGACAGGAATCTTCACGACAGAAGAGAAAGCGTCGAAGCACATTGAAGCGGGCGCTAAAAAAGTCATCCTTTCAGCGCCTGGCAAAAACGGCATGAAAATGCTAGTGATGGGCGTCAATGAAGAAACTTATAACCCTGAAGAACACCACGTCGTTTCGAACGCTTCATGCACGACTAACGGCTTGTCCGGAATTTCTAAAGTGTTGAACGACAAGTTCGGCATCAAGAAAGCCATGATGACGACAATCCACTCTTATACGAATGACCAAGCCTTGCTTGATGCACCTCACTCAGACTACCGCCGTGCGCGTGCTGCGGCTGAGTCGATGATCCCGACAACAACGGGCGCAGCGAAATCCGTGGCAAAAGTATTGCCGGAACTTGAAGGCAAAATTGATGGCATGGCCATCCGCGTTCCAACACCGAACGTTTCATTGATCGACCTTGTGGCTGAACTTGAAACGGATGCATCGGTTGAAGAAGTGAACCAAGCGCTTAAAGATGCGACTGAAAATGAGCTGAAAGGCTACTTGGCATACAGCGAACTTCCGCTGGTATCACGCGACTATAACGGCAACACAGCTTCCGCTACAGTGGATGCTGCATCAACGATGGCTCTTGGCGGAAACATGGTCAAAGTCCTTGCATGGTACGACAACGAATCAGGCTACTCTGCGCGCTGCGTAGACTTGGCTGTGCACATGTACAAAAAAGGCCTGTAACCTGAAAATCATAGCTTAATTACCAATGAACCTCTATAATAAAGAGGGTAAAAGGGGTGGGGATTTTACCCCACCCCTTATTTTTTTGAATATAATTGGGAGGTATTTTCATGCTGCAGAAAATGACCATGAAAGACTTGGATTTGAAAGGGAAACGCGTATTTTGCCGTGTCGATTTCAACGTACCGATGGACGGCGGGAAAGTGGCGGATGACACACGGATTCGTGCGGCGATGCCGACGATCGAGTATTTGGCCGGACAAGGCGCAAAAGTGATCTTGGCGAGCCATCTCGGACGCCCGAAAGGCCAAGTTAACGAAGACATGAGACTTGCTGCGGCAGGGGCGCGTTTGTCCGAATTGCTCGGCAGCGACGTGAAATGCCTGGAGGAATCCATAGGGGAGACAGTGGAACAGGAAATCGCTTCTCTTGAACCAGGCGATATCCTGCTGCTTGAGAATGTTCGTTTCCATGCAGGTGAAGAAAAGAACGATCCGGAACTCGCGAAACAGTTTGCGGCACTTGCAGATGTCTACGTCAATGATGCGTTCGGCGCTGCGCACAGAGCCCATGCCTCAACTGCAGGAATCGCCGAACATTTGCCGGCGGTATCTGGCCTGTTGCTCGAAAAAGAACTGGATGTGCTTGGCAAAGCTTTATCCGAACCGGACCGCCCGTTCACGGCCATCATCGGCGGGGCGAAAGTGAAAGATAAGATCGGCGTCATCGACCATTTGCTCGACAAAGTTGATAACTTGATTATCGGCGGCGGTTTGTCCTATACCTTCATCAAGGCGCAAGGCCATGAAATCGGCAATTCCCTTGTCGAAGAAGACAAACTCGATCTCGCCAAATCGTTCATCGACAAAGCGAAGGAAAAAGGCGTGAAGTTTTATTTGCCGGTCGATGCCACAGTGGCGAGCGAGTTCTCGAAAGACGCAGAGACGAAAACGGTGAAAATCGAAGAAATTCCATCCGATTGGATGGGGCTGGATATCGGGCCGGAAACAGCGAACTTGTATGCCGATGTGATCAAGCAGTCGAAGCTGATCATCTGGAACGGGCCGATGGGCGTCTTTGAAATGGAAGCTTTCGCGAACGGCACGAAATCCGTCGCCGAAGCGATGGCAGAAACATCTGGCTACACAGTCATCGGAGGCGGCGATTCGGCAGCGGCAGTCGAAAAGTTCCATGTTGCAGATAAAATGGACCATATTTCCACAGGCGGCGGGGCTTCACTGGAGTTCATGGAAGGCAAAGATCTGCCAGGGGTCACCGCATTAAGCGATAAATAAAGGGAGTGTTTTTGTGAGAAAACCGATCATTGCAGGAAACTGGAAAATGTATAAAACAGCATCACAAGCGAAAGAATTCGTGGAGAAAGTGAACGGTTTGGTGCCGGATGCTGACAAGCTTGATTCTGTCATCTGTGCGCCGGCTCTATACCTCACGCAATTAGTCGATGCTGCAGGAAACAGCGCATTGAAAATTGGCGCACAGACGATGCACGACAAAGGCGAAGGGGCATTCACTGGTGAAATCAGCCCTGTGCAATTGGCGGATATCGGCGTCGACTACGTCATCATTGGGCATTCCGAACGCCGCCAGTATTTCAATGAAACCGATGAAACAGTCAATGCAAAAGTGAAATCAGCATTTTCGCATCAACTAACGCCAATCCTTTGTGTAGGCGAAACCGACGAACAGCGTGAAGCGGGCAAACTGGAAAGCATTGTGGAATCACAAGTCGAGAAAGCGGTCGAGGGATTGACCGATGCGCAAATCGCAGAACTGGTCATTGCTTACGAGCCAATCTGGGCAATTGGAACAGGCAAAACAGCAACGGCTGAAGACGCTAACGAAGCTTGCGGCATCGTGCGCAAGAAAATCGCATCACTTTACAGCGAGGACACGGCTGAAAAAGTACGCATCCAATACGGCGGAAGCGTGAAACCTGCCAATATCCAGGAATTGCTCTCGATGGAGCATATCGATGGGGCATTAGTCGGCGGCGCGAGCTTGGAAACGGAATCGTTCGTCCAGCTGTTGGAGGCGGGTTCAAATGCGTAAAACGGCCAATCCGGCTGCCTTGATCATCCTGGATGGTTTCGGCTGCCGCGAAGAAACCGCTGGAAATGCAGTCGCGCAAGCGCATAAGCCGAATTTCGACAGGCTTTGGAACGAATATCCCCATGAATTGCTGACCGCTTCGGGTGAAGCGGTCGGTTTGCCGGACGGGCAAATGGGCAATTCCGAAGTCGGCCATTTGAATATCGGTGCAGGCCGCATTGTTTACCAAAACTTGACCCGTATCCATAAATCGATCAAAGACGGCGATTTCTTTGAAAATGCCGCATTTTTGGACGCTGTCATGAACGCCAAAGAAAACGGCAAAGCTTTGCATGTCATGGGCTTGTTGAGCGATGGGGGCGTCCATAGCCATTATGAGCACCTGTTTGCTTTATTGCGTCTCGCGAAACAGCAAGGCTTGAGCGAAGTCTATGTTCATGGATTTTTGGATGGCCGCGATGTCGGGCCGAAAACCGCGCTCCATTATATAGAAGAAACTGAAAAACAAATGCAGCAAATCGGCATCGGGCGTTTCGCTTCCATCAGCGGGCGCTATTATGCAATGGATCGCGACAAGCGCTGGGAGCGCATAGAACTCGCTTATCGCGCAATGGTTGACGGAATCGGGCCAAGCGCCAGTTCCGCTGCGGCCGGTGTGGAAGCATCCTATGCAGAAGGGATTGTCGATGAATTCGTCCTGCCGTTTACGGTCCTAAAAGACGGGGAGGCGCCTGCTGTAATTGAATCGGGCGACTCCGTCATCTTCTTCAATTTCCGTCCCGACCGCGCCATCCAGTTGACGACTGTATTGACGCGTCCCGATTTTGCCCATTTCCCGCTGAGTATCCACCATCCCAAAGACTTGATGTTTATCAGCTTCACTCCATACAGTGAAGAATTGCAGACCCGAATTGCTTACGGCAACGTCAATTTGGTGAATACAATCGGGGAAGTGTTATCTGCGAACGGCATGACGCAATTGCGCATCGCCGAAACGGAAAAATACCCGCACGTCACCTTTTTCATGAGCGGCGGGCGAGAAGAAGTTTTCCCAGGGGAAGACCGCATTCTCGTCTCGTCGCCGAAAGTGGCAACCTATGATCTGCAGCCTGAAATGAGCGCCTATGAAGTGACCGACCGTCTCGTCGAACAAATCGATGCAGGCGCACACGATGCGATCATCCTAAATTTCGCAAACCCAGACATGGTCGGCCATAGCGGCATGCTGGAGCCGACAATCAAGGCAGTCGAAGTCGTGGACGAATGTCTCGGGCGGATTATTGAAGCGCTCCACCGCCAAGGCGGATCGGCGCTCATCACGGCCGACCACGGCAATGCGGATGAAGTGCTGACAGAAGACGGCTTGCCGATGACGGCGCATACGACAAACCGTGTGCCGGTCATCTTGACGAAGCACGGGGAAGTGTTGCGAAGCGGCGGGATTCTAGCGGATCTCGCACCAACAATCCTCAAACTGCTTGATGTTGAGCAGCCGGAAGAGATGACTGGGAAACCGTTGTATTAAAAAGTATTCAAGAGCTGTATAAGTTGAATTAATTTGTTGAAATTTAGAATTCTTTGCAGATCAGGAAAGATAAAAGAGTGAAAGGTGGCGACTCCTGCGGGAGCAGAGCGACGGAGCGACATGAGCTGAAGACCCTGGACTGAGCGCAAGCGAAGGAAGCGGCTGAAGCCATGCCCGCGGAAAGCGTCCGCCTGGAACGATTTCAAAGCTATCTTTTCCAACTTATCTAATTGAAAATCTTTACATTTCGAATAACGTATAAACGAAATTGAACAAACCATTTGAAAAGGGAGCTGTTGACATTGCCAATTATTACACACATTCAAGCACGCGAAGTACTCGATTCCAGAGGGAACCCGACTGTTGAAGTTGAGGTATTCACAGAAAGCGGCGCATTCGGCCGCGCGATCGTGCCATCTGGCGCATCCACTGGAGAACACGAAGCGGTTGAACTTCGTGATGGCGATAAGAGCCGTTACCTTGGAAAAGGTGTCCAAAAAGCGGTGGATCACGTAAACAATGAAATCGCTGACGAGTTGGAAGAAAACTATTCAGTACTGGATCAAGTATCCATCGACCAGGCGTTGATCGAGCTTGACGGAACTGAAAACAAGGGCCGTCTTGGCGCAAACGCAATTCTTGGCGTTTCCATGGCAGCTGCCCATGCAGCAGCGAACTATCTGGACTTGCCTCTTTACCAATACCTCGGCGGATTCAATGCTAAGCAATTGCCGGTGCCGATGATGAACATCCTGAACGGCGGCGAGCATGCGGATAATAATGTTGACATCCAGGAATTCATGGTTATGCCAGTTGGCGCTGAATCTTTCCGACATGCCCTTCGCATGGGTGCGGAAATCTTCCACAACTTGAAAACTGTACTGAAAGACAAAGGCTATAACACATCTGTCGGCGACGAAGGCGGATTCGCACCGAACCTTGGCTCGAACGAAGAAGCGCTTGAGACGATTATGGTTGCGATCGAGAAAGCCGGCTTCAAGCCAGGGCAAGACGTCTTGCTCGCAATGGACGTAGCTGCTTCTGAAATCTACGACAAAGAAAAAGGCGTCTACACATTGGCTGGCGACAACACCATCAAAACTTCCGCTGAAATGGTCGACTGGTATGAAGAGTTGGCAAATAAATACCCGATCGTTTCCATTGAAGACGGACTGGATGAGAACGACTGGGATGGCTTTAAGCTATTGACAGAACGTATCGGCGATAAAGTCCAGCTGGTCGGTGATGACTTGTTCGTCACGAACACGAAGAAATTGGCACAAGGCATCGAGCAAGGCATCGGCAACTCGATCCTCATCAAAGTAAACCAAATCGGTACATTGACAGAAACGTTCGATGCAATCGAAATGGCGAAGCGCGCAGGCTACACAGCGGTCATCTCCCACCGTTCAGGCGAGTCGGAAGATGTGACGATCGCAGACATCGCAGTGGCGACAAATGCAGGGCAAATCAAGACAGGTGCACCGTCACGTACGGACCGCGTAGCGAAATACAACCAATTGCTTCGCATCGAAGACCAATTGCACGACACAGCGAAATACTTGGGCGTTAAAACTTTCTATAACTTGAAGAAATAATAGCGAATAGGTGAGGAAAAGCTGCCGGGGATTTTTTCCGGCAGCTTTTCTGTTAGAATGTGTGAGGAAGAAGAGCTTGCTTAGTGTGAGTTGTCTGAAGCTGATTTATAAATCATTGTAAAAATCTTACGCTTCAGGGGCATGCTTGCCGAGGGGCGGGCGTCGAGCCCTAATGGCTACGCCATATAGGTCTCGCCTGTCCCGCGCAGTCCCTCCGGCGTCAGCCCCTTGCGCTTCAGCTTTGAAAACTTTCTATAAAAACTGGGCTTTGCTCATAGACTTTCTAATAAATATCGGGTGTTAATCAGAACGGAGCAAAATAGCGCAGAACCCCTAACTGCTCCTGCAGCGCTTCGCACTGCATCGCAAAGAATTAGCCTCGTTCACGTCGGCTAATTCTTGCCTACGGGAAAGCGAGACAGATGAGACCCTGGACTGAGCGAAGCGAGGGAAGCGGCTCAGCGCTCGCCCGCGGCAAATGTATAGGCGAAGTAAAGCTAAGCCTATACATTTGCGATGCTCGAGCTTCGCGAGAGTAGAGCAAGCTTTTGTTGCAGCTATTTTGCGGAGTTAAGTTTAAATGGAATCTTACTTTCCGCTCTACTAGATAAAGCAAATGTTCCTCATCAACCGTTTCCGAAAAAGAATGAACAGAAAAAGATGAGATGGTCTTAATCATTTGTATTTTTTAGGGGCTCTATTGCTTGAGGTTTCAATTTTTGGTAAACTAGAGTTTGTTGTGGAGGTTCTTTTCAGGAGGTGGTATTTATGCATACATTGTTAATGACATTACTTCTTATCGTCTCGATCGCTTTGATTGTTGTCGTTCTATTGCAATCAGGGAAAAGTGCAGGCCTTTCAGGAGCCATCTCCGGTGGAGCAGAGCAACTTTTCGGCAAGCAAAAAGCCCGCGGGTTGGATCTTGTCCTACACCGGGTGACGATCGTCCTTGCTGCCTTATTCTTTATTCTGGCTATCGCCGTAACGAAAGTATAATGTAGAGCACATCGCCTGACCATTAAGTGGTTAGGCGTTTTCTTTTAGGGGAAATTGGGCACAGGCCCACATAAATAGCAAGTAAATTCAGTTGGAGGGAAAGTTTATGCGAATTTCACAACCAAAACCGTTTTTCTTTGAGCAAGGGCCGCGTGCGGTACTGTTATTGCACGGCTTTACCGGCAATTCCGCAGATGTCCGGATGCTTGGGCGATTTCTGGAAACGAAAGGCTATACGAGCATCGCGCCGCATTATGCTGGACACGGCGTCGCACCGGAAAAGCTTGTCGAAACAGGCCCGACCGATTGGTGGAAAGATGTCGAACAAGCGTATCAGACATTAGTCGACAAGGGATACAAGGAAATCGCTGTGGCCGGCTTGTCGCTCGGTGGCGTATTCAGCTTGAAACTGGGGTATACAAAGCCTATAAAGGGCATTGTGACGATGTGCGCTCCGATGCATATGAAATCCACAGACCTGATGTACCAGGGCGTTTTGGAGTATGCCCGCGAATACAAGAAATATGAAGGAAAAGATGATAAGCTTATCGAAGAAGAGATGAAGAAGTTCGAGGAAAAGCCGATGGAAACACTCGCGGAATTGCGTGAGCTGATCGGTGAAGTACGGAATAACGTCGATCATGTCTATGCACCGCTTTTCGTCGTCCAAGGTTCATTGGACAAGGTCATCAATCCGGAGTCTGCGAACATCATCCACGACGAAACGGAGTCGACTGACAAGCGCATCAAATGGTACGAGAAATCAGGCCATGTCATTACGCTGGATCAGGAGAAAAAGCAATTGCATGAAGATATATACGAGTTTCTCGAATCGCT
This sequence comes from Planococcus maitriensis, assembly GCF_003289925.1. GTDB lineage: Bacteria > Bacillota > Bacilli > Bacillales_A > Planococcaceae > Planococcus > Planococcus maitriensis. The sequence continues at coordinate 69,480 of NZ_QLZQ01000006.1, read as the reverse complement.
CGATTGGAGCGTGTGAGACGGTCTCAAAAGGAGGAGTTAGGATTGGGCAAGAATGAACAGTCATTGGATCAGCGTTTATTGGCCTTTATGCGTGAAGAAGCATACAAGCCATTAACGGTTACAGAAATAGAAGAACAGTTCGGTTTTGAAGATGCCGACGAATTCAAGGAATTGGTGAAGACGCTCGTCAAGCTCGAGGAAAAAGGCGAATTGGTACGCTCGCGCTCGAACCGCTACGGTGTGCCGGACCGCATGAACTTGATGCGCGGCAAATTTATCGGCCACGCCAAAGGCTTCGGTTTTTTTGCGCCTGAAGAAGCAGGTCTCGATGATGTCTTCATCCCGCCGAATGAAGTGAACGGAGCGGTGAATGGGGATACGGTCATGATCCGTGTTTCGGAAGGATCATCCGGTGACCGCCGTGAAGGAACAGTCATCCGCATCCTGGAGCGCGGCACGACGAAAGTCGTCGGCACGTTCCAGGCAAACAAAGGCTTCGGCTTTGTCGTAACGGATGACAAGAAAATGAATATGGATATCTTTATCGCCAAAGACGATACACTCGGTGCCGTCGACGGCCATAAAGTCGTTGTCGAGATCACCGGCTGGCCGGAAGGGCGTCTGTCCGCAACGGGCATGGTCACACAAGTGCTCGGCCATAAAAATGACCCAGGTGTCGATATTTTGTCCATCATCCATAAATATGGTATCGAAGTCGAATTCCCGCAGGATGTGCTCGATCAGGCGAATGCCGTACCGGACCAAATCGACCCTGAAGACCTGAATGGCCGCCGCGATTTGCGTGACGAGCAGATCGTCACAATCGATGGCGCGGATGCAAAAGACTTGGATGATGCCGTACAAGTGAAAAAATTCGAAGACGGCACTTATAAGTTGGGCGTCCATATCGCGGATGTCAGCCATTACGTGACGGAAGGGTCGGCAATCGACCGCGAAGCATACGACCGAGCGACAAGCATTTATCTTACGGACCGCGTCATCCCGATGATTCCGCACCGCTTGTCTAACGGGATTTGCTCGCTCAATCCGAACGTCGACCGTTTGACATTGTCTTGTGAAATGATTTTCAATGACAAAGGGGAAGTATTGTCGCACGATATTTTCCAAAGCGTCATTAACACGTCAGCTCGCATGACCTATACGGACGTCTACGAAATCCTGGAACAGGACAACCAGGACTTGAAAGAGCAATACAAAGAACTCGTACCAATGTTCGAGTTGATGAAAGATTTGGCTGCCATCTTGCGCCAGCGCCGCATGACCCGCGGGGCGATCGATTTCGATTTCAAGGAATCCAAAGTGATCGTTGACGAGGAAGGCTATCCAGTCGATATCGTCGTCCGTGAACGGACGGTGGCGGAACGCTTGATTGAAGAGTTTATGCTCGCGGCGAATGAAACGGTCGCTGAGCATTTCCACCATATGGATGTGCCGGCATTATACCGCATCCACGAAGACCCGAAACCGGAAAAACTGCAGCGCTTTTTCGAGTTCATCACGAACTTCGGGATTGTTGTCAAAGGCTCAGGCAATGAAATCCATCCGAAAGCCTTGCAGGAAATCGTCGATTCCATCGCCGGCACACCGGAAGAGCCGGTCGTCTCGACGATGATGCTGCGTTCGATGCAGCAAGCGAAATATTCATCGGAAAGTCTCGGCCACTTCGGTTTGTCGACAGAGTACTATACTCATTTCACGTCGCCGATCCGCCGTTATCCTGACTTGATCATACACCGCTTGATCCGTACGTATTTGATCGAAAAAGACTTATCGAAAAAGACAATCCGCCACTGGGAAGCGGAAATGGATGATATCGCACAGCACACATCCGACCGCGAAAGACGTGCAGTCGAAGCTGAGCGCGATACGGATGCACTCAAGAAAACGCAGTATATGGCAGATAAAGTCGGTGAGGAATTCACGGGCATCGTGTCGTCTGTCACGAATTTCGGCATGTTCATCGAGCTTCCGAACACGATCGAAGGCCTCGTGCATGTATCCAATTTGACCGATGATTACTACCAGTTTGACGACCGCCAGATGATGATGATCGGCGAACGCACGAAACGCCAGTTCCGCATCGGTGATGAAGTCGAAGTGCGCGTGATCGGGGTCAAACCGGAAGAGTCGTCCATCGATTTCGAAATCGTCGGCATGGCGCAAAATACGCGCCGCAGCTCGCGCAAGGATAGCCCGAAAGTGATCCGTACCGGCAGAGGCGGCGACAAGCCGAAAGATGGGAAGAAGCGCGGAGAAGGCGGCCCGACACGCAAGCCGAAAAACGAAAAGAAAAAGTTTTACGAAGGAGCTGCGAAAAAACAGCAGCGCCGCAAGAAGAAATAAAAAAAGCGGCCGCGTGCCGCTTTTTCCAACAGTTTGAGGTGAACAGAAATGGCCAAAGGAGAAGGCAAAGTCATTGCCCAGAACAAAAAAGCGGGATTCGATTTCGCGATTGAAGAAACGATCGAAGCGGGGATTGTCCTGCTCGGCACGGAGATTAAATCAGCGCGCCAGGGTAAAGTACAGATCAAAGATGCATTTGTCCGTGTACGGAACGGCGAAGCCTGGATTTCCAATATGCATATCTCGCCATATGAACAAGGCAACCAGTTTAACCACGACCCGCTGCGCTCACGCAAGTTATTATTGCATAAAAAGCAAATCAACGAACTTGTCGGCAAATCGAAAGTCGAGGGGGCGGCAATCGTCCCGCTCAAGATGTATTTGAAAGACGGCTATGCGAAAGTGCTGCTTGGCGTCGGTAAAGGGAAGAAGAAATACGACAAGCGCGAAGACTTGAAGAAGAAAGACGCGAAACGGGCAATCGACCGCGCGCTGAAAGAGAGAAGCCGTTAAACTTGAACCCTGACCTGTTTTGTCCTATACTGATAACAGTACACCGAAGCTAAGCCACTTCCGTGTTCTCTTTTAATGAGGGGACGTTACGGATTCGACAGGGATGGTTCGAGCTTGGGTTGCGCGTCGGAGGATCGGCTCCGTCATCAACGTAACTTATAACAACTGGCAAAACTAACAACAACCTAGCATTCGCAGCGTAAGCTCGGATCTGCTTTATGTAACCATCGCCCATGTGGCTGCATAGAGCTCACTTTTAGTGGGATACGGCAGTCAGTGCCGTTTGAGCTGACTGCAAGAGATTCTCGAACTAGCCCTCATGACGCCTGCTTGTCGGCAGATTGAGCGGCGAAAACCCAATAGATAAGCTACACGCGTAGATGCTCAAGTAACGGAGTCTCTGGACGCGGGTTCGACTCCCGCCGTCTCCATAGAATTTTATGGAGTATACGAAACGCCAAAATCCTTTAGTAGGATTTTGGCGTTTTTGTTTTGTGAAAAGCTGAAATGAGAACCATTACTAGCGCTTAAAATATGAAATGTGTATATATTAATACTCTTTCAATATAATGGTTGAGTAAGCTGAGTGTGTATTGATAAAGTCTTTCCTAAAAAAAACCGGCAGCTATATAGAAGCTGCCGGTTTCGCGTTTTATTTCTTCGTGTTATCCACAAATGCCCCATACTGTCTGCGTTGATGCTGCACGGACAGCCATTTCATGGTGGTGAATTCCTCAAGCACCCATTCGCCGTTAAAACGTCCGAGGCCGGAGTCTTTTTCGCCGCCGAATGGCATATGCGCTTCGTCGTTGACCGGCTGGTCGTTGACATGGATCATGCCGGTGTGGATCTGGTGGGCGATGTCCGTTGCATGCTGGATGTCCGAAGAGTGCACGGCCCCACTAAGCCCAAACGGGTATTTATTGGCCTGTTCCACGACTTCCTCATCGCTGTCAAACGGAATGAGGATTGCGACAGGGCCGAAGATTTCGTTTTTTGCGAGCGGCATATCGTTGGTGACGCCGGTCAGTACTGTCGGCTCGAGCATATTGCCGTCCGCATTGCCGCCGAGGCGGATTTTCGCGCCTTGTTCGATCGTGGCGTCGATGTCTTTTAGGATGCGGTCGACTTGGTCGCGGTTGATGAGCGGCCCGACTTGCGTATCTGCTTCTGCCGGGTTGCCGTATTTCAAATTGCCGGCACGTTCAATGAACTGCTCAGCAAATTCATCGTAAATATCCTTGTGGACAAAGATACGGTTGACGGACATGCAAATCTGGCCTTGGTGATAGAATTTGCCGAATAGGGCAGAGTCCACGGCCTGGTCGATATCGGCATCTTCAAGCACGATGAAATTATTATTGCCGCCAAGTTCCAAGGCGGTCTTCTTCAATGCGCCGCCTGCAAGTTCACCGATATGCTTGCCGACAGGCGTCGAACCGGTAAATGAAATAAGACGCGGCGTCGGATGGGTGACAATGTCATCGCCGATTTCAGAGCCTCTGCCGACCACGACGTTCAGCAAGCCTTTCGGCAGTCCGGCCGCTTCAAAAATGCTGGCAAACAGCAATCCGCCAGTCACTGGCGTATCGGTTGCCGGTTTGATGACGACGGCATTGCCAGTGGCTAGTGCTGGCGCGATCGAGCGGATGGCCAAATGGAACGGGAAGTTCCACGGGCTGATGATGCCGATGACACCAAGCGGGTTGCGGTAGACGCGGTTTTCTTTGCCCGGTTGCTGGGAAGGCATGATTTTTCCTTCCATGCGGAACGGGAATGTTGCCGCTTCTTTCAAAATGTTCATCGATGCGCCGAATTCGACAGTCGCTTTGATTTTTGTGCTGCCGGCTTCCTTGATGAGCCACTCGATGATCAGTTCTTCATTTTCATTCATGATTTCTATTGCTTTCTCCATGACTGCTTGTTTGGCCTGGGGCAATTCCTGTGACCAGGCAAGCTGTGCCGTTTCTGCCGCTTTATAGGCAGCGTCCAAATCGCCCTTATCGGCAGCTTGCGTCGTGATGAGCTCTTCGCCGGTGAAGGGGTTGGTATTTTTCATATGGCTGTCACTGGATCCTGGAATCCACTCGCCATTTATATAAAGCTTGGAAAAATCGGTCTCCATTTGAATCGCTCCATTCTTATTAAGGCTGTTGTCTCGGGCGGATCAAGATTTCGTTGACGTCGACATGCGGCGGCTGTTCAACGGCATAGGCGATGGCTTTCGCGATATCATGCGCTTTGAGCATCTCCATGGATGTACCTTTGAAGGCCTCCAGCACATCTTCATCGGTGATGGTGTTGGTCAGTTCGGTTTCGACCGCGCCTGGAGAAACGATAGTTACGCGGATTTCATGGGACGGATCGATTTCCTGGCGCAATCCGTCTGAAATGGCGCGGACAGCGTATTTCGTGCCGCTGTACACGGCGCTGCCTTTTGAAACTTGATGCCCCGCAACAGAAGAGACATTCAGGATATGGCCGGATTCTTGTTGTTCCATGATCGGCAGTACAGCTGCGATCCCGTAGAGGACTCCTTTAATGTTGACATCAACCATCTTGTCCCATTCATCGATTTTCAGCTTATTCATGAATGACAGCGGCATGAGCCCGGCATTATTGACAAATACGTCAATTCTCCCGGTTTTCTCAAGTGTTTCTTGTGCCAGTGATTTCATGTCGTCTACTGAAGTCACGTCGGTCACTTTGTAATCTGCGTTTCCGCCTTCAGCTTCGATTTCTTTCTTCAGTTCCACTAGGCGCTCCTCTCGCCGTGCAGCGAGCATGACATGGTAGCCTTTTGCAGCCAGTTCCTTTGCGGTAGCTTGGCCAATACCACTGCTGGCCCCAGTGACGATTGCCGTATTTTTCTGTGCCATATTCTGTTCAGCTCCAGTTCTGTTATAGATAATGGTAAATATCCTTTAATATAGACATCCCATTTCTTTACCCGCAATCGCCGTTTGTCTAAACAAGCCAGGCCTGTTCGCTGCTGCGGCTCGATAAGGCACGGGGCGGCTGCCTCTCTGGCTGATTTGCATTTCACTCGGATTCAGCGAACCGTTTTAAAGATGGGGCATCCAACTGCCCAAGGCAATCCTATCGGTCGTCTTGGGCAGTTGGGCTTATTTTCCATTGTTTCATGGCGCATGGCTAGGGGTATTTGATATTGAAGCTAAGCGCTATGTTGATACATAATTCAGACAGTTGACAAGCGCGCCAATGTTCCGTAGCGTAATATCTTGTGAAGAAATTAAAAGGAGGAGACTATATGAATAAAGTAACAAACGTGTTTTGGATCGCGATTGTTCTAATTGCTTTGGCAGTTGGCTACGGTGCGCTTGCTCCAGAACATTTTGCGGAAGTTACCGGCAATATGGAATCATTCCTGACTACTTCGTTCGGTTGGTATTATTTATTGATCGTTTCAGTAATGGTTATCTTTTGCTTGTACTTCCTTGTTAGTCCAATGGGACAGATTAAATTAGGGAAAGACACAGACAAGCCGGAATATTCATTTGCAACATGGATTGCAATGCTGTTCTCAGCGGGCATGGGTATCGGGCTCGTATTCTGGGGTGCGGCAGAGCCGCTATCGCATTTCGCGATCGACCCGGCGACAGCTGAGCCGGGATCTCAGGAAGCGTTCCGGGAATCCATGCGTTTTACATTTTTCCACTGGGGCATCCATGCATGGGCAATTTACGCAGTAGTTGCATTATCGCTGGCATACTTCCAATTCCGTAAAGGTGAGCCGGGGCTTATTTCCTCGACGCTTCGCCCATTGTTCGGCGACCGCATGAAAGGCCCGTGGGGTGTTCTTGTTGACGTTATTGCTGTATTCGCTACAGCGGTCGGCGTCGCGACGACACTTGGCTTCGGTGCCATCCAGATCAATGGAGGGCTCGCGTATTTGTTTGACGGCATTCCAGAGGATAGCCTGATTACGCAAATCATCATCATCGCAGTCGTCACTGTGCTGTTTATGGTTTCCTCTTGGTCAGGCATCAGCAAAGGGATCAAGTACTTGTCGAATACCAATATGGTGCTTGCTATTACCTTGCTCATTTTGGTAATCGTTCTTGGGCCGACCTTGTTGATTTTCAATATGTTCACCGATTCACTCGGAAGCTATTTCCAGAACTTGATCAATATGAGTTTCCGTGCAGCTCCAATCAATGGGGAAAACCGGTCATGGATTGATGGCTGGACGATCTTCTATTGGGCTTGGTGGATTTCTTGGTCACCGTTTGTTGGGATTTTCATCGCCCGCGTTTCCAAAGGCCGGACCATTCGTGAATTCCTGTTTGGCGTCTTGCTCATTCCGACGTTCATCAGCTTCATCTGGTTCGCGGCATTTGGTACAACGGCAATCGATGTGCAAAGCAGCGGCGTCGATTTGACTGGATTGTTGACAGAAGAAACTTTGTTTGCGGTGTTCAATGAATTGCCGCTTGGCATGTTGTTGTCGATTGTTGCAGTCTTGCTCATTTCGACCTTCTTCATCACATCTGCCGACTCGGCGACGTTTGTTCTCGGCATGCAAAGCTCAAACGGATCTTTGGATCCAGCGAACGCCGTGAAGTTGACGTGGGGGATTGCGCAATCGACCATCGCGGTCATCCTGCTCTTTGCAGGCGGACTCGGGTCCTTGCAGACGGCATTAATCATCGCCGCCTTCCCGTTCTCGTTCATTATGCTATTGATGATGGCGTCGTTCTACAAAGCCTTGAACCTTGAATACAAAGCAATCAAGCGCAAACGATAAACTATGAAAAGATGCTGAACTAGAGGATAGCTCTCTATATGTAAAAGTGAGCAAAAGCTTATCCTGCATAAAAAATTCAGTGAACTTTCAAAGTGTTTGGAGAAGCGTTTGCTTGACTCCTGTGGGATCAGCGGGTTTGAGAGACCCCGCAGACCGCGAAGCGGTTGAGGAGGCTCGATTCCCGCCCCACGGAAAGCAAGCAAGTAGCTTCGGAAAACACAGAACGAAAAGGGTGCCGGAAGTCCGGCACCCTTTTTCTATGGAAAGTCGCGTATAATGGATAATGGAAATCGTGTTGAATGGAGGAGTACTTTTTGGAAAAACCACATATTATGCTAGTGGACGGGATGGCGGTATTGTTCCGTTCGTATTTTGCAACAGCAGGCGTCGGGCAGTTTTTCCGCACAGAAAGCGGGCTCGCCACAAACGGCGTACAAGGATTCGCGCGCCACGTGCTCACCGCAAAATCATTGATGAAGCCGACCCATATCGCCGTGTGCTGGGACATGGGCGCGCATACCTTCCGTACCGAGATGTTCGACGGCTATAAAGCAAACCGGCCGGCGCCACCTGAAGATATGGTGCATCAATTCGACCAGGCGCGTGAAGTGTCCGAGCTTCTCGGATGGAAAAATTACGGCGAAAAGGGCATCGAAGCGGATGATTTTATCGGATCGTTTACGAAAAAATGGCCGGACGAGGCGGATTATACGATCATCACCGGCGATAAAGACATGCTTCAGCTATTGAACCCGTCGGTCAAGATCGCCTTCATGAAAAAAGGCTTTCATATCTATGATCTCTATACCGATGCACGGTTCGGAGAAGAATATGGCATCATGCCGGGACAGTTCGCTGATGTGAAAGCATTCATGGGTGACCCGAGCGACGGCTATCCTGGCGTCAAAGGCATCGGGCCTAAGACGGCACTCCAGTTGATCCAGCGCTACGGTTCGGTCGAAGGGGTCCTTGAACATATCGAGGAGCTGAAGCCGGCCCAGAAAAAGAAAATCGAAGAGCATCAGGATATGCTCGCGCTATCGAAAAAGCTGGCGGTCATTAAAGATGACCTCCAGCTCGATGTGGCACTCGAGGAAATTGCAGTGCCCGATTATTCTTCTGATTTGGTGAGGATTTGCGACGAACGGGAATTCCGCCTGCTCGCAAGGCTTTTGGAAAAATCATTTATCTGATTTGGAAACCGGTGAAATCTGGACGAAACTCAATACGCCCCGATTCTCCCGGAACGACACCGCCCGCAGCTTGCTCGGGCGGTTTTTTTGTCCGTTGTCGTGAATGAACAGCAGCAAATCGTCCCCGGTTTCCTCATAGCCGATGAGCGGGACCCAGTGATAGGCGAATGTGCTTGCCTGGCGCCAGCGCAAGGAGAAATAGCGGTCGAATTTCAGGGCGAGTGGATAGCCGGCATCGAGTTGCCGTTTGACTTGCTCGATTGCGCGGATCCGCTTGATGTCATATCTCGGCCCCGCGAGTTTTTTCAATCGCCGGATCAGGCAAAATGCACTCAAGCCAATCGGTGTCGCCCCAAGTTTTCTGTAAAGCGGCCCAATCCCCGGCGCCACGCCTTCATGATAATGGAGGATGGAAGCTGCTGTAACCGGCCCGCAAGCAGACGCACGGAAGGCGGGGGGCACTTGTTCTGCGTATTGGTTCATTGCTTGAAAAGAGAGCAGCACTTTCATGATGCATCCTCCTTTTAAACGATTCAGCGCAGCTTAGCTTCGCGTTCATCAAGCAAAGCTTGCAAGGCACTGCGGAAGGTAGTGTAGACTTCCAAGTCGACTTGGATTCCGGCGTGGACGATTTCACGTACAAAGCGGGGATTGAAACCGACATAAATGCCGCGCAGCCCCATCAATTTCAGTGCGCTATTCAATTGCGTCAATTCAAGTGCCAGTTCATTGAAATCGAATGACTGGACATCCTGCATCGTGACCCCCGTGAAGTCAAAGATGACTCGCTCCGTATCGCGATGCTCTGCTGCGTATTCAAGCACTTTGGTCCGGATCGTTTCGAAGCGGTCGCGGAAAACATAGCCGGCAATCGGCGCCAGGATTGTATTTGGCACAATCGACGGAATGATCGGCGCTGACATATTGCGGATAACGTCCTGGTAATGTGCGACGAGTTCTTTCAGTTCCTTGATTTCCTGATGTGGATCCATATGAGCACCTCTGCTTTATTGGCTGAATGGTATTTGGAAGCTTGTGTATTAGGCCTCTTGTTCTTCCAGGAAGTGGATGACAGACGCGGGAGTCTTGGCATTGGCACTGTGAAGATGGGCTTGTTTTACACCATCTTTGAAAATCAGCAGGCTCGGGATGCCCATCACTTCGTATTGCTCTGCGATTTCCGGCAGTTCGTCGCGGTTGACATCAAACCATTGGTAGTTATCATATTGTTCGATGATTGGGTCGATGAACATATCCATGCGCGTGCAGTCCGGGCACCAGCCAGCTTGGAATTTCACGATGACCGGTTCGCTATTTTGGATTGTATCGTTGAATTGCTCAGTTGTTTTTAGGGATTTCATCAAATTGCCTCCTTTAATTGTCTTTTTAATCTTACCCTTTTTTTGCCTGCTCTCCAAGTGCTTGGATAAATACGGCAGAAAAATCTTCCGATTAAATATTGCGAAAATAGGCAATATAATTTACACTAAGAACGAGAAGGAAAGCATTTCTTTTTTTTACCCAGAAAATGAATGAGGGTTCATTCAAAAACAGGAGGGTTTGCTCGTGTCATATAAAATTAAAAAAGCGGCGGTGCTCGGATCAGGCGTTATGGGTTCTGGAATTGCAGCTCATCTAGCCAATATCGGTATCCCTGTCATGCTGCTCGACATTGTCCCGAAAGAAGCGACGGAAGAAGAACAAGCAAAAGGGCTGACACTCGAAGACCATGCAGTCCGCAACCGGATCGCAGCAACTGCCACTCAAAAACTATTGAAGCAGAAACCTGCCCCGTTGACCCAAAAGAAAAACTTGGGCTTGATCACGCCAGGCAACCTGGAAGATGACCTTGAAAAATTATCCGAAGTGGATTGGATTATCGAAGTCATCGTCGAAAACTTGGATATCAAGAAATCACTCTATGAAAAAGTGGATGCCGTGAGAAAGCCTGGCACCATCATTTCTTCCAATACATCGGGCATCAGCATCAATGCGATGGCTGAAGGGCGCTCGGAGGATTTCCAGAAGCATTTCCTCGGCACCCATTTCTTCAACCCGCCGCGCTACTTGAAATTGCTTGAAGTCATCCCGGCAGACGCGACAGCTCCGGAAGTCGTCGAGTTCATGCAGCAATTTGGCGAAGACCGCCTCGGAAAAGGCGTCGTCCTGGCAAAAGACACACCGAACTTTATCGCCAACCGCATCGGCACATATGGCTTGCTCGTCACAGTGCGCGAAATGCAAAATCGCGGCTATTCAGTCGGTGAAGTGGATTCCGTTACCGGGCCGCTTATCGGCCGCCCGAAATCCGCAACATTCCGTACGCTGGACGTTGTCGGACTCGATACATTCATGCATGTCTCGAAAAATGTCTACGACCAGACACAAGGCGAAGAGCAGCAAATTTTCGATACGCCAGATTTTATGAAGAAGATGGTCGAAAATGGCTGGATCGGTGCCAAAGCGAAACAAGGCTTTTTCCAGAAGAAAGACAAAGAAATCCTCGAATTAGACCCCGAAACAATGGAATACCGCCCGACGCAAAAGTTGAAAACGCCTTCACAGGAGATGGCCAAGCAGCAAAAAGGCCTGCCTTCGAAAATGAAGACGCTCGTTTATGCGGATGACCGCACAGGTGAATTGCTGTGGAGCATCCTCGCTCCGACACTCGCCTATTCCGCACAACTGCATGGTGAGATTGCAGACGATATCGTCGCAATCGACAATGCCATGAAATGGGGCTTTGGCTGGGAACAAGGACCATTTGAAGTATGGGATGCCATCGGCGTGAAACAGTCGGTGGAGAAAATGAAAGAACAAGGCATCGCCATTCCGGCATTTGCCGAAAGCTTGCTCGAAAAAGGCTTTGATTCCTTCTATAAAGAAGAAAACGGCGATCTGTACTATTTCGACGGTTCGGATTACCAGCTCGTCCCGGTCAACGAAAAAGTAATCGACTTGAAACGCTACAAGAAAAAGCATGGCGTCATCAAATCGAATTCCGGCGCAAGCCTGATCGACTTAGGGGACGGCATCGCGCTTCTTGAATTCCACTCGCGTTCGAACGCAATCGGGCTCGATATCATGCAAATGATCAATTTCTCGGTCGATGAAGTCGAGAAAAACTACAAAGGGCTCGTCATCGGAAACCAAGGAAAGAACTTCTGTGTCGGCGCTAACCTTGGCATGATTTTGATGGAAGCGCAAGACGACAATATCTTCGAACTGGATTTGACAATCCGGACGTTCCAGAACGCCATGCTGAAATTGAAATACAGTCCCAAGCCGGTCGTGGCGGCACCATTCGGCATGACGCTCGGTGGCGGGGCGGAAGTCATCCTGCCTGCAGCACGCGTCCAGGCATCCATGGAAACCTATATGGGCTTAGTGGAAGCAGGCGTCGGCCTCATTCCGGGCGGCGGCGGAAACAAAGAGTTATATATGAAGCAATTGAAGGGCTTGCCGAATAATGTCACTGCAGACTATGTCAATTTGGCAGCCGGCGTTTTCGAATCGATTGCGACTGCCAAAGTATCGACATCCGCAGATGAAGCACGCGAGAACAATTTCCTGAATTTCGTCGACGGCATCAGCGTCAATAGCGACCATTTGATTCACGATGCGAAGCAATTGGCATTGTCGCTGTATGATAATGGCTACCAAGCGCCGAGAAGAGAAAAAGTGCCGGTCGCAGGAGAAGCGGGATATGCCGCGATGCTGCTGGGAGCTGAAGGCATGCTGTTGTCCGGCTACATCAGCGAACACGATATGAAAATCGCCAAGAAACTGGCTTATGTCTTGTCGGGCGGCAAATTGCCATACGGCACGAAAGTCGATGAGCAATATTTACTCGATTTGGAACGTGAAGCATTCCTGAGTTTGGTTGCTGAACCGAAATCACAGCAGCGCATGCAGCATATGCTCGTCAAAGGGAAACCATTACGCAATTGATTGCCGATTAGATAGAGGAGGAAATGATATGCGCGAAGCAGTAATTGTGGCCGGGGCCAGAACGCCGGTCGGAAAAGCGAAAAAAGGTTCTCTCGCGACAGTGAGGCCCGATGATTTCGGGGCACTCGTCGTACGGGAAACATTGAAGCGGGCTGGATATGATGGCCCCATAGATGATTTGATCATGGGCTGCGCCATGCCGGAAGCTGAACAAGGCATGAACATCGCCCGCAATATCGGGGCATTGGCCGGGCTTCCGGATACGACGCCGGCAGTTACGGTCAACCGCTTTTGTTCATCGGGCTTGCAGTCGATCGCTTATGCAGCGGAACGGATCATGGTCGGCCACGCCGAAGCGATCATTGCAGGTGGTGTCGAGTCGATGAGCATGGTGCCGATGATGGGCAATGTGCTGCGGCCGAACGCCAAAATTGCCGAAACCGCACCGCAATATTACATGAGTATGGGCCATACGGCAGAACAAGTGGCAACGCAATACGGCGTCAGCCGTGAAGACCAGGATGCTTTTGCGGTTCGCTCGCATGAAAATGCGGCTAGGGCAATCGAAAAAGGACATTTCGTCGATGAAATCGTGCCCGTCGAAGTGATCCAGCGCTATGTCGACAGCCAGAACAAATACCAGGAAAAATCATTTATGTTCGAAATGGATGAAGGGGTGCGCCACGGTACTTCCATCCAGACACTCAATAAACTGCGCGCGGCATTCTCGGCGCGCGGCACGGTAACAGCGGGCAACTCTTCGCAGACCTCTGACGGAGCAGGTTCAGTGCTCGTCATGGACCGTGAAAAAGCGGAGGCGCTTGGCCTCAAGCCAATCGCGAAATTCCGTTCATTCGCAACAGGCGGCGTTCCGCCGGAAATCATGGGCATCGGCCCGGTCGTTGCGATTCCGAAAGCCTTAAAACTGGCTGGCCTGACGAAAGACGATATCGACGTGTGGGAATTGAACGAAGCCTTCGCTTCCCAGTCGCTTGGCGTCATCCGCGAACTTGGCCTGGACATGGACAAGATCAATTTGAACGGCGGCGCCATCGCACTTGGCCATCCGCTAGGTGCGACAGGTTCGATTCTGACTTTGCGCATGCTCAGTGAACTGAAGCGCCAGAACAAACAATTCGGCGTCGTCACGATGTGCATCGGCGGCGGAATGGGCGCAGCCGGCGTCTTCGAAATGCTATAAAGAGAACTTTGGGGGATACGATTAACAGGGGTTCAATCAAAAGATAAATTGGGAGGAATGGAAAATGGAACAAGAAAAAACATTGATCAAAGGCGGAAGCTTCCTGATCGAAGATGCAGACCTATCGCGTGTGTTCACGCCGGAGGATTTCACGGAAGAGCATAAAATGATCGCCAAGACGACAGAGGATTACGTCAACACGGAAGTCATGCCTTTGGTCGAAAACCTGGAGAACCACGAATTCGAGCATTCCGTCAAACTCCTGAAAAAAGCGGGCGAACTCGGTCTCTTGGGCGCAGACGTTCCGGAACAATATGACGGGCTCGGGCTCGACAAAATCGCATCTGCTTTGATTGCCGAAAAAATGTCCAAAGCGGGCGGTTTCTCCATCACGCACGGCGCTCACGTCGGTATCGGTTCATTGCCGATCGTCTTGTTCGGTAACGAAGAGCAGAAAAAGAAATACTTGCCGGTCCTTGCGACAGGCGAGAAAATCGCAGCATACGCTTTGACCGAGCCGAGTTCCGGTTCGGATGCCCTGGGCGCGAAAACAGTTGCTAAACTGAACGAAGCAGGTACGCATTACGTCTTGAACGGCGAAAAGCAATGGATCACGAACGCTGGATTTGCGGATGTCTTCGTCGTCTATGCGAAAATCGACGGCGAACAGTTCTCGGCCTTTATCGTCGAGCGCGATTTCGGCGGCGTATCGGTCGGGCCGGAAGAAAAGAAGATGGGCATCAAATCTTCTTCCACACGTACATTGATCTTGGAAGACGCGGAAGTGCCAGTGGAAAACCTTCTCGGCGAAGCAGGGCGCGGCCATATCATCGCCTTCAACATCCTGAACATCGGGCGCTATAAACTGGGCGTCGGTACAATCGGCGCATCCAAGCGCGCAATGGAATTGACGATTCCTTACACGAATCAGCGCCAGCAATTCAAGACGCCGATCTCTTCTTTCAACCTGACAAAAGAGAAGTTGGCGACAATGGCATCTAAATTATATGCAGTCGAAAGCTCGGTATACCGAACGGTCGGCTTGTTCGAAGACCGCATGAGCGGCTTCACGGATGAGCAGCAGGCTGATGGCAAACTGGTCGCGGATTCCATCGCTGAATTCGCCATCGAATGTTCGTTGAATAAATTCTTCGGAACGGAAACTTTGGATTATATCGTCGATGAAGGCGTTCAACTGCACGGCGGCTACGGCTTTATGCAGGAATATGAAATCGAGCGCATCTACCGCGATTCCCGCATCAACCGGATCTTTGAAGGAACGAATGAAATCAACCGCCTGCTCGTGCCGGGCACACTGCTCCGCAAAGCGATGAAAGGCGAATTGCCGCTATTGCAACATGCACAAGCATTGCAGGAAGAATTGTTGATGATGATGCCAGAAGAAGTCGGCACGGAAGCCTTGGCGCAGGAAAAGGCCTTGGTGAAAAATGCCAAGAAAATCGCCATTCTCGCTGCAGGACTTGCCGCACAGACTTACGGCAAGAAACTTGAAGCTGAACAGGAAGTGCTCGTGAACATCGCCGATATCGTCAGCAATGTCTTCGCGATGGAATCCGTTGTCCTGCGCACGGAAAAAGCGATTGCCGCGGGCGGGGAAGAAAAAGCGAAACAGAAGCTTCTCTACACGCAAATCTATTGCCAGGAAGCATTTGAGGAAATCGAGAAAGATGCGAAAGAAACCTTGATCGCGGCAATCGAAGGCGACAACCAGCGCATGATGCTGTCCGCCCTCCGCAAATTGACGCGTTCAACACCGTATAACTTGATCGCGAAAAAACGCGAAGCATCCGAAAAATTGATCAACACAGAAAAATACGTCGTTTAATCGACCACAAAGAACGGGAAGGGGAAACCCTTCCTGTTTTTATTCGGATAAAACCAATCTCTCGGCAGTCGACTGGCCCGGGGCATTTTGATATGCTTGGTTACAAGACAGGAGGAGATTTGATGATCCAGTATTACGCTTACCCGAAATGCTCGACCTGCCAAAAAGGCAAGAAATGGCTTGAGGCGAATGGTGCGGAGTTCGACTACATCGATATCTCGCAAACCCCGCCCTCCGCAGCACAGTTGAAAGTAATCCACGAAACGAGCGGCATCGAGCTGAAGAAGTTTTTCAATACGAGCGGCAAGAAATACCGCGAACTCGGATTGAAGGAAAAACTGCCGGACATGTCCGCAGATGAGCAATATGAATTGCTGGCGTCGGACGGCATGCTGATCAAACGCCCGCTCGCTTGGGACGGTTCTCAGGCGACACTCGGCTTCAAGGAAGACGTATACGCAAATACATGGAGTTGACAAGTTTGTCGTCTTGTTTTTCATCCTTGGTTGTGGCAAACTGAAATTGAGTCAATTACATATTTGGAGGGGTTTGGATGAGCACACCACAAGAGCTTCGCTATTCAAAAGAACACGAATGGGTTAAAGTCGAAGACGGCAAAGCACGTATCGGCATCACTCATTTCGCGCAAGATGAACTTGGAGACATCGTATTTGTCGAGCTTCCGCAAGTCGGCGATGAGCTGAAAAAAGACGAGCCTTTCGGCAGCGTCGAGTCCGTTAAAACGGTATCGGAATTGTATGCGCCGATCAGCGGGAAAATCGTCGAAGTCAATTCCGAGCTTGAAGACAGCCCGGAATTCGTCAACGAATCGCCTTATGAAAAAGCGTGGATGGTCGTTGTGGAAGCCCCTTCCGAAGATGATGTCAATGCATTGATGTCAGCTGACGAATACAAAGAAATGACAAACGAGTAAGTTCTGGAAGCGCCTCTTTTTGGCGCTTTTTTTCATATATCGTTTTCTGGGGGGATTACTTATGGAGAAAGTGATAGTGGTTGAAGGAATCAGCGACAAAACCCGGATAGCTCCCTTGATTGCAGAACCCGTGACGATTCTTTGCACAAATGGTACAGTTAGTGCTACAAGACTCGAGGAAATGCTGTTGCCCTTCGAAGGGCAGGATATCATCATATTGGTCGATGCGGATTCTTCCGGAGACAAACTTCGCAAGCTCATCAAACGCGAGTTTCCGGAAGCCCGCCATTTCCATATCGACCGAAGTTATAAAGAGGTGGCGACAACGCCGCTGCGGAAGCTTCTTGACGTGCTGATCGCGGCAGATGTGCGGGTCTTAAATCCAGTTGCAGGGAATGACTATTATGAACGAATGGACACATAAAGAATGGCTCAAGGAAAAAAACACACAGCCTGTGGCAGCGTATTATCTGTATACGCCGATGTGCGGTACCTGCCAAGTCGCGAGCAAGATGCTTGGCGTAGTTGCGGAACTTTTGCCGGGCCTCCCGATGGGCAAAGCCAATTTGAATTATGTACAGGAAGTCGCGGAGCTCTACGAAGTGAAAAGCGTGCCATGCCTGCTGATCTCCCAGGATGGCAAAGTGACGGATAAGGTCTATGCTTTCCAATCGGTGCCTTATTTGTATGAGAAATTGAAATCGGTTGACGAATATAGCCAGCCATGATAAATTTAATTTCTGAAATTAACTTAATAGCGTAACTCTTATAAAGAGAGGTGGAGGGAAGTGCCCGATGAAGCCCGGCAACCGTCATGAAAATGAAATGGTGCCAAGTCACTCAAAGTTCAGGCTTTGAAAGATGAGAGAACGGTTTATTGTGTTTACACACGCGCCTTTCTGCTTATCTGAGCAGGAAGGTTTTTTTTATTAGCAAAAGATTTAGGAGAGTGCCCAATCATGATTGAGTTAAAAGGATTGACAAAAATATTCGATACCGGCAAAGCGCGTTTGACGGCTGTCGACCATGTCGATTTGACAGTGCCGGCAGGCGAGATTTTTGGCATCATCGGCTATAGCGGAGCAGGGAAAAGTACTTTGATCCGCCTGCTGAATGGCCTTGAAAAGCCGAGTGAAGGTTCTGTTGAGATCAACGGCCAGAACATCACGGCGATTTCGGGACCGAAGCTTCGCAAAGCCCGCCAGAAGGTCAGCATGATCTTCCAGCATTTCAATTTGCTGTGGTCGCGGACCGTGCGTGAGAACATTGAATTCCCGCTTGAGATTGCCGGAGTGGGGAAAGAGGAGCGGCGCAAGCGTTCTGCAGAGCTGATTGAACTGGTCGGCTTGGAAGGGCGTGAAAACGCCTATCCAGCCCAGCTTTCCGGCGGGCAGAAGCAGCGCGTCGGCATAGCCCGGGCACTGGCCAATGACCCTGAAGTGCTTCTATGCGATGAAGCGACATCGGCACTTGATCCGCAAACGACCGATGCGATTTTGGATTTATTGATCGACATCAATAAGCGCCTTGGATTGACAATCGTCTTGATCACGCACGAAATGCACGTCATCCGCAAGATCTGCCATCGCGTGGCGGTTATGGAAGGCGGGCGCGTCGTCGAACTGGGCGAAGTGCTGCATGTCTTCCAGCATCCGAAGGAAAATATCACGAAGCGCTTTGTTGCCCAAGTGACCGAGACGGAAGATTCGGCAGAGACCGTCCGCCATTTGCGCGAGCAATATCCGGAAGGGCAATTGGTCAAATTGATATTCGTCGGTGACCAGGCGGAGCAGCCGATCCTGACGCAGCTGATTCGGGAATACAAAGTGGAAGTCAATATCGTCCACGGCAATATCTCTCACACACAGCGCGGTGCTTATGGCACACTGATCCTTCAATTGAAGGGAACAGCAGATGAGATCGCAAAGGCACTTGCCTTCCTTGGTGCGCATGATGTACAGACGGAGGTGATGGGCAATGCTTAAGAATTTGTTCCCGAACGTTGATTGGCAAGCTATGTGGGAAGCGACGCTCGAAACGATTTACATGACGGCAGTGTCCACGCTGTTCACGTTTATCATCGGGCTCGTGCTAGGCGTTATCCTGTTTTTGACTGCACCCAACCAATTATGGGCGAATAAAGTGGTCAACTGGCTATCAGGAGCGTTCGTTAATATATTCCGTTCGATTCCATTTATCATCTTGATCATTTTGCTTATCCCATTCACGAAATTCCTGATCGGCAGCATCCGTGGGCCGAACGCTGCACTCCCGGCATTGATCATCGGGGCAGCTCCATTCTATGCCCGCATGGTGCTGATCGCCTTGAAAGAAATCGACAAAGGCGTCATCGAAGCCGCGCGCTCGATGGGAGCGACGACGTGGACGATTATCCGCAAAGTGCTGCTGCCTGAATCAAAACCCGCTTTGATTTCCGGAATCACCGTAACCGCCATCGCCTTGGTTGGCTATACCGCCATGGCAGGCATCATCGGCGCTGGAGGGCTCGGGACGCTCGCGTTCTTGGACGGGTTCCAACGAAGCCGCGAAGACGTAACTCTCGTTTCGACGATCTTGATTTTGGTCATCGTCTTCGCCGTCCAATTTGTCGGTGACTTCTTGACCGGCAGAGCCGATAAACGCTAAGCCGTCTTGGGCGGATCGATTAAATAAAAAGGGGCAGTCATTGCCTGGTATTATATAAAACTACATTTAATAGAAGAAAAGGGGAATTTTGTAATGAAAAAATTAGTATTCGGTTCATTTGCAGCAGTATTGGCGTTATCGGCTTGCGGCGCTGAAGAAAGCAACGGCGGCGGTTCAGAAGGCGAAGAAACAAGCACGTTGACAGTCGGCGCTTCTAACGTGCCTCACGGAGAGATTTTAGAACAGGCAAAACCAATCCTTGCAGAACAAGGAATTGAGCTTGAAATCGAAACATACCAGGATTATATCCTTCCGAACCAAGACTTGGAATCAGGGGATCTGGATGCCAACTATTATCAGCACATTCCTTATTTGGAAGCACAAATTGCCGATCACGGATATGACTTCGCCAATGCTGGCGCGGTCCACATCGAGCCAATGGGCATCTACTCAAAAGACATTACGTCTTTGGATGAGATTCCACAAGATGGAACGATTCTTATGAGCAACTCTGTCGCGGAGCACGGTCGTATGCTGTCAATTCTTGAAGCAGAAGGATTGATCAAGCTTGATGAAAATGTTGACAAAACAACAGCTGAAGTCAGCGACATCGTTGAAAACGAGAAAAACATCCAGTTCGAGACAGAATACGAACCGGCGCTACTCGTGCAAATGTACGAAGCAAATGAAGGCGATGCAGTATTCATCAACGCCAACTATGCTATCGATGCAGGCTTGAAGCCGATGGAAGATTCAATCGCACTTGAAGGTTCGGATTCTCCTTATGCCAACCTGATCGTCGTTCAATCCGGTGATGAAGAAAACGAAGACATTCAAGCACTAGTCGAAGTCTTGACTTCACAAGAAATCCAAGACTTCATCCTTGAAGAATGGGACGGCGCTGTCATTCCTGTTGAATAATAAACCATAGAACGCGATGCATTCCCGAGAGGAATGCATCGCGTTTTTTTATGTTGAAAAACAGGGGGGGAACGGAAGAGCTTGCGGAATAAAACACTTTCAGCAATCCTTCAAAACATTTTATTATTTTTTCGAAATAATAAAAATATTACGTGATTTAGGAAAAAGCTATTAGCTTTTCGAAAACTATGGTAATTTCACATAATAACGAATAAACAACTGTTTTCACAGGGAGGACAAGATCATGAAATTTCAATTCGGTTTGCTGCCGCGGATTGTGCTGGCCATCGTGCTTGGCGTACTCATCGGCTCTGTTGCACCAGAAGCGCTCATCCGCGTATTTGCTACATTCACAGGGATTTTCGGCGGGTTCTTGAATTTTATCGTGCCACTGATCATTCTCGGTTTTATCGCACCAGGTATTGCAAAACTCGGCAAAGGATCGGGGAAATTACTGGGCCTTGCGACTGCGGTTGCGTATCTATCCACTATCGTAGCAGGAGTACTTGCATTTATCGTAGCTTCATCCATTTTGCCGAATTTGATGGAAGGCGGTTCGCTGAACAATCTGGATGATCCGGCAAATGCGCTTGCTTCGAGTTTCATTGAGTTGGAAATCCCGCAATTGTTCGGCGTCATGAGCGCCTTGATCTTGGCTTTCCTTCTTGGGATCGGCATGGCTTCTACAGGCAGCAAGACGATGGCCTCATTCTTCGAGGAGTTCCAGGAGATTATCGAGAAAGTTATTTCCTACATCATAATCCCGCTATTGCCGTTCCATATTTTCGGTATTTTTGCGAATATGGCCTACGGCGGGGCAGTGTTGGAAATCCTGTCGCTATTTGCGGTGGTCTTTATCCTGATTATTGCTTTGCACTGGGTCATGCTTACGGGCCAGTACACCGCAGCCGGCGTGTTGAGAAAGAAAAGCCCGTTCGCTTTGATCCGGACAATGCTGCCGGCTTACTTCACGGCGCTCGGCACACAATCTTCAGCAGCTACCATTCCTGTCACTTTGCGCCAAGCACGTAAAACGGGCGTGAAAGAACGTGTGGCTGACTTCACGGTCCCATTGTTTGCAACGATCCATTTATCGGGCAGTACAATTACGCTCGTCACTTGTGCAATCGGCGTGATTTTATTGACAGGGCAGTCGCCGTCATTCGGCGGCTTCTTCCCGTTCATCCTCATGCTTGGCGTGACGATGATTGCGGCTCCCGGCGTTCCAGGCGGCGCTGTCATGGCAGCTATCGGATTGCTGGAAGTGATGCTCGGCTTTGACGAGACGATGGTCGCGTTGATGATCGCCTTGTACATGGCGCAGGACAGTTTCGGTACTGCAGCCAACGTAACAGGAGATGGTGCGCTCGCAAATATCGTCGATCGTTTCACTCCTTCCCAAAAAGCATGAATTATGCCGGAATTCAATGAATTCCGGCTTTTTCCTGCTCTCTATACGGATAAATCGGGCTATGCTATCATATGCTGGATATGAAAATCAGGAGGCACGAACATGAAAAAAATCACAATCCTCGGCTTATCTGCTGCCTTGTTGCTCGCGGCATGCGGAACCGAACAATCTACCGATACAGCTGAGACGGCTTCTGGATCAGCCACGATGGAATCCGGAAAAGAGAGCATCAAAAGCCAATTGATGCAATTTTATCTATCCGTTTCTAAGGATATAAATAAGGAAGATGCGCACTTGAACGACTTCGAAATCGCCCAAGCCGAAAGTACGCTGCCAAAAGGGGCGGAACTGTCGGAGATGAAGGAGAAGGCTTCTGCATCCGCTGAACAAGCGAAACAAGCAGTGGAAGCGATCGAAGTGCCGGAGTCGCTAAGCGGCCATCAAGAAGAAATCGAGGGGGCATTGGCTTCGATCGTACAATCTTACGAAATGAAGGCTGAGGAGCTGGATACAGAAGCACCTGATTTTCAGGCGGCTGCAGACAAATTTGCCGAAGCTGACGCTGCTTTGAATGAAGTGTTGGAAGAAAACGGCTTGATTGCATCTAATCTTTACAGCGAAGTAAGCCAATAATTTACGAAAGCTGTCCGTATAACGGACAGCTTTTTCTATATATTTCCAATAACTATGACGATAGGTCTATTTTCAGATAAATTAGAATATTTAACTTGTTTAATCCTTTATGAGTCGGGTATACTTGTAAAAGTAAAATACGAAAACTCGAAAGGAATGGTTTATTATCGATTCTCAAGGTATTGAAAAGACGGAAAAAATGGAACAGGCATTCAGAGACGTACACGGGTACGGACTGAACGAATACCAAAATGACCCGCAAAAAATCCTTGAAGTTGAACAGCGCCGGGAGCAGGATTATCGCCAAGGCCAGTCGGTTGCGGCACAAATCGAGCGCCAAGCGCACCGCGAGTAGCAATAGATAAACGATCCACATACATTTGACCATGAATTGAAGCTGCCGGACAGAGGGAATCCTCTGTCCGGTTTTTCTATGCCCAAGCAATGGCAATCCGGCGTTTACGGCAAAGTTTATTGAAATGAATTCTCATTTAGCCTAACTTCAATGAAAATGCAGGAAATCATCAAGAATCTCGGGTTTCAGCTTTCCGACAGCAGGAAATCCGGATTTCAAAATGGTTTTTGGCAAGAGTATGCAGCCGATTTAAACATTTGCTACTGAAGTGAATATAAGTTAAGATTAGAATGATACTAATTAAGAGTGCAGGGCATTCTTCAATAACATTATGGAGGTATTTACATGTCAACTTTGGTCATTAAAGATCTACACGTTGAAATCGAAGGAAAAGAGATTTTAAAAGGTGTAAACTTAACTATTAATACGAGCGAAATCCATGCCATCATGGGGCCGAACGGTACAGGGAAATCCACCTTGGCATCAGCTATCATGGGGCATCCAAAATATGAAGTAACACAAGGCACGATCGAATTGGACGGGGAGGACGTATTGGCGATGGAAGTCGATGAGCGCGCGCGTGCGGGCCTTTTCCTAGCTATGCAGTACCCGAGTGAAATCTCGGGCGTCACCAATGCTGACTTCATGCGCTCTGCGATGAACGCCCGCCGCGAAGAAGGCAATGAAGTCTCATTGATGAAATTCATCCGTGAACTTGACAGCAAGATGGAAACTCTTGCGATGGACCAGGACATGGCGCAGCGTTACTTGAATGAAGGATTCTCCGGCGGCGAGAAGAAACGCAACGAAATCCTTCAGATGATGATGATCAAACCGACATTTGCCGTACTCGATGAAATTGACTCCGGGCTCGATATCGATGCTTTGAAAGTCGTATCTGAAGGCATTAACCAAATGAAAGGCGAGAACTTCGGCTGCCTGATCATCACTCACTATCAGCGCCTGTTGAACTACATCACGCCAGATCATGTCCATGTCATGATGCAAGGCCGCGTCGTGAAATCCGGCGGTCCTGAGCTTGCCCATAAACTGGAAGCTGAAGGCTATGACTGGATCAAGACGGAACTCGGCATCGAAGACGAGACTGTCGGACAAGAAGCATAATTGGAAGGAGAGACTAACGTGACGGTTGAAACAAAACTAACGATGACCGAGCAGGATGTACGCTCCTTCTCGGCTTCGCACTCAGAACCAGAAGCATTTACGAACTTGCGCGTGCAGGCTTTGGCCGCTGCTGAAGCGTTGCCGCTCCCAAAACCTGATAAAACCAAAATCATCAATTGGAACTTCACGGACTTCCCGGCCCATACAGTAGAAAGCTCTACGTATGCATCGCTTGATGAACTGCCGGAACAAGTGAAATCCCTTGTCGACCTGGAACAGAAAAACCTGTATATCCAGCATAACAACACGCCAGCTTTCGTTTCTTTGGATGAAGGACTGAAAGCGCAAGGCGTTATCTTGACGGATATCCAGACAGCGATCCGCGAGCACGCAGATCTAGTCGCTAAGTACTTCATGACTGAAGCGGTCAAAGCGGAAGAGCATAAATTGACAGCCTTTCATGCAGCGTTATTGAACGGCGGGGTCTTCCTTTATGTACCGAAAAATGTCGTAATCGAAAAGCCGGTCCAAGCGGTTTTCCTACACGATAACGAGGAAGCTTCCTTGTTCAACCATGCATTGATCGTGGCGGATAAGAGCAGTTCTGTCACTTACGTCGAAAACTATATTTCCACTGTGCCAAAAGCGAAGGGCTTGGCGAATATCGTTTCTGAAGTGTTTGCAGAAGACAATGCGTCTGTCACATACGGAGCGGTGGATGTACTCGCAGAAGGATTCACGACTTACGTGAACCGCCGTGGGGTAGCACAGCGTGATGCACGCATCGAATGGGCGCTCGGCATGATGAACGACAGCGATACCATTTCCGATAACACGACTTTCTTGCTCGGTGACAATTCAGTCGGCGATACAAAAACAGTCGTGGTCGGAAGAGGCGCGCAAAAGCAGAACTTCACGACGCAAGTCATCCATTGGGGCAAAAATTCCGATGGCCAGATCCTGAAGCACGGCGTCATGAAAGACTCCGCTTCTTCGATCTTCAACGGCATCGGCAAAATCGAGCACGGCGCTACAAAGGCGAATGCTGAGCAGGAGTCCCGTGTCTTGATGTTAAGCCCGAAAGCGCGCGGCGATGCAAACCCGATCCTCTTGATCGACGAAGATGATGTGACGGCAGGTCATGCGGCATCAGTCGGACGTGTCGATCCGCTTCAATTGTACTATTTGATGAGCCGCGGTATCACAAAACAAGAAGCTGAACGTCTTGTTATTCACGGCTTCCTGGCACCGGTTGTAAACGTGTTGCCAATCGAAGGCGTTAAAAAGCAATTGACGGAGGTTATCGAAAGGAAAGTCCGCTAATGAATCCAGAGATCAAAAGCCATTTCCCGATACTCAACCAGGAAGTCAATGGACATCCGCTCGTATATTTGGACAGCGCGGCGACTTCCCAGAAGCCGACACCGGTCATCGCGGCACTGAAAGAATATTACGAGTTTGATAATTCCAATGTCCACCGCGGCGTCCACACGCTCGGCAACCGGGCGACTGAGAAATATGAAGGCGCACGCGAGAAAGTGCAGCAATTCATCAATGCAAGTTCGACGCAGGAAATCGTCTTTCTTCGCGGCACGACTACGGCAATCAATTTGGTCGCACAAAGCTACGGCCGTGCCAATGTCGAAGAGGGCGATGAAATCGTCATCACGTATATGGAACACCATTCGAACATCATCCCATGGCAGCAGCTGGCCAAAGAACGCGGCGCTGTCTTGAAATACATCGAGCTCGAAGAAGACGGCACCATCTCACTTGAGAATGTCCGTGCAGCCATTACCGACCGAACGAAAATCGTCTCGATGGTCTACGTATCGAACGTGCTTGGCACGATGAACCCGGTGAAGGAAGTGGCGAAAATCGCCCACGAACATGGCGCTGTCATGATGGTGGACGGAGCACAAGCTGCCCCTCACTTGAAAATCGATGTCCAGGACTTGGATTGTGACTTCTTCGCTTTTTCCGGCCACAAGATGGTTGGCCCGACCGGCATCGGCGTCTTGTATGGCAAAAAGCATTTGCTTGAAGCCATGGAGCCTGTCGAGTTCGGGGGCGAGATGATCGACTTTGTCGGATTGTACGATTCGACATGGAAAGAGCTGCCTTGGAAATTCGAAGGCGGCACACCGATTATTGCCGGGGCGGTCGGATTGGCTGCGGCCATCGACTTCCTGCAGGAAATCGGCTTGGATGAAATCGAAAAGCATGAACACCATATGGCAGCACTCGCCATGGATAAGATGGGCGCGATCGAAGGGCTTGAGATCTACGGCCCGAAAGATCCTGCAAAACGTGCGGGGATCGTCACTTTCAATCTGAAAGAAGTCCATCCCCACGATGTAGCGACTGTGCTCGACATGAGCGGCATCGCTGTCCGCGCAGGACATCATTGTGCACAGCCTTTGATGAAATGGCTCGATGTGACAGCGACAGCACGCGCAAGCTTCTATCTTTACAATGACGAATCGGATATCGATCGTTTAGTGGAAGGATTGCGTTCTGCAAAGGAGTATTTTAGCGATGTCTTTTAATAATTTGGACCAATTATACCGGCAAGTCATCATGGACCATTACAAGACGCCCCGCAATAAAGGGGCGCTTGAAGAAGACAGTGTCAACATCGAGATGAACAACCCGACTTGCGGCGACCGCATCCAGCTGACGCTGCAAGTGGAAGACGGTATCGTCAAAGATGCTAAATTCGACGGGGAAGGCTGCTCGATTTCGATGGCATCCGCTTCCATGATGACGCAAGCCGTCAAAGGAAAAGATGTAGATACGGCATTGAAACTATCCGGAATCTTTTCGGATATGATGCTTGGCAAGGAATACGACGATTCAGTGGACCTTGGGGATATTGAAGCATTGCAAGGTGTTTCCAAATTCCCTGCGCGCATCAAATGCGCGACCTTAGCTTGGAAAGCCATGGAAAAAGGTGTGCACGAAGAAGAAAAATCGTAACAGAGAACGGAGGAACGACGATGGCGAAAAAAATGCCGGAAATCGGAGATTATAAATATGGGTTCCATGACAAGGACGTCTCCATCTTCAGATCCAAACGCGGTCTGACGGAAGACATTGTCAGAGAAATTTCAAAGATTAAAGAAGAGCCGGAATGGATGCTCGAGTCACGCCTGAAAGCGTTGAAACTATTCTATTCCATGCCAATGCCGCAATGGGGCGGAGATTTGAATTCATTGGATTTTGACGAAATCACGTATTACGTCAAACCGTCTGAAGCGAGCCAGACTTCATGGGATGAAGTCCCGGAAGAAATCAAGCGTACATTTGATAAATTGGGTATCCCTGAAGCTGAACAGAAATACCTTGCTGGTGTCTCTGCACAGTATGAATCCGAAGTGGTTTACCACAACATGAAAGAAGACTTGGAAGAAATGGGCATCGTCTTTAAAGACACAGATGCGGCACTTCGTGAAAACGAAGACCTCTTCAGAGAAAACTTCCAGACAGTCATTCCAGCAGCGGACAATAAATTTGCTGCACTGAACACGGCTGTCTGGTCGGGTGGTTCGTTCATCTACGTACCGCCAGGCATCAAAGTGGAATCGCCGTTGCAAGCCTATTTCCGCATCAACTCGGAAAACATGGGCCAATTCGAGCGCACGATGATCATCGTCGACGAAGGCGCAAGCGTCCATTACGTAGAAGGCTGTACAGCTCCTGTCTACACGACGAACTCCCTGCACTCTGCAGTTGTTGAAATCATCGTGAAAAAAGATGCCTATTGCCGCTATACAACGATCCAAAACTGGGCGAATAACGTTTATAACCTAGTAACGAAACGTGCTTTCGTAGACGCGAACGGCACGATGGAATGGATTGACGGCAACATCGGTTCGAAATTGACGATGAAATATCCTGCAGTCTTCCTTAAAGGCGAAGGCGCACGCGGCATGACTTTGTCGATTGCGATCGCCGGTAAAGGCCAGCACCAGGATGCAGGCGCGAAAATGATCCACTTGGCGCCGAACACTTCTTCATCGATCGTCTCGAAATCGATTTCGAAACAAGGCGGGAAAGTTTCCTACCGCGGAATCGTGCATTTCGGCCGCAAAGCGGACGGCGCACGGTCGAATATCGAATGCGATACCTTGATCATGGATAACCAGTCAACATCCGATACAATTCCTTATAACGAGATCATGAATGATAACGTTTCGCTTGAACATGAAGCGAAAGTGTCGAAAGTCTCTGAAGAGCAATTGTTCTATCTGATGAGCCGCGGCGTTTCTGAACAAGAAGCGACGGAAATGATCGTCATGGGCTTCATCGAGCCATTCACAAAAGAATTGCCGATGGAGTACGCAGTCGAAATGAACCGTCTCATCAAGTTCGAGATGGAAGGGTCCATCGGTTAATGACATTTAAAGCTTGCTGTGGCCTTGGCCGCGGCAAGCTTTTTTGTTTTCGGCTGAATGCTGCAGGTTTGTTTGAATGCCTGATAGAAGGGTAAAGGTATAAGGAAGACAATATTCAAGGAGGTTTTATGATGAGTCAAGTGTTCGATTCCTTAAAAGAAAAAATCAGCAATGCCGACATGGGGGAAGCGAAAGAAATTGTCACCCAAGTCAAGCAGGCGTATGAAGACGGCAAGATTGATGAAAGTGAAAAGGACGAATTGATGGATCTTGCAAAATCCAAAATCGGCGGTGGGGGTCTCGGAGGTCTATTCTAAGAGGCTGAACCCGACAAAAATGAGCTTTGGCAAACTTTAGAAGTGGCCAAAGCTTATTTTTTATGTTCACTGAAATTGAATCGCATTCTTCACCGGATATAGCTTGAATGAAGTGAATACCCCGGGGAGAAAATGGAAAGGTGTATATCGTGAAACAATCTGTTATGGGCGCTTCTCAAAAAGGACGCCTGTTTTTTTCTATGCTATCATAAAATAATAACGAAAATGGAGGCATGGCGATGATTTATGTTGGTTTAACGGGCTGGGGAGACCATCCGGATGTCTATAGCCCCGGCTCGAAACAAAGAGATAAATTAGTCGATTACAGTGCGCATTTTCCGATTGTGGAGCTGGATTCTTCATTTTATGCGGTCCAGCCTGAGCGCAATATCAGTAAATGGATCCGCGAAACGCCGGACGGTTTCCAATTCGTCGTAAAAGCGTATCAAGGCATGACCGGGCATCAGCGCGGTGAAAATCCATTTGCCAGCCGAGAGGAGATGTTTGAAGCTTACAGGTTGTCTGTCAGGCCGCTTAAAGAGGCGGGGAAACTGGCGATGGTGCTGTTGCAATTTCCGCCCTGGTTCGACTGCCAGAAAGATCATGTCGATGAAATCCGCTCAATCATTGCGGAGCTGCAGGAATTCGACTTGGCGATTGAGTTCCGCCATCAATCCTGGTATGCAGACGGCATGAAAGAAAAGACGCTGGACTTTCTCCGTGAAAACGGCTTGATCCATTCGGTCTGTGATGAACCACAAGCAGGGGACGGATCGATTCCGCTCGTCCCCGAATCCAGCCGCAAAGACAAAGTGCTGCTGCGCCTGCATGGGCGCAATGTCCATGGCTGGCTGAATCCCGGAAATGCCGAAAAATGGCGGGAAGTGCGCTATCTATATGACTACAACCGCGAGGAATTGAACGAGATCAGCCGGGCGGTGAAGCGCCTGGAACAGCAGGCGGAAAAGGTGTACGTCATCTTCAATAATAATTCAGGCGGGCATGCAGCGGGCGATGCAAAAGAATTCCAGGAACTGAATGGTTTAAGTTTCGAGGGACTGTCCCCGAAGCAGCTTGACCTGTTCGAAGGCGGGTTCTGATGGTATTCATCATCCTCCTTTTGGTCGGGCTGGCTTCAGGGATTACCGGGGCGCTCATCGGGCTCGGCGGAGGCGTCATTTTGGTTCCGGCATTGCTGTTCCTTAGCTCTTCCGTCAGTATATTTCCGGATTTATCCCCGCAGGAGATTGTGGGGCTCTCGGTGGTCATGATGATCTTTACCGGTTTGTCGTCGACGCTTGCGTATATGAAGGTTGGGACGGTCGATTACCGGAGCGGCTTTATTTTCTTTCTTGGCAGCGCGCCGGGCACGGTTTTGGGCGCCTTTGTCAATCGCAGCCTCGATGTGCCGTCCTTTCAATTATACTTCGGCCTGTTACTGGTGTTCTTATCGCTCCTTCTATTGTTGAGGGATCGCTTGAAAGCGGTCCGCTGGTTTGTCTATAACGGCAAGAAGCAAAGCTTTTATGACCGCAAAGCCGATCAGGAATACGTTTACGGCTATCCGGTGTGGTTCGCGCTTGCATTAACATTTTTCATCGGCTTCGCCTCCGGGCTATTCGGCATCGGCGGCGGTTCGATTCTCGTGCCTGCCATGATCCTGTTGTTTTTATTTCCTCCACATGTAGCGGTCGGAACATCGATGCTGATGGTCTTTTTGTCTGCCATCGTTAATTCCATCACGCATATCTCACTCGGCAATGTACCGTGGATCTATACGATAGCCATCATCCCTTCTGCTTATATCGGGGCCAAAATCGGGGCGAAGCTGAACCGCAGCATTAAATCCGAGACGCTGGTCGTCGTGCTGCGGCTGGCATTATTATTACTCGGCCTCCGCTCGATTTACGAAGGAATTTTCAGTTCATAATGAGGTGTTTGACATGAGTGAAACCATCCATATTTATCATACAAACGATTTGCATAGCCATTTTGCGCACTGGCCGCGTATTAAATCCTTGCTGCTGGAGCGCAGGCGCTGGCACGAAGCGGCGGGCGATGTGTGTTTGGTGCTCGACATCGGGGACCACGCTGACCGCTCGCATCCTTTCACTGAAGGGACAGCCGGCAAAGGCAATGTCCAGCTGCTCAATGAAGCGGGATACGATGCGGTGACCATCGGCAATAATGAAGGGATTACGCTGTCCAAAACGGAACTGGACGAATTATATGTGCAGGCTGATTTTTCTGTCGTGGTCGCTAATTTAGTGGACTTAAACGGCAATCAGCCGGAATGGGCGCATCCGCATCATATTCTTGAGACGAAAGATGGAACGAAAATCGGGCTCATCGCCGCAACGGCAGAATTCACCCCGTTTTACCGCCGTCTTGGCTGGGAAGTGACGAGCGGCCGTGAAGCCATTAAACGGGAAGCGGCGGAAATCCGCCAGTCGGTCGATTTTCTCATCTGCATGTCCCATCTTGGCATCAGGGAAGATGAACTTTTGGCAGTGGAATGTCCAGAACTCGACATCATCCTGGGGGCGCATACGCACCATTTGTTCCATCAAGGAAAAGAAATCGGAGGCACATTGCTCGGTGCCGCCGGCAAGTTCGGCTATTATGTCGGCCATATTGAAATCGATATAGCGACACGCAAGATGAGGGCAGAAGTGATTGAGACAGACCAGCTGCCCGAAGCCGATGAAGGCTTCAATGAATACTTGGTTGGTGTCGGCAAGCAGCAAATGGCTGAAACAGTGTTCTATAACGAACGCCATTTGAAAGCCGAATGGTTCGAGCCGTCTCCGATGGCGGAATTATTCGGCGATGCCCTGGTTTCATTCGCATCGGCGGATTGCGGGTTGTTCAATGCCGGCATTTTCATGGAGGACATGCCGCAAGGGGAGATGACGCGCTATGACTTCCATCGCATGCTGCCGCATCCGATCAACCCTTGCGTCATCGACCTTAGCGGCGCAGAGCTAAAGGAAATTTATCTTCAGTCGCTGAACGAGGATTGGCCGCAATTAGAGCTGAAAGGGATGGGCTTTAGGGGGGCAGTGTTCGGCCGCATGATCCATAGTGGAATGCATATGCACGATCATCAATTAGTAGTCGGGGGCAAGCCTGCCGACCCCGATCGCATCTATCGGCTGGCGACACTCGACCTGTTCACGTTCGGCTATTTCTTCCCGGCCTTGAAACGTGCGCCCAAGAGCTATTTCATGCCGGAGTTCCTGCGCGACGTCTTCAGTGATTATTTCCGTATGAAAACCGTTAAATAGTAGAAACATTCAAAATGGACTGTTAGTTGATTTCAAGCTTTTTTTGGGCTATGCTTTTTATGAATTAGATATCGATGGGTAGAGGCTGCAGCCTTCATCAGTAGAATGTGCGAGTTTGACCGCGTAGACCACATTCGAAAGGGAAGCTTGCCGAAATTTCCGTTTCCGGGTCAAGGAGCGGCGATTGGGGGCATTTCGAACAGGAATGCCACTGTCATTTGCAGCGTGCTGCGAATGGAGAGCTACAGGGTTGTTTGATGCTTGTGCACACAGACGAATTGTAGAGAGCCGGTTTATCCATTGGATAAACCGGCTTTTTTTGGTCTAGGCCTTACCATCAAAACGAATAGGAGGAAATCTAATTATGGAAAATACAATCTTTTCGGTGTTGCCGCCGATTATCGCGATTGCGATGGTGCTGTTGACGCGGCGCGTATTATTATCGCTTGGCGTAGGCATCGTGGCGGCTGCACTCATCTTGACGTCGTTTGCGCCAATGGCCGCCTTGAACGAATTGTTCACTTCGTTTGCGGTAATCTTTTGGGACGGGGGCTTTAACGCTTACAATGTTTTCATCATTTTGTTCCTATTGCTGCTCGGTATCATTACAGCATTCGTCAGCTTGTCAGGAGGCAGCCATGCGTTCGCCGACTGGGCATCTGCACGTGTGAAAACGCGACGCGGTGCTAAAGTGGTTACCGTGTTTCTCGGTGTCTTGATTTTCATCGATGATTATTTCAATGCATTGGCGGTCGGTCAAGTGGCACGTCCGATTACGGACCGCTATAAAGTATCGCGTGCGAAACTTGCTTATTTCATCGATTCGACCGCTGCACCGATTTGTGTCGTATCACCCGTATCGAGCTGGGGGGCTGCGATCATCGGCATTATCGGCACGATTCTGGCGGGTCAGACCTTCCTGGATTATTCGGCACTGGAAGCATTCCTGTGGATGGCACCGATGAACTTCTACGTTATCG
The DNA here is from genome assembly GCF_003289925.1 of Planococcus maitriensis. GTDB lineage: Bacteria > Bacillota > Bacilli > Bacillales_A > Planococcaceae > Planococcus > Planococcus maitriensis. The sequence continues at coordinate 36,638 of NZ_QLZQ01000006.1, read as the reverse complement.
CAGCGCTTGCAATCGTATTTTTCGTCGCAATCCGTGATGTGGACTTCGGGGAAATGAAAAAGCATGAGCGCTTGGCGATTACAGAAGGCCAGCTATTCAATCCGGATAAAGTGATTCCGGGGGAAATGAAAGAAGATTTCCCGAGCCATTCACATGGCCGCGTCCGTGATTTACTGCTGCCGATCTTATTATTGATTGTAGGGACGGTCGCAGCGATGATATGGACAGGTTATGTGAATGCCGGCAAAGTGTTCGACATCTGGCTTATTTTTGAAAACACCGACGTTCCGCTTTCCTTGATTACTGGAGGAATCATCGGCGCACTTGCTGCGATCCTCCTTTACGCGCTGCAAATCAAACGCAACGAAGCGGCGGAAGCCTATTGGATCGCCAGGGGCATCTGGGCGGGAATCCGATCGATGGCAGGAGCTGTCTTCATCCTGGTCTTTGCCTGGTCGCTGACGTATTTGATCGGCGCATTGGAAACGGGTACTTACCTAGCTGACGCTGTCGCTCGCGGCAATGTGCCGACAAGTGTCCTGCCGGTCCTGCTGTTCTTGCTGGCTGGCGTCATGGCATTTTCAACGGGCACTTCCTGGGGCTCGTTCGGGATCTTGCTGCCGATTGCCGGGGCGATCATGATCCAGGCGGAACCTGAACTCTTGCTCGCTTCCTTGTCTGCAGTCTTGGCAGGGGCAGTGTTCGGGGACCATTGTTCACCGATCTCGGATACGACCATCCTGTCGTCGACGGGCGCAGGAAGCAACCATATGGACCACGTCGTGACACAGCTTCCTTATGCATTGACCTCTGCAGCGATTGCAGCAGTAGGGTATATCGTCATAGGGTTCACCGGATCCCTGCCGATCGCTCTGGGGACGGTAGCTATTGTACTCGCAATACTATTCGTTTTATGGTCTAAACGCACAACCCTAATGGAAAAGCATGGACATAACTAAGATTTGAAAGGCGGAGATAGTTTATCTCCGCCTTTTTATTATTACTATAATAGTTTTCTTCATAAATTTTCAGAAATTATCTTTACTTTAAACATGGTCCTAGTTATACTGAATTTATATTCTAAAATAATCTGAATATAAACAAACTTCCTATTTTTCTGTTAAAAAAATGGAAGTTACCAACAAAGGGGGAAGAGAAATGGAGCGTTCTACATGGGGAACGAGAGCCGGCTTCATCATGGCGGCGGTCGGTTCAGCAGTAGGGTTGGGGAATATTTGGCGATTCCCGTATGTAGCTTATGAAAATGGTGGGGGAGCATTTTTTATACCTTATTTATTCGCATTATTGACTGCCGGTATCCCGATATTGATCATGGAGTTCTCGATCGGTCACCGTTTTCGCGGCTCAGCCCCGCTATCCTTCTTTAGGATGAGCGGCAAGAAGGCTGAATGGATGGGCTGGTGGGCGATTTTTGTATCGTTCGTCATCTCCGTTTATTATGCGGTCATTATTGCGTGGGCAATGCGTTACACTTTATTCTCATTCAATCAGGCGTGGGGAGAGGACACGGAAGGCTTCTTATTCAATGACTTTCTCCAGTTGACTGTATCACCAGGCGAGACAGGGGGGATCGTCTGGGGGATATTCATTCCATTAGCGATCGTATGGATCATCACGCTTGGCATTTTGCTTGCCGGAGTGAAAAAAGGAATTGAAATGGCCAACCGGGTATTTATCCCGACATTAGTCATTATTTTCCTGATTATTGTCATTCGGGCCGTCACACTTGATGGCGCAATGCTGGGGCTCGATGCGTTCTTCAAGCCTAACTTTGAAGCCATCATGGACCCGACTGTATGGGTTGCGGCCTATGGGCACATTTTCTTCAGTTTATCGATTGCTTTTGCGATTATGATCACTTATTCCAGTTATTTGCCGAAGAAATCCGATGTCACCAACAATGCGTTCATTACCGGGTTTGCGAACTCAAGTTTCGAGCTCCTTGCCGGTATCGGGGTGTTTGCGGTACTTGGTTTCATGGCGACGCAATCAGGCGTAGAAGTGGCAGATGTTGCATCTGCGGGCGTCGGGCTGGCATTCGTTGTGTTCCCGGCGATCATCAATGAATTTCCAGGGCTCAACGGCCTCTTCGGCTTCCTGTTCTTCCTGTCATTGACACTTGCAGGACTTACATCACTCATGTCGATTACAGAGACCTATGTTGCAGGGTTCACCGAGAAGTTCGGTATCTCGCGCCGCAAAGCAGTTGCATTCAGCGGCGGGCTTGCAGCCTTAATTTCGATTCTTTTTGCGACGCAGGGCGGCTTGTTTTTCCTGGACATCATCGATTACTTCATCAATCAATTCGGTGTGGCAGCTCTTGGGCTGGTTGAAGTCATCATGGTCGTTTGGGTCTTGCGTAAAACTAAGCATTTGCAGGATCATGCCAATGCAATTTCCGATATCCGGCTTGGCGGCTGGTGGAAGTTCAGCCTCGGTGTCATCACTCCGATCGTTCTCGGATACATGATGTTCGGCTTGCTTCGTTTGAACATCTTCCAGCAATTCGAAACGGAAACCGGGAACTATGAAGGGTATTCCAATATGTTCACATTGACAAGCGGCGTGGCAGTGGCATCAGGCGCCCTGTTATTGGGCATCTTGTTCTCGCTCGGCAAGTGGCATAAAAACTACCGTTATTATGATGAGCATTCCGAGCATCCGGTACGCGAAAAAGAATAAGGAGGGATCGACATGTCAGTTAACGCGATTGTAGTCATGATTATCGGTATGATCCTCCTCTGGGGAGGGCTTGCAGCGAGCATTTTCCATGCTGTGAGATCGAGCAAAACAAACAAAGCAGAAGACTTAGGATGATATGGAAAACCTCTGGCAGGCGGCTGCCGGAGGTTTTTTTGTTTATCGATGGGATGATAGCGCAGCTTGTCCATCCAGCCTTGGTGTGATACATTTGAAGCAGGATTCACAGCAGAATGATGCAGGCTCGGGCTTTTGTCATTACTAGGTATGGATGGTGAGGATATTGATCACGATTGAAAAGTGGAACTACGAGGTGATCGAGGATCATCGCGGAGGGTTTCAGGAAGAAGCAATCCAGAACAGGTACAGCGATATTCTGGCCAAATATGATTACATCCTGGGCGACTGGGGATACGGACAGCTTCGCCTGAAGGGGTTTTTTGAGGATAGCAATAACAAGGCAAGCTATGATACGAAGATCAGCACGCTCCAGGATTATTTATACGAATACTGCAATTTCGGATGCTCTTATTTCGTCTTGAAAAAGGCTGGGAAAGCGCCGGAACCAGAAGTGCAGGAACAACCGGAACCCCCCGAGGCGGATTGAGCCGCCGGGGGTTTTCTTGTGCCCATATGATATGATAGAGAAGAAACGCATCAGCGAGCATCAGCAAAATGGAGGGACTCAATATGTATTTTATCGACCGTGGAAAAATCAAGAAAGCCATCACATACATGGATGCGCTTATCGCTCTGTATGAAGAGAACGGCGAGTGGAATTCACTGAAAGACCAATTGGCTCTGGAACGCCTTGCTTTGGGGGCGATCGAAGCGGTAATCGACGTCGGAAATTCCATGATCGATGGTTTTATCATGCGCGATCCGGGTAGTTACGAAGATATCATCGATATACTCGTGGATGAAAAAGTGATCACTGAAGGAATGGACCAGCCCTTGAAAGAGCTCGTCGGCCTGCGTAAGATGCTGGTGCGCGAATTCATTGCGGTCGACCACTCAGAGATTACACGGGTAATGGATGCCCATTTGGATAGTTTGAAACAATTCGGGCCGAAAGTGGCCCATTATCTTGAACACGAACTTGGCCCGGTCTCTGCGTTCATCCCGGAGAACAACAATGGAAAAAATTAAGCGCTACAAAGCCTATTGCCTGGATCTGGATGGAACGGTTTACCGGGGAGAGGCGCCGGTGGAAGCCGCTGCCCAATTTGTCAGTCGCTTGCAAGAACAGGGCATCGAAGCTTTTTACATTACGAATAACGCTTCCAAAACACTTGGGCAATTGCATGAAAAATTGTGGCGAGTCGGGGTCGTTGCGGATAAATCACGCATCATGTCTTCGGCAGTTGCGGCAGCGAAATACATCAAACGCTGGTATCCCGGCCGCACCGTCTACTTGATCGGCTCGGAAGGCCTTCAGGAAGCGCTTGATGCGGAAGGGATCGCGTGTGTTGAAAAGCAGGCGGATATCGTTTTGATGGGACTCGATCCGCAAATCACTTATGCGAAAATTTCACGCGCTTGCCTTGAAGTCCAAAAGGGGGCAGTATTCTTGTCGACCAACCAGGACTTGGCATTCCCGTCGGAAGAAGGGTTTCTACCGGGAAACGGGGCCATAACGGCCGTGGTGTCAAAAGCGACAGATGTGGACCCGGTCTTCATCGGAAAGCCGGAAATCCATATGCTCGAAACCATCCAGCATGAATGGGGCTTCGAGAAAGAGGAAATGGTGATGATCGGGGATAATTACGATACCGATATCCAGGCGGGAATCCGCTTTGGTATCGACACGGTCCATGTGAATACTGGCGTGACCCCGATGGATGCGGTTATGCAAAAAGACCAGCCTGCAACACACATGCTTGAGAACCTGGGTTTTTGGGAGCATTAAAAAAAGCCGTCCAAAAGGCGGCTTAAAACAAAGGGTTTTCTTCAATGAACTCATATATTTTCTTGGTCAGCTCTTCAGGGCTGTCCGCTTCCACGATTTCTCCGTTCACAAGTGCAAAGAGCGATTCGGCACATTGGCTGCAATAGCTTAAACAGCCATATTCGAGCACGTCCAGGTTCGGGTCCTGTTCTAATTTTGCAAAAGACTCTTCAGAACCATTGGCAAGATTGCTCATGCAAAATTCAATTATCGGGTTCATTCCAGCTCACCTCACTACTAGGAAATCCTATCGTGTTTCCTGCCAATCGTCAATTAATTGATTTTGTCCGGAAATGATTGTGAAAGTTATCACAATCAGCTATACTCATATTTGGAATCAATAGCAGAATGACGGGCTAAAGGAGAATTATATGAAGAAATTAGTCTTACTAGGTGGCGGCTACGGCAATATGCGGGTCTTGCTTCGGCTCTTGCCGAATAACTTCCCGCAGGACATGGAAATCATTCTGATTGACCGCACACCTTTCCACAGCATGAAAACTGAATTTTACGCCCTGGCTGCAGGAACCGAATCCGACCAGGAAGTGCGCGTCCCGTTCCCGGAGCACGAACGCCTGAAAATCGTCAATGGCGAAATACGGGAAATCGGGCTTGAGGAGAAATGCATCTTCTTAGAAGACGGACAGCGCATTGCGTACGATGAATTGATCATCGGACTCGGTTGCATCGACAAATACCACGGCGTTCCTGGGGCAGATGAATTCACGTACAGCATCCAGACCATCGGCAACTCGCGGAAAACCTATGAAGCCTTGCTTGGATTGAAGTCCGGCGCGACTGTAGGCGTCGTCGGTGCAGGGCTCAGCGGCATCGAACTCGCCAGTGAATTGCGCGAAAGCCGCAGTGATTTGAAGATCAAGCTATTTGACCGTAGCCCGCGAATTTTGCGCGACTTCCCGGAACGTCTCAGCAACTTCGTCAAGAAATGGTTCGATAACAACAATGTCGATGTCGTCTCCAATTCGAATATCACGAAAGTGGAACCGAATCTTCTGTATAACCATGAGGAAACGATTCCAGTCGATGCAGTCGTCTGGACGGCAGGGATCCAGCCGGTCAAGCCGGTTCGTGATTTGAATCTGGAAAGCGACAACAGCGGGCGTGTCATCATTAACCAATACCACCAATTGCCGAACGATGAAAATGTCTATGTCGTAGGCGATTGTGCGGCACTTCCGATGGCGCCTTCTGCACAACTCGCAGAAGAACAAGCCGAACAGATCGTCAAAGTGCTGCGCACCAAATGGAAAGGCGAGCCATTGCCTGAAACGATGCCGGAGATCAAGCTGAAAGGCTTCCTTGGCTCACTCGGGAAAAAACAAGGCTTTGCCTATCTCGCCGACCGCACCGTTACCGGACGCATTGCGCGTTTGATGAAATCGGGCGTCTTGTGGATGTATAAATGGCATAACGGGTAAAGAAAAAGCGCTCCGCGGAGCGCTTTTTTCATTAATCAGCAGCCGTGAAACCATGTTTCTCAAGTTCTCTGTAAACAGGTTTCAACTGGATATAGCCTTCACCGACGACTTCACCTTCGATCAGCACGAGCGGGTAGAAAAACTCATCTTCCAAAATGCGCTCTGCATATTCTTGCTGTTTGGCATCTTGCAGCGGTTTCTCAATGTCGATATAGCTTATTGAAAATGGCTGATCCTTGTATTTTCTGGAGATGGCGGCCTCGAGCCATTCGTACGTATCCTTGGATGAAGGGGCATTTACACAGCTGGCGCAGATCTGGTCGGTACCGTAAATTTCGATGTTCGGGATTTTTGTCATGATTAATGGCCTCCTGGAAATTCATTATTGGCTTTTTGTGCTTATTCACATTATAATGATTGTAATGAAAGGAGTCGATAGAAATGACTGAAGCTATGATGGAAGATCAAGTAATGGAAGTCTTAGATAAATTGCGGCCTTTCCTTTTGCGCGACGGGGGAGACTGTGAATTGGTGGATGTAGAGGACGGCATCGTGAAGCTGCGCCTGCTCGGTGCTTGCGGCAGCTGCCCAAGTTCAACAATCACATTGAAAGCGGGCATCGAACGCGCGCTTGTCGAGGAAGTTCCTGGCGTCGTTGAAGTGGAACAAGTCTTTTAATATCCAGGGGCCTGCTACAGGTCCCTTTTTCTGTCCTCCTTCAAGAGGGCAAAGATGAAATGGAAAAGAAAGGGTGAACGTAGATGACACAAGTTGTAGAAATTACAGAAGCCGCTTCTTTCCAAGTGAAGGAAATGATGCGCCATAACGAAGAGGAAGGTTCTTATCTGCGCGTGGCTGTAAAAGGCGGCGGCTGCAGCGGGCTGACTTATGGCATGGGTTTCGAGCCGGAAGCGGCAGAAACGGACGATGAATACGAACAGCACGGCATCCGCATCCTGATCAACAAAGAAGATGCCCCGATCCTGCAAGGGACTGTAGTGGACTATAAGCAGTCCTTGATGGGCGGCGGGTTCACGATTGACAACCCAAACGCCATCGCCTCATGCGGCTGCGGCACGAGTTTCCGCACCGCGAAAAAAGCAGGAACGCCTGAAAATTGCTGATGAACCGACCCGCTCCTTCACAGAAGCGGGTTTTTTCAATTTTCCCTTTTGTCGCGCATCTTGTGTAAGGGCATTCAACTGTTGAAAAGCATTTGCAAAAGGGCTAATATAGAGGATAGGTGTTTACTGGAATCTGTTTTATTATTTCCGGTACATAAAATGACTTGAAGGTGGTTGCGATTGTGTTGAAAAGACCGTCAATATTAGTATTAGGTGCAGGCTATGGTGGATTGACTACTGTAGTGAACTTGCAAAAAGAATTTGGGACAGACGCTGCGGACATTACGCTCATCAACAAAAACGAATATCATTACGAAAGCACATGGCTCCATGAAGCAGCAGCAGGTACATTGCTTCCGGAACAAGTGCGCTACGACATCAAAGACGTCATCGATACCGGCAAAGTGAATTTCGTCCAAGCCACTGTCGAAGGCATCGATGTAGACAGCAAAAAAGTTTCGACTGACAACGGGGAGTTCACATATGATTACCTTGTCATCGGGCTTGGCTTTGAAGGAGAAACATTCGGAATCGAAGGCCTTGACACATATGCGTTGTCCATCGCCAATGTCAAAGCTGCGCGCTATATCCGCGAGCATATCGAATTCCAGTTTGCGACATGGTCCACTGAAGAAGTGAAGAACGACAGCCGCTTGACGATCGTTGTCGGCGGAGCTGGATTCACTGGAATCGAATTCCTTGGGGAACTTGCAAACCGCGTGCCGGAACTTTGCAAAGAGTTCGACGTGCCGCGCGAAAAAGTACGTGTCATCTGTGTAGAAGCTGCACCGATGGTCTTGCCAGGATTCGACCCTGAATTGGTGGATTATGCAGTCGGCCATCTTCAAGCCAAAGGCATTGAATTCTCTATCGGAACGCCAGTCGTTGAGGCGACTCCTGAAGGCGTGAAGATCAAGAAGAATGATGATGAGTTCGAATTCATCCATGCCGGCACAGTCGTTTGGGCTGCTGGCGTCCGCGGAAACCGCTTGATTGAAGAAACATCCATCGAAAGCATGCGCGCGCGCGTCAAAGTCGAAAAAGACATGCGCGCACCGGGCTATTCGGATGTATTCATCGTCGGCGACTGCGCATTGATGATCAACGAAGAAACAAACCGCCCGTACCCGCCGACTGCACAGATTGCAATGCAGCAAGGCGAGCGCATTGCGAAAAACATCAAAGCGCTTGCTGGCGAAGGGACGACAGAAGAGTTCGTTCCTGACTTGAAAGGGACAGTATGCTCTCTTGGCGACGAAGATGCGATTGGCGTTGTCTTCGGCAAGAAAGTGACAGGCAAACGCGCGTCATTCATGAAGAAAATGATCGACAACCGCGCATTGTACATGATCGGCGGAGCCGGTCTTGTCTTGAAGAAAGGTAAATTCAACGTACTATAAACATCAAAGCCTCCCAGCGCGGGGGGCTTTTTTTCACATAGCGATGGAGGGAGTGGAAGCCATGTCAAGAAGCAAAAGGGGAGACGTCTGGCTCGGTGCTGCGGGCTTGGTCGTCAATCAACGAAACGAATGGCTCGTCGTCAAGAAGCGTTACGGCGGGCTGCACGGAAAATGGTCGCTGCCGGCGGGGTTTGTCGAAAAAGACGAAACGGTCGACCAAGCGGCTTTAAGGGAAGTGAAGGAAGAAACCGGGATCGACTGCACAGTGATCGGCATGATCGGTTTCCGTTCCGGGGTCATAAAGGGAAGAATCAGCGATAACATGGCAGTGTTCTTGCTGCGCCCGCTGCAGGAAACACAGCCCGTTCTAGCCCAGCAAGAAGAGCTCTATGAAGCTGCATGGCGCTCGCCTGAAGACTTGTCGTGCGATGAAGGTGCTTCGGTCATGCTCCATGAAATGGCTTCTTACATAGTAGAGGAAGGATTTGAGCCCATCGAAGACGTCGACCCTGGGCATATTTTCGGCTACACAGACTATAAATTATTTTTCCGGCATAAATGAAAAACAAAATTAACAGATTATTTTGAAAAATAAAGAATAGGAAAGTATAAAAGAGAATAAATGAGAAAAAGGCGTTTGTATCCGTTTACAAACGCCTTTTTTCGTTTGCTGTGTTTTGCGATACGTGATATATTACCAACTATCAGAATATTAAAAACAACAGAGGAGGTGTTTCGAATGACAGTCTTCAAGAAGAGAACTGCTGCAAACCATTGCCCATACTGCGCGGGCCAAGGATATTTCCAACTACGGTTGGGCGGCTCCGAAACGTGCTCCTGCTGTTCAGGATCCGGTAAAAACAAATAAACTATGAAAAATCGAAAGAGCAGCTGCGACAGCTGCTCTTTTTCCTATGGGCAGCGCTTCTGTGACAAAGTCATGAATACTGTACCTCCGCATTGAAAGGGGTTTGTCTTTCGGGTAAACTGAGGAAAGGAATAACGGAGGTTAGAGTCCATGAACAGTTCATTTACCATTGTCCAATTGATCATTTCCATCCTGCTTTTTTATGTGATGTTTTTCGGCATCGGCTTTTTACTGAACATGCTGTTGCGTATGACGTGGCTGATGGCGGTCGTATATCCGGTTGTCATCCTGCTCGTCATTGACGATGTCGGCGTGTTTGATTATTTTACGGCCCCAGGCGAGTCCTTTTCGATGCTCGGTGAGACCATCCAATCCTTGACAGGCAGTGATATTGCCGTTCTGACGGCTGGATTCCTCGGGGCAGTCACTTCCGGAATCGTCATGAAAATATTGCGCAAGATGGGGTATCAAATGTTTTGATGCCACTAATGGAAAAGCCGGTCCGCGTTTGCGGGCCGGCTTTTTTCTATAGCATGCTGTAGAAGATGACGGACAGCGCGATTCCTGTCAGCGCTCCCATGAACACTTCGCTCGGTTTGTGGCCGAGTAGCGTTTTAAGTTCCTCGATTTTCTCTTCCTCTTTTTTCGAAGGCCATTTGCGTGTTTCTTCCATGAAATTATTCAAATCCTGCCGCAAACGGTTGATTGTCAATGCCTGCTGTCCTGCCTGGAACCGAACACCGGTTGCATCATACATGGTGATCACCGCAAATAAGGCGGACACCGCGAATACCGTGGATGAAATGCCAGCCTCATAAGCGACCGCAGTCGTCAGGGAAGTCACTGCAGCAGAGTGAGAACTTGGCATGCCGCCTGTCGAAGTGAAAAGCCCCCAATTCAGTTCCCGGGTAACCGCGTATTGAATGGGGATTTTGACGAATTGGGCGAAAAAAATCGCAAACAGCGCAATCATTAATGGCGTATTGGATAAGAGTTCCATTTGGCAAGCAGCCCCTTCCACTTAATTTCCGTACAGAAAGTATACCATATGCCTGTGGCAGCACGCGCTTTGTCAAGCTATTCCGGGAGCCGAAGTAATGGTACACTGGTTATGAAGTTAAAAGGAGGATATGTATGGAAATCAATGTATTGAAACCCACAGAACACAACGAAGCAGAAATTCTAATCGTCGGTTTAAGCCGGCACCCCGAAAATGCAGAAGGATGGGAAACCTTAGAAGAGCGCTTTGACGGACGTCTCGCCGACTGGATCAAAGGCGGCTTATCATTCGATTCGGGGTCGCTAAGCATTTATCCTACTTTGAAAGGCGATATCCCGCGCGTCCTATTTGTCGGGGTTGGAGACCGCAAAAAAGTGACGGAAGATGATTTGCGCCGTTCATTCGGCATCGCCGGAAAGCAATTGGTCAAGGAAAAAATCCGCCATGCCGCTATCTACACGGCTTCCTTCGAAAATGGGGAAGTAAGCAGCGAGCAAGTCGCACATGTGGCGGCAGAAGGTATCCAGATGGGCGCTTACCGCTTTGCCGATTATAAAACTGGGTCCAATGAAGTGGATCACCGTCTGGAATCGTTGAGTTTCTTGACTGATCATACAGCAGATGCCATCCGCCATGCAGCATTCGTCGGGACGGTCCATGCAGAGGCAGTGAACGAAGCAAGAACACTCGTCAACATGCCAGCGAATATCCTGACTGCGACGGCGATGGCGGAATATGCACAAGAGCTTAGCGAAGCTTACGGATTTGAAACGGAGATCCTTGGGCGCAGCGAAATCGAAGAGCTCGGGATGGGCGCGCTGCTTGCGGTCAACCAAGGCTCTGTCGAAGAACCGCGTCTGATCGTCATGAAATACAAAGCGACAGACAGTTTCGAAGCACCGCTTGCGCTTGTCGGAAAAGGCATCACGTTCGACACGGGCGGCTATTCCCTTAAGCCGAAAGACGGCATCGTCGGCATGAAAGGGGATATGGGCGGAGCTGCGGCTGTGCTCGGCGCGATGCGTGTCATTGGCGAGCTGAAGCCGGACAAGGACGTGGTGGCGGTCATTGCATCCACCGACAATATGGTGTCAGGCAATGCCTTCAAGCCGGACGATGTCATCACATCAATGAGCGGCAAGACCATCGAAATCCTTAATACCGATGCAGAAGGCCGGTTGGTATTGGCGGACGCGGTCACGTATGCCATGCAGCTCGGCGCAAGCCAAGTGGTGGATGTGGCAACTTTGACGGGCGGCGTCATCGTTGCGCTCGGCAAAGACAAAACGGGCGCTTTGACGAACGACAGCGCCTTCTTCGGAAAACTGCTGGAAGTCTCGAAGAAAACGGGCGAGTTCGTCTGGCAATTGCCCCTCACAGAAAACGACAAGAAGCGGCTGCGTAAAAGCGATGTAGCTGACTTGAACAATTCACCCGGGCGCGACGGCCATATGATCTTCGGCGGCGGTTTTGTGGGTGAGTTCGTCGGCGACACGCCGTGGATCCATCTGGATATCGCCGGAACCTCACATGCCGATGCGGCGCATGATTTGGGCCCGCAAGGCGGAACGGGTGCCATGGTGCGCACGCTTGCGCTATTTGTAGAGAAGCTGGGCAATAAGCAATAAAAAAACTGCAGCCAAATCGGCTGCAGTTTTTTTATTCGTTTTCAAGTTCTTCCTGCGGGTTGTTCCGGCGCTTTTCAATCGCAGGGCCCATATCGTCACGAACCGTTTCTTCCGCGACTTTGATGCCTGTCATATAAGCGGCGCGGCCGATCAAATGTCCGGCGACGGGCTGCGTGATGAACAGGAAGGCGATGGCGATGACCATCTGTGTATTGAAGATGCCTTCATTGAACCAAAAATGGACGAAGGTACCGAGCAGGATCGACAATACACCAAGCGTCGAGCTCTTAGAGGCAGCGTGTGTCCGTGTATAGACATCCGGCAGCCTGACTAACCCGAGCGCGGTGACGGCGCTGAAAAGCACTCCAGTGGCGATTAAAACAACGATTAGGATATCAACGAGGATCTCGATCGAAAATCTCCCCTCTCTCCAGGAATTTCGCGAAAGCGGCCGTTCCGATAAAGGACAGGATGCTCATCAGCAGAATGACCTCCAGGAAAAATTCCGTCTCAATGATAAGCGATAACAAAGCCACAATCGAGACTAGGCTGACCCCGATGGAATCGAGGGCTACGACGCGGTCTGCAACAGTCGGCCCTTTGACCAGGCGAAACAAGAGGCCGGCGAAAGAAAAACTGACAACCATCAAAGCGATCCAATAAAACATCATCATGACCGGCTCACCTCCAGTATAGCCCGTTCAAACGTATTTTTGATGGATGATACGGCCGAATCGATGTCTTCGAAATCCAATGCATGGATATACAGGCGTTTTTGGTCTTCTGAAATGCCGATGACCAAGGTGCCTGGCGTTAATGTGATCAAAGCTGACAATAAAGTCACTTGCCAGTCGTTGCTGAGTTCCGTTTCCATTTCAAAAATGGCCGGCTTGATGTTCATTTTCGGGCGGATGACGATAGCGAAAACCTGTATACTCGATAGGAAAAGTTCACGAAGGAATAGCAGGAATAGCGAGATCAATGCCCAGACGCGCAGAATGTACAGCCGTTTTGAGAAAAAGCGGCGCATCAGGACAATGATGCCAAGGCCGACCAAAAAGCCGATGACGAATCCGGAAGGAGTGAACGACACGGTCATGAACATCCAGACGAGCGCCAGGAAGAAATTCAATAGAACTTGTAAAGACATATTGACCTACTCCTTTAATACCGCATCAATATAGAGCGATGGATTCAGCAGCACTTCACCTGCGTCCGAAATGAACGGCATGAAGAGTTCCGCACCGGCGCCAAGGACTACAGTCAAGGCGACAAGGATGGCTGTCGGGACGAACATCGACAGATAGTGTTTTCTATTGATTGTTTTAATCCTGGCGGGCTCACCCCAGAATGCGTAGATGAATATCCGCACAACGCTTAACAGCACGAGAAGGCTGGTCGCGAGGATCACGAGGCTGCCCCAGAAATGGGTGCCTTCAAAGCCGCCCTGGACAATTAGCAGTTTGCCTGGGAACCCGCTTAGCGGGGGAATGCCGGCAAGGCCGAATGCCGCGACCAGGAAGGTCCAGCCAAAGACTGGATAGTTCTTGATCAATCCGCCCATCTTGCGCAAATCGCTCGTTCCAAAGATGACGGTCAAGATGCCAACCAGGAGGAACAGCGCCGCTTTGATGAGCATATCATGCACCAAGTAGAAAATGGAGCCCTCGACACCCGCTGCGTTCATTTGCGAGATGCCGAACAAGATGACACCGACCGCGATGATGATGTTATAGATAATGATCTTTTTCACATCAAAATACGCGAGCGCCCCGACGCAGCCTGCAAGGATTGTCAAAATTGCGATGATCGCCAGCAATTCATGCGTAAATCCGGTATTCATCGTGAAGAACAATGTATAGGTTCTCATGATGGCGTAAACGCCGACTTTTGTGAGCAAGGCGCCGAATAGGGCAAGAATCGCCATTGGCGGGGCAAAATACGAGCCTGGCAGCCAGAAGTAAAGCGGGAAGATCGCCGCTTTGAAACCGAAGACGACCAGGAACAGGACGGCAATGACCGTCAGGATGCCGACCGCTTCAATCTGGGGGATCTTGACGGCCAAGTCGGCCATATTGAGCGTTCCGGTGACGGAGTACAAATACGCGACCGCTGAAACGAACAATGCCGACGAAATGATATTCACGAGTAAATATTTGATTGATTCGCGCAGCTGCGGTTTTTCACCGCCATGTACGATCAATGCATAGGAAGCCATCAGCAGCACTTCGATGAAGACGAATAAGTTGAAAATATCGCCTGTCGTAAAAGCGCCGTTGACTCCGGTCATCAAGAACAGCACAGCCGGATAGTAGAACGACTGCTCCCGTTTCACGCCGATTGTCGGGATGCTGTAGAACAGCACGAACATCGTGACGATAGTAGAACTCAGTACTAGCAGTACCGAGAACATATCGGAGACCATGGAAATGCCGAACGGGGCAGGCCAGCTGCCGAGTGTGACGGCTTGGACGCCGTCGCTGTTGACTTTCGAGAATAGTATAAGCGCAGAGGCGAGTGTCGTGACTACTCCGGCAATCGCCACTGTGCGCTGCATATGCAGCTTTTTAGGGAACAACATCAAGATAGCGGCAAAAATCAATGGGATGACTATTGGGAACAAGGCTAAGTTACTCATAATCTTCTGTACCTCTCAATAGCTCCATATTGTCTGTGCCGAGTTCCTGGTATGCGCGATAAGCGAGCACCAGGAAGAAGGACGTGACCGCGAACGAGATGACGATCGCTGTCAGGATCAGCGCCTGTGGCAGAGGATCGGCATACTCGGCTGCCGAAACCCCATCCGCCACGACCGGCGGCGCGGTGCCGCCAAGGCCACCCATTGTCAATAGTAAAAGATGTGCGCCGTGGCTCAAGAGGCCGGTGCCGATAATGATGCGGATCAAACTTTTCGATAGCATTAAATATACAGCTGCCATGAACAATAAGCCGATGGCAACCGACATGACTATTTCCATTATTCATCCTCTCCAATCGTTTGAATAATGGTCATCGTTACTCCTACAACAACCAAATAGACGCCTATATCAAATAGCAATGCCGAGTGCAGGGAAGTTTTACCGAACAGCGGCAGATCGAAATAATCATAGGCGTGTGTGAAGAATGGGACATCAAAAATGATCGAGGCGCTGGCAGTTGCGATGGCAATCAACAAGCCGACAGCTGTCAGCACAACGTAATTGATCGGCAGGATTTTCTTGATAGTCGGGATATCGAATGCAAGCATCAATAAGACGATGGCGCTTGCAGTCAACAGCCCCCCGACAAACCCGCCGCCTGGCGTATAATGCCCGGCGAAGAAAATATGGACAGCAAACATCAGGATGATGAAGGTCACCACTTTTGTGGCGGTTTGAAGCATGACATCATTTGTTCTCATGCTGACCCTCCTTTTTCGTGAGGCGAAGGCGGATCATCGTAATAATCCCGATGCCCGCAATGCCAAGCACTGCAATCTCGAACAAGGTATCAAAGCCGCGGTAATCAACGAGAATGACGTTGACGATATTTCCGCCGCCTGCTTCCGAGTAAACCGTTTCCTTGTAGAACTCGGAAATCGAAGGCAAGGCTTTCTGTGAATGGGCCGACAAGGCGACCAAGGTCATCGTGACGCCTACGGCAAGTGCGACGAGTGCATTGCCGAAACGGAATTTCATGCGCTCTTCTTTGCGGCTGATTTGCGGCAAATGGTAGAACGCCAGCAAGAACAAGGCGACCGAGATAGTTTCGATGACGAGTTGCGTCAACGCCAAGTCGGGTGCGCGGAAGATGACGAATAATAACGCAATCGAATAGCCCACAGCACCCAGCGCGATAATTGCGGTCAGGCGGGACTTGGAGCCGAGAATCGTTAAAGTCGCACCGACCAAAGCCAGCAGGATGACGATTTCATAGACGCCAATTGGCGCTAAATTGCTGAAGTCGATCTGGAAAGCTTCGTTCAAGAACAAAGTCAGCAACACAATGAAGGTCATGAAGCTGAACATATAGACGAGATATGACCGGATAAAGCCAGTCATGTAAATACGTGAGAAGCGGTTGGCCCCTCCGCCGCTGAGCAGCATCATTTCATCGTAAAGGCGGTTGAGTGAAATGGCATCCGGATACAGGTCGTAGAGGTGCTGCCATTTACGCAGCGTCCAGAACATCAAGCCGCCGATGGCAAAAATACCGAGCGTCATGAACAATTCGGTATTGAAGCCGTGCCAAGCGGAAACATGGATGTCCACATTCTGCGGCGAATCATAAAGGAACGGCTGGATGGCGGCAACGGCCGGTTTGACAAGCCAATCGCCGATCAAGTTCGGAATGAAGAAAATCATTACGACCAACGCGGCAAGGAAGACCGGTGAAATAAGCATGCCGATCGGTGCCTCGTGCGCTTGTTTCGGCAATTGCTCCGGCTGGTGTTTGCCGGCGAAAGTGTGGAACACGAAATACAAGCTATAGATGAACGTAAAGACCGAGCCGACCCAAGCGATGATCGGGAACAAGACCCACCAGACGTCCATCGAGAACATATTGAATTCCTGCAGCGATAGCATCGCCGTCAAGAACATCTCTTTACTGAGGAAGCCGTTGAAAGGCGGAAGGCCTGCCATCGACAAGGAGCCGATCAATGCGACGGTGAAACTGACAGGCATCAAACTCATCAAACCGCCGAGTTTTCGGATGTCGCGCGTTCCTGTTTCGTGGTCGACGATACCCGCGATCATGAACAGGCTTCCTTTGAAAGTTGCGTGGTTGATCAAATGGAAAATCGCCGCGAACGCTGCGTATTTAAGATAAGTATCAGCAGCGCCTTCGACGTGGTAAGCGGCTGCAGCAACACCAAGCAAGGACATGATCAGCCCGAGCTGGGAGACGGTCGAGAAGGCCAAGATCCCTTTCAAGTCCGTTTGCTTCAAGGCAAAGAACGATGCCCATACCATCGTGAATAACCCGACGCCGGCGACGAGCCACATCCACACTTCAGATAAGGCGAACACAGGGGTCAAGCGGGCGACTAAATAAATGCCGGCTTTGACCATCGTCGCGGAGTGGAGATAGGCACTGACTGGCGTCGGCGCTTCCATCGCGTCCGGCAACCAGATATAGAATGGAAACTGTGCCGATTTCGTAAATGCACCGAGCAGTACAAGAACCAATGCCCAGATGAAGAAATCGTGCTGGGCGAGTTCCGGAGCCTGGGCGATTAATTCACGGATTGAATACGTGCCGCCCATGATGCTGAGCAACACAAAGCCCCCAAGCATCATCAACCCGCCGAAGACGGTAATCATCATCGACTTCAATGCGCCAAATCTGGAACGGTCGCGCGTATACCAATAGGCGATCAGCAGGAATGAGGAAATCGAAGTCAATTCCCAGAACAAGTACAGCGTGATCAAGTGATCCGACTGCACGACGCCAAGCATGGCGCTCATGAAGATCAAAAGATACACATAGAAATTATGTAATTGTTCGCGGTGCTTGTCCAAATAGAAAATCGAGTACAGCACGACGAGTGCGCCGATACCGGTGATCAGCAAGGTGAACAATAAACTCAACCCATCGAGATACGCGACAAAGGCAATATCGAGGGAAGGGATCCAGGAAAGTTCAGATACATAAGTGCCACCTTCCATAACTGAGGGAAGACGGGTGGCATAGTATAAGAACAGCGCTGCCGGCACCAGCAAAACGAACCAGCCTGTATGGATCTGGCCGAGCCGCTTGAATAGCAGCGGTATAAACAGCGCTGCAAGGATCGGTATGAAAATCAGAAATACAAGAGACAAATGAATCCTCCTTCCAAAGTGGTACGTGATGAGTTTCTAATTAAAAAGTATAACGCATTGAGAGCGGTTTTGCACCGCACACCCTTGAGGTGATGAGGAAGCGCGTGAAGATTTCGTGTGTTTTGAAATAGGAAGAAACTCAGAAATCTGAAAATTGCGAATTTAAAAAAGCGCATAAAAAACACCTGTGAAAGGAAGTTTTTTTCCTTCAACAGGTGTTATGGGGCATAGCTAGGAATGTTTCAATTCCTGTTCTAAAAGGACGTCTTCGAAATCCTGTTCCGGTTGTTTTTTTGTATACCAGAGGAAAGCGAAGGCGAGAACGAATAATGTGCCCGTCACGATAAATACCGAGGAAATCCCGATAAACCCGCTGACGATACCGCCGAACATCGGGCCGACGATATTTCCGAGAAAGCGGAAACTCGTATTATAACCCATTACTTCGCCCTGGATGTCGATCGGCGCTTCGCGGCGCATCAATGCCGTTGTAGTCGGGATCATGCCGCCGACCGCTACACCGAAGAATAGGCGCAGGACGATGAGCTGCCATAACTCAGTGACGAAAGCTTGCGGAATGATGAACAAGAATGCAAGCAGCAAAAGCAAGCCGAGAATCTTCTCATAACCGACCGAATCTCCCAGCCGTCCCCAAAGCCTAGCGAACAGCAAATTGCCGACCCCTGTCGCGCTGAATGTGACACCTGCAAGAAAGGCCACTTGTGCGGTGCCTTCCGTCAATTCCGCCACGTATAAAGATAGCAAGGGCTGGATGCTGAAATTGCCGATTTGGATTAATGCCGTGATGATCATGACATTCAGCAGCAAACGGTGGTGCAGGATGCCATGGATGACCGTGCTTCGCGCATAGACATGGGCATCTTTTCGTTTCGGCTTGCGGATTTCCTTCAGCCCGAAGACGACAAACAATGCAGCGATACCGATAATCGTGGCGGTGATGAGGAAGGTGTAAGTGAAGCCGAACGCATCCGCCATCAAGCCGCCAAGTACCGGCCCGAACAAAGTCCCCGATACACTGCCCATCTGCAGTGTGCCAAGCGTTTTGCCGGCCGTCTCCTTGGACGTCTGCGAGCTGACAAAGGCGAGCGAAGTCGGGATGAATCCCGTGACGACTCCCATAAACAAGCGGATCATGAACAACCCCAGCACGGAATCGGCCGTCCCCATTAAAAAGATGCTGGTGGCAATCCCGAAGCCGTTGATGATCAATATCGGCTTGAAGCCGTATTTGTCGGCGATGCGCCCCCATACCGGCGACATGAACAGGGCGGCAACGAAAGTTACGCCAAACACTAGCCCTGACCAGCGCTGCACATATTCATCCGAAAAATTGCCGAGCGATTCGATGTATAGCGATAGAAACGGCATGATCATCGTCGTGCTGCCGGCGACCAGGAAATTGGTGAACATGATGATGTAGAAATTTCTTTTTTGAGTATCCAGTTGGAACCCCTTCTTTCTGAAAACCAAAACTCTTCCTATATTATATAATAGTTCGTTACACGAAAAAAGCAGAACAAATTACCGCTGTATTCTGAATAATTCTATGCTAGAATAAAGCGGGGTGAAACGAAATGAAAAAATATGGTTGGCTAGTAATCCTCTTGATTGCTGCTATTGCGCTGGCAGCTTGTGGAAATACGGAAGAACAAGGGACAAGCGGCACGGAATCCGATTCAACAGAAGAAGTGCAAGGCTATCCGCAGCTTGAACAAGGCATAACGGAAGAAACGGTAGTCGATATGAATACATCAGAAGGCACGATCCGCATCAGGCTGTTCCCAGAAATCGCACCGAAAGCGGTGGAGAATTTCCTGGGCCATGCCGAGTCCGGGTATTATGATGGGGTCATTTTCCATCGGGTAATCGAAAACTTCATGTTGCAGGGCGGTGATCCGACAGGCACCGGAAGCGGCGGCGAAAGTATTTATGGTGAGCCGTTCGAAGACGAATTCAGCGATCGGTTATTCAACTTCCGCGGCGCCTTGTCGATGGCGAATGCCGGTCCGGGAACGAATGGCAGCCAATTCTTTATCGTGCAGGCAAAAGAAATAAAAGAAGGTAGTGCCGCCGATTACCCAGAGGAAATCACTGCCGCATACGAAGAAATGGGCGGAACGCCTTGGCTGGATGGATTGCACACCGTCTTCGGCCAGGTCGATGAAGGCATGGACGTCGTCGACCAAATCGCTGCAGTCGAAAAGGGCCAAAATGATAAACCGCTTGAAGACGTTGTTATCGAATCGATTGACATCATCGAGCAATAAGAAAAAAAGCTATCGAATGTGATAGCTTTTTTTCTTTGTTTATAGGGAAGCTTTACCGAAGTGAACGGACAACCCGGCCCACACCATCTTCCAAAGTCTGTGTCGGGCAGGCGATATTCATGCGCAGGAATCCGCGGCCAGCTTCCCTGTATTTCGAACCGGGTTCAAGCGCCACTTTTCCAATTTCCAGCAGGCGCTTCATCACTTCTTCTTCAGTGAAGCCCAGCGCACGGTAATCGATCCACAATAAATAAGTCGACTGGGGCTTCCGGACCTTCAAGCCAGGCGCTTCACGTTCGAGCCGCTCCACCCCATAATCGATATGATGCGCTAATACTTCGAGCAGCTCGTTCAGCCACGGTTCCCCCTGTTCATATGCAGCTTTCCATGCAACAGGCGCAAAAGCATTCAACGAGCCGGTGCCATGTGCTTGCATATGCTGTTCCAAACGCAGGCGCCTATCTGGGTCAGAAGCGACGATCATGGCCGCTTGGATGCCGGCCAGGTTGAATGTTTTCGTTGGGGCGATACATGTGAAAATGCGATCCTGTTCACTGCCGGCAACCGAAAGAAGCGGTGTATGGGTTTCACCTGTATGGATCAAATCGCTATGGATTTCATCCGATAGGATCAAGACATCGTGGCGTGCGCATAACTGGACGATGTTCTCCAGTTCCGCCGGAGTCCACAATTTGCCGCCCGGGTTATGTGGATTGCACAAAATGAATAACCGTGCTTTTTCGAGTTTGGCTTCAAAATCAACCCAATCGATGGCGTATTCGCCGTCCTGCTCTGTTAATTCGGAATATAGCACCCCGCGTCCCAGGTTTTTAGGGATAGAAAAAAATGGCGGATAGACAGGCGGCGTAACCAGTACATGATCACCGGATTCGGTAAAGACATCGATGATGCTTGCCATGGCTGGGATGACGCCTTGATGAAACAGCATCCACTCCGTTTCCACCGTTAAACCGTGACGCTTTTCCAGCCAGTGCGCAGCAGCCGTTTTGCATTCCTCGCATATGTATGAATAACCGAAAATCGGAGGTTCCAATCGTTCTCGCAAAGCGTCTGTCACTGGAGGTGGAGCCGGAAAGTCCATATCGGCTACCCACATCGGCAATATGCCGGATGCATCATCGATGCCATAGACTTTCTCCATCCGTTCCCATTTGACGGAACGGGTCTTCCTGCGGTCATGCACTTGTTCGAACAAATTCAAAGCAATCTCCTCATTTCTTTTTGGTTTCTATGATATTATAGCTTTTAACGATACAGGAATGATAGGTGAAAACGAATGGATACGGTTGAAATGGATAAAAGGGCATTAAGGATCCTTGAAGGGTGGGACCCGTTCTCGGTCGGCATGGGTAAATACGGGGCAGAAGCAGCCGATGTCATCGACAGCTTGCACGCTATCGACCATCCGTCCGATTTAGCGAAAGCGATCCAGGAAATCTACGGGTTTTCGTTCAAGCAATGGATTCCGTTGGAAAAGTGCGTGGAAGTTTCCTATAAGTTATTGGCTGTAAAGTACGAAGAAAAACACATCATTTAAAAAAGCGAAATAAAAAAGCTTCGGCGCATTGCCGAAGCTTTTTTATTTTGGTGTCTCCAGTCCGTCAAGCAAGTTGGAAGCGGGTACTTCCAGTGCGTTCGACAGAACGAGGATCGTTTGGACAGATGGTACTTCTTCGCCGCTCTCATAGGATTCAAGGCGTGCAGTGCCGATGCGTGTCTTCAAAGACAAATCATCAAGCGACAGGTTGCGCTCTTCCCGCAGCATTTTCAATTGGGTGTGCAAATCTTTTTTCAAAGTCATACACTCCTTTTCTTAAAGACTTCCTTCTAGCTCTATCATACCATGCGGGAGCGTTTTCTTACATAAAGAGTTGTGGCATTTTTCGAACAATGGCATCAG
The DNA here is from genome assembly GCF_003289925.1 of Planococcus maitriensis. Taxonomy (GTDB): domain Bacteria; phylum Bacillota; class Bacilli; order Bacillales_A; family Planococcaceae; genus Planococcus; species Planococcus maitriensis. The sequence goes on along the minus strand of NZ_QLZQ01000006.1, from coordinate 14,500 downwards.
GAGAAAATATCAATGATTCCATTGATAAACACAACGATGATGGCAACTGGCGCAACATAGCGGACCAGCACGCGCCATACTTCGACCCACGTCTGCTGCTGGGTCAATTCATCATGCGCATCTTTATTGCTCAGGACATATCCCGCAAACAGGGAGATGAACAATGCGCCGAGCGGCAAGCCGATGCGGCTCGTCAAGATGTCAACGAAATCAAAGAATGTGTAGCCGAAGAATACTGGCTCGCTCATGACGCCGAATGACAAAGCGCTCGGGATTCCCACAACGAAGATCGCCATGCCGATGATGAATGCCAAACGGCGGCGGCGGTCGTATTTATTTTTGACCGCGATTGATACGGTGATCTCAAGCATCGAGATGGATGAGGTCAAGGTGGCGAACAGCAACAGGATGAAGAAAATGATGATCAGGAATTGCCCCATGAACAACTGATCGAAAATGGCCGGCAAGATGATGAAGACAAGCCCTGGCCCCTGATCCGGCAAATAATCAAGTGCGAATACTGCCGGGAAAATGATCAGTCCGGCCATGATGGAAATGATGATGTTCAGCGATACGACACTGACAGCTGACCGCGTCAAGTTCTCGGATTTCTTTAAATAGGAAGCATACGTGATCATTCCGGCAACGCCGACACTTAAGGAGAAGAACGCTTGTCCAAGTGCCACCAAAGCCGTTTCGAAATTGAAGAACGACCAGTCGGGCACAAACATGAAGCGCACGCCTTCCATCGCCCCGTCAAGTGTCAATGAACGAATCATCAAGACGACGAAGAAAAGGAGCAGGGCCGGCATCATGATTTTGCTGGCGCGTTCGATGCCCGACTTGATGCCGCCTTGGACGATCCAGATAGTCAGCGCCATGAACGCCGCTTGTGCGATCAGCACTTCCCATGGGTTACTGATGATGCCGCCGAACAGCTCGGCAAAATCTTCATCGCCAAGCCCCGACAATTGCAAGGTGACGGCGCGTACCAGGTATGACAGCACCCAGCCCCCGACGACACTGTAGAAGGAAAGGATCAAGAAAGAAAAAATGAATCCGGACCAGCCGATCAAATACCACGGCTTTCCGGGTGCTTGTTTTTTAAGTCCGCTGACGGCGTCTGCCTGGCCGCGGCGCCCGATGACGAATTCAGCAAGCAAAATCGGCAAGCCGATCAAGACGGTGCTCAGGATGAACAGCAAAATAAAAACGCTGCCCCCGTTTGCGCCGGTTTCGTATGGGAACTTCCAGATCGCCCCGAGGCCGATTGCACTGCCGGCTGCTGCGAGTATGAAACCGATCTTGGACGTCCATTGTTCACGTGCTTTCATAATTGGTTCCTCCTAAATCGATTAGATTTCACTATTTTACACGAGCACTCCATAAAAAAATAGAATTATTTAAAAATGCATTGAATTTCTTCTGTATAATAGAAATAAAAGGAAACTCACCGGAAAGAGAGCTGATGGGGAGATGGATAAAAACAGCAATCCAGCAAGCGGGAATAATCGGAGCGAAGACCGGGAAATGGCTCAGTTGGAAGAAGAGCTTAGGCGATTCGCCTATCAAAACGGAATGGCAGCAGACCAGACGGATGCGTTGTTCAACCGGATCCTGGCTATTGCCGCCGGTGAAGTAGCAGCCGGCAATTTAGAGTTGGAGCTTCATCGCGCCGCTGCAGCGCAATTGGCGCATAGTCCCGCATTGCATAATGATGGGAGCGCAATTGGTTTTCGGGAAGACCGGGAAAGCCATTTGGCGCTCCAGTCATTGCCGCTCAATGAACGAATGGCTGCCGTCCTTTATTTGGTAAATGGACGTGAATCATCGTTTGCCGCACAGGCGCTTGGCATTGATGAACGGGAGCTAGTGGAACTAGCGGGCAGGGCGAGGCGGAAATTAGCAGAAAAATTATCTATCGAGGACCATCGAGAATTGATGCAGCGGCTGCAATTCCTGGAGAAATCCATCAAGCGGATCAAGCTCCCCGACAGGGAAGCGCCGATGGAAGAAAGCCCAGCCGCTGGCGTACAGCGAAAAGAACAAGCGCCGAAAGTGAAAAAGCCGGCGATCTGGCTGGTCGCAGCGTCGCTTGCTTTGCTTGCAGGAGTCGTCGGCGCATCCTTTTTCTTCGACAGTTTCCGTCTGCCTCCTGCTTCGGAAGCATCAGAAGGGCAATTGACACAGGAAATGGCAAAGGAAATGGAAACGCAATACGTGGAGACGAGGGAAAGCGCAAAACAGCGCCTCGGCTTGGAAGAGGAGGAATTTGCGGAGTTTGACTATGTCGCTAGCGCTGACCGAGAAAAAGACGAGTTGTTCAGCCGTAGCCATCTGCAGCAGCATAAAGACGACGCGGAACTTTTTAGTCAGCAAATGGAAGAACTGATTTGGATGGTCGAGACGCCAAAGGGGATGGGCGAATCCTTGGCGAACTCGGGCCATATGCCCGTCGATGAAATGGGCAGGTTCATGGAATTGTATTTTGCGAAAACAAACGAACTGCAGGTCTTTGCAGAAAGCGTATTAAAGAACAATGAAGAACACTTGCCCGAAGCATCCGCTCATTACGGCGAGCCGCAGCTTTTGCTGGAAGATATTCCGGAGGCATCAGCTGATCTGGAGCAATTGCTTACTGCCTGGCCGGAATATGGATTGCGTTTTCGTCTGTCGGAACCCGGCAGGATGCATTTGCTGACGAAGGATATTGACCAGCTGCAGCAGCTTCCGCAATTCCGGACACATCCGTTTGCCTTTGATTACTTACAGCTATTCAGGTTTTACCCCTATTTTGATGAACAGGGCTGGCTAGTGGAACCGTCCCATCTGGTCAGTACCTTGCATACAATGCTATCGCTATTGATCACAGAGCCAACTGACAGCGCGGTGAAAGAAGAAATAGAGGTCATGTATGAACAGACCGTCTGGCAAATCATCAAAGGCGCAGAACATGAAATTTATGAGGACGGCAGCGTCAAGCCTGAAATTCGCAAGCTTTGGAAAACGCTGACCCTATACGACCCATTGGCGGCCATCCTGCTGCCGGTGATCGGAGAAATGGAAAGCAGCGGCTGGCAGCACTCCGATTCTTTAGAGAATCTGGAATATGCCGACAGCCTAAAGATACTCGAGCAGGAGCGGCAAGGGGAACTGGGCGCGACTTTGCCAAACGGTGATTTCCCGCTGGAGTCCGAGCTGGTGGACTTGGCGGATTTTGAATACAGCCGCGTCAAAGAACTGTACGGGCGTTTCGGAAAATCCCACGATCCCGATTTGCTCGCTGACGTGCAACCGCTCGATATCTACCTTCTTTATTTTTATGCCAATCACGAAAAAGACCCGGAAACGATGTACCATCTTTTGGCCGAGAGCGAACTCAAGCCTAGCCTGAAACAGTACATGGATGAGTGGGAGCCGGTTCCTGAACTGACGGAAAATGCACTATGGGTTGAAATCCAGCAAGAAGCCGCTCAGCGCATTTACAAGAAGGTAGTAATCCAGCCGATGGTGATGTACGAAGAGAAGGATGTCGGATTTCACCAAGCCACTCCGCTGCAGCCGGCATTGGTGACGGAAAAGGACCAGATTTGGCTCGTTCAATACGTACGACAAGAATTCTCTCAAGGGCCCGATCCTGAGTTGCAGGAAAGGGCGATGGAAGCTTACCGTTCATTAGCGGACAAAGAAGAATTGCCAAAAAACACTTCGCCGCTTGTCATCGCTTACGCTTTATTGCATGCAGTAGATGAAGAAAACACAGCGGTTGCCAATACTTTGCTTGGTGACGGAGCGGGGGAACGGGAAGCCCAATTCTGGCGCAATTTTGCCAGCAGCCACCAATCCGCCGGTTTCGAAAACCTGGAAGCGATGTCATTTACGGCAACGGATTTGAATATCGAAAACCAAGTGGAAGCCAGTGTAGAGCTCCTATATAAAACGGAAGAGGGCAATCAATGGTCTGAATATCTCCAGCTGGCCCTGACGCCTGAAGGCTGGCGCTTTGAGCTGTATCCTGGCTACTGATTTTACTCTTATATGCAACTTGTGCTATAATATACAGATGCCAATAGGTGTACAGTAATTAGATAAAGACTAGGAGCGGTTAACTATGACAAAAACGTATCAAGCAGGAGATAAAGTCTCCGGCAAAGTAACAGGAATCCAGCCATACGGTGCATTCGTTGCACTGGACGACCAAACACAAGGGCTTGTCCACATTTCAGAAATCACGCACGGTTATGTGAAAGAAGTCAGCGAATACTTGTCTGTTGGACAGGAAGTAGACGTGAAAGTATTGGACGTCGATGATAAATCAAAAAAAATCAGCTTGTCGATCCGCGCGTTGCAAGAACAACCGCCGGCAGCCCAGAAAAGTGAAAAGCCGCGTCAATCTCTTCAATCTCATGTAAACGAGAGTGACTCTGAAGGCTTTAACACATTGAAAGACAAAATGCAGGAATGGATCAAACGTTCCGGCCAATAAGATATTAAGAAACGCACAACCGACATTAAGTCGATTGTGCGTTTTTTTTGATTTTCCGCAAACGGTATTGAAGGTTCTGGCGGCTCATGCCGAGCGCCTGGGCAGCTTTAGTCACATTGCCTCCGTATAGATCCATCGCTTTCTCCAAATAATACATTTCCGCTTCCTGCAGATACTCCTCAAGCGGCAGCAGATCCTTATCGGAACGGACCAGGAAATCTTCCGGCTGCAGCGAACCGCTTTGGGTTTTCAACTTGAAATGGTGTGGAAGCATGGACGCCGTCACGATTTCCTGTGTGGTGACGAGCGACGTGATCTCATCCAACAGCAATTCGAGTTCTTTCAAGTTTCCCGGCCAATCATAGCTGAGGAATAATTTTTCGACTTCATCCGACAAGGAACGGATGACCGACCCGACTTTCATGCGGTGCCGGGAGAAATAATCATCGACAAACGGCAGGATGTCTTCTTTCCTGCGGCGCAGCGGCTCGACTTTGATGGTCATCGCCGAGAAGAAATAATACAGGTCTTTCACCAAGGTATTGGAGGAAATCAATTCGACCGGATCATCGCCGACGCTTGCAACAAAATAACAATCGCCTGAAGCATGCCGTTCGACCACTTCGAGCAATTGCATCTGCAATGCGCGCGGCAACAAGTCAATGCGCTCACAATAAATCGTGCCGTGCTGCAGGCGTTCGATTTCCTTATCCAATTCGTCGATCAACCGGCTATCGGTGCCGTGGCAATACAGGATATGCATCGGAAGCTCGGAAGCGTGTGCGGAATGGATCGCTTCTGCGAGCAGCTCTTTGCCGGTTCCGGATTCACCGACCAATAACACAGGCAGTTTAGCGGCTGCGGCTTTTTCTGCACGGGCAATGATGTTTTTCATGCTCGCCGACACCGCAGTCAAGCTGGCGAAAGTGATCGGCTCTTCGTATTTCTTCAGCGGTTGGTAAATGACCCGCTCCAAGGTCGTCACATCCCGGGCAAGTTCAATCGCCCCGATCAGCGCGCCATTTTCGAAAACCGGATAACTATCATTGATGGTGGTGATCTCCTGTCCTTTTCGGTTCCAATACGTTTGCTTGATATTCAAGATCGGGGTTCCGCTCGTCAGAACTTGCAGCAAAGTGCTCTGCGTTTGGTCAAAGCGGAACATTTCCAAAAGCGACCGGTCCGTTAATTCCTGAAAGTCGAAGCCCTCGATTTCCCGCATCTTACGATTGTACAAAATGGTTTTCCCTTTGCTGTCGATAGCGTGTATCCCTACAGCTACATGGTCTCCAGCGAATTTATAAAAAGGGGCCAAGTCCATTTGTTGTTCGTTCATGGCCATCACCTCAAAATTATTTTGACTTTTTAGATTAAAATACTTGAAAAACGCAATAATCTTTTGCATTATTATAAGTGGAAACAGATTAAGAGTGCAAATTTTTTTTGCGCTCGCTCAATTAGAAGGAGGATTCCCAATGATTCCCTACAAACATGAACCATTCACAGATTTCTCGATCGAGGAGAATCGCAATGCATACTTGGAAGGCCTGAAAACGGTTGAAGGATACCTCGGCCAGGATTACCCGCTAATCATCGGCGGAGAACGCGTAACGACTGAAGACAAAATCGTTTCATTCAATCCGGCGGATAAAGAAGAAATCGTTGGGCGCGTCTCCAAATCAAATAAAGAGCTTGCAGAAAAAGCCATGCAAGAAGCGGACGCTGCATTCAAAACATGGAAAAAAGTGAAACCTGAAGTACGTGCGGATGTCTTGTTCAAAGCAGCAGCAATCGTGCGACGCAGAAAACACGAATTCTCGGCATTATTGACAAAAGAAGCAGGCAAGCCTTGGAACGAAGCGGATGCAGATACGGCAGAAGCAATCGATTTCATGGAATACTATGCCCGCCAAATGCTTCGCCTAAAAGACGGCATGCCAGTTGAAAGCCGCCCAGGTGAAGATAACCGTTATAACTATATCCCGCTAGGTGTCGGCGTTGTCATTTCCCCATGGAACTTTGCATTCGCTATCATGGCAGGAACGACCGTGGCCGCTATGGTAGCAGGGAACACTGTACTATTAAAACCTGCATCAACTACACCGGTTGTCGCTTATAAATTCATCGAAGTTCTGGAAGAAGCTGGCATGCCAAAAGGCGTCGTCAACTACATCCCAGGTCCTGGCGCTGAAGTGGGCGACTACTTGGTCGATCACCCGAATACACGCTTCATTTCATTCACGGGCTCCCGCCAAGTCGGTTTGCGCATTGCTGAACGTTCAGCAAAAGTGAATGAAGGCCAAATTTGGATCAAGCGCTTGATCGCCGAAATGGGCGGCAAGGACACAATGGTCGTCGACAAAGAAGCGGATCTGGAACTCGCTGCACAGTCCATCGTGAAATCGGCATTCGGTTTCAGCGGGCAGAAATGTTCAGCTTGTTCGCGTGCAATAATCGTTGAGGATGTTTACGACGAAGTTCTCGAGCGCGTGGTGGAATTGACGAATGAATTGACGATCGGCAACACAGTCGACCAATCGAAATTCATGGGCCCTGTCATCGACGGTGCTGCTTACAAGAAAATCATGGATTACATCGAAATCGGTAAAAAAGATGGCCGTTTAGTAGCCGGTGGGGATGGAGACGATTCGAAAGGATTCTTCGTCAACCCGACAGTTATCGCTGATCTGGATCCTACTTCCACAATCATGCAGGAAGAAATCTTCGGGCCGGTTGTAGGCTTCTCGAAAGCGAAAGACTTTGATGAAGCAATCGAAATCGCCAACAACACTGAATACGGTTTGACAGGAGCGGTCATCACGAACAACCGTGAAAACCTTGAAAAAGCCCGTGAAGACTTCCATGTAGGTAACTTGTATTTCAACCGCGGATGTACTGGCGCGATTGTCGGATACCAGCCATTCGGCGGATTCAATATGTCCGGTACTGACTCAAAAGCGGGCGGGCCAGACTACTTGGTTCTTCATATGCAAGCACAAACAACTTCTGAAATGTTTTAATTATTCGTTTAATGGTATAATGATGCGCAAAAGGCAGACTCCGTGTCTGCCTTTTTTTAAAAAAAGGCGCCGTTAAGCGCATCCAGCCATGCGGACTACTTCATTAGACTCTAGGGCTCAGCGGATCTCGCCTTAATTTCAAGGAGGAATTTGGAATGACACAAACACAGTCGATCATCGAAAAAACAGAGCAATACGGGGCAAAGAACTACCATCCACTGCCGATCGTCATCTCGAAGGCGGAAGGCGTCTGGGTAACAGATCCAGAAGGCAATAAATTCATGGACATGCTTTCTGCCTACTCAGCAGTGAACCAAGGACATCGCCATCCAAAAATCATCCAGGCTTTGAAAGACCAAGCCGATCGCGTCACTCTAACGTCGCGTGCATTCCATAACGACCAACTGGCACCATGGTACGAAATGATCTGCAAGATTTCCGGCAAAGAAATGGCCTTGCCGATGAACACAGGGGCGGAAGCTGTCGAAACCGCCATCAAAGCAGCTCGACGCTGGGCATACGATGTCAAAGGTGTTGAAGATGGAAAAGCGGAAATCATTGCTTGTGAAGGTAACTTCCATGGCCGTACGATGACCGCTGTCTCGCTTTCATCAGACGCTGAATACCGCCGAGGCTTCGGTCCGATGCTACCAGGTATCAATATTGTCCCGTTTGGCGATTTGGAAGCATTGAAAAATGCGATTACACCCAATACGGCAGCCTTCCTGATCGAGCCGATCCAAGGCGAAGCCGGAATCATCATGCCGCCAAAAGGCTTCTTGAAAGCAGCACGCGAACTTTGCCGTGAAAACAACGTATTGTTCATTGCTGACGAAATCCAGTGCGGCCTTGCACGTACCGGTAAAATGTTCGCTTGTGAATGGGAAGATGTAGATCCGGATATGTACATTCTTGGAAAAGCACTTGGCGGCGGGGTATTCCCGATCTCTTGCGTCGTTGCTGACAATGAAGTGCTCGGCGTCTTCAACCCGGGATCACATGGCTCCACGTTCGGCGGCAACCCGTTAGCGTGCGCCGTATCCATTGCTTCCATGCAGGTCATCCAAGACGAAAACCTCACGGAACGCTCGCAAGAACTTGGCACTTACTTCATGGATGAATTGAAGAAAATCGACCATCCTGTCATCAAAGAAGTCCGCGGACGCGGCTTGTTCATCGGAATGGAATTGACGGAAGCAGCGCGCCCTTACTGTGAACAGCTGAAAGAGCTCGGGCTTTTGTGCAAGGAAACGCATGATACGGTTATCCGTTTTGCACCGCCGCTGATCATCACGAAAGAAGAGCTGGACTGGGCGCTTGAGCGCATTCACCAAGTGTTCACAAAATAACAATGTTTGTGGCAAATGGAAGTTTGCCATGTTACACTAGATGCGGGTAATTACTAAAATACAAAGAGGCGAAATTAAACAATGGCTGAAAACTTGAACTTGTTGACGTCAACGCAGGATGTCATTAAAATTGCATTGGATAAACTTGGATACGAAGATTCGATGTATGAACTTCTGAAAGAACCGATGCGGATCTTGGAAGTGCGCATCCCGGTCCGGATGGATGATGGGAAAACCAAAGTGTTCACGGGATTCCGTGCCCAGCACAATGATGCTGTCGGTCCAACTAAGGGGGGAGTACGCTTCCACCCCGACGTAAACCGCGACGAGGTTATCGCACTTTCCATGTGGATGACATTGAAATGCGGAATCGTGGACTTGCCGTACGGCGGCGGTAAAGGCGGAATCATTTGCGATCCGCGCGAAATGTCCATGCACGAAATCGAAAAGCTGAGCCGTGGCTACGTACGTGCCATTAGCCAGATTGTCGGGCCGAACAAAGACATTCCCGCGCCGGATGTATTCACAAACTCGCAAATCATGGCCTGGATGTTCGACGAATACAGCAAGATTGACGAATTCAACTCACCAGGATTCATTACAGGTAAGCCAATTGTGCTAGGTGGCTCTCAAGGCCGCGATAAGGCAACTGCACAAGGCGTTACAATCGTCATCAACGAAGCAGCGAAAAAACGTGGCCTTGACATGAAAGGTGCACGCGTCGTAATCCAGGGATTCGGTAACGCAGGAAGCTTCTTGGCGAAATTCCTTCACGATGCAGGCGCTAAAGTTGTCGGCATTTCCGATGCTTATGGTGCATTGCATGACCCGGAAGGCTTGGATATCGATTATCTCCTCGACCGCCGCGACAGCTTTGGTACGGTCACCACGCTTTTCGACAATACCATCACCAACAAAGAATTGTTCGAAATCGATTGCGATATCCTGGTTCCAGCAGCAATCGCTAACCAGATAACAGAAGAAAACGCACATGACATCAAAGCTTCTATCGTAGTTGAAGCTGCAAATGGCCCGACTACAGCTGAAGCAACGAAGATTCTGACGGATCGCGGAATATTGCTTGTCCCTGATGTGCTCGCAAGTTCCGGCGGTGTAACGGTTTCGTACTTTGAATGGGTACAGAATAACCAAGGTTATTACTGGACACAGGAAGAAGTCGACGAGAAGCTGGAGAAGAAATTGGTGGAAGCTTTTGATAACGTATACAACGTTGCCACTAACCGGAATATCGATATGCGCCTTGCTGCGTATATGGTCGGTGCAAGAAGAACTGCAGAAGCATCACGCTTCCGTGGATGGGTATAACAAATAACCGCCTGGCCTTAGCCGGGCGGTTTTCTTGTGCTCAAACTTTTGCTTTTTGTGAAGTGAAAATCCATAATGAAAACTGAACGTATTTTGGAGGAGGAGATCACATGAACGCATTTTCTTTTTACAATCCTGTTAAATTAATTTTCGGCAAAGGCCAATTAGAAGCGCTGAAAAAAGAAATTCCAAATTATGGTAAAAAGGTATTGGTAGTTTATGGAGGCGGAAGCATCAAGAAAAACGGTGTTTACGATGAAGTCATGTCTACATTGAACGAAATGGACGTCGAAATTCATGAACTTTCCGGTGTAGAGCCAAACCCGCGCCTTTCGACCGCAAAACGGGGAATTGAAATCTGCAAACAGGAGAATATCGACATGCTGCTAGCAGTTGGTGGCGGTTCTGTCATCGACTGCACAAAACTCATTGCTGCCGGAGCGAAATACGACGGCGACGCATGGGACTTTGTGACACGTAAAGCAACGCCCAAAGAAGTATTGCCGTTTGGTACAGTATTGACCTTGGCTGCAACCGGCTCTGAAATGAATGCCGGTTCTGTCATCACAAATGAAGAAACGGAAGAAAAATACGGATGGGGCAGCCCGTTGACATTCCCTAAATTCTCTATTTTGGACCCAACCTACACGAAATCCGTGCCGCGCAACCACACCGTTTACGGAGTAGTGGACATGATGTCGCATATGTTCGAACAGTATTACCATAATGCAACTAACACGCCGGTACAGGACCAGATGATCGAGGGCGTGTTGCGTGCAGTAATCGACACGGCTCCAAAGCTCATGGATGACCTTGATAGCTATGAACATCGTGAAACCATTCTGTTCGCGGGCACCATGGGTCTTAACAACTTCCTGCAGATGGGTTATAACGGGGATTGGGCATCCCATAATATTGAACATGCAGTTTCTGCTATTTATGACATCCCGCATGCGGGCGGCTTGGCAATTCTGTTCCCTCAATGGATGCGGCATAACGTCCCGGTTAACCCGGCACGGTTCGCGCAGATGGCCGTTCGCGTATTCGGGGTCGACCGTGCAAACAAATCCGATGAAGAAATCGCATACGAAGGAATCGATCGGCTCGTTGAATTCTGGACATCAATTGGGGCTCCGAGCAGCTTGAAAGATTACGACATTGATGATTCCCGTTTCTCGGATATCGTCGACAAAACACTCGTCTACGGCGAATTCGGCAACTTTAACAAATTAAACGGTCAAGATGTAGAAAAAATCCTTCAAGCTTCGCTATAACATAAGGAAATCCCGATGCATCGTCATGCATCGGGATTTCTTTATTTGGTTTTCTTCAATGACTCAGGACGCTTGCTAACATGGACCCAGTGTTTTTCGCCATCGTCCGCATCAAGTGAAACGATTACATCATCTACGCTAGGCTGGCTTAGGATAAGTTCAGCTAAACGATTCTGTAAATCGTCAGCTTCTTTAACGGTTAGATTAGGATCAACTTCCACTAAAGTTTCAACGTGAAGAAACTCGCCTTCTTTCACAACTTCCAGCTCACGGATATCTTTTACAGAAGGTCTTTCGGAAAGAAGATGTGCAATGTGATTGACCATTTGTTCATCAGTTTCACCAATGACACCCCGTGCATTATCCAGGAATATCTTCGTTACTACATAGAACATCATGAAACCGATAGCAATCGATGCTGCACCTTCGATTTGAAGAAATCCGGTATAATGGGCAATCAGGACAGCGATTAAAGCCAAGATCCCCCCGGCTGTAGCAACCAAATCTTCCAAGAAAACAAGTTTCGTAGCGGGTTTTGCGCGGTTCAAGTGCAAAAAGCTTGTAGTCAACGGCGAGAGACCCCCGCCTTTTACGCCCGCTTCATGCAATACTTCTTTTCCGGCTTTATACATCACGAATAACTCAAGTAAAATTGCGATTGATAATACAATGACACTGATGATAAAACCTTCCGCTTCGATTGGATGTGTCATCTGATGCCAACCTTCAACGATGGTTTCATAAGCCATGATTCCGACGATCAAAACTGCCGCAAGCAAAACTAGATTCAACAGGCGGCCAAAACCATTAGGGAACCGTTTTGTCGGAGCTTTTTTCGATAAGGCCGAGCCGATGAATACAAAATATTGGTTCGCCGCGTCACCGATAGAGTGCATCGTTTCGGCGAACATGGCGACATTTCCGGTAAACATAAAGGCAACGCCTTTCATGATGGCAATAAATGTGTTGATTAATGCAGCGTAAAGAGATGGTTTATTTCCTCCCTTTAAGAGTCCAAAAAATTCTCCCAAAAAAATTCCTCCTTTAGTTAATCATTTCGATATCCACTTGCTTCACACAATCAATAGAAGAAATCTCCCTATACAGTTCAATTGTTTCTGTTTCTTGCGAATAAGACATGCGGATCGATAGTTTGTAGTACAAAGTTCCATTTTCCTGTTCGGGATGAAGAATTGACAAGTCTTCAATAGTCATGCCGCTGTCTTTCAGTTCGTCCATCACTTCGCTGATAGCGTCCTCACCGGATACATACACGGTGAGCTTCGCTTCTGTCTGTCTCAGCCGTTGTGGCCCGAAGCGGAAAAGAAGGGGGGGTATTACTTCAATACCAATAAGCACTAGCAAAACTGCCATCATTGCTTCGATATAAAACCCCGCAGCGACAGCAATGCCGATTCCTCCAGCTCCCCAGATCATCGCAGCAGTCGTAAGTCCAGAAATCGAATCATTCCCTCGTTTCAATATAACACCGGCACCCAGGAAGCCGATTCCTGAAACAATTTGTGCTGCAAGCCGTAGCGGATCCATTGTAATATTTACTCCTTCGTAGCTGCTCGACTCTGCAATATAAGCGGATTCAATTGATATAATGGTCAATAGACAGCTGAAGGTGGCAATGACCATACTTGTCTTCAAACCAACAGGCTTTCTCTTTAATTCCCTTTCCAACCCTATAACTAAACTTAAAACAGCGGCGATAGTTAATTTCATAAATGTTTCGAATGAGGAAATTTCTAGTGCGCTGAAAAATTCCAAGATCACAAACCTCCATTTCGCTTTGCGGTTGAATGAGGAGCCGGCAAATGGCAAACTGAAAAGTGATGTTAAAATCTTATGTAGCAAGAGGTGTCTTATGGAAAAACCGACGATTCATCCTTATATACCCATTTTGGTCGGAGTTATCTCAGTTGCGATGTCTGCAATTTTCGTTAAGATGACTACAGCTGATGCAGGCGTAACGGCTTTTTACCGGATGTTGTTTTCAATTCTATTGATGCTCCCCGTTTTCCTCTATAGCAATCTACCTGAAATAAAAAAATTAAATAGAAGGGACTGGATATTCTCAGCGATTGCCGGTATCTTTTTGGCTTTCCATTTTATTTTATGGTTCGAATCTTTAAATTATACTTCTGTTGCGAGTTCCACTGTTCTAGTAACGTTGCAGCCGCTTTTTGCATTTACGGGAACGTACTTCTTCTTTAAAGAGCGCCTCTCCGCGAAAACTTTAATTTCTGGAGCAGTAGCGATTACAGGGAGTATTGTTATTGCTTATGGAGACTTTCAGGTAAGTGGAAGTGCTTTGTTCGGGGACATCCTTGCACTTATTGCTTGCGCATTGATTACAGCGTATTTACTATTCGGACAAGATGTGCGAAAACGATTATCTTTAGTTACATATACATTTATTGTTTATGGTTTCAGTACTATATCGCTATTCTTTTATATCCTTGCAAAAGGGGAGTCGTTTGGTCCTTATCCGAAGGAAGAGTGGATGTGGTTTCTATTACTAGCTATCATCCCTAATCTTTTGGGACATACTCTGTTCAATTGGGCAGTGAAATGGGTAAGCACAAATGTAATTTCGATAGCTATCCTATTTGAACCAGTAGGTGCGGCGATTTTAGCGTACTTCATTCTAGGAGAGTTAGTCAGCGGCACACAAATTATTGGCGGGAGTATTGTAATAGCTGGCCTTTTGTTCTTCATCACTGACTATAGAAAAATTAGAAAAATCTTTTTTTGGAAAAGCACTTGATTTTTTCAAGCGCGCGGTTTATAGTTGTAAATGTCCTCGAAACAAGCCGATAAAAATATTTTGAAATAGTATTGACATCAGGTTTTAAAAAGGATATAGTAATCAAGTCGCCAAAACAAGGCGCACAACATGAACCTTGAAAACTGAACAGCAAAACGTCAATAATACAGCCGCGAGCGATCGCGGCAAACTTACTGATCAGCTTCGGCAGATCAAAGCGAATCGCGCGTCTTATGACGGCGATACGCCAGCAGTATTGAGCAATCAAC
>NZ_QLZQ01000005.1 GCF_003289925.1 Planococcus maitriensis | reverse complement strand
TGACGAAAAAACTGGAGAAAAGAGACGCTTTGATTGGCCGCTTTTCTCCATTTTGTGTTCATACAACTTCCGATAAACTCATGATATGTATACCTTTAATTCGCATTCATAGATTAGAACGATAGTGATGAATTAAGCGAAACTGTTTAATTTCTAAATCGTAAGGAATAGAGAAAAAAATCTTCCTTGTTTTCATAAAGTGAAAAGATGTAATGGGAACATATTTAGAAATTCCAATTTTTATTGTTCAAAACAGAGGAGTGTAAAAGGATGTCAAATATATGGGGACGTCCCAAAATTAAAATTCCTAAAACAAAAAGCGAATGGATGTGGGATGCTATTGGCTTTACATTTTACTTTGGTTCTTTAATCTTTCTGATTGCTGTTTACAATCTACTTCCAGAAGAAGTCCCCGTTCACTATAACGCTTTGGGAGAAGTAGACCGGTGGGGAATGAAAGGTGAACTTTTTATCCTACCGGCAGTCGCCGCCTTTATCATCATCTTTTTGCAGCTTCTAGAAAAATTTCCCCAATCACATAATTATTCGGAACGATTAAACGAAACTAATGCAAAAGAATTCTATCTACACAGTAGAAAGCTAATGAATCAATTTAAAAACATCTCAGTGATAATCCTTACCTCGATTCTGGTAGAATCCATTTTTGTCGCTCAAGGTTGGGGCAACGGATTCGGTGCTTGGTTTTTACCATTAGTGGTTTTAATCGGACTTACCCCGATTGTAATAGGAATCATTAAACAAAAGAAAATTAATTAACTGAAAAACTATGGATAACCGCATAAGTGAATATACTTCAATCTAAAAAACTTAATTATAGACGAGACAAATAGCTTTAACATTGTTCTTCGCGGGAACAGTAACTTTTATAGTAACGCTTTTAGCGGTTTTTACTGCTAAGTTTAATTTCAAAGAGTTCGTAAAAGTACACTTTTACGCACAAAAAATAAATTTCAGTACTCAAAAAGACCAATCATTGTGATTGGTCTTACTTTCTTTACCCTATAAAAGTAATGGCATCGATAATAGCCTTACATTCTTCAATCAACTCTTGATCGGCTTCGTCTGTCAATCTTGCAGCTCTGGCCAATGGATCAATTGCCTTAATCTTTTCACACAATACATACCCGGTTGTCTGATTGTTAGCTACGTTGTTCTTATTATTCTTGGTTCTTCCATTCACCGGTACATGAGTTGGGTATCCCTTATTCGTATTAATGATTGGCAAGACCCAAATTAAGTCGGTCTCTTTATGTACATTCTCTTCTGAAACTACGATGGCTGGACGATAACCTTGCTGTTCATGCCCTTTTGCCGGGGACATATCGACCTTTATAATATCCCCAACTTTAAAAAATCTTGTCATCACTACTCCTCCAATTAAATAGTGCCTGTACTTTTCCATTGAGGATTAAGTACAGGCAAACGATTTTCGAGCCTATTAACTGCTTACCAGTCTTCTTTTCCGACTGGTTCTACTTCATCCCAAAGTGCTTCAGGCTCCGGTTTTTCACCATTATAACCAACAAATAACTTTTGGAAAGGAGTTAACTTACTTTTTCGAACTAACGAAATTCGATTTGGTTCAATCTCTACATCAAATACAGCATCATCAGTTGCATTGAATCCGGCTTCCTCGAGGATATCTCTTGTAAGTCGAACTGCTTTACTGTTACCCCAATTCTGAAGTTTAGCCTCTCGGTGACTAACTTTTTGTTTAACTTGCGGCATGTGAATCAACTCCTCAGAGTGCTATTTATATACTTAGTATATACAACGTATCTACATTCAGCAAGCAAAAACTCCTTTAAGATTCTTTCTATAATGGAACTCGATTGAGAAATAGTCAGCCTTCGCAATAGACTCTTCTAATTAATCTAGCTGTTTATTTTACTTCTGATAATTCCTTCATATGTAAACTAGATTTGTTTTGGATTTACGATTCAGATTCAACTTGTCCAGGGACTCTACATGACTTTTCACCTTTCATATTTCCATATATTGTAGTAACACTGAACGTATATACATGACAGAAATAAACTTTTTTACATTTGGTAATAATATCACCCTGTTTATTGAAGCAGATTTCCCATGAGTGATCACTTGGTAAAATTCCAAGCATTTGATGACAGATTTATTTTCATTTCGCAAACCAGTACCGAGTATTGTGATTGACGAACGTCTGTTACAAAGAGCCGAAAAAGTGGTACTGTTCGATTATCACCGCCGAGGTGTAGAATTTATCGACAATACGCTACTTGTCTATTTGGAGCCATATGCTTCTTCTACAGCAGAACTCGTGACCGAATTGATTGAATATCAGCCGAAACACGACAAAATGACGATGCTCGAAGCAACATCGATGCTTGGTGCACGTTATAGAAGAGTAAGGAGCGAACAAGACAAGCGTCCGATGATTTCCGGTCTTCATGAATCGGGTTCGATTGAGCAAGATGCCGATAGCGTGTTCTTCTTATACCGTGAAGATTACTATGATAAAGAAACAGAAAATCAAAACATGCTTGAAATCACCATTGCCATGCAGTGTAACGGTCCAACGGATGCCGTGACCTTGACCTTTGTGAAAGAGTTCAATAAGTTTGTCAAAATTGATTGGAGCCAGCATATGGCTCCGCCGGCCCCCTAAAAGAGTCCGGTTTTTTTGTAACTTTTTCAGTGTTTGTACGTATTTATTGGGAACGAAAGGAGTGGAATTAACATGAAATGGTTGATCGGCTGTTTAGGCGTCATTGTATTAGCTGTATTCGGATACTTTGGCTATTTTGCGTTTACGACAGAAGAGTCTAGTGAATCATCAGATCCGAGGAAGGAATTGATCAGTGTCTCTCCAAATGAAGAATGGCGAATTGAACTAGTTGAAGCGGAAATAGACGGGAAAGCGCATAAAGCCTACTACGGAAAAAATGAGGATCAATCAAGAAATAGAATGAGCAGTATCAATATTGACCCGGAAGGCAAAGAGAACACGACCATGGATATTGAATGGATTTCTGATGAATCAGCCGACATCTTGCTCCTCGAAGAAGGGGTTGAAATCAGACGAATGAACTTAACGTTAGAATAAGTGTGTTTTCTGAAAAAAGTAGTAGTTTCAAGCTGGTATATTAAACAATTTAATTAAACACGAACATCTAATTCGCAATAAAATTAGATGTTCGTGTTTAAATGGGGATTAGTTCCCTAACAGTCTACTAATAATCTCCAGAGGGAAATTTGTTAATCCATGAACAATGATGAGAACCCAAAAGTTTCGATATTTTGACCATAAAAGTCCTAAAAACAAGCCCATGAGTCCATGGTTCGCCATGGAATTTGCTAATGTCACATCAAAACTGCCTGCGCTCTGTATAGTAACGTGCCAAACAGCCCATAACAAAGCAGTTACACAAATGGCCGGCCATGTTCCTAAAAAAATCTCCAATCGAGTTTGTAACCAAACACGATAAAATAATTCTTCCAGAACACTGTTAAGCAAAAAAGAAACTAAAGCACCGGTCAATAAAATAAGAAAATTCATTTCGTATGTATTCGACTCTGAAGAACTCCATGGACTGAAAAAATACATAAATATCCATACGACAACGGGTATGAGGGCAAATTTCCACTGTTTTTTTGCAGAATGTCTGTGAAGTTTTATTTTTGGTTTCCATTTGAAAATTATAAGAGGAACAAAAAGCAGAAAAACAAGTTTGTAAATATAAAAAAAGTCAAAAACATGTTCAGCAGGCGTTATAATTAGAGCGAGAAAATAAAAAAGAGCAGCAATCAATAGATAATGCGTTTGTGATTTTAGAGTCTGTTTTTCCTCCTCTTGTAAGGAGAGGATTTTTGGGTTTTTATATGGTAACAAATATAAAATAATAAAAGGTAACCCGACTATTAACCAGTGATGCCACAGTAAAAGCGAATCATCAAAGTCTGCACTGACGATGATACGCCCGTTATTCGATAGAATAATCCATATAGAGGATACTACAAGAATGACTATGGTTATATAAATTAAGTAAGAGTTCTTCGATGTATTTATCATGTCTTTCCTCCTTTGTTTGCTTGCCGATATAAAAATTTCTTCCGACTTTTTCCTCTCAGCCTTTAGGGCTTCCGCTCGTTTCCTTTGTTCAATTCACTCCTCATTCTTAAACTCATTTGCTTCGTAAAAATCGATAATTTTATTAATATATTCAATGACGTTTTCTTCCACCAAAATTAATCCGCCTTTTTCTGGTGCTTCCTTTTGTAGCCTCCAATACTTTTCGATTAGTTCTTTATCACCGTTAAACGCCTCATAAAGAAACAAAACAAGTTTTCAAGCCAAGGTCTGAGATTTCATCGAGCTTGGATTTTCATATTTCTGTTCCCTGGCTATTCTCAATAAGTAAACTATTTCCATAGATTCCTTCTCACCCATATGAAATAGGGGATTGTTAAAAACCTCCCTCTCTTTTTCACTAAAGAATTCTTTCAAGTAAGCCATTTGCTTAACTTGATCTTCTTCCGTTTGTCCTATGTAATGGAATAGGTTGGTCCAATTTATGTCTTGTTCAATAAAAGATAGTTGCTGGGTTAACCTAAGCATTTTTTCCAAATAATCAAGGTGTGCTTTTTCTTTTGCAATAATAATCAATTGCTCTTCAAAAATATCCTCCCAGTCATTTTCATTCAAAATAGATTTAACCTGTTCCAATTGAAATCCTAGTTTCTTTAAGGCAATAACTCGCTGCAGAACTAGAATATCTTCTTTTGAATAATAACGATAACCTGAATCTGCAATTCGGGAAGGTATCAATAAATCGATTTCATCGTAATAGCGCAATGTCCGAACAGTCAGGTTAAATTCTTTTGCTACTTTTCCAATACTATACATAAGACACCTCCGATAGTTCTTTCCTTTTCAGTATAACTCTACCGTAAACGGAAGAGTCAACAGGCGCCATTCACTATTCTGTGAATTTTACAAGCATATGAATCCTTGGTCTAGAAAGCGTTCGTAAAAGTACACTTTTACGAACACTCCGAAATGGACTGGAAACGACCGAGTATAGCGTTCGTAAATGTATAAAATAACTTTACGAACGTTCGCTAATTCTCAAACACTTTTACGAACGCTTTTCAGTTACCATCAGAACCCCACTTCCTGACGAGCGATCTTCAGGAATTTTTTAACCAAAGAAAAACTGCCGGGAAGCTTCCCGGCAGTTTTTGCTATCTTTAGATGGAGTTTTCTCCAGTATTCGTGCGTATCGCTTTATCTTTATCTTTTTCATTCAATTCATGAAGTAATTTTTCGCCTTCAATGTCTAAATCCGGGAGAATCTTGTCGAGCCATTTTGGCAGCCACCAGATTTTGTCGCCGAACATCGACATGACGGCCGGGACGAAGATCATGCGGATCAGGAAGGCATCGACGAGGATCCCGAACGCCAGGGCAAAGCCGATTTGCTTGATCATGATGTCATCTGTGAAGATGAAGCCGGAGAAAACCGAGACCATGATCAATGCGGCGGCGACGACGACTTTACTCGCCGTCTTGTAGCCGCTGACGATGGCCCCATTGCCTTTTTCACCGTGGATATAGGCTTCGCGCATCGACGACACAAGGAATACTTGATAATCCATGGCGAGTCCGTACAGGATGCCGGTGACCATGATCGGGATAAAGCTCAACAACGGTCCGCCGGTGTCGATTCCGAAAAGCGATCCGAGCCAGCCCCACTGGAAGACTGCGGTTGTCGCGCCGAATGTTGCCATGATGCTCAACAGGAAACCGACCGTTGCCTTGATCGGAATCAAGATCGAACGGAACACGACTAACAGGATAAGCAGTGACAACACGACGATAATGGCGATATAGATCGGGAACACTTCAGCCAACTTCTCCGAAATGTCGATATTGACAGCCGTCAAACCGGTCACGCCGATTTCTGCGTTGGTGTTTTCAGTGGCAGCGGCATCTGTCCGCAAACTTTCCACCAATTGTTTCGTCGCTTCATCAGTCGGCCCGTTTTCTGGGATGATGCTGATGATGGCAATTGTTCCGTCTTCATTGAACCCGCCTGGCGATACTTCCGCTACGCCGTCAAGCTGTGAGATATTGCTGAGCAGCTGGAAATATTCTTGCGGATTCACCGCAGCTGCGTCCTGGTCCTTGGCCACGACAAGAAGCGGGCCGTTAAAACCTTCGCCGAAGCTGTCGGAAATGACGTCATAACTTTGTCTGACAGCGGTGTCTTGATTAGCGCTTTCACCCGAAGGCATGCCGAGGTTCACTTGCGCGACCGGCACTGCGAGTGTACCAAGAACGATAATGACCAGTATGACCGCGACCCATTTCATTTTCAATAAGCCAGTAATCCATCCTTGGGCAAAGCTTTGTTTCGAGCTGTTGTGCGTTTGAGCTTTGTTTCTCGTTTTGGCTGAGACGATCCGCTCACCGATCAAGCCAAGCAAGGCCGGGAGCAGTGTGAGCGCGACCAGCACATCGATTAGCACCGTCAATGCGGCGACGATTGCCATACTGCTGAGGAACGAGATGCCGATGACCAGCAAACCGCTGAGCGCAATGATGACGGTCAAGCCGGCAAAGAATACCGCGCTGCCTGCTGTGCCGACTGCACGGGCAGCCGCTTCTTTAGCGGTCAATTGTTGTTCGCTGATCAGTTTGCGCTGTCTGTTAACAATGAACAAGGCATAATCGATGCCGACAGCAAGGCCAATCATCAAAGCGAGAACCGGTGTCAGGCTGTTGATTTCGAACATGCTCGACAAGGCGAATGTCCCGCCGACGCCCACACCGACGCCGATCAATGCCACGACTAGCGGCAAGCCCGCTGCGATGAGTGAGCCGAGCGTGACGACCAGGATGACTGCTGCGATCGCGAGCCCGATGATTTCATGGGTGCCGCCGATCGGGATATCGACGCCTTGCAGCGCACCCGTCGGAATGACTGTGATGGAAGAATTTTCTTGAGCGATATTTGCGGCATCCGCAAGTTCTTCGCGTTCCGCTTCACTCAAGTCTTCCGCTGTTTTGGTCAGTTGGAACTGGAATAATGCGACCGTTCCGTCCTCTGAAATCTGGATGCCCGGGACCGGCATTTCTTGAACGATGAACGGCCGGTGGTTGACTTCAGACGCCGGAAGCTGGCTCACCATGCCTTGCAGTCCCTGCATTTGGGCCATTGCTTCTTCGTCCTGCAGCATGTCCATTGGATTGACGACATGATCCAAGCCGTAAATTTCATTTGCTGCCATAGCTAAAGTTTGGGCATTGGCCGGATCGTCAATGGCTTCCCCTTCCGGCACTTCGAATAAGTAACTTCCCTGCCCCCCGGATGCTGCTGGGTATTCTTCCGCCAATTCGTCCAGCACGTCCTGTGCGGCGGTGCCGTCAATTCTTGTTTCACTGCTTGTATTCACGCCATTCGTTACGATGGCTGTGATGATGACGCCTAAAATGAGCAGCCAGCTGGCAATGAAAATCCAAGGCTTGCTATAGGCTGTTTTTCCGATGCTGTAAAAAAATCTCGACACATGTGCAACTCCGTTCTCTACTTTTGTTAGTTAAAGCCTTTTCGTAAATGGGCAAACACGGTATCGATGTATTGGTTAAATTCATTATCGGCCTCGTCCTGCTCCCCGTCTTCCGGCAATTTAACGGCAATGCTTTCATCCAGCACCGGCAAAATCGCACCGAAGACGGCGCCGATCAGAATAGGGTAATACTCTTCGGGATAGTCGCTGCCGAACTCTTCACTGATGCCGCGTTTCGCAAAATCCTGCACTTCCATCAATGCCCCGGTTACATACAATTTGAGCGAAGGGTAGTTCCGCGACAGTGAAATGAGCTGGTTGAGCCGCCTCAATTTATTGATCGTGAAACTTCCGCGGATATATAACTCGATGGTATCCAAGGGCGTATACATTTCCGTGGAGAATGTGAATTGGTCGTTGCGCTCTAAATAATCATTCATCGTCAAGGAGTTGGCGATCGCTTCTTCCTTGCATGAAAAATAATTGGCAAATGTCCGGCGTGAATAGCCTGCCGTTTTAACGATATCTTCCACGACAAACCCGTCCACACCGTGCTCCACCGCTAAGTTAAAAGCAGCTTCGGCCAAGGCTTGGCGTGTCGCTATTTTTTTCATATCCCGCAAACCGCTGTTAGTCATTCTATCACCTCATTTTCAATTCTTACATGTTATACCACAAAAATTGCCCAATGTGCAATCTTTCCCTTTGGGCAATTATAAAAAGACGAACCGATTGGCTGTATAATGGTTATCATCACTTGTACGAAGGAGGCCCTTATGAAAACCCATTATTATTTAGGTTGGTTTACTGATTTCTTCCCGGAGAACCTAAGCAAAGCCTTAAGGGAAGACCTTCCAGAACGGAAATCGCTCGTGATGGTCAGTTCGGATCCATCAGATGCTGAAATGGACGGCGCTGTGGAACGTTCCTGGTTAGATCAGGCAGGCATTTCATTCGATGAATATCATTTAATCGATTCGAGTGTAGAGCAGGAAGTGGCCCATGCCTTAATCAGAAATGCCTCGGCCATTTTCCTATTGGGCGGAGATACCCTTAAGCAAAACCGGTTTTTGACGGAGGAGTACGAATTGGCAGAGCCAATCAAAACGAGCGCCGCCTTGGTCATGGGGGCCAGTGCCGGAGCGATCAATATGTCCGCCAAATGGAAATGCTCGGAACGCTTTGGATATCCTGTTGGCATGGACGTTGTTTGCGACGGCCTCGCGCTAGACCCTTTCTCCGTGCTGTCCCATTTCGACCTCGAAAACAATATGGAACTCGTACAAGAAGAACTCTCTGCCCTGTCGGATGAGATGAACGTGTATGCGTCAAATAAAGACTGTGCCTTGCGCTCAAAAGGCGGCCATATCGATATTTTAGGGGATGTCTATGTCATGTCGCGCTCAAACATCCGGAAATTAGATGAGACTTTTTAGCTTCATTGGCTGCATCAAAAGGCAAAACTAAAAACGTTCGGCAAGCAGAATTTCATGCTTGCCGAACGTTTTTTTGATTGATTTAAGCATTTTGGCAATTAACGATCGTTCTCCCTAAATGCTCCCCGTTTTTGATCGCCTCGATCGTATCAGGAATTTGTTCGAGCGAGACTTCGTCCGTCAAGGTTGTTTGGGTGATGTTCCAGTCGGCTGACATCTTGTCCCAGATGGCGCCGCGTTTTTCGATCGGCACATTGACTGAATCGATGCCAAGCAAATTGACGCCTCTTAGGATGAACGGCAGCACCGTCGCCGTCAGTTGAAGGCCAGCTGCGTTGCCGCACATGCTCATGCTACCGCCATAAGAAATTTGCGGGATGAGGACCGATGCCACATCGCCGCCGACGGTATCGAGGACATAATCGAATTTTTGCTTGTTCAATGGCTTTTTCAGTTCGCCCAGATCATCCGGGAAAATGACTTCGTTTGCGCCGAGCGATTTCGCCACGTCCACTTGATGGTCTTTGCGCACCAAGGCCGTGATATTGGTGTAGCCGATTTTGGATAGAATCTGCAGCGCGACGCTTCCGACGCCGCCAGTCGATCCTGTCACCAATAGCTCCGGATTGTTTTTTGGGTCCATACCGTTTTGTTCGAGTGCTTGGATGGACAATGCCGCCGTGAATCCTGCCGTCCCGAACACCATAGCGTCTTTCAAGCTCAAGCCGTCCGGCAAAGGCACGATCCACTCGGCCGGCACGCGGGCATATTCAGAGAACCCGCCGGTGTGGCTCATTCCCATTTCAAATCCTGTGACAATCACTTCCTGGCCTTGCTGGAATCGCCCGTCCGCTGTATGTACAACCGTTCCGCTGAAATCGATTCCGGGAATCATCGGGTAATCGCGGATGACTCCGCCTTTTTTCTGCACCGCGAGCATATCCTTGTAATTGATTGACGAATACGCCACTTTCACCAAGACGTCTCCTTGCGATAATTGGTCTTCACTGATTTGTTCCACGCCGTAGGTCACTTCATCTTCTTGCTGTTTAATGACAATCGCTTTAAATAAATCCATGAAAATCCCTCCTTGCTCTTCTCTTCCCGATTCAGTGTGGCAGCATGCATTATCTAGAGAGATCCTCTTACACTATTTTTTACTGCTGTGGGCGAAGCCATTCTTTGACAATGATTTATTCAACAATTATATTAGACTGGTCGGTTTAATTGTTTAAAGAGGTGAATTATGTCTAAACCCAATACGAAAGTGGCGTTGATCCAGGCTGCTTCCAGATTGTTCCGCCTGCACGGCTACGAAGGGATCAGTCTTAACGATATTTTAAAAGAGATCAATATTCCTAAAGGCTCCTTGTACCATTATTTCCCTAATGGCAAAGAAGAGCTGGCTGTCGAAGCCATTCACCATACCAAAGATATTGTTTTGGCATGGATTGAAGAGTCGTTCGAACAAATCGGCGATCCTGTCAAAGCGGTGCAAGACCATATTCATCAGCTGGCCGCTCTATTGAAAGATGAGACAGAACAAGTCGGGTTTCCGATTGGAACGATTGCGGCTGAAAAATATTCGACCAATGAACCGATCAGGTCCGCGTGCCAAACGGCATTCGAAGAGTGGAGTGAACTATACTCCACTAAGTTTTTTGAAGCAGGATACAGTGAAAAGCAGGCTAAAGATTACGGAGTTTTCATTCTGGCCGCGATCGAGGGAGGCATTCTTCTTTCACTTACTACCAAAAGCGAGGAATCGCTTTTAATCATCGCCGATCAAATTCCTTTCATCTTGTCAAAAAGAGAGAATTAGAATCAGGCTTTTCAGAGAGGAATGGATAAAGATATGGCAACAATAGCAGGACAGCAACAAGAAACCATCAAAACGACCCCTATTTTAATTTCATTCTTAATCGCTGGCTTCATTGGATTGTTCAGTGAGACTGCGCTCAATATGGCATTGGGTGATTTAATCCAACAATTCGGCGTAGGGTCGTCCACCATCCAATGGCTCACGACCGGATACTTGCTGACACTCGGCATACTGGTCCCTGTGTCGGGCTTATTGCTGCAATGGTTCAGCACAAGACAGCTATTCATTGCCGCGCTGGCCTTTTCAGTGACCGGCACCTTGATCGCTGCACTGGCGCCGAGCTTCAGCATTCTCATGGTAGCTCGTGTCATCCAGGCAATCGGGACCGGCTTGCTTTTGCCGCTCATGTTCAACACCATTCTCCTAATCTTCCCTATTCATCGCAGAGGCGCGATTATGGGATTGATGGGCTTGGTGATCATGTTCGCTCCGGCGATCGGGCCGACGATTTCCGGATTTTTAATTGAAAACTTAAGCTGGCATTGGATTTTCTGGGTGTCTCTTCCGTTTCTAGTGTTTGCACTAGTTTTCGGCATCATGTTCATGCAGAACGTCAGCGTGATTACAAAACCTAAGATCGACATCACTTCCATCGTGCTGTCTTCCCTTGGGTTTGGCGGGATTGTCTATGGATTCAGTACCGCTGGGGAAAGCGGCTGGGGCAGCTTCATCGTCATCGCATCTATTGCGGTTGGATTTGTCTCATTGTTCTTGTTCTCCATCCGGCAATTTAAAATGGACCAGCCAATGATCAACCTCCGCGTCTTTAAATACCCTATGTTCACACTCGGGCTCGCGGCTGTGTTTATCGCGTTCATGGTCATCCTGTCATCAGCTATTCTGCTGCCGCTGTATTTGCAGACGGGACTTGGCTTGGCAGCTGTCACAGCCGGGCTCATCCTCCTGCCGGGCGGCGTGTTAAATGGATTGATGTCACCGATTACCGGGCGGATTTACGATAAATACGGGCCGAGAGGATTGGTCATTCCCGGATTTTCCATCATCATCATTACCTTGTGGAACTTATCAGGCGTCACGACCGCCACGACCGCAGTCACAATCGTCGTCTTGAATACTCTTTTGATGGTCGGGGTTTCATTGGTGATGATGCCTGCCCAAACCAATGCGTTGAATCAATTGCCAAAAGACTTGTATCCAGATGGCACCGCTTTGATGAACACCCTTCAGCAAGTATCAGGCGCCATCGGGACAGCGGTCGCCATTACCATCATGTCATCGACACAATCGACCTATATGCAAACTGTATCCGATCCAAACAGCGCTTCCGCTATTCCCGAAGCACTGACGGCCGGCGTGCAAAATGCCTTTACATTCGGTTTGGTGCTCGCTGTGATCGGCTTGGTGATTTCTTTCTTCATCAAATCCGTCCACCTGGCCAAAGAAGAAGCACCTCAAAGAAAAGTTGTCGAAAACACTTAAAAATGAACGATCGATTCAGCTGGTTTCAATTTAGGATTTGACTTCTTTTTTATTCCAGTTATAATGAAAAACAATATCTGCATAACGAAGATTTGCCCGGGCAATTCGGAGTATAAGAACAAAAGCGATGATAAGAACGAGTACCTGTGACTGAAGCATACAGAAAGCCGCCGGTTGATGAGAGGCGCATGCGGTGTCCGGGGAAATACCTCTTTGAGCTGTGTACCGAACCTTCAGTAGGCTACACCGGAGTTGCATCCGTAATCCATGCAGGAGTATCGCTTCGGCCGTACTTTCCAAGGGGAGCTGTGCGAGCAGTTTCCGAACAAAGGTGGTAACACGCATATCCGCGTCCTTTAGGGTTTTTCCCTAAGGGCGCTTTTTTGTATTCTTATCGATTTTGCGATATGGACTATTCCAAGACAAGGAGATGTTAGCATGCGACTCACACCCGCTGAACAAATGAAAATCATCGAAAGAGGAGCCGCCGAAATCATCGAAGAAGGCGAATTGCTCCAAAAGCTCGAGCGCTCATACAATGAACAGCGCCCGCTCACCATCAAGCTGGGGCTCGACCCGTCCGCACCTGATATCCACCTTGGCCACGCAGTAGTTTTGCGCAAAATCAAGCAATTGCAGGATCTCGGCCATCACGCAGTCATCTTGATCGGCGACTTCACCGGGCGTATCGGCGACCCGTCCGGCAAGGCCAAGGGACGGACCGCACTCAGTGACGAAGCGGTCCGGGAAAATGCGGAGACTTACTGCGAACAGATTTTCAAAGTGCTCGACAAAACGAAAACGACCGTGCGCTTCAATAGCACATGGCTGTCGAAACTGAATTTCGAGGAGGTCTTGAAACTTGCCGCAAGCACCTCCGTCGCACGCATGCTCGAACGCGACGATTTCCAGAACCGCTACCAAAACCAGTCGCCGATCGGTATCCATGAGTTTTTCTACCCACTCATGCAAGCCTACGACTCCGTTGAACTGAAGGCAGACATCGAGATCGGCGGCACCGACCAGACTTTCAATATTTTGATGGGGCGCACGCTGCAAAAGCATATGGGCCAGGAAAAGCAAGTTGGCATCTTCATGCCGCTGATCGAAGGGCTCGACGGTGTGGAGAAGATGAGCAAAAGCCTCGGCAATTACATCGGCGTCAGCGAAGCGCCTGAGGTCATGTTCAAGAAAGTGATGGAAATACCGGATCCCCTGGTCTTCAAATACTTTGAACTCGCGACGGATGAAGACCCGCTGTCGGTTGAATCCATCCTCGACCGCCTTGAAGACGGCGAAAATCCACGCAACATCAAATTGGAATTGGCAGAGATCATCACGGGGCTCTACCACGGCGAAGACGCGATGAACGAAGCGAAACGCTACTTCGAGACGGCTTTCCAGAAGCGCGAAATCCCGGAAAATATCCCTTCGCTGCTTGTGGAAATCGGCCAGGAGCGCATCGAAGAAATCATCCCGCAGCTCGTGGAATCCGGATTCGTCCGCAGCAAAAGTGAATTTGTGCGGCTCGTCGAACAAAACGGCGTGTCATTCAATGGCGACAAGCTGACGCGCGAAGAACTCGACACCGTCGTCCATAACGGCGATGTCCTGCAGATCGGCAAAAAGCGCTTCGTGCGCTTTGAAAAATAAGAAGCTGAAAAGGCGCAGAAACGATACCCGTTTCTGCGCCTTTGCTGATTTATTCATTTTTTGTACTGCATATAAACGACTTGTGTCGCAAGGAAGTCTTCCATGCCGTGCTTGCCGTCCGCCCCGCCGAGGCCGGATTGGCGCATGCCGGCGTGATAGCCTTGCACCGCTTCGAAGTTTTCGCGGTTGACGTACGTCTCGCCGAACTTCATTTCATTGACGACGCGCATCGCTTCGTTCAGGTCGTCCGTATAGACAGAAGACGACAAACCGTAGACGGTGTCGTTGGCCATTTCAATCGCTTCTTCTATTGTGCTGTAAGTGGTCATCGGCAGCACCGGCCCGAAAATCTCCTCGCGCATGATATCGGAATCGTGCGAGACATTCGTCAAAATGGTCGGCTTGTAAAAGAATCCGGAATCAAAGCCCGCCCGCTCTCCACCTGTCGCAACGGTCGCCCCTTGCGCGACGGCATCTTTGACCATGCCTTCGACCGTCTCCAAACGGTCCTGGCTGATCAATGGCCCCATGTCCGCCTCTTTATCTTCTCTCGGGTTGCCAAGCTTGGTCGCTTCAAATGCGTCAATGAGTTTTCGGGTGAATTCCTCCGCCACGCTTTCGTGGACGTAGAGGCGCTCCGCATTCGTGCACGCCTGTCCGCCGTTTGCGAGCCTCGACGTGGTGATGGCTTTTGCGGCCAGGTCCAGATCTGCATGCTGTGTGACGATGGCCGGCGCTTTGCCGCCAAGTTCTAGATTGACCTTGGTGATGTTTTGCGCTGCCGCTTCCATTACTTTCGTGCCGGCCGGCAAGCTTCCTGTCATCGTGATCATTTGGACTTTTTTATGCGAAGCCATTGCGTTGCCAATCTCAGAACCGGTTCCGGTTACCACATTGTAGACGCCTTTTGGAATTTCTTCCATCGCGTCGACGATTTTCGTGAATTCCATTGCAGTATTCGGTGTTTGCTGGCTCGGTTTGATGACGATTGTGCAGCCAGTCACCAAAGCGGTCGCAACTTTTCTTGCCAAAATAAAGATTGGGAAGTTCCAGGGGATAATGCCGGCCACGACGCCGATCGGCTTTTTATAAACCAAGATGTTTTCATTGGGCCGGTCGCTCGGGACGATTTCCCCTTCGATCCGTCTCGCCCACTCGGACATATAATGGAAGTAATCAATCGCCAGGTCGACTTCGCCGCTTGCCAGTTCATAGTCTTTCCCTTGCTCTTCCTGCAATAAGTCGATGAACGTATCACGGTTTTCGGCGATCTTATCGCCCAGCTTGCGGACGATTTTCCCGCGTTCGATATTCGGCGTCAATTCCCACGCCTGCTGTGCCTGATGCGCCGCTTCTACCGCCTTATCGACGTCTTGTTCCGTGCCTTTTGGAATTTTGGAAATCACTTGTTCCGTAGCAGGGTTGATGATATCGATCCATTCGTCTCCAGTGGACGTTATATACTCCCCGTTCACGTACATTTGATGGGTTTGCAAAAAGATCTCCTCCTAATTTTCCAATTAGTAGGTTTTTCCCTTTCCAGTTACCGGTAAACTTGGCCTTCTGCACTAACATGCTTAGACATGCCTTAAACTATTACGCAAAGTCAGGCTTTCCGATAAACCGGGTTTCCAGTTCATATTCATATCCCTCGCCCACCCGGTAAGCCTTGGCGTCAGGACGTGAACTGACAACGCAATGCAAGTCCTGCCCGATAAAATGCAGCGCCACGCCGTCATCCGCGGCAAGGCCCGGCTTGATCTGCCCTTGTTTGAGCAGCCGCTGAAACGCCGGCCGCCGGTGTGCTTCCTCGTCGTAATGGGGGCAATTGCTACCGGGCAGAAAACCTAGACAAGTTAGCGGCTGGAGTTCTGCCCCGAAGGAATCGGTGATGCCTTGTTCAAACCAGCAGATCGATCCCGCGCTGATGCCTGCCAGGACGATTCCCTGTTTCCAGGCTTTTTCGATGATCCGGTCCAGGCCCCATTCCTTCCACAGCGCCAGCAGGTTTTTCGTGTTGCCCCCGCCGACGTACAGAATGTCCTGCGACAAGACGAACTCTTCCAGCGCTTGTGCCGGCGGCTTGAATAACGACAGATGCGTAGGCTCGCAGTTTTGCTTTCCGAAGAAATCGTAGAAGCGTGCGATATAGCTATCCGCGTCCCCGCTCGCTGTTGGGATAAAACAGATTTTCGGCGTTTCTTTCTGTGATTGCTGCAATATGTATAAATCAAGCAGTGGATTGTCAGGCTCCATCGAGAAGCCGCCTCCGCCGAGCGCGATGATCTGTTTCATCGGGTTTCCTCCTAGCCTTCTATTCCCCATACAATTCTTTCTCTTTCCGGTTGCTCAAATGGATGTAATAAGGGAACAGCACAATGAGCAACAACCCGATCGTTCCACTCACATAGCCCAGCCCCATCAAAAATCCGCCATTCTTAAACGATACGTATTGCCTCGTGCCGCAAGACGGGCAGTTCTTGCCGTCTTTTGCAGCGCCCAGTTTCCAGATATCCTTCGCTTTCCATTTGGATCCGCAATTTGTGCAACGCGCCATTATTCACCACTCCTTACTGCTAATTACGCTTTGATCTGTATAAAGTTTCAAATGATCGAAGAAAGCTATCCAAGCGCCGCTTCTTTACAAATCTGGAGCCATTCCATTACACTTTATCTATTCAAGAGAATTATTGAATAGACATCGAAAAGATAAGGAGTGATCCGAATGGAAGCACGTGAATTCAAGAATTTCGCCTATGGGCATTTCACCAAAATCAGCAAAGCCTTATCGAGCCCAAGGCGTTTCGAGCTGCTCGATTATTTGGCGCAGGGACCGAAAACGGTCGAACGGCTGGCGAAAGAGACCCATATGTCGGTGGCGAATACCTCACAGCATCTGCAGTCGCTGCGTGAAGCGCGCCTGGTCGTTTCTTCGAAAGTGAAGAACCATCATTATTACGAACTTGCTGATAATGAAGTCGCTGAATTATTACAGTTGACGAAACGTCTCGCGGAACGGCAGTTTCCCGATATGGGCGAGGTCCGGACGATGGAAACGACAGCGGGTGGTTCGGTCCCGGTCATTTCCTCGGCTGAGGCCTTGGAAGACTTGGCTAGCGGACGCGCTGTATTGATCGACGTGCGGGCTGAAGATGAGTACGCCAGCCGTCACTTGACGGATGCCGTGTCGATTCCGTTATCGCAACTCGAAGAAAAACTGGAACAATTGCCGGTTGGCAAGAAAGTCATCGCCTATTGCCGGGGTGCTTATTGCCTGTATGCAAGTGACGCCGTGCGTGTCCTTCGCGGCCGCGGGTTTGAAGCTTACCGCTTGGACGAAGGGCCGGCGGATTCGGCTATTTCCCGGGAAATCGATGCGGACGGTAGGGAGATTCGATGAGAAACATCCAATTCGGCATTAAAGAAAATATCGTCCAGTTTCTCCTTCTGGTGTTGACGAACTTTTTCGTCGGTTCGATGGTCGGGCTCGAGCGGACTGTCCTGCCGATTATCGGCGAAGAAGAATTCGGGCTCGCTTCAGCGAGTGCGGCGCTATCATTCATTATCAGCTTCGGTTTCTCGAAAGCAATCGTCAATTACTTCGCCGGTGCCATCGCCGACCGGCTGGGACGCAAAAAAGTGCTCATTGTCGGCTGGAGCGCGGGGCTTTTCGTGCCCCTGCTCGTCATTTTCGCCGATGCTTGGTGGATGATCGTCGTCGCCAATATATTCCTCGGCATCAACCAAGGCCTTGCCTGGTCGATGACGGTCAATATGAAGATCGACCTCGCGAAGCCGACAGAACGCGGTCTCGCGGTCGGGCTCAATGAATTTGCGGGCTATACGGGCGTTGCCGTCATGGCCGCATTGTCGGGTTACGTCGCCGCGACTTTCTCGAACCGTCCCGAACCGTTCTATATCGGGGTGGCGGTTGTCGCCACCGGTCTTGCGCTGTCGCTTCTCGTCCGCGATACCGGCGAACACTTGAAACGCCAGGCGAAGTCGTCCACACAAGACGCAGCCCTTTCCGCCGGGGAGGTGTTCAAGCGTACGGCATTCAAAAACCCGACGCTGTCGACCGCCACTTTTGCCGGTCTTTCCACAAATTTGAAAGATGGCATGGCATGGGGCTTGTTTCCGCTGTTTTTCGCCGGTGTCGGGTTAAGCGTGCCGGAAATCGGCTTGCTTGTCGCTTTGTATCCGGCTGCCTGGGGCTTTTTCCAATTGTTCACGGGCTTCTTGAGTGACCGCTGGGGCCGGAAATGGCTGATCGCCGGCGGTATGTGGCTGCAGGCCGCCTCCCTTTGGCTTTTGCTGATGGTCGACCAATACAGCTTATGGATTTTGGCTTCCATCCTTCTCGGCCTCGGGACGGCAATGGTCTATCCGACCTTGCAGGCAGCGATCAGCGACGTGGCCGCACCTTCCTGGCGGGCTTCTTCGATGGGCGTCTACCGTTCATTCCGCGACAGCGGTTATGCCTTCGGCGCATTATTTGCCGGCATCTTGACCGACGTCATCAATGTCGAATGGGCGATCGGCTTGGTCGCCCTTCTGCCGATGATTGCCGGTGTGATGGCTGCGCTGCGCATGAAAGAAACGCTTCCGGAGAAAGCTGCCAATTAAAGAAATCGCTATTCCGAATATCGCAAAAAGCCGCCAGAGAATTTTCTCTGGCGGCTTTCGTGTATTCCAATAGGGTTCATTCACTGATGAACAGGAAAACCTGCTTGTCTTCCTGCCCCGCTTCACCGGCGAAGCGGTCTGTGTAGTCGAGCCAT
This sequence comes from Planococcus maitriensis, assembly GCF_003289925.1. GTDB lineage: Bacteria > Bacillota > Bacilli > Bacillales_A > Planococcaceae > Planococcus > Planococcus maitriensis. Next base: position 173,920 of record NZ_QLZQ01000005.1, on the reverse strand, counting down.
TTGGCGCGTTCACGCCGGGCTTCGATTTTATCGCCGAGCTCCGCTTCGATCTGTTGCATCGTAATGGAGACTTCCTTGAACGGGCGATTGAAGCGATATGCCGCCTGCTCGAACGGCGAATGAAGCACCAGCAAACGGCGAAACTCCTCCACTGTATCCGCTTGTTCAGCCAGCGCGTCTTCCAGTTCTGTGATGAAGCGATACAATTGCCGCTGCTCCTCACCCAGTTTCGCCACTTCGCTTTTCAGCAAGTAGGCAATCATTCCGTCGTTCACTGCCTACGCCTCCTTTATTGCCTTACCAGCTTGATTTTTTGACGCCGGGGATCTGCCCTTTATGTGCAAGGTCGCGGAACGCGATGCGGGACATGCCGAATTTACGCATGAAGCCGCGCGGGCGTCCAGTCACTTCGCAACGGTTCTTCAAACGGGCCGGTGAAGAATCTTTTGGCAGTTTCGCCAATGCTTCGTAATCGCCTTGCGCTTTCAGTTCTTTGCGGAGTTCCGCATAGCGCGCCACTATTTCCCGTTGTTTTTTATCACGTGCTACTTTTGATTTCTTGGCCATCGATAGGCTCCTCTCTATTATGCAATAATTTTTGGTAGATTACTTTGTTTCGCGGTGCAAAGTCACTTTTTTCAAGCGGGGGCAATATTTCTTCAATTCAATACGCTCGGGGTTATTGCGCTTGTTTTTGGTCGTCGAGTAATTGCGGTCGCCCGTTTCTGTGCAGGCCAATGTAATGTTCACTCTCATTTGTTTCTCCACTCCTATAAATCGTAATTATTACTATTTAAACTATATACTCTTCCCCCAGAAAGCGCAAGAATTTTTCCTGCAGCGAAAAAGGCAGCGCCGAAGCTGCCGTTTCCTTATTTTTTGTGGCCGCCGATCAGCTTTGTACGGTCGATCGCCGTGCCCGCTTCCGTTCCGGAAACGCCGCGGTAGATTGCGGTCGGCCCGTGTTTGCGCTTGATTGCATCCATCGCTGCCCCAAGCCGCCGCCTTTGCCATTTATCCGCTTCGAACAAGCTTAGCTGCATCGAAGTCTCGTCTTCCAGATTGGTGATGGACAGCGAGATTTGCCGGACCGGCTGGCCGGTATGGAATTCACGGAATAGCTCTTTGCACACGCCATAGATTTTCAAGGTGTCGTTGGTCGCTTCGTCGATCGAACGCGAGCGCGAGAACCCGCCGCCGAATGAGGTTTTGCTGTAGCTCATGCCTAGATGGATCGTACGCCCGGCCATGCGCGCTTCCCGGGCACGCATGGCGACGTCTTCGCACATCTCCAGCACAATCGTCAGGATGTCTTCACGCGTTTCATAGTCACGGTAAAGGATCTGGCCTTTCCCGAAGCTTTTCTGCCCTTCGATAAGCAGCGCGCCAAGTTCCGAATAATCGATGCCGCGTGCATGCTGATGCAGCTGATGGCCCATGATGCCGAAGCGGTCTTCCAGCCGTTTGACGTCCGCCTTCGCCAAGTCGCCTATTGTGAATATTCCCATATTATTTAGGTTGCGCTCCATCCGGCTGCCAATACCCCACATTTTGCTGAGCGGGGAAACCGGCCATAATTTTCTTGGCACGTCCTTCATCGTCCAATGGGCGAGCCCTTTTTTCTTGCCTTCGAGATCGAGTGCCAGCTTGGCCATCAGCATATTTGGCCCGATGCCGACCGCAGACGGCAAGCCGAACTGGCGCATGATCGAATCTTGCATATCGATTGCCGCTTTTTCCGGGCTTCCGTACAGATGGATGATGCCCGTCAAATCGATGAAACTCTCATCGACGCTGTAGACATGGATGTCTTCTTTCGGGACATACTGGGCGAACAGATCAGCGATGGCCATCGAGATCTCCAAATAAAATTGCATCCTCGGTTCAATGAGCAGAATATCGGGGTGGTCCGGAATTTCAAATAGCCGCGTGCCGGTCTTGACGCCAAAGCGTTTCTTCATTTCCGGAGATGCGGCGAGCACGACGCTGCCTTTTCGCTCCTGGTTCCCGACGATGGCGATGCAGGCTTCCATCGGATCGAGGCCGCGCTCGACTGCGGAACAGCTGGCGTAGAAGCTGCGCATGTCGATGCAAGCAATATAGCGGGGCTTTCCTGTTTGTTTTCCCATGACGCCACTCCTATACAGAACATTTGTTCTTATTTTAATGGAAAAGATAGAAAGCGGCAAGAGGCAAAAGAGAGGAATTCCCAAAAAGACAGAATGTTTTGAACTAACTTGGGATAATCAGTAAACTTAAAGAGCAAAGATGGAAAGAACAATTCAAGGGAGGAATGGCATAATGGCAAGATTGGAAGGGAAAGTGGCTGTCATTACCGGGGGCGCTGGCGCTATCGGTAAAGTGACGGCGAAACGTTTTTTGGACGAAGGTGCAAAAGTCGTGCTGGTCGATATTTCTGAACAAACGCTCCAGGAAACGAAGCAAGAATTAGGGGGCGGCGTGGAAATTGTCCAAGCCGATGTTTCCAAAGAAGCAGACGTCAAAAACTATGTCGATAAAGCGGTCGACGTGTTCGGCAAGATCGACGTGTTCTTCAATAATGCTGGCATCGAAGGAAAAGTTGCTCCGCTCATCGAACAGACAGTGGAAGATTTCGATCAAGTCATTGCCATCAATGTGCGCGGCGTCTTTCTCGGCATGAAGCATGTGCTACCGGTCATGTACAAGCAAAGCTTTGGGAGTGTCATTAATATGTCGTCGGTGTCGGGCCTGAGCGGTTCGCCGAACGTCAGCCCGTATATCACATCAAAGCACGCGGTCGTCGGTTTGACGAAAGCCGCAGCTTACGAAAGTGCGCGCCATCAAGTCCGAGTCAATTCGATCCACCCATCGCCGGTCAATTCACGCATGATGCGTTCGCTCGAGGAAGGGCTCGGCACAACCGAAAAAACTTTGTCGAAAACGATTCCACTCGGCCGCTACGCCGAATCCGGGGATATCTCCAATCTGGTGCTGTTCCTGGCCTCTGACGAAAGCACGTTCATCTCAGGTGCCCAGTACCGCGTGGACGGCGGCATGGCGGCATTATAGAAAAAGACGGACACCCACCATTCGGGGGATGTCCGTCTTTTCTTTATTCACGGCCCGGCAATTTCAAGTCTTCGACCGGGTTGTGCAAAGTCTTGAATCCGTCGATGCGGCATTCGACCAAATCGCCATCGCGGATGACGACTGCCCCCGGCGTTCCGGTCGAGATGATGTCTCCAGGCAATAGCGTCATCACTTCCGAATGGAACGCTATGAGCTCCCGCGGCCGGAACGTCATATTCGAGACGCTGTTTTTCCGGTGGACTTCCCCGTTCTTGACGGTCGCCACCGTCAGTTCAAGCACTGCCTCCACTTCGTCAGGCGTCACGAGTTCCGGCCCGAAACTGAAGAACGTGTCGAAACTTTTCGCGCGCGTCAAATAACGGGGATTTTTCTCGAGAATGTCTTCAGCGGTCATATCGATAATGGTCGTGAAGCCCGCCACTACATCGAATGCGTCTTCTTTCGGGACATTTTTGCATTCCGTCCCGATAATGATGCCGAGTTCCGCTTCCGCCGTCACCCGGTTGGATTGCTTCGGCAGCTCGATCGCATCTCCTGGCCCGATGATCGCCGTATCGGGTTTCATGAAACTCGCCGGTTCGGTGTCGGGCGATAGTTCCTTCAAATCTGCTGCATGCTCGGCATAATTCAGCCCGATGCCCCAGATTTTTCGCGGGTGGCGGTATAAAGGCGCGTAATCCGCTTCTGAAAACGCCATGAGCGATGCCTCGAGCGCCCCCTCAGGCATGCGTTCGAATTCTTCCCTCAGCCACCTCTTCAACAGCTCGAGTTCTCCTGTTTCGATCAGCGTGAACAAATCGGTCGGCCAGTTTTCTGCCGTATGTTCGTTGAGTTTGCGCAATGGCAAGAAGCCGTCCTTCATGACCAGCGCCGCTTCTTCTGTGCCGTTCCAATGGATTGTCGCGAGGCGCATTACACCTCCCCCTTTCCTTTTCCTTTATTTCGTTTTCCTTTGCCCGAAACCCTGCCAACAGACAGAAAAACAGGCTTTCCTTTAAAGGAAAACCTGTTTGTTTCAATCATTCTCTTTTAATCCATCGATATACTGCTTCGCTTCAAGGAGTGAATAGCCGAACGCGACACGTGCCGCTTTCACTGCCCTCACTTCCTGCCCTTCGGCAATCAAGCGGCGCAGCTCTTCGTTGATCGCAGGTTCTTCCAAATCCGCTTCCGCTTCCAGCTGTTCAATGCGTTTTGACATACGTTTCATACGCACCTCCAATCCTTGGATCTGCTGGCTCAGTAATACATACACCGCCCCAACAGCCCCTAATGACAAGCCGATCAGCCATATCCAATCCATGCCTTCTGCCATTTAACGTTCCAGCCGATCGAGGAATTTCTCGAGGCGGTCGACAGTCGTCAAGCGGGCATTGCACGCCGTTCCATCTGCGCAAATGTATTGGCCGTGCTTGACGTAGCTGTCGATGTTCGCGCCTTTGGTCTTGGCCATGAATAAGCCGACCGAACTGTGCTTATGGCAAATCATGCAGACGCCCTGCTTGCGGCTTGCGCCGAATTGGCCGCTCACCGCTTGCAGCCGGCCGTTGCGTTCGGCCACCAAAAAGCGGTTGGTGTTTTCCTGCCAGGACAAATACGACAGGGCGTGAAAATCCATTGCCGGGAGATTCGGCCCTTTCAGCCTTTTCGCTTTCGGAAACAAACGCTTCAGATTGTCGAGGTTGACGGTCGGGAAGGGGATCAAGTAAGGGCGCAGCCCCGACAGAAACTCTTCCGCAGCGTCAGTGTCTTTAACCGCTGTCAGCGGGCGCAACACATTCTTCTGCTCTTCCGTCAACGCCGGGAATATGGCGAATACTTTTTCATGGCTTAAATGGCGCAGTACGCTCAGCACTTCTGCGTCGTTCGCCGTCGCATGCGCCGTCACGAGCGCCAAGGCCTGTTCTTTAATGAAATTATATTGATGATTGCGGATAAACGCTTCCGGCTGCCCCGAAACATTCGTCCGATCCGTCGATTCTTTGATGATGGTCATCGTTCTCCATCTCCTTTTCAGGTTCTGGTTATCTTCTCTTCCATCATACTTCATCTAAAAGGCCGTTTCCATTATAGCCCATTTAAAAACCAGCGATCCGGCATGTTATACGAATCGCTAGCTTGGCAATTAGCTGATATTCTTTTTCAAACGGTAATTGGTGCGGTAGTTCTGCCATGCAGTAAATACGATGGAAAGCACTGCAAGAATGAGGAATGTCAAGGAAATGGGACGTGTCAAAAACAGTGTCCATTCCGGATCGGCCATGACTGCACGCCGCAGGTTGACCTCTGCGATCGGGCCGAGAATAACCCCGATAATGGCTGGAGCCAGTGAAAAATTGTACTTGGTGAAGAGATAACCGATGAATCCCATAACGATCAAAATATAGAGATCCGTAAACCGATTGTTGAGAACGAAGGTCCCAATGACACACAAGACCAAGATAACAGGCACTAAAACCTGTACCGGCACCTGCGTCACTTTCATGAAGTAACGCATGCCGAGAAACTGGGTGATCAACATCCAGAAAGAAGCGACAAGAAAGGCGAAGAATATCCCCCCAACGATATTCGGCTCGTTGACGATCAGCAATGGGCCAGGCGTGATGCCATGGACCATTAATGCAGAAAGCAGTACAGCTGTAACGGCTGAACCTGGTATGCCGAGAGCCACTGTCGGGATCAAGTCTCCGCCAACAGTGGAGTTGTTTCCTGCTTCAGAAGCAATAACGCCTTCTTCACAGCCCGTACCGAATTTCTCTGGGTTTTTGGACCATTTTTTCGCTTGGTCATAAGCCACGATATTGGCGATACTTCCACCCGCCCCGGGAATTGCGCCAATGATGGCACCGATCGCTGAAGAACCGAGAAGCGTGCCCGGCTTCTTTAAAACCGTCAGCATCGTATGGATCGGGCGCAGAACAAATCGAACATCCTTTAATTTCTCTTCAGCGCGCTTCGCGTCATCTTTGTCCAGTTCTTTGCGTTCAAGCGAGACCAAGAGGCGCGAAATCGCGAACATTCCGATCAAAACGACAAGGAATGGGATGCCCGCCCGCAAAGTTTGCAAATCGAACGAAAAGCGTGAGATGCCGGAAATCGGATCGGCCCCGACGGTTGCGATCAGAATACCGAATAAACCGGCAATCAAGCCTTTGATGAGCGAATCGCCCGTGACGCTTGCGATGATCGTCAAGGAAACGACGATGAGCGAGAACATTTCCCAAGGCCCCATCATCAGCGCAAACCTGGAGATTTGAGGCGCAATCGAGACAAGAAGAAGGAAACTGATGATCGAACTTAGAAATGACGCCCATATGCCGATCGATAGCGCCTTGCCCGGTTCCCCTTTTTGCGCCATCGGATAAGCATCGAATGTCGTGGCGATCGACGAAGGGGTTCCTGGGATCCCAAGCAGCGCCGCTGTAATCAAACCGCCGGACATGCCCCCGACAAAGACACCGATCATCGCTGCGACACCAGACACAGGGTCCATTCCGAATGTCAGCGGAAGCGTCAGGACAATCGCCATAGCGACCGTAAACCCCGGGATCAAACCTGCCAGAATCCCAACGACGACCCCTACCAAGATGATCAATAAAATGCGCCATTGAAATATTTCAGCAATTCCTAGAATAAATAAGTCCATCATCGAGAAGGACCTCCTTTCTGTGTTGGTTTAAAAGAAGATTCCGGAAGGGAATCGGACATTCAGGAAGTTTTCAAAGAAGAAATAAGTCCCGAGTGTGATGGCGACAGAAACGATGGTGATGACCATAATATCTTTTTTGGCACGGGACCCGACCAGTAAACCCGTAAAGATAATGAACGCGATCGTAGAGACAACAAACCCGATGAATTGCATCAGGAAAATGTAAACAAAGAAAACCAGCAGCGTCAGGATTACCAGTTTATATTCTTTATAGAAATCGCGTGCCCTTTCACCTGCTCCTTGCCGCTCCCCAGCCGATTTGGACTTCATAAGAACCAGCCCTTGCTTGATGATCAGCATCAGCGACAACAAGATCAAAAGGCCAGCAATCAACTTTGGAAAGGAGCCGGCATCGAGATGGACTTCGTTGAGCGCCGGAAAATCGTTTGATTGAAAATAAATGACTGCGCCGAGCGCAATCAATGCCACACCTATCAATATCTCACCCATGATGTTGTTCCTCACCTTCTTATTGGATGCAAGAAGCCCGGGAGGCTAGATGGGCCCCCAGGCTTCCGCTGTCACATCCATTTAGTCCACTTTCTATTCGAGATCTTGGACGATTTCGCTAATGATTTCGTCTTGTTCCTCTAAGTGGGTCCGGTATTCTTCCGGCCCCATGAAATCGACTTCAGTTCCCACATTCTGTACAGCTTCGATATAAGCAGGATCGTTCGCGGCTTCTTCAAAAGAAGCTGCCAATTGTTCAATGATGGCCGGGTCTGTGCCTTCCGGCGCGACATAGCCGCGGTTGATGCTCATCGTTACGTCATATCCGCTTTCTACGAATGTCGGGACGTCAGGCAATCTCTCGATGCGTTCCGATGTACCGATAGCCAGGAATTTCATGTGCCCGGCTTCCACGAATTCATTGGCAGAAGAATAATCGACAATCGCTGCATCGATATGGCCGCCTGCGAGTGCTTGAATCGCTTCACTCAAACCTTCGTAGCCGACGAGATTGTAATTGATCTCAAGTGCACGGCCAAGCTGCTCTACCCACACACGCGGGATACCGGCAACGGTTCCGCCGAAGCGCACTTCATTTTCTTTGCCGTATTCCACGAATTCCTCCAAAGAGTCGATTCCAAGGTCATTCGAAACCGCCAAGATCTGATCAGAGGCGGACATTGAAGCAATAGGCTCAAAGCTGTCGTAGTTGATTGGCGTAATATCTGTATGGTGGGCAACCAAGAGCCCTTCATGGATTTGCCCGATGCTATAGCCGTCCGCTTCCCGTTCAGTCAATTCTTCCAAACCGACTGTCCCGCCGACGCCAGGTGAATTGATGACAACAAAGGATTGGTCAAAATGATTGCCGGCATGTTCAGCGACAAGGCGCCCTTCAATATCGCTTCCTCCACCGGGAGCCCAAGGAATGATCATTTCCACTTCACGTTCGGGATAATTTTCGACTGCTGCCCCGCTATCTTCTTCACCACAAGCCGCCAGTCCGAATGCAACTGCTGAAACTCCTGTTGCCAACGCCATTTTTTTCCATGCATTTCGTTTCATATACATTTCTCCTTTTTTTAAGAAATTCCTGTCAGCGCCCCATACAGCAGCGCCAGACCGATCACCAAGGCGGGATGCAGTTTCCATTTCTCGAGCATCAGGTAGCTTGCAACCATCAGGATCACCGTCTGGATGCCGCCAAGTGAAGCTTCAGAGGTTAAGATGAAGTCGAGCGTCATGACGCCGATCAATACGGCGATGACAGGCTTGACAACTTTCGAGATGTTTTTTACTTCGCGTGAATCTTTGTATTTGAAGAGAATCGCCATAAGCGCGATCATCAGGATCAACGACGGTGCGACTGCCCCGAATAGGCCAACGATGGCGCCAAGGGCACCTCCCTCGGCATAGCCGATATAGCCCGCCATTTTCGTGGCGATCGGGCCAGGCAAGGAGTTGCCAAGCGCCAGCACTTCGCTGAATTCCTGTGTATCCATCCAGCCATAGCGATCCACGACTTCCTTTTCGACGAGCGGGATCGATGCCGGCCCGCCGCCGTAACCGACGATGCCTGGAATGAAAAATGCCAGGAAAATCTGCCAGTAAATCATGTTCTGCTCACCGTCCTTTTAATGAATGGCACAAGAACCAGCAGAATCAAAGCGGCGATCAGAAAAGCCGGATGCAGGCCAAGCACTTCAAGAAGAAGAATTGAAATAGCGATCAATAGGATTGCCCGGCTCCATCCCAGCGCTTTTTCGGATTGCTGGATAAAATTCCACGTCAGGACACCAAGCATAACGGCAACGACCGGAACGACCGCATTTGACATATTCGCCACCCATGGCACATCTTTATAATTTTGCAGGATGCCAAGAAGCAGGATCATCAGGATGACGGTAGGAATGACGGAGGCGGCGAGAGCGATCACACACCCGCGCAGCCCTGCCACGCGGTAGCCGATATAACCGGCAAGTTTGGTCGCAATCGGCCCAGGCATTGTGTTGGCAAGGGCGATCGTATCGCCGTATTCTTCATCCGTCATCCAGCTATAGCGTTCCACCACATCACGCTGCATGATCGGAATGACCGCCGGGCCACCGCCGAATCCGAGCATTCCTGCCCGGAAAAAGGCCATGGTGAGATCGACCGATTTGACGCCTTGTTCTTTTACCAAGCAGCAATCGCCCCGTCCGTCCGGGATTCCGTGCCTCCTGCAAGCACGCCTGTTTCTGTATTGCGCCAAATGATCTGGCCGCGCCCGAAGCTTCCTGGATCAGCCATCACTTCCACTTGATGCCCTCTGCGCTGTAATTCCTGCGCCAGGTAATTCGGGAATTCCGCTTCCACGGCCACTTTCTTGCCGCCCATCCATTGCCAGCGCGGCATATCGAGCGCCGCTTGCGGATTGAGGAGGTAATCGAGCGTATTCACCACTACTTGGAAATGGCCCTGTGGCTGCATATAGCCGCCCATGACACCGAATGGCCCGACCGCTTCTCCCGCTTTCGTCAAAAATCCTGGGATGATCGTGTGGAAAGTACGCTTGCCGGGTTTCAAGGCATTCGGATGGTTTTCATCGAGCGAGAAATCCGCTCCGCGGTTCTGCAGGCCGATTCCTGTTCCCGGGATGACGATGCCCGACCCGAAGCCCATATAATTGCTTTGGATGTACGAAATCATATTGCCTTCTTCGTCGGCTGCGGCGAGATAGACCGTGCCGCCTTGTGGCAATTCATACGCGACCGGGTCCAGGGCTTCATCGCCGATTTCCTTCGCGCGGCTTGCCGCATAATCATCGGATAATAAATGTTCAGCCGTAACCGGCATATCGTCTTGTTCTGTAATGAATGCCTGGCCATCCGTGTAGGCCAGTTTCATCGACTCGATCTGCTGATGCAGCGTGTTGGCGTTTTGCCACGCCGGCTCGCCCAGCTGCTTGAAGATGTTGAGCGCCATTTGTGCGACCATGCCCTGGCCGTTCGGCGGGATTTCCCATACTTCATGCCCTTTATAGCTGGTCGAGATCGGCTTGACCCATTCAGCTTTGTATGCGGCTAAGTCTTCTTTTTTCAGGAAGCCGCCGTGTTCAGTCATGAAGCTGTCGATTTTCTCTGCCAGCTCGCCTTCATAAAAGGCTTTTGCATCGCTGTCGCCGATTTTGCGGAGCGTGTCGGCATGGCCTGGCGATTTCCACATCTCGCCGATTTCCGGTGCGCGGCCATTCGGTGCGAAGGTTTCGAACCAGGCCTCGAATTCTTTATCGGTGAACGTTTTCTTGAAATTGTCGTAAGCTTTTTTCCAGAACTTGCCGAGGATCGGCGTCAGCGGATAGCCTTCTTCCGCGTAGCGGATCGCGGGCTCCAACGTTTCCGCAAGCGATAATTTACCGAAGCGTTTCGACAGCTCCGCCCACGCTGCCGGGACGCCAGGCACCGTAATCGGCACCAAGCCGTGCGTCGGCATTTTCTCATGCCCTTTCGCCTTCACCGCTTCGATCGTCAGTTCCTGAGGGGATGGCCCCGAAGCATTCAGGCCATGCAACTCGCCTTTCACCCAGACAAGGGCGAAGGCATCTCCCCCGATGCCATTAGACGTCGGTTCGACGACTGTCAAGGTTGCGGCTGTCGCAATCGCTGCATCGATGGCGTTGCCGCCTTTTTTCAATATTTCAAGCCCTGTCTGTGCGGCAAGCGGCTGTGATGTTGCGACCATGCCTTTTTTACCGAAGACTGTTTGGCGTTTCCCAGGAAAGGGATGATTCAAGTAATCCATGTCATTTCCTCCTATATACTTTCATTCGGTTGAATAAATTATCACCTTTCCGAATAAAGATGTCATTTTTGTATTATTCAAATTTTACAAAAATATCTTTCATAAGTAAAATTAAATATATTTAATAGTATGATTAAAAAAACTCATAGAGGTGAAATGATGGACCACAAACTCGAAATCTTCGTGACCACAGCAGAACAGAAAAGTTTCACGCGTGCAGCCGAGCTGCTCCACATGACGCCTTCCGCCATTTCCCTGAGCATCAAGGCACTCGAGAAAAAGCTTGGCGCCCGGCTGTTCGACCGCAATAATAAGTACGTCCAGTTAACGGAAGCCGGGCAGGTGAGTTACGCACAGGCCAAAGAGATCCTCCTGAAGTACGATCAATTGAAGATCTCCCTGCTGGAACTCGAACCGTCGGCGGCAATGCCTTTGTCGATCGGGGCGGCCTATACCTTCGGCGAGTACTTTCTGCCAGGCATCATCTATGCATTCAATAAGCGCCATCCCAATATCACGCCCACCATCACGATCCATAACTCCAAGACCATCATCGAGCAAACCCATAAACAGGAACTCGACATCGGCTTTATCGTCGAAGGCGATATCGGCAACCCGGATATCGACATTGAATTGTTTACAGAAGAAGAAATGGTCATCATCGCCCGGCCCAACCACCCGATCATCCGTAATTCACAAGTTGACCGCCGATTGCTTGAAGCGGAAACATGGATTATCCGCGAACCCGGTTCCGGCACGCGCGATGTTACCGATAAGCTGTTCGCGCAGCTTGGCATTGCACCGAAGAAAGTGATGAGCTTCGGCAGCTCCCAAACGATCAAGGAATCGGTCGCGCTCGGCCTTGGCATCTCTTACCTTTCCGAATCGACCGTCAAAAGCGAGACGAATATCGGAACCATCGGGGCAATCAGCCTGGCTGATTTTCCGAACAAGAGCCGTTTTCATTACATCACCCATCGCTCAAGCTTCCATGCACAAGCCGCCCAGCTGTTTTTGGACTTTCTTGACTCCTATGTCATGGACGAAAAAGTTTCCGTGCATACGAAAAAGCGGTTGGCGGAACTTTGAGGATCATTTTTCAATCTGATTGAGCCGTTGTTTTCATGGAACTACGCATTGGCTGCAGGCTCTTTAAGCCGCCATCTAAAAGAACCGGCAAGCCCTCAGATACTGGATGCTTGCCGGTTCTTTTATATCCTAATAATTATATTGCCTGAAATAGCATTTATTCTTCTAAAAGAGAGAAATTAATAGTTAAAGCAGAATATTTTAGAATAGTGGAAATTCTATCGTAGACGATCCTCAAAACCGCATGGATGCTGGATTTTAGCCTTCTGGTTTCTCCTTCAGGCAAAGAATCTCTCCTTTAAACTAGAAAATTTCTCTCTCAGTAAAAAATGAGTAAATATCCCTAAACTAATTCGAACTTTTATGAAAACGCTTACTTAAATTCCCCTATTTTATTCCTTTTTCATTAAAAAAGAACGGTTTTTACGCTCTTCAATGTGTAAATGCACAGTTTTGTTTAACAGGAATATCACATTTTTATTATAGTAGTTTTTCAATTCAGAAAATTAGTTTGTCGAAATAGTGAAAACCATGTATTCTCTAGAAACAAGTTCTACGAAACAAAGGAGGAATTTCACTATGAAGACGAACAAAAACAGATGGCTGATTGCGTTATCCGCCATCGCGATTCAATTGTCGATCGGTGCGGCTTATGCCTATAGCGTCTACACGAAACCCATCAGCGAAACGATGGGCTGGTCTCCAACAGAAATCACCTACGCCTTCACGATCATGATGGCCCTCGGCGGTATTTCCGCAGCGTTCTTCGGCGGCTTCGTCGAAAAGAACGGGCCACGGAAATCTGCCATGGTGGCCGCTTTCTTGTTCGGCCTCGGACAAGCGGGCGCAGGCTTCGCGACACAAATCGATTCACTCGTACTATTCCTGCTTACATACGGATTCATGAGCGGCATGGGGCTTGGCGTCGGGTATATCGCGCCGATCTCGACACTCGTCAAATGGTTCCCTGACCGCCGCGGGCTTGCGACTGGCATGGCTGTCATGGGCTTTGGCGCCGGCGCACTCATTACCGCGCCGGTTGCGGCAAGCTTGATCGCTTCTGTCGGCGTAACGACTACTTTCTATATTCTCGGCATCAGCTATTTCATCTTGATCTCACTCGGCGCTTCCTATATTGCCCCGCCACCTGAAGGGTTCATGCCTAAAGGAATGGAAGCGGACCTTGCTTCCGGCAAAAAAGTCATGAAGAAAGACTTGGCCCAACTGACAGCTAGAGAAGCTGTGAAAACACGCCGCTTCTGGATGCTGTGGACGATGATGCTCATCAACGTCAGCGCCGGCATCATGATTATTTCGGTCGCTTCTCCAATGGCGCAGGAATTGGTCGGCTTGACGGCAGCGGGTGCCGCGACACTTGTCGGCATCATGGGCATTTTCAACGGCGGCGGACGCCTCGGCTGGGCCGCAATCTCCGATTATATCGGGCGCCCGACCGTGTTCATGATGTTCTTCATCATCCAGATTGTCGCTTTTGTCATGCTTCCGGGCATCACAAACGTCATCATTTTCCAAGTGTTCATCTTGCTCATCGTTTCCTGCTATGGCGGCGGCTTCTCGAACTTGCCGGCCTTCATCGGCGACATGTTCGGCACAAGACAGCTTGGCGCCATCCACGGCTATTTGCTGACGACTTGGTCTCTCGGCGGCATCATCGGCCCGGCGATCGTGTCACAAGTCTATGCTGCAACCAACAGCTATGTACCCGTCTTCTATATCTTCATCGGATTGATCTCCGTTGCGCTCATCTTGTCCATCTTGATCCGCATGGACATCCGCCGCGTGGAACGCAATTACGAAAAAGACGACAAGGTCCAAGCGACCCAACAAGCCGTTTCTTCTTAAAACGAATGAAAGCCCTGGAAAAGGAATTCCTTTTCCAGGGCTTTTTGTGTTTCCTTCTATATAACATCATCCAATTCAACTCTATTGAAAGAACGGGTTGCCGCGCTGGCCGATCCATAAGTCGCTTTGTTCAATCTGTTTCGCCAATTGGAGCAAGCGATGCTCTTCTCCTTTTTGCGCCATCACTTGGACGCCGATCGGCAAATTCGCCTCGGTCACGTGAAGCGGCAAAGACATCGCCGGCTGGCCAGTCAAATTCGCCAGCTGCGTGAACGGCGTGTAGCTGAGGCTCGGCAAGAACATCGCATAGATCAGTTCTTGCTGGTCGGTAGTATCACGTGCCATGTCGAGCGCTTGCAATAAGCGTGTACGCGATTCTTTAGAATGGCTCAATTCGCCGATTTCTGGGGCAGGGTGCGCTGTCGCGGGAGTAATGTAGAAATCAAAACGCGCGTGCATTTCTGCCATTTTCGCAGCGGCTGCGTCCCATGCGGCGAGGCTCGCGGAATAATCAGCGGCCGAAACCCGTTTGCCGGCAGTCGCCAACAGCCAGGACTCGATTTCCATATCGTCTTCCGTCAAACGGCGGCCGAATGTTTTCTCGAGATTTTTCTGGAGCAACGCCATTTCCCCGCTGTTCATCAAATAATATTCACGCATCAATTGAATACCGTCGATATCAGGGGCTTGTTCTTCAACTCTATGCCCTTGCCCTTCAAGCCAGCGCACCGTCTTCAGCACGGCTTGTTTCGCATCTTCTGACACCAGCGTGCCGACCGGCGATTCCAGCGAGAACGCAATCGCTAGCGGCTCGCTAAACTCCCGGCCCAGCTGTTCCGTATATTTCCTGGGAAATAGCGGCGTTTGAAACGCGGCTTCCGGCTGGACGACCTGCAATACATCGAGCAGCGCAGCGCTGTCCCGCACGGTCCGGCTCAGCGCAAAGTCGATCGATGCCCCTTGCCATTGCCGTCCGGCTCCCGGTCCGACTGGCGTTCTGCCGCGTGTCGGCTTGAGCCCGAATAATCCGGTAAACGAAGCAGGGATGCGAATCGAGCCGCCACCGTCGCTGGCCCCTGCGACGGGCACAATGCCGGATGCGACAGCGGCCGCTGCCCCGCCGCTTGAGCCGCCTGGTGAATGATCCGTATTCCACGGATTATGCGTCGGGCCGAACAGCTCAGGTTCTGAAATATTCTTCAAGCCGAATTCCGGCGTATTCGTGTGCCCGATCGGGATAAGCCCAGCCGCTTTCAAGCGCGCGACGAAATGAGAATCGCGTTCCGGGCGAAAGTCTGCCAGCAATTTCGATCCCGCACTCAAGCGCTGTCCCGCAAGTGCCTGGGAGATGTTCTTCAAGGCAACCGGCACACCGCCGAAGATGCCGTCTCTTCCATTCTCCGCATCCAGCAAAGCCTGCTCGTGGCGCTCCGCTGTGAAAGCATGGAGTTTCGGCTCCACTTCATCCAAGCGCTGAAAGCTCAGTTCCACCAATTCTCTTGGGTTAACTTCCCCTTTTTTCACCAATCCCGCAAGCGCTGTCGCGTCTAGCGATAAGTATGTTTTCATATCCATTCCGTATGCCCCCGTTTCCGTTAGATCAGTCCCGTTGTTTCTCATTCTCAAGTGTAGCATTTCCTGAGACTGGCAAATAGCCAAGGGGTCGATGAGACTTTGGAAAGCTTTCGAACTAAGCGCTTTCATTTGTTATCTAAAATATAACGAAAATGGACACATTTAAAACAAGTTTCCCCCTAAAACCGTTGACTTTAATACATGGCTGGCTATACTAGTAAATGAGAATCGTTTTCATTTGAATAAGATTCATCAACCAATTCAAAGGAGAGACACCCATGAAGAAATTGCTTTCATTCTTATTAGTGCTCGGCACGCTTCTCGTGCTTGCTGCATGCGGCAGCTCGAACAGCTCAGAAGAACAACCGGCGGAAACATCCGGCGAAGAAACTGCCAGCAACGAAGTGAACCTATATACTGCCCGCCACTACGATGTGGACGATGAGCTCTACAAGAAATTTGAAGAAGAAACCGGCATTAAAGTCAACTTGATCAAAGGCGAAGCCGATGAGTTGCTTGAGCGCATCAAGCGCGAAGGAGACGCTACACAAGCCGATTTGTTTTTGACAGCTGATGCAGGCCGCCTGCACCGCGCGAAAGAAGACGGCATTTTGCAGTCTGTTTCAAGCGATGTGCTGGACGAACAGATTCCTGCTAACTTCCAGGATGAAGACCAAATGTGGTATGGCCTGACAAAACGCGCACGCGTCATCCTGTATGACAAAGAAACAGTCGACCCGTCTGAACTCTCCACGTACGAAGCATTGACGGAAGACGAGTGGGCTGGACGCGTATTGATCCGCAGCTCTGAAAACATCTATAACCAATCCTTGCTCGCTTCTTTCATTGAATTGAACGGCGAAGAAGAAGCGAAAGAATGGGCAGCCGGCATGGTCGAGAACTTTGCGCGCGACCCTGAAGGTGGCGACCGCGACCAAGCGAAAGCAATCGCAGCGGGTGTTGGCGATGTAGCGATCATGAACACGTATTACTTTGGCCAAATGCTGAATTCTGAAGACCCTGAAGAAGTCAAAGTGGCTGAAGGCCTCGATGTGTTCTTCCCGAACCAGGATACGACAGGCACGCACGTGAACGTCAGCGGCGCGGGTGTGGTAAAATCAGCTAAGAACCAAGAAAATGCAATTAAATTGCTGGAGTTTCTCTCCGCACCGGAAGCACAAGAAACATTCGCTTCCGTCAATTATGAATACCCAGTAAACGAAGCAGTGGAACCATCCGAATTGCTGCAATCATGGGGTGACTTCAAAGAGCAGGACATCTCGATGTCTGCACTCGGCGAAAACAACGCCAAGGCGATTCTATTGTTCAACGAAGTCGGCTGGAAATAACCTAGATGATCTCCCCTTGCTGCTGGTTTAGTGCGGCAAGGGATTTCTTGCGAGTTGGAAAGAGGTGCCTGGATTTTGCAACGCAGATTGGCCAATTTCAATATCTGGACTGTAGGGGCAGTCGTCATCATCCTGATGCTGTTCCTGCCGAATTTGACCATTGTCACCGGGCTATTCACGCCGTCAAATGACAATTGGGAACATATGAAAGAGTTCGTATTGCGTCAGTTCGTCATCAACTCACTGATTCTGACGCTCGCGACAGCGTTCTTCACGATTCTGATCGGGCTGAGCCTTGCCTGGCTGATCGCGCAATACGATTTTCCATTCCGGCGCTTTTTGAAGTGGGCGTTGATCCTCCCTCTTTCCATCCCGCCGTTTATCGGTGCTTATACGTACCACGGCATCTTGAATTTCACCGGCGTCATCCAGACGACGCTGCGCGAGGGATTAGGAATGGAACTGGACCCGGCGTATTTCGATATCATGAATTTGCCCGGGGCGATTTTCATTTACACGATGTTCTTGTATCCTTATGTTTACACGATCACGCAAGTGTATTTGTCTGAACAATCAGCGTCATTGATCGAAAGCACGCGTTTGCTCGGCAAAGGCCCTTGGCGCACGTTTTTCCAAGTGGTGCTGCCGATTTCCCGGATTTCCATCATCGCCGGCGCGAGCCTCGTCGTATTGGAAGTGCTGAATGATTACGGCGTCGTGAAATACTACGGCATCCAAACCTTTACGACCGCCATCTTCCAAAGCTGGTTCGGCCTTGGGGATTTGGATACGTCGATCAAATTGGCCGCTTCTCTCATGGGCTTTGTCATCATCATCCTGCTCATCGAGAAGCTGCTCCGCGGCAGGCGGCAATACAGCTATTTCTCGACGAAAGTGCGCCCGCTCCAGCTGATCCCGCTTAGCGGATGGAAAGGCTTTGCGGCGGCAGGCTACGGCATGGTGATCTTGAGCCTCGGCTTCTTCATCCCTGTCATTCAGCTGGTTGACTGGACGGTTTTGACCTTTGGGACGATCCCGATGGAAGAATTCATGCGCTATGTGCAAAACTCGGTGTTTGTCGCCGGGCTCAGCGCCACCTTGATTGTCATCCTTGCGCTCATCGTCGGGAATTTCGCCCGCATGGTGCAAGGCAAATATACGAAACTCTTGCCGAAACTGACGGTGCTCGGCTATTCGATTCCTGGGGCGGTTATCGCGGTTGCCGTCGTCACGGCTTTTGTCGCACTCGACGGCTACCTCGCCCCGCTTTATCTGGCGATCGGCCTCGAGACGACGCTGGTGCTCAGCGTCAGCATTGTTCTGCTGCTCGCTGCTTACATCATCCGCTTCTTCGCCATCGGCTATAACTCGATTGAGACAGGCTATGACAAGATCGGCACGAACTTCCGGGATGCTTCAAGACTCCTCGGCGCCGGCCCGACGAAGACCTTTTTCAAAGTCGATGTGCCGATGATGAAAGGCGCGATCATCAGTGGATTTATCCTGGTCTTCATCGATGTCCTCAAGGAGATTCCCTTGACATTGATCCTCAGACCGTTTAATTTTGATACATTGTCAACAAAAGCTTTCCAGTACGCAAGTGATGAAAAAATCATGGAGGCTTCTCAAGCTTCCCTTTTGATTGTCGGTATTAGCGCCTTGGCCATTGTGATTTTCTATAAGATACTCGAGAAGGAGATGGATTGATATGTTTGTCGCCATTGAAGATGTGAGTTTTTCCTATCCGAATACACAGGCCCCTGCACTTGATCGGTTCACGCTGGATATAAAAAAAGGTGAAGTCATTTCGATCCTCGGGCGCAGCGGCAGCGGAAAAAGCACGATTTTGCGCTTGCTAGCCGGGCTTGAGCGGCCGAAAAATGGACGCCTGGTCATCCAGGACGAAACCTTGTTCGACGACAAGACATTTTTGCAGCCGGAAAAACGCGGCATAGGCATGGTCTTCCAGGACTACGCCTTGTTCCCGCATATGACGGTTGCCGCGAATATCATGTTCGGCTTGTCCGGCATGAAAAAAGCCGACAAGAAGAAGCGCATGCGTGAAATGCTTGAACTCGTCGAATTGGAAGAATACGAAAAGCGCTATCCGCATCAATTGAGCGGCGGCCAGCAACAGCGTGTGGCAATTGCCCGCGCGATTGCGCCGAACCCTCATTTGATCCTGCTGGATGAACCGTTCAGTAATTTGGACGCCGAGCTGCAAGGGAAAATTCGCAAAGATCTTCGAGAGATTTTGAAAAAGGCGAACATCACCTCCATCTTCGTAACACACGATGAAAAAGACGCGCATATTCTTGCCGACCGCATTGTGAAGTTGAAAGACGGAAAAATGGATTTTGTCGGGCGTCCGTGCGATATGCTCGATACGTTCCGCCAAGAAGCCATTGCCGAATCCGAAGAAGTATTGAAACCTAAAGCTACCGTCAATGCGTAATATAGAAAAGCCGGCTCTTCCGTGATGGAAGGGCCGGCTTTTTTAACTGCTATTTTCACATAGCATGAGTATCAATTTCTACTTTCATCCATCCGCGGACGCTGTTGATGAACCAGATGGCGTCGAATGTGCCGAGCTCTTCTTTTTTCAGCACTTTCGTTTCGATGCGCCCTTCTTCAATCAGCTGTTCGCGATAGGTGCCGCCGAGCAGGCCGCTTGAGACGGGCGGCGTGTAGAAACGGCCGTCTTTTTCTGCGACCAGGTTGCCGATGGTAAACTCGGTCAATTCCTCGCGGTCATTCCATAACAGCACAGAAAAAGCGTCAGGCGCATGGTGTTGGTGCTGCTCATAGATGCCGCGGTTGGTCGTTTTGTGATAGAGAAATGCATTTCGGTTATCGACCGGCGATTTGGCGAGTGCGCAGTGGATCGGCTGCTCGACCGGGGCTGCAGGCTGTGCAGTCAGCTCCATCCTGCCGCTGCGCTCAAGCGTCAAGCGGACTTTGAAAAGGCCTGTCGCATGCTGTGAGGCAAGTGATTCCAATTGTTTCACTACAGCCTCTTCATCCCATGCAAAACGGAAATATGCCGCGCTTTTTTTCAGCCTCGCGAGGTGAAGCGCGACCAGTGGATAGTTTCCGTCTTCCAGCTTGAGCGATTCGAGCAAGGCGAATTCCGGGCGCTGATCTGTCAACACGCGGGCTTTCGTCAATAGCTCCTCGTACTCGCCTTCGGATGTCGAATCCCAGGTGATGCCCCCGCCCACGCCGTAGCGCGCAGCCGATTTGTCCTGATCGATGACGACGGTACGGATCGGCACGTTGAAGACGGCGTTTTTTTCAGGCGTGATATAGCCGATTGCTCCGCAGTAGACTTCCCGCGGCGTCTGTTCGAGTTCGGCGATGTAGCGCATCGTGCTGACTTTCGGCGCGCCGGTGATCGAGCCGCACGGAAACAATGCCTGGAACCAATCGTATACGCTGAGCCCTTCCGGCAATTCAGCTTCCACCGTCGAGGTGAGCTGATGGACGGTCGGGTATTTCTCCGCTTCAAACAGCTTCGGCACTTGAACCGTCCCCGGCTTGGCGAGGCGGCTCATGTCGTTTCGCAGCAAGTCGACGATCATCAAGTTCTCGGCGCGTTCTTTTTCCGATTCGAGCAGCACATCCAAAATGGCTTCATCTTCCCCGTTTGTCCTGCCGCGCGGGGCCGTGCCTTTCATCGGCTTTGTGCGGATGCGCGAGCCGTCGATGCGGAAGAATAATTCCGGTGAGGCCGACAGGATCTGGTGGCGGCCGATGTCCAGGTAAGCGCTGTAATCCGCTTGCTGGTTGCGTGCGAGCTGCCGGTAAAATGCTTGCGCATCGCCTTTGAATCCAGCCGTAAGGCGTTCCGTGTAGTTCACTTGATACGTATCGCCTTCTTCAATGGCCTGGCGGATTTTCTGGATGCCGTTCTTATACTCAAGAACGGAGCCTTCTAGCGCCCAGGCCGATACTTCATAATCGGCGTTGTCCGCCGGCTTAGGCGCTTGTGTTTCGCTATAGATGCCGAACCAGGCAAGCGGCATTTCGGCTCCTTCGTGCACGGTCATTTCTGGATGGAAAGCAGGCGCCGCCTCGTAGGAGACATAGCCCGCCGCGTAGTAGCCTTGTGACGTGTAACGGTCGACTTGTTCGAAAATGGCCGCCACGTCCTCAAGTGACTTCGCTTCGAGCACCGCGTGCGGCTCGGTAAAGGCGACCGCTTCCGGTGTTCCGTCGTCTTTCACAAAATCAAACTGCAGATAAGGGGCCATCTTGTGCGCCTCCTTTCTTTTCCCGATTCCATAATTGGGCGTTCTGATAGGCGGTCGCGAGCATCTGAAAACCGTCCTTCGTCAAAATCGATTCAGGATGGAATTGGATGCCCTCGACCGGCAATTCTTTGTGGCGCACGCCCATGATGCTGCCATCCTCTGCTGTTGCCGTCACTTCGAGAATGCCTGGAAGCGTATCGATTTCCGCCACGAGCGAATGATAACGCACGACCGGCGTCGGTGAACTCAACCCCGCAAAAACTCCCTGCCCGCCATGTGCCACTTCCGATACTTTGCCGTGGACAGGCTGTGCGCCTTTACGGACTTTGCCTCCGTAAAACTCGACAATGCTCTGGTGGCCCAGGCACACGCCGAGTATCGGAATGTTCCCGCTAAGCTGTTCGAGCACTTTTGTCCCGACGCCCGGCTGCAAAGGCTTGCCCGGCCCTGGCGACAGCACAATCAGCTCCGGTGATAAGGCTTCGATGTCTTGGAGCACGGCCTGGTCATTCTGGAAGACCTCCACACGCGCACCGAGCCGTTCGAAGTAATGGACCAGATTATATGTAAATGAATCATAATGATCGATGATGACAATCACGGGAAAAACTCCTCTTCAAGTGAAATGTTGCGTAGTTTCATTATAAAGGGAGGACGAGGATTAAGCATCGATTATCTAATCGCATGTTTTATGAATGGACATTGCTCAAGTTGAATAGTAAAAACCCGGATTGCCAGGCATCCGGGTTGTATCTATATTAATCGATTCGGCGCAATGCAGCTGCGAGCCGTGCGGCAAAATTCTCGGGCGGTTCCTCTGCAATCAGGCGCAGACACACAATATTCGGGTTCGAGTCGATGCTTTGCTCAAATTCTGTCGGTAAGGCGATCGGATATTGCTGCAAGGCTTGCGTAAATAACGGCACTTCTTCAGGCAGCAGGTAAATGTCTGCTTCGTTCATGGCAGAGCCATCGGATTTCAGGTTTCGAAACGATATATCGTGTTCCAGTGTGCAATCAAAACTTTTATCATGCAATTGAATGGTTACGGTCCGGTTTTTCTTGATTAGGCATTCCATGTCCGTGGTATCGGTCTCTGCCTCAAGCAAGTTACCGACCTGTTGTGCCAGGTCCATGATAGTGTGTTCGATTTTCATATCGTTCCCCTTTCTTAAAGCAAATTACGCCGAAAAGAAAACGCCGAAAAAAACCCAAGCAAGGGCTTTTTTCGGCGTTGGTTCCAGCGCTATAGTCTGTTCCATTTTACCAAATGGGAGTTGTATATTTTTAAGCAGTGATAATTGATGCCTGATCGGAAATACTATGGCTTCCCGTTCGTGAATAGTATAAGATAAATCGTCCAAAAAGGGAAACTATAGGCCTACAACCACTTATACAAAATCAATCTTCTTCATCTTCCTCGTCATCTTCATTGTCTTCATTGTCTTCAGAGTCGCCTTGTTCTTCACCTGGCATGACGTCTGTTTCTTGTTCCATTTCCGGCTCTTCTTCCCCGCCGCCGCATGCAGCAAGCATTCCGGCAGACAGCATTGCCGCTGCGCCGACTTTCAGCCATTTCTGTTGTGCCATCGACCTTCCTCCTCCGTTTCAATTCCTTATTAGCTCTATACCCGCTTGCCCGAGCGAGAAACTAAAGGAAGCGTCAGGAGTTGGCCGACAGCAAGCCTCTGTGATGGCTGTATTTCATCAGCAAACGTTCCGCGAACGCAGCACAGCGCGGGCAGTCATCCGCAGAAGGCATCTGTTCGACTTTTAGCGTGGCGGCTAAGATGGTTTTCGCGTGAAGCATGTCCCGGAACAGATCCACCGCGCCGCAATACGCCGCGAAGCAGCGGTCGCCTGTGCCGAATACGCCTGTAACAAGGCCGTTCCCGTGCTGTTCCATCGCTTCGAACAGGCCATGCAGCTGCTTCGGGATTTCGCCGCTCATCCACGTATATGTACCGACTACAACTATATCGTAACGGGATAGTTCAGCGAGATCGAATTCCTTCACATGAAAAACATCCGGTTGAGCCCCTTGACGAACCAGCGCATCCGTAATCATTGAAGCGAGGCATTCGGTGTGCCCCGTCGCAGAAGCATAGACAATTGCAATGTCCGGTTTATAATTCGTCAAAACCGTTCGACTCCGATACTTTCGTATAGGCGCGCGATTTCTGTTCGAAGAAATCCGACTTCGTGCTGTTCATCCTGTCATCGCCGAAGACGCGGATCCACGGCATCGGGTTATCACGCGTTTCATAGAGGTTGCCGAGGCCGATTTGGCGCAGCCGCTTGTTTGCCAAATACTCGACGTATTCGTTGAACTCATCCAGATCTAGGCCGTCGATGTCCCCAAGGATGTGCTGTGCCCATTCTTTTTCGAGTTCCACTGCGTGCGCCACTTCATCGCGGATCCAGTCGTTCATCTCATCTGTTGCGAGTTCCGGGTTTTCTGCCATCAGGATGCGGATAAACTGGGAAACGAAATAGGCGTGCTGCATTTCATCACGCTGGATATAGCTGATCATCGTGCTCGTCTTGAGCATTTTCTGCTGGCGTGCGAGATGGTAGAAAAACGCAAACCCGGCATAGAAATAAATGCCTTCCAAGTTGATCGAATTAACCGCAAGCTTCAATAAGTTTTCCAGATTGGGCTCGGTGCGGAACGCTTCATATGCAGACAAGATCCGTGCGTTGCGCTTTCTGACGAGCGGGTCGTTCTTCGCTTCATCAAAGCGCCGGTTCTGTTCATCGAGCGGCACGAGCGAGCTGAGTACGTAGGAATACGACTCGGTATGGACCGCTTCCTGCTGGGCGATGACGGCAAAAATCGACTTGAAGCTTGAATCGCTGACATAGTCCATCACTTGGGTCATCGTCGGGGTCTGCAGGCTGTCGAGAGATGCAAGCTGCGTGTTGATGCGCAAAAAGACATCTTTCTCGGTATCCGATAGCGAGTCCCAATTTTTAATATCGTCCTGCATATTGATTTCCTGCGCTTTCCAGAAGTTCGCGAGCAGCGCTTGGTACAATTCATACATATGCGGATGGGCGATGTCATTCCAATTGAGCAAGCCGGAGCTCGCCCCGCCGACAATGGCGGTCGAGCGGTTCGGTGCATCCGGATCCATCAATGGTTGTTTCGTTAAAGTTTGCATACTCCTCATCCTTCCTTAGCTTTCACATGCCTCGCATGCTTCGATTTCTTCCTGCGACGTGCTGCGCACATAATAGCTCGTCTTCAATCCGCAATTCCACGCTTCGAGGTGCAACTCCAGCAATTCCTTGGCGCGGATCGTGTGCGGCACATACAAATTAAAACTGATTGACTGGTCGATATGGCGCTGTCTCGCGGCGTTTTGGCGGATGCTCCATTTCTGGTCCAGCACGTGGCGCGCACGGCGGTAATAGTCATACGTCCGGTGGTTGAGGTCCGGTGCCGTAACATTAAAACGGAAATTCTTTTTCTCTTCTGCGTATTCGACGGCATACAAAGGATCGATGCCGTCTGTCGAACCGCCGATTTTAGCGGTCGACGAGTTCGGCGCGACCGCCATCATCCAGCCATTGCGGACGCCGGATGCTGCAACTTTACGGCGCAATGCGTCCCAGCGTTCGCTGTTGTAGCCGCGGCGTTCGAAAAAGCTGCCCGTATGCCATTCAGAATCCTTGAATTCGCTGAAGGCTCCTTTTTCTTCTGCCAACCCCGCAGATGCGCGGATTGTGTGCCAGGCGATTTCTTCGTACAAAGTGTCGGCATACTCGACCGCTTCTTCTGTTTCCCAATGGATGCTGCGAAGCGCCAGCAAATGGTGCCAACCGAATGTTCCTAGTCCAACGGCGCGGTATTTTCCGTTCGTCACTTCTGCCTGGCCGACCGAAATGGTATTCAAATCGATGACATTATCAAGCATGCGCAATTGAATCGGGATGAGGCGGGACAAGACGTCCGCCTGCACTGCTCTTGGCAAGTTGATCGACGACAAATTGCAGACGACGAAATCGCCAGGTTTGCGCACAGTGACCAAATTGCCTTCTTCGTCTTTGTATTCTTTGATGATTTCAGTCGGAGACATGTTCTGGGCGATTTCACTGCACAGATTGCTGCAGTAGATGGACGTTTTGCCGATGCCGCGCAAGTGCTTGTTCGGGTTTTGGCGATTCACTTCGTCGCGGTAGAACATATACGGCGTGCCGGTCTCAAGCTGCGACACCATGATGCGCGCCATAACGTCCATTGCACGGAACGATTTTCTTGCCAATAAAGGATGGTTAACCGCTTCTTCGTATTTTTCCGTAAAGTATTTACGGTCCGTTTCGTCATAGAAATCTTCCAGGCCAAGCGGATTGCCCTGATCGTCTTTCCAGCCCATCACTTGCTTGACTTCGTGCGGGCAGAACGTATGCCATTCGCCGACACTGCGGCCGTTTTCATCCGTTTCCTGCAATTTTTGCATAAACAAATCCGGAATCGAGACCCCGGTAAAAATATCGTGTGCTTTGCGGCGCTCATCGCCATTGTTCGTTTTCAAATCCAGGAAGCCATTCATGATGTCTTTATGGAATACATCCAAATAGACCGCCACTGCGCCTTGGCGCTGGCCGAGCTGGTCGACGCTGACCGCTGTGTCGTTGAGCAGGCGGATCCACGGGATGACGCCGGATGAATTGCCTTTGAATTTGCGGATGTCCGAGCCGAGTGCGCGCACTTTTCCGTAATAGACGCCGAGGCCGCCGCCGTCTTTGCTCAGGCGCGCAACGTCCCAGTTGTTCTGGTAAATGCCGTCAAGCGAATCCGCCACGGTGTCGATAAAGCACGAAGACATTTGGCCGAAGCTTTTCCCTGCATTCGATAAAGTCGGCGTCGCCACCGTCATATACAAATTGCTCATCGCCCAATACGCTTCCTTGACGAGTTCCAAGCGGCGCACTTTCGGTTCTTTTTGCATCAAAGTCATCGCGATGATGAGAAAGCGCTCTTGCGGCAATTCCCACACACTTCCGTCGTAGTCTTTTGCCAAATAACGGTCCGCCAGCAAGAATAATCCTATGTAATTGAACAATTCATCGCGCTCCGGTGAAATTTCTTGTCCCAATAGGCGAATCTCGTCTTCGGAGTAAGCTTCCAATAAATCTTTCGAATAAATGCCAAGTCGGCTAAGCCCGTAAATCAATCCGTAAAAATCATCGTATTTGTTCGCTGCGCTGTAGCCGCGCGTTTGTGCCGCTTGCTCATATAATTTCTCCAAATATAATCCTGCCGCCTCAAACGTCCAATGCGGTTCGTCCATCGACACCCGGTCCAATGCATCTTGAATTTTTCTATCGCGTTCTACTGCTCCTAAAGTCATTTCAACACAGCTCCTTTGCGTATTCGTTTGCTATCATTCGGCGTTCTTTTCGTTCCTGTGCGTTCTCAAATAGACGTTTTTCATTTTCCGTTTCCGGCACCACGCTTGCGACCGGCGTCGGACGGCCTTCTGCATCTACTGCCACCATCGTCAAGATCGAGGTAGTCGTTAAGCTGCGCGTGCCGCTTTCGATGTGCTGGCATTCTGCTTTGACGTATACTTCCATCGAAGTACGTCCTGTCGAAATGACAACGCCTTCCAAGATCAGGATGTCGCCGACTTTCGCCGAGGACAGGAAATTGACGTTGTCGATCGACGCGGTTACGACTGCGCGCCGGCTATGTTTCATTGCCGCGATGGCTGCGATTTCATCAATATATGCGAGGACGGTGCCCCCGAAAATCGTGCCCATATGGTTGGTATCCGGCGGCAAGACGAGCCGGGACTGGATGGTCCTGGATACGCCGGCCGGAAGTTGTTCTCTATTCATGCTGACTTCCTCCTTTTGAAAACACAAAAGCCCCCACTCTCCGGAGAGAATGGGGGCATAAACGCAAGTTAATTAGGTGGGCATACTGCGACCACACGAACCAAACCTTTGTCATCCTTCCCAATTCCCGGAGAAGTGCAAAACGACAACTAAGGCAGGTCTCCTGGCTCGCGCGTCACTCTCGCCATGCCCTTCCCGTCCATTGGACAGTGGGATTTCATGGTTCGTCTGCGCTTACAGTTGCGGGAACAGCTCCGGTATTTCACCGGATTCCCTTTTAAGCCCATATCGGGCACCTTTGTTGCGGTATCACTATATATGGTGTTGGTTTTTTACATCATCACCAAATCTTGTAGTTTCACTATAGACCAGTTCTAATTTCGCCGCAAGGATTTTCTCGCACTTCCTGCAGAAAGTGAAAAAGGGTCTAGTCACTGGCGTGTTTTTCGTATAAAACTTTCAATTTGTAGTTATTTTTTGATACGAGGTTCTTCAAATTTTCTGTTTCTGTGAAGATAGCGAGAGTTTGCTTGTAGAATCCATATGGTGTTGTGATTGTGCATCATCTTGGCAGTCGCCAGCTTGCTTTGGGTTGGCCTTTGGCAGTAAGCCAGGAAGACCGTCTGTCTTACTGCGTCGGCTCACCCTTGTCGCTGGCCGGCTAAGATATTTCATAAATTCTTGTATGTCTAATTAAATCTGCTCCTTTAGATAATTGCCGGCTAGTGGGGGAATCGCTTCCCGGGATGGGCTTCGGTGAAGACAACTAGAGCTTGCTTGTGGAATCGTTCCGGTGTTTTAATTATGCATCATCTTAGTAGTCGCCGCCGGGCTTTGGGTTGGCCTTTCGCAATAAGCCAGGAAGAGCGCCTGTCTTATCGCTTCGGCTCACCCCTTTGCGCTCGGCGGCTTAGAGATTTCGTTGTTCTGTATGTGTTTAATCGGATTTGCTCCTTTAGATAGTTGCCCGATCGTAGGGGAATCGCTTCCCAAATTGGGCGTGTAATAAGATAGTGGGCATTTTCATTTCGACTCATTTTAGCATTCTATTTGTGCTTCACATCAATTTTGCTGCCTAGCTTTGGGTTAGCTCCTAGCAAAATTCCACTCACTGTCCAAACCATTTCTATTTCCCAGGAAATAAAAAGGCCGCGCAATTGCCTGCGCAGCTTTTGTTATCCATCGACCCATTCAGATTCAGCTTCTGGCTGCTTTCCTTTTTGGTTCGTGGTTTCTTTATTGTCTTTGCTTGTATACGGCTTGAAACTCTTGGCCTTGTTCTTGCCTTTTTCCCAACGGTTCCAGCCTTTTTTACCGGTTCCTTGGCCTACGCCGCTTTTTGATTTTGCTTTCGCTTTGCCCATTTCTTTCACTCCCGTTCACTCATCGTGACGTTCAGCTTACCACATCCCGCCGCTTTCGTGAACAATTCGTGTTTAGGCCCCGAGCACTTTCTGGATGTCTTTGTGCATTGAATCGGGTGTATCTTTCGGTGCGAACCTCGCCACGACTTTGCCGTTCGGGTCGACAAGGAACTTCGTGAAATTCCATTTGATGCCGCTCGACAGAAAGCCTTTCGTGTTTGACGTCAAATGATCGAACAAGGGGTGCGCTTCTTTTCCGTTCACTTTGATGATGTCGTGCATCGGGAACGTGACGCCGTAAGTCATGCGGCACGACGATTCGGCATCTGCCGCTTCCTCGACTTCCTGGCCGAACTGATCGGACGGAAAGCCAAGTACGACTAGGCCTTCATCTTTGTAGCGCTGGTAAATCTTTTCGAGGCCGTCAAACTGGCCGCGCAGGCCGCATTTGGTCGCCGTGTTGACGATGACCATCGGTTGGCCTTTGTAGCGTTCGAGCTTGTACTCTTCCCCGCTGGCATCGGTGACCTTAATATCGTAGATTCCCATCATTCATCACTCCTGTTCCATGAATTTTCACAGATCCATCTCGCCGAAAAATGCATTTAAGGCTTTCAGGTTGTTCATCAGTTCGATGGCATTGACATCAAGATAATTGCAGCTGGTGATCTTGTCGTGAATGGCCTGCTCAATCGGCTTTTCATCCGCACGCGACTTTTCCGTTAAAGAAATCCGGAAAGCGCGGCGGTCTTCAGCCGATTGTTCTTTCACGATGCGGCCATTTTGAATCATCCGGTTGATGATCGGGTTGAGCGTGCCGGTGCCGAGCCCGAGTTGCCCGCCGATTTCTTTCATCGTCAAGCTGTCTTCTTCCCATAACACGAGCAAGACCAAGTACTGAGTAAAGGTCAGGCCGAACGGTTCTAAGGTCTTCGCATAAAGTTTCGAGAAATTGCTCGACGCTTTATACACTTCAAAGCATAGTTGCTGTTCCAGTTTGGTTGGTTTGTCCATGTCATCACCTGTTTTTCTGCTTATCGAACGACAATCTCCACGTCCACTGAATCTTTGATCGCTTTGGAATATGGGCAATACGCATGGGCTTTGTCGACATATTCCTGTTTCTTGCCATCTTCCAGGCCGTCGATATCCACTTCAAGGCGCACTGCAAGTTTCACGCCGCCGTCCGTTTTATCGCCCAGCAAGGAAACTGTCGCTGTGACTTCGCTGTTCGTTACTTTCACTTTATCACGTTCCAACACGAAGTCCAATGCACTGTTGAAGCAAGAGCTATAGCCTGCCGCAAACAATTGCTCAGGGTTCGTTGCTGTATTCGGCTGGCCGCCGAGCGCGACTGGTTTTGCCACATCGAGGTTGAAAATATTGTCTGGTGAATAAACCGTGCCTTCGCGTCCACCGCTGTTGATCATTGTCGTTTCAAATATTGGTTTCATTTTTATATCCCTCCAAAATTATATCTTACACGATCTATATTAGATTAAATCGTACACGATGTAAAATGAAATGCTTTGGTTTTTTTCCACAAGAAAAATCCCAGATGCAAGATCCGGGATTTCCACTTCTTTATTCGCGATAGCTGAGCTTCAATAAATATAAGGAATCAAGCGGGCGCGGTGCTTCATCCATTCCTTGTATTCGGGCCCGAACTTTTCGACGAGCAAGGCTTCTTCGTGCTGCATGCGTTTATTGAGTGCAAAAGCGAGCAACAAGCCGCCGGCAATCGCCGCAATCGGGCTCGTAAAGAACAGTGCCATGCCGATGCCGATCAAAAACAAGCCAGTATAAAGCGGGTGGCGCAGCTTGCGGTAAGGGCCGCTGCTGACGATCGTATCGCCTTCCCTAACCGTCACGTGGCGTGTGAATTGTGATTTCAAGTGAATGATCCCCCAAAATCGCAAAAAGACGCCGATGATAAGCAACACGAGCCCGATCGGCCTGAGCACCGAGGCAATTTCTGTTCTTGCCAATTCCTGAAGCCAAAAACCAACCGCAATGGTAGCGATCAGCGACAATAGGATTCCGAAGAATGTCCTTTTTTCGACCGGGTCGCCTTGCCCGGTCTCGCGATTTTTAAAAACGATGAATTCGACCAGCCAAATAACGCTCACAGCGGTGAAAACCCAGTCCATCCACCCCATCACATCCACCTCTTTCTTCTCCTTAAAATACTATAGAAGATGCCGCTCAAATACAATTTCCAACTGGTTGCGAATAGAAAAAGCTGTCCCGGCACCTTACCGGAACAGCTCTTCTTTAGTCTTCGTCCGTCACCGACAACTCAACGAGCATCGCGGTGAAAACGATGAAAATGGCCATTAATGCGATTACCATCGTGAACATTGTCCTCAACTCCTACCATGTAATAAATCCTTTCGAGCCAGGCGGTGCATGTTGGATCATGTGGGTCAGTGGAATCGCGTATGCAATGATGATCAACGCGGCGGCAATGCCGATCCAAATCCACCAGTTTTCCAGCCATTTCGGTGTATTCGACATATCGCTTTCCGCCAGCGGGAATTCCACCATCTGTTCAGGCGTTTCCGCTTTTGGCGAAACGAACATCGTCATGATGACGATATACATCAAGATCATGGCAGACAGGAACAAAATCGTGCCGCCGATCGCCATCGTCACATGGTTCGAGATGATGCCGTCAAACCATTCCATCGCCGACGGGTGGTCGTTATAGCCGCTGTAAGCTGTGCGGCGCGGAGCCCCCATCAAGCCTAATACGTGCTGTGCAGTCGACATGAGCAGCATACCGATCGACCAAGTAATGATCTGGACAAAGCCTAGGCGCTGCATGCGCTTCGTGAAACGGCGCCCCGTCAAATATGGGATGAGCCAGAAGGTCAAGCCCATAAACGTCATCGCGACAGGCGTTCCGACGGTAATATGGAAATGCCCGACAATCCATAACGTATTGTGGACGACTTCATTCAATTGAAAACTGGCATTGATGATCCCGCCAGCGCCCCCAGGAATGAAGAACGCCATGGCGATGAAAATCGACGTGAACCGGACATCTCGCCACGGCAATTTCTTGAACCAGCCAAAGAGGCCGGTGCCGCCTTTTTTGCGCCCTGAAATTTCAAAGGTCGCAAACATCGAGAACGCCGTCATGAGTGATGGCACGATGACCATAAAGGTCAAGACGACCTGCAGGAACTTCCAGAAGTTCGAGATACCCGGCTCCGTCAATTGATGATGGAACCCGACCGGAATCGAGAACAGAATAAACAAGACGAAGGCGAGACGTGCCAAGGAATCACTGAACACTTTCACACCAAGCAGTTTCGGCACGATCGTGTACCAAGCGATGTACGCTGGAAGCAGCCAGAAATACACAAGCGGGTGGCCGAAATACCAGAACAGCGAACGGCTCAATTCCACATTGATCGTATCCGTCCAACCGAATGCCCACGGAATGTATTGGAACAACACAGTCGCAACAACGCCAAGACAGGCGATGATCCATAACACGATGGTCGTGACCGTCATGAACGCAAACAAGGGACTCAATTGCCCTTTATTGTTACGGCGCCAAACCATGTAATGGCCGACCAAGGCAAAACTCGAGATCCACGTGCCGACAATGACCAAAGCCAGGCCGACATAATAAAATCCGTTCGCTTTCAGCGGGGCGTAAAATGTATAAAGCACTGAAGCTTCACCGGCCACAATCATGACTGTAGCCATGACCGTTCCGAGCAGCGTCACCCACAGACCGATCCATGAAAACAAGCGGACTTTAGGGCCGAAGCTGCCAAGGCTTTTGCTCATGCCGGTGATAAAGAAGGCGAAAATGAAAAAGGTCGTATAAATAAGTGCAAGCAAGACGCCGTGCGCAGTAAGGATTTGGTAATAATCAAGCCAAGCCGGGAGCTGAAGTGCGTCGTTGCGGATAAATACCTGCAAGACGCCCATGAGCGTACCGATCAAAAATGCGGTATAAGCGACACCTAAGTGCCATAAGGCGATTTTACGTTCTGGTTGGGCAATCATGTCAGTACACCTCAATTTCCGTAGACATCATATGGTGCCCGGTGCCACAGTATTCGTTGCACAGAATCAAATACTTGCCCGGTTCTTCAAATGTGTAGGATTTGGTCGTAATCCGTCCGGGAACGACCATCATATTGACTTTCGTGTTGTCGATCGTAAAGCTGTGCACCACATCCGTGCTGGTGACTTTAAAAATGATTTCTTTGCCGGCCGGCACCCGCAAGTCCGGTGCGTTGTAGCCGAAAGCCAGTGCGACGATCGCTACTTGATATGTATCTTCGTCCAATTGCGTGACTCCCGGGTTATCGAATGGCGCGGTTTCGTTCACTTTCTCCGGGTCGATGGTGTCCATCCCTCCGGACGGCGTGTGATTTTGCGAAAATGCGCTGACGCCGACGACGCTCAAAAAGACGATGAGCGAGACGATGCCGAAACTGAGCCAAATCTTCTCGTATTTATGAAAATGCATGATGAATCTCTCCTTTTTTTATCTCGCTACGTACATCAAATACACGGCAACCCACATGGCAACGATGACGATGCCGACGAAGAATACACTGACGAGTGTCCCCTTCAAATTCACCTCATGATCCGATTGCTTCTTATCCATTGCTTCCACCTCTTCGCTCGTTTGCTGTTTCCTTTAGCATAGGACCTAAGTTTCGGTTTAGCTGTGACATAAATCACACCTAGCCGTTTTTATTTTTAGCTGTCCATATTTTCGCCAAAAAAAAAAAGCCTGCAGATGAGCAGGCTTTTAGGTAGTTGCTATTTGTTGGAATGAATGGTGGAGATAGCGTGTGGCGTTGTTCCGCTGTTCTATTGGAGTTTCATGTTGGCAGTCGCCGCCGGGCTTTGGGTTGGCCTCTTGCCATAAGCCAGGAAGAGCACCTGTCTTACGACGTCGGCTCACCCTTTTACGCTCGGCGGCTGAGAGATTTCATTGAGTCGGGTATGTTTAATCAGATCTGCTTCTTTATTCAGTTGCCGGCTAGTGGAGGAATCGCTTCCTGGATTAGGTGTGTGCAGGATAGTTGGAGTTTGCGAGTGGCGTTGTTCCCCTGTTCTATTTTTCTTCTTGGTAATATTCGCTGCCTTGCTTTGGGTTGGCCTTTGGCAGTAATGAATTGGCGAAAGTCAATTGAGCCAATTCATCTGCGATGCTTGAGCGTAGCGAAAGTTGAGCAAGCCGTTTCATACGATTATTGGGTGCAGCTTTTCTCCTGCTGCGTCGGCTCACCCTAGGCGCCGGCAGCTGAGAGATTTCGTTGCCTGTAGATTGTTTAATCGCATCTGCTTCAATATGCAATTGCCGGCTAGTGTGGGAATCGCTTCCTGAGATGGTGCATCTGAAAAGCCGCTGATTGAGCAAGTTAAGGTTATGGGTTTGTTTGGTGGATAGAGACATGTGACCCTTCATTCTTCTACCTGTTTGAAGCAAGCTATAGAATAATATGAATTTCTACATTTCATTTTAAAGGAGCTGAAGAACTGATCTTCCACTCTAAAGCTAGAGACGGAGTGTAAGGGGCCGACTCCGAGAGGATTAGCGAGACAATTGAGACCCTGCAGGAGCGTAGCGACGAAGCGGCTCAATGCGAGCCCTCCGGAAAGCGTGCCCCTGCAACGAAGTCGAAAAGCCGAAGCTTTTCCTTTCATTGCTCTTATATTTTAGCTATATAACTCCTTTGCACCACGCTCTTAAGGAGAAAAAGCCAATTTTACTAGAGCAAACAAAAAGCCTACCGTAACGGCAGGCTTTAAGATTAGTCGATTTTGCAGAGGTAAATTGGGCATTCTTCACAATTGATGTCGAATTTCAGTTTGGGAATATTGTATAGAACGATTTTGCCGTCTTTCATGCCGACGGTTCCTTGTTTGCGCAAGTCGCTGAGCATCCGGTTGACCATTTCCCGGCTCATGCCGCAGAAATTCGCCAACTCTTGATTCGTCAACAAGACATCGATCAATAGGCCGCCTTCCGCTTCTACGCCGTAGCTATTGCCGAGGCGGATCAAAGTCGAATACAAAGCCCCTTTTTTGCCGTGGAGCATCAAATCACGGAAACGGGTTTGCGTTTTCTGCTGGTCGATGCCCATCCATTTCATGAATGCCATCGCAAGCGAAGGGTCTTTTTCAAGCGATTGTTCCAGTTCTTCGACGGGAATTTTTAAGCAGACGGTCTTGGTCATCGCACGGGCGTCCAGTAAATAAGTGGCCCCTTTTGCGAACACGGTAATCTCGCCGACCATCTGCCCGGTGCCGCAAATTTTCAATGCCAATTCACGGCCGTCTGGTGTTACTTTTCCGATCTGCACTTTTCCGGAACGGAGAATATAAAGGCCTTTTACCGCCTCCCCTTCACGGAAAAGATAATCGCCTTTCTGGTATTCTTTAACTTGATGGCTGATCGTCAGTAGCTTTTCGAGCTCTGGCGTCAATTTGCTGATTCCTGATTCCAAAGGGTTCTCCCTCCTCTCTCTTGCTCATGCTTTTCTCAAGCGTACCACAGATTTTACGGAATTTGGATGCGTTTTCACAAATCCTCCGAGGCACTCAGGAAATTTTCTAAAAAAAGAAGGAAGTCCCGGATGATGTATCGAAAGGTAGCAGTATAGAAGGAGGAATGAACAATGACTTTGAAATATTCCCGAATTATGGTGGCAGTGGATGGTTCCAAGGAAGCGGAATGGGCTTTCAAAAAAGCCTCAGCTGCAGCTTCGCGGAACAATGCGGAACTTTATTTGGTGCATGTCATCGATAACCGCTCATTCGGCTCCATTGAAGCGTACGACCGCACGATTGCAGAACGCGCACTGAAAAGCGGTGAAGAACTGCTTGCCCGCTATAAGGAAGAAGCCTCTTCCCACGGTGCAACGAATGTCCATACGATGATCGAATACGGTTCACCGAAAACGGTCATCCCGAAAAAATTGGCGAATGAGCTGAAAGTGGACGTCATCGTTTGTGGCGCTACCGGCTTGAACGCAGCGGAACGCCTGATCATGGGCAGCGTTTCCGAACGCATCGTCCGTACTGCCAAATGCGACGTACTCGTGGTCCGCAGAAACCAGGAAGATATCGACGCAGACGAATAACAGGGTCCACAATATGAAAAGCCTTTCCCGGCTAAAGCGGGAAAGGCTTTTCTTCGTCTTATTCCGTTTCGCGGGTTTGCTGGAATGCCAGCGTATCCCAGAACGACGTGTCTTGCGTATCGATCGAACCGTCCGCAATTGCGCGCACAGTCGATTCCAATGTCGTCACGGTTTGCTTGATCAAGTAACCATTGCTCTTCTGCCCAAGGACATAAGGCTCGTATTCATGGTCGGACATGCCGCGCATTTCGAAAAGCAGTGTCGAAATGCCGTATTCGACTGCAATGCCATTGCGGCTGATGGTTTCAGCGTCGCCGCCGCGGTACTTGCCGAGATGGCCCCATCCTGTTGAATCGACTGCGTCAAAGACGACTGCCCCCAGTTTTTTCGATCCTTCGAGCACTTCAGGATCTACGTTCGGAGTGGTTGGGTAAAGAATCGATCCCGATACCAATTCCCCGTCGCGCTCGCTGTTCGCCCCTTGGTGATGCAAGTCGATCATATAATCGATATCGTATTTACTCATCACATTCGTGTGCAATGCTTTCGTTTCCGGCTGGATTTTCGTGATGTGGTCGCGGTTCAAGTCAACCCCGACTGCATTGTAACGCGTTAAATTGCGGTCGCCCGACGCTACGTAATCCTCCAATGAAAAATCGACATCTCCCATGGCGCCATCCGCATTCAACATCGGTACCACCAGGATATTGACGTTATCTGTTACGCCTTTCATTTTTCCGGTGCCCAGATGCTTGATGAATTCAAGCGCGCCTTCTGTCGTCAGCTGTTCATTTCCGTGCTGCTGCGTCAAGAACAGGATGGTCGGGTTTTCTGGGTTGCTCATGTATTTCGCTACGTATAAGTCGCGGCCTTTGACACTTTGCCCGATGACTTCCAGTTCCATGTTTTCTTGCTTGGCTTCCTGCTTTTGCAAAAAGTCCGCCATTTCCGAGTAAGTGGTCAAAATGGACGTATTGACTGTCTCATTTCCCCCATATCCCGGCCCGTTTCCGACCGCCTCCACTACTGAAGAATTCAACGGGACCGCACTTAATGCAAGAGCCCCCGCCAATGATAATGTCAATGCCCCTTTTTTCAACGATTTCATCGATCCATCACTCCTTTTTGTATGTTGCCATCCCACCCTTTCCATTTTTCTTTCTTCGTCTCCTGCCGAATTTATTAAAACGATTCCTTCGTAATGCGAAACAAGAGCCTCCTGCTGACCCTGGCCCTATCAAAAATGATAGAAAACATGAATTATTCTGCAAAAACATTACTTTCTCCTTATAAAAGATTACATTTCTCCTTCTTATATGTCGCTTATGACAGCCCGATCTCTGAATTGATAAGAAACTGTAATAATAAACAGGTTTATGCGGTGGTACAATGGGTCTGCCGGAATTTTTGATGGCTTTTTTTCATGACCTCGGTCATGCATCATTACTGCAGAAAAGAATTCTTATATAGAAAAAATCATAAGCAAGGAAACATGAAAGGAGCACAACACATTGAACACATGGTCTAAATGGTTCGTAGCGGCGTTATCCGCTGTTCTGGCGCTATCGATTTTCATGCCGGCAGCAAGTGCTGATAAATTGTCCGACCTCGAAAAAGAAAAACAACAGGTCGAGCAAAAGAAGAACAACTTGAATTCCGAAATCCAGTCAAAGAACAATGCAATCGTCAAAAACCAGACGAAACTTGAAAAAATCATGAATAAGATCCAGGAATTGAACGGTGAAATCGAAGAAACCCAAGGCAAGATCGATGGCGTTCAAGCACAGATCGACCAAACGAAAGTCGAAATCGATGAGTTGAAAGAATCGATCGAAGAACTGGAACGCAAAATCGCGGAACGCGAAGAACTTTTGAAAGAACGGGCACGCGCCATCCAATTGAGCGGCGGTTCCGTTGACTATATCGATGTATTGCTCGGGGCAAACAGCTTTGTCGACTTTATCGACCGCGCTTCTGCCGTCAACACATTGATCGAGGCAGACCGTGAAATCATGCGTGAACAGGCAGCGGATAAAAAACTTTTGGCTGAACAAAAAGCGGAAGTCGAAGAAAAGCTCGCGAAACAAGAGGGCCAAAAAGCGGAACTTGTTGAGTTGAAAAATTCATTGGATGCACAAAAGAAAAAGCAAGACGATTTGCAGGATGAGTTGAAAGCAGAACAGAAACGCCTTGCAAAAGAAAAATCTAAACTTGAAGAAGAACATGCAAAAGCCATGAACATCAGTTCTTCACTCGAAAAGAAAATCGGCAAAGAACAAGCCCGTCTAGCGGAAATCGCACGTAAAGCAGAAGCGGAGCGCAAAGCGAAAGAAGCGGCAGCCCGCAAAGCGGCAGCGAAGAAAGCAGCACAGTCCAACGCTTCTTCAGCAACTGTGACTCAAGCGGCAGCGCCTAAATCAAGCGCTGGATTCATCCGCCCGGCAGCAGGACGCCACACTTCAGGGTTCGGCGGCCGTGACATCGGCGCAGGCGCTGAAACACACCTAGGCTTTGATATCGCCAACAGCCCAGGAACGCCAATCCTTGCAGCAGCAAGCGGCTATGTATCACATGCTGGCGCTATGGGCGGTTACGGCAACGTCATCATCATTACCCATGTCATTAATGGACAAAGTTACGCAACTACTTATGCTCATTTGAATTCCATCAATGTTTCTGTCGGCCAGGCTGTCTCACAAGGGCAGAAAATCGGCGGAATGGGCAACACTGGGCGTTCAACTGGCCCACATTTGCATTTTGAAATCCACATCGGCAGCTGGAACGGATCTCGTTCTAACGCAGTCAACCCAGCAGCATATATCGGCGGCTAATGACCAGCCGCTATTAGTTAAAGGCAGTACCCGGAAACTTCGGGTGCTGCCTTTTCTGCATTTATTGAATTCTGACCTGGAGTTAAATTCTTCCTTTTTTATGTTAGACTGAAAAGAATAAACAGATTTCTTTCTATAATAATAGTCGTTTAATAGTCGTTTGAAAAAGATCCATTAGCGTTTAAGGAGGCGGTTCACTCTGTTGGGGAAAATCAATACCGGGATGGCGATTGTGGCCTTATTTTTATTAGCCCTCCTATTGACCGGAAATGAATTTAAGCCTTTCCCGAATTTCATTTTCGCTTTTTTAGCATTGATGTTCTTATCGCAAAGCACTGAAAGCTTCCGGGAGAAAAAAAGATGGGAAGGCGCGCTCCAAGGGTTTGTTTCGGTGATGTCTCTTTTAGTAGTGGTCACCGGATTTTAAACAATCGAACGCCATAAGCTACGGAAAGGAGACAGTCGGATGAAGACACTTCTCGAACTGATCCGCGTCTTTGCCATATTGGCGATTCTGGGAATGGGCGGCGGGTTGATTCTAGCAGGATTTTATTCGGGCAGTCCTGACACCGAACCGTATCGCTGGCTCGGCGGCGGCGCGGTGCTGTTGCTGATTTTTGTGCTGTACCGCAACAAATTGCAGTTTTCGGGCTGGTATCAAGGGACAAAGCGTGACAAATTGCGCCGGCCGATTACGATTTTATTGGTCGCCGCTTCGGTTTTATTGATGATTTCACCGTTTGTTTTAGCGACCTTCTCAGCTTAAGCAGAGGGTTAAAGCAATTTCTAATAATGAGGTGAAGCAATGAATTCGAATCAATCAAGAAAAGAAAAGATACACAACCCATACTTTTCTTTAAGCATCGGCGCTATAGGGATGTTGCTTTTGACTTTTGGCATCTTTGAATTGGTTATCGGCAATGCGGGTACGAATCCCGCTGAGTTTTTTCTGCCGTGTGCTGGGCTGATCATCTTAGTTCACTACATATACTATTTGGAAAAGAAAGCTGGCATCAGCGATAAGTTGATCTGGATCCGGGCGTTGGCGATTATGATAGTTCTGGCGCTGGGGGCATACATGGCTTATTGAGCGGGTTTATCCTAGTTAATGAGGGGGTTCTTTCCATGAAACAGAAATTGCTGTCCATCTTTTCGTTCCTGTTGTTTCTCGCGCTTCTCATCCCCTTCGCTTATTCTTCCAGCCGTTTGGGGACGCTATTATTCGAAGGGCTATTCGCGCTCGGTTTCTACTCGCCGCTCGTACTGGCCGCTATCGGATTCATAGCGGCCTGGTCGGGGGTCAAGGGTGTTTACCGGATGCTGCTCACCAGCGGCCACGGTTTTCTTTTT
The DNA here is from genome assembly GCF_003289925.1 of Planococcus maitriensis. GTDB lineage: Bacteria > Bacillota > Bacilli > Bacillales_A > Planococcaceae > Planococcus > Planococcus maitriensis. Next base: position 134,264 of record NZ_QLZQ01000005.1, on the reverse strand, counting down.
GTGCTGTACGCCGTTTTGCTTTTTGTCGCGAAGTTCGGCTTCCAGGAACCGTGATCCACTGACTGCAAATAGGATTGGGGGCTTTTCATGATTTTTGTATTGGCTGCGTATGTTGCTTTGCTGGTTTTTTCGGTGAAGGCCTTTGCTGGCAAGCAAGCTCACCGGTGGATTCATTCGGGATATATCACGGCTTTCCTGCTGCCTTTTCTCGTGATGGCTGTGTTTCTCCGAATTATCGGCCCCTTCGCCGGCTCCGGTATCGGGGCGAGCGCTGTCGGCATGGCCTTCGCAATTGTGACTTTGATTACTGGCCTCGGCTTTTTGTATATCGGCTACACTTCCAAAAGCACCCATTAGAAAAGATTGCCCTCATCCGCCATGAACATGGCTTTTGAAGGCAATCTTTTTTATTTCGAACCGTATAGCTGCTCGAGCTCTTCTTCTTTCATCGTGAAACGGTGCTGTTCTTTCGGGAACGCGCCGCTTTTCACTTCTTCGACGTACTGGGCGAGCCCTTGTTGCATGGTCTCGCCTGCTTCTGCGTAGGACTGGACGAATTTCGGCAAATGGTGCGAGCCGTATTTAACGGTGTCGTGATAGACGAGCACTTGCCCGTCGGTTTCCCTGCCGGCACCGATGCCGATGACCGGGATGTTGAGTTCTTTCGCGACTTGTGCGGCCAATTGATGCGGGATGCATTCAAGTACGAGCATGCAGGCTCCCGCCGCTTCGCACGCTTTGGCGTCTTCGATCAATTGCTTCGCGGCGCTTGCGGTTTTGCCTTGGACTTTATATCCCCCGAGCACGGCCGCTGCTTGTGGCAATAAGCCGAGATGGGCGACGACCGGGATGCCGGTGGCGACGAGCTTACGCGTCACTTCCAGCACTTCACCAGCGCCTTCGAGCTTCAAAGCTTGCGCGTCCGTTTCCTGGAAGATCCGCATGGCGTTTTCAAGCGTGCGGTCCCAGCTGCCATGGAACGAACCGAACGGCAGATCGACGACGAGGAAGGTATCCGTTGCCCCTCTTCGCGCCGCTTTCCCGTGATGGATCATATCCTCGACGGTCACTTTGACAGTCGAATCGTAGCCGAGCACGACCATGCCAAGTGAATCGCCGACAAGCAGCACATCCATCCCGGCTGCTTCCGCAATTTTGGCGGACGGGTAATCGTAGGCCGTCAGCATGGCGATCTTGTCCCCCTGCTTTTTCATTTTCATCAATGAGGCTGTATTTTCCATTGTTCTCTCCTTCCGGGAAGGAAACCTTTTAAAAAAGCCCGCCGCAAAAAGCGGACGGGCAGAATTTGATTGCGTCGGTTTCTCCGTCCCTGTCATTTTTCAGATCAAGGCAGATCTATTGAGTTGTTATACTTTTTTACAGGTGCAGTTCCTGAGAGATACCGCCCTGTTTTTACTATAGCAGATGCCTATGCCAGCTGAAAGTCACTCATTCTTCAGCATCACTTGGAACGCGGCGTAATCAGTTTCGAATTCGCCAGTTTTTATGAATCCGGCTTTTTCATACAGGCGGATTGCGCGTTTATTGAACTGGGCGACGGTGAGGCGCAAAGGCTCGCCCGGATGGCGTCTATCCATTTCGCCGAGCAGAAACTCCAGAAACGCTGGACCTCTCCCCGCCCCGGTTTGATCGGGTTTCATGCCAAGCCCGATATCGACAGGGCCTTGCGGATAAACATCCCAGTTATGGCCTGCTGGCACCTGCGCCCCTTTCCCGGTGCAATAAAAGCCGAACAACTCTCCCTGCTCTATCACCACGCGGTAGCTGCCGTTCATCAGCTCCTGTAAACTTTCATCCGACGCTTCCCCGTTATAGAAGTCGTATGGATAAGGATAGCGCCAAGCCAAGATTTCCCGTGCATCCATCTCCGTCATCGCGCGTTCAGCTAAATTCATCGTTTATCGCCGCCTTGGCCAGGACGCCGGTTCTCCGGTTTTTTCAACCAATGGCGCAAGCCTTTGCCGGCATACGGTTCGTCATTGAAGCGCGGGATGACGTGGAGATGGCTATGGCCAATCGATTGGTTCGACGCTTCGCCGACATTCCAGCCAAGCGTATAGCCGTCTGGCGCTATTTGATCAAGAAACGTTTTCGCCAGCCCAAGCAGCTCCTGTGTCTCCTGCCACTCTTGCGGCGTCAGGCCGAACGGCGACGGGCGATGCTGTTTCGGGACAATGACACCCGACCCTTCGAGCACGCCTTGCGCTTTAGGGTGCTGCAAGAACCAGCAATTGGCGGTTTCAAAAACGATGCGCTGTCCCGGATCGTAAACCGGATGGCAAAACGGGCATTCCGGATGCAACCGGATCACGGCGCCGCAATGGGACTGCGCAGTGAATTCACATTTGGCGATATCGGACAAGGCAGCTTCGAGCTCGTCAAAAACGACATACGCTTCGCTGCCATCCCAGACATTCTCGTATTCATTCCGGCACGCTTGGCGCTCTTCCGCCGTCCGAAAAGCGATATCACCGATCCATAATGTGCCTCCCGGCGCCAGCCTTTTCAGCAATTGCTTGAGGAAACTCCATTTATCTTCGTCCTCCAAGTGATGAAGCGCGTAGGTACTGACGATGCAATCAAAAAACAGCCCGTCAAAAGCAGGCGGCAAGCCGTCCGCCATGTCCCATTCCACCAGCTGCGCTTCCGGCATTTTCTTCTCGGCACGCTCAATCATCTCAGATGAAAAATCGATCCCGAAAATGCGATGCCCTTTATCGTATAAAGCAGATGCCAATGCACCTGTCCCAAAGCCGATATCCAGTACCGACGCTTGGGGCTTCTCGTCCACTGCCTCGAAAATCTCCGTCAGCACATCGCTGTAGCCCGCAAACGGATACGTCCCTTGGCGTTCGCTTTCGCGTACCGTGTCGTCGTATTCCGCTGCCCATTCATTGAATCCTTGTTTCCCTAACATCCTGCCGCTCCCCTTCTCGTCATCAATTGCCTCTTTGCTGCATTTGCCATTCAGGGGCCAGCAGCGAAAAGACCAGTGCATCGTGCGATTCCCCGCGCTGATGCAAGTAGCCGCGGAGCCGGCCTTCTTCCGTAAAGCCCATTTTCTTCAACAATCGGTTCGACCCGGTATTGGCCGGATAGGTCGTGGCGCCTACACGGTAAAGCCCGAGTTCGTCGAACGCATAGGCCAGTACGGCCGAAAGCGCCTCTTCCATCAGCCCTTGTCGCCAATAATCGGGATGCAGCTCATACCCGACTTCTGTCTTTTTCGAGCGCAGCTGGAGCTGGTTCAAGCCAATCGTCCCGATCAATTCTTCCTCGCCGCGCAAGCGGATGCCCCAGCGCATGCCGCGCATGAACTCGAATACGACGCGAAACGCGCGGATCATCTCGAGCGCCTCTTCTTTCTCCATTAACCGGTCCATGCCGTAATAATACGTCACGTCTTCACGCTGCAAGAGCGCAAAAAAACGGTCGGTGTCCTGTTCTGTAATTTCCGTCAGCATTAAGCGTTCCGTCTCAAGTGTGGGAAATTGCATGCCATCGCTCCTTCTGCACCCGGTAAACGAGCACATATTGTCCGTTGCGCAAAACCGGTTCCCCGCATTCCATCCCGAGCGCTTCGGCTACTTTTCGGGAAGCTTGGTTTTTTGGTTGAATGAGTGAAATGAGTGCGCGTTGGCCGTGCTTTGTGAACCCTTGCTCACAAAGCAACCTGGCAGCCTCACCAGCATAGCCAAAGCCCCAGAATTCCGGCGCGAGCCAGTAGCCGACCTCAAGTTCCACCTGCCCATCCACCGATTGCGGCACGAGTCCCGCATGGCCGATCCGCTTGCCGTCTTCTTTCCGCACCAGCAAAAACAAGCCATGCTCCGGATGTTCCTGGTACATGCGGTAGATCCAATACAGGAATTCCAGTGCCTGCTGGCGATTTTTCACCTTGCCCTCCCCGATATGCCGCATGACCTCCGGTTGCTTCACTAAAGAACACAGAAATCCAAAATCCTCGTCCCGGTAACGGCGCAGCAACAAGCGCCCACTCTCCAATTGCATGTCCACTTGCCCCTTTCACCGTTTCACGTGAAACATTTTTCAGAAATCTTCCATTACCGAAGCCGGTTGCTGCCAAACCGTTCGTTGCTTTCGTAGTCTTTGGACTTTCGGAGCTCCAGACTGTTGTGTTCGGCAAATTGCGATAAATCCTCGAATAATCCGTCGCCGAACAAAGCGAAGCGTAAATCGATGCCTTTTTTCACACGGACCACCGCCACTTTCGAGGCCCCATTGCTGCGCTTGAACTCGATGCGGCGTATGTCCTCTGCGTATACCGTTTTATAATAAAGCGGCAAACCCCACAACTCGACACGGTAACTGATATTGCCGTTGCGGACCTTGACGCGCGCTTCGATGAATAAAGCCAGAACAATCAACGCCGATACGAATAGTTGAAAATACAGCGCAAACCCGTCCGGAAATGTGCCCAGGAGCAACGGCGGTAAATTGACCGCCAATAACATGATGACGAGCAGCCAGCGCTGCACTTTTCCTTGGTGAACCATTCCACTCTCCTCCTTTTACGAAGCGCCGAGATCGTAGCTGTAGAAAAATACTTCACTGAATTCGGGGAAAGCCATATAAGCACATATAAAAATAATCGCCAGTGAAGACGGCAGCTGCAATAAAGTAAACTTATAGTCATTCGGATTCTTAGAATGCTTTTTTTCCATATATGCGGTGTATAGCTCTTGGAAAGCTCCGACAATCAATAATGCGGCTAACGGCAGGACAGGGCCATCTTCGTAAGATGCGAGATAGGCCGCAATTAAAACAGCGGCCCCGCCCCAACGGAAATAAGCATCCACTTGCTGGTGGCGGCCGTTCACATAATTCGAGGAATGGGTAAACCATTTCTTGCGCCGGACGCCCAAGATCCTGCGCAATAGCCCATTGACAAGGAAAATCAAGATCCCGCTGGCGGCAACGAAAGCCGCGATTCTCCAAAGGGTATCGTCTTGCATTCCATAATTGCCTAGCTCATTCAATTCCCCACTCCTTCGCTTCTTTAATTCGCAGGAATAGCCAATGAACGGAGCTCATCGAGGATGAGTTCCGCAAACTCCGGGAAAAATGTGATCGTGCATGTGCAGATAATGATGGAGCTCGTCAAAAATTGCAACAAACTGTATTTATAGTCATTCGGATTTTCGGCATGTCTTTTTTCCATATAAACACTATAGGCCCCTTGCATCCCCGCGACAGCGAGCAGCGCAGCCAAAGGGAGAAACGTAAAGCGATGCGATGGAAAGGTGAAAAGTGCCGCGATGGAAATAGCCGCCCCGCCCCAGCGGAAATAAGCGTCCACTTTTTCGTGGCGGTCGTTGACGAAATTCGTTTCGCGGGAGAAGAACTTCTTGCGCTCGACTCCCAGGATTTTGCGCCACAACCAGTTCACCCCCATGATTGCCAAGCCCGTGACTGCGATACACCCGATCAGCGGCCATACCCAATCGTATTGCGCTTCGTAATACTCCATTCCGCCTGTTCCGCCCATTTTGGCAACCTCGCCTTCCGGTTCATTCCCAGCTTCATCTTTCGGTAGTTCTATCGTATCACGAGTTTTTGGGAAATTATAGAATGTTTTTTAAATTTTCAGACACGCTTTCATTGCTGTCCTGGATACTATCGGATAAAATAATTGGAACCATGGGATGTCACGGAAGCAGAGAGCAGCCTGCCTGGTGCCCGGTAGGTTTGCTGCGCACGTTGCCGTTCTCCTGCCGAGTCCGCTTCTTTGACAAAGCAAAAGGCATGGGCTATCGTAATTAAGTCAAATCCGACTAAGTTTATATGGTTTTTAAAAAATAAATCGAAAAAAGGAGGCGCTTATGAAAGCCCTTTGGAAAACCTATGCAAATGTATCGCTTATCTTAAAAATCACCGTGGCGCTCATCCTCGGCGTCATTGCCGGCTTGATCTTCGGGCCAGATACGGCCGTCTTGGCACCACTTGGAGACTTGCTCTTGCGGCTCTTGACCTTCCTGATCGTGCCGCTCATCTTCTTCACCTTGATCGTCGGGATCAACCAATCGAAAATCGGCGACCTTGGCCGAATGGGCGGTAAAGTCTTCCTGTTCTATACATTGAGTTCAGCATTCGCCATCATTGTCGGCTTAACGGTCGCAAGCATCTTCCAGCCAGGGTCGGGCATGCAGCTCGACGGCTCGGAAACCTTCGATGTTCCGGAAAACCCCGGCTTTACGAGCGTTCTGTTGAACATCGTGCCGTCCAATATCATCGCGGCATTCAGTGAAATGAACTTGCTCGGCATCATTTTCACGGCGTTCGCGTTCGGCATCGCCATCTCCTATATGAGAAGCTCTTCTGAATTCGGTGAACTCGGCACTCATCTGATGAAAACGATCAATGCATTGAACGAAGCGACATTGCTCGTGTTGAAAGCCATCCTCCAGTATGTGCCGATCGGCATTTTCGCCATCATGGCGGAAACCGTCGGCTCGCAAGGAGTGGAAACGCTCGTGTCGCTTGGCGGCATGGTCGCCGTGCTTTATATCGCCATCGCAGTGCAGATTGCGCTTTATACGATCGCGATGCTCTTGTTCAAAGTCAATCCGCTGACCTTCTTCAAGCATGCCCGCACGCCAATGCTGACGGCTTTCGTCACCCAAAGCAGCTCCGGCACCTTGCCGTTGACGCTCAATGCCGCACGCGGGCTCGGCATCCCGAAAAGCTTGTATGGCTTCAGCCTGCCGCTCGGCGCAACGATCAATATGGACGGCGCGGCCATCCGCATCGCGGTTTCCGCCATATTTGCCGCCAATATCATCGGGGACCCGTTGAGCCTGTCCGAGATGTTCATGGTCGTCTTGATCGGGACGCTCGCGACTGTGGGCACCGCTGGGATTCCAGGCGCCGGCATCGTCATGATTGCCACGGTTTTCGTCCAGCTCGGGTTGCCGATGGAAGCGGTCGCGCTGCTTACGGCAATTGACGCACTCGTCGGCATGGGGGCTACCATGCTCAATGTCACTGGCGATTTGGCGGGCTCGAAATTGATCGACCAAAGCGAGAAAAGACGCGGTACGGCCAAAGCTTAACGCGACTCGCTGCGGACAAAGCATGGGGCGCTGTGATACAGTGGGAGTATCTCGTATCCCACTGAAAAAGGAGACATGACATTATGTATATCGTGACCAACCGCATCAAAATGAAACCGGGCTTTGCTGAAAAAATGGCGCCCAACTTCACCCGCCCAGGCGCATTGCAGGAAATGGAAGGCTTCCATAAAGTCGAAGTGACCATTACGCAAAACCTGGAAGAATACGACGAATTGAACGTCAATATGTACTGGGAAACCTTGGAGAATTTTGAAGCATGGAAAACGAGCGACGCGTTCAAGCAATCTCATAAGCGCCCTGAACCGTCAGAAGGCGAAGAGAAAAAAGAATCGCCGATGCTCGGCAGCGAACTTGTCATCACGAAAATTGCTTCGGTCATTGAAGCAGCTAAATAATAGAAACAGGCAAGAAGTCGTATTTTCCGAAGCTTATCGCTCGCTTTCCGTGGGCTCGCGCCCAAGCCTCCTCAGTCGCTTTGCGCCTTGCGGGGTCTCGGTCGTCTCGCTGATCCACAGGAAAGATAAGGTCGACCTACGAGAGACATTATCTTTGCGAAAGTAATGCGCAGCATTATTGAGCAGAAGGGGTTACGAGCGAACGCTTCTCCAAATACTTAGAGAGAACATTGATTTTTGAATGTAGAATTAAGTTAGCTTCCTAGCCGTTCATTTAAATCACAAATTTCTCCAACACTCCGAAGAAGCAGGCAGCAAAAGCTGCCTGTTTCTTTTTGCCTTCTTTCCCTTTTTATGCAGGACTTTTGATATACTGGATGTATTCGTGAAAATTGCCTATTTTGGAAGGGATCCATATGAAATCATTATCGCTTAGAAATTACTGGGGCCTGATATTCGCCGTCTTTATCCTGCTTTTTGCTGCCGTCCTCAGCATGCTCGTCTCCGAAGTAAGTACACAAAGGCTCGAAGAAGAACGCGGCAATGCCTTGTCGAGCGCGGCGTTTCAGATGAAGGACCGGTTGGATCAATATATGTGGGGGCGTTATAGTGAAATCAAGACCTTCGGGGAAATCGAAGAGCTTGCACTGGGCACGTCCACTGAAGAAAAGCGTGCTAAAATCGAAATGCTGCAAGACCAGGTGCCGGCTTTTTCGTGGATCGGCATTACCGATTCAGCCGGGACGGTTACCGCTTCAACGGATGAACTGCTGGAAGGAATGGACTTGTCCGCGCGGCCGGTTTATTCCGAAGCACGCAAAACCGATTATGTCGGAGATGTCCATGAGGCGCTTCTTCTAGCGGACCTGTTGCCGAACCCGGGAGGCCATGAGCTCGAATTTGTCGATATCAGCGTGCCAGTTTACCACTCCGATGGTTCGTTCGGTGGCGTGGTGGCTGCGCATTTAAGCTGGGATTGGGCGGAAGAGGTGATGCAATTTGTCTTGCGCCCGCTGAACCGCAGCGAAAATGAACTGGAGGTCTTTGTGTTAAGCCCGGGAGACCACCGCGTCATCCTCGGTCCCGAACAATTTCTTGGCCAGCCGCTTCCCGTCGATTCCTACACCCTGTCCCAAGGAAAAAGGGCGGGATGGGTACTGGAACAATGGCCGGACGGCAATTCCTATTTGACGGGATTTACCGGCGGCCGCACCAATTGGGATTATCCGGGACTTGAATGGATTGTACTGGTCCGCCAACCGGAAGAAACGGCCTTCGCCGCCGCACGCGACTTGAGCCGCATCATCATGATGAGCGGCTTGGCCAGCGCCGTTCTATTCGCCTTCGCCGGCTGGCTGGTGGCCGGCCGCATCAGCCGGCCGCTCAATGAAATATCAAGAAAAGCGAAAGCGTTCCGCAAAGGGGGGCAATTGGCCTTGCCGAAAAACACCGGCGTCCGTGAAATCGAAGACCTGTCCGGCTCGCTTGAAAGCCTGGTCATGACGCTCGGCACGACGGAATCCGATTTGGAACGCATGCAGGATTTGGCACAGCGCGATCCGCTGACCGGTTTGCCGAACCGCATCGCACTCGAGGAAGCTGCCGACCGCATGATGAAGCAGGCACGCAGCGAGGGAGGAAAATTGGCTTTTTTCTATTTGGACCTGGACGGTTTCAAAAAAGCCAACGATACCCTTGGACATTTAGCGGGCGACCATGTGCTTCAGAAAGTAGCCGAACGGCTGATGGCGGAACTGCCTGAAGATGCGTTCATTTCCCGGATCGGCGGAGATGAGTTCGTCTTGCTGTTCCCTTGCGAAGGCATGGGTGAAATGCCGACAAGGCAACTGGCGCAGCGGCTGATCGATCGCCTGAGCAAGCCGATCACCGTAGAGGCCGGGCGCGTGCAGCTCGGGTGCAGCATCGGGATCGCCGTCTACCCCGACAATGCGGAAAATCTTTATACCTTGTTATCGTATGCAGATGCGGCGCTTTATGTATCGAAGGAAAATGGCAAAAGCCAGACAACCTTTTACAGGGATATCGCCTCTGGATGACATGGAGCTATTGACTGTTTGTGTATCGGAAGCGAATGATCATCCGAAAGCGCCGCCTCTTGAGGCGGCGCTTTTTCAGGTGCCATATATTGGACGGTCTGCCCGGGGTCTGCTACGGTTAATAATGACAAGGACAAAGATATATTACATATAATCCTGCCATCATGTTTTTCGAAGGAGTCTTGCATTTGAGTCATAACAAACCTAAATTATGGACGCGGGACTTTATCGGTGTTTCCGTCGTCCATTTCCTGCTATTGCTTGTGTTCTATTTATTGATCGTCACGATCGCTTTATACGCCGTCGAAGAATACGGCGCTTCGACCAGTGAAGCCGGTCTTGTCACCGGGATTTTCATCTTGGGTGCGCTCGCGGGACGCTTGGTCATCGGCCGCACGCTCGATATGATCGGCCGAAAACGCGCATTGGTGCTCGGTTCCGCCTTATTTGTCGGGATGACCGCACTTTATTTCCTGCAGCTCGGGTTGCCTTTTTTGATGCTCAACCGCTTCTTGCACGGCGCAACACTTGGAATCGCAAGCACCGCTGCCGGAACAATCGCCGCACAAGTCATTCCCCACACGCGCAAAGGCGAAGGCATCGGCTATTTCAGCATGAGCGCAACGCTTGGCGCAGCATTCGGCCCCTTCATCGGCTTGATGATGAGCCAATGGACTGGCTATAATATGATTTTCGCTGCCTGTGTAGCAATCGCTGTGTCAGCATTGGCCTTGAGCACCTTTGTGGAAGTGCCGGCGCTGGAAAGGCCGCCGGCTGGCGATGTAAAATCCGGCTTTCAGCTTTCCAACTATATCGAAGCAAATGCTGTGCCGATCGCCATCGTCATGTTCCTGGTGGCGCTCAGCTATTCGAGCGTGCTGTCATTCATCAATTTTTACGCCAATGACAAAGGGCTTGTGGAAGCGGCGAGTTTCTTCTTCCTGGTCTATGCCGTCGTCATCCTGCTGACGCGGCCATTCACCGGCCGTATCATGGACCTGTACGGCGCCAATTACATCATGTATCCAGCGCTCGCCTCGCTTGCAGGCGGCCTGCTGCTGCTCAGTATCACCGATTCAGGGCTGGGGCTGTTGTTTGCCGGGGCTTTGATCGGCCTCGGGTTCGGCAATATGCAATCGACGACGCAAGCGGTCGCCATCAAGCTGACCCCTCCCCACCGGATGGGGCTGGCGACATCGACGTTCTTTATCGCGATGGACGGCGGCCTCGGCTTGGGGCCGTACATCCTCGGGTTCATCATCCCCTTCACCGGCTATAGCGCTCTTTACGGATTGCTGGGGATTGCGGTCTTTGCCATGATCGTGCCGTATTATTTCCTGCATGGAAGAAAAGAACGCAGGCATTCCGCTTCGCTCCATTGAGCAGCACCATAATAAAGACCGGCTGACAGTGTCCTGTCAGCCGGTCTTTATTTCGTTCTTATTCTTCCTCTTCTGCTGCGTCCGCTTCCGCTTTCGTTTTATGCACTGTGCTATGCGGATGTTCTGGCGGTGCATAGATGGAGTAGATCTTCAGCGGCTTATCGCCTGTGTTCGTGACATTATGCCATTTGCCTGCTGGGATGAGGATAGCGTAATCGTCTTCTGCTTTCTCTTCAAAGCTCAGATTGTCTTCGCTGTCTCCCATCTGCACGAGGCCTTCCCCGTCCTCGACGCGAAGGAATTGGTCGCCGTGTTCGTGGACCTCAAGGCCGATGTCATCACCAGGAGCGATGCTCATCAAGGTCACCTGCAAGTTTTTACCGGTCCAAAGGGCGGTCCGGAACGTATCGTTTTGTTTTGTCGCATCTTCGATATTGACGACAAATGATTCAGCACCATAGTCTTTCAATTCCATGTTCTATTCCTCCTCCGGTTTATTGTTCTGTCCTAGTCCTCCTCTACCCTTGAAGGAGCGGGCATAAACAAACCGGTCAGCGCATCGCCTGTTTTTTCAGCGCCTGGTTGCGGGAATTGAATGCATCGTTATGGGAAGAAACCATGGCAATATTGGCCGCGTCCGGCTCGATGAATTTCTTCGCTTTATTGACGGCATTGGCGGCGTCGGTGAACGTGCCGGCGATCAAATTGAGCTTGCCGTCATGCTGGAGGATGTCCCCTGCCGCAAACACTCCCGGTACGGAAGTTTCGCTTGCCGGCGTGCCTTTCAGATAGAACTCATCTTTTGTCTCCAAATCGAGCGGGCTGTTCTCGAGCAAGCTCGCATCACGTTCATAGCCGTGGTTGATGACGAGCTGGTCGACCGGCAGCATGCGCCGCTCACCCGTCACTTGGTTCATCACTTCCACGAGTTCGACGCGGTCGCCTGCATCCGAGGCCACGAGCCTCGTGATGGCGGAATCCAATAGGCATTCGGCGCGGCTTTCGAGCAATTGGCGCACTTGCGCTTCATGGCCGGCCATTTCGGATTTGCGGTGGACGACATAGACTTTCTCGGCGATCGGCTCGAGCTCGTTCGCCCAGTCGACTGCCGAATTGCCGCCTCCTGAAATGAGCACTGTGCTGCCGCGGAAACGCTCGAGTGTTTTGACAGTGTAATTGAGGTTCGCCACTTCAAAACGTTCGGCCCCTTCGATTTGCAGCTTCTGCGGTTTCAGGATGCCTCCGCCGACTGCGACGATGACCGATTTCGAGTAATGGACTTCACCTGAAGCACCAGCCAATACAAACAAGCCCTCTTCGTTTTTGGCCATGCTTTCCACTTTCTCATCCAAGCACACTGTCGGATCGAACGTCAGCCCTTGCTCGACCAATTGGGTAATCAGTTGTTCACAGCGGATCGGCGTCTGCCCCCCGACGTCCCAGATCATTTTTTCCGGATAGACATGGAGCTTTCCGCCCAGGCGCGGCTGGAACTCGATGATTTTCGTTTTCATGCCCCGAAGGCCGCTGTAGAAAGCTGAATACAAACCGGCGGGGCCTCCCCCGATGATGGTTACGTCAAAGATGTCGTGATTGGCCATTTTTTCCATCCCCGTTCTATGGTATATTGCGATTGACAATGATTCTCAATAACCTTATAGTATACATTGTAATGAAAGTGAGAATCATTATCAACATATATCCCATTTTTATTTTTTTGATTGAAAATTACGGTTTAACGAAAAGGAGGGCTGTCGATGGGACGCCTTTTCACAGAAAACCTGGAAGTCAGCTATGGCGAAAGGAAAATCGTCAAAGGCTTGTCCCTGTCGATTCCAGATAAAAAGATCACGGCGATCATCGGGCCGAACGGCTGCGGGAAATCGACCTTCCTGAAAGCGATGACGCGCGTCATTCCTCACGAAGCGGGCTCCGTCATTCTCGACGGCCAGCAAATCGCAGAAGAGAAAACGAAGCAATTGGCGAAAAAGCTCGCCATCTTGCCGCAGTCGCCGGAGAACGCTGCCGGTTTGACCGTCGGCGAAATCGTCTCATATGGCCGCTTCCCTTATCAAAAAGGATTCGGCAAGCTCAGCAAACGGGATTATGAAATGATCGACTGGGCACTCAATGTGACCGGCACGCAATTTTTCAAATACCATCCCGTCGACGCCTTGTCCGGCGGCCAGCGCCAACGCGTCTGGATTGCCATGGCGCTCGCGCAGGAGACCGAAATGATTTTCCTCGATGAACCGACGACTTACCTCGACATGGCGCATCAATTGGAAATTCTGGAACTGCTCCGCGAACTCAATGCCGAGGAAGAACGCACCATCGTCATGGTGCTGCATGATTTGAACCACGCCGCCCGCTTCGCTGACCATATCGTCGCGATGAAAGACGGGCAGATCATCAAAGCCGGATCACCCGAAGAAGTCATCGTTCCGGAGGTGCTCCGTGAAGTTTTCCGCATCGATGCGGAAATCGGCCTGGATCCGCGCACGCAAAAACCGATTTGCCTCACCTATAATTTAATTAAAGGAGCTTAACCAGATCATGAAAAAACTACTCATCTTGTCCATTGCTTTACTCGTTATGCTGGCGCTTGCCGCTTGCGGTTCTACAGAGGAAACGGGCGGTTCGGAAGGCGCATCGAGCGACGCCGAAACAATCCAATACGAATCGGAAAATGGCACAGTGGAAGTGCCAGCCGATCCGCAGCGTGTCCTTGTCCTCTCTACATATGCCGGCAATGTCATGGCACTTGATGTGCCGCTCATCGGTGTGGATGCCTGGTCGAAATCCAACCCGAACTTCGAGCAGCAGCTTGAAGGCGTGGAAGAAGTGACGGAAGACAATTTGGAGAAGATCATCGAATTGGACCCTGATTTGATCATCGGTTTGTCTACTATCAAAAACATTGATAAACTGGAGCAAATCGCTCCGACGGTGACCTACACGTATGGACAGGTCGATTATTTGACGCAGCACGTGGAAATCGGCAAATTGCTCAATAAAGAACAGGAAGCACAGGCTTGGGTCGACGATTTCAAAGAACGCTCACAAAGCGCCGGTGAAGACATCAAAGCGGAAATCGGCGAAGATGCCACCGTATCGGTCATCGAGAACTTCGATAAGCAATTGTATGTATTCGGCGATAACTGGGGCCGCGGCACGGAAATCCTGTACCAGGAAATGGGCCTGAACATGCCGGAGAAAGTCGAAGAAATGGCACTGACTGACGGGTTCTATGCATTGTCGCAAGAAGTCCTCCCCGAATACATGGGTGATTACGTGATTTTCAGTAAAGATTCCGAACAGGACAATTCATTCCAGGAAACGGAGCTTTACCAAAACACGCCAGCCGTGAAGAACAACCAAGTATTTGAAGCGGATGCGAAGAAATTCTATTTCAATGACCCGATTTCACTCGACTACCAGCTGGAGTTCTTCCAGGAAAAATTCCTTGGCCAATAAGACTAAAAGGGATTCTGCCACGCGGAATCCCTTTATCCTTTCTATAGAAAAGATGATGAAGCATGCGTTATAACGCCCGTTTTTCCTACATATTCGGAATCAGCCTGCTGGCACTTGTGCTGGCTTTTGTTGTGTCGATGGTTTTCGGCGCAGCCGACGTCAGTTTGAAGAATCTATGGCTTGCCCTCTTCTCCGACAACACAGGGCAGCAGATTTCAGTTATCCGTGAAATCCGCCTGCCGCGTGAAGTGGCAGCGATTTTCGTCGGGGCCGCACTTGCCGTATCCGGGGCCATCATGCAAGGCATGACCCGCAATCCGCTCGCAGACCCTGGCCTGCTCGGTTTGACTGCCGGCGCCAACGCAGCGCTTGCTGCGACTTTGGCGTTTATCCCGGGCGCCAATTATTTCGGCATCATGATTGCCTGCTTTATCGGCGCCGCCATCGGGGCCGGGCTCGTCTTCGGCATCGGGGCCTCGCGGCGCGGCGGCTTCTCGCCGTTCCGCATCGTCCTTGCCGGGGCTGCCGTCTCGGCTTTTCTGACCGCCATTGCAGAAGCGATCGGTTTATTGTTCAAAATATCGAAAGATGTCTCGATGTGGACCGCCGGCGGCTTGATCGGCACGTCCTGGGGGCAGCTGCAGATCATCGTGCCGTTCATCACGATTACACTGCTCGCGGCATTATTACTGTCCCGGCAACTGGCAGTGCTCAGCTTGAGCGAAGAAGCGGCGATCGGCCTTGGCCAAAAGACCGGCCAGATTAAGGCGATGCTGTTTGTCGTCGTCACCTTGCTTGCCGGCGCAGCGGTTGCCTTGGCCGGCAACTTGGCATTCATCGGTTTGATGATCCCGCATATCGTCCGCGTGATCGTCGGCAGCGATTACCGCTTCATCATCCCGATGTCCGCCGTCATTGGCGCAGTCTTCATGCTGCTCGCCGATTTATTCGGCCGCACGGTCAACGCTCCCTTTGAAACGCCGGTCGCAGCGGTAGTCGCCATGCTCGGCTTGCCGTTCTTCCTGCTCATCGTCCGCAAAGGCGGAGGTGCGTTCACATGATCCAGCCGCATTTAATCCGTAAACAGCGCATCACGGTCGCCGTGCTTAGTGTCATCCTCCTTGCCACAGGCGTCCTGAGTTTGGGACTCGGCTATTCGACTCTTGGCTTTGACCGGATTGTGCCGGTGCTGATGGGCCAAGGCGACTTCAAAGAAGAGTTCGTACTGTTTTCCGTACGCATGCCACGGCTTTTGATCACTTTGCTTGCCGGCATGGCACTGGCTTTGTCCGGCGCCGTATTGCAGAGCATTACCCGCAACGATCTGGCAGACCCTGGCATTATCGGCATCAACTCCGGTGCCGGGGTGGCCATTGCGGTATTCTTCCTGTTCTTGCCTGTCGAACCGGGCTCATTCACTTTCATGCTGCCGTTCGTCGCATTTCTCGGCGCTTTCATCACGGCTATCTTGATTTATTTGTTTTCACGCGATCCGCGGACAGGGCTCCAGCCGGTTCGCTTGGTATTGGTCGGCATCGGTTTTTCGATGGCCTTGTCCGGTGTCATGATCGTGCTCATTTCCTCCGCTGACCGGGAGAAAGTCGATTTCATCGCGCAATGGCTGGCAGGAACGATCTGGGGCACCGACTGGCCGTTCATCCTGGCACTCTTGCCGTGGCTCATTGTTCTTGTGCCTTTCGTTTTATACAAAGCGAATCGTTTGAACATACTTGGGCTCGGTGAACCGGCCGCAATCGGGCTCGGGCTCAATATCGGCAAAGAACGCGCCGTCCTGCTGCTTGCGGCAGTCGCGCTCGCTGCCGCTGCGGTTTCTGTCACCGGCAGCATCGCCTTTATCGGCTTGATGGCCCCTCACCTCGCGAAAGCGCTCGTCGGGCCGCGCCATCAATTGTTCCTGCCCGTCGCCATCCTCCTCGGCGGCTGGCTGCTGCTTGCGGCTGACACAATCGGCCGCAATTTGCTTGAACCGTCGGGCATTCCGGCTGGCGTCATGGCAGCATTGATCGGCGCACCATATTTCGTTTATTTATTGATGAAGAAATAAACAAAGGCTCATGTCCCGAAAAGGGGCATGAGCCTTTTTGCTGTTTTATACCGGTTCTTCCTGCACTTCCATATCCATGCGTGCTTCGCGTTCTTTAAGCTTCTGCATTTCCTCATCGGTCATGAATTCGACTTTCCAGCCGAGGAACGCCATGATGATGGCGATGATCGGCACGGAGTAATTCAACACCGCATACGGTGCATAGGCGAATGGATGGACCGCAAGCGTCGCCAGGATGAACACGCCGCATGTGTTCCACGGAACGAACGGCGACGTGATCGTCCCGCCGTCTTCCAATGCGCGCGACAGGTTTTTCGAATGCAAGCCCTGGTCCTGATAAGCCCGTGCATACATTCGGCCAGGCAACAGGATCGAAATATACTGCTCGGATGCCGTGACATTCGTCAGGAAGGCGGATGCGACGGTCGCAGCGATCAGGCTGCCGGCCGTTTTTGCCAGCATCAAGATCTTGGTGACGATCGATTTCAACATGCCTGTATGTTCCAGCACCCCGCCGAAGGTCATGGCGAAAATCGTCAAGGAAATAACGAACATCATCGAATCGATGCCGCCTCTATTGAACAAGGAATCGACCACTTCGTTACCGGACGTGATGGCGTAGCCGTCATGCAGTGCATTGACCGCTTCTGCCACCGAGCCGCCCTGCACCAGGATGTGGCACAGCCAGCCGAGCACGATGCCGACCCCGAGCGCCGGCAATGCCGGCACTTTTTTCATGACCAATACGATGACTGCTAAAGGCACAAGCAAGAGCCATGGCGAGATGACGAAATTTTCTTCAAGCGACGACAGGATGGTATTGATATTGCCGCTATCGATTGCATTGCCCCCGAATTGGCGGCCCAGGAAGAAATACGCGATCAGTGCAATGATCAGCCCTGGAATGGTCGTATAGACCATATGGCGGATGTGGACGAACAAATTGGTGTTGGTAACACCTGCTGCCAAGTTCGTCGTGTCTGACAGCGGCGACATCTTGTCCCCGAAATAAGAGCCTGAGATGACCGCTCCGGCGACCATTGCAGCAGGAATCCCCATGCTCGCGCCGATGCCCATGCCGGCGATGCCGACGGTCCCCATCGTCGACCAGGAACTGCCGATCGCCCCGGCGACCAATGCGCAGATTAAACAGATGGTGACGAGGAATAATGAAGGTGTAATGATTTTCAAGCCATAATAAATCATCGTCGCGACGATGCCCCCGCCGATCCATGAAGCGATGATCATGCCGACCATGATGATGATGACCAAAGCCGGCAAAGCAAGCCGGATTCCTTTATAGGCACCCTCTTCGATCATGTGCCAGCGGTACCCCAACCGCCAGGCGATGATGACCGCGATGGTCGTGCCGAGAAGCAAGGGAATATGCGGGCTGCCCTCAAAAATGATGATCGTGACAGCCATCGCCGCAACCATGAAAACCAGCGGCAGCAAAGCCAGCCAGAAGGGCACTTCGATCTCCTGCTGTTTCGGGCGTTTCTTGTCTTCTTTCATGTTCTCAAACCCCTTTGTGGAAATGGAATGAATGCTTGTATTTATTTTGCCACTATACTGATTTCATTGCCATAAAAATTTTCAGATTACATCGATTTTTCGGAATTTGGAATAGTCCGAAGCAGGATTCTCCCTTGCTCTTCCCGAAGTGTACCCATTATCGCCTGAGCTTCCGGCATCCTGTTATGGAAAGGGGAAAATGACCATGGGAAAACTGACTGTATCAATGTACATAACTCTTGATGGCGTCATGGAAGAGCCGTCATGGACGGCAGCCTATTGGGACGATGAACTCGCCCAGTTTCAACTGGATCAACTTTACAATAATGATGCCTTGCTGCTCGGGCGCGTCACGTATGAAGGGTTCGCCGCCACCTGGCCGACTGCCGAAGATGGGCACGGTTTTGCGGACCGGATGAACCAAATCCCGAAATATGTCGTGTCGCATACGCTGAAACGGACAGAATGGAATGCGCGCCTGATCAACCATGACTTCGTCGAGGAAATCAAACGGCTGAAGAAAACCGGCCAGCGCTTGCTCGTCTATGGCAGCGCTGAGCTGATCGATACCTTGATCGAACACGATTTGGTCGACGAATTGCATTTGATGACCTTCCCGCTGTTAATGGGGGAAGGAAAAAAACTGTTCCGCGATGGCGTGTCGCCAAAAGCATTCAAATTGCTGAAAAGCTTTTCGACCGACCAAGGCGTGTTGATCGCCAATTATGCGCCAGAACGGTAATGAATATTTTAAAGCGCAAATAAGCATGGCCGCCTCCCTTTTGGGGAAAGAAGAAAAGAAGCCGCCTCGCACTCAAGGCCACCCCGGAAGGAGCTGAAGCCTTGCGATGACAGAAAATGAAATCACTTTAGCATTGATCCAATCCTTGAAAGACGGTCGGACGCAAGATTTCCAGCACATACTCGATGAGCTGCAGCCTTACGACATCGCGGTCCAATACCGCCATCTGCCCGAAAAGCACCGTGAACGCTTCCTGCTTCATCTGACTGTCCGCCAATTGACGGAGCTCATGCAGGAGCTTCACCGGAACGACCAGGTGCGTTTGCTTGAGCGAATGTCCGTCGACCAATCAACCAAAGTGCTCGACTTGATGGACAATGACGATCTCGTCTCCCTATTGTCCGATTTAGAGCCAACGATGATCGAAGAGCTCCTGTCGCGCATGAATCGCGAGGAATCTTCCTATATCCAAAAGACGATGAATTACCCGCCGGAAACAGCGGGACGCATCATGAACAACCGCTATGTCTGGATTCCGCGCCATTACACCATCCGTGAAGCAATCGATAAAATCCGCGATTTCGCGGAAATTGCCGAGTACTTGAACTATCTATACGTCGTCGATGAAGACAAGAAACTGCTTGGGGTTGTTTCCTATAAAGATTTGATCCTCGGTGAACTCGATGAACAAATCGACGATGTCATGTATACACGCGTCGTCAAAGTCGATGCCTTGACCGACCAGGAAGAAGTAGCTGCCATTATCAGCCGTTACGACTTTATCACGTTGCCTGTCGTCGATACGGAAAACCGGCTGCTCGGCATCATCACCGTCGATGACGTCATTGATGTCGTGTTGCAGGAAGCGAATGAAGACATCGAAAAGCTTTCTGCATCCGGCAAATCGATTGATTTTCAGACACCGCCTTTTGTTGCAGCATACCGCCGTTTGCCTTGGTTGATTTTGCTGTTGTTTATCGGGCTAATCTCCGGTGGCATCATCAGCCGCTTTGAAGACACCTTGCAGACAGTGGTCGCCTTGGCGTTCTTCATGCCCATGATTGCCGGCATGACCGGCAATACCGGCACCCAGTCGCTCGCAGTCGTTGTGCGCGGGCTGGTTGGCCAAAAGCCCGACAAAAAAGGTACGTTCAAACTCATCCTGCGCGAATTATGGGTCGGCATCATCATTGGCGTCACGTGCGCCGTGTTGATTTTACTCATCGCCTATGTTTGGCAAGGCAGCCTGGTGCTCGGGCTCGTCGTCGGAAGTTCATTGCTTTTAACCTTAATCATCGGGACGCTCGCCGGTACCGTTATCCCGCTCATTCTGTACCGTCTGAAAATAGACCCGGCAGTCGCATCAGGGCCATTGATTACGACCATCAACGATATCCTTTCGTTGCTCATTTATTTTGGGCTTGCTTCGCTGTTCATCTCTCGTTTGATGTGAACAGTGTTTTTTGAGCTGTTTTCTTTATTCCGAGTAATCAACTATGTATAATAAGGGGAAACTTTATGCCATCACATTCTCGTGCTGATCGCGGCTTTTTCAGAGCCGATTGGCCATAAAAAACTCGGAGGGATTAACAATGACCATTCCAAAACCGCTCGTCCAACTCAATCAAGCTTTTCTTGTCGCCACGGTGTTAGCCGGGCTCATCGTCCACCCGCTGATTCTGCTCGTGCCTTTCGCCATTGGAGTCGTTACCTTGATCACCAAGAAAAATCCGCTTATTGCGTTCGGTCGCCGCTTTTTGCCGAATCCTCCAAACAGCTACCTGCAGGAAGATCGCGACCAGCAATTGTTCAATCAATGGATCGCCACTGTCTGCCTTGGGCTCTCCCTCCTGTTTTTCGCAGCAGGCCTGCCGATCGTCGCCACTGTTTTCGGCGCTATGGTCATTATCGCCGCTGGTGTCGCGCTCATGGGCTATTGCATCGGCTGCACCGTGCGCTACCAGCTGATGATGTGGAAACACCGCCGGGCGAAAACGGACTATTAAGGTATTTATAAATGAACAGAAAAAAGCGGAGACCGCAGTCTCCGCTTTTTTTATTTTGTTTGGCCATTGCCTTTGATGATGTATTTCGTTGAAGTCAGTGCCGGCAAGCCCATTGGCCCGCGTGCATGAAGCTTTTGCGTGCTGATGCCAATTTCGGCGCCAAAGCCGAACTCAAAGCCGTCCGTAAAGCGCGTCGACGCGTTATGATAGACCGCTGCCGCATCTACTTCCGTGAAGAATTGCTGGACGCTTTCTGCGTGTTCCGAAATGATCGCCTCAGAATGCTTCGTGCCGTACTGGTTGATATGCTTGACCACTTCATCCACGCTTCCTACCGTTTTCAGCGCGAGTTCATAAGCCAAGTACTCCGTGCCCCAATCGGCTTCTTCCGCCGGGATGATGCCGCTGCCTGATTGCTGCGCCTTTTCATCGCCGTGGATTTTCACGTCTTTTGCCTGCAAGGCTTCAATCAATTCCGGCAGGTGCTGCTCGGCCCATTTCTCATGGACGAGAATCGTTTCGCAGGAGTTGCAGACCGATGGACGCTGGGTTTTCGCGTTCAACGCGATGTTGATCGCCATATCCTTGTTCGCCGTCTCGTCGATATAGACGTGGCAATTGCCTGCGCCTGTCTCAAGTACCGGCACTGTCGAGTTCGCGACGACTGTCTTGATCAGGTTGGCGCCGCCACGCGGGATCAGTACATCCAAATAGTCGTTCAGCTTGAACATCGCAGAGGCCGCCGCACGGCTCGTATCTTCGAGCAATTGCACGGAATCCACCGGCAATTCGCTTTGTTCGAGTGCACGGTGGATGACCGAAACAATCGCTGTGTTCGAGTGGATCGCTGTCGAGCTGCCGCGCAGGACGACCGCATTGCCTGTTTTCAGGCACAGGCTCGACGCATCCACCGTGACGTTCGGGCGGGCTTCGTAAATCATGCCCACCACGCCAAGCGGCACGCGCACTTTCGTCATGTCGAGGCCATTTGGCTGCTGCCAATGCTCGAGCACTTCACCGACCGGATCGGTGAGTTTGGTCAATTGGATAAGCGCATCCGCCATATCCGCCAGGCGCCCTTCATCGAGTTTCAGGCGGTCCACGAGCGATTCACTCATGCCATTTGCGCGCCCGGCTTCAATGTCTTTCAGGTTTTCTTTTAGAATGAAATCTTTTTCAGCCATCAACTGCTGAGAGATGAGTTCTAATGCTTTATTTTTCAGGGTGGTGTCGGCTTTCGCGAGTTCCCCCGCTGCCGCTTTCGCTTTTTTCGCTTTTTGTACCAGTTCTGTCTCCAAAGCTGCTTCCTTTTGAAGAACTTCTGTCATCCAATCTTCTCCTTTCGAATTTCCGTCCCTTACGCTAATTCTTTAACAGGTTTTGCAATATATGTCCCGTCGCCGTTTCCATCCATGATCTCAACCAATTTTTCACTGCCTTCACCTGTGCCGATGAACACATCGACGCCGAAGTTATGGGCTGTTTTCGCGGCTTCCACTTTGGTCTTCATGCCGCCGGTTCCCACATCGGACCCGGCACCGGAAGCGGCTTCCATCAATTCATCCGGGATATCCTTCAGATGGGTATATCGTTCAGCGGATGGGTTGGTCTTCGGATTATCTGCATAAATGCCGTTGATATCCGTCAAAATGATCAATTGATCCGCACGGACGAGCCCGCTGACAAGGGCCGACAGCATATCGTTATCACCGAAGGTCAATTCCTCGACCGCTACCGAATCGTTTTCGTTGATGACCGGCATCATGCCGCGCTCCAGCAATTTCGAAATGGTATCGTCCGCTTTTTGGTACAAGTCTTTCGTCAACAGCAATTGTGCAGAGACGATGTCGAAATTCTTGAATTCTGTCGCGTATGCCTGCGCGAGCAGGCTCTGCCCGACGGCTGCCGCCGATTGTTTGTCGACAACCGTATCCGGACGGGATAAATAACCCATGCTTGTGCATCCGGCTGCAACAGCGCCAGATGAAATCAAGATGACGTCATGGCCTTCTTCTTTCAAGCGGGCCAGCGCGCCGACATGTTCCCGCAACTTCGTGATGGACAATTTACCGTGGCTGTCCGTCAATGAGCTGCTTCCTATTTTCACTACTATTCTTTTCTTTTCCATTGTTACAGTCACCACCCGATTTTGATTATTTAATGAGCTCTCCCATTACGATCAAAAGCGGAAGAACCCGGTCTCCGTAAAACGCTTTACAATGGCTGACTTTCGTTGTCTGATAATAAGAATTATTATGCAATCAAATGCATTTTAAGTCAACTACTAATTTCAAAAATACTTACAAAACAGTTTTTGAAACTTCATCACTTGCATAATAATGAATATTTATTCAAAAACATGCGTTTCATTATAAACCATTTAAAATTCCGGAGATGGCGGCTGCGCATTCTTCGCCAACCGGAATCCCAGCTGGCAGCTGATCGCTTGCAACGCGCCAATCATAAGTGGCAAGTGTAACATAACCAGAGGGTATTTCAAGTTCAGGGAGGGGATTTCGCCTTATGAAAGGGCTTTCATTTCAGATATAAAGTGGGTATAAAGGCATATTTAAGGATCCACAAAAGCCCGCACCCCAAGGGATACGGGCAAAACACGTACAAGTGTTGCTATTTCATTCTAAAGTACCACTGCTTCGACCGCCTTTTTTATCCAGGGGGCGCTTCACTTTCCTTGCGTTTGGCAGCACGGCGGTATCCTTGGATGATATCACTCAACGCCCCGATGATCATGATGGCCAGGATACCCCCGAAAATCCAGGTGAGTGCATTGGATCCGCCGAACGTGGCGGTGAGGAACTGCTGGAATTCAGGGTTGAGCAGTTCCGAATTGATGAAAATCAGGATGAACACGAGCACCGAAACCGTTTGAACTGCGGCATTGAATGCGGCTAACCGGTAATTCCAGTAGCCTGCGCGCCATTGCCAGATGGCGAGCGACAACTCCAAAACGATGACGAGGGCAATGAATGGCCAATACGACAACAGCACGTCCTGGTTGAACACCGCCATTTGGAAGCGCAAGCCTTCCCCATCGTCAGTGTAGATACCGAGCACTTTGTCGGCATTGAAATAGACCGTCGTCCAGATGACCATCCAGATCAAGCTGCCGAAAATCTGGCTTTTTGCCACTTGCGCCTCAACCGGCTCCAGCAGCGCTTCCTGCCCTCCCCATTCTTTCAAGTCATCAGGGGTCCACTCTTCCATCGTCAACCCGAGCGGCGTCTCCACGCCCGATTTATCCGCCCAGTCCAGAACGGCAACGACCAGTGTGATCCAAAACAAGGTCTGCATGATGGTATTGAAGATCGCGCCGATGATATTGCCGATCAACGAGACGAGTACCGATATCAGCGTCTCTTCCTGGCCGATTCCGGAGACAATGCCGACGATTGTCACGACAATGAGCGTGATGAGCACGGCAAGCGGAATGACCAGCCGCAGCAAGCGGACGTACAAGTCGAAATAGCGCGGGCCGATCAAGTAACGCCTTACTTTCCCATAATGCTCCGCCATCAGTGCCGGATGGCCGAATTCCTGAAGGACCATCCGTTCTTCGTTCTCGGTACTGTCTGCTGTAAGCCGTTCCGATAATTTGTTTCTCAAGTCTTTTTCCGCTTCCTGCCGTTTGCCTTGGGGCAGCCGTTCGAGCACTGCGCGGATATACCGTTCACTTAGCTTCATGACCCCATCTCCTTTTGAGGCAGCTTGTTATTAGCTCTATCATGAAGGATTTTTCTGGAAAAAACAATAGAGTAATTTAATTATTCAGATATCTATATGTTGTTTTGCCTTCCTCTTTCCATGGCAAAAAACCGGCTGTCGCGTACCCAGCCGGTTTTGCGTTTCTTCTATAGAAAATGGTTGGCGCTCAATCGAGTTTGATCGCCATGCTTTGCGCCGGGGCGAGCAGTTCCCCATCCGCGGCGAATAGTTTGCTCGTGGTCAATTTAAGCTCTTGTGCCCCGTCTTCCAAGATAAAACCGACGTTGCCTGATTTTACTTCTCCGGGTTTCAGCCCTTCGTTCAACGACTCCAAATACACATCGTCTTCCCAAGTCTTCACTTCGCCACTTTCTGTCTCGACCAATGCCACCGGCGCGAAATTCATTTCTTCACTGGAGGTGTTGTGGATTTCGACAAAAAACTTTGCCAGCTCGAATTCCTGGTCGTGCGTATAGGAATGGTAGAAATCGATCAGGCTATAATCCGGCGTGTACTGCAGCAGCTTCGTTTCATGGATGGTCAGCTCGATATCGCCGATTTGCACTGCCTGCGCTTCCATATTGGCCGCCAACAGCTCCAGCCCGCCTTTTGCATCACGCGCTTTCTGGCCAGGCTCCTGCAAGCGGCGGTCGTCGCTCACTTGCGGGCTGAGGACATATTGTTCCGTGTACGCGGGCGCTTCCGGCAAAGACGCCGCAGTCGCCGTGTCTTGCGCTGTCTCGTCTTGGCAGCCCCATAATAATGCCAATGGGACAAGCAGCCATGCTAATCTCGCTTTCATCCAATCCGCTCCTTGCTATCGTTTATTGTTTGTCGTCGATCGTGACATCCGCGCCCATCAAGTCGAAGATGATGCCGGCATGATCCGTATTGTCCAATTGCCCTGCAAATTTCTGGCTGGCAGGACCGTAAGCATAAACCGGCACGTCTTCCCCTGTATGGCCGCCAGTCGTCCAGCCGGTATGCGAACGTTTATCGAAAATACGCTCGATGGCATTGTCGATGTCCAAGTATTCGCCTTCGTTTGCCGCTTTTTTCACAGAAGCGATTTCTTCTTCAGTCAAGTCCAGATCGATATAGCGTTCCAATGTTTCCTCCACGCCGGCCCCTTCTGCAATTTCAGCAGCCATGAAATCCGGTGTGCGCTGTGCAGCGAGGATCGGCTCGGCGAACCAATTATAGATGCCGTCTGCTCCGATCGAGAAGCCGCCTGTCGAGTGGTCAGCTGTCGCCACGACCAATGTATTCTCATCTTGCTTGGCGAATTCGATCGCTGCCTGGAATGCACGGTCGTAATCTTCCATTTCGCTCATCGCTGCGACGATATCGTTGTCGTGCCCTGCCCAGTCGACTTGGCTGCCTTCAATCATCAGGAAGAAGCCGTCCTCGTCCTGCTTCAGGCGGTCGATTGCAGAACGCGTCATGTCTTCAAGAGACGGCACGCTGTCTTCGCGGTCGATCATTTTCGGCAAGCCGCCTTCTGCGAACAGCCCGAGCACTTGTCCATCGTCATTGGCGAGCAGCTCTTCTTTCGATGTCACATAGCCATAGCCCGATTCCTGGAACTCCTCCGTCAAATCGCGGTCCGTTCGGTCGAATAGTTTAGTGCCCCCGCCGAGTAAGACATCGATTTTATGTTCGCCGTCGATGCGCTCATCGAAATAATCATCGGCGATGGCATTCATATTGCGGCGGCTGATATCGTGGGCGCCGAATGATGCCGGTGTCGCGTGTGTGATTTCGGAACTCGCCACAAGCCCCGTTGCCTTGCCTTGTTCTTTCGCCGCTTCGAGGACGGTTTTCACTTCCGATTCATCGTTATCGACCCCGATGGCATTGTTATAGGTTTTGACGCCCGCTGCCATGGCAGTGGCGGCCGACGCCGAATCGGTGACGTTCTGGTGCGCATCTTCCGGATAGGTCATTTGCTGGCCGACCAAATACGAATCGAAAGACATGTCGTCTGCAAAGCGCGCAGATGGGTCGTCCTGCAAATAACGGTAAGCGGATGTATAGGCCGTGCCGACGCCGTCGCCGATCAGGAAGATGACATTTTTCGGCGCATCCTTATCTTTGCCGTGGCCTTTGCCTTTCCCCTTTCCTTTTCCAGGATGTTTATGTTCCTTATGTACTTCGGCTTTGCCGTTCCCGTGCGCTTCCGCAGGCGCGGACGGGGTAAAGCTCGTTACGGCGACCGCTGCCACCACGGCGGCTGGGACAAGTTTCTTCATCGATTTTCGGATCATCTGGCATTCCTCCTCGTGTTTGTTGACCACCGTTAGTGTATCGAAGGAATATTAAGGAATTGTTGAGAGCATGTATAGACTTTGTTAAGGAACAGCTATTTCCCGGGAAATAACTTCCGGGGATATTCCCAAATTAAAAACCGGCCCCCATTAAGGAAGCCGGTTGTGCGTCGATCAATCTTCGCGATCGACGAGTGATTTATTTTTCTGGAATTTGCGCAATACTTCATAGACGACCGGCACGACCACGAGTGTCAGCAAGGTCGAGGACAATAAGCCGCCGATGACGGTGATCGCCAAATCTTGGGAGACAAGGCCACCGCCTCCGCTTGAGACGGCCATTGGAATCATGGCGCCGATCGTGGCGATTGCCGTCATGAGGATCGGGCGCAGACGCGTCGCTCCTGCTTCCAGCAAGGCTTCGCGCACTGTCATGCCTTCGCGTTCCATATGGATGACGCGGTCGACCAGGACGATGGCGTTCGTCACGACAATCCCGATGAGCATGAGCAGCCCCATCATGACCGACACGGAAATCGTCTGGCCGGTTACGTACAGCCCGACAAATGCACCGATTACTGCAAATGGCAGCGAGAACAGGATGGCGAATGGCGCAAGGCCGCCGCCGAACGTCACCACCAGGATGAAGTAAACGATCGCGATTGCCGCAGCCATCGCCAAGCCGAGCTGCGTGAAGGTTTCATTGATGTCCGCCGTCACGCCGCCGGTTTCTACTGTCACGCCTGAAGGCAAGTCCAGTTCCTCTACGTTTTCCTGGACGGCCGCACTTGGCGCAGACACGTCATTGCCCGTCACCGT
Organism: Planococcus maitriensis; assembly: GCF_003289925.1. Lineage (GTDB taxonomy): Bacteria > Bacillota > Bacilli > Bacillales_A > Planococcaceae > Planococcus > Planococcus maitriensis. Next base: position 106,701 of record NZ_QLZQ01000005.1, on the reverse strand, counting down.
GCCGGAAACCGTCGCATAATAAGCACCTTCCGAACGGCTCAAGGTATTCAAGGTCGTGCCTTCTTCGACGTCGACCAATTCGCCGACAGTCATCGTGGTGCCTGCAGCGGTCGGAACCGGCGTTTCCAGAAGTTCTTCGAAAGTCGCCGCATCCTGCTGGGCTTCACGCTGGACGATGACTTCAAGTTCTCCGCCGTCCGTGTTGACCGTCGTCAGCACTTCATTTTGGCCACCGCCGGACAAAGCCACCGCGACTTGTCCCGCCGTCAGGCCGTATTGGAGAATTTCCTGCTGCTCGATACGCAACTTGTGTTCCACGTAAGGATCTTCCGCATCGGATGTCACTTCTTCCAAGCCATCGACATCGCTCATCGCGCCTTCGACTTGAGCCACGGTATCCATCAAGTCATCCAGGTCTTCGCTGTACAAGGTGTACGCGACTTCGCTCGATGCCATCATGCCGCCACCCATCATATCCTGCTCGCCCCATTCGCCCGAATGGTCGAGCCCTTCAAGGTAATCGTTGACTTCTTTGCGGGATTCCTCGAATTCCTCCACGGAAATCGAATCGTCAAAGATCAAATACACTAACGCGCCATCTCCGCCGCCCATCATCATCTGGGCCATATCGGCGTTAGCTGAATCGTTGATCGATAATTGAAGAACGTCGATGTCCTCGCGTTCAAGCAGGTCCTGCTCGACCGCTTCGATGTTCTCGACAGTCTCTTCCTGCAACTCCCCGGCTGTTGGGGAATACGTGATATACATCATTTTCTCGGTTTGCGAGCCGAGGAACGAGAAGCCGATCAATGGCGTGAGCGCCAAAGACCCTACGAGCAGCGCAACCGCGATGATCGAAGTGATCCATTTATGGTTCAAGGCTTTTTCCAGGAAGGAGCGGAACCAAAGCGCCATCTTGCCGGTTTCTTTATGCTTCGAAGCTGTTTTCTCGCCGTATAGCTTCTTCTTGAAGAAACTATGCGACATCGCCGGCACGATGCTGACCGCCACTGCAAGCGACGCAAGCAAGGCAAACGACATCGTGAGTGCGAACGGCAAGAACAATTCACCGACCATTCCGCCGACAAAGACCAGCGGCGCAAAGACCGCGATCGTCACAAGCGTCGATGACAAGATCGGCTTGAACATTTCGATTGTCGCGGATTGGATCAATTTGCGGCCGGATAATTTCTCTTCTTTCAAATGCATGCGCCGGTAGATATTCTCGACGACGACAATCGAGTCATCGATGACCCGTCCGATCGACACGGTAATGGCACCGAGCGTCATGATGTTCAAAGTGATGTCGAGCCAGTTCAACAATAATAGCGCCACAAAAATGGATACCGGGATCGAGACGATCGCAATGAGCGTCGAACGGAAATCACGCAAGAACACCAAAATGATGAGCACGGCAATCAAGCCGCCGAACAAGGCTTTTTCGACCATCGCGAAGACCGATTCCTCGATCGGTTCGCCTTGGTCAAGCGTAATGTCGACGATCAAGCCGTCCACTTCGCTTTCCAAATCCGCCATCAAGTCTTTCACTTCATTGACCACAGTGACTGTATTGGCTTCCTGGCCTTTGACGATTTGGATTGCTATGGCATCTTCGCCGTTGGTGCGGGAAATCGACTGCACTTTCCCGACCAGTTCCACATCGGCAAGTTCAGACAAAGCAACAAACGGTTCCGGATCGTCTTCAGAAGGCGTCACCGGAATCAATAATTCCTCGAACTCTTCAATAGAAGCAACCGATCCGTCGATATAGACCGCTTCTTCGCCTTCCTCAAATTCACGAAGGCCGAGCGACAGCGCAATATTGCTCGCTTCGATCATCTGCTGGATGTCCTCTTCCGTCACCTCACGGTCAGCCATCGCCGCTTCATCGTATGTCAGACGAATTTCTTCGACATGCTGTCCGGTGACAGTCGCAGAGGCGACGCCATCGATTTTCTCGATTTCCGGCAAAATCGCCTTCTGGACACGGTCCGTCAGTTCAACGATCGATTCCGTTTCACTGCTGACTGACAGCGCAACGACCGGGAACATATTGAGGCCGATCGACATGATCGACGGCGTCTCCACTTCCTCCGGCAAGCTGACGCCGTCGATTGCGGATTCGAGTTCCCGCTTTTTCTCATCCATATCGACGCCATAATCGTATTCGATCTGGATTTGGGAAACATTCGAGGAGGAGTTCGAATAAACCGCTTTGACATCCTCCAGGCTTTCGACTGCCTGTTCGACAGGTATCGAAACCTCTTCCATCACCTGTTCAGGCGCAGCGCCCGGGTAGACCCCCGAGACGATCAAGTAAGGAATCGAAATATCGGGAATCGACTCCATCTTCATTTGGGTTGTTGAATATATGCCGGCAAAGGTTACAATTAAAGTCAACAGCCACACGGCAAATTTGTTTTTCAGAACAAAACGCACTAATCCTTGCACACAACTTCTTCCTTTCTTTGACGAAATCCATTTACTATTCCATACTAATGACCAACTGGTCAAGCGTCAAACAAGTAATCTGAAAAGAGGAATCAAATATGTCAAAAAAGCAACAGATCCTGGAATCCGCACTGCAACTTTTTGCCGAAAAAGGAATTGAAGCCACGTCTGTCCAGCACATCACTCAAGCTGCGGGCATCTCGAAAGGCGCTTTCTACCTGTCTTTCCCCTCCAAAGAAACATTGATCAAGGAAATCATCGATTCATTCATGAAAAACTTTGTCGCCGATATTGACCGAGTAGTCAATAGTTTTAAGTCCCCTGACGAGAAGCTCTACCTCTTTTTTCATGCCCATCTCGCCTTGCTCGAAAAGCATGCAGATTTCGCCAAGATCTACGCGCGTGAGCCAATGCATGCCTTGAATGAGGAAATCCTGGAGAAACTCATCCATTACGACACCTGGATCGACCATTCGCTGCTGTCGTTACTGGACGAGCTTCATGGAGAGCAGCTTCGGGGCCGCCGCTATGACTTGCTCATTGCCATCAAAGGCTTCGTGCGCATTTATTCCCAGCTGGTGTTGTTCCATCCGTACCCGCACGATATTGAAAAAATCGCAGAGCTCCTCGTGGAAAAGACCAACGTGCTGGCCGCTTACTCCAATACGGCTTACCTGACGGAAGAAATGGTCGAATTGCCGATGCCAGGCCCGGAAGAAGTGACCACCGCGGAAAAATTGCTGGCGGTGATCGCCGAATTACTGGAAGACGAACAGCATCCGCCGCTCATGGCCGAATCCTTCTCGCTGCTTGCCGAAGAGCTCAAGTCGGAAACGCCAAGGCACGCCATCCTGCATGGCTTGCAGGCCAATATCTACGACTACGCTCCCGCCAAATGGCTGTCGTACCTATTGAAAAAATACGAACAGAAAAAAAGCCCAGACAATTGACGTCTGGGCTTTTTCAGAGTGTTGAAGAAGTCTATTAATTCATTACGAATTAGAATGGAATCGTTTTTTCTACATTCAACAATCAACGATCTCTTTAAGTATTTGGAGAAGTGTTCGCTCGACTCCTGTGGAATAGCGAGACGACCGAGACCCCGCAAGGCGCAAAGCGACTGAGGAGGCTTGGGCGCGAGCCCACGGAAAGCGAGCGATAAGCTTCGGAAAATACTGCTTTTTACATGCGCTGATTTAGTTGATTTCCACGGTCCAGTCCAGTGTGTCTTCGACTTTTCCTGTCTGGATGCCAGTGATCGTATCGTACAGCTTTTGAGACAATTCACCGATTTCGTGGTTGTTGATGATCATTTTCTTGCCTTGCCAATTGAGTTCGCCGACCGGGGAAATGACCGCAGCCGTCCCCGTCCCGAATGCTTCCTCGACTTTCCCTGCCTGATACGCTTCGTATAACTCGTCGATCGCGATGCGTTTTTCCGTTACCGGGATGCCCCATGAATTGAGTAATTCAATGATCGACATGCGCGTGATGCCTTTCAGGATGCTGCCATTGAGTTCAGGCGTCACGATCTCCCCATCAATTTTGAAGAAGATGTTCATGCTGCCGACTTCCTCGATATAGCGCTTCTCGACGCCATCGAGCCATAGGACGTCCGCGTTGCCTTCTTTCTTGGCATTCGCTTGTGCCTGGTAGCCGGAAGAATAGTTCCCCGCTGTTTTCGCCATTCCTGTGCCGCCTTTGACTGCGCGCGTGAACTTGTCTTCGACATGGATGACAACCGGCTGCAGTCCGCCTGGGAAATAAGAGCCGACAGGCGACAGGATCACCATGTATTTATATGTAGATGATGGCCCCACTGCCAAATTGGCGTCCGTCGAGATGATGTACGGGCGGATATAAAGCGACGTGCCCGGTGTTTTCGGCACCCAGTCTTTTTCGATCTTGATCAATTGCTTCAGGTGCTCGAGCGCCAATTCTTCGTCGATCGACGGGATGCTGAGGCGTTCGCTCGATAGGTTAAGGCGCTCGAAATTCTTCTCGGGACGGAACAGCAATACGCGCCCGTCTTCGGTGCGGTATGCTTTCATGCCTTCAAAAACCGTCTGCCCATAATGGAAAATCATAGCTGCCGGATCCAAGGAAATCGGGCCATATGGCACAATCTTCGGTTCATGCCAGCCTTTTTCCGTTTCGTATTCCATGATGTACATATGGTCAGTGAAAGTTTGGCCGAATGGAAGCTGGTCTTGCGCCGGCTTGTCTTTCTTCGCAGTATTCTCGATTACTTCCAATTGATAAGTCGTCATGGTCATTTCTCCTTCTGTGCAGCAATAGTATTTTCACGATTTCGAATAATTATACACATCATTGCTCAAGCTGAAAAGAGCGTTTCGAAAATTCCCTAAATATCGGCCCATCGGCTCAGCGGATCAACTCCATGAAATGCATGAGAATTTTCGCGGTCAAGCCCCAAATGACACGGTCTTCATATAAATAGAAAAACTCATCCACTTGGCGCGCACGCCAGTTGTAGTTCTCGCCTCCGGCAATCAAATCGTACGGGAAACTTTCCTCCGGCTGGATATCGAAATCGATGCGGTATACGCGCGGTTCGTTTTCCAGGAAGAACTTCAGCGGCACCGTGAAAACACTGTCGACTTCCGGCGGGTTCGGTTCAAAATCCGTTTCAGGATCGATAAAGCCCGCAAACGAATAAACGATCATGCCAAATGGCGAGACGATGTAATCAAGCGGAAACACATTGCTGATCGCTTCTTTGCGGATGCCCAGCTCTTCCATCGTCTCACGCAAGGCCGTCTCTTCTTCATCTTCATCCCTGCGGTCGATCCGCCCTCCCGGAAAACAAATCTCCCCCGGCTGACGCCTCATTTCAAACGACCGCACTTCAAACAGGATATGGACGCCGTCTTCTTTTTCGATTAACGGGAGAAGAATGGCGAATTTCGAGAAATCCCGGTTGCCGAGTACTTCAGGCACCCGCCCTTTGACTTTTTCCAAAATCTTTTCCGGTTCCATGCCATCACCTCGATTTCCTTTCTTCCTATCTTACCAAATAATCGAAGCGCCCGGCTTTTCAACCGCTCCGGGAAAACGAATAAGCCGAACTTCCCCGCGGCTTATTGGCGAAGATATGGCGCCTCCGCTACAATGGGAGCGGAGGGGATAACCGTGAACCGAAAAACTTACATCGACAACGATTCCTATACAGCGGGCATAACCATAAAAGACCCGCAGGCAAACGATGACAATAACCTGGCGCTCCACGCAGGAAATAAGCGCAAACATTCGCTGGCCAACCGGGAAGCCTTGCTTTCCTCGCTCGGCTACACGCTTGATGAACTCGTCTGTGCCAAACAGACCCACAGCAACCATTTCCGAAAAGTATCGCATGCGGACGGAGGCAAGGGGGCCCGGACGATGGAAGATGCGATTCAAGACACCGACGCGCTCTATACACGTGAACGGGGGCTCGTCCTGGGAAGCTTCACTGCCGATTGTGTGCCGGTGACGTTCAACCACGTAACGGAAGGGTTGATTGGTGCCGTGCATTCCGGCTGGCAAGGCACCGTGAAAGAACTCGTGCCGCACTTATTTGCCCATTTAATTGCCAATGAAAGCTGCGCTCCGGAAGGATTCCGGGTCCAAATCGGCATGGCGCTCAGCCAGGGGAAATTCGAAGTGGACGAAGACGTCTACGTAAAATTCAAAGCGCTCGGCTATGCCAGCCCGTTCATCGAATTCAATGAAGAAACGGGAAAATACCATATCGACAACCAGCTCACCGTCAAAACCCAGCTGGAACGTGCCGGCATCCCTGCCGAACACATCGACGTCGACCGGAACTGCACATTCAAAAGTCCCGACGGCTTCTCCTACCGCGAAGACAGACAATGCGGCCGCCATATGGCTTACATCGTTAAGAAATGACAAAAAGCTCTTCCGCGTAGGGAGAGCTTTTTGTGTGTTTAGAGTATGTGCGATAGCTAAACTTTTTTGTTTTGTGAGCAGCAACTGTTTATTCATCATATAAATAGTCGCAGCCTCGCTTGGGGTTGAGCTTTCGCAATGAGCCAGAAACCCGCTGTCTCATTACTTCGCTTCACCCCTATGCGCGAGACTGCTTTTTGATTTCGTTGGATTCAACATGCAACAAAGGAACCGCTTCTTTGCTGTTCACATGCCGGAACGAAGCTTAGCAGAAAAAGTAAGCGGTAATTATCGCTTTACTGTCGAAAAAGCAGTTGATGAATTTTCTTTATAACTCCTGAAAGCTAGGAACCTTTTCACTGCCTGTAAAACAAAGGGGTAAGCACCAGAAAATTCGATTTCCAACGAAGCGCAATCTCAGATGATTGTCTATATTTCATTCAAATCATCAAAATCTCCCGGATGTCCTCTTCACTCATCGACTGCACGGCTTCTGAACCGGATTGGATCATCTCATCCACCAAATCCTGCTTGCGCAGCTGCAGGTCGTACATCTTCTCTTCGATAGTCCCTTTCGCCACCAGCCGCAGCACCTGCACTTCCCGCTTCTGCCCCATCCGGTGCGCACGGTCCGCCGCCTGCTGTTCTACAGCCGGGTTCCACCACAAGTCATACAAGATGACCGTATCGGCCCCCGTCAAATTGAGCCCGGTTCCACCTGCTTTCAAGGAAATCAAGAACAAGTCCTCTTCGCCTTCATTAAAGCGATCGCATAATTCCACACGCTCTTTCGGCGGCGTCGAGCCATCCAAATAGAAATAAGACCTTCCTGAGCGCAAAAGCGACTGCCCGATGATGTTGAGCATGCCCGTGAACTGGGAGAACACCAATACGCGGCGGCCGGTCAGGCGCGCCTCTTCCAAAATTTCCAGCAATTGCTCGAATTTCGCCGAGCCGCCTGAGTAGTCTTCCACAAACAATGACGGATGGCAGCACAATTGCCGCAAGCGCGTGAGTCCCGCAAGAATGCGGATGCGGTTCTTGCGCATGCTGTGGTCGCGCAGATGCTTCAAGGCTTCGTGGCGCAGTTCCGTCAAATACGCCGTGTACAGTTTCTTCTGTTCTTCGTGGAGCTCGGAATGCTCGATGCGTTCAATCTTTTGCGGTACTTCCCCGAGCACTTCGGCTTTCGTCCGGCGCAGCAGGAACGGCCGTACGCGCTTCGCGATATCCGCGTTGCGCAGTTCCGCGAATTGGCTGCGGTCCGGAAGCAGCACCGGGAAGACGACGTTGAAAATCGACCATAATTCATCGAGCGAGTTTTCGATCGGCGTCCCGGTGAGCGCGAAACGATGCCGGGCGTCTAGTTCTTTCACGGCTTTCGCGGTTTGCGTCGCTGGATTTTTGAAGGCTTGCGCTTCATCGAAGAAAATCGTATGGAAGGTCCAGCCTTTATACGCCCCCCGGTCCATCCGCAGCGCCGGATAGGATGTGATGTACACATCCCCCGGCTTTTTCAAGGATTGTGCCCGCTTTGCTTTCGGGCCGTCGACGATGACCGTGCGGATCCCCGGTGCAAAGCGCTCGAATTCGGCTTGCCAATTGTACATGAGCGAAGAAGGCGCAACGATCAGCGCCGGCTCATCGCTCATGCGGATGTCTTCCAGCACCGATTGCACGAATGCGATGCTCTGGACAGTCTTGCCGAGCCCCATCTCATCCGCCAATATGCCGCCGAACCCGTATTTCGCAAGCAAACGGAACCAGCTGAAGCCGCGCTTTTGGTAATCACGCAAAACAGCTTCAAAATGCGCCGGCAATTGTTCTGCTTGCGCCCATGGATGGTGCAGCTCTTTCAGCAAGCGCGCAAATTCCGTCCCGGTCTCCGATAACTCGTGCTCTTCGAGGCTCCCGGCGAGCCGCATGCCTTCCAGCAGCGGAATGCGCTGGACGCGCTCAAAATTATCTTCATCGATGTTCATGGCAGCCAAATACTCCTCAAACGCTGCCATACCCGGGGTTTCAAGCGACATTAACGTACCGTTAGGGATGCGGAAATAGCGCTTTTTCTCCCGGATGGCACGGATGATCCCACGCAATTCTTCTTCCGGTATGCCTCCCAGATCAAAGCGGAACTCCAGCCAATCGGTTCGGTCTTTCGGCAAATTGACGCGGATTTTCGGCCCTGGCAAAGTTTTCTGGATGCGCATTTTCACTGAAGTCGTCGCATAGACCTCGAGCCATTCTTCGAGCAGCGGCACCGTATCATAGAGAAAATCGTATTCCGCTTCCTCATCCTGCAAGTAAAAGCCGCCGTCCGTCTTCGTCAGCCCTCCCGACTCCATCAACTCCATGATGGCCCGTTCCTTGTCGAGCTGGCGGAACACGCCGGGGTACTGCCGGTATGTTCCTTCCGGCTCTTCGCACGGATTGATGACCAATTGGCCGTAATGAAATTCAATCCCTGCGAGCAATCGGCTGCGCACGCGGTCGAGATACAGTTTCGCGCGTAGCGGCGTTTCCCCGATTTTCTCAATCGCCTGTTCAGTCACGATGACCGGCCCGAGCTTTTCCAGCCCCGGCAAGACAGTCTTCATCATATGGGCGACTCGGCTCTCGTCGATCGGCAGCTCTTCGCCTGCCCCTTGCATCAATTCTTGCAAGCCTGACAAACGCTTCATATCGGCTGCGGCAGGCTGGACAATCGATTCTTCCGTCAGGGCGACACCGTATTTCGGAAAGATTTCCAGTCGCTCCAACCCCCGGACAATCAAGCGGTATCCGCCCTTGCCATGATCCAGTCGAAACGACACCGGCAATGTATCCGTCACGTGAAACGGCAGCACTTCCCCGAATGGATTCTCGAATTTGGCATGCGCCATCTCGCGAAGCACCGGAGACAAACGCTCCCAATCGCTTGCGGACACAATCCATTTCCCCTCTTCATCCTGCTGCGGGTTGCTTTTATCGAGTACTTGCAGCAGCTCCAGGGCCGGCTGTTCGAGCGCATGGCGGCCTGGGTCGTACGGAATCGCCGCGGTCTCTTCGTAGTGGCCGTTCGACAGGGCCGATACGAAGCGCAGGGGATCCCGGACATTTTTCAGGATGGCCGTGCCGCTTCTGAACGTCAGCGCCAATTGCCCTTTGCCGCCGCTGCGTACAGTGGCTTCGACGTGATACGGCACGCGCCGGTCGAACCGGTGCAAACGGGCAGAAGGCTTATCGTCTTCATCAAACAAGCCGAACATCCGCTCAGCCAGCGGGCGCTCCCGCTGGCCGAGTTCTTCTGCGGCGATCATCACTGCTGCAATGTGATGGCAATAGGTATGGATGAACCCGACAGGCGGGCAGCTGCATTCCGCCTGGATCGTACCGGCTTGTGAGCGGGCCAGCTTGACGTGGAATGAACTGCGCCCTTCGACGACGGCTGTTATGGACTGGTCGTTGGCTTCTGTGATGCGGACTTTCCCGGCCATTTGAAATGCCTGGCCTTTTTTATAGGCAGCCTGGCCGCATAGTTTGCGGATGTGTTTATCGCTGATCCAAAATTCCATAGCGGCCCCTTTCTTCTGCGTGATGATGTCATGCTTCCATTATCCGGCATGCGGCAATCGTCTTCAAGCGGATGAGCTTTACACAGGAAGTGCTTTCGACTTATAATAAACTTAATTTTCAGATATTAATCGACAGCTTGATTCCAAGGGGGGATATCAATGGCTCGCGCCCATCAAAGCATCTTCATCCAAGCGCCGATCGACGAAGTGTTCCAGTTCGCCAAGAAGCCCGGGAACTGGACGAGTTTCTACAATCATTTATCGAAACCGGAAAGAATCGACGGAACCGGCGAAGCAGGCACTGAAGTCGAGACGGTGTTTTCCATCGTCGGCTTGCGCTTCCCCGTCACGATCAATGTAATCCGCTGTGAACGCAGCGGTGATGAAGGGTTTTGGGAAGGCATCATCACGGGCAGCTTCACTGCCCATCAAAAGAGCCATTACCGCTCAATGGACGGCGGAACGGAAGCCGTCTTCGAACTGGAAATCGACTTGCCGCACAGCGCTTTCGACCGTTTCACCGAGCGCCTCGTCTATGACCGGCTGGAGCGGAACACCCTTCGCCACACGCTTGAAAACCTTAAAGCGGCCTGTGAATTGGGCCGTTAAAATCTAGTTGCCGAAAGGATGAATCAGATGAGACTGGAAGGAAAAGTAGCGATCGTCACTGGCGCAGCTTCGGGCATGGGGAAATCCATCGCCATTTTGTACGCCAAAGAAGGAGCGAAAGTCGTCGTCTCCGACATCAACCAAGAAGGGGCCGATGCGGTTGTGGAAGAAATCAAATCCGCAGGGGGCGAGGCCATCGCCATCGCCTGCAATGTCGCGAAAGAAGACGACATCCAAACACTTGTCGACAGTACCGCCGCTGAATTCGGCACGCTCGATATCCTCGTCAATAATGCGGGCATCATGGACAATTTCGAAGCGGCCGCAGATATCGAAGACGACAGCTGGGAGCGCATATTCGCGATCAACACGACAGGGGTCATGCGCGCTACCCGGAAAGCGCTGAAAGTGTTCCTCGAAAAAGGCTCCGGCAACATCATCAATATCGCATCCGCCGGCGGCTTGCAAGGAGCGCGGGCCGGGGCCACCTATACCGCATCGAAACATGCCGTCGTCGGCTTCACGAAAAACACCGGTTTTATGTATGCCAATAGCGGCATTCGCTGCAATGCGATCGCCCCCGGCGGCGTCGAGACCAATATCGGCTCCACGATGACCCATATCAGCGAATTCGGCATGGGCCGCACGCAACCCGGCATGGCGGTCAACCCGCGCATGGGCAAACCGGATGAAATCGCCTATGTCGCCTTGTTCCTCGCTTCCGATGAATCGAGCTTCGTCAACGGTACCGTCATCACTGCCGATTCCGGCTGGCTGGCTTATTGAACCAATTGAAAACCCGTGCGCTGAATTCCGGCGCACGGGTTTTTTGGCATAAAAAAACATCCCGCATGAATGCGGGATGTATCGATATAGCTGCGGCGTATCAGGCCACGCTCCACAACGTGTTCCGTAAAGGAATGCCTGTCCGTCTTATGCAACTTAGCTCATCGCGTAGTTAACAATAGCCTATGCGCCGCGCCCTGTCAACTCCAGGAACCCCAACACATGCATCCGCCCTTAAAACTGGCCCCTAAAAATTATTCGGAATTGATACTTTTAACTGGGTCAATTCCTTGCTACAGTAGTTCAAAACTATATGGCATTACGAAAAGGCATTGCGCCTGGCGGGTGGCCAAGAAAGAAGGAATCGTTTCATGCAGAAAACCACGACTTATTCCAGTTCCAAAACCTATGATTTGATCATCACTTCGATGCTCATCGCACTTGTCTTCGTAGCCACGATGCTGCTCAATATCCGCTTGCCGATCGCGGCAAACGGCGGGCTGGTCCACCTCGGCACGACGATGCTGTTCACGGCAGCTCTATTGTTCGGGCCGAAAAAAGGCGCCATCGCCGGCGCTGTCGGCATGGGGCTCTTCGATTTAGTATCAGGCTGGACGCTGTGGGCGCCGATCACCATCGTTGCACGCGGCTTGCAAGGCTACCTGGTCGGGAAAATCGCCTGGTCCGGCGGGCGCGGCGGTGAAAGCCTCGGCTTCAACATCCTGGCTGCAGCTCTATCCATTCCTGTCATGGTCGCTATCTACTATATCGGTGAAGCGATCATCTTCAGCAGCTGGATCATCCCAGCAGCTTCTATCCCAGGAAACCTGGTCCAAAACGCAGTCGGCCTGGCACTTGCCATCCCGGTCGTTGCAGCCTTGAAGAAAACACCTTATTTCAGAAATTAAGCACAAACAAACCCCCTCCCGAAAAATCGGCAGGGGGTTTTCTATCGGCTCTTTTGGAACTGGCTCCCGACTGATACAAAAAACCGCTGAGAATTTCTCAGCGGTTTTCTAAACGATTAAATTTGCGGTGTCAAATCTTCCGGCGCATGGTCGGCCGGTTTCACTTCATTTAAATCCAGCGTTTCTGCTGTGTATTTATGGACGTGTTTCAATAGCTCTTCGTTGTTCATCAAGGATTTGCCGTAAGACGGAATCATTTCCTTGATTTGCGGCTCCCATTTCGCCAAATCTTCAGGGAAGCAGCGTGCCAGTACATCAAGCATGACGTGGACCGCTGTCGATGCCCCCGGGGATGCGCCAAGAAGTGCCGAGATTGTGCCGTCTGCCGAGCTGACGACTTCCGTACCGAATTGCAGCGTACCTTTGCCGCCTGCATCGGTATCTTTGATGACTTGGACGCGTTGCCCTGCGACAACGAGATCCCAATCTTCGCTCTTCGCATTCGGGATGAACTCACGGAGCTCGTCCATGCGCTGCTCTTTCGACTGGATGACTTGCTGAATCAGGTATTGTGTCAACGACAAGTTCTTCGCCCCGCCTGACAGCATCGTCAAGACATTATTCGGCTTGACCGAGGCCACAAGGTCCATATAAGAACCGGTTTTCAGGAACTTCGGCGTAAAGCCTGCGAATGGCCCGAACAACAAGGATTTCTTGTCGTCGATAAAGCGTGTATCCAAGTGAGGCACGGACATCGGCGGTGCGCCGACTTTCGCTTTGCCGTAGACTTTCGCGTGATGCTGTTCGATGACTTCCGGATTGTTGCAGACCATGAACAGGCCGCTGACCGGGAATCCGCCGATATGTTTCGATTCCGGGATGCCGGATTTCTGGAGCAAGTGGATGCTCGCCCCGCCGCCGCCGATAAAGACGAATTTCGCTGTGTGTACATCGAGTTTGCCGGTCTCAAGGTTTTTGATCTTCAGCAACCAGCGCCCGTCTTTCATCTGCTTCAAATCCTGCACCATGTGGCGGTAATGCACGTTGACGTCTTCTTTCACGAGACGGTCGAACAGCATGCGCGTCAAGGCACCGAAGTTGACGTCTGTGCCCGTATCGATTTTCGTCGCCGCGATCGGCTCGTCGTCTTTGCGGTTGGCCATGATCAATGGCATCCATTCTTTCAGCACTTCCGGGTCATCGGAAAATTCCATACCTGTAAAGAGCGGGTTTTTAGCCATTGCGTCAAAACGTTTTTTCAGGAAACGGATATTGTCTTCGCCTTGCACCATGCTGATGTGCGGAAGCGGGCGGATGAATTCTTCCGGGTTCTTCAACAAGCCTGTTTTCACGAGATGGGACCAGAACTGGGCCGATACCTGGAATTGTTCGTTGACGTCGATGGCTTTGCTGATATCCATCGTGCCGTCCGGCTTTTCTTTCGTATAATTCAATTCACAAAGGGCTGCGTGGCCTGTACCGGCATTGTTCCATTCATTCGAACTTTCTTCGCCAGGGCTCGACAATTTCTCGAACACATTGATTTTAATGTCCGGAGACAATTCTTTCAGGAGAATCCCCAGCGTCGCACTCATAATACCGGCACCGATTAAGATTACATCTGTATCAGTTTCTCTATTGCTCATGTATACCTTCCTTTTCTACGCGAGTATTAGCGGCTTTTCGGGTCCGCCGCTTCCGTGTTAAATCCATCATCTATTGTATGCCTTTTTGACACAAAATTTCTACTACTAACAGATAATTATAAAGCATTTTGCGTAAGGATTAAAGAAAATACGCCTTTTACACAAAGCTGTGAGGTGAAAAAGCGGATTCCTGCACTGAAGCCGCGGAATCGACCGCCGAACTAGCGTCTCGTTTCCTCGCGCAATCTGCGCCCAACCCAAAAAGAAACCGTCCCGACGGCAGTCTCTGCAACGCATTCTACGCCCTTGAATATCACCAGCCCGGCTTGGAGGCGGCCTTCTTGTAGAGGGCAAGCAGGCACCAGATCAGCAAAGCCGTGGCGAGAAAGCTTGCCATATACCAAACCGGAGAACCTGTATAGCCGAATGGCACTTCCGGCTGCAGCACGTTCTCATTCGCCCATAACGCTCCGATATTCGGCTGATACAGCGCCGTCTTCGCGTACCCGACCGCAAATGTAACAATCCAATACAGAAGATGGGCCATAATCGCCCCGGCCGTTGCCTGGCACACAAATTTCATCCCGCTCACCCCTTTTCCATATTTTAACATAATAGCACAAATATGCCCATATAGAATTCCAACAGTTCCCAATTTTTTTGCCTGTCTATTTTCGGTTCATCGTGTGGAATGGGCAGCCGATCAAATGGTCGTCAATCATGCCAATTGCCTGAAGGAATGAGTAGGCCGTGACGGGTCCGACAAATTTAAAACCGCGCTTTTTTAACTCCTTGCTGATCTTTACTGACAACTCTGACTGGGCGGGAATCTCCCCGTCCGATTGCCATTCGTTGATCACCGCTTTGCCATCCGTAAAACTCCAGAGATACGCTGCGAAACTCGTAAATTCGGATTGGAGCGCTTTTACCGCCCTTGCATTCGTGCGGACCGATTCGAGCTTGGCGCCGTGTTTGATCACACCGTGCTGTTCCTTGATATCGGCGAGCTCTTCGTCTGTCAGACCGGCGCAATATCCTATATCGAAATTGCGGAAAGCGTCTTTGTAGCTGCCGCGTTTCGACAGCACGATTTGCCAGGACAGTCCTGCCTGGGCGCCTTCTAAGCTCAGCATTTCAAATAAATAACGATCGTCGCGGCTTGGGCGGCACCATTCCTTGTCGTGATATGCCTGCATCATTTCATCGCCTTTTGGCCATGCGCATTGTGCCATGGGAGCACCTCTTTCTGTTTTCTTCTAAGAAAAAAGAAGCGGCCATGATTCCCGCTTCTTACCGTTTGTCATCTTCTTGCGTTTCCCGCTCTTCCACTTTAATGCTCTTTACAGGCGTTTCCTGATCCGGCACATCGTCCACTTTATTGGACTTACTCTTTCTCAGCATCATGAGGATACTGCCGACCAACAATCCGGTAATGAGCAGAAAAAGGCCAAAGATGATGAGTGCTACCGTGATTCCACCAGGCATTTCCATTTTTATTTCCCCCTTTCGCTATCGATCCTTAGGTTCTTTTCACTGTTCATTCTCCAGTTTTTTAACGCGCAATTCCAGTGCCTTGATGCGCTTTTGCAAATCCGTTTCATCCGCATGCAGCTTTTTGTTCTTGTTGGCCGATGACTTTACGGCAGCTACTACCAGCACGATCGCCAAAATGAAAAAGCCCAGGAGGAAGAACGTTGCAATGATATCGCCTATATTGAACATCATCATATTATCCACAATTCATATCCCCTTCCAATCTTGGTGTAAACTTCTACAAACCTCATGGAAAACCCTTTATCGCCGCATACAGTCAATATTGAGGGTTTCTTTCATAAATCTGCTTGAAATTAATACTCATT
This sequence comes from Planococcus maitriensis, assembly GCF_003289925.1. GTDB lineage: Bacteria > Bacillota > Bacilli > Bacillales_A > Planococcaceae > Planococcus > Planococcus maitriensis. The sequence goes on along the minus strand of NZ_QLZQ01000005.1, from coordinate 90,976 downwards.
CAACTCAACAAAAAGCCGAAGCCCTTCGTCGTAAGGGTTTCGGCTTTTGGGTTTTCAAGCGATACGTCTATCGCATCATTTCATTGACAAAATACAGCTGATAAACAGCCGGCAGCAATAACGCGACGGCTAAACAAATCACGGCTGCGATTTTCGCTTGTTTGCTCACGCGCCCATCTTCCGATTTCAATTGCTCGAAAAACGTTAACGTAAAGTAAAAGCTGGCTACAAATAAAAGGGCTGAAACGATGCCCACCCAACTGCCCATTCCAAACATCTCCATATTCGACATCCCGCTCCCCCATTTCATATCTGATTAGGCCTTAGTTAAGTCGCCAAGAACAAGTTTTGCCATGAGACAGTCAATAAAAACAGCGAAATGACCACGAAAGCATAACCCCAGAATTCTTTTTGGTTTTTCTCGATCCGTTCGAATCCTGCAACGAGCATGAACAATCCCGCGAGCAGCATGACGAGCGGCGTCGAAACCAATTTTTCGGTAAATAATGTATAGCTTCCTATTCCGATAACACTTAATTGAAGGATAATCCGAATTATTTTCAGCATCGCTATTCCCCATTCTTACGCAACTGCTCCAATGCGTATTGGCGCATCCGGGCAGTCTATAAATTCCCATTTTTTTCATCCTATCATTTTTAAGGAATCAAAGGAATATGAAGATGGAAATTTGAGGAAATAGATAGTCGTTTTCATAAAAAAGAACGCGGCTCCTGCTTTAGCCCGCCTTATTTCATATGATTTCGGATATGGCGGGGAATCATGATCGCTTCGACCGATAAATCGACGGCTTCAAAATCAGGATCGATGCATTCTTGCCAGTATGCCATGTGTTTTTCGTCGATCCAATGCGTTGAGGTTTCCACCGCCTGCCCGCCTTCCCCCTGCACCGAATACCAATACAAATACTCAGCCCCGTCCAGCGTTTCCCGGAAAATCGTCTCGACGTACATCTTCTCCCCTTCTAAGGTAACGAGAACTTCTTCCATGTAATCGTTCAAGAACTTCAGCCATTCGTCCACCACTTCTGACTTTCCTTTTTTCACGCGAAACCGTGTCAACTCAACATCCATTCGAATCACTTCCTTTAAAAATTTTCAACATTTCACAATCTGGCAGAAAACAACAAGCTTGGCAAAATTCTCTTCCGTAAGTTTATTGACAATACACGAGCAGAGAAGTAGGATTAAACTAGAATCTAATTGAAAATGATTATCATTATTGATTGATCGTTTGCCAATAAAGGAGAAGGAAACCTTGAAGAAAACAGGACTATTGCTCGCGCTTTTACTGCTATTGGCCGTACTAGCAGCTTGCGGGGCTGCCGAATCGGCTGAAGATACGGGCTCTGCAGAACCGGGACAGGCCGCAGCAGAAACATTTACATACGAATCGGAGACAGGTCCGGTTGAAGTGCCGAAAGATCCGCAGCGCATCATTGCACTGACGAACGGGCCTAACGTCTTGGCGCTTGAAGGCCAGGTCGTCGGCATCGATGAATGGACCAATGCCAACCCGCTTTTTGAGGACATGCTGGCTGATGTGGAAATCGTCACCGAAGACAATCTGGAGAAAATCATCGAATTGGACCCGGACCTCATCATTACAGGCTCCCATATGAAAAACCTCGACAAGATGGGTGACATCGCGCCGACTGTCGCCTTCACTTGGGGCAAGCGCGGTTATTTGGAGCAGCAAGTCGAAATCGGCAAGTTGCTCAATAAGGAACAGGAGGCCTCCGATTGGGTTGCTGATTTCCAAAGCCGTGCTCAAGCTGCCGGCGAAGAGATCCGCGCCAAGATCGGTGAAGACGCCACTGTTTCGGTCATCGAAAGTGGCAATAAGGAATTTTACGTATTCGGTGATAATTACGCACGCGGCACCGAAATCCTCTATCAGGAAATGGGCTTGGCCATGCCTGAAAAAGTCGAGGAACTGGCGCTTGAGGCGGGCGTCTACACGTTCTCGCAGGAAGTTCTTCCTGGCTTTGCCGGCGATTATGTCGTGCTCAGCAAGAACCCGGATGTCGACAATTCGTTTATGGAAACCGATGTCTGGAACAGCATCCCTGCCGTAAGCGAAGAACGCGTCATCGAAATCGATACGAAAGCTTCGACATACAGCGACCCGATCACGCTTGAACATCTGCTCGGCGTCTTTGAAGAAGGATTCCTGGCCGAAAACTAACCCAATTGAAAGCACCCGTTCGAACGGCCTTCCATTCCCCCCCGGAAGCCGTTCGAACGGGTGCTTTCTTTATTTTTTGCTTTTGAAGCAAGCATCGCACGTAAACTGCGCTTCGGTTTTTAAATAAGCCTTAATTTCCGTAAACCCTTTGCGCTTCGGATAGTGCATATGGATATGCACCGGTTCGCCGCCCTCGATTTCCTTGCCGCACACTTGGCATTTCGGTGCTTCAGTGAACATGGCCACACCTCCCGCTTTCTGCCCTCGCTATTGCTTTAATCGATCCGACAACCCTTGGTCGCCTGTATACGTGAACTTGGCGATTTTGCCTTCTTGGACGGTCGAGAAAAGGACGACGCCTTCCACTTCAGCATGCTGCTCTTTTCCGCCTTTTTGCTGAAAGCCCACTTCTGCCGTGAACAAGTAGCGGTTCGCCACCGTCTCGCTCAACTCGATATCCACATCTTCCAAGCGCAGCTCGTAACCGAAAATATCAGCTAACCCTGGAAAATATGTACCGAACACCCGCATGAACTGATCTAGTTCACTATCCGTGAAGTAGGCTCCGTATTTTTCGTCTACCTGCCGCCCGAAGGCTTCATTCACTTCGACACCGTCCACGATTTGTTTGTTGGCAGGATTCCACATCGCTTCTAAAAATTCTTCGTCTGGCCCATTGAATTGCAGTTCCAATACACGTTCAATGGCCTCCATATTCGGGTCATCCGCTTTTGCCTCCATACAGCCTGAAACAGCGAAAAATGCCGCAAGCAATACGAGCCCGGCCAATGCCAGCTTCAGTTTACTTACTCCTCTCTGCATCCCGTCCGCCTCCTTTCTCCATAATACGGAAAAGGGAGCGGTAAGTTTCAATTTTCTGGCATTTTAAGAATGATAAAAAACGGCCACGAATTATAAAATGGCCGTCAATATAGTTGCCTTATCAGCTTTAACCGGAAGCAGCCGCAGCTTGGTCCGCTTTTACGCAATCAATCGCCACAACGAGCGAAATGATAAGATGTTCCATCGTTTCGTCCAGGATATCCACTTGATACGTATCTCCCCAGCTGAGCCATTGCTTTCTCACCGAGCCGATCACTTCCCCATGCCGCAGGATGTCAAAAGTCATTTCCCACCAGTTTCCTTGCACATCGATGCCTTCCGCTTCAATAGCATAGCGCGGCTTTAGAAAAGTGAACTCTTTCTTGATCATGACCGCCTCCTGCCCGTCCACTTCCACAAAGAAAGTCGGCAAGAAACTGAAAGTCTTTTTCGTGATCAGCCCGATTTCCCGGCTTTCTGCATCCAAGATCGAAAAGGTCTTCGGGATTTTCAAAAAACTCCCTTCCACGAAATAACGGTCCCGCTCCTGCTCGTCTTTCACGGTGAATTTTTCGCTCAAACTGAACACTTTCTGTTTAATATAGAGTTGCTTCATCACTAACGCCCCTTCTTTTTCTACTCTTGTGGTTCCACTATATTTTTACGTCCCACCTACTTGTTCCACGTGAAACATCTTAGGGCTTTTACACTTTCAAGATCCCACGGAAGCCTCTTGCCGCGTAATAGGAATCCGCTCCGTTATGGTAAACGAAAACCTGGCCGTACCTGCAGTCGCCAAAGATTGCGCCGCCGCGTTCCCGGATAGCTTCAGGGGTCTCGAGCCAACTCGAAGTCTTCAAATCGAATTCGCCCAGGGTTTGAAGCGTGCGGTATTGTTCTTCGGTCAATAATTCAATTCCGATCTCAGCTGCCATGTCGACTGCCGAATTTTCGGGCTTGTTCTTTTTCCGGGATTCAAGCGCAGCCCGGTCATAGCAAAGGCTTCTGCGTCCTGCAGGGCTTTCTTTTGAACAGTCACAAAACAAGAACATGCCTGTCTCGGTTTCATAACCGATCACATCCGGCTCACCGCCGGTCTCCTCCATCCGATGCAAGACCGCCAACTTCTGCGGATTTTCACCCAGCTTCAGCAGGACATTATCCCACCCCATCTTCTCGTGGCGCTGTTCATTTTCCTCAAAGCGCTGTTTCAAGGCTTCGAGCAGAGTTCGCTGCTGTTCATCGGTTAGATACTCTTGAGGCTGTGCCATTGCTCTTCTCCTCCCTTTCCTTTTCACCGCATAGATGACCTGTATATGGAGTTGGCTATTTCATCCTGATTTCCTTTATTTACGGCAAGTCGCCGGGGAAAGATTCACTTAATTTTCGCCGGGCTGATGGCTATCGCCTAATAAATTATTCTTATTTTCTATGGTGTCATAACTTAAATCCTCTAAGATAAAAGAAATTTATCAATAAAATATTAAAAATCAGCATATCGTGAACAATTTCACTTAATTCTTTGTTATGCTTATATAGTGAAAATTGTGGCAGAAAGAATAAAAATGGGCAGGAGTGATAATGAGGATATATAGGAGATGATCGATATCACGAAAGAAATGATTACTACTGTAGACGAAGCCATGGACTTAAATGTTAAAAAACAGGCAGAAGGGCAAGATGATTATTCCTTGGACCGTGTGCCGCGCGAAGAACGGAAGATGGGCTGGCTCAGCATCACCAACATCACGTTCGGAATCGCGACTGCTATATTCTACTTCCAGACCGGCAGTGTCATGGCCCTTCAATTCGGGGCTGTGAACGCCATTATTTCCGCTGTTTACGCGATTATTGTTGCAGGGATTCTCGGGACGGTTATTGCCTATCTATCGGCAAAATCAGGGATGAATGTCAATCTATTATCCAGAAGTGGTGGATTTGGTTATATCGGAGCCTCTTTGACCTCCTTAATCTACGCATCAAACTTTATCATGTACTGCGCATTCGAAGGCCTGATCCTGGTCGCCGCAGTCCATACGTTCTTCCCCTCTATCCCCGAATGGGCGCTCATCATCTTTTTTGGGCTTCTGGTCATTCCACTCAATTGGTTTGGTATCAAACAATTGGACAAACTGCAAAAATGGTCTTTGCCGATTTTCCTGGTGTTCCTCCTGGTCACCATCATCGTCACCTTCAACACGCCGTCGGGCTATGACGGCGCGTTCTGGACTTATTTGCCGGAAGGCGTGCAAGTGGGCGGTGCGGCATTATTACTGTGCATCGGCATGCAGCACGGCATCATGGGCTTGACGGCCCTGCTTGCTTCGGATTATGCACGCTTCCTGAAACCGAAAGACGTCAAGCTCGGGTCGGTCATGATCGGCTTCATCCCGCAGATTTTCTGCTTTGGCGTCATGGGCGGCCTTGGCATCTGGTTCGGCGTGCGCCTCGGTGAATCCAATCCGGGCGTCTATATCGTGCTATTGCTCGGCTTCGGCGGGGTCATGTTCACTTTGCTTACGCAGCTGCGCATCAATATCACGAACATTTATAGCGGTTCCTTGTCGCTGTCGAACTTTTTCGAGAACATTTTCAATTTTACGCCTGGCAGACGGTTCTGGATTGTCGTCACGGCCTTGTCCGCCATTGCCTTGATGCTCGGCGGCATTGTCGACCATCTTGGTACTGCGATGACCTTCCAGGGCGTCTTTTTGCTCGCCTGGGCAGCAGTCATCGTCGCGGATGCCATGATCGTCAAGAAATGGCTGAAAATCGGGCCCTTGTTCTATGAAGCCCGCCAGGAATACCTGTATAAATGGAACCCTGTAGGCGTTGTTGCATTGGTCATTTCAAGCGGCCTCGGCACGTTTGCGGCACTCGGCTATATAGGGCCGTTCCTGCAAAATACAGCGGCTTTCTTCGCCGCTGTGCTCGCTGCAATTCTGACAGTGGTGCTGGCGGCCCTGACAAAGGGCAAGTACTACATGAAAACGGAACCGGCTGATGTGGACATCGAAGACCATATCGCGACCCGTTCCGGCAAATAATTAGCCATGATTTTATAGCAAGAAGACACACCCATTATCTCCTCAACTTACCAACAGGCACTATCTTTCTCCTTTTCACATCAAAAACGCCCGCTGCATCACTTGATGCAGCGGGCGTTTTTCAATAAACCAGTTTATAGACGATTTCCCCGTCAATGACGCGGCCGTCTGCCACAAAACCAAGTTTTTCGTATAGTTCCCTGGCAGCTTCATGGGCCGGCTCGAAACTGAGGTAAATCGTACGATGTTCATGGTTTTATCGCTTAACGAAGGCTTCAGCTCTTATTTGCTTCTTATGATCACTATTTCCACTACCGGCCCATCTTCCGTTTCAGCAGAATACGTGATTTTGTAGTTCTCGACGTAGTGGATGTTGAGATAGTACTGGGTTTCCGACTGATCGTATCCTACTGCCCCTTTTGCCCCCAGAATCTCATCGATTTCTTCGAAGGTCATGCCGATGCGGGTATCGAAGACCGAGACCTCAGGATTGCCGACAAAAAACCCTTTGGCGATATTGTCATCATCCAGGAAATAACCGTCTTCCTTGTTAAAAACGACGAGCCGGCTCCCGAGGAAGTAGTCATCGTAAGTCGGTTGGCCATAATGCTCAATTAAATCGGCCAGAGGCGTTCCAAGCGGAAGCGGCATGGTGATGCCCTTCTGGTCTGCAGGCACCGCTTCCCCTTCTTCATCGGTTGCACTAGCATCAGCTTCCGCATTTTCTTCTGGCGCTTGCGTTTCCTCTTCATCTGCCTCTGCAGCTTCTCCTGCTGCTTCTTCCGGTTGTTCCGTTTCGCCGGAACCATCCGAAGCGGTCGTTGTTTGCGCTTCTTCCTGTTCACTTTCTGCCGGCTGTTCCGCGATGGTATCTGCCGTTCCGCACCCCGCCATGAACAAAGCCGAGTCGAGAACCCCCACACTCAAACTCTTCTTGTAGAAACTTTTCCCTTTTGGCAATACAACCCTCTCCTTAACCGTTTTTGAACTGAACCCAATGGATGTGACGCGTCCGGTGCCGAAAAAATGTGCTCTTAGATGATGGCTCTTGTTTCCAGTTTGTCATTAAACCAAACAAGAAATTACATTTTTCTGAAACCGGCTCTTTCTAGCCGGTTTGAACCCACAAAAAAACCGGCCAGCAAATGCTGGCCAGTCATTGTCTGATTTAGTTCTGCAAATCGTAGCGATCGGCATTCATCACTTTGTTCCATGCTTTGATGAAGTCGCGGACGAATTTCTCTTTATTGTCGTCTTGTGCGTACACTTCAGCTACCGCACGCAGGATGGAGTTCGAGCCGAATACGAGGTCGATACGTGTTGCAGTCCCGGCCGCTTCGCCGGTTACACGGTTTTTGCCTTCGTATTTATTGAACTCGACCGGCGTCCATTCGATGTCCATGTCCAATAGCTTCGTGAAGAAGTCGTTGGTCAAGACGCCGACGTTGTCAGTCAGGACGCCTGCTGTAGAACCTTCATGGTTTGCGCCAAGTGCGCGCATGCCGCCGACCAATACAGTCATTTCCGGAGCTGTCAGGCCGAGCAATTGCGCTTTATCCAACAGCATTTCTTCCGGGCTTGTTGCATATTCTTTCTTATGGTAGTTTCTGAAACCGTCGGATAGCGGCTCAAGTACTTTGAAGCTTTCAGCATCGGTTTGCTCTTCGAGAGCGTCTCCGCGGCCTTGTGTGAACGGCACTTCGATATCGAAACCGGCTGCTTTGACCGCTTGTTCGATCGCTGCGTTACCGCCGAGGATGATCAAGTCGGCAATGCTTACTTTGCCGCCAGTGCTTGCTTTCAATTCTTCGTAGAAGCTGAGCACTTTCTCCAATTCAGCCGGCTCGTTTGCATCCCAGCTGCGCTGAGGCGCAAAGCGGATACGCGCACCGTTCGCGCCACCGCGCTTGTCGGAACCGCGGTACGTGCTGGCAGAAGCCCAAGCCGCTTTGATGAGCTGCTGCGGGTTGATGCCGCTTTCCAGGATTTTCGCTTTCAGTTCATCCAATTCCTTGTCAGACAACGTACCTGGCGCTGCCGGTACCGGATCTTGCCAGATCAGCTCTTCTTCCGGCACTTCCGGTCCCCAATAGCGGACTTTCGGCCCCATGTCGCGGTGAAGAAGCTTGAACCACGCACGCGCGAACGCATCTTGGAATTCTTCCATGTTCTCGTAGTAGCGGCGTGAAATCTTTTCGTATTCCGGGTCCATACGAAGCGCCATGTCGGCAGTTGTCATCATCGTTTTCACTTTGATGGACGAGTCTTCCGCATCCGGTGCCATCTGGTGCTCAGATAGATCTTTTGCCGTCCACTGGTAAGCGCCGGCAGGAGATTTCGTCAGTTCCCACTCGTACTCGAACAATTGCTCATAATAGCCGTTGTCCCATTGCGTCGGATTGGCTGTCCATGCGCCTTCGATGCCGCTTGAAATCGTGTCGCGGCCTTTTCCGGAGCCGTATGAACTCTTCCAGCCAAGCCCCATGTTTTCCATGACGGCCGCTTCCGGATCGTCCCCTACGTTGGACGGGTCCCCAGCGCCGTGCGCTTTGCCGAATGTGTGGCCGCCTGCGATCAAGGCAACCGTTTCTTCGTCGTTCATGCCCATGCGCGCGAACGTCTCGCGGATGTCCACTGCACTTGCAAGCGGGTCCGGTTTGCCATTCGGGCCTTCCGGGTTCACATAGATCAAGCCCATTTGAACGGCTGCGAGCGGGTTTTCCAGTTCGCGGTCGCCGGAATAGCGGTTATCCGCGAGCCATTCTTTTTCATTGCCCCAATAGACGTCTTCTTCAGGCGCCCAGATATCTTCACGGCCTGCACCGAATCCGAACGTTTTGAAGCCCATCGATTCAAGTGCCACGTTGCCCGTCAAGACAAGCAAGTCAGCCCAAGAGATTTTGTTTCCGTATTTTTTCTTGATCGGCCAAAGCAAACGGCGCGCTTTGTCCAAGTTGACGTTATCCGGCCAGCTGTTAAGCGGCGCGAAACGCTGGTTGCCTGTAGAACCGCCTCCGCGGCCATCCGTTGTACGGTAAGTACCCGCAGCGTGCCAGGACATGCGGATGAACAATCCGCCGTAATGGCCGTAATCCGCCGGCCACCATTCCTGGCTATTGGTCATCAAGTCGCGCAGATCTTGTTTCAATGCATCGTAATCCAATTTCTCGAATTCCGCTTTATAGTCGAATTCGATCCCCAGAGGGTTCGATTTCGTGTCATGCTGGTGCAGGATATTCAAATTCAGCATATTCGGCCACCAGTCTTTATTTTGCGTTTTGCCTGGCTTGTTCGAAGTCGTGATGGCACTGTCCTGGTGTCCGCCCGTTTGGCTCGTCGGCTGTTGCCCGCCGGCGCCCGTGAATGGGCATTGCGCGTCTGATGCAGCTGTGTGGCGTTTTTGTTCGTTGTTATCCATCTTGTCAAAAACCTCCTAATTGATAATAAAAAAAGTAAACTTCCATTATAAAACTTGTATTGCTGGGCATTGCCAATTACATATAATAATTATTACATTAGAATTATACTAAACTAGAGTTCGGCTGAACAGCAATATGTACGAAAAAAAGGGCAAATCTTTTCTGCGCCTCGCAAAACAGAAAGAGTTGCCCGAATTCTTTCCTATATAACTATTTTCATCTCCCAACTGCTAGAAAAACTCACTGAAGAATGAAGCAAACAGCACAAAGACGATCAGCAAGACAATGAATGTGATGATGATTCCCGGCAGCACAACGATGAAGAACCCTTTCCAGGACGACACCCGGTGCGCTTCGCCTACCGCCTTGCAGACGATGATGAATGTCCAGATGGAGACCACTGCCATCACGATCGACATGACGACGACGATCGGGTTCCCTTCCACGTCCGTCCGGTCTGCCAAGAAGGTTTCCGGAGAGGCGAGCACCCAGATGATCAGCAGCGGCAACAGCCAGATCTGCGGAATTCGGGCCGTGGCCAGCGCCTTGAACATCTCCTGGTAGCTCGCCGTCCCCTTAAACAGCCGGCCGACAAGCACCAGGATTGCGGCACCGAGGAAATAGCCGAAAGCGCTGCCGATCGGCCCGGTCACCAAGGCCTGCAGAATGGCCGCCCACGCCGGCATATCCGAGCTGCGTTCGTTCATCATCCCGATCAAGCCGGAAGCAAAACCCGTGAGGACGATGAGCAGTATGATGAACTTGAAGGATTTCCGTTCAATGACAAAACGGACGGTTTCACGCGTGCGCAGCCAAATATCGGTGAACGGGTTCAACCCGCGTTCATTTCTTATCCGTTCTTCCCTTACCATGATTTCTCCCTCCTCTCTTATCAAAGATCGCAATGGCTCAAAAGGCTATCCCCTATGTTTCTTCATAACTCTCGAATACCTTTTTTTGACGAAGGGCGTGAAATCGCAGTGGTAATGATAAGCGAACAGCCAATTGAGAAAGGAGTCATGCCGAATGGAAATTGACAATATGCTTGGCGCGCGTTCCAGGCAGGAATTGAGGGAATGGCTAGAGAAAAATTCGGCTTCGGCGAAGTTTTGCTGGGTGCTGATCGGGACCAAAGAACGGCCAGAAGGAATCCCTTATTTGGATGCTGTGGAAGAAGCCTTATGCTTTGGCTGGATTGACGGCATCACGAAAAAGACAGCCGATAATCGATTGGCGCAGCGGCTTTCACCGCGCCGGAAAAACAGCAATTGGACCGAATTGAACAAAGAGCGCGTCAGAAGGCTGGAGAAATTGGGCTGGATGACTGGCCAAGGGCGCCGCGTCCTTCCTGATATGCGGCCCGAGTCTTTTGCGATCGACGAAGAAATCGAATCTGCTTTGAAACGAGACCCGCAAGTCTATGAAAACTTCTTGAACTTCCCTGAACTGTACCGCCGGATCCGGATCGATAATATACAGGGCTATAAAAGCTATGACCGCGAAATATTCGATAAACGGCTGGAGAAATTCATTGTGAATACACGCGCCAATAAAATGTACGGACAGTGGCACGACAACGGGCGCTTATTGGATGACTGAAAACTTCTCGCAAGTTTCCACCTTTGTTAAGTAGATATTTCTACTTTTGTTAGATAGAACTTTGCTAGGAACGCTGGCATCTCCATCGAAAAAAGGCATCTTTCCCGCATTTGTGCTGGGAAAGATGCCTTTTCTTCTATACATATAGCGGATCTTTTGCCGCATCAGCCGGCTGTTTTTCGACAAGTGGATAAAAACAGGCGACTTCCTGGCCCGAGAGCCCTCTCGGTTCGAGTGCCGGCACTTCATTTTTGCAGCGTTCGGTGGCCATGGGGCATCTTGTGTGGAATACGCAGCCGCTTGGCGGGTTCGCCGGCGACGGCAGCTCTCCTTTTAAGACGATGCGTTCCCTGCCGCGCTCAAGCAACGGGTCGGGAACCGGCACTGCCGACAGCAAGGATTGCGTATACGGATGCTGGACTTTTGTATGAAACGCGCCCCGTTCCGATTTCTCCATCACTTTTCCTAGATACATGACAGCCACACGGTCGGCCAAATGATTGATGACGGACAAATCATGTGCGATGAAAACATAGGTCAAGCCCAATTGCTTCTGAAGATCTTGTAGCAAATTGATGACTTGCGCCTGCACGGAAACATCGAGTGCACTGACCGGCTCATCACAGATTAGCAGTTCCGGCTCCAGGGCAAGGGCGCGGGCAATGCCGACACGCTGCCGCTGGCCGCCAGAAAACTCATGCGGCAGTTTATTGTAATGGGTGTCCGGGTTCAAGCCGACCAGTTCGAGCAATTCCTTGACTCTCGATTCCAGCCGCTCGGTCTTTTTATAGGCTTTCAACGGCGCCGCCACGCTGTCCCCGATCTTCATGCGCGGATTCAAACTGGTGTAGGGATCCTGAAAAATCATCTGGACATTGCGCCGCATGTCATGAAGTTCTTTGGCGCTAGCTTCTGCGTAATCTTTTCCATGGAACAGGATTTCGCCCGCTGTCGGTTGCTGCAGGCCGACGATGCTTCTCGCGAGTGTGCTTTTCCCGCAGCCCGATTCGCCGACGATACCGAGTGTTTCGCCTTTTTGGACTTGGAGGTCAATGCCATTAAGCGCTTTGACGTAGCTTTTCTCGCGCTGCAACAAGCCTTTTTTGACGGGGAAATGGACATGCAGCCCTTTGATATCCAATAATGCGCTCATGTTGTCAGCACCCCTTCCAATTGCTTTTTCTGTTCTTCGAATTCATTGCTCGAAAGAATGCACGCTGCCGAATGATTGCCTTCGCGATGCTCCAGCGGCGGATCAACTTGCCGGCATGCGTCCCGTGCAAACGGGCATCTCGGTTCGAACGCGCATCCCGCCGGCCGGTCGATCAAACTCGGCGGCTGCCCATCAATCGGGATGAGCCGCTCTGGGCCGCCTTCACGAATGACCGGGACCGAACGCAAAAGCGACCACGTATACGGCATTGACGTTCTATAGAAGATATCTTCAGCACTTCCCGATTCGACGATTTTCCCGGCATACATGACCAGGATGCGGTCGGCCAAATGGGCCACGACGCCGAGGTCGTGAGTGATGACGAGAATGGCCGTGCCGTATTTTTCCTGGATGCCCTTCAGCAAATCCAAAACTTGCGCCTGTATCGTGACATCCAGCGCCGTCGTCGGCTCATCCGCAATCAATAGTTTCGGATTGGAAGCAAGCGCCATGGCGATCAAGACACGCTGGCGCATTCCACCCGAAAATTGATGCGGGTAGCTGTTCATGCGCGCTTTGGCATCGGCAATGCCGACGTCTTCCAATAGCTCAATCGCTTTTTCGCGTGCTTGCTGTTTCGGCCGTTTTTGATGCGCTTGTATGGCTTCGATCAATTGCTTGCCGATTCTGGAGACGGGATTCAAGCTCGACATCGGATCCTGAAAAATCATGGCGATGTCGTTGCCCCGCAGTTTTCTCAGTTCCGTTTTGCCCATTTCCAATACCGGCTGGCCTTCAAAATGAATCGTGCCTTGCGGATACAGTGCAGGCGGTTCCGGATTGAGCTTCATCAAGGAATGGGCAAGCACGCTTTTGCCGCTCCCCGACTCCCCGACGATGCCGATGGTCTCCCCTTTCTGGATGGAAAAGGACACGCCGTCGACTGCTTTCACGAGGCCGCCCGGTGTATCAAGATGGACATGAAGATTTTCTACTTGCAACATTCGAGTGCCCCCTTTAGGCAAGTTTGGTTTTGCGCTTGCGTTTCGCTTGATGTGGATTAAAACTGTCCCTCAGCCCATCGCCGAGCAAATTCAAAGCCAGAACAGTGATGACGATCGCAAGGCCTGGGAAAATGGAATACCAAGGCGCGATGGTCACGTAGATCTGTGCTTCCTGCAGCATATTGCCCCAGGTCGGCGTTGACGGGTTAACCCCCACGCCGAGAAAGCTGAGCGCCGCTTCCGCTAAAATCGCTTTCGCGAAAATGAAGGTGCTTTGGACGATAACCGGGGACAGAATATTCGGCAATACGTATTTGGCGATGATCACCGCATGGCTCGATCCGGTCGTCTGGGCCGCTTCGATATAGGATTGGTTTTTCACTTGCAGCGTCGCCGAACGGACGACTCTCGCCATGACCGGGAAAAACGCCAGCGTCAAAGCGATGATGATATTGGTGATGCTGCCGCCAAGTGCTGCAACCAGCGCAAGCGCAAGGATGAGTGCCGGAAACGCCAGAAAGCCGTCAATGATTCTCATCAGCACGAAATCCACTTTGCGGAAATAGCCGGAGATTAAGCCAATCACTGTGCCGATTACCGTTGACAGCACCGCAACGATGACGCCGACAGACAAGGACACCCGGGCCGCGACGATGGTCCGCGAGAAAATGTCGCGCCCGAAATCATCGGTGCCGAACCAATGCGCCGCCGAAGGGCCGGTCAAACGCTGTTCCGGGGAAATCGCGGCCGGAGAGAAAGGCAGCCAGGAACTTGCGGTGATCGCAGCAAGCGCGACGATCAATAGCATCGCCAGCGCCAGCAGATTCGTTTTCTTAGTAAACATCGGTTTTGTCTCCTTCCAAATGGTCAATCATAGCGGATGCGCGGATCGAGGAATGTGTAGAGCAAATCCACCAATAAATTGACGAATACATAAATACCGGCAATGAACAGCACAATTCCCTGGACGACCGGGTAATCGCGGCGGTGGATGGAATCGACCAAGAGCTGGCCGATGCCCGGAATCGTGAACAAAGTCTCGATGATGACCGTGCCGCCAAGCAAGCCGGCCACGGTAGCGCCGAGTACCGTCGTCGTCGGGATCAAGGCATTGACGAAGACATGGCGCATCAATACTTCACGTTCCTTTACGCCTTTCGCGCGCGCCGTTTTGATGTAATCCTGATTGACCGAATCGAGCATGCTGTCGCGCAGCATCCGCGCGATGATGCCCACTTCGACGATCGCCAGTACAAACGACGGCAGCAAAATATGGTGAAGCCATGCATCCGCCCCTTCCGCAAACGGCACATAGCCGGCCACCGGAAAGATCGGCAGCGCAACGCCGAAGCCAAGCACCAATAGCGTGGCGAGCCAGAATTCCGGGACCGATACGCCGAACAAGGAAACCGATGTGAAGATCGGATCCAAGACGGTCTTGCGCAGCGCGACGATGAGGATTGCCACCGGAATGGCAATGGCGAGCAAAATCACCGTCGACAGCGCCATCAAGCTGAAGGTCGGCCCGAAATTCTCAGCGATCAGCGAGGTCACCGATTGCGAAGAGTAAACGGAAGTTCCGAGATCCCCCGTGATGACTTGTGAAAACCAATTGAAGAATTGGACATAAAGCGCTTGGTCCAAGCCCAGTTCACGCTCCAAATCAGCAATCGCTTCCGGTGAACTGTCTTCTCCTAAAATGAGAAACGCCGGGTTACCGGGAGTCAAATGCACGATCATAAAGACGATGACACTGACGACCAGCATGACGGGAATCACCGACAACAACCGGCGAATCGTGTAGTTCAGCATTGCGTGTTCCCCCTTCTCCATAAAAGGAAGAAAATCGCCAGCATCGTTCCTGACGATTTTCTTCTCTTAGTTATCCTGTTTGATGGCTCGTTTTTAATTGGTTTTATACGTATTCCAGAAGCGCGGGCCGTACCATTCGCTATAGTCGTGGATATCGGTTGTGCGCGCATTCAAGTTCGAGATGTTCGTCACTTTTTCAAACGGCAATTCTTCATACAGCGTTTCGTTCAAGCCGGCGAGGATCTGCTGTCGTTCTTCCTCGGATTCCGCTTGTGCCCACTGGGCGATTTGCTCCTGCCATTTCTCACTGTTATACCAGCCACTGCTGTTCGAATCCTGGCTCAACATGCCTGCCTGGTTCGGCGAGAAGAACGGGGACCATCCGACGACAACGAGATCCCAATTAGAAGCCTCTCCCCATTTCTCAAGGTATGTTGCCCATTCATAGGATTCCAGCTCGACCGCAAAGCCGGCTGCTTCAAGCTGCTGTTCAGCGATCTCGGCAATTTTCTTATAGTCGTTGGAATCGCTCGAGAAGATAATTTTGATCGGCTCGCCGTCGTAGCTGCTTTCTTCCAATAAGCGTTTCGCTTCATCCACATCGTAGGACAGGAAGCCGTCTGTGTTTTCTTCCGAATACAGGGCGGTTTGGTTCGGCGTGAACAAAGCGCCGTCCAATTCGTAAAATTCCTCGTTGCCGTATGTTGCTTTGGCAATCGCTTCTTTATCGAGTGCAGCGTTCAATGCCTGGCGTACTTGCAAGTCATCGAAAGGCGCTTCCGATTTATCCGGCGTCAACACCGTATAGCCGTTAGTGGCGGTGCCAGCTTCGATATTCGGCGTGCTTTCGATCACTTCGTACAAATCGAGCGGAACTTCATCGCCGAAATCGTAAAGTCCGGTTTTCAAGCCATTGACCACCACTTGAGGGTCTTTGACGATCTTGAAATGGACCGAATCCACATACGCTTTTTTCTCTCCCGTCAAACCGCTTGTCTCATCGGTTCTAGATGCATAGTCGTCGTATTTGGCCAAGACGATTTCATCGCCGCGCTTCCACGAATCAAACTGGAATGGCCCGGTGCCGATATACTGGTCATGGTCAAGCGGCTTTTCGCCGGCCGCTTCAGCGACCTCTTTCGGCAAGACGACTGCAGCCGATTTCGGGGCAGCCAAGTCAGAAAGCAAAGAACTGTATGCTTTGTTCAATTGAATGGTCAATTGCGAGCCATCTGCTTCCACGGACTCAACGTGGTCGTTGGTGATCTTGCCGACAGATGACACTTTCAGCCAACGTTCGATGGACGCTTTGGCATCTTCTGCCGTTACCGGTTCTCCGTTATGGAAGGTCACGCCTTCACGCAAAGTAATCGTGTAGGTTTTTCCGTCTTCGCTCACTTCATAATCTTCAGCGAGCAGCGGCACTGCTTCAAAATCCTGGTTTAAGGCAAACAAACCTTCATAAATATGCCAGCCGATTTTGCGTGCGGCACTTTCCCCCGTGTACATCCAGTCCAGCGTGTTCGGATCTGCGCCGATCGCCACGTTCAGCTCCCCACCTTCCACTGGTTCTGAATCTCCGCCTGCATTGGACGAACTCGCTTCCCCGCCGGAACAACCGGCCAATCCGATAAGTGCAATTAATGTGATGACTAAAAAGATGAAATTTTTCACGATGTTCCTCCTTATGATTGAAAAAAGTGGTGATGTTCTTCACAACGATGATGTGTTCATGATTCGCAATAGTTAAAGAGACGATTAACATTTGTACATTTAAAAAATCAATGATCTCTCTAAGTATTTGGAGAAGCGTTCGCTCGACTCCTGCGGGAAAAGCGGGTTTGAGAGACCCCGCAAGCGGCGGTAGCCGATGAGGAGGCTCGATTCCCGCCCGCGGAAAGCGAGCGATAAGCTTCGGAAAATACGACTTCCTAACTTTCTCAATAAGCCGTTCTTACTTCTCTAAATTATGTATAAAACTGCCTAAAAGCTTATCCCAGTTCCCAGATTTTCAGTGAAGCGTCGAAGTGTTGATGCGCCAATCTGCCGCTCAAGCTCCGACGGTATTTCGAAAACCATTTGTCCATTGAAGGCACCTCCTTCGCCAAAAATAATTTATCCTACCTGTTTACTTGGTTTTAACGTAATAAAAAAACCCCTTCTTCTTTTCGACAAGAAGAGGAGTGGTTTCATACGTTCGATCGCCTCTCTTATCTCTGTACGCGCAGTACAAGGAATTAGCACAGTGCCGCGTTGCGGTCTGCTGCTTTGACGTCTCAGGGCCAGTCCCTCAGTCAATCTCGATAAGATGATTAAATTGTAAAGTTCATGTTACGGTCCTTAGTCCGGCTTGTCAACATTATTTTGAAGAAATTGAATTTATTTACATGACGCTGAAATTCGATTTGGATTACGCTTGCCCGCCAGCCGGCAAGACTTGTGCCTGTTCGATCCATTCAATGGATTTGGCGACGATGAAATCCAATTCATGGTCCATGGAAGCGATGTGATAGGAATTATGGAGTTCGTGCTTGAACGCGTGTTCCGAACCGACTTTGCCGAGAATATAATCGGTGTTGGCTGGCGGCACGACATGGTCTTCAAGCGACTGGAAACAAACGACCGGGCAGTGGACTTCACCGAGTTTTGCGCGGACAGCATCCATATAGCCGAGCAATTGCTGATACGCTTTGACCGGCGCTTGCCCGTAAGTGATTTCCACCGCATCCGCTTTTTTAATGTCGGGCGCATCTTCTGTGACGTAAGCATGGGCCGGGCGGCTGCGGTAAGTTTCAAACTGCGGGATGTCGATCGCCGGATTGATCAACGCGATGCCCTGGATTTCAGAATGGCGGCTGGCCAGATCCAAGCTCAAGGTGCCGCCCATCGATTGCCCGATGACAAAGACCGATGTGCACGATTTTCTGAGTTCGATATAGGCCTGCTCGACACTCCGGAACCAGTCATCATAAGAAAATTGTTGCAGATCCTTGTAATGGGTGCCATGGCCTGGCAGCCGCGGACAGGAAACCGTATAGCCTTGTTCGCCGAGCGCTTCGCCTAATTCCCTGACGCTTTGCGGCGTGCCGAGAAACCCGTGGCACAATAGGATGCCGGTGCTGCCGCCTTTCAGAAAGAAGGCTTCCGCCCCTTGGATGACAGGATATTGTTCGTTCATGCAATCCCTCCTTCAGCTGTTTAAAAATCAGGAGGCCCACTAGCTGCCTCCAATGTGAAGTAATGCGAAAAAAGCTTATTCACATTAGACTATATTCAAAACCTACTTGTCAACTAGGTTTTATAAAATGAACGATCCCCCGCACTAGGCGCTGCTTTAAACTCCCGAACCCTTCCCTTGGCGCGCCCAGCTGGCGATCGCTGCAATATCACTCGGCGACGTGCTGCAACAGCCGCCGATGATGTCAGCTCCTGCTTGATGCCAGGCTTTCGAATTGGCTGAAAACGCACCAGCTGACGGTTCTTCGCTCCAGGTTTTGCTTACCGGATTGTAAGTGGCGCCGGAATTCGGATAGACGATGACCGGTTTGGAAGATGCGCTTTTCACTTCCTGGATCAAGGATTCGATAAACTGCGGAGCTGTGCAATTAATGCCGATTGCCGCCACTTGGTGTTGTTGCTCGAGCCATTTTGCACAATCTGCGATCCGCTCCCCGTTGCTGATATGGAACTCATCTTTCGCGCTGAACGTGAACCAGGCAGACACTTGCGGAAATTCTTCCAGCACGCTCACGATCGCTTTCGCTTCCGCGAGGCACGGTAAAGTTTCGCACGCTAAAATATCCGCTCCTGCTTCCACCAGCACCCGGATGCGTTCTCTATGAAATGCGGCCAATTGCTCTTCGCCAATCGCATAGCCGCCGCGGTATTCAGAACCGTCCGATAAAAACGCGCCGTATGGGCCGACTGATGCCGCCACTAAAGGCTTCGGCCTGTTCGAGCGATCCGCTGCAGCGCCCCAAAACTCGTCGCGCGCTTGTGTTGCCAACTCGACAGACTTCGTGATCAATGCGATCGCTTGTGATTCTGTCAGCCCTCTCTCCTGATAGCCTTCAATGGTCGCCTGGTAACTGGCCGTAATGGCACAATCCGCCCCAGCCTGGAAATAATCCACATGCACTTTCTTGATTAACTCCGGATTTTCCATCAATATTTTCGCTGACCATAAGGAATCATTTAAATTGCATCCATAGTTTTCAAGTTCTGTCGCCATAGCCCCGTCCACGATGAGGACCGGGAACTCGTTCAATATCTGTTCAATCGGGTTCATTCCAAACCATCCTTCCGCTCTCAGTCGTTTCACTTTATTCCCTCAGCCTTGGACGGCTTTCCCTAAAAATTGTCTCGTTCTTTCAACGGCGGGCTCGGTGAAAATTTGCTCAGCCGTGCCTTGCTCGATAATGACGCCGTCTTCCATAAAGATGACGCGGTCCGAAATTTCCCGCGCGAAATTCAATTCATGGGTCACGATGAACATCGTTTTTCCGGTGTCCGCGACGCGGCGGATGGTGGCTAATACTTCATCGACCAGTTCCGGGTCCAATGAAGAAGTCGGTTCGTCGAATAACAGCACTTCCGGGTCCAAAGCCAGCGCACGGGCGATGCCGACACGCTGCTGCTGGCCTCCGGACAATTGCGCAGGGTAATGGCTCAGTTTAGACGACAAGCCGACCTGCTCGAGCATCTCGATGCCTTTCTTGTCAGCAGCGTCTTTTTTCATCCGCTTGACGCTCGTCAAACCGACGGAGACATTTTGCAGCACAGTCAGATTCTTGAACAGGTTGTATTGCTGGAACACCATCCCCGTTGCAGTCCTGAGCGCGAAGATTTCCTTTTTCTTGGCGGTGGCCGCATCCACCCGCTTTCCACCGATTTCCACGATGCCGCTCGTCGGATCTTCGAGAAAGTTGATGCAGCGCAACAACGTCGACTTCCCGGAACCGCTTGGCCCGAGGACCGCCACCACTTCGCCTTTTTCGACGGTTAAATCGATGCCTTTCAACACATGCTGTCGGTCGTAATATTTATGCAGCTTCTCCAATTTGATCATCAGGCAATCCCTCTTTCATATCTGCGTGCACGCTTCTCGATTTTCACCAATAAGCGCTCGACGGCAATGCATAAGATCCAATAGACGATCGAGACGGCGATATACACTTCAAAGAACGCCAAGCCGCGGGAGCCGAGGATTTTTGCCTGCCCCATGATATCGATGACGCCGATGATGAACACGAGCGAGGTGTCTTTGATGGTGCTGATGAACATATTGCCGAGGTTCGGGATCGCTGCCGTCAAGGCCTGCGGGAAGACGATCTTCAGCATCATCTGCACAGGCGTCATGCCGATCGCTTTGGCGGCTTCGAACTGGCCGCGGTCGACCGATTCGATCGCAGAACGGATCGTCTCGGATAAATACGCGCCCAAATTGATGGAAAAGGCCATCAAGGCATAGAATTCCGGAGCGATGCTATTAACGTCCGCCGACTGAAGCCAGCCGTATTCGCTTTGAAGAAAATAAATGATTTTCGGAATCCCGTAAAACACTAGGTAAATCTGCACCAATAACGGCGTCCCCCGGATAAAGGAAATATAGATCGACGTGATGACGCTGAGCACGGGCACTTTGTAGATTTTGATCAATGCTGCAGCCACGCCGATGACCAGACTCAAAAGCAGCGAGCCGACTGCTATGCCGATCGTGATTGGCAGCCTGGAAATAATGGCAGGAAAGCTCTCGATCAAGAAATTCAAGTCCAGTAAATTTTCCATTGTCTCTGTCCTTCCGCTAGCTTATTCAGGGATGTAGTCGCCGCCGGTCCATTTCTCGGACAGTTCGGATAAGGTGCCGTCTTCTTTCAGCTGTTTCAAAATCGGGTCGATCAAGGCTTTCAGCTCTTTGCCCTTTTCTTCGTCTTTCAAGACAATGCCCATATCGTCATTGACCAAAGGCTGGCCGACAATCTCCACGCCGAGCTCATTCTTTTCCAGTACCGCGTTCATCATGATCGGGTCGTTGACGTAAGCGTCGACGCGCCCGTTCTGCACATCCTGCAGAATTTCCGATGGATTACCGCTTTCGCTATATTTCAGTTCGATTGGCTCGGCGGCGGTTTCGTTATATTCTTCAAGCAATAAAGTATAGGAGTCACCTGCCAACGCCCCGACCGCTTTGCCTTCCAAATCTTCAATCGTCTGAATGTCTTCTCGGCCTTCTTTTACTGCGATGACCGTTTCCGCTGCGAAATACGATTCATCGGTGAACAAATACTTTTCTTGGCGTTCCGGCGTTTTCGCTACTTGGTCGGCGATGGCTTGGATTTTATTCGACTCGAGTGCAAGGAACATGCTGTCCCATGGCACGGCGACGTATTCGAACGTATAGCCGTCCAATTGTTCATCGACGGCCTTCATCATGTCCACGTCGTAGCCTGTCAGCTGGTTGTCATCATCCGCAAAAGCGAAAGGCGGATAGTCGTTTTGTGTCCCGACGCGGATCACTTGCTCTCCGTCAGCGTTCGCCGTCTCTTCCGATGAACAGCCGGCGAGTGCCCCGGCAATCCCTACTAAACAGGCAGTTGCGAATACATAAGCGTTTCTTTTCATAATTCAAGCTCCTTTTGGTGTGTAGTTTTTTATGATAGGGCTGGACTTTCCGCCTTGTGTAGAGTGCCTGCCCTCCTTTTGGATGCAAAAAAGCCTCTTTCAATAGGAAAGAGGCTTCGACCAATTTCTTATCTCTCAGAATGAATACATCCTGCAGGAATTAGCACCTCTCATGAATATGATGGTTGCTGGACGTCATAGGGCCTGTCCCTCAGTCTCTCTGGATAAGTTATTTAATTTTTTTAACATATTAGCGATAGTATTTGAGAAAGCCCCTGCTGTCAAACCCTTTTTGAAAATAAATCAAAATTTCGCATAAAAATTCAGGAGGAAATTGACAAAGCCTGCCGTATTGCATACTATCGATTTTAATATTCCATTGCTGCCGGGTTCCACTGGGCGGCATGCATCCAATACAAGAGCGGAGTGAACACAAGATGAGCGAGAAAACTGTTTTTGACGTCGCCATCGTCGGTGCCGGCACAATGGGCATGGCCGCCGGCGCTTTTTTGGCACAGCAAGGCAAGAAGACATTGGTGATCGATGCATTCGACCCGCCCCATGCGAACGGCAGCCATCACGGAGATACCCGATTGATCCGCCACGCTTACGGGGAAGGCAGGCATTACGTTAGGTTAGTGTTGCGCGCACAGCAATTATGGGAAGACTTGGAGAAGCAGACCGGCTACAAAGTGTTCGACAAGACCGGCGTCATCGGACTCGGCCCGGAAGACTCGCCTTTTCTATTGGAGAGCATTGCAGCCGCCAATAGCTACGGCTTGCCGCTCGAAATATTAAGCAGCGGCGCCATCCAAGACAGATGGCCAGGCTTCACTGTGCCCGAGCATTTCATCGGCTGCTTCGAAGCACAGGCAGGCGTGTTATACAGCGAAAATGCCATCTGTGCCTATAAGAAACTGGCGCTTGAAAATGGCATCCATTACGTGCCAAATACACCCGTCCAGCACATTGATATACAGAATGGCAACCGTGTGAAAATTTCCACCGCACAAGGTGTTTTCTATGCTGAAAAAGTGATCGTTACGGCCGGTGCTTGGGCGAAGAAGCTGCTACCAGACCTGCAATTGCCGATCCAACCGACGCGCAAAGCGGTCGGCTGGTTTGAAGCACCGGAGATATACAATGCCGATCAATTTCCCGGTTTTTTTGTGGAAGGTCCCGAGATGATGTTCTACGGCTTCCCGAGCATCGACGGCGCTGGCGTAAAAGTCGGACGCTCGGATGGCGGGCAGCCAATCGACCCGGACGAACAAACCCAGAACTTCGGGCAATACGAATTTGATGAGGGCGACCTAAGAAGATTCCTGGACCTGTATATGCCAGAAGCGAGCGGAGAATTGAAACAAGGCAAAACGTGTTTATACACCGTATCGGACGACCATAACTTCATCATCGACCGCCATCCGGACAACGAGCGCGTCATTTTCGCCTGCGGCTTTACCGGCCACGGCTTTAAATTCGGCAGCGTCATGGGCGAAGTGTTAAGCCGGTTGGCGATCGACGGCCACACGGAATTCGATATCGCCCCGTTCTCGCTCAATCGCTTTAAACTATGAGCTCAAACACAAAGAGGTTCTCCTTATTGTTAAAGGAGAACCTCTTTGTTATATTTGCCGACTATTAGTGAATCGTTCATGGCAACCATCCTAAACTCTCCAACAGTAAATAACTCCCTGTGAACAGTAAGATGACATAAGTGAACATCCGGAAAATCCGTTGGTTGATTCGCCCAAACAATAATTGCCCCAAGTATAGGCCTGCCGCTACAAGTGGGAGGGCCCAGAAACTGGAGAGCCAAACGGTTTTGTTCGTTCCCGCAAAACTCACCTGCATGATCAGGCTCACCAAATAAATGAAGAGGTAAAACGCCAACGTCGTACTCCGCAAGGTTTCTTTTTTCGTCTCCGTTCCTGAAAAATATAGCAAAATCGGAGGTCCCGGCATGCCAATACTTGTTGTCAGGGAACCGGAAAGGCCACCGACCAATAGATCCCGCTTGTTATTTCGGCTGATCCGAAATTTAAAAATGAGCATCAAGGTCAGCAATAAAATGAGCAGGCTTACCATGAGTTTCAAGCTATTCAAATCGATCATCAAGAAGACCGCTATTCCAACAGGCAACCCCAGCGAACTTCCAGTAATGAACCTTTTCAAAACACCGATATCGACATCTTTCCGAACCTTTGCGATCAAGGCGGCCGAAATGAGCAAAGATAAGATTAAATTTATCTGTATGGCTTCGGCGGGCTCAAAGATCAGCAGAAGGAATGGCGTCGCCAGGATGGAAAACCCGAATCCGGTGCTCGTCTGGAGGATTGAGGCAATCAGTATGACGATGGTAAATACGGCAAACTCCATAAAATCCTGCTTTCCCTTACAAAGATTTACTGTGCTGTCATTTTCCTATATCCATCTTAACATGCAGCCCGCTGCGGGTTTTAGATATGCTCGCGATCAGGCAGAATCCCCCGACGCCTCTCTTGAATATCCTGCCCAATAAGTGACTTAACTGCCTGGTTCTTTTTATGCCTCCCTATTGCCCGCCATTCTATCAATTGGGAGGCTTTATTGAGAAATCACCATTATTTTTGATTATTAACCCTATTTCGAAATATTTAATAATTATTAATTTCACAATCTACCCTGCTTTTTTCAGATTATGTGTTTTTTTGATTAAAACGGCTTCTTGCAACGTTTTTTCTAGTCTTTCAGCGAAAGCGTTTCCACTTTAGGGTTCTCTTTGACAAAAACCCGATTTCATATGACAATGGAAATAGAATTAGAATTATTATAACCAGATAACGATATTAATTGGGGCGAACCACTTCGATTAATTTTTTTACGTTATCGTTTACGGTAATTCTAAAAAATCATTCAGGAGGTAATTATTTATGTCATTAATCGGAAAAGAAATCCAACCATTTAACGCTTCAGCTTACCAGGCCGGGAGCGGAGATTTCATTGAAGTCACTGAAGAAAACATGAAAGGCCAATGGAGCGTCGTATGCTTCTACCCAGCGGACTTCACGTTCGTTTGCCCGACTGAACTTGAAGACCTCCAAAGCCAATACGCCACATTGAAAGAGCTTGGCGTGGAAGTATACTCTGTTTCTACAGACACTCACTTCACTCACAAAGCTTGGCACGACCACTCAGATGCAATCGGCAAAATCGAATACACAATGATCGGTGACCCGTCTCAGCGCATTTCACGCGGATTCGATGTTCTGAACGAAGAAGAAGGCCTGGCACAGCGCGGCACATTCATCGTAGACCCTGACGGCATCGTCCAAGCTGCGGAAATCAATGCAGACGGCATCGGCCGCGACGCCAGCACGCTTGTCGGCAAAATCAAAGCGGCACAATACGTGCGCAACAACCCAGGCGAAGTTTGCCCGGCGAAATGGGAAGAAGGCAGCGACACATTGAAGCCAAGCCTTGACCTCGTAGGCAAGATTTAAGGGAGTTTTGACAATGATACTAGATGCGCAAATCAAATCTCAATTAGAGCAATACTTGCAGCTTTTGGAAGGCGACGTGCTGCTCCAAGTGAGCGCCGGGTCCGATAAGGTATCAAATGATATGGTCGATTTGGTGGAGGAACTGTCTGCCATGTCTTCACGCATCCAAGTGGAGCGCACTGAGCTTGAGAGAACGCCAAGCTTCAGTGTCACCCGTCCTGGCGAAGATATGGGCATCACCTTTGCGGGCATCCCGCTCGGCCACGAGTTCACTTCCCTCGTCCTTGCCTTGTTGCAAGTGAGCGGACGTGCGCCGAAAGCCGACCAAAAAGTAATGGATCAAATCAAAAACCTTGAAGGTTCTTATCATTTCGAGTCTTATATCAGCCTGAGCTGCCAGAACTGCCCGGAAGTCGTGCAATCACTCAACTTGATGAGCGTCCTCAATCCGAACATCACGCATACGATGATCGACGGCGCGGCGTTCAAGGAAGAAGTCGAAAGCAAGGACATCATGGCCGTTCCAACGGTATTCCTAAACGGCGAATCATTCTCGAGCGGACGCATGTCGCTTGAGGAATTACTTGCGAAGCTCGGCAATGCGCCGGACGCTTCCGAATTCGAAGACAAAGAACCGTTTGACGTGCTCGTCGTCGGCGGCGGCCCGGCTGGTGCCAGCGCAGCGATTTACGCGGCGCGTAAAGGCATCCGCACCGGCATCGTCGCTGAGCGCTTCGGCGGACAGGTGATGGATACCTTAAGCATCGAGAACTTCATCAGCGTCAAGCACACGGAAGGCCCGAAATTCGCGGCCAGCCTTGAAGAGCATGTGAAAGAATACGACATCGACCTCATGAACCTCCAGCGTGCGAAGCGCTTGGAGAAGAAAGAGCTGTTCGAGCTTGAACTCGAAAACGGCGCTGTCGTCAAAGGCAAGTCCGTCATTCTTTCTACAGGTGCCCGCTGGCGCAATATCGGCGTTCCTGGCGAAGCGGAATTCAAGAACAAAGGCGTGGCGTACTGCCCGCATTGCGACGGCCCGCTATTTTCCGGCAAAGACGTCGCAGTGATCGGCGGCGGCAACTCCGGCGTGGAAGCGGCGATTGACCTTGCAGGAATCACGAACCACGTCACGGTGCTTGAATACAACACAGAACTTAAAGCGGATTCCGTTTTGCAGGACCGCCTGAAGATCCTGCCGAACGTCACGGTGCTGACGAATGCCCGTACGTCGGAAATTACCGGCACTGATAAAGTGAACGGCCTTTCCTATATCGACCTCAAGACCGGGGAAGAAAAGCATGTCGAATTGTCCGGCGTCTTCGTCCAAATCGGCCTTGTGCCGAACACCGACTGGCTCGGTGACTTCGTCGAGCGTACACAGCACGGCGAAATCGTCATCGACCAGCGCGGCGCGACGAACGTACCCGGCGTATTCGCGGCAGGCGACTGCACGAACACCCCATACAAACAGATCATCATTTCGATGGGCGGCGGCGCCACGGCTTCACTCAGCGCGTTCGACCACCTCATCCGAAGTGATATCCCTGTTATGGCGTAATCAAAAGAAAAGGACTGCGAAGAGATTTTCTTCGCAGTCCTTTTTTATGTGCTTACTATTTTGATTCGTGTAAACGGCGGTGAAGTTCGCCCACTTTTGCCGCAAGCTCCGGAACCGGCCCATCGACGTCCGGATTCGTCAGTATTTCTTTTATGGACAGGTTGCGGACAGGCGAAGGTTCAGTGTTCAGCTCTTTCATCCACTCCGCCAATTGTTCCGATGAACTCGCATAGACGATGCGGCCGAGCCCGGACCAGCCATGCGCCGCTGCGCACATCGGGCAATGCTCGCCTGACGTATAGACAGTCGCATGCGCCCGTTCTTCCGGCGCCAGGTGATTCGCCGCCCAGCGCGCAATCGCAAATTCCGGATGCTGCGTATGGTCGCCTGACGCCACGTGGTTATGGTCCTCGAACAGCACCTCCCCAGCAGCCGATACAAGGACGGAACCGAATGGCTCGTCCCCTTTCTCAAGCGCCTGTTCGGCAAGTTCCACACAGCGCTGCAGATGCTTTAAATCGGTTTCGGTGATCATGTGCGGCTCCTCCTATCCATTTATTGCACTTTAAATAAGTTTACCCACTTAATGGGCGGTTAAGCCCGTTCTACTCCAACTCTTCCTCCGCCAATAATTTAAACCCTTCCACTACCGTATCCTCTTCGACTTCGATGAGGATGCAGCGGCGGCCATTGTAATTGACTTGTTTGACGTAACGTAAGTCTTCGGGGCCGATCTTGATTTCTGCGACTTTCGTGTTGATCTTGATCGATTTGGAGCCGTATTTCGGCACGATATGGCTCGCTTTCATCTCGTACTGGCGGTCATCGGTCACTTGCTGGAAAGCCTGTTCCACTTTCTCCGTGCTGATGTCCTTGATGCCGCTTGCCTTCAAGACGCGCTCGACTTCCTTGGAATCGAGCATCGGTGCCACTTCGTCTTCGTCTTCCGCTTCCACTTCGAGCATGCTGTTGATCTCGTCGTAGACGCCTGCGAGCGTTCTCGAATTGACTTCATCGCCGATCACTTGCTTGACGATTTCTTCAAAGACCACTTTATCGTCTTCTGCGGTGGTGATTTCGTCGCCGTTCAGCACGTTTTCGATAAACTGGAAATCCGGCTTATTGGCTTTTGCCGCGGAATACAGGATGCGGTTGACGTCTGCGGCATTGTTCGTGAAACTCGGGAACAAGAACCCGCCGACCGGCGATGACAGCTTGATGACCGGGTCCGCCATGATGTTCGACTTGAATTCCTTTTCGACAAAATCAAACACCAGCGATGATTTCGGCAGTTCGGTCTGGTTCATGCTGCTGAGGACGAACGGCGTCGTGTACACCTCATCGCGCAGCGCGGCTTCCGTCTCGTCGGGCTCGCGCTTTGTCGTCTTGAAATACGTCCCGCGGATGAAGGTGATGACCATGTCCTTGTCATAAGGCGTCTCCTCGACCATCTTCAAGGCGAGGCGCTGCATATTGTCTTTCCAGCCTTCCGCATCGTCCGCATGGAGCCCTTCGTACAATAGATGCTGCGTATGGTCCGCCTGCCCTTCTTCCGGGCGCTGGAACTTCACTTCGAACAGCTTGATGTCGAGCTTGCCCGCGAGCACTTTCTTGAAATTGGCCAAGAACAGCTCCTGCTGCTCCCGGTCGAGCAAGGAAAACGAGCGGCTCTCCTCGTGGAAGATCTCACTTGTTTCCTGTTTGATGTATACGTTATAAATTTCGGCGATTTTCAATAAATCCGTCTCCAGCTTGAACTGTTTGCGGATTTCGGCAATGTCTTTTTTGTTCATCTCTATTTCCAACTCCCAGCTAGTAAAATCCATATGGTGCAAAAAAAGAGTATCGAAAGCCTGCGCTTTTGACACTGCTCCATTATACCAGTTGACGGGGCATGCAGGTATTGTGCCCTCTCCTGTATAAATAAACCAAAACGGTTTTGCGGGTGGATACGCCAAACCGCTAAACCTTAGGGAGAGATGACTATGCGAGAAGCGGCAAATAATTTCGGGCATGAACTCTTATGGCAAGTCAAAACAGGCGACGAACCGATCTATTCCACTCCCATCTTCGCCATCTTCAGCAACGGCCAGCGGGTCGTCATCTATCAGTCCTGGGACTGGTATTTGTACGTCCGGGTAGCGGAAACCGGCAAATTGGTGTGGCGCTATCTTTTTGGCGCGCCGAATTACGGGCGCCCCCAAGCCGCCGATGTGGACGGGGATGGCAAGGTTGAAATTTTCGGCGCTTCCCATGACGGCCATGTTTATTGCCTGAATGAACAAGGCGAAAGAAAATGGTTCCACTCAAACCTCTATTACCGTGAAGGCAGCGGACAGGTCAGTTCGGCAAGCGAATGGGGCATCACCGACTCAACGAAAGATTGGGCAGCCAATTCTTTCCTGAGGATGGACGGCAAGCACGCCGAACTCGCCATTGTTTCGGGGGCCGGCGCAGGGCAAAAGCGAAAAATCAGCGGTGTCGACACGGCTACCATTTGGGTCGAAGAGGCATTCGACACTTTGCCTGATACCACATCGGCTTACGAGATCCACCCTTTCCATGAATCCGATGTTTATTACCAGCATGCCGGCCAGCTGGTGGAAGAAGCGGATGCTTGGTATCTCTATACAACTTCCTTTGACAATCAATGCGTCAAATTGAAAGCGAGTACGGGTGAGTTGATATGGAAATTCAGCTCGCTTGAACAGAACGAACCGTTTCCGAGCATCGTGGATATAGACGGGGACGGCAAGCTGGAATGCCTATTCAATAGTATCGATGAGCATGTGTACTGTCTGGAAGCGGCGACTGGCAAGCTGAAATGGCACAACCATGCCGGATTTGGCATCGACTGTTTCGGAAGCTATGCGGATCTGGACGGTGATGGCACGCTTGAATACATTATCAACGGACGCGGCGGCCGGACGCTTTACTTGGATGGCGTAACGGGCGAGACGAAATACACATCGACGGATTGGTCGGTTTGGGCGACCAGCGAAACCAATTCAAGAGCGACCGCCTTCGATTACGGACCGGGCAAAAAAGCGGTGGTGTTCGGCGGATTGGCCGGCTTTGTCTATTGCCTGGATGGCCAGGCGAATACCCTGTGGCGGACCTATCTGGCCGCGAATATGCGCGGGTCGACAATTGTCATGGACATCGATTCGGATGGAGAGCAGGAAATCCTGGTCCCCGATATGATGGGCACCATGACGATCCTCAACCCACGCGGAAAAGAAATCGGCCAAATTCACGTCAAGGGCGGCATTGAAGGCACGCCGCTTGTCGGGGATTTGGACGGAGACGGGAAAACCGAAGCACTGTTGACGAGCCTGGATGGCTATGTGAGCCTGATCCGCTTCACTTGAAACAGCTTGCCCTTCCAATGAGTCCGCTGACTGAAACGGCCTGATTCCCCATCTTCATCCGGGCTCAGGCCGTTTTCGATTCCAGGGATTTGCATGGCGTATTCTTATTGCCGAAAAGTTTAAAATCAATCGGATGAATTTACACAAAAATACGAAAAATATAGTGATTATTTATTTTTAATGAATAAACAGTAAACCTATACACCTATATGTAAATTATTTATTATTTATTTTGAAATTCCATTGACACTTTAAGACTATACTGGTTATACTCACATTTAAATTATTTAAATATTTGTTAAAGTCAAACATTTTTATTAGGAGGCGCATCATGGATTTTTCACAACTTTTCTCGGGGCCTTATAGTTTCATCACCGGCTATGTGTTCGTTTATCCCTTCGCAATGGCCTTGTTTTGGATCGCCGGTTCCATCCTGTTCCTCAGGACCAAGGAGTTGAAAAGCGAGCCTTTGGATATTGAAGCGTTCGACTGGCCCATGATCAGCATCCTGGTTCCTTGCTATAACGAAGAGGAAACCATTGAAGAAACCGTCCGCAACCTTGTGGGGCTGTCTTATCCGAAAAAAGAAATCATTTTAAT
Source organism: Planococcus maitriensis (assembly GCF_003289925.1). GTDB lineage: Bacteria > Bacillota > Bacilli > Bacillales_A > Planococcaceae > Planococcus > Planococcus maitriensis. The sequence continues at coordinate 60,280 of NZ_QLZQ01000005.1, read as the reverse complement.
CAATGACGGCTCGAAAGATGGGACGGGCGGGATCCTCAGGACATTATCTGAGCAGTACGGCGATGTCCGGGCCATCCAGCTGCACGAAAATCGCGGCAAGGCGAACGCCCTGCAAGTCGGCTTGTTCGCTTCCAGGGCAGAATACCTCATTTGTGTCGACTCGGACGCCTTGCTGGCCGATACCGCGCCCTATTATTTGATCCACCAATTCTTCAAGCAAGGGGAACGGGTCGGCGCTGTCACCGGCAACCCCACGATCCGCAACCGCAACAACTTGTTGAGCCGGATGCAGCTGGTCGAATACGCCTCGATCATCGGGGCCATCAAACGGACACAACGGCTGCTTGGAAAAGTGATGACCGTTTCCGGCGTAGTGGTCGCCTACCGCAAAAAAGCCCTTGTCGATGTCGGCTTATGGGACCGCGATATGATCACCGAAGACATTGCGGTCAGCTGGAAACTCCAGAAGCGTTTCTGGGACATCCGCTACGAACCCCGTGCGCTGTGCTGGATGCTGGTACCGGAAACGGTATCAGGCATTTGGAAACAGCGGGTCCGCTGGGCGCAAGGCGGGCAGGAAGTCATTCTGCGCCATTGGAAAGTCCTGTTCAACTGGAAACAACGCAGAATCTGGCTCGTGTATCTCGAACAATGGTTCAGCATCCTGTGGGCTTTCTCCTGGCTGTTCATTACGCTGCTGCTATTATTGACGGCCACTACGCTGCAGGAAATGCTGTTCTGGTTCACTTTCAGTTCCTTCGCCTTGGTGTTCATCAGCCTCATTCAATTATTCATCGCCCTGTCCATCGACTCCCGCTATAACGGGAAATTGAAATACTATTTCTGGGCCGCTTGGTATCCGGCCATTTATTGGATGATCAATACCGCTGTCGTCATCGCAGCCATCCCGAAAACCATCTCATCTCGCCTAAAAGGAGGTTACGCTGTATGGAACAGCCCAGACCGCGGTATGAAGAAGAAAGTTTCCTGATCGTCGTCAAGCGCTCCTGGATCTACGCCAGCGTCGACTTCATCTTTTCGATGCTTTGCTGGCTTTATAGTGTATTGGTGGTCTCGTTTATCGTCTCCGCGACTTTGGGGTTCAATAACATCCTGACACGGGTCATGAATTCTTCCTTTAACATGACCAACCAAGACATCCGCCTGTTCATTGCGGCAGCCCTGGGCGTCTTCCTGCTGTTCTATGCATTGCTGTACCTGAATCATGTCTACAATAAAAAAAGGTTTGGCCCATTAAGAAGACGGAGCTACCCCGCCCCGGCAAGCAATGCTGAACTCAAGTCATTGGGGTTGATGAAAATAGAAGCGATCGAAAAACTGCAAAGCGAAGACTATGCCGTTTTTGAAACGAACCCGATTGTCCCTCTTGGAGGTGAGAGCGTTGATCAAAAAGATTTTTATTTGGACGACCATTATCGCATTAATTAGCCTGTTTTTCCTGTCACGGAAAGAGCTGTTCGCCGAAGCGTTCTCAGCCGACAAGCCCGCCATGTCCTTTCCGGAAAAATTGACCGAAGATGGCTGCCTCGGCTTGAATTATCACCGCGTCCAGGACGATGCCTTATTCGTCAAATCGGCGCGCACCGTGCTGCAATCCAATGAATTGGTGCAATACAGCGTCCTGAAAAGCGAATTTCAAGCACAAATTGACGCCTTGGTCGAAGCGGGTGCCAATTTCTTGAACGAAGAACAATTACTGAAGGCAAAAGAAGACGGCGACTTCCCGGAAAAATGTGCGTGGATTTCCTTTGACGATATCGACGTGTCGGTGTACGACAATGCTTTTCCCATCTTAAAAGAAGCGAACGTGCCATTCACCATGTTCGTCATTGCAGGGCAAGTCGGCAATAAGGACTTCAGCAACCTGGAAATGGCCACATGGGACCAGCTCCGGGAGATGAAGGACAGCGGCTTGGCTGACTTCGGCTCCCATACCTTTGATATGCACCGCTTCGAAGGCGAGACACCTGTCTTTTTGGTTCCCGGGCAAGCAGACGCATTCAGGGAAGACCTGAAGAAAAGCGTCGAAATGATCGAGTCGGAACTGGATGTCACGGTGAAAAGTTTTGCCTATCCTTATGGCAATACCAATGAACGGGTCGCCCGCATCTTGAAAGAACAAGACCTTGAAGCCGGCCATATCCTAGCCCCTCAAGTCATCCGGCCGGCGGATGACAATTATTGGATCAACCGGGTCATCGTCAACCAGACGACTTTCGATGACGTGCTGCTTCCTTACCTGGAAAAAAATTAAAAGTTGAAGCGGATCCCAAGAGCAATCACGGCTTCTGCACGCTCTGCCAGGAAGCTCCTTTCTATGGAGCTTTCCTTTTTTATTCAATGAATTGATTCCTGCCCTCTTCATTTGCTCCGGCGATCCATTATTTGCCCCATCTGGGACTGATAACTATCCGCTTCTCCCGCCACGCTGAAAAACGTATCGTAAAGGCGGAATGATAATGAAAAAATGGCTTCCACTAACAGCCACCCTCCTGCTGTCAGGCTGTTCCATGCAGCCTGCCCAGCCAACTGAGGATACAAGGAAATATGCGCATGGCGTGTCCATCGTCGGAAATACGGTGCTATGGTCTGAAAAAAGTGGGGAACAGCGCAAAGATGGCTGGACCCATGATATTTATAAAAAAGAAATCGACGAAAACCAATTCGACACACTCGTTTCCAATCCGGAAGCACAAGAACCGGTCAGCGCCAGTTCAACCGATGAAACGAGCATCATCACCTATGAGGACGGCTATGATTCATACAATAATGTTTCCCAGCGCTATAAGCTCTATGGTGACAATTGGCAGCCATTGTATGAAGGCACCTTGCTCGATGGGGGGCATTCCGGGCATGCAGCTTCGACAAATGCGCATCACGTCCTTTTTTGGTCCCATGGCTGGGTCAACGGCGGCGGTGTAAACGACCTCGGTTCGGGCAAGGAAGTCATCGTCTCAACTGTTTCAAATGAAGGCGAAGTTTTGCATGACATCAAACTATCGCAAGCAGATGACCGCGACAGCTGGCCGATGCTTGCCGCTTCCGACGACAATGCGCTGCTCGTTTGGCAGCAATTCAATGACGATGCCAGCGAAGCCTCCCTCCGTTTCGCTGTTTATGATCCGGTTGCAAATGAACTGACTGTCACGCCGTCCGAATTATTGCCGCAAGTGAATTTTTATATCTACAGCGTCTCTTATGTGCCAGCGGCGAGCCAGTATGTCGTCGCGGCCCAGACGAATAGAGGCGGCACCTTGTTATTGCTTTCAAAAGAAGGGGAAGTCATCGACCAAATCGATGCCCCCCGCCTGGTCCGGGAAGCCGCCCCGGCCATAGAAGGAAATACATTGGTCTTCCCGCAGCTGCCCGCGAATTATTTCACCGTCCACGTTTCGGATGACCAGCTCCAGCTGAATTCTTCCGATTCATTGGATATCAGCTGGGGTACATCCGGCACCACCGGCGTGTTCCTCGATGAGCGGCGTGTGTATTTTGCGACTTTGGACAAAGAAGGCTTGCAGGAAGTGACGGTGGAGTTGGACGAAGCAGCTCAATAATTCCACGTACAAAAATAAGGAGCCATCCCTAAGCAACTCAGGGATGACTCCTTTTTATTTTCTCCAGACACTTGCCATTTTAAAGAATCAGCAGCAATGCCGGAATGGTAACGATGCTCGCCAAGGTGCTGACGAACATTGCGCTCGATACCATGTCCGGGTTCATATTGAATTTGATGGCCAAAAGCGTCGTCGTGGCAGCCGCCGGAGTTGCCGCAGAAATGAGCAACACCTTCGCTTCCAGCGACCCTCCCGGATACAGCCAGGCCAGCAGCACGAACGCGATCGCCGGGAACGCAGCCAATTTCAACACAGCCGCCGTCCCGATAAACTTCAGCACGGTCTTGATCTGAATCGATGCCAAGGTGATCCCGAGTAGCGTCAGCAGCACCGGCACCGCCGCCTGCCCGAGCAATCCCGTGGCATTGCCGAGCGCCTCAGGCACCCCGATGCCCGCTATTTTCAGAACCAGCCCGATCGTGATGGCAATAAATCCTGGCATACGGATGATAGTAATGAAAATCGCCTTCTTCGACACATCGTCATGGTTTGATGCATAAAAGATGCCAGCCGAATTCATCAGTAAGGATTGCATGACGACGTAAATAATAGCGATTGCCATCCCCTCGTCCCCGAAAGCGAAAAACACGATCGGCAAGCCGTAATTCCCGGTGTTCGGAAATGCGCTCGCGAGCATCATCGTATTGCGATACGACAGAGTCCACCCAAATACGATTCCAAGAAGCTTAATGAGCACGGCAAAGAGAGCGAATAACAATACGGCAAACAGCACAATTCTTCCTAAATCCCCCAAATCCAGCGAAGACGTCGTGACGGAATGGAAAAATAAGGCCGGGCTGAACACGTAGATGCACAAATCCGATACTGGCTTCTTTTCGATGTCCATGAATCGGCCAACAAAAAAGCCGATGCCGAGCAAAATAAAGACCGGCAAAATGACATTGATGATTTCACTGACAATCACGGCGTTCACTCTCCATCAGAAAGAGGGAAAGGATTTCTCCCCTCCCTCAGATTATAATTAATTAAATGAAAAACGGTATAAATATACTGGCCAATAATAAGATCAAGGCGCCGCCGAGACGGGACGAAATTTGAGCAAACGGCATCAACTCCATGCGTCTTGCCGCAGACAGCACCGCGACATCGCCCGTTCCGCCCATATTCGCCATGCATAGCCCTGCTGTGATGGCCGCTTCGATCGGATAGAAGCCCATGAATTTCCCGACGACTCCTGCTCCAACGACGGCACCGATAACGACTGCCAAGACAATGAGCACATATTGAATGCTCAAGGCATTCAGCACAGCTTCGAGATCCGTATACGCGACCCCAATGCCCACTAGCAAGGCGTTGGTCCAGTTGCGCGCCACGAACTCATACCACTGGCTCGCGCCTTCTACGATAATTTCCGGCATGACGTTGGCAACTTTGAGCGCTGCCACCAAAACGATCATGATCGCGTACGGATGAAGCGGGATAAAATCACCCAATAAGTTCCCTATAATATAGAACGACACCGCAGCCAAGACGCCGATGCCCATTTTCGCCAAATCGTAGCTAGGCGTTTCTTTTTTCTCATAATGAAAATTGCGGATCAGCTGGCCATTCCCCGTCAAACTCGGGTATTTATCGCCGATCAAGTTCAATACACTCGCCAAGATGATGGCGAAGACATTCCCGAGCGCCAAAGCTGGGACGAGTATCGATAAATAATAGCCAGGTTCATTGCCAAGCATTTCCGAATAGACTTGAGACATCGGCACAGCGCCTGCCCCCATACCGCCGCCCATGATCGGCATGGCGATGACAAGCACCGCTTCCTGGATGCTGAAGCCTAATACCATTCCGACTAAGGCAGCCAGTCCAACCGCTCCTGCGACCGCAGCAAGCAATGGCAAGGCGTAGCGGACGCCCGCTTTCACCAGGATCTTCGATTCCATTCCCAAAATACTGCCGGTAATCAAAGCCGCAATATAGAAGTTGAGGAAATCGCCGTCTTTCATGAATTCTGTAATTCCCACCGTCGTGCTTTCAGGCATAAGACCACTATAGACCATATAAGCGGATCCGAAAATAGCGACAATCGCGCCGCCTCCGAGGAACGTGCGGACGATTGGCATATGATTGCCGAACCAGCCCAATAATTCACCGAGCACCATGGTAATTAGCAACGCGCCGATCATGCCGGCCGGCAAGTTTTCGGTATACATCGCATAAATCGCAATAACCGCGAAAACTGCGAACCATAGAAACGGCATGTTAAAAATTGTGAATTTGTCTTTCAAATTTCTCGCCGGCAACTGCGGCGGAACCTTATTTGTTTCCTTCATCGTTGGACACCTCGTTTTCTTGAGCTTGCGCTATTCAGGTAAGCGCTTTCAATGTATTTCATATTTTAGACAAATTTCAGACAACTTCTAGCTTATGAAAGTATTGATTTTATTGTAATTAAAAAAAGCACCCGCATTGGCTGCTTTTTTTGAGTGTCGCGAAACCGTATTTTCCGAAGCTTATTGCTCGCTTTCCACGGGCTCGCGCCCAAGCCTCCTCAGCCGCTTCACTGCTTGCGGGGTCTCGGTCGTCTCGCTATTCCGTTGGAGTCGAGCAAACGCTTCTCCAAACACTCAGACATCTCACTGAACTATTAGATGACGCAATGTTTTCCAAAGCCCCACCTTAACCCTCAAAGATAAGGATCGAGACGATGTGCGTTTTCCGGCGCCACACGGTATTGATAGATAGGCCGGCCGACGCCGTAGGTCAAATCTTCCTGCAAATAGCCGATGGCGCTGAGGAATTTCAGGTATTTCCGGACGGAGACCCTGGAAATGTGGGCTGACTGCGCCAGTTCATCTGTTGAAAACACCGCAGCTTCGTTCGCCAGGATCACTTGCTGGATGGTCTGTAGCGTTCCTTTTGTCAGCCCTTTCGGCAATGATTGCACCGTGGCTGATGTAGAAGTGGCTGGCTGTTTTCTGCCGAGCAGGCTGTCGATTTCCTGCTGGCTGATTTGTTTATTATCGTTCAGTTTATGGAAATGTTTTTGGTATTGCAGCAGCGCTTCCTGGAAACGGCTGAACTCGAAGGGCTTGATCAAATAATCGGAAGCCCCGAGCCTCAAGGCGTGCTGGATTTGCTGGATTTCAGAAGCTGCCGTGATCAAGATGACGTCGAGATCCTGCTGTTGTTCGCGGAGCATCTGCAAAAATTCGATGCCGGTCAAGCCCGGCATGTGGATGTCGAGCAATACCAAATCGATGTCCGACTCCGCGAGGATCGCGATGGCCTGCTGGGCGTTTTCGGCGGCGCCGATCACCTCAAAGCCGTCCATGCGCCCGACAAATTGTCGGTTCAAGGCAGCCACCATTGGGTCATCTTCTACTATCATTACCTTAATCATCTGTTTCACCCCTTGCTTCATACGGCAGCACCAACTCGAATGTCGTACCTTCGTTTTTCTCGGAGGCCACTTCAATCGAACCTTCGAGTTGGTCTACGCTATTTTTCACCAAATGCAATCCGAATCCGCGGTGGTAGCCTTCCTTGCTGGAGACGCCTTTTGAGAACATCGTTTCCTGCAATTCCTCATCGATCCCCGTTCCTGTATCGCTGATCGTGATTGTCAGCAATTCATCGATATAGGAAAATGCGGCGTGCACCCGCTTTTGGTGAGTCGCTTGGACGTTATCGATCGCGTTGTCGACCACATTGCCGATGATCGTAATCAACTCGTGAGTGACCGCGGGGTCGTCCGGTTTTGGGATATCGGTCTCGCAGCTGATCATCAGTTCCACTTGTGCTTCTCTCGCGAAACTGATTTTCCCCAGGATAAAGCCTGCCAGCACCGGATCCTTGATGGAGCGCGTCACATTGCCGACTTCTACAGCCTGGTGGTCGACCAATTTTGCGATAAACTGCGAAACTTGCTCGTATTGCTCCATTTTAATCAAGCCGAGCAAGACATGCAGTTGATTCATGAATTCGTGGGATTGCGCCCGCAACGTTTCCGCATACATCTCGACGCCGGTCAATTGTTCGGCAAGCAAATCGATTTCCGTCTTGTCCCGGAACGTCACCATCGCGCCGATCACTTGACCGTTCACCACTAAAGGCACTTGGTTCGACAAGATCGACAGGCCATTGAGCTCCTGCTCTTCATCCAAAACGGTATGTTTTTCAAGCAATACACGGTGCGTGTTGAGGCCTGGCAGAAAGTCATGGATCTCCTTGCCGATCGGCTCACGGCCCGTGAAGCCCGCTTTTTCGAACAGCTCTCTCGCCGACCGGTTGGCGAGCATGATGCGTGAATGTTGATCGATCGCGATGACGCCTTCGTAAACGGAATGAAGCATCTGGTTGCGTTCTTCATGGATGCGCGCAATTTCGGGAGGTTCCAGGCCGAACAGGCTCTTTTTAATATATCGTGCCAAGTACAATGCGCCGATAATGCCGAACAATAAACCGCTTAACGACCCGATCCAAAGCGTCTTTTGATTTTGCCCGATCGCCGCTTCCACTTCCTCTAAGGAAATACCGACTGCGACCGCGCCGATTTGTTTATCGTCTTGATCAAACACCGGCGTGAACGCTCGGACCGATTGCCCGAGCGTCCCTTCCGCACGCGACGTGTATTCCTCGCCTGCTAGTACACGGCGTTCATCGCCCCCGGCAAACCCCTTGCCGATATTGTCCGGATTCGGATGCGATTTGCGGATGCCGTCCATGTCCATGACGACGACAAACAACACATCTGCGGCTTGTTGCACGGCCAACGCATAATCCTGTATATTCGCTTCCGCCGCTTCCCTCTCCAAGCCTTGGCGAATCACTTGCGACTCTGCGGCGGTCCGGGAAATACTGACGGCTTTATCTTCCAACTGCTGCTCGATCCGGTCGCCCGATGTATCGGCCACCAGCAGATTGGTGATCACGAGCGACACCAACACCACCAATAACACAAACAGGATAATGATCGTACTCAATTTAAATCGCGACAAAAACGCCATGATGCACCTCATTCTTTACTGCGGAAAAGTTCTTGTAAACAGATGTTTCTACTATAAGCCAAATCCGCCCTAAAGAAAATCGGGGGAATGAACCAAAAAACAGCCGCATGAAGAATGCAGCTGCTTGGCGTGTCGATGATTCACGTCGCAATCCCGATCGACTTGTTTTCGTACGCTGCATCTCCCAGCGTTTTCAAAATAAAATGTGCCACGTCTGCGCGCGGAATGGTCTTCGATTTGCTCGGCACGCTTTCTTCAGATTCCCGGTACTGCCCTGTAACATTCTCGTTGGTCAAGCCCATCGGCCGAACGATCGTGTAGTTCAGTCCTGCTTCTTGAATGGCATCGACAGCGGCGCGGTGATCGATTAACACCTGCTTCAGCACGCCCATCATCAACTTTCCGCCAATGCCCGGGAGTTCATCGTTAATTCCGGCAGACGCTGTGTAGACAATGCGTCTAACGCCCTGCTTTTGCATGCCCGCCACGATATTTTTCGCCATCGTTCGCAGATCATCCGACTTTTTCATGCCTTGATTCGAACCCAAACACGACACGACCACGTCTTGTCCGGCGATTGCTGCGGACACTTGTTCCACGTGGAACGCATCTCCCTGCACCACTGTTAGTTTGTCGCCTGTGACTTTTAATTTGTCCGGAGTCCGCACAAACGCCGTCACTTCATAACCGTGCTCCAATGCTTGCTCGACGACCGATCGGCCCACGCCGCCCGTCGCCCCGAATACGATGATTTTCATCACGCTTCACCTTGCTTTCTTATGAGTTGTCGAGCTGTCGAATCAACGAGATTCCACGCGATCCGAAATGACTTTTACGGCTTTCACGAATTCCGCAACGAACGCTTCCCGGTCCACACTATGCAAAACATGGACATTCGGCTTCTCCCCTGTCCGGTTCGTGAAATCCACTACTGTCGCTCCGGCAGTGATGCCTTCGAGCGATGCTTCCACAAAGCAGTCCTGTCCTTCGAACAACTCCGGTTTCAATAAATACATAACCGCACAAACGTCGTGGAAATGCAGCACCTGGTCGTAATTCTCCTCATGAAAAGGAGTTCTCTTGATAACATCCAAATAATGCGTAACGAGGCCATACGCCTTCTCCGCAAATTCCGTGCCGATAGCCAAAATGCCCTGAGCTTCCTCCAGCGTCACGAATGCTTTATGCGTCACATCCAAACCGCTCATGACGATCGGAACGCCCGAGCGGAAGACGATTTCCACCGCATGCGGGTCGACGTAAGCATTGAATTCAGCGGACGGCGACATATTGCCGCCCACTGCCGCTCCACCCATCCACGAAATGCGCTCGATTTTCGGCTTCACTTCCGGATGTGCCAATAATAAGGCCGCCACATTCGTCAAAGGGCCCGTTGCCACGATGGTCACTTTTCTTTCGCTCGCCAGCAAAGTCTCGAGCATCGCGGTCACGGCCGGCCGTTCGCTCACTGGCAAAGTCGGCGGCGGAAACTCAACATTGCCGAACCCGCTCTCCCCGTGGATCTCTTCCGCCATCTCGAGCTCGCGGAACATCGGCTGCTCCAAACCCCGCGCCACTTCTACCTGTGCGCCGATATAACTGAGGAAGGTGCGTGCATTATAATTCGTCTTATCCTGCGAAATATTCCCCGAACACGTCGTCACCAAGCGCACGTCCAACGCGTCATCATGCGCGAACGCCAAAGTGAGCATCATCGCATCGTCAATCCCCGGGTCCGTATCGATAATTATCGGCAATCTGGCCATCCCTGAAAACCACCTTTTCTCATCTATTGGTTTTGATTTTACGCTAGTCGGGGCTTGGAGTGAAATGATAGCGAATGTCTTCATTCGTCACTAAGTTGTGCATAATACAAAAAGAAGCAATCGAAGTTGTTAAACTCGATTGCTTCATGCTTATTTTTATTAATAAAATTCGATGGCGACCTCACTATACCCTTGCGCGTTCAAGAAATCAGTCAACAGTTCTTCTGTTCTCTGATCCGCCTCATCCAGTAAGCCTTGGTCGATTTTTTCTTCCTCAATCTGTTCCTTGTTTTCATTTACTTCATCAAAAACTTTCTGGGTAGGATAGTTTGAGAAGATATTGCCTTTGATATCTTCTACTGTCGTTTTTTCAGTATCTACTACATTATCGAGTATTTTAGCTTTCGGAATCCTGAGGGATATTTTTTCTTCCCCATCATCAGTTTTTATTTCTAGCCCCGAAAGGTCTGACCCTGCTTTCAAATATCCTGTATACTCGATTAACTTTATTGCCTCCACGAAATTGATATCCGTGAACGGAATATTTTTATTTTCACCTGTCCGGCTTACGATTGTGTATTTGTACTCATACTTTACTGTCGTCCATTCCGACAGTTCTACAATTTGCTCTTGGATCAAACCAGTTTGAGAGCTACTGTCGGCAGCGAATCCAAATAAATTTGTTTGCAGGAATGCAAACACCCCAATTGCCCCGATAACCAATCCCAATACTAAAGTTGCTGCTAACTTTTTCATGTTATATCCCCTTTGTTTATTCTCTATATTTAATAGAAAAACACTTTGTACTTACAGAATAATTTCAGAGATTTCAACAATCTCTTACACTATTATACATATTAAAAATTGAATAAATAGAAAAAAATAACATGGTAAATCATTTAATTATGATAAGTAGTTCTCCTTAGCCCTTGAGTAGCGATATCCAAATTTCCTACAGTGATCCGAATGCTATATACTGATTACAAATTCTTTATGACTTTACTATGACGTTTGGAGGAGATCAGATGATGTTCGAAAACAAAGTAGTGGTTGTTAATGGTGGAACGGATGGAATTGGCAAGGAAGTGGTTCGTTTCTTTTGCAAAGAAGGGGCTAGCGTTCATTTTACGGGAAGAGACAGCGGCAAAGGCTCTCAGGTGGGAAAGGAATGCGACGGGAAAGCTCATTTTTACGAAGTCCACAACGAAAACCCGGAAGAAATTGAAAGCTTTTTTAACACACTTGAAGCCGATGGGCGTACTGTCGATATTCTCTTCAACAATGCCGGTGTTCTCTCTATCGGAATGGGCCCATTGTCTCGCGTAAAGTTAGAGGACTGGAATCAGTTGATTGCCGTCAATCAAACGGCGATCTTCCTCTACATGAAATATGCTTTAGCCGTGATGGGCAAGCAAAAAAATGGCGTCGTGATTAATAATGCGGCGATCCTTGGAAACGATAAGGTCAATCCGATGCTGCCAGCTTATAGCGGAACCAAAGCAGCCGTTGTCGCGATGACCCAAAGCACCGCACTGCGCTTTGCCAATCAAGGAATCCGGGTTAACTGCATCTCCCCTGGCCCAACAGAAACCGACCTGGCCATTAAAGCATATGGCGGAAAAGAGAATTATGACAAACAATCACAGGGACACCCGAGAGGAAGCTACGGGAAACCAAGCGAGATCGCAGAAGTCGTGCTATTTTTAGCTTCAGATAAAGCATCTTATATAAACGGCGCGGAAATCGTTGTAGATGGTGGGTATTCTTTAAAATAAATAGATTTAGGAAACAAGATAGGATTAATTTAACCATTTACTGTAGAGAGCTTTATTTTCCTGTCGGATGAAGTAAAGTTGTTTTTTTACAGTCTTTCACAAGTAGCGCTGGATTGATTCAATAAAGCAAAAAGGTTCATTCTTCTCATTAAAAGAAGAATGAACCTTTTCAGTAAATGCTATAAATGAAAATACATCCGTCTCAGGCTTCTATGGAAGGAGAAAAAGGCAGGTGTTTTCTAAAATTTAATTGTAATACAGGTTTTCAGTTGGATATACCGGATCATTGGTGATGTCGATTCCAAGCTTCTTGAAGGTCTGTTCGTTTTCTCTATTCAATATAACCGTGGAATGGGCTTGGGTGTCTTTTAAATGTGGCAATTGCTTATAAGCCAGCTCTGAAGTAGGATTGGTGACCGCACTGATTGCCAGTGCAATGAGCACTTCATTGGCGCTTAATGTCGGGACGCGGCTATTCAAGTCATCGGTTTTCAACCGTTGAATCGTTTGTAGAATCATCGGCGACAACAAATCAATTTCATCGGAAATATTGGTCAATTTCTTCAACCCATTCAGAATCGCGGCTGCCGAAGCGTCCATCAAAGTGGTCGTTCGACCGGTGATCATCTCGCCATTCGGCAGTTCTATCGCAATTACGGCTTGTAAATTCGTGCTGTCAATTTGCGCTTGGATGGCTTTCGCATAATTACGGGCCGGCAATACAGGTGCCCGATCCTCTTTCTTTAAACCGGTCTCTTCCAGAATCACTTGCATGTGGCGTACACTGTCTTCATCGGCAAGCCCTTTTTTATAATCGTTCTCTACGACGAAACTGCGACGAATGATTTCCTGCTTGGCAGCTTCCTGAACCACGCTATCATCCGTGATGCCCGATTTCAGGCGATTAACCCCCATATCAGTCGGTGAGCTGTAAACAGACGCTTTGCCGGTAATCCTCTCAATAATCCGTTTGATGACAGGAAACGTCTCAATATCGCGATTGTAATTGACCGCAACTTTGCCGTATGCTTCATAATGATAATTATCAATCATGTTTACGTCTTTTAAATCGACGGTAGCCGCTTCATAAGCGATATTTACCGGGTGCTTTAACGGCAAGTTCCAAACCGGAAAAGTCTCAAACTTGGCATAGCCGGCTTCATTCCCCAATTTGTTCTCATGGTACATTTGGTTAAGGCAGGTGGCGAGCTTTCCGCTGCCCGGGCCAGGGGCCGTTACTACCACAATCGGCTTTGTCGTTTTAATATAAGGATTTGTCGCAAATCCTTCTTCCCCAAGGACCGCCTCCACGTTTGCCGGATAACCTTCGATTTCGCGGTGAATACAGACGCTAATTCCGCTTCTCTCAAGCTTTGTCATAAATACTTTGACTGTTGGCTGCCCCTGGTAACGGGTGATCAAGACACTGTTGACAGAAATGCCGTATGCCCGGTATTCATCGATTAAGCGCAGGACATCTTGGTCATAAGTGATGCCGTAATCTTCACGGACTTTGTTTCGTTCGATGTCTCCAGCGTAGACACAGATGATGATTTCCGCCTTTTCTTTCAGTGTATGCAATAGTTTGATTTTGGCATCTTCATCAAATCCAGGCAACACACGCTTGGCATGCTTGTCTCCGATCAATTTTCCGCCAAATTCCAAGTAAAGTTTATCGTACTGCTGCACCCGTTCCAGGATGTAGGCTGATTGTTCTTGCAAATATTTCTCCGAATCAAATCCAATTTTTTTCATTAATTTCAGTCCCGCCTTCTATGCTTCAAGTTTTCTCTTATCCAGTATATAAAAACGCATTAAGAGAAAGTACCAATAAAAATCTATCCTTTATCATTATAGATTTTTGAAAAAAAAAGTAAATCGGTCCAATTGCTTCATTGAGCGGCTTATCCTAAAAAGCGCAGTGGCCTCACCGAGGATACATTCAACTAAATTAACAGAACTCAAATCAATGTTAGCATATCCAAACGATGAAATTCCGCTTCTCTTGGATCGTTTCAATAACTGAATTAATTTGATTTATCGGTTTAAAGAAAGCATGACAATTCAGTTTAATAACCGGATTGTCTTTAGCAGTTGGACAAGTCATGTATAAGTTAGACTTTATTTAATAGGATACACCTCATTCACTTATGGTACGGCTCTTCGTAGTGTATCTAAGTGAGGTTTCTAAAGTATCAGTTGAGCAAAGGATTTAAAGACCTCTCAATTTTCTTTCTAATTTTTTTACAGCTCCTGTACTTTACAATTAATATTAATGAAAGACTTTTAAAAGTTATTATTTAAATGTCTTTAAACAGATACTATAAGCTTCCTCACTCACAACATTAAAAAATTAGCGTATCGATATATCCATCAAATAATTTTAAGTACTGTTTGTTGTAACTAAGAATGATATGAGAAATTAAAAAAGACATGAGTTTAGGAACAATACCTAGCTCATGTCCATCGAGCAACACAATTTATCGCATACAATTTAAAATTGTTTTTTTTAAAACTCTTAAGAATATAGTTATATAGTGTACAATTCTAAGTTAGGTTTTTTCGAAGCAACTATTCTTACATTTCCATTTGTATCACAAATAGTCGGTCCATCATATAATTTTACTTCAATTGGAGTATAGTTTACTTTATTACCTCTTGATGAAACTATAATTATGTCAGCATCACTATTAGTTTTCCATAGTTTATTTTTTGATCTCAATTTTCTTTTCATCAAGAACTCCTCCCTTTCAAAAGTAAATTTAAAATTGATATATAACCAGCATTCTTTTTTTCTAATTCTTTTAGTAAGTTTTCAAAATCTTTGCTAGAAATACTTCTTTTAGAATATATGTGTATAGTAAGAACTGAATTAACTCCTACAGAAACACAAAAAATATATTCTACAGATGAGCTTTCGTTTTCCTCTTTTATTCGATCCTTTTTTTCTCCTAAAGTTAATTCTTGTTTTTCGAAGCACTTTACTACAAACTTCTCAGAATCAGAAACCAAAAATCTATGATTGGATTTAATTTTCCCTGCACTTCCAATTTGAACTAACTCTTCGTCATTTAGAGTGAAAAGTGTAGCACCAAGAACCTTCGGATTGTATAGAAAATTATTATTAACATTAAAGCAATTTATTAAACAAGCAAGAAATGGATTATATATGTCTTTAGTACAATTATAGCTGTCAAGAGCTTCTCTTAAAAGATTTTTTTTATTTTCCAATACTAAGTAATCGTTTTCTGTTATTCTCTCATCAAGTTGGTTTACATATATGGAAATTGCGTGAGATGCAGGCCCAACTGAAGCTGTAATGTTTGGATGTGCTAAATCGTATCTTAGAGGTTCAAGACCATATAGATAACTAGAAATAGAGTCTATACTTTCACCTTCGGGCATTAAAATCGTGAACCTGTTTCTTCCTAATTGACCCTTCATAAATCCTATTAAGAAAATTATATCTTTATTAAACTCTTCCAAGTCTTTTTTTGTAAAAACTACTATTCCATATTCTACTTCTTTTAATTTTTCTGAAATAAGGTCTATCTTGTTCTGCATAGGAGAACCAACACATTGATTTTCTATAATTGTATGAGAAGATTCGGACAAAGATACTTGCACCGCATTTGCTAAGTGTTGTCCGTCTTTAGAACATCCAATAAAAATTAAAGGTTTATACATATATTTACCCGGTTTTTCGCTTTCCTAATCTGTCCATCTTGGTTTTTATTTGAGTAGTAGCAGCACCGACAGCCGCTTCAATGTTTGGATGTTCTGCGTCATACTTTGCAGGATTAAATCCAATTAAATCAGTTGGAAGATGAAAGTTCTTTCCTTGAGGAGTGATAAAATAGGTTCTTTCTTTTCCAATCCGTCCTATAAATAGACCCATTTCGAAAATCACATTATCTCTAACTGTTTCTTTAAGTTCTTCTCTCATGTTTAATACATCTTCTGGATTAAACACAAATATAGCAAAATCAAATTGGTCTAAGGCTTTGATTAAATCGTCTAGAGTTGTACTTGATGGTTCAAATATTCCTTGCGTCCAAACAGTGGAATAATAATTATGCTGTAAATTTAACTGAATAGAATTTGCGATTTGCAACCCTTCTACTGAAGAACCTATAAATACTGATGGCTTTTGGCTAGTCATTCTAGTCTCCTTTATATATGAAATTAATAATACTAAATATTAATTAGATAATTCTTTATTATTAGAGTACTATACTTAGATATGTTTATAAATAGAATAATTCAGTAATTTATAAATCGTATATATCTTTCCGAAAAATTTTTATATTCAAGAAATACCTGTACGTTGCAAAGTATTTTTCAGTAATTTCGAAAAGTTTTCAACATTCATTTCTACTCTAATTGTATTTTTATCTTTTTTCCAAAATTTTTTGTAATAGGGATAGTGATCATAAGACTTATAGGGATTTTTACAAAGATATAAGTACTTATTTTCTGTATGATCGATAATGGCAACGATTTCATCTTCTTCGTTGCCATTCTTTGAGACACCCATGAAAATTGTAGCATCAATATTTGGATAATTACTAGACCACAGCAAAAAAGATTCTTCCTCTGCTTGTTTTAGTTTTATAGTAATATCAGATTCAACATGAATATTAAATTCTAGAAGTTCCTTTTCATATTCACTGTTTACAAAATCACATGATTGAATAACTAAATCACACAATAATTTAAACTGTTCAGCCATTACACTTCTCCATATCCACTCTTCTACACGTGAACCATTTAAATAAGAAAGTTCGATTTCCCCTATAAGTAATTGATTTTCTGATAGCTGTCTAAATTCTAAAAAAAATGATTTTATAAATTCAAGAGTTCTATTTATTGCGCCAACTATGGTATGAGAATCTATGGGTTTTGAAATCCCCAAATGAGTTATTTGGTTTCTAAGTTGACCTATGCCAATCAAAGTTTCAAAATACTCTTCTTTCATACCACCAAAAATCACCTTTAGTCTTTTTATTGATTCTGAATAATCTATTGTATAAACTTGTGCGTCTGCTACTGTTAATGCTTCATAAAGTGGTACAACTATTTCATTTTCAAAATTAATATATTCTAATAAATTTGACTTAGAAGATATATCTGAATAAATAAGTAGTTCATTTACATCGCTCAAAGTCTTTTTTGTAAGAATTTCTACCGAATGATGGATATTTAATAAAGCAAGTTTCAAATAACTATTTTCATCAAATTCATATGCCGATGTATCAGTATCGTAATAATAATCTTGAAACTTATTGTAAAAATTGATTCCTATTTTTAATGAATTGATTCCGTTCTCTAAAAGATGGAATTCCACAGAAGTTTCTCCCCCTTTAAATATTCAACAAAAAACCTCACCTACTTATGATAAGGCTCACCCTTCATAATCCGGAAAGCCCGATATACCTGCTCCAGCAAGATCAATTTCATCAATTGATGGGGAAACGTCATCTTGGAGAACGACAATTTCTCATCCGCGCGCTTCAACACTTCGCCGTGGAGGCCGAGCGATCCGCCGATGACGAAGACGACTTTGCTGCGGCCGTAAGTCATGAGCGATTCCATGTCTTTGGCGAGCTGCTCGGAGGTCTTCATCTTGCCGTCGATCGCCAGCGCGATGACGTAGGCGTCCTGAGGGATCTTGGCGAGTATGCGCTCGCCTTCTTTCTTTTTGACGATGGCCATATCCGCTTCGCTCAATTGCTCCGGCGCTTTTTCGTCCGCGACTTCAATCTCCGTAATTTTTGCATAAGCCCCTAAGCGTTTTGCATATTCTGCAATGCCCGCTTTCAAGTATTTCTCTTTCAGTTTTCCGACGGTCACAATGGAAATGTTCACAACTTATCCCCCTTTACACGAAATTTACAAACAAGTTGCCCACAGACTTTATGCACATATCCACAGTCATTTCTACATCTTGTAGAATTTTATTTATCCGCCACAAGATACAACGCCTGTTCTTCACAGTAGTTGCACTTTGTGGATAACTTTTCGCTATCTGATAATTCCGTCAGTATAGGATAGCTTTCCGTTTTGGCAACAAATTCGTCAAGCCCTTGTCCCACATGCGTTTGGCAGCAATACAGCTCCATTTTTACGCCTCCTTCCGATTTCCGAATATTCCACACAGTTATACACATTTCGTTCCCTTTTATCCACAATCCATTTTAACAGATATAAAACACTACGGATAGCGAAGCTTTTATTGCCTGTGGATTGTTGACAATCGATTTTTAACAAAAAAGTTATCCACACGTCTTTTTCCCGAACATTTGCCCCATTCAGGCTAAAAATTCGGGCTCCGAAGTGTATAATATTCAGCTGATTTTTGTTTCTCCCTTTCATTTGCGGAAATGAAAAAAGCAGTTCCAACCGGTGAATAAAACACCGGTTGGAACTGCTGGATCTTACAATGTGGAATTATCGGTGAGTTCAAGCTCGAATTCGAGCAATTCGCCGTTCCGGTATGCTTTTACTTGCAGCATATCCCCGATTTGCTTTTCGTTGTAGAGATGCTTGCGCAATTCGATGATATCCTCGATAGCTTGCCCATCCATCTCGACGATGACATCGTATTGGCGCATGCCCGCTTCATCCGCTGCAGAAGACGGGACTACTGAGCTGACGACGACGCCCGCTGTGATGTCTTCCGTCAAATTCAACGTATCTTCACGGTATGCATTCGGCACTTGCGCCAAATCGATCAGCGTAATGCCCATTGCCGGGCGCACCATTTCACCGGTCGCTTCGAGTTGATTGATGACCGGCAGTGCCGAGTTGATCGGGATCGAGAAGCCGATGCCTTCGACTTGCGAAGTGGCGATTTTCATCGAGTTGATGCCGATCAATTGACCAGCCAAATTGACGAGCGCGCCTCCGCTATTGCCTGGGTTGATCGCCGCATCCGTCTGCAAGACTTCCGCTTGCCAGTCTTCCGTTCCGTCGCCGTCCAGGTCAACCGGCACTGCCCGGTCAGTGCCTGATACGACACCACTCGTCACCGAACCCGAGAATTCAAGGCCGAGCGGGTTGCCGATTGCGATGACCGCTTCGCCGCGCTTCAGCGCATCTGAATCTCCCAGTTCCACGACGTCCTGAACTTTGTCGTTGCTCATTTCAAGGACCGCCAGATCGGTCCAAATATCGCTGCCGACCACTTGCGCCTCGACTTTCGTCCCGTCGGACAATGTCACTTCGATGCCGCTCGCACCGTCGACCACGTGATGGTTGGTCACAATGTACGCGGTATCGCCTTCACTTTTATAAATGACACCGGAACCTGTTCCGACTGCCTGTTCTTGGCTTTGCGAGAAGAAATCCCCGCCTGTCTGGAGATTCGATACGCCAACCACCGCATCCGACGCCTCGTCGACCGCTTTCGTCACGTCGGTCGTGATATCGAGCGACGCGCCTTGCTGCTCCCGGTTTTGCTGCTGGATCTGGGTGCCGGAATCCGTTGAAACCGTCCCCGGCAATAAGCCCGGAGCCTGTGAAAACAACAGCCACATCAATAGCGCCCCGACCAGCACGCCGAAAATCCCTGCAAAGAAACTGCCTGAACGGCTCGGCTTCGGCTGCCTGCCGTTCGGCGTTTGATTGTAATAACCCATAGCCTCCATCCTCTCTTATGTCTCTCTTTTTATCATAAGATGTACCCGCTAAAATGCAAGCAATCCTCCCTGTATGAGTACGCTAGAAGATTGTCATTCAACTTACTTTGTACACTTTTAACTGGGTGATTGGCCGCAGCGTAGTAAGATGATACTTCCTACAATTGTTGCTGCGCTCTCTATATTCATTCCACACTAGCTGAGGGGAATGGAGGCGGCGACTCCTGCGGGAGCAGTGACGGAGCAACGCGACGGAGCGACATGAGCCGAAGACCCTGGACTGAGCGAAGCGAAGGAAGCGGCTGAGGCCATGCCCGCGGAAAGCGTCCGCCGCAATGAGCATCAGCGGCTAAATGCGAGAACGCGCCAGCTGCATGACCCACATCCTGTGGGCCGGAAATCGTCCACTTTCATGGACATCAGCGGCTATAAAAAAAGACTGCCCCACAAGCCGTATCTAAGGCTTCTGGGACAGTCTCTCCTCTACATCTATTCACACCACTACCAAAGGCGTCGCTTCGGTCGGAGACGTATCGAACAAATCGACGTAATCGCCGACGATGATGCCTTTCGTCTGCAGTGTCTGCTCGACGCTCATGCGCGCGAGGTCTTTCATATTGTTGTCTTTGCTCAAATGCGACAAATAGATGCGCGTCGGCTTCTCCGCGAGCACTTCCGACATCGCCACCGCCGCGTCTTCATTCGACACGTGCCCGACATCGCTCAGGATGCGCCGTTTGACCGACCACGGGTAGCGGCCCATCTGCAGCATGCCGATGTCGTGGTTGCTCTCGAACACATAGGCATCGGACGCGCCGATGATGCCTTTCATGCGGTCGCTGACATAGCCCGTATCGGTGATGAGCGCGAGCTTCCGGCCGTTCTCGTGGAACACGTAGAACATCGGGTCCGCCGCATCATGCGACACGCCGAACGATTCGATGTCGAGCCCGCCGAATGATTTCACCGTCTCCATATCGAAATGGAAACGCTGTTCGACCGGGATTTCCCCGACCAGCCCGTCCATCGCCGTCCAGGTTTTGGCATTGGCGTAGATCGGCACTTTATGCCGGCGGGCGGCGATGCCGAGCCCTTTAATGTGATCGCTATGCTCATGTGTGACAAGAATGCCGTCGAGCTTGCCCATATCGCGGCCGATGGAAGCGAATAACGACTCCAATTTCTTGCCGCTGAGACCCGCGTCCACTAAAAACGCATGCTCGTCGTTTTCTATATAGATGGCATTGCCAGTCGAACCGCTGGCCAATACACTGAAGCGCATAGTTAAAATCTCCTTACTCTGCTGTTTCCTCGTTCTGTTTGTTCAATTCAATGACACCATCCTTGATGGCATTGACGAAATGGTCCGCTTCCTCCCCATCGGAGTCCTTGACACGGATGCGCCAGGTCGGGACGAACATCTGCCGGTTCTCCGATACTTGCACATGCGTGGAATAGCCAAGTTCGGCTTCCACGATGCGGCTGTTGGTCGCCAGCAAGCTCTTCTGATACAAAGTGTGGATCGCCTGAAGCGGGGAAATCAATTTCTTCTGCTCTTCATTTTCGATGATATTGTCGAACAAGGTCTGCTCAAATCCGATAATCGCATCATTCTCATCCCAGAACACGGTCAATTGGCCGCCTTTGCTGTGGAATAGCGGGACCCCTGTGATTTGCTGGAAAAAGACGGCCTGGTTCTGGTCTTCATCGATTTTCCAGAGCGTGTATTCCGAGCTTTCCGGAACTTCTTCATCAATGAATGCCTGCAGCGCTTCTTCTTTATCGCCTTCTATGGCGACCGGCTCATCATAAGTGATTTGCAGCATACGTTCCTCCAGGACATTGGCGACACCGTCAATGTCCACTTCGGTTTCGGAGAACGATTTCGATTCGCCGCGTACATAAGGCTTATCTTCCGATGAATCCGGCAAGGCCGAATACGTGATATTATCGCCGCGCAATTTTTCATCGATGGTCGATTCCGGGAGCAGTTCAATCCGTTCCGCTTCCGTATAGCGGTCGATATATAGCGAATACAAGAAGACATTGAGGATCGAAAAGACAATGATGAAAATGGTTTTTGTTTTACTCCAATCCAAGCTTCACGCCTCCTACTGATTCGTCAGATAGCCGTGTCCATTTGCCATTCGTTTTATAATACCAAGCGGGCTGGAACGTAATCAAGGGGTCTTCCTCAGTCAATTCGTAGCCGATGGTCACCGCTTCAATCGTCGACAGGTCCATATCGAGGCGTGCCAAAGCTTCCATGACCGCTTCGCCAGACGCCATCTCGACCGGCCGGGTTTCTGCCACCGAATCGAGCAAGTAGGTCGGGCGGCTGTAGCGGAACGCTTGCTCGACCCCGTTGTCTATGCCCCATTCGACGTCGAGGCTCACCGCCGTCGTATTGCTGAAGACCGGCGAGCCGTCGAAGAACAATTGATAGCTGATTTGCTGGTTGGCCGACTTCATGCCGAAATATACGTATTGATCGGTCCAACCGCCATGTTCATTGACGAAGTTGACCGAGTTGAAGACGAGATCGGACGGAATCGCAGGATCGGAGGTTTCCGCTTTCGGCTGCACATAATTGATGCTTTTCTGGCTCTCCAGCTCGCGCATGATCGCGCCCGAGTCATCCGTAAATTCCTCGCTTTGCAGGTCCCCCGCAAATTCAGCGGTCGGGCTGTCCATGATGGCGTCTGCAAACGTGGATGCCGAAGTTTCTTCGAGCAGGTAATCAAAGCTCGTTTTTTCTAGCGGCTCTTCCGGCACGAATACCGGCAAGGTTCCGATACGCGGATCCGTGACATAATGATCGTACTCTTCTGATTGCTGCACGTAATCGCCGCGGAACGCTATCAGCTCCGTTTCCGCTACTTGCGCTTCATAAATCCGGCCAGAGCCGGTATTGATGAAGTAAATGACGGACTCGGGATCATCTTCTGTTCCCCACTCAATAACGACGCGGTTAAAGGTCGATTCCGGCAGATTATTGTCGGTGATGTCCATAATGACGTCAAATACAGGAAACGGCACGGCACCTGGATAATACAATACGGTGCGCCCCGGTTCTTGTAAGTATTGCTTAAGCACTTCTGTCCCCGCTTCTTCTTCGAATAGCTGGACATCGGAAATCTTCCATTGCTGGATGGTTTCCAGCATCGTCTCGATTTCCGTTTGGGAGAACGTGCCGGTCACTTCATCTTCGTGGTGATACAGTACTTTCACTGGCCGTACGACTTCATCTGCACTGCGCTTATCACCGATCGATACATCCACTTGCGTGGGCGTTTCAATCTCCTCAAGCGACGGGGTGAACGTCCAAATGGTGAAGGTCAGCGCCAGGCTGAGCAAAATCAGGAGAAATAGGGCAACGGATTTTACATGCTCCAAATACTTCAATCCCATTCACCTCCATCATCGATTTCATATGGCAAGGTGAAATAAATCGAAGTCCCTTTGCCGTACTGGCTTTCTGCCCAGATCGTGCCGCCGTGGGCATTGATCATTTCCTTCGAAATCGCAAGCCCAAGGCCCGTGCCGCCCATGGCACGCGAACGCGCCCGGTCCACACGGTAGAAACGGTCGAAAATACGCTCGACGTTTTCTTTCGGGATGCCCATTCCTTCATCGCTGATCGAAACGAGCAATTCGCCTTCTTTCTCGCGGACCGAAAAGCGTATTTTGCCGCCTTCCGGAGAATATTTCAAGGCATTGGAAATGATATTATCGATGACTTGCGTCAATTTATCGGTATCGATTTCCACGAAATACTGTGATTTCGGCACATTGCGTTCGAACGACACGTTCTGGGATTTCGACATCTCAAAACGGTCGATGATGCGGTTGAAGAAGACGCCGAATTCGACCATTTCGCGGCTCAACTCCGCTTCGCTTGAATCCATCTTCGACAATTTCAGCAAATCATTGACCAGGCGGATCATCCGCTCGGTCTCGGTCTGCGTAACGTTGAGGAAATTCGGCGCGAGATCGGGATCCTGCCACGCCCCGTCAGCGAGCGCCTCCAAATAGCTGCGCATCGTCGTGAGCGGCGTCCGCAGTTCATGCGATACGTTTGCCACGAACTCGCGGCGCTCCATATCGATTTTCTCCTGCTCCGTGTTATCGTGCAGGACGGCGATCAATCCGTTGACAAATCCGGTCTCTTTTTGGATGACCGAGAAGGTTGTGCGCAGAAGCGTCGCCTGATCCTGTGAGCTGATATCAAGCGTGATCGCATCGCGCATATCGATCAAGTCTTCGAATGTATAGGATTCATCCAAACCGAGCACCGTAGTGACCGGCCGGTTGATGACTGTTTCACGTGAAACATTCAATAATTGCAATGCCGGTTCATTAATTAAGATGATGCGCCCCCTGCGGTCGGTCGAAAGTACGCCATCCGTCATATTGGCAAGCACCGAGGCCAGTTTGCGCCGCTCGCTTTCCGTCGACTGCTGGGATTCCTGCAGCCGGTTCGTCAAGTGGTTAAAGGCCCGGGCCAGCTGGCCGATTTCATCTTCGCTGTAGACGCGTACTTTACGCGAGAAATTACCTTTTGCCATCGCCTGCGCTTGCCTGCGCATGTCAGCGATCGGCCGTGAAATCGTCTGTGCGACCAATACGCCCAGCACCGCCGTAATGACCAGCGCAATGGCTGTCCCGACCAGCAAAATCGAGTTGATGGAATCCATTTGGTTATAGACATTCTCGACTTCCGCCTTGACATACAGCGTGCCGAGCATCTCGCCCCCCACTGCCGTGATCGGCAAGGTCCGGACCCATACCCGCTCTTCCAGGTTGCCGTCGAGATATGTTTGCTCGAGCAGCGTCTCCCCGATAATGGAGCGGCGGATCTGGTCATCCGTCGAACGCTGGCCGACCAGCGACTGGTTCTCGCCGAGAGACGTCCCTAAAATCCGGTAGCGGTTATCGACCACACGGATTTCAT
Organism: Planococcus maitriensis; assembly: GCF_003289925.1. Classification (GTDB taxonomy): domain Bacteria; phylum Bacillota; class Bacilli; order Bacillales_A; family Planococcaceae; genus Planococcus; species Planococcus maitriensis. Next base: position 35,537 of record NZ_QLZQ01000005.1, on the reverse strand, counting down.
TGATGTCCTGTGAATTAAAATTAGAAAGGACCGACCGGAGGCTCTGCTCGATGGTCAGGTCCTCTTCGGTCCGGTTGCGGATCATTTCCTCCCTCACGCTGAATTCGATGATTTCCATCCGGTCAACAATCGAATCCTCGAAATTCCCGCGCAGCGTTTGTTCGAGCTGCTCGGAAAAATAAAGGCCGATGATCTGCATCGCCAGCAAGATCAGCAAAATATAGATCAGTACAAATTTCACATGGATCGACTTAAAAAAACTAGTTTTCAGCATCCGGCTTACTCCTGTTCAGGGTTCCGCAGGTAGTAGCCGACGCCGCGACGCGTCACGATCCACGCTGGGTGACTCGGATTGTCTTCGATTTTTTCACGCAAGCGGCGAATCGTGACGTCCACTGTCCGCACATCGCCGAAATAATCATAACCCCATACCGTCTGCAATAAATGCTCACGCGTCATCACTTGGCCGATATGCTTCGCCAAATAATGCAAAAGCTCGAATTCACGGTGCGTCAATTCGATCGTTTCTTCGCGCTTCAACACCAAATACGCATCCGGCTGGATAGTCAACGACCCTACTTGGATATCGTTCGAGCCCACGCCTTCCTCTTCTGCCGGCACGACATTCTGGCGCCGCAGATTCGCTTTGACACGCGCAATCAATTCACGTGTCGAAAATGGTTTCGTCACATAATCATCCGCCCCGAGCTCGAGCCCCAACACTTTGTCGATCTCTGAGTCTTTTGCCGTCAGCATGATGATCGGAAAATCGAATTTCTTCCGCACTTCGCGGCATACTTCCATGCCGTCGCGGTTCGGCAGCATGATGTCGAGCAGCATCAAGTCCGGCTGAATTTCTTCCGCCACTTTGATCGCCTCGTCGCCATCATAAGCCACTACCACATTAAAGCCTTCTTTTTTCAAATTAAATTGCAGGATATCCGCAATCGGCTTCTCATCATCCACAACCAATATCGTTTTATTCATCTATCTTCTCCCCCTCTGCTTCCCATTTGTTCCACATGTACCAGCCGTTTTGACAATCTTTGCTATCCCTTACTTTATCATTATTTCAAGCATTTCGCACCTTTGGATGGTCACAGCGGGGTTCAGCGGCGCACGGGTTCTAGAGGCGTAAACGCCTGGTAAGGGTTTGCTTGTGGAAACTGTTTTTGCATTCTATTTGTGCTTCAGCTTCGTAGTCGCCGCCCTGCTTTGGGTTGGCCTCTTGCCATAAGCCAGGAAGAACGCCTGTCTTACGGCGTCGACTCACCCTTGTCGCCGGGCGGCTAAGAGATTGCATGGATCATTTCATGTTTAATGGGATTTGCTTCTTTACCTAGTTGCCGGCTAGTGGGGGAATCGCTTCCTGAGATGCGGCATCTGACAAATAAGTGTTTGAACTGAAATCACACTCTCTTCGATCCAAATGATATGAACTGCAAAATATGATGCATTTCCACACTTCACTTTAAATGAACTGAAGAAACGACCTCCCACTCTAAAACTAGAGACGGAGTGGAAGGGGGGCTGACGCATGTGGGACCAAGCGGGCTGGCGAGACAAACGTGGCGCGCCCTTTGCGGCACGTTGGCTCAACACCCGCCCCACGGCAAGCAGCCCCCTGCAACGCAGTCAAAAAGCGGAAGCTTTTCCACTCACTTCTTTTCACTTCATAAACTCCTGTTCACATCCACAGATTATCCATTTGAAATACAAAAAAAGCTCCCAGCACGCTGGAAGCTTCTTACTAGTTTATTTCTTCACATAATCCAACGGATCGCGGTCTTGGCCTTCGTAGGATAGCTCGAAATGCAGATGGATGCCCGTAGAGCGTCCTGTCGTGCCCATATCGCCGAGTTTCGTGTGCGGGGATACTTTATCGCCGACCTTGACGTCGATCGACGAGAGATGCGCATAGATCGTCTCATAGCCATTCTTATGGTCGACAACGACGCGGTTGCCAAATGTGCCGGCTTTACCGGCCTTGGCCACCGTGCCATGGTCGGCAGAGACGATATCGAGTGTATCGGGCCTTGCGATATCGATGCCTTTATGCGGGCGTCCCCAGCGCTGGCCTTTCTTGCTCGAGACGTAGCCGCCGTCTGCCGGCCACGTGAATTCGCCCGTGCCGATACCCGGCAATTCTTTCTCGCCTTCAAGGACAATTTTGTCCACCGGCTCTTTCAGGATTTTCTCACGTGTTTCGGAACGGCCGACGCGTTCGCCGTTGACTTCGCGTACGGCGTAGCTGACCGCTTTTTCGCCGCGCTTGCCTTTTTGGTCGACTTCCGTTTCGCCGATATAGACATCTTTGCTGTCTTTTTCGACCGTTTCGTAAGGCAGTTTCTTCAAGGCCTTCTCGGCTTTATTGACGAGCACATCCACGCCGAGCTCATCCGTTATGTGCTTCGCGGCTTGTTTCGGCTCCATCACTTGTTTCGGGTCGGTCTGCTTGGATAAGCCGTTGATCGGTTCCGAGAAAGAAATGTCGATGATGCGCGATTCGCCCGCTTTCAATTCAGGCAGTTCCGCTGCGTCTTGCTGCTCTTCGAATTGCTTGAGTTCCTCTTCCGTCAAAGCGGTTTGTTTCATGAGCTGGATGGTCTCTTCATAGGCTTTTCGGTCTTTTACATAGGCTGCCGCTTCGCCGTCGACTTGCAGGGCGAATGCTTCTGCCTTGATTGCCAATTGTTCGTCCAGCTGGCTGATGACCGCTTCGTCATCTTTCGGGCTCGATGCCACGGCTTGCTCGGTTAAGATGTTCAGCCCTTCACTCGGCGCGAGCCGCAAATTATCGTAGTCGCTTGAGGCCGTTTCCAATTTCTCATCGATCAATTCATCAATCGGCGCATCATCCGACACGGCTCCGAGGTAACTGGTGTTGTGATATATATGATAAACCGGCTCCAGGTTTTGCGGCTCATTCGGTTCGGCAAAAATCGTATTGGCGCCGAATGCACTGGCAGCTAAAACGAAGGCGGTGCCTATTTTCCATTTGCGCAGTTTCATCTTGTCTTTGTTCTGGTGATTCGCGTTCATGTTGCGGGTCTGGCTCCTTTCATGCTCCCGTAGAGGGTTCTTCCATTTTTTCAACTTCCCTACTCTACCACATCCGTTTTCAAAGGCTCATCCGATAAACTCATTGTTACAGAAGTGTTATCTAACAGACATTATTATCCAATTAATGGAATTATATTCTTTAATTCTTCAAATGAAGGCAAAAAACTTAGGATTTCCGCCCTTTTTTTCCATTTCGGCCCCGTTTCCTGTGACCTTATTGTCATAAACATCATCTAAGCCCATGAACCAGCTTTTCATTTGTGGCGAATTTGTAGCAAACGCAAAAAAGCCACCGCCCTCTTGAGAAGGAGGCAGTGGCTTTTAGGTATTCGATTAACGCCAAACGCTTTTGACGATATTGGTCTGGTTGCGGTCCGGGCCGACAGAGAAAATGGAAATCTGGACATCGGTCAATTGCGAGATGCGCTCCAAATAATGGCGGGCGTTCTCCGGCAATTCATCCAATGATTTGCAAGATGTCACATCTTCTGTCCAGCCTGGCATTTCTTCATACACCGGTTCGCAGTCGGCAAGCATGCGCAAGTTGGCCGGGTATTCCGTGATCAGCTCGCCTTTATAGCGATAAGCCGTACAGATTTTCACCGTTTCGAGGCCCGTCAACACATCGATCGAGTTGACGGTCAGGTCCGTCAATCCGCTGACGCGGCGTGCATGGCGCACGACGACGCTGTCGAACCAGCCGATGCGGCGCGGGCGTCCTGTTGTCGTGCCGAATTCCTTGCCGACTGTGCGGATCTGGTCGCCCACTTCATCGAACAATTCAGTCGGGAAAGGGCCATCGCCCACGCGTGATGTGTACGCTTTACAGACGCCGATGACATGTGAAATATTCGTCGGGCCTACGCCTGCGCCGATTGTGACGCCGCCCGCTACCGGGTTGGATGACGTGACGAACGGGTAAGTCCCTTGGTCGATATCGAGCATGACGCCCTGCGCGCCTTCGAACAATACGCGGCGGCCAGCGTCGAATGCATCGTTCAGCACTTTCGATGTATCGGTCACGTATTGGGCGATTTCCTGGCCGTATTGGTAATACTCTTCCAGGATCTCTTCGACCGTGAAGCCTTCTGTTTCATAGAATTTCTCGAACATGCGGTTTTTCTCTTTCAAATTCATCCGCAATTTCTCTTCGAACACGACATGGTCCAGAAGGTCCGCGATGCGGATCCCGACACGTGCCGCTTTGTCCATATACGCAGGCCCGATGCCTTTGCCCGTCGTTCCGATCTTGTTGGCGCCGCGGCGCGCTTCTTCCACTTCGTCTTGCTTGATGTGGTAAGGCAAAATGACGTGTGCGCGGTTCGAGATGCGCAAGTTCTCCGTCGTCACCCCACGGTCGTGAAGGCCTTTCAGCTCCTGTACAAGCGCTTTCGGATCGACGACCATGCCGTTGCCGATCACCGATGTCTTGTCTTTATAGAAAATCCCCGATGGAATCAAATGCAATTTATACGTTTCACCGCCGAAAATGATTGTGTGGCCGGCGTTGTTCCCGCCTTGGTAACGCGCGATTACTTCTGCGTGTTCCGACAGAAAATCCGTGATTTTCCCTTTTCCTTCGTCTCCCCATTGCGTTCCTACTACTACGACTGATGTCATCGTCCGCACCTCCGTTAGGCTTGTCGCCCTGTTTCAAACAGTCTTTATTGTATCAATAGAGTGCCTTGGCGTCAATATGAAATCAAAGAAAACACGAACATCGAAATGCATGGATGCATTTAATGTTCGTGTTTAATAGTTGCTTTAGAAATCGCCGCCGCCTTCATGGTCAGCCCAGTCGATGGTGACGAACTTATTGTATTCCTTCACGAACGCCAGCTTAACGGTGCCGGTCGGGCCGTTCCGCTGCTTGGCGATGATGATTTCGATCATGTTCTGGTCTTCGGTTTCTTTGTCGTAATAATCTTCACGGTATAAAAATGACACGATATCGGCATCTTGCTCGATCGAGCCGGATTCACGCAAATCGGACATCATCGGCCGTTTGTCCTGACGCTGCTCTACCCCACGGGACAGCTGAGACAAGGCAATGACCGGGACTTCAAGTTCACGCGCGAGCCCTTTCAGGGAACGGGAAATATCGGATACTTCCTGTTGGCGGTTTTCGCCGGCCTTGCCCGGTCCTTGGATGAGCTGTAAATAATCGATCATGATCATGCCGAGGCCGTATTCCTGTTTCAAGCGGCGGCATTTCGCACGGATATCGTTGACGCGGATACCCGGCGTATCGTCGATGAAAATGCCGGCATTCGATAAACTGCCCATCGCCATCGTCAGCTTGCGCCAGTCTTCATTCTGCAGCGCACCGGTCCGCATGACCTGGGCATCAATATTGCCTTCTGCGCAAAGCATCCGCATGACGAGCTGCTCTGCCCCCATCTCCAAACTGAAAATCGCGACATTCTCATCCGCTTTGGTCGCGACATTTTGCGCGACGTTGAGCGCGAAGGCCGTTTTACCGACGGATGGGCGGGCGGCAACGATGATCAAATCGTTTCGTTGAAAGCCCGCCGTCACTTTGTCCAAATCGCGGAACCCGGTCGGGATGCCCGTGACATCGCCTTTACGCGTATGCAAGAGTTCGATATTGTCGTAAGTTTTCACCAATACATCTTTAATATGGATAAAGTCGCCCGCATTTTTGCGGCTCGACACTTCCATCATCTTCTTCTCCGCTTCGGCAAGCAGCGCCTCCACTTCGTCTTCGCGCGTAAAGCCGTCTTCGACGATCGTGGTGGCCACTCGGATGAGGCGGCGCAATAAGGCTTTCTCTTCCACGATATGGGCATAATGCCCAACGTTCGCGGCTGTCGGCACCGCATTGGCGATCTCGGTCAGATAGGATAAGCCGCCGACATCTTCCAGCTCTTTCTTAACCGATAGCTCTTCTGTCACCGTGACCAAATCAACCGCTTTGCCGCGGTCCGTCAAATCGATCATCGTCTGGAAAATTTTCTGGTGGGCAACGCGGTAGAAATCCTCCGGCATGACGATTTCCGCAACGGAAACCAGTGCCTGTGGCTCCAGGAAAATGGCCCCAATGATGGATTGCTCAGCTTCCTGGTTATGCGGCGGGACGCGGTCTATCGATTCGTTCATATCTATTCTCCTTACGCTTCTTCAGTAACGTGAACGCGAAGTGTCGCGGTTACATCATGATGCAATTTCACCGGCACATTCGTGTAGCCAAGTGCGCGTATTGCATCATCGAGCTCCATTTTGCGCTTGTCGATTTTATGGCCGTGTTTCTTTTCCAGTTCCTTGGCGATTTGTTTCGATGTGATCGATCCGAACAGGCGGCCGCCTTCGCCGGATTTCGCTGTCAATTCGACAGTCAGCGCTTCAAGCTGCTCTTTCAATTGCTTCGCTTCTTCAAGCTCCTGCTCAGCTTCTTTCTCCTGTTTCTTCTGCTGGCCGGCGAGTTTGCTCATCGCCGCCTGGTCAGCTTCTACCGCCAAGTTGTTCTTCAGCAAGTAGTTGTTCGCGTAGCCGTCCGCCACGTTTTTGATATCGCCTTTTTTGCCTACATTTTTTACGTCTTTCAAGAAAATCACTTTCATTCTTCAGATCCCCCTCCATCGTTTTCCGTTAATACGGCCTTCAATTGACCGACCGCTTCTTCAATGCTTGCATCCGGCATTTGCGTGGCCGCATTCGTTAAATGGCCGCCGCCGCCGAGATTTTCCATAATGACCTGCACATTGACTTCGCCGAGCGAGCGTGCGCTGATGCCCACGCCGCCTTCCGTGCGTTCAGCGATGACGAATGACGCATTGACGTCTTTCATCGTCAGCAGGATATCGGCTGTCTGGGCGATCAGCACGGGGCTGTAGATGCGCCCCTCTTCGCCTTTTGCGATGGCGATGCCGTCGCCGACGAATTCCACGCTCTGGACGATTTTCGCCCGCTCGATGTACGTATCGAGGTCTTCTTTCAGCAAACGCTGCACGAGCACCGTATCGGCACCGTTCGAGCGCAGGTAGGATGCCGCTTCGAAGGTCCGGGCGCCGGTGCGCAGCGTAAAGCTTTTCGTGTCGACGATGATCCCGGCAAGCATCGCTGTCGCCTCGAGCATCGTCAATTTTTCGTGTTTCGGCTGGTATTCGATCAATTCGGTCACGAGCTCTGCCGTAGACGATGCGTATGGCTCCATGTAAACGAGCATCGTGTTGGTGATGAATTCCTCGCCTCTTCTGTGATGGTCGATCAGGACGACGCGCTCCATGCGCTGGAGCAGGCGTTCATCGATGACCATCGACGGTTTATGCGTATCGACCACGACGAGCAGCGAATGCTCGGTCATTTCCGATAATGCCTCTTCCGGGGTAATGAAACGCTCGAACAAGTCCGGATCGCTTTCGATTTCTTCCATCAAGCGCATGACGCTGCGGTCGTATTCATCGAAATCGATGACGATGCGCCCTTTGACGCGGTTCATCTCCGCCATTTTGGCAACGCCGACCGCTGCGCCGATCGAGTCCATATCGGGCATTTTATGGCCCATGACAAAGACTTGGTCGCTTTCCTGGATCAAGTCGCGAAGCGCATGCGAAATGACGCGTGCGCGCACCCTCGTGCGTTTTTCGACAGGGTTGGTTTTACCCCCGTAGAACTTGACCTTGCCGCTCGGATGCTTGATCGCCACTTGGTCGCCGCCGCGCCCAAGTACCAAATCGAGCCCCGATTGCGCCATCGCGCCCAGTTCGATCAGGGAAGCGGAACCCGCCCCGACCCCGATGCTCAAGGTCAGCGCCATATTGTCTTTCGCTGTCACTTCACGGATATCGTCGAGCACCGTGAATTTGGTTTCCTCCAATTTCTGAAGGATCGATTCGTTGAACACCGCCATAAAGCGGTCAGAGGAAATCCGTTTCACGAAAATCCCGTTGTCGGTCCCCCATCGATTGATCAATGAGGTCACGAGGCTATTTAAATTACTGCGCACCTGATCGTCCATCCCTTGTGACAATTCATCGTAATTATCGATGAACAGGATGCCGATGACGGTCCGGTCCGCATGATACAAACTTTCAATCTCCACTTGCTCGGTAATATCGAATAAATAGTACAACCGGTCATCCGCACGGTAATAAACCCGATATTTGCGGCCGCCAAGCGACATGACCATTTCATTCGACTCGGGAGATTTGACCAATTGGTTAAATTCTTCCGTCAAGCTATAAACCGATTCACCGATCAGCGTCTCGTAATCGAGCGCCGAAGTGATATAGGGATTGGCCCATTCGATCTGTTGGTTTTCATTGACCAGCAAAATCCCGATCGGCATCTCGAGCAATGCTTCCTCGCCGACTTTCTTCATCCGGTAAGACAGCGTTTCGATATGCTTTTCGGTCTCTTCATAGTTGCGTTTTTCCAGTACCCACGCCGAGGTGATCGCCGCCCCGTACAGGAGGGCGAAAATGCCGGCGCCCCATTCTGACCAAAGGGAGATGAGGATGACCGCGGCCATTCCGAGAGCCAGCAATGCCAGCAATGGGTATCTTAGATTACGTTTCCTGAAAAAAGCCGACATTTCTTTTCAGCTCCTTACTTTCCTTTAAACTCGTGCGCCCGCTTGATCCAGCCCCGGATGTCGAAGCCGAGATCCAAAATCCCGATGATGCTCGTGAACGATTGCAAAGGAAATGCCAGAACCGTCACAAGCACCGTCACCCAGCGGGGCCAGCCCTCTTGGTGGATATAGAAATGATAGAACGATACCCCCTGCAAGAACAGCAGGAACTGCAGCAGCATCGAGGCATTGGCGAAAATCATATACGCCATGGTCCCTTGCTCGAAATCCGACAGCAAAGACACCAAAATGACGATCAAATAATACCACAGCACGCTTTTCGGCAGACGCATCTCGCGGAACGGCGGGAACTTCGGCACTTCGATGCCAAGCCGTTTCAAGATCGGCAACAGGATCAATAACAAGACCCATACCGTCGTAAAGACCGACAAGATCAACAGCGTCGGCAACAAGGTCTCGAACGTCAGCATGAACTGCGCGACAAGCTCCTCGTATTCTTCCGTCGATTCCGATCCAAGGCGCTCAAGCCAAGTACCGGCCTGTTCGTACGAACTGCGCATCGTCACCATGAATTCCTCAAGGAAGTTGATGCCGAAAAAGGCGATCGCTGCCATATACTGCACCATCAATGACAGCAGCAGCACGATGCTTGCGCCCATGAACATGAACAACTTGCTTTTTCTATACTGGATCGACAGCCCAATCATGAGCCCCAGCGGAATGTGGATCAACGTCAAAGGCAAAGACAGCAATCCGCCGATCAGAAAGCTTAACACGACCCCGACTACTGCCACCAGCGCCGACGCCTTTACCGGATACTTGGCGCTATACCAAGCAATCGGCAATGCCAAAAACAAAGTACTGATCAAACTCAGCACCGGTACATATACAGAAATAGCCAATAAGACGGCAAACAGCGCCGTCATCATGGCTCCATTCGTCAATTGACGTGTCTTTTGGTTAGGCATATCTGCGTTTTTCATCTTCTTTCGGGTTTATTTCATCCGTATAATTGTACCATGATTCAAGCCCCCGAACAAAAAAGGGAGGTTGCCTCACTGTACACCTATCGCCCCGTTTCGAGAAGGAAAAGTTTGCGCCCTCCGGTAATGGCCGCCTTTAGAAAATCAGTATCGCTGATTCTCTGATGGATGGAAATAGTAGATGAAAATTAATATGGGGGAGCTGTTTGAGCAGTTGGGGAGATTTGCTAAGAAGTTGGCGAGAGTTTACATGTCGACCTATTCCAGAATTCTATTCGGGCGTCATCTTATTATTCGCTGCCCGACTTTGGGTTGGCCTTTGGCAATAAGCCAAGAAGAACGCTTGTCTTATTGCGTCGGCTCACCCCTTTACGCTGGGCAGCTTGGTGATTTCATTGATTGGGGTGCGTTTAAATAGATCTGCTTATGTACGAGTTGCCGGCTAGCAGGGAAATCGCTTCCCGGGAAAATATATGAAAAGATAGTGAGAGTTTAGGTGTTGAAGTGCTTCAGCATGCTATTCATGCTTCATCTTGTTATTCGCCGCCCTGCTTCGGGTTGGCCTTTGGCGCTCGACGGCTTGGTGATTTCATTGATTGGGGTGCGTTTAATCTGATCTACTTCTGTATTATGTTGCCGGCTAGTGGGGAAATCGCTTCCCGGGATGCAGTGCCTGGCACGTTGATGCTTCAGTCAAAAATTTTGTTGAGGTAGCAGAGCTAACTAGCCACTCTTCACTAAAGATGACTTGAGCTACAAAACATGCAGCATTTCCTCATTTTCTATCGAATGGACAGAAAAGTTTTCTTTCCCTCTAAAACTACAGACGAAGTGGAAGGGGGCTGACGCCTGTGGGACCGCGCGGGCTGGCGAGACAAATGCACGGCGCCCTTTGCCGTACATTGGCTCAACACCCGCCCCACGGCAAGCAGCCCCCTGCAACGCAGTCGAATAGCACAAGCTATTCGACTTATTCAATTAGCTTCACTCTTGTCAATTTCCCAAAGCATATAAAAAAGAGGCCGGGAAACCGGCCTCTTTGGACAATCTTATTTATCTTCCGCTACGAACGGTAGAAGTGCCATGATACGAGCGCGTTTGATCGCAATCGTCAAACGACGTTGCCATTTAGCGCTTGTGCCCGTAACACGACGTGGCAAAATTTTGCCTCGCTCAGAAATGAATTTCTTAAGCAAATCAGTGTCTTTGTAGTCGATGCGTGTAATGTTGTTTGAAGTGAAATAACAAACCTTTTTACGCTTCTTGCCTCCGCGACGTGGTGCCATATCGAATTACCTCCCTCATTTTCAGATTTCTATTCGCTGATGGGCGCCTGGTTTAGAACGGCAGATCGTCGTCCGAAACTTCGATCTTCCCGCTTCCGCTTGAAAACGGATCGTCATCTACACGAGTATTGTTTTGCTGACTTGGACTAGACGGTTGGTTCTGTTGATAAGATGGCTGCTGTCCATACGAGCGATCATTTGAACGATCCCCAGATCCGGAATTGGCGCTTTTCGGTTCAAGGAATTGAACGCTGTCCGCCACCACTTCCGTCGTATAAACGCGCTTGCCATCTTGACCCTCGTAGCTGCCAGTCTGAATGCGGCCTTCGACACCGGCGAGACTTCCTTTTTTGAGGAAATTCGCTGTGTTTTCAGCCTGCTTGCGCCAAACGGTACAATTGATAAAATCTGCTTCGCGTTCACCTTGCGCATTGGAGAATGTCCGGTTTACAGCAAGTGTAAAACGGGCCACCGCCGCCCCGCTTGGTGTGTAGCGAAGATCAGGATCTTTTGTCAGTCTTCCGACCAATACAACCCGGTTGATCATCAGAATTCAACCTCCTTCTTCAAGTCGTGTATTATCTGTATTCCGCTTATCTTATACGTCTAGGCGTACAGCGATGTGGCGGATAATGTCTTCATTGATGTTCGCAAGACGTGTAAACTCGTTGATAGCTTCAGTTCCAGCGTTCGCTTTCACGATCTGGTAGAAACCTTCTTTGAAATCATTGATTTCATAAGCCAAACGGCGTTTACCCCATTCTTTCGACTCGATGATTTCCGCACCGTTTGAAGTCAGGATTTCGCTGAAACGCTCAACTAGCGCTTTCTTAGCGTCCTCTTCAATGTTCGGGCGTACAATGTACATTACTTCGTATTCTCTCATCGTATTGTCACCTCCTTATGGACTTGGGCCCTGCTGTTTCCAGCGGGCAAGGAGCAAGCAATCATAAATATTACTCACATCAACATATTGTAGCATACGCACAGGCTTCCGGCAAGCTGTAATTTAGGCTATACTGGGAGCATCAAAGTTCGGGATGTGTTGCCAATGGAACCTCATAAAGTCATCGATTTGAATATAGAAGAAATCGCACCGAAAGCACTGTGGTTCAATATAGTGCTCGTTGTCGCCTTCGCGCTCGCCTACCAGCTATTCCGCGAGCCTTTGTCTTTTGGCTTTTCGCTGTTCGGCACCCTCTATTTCTTCGGCGGCTACGCATTATTGATCGTACTGCATGAATTATTCCATTTGATCGGCTTCGTCGTCTTTGGAAAAGTGCCCATCTCTTCACTTCAATACGGTCTCAACTTAAAATTGGGCATCGCTTATGCGACCAGCGACCGGCCTGTGAAAAACCGGGCGATGCGGGCTGTCTTGCTGCTGCCCTTTTGGATGACCGCCGTGTTGCCTGCCGCCGCCGGCTTTTGGATCGGCGACCAAGTGCTCGTCCTGCTCGGCGCCATGCTGACGGCCGGGGCATTCGGCGACTTCCTCATGTACCGTGAACTGCGAAAAGAACCCAATGATGCGTGGATACGGGACGACCCGAAACTCCCCCGCCTCCACGTCTATTCCAGCTATCCGCCGCTAGATGAATAAACGGTAGGATCCGTACAAATAAAAAAGAAGGCACAGCAGGTTTCCTGCTGCGCCTTCTTTTTGCTGTTTATTTCACAAATGACCGTTCCACATCCCATACGCCTTCGGGAATATATTCCTTCAACAATCGCTCTGCTTTCGCCGTATAGACAATCGCTTGTTTGGTGCCGCGTTCGGTTTCGACTTCGATTGTCAGACGGTCGTACATATCAGTTTTCGCATTTCCTGAATAATCTTCCAGATCATTGATTGCCGGCCACAACACATCCGGGATATCGTAAAGCTCTCCCTGGATGACATCGTCTCCCCTCAACGCGAGCGCCGGATAGCCGAGCCCTGTGTCGTACAAACTTCCTGAAATCGTTACGTGTTCTGCCACCAAATCCGCTTCTTCCAGATAGAAATGGTATTTGCCGCCTCTTTTCAAGGTTCCATATGCGAATAAATACATTCGTTTCCCTCCTCATAAAAAACCGGATGCTCAAAAAAGCACCCGGTTCGGTATTCTTTTCCAGCCGCCAATCGATTCTTAACTTGTTTCCATGGCTGTGACTGACAATAAACTATTAGGCTGAAGCCTTATACATTGAATCTGAAGAGCATGACATCGCCGTCTTTGACGACGTATTCCTTGCCTTCTTGGCGCACTTTTCCGGCCTCTTTCGCCGCTGCCATCGAACCGGCTTCCACCAATTCGTCATAAGCGACCGTTTCTGCGCGGATAAAGCCGCGTTCGAAGTCGGAGTGGATGATGCCCGCACATTGAGGGGCTTTCATGCCTTTTTTGAACGTCCATGCACGCACTTCCTGCACGCCGGCAGTAAAGTAAGTGGCAAGCCCGAGCAATTGGTAAGCAGCTTTGATCAATTGGTCAAGCCCTGATTCTTCGATGCCGAGCTCTTCAAGGAACATTTCCTTTTCTTCGTCTTCCAGCTCTGCCATTTCCTCTTCGATCTTCGCACAAACAACAATCACATCGGAATCATGCCCTGCTGCGTATTCACGCACTTGCTTGACGTATTCGTTGTTGTCCGCATCGGCGATTTCGTCTTCAGACACGTTCGCCACATACAGCATCGGCTTGAGCGTCAGCAAGTTCAGGCCTTTAGCGATTTTCAGCTCGTCTTCCGTGAAGTCGATCGAGCGGGCCAATTCGCCATTTTCAAATGCCTCGCGCAATTTCGCCAATACCGGCGCTTCCGCTACGGCATCCTTGTCTTTTTGCTTCAATAGTTTTGCATTGCGCGTGATGCGCTTTTCAATGCTTTCCATATCCGCAAGCACAAGTTCCAGGTTGATGACTTCAATGTCCGACACCGGATCCACGCCGCCCGAAACGTGCGTGACGTTTTCATCGGCGAAGCAGCGGACCACTTGGGTGATGGCATCCACTTCACGGATATTGGCGAGGAATTTATTCCCGAGCCCTTCCCCTTTGCTGGCGCCTTTGACGATTCCGGCGATGTCCGTGAATTCGAAAGCTGTCGGGATGGTCTTTTTCGGTTCGACCAGTTCCGTCAGTTTATCGAGGCGCTCGTCAGGCACTTCGACGATGCCGACGTTTGGATCTATCGTACAGAACGGGTAGTTCGCCGCTTCGGCGCCCGCTTTCGTAATAGCGTTGAATAATGTGGATTTCCCTACGTTTGGTAATCCTACAATCCCTGCAGTTAATGCCAAAGGATTCACGACCTTTCTTTTTCGCTCACAAATTTTGCAACCATTCCATTATAGAAAGAGGAGGCGGAAATGTCCATTGTTCATTCCGCCTCGGCCTTCACCAATACTTTTTTCATTTTTTTATTGAACTCGGCCCGCGGCAGCATGACGCTGTGCTGGCAGCCTTCGCATTTGATGCGGATGTCGGCGCCCATGCGGATAATTTTCCAGGCATTCGCCCCGCATGGATGCCCTTTTTTCATCTCGACAATATCATTCAGCCCGAATTCCTTCATTTCCATGGCTGCGTCCCCCCATCATTTATTCGCATTCATTACAGCTGGATCGCCTGGCTCGCGGTGCATGACCACCATGCGGGGATACGGCAATTCGACGCCGCGCTGATCCAGGAATTCCTTCAGGTCGCGGCGCATCCGGCGGGCTACCGCAAAATGCTGCATCGGCAAGGTTTCAGCCGTCAAGCGCATGACCACTTCCGTCGCTGTCATATTCTGCACGCCGAGCAGTTCCGCTGGGCTGACGACTTCTTCATACATCGGCTGCACCGTCTCCAGGAACTCCAGGATGAGCCGTTCCACTTTCACCAGGTCGGAGTCATGGGAAACGCTCAAATCCACGACCGCGATTGAATTATGGAGCGAGAAATTGACGACTTCCGTCACACTGCCGTTCGGGAAAATGAAAATCTCCCCGGTCCATGCCTGTACTTTCGTCGTGCGCAAACCGATTTCCTGGACCGTCCCTTCGGCTTGGTTGATGCGTACATAGTCGCCGACTGAAAATTGGTCTTCAAAAATGATGAAGAAGCCGGTGATGACATCGCGCACCAGGTTCTGCGCGCCGAAACCGACAGCCAGGCCGACCACCCCGGCACCGGCGATGATCCCGCTGATGTTGACCGAGAAAGCCGCCAGGATGGCAACCAGCGCCATGAATCCAATGACATATGTAACGATGTTTTCCAATAACTTCGATAAAGTTTGATGACGCCGCCCATTCGTCTTGATCGGCCCTCTCAAGCGGACCGAAAACGATTTGCGGATGATGACCCGCATGACGCGCGTCAATATATAGGCACCGACAGCAATTAAAATGACACGCAGCGCGGTTCCGGAAATATCGAGCCACATTTGCTCATCCAGCAGCTTTGTTGTCATTTGATTGACAAATCTCTCCACAACGCTTCTTTCAAAAAACACGTCTACACCTTCTTTAATTACTTACATCAGATTGAATTTAAACACGGCCGTGACAAGAAACGCAACTACAATGATCCCCGGCAATAAGTTCGCTACGCGGATCTTCACAATGCCCATCAAATTAAGGCCGATCGCCGCGATCATGACACCACCGGTCGCTGTCATCTCGGTGATGAACAAGTCAAGCGCCGCTTCCGGGATGAGCAGGCTGATCTGTGTGGCAAACAAGGCGATCAATCCCTGGTAAACAAACACAGGGATTGCCGACAGCATGACGCCAATACCGAGCGTCGAGGCAAGAATGATCGACGTAAAGCCGTCAATAATGCCTTTTGACACAAGAACGCCGTGCTCATTGCTGAGGCCGCTCTCCAATGCGCCGATAATGCCCATCGCGCCGATGACAAAAATCAGCGTCGCAGTGACAAATCCCTGCGCCAGGCTCCCCTGGCTTTCTTTCGTGCCAAGCATCCGTTCAATCCAGCGGCCGAATGCATTCAATTTGTCTTCAAGCCTCGCCCATTCGCCGATAACCGCACCGAGCACCAGGCTGATGATAACAATGATGAAATTCTGGCTCTCAAAGCCCATCTGTAAGCCCAAGACGACGACTACCAGCCCAATGACATACATGACCGTCTCTTTCATCCTGTCGGGAATATTGCGCAATGCCCGCCCGATCAGTGTTCCTGCAACAATTAAAACCGCGTTGACCAACGTTCCCCAAAGAACCATATTCGAGCTCCTTCCTCTCCCTGCTTCGGAATGTGCAGAGCGCCCGGCTCTTCTCCCTCTTTTTATCAAGTTCCTAAAGCCTTCTGCTGAGCTGCCATGTCCCCAGCTCCATGTTCTGGTATCCACGGCATTCTCCCGTTTCAAAGAAACGCCTATTTCCCGTCTCCGGAAAATAGGCCGTCTGCATACCGATGTTAACGGTTCATTTGGATAAACCAGCTACGAGCGCAAAAAGCGCCGGTTTCCTGCTGAAGTGTTATTTCAGCAAATCCAGTATCCGTTCCAAATCATCTTCCGAGAAAAACTCGATTTCGATCTTGCCTTTGTTCTTCTGTTTTTTGATCTGGACATTCGTGCCGAAACGGTCACGCAGCTCAGATTGTTTTTCTTCTATAAAGATATCCTTTTTCTTTTCGGGTGTTTCACGTGGAACATTGTCATTCAACCGCTGAATCAGGTTCTCCAGCTGGCGGACATTCAATCCCTCTTTGACTGCCTTTTTTGCAGTTTCGGAAATATCCTTTTTACTGCGCAACCCGAGCAACGTACGCCCGTGCCCCATCGACAGCTTTTTATCCGAAATGAGCTCGCGCACGTCTTTCGGCAAGGTCAATAAGCGGATATGGTTCGTGATATGAGGGCGGCTTTTGCCGAGGCGGAATGCCAATTGCTCCTGTGTCAAATTCAATGTATCCATGAGCTTCTGGTAAGCTTCCGCCTCTTCAATCGGCGTCAAATCTTCCCGTTGCAAGTTCTCGAGAATCGCCAGTTCCATCATCTGCTGTTCATTGAAATCCTTTACGATGGCTGGAACTTCTTTCAATTTGCACAGTTTTGCCGCACGGAAGCGGCGTTCTCCGACGACCAGTTCGAATTTTGCGCCTTTTTTCCGTACCACGACAGGCTGCAGGATGCCGTGCTCGCGAATCGATTCGGCAAGTTCTTCAAGTGCTTGCTGGTCGAATACTTTGCGCGGCTGATGCGGGTTTTCTTTAATATCGGTCAATTTGATCTGCATCACTTTATCCGTTTCGTTGACCGTTTCTCCTGGAAACAATGCGTTGATGCCTTTTCCCAATCCTTTAGCCATTACGAATCACTTCCTTCGCCAATTCTAGATAAACTTCTGCGCCTCTGGACTTCGGATCATAGATGATGATTGGCTCTCCGTGACTCGGAGCCTCGCTCAAGCGGATATTGCGCGGAACCACGGTGTCATACACTTTGTCCTGGAAGTATTTCTTCACTTCTTCGATGACTTGCATGCCCAGATTGGTCCGTGCATCGTACATCGTCAACAGCACGCCATCGATCATCAAATCATGGTTCAAGTGTTTTTGGACCAGCCGAACCGTGCTCAATAATTGGCTTAAACCTTCTAGAGCATAATATTCACATTGTACTGGAATAATAATTCCGTCTGAAGCGGTCAACGAATTCAAAGTCAATAGGCCCAGCGATGGCGGACAGTCGATAATGATGTAATCGTATAAATCCTTTACTTCTGCCAAGGCGTTTTTCAGCCGCGCTTCGCGTGAAATGGTCGAAACCAATTCAATTTCCGCACCGGCCAGTGAAATCGTCGCCGGCACCACATGGAGATTTTCGACTTTCGTCTCCATGATCGTGTCTTTGACATCCACATCGTCAATGAGAATTTCATAGATGCATTGATCGACATCGCCTTTATTGATGCCGACGCCGCTCGTCGCATTGCCTTGTGGATCGATATCTATTAACAGCACTTTCTTACCGAGATAAGCAAGGCAAGCGCTTAAATTAACTGATGAAGTTGTTTTTCCTACACCGCCCTTTTGATTGGCGATGGCAATCGTTCTACCCACACGTGCACCAACTTTCTTCGATACTGTCTTCATTTTACTGCGGAAACGCTCATATGGCTATCCGCGACAGCTTCCATTTCTATATTGTATCAAATTTCCTGTTTCATAGAGACAAATCTGCCAAAAAAAGCCCTTTCCTCAACGGAAAGAGCATTATGGACGGTTTTTCGGGATTTTCACGGTGATTTGGTAATAATCCTCGTGTTCTTCCTCTTCTGTATCGAGCTTGATGCCACTTTTTTTGACCATCGACAAGGACTCTTTGATGGTATTCATCGCAATGCGCATGTCCCGGCTGACAGCTTTCCTGCGTTTTTTGGGCTTTTTTGGGGGGTCTTCCGTCAAGCTTCTGATGCGTTCTTCCAGCTCCTTGACATTGAGCCCTTCCTCCAATAGCTGCTCCAACAATTGCTGCTGGAGTTCAAGGTCTTTTACCGGCAGCAAAGCCCGCGCATGGCGTTCAGTGATGCTCCGTGTGAGCAATGCCTGCTGGGCGGCTTCCGGCAGCTTCAAAAGCCGCAATTTATTGGCGACAGCGGATTGGCTTTTCCCGAGCCGCTGCGCCAAGGCTTCCTGGGTGATCTCCTGGATTTCCAGCAGATTGGAATAGGCATGCGCTTCTTCAATCGCCGTCAATTCCTCGCGCTGGAGGTTCTCGATCAATGCGATTGACGCTGTCTCTTTATCGCTCAATTGGCGCACAATCGCCGGGACTTCCTCCCAGCCGAGTGAAGTCATCGCCCGGAAGCGCCGTTCCCCTGCAATGATTTCATAAAAACCATCCTGCTGTGAATCCCTGACGACGATCGGCTGGATGACACCGTGCACATGGATCGTCCGGGCCAATTCCTCGATCTTTTCCTCGTCAAACACTGTTCGCGGCTGGAATTGGTTGGCATGGATCTTAGCCAGCGGTATTTTCACGACTTCCTCAGAAGCATGGCTCGGAGCTTCTGCTGTTGTTGTTGCATCATTTGCTTTATCTCCGCCTCCGAAAAGACGGGCAAAAGGACTTTTCATGCTCAGGCACCACCTTATTAAAAACTTGCTCTTATTGTTTCATTCCAAGGACGCTAATGTATTCTCGAATGTTCCACGTGAAACATTAGCTGATTGGCGATTTGTTCGGCATGCCCGCTTTTCTCGGGTATTTCTTCGGGGTTGCCTTGAATTTCCGGAACACCTGGATATGGCGTTCGCTTTCTTCCACCGGCAAGAGGAATGAATGCACGGCTTCTTGTTTGACTCCAAGCACTTGAAGCGCCTTTTCAGCATCTTTCAACTCATCCGGGGCAGATGCCGCTTTCATGGCAGCGAATATACCGCTTTGTTTGACGAGCGGCACGCAAAGTTCAGCGAGTACCGATAGTCTAGCCACCGCACGGGCTGTCACGATATCGTAGCTTTCCCGGTGTTTCGACTGGCCGAAGTCTTCCGCACGAGAATGGACGAAAGAAACTTTTTCCAACCCGAGGGCTTCGCTCAAATGATTCAGGAATTGAATGCGTTTGTTCAACGAATCGACGATCGTCACTTCGATATGCGGGAAGCAGATCTTCAGCGGGATGCTCGGGAATCCAGCCCCTGCCCCGACGTCGCATACTGACAGCGGCTTGGTGAAATCCATGTAAAAGGCGGCACTGATGGAGTCGTAGAAATGCTTCAAATAGACATCTTCCTGCTCCGTAATTGCCGTCAAATTCATTTTTTCATTCCATTCGACGAGTTCCTTATAATAGATGCGGAATTGCTCCAGCTGGCGTTCGGAAAGTTCGATGCCCTGTTCTTTCAATGCTTGCGCGAATTGCTGTTCGTTCACTGTATGTCCCCCTCTCACCTGCCTCACCGCAGATCTGCGGGAGCGGGATTAACGTTTTTCTTTATGTAAAAGCAAATGGGCTGGCGGATACCAGCCCATTTCGGGTTCTGTTATGTGCTGGCGGTCATCCCGCCCATTAAAGTGCATCTGGCATGCACGTAAATCCCGTTTAGACTTTTGCGATTCTTCCTTGTTCAATATACACCAATAAAATCGAAATGTCAGCAGGGTTGACGCCGGAAATGCGTGTCGCTTGCGCAATCGACAGCGGCTGCACTTCTTTCAGTTTGCCGCGCGCTTCCGTCGCAAGGCCTGAAATGGCATCGTAGTCGATGTTTTCCGGAATCTTCTTGTTCTCCATTTTCTTCAGCTTGTCTACTTGCAGAAGGGATTTTTCGATATAGCCTTCGTACTTCACATGGATCTCGACTTGCTCTTTCACTTCATCGCTGAGCGCGATGTCGGATTCCGTCAATGACGCGATCATATCGTAGTTCATTTCCGGGCGCTTCAACAGGTCGGCTGCACGGATGCCGTCTTTCAGCTCGCTGCCTCCTGCATTGCGGATGGCTTCCTGCGTTTGTTCGTTCGGCTTGATGATGATGCCGCGCAGGCGCTTGATTTCTTCTTCGATATGGTCTTTTTTCTCAAGAAAGCGTGCATAGCGCTCTTCTGTGATCATGCCGAGCTGATAGCCGAGTTCCGTCAAACGCAAGTCTGCGTTGTCGTGGCGCAGCAATAAGCGGTATTCGGCACGCGATGTCAGCAAGCGGTAAGGCTCGCTTGTGCCTTTCGTGACCAAATCGTCGATCAAGACGCCGATATACGCATCCGAACGGCTGAGGATGACTTCTTCTTTGCCGAGCACTTTCGCCGCGGCGTTGATGCCGGCCATAAGCCCCTGCCCCGCTGCTTCTTCGTAGCCGGACGTACCGTTGATCTGGCCTGCTGTATAAAGGTTGGTGATTTGCTTGGATTCGAGCGTCGGCCATAATTGCGTCGGCACGATGGCATCGTATTCGATGGCATAGCCTGAACGCATCATATCGGCCTTCTCAAGCCCCGGAATCGATTCGAGCAGCTTGCGCTGGACATGTTCCGGCAAACTGGTGGAAAGCCCCTGTACGTAAACCTCACGCGTCGAGCGCCCTTCCGGCTCGAGGAAAATCTGGTGGCGGGGCTTGTCGCTGAAACGGACGATTTTGTCTTCGATCGACGGACAATAACGCGGCCCTGTGCCTTTTGCCATACCGGAATACATCGGCGACAAATGCAAATTCTCATCGATGATCTGATGCGTCTCGCTCGTCGTATACGTCAGCCAGCACGGCATCTGGTCCATGATGAATTCCGTCGTTTCAAAGCTGAACGCGCGCGGAACATCGTCTCCCGGCTGGATTTCCGTTTTCGAGTAGTCGATGCTGTTGCTGTTGATGCGCGGCGGTGTGCCGGTCTTGAAACGGACCGTCTCAAAGCCGAGCTCCTGCAGGTTTTCTGCCAATTTGATGGACGGCTGCTGGTGGTTCGGGCCGCTTGAATAGCGAAGGTCGCCGATGATGATTTCCCCGCGCAAAAATGTGCCCGTCGTGATGACGACCGTTTCCGCACGGTAAATGCCGCCGACTTGTGTGATGAGGCCTTTGACTTCCCCATCTTCAACGATCAACTCTTCCGCGATGCCCTGGTGCAGCGTCAAGTTTTCCTGCTCTTCCATGAGGCGTTTCATTTCCTGCTGGTAGAGCACTTTATCGGCTTGTGCACGCAATGCGCGGACAGCCGGCCCTTTGGCGGTATTGAGCATTCTCATTTGAATATGTGTTTTATCGATGACGCGGCCCATAGCCCCGCCCATTGCATCTATTTCACGTACCACGATGCCTTTTGCCGGACCGCCGATGGACGGGTTGCACGGCATAAAAGCGATCATATCAAGATTCATCGTCAACACAAGCGTTTTAGCGCCCATGCGTGCAGAAGCGAGTGCGGCTTCCGCCCCCGCATGGCCTGCGCCTACGACGATGACATCGAACGTGCCTGCTTCGTATTGTGGCATGTTCGTTCAGTCCCTTCAAAAATTTATTTTCCAAGGCAAAATTGCGAGAATAATTGATTCAATAAGCCGTCATCCGCCGTGTCGCCGATGATCTCACCGAGAATTTCCCACGTGCGTGTCACATCGATTTGGATCATATCGACCGGCACGTCCATTTCGGCGGCTGTTATGGCATCCGAGATGGTTTGATGGGCTTGGTGCAGGAGCGAAATATGGCGTACATTGGAGACATAGGTCATGTCCCCCGCCTCGATTTCCCCTTCAAAGAACAATTCAGCGATCGCTTCCTCGAGCTGGTCGATGCCTTCTTCTTCAATTAAAGAAGTGGTCACGAGGCGTTTGTCGCCGGCCAGTTCCCTGACTTGGCCCAAGTCGATCTGCTGCGGCAAATCGGTCTTGTTGATGACGACAATATAATTCATGTCACGGACGGCTTCAAATAACCGCAGATCTTCTTCTGTCAATGCCTCCGCGTAATTCAATACATAAAGGATCAAATCGGCTTCTTTCAGCACTTTGCGGGAGCGTTCGACGCCAATCCGCTCGACAATGTCTTCCGTTTCCCGGATGCCTGCCGTATCGACAAGGCGCAGCGGGACGCCGCGGACATTGACATATTCTTCGATGATGTCGCGCGTCGTACCGGCGATTTCCGTGACGATGGCTTTGTTTTCCTGGACCAGGCTGTTCAATAACGATGATTTCCCGACATTCGGGCGGCCGACGATAACCGTTGACAAGCCTTCCCGCAGAATCTTGCCTTGCTGGGAGGTCTGGAGCAATTTAGCGATCTCCGATTGCACCCATTGCGCCTTTTCAAGCATCATCGGGCGCGTCATTTCTTCGACATCGTCATATTCCGGATAATCGATGTTCACTTCCATCTGTGCGATCGATTCCAATAATGCCTGGCGCAGCGAGCTGATGAGGCGGGACAAACGCCCTTCCATCTGTGTCAGCGCGACGTCCATGGCACGGTCCGTTTTCGCGCGGATCAAATCCATGACCGCCTCTGCCTGGGACAGGTCGATGCGCCCGTTAAGGAATGCGCGTTTCGTGAATTCACCCGGTTCTGCAAGCCGTGCACCCGCCCTTAAGGCTATAGACAGTACACGATTGACCGATACGATGCCGCCGTGGCAATTGATTTCCACGACATCTTCCCTGGTGAACGTTTTTGGTGCCTTCATCAATGCGACCATTACTTCCTCCGCGGTTTCTTTCGTTGCGGGGTCTTCGATATGGCCATAATGGATGGTATGGCTCGCCTGTTCGGCGAGCTTTTTATTGCCCGGCGCACGGAACAGCCGGTCGGCGATGGACACCGCTTCCGGCCCGCTTAGGCGGACAATGGCAATCGCCCCTTCGCCGCTCGGCGTGGAAATCGCGGCAATCGTATCGAATTCCATCATGATGTTTCTTCCTCCTCTTGCAGTAAACGCTGGGGCGGGATTGATTCCTTTGCCCACAGCTTGATTTATGAGATAAAAAAGTTGTCCACATGTGGACAACCATCAAAATGCACGTGACTATACAACATACTACAATAACACAAAGCGCTTGAAACCGAAAGATGGAGCGCTTGGCTTTGGTAAGTTTTCCATTTCAAGGCCGGAAATTTGATATGCATAAATATACAAGGCTTTTTTGCCATCCCCTTCTTCCTGCTTCAGGGATTTTCTACAAAAAAAGCCGCCCGGCAAGATCTGTTAAGACCTCGCCGGACGGCTTTTCATGCTTATTTATGCGGTTCAATGACCAAATAGCGGTTGGGATCTTTGCCTTCCGAATACGTATCGATGTCCAAGCGCCGTGACAGCGCATGATGGATCACTTTTCGCTCGTAGGACGGCATCGGTTCGAATTGGACCCGTTTGCCGGTGCGGATCGCTTTGTCCGCCATCCGGTCCGCCAATTGCTCCAAAGTTTCCTGGCGGCGCTCCCGGTAATTCTCGGCATCGAGTTCGACGATCATGAACTGTTCGGCGTGGCGATTGGCCACCAATTGCGCCAATTGCTGGAGCGAATTCAAGGTCTGCCCTCTTTTGCCGATGAGCATTGCGACTTTTTCGCTTTCCAGTTTAAAACGCACCGTTTTGCCTTGTTTTTCGTGCGCAACGGTCAAATCGTCGATCTTCATGCCTTTTGCAACATCTCTTAGATAGGTTTTCGTTTCTTCGATCGCTTTGTCATTCGATGGTTTCATTGCAGGTTCTGCAGCAGATCCACCGAAATCCGGTTCTTCTCCCTCTTCTACTGGAGCTGACGGCATCTCTGCCGCAATCTCTTCTTCAGAAGGTTTGGCGCTATCCGCCGGTTGTGGCGTTTTTTCCGTCTGTTGCGGCGCCTTTTCGGCTTCTGGCTCACCTGTTTCCGTCACGGTGACTTCGACTTCCGCGTCTTTTGCACCGAATCCGAAAAACCCCTTTTTTCCTTCTTCGATGACGCGGACCGTCACTTCATCCCGTGATTTTTTCAGTTTTTCCAACGCATTTTCAATCGCTTGTTCGACCGTTTTCCCCGTTTGTGTAAGATGCTTCACTTTTTAGCCCCTCCTGTTTTCGTTTTAACAGGCTGTTGCACTTCCTTCTTTTCCCATGGACGGTAAATGAACATGTTTTGGATAAGCGAGATGATGTTCCCGATTACCCAGTAAAGCGTCAATGCGGATGGCAAGATGATCCCGAATCCGATAATCATGACCGGCATGAAATACATCATCGCCTTCATTTGAGGGTTGTCCATCGCTGGGCCCGTACGCAGGACGATCAATTGCATGACACCTGCCGTGATTGCCAGGATGATGCTTGGTTCCGCCAGCGGAAAGATCAAAAATGTGCCAAGATCGATTTCCGGCGTTGCATTCATGCGGCTGATCGCGTGATAGAAACCGATCAGGATCGGCATCTGGATGACGATCGGCAAACAGCCAGCCATCGGATTGACGCCTTTTTCCTGGAACATCGCCATCATTTCCTGCTGGTATTTCTGCTGGGTGACGGCGTCTTTCGATTTGTATTTCTCTTTTAACTTAGCCAGTTCAGGCTGGATTTCCTGCATACGTTTCGAACTTTTCGTCTGTTTGATCATCAAAGGCAATAGGGCAAGACGGATAAGAATCGTCACTGCGATGATCCCGAAACCATATGTACCGAGGAATTCCTTAAAGAATGTAATGATCGACACTAACGGCCATACGACAAACTCATTCCAAAATCCTTCGCTTTGGTCGCTGATCGGCTGGTCAAACTCCATACAGCCCGACAATAAGAGGGCAACAGCCACCAAGGCGAAGAGTAATCCTGTTCTCTTCTTCACTTTGCTTCCTCCAAACTCTATTCAATTACTTCCTATAGTAACATCCGGATCGATCCGGCATCTACTTCTTCGGCAAAGCGCGCGCAATTTTCAGCACATGCTCCAGGCTTTTCTTGCTTTCATGAAAATCCAATTTGGCCGCCTGTGGTCGGGCGATGATAATGTAATCGGCGTTCGGCAGGAGATCGTCCTTCAATTCGAGAAAGGCTTGGCGGATATAGCGCTTAACGCGGTTTCTAGCGACCGCATTGCCGACTTTCTTGCTGACGGACAGGCCGAGGCGAAATTCTTCCTGCTCGCCTTTCAGCAAATAAACGATGAATTGCCGATTCGCGAACGATTTTCCTTTTTTGAAGACGCGCTGAAACTCCTTATTCTTCTTGATCCGCTGCTGCTTATTCATTTTTTCACCTGCTACTTGCTTATTTTGATGCATTTTCGCTCAAATTCCGCGAAAAAGAAAAAAAAGACCACTGATGCGGTCAGTGGACTTTAAGCTGATAGTACTTTTCTTCCTTTACGGCGACGTGCAGCGATAACGCGGCGTCCGTTCTTCGTGCTCATGCGTGCTCTGAAGCCGTGCACTTTGCTGTGTTTACGTTTATTTGGTTGGTATGTGCGCAATGACATGACCTTACACCTCCTATATAAAAGTTAACTATTTTCTAAAGACAGTCTCGACTATTATAAAGGCGCAATGTTCTTCCTGTCAATGGTTTCTTTTAAATCCAGTGAGCCACCAGAGGAAAAAGAATAGTCAAGTTATACACAGATTTGGAAGATCCGCGGTGCACTTCCTGTGATTCCATTTTTTGCGGAATTGGTTTATCCACATGCCTTATCGACAGCTTTTTCACATAGGAACTGCCTGTGGATATCAAAAATGTGTACAAACGCCGCCATGTGGATAAGTTAAAGAAATGCTTGTAATGTCTATCGTTTTTTGATAACATTGTTTTGTTTTCACTTGTTAACAATTTCTACCCCAAAATAGTTATCCACATATTGTGGGTAAGGTGTGGATAGTTTTCCCCAAGCCTGTTTATAGATCTTATCCACAGGCTGTGGTTTTGTGTATGGTATACTGTAAAAAATCTTTACATATAAAGGAGATACGCTATTGGAACACTTAGACGAAATTTGGTCGAGTGTCTTAGCCCAAGTCGAGAAAAAAATCTCCAAGCCCAGTTTTGAAACTTGGCTCAAATCTACCAAGCTCTTGTCCTATAAAGAAGACACTGTCACCATCTCAGCCCCCAATTCATTTGCGCGCGACTGGCTTGAAAACCATTACGTGCACTTGATCACGGGCATTCTGACAGATCTTACAGGGGATGAAGCGCTTATTAAATTTGTGGTGCCAAAAGATCAGGATATGGATGATTTCCAGCTTCCCGCTCCCCGCATCAAACCGGGGCAGGCGGAACAGCAAGAGTTTTTGCCGGGTATGCTCAACCCGAAATACACCTTTGACACATTCGTCATCGGCTCCGGTAACCGCTTTGCGCACGCTGCATCACTGGCTGTCGCCGAAGCGCCGGCAAAAGCTTATAACCCGCTTTTCATCTATGGAGGCGTAGGACTTGGCAAGACCCACCTTATGCACGCAATCGGACATTATGTCATTGAACACAACCCGGAGGCCAAAGTGGTTTATTTGTCGTCTGAAAAATTCACGAACGAGTTCATCAACTCCATCCGTGATAACCAGACCGTCGATTTCCGCAATAAATACCGCAATGTCGATATTCTGCTCATCGACGACATTCAATTTTTGGCTGGAAAAGAACAGACCCAGGAAGAGTTCTTCCATACATTCAATACGCTGCATGAAGAATCCAAGCAGATCATCATCTCGAGCGACCGGCCGCCAAAAGAGATCCCGACACTCGAAGATCGCTTAAGATCGCGTTTTGAGTGGGGATTGATCACCGATATCACGCCGCCGGACCTGGAAACGCGGATCGCCATCTTGCGCAAAAAAGCCAAAGCGGACGGACTGGACATCCCGAACGATGTCATGACCTATATCGCCAATTCGATCGATTCCAACATCCGCGAGCTCGAAGGCGCCTTGATCCGCGTCGTCGCTTATTCCTCCCTGATCAACCGGGACATGAGCGCCGAGCTCGCTGCAGAAGCCTTGAAAGATATCATGCCGAATTCCAAGCCGAAAGTCATCACGATCTTGGATATCCAAAACGCAGTCGGCGAACAGTTCAACGTCAAGCTCGATGATTTCAAAACGAAGCGGCGCACGAAGGATATTGCGTATCCACGTCAAATCGCGATGTACTTGTCTCGCGAAATGACGGATTTCTCATTGCCAAAAATCGGCGAGGAATTCGGCGGCCGCGATCACACGACGGTCATCCATGCGCACGAGAAAATCGCTACGATGCTGAAAGAGAACCAACAGCTTCAGCAAGATATTAAAGAAATTCGATCCGCACTCGGCAAATAAGGCTGTGGATAACCCGCGATTTTCTTAAGCAGTTTATGCACAGTCTATCTACATGTGGATAAGCTGCTTTTATTGCTCATTTCGGGCTTATCCACATATTCACAGCCCCTACTACTGTTACTGTCTTTAAGTACTAATAACTAAAATATATATATAAGCGAGGTTCGAGAATGAAATTCGAGATAAAACGTGAGCGACTAGTCGAAGGTTTAAACGATGTAATGAAAGCAGTCAGTTCAAAAACAACAATTCCGATTTTGACCGGGATCAAGATGGATGTTTCTACAGAAGGCATGCGTTTGACAGGAAGTGATTCCGATATCACGATCCAAACATTCATCCCTGCAGAAGAGGATGGAAAACAATTGATCGACGTTACTGAAGGCGGAAGTATCGTCCTCCAGGCGAAAGTGTTCGGGGAAATCGTCCGCAAATTGCCGACCAATGAAGTCGAAATCGAAATCAACGGCAATTTCCAGACGCATATCCGTTCAGGAAAATCCGAATTCCACTTGATCGGGCTTGACGCAATGGATTATCCACAATTGCCGGATATCCAAGATGACCGCATTTTCACGATTCCAGCGGATCTGTTGAAAACGATCAATAGAGAAACCGTGTTTGCCGTGTCCAGTTCGGAAACGCGCCCGGTACTGACAGGCGTCCATTGGGAAGTCAAAGACGGGGAGCTCGTTTGCGTCGCCACTGACAGCCACCGTTTGGCACGCCGCAAAACAAAACTCGAAACTTTGCCGGAAGGGGAGTATAGTGTCGTCATTCCAGGGAAAAGCTTGAATGAATTGAACAAAATCCTTGATGACACGTCCGATCCGGTTGAAATCGTCATGACCAACCAGCAAGTGCTGTTCAAATCGAAGCACATCCTGTTCTTCTCCCGTCTATTGGAAGGGAACTACCCGGATACATCACGCCTCATCCCGTCTGAATACAAAACGACGGTAACGGTAAACGGCCGTTCATTGCTTCAAGCGATCGACCGTGCATCACTATTGGCTCGTGAAGAACGCAATAACGTCGTGCGCTTTTCCACAAACGACGGCAGCGAAGTGGAAGTCTCCTCGAATTCCCCGGAAGTCGGGAAAGTCGAAGAACAATTGCAAGCACAAAGCGTTGAGGGGGAAGAGCTGAAGATTTCCTTCAGTGCGAAGTTCATGATGGATGCCTTGAAAGCGATCGATGGACAAGATGTCGTCATCCAATTCACTGGGGCGATGCGCCCGTTCATTTTGAAATCAGCCTTGGATGACTCGATTCTTCAGCTGATTCTTCCTGTCCGGACATATTAATTGGAACCAAAACCTTCAGGATAGCCCATAAAGGCTATCCTTTTTACTTATGGGGGCAAATAGGGTAAAATAAAGGGATAGACTACGAATCGAAGGATGAGGGCATTTTGAAGGAAATCGGTATTGAGACAGAATTTATTACACTTGGACAGCTGCTGAAAATGACAGACACGATCAGTTCAGGCGGAATGGCCAAATGGTTTTTGAGTGAACATGAAGTATTCGTGAACGGAGAAGCGGAAGACCGCAGAGGGCGTAAATTGCGTCCGGAAGATACTGTGAACATACCGGGGACGGGGGAATTCCGCATCGTTGTCGCCGAAGGCATGAGCTTCGATGCGGATTGACAACCTCGAGTTAGTCAATTACCGCAACTATGAAACTCTCAAGCTCGGCTTCTCGCCGGAGATCAACGTCTTTATCGGCGAAAACGCGCAAGGCAAAACCAATATCATGGAATCGCTCTATGTTTTATCGATGGCAAAATCCCACCGGACGAGCAATGACAAAGAATTGATACGCTGGGACGCGGAATATGGTAAAATTAAAGCTGATGTGCTCCGGAAATATGGCAAACTACCGCTTGAAATCAGCTTTTCCAAAAAAGGCAAAAAAGCGAAAGTGAACCACTTGGAGCAGAGGCGGCTGAGCGATTATATCGGCCAATTGAACGTTGTCATGTTTGCTCCTGAGGACTTACATTTAGTCAAAGGCAGCCCGCAAGTCAGGCGCCGCTTCATCGATATGGAAATCGGCCAGATTTCACCGGTTTATCTCCACGATCTCGTCAATTACCAGAAGCTGTTGAAACAGCGCAACCATATATTGAAGCAACATTACGGCAAACAGGCGATCAATGACGTCATGTTCGAGGTTTACACTGAACAATTCATTGAAGCTGCTGTAAAAATTATACAAAAAAGATTCCAGTTCATGGAATTGCTGCAAAAATGGGCAGAGCCGATTCATCACGGCATTTCCCGCGGGCTTGAAAAACTGGAGATCCGCTACCAGCCGATTAGTGGGTTGAAGCCCGAATGGACGCCTGCTGAAATGGCGTCCTTTTTAGAGCACAAGCTCCAAGAAGTGAAAAAGCGGGAACTCGACCGTGGCGTAACGCTGGTCGGCCCGCATCGCGACGATCTGCAGTTCATGGTCAATGGCTACGACGTCCAGACTTATGGCTCCCAAGGGCAGCAGCGCACGACAGCCCTGTCCCTGAAACTCGCGGAAATCGAGCTGATCAAACAGGAAGTCGGCGAAGCACCGGTTCTCTTGCTGGATGACGTGCTTTCCGAACTGGACGATTACCGCCAATCACATTTACTCAACACCATCCGCGGATCCGTGCAGACCTTTGTCACGACCACCAGTGTCGAAGGCATCCAACACGAGACCATTCAAAGCGCCCGCCTTTTCGAAGTATCGAAAGGAACGGTCAAGGAGTGAACATGCATGTATGTCCAGATCGGAGCCTCCCAATTGATTGCCGTCACGGAAATCCTTGCGGTGGTCCATCATGAACACTATGTCCACTCCGCCTTTACGCGGCTTTTAGTCCCGCCTGAAGCAGTGAAATCCTATGTCGTCACCGATGATTTCGTCTACGGGTCACCTTATCGGCCTCAGGCACTTTTGAATAAAATTCAGCAAAACAGGTTATAACCGGTCAATGGAAATAATGAGTTGTCAAGAAAGAGCAGGTGAACGGAATGGCTATGGAAGATACGAATCTTGAGCAATCTTATGGCGCCAATCAGATTCAAGTATTGGAAGGCTTAGAAGCGGTCCGGAAACGGCCGGGCATGTATATCGGTTCTACGGGATCGAGAGGACTGCACCATTTGGTATGGGAAATCGTGGATAACAGCATCGATGAAGCCCTTGCCGGTTATTGCGATGAAATCCGCGTCACGATCGAAAAAGATAATTGGATCCGCGTGGAAGATAACGGCCGCGGGATTCCAGTCGATATGCAGGAAAAAATGGGCCGCCCGGCTGTTGAAGTCATCATGACGGTCCTTCACGCCGGCGGTAAATTCGGCGGCGGCGGCTATAAAGTATCCGGCGGCCTCCACGGCGTCGGCGCCTCTGTCGTCAACGCCTTGTCCGAGACGACGGAAGTTTATGTTCACCGGGACGGCAAGCGCCATTTCATTCAATTTGAGCGCGGTGCAGTCAAAAAAGAACTCGGCGTCATCGGCGAAGCCGACAAGACCGGGACAACGATCCGCTTTAAAGCAGACGAAGAAATCTTTAAAGAAACAACGGTCTACGAATTCGATATCCTGGATCACCGCCTCCGCGAGCTCGCTTATTTGAACCGCGGCTTGAAAATCGTGGTCGCTGACGAACGGGAAGGCTTGGAGCAGGAGAAGAAATACCACTACGAAGGCGGTATCAAATCCTACGTCGAGCATTTGAACAAATCGAAAGACCCGCTTCACGAAGAAGCGATTTTCGTCGAATCGGAGCGGGACGGCATCGACGTCGAAGTTGCGATGCAATACAACGGCGGATTTGCAGCAAATATCTTTTCATTCGCGAACAATATCAGCACCCATGAAGGCGGAACCCACGAATCCGGCTTTAAAACAGCCTTGACGCGCGTCATCAACGATTACGGCCGCAAAAATGGCTTGATAAAAGATGCTGAAGCGAACTTGACTGGTGAAGACGTAAGGGAAGGATTGACGGCGATCATTTCCGTCAAGCACCCAGATCCCCAGTTTGAAGGCCAGACCAAGACAAAGCTCGGCAATACTGAAGTATCGACCATCGTCAATAATTTATTCTCTAACGGATTTGAACGCTTCTTGCTGGAAAATCCATCGACGGCAAAGAAAATCATCGAAAAGGGCATCATGGCTTCCCATGCCCGGATGGCGGCTAAAAAAGCACGCGAATTCACGCGCCGCAAATCGGTCCTTGAAGTCTCAAGTTTGCCAGGTAAACTCGCAGACTGTTCTTCACGCGACCCGAAAATCAGCGAAATTTATATCGTAGAGGGCGATTCGGCGGGCGGATCCGCAAAATCCGGCCGCGACCGCCATTTCCAGGCGATTCTGCCCTTGCGCGGAAAAATCCTCAACGTTGAAAAAGCGCGTTTGGATAAGATTCTGGTCAACGCAGAGATCCGCAACATCATCACGGCACTCGGAACCGGAATTGGGGAAGAGTTCAACCTCGATAAAGCGCGCTACCACAAAGTCGTTATCATGACCGATGCCGATGTCGACGGCGCCCATATCCGGACTTTGCTACTGACTTTCCTGTTCCGCTATATGCGCCCATTGATTGAAGCAGGCTATATTTACATCGCACAGCCGCCATTGTTCCAGATCAAGCAAGGCAAGCATGTCGATTATGTCTATTCGGATGCGCAGCTGAAAGAAGCATTAGCAAAACTTCCAGCAACGCCTAAACCGCATGTCCAGCGCTATAAAGGGCTCGGCGAGATGAATGCCACTCAATTATGGGATACCACGATGGATCCTGATTTCCGGACATTGCTGCAAGTCACGCTCGAAGATGCAATGACAGCGGATGAGACTTTCCACATGCTCATGGGGGACGACGTCGAACCGCGCCGCAATTTCATTGAAGAAAACGCCAGTTATGTGAAGAACTTGGATGTATAACGCAACAAGAGTTGAGAGGAGGCTGCGGATATGGCGGAACGGCCAGGCAGCGGAGTAGAAGAAATAAATATCAGCACGGAGATGCGCACATCATTCCTTGACTACGCGATGAGTGTCATCGTTTCGCGTGCATTGCCCGATGTCCGGGACGGCTTGAAGCCGGTGCATCGGCGTATTTTATATGCCATGCACGACCTCGGGATCACAGCGGATAAAGGTTATAAAAAGTCAGCACGTATTGTCGGGGACGTAATCGGTAAATATCACCCTCACGGTGATAGCGCGGTTTATGAAACGATGGTACGGATGGCTCAGGATTTCAGCTATCGCTACATGCTTGTCGACGGCCACGGGAACTTCGGTTCTGTAGACGGTGACGCAGCAGCGGCAATGCGCTACACAGAATCCAAAATGTCAAAAATTTCCATGGAGCTTTTGCGTGATTTAAACAAGAACACGGTCGATTATAAGGAAAACTATGACGGCCAGGAAAAAGAACCGGTTGTCCTCCCGAGCAGATTCCCGAATTTGCTTGTCAACGGGACTTCCGGAATCGCAGTCGGGATGGCTACCAATATCCCGCCCCATAACTTGGGCGAGACAATCGATGCAGTTCTCGCATTAGCCGAAAATCCCGCCATTACGACAGAAGAATTGCTCGACTTCCTTCCAGGCCCCGATTTCCCGACCGGAGGCATCATCCTCGGACGGAGCGGCATCCGCCGCGCTTACGAAACCGGAAAAGGTTCGGTGTTGATCCGTGCGGTCGTTGAAATCGAAACGAAGCCGAACGGCAAGGAAACGATCCTGATCCACGAACTTCCTTATCAAGTCAATAAAGCGCGCCTGATCGAGAAAATCGCAGAACTGGTACGCGATAAAAAAATCGACGGCATCACCGATTTGCGCGATGAATCCGACCGCAACGGGATGCGCGTCGTCATCGAAGTGCGCAGGGATGCGAGCGCCAATGTCCTGTTGAACAATTTGTACAAACAGACGGCTATGCAGACAAGCTTCGGCATCAATATGCTTGCGCTCGTCGATGGCCAGCCGA
This sequence comes from Planococcus maitriensis, assembly GCF_003289925.1. Lineage (GTDB taxonomy): Bacteria > Bacillota > Bacilli > Bacillales_A > Planococcaceae > Planococcus > Planococcus maitriensis. Next base: position 1,931 of record NZ_QLZQ01000005.1, on the reverse strand, counting down.
AAGTTCTGGGCTTGAAAGACGTTCTTTATCATTATCTGGAGCACCAGAAAGTCATTATCCGCCGCCGGACGGAATTCGACCTGCAAAAAGCGGAAGACCGCGCGCATATTCTTGAAGGCTTGCGCATCGCACTGGATCATATCGATGCCATCATCGCTTTGATCCGCGGTTCGCAAACGACTGAAGAAGCCCGCAACGGGTTGATGAATGATTTCAATTTGTCCGAGCGCCAATCCCAGGCAATCCTGGACATGCGCCTCCAGCGCCTGACAGGTCTTGAACGAGACAAAATTGAAGAGGAATACCAGGGGCTCGTCGCACTCATCAATGAACTGCGCGCAATTCTGGCGGACGAATCGAAGATCCTCGAGATCATCCGTGAAGAAATCCTTGAAATCAAAGAGCGTTTCAATGATCCCCGCAGAACGGAAATCACTGTCGGCGGCTCTGAGATGATCGAAGACGAAGACCTCATCCCGCGTGAAGCTTCGGTATTGACGCTCACGCATAACGGCTACATCAAACGCTTGCCTGCCAATACGTACCGCAGCCAGAAGCGCGGCGGACGCGGCGTACAAGGAATGGGAACCAACGATGACGATTTCGTTGAACATCTTCTATATACATCGACACATGACACAATCCTGTTCTTCACAAGCGAAGGGAAAGTCTACCGCAAGAAAGGCTACCAAGTTCCTGAGTACGGCCGGACTGCGAAAGGCTTGCCGCTCGTCAACTTGCTGGAAATCGGCAAGAACGAAAAAGTTACAGCGGTGATCCGTGTCGAAGAATTCAAAGAAGATGATTTCTTCTTCTTTACAACGCGCGGCGGCCTTAGCAAGCGAACGCCAGTGAGCAGCTATGCCAATATCCGACAGAATGGTTTAATTGCCATCAATTTGCGTGAAGACGACGAATTGATCTCAGTCAAGATGACTGACGGCAACAAAGAAATTGTCATCGGAACACGCGACGGCGCATTGATCCGATTCCCTGAGACGGATATCCGCAGCATGGGACGAGCCGCAAGCGGTGTCCGGGGCATCCGCCTTCGTGAAGGCGACCAAGTCGTCGGGATGGAAACCCTAGAGACAGACGATAAAATCCTGGTCATCACTGAAAATGGATATGGCAAGCGAACGAAAGAATCCGAATACCGCGTCCAATCCAGGGGCGGAATGGGAATCAAGACTTGCCAGATTACCGAAAAGAATGGTCCGCTCGTAGCTGTCCGTGCCGTAAACGGAACAGAAGACATCATGCTGATTACGCAACACGGTGTCCTGATTCGTATGGATGTAGAAGACATTTCAACGACTGGAAGAAACACGCAAGGAGTCCGGTTGATTCGTCTTGGCGACGAAGAGGTCGTGGCGACTGTCACCAAAGTAAAAAAAGATTTGGATGATGCTGAAGCAGCAGAAGTCGATGAAGAGACAGAACAAGCTGGCGAAGACGAAGTGGAAGCACTCATCGAAGAAAGTGCAGAAGCAGATGTCTACACAGAACACGATGCCGTTGTAGATGAAACGGCGGATAGTATAGAAGAAGACCCGGAAGAAGAGTGATTCTGAAAGAGCTTGCCGAACCATCGGTAAGCTCTTTTCTTTCTATTGAGAAAGAAAATTGCAGAAAGGAAAAGTTTTTACTCAAAACTGTTGACGTATATGATGGAGCGTGATATATTTATCAAGTCGCCAAAACAAGGCGCACAACATGAACCTTGAAAACTGAACAGCAAAACGTCAACGAAAGACGTCACGAGCGCCTTGGCGCGCGAACGGCTTTTGCGATGGTCGCCCTTGGGCGATCGGAGCAATCAGCCATTCCAAACTTTGGTGTTCGTGACTTAACTACTGATCAGCTTCGGCAGATCAAAGCGAATCGCGCGTCTTATGACGGCGATACGCCAGCAGTATTGAGCAATCAAC
>NZ_QLZQ01000004.1 GCF_003289925.1 Planococcus maitriensis | reverse complement strand
GAAGCGTGGCGACACGTGCAGCTGACGAATACTAATCGATCGAGGACTTAACCAACAAACTGAAACGCAAGTTTCCCACAATGTCGATTTATCCAGTTTTGAGCGAACAAGCTCAAGAGTCCAGTGATGATGGCAAAGAGGCCACACCCGTTCCCATCCCGAACACGGAAGTTAAGCTCTTTTGCGCCGATGGTAGTTGGGGGTTTCCCCCTGTGAGAGTAGGACGTCGCTGGTCTATAATTTTGGTCCCGTGGTGTAGCGGTTAACATGCCTGCCTGTCACGCAGGAGATCGCCGGTTCGATCCCGGTCGGGACCGTCATTCCAAAAAGTGAGCACAGCGAACCCGCTGTGCTCTTTTTCTATGGAAACAATATATTTTGATTTGCAAGGCTATCTCCGCTAAACTATGAAAAGACTCAAACGAGGTGAAGAGACATGAGCTTTACGATTACAGTGCAATCGCCGGAACAGACAGAGAAACTTGCCATTCGATTGGCTTCTCTTTTACAGCCCCAGGATCTCCTGACACTGGAAGGTGACTTAGGGGCAGGCAAGACGACTTTTACTAAAGGCTTGGCAAAGGGGCTCGGTATTGAACGAACAGTTAATAGCCCCACTTTCACTATACTCAAGCAATATGAAGGCCGATTAAATCTGAATCATTTTGATGTATATCGCTTGGAAAACAGTGATGAAGATATCGGTTTTGATGAATTATTTGCTGAAGAAGCCGTATCGGTGATTGAATGGGCTCAGTTCATCGAAGATTATTTGCCGGAAGACCGTTTGGATATTGTGATTCGACGCTTGTCTGAAGAGGGGCGTGAGGTGGAGTTTCAACCGCGCGGCGCCCGTTATGAAAAAATATGCAGGGAGCTAATGCAATGATTTTAGGAATCGATACGTCGAATTCACCACTGGCTATCGCTTTGGTGAGAGACGATACAGTATTAATAGAAGAAACTCAAAATCTAAAGATCAATCATTCCTTAACTGCTATGCCGGCAGTAGAGGAATTGATGAAAAAAGCGAAAATCGCTCCTGGTGATCTGACACGCATTGTTGCGGCAGAAGGGCCTGGATCTTATACAGGCGTTCGAATTGGCCTGACGATCGCGAAAACTCTCGCATGGTCGTTAAAAATTCCGCTGACCACAGTATCGAGTTTGAAGGTTCTTGCAGCGAACGGACAGGGATTTAACGGAATGGTTTGCCCTGTCATGGATGCAAGGCGTGGTACTGCTTTTACGGCACTGTATGACGGGCGTAATCTGGAAACGGTCATTTCAGATCGGCATAGTGATTTCAAGACGTTTTTGGAACAAGTCCATACACATGGATGGCCGGTTTTATTTACAGGGATTGACCTTGAAATTCACCGCCCGCTGATCGAGGAAATACTTGGGGACTTGGCTCATTTTGCGCCGTTCCAAAACAGGCTGCCAAGAGCATCGAATTTAATTGCTTTGGCAGCGGGTGAAGAAGTGAAAGAAGTGCATCATACGGTTCCTGAATATCGCCGGATTACAGAGGCGGAAGCGAATCTTGCAAAAATGGATGAAGGACAAAGCCGATGAGCGAATCAGTGAAATTCCGGAAAATGACCATTCATGATGTGGAAGCAGTTTATGAGATTGAAAAGCAATCGTTTACGCTCGCTTGGACAAAAGAGGCTTTTGAGCAAGAGATGCTGAAAAATGAATTTGCGTACTATGTCTTAGCTGAAACGGCAGATGGGGTCGTGGGTTACTGTGGCATGTGGCTTATCATGGACGAAGCACATATCACTAATATCGCCATCTCACCCAAAGAACGGGGCAAGAAGTTCGGAGAAGCTTTGATGAGAGAGGCAATGGAAAGAGCGAAAGCACAAGGTGCGAAACTAATGACATTGGAAGCACGTGTCAGTAATGTAGCTGCGCTTAATTTATATAGGAAACTAGGATTTCAAAATGGTGGCATCCGAAAAGGTTATTACACGGATAATCAGGAAGATGCCATAGTTATGTGGGTGAATTTCGATGAATAAAGACATTTTCGTATTGGGAATAGAAACGAGCTGCGACGAAACAGCAGCTTCAGTCGTAAAAAACGGGACAGAAATCATCTCCAATGTGGTGGCATCGCAAATTGAGAGCCATAAGCGCTTCGGGGGCGTCGTACCGGAAATTGCGTCGAGGCATCATGTCGAGCAAATCACGATTGTTATTGAAGAAGCTCTGCAGCAGGCGGATCTAACGCCAGTTCAGTTATCTGCGGTGGCGGTTACGGAAGGTCCCGGGCTAGTCGGGGCTTTGCTGGTCGGTGTCAATGCAGCAAAAGCCTTTGCCTTTGCCCATGGCTTACCGCTGGTGGGTGTGCATCATATCGCAGGCCATATATATGCCAATCGACTGGAGCAAGAAATGGAATTTCCGCTTTTGTCATTGGTCATTTCAGGAGGGCATACTGAGTTGATCCTCATGAAAGAGCATGGTGATTTTAAAGTCATCGGCGAAACAAGGGATGATGCTGCCGGGGAAGCCTATGACAAAGTGGCACGGACATTGAACTTGCCGTATCCGGGAGGCCCTCATATCGACCGGTTGGCGCATCAGAGCATAGAAGCAGTCGATTTTCCCCGTATTTGGCTGGAAGAGGGATCCTATGATTTCAGCTTCAGCGGATTGAAATCGTCTGTGCTGAACTATATGCATAACATGAAACAGCGCGGGGAGACTCCTGTGCCCGAAGCTGTTGCCGCAGGATTCCAAAACAGTGTCGTGGAAGTCGTAACAGAGAAGACTTTGCGGGCAGCAAGAGAATACTGTGTGAAGCAAGTGATTGCAGCAGGCGGTGTAGCGGCGAATAAAGGGCTCCGCAGATCGCTTACAGAGACTTTTGAAAAAGAAAATATTCCTTTCTTTATTCCGCCTCTGCCGCTTTGTACAGATAATGCAGCGATGATTGCAGCGGCTGGAACGGTGATGTTCGAAAAAGGATTAATAGGGGATATGGCCATGAACGGGCGTCCCGGAATGCCTTTAAATTCATGGATTTAACTGAAAGCATTCCCGCAATTCATTGAGAATTGCGGGAATGCTTCTTTTTTTATGAATAATATCCAAATCTTACAAGGACATAGAAATCTGTTTTCTGTCAATAGAGAACATTTGTACTTATGCACAATTTGTGAATAAGCTGTTAACAACCTATCGATAAACAGTGGATTTCCTATATATTGTGGAGTCTTAGGTGGAAAACTATGTGGATAAAAGAAAAGGATCCTGTGGATAATGTTTGTAACTCTGTTGATAGTTGATTTTACAACTCTTTTATTGTGAACAAATCTGTGGAAATATTTATTTCGCCAAATGGTATTGACCTATATATAGAAAAAGAAAAACCGCATACCCAGTATGCGGTCAGGAATTCAGTTCTTCAAGTTGTTCTTGCAGTTCGAGCCATTCGGCCATGGTTTCTTCATGTAAGTGCTTCAGCTCTTCGAGACGTGATTGCAACGGCATGACGCGTTCATGGTCCTGGAAAATATCTGGTTCGCATAGCTGTTCTTCAATCGCTGCGATTTCTTCATCCAGAGATTCCATCGCCTGTTCGATTTCGGTGTTTTTCCTTACTAACTGGCGTTCGAGTTTTTTGGCTTCCTTATCGATCTGCGAGGTGGAGGCGGACGTTTGGGTTTCCGGCTGTTTCGCTTTTGCCTCGAGTGCATCCAGGGCCGCGAGTTCTTCGGTTTCGAGCTTTTTCTCCACGTAATAATCATAATCGCCCAAGTACTCGGTTGTGCCGTCTTGAGACAGTTCCACCACTTTCGTGGCAATCCGGTTCATGAAGTAGCGGTCGTGGGAAACGAATAATAGCGTTCCTGGATAATCGATCAAGGCATTCTCAAGCACTTCTTTGCTGTCGAGGTCCAAATGGTTGGTCGGTTCATCAAGCAGCAGGACATTGGCTTTTTGCATCATGAGTTTAGCAAGTGCCACACGCGCTTTTTCGCCACCCGATAACGTCGATACCGGCTTCAGGACATCGTCTCCGGTGAACAGGAAGCGCCCGAGAATGCTGCGGATATCCTTTTCGTTCACATGCGGGTAGTCGTCCCATAATTCGTTGAGGACGAGCTTATTGCCCTTTAAGTTTGCCTGCTCCTGGTCGTAATAGCCGAATTGGATGCCGGTGCCGTAATGGATTTCGCCGGCAAGCGCGGGCAGTTCTTTCATGATGGTCTTGAGCAGCGTCGATTTGCCGACACCGTTCGGCCCGACAAGTGCGAGACTGTCAGTGCGGTAAAGTTTCAAGGAGATGTTATTCGATACGGCGCGGTCGCCGTAGCCGACGGACAGTGACTGGATGTTCAAGACATCGTTGCCGCTTTGCTTTTGGATATCGAAGCCGAAGCGCGCTGATTTTTCGTCGCCTTCCGGAGCTTCCATCCAATCGGTTTTCTCGAGCACACGGCGCCTGCTCTGCGCCATTTTCGTTGTCGAGGCGCGGACCAGGTTGCGGGCGACATAATCTTCTAACTTGGCTTTCTCGCTTTGCTCTTTTTCGTAATGCTTGCGGTCGAGTTCGTATTGTTTCGCTTTTTCGCTTAAGTAGCGGCTGTAGTTGCCGGTGTATTTGCGGACCTTCTTGCGTGACACTTCGTAGACAAGTGTCACAACCTGGTCGAGGAAATAGCGGTCGTGGGAGACGATGAGAATCGCGCCCGGGTAATTTTTCAAATAGTTTTCGAGCCAGCTCAAGGTCTCGATGTCCAAGTGGTTGGTCGGCTCATCGAGAATCAAGAGCTGAGGCTTGGCGAGCAGGAGCTTCGCGAGCATGAGCCGTGTTTTCTGGCCGCCTGACAGGGAAGTGATTTTCTTTTCGTAATCCTCCGGATAGAACTTCATGCCGTGCAAGACAGCGCGCGTATCGGCTTCGAACTGATAGCCGCCTGCGTCTTTGAAATGGGTCTGGAGGAGGTCATATTCCTGCATGACCTTGGCGTTGCGTTCTGCGTCGCTGTAGACAGCCGGGTCGGCCATCGCCGCTTCGAGCTGCCGCAGCTTCGCTTCCTGGTCCCGGAAATGGGAGAAGATCTTCATCATTTCCTGCCACACGGTGGCGTCTGAATTCAAGTCGGTTTGTTGTTCCAAATAGCCGATCGTCAAATCTTTCGGCATGATCAAATCGCCGCTGTCGTATGACATTTCCCCGGCGATAATTTTCAGCAATGTGGATTTTCCGGCACCGTTGCGGCCGACGAGTGCGACCCGGTCACGATGTTGGACTTCGAGTTTGGCGCCGGAGATGATTTCCTCTGCACCGAATGATTTATGGATTTGATTGACTTGCAATACGATCATTGGGGTCACCTCTATTCTTCTTAAGTGTAGCTGATGGGCGAGTGCTTCGCAATTGCGCAAGCCTTTACATATCAAGGCCTGTCATGTAAGATTGATACGATTTGACAACAGTTCAGAAGGAAGCGATCACATGCTTGACGAATCAGCGAAAATCCCGCAAGCAACAACGAAGCGGTTGCCCTTGTACTATAGGTTTCTCCAGAATTTCGCCAACGCCGGGCAGAAACGCATCTCCTCCCAGGAGTTGAGCGAAGCGATGAAAATCGATTCAGCGACCATCCGCCGCGATTTTTCCCATCTTGGCGCACTCGGCAAAAAAGGCTATGGCTATGATGTGCAGGAGCTCTTGGCGTTTTTCCGCAAGACGCTTGACCAGGATGAAGCGACGAATGTCGCCTTGATCGGTGTCGGCAGCCTCGGCAGCGCGTTCTTAAAATACAATTTCCACCGTAACCATAACACGAAAATCATCCTCGCCTTCGATACGAATAGCCCCCATGAAGGGAAGCAGATCAGCGGCATCGATACGTACCATCCGGATTTGATTGAAGAGAAGATCAAGCAGTACGGCGTTGAAGTGGTCATTTTGACGGTGCCGTCGCGGTCGGCCCAGGAAGTGACCGACCGGCTCGCCGAGACAGACATCAAAGGCATTCTCAATTTCACGCCGGTGCGTATTTCGGTGCCTGAACATATCCGCGTCCAGACGATCGATCTGTCGGTCGAGCTGCAGACTTTGATCTACCAGATCAAGCATGATTAACATAAAACCTTCACATTTGAACGGCCTTTGGAAATAGCCAAAAGGCCGTGTTTCATGTACACTAGAAGCATACTACAGGAGGTGTCTGATATGGCTCCAGGTCCACTTAGCTTAATTATCATCGGGATTGTCGCGTTGCTGATTTTCGGCCCGAAAAAGTTGCCGGAACTAGGCAAAGCATTCGGTTCTTCCCTGCGCGAATTCAAAAACGCCACAAAAGGGTTGGCGGATGATGACGAAGATGACAAGAAAGTCGATACAGCGAAGAAAAACGATCTAGACAAGAAAGACGAGCACAAGTAACACGATAGGATGTTTGTCCGATGAACCAACAAAATGAAATGACGGTAGTTGAACATATAGGTGAACTCAGAAAACGGCTGACCTTGATAGTCGTTTTCTTTCTGTTCGCGCTCATTGCAGGCTTCTTTCTCGCTGAGCCGTTGATCCGCTATTTGCAGTTCAGCGAAGAGGCGCGGAATTTGACGCTCAATGCGTTCAAGATCACCGATCCGATCAAGATATATATGCAGGTCATGATGATTTTGGCATTGATCATTACATCACCATTGATCATGTACCAATTCTGGGCCTTCATCAGCCCCGGGCTTTCTGACCGGGAACGGAAAGTGACGCTCAGCTATATCCCGTTTTCCTTGTCGCTGTTCATCGGCGGCATCGCGTTTTCGTATTTGGTGCTGTTCCCGTATGTCATCGGGTTCATGCTCAATATATCGGAGAACCTGGACATCCAGGAGACGATCGGGATCAATGAGTATTTCCAGTTTTTATTCCAGATTACCTTGCCGTTCGGCTTTATCTTCCAGCTGCCGGTATTGATGCTGTTTTTGACGCGTCTTGGCATCTTGACGCCGATGATGATGACGAAATACCGGAAATATGCGTATTTGGCGCTGGTGACGATTGCCGCGTTCATTACGCCGCCGGATATTATTTCCCATATGATCGTGACATTGCCGCTGATTCTGTTGTATGAATTCAGTTTGGTCATTGCGCGCGTCGGTTATCGCAAGTTCCTGCGTGCAGAACAGCAGCAGGCAATTGAAGAACAGACAGAAGACCTTCCCCCGAAATGATGGCGGAAGGTTTTTTGTTTGGAATGAAAATGGGGTGGGGGTAGGAGATTGCGCTCCTGGCGGATGCTTGCCGGGTGGCGGGAATCGAGCCTCCTCGTCACTAAAACCGTTGCTCCCACATCTGCACAGCAGATGCGTCGCAAATGAATGTGCTCAGCACAGCTTCGCCTATTCATTGCCTGCGGGGTCTCTCAAACCCGCTAATCACCCAGGCGTCATCGCCATCCGCTTCATCTCTAAGTTTGTAGCAGTAATAGATTTCGTCGCTCTCTTACATCAAATGGTGATATGTATGGCTCGTTTATTTTGTTTTGTCCTTTCACTAGTACTTATTATTTTTCGAAAAAGTGAGGTGATATGTTCACTGCTCGGTGAAACGGCTATGTCTGTTTCGAGTGCATGGACGAAATACATAAAGTGTATATTCTGTTCAGCATTTCAAAGAAAACACCGCTCCAACTGGGGAGCGGTGTTTTTTGGTTATTGCAAGTTTTCCATTTGCTTGATGAAGGTTTCGATCTTGTCCATATTGAGCTGAATGAGCATGACGTAGCCGTTCAGCAGGATGTGCGCGATAATCGGGGTGAGGATGCGCTTGGTCCGCTGATAGAGGGCTGCCAGGATCAGTCCGGTCGTGAAGTAGAGCAAGAGATGCGTGAACTCGAGATGGACGAGCGCGAAGACGAGTGCCGAGATGGCCGTGGCGATCCAGAAGTTCATCGTCTGGTTCAAGGAGCCGAAGACCACTCTTCGGAAGACGAGTTCTTCGAGGATCGGGCCGAACAGGACGACCGCGATGATCGCGTACGGCACGACTTCAGCGATTCGGACGAGCGTCTGGGTATTGGCGGATCCCGGGTCGATGCCGATCGCCATTTCGATCATGGCGGCGATCGATTGCCCGATGATCAACAGCAGAAAGCCGAGGACGCCCCAGCCGATAGCAGCGGGAAGGCTCGATTTTTTGCCTTTCCAAATATTGAAGAAGTTGCGGTCGCGCAAGATGAGGATCATCGTGACCAAAAAGCCGATGCCCATCGTCAGGAAGATCAGCCAGCCGGACGTTGAAGCGCGTGCTGTGGCGTCGTCAAGCCCTTGGTCGCGGAAATAGCCGAGCGTCGGGCCGATAAAGAGGATCGGCATCAGCTGTACGGCCACGAAGACGAGCAGTACCAGGAGCGGCGTGCGCATGTTTTTACGCTTGCGCCCCCGCGGTTTTGCGGAAGCGGCGGTTTTATCTGGTGGGGTCATGTAGTCAAATTCCTTTCTTTTCACATGCTCCTTTTATTGTAGGGCTTAACGGAAAAAGGCGCAAAGAATTCAAAACGGTCTAGGGTTTCTGCTTGCAATTAACTGAAGATTTTATTAAACTTATCTATGGGTTAGCACTCAAGACTAGAGAGTGCTAAACGATTAGAAGCTATTTAATTTGAGGAGGGTGTTTCAATTGTTAAGACCATTAGGAGATCGTGTCATCATTGAGCTCGTCGAAGTGGAAGAAAAGACATCTAGCGGAATCGTCTTGCCAGGTACGGCACAGGAAAAGCCGCAGGAAGGCAAAGTGATTGCGGTAGGGAATGGACTTATCCGTGAAAACGGACAGCGCACAGAGCTGGACGTAACTGAAGGAGACCGCGTCGTCTTTTCGAAATATGCGGGCACAGAATTGAAATACGAAGGCAAAGAATATTTGATCTTACGTGAAAACGACATCCTTGCGATTGTCGGCTAAATAAGCATAAATTCTATTTAATAGGAGGAACCGAATCATGGCAAAAGATATTAAGTTCAGTGAAGATGCACGCAGCTTGATGCTGCAAGGTGTAGATAAATTAGCGGACGCAGTCAAAGTAACGCTTGGGCCAAAAGGGCGCAATGTCGTGCTTGAGAAGAAATTCGGCACGCCGCTTATTACAAACGATGGCGTAACGATCGCCAAAGAAATCGAGCTTGAAAACGCTTTTGAAAACATGGGCGCGAAACTTGTGGCGGAAGTTGCTTCCAAAACGAACGATATCGCAGGTGACGGTACAACGACTGCGACGGTTCTTGCACAAGCGATGATCCGTGAAGGCTTGAAGAACGTCACAGCTGGCGCCAACCCTGTCGGCATCCGCCGCGGCATCGAACTTGCTGTGGAAAACGCGGTTGAAGGCTTAAAATCCATTTCCCAGCAAATCGAAGGCAAAGAGTCGATTGCGCAAGTAGCGGCCATTTCTTCAGGCGACGAGGAAGTCGGCAAATTGATCGCAGAAGCGATGGAGCGCGTCGGCAACGACGGTGTCATCACATTGGAAGAATCACGTGGCTTCACGACAGAACTCGACGTCGTGGAAGGGATGCAATTCGACCGCGGCTACCAGTCTCCGTACATGGTGACGGATTCCGATAAGATGGAAGCGGTTCTTGAAAACCCGTTCATCCTTGTCACTGACAAGAAAATCGGCAACATCCAGGAAATCCTTCCAGTGCTTGAGCAAGTCGTCCAGCAAAGCAAACCGCTCCTCATCATCTCTGAAGATGTTGAAGGCGAAGCGTTGGCAACACTTGTCGTGAACAAATTGCGCGGCACATTCAACGCAGTGGCTGTTAAAGCTCCTGGATTCGGCGACCGCAGAAAAGCGATGCTCGAAGACATTGCTGCACTCACTGGCGCTGAAGTGATTACAGAAGACCTCGGCCTTGACCTGAAATCCACTAACATCGCACAACTTGGACGCGCAGCGAAAGTCGTCGTCTCTAAAGACAACACGACGATCGTTGAAGGCAATGGCGACTCCGAGAAAATCATCGCACGCGTGGCGCAAATCCGCAGCCAATTGGAAGAAACGACTTCTGAATTCGACCGCGAAAAACTGCAGGAGCGCCTAGCGAAACTTGCTGGCGGCGTAGCAGTCATCAAAGTCGGCGCAGCAACTGAAACAGAACTCAAAGAACGTAAACTGCGCATCGAAGACGCATTGAACGCAACACGCGCAGCGGTTGAAGAAGGCATCGTAGCAGGCGGCGGTACAGCGCTTATCAATGTCTACAACCAAGTGGCGGAAGTGGCAACGCAACAAGAAGGCGACGTCGCGACAGGCATCAACATCGTGCTCCGTGCACTTGAAGAACCGGTCCGCCAAATCGCAACGAACGCTGGCCTTGAAGGCTCAATCATCGTTCACCGCCTGAAAACGGAAGAAGTCGGAACTGGCTTCAACGCAGCAACAGGCGAATGGGTCAACATGCTTGACCAAGGCATCGTAGACCCAACGAAAGTGACGCGTTCTGCATTGCAAAACGCAGCATCCGTTGCGGCTATGTTCTTGACTACAGAAGCAGTCGTAGCAGACCTGCCGGAACCAGCAGCACCAGCTGGCGGCGGCATGCCTGATATGGGCGGCATGGGCGGCATGATGTAAGCCCTCAGCCCATCTAGAAAAATCCCCTCTCACATGATGTGAGAGGGGATTTTTTCGATATCGGAACGATAGGGAACTCTACTTCCTCGAAGTGTACTGAAAAACCGGATCCATCAACTCGAACTCATAGCTCTCACTATTCACCTTCCCGAGAACTTTTTCACTATCGTAAAGCTCCAGCATAAACTGTGCCATCTCTTTTGCGGTGTGGAACTTCTGTACATTGTCGCCATAGCTGAATTCATCAAGTTCCCGTGCCGTTTTCACGAATTCGGTTTCTGTCATGGATGGCGCGAGTATTTTAACTTTCAACTGAGCTCCGTTATCTTGCAGTTCCTGGGCCAGGCCTTCTGTAAATGCGCTCACGTAAAACTTGGTGGCAGCGTATGTAACGGCGTTTGGCACGATTCTGTAGCCTAAGTCAGATGATACGTTGATGAGCTGCGCACCTTCTTGGTCCGCATAGTCGCGTGCATAAAGAGTGGAGAGCGTGGTGAGTGCTTCTACATTTACGCGCAGCATCTTTTCCGTTTTAGTTACATCCTGCTCAGCAACGGTAGCACTGTTTCCGAAGCCGGCGTTGTTGACGAAGGTTTCAATATCGTAGTCTTTAAGGCTTTCGTATAGTGCATAAACCTGCTCGCTTTCGGATAGGTCGGTGGGTTTGATGACGACGTCCAGATCGGAGTTCATGCTTTGAATCTTCTCTTTAAGATTATTGAGCTCGGCATCCCTTCTTGCTACAAGAACAAGGTTTTTGCCGCGTATCGCAAAAGCCAATGCCGCTTCATATCCAATTCCTGAGCTCGCGCCTGTGATAACTGTGTACTTCATGTGAATCCCTCCATTGAAATGAATAGATAGCAAGTGTACAGAAACAATGAAACCCTCATGAAATTGCGCTGGCTCTTGAAGTGGAAGAAACAGCATTTTATAAAATGAGAATCTCTTAGATTATTTGGAATTATGAGAGTTCTTAAATGAAGATTATACACTATTTTTCTACCAGCAAAGGAATTATAAAACTTATATATTTAATGGAAACTCCGCAAGCTGGACTAGATGCACAGAAGGATGAAGTCCGTTATCTACAATGAATCGAAAAGGTGATCACCTTTTCTACCCTGTGGATCAGCGAGACGACCGAGACCCCGCAAGAAATGAATGAGCGAAGCTAAGCAGAGCTCATTCATTTGCGACGCATCTGCCGTGCAGATGTGGGAGCACAGGGGTTTCGAAGCGACTGAGAAGGCTTGGGCGCGAGCCCACGGAAAGCGAGTGATAAGCTTTGGAAAATACGACTTCTTAACTTTCTCTACAGCCTAAAATTCCTTTCCACTCTGTGAAAAGGAATTTTTTAATGAATTGATCTTCAAACAAGCTATTGCCATGGAACCAAAGCTCTGATATTGTATTAATCATATTAAATTACTCGGTATTAACACTGAGTACATAATTTCTTATCCAGAGAAGTGGAGGGACTGGCCCTTTGAAGCTTCGGCAGCGGAACAGATTGGAATTCCAATTTGAAACTGTGCCAAATCCAGCAGATGCGTGAGCATTTGAGAGATGAGAAGAGCCGGACGGTGAGCCTCTCTTCTTTTTTATGAAGAGGGCTTTTTCTATTGGGCGGCAAGGATTACGCGTTTCATTCAAAATAAAAAAGACCAAGGAGAGATGGCAGATGAACAAGCGTTGGGTTGGAGTGATCGGGATTTCGAGTGCGCTATTATTAGCTGGATGCGGCGATAGCGGGGAAGCTTCAGGGGAAGACAAGAAAGAAGTGCGCGTCGGCTTTGGCGTCGGGACGTATGAGCAGCAATTCAAGGAAGGGATCTTGCCTATTTTGGAGGAGAAAGGGTATAAAGTGGATACGACGACTTTTTCCCAGAACATGCAATTGAACCCGGCGATGCAGGAAGGCTCGATCGATGCGAGCATTTTCCAGAGCACGGCGTATATGGAAGGGATCAACGAGGAATTGGGCATGGACATGACCGGCATCGCTTTTGTGCCGAGCGCGCCTCAAGGCTTGTATTCAGTGAATCATCAATCGTTGGATGCGGTGAAGGACGGCTCGACTGTCGGCTTGCCGAATGATCCGGTCAACCAGGAACGCGCAGTGCGCATCTTGGAGGAACTCGGGTGGGTGACGGTGTCAGACGATGCAGGCGTGACGGATTTTAATTTGAACGCAGTGGAAAATGCGGATTACGATCTCGACTTGAAAGTCTTGGACCCAGCGCAAATTCTGGTGTCGCTGCAGGATATCGATTTTGGCGTCGTCAACGGCAATTATATTGCCAATGCGCCGGACCGCAAGATTACGGATGCGTTGAAAATCGAGAATACGCCCGAACAGCATCGGATTGTGGTGACGATCGAAGAAGATAACGCGGATACTCAGTGGGCGAAAGATTTGAAAGACGCTTACGAATCCGAGGAGTTCCAGGAATATATCGAGTCGAATGAGCAGTATGACGGCTTCATTTTGACGGAGGAATGGGCGCAATAGCTAGGAGAAAGGTGAAGAATGATGGATATCCTAAAAGCGAAGACGTTTGAAGAACGCATGGACATATTGAATGAAACCGTCGCACCGTTTACGGAACGGGCCGCGCACAATGATTTGGAACGAAAATTTCCATTTGAGAATTTTGAGGAACTGAAAGCGATCAATTACCCCGCGTTGACGATTCCGAAAGAATACGGCGGAGCGGGCATTTCCTTGTCTGAGATGCTGCGCTATCAGGAAGCGATCAGCCGCGCGGACGGGTCGACCGGTTTGTCAATCGGTTGGCATATGGGCATCGTTCAAGATTTGGGCGAGACCGGTAAATGGGACGAATCAGTGCTTGAAGCTTTATTTGACGATATCAAAGCACGCGGCGCATTGATCAATAATTGTGCGACCGAAAAGCAGACCGGCAGCCCGACAAGAGGCGGCAAGCCATCGACCACAGCGAGAAAAGTTGGCGGTTCGTGGGTCATTGATGGACGCAAGTCGTTCACGTCGATGGCGCCGGTATTGGATTACTTCAACGTGACCGCTGTGATTGAAGAAACCGGAGAAGTGGGCTATTTCCTCATTCCGCGGTCGGCTGACGGTATAGCGATCGACGAAACATGGGATAGTGTGGCGATGACCGGCACGGGAAGCCATGATTTGGTGTTGACGAATGTCCGAGTCGAGGAATCGGCGTTGGTCGAGATCAGTGTGCCCGGTAAAAAGCAGCCGGCCGGATGGCTTTTGCATATTCCGGCGTGTTATCTCGGAATCGCTCAGGCTGCGCAGGATTACGCGATTCGTTTTGCGCAAGATTATTCGCCGAACAGTTTGAACGGGCCGATCATCGAGCTGCCGAACGTGAAACAAAAGATCGGCCAAATCGAATTGGAATTGCAGCGGGCGCGGCACTTTCTTTATTCCGTCGCGAAACAATGGGACGAATCGGACGACGAACAGCGCTCGCAGATGGCTGCGGAACTCGGGGCCGTGAAAGTCGCGGTGACGAATTCAGCTGTCGATATCGTAGATTTGGCGATGCGCGTCGCAGGTGCACACAGCCTGTCGGAAAAATCGCCTTTGCAGCGCTATTACCGCGATGTGCGGGCGGGACTTCACAACCCGCCGATGGAAGACATGCTCATTCCATCGCTTGCGGATTTTGCGATCGGCAAAGCGAAATCGAAACAACCGGTTAAATAAGATGGAGCCGCTGATACTTATAGGATTAACAGTCGAGAGTATTAA
This sequence comes from Planococcus maitriensis, assembly GCF_003289925.1. Classification (GTDB taxonomy): domain Bacteria; phylum Bacillota; class Bacilli; order Bacillales_A; family Planococcaceae; genus Planococcus; species Planococcus maitriensis. Next base: position 258,655 of record NZ_QLZQ01000004.1, on the reverse strand, counting down.
ACAAGTCCACCATCTACTGTGAATAAAAAAGAAGTCTACTTTTTCTACAACCAAAATTCAATGTTCTAGCTGAGTATTTGGAGAAGCGTTTGATCGACTCCAGCGGGATCAGTGGGTTTGAGAGACCCCGCAAGTAGCGCAGCGGATGAGGAGGCTCGATTCCCGCCCCGCGGAAAGCGATCAATAAGCTTTGGAAAATACGGTTAGTTATACTTGCGCCGCTGATCTTCAGGGATCTGCGGCTTTTTTCTTTTTATAATTGGAAAGAAATTACGGAGATAAGTGCAAATTATGTCGACGCTTACATTAATTTTTCCTTATGTGACATCTGTCACTAGCCGCTGTGGCTGCGCCTCCTGTAAGTTAACAAGAGCAGACAACTGCTTCCGATATGGAATTCGCATCTAGAGGGGAATTTTTAGAATGAAAAAAATCGCATGGATCACGGATACAGCAGCGCAATTGGATGATGCATTCATCCAAAGGCATAATGTCTATGTATTGCCCCTTAGTGTCGTGTTTGACGACGGGTCGTACCGAGAGTCGATCGACCTGACGCAGGGAGAATTTTACGATAAATTACGTGCGGCGAAAGTGTCGCCGAAAACTTCACAGCCGGCCATCGGCGAAATGATGGCTTTATATGAAAAACTGCAAGCGGAAGGCTATGATTTTGCTGTGGCGCTTCATTTGTCGAGCGGCCTGTCCGGCACATTCGACAGCGCGCAATCAGCTGCCGAGATGGCGGATTTCAAAGTGTATCCAGTCGACTCGAAAATCGGTTCGTTCCCGATGGGGAAAATGATCGAAATCGGCAACGAATTGTTCGCAGCCGGCAAAGAACCCGAAGAAGTCGTAGAGACCATCAATCAATTAACCACCAAATCGCATCTATCGTTCATTCCATCGAGTTTGAACCAATTGCATAAAAGCGGACGGGTGTCAGGGACGCAGGCGTTTCTCAGCAATATCCTCAATATCAAAGTGGTCATCACCTTTGTGGATGGTGTCACGACGATGAAAGAAAAAGTCCGTTCAAACAAACGCGCTAAGGAAAGCGTCAATTCGGCCTTGCGCGCGGATATGGAAACTGGCATGGTGCCGGAAGTGGCGGTCATTCATTGCAATAATGAAGCCGGTGCGGAAGCGTGGAAAAATGAATTGATGAAGGAATTTTCGGGACTTAAAGTGGACGTCATCCCATTGAGCGTCTGTGTGGGCGTCCATGCCGGAGAAGGCACGACCGGCTTGAGCTGGGTCAGTTATTAAATCAGGAAAAATCACCATAAACCTTGGATGGACTGCGTATTCATGCGCTGCCATCCGGGGTTTTTGTTATTTCACTGTCTTTGAAGAAAGCTTCACGGGCTGCCGTTCTATGTTAAACTTTAATAAATATAGTTAAATATTGGCTATTTATAAGTGCTGTTAGATTAATTTACCAAAAGAAGATGAACAAGAAATCTGACACTAATTGAGGTGCTTAATGATGGTGACATTTCGGGAATTGGAAATGTATAAGAATTTTGATGAGCTGGCGGAAGATGTAATCGGCCTGGCCAAAGAGGTTTTGCCGGATCAATTGTTTTACTTGAGCTCCATGAGCGAAGCCCAGCAAATAATTTTGAAGCATTCACCAAACGATACGGCGATCCCCATAGCGGAGGGCTTAATGTTGAATTTGGAGGATTCACTGTGCAGCCGCATCGATTTCAAGAACAAGCAGCCATTGGTCTATGAAGATGTCAAAGACGGGCATGCATTGGGAGCATTTGAGGAAAAGCTCGAAGCGGCCAATGTGCGCTCGTATTTGGGGCTGCCGATTTCCTTCATTAATGGGGAGCGGTTCGGCACTTTATGTGCGGTGAACGATGAAAAAAGCCAGTTCGATACAAAAAGCATCACTTTATTGCAGCGAATTGTGCGGATGTTCACTTATTACTTGGATCTCGAGCGCTTTGCATACCGGGATTCGCTGACGGATCTGTACAATCGCCATTTTCTCACGCGATTCTTTGAAGGAAATTCAAAAGCGGGAGGCGCAGTATTCTTTCTCGATTTGGATGGCTTTAAAAAGGTCAATGATCTGTACGGCCATGATACGGGAGATGTGGTATTAAAAGAAGTGGCCTCAAAGCTGCAGCGGTTTACTGCCGTCCATCCGGATGCTTTGGCGATCCGCCTTGGCGGAGATGAATTTCTGGTCTGTTTTACCGAACCAGCCAGTGCAGCGGAATTAAGTGAATGGGCAAACCGTCTGCTTGACAGCTTGAGTGATTGGGAAGCCGATTACCCGCTGTCGGCGAGCATCGGCATTGCCCAATATGCGGCCGGTGGGGATTGTGATTTGAAAGAACTTCTTCAACAAGCAGACCAAGCATTGTATCAGTCGAAAAAAGCAGGGAAGAACCGCTATACGTTCTATTCAGTTCAAAATAATGCGTTTTGAGGAGTGGGGATATTGGCTGAACTCAATCGACTGCAAGCGGCCTTTAAGCAATCGACGTATCAATTGGCGAATCACGGCACGCGCAACGCCGGCGTGTTGAAACAGGCTTTTGAAGACATCGCGGATGATGTCGAAAGTGATTTGTATGGAAGTGGGCAGGTTATTGAAGAATTTCAGGAGAAGATGGCGGCGTTTTTAGGAAAAGAGACGGCAGTTTTCTTCCCGAGCGGCACGATGGCGCAACAGATTGCGCTGCGGATTTGGTGCGACGATAAAGGGCTGAAACGAGTGGCCTACCATCCGCTCAGCCATTTGGAAATCCATGAAGAAGACGGTTTGAAAGAATTGCATGGCATCGAATCGGTGTATTTGACGGACCCGGACCGTGTCGTGGAATTGAAAGATGTGGCGGAGTTGGACGAGGAAGTGGCAGTGGTGCTGCTGGAATTGCCGCAGCGTGAAATTGGCGGGCAATTGCCAAGCTTCGAGACGCTGGAACAAATCTCGCACTATTGCCGCGAAAATCAGATCAAGCTTCATCTCGACGGCGCCCGCTTACTGGAAGTCACTCCTTATTACGAAAAGTCCGCAGCGGAAATTTGTGCTTTATTCGATAGCGTCTATTTATCCTTATACAAAGGAATCGGCGGAATTGCCGGCGCCATCCTGGCTGGGGACGAAGCGTTCGCAAAGCAATCGAAAGTGTGGAAAAGGCGCCATGGTGGCGATTTGATCAGCCTCTATCCGTATATCATCTCGGCCGATTATTCTTTCGACGAGCGCTCCGGCAAGATGGGACAGTATTACGAAGCAGCGAAGCGAGTGGCGGCGCTCTTTAATTCCTGCCAGGACATTGCGACTTTGCCGGAAGTGCCGGTTTCGAATATGTTCCATGTCCATTTCTCGCATCCTAAAGAAGAAATAGAACCGGTCATCGTGGAGCTTGAGCAAGAAACGGGGATCGGCCTCACCAGTTATTTGAAAGAAATCGACAGCGGGTCGTGTTATTTTGAAATGTCGATGGGAGACCGGTACGCAGAAATACCAGCAGATTTGGTTCAACAGGCGTTCAAGCGATTGGATCAAAAGATGAAAGAACGCTTTAGTGAATAGAAGATGGTCTATTCAGCCCTTCCAGGCAATCTTCGGATTGCGGGAAGGGCTTTTGCGTTCAAGCGGAAGCAGGAGCGACTCTCTTTCCACAGCGCGTGGAATCGTGTAAACTGTATAAGGTTAAGAAAAGATAGGACATATTGAATCGTTTGATCGTTTCGGATTTCAATTATAGATGACAGTGAATTTTCGGATGAAGGACTGCTTCATCCCGCAAGGAAAGGATTGGAATTGAGTTATGAAAGAGAATTTTTGGCGTGAATTGCCGAAGCCATTTTTTGTATTAGCGCCGATGGAAGATGTGACGAATGTGGTATTTCGCCATGTCGTAGCGGCAGCGGCGAGCCCTGATGTGTATTTCACGGAATTTACGAATACGGAAAGCTATTGCCATCCGGAAGGCATCCACAGCGTGCGCGGGCGTTTGACGTTCACGGAAGATGAGCAGCCGATCGTCGCCCATATCTGGGGCAACAAGCCGGAACATTTCCGCGAGATGAGCATCGGCATGGCGGCGCAAGGCTTTAAAGGCGTCGACATCAATATGGGCTGCCCCGTACCGAACGTTGCCGCCAAAGGAAAAGGCAGCGGCTTGATCAATTATCCTGATAACGCAGCGGAGATCATCCAAGCCGCGAAAATGGGCGGATTGCCTGTCAGCGTCAAGACGCGACTTGGCTATACAAGTGTCGACGAATGGAAAGGCTGGCTAACGCATATTTTGGAGCAGGACATCGCCAACCTGTCGATCCATTTGCGCACGAAAAAGGAAATGAGCGCCGTGCCTGCGCATTGGGAATTGATCCCGGAGATCAAAGCGCTGCGCGACGAGATCGCACCGGATACTTTGATCACCATTAACGGTGACATCCCGGACCGCAAGACCGGCCAGGAGCTGGCAGATAAATACGGCATCGACGGCGTCATGATCGGGCGCGGGATTTTCCATAACCCGTTTGCATTCGAGGAAGTGCCTCGTGAACACAGCACGCAGGAATTGTTCGACTTGTTGCGCTTGCATTTGGACCTTCACGATAAATACTCGACGGAAACCGAGCCGATCGCCTTCAAGCCGTTGCGCCGTTTCTTCAAGATTTATGTGCGTGGCGTACGCGGTGCAGGTGAACTCCGCAATGATTTGATGCACACCGAGACGACCGATGAAGTGCGCGCTTTGCTGGATGCATTCCAGCTGGTCGCTGCAGGAAGCAGCACGCACACTGAATCGTAAAAGCAAAATCCCTTCCCGCAACTAGGCGGAAAGGGATTTTTTTAATTGGCGTCGCGGTAACGATAGATGGATTGGTAAGAAGCCGTCCGGACTTCGGTTTCAAATGAAGAGCGGCTCCAAATGCTTTCCTGGTCCGATGTTTCTTCCGTCTCGACTAGTTTCAGTTCGCCTGCTTGAAGCGTCATGATCTTGGACTCCACAGATTTCAATTCGTTTTGTTCGTAGTCGAGCGCACGTATTTGCACTTGCACTTGCTTCGTGTCGTCTAAATTATTTTTGACGAAAAAAGTATTTTGGTAATCGCTCGAGTTGCAGTTCTCGGTTCTGCGGCGGACGCATTGTTTTTCGGAGCTCATGAACACGACAGTGATTTCCTCGCCATCTTGCTGTTCATTTGCAGCAGCAATCGCTGACTCGAGCTGTGTGATATACGATGCTTTTTCCGCTAAAGGATAAACCCAGACGATGAAAAACAGGATTGTGGCACACAGGAACATTGAAACTGTCCAAGCCACTTTCGGGTTGTGGAACGATTTGGGGGCGTTTTTATAAACGATGCCGACGATAATATTGATGATCGACAGAATCACAAGGAAGGCCCCGGCGACAATGAGGCCGACCATCAATTCAAAACCGTTCTGGAAAAATGCCAGCTGGTAGGCGTTGGAATAAAAATAATTCAGCGCTGCGCTGAGGATGACCAGTAACAGGAGCGCGGCCAGCGGTTTTTTCCAGCGATATCTCTCCATCATGCCTGTTTTGTTGCTGATGCCAGTCCAGAGAAACCAGACGTAAGGAAGTAAGAAAATCAAAATGACTAATGTGACAATGCCCATGAGATCATGCCTTTCATTCGTGAAATGGATGTATGTTGCTATCAGTTAAATTATACGCAGCAAATCTACAAAAAGATTCAAATTTTTTACAGATCGTATTTGGCAGAAGGTGTTTTGCCAGTCAGGCATGAACAATGCTACAGAATGGCTCGAGGCGTGCTATAATAGATGACTTAAGGCAACTATGCGTTGTCCCAGGCAATAGATGCCCGAAAGCTTCCAGCCAATCCTAAATTGAGGTGTAACAGAATGAATAAACGATGGACGATCGATAAAATCCGGACATTCGTCAACAACAATTCCGACAGCAAGTTATTGTCGACGGAATACCACGGATTCTCCCAAAAGCTCTTGTTCAAATGCGCATGCGGCAATAACTTCGAGAAGACTTTCACTAAGTTCAACAAGAACAACCAGCGCAAATGCGATACGTGCCAACCGCCAAAAGCACCGCGCGGGCAGGAACAATAAGAAAACGCCAATCCCTATTTATAGAGGATTGGCGTTTTTTTAGGCTAAACCATTATAGCTTGCGGATGAACAGGATGATCTGGATGTACATCTCCGCCATTTCTTCCGGCGTCTCCGCCAAATCATTATCCAGCCATTGCTCGATGAGGCCGAGGAATGCGGAAGTGGCGAAGGTGGACAGATAATCGTCCGGCACGCTGGCGCTTCGGAAGAATCGTTCGTTTTTAAGCATATTGCCGATAAAATGGCCGACGAAAAATCCTTTAAGCCGCTTGTGGAAGCCATTTTGGTTATGCTCACTTAAAAACGCGCGGAAAGCGGCAGCATTCATTTCGATATAGCGGAATACTTCAACGGATTGGATGGACACATTGCCTTTATCCGCTTCGGCCAAAAGCATTTCGGGCTGCAATTCTTTCAACTGTTGGGCCAGGCCGTCGAGCAGCTGTTCTTCCATTTGGTCCAGCAAATCGTATTTGTTGAGGTAATGCAGGTAAAATGTTCCCCGGTTGATCCCGGATGCTTTGGAAATATCCTGGACAGAGATCTTGATGAAATTCTTTTTGGCCAGCAGCTGCAGGAAGCTTGCCTGGATTTTTGCTTTCGTTTTTTCGTTCATGTCATCATAAATGGCTGGCACGCTATCTCCTCCAAACCGCTTAACAGCTGTGTCTTTTCTGTTTATTGCTTCCAGTATAGCAGGCATTTAAAATAGATAGTAACCACTCAACAGTGTGTTGAGTGAAATTACAGGATAGGTGATGGACATGAAGAAAAAAATGGCCGTAATGGGGATTGCGCTGCTGGTTGCTCTGTATATGCTCGGGAAAGCATTTTTATTGAATGAAGAGATCAAAATGTTCTTGCTGATCTTTTTCGGAATTGGACTCGTCCTCGCGCTGCTCCGTTTGTTAGTGAATAACTCGATCAAGAAAATGAAAGGCAAGGATTGGAAAGTGAAAGTGCTGTTCTTTACGGTATTGCTCGGTTTCGGATTGCCGTTCCAGTCCTGGTTCCGGACAGAAATCTTATTCAAAATGGACTCCGCTTATTTAGCGGGCAGTGTGGCCATGCTCGTATTAGGGATGGTTTTCATGACCCTATTCTACGGCTTTGCCAAAACAAAAATTCGGACCATGCAATTAGCTTGATGAAATGTGCTAAGCGAGCTATTTCCAAGGAAAAATAAAATAGTTTTGAAAATTCGGTTGACTTCTTTATTTCCTAGTATTAAGATAGGGATTAATTTAATAATCTTATCCAGAGAAGCCGAGGGACTGGCCCGTTGACGCTTCAGCAACCCCTGATATCAATCAGGAAGGTGCTACTTCCAGCAAGGAGAGATTCCTTGGGAGATAAGAGAGCGGACCCGACTATTCAAATAGCCCTCTTTTCTCGTTTGTTGAGAAAAGAGGGCTATTTTTATTTTCACTCGGGGCTGCGGAAATTACGATTTCAAAAGGAGGAATTTGACGATGACGAAGAAACGGATTTATTTGAACGCTTTTGAGATGGTGTGTGCAGGCGGGCACCAGTCGCCGGGGTTATGGCTCCATGAGGACGACCGGTCGCATACATACAAGGACAGCGAATATTGGATCGAGCTTGCGAAGCTATTGGAAAAAGGGAAGTTCGACGCGGTGTTCTTAGCCGATGTGCTCGGGACCTACGACGTCTACGGCGGGACGCGCGATGCGGCGCTTCGCAATGCGGTGCAGACGCCGGTCAACGATCCGCTATTGGTCGTGCCGCTCATGTCATCGGTGACAAAGCATTTGAGTTTCGGGGTCACGGCATCTGTCAGTCACGAACATCCGTACACCTTCGCACGGCGCATGTCGACACTCGACCATCTGACAAAAGGGCGCATCGGCTGGAACGTCGTCACTTCCTATTTGAAAAGTGCCGCAGTCAATATCGGGCTCGATGACCAAATGAGCCACGACGAACGCTATGAATTTGCGGCCGAGTATTTGGACGTTTGCTATAAATTATGGGAAGGCAGCTGGGAAGATGGCGCGGTCGTGCGCGACAAACAGTCGAAAGTCTATACCGACCCGTCAAAAGTGCACGATATCCGCCACGAAGGCACGTACTTTAAAGTGCCAGGCGCGCATTTATCCGAACCGTCGCCTCAGCGCACGCCGGTATTGTTCCAGGCAGGCGCCTCGCCGCGCGGCAGGGAATTCGCCTCGAAACACGCCGAATCGGTATTTACGGCAGGGCCGACGATTCCGGTTGTGAAAAAGGGCGTCGACGCTTTGCGTGAACGCATCACGGCGAACGGCCGAAACCCGGAAGATGTTCTCGTCTATACGACCTTCACCGCAATTGTCGGCAAGACCGAACAAGAAGCGCAAGAGAAATACGAAACTTTGAAAAGCCATGTCAGCTATGAAGGGGCGCTTGCGCTGCTCAGCGGCTGGACCGGCATCGACTTCTCGGGATATGAACCGGACGATACGCTCGAGTACATCCAAAGCAACGCCATGCAATCGGCGGTCGAAGTGTTCACACGCGCTGATCCGGATAGAAAATGGACAATCGGGGAGCTGGCAACATTCGTCGGTATCGGCGGAAGAGGGCCGGTCGCGGTCGGGACGCCGGAGCAGGTCGCAGACGAAGTCGAGCGCTGGAGAGATGAAACCGGTGTTGACGGTTTTAATTTGGCGTACACGCTCGCGCCTGGCAGCTTCGAGGACTTTGTGGAACTGGTCGTTCCGGTCTTGCAGGAGCGTGGGCTCGTACAGAAAGAATACACGGAAGGCACGTACCGCGAGAAAATCTACGGCAAAGGCCAAGCGCAATTGAAAGACAATCATCCGGGAAGAACGTTCAAGCACTTGCACGAACCGGCTAGAAATTAAAGGAGGAATGCGCATGCTGACAGCTTATTGGATCGCCGTCGCCGTCTTTTGGATCGTCGGGCTGACCTTATGGAATAAACTTTACCCAAAACCGAAAACGAAAGGAGGCGAACGCAATGGGTAATGAAACATCTTGGCTATTGCCGCTGATCGGCGTGATGCTCGTCGGCTATTTCGCCTTGACGACGTGGCTCGGCAAAAAAGGCAAAGCCCATAGCGGATCGATGAAAGGCTTTGCCATCGCGAAAGGCAAAGTCAACCCGGCTGTTGTCGGCATGAGCTTCGGCGCCTCTTACGCTAGCGCCAATTTGTTTCTCGGCGTGCCGGGCTGGGCGTATACATACGGCTTGTCGACTTTGTGGTACACGATCGGCTGCTTTGGGGTCACGTGGCTCGGCTTATTGCTGTTCACGAAAACCTTCTGGCGCTACGGGCAGAAAAATGGAGGCAGCTTGACGATTCCCCAATGGCTCGGCAACCGCTATAACAGCAAAGCTTTGCGCGTACTCGTCGCCTTATTGGTGTTGTTCAATATCTACTATATTGTCGGGCAGAATGTCGGCTTAGCCACAATGTTCGAGACGGTCATCGGCATTCCGTATTTATGGGGTATCGCGATCGGCGTCATCATCACCGTCGTCTACGTGAGCCTTGGCGGCGCGTTCGCGCAAATCGTCAGCGATGGCATCCAAGGGGCGACGATGGCGGTCGTGTCGCTGTTATTATTCATCTCGCTATTATGGACAATCGGCGGCGGATGGAATGTCTTCGGCACGCTGCAAGCGGAACTTCGCGCAATCGACCCGGCACTTGTTTCGCCGTTGTCGACTGGCGGGCCGTTCTATAGCGGCTTTGCCATCTTGAGCATCCAGTGGCTGCTGTTTTCATTCGTATTGCTGCCGCATTTGATGAATAAAGTGCTGACGGTCGAAAAGGAGGAAGACTTGCGAACCTTCACTTTATCCGCCGGTGTCTCTTTATTCACGCTGTCGATCTTCTCGGTATTCGCCGGACTTGCGGCGCGCATCATCTTGCCGGGCCTTTCGTCAGCTGACAGTGCTATTCCGGCATACATCATGGAAGCTTTCCCGGTTGTCATCGTCGCGCTGCTCGTCATGGGATTGATCTCCGCGATCCTGTCAACGACCGACAGTTTGTACCTTGGCATCACCAACAGCATCGGCAACGATTTGTTCAAAGTGCTGGCAGTGCCGGTTCTTTATAAAAACAAGAATTTGACGGAACAGGAACTCGACGCCAAAGTGCTGAAAGCATCGAAAGTGTCGCTGCTCTTCATCGGCCTGGTGTCGCTCTATATGTCGATCAACCGCCCGGAATCCCTGGCCTTGCTGACGAACTTCGGGACCTCGGCGATCATCAGCGGCATCGCAGCGCCGATCAGCCTCGGTTATTTCTGGAAGCACGCCAATAAATCCGGCGCCATCGCTTCCGTCGTCAGCGGCGCCGGCTGCTATATGATCTTGACGGGCACCGGTGTCATCGAACACGTTTTCCAGGCGATGTTTTTCAGTTCGATTCTCGGCTTCACGTCGATGATTACGGTGAGCCTGCTTGCTGAAACCTTGAGAAAGCGCGAAAAGACTTCGCAGGAAGCAGTTCGCGGATTGTAAAGAAAAGCCCCGAGATCATTCGGGGCTTTTTCAGCTGTCGACAAGTTTAAGAAATCGTATTTTCCGAAGCTTATCGCTCGCTTTCCGTGGGCTCGCGCCCAAGCCTCCTCAGCCGCTTCGCGCCTTGCGGGGTCTCGGTCGTCTCGCTGATCCACTGGAGTCGAGCGAAAACTTCTCCAAATACTTATATAGAACATTGAATATTAAATGTAGAAGTGACGATTGCTCTCCAATTGAACACCCTAGGAAAGCCCCGAAATCATTCGGGGCTTTCCCATCCCATCAATCTTCAGGAAAATTTCATAAATCCAAGTGCGCCGCTCTTGTTTCTTCTGTTCAAATGAAATAGGCTGAAAAGAGTTGATGCAAAAATGATTTGACCTAACGAGAAAGAAGGAGTTATTCCGATGAAGAAAATGATGATTTTATTGAGCGCATTGCTGGTGTTTCCGATTTCAGCACAAGCGCATTCTGTGCTCGAAGCCTCGACGCCGGCTGAAGGGGAGCTCGTAACCGAACCGGTTGTAGCCGTTGCACTTGATTTCAGTGCCGGTATTGAAGAAGGCAGTTCCATGACGATGACAATGGACGGGACCGCTGTGGATTTCAGTGAAGTGGCCGTTATGGATGACCAATTGATCGGTACGCCGGCTGAGGTGCTTGAGGACGGTGCTTATGTCGTGGAATACGATGTGCTGAGCGAAGATGGCCATCCCATCCAAGGGTCACTTGCTTTTGAGCTACAGGCAGGCGATGAAGAAGCGGCACAAGAGGAGCCGGCTGAAGAATCAGCTGAACCGGAAGCTGATGAGAACGTAGCTGAGGAAACAGAGCAAACGGAAGCCACTGGTATGGAGCAAGCGGCAGCGGGCGACCCGGAAGCTCCGAGAGGAAATAATGGTTCCAGCATGACTTTGATCATCGCGGGCATCGCCATTATCCTATTGATCGCAGCAGTTGTCCTGATGCGTAGAAAACGATGAGCTGGTTGATCGCACTGTCGGATTTTTTTCTTTATGTAGTGCTGGCGTTCCTTGCAGGGGATGTCGTCTTGCGCTGCGTCAAATCGGAGAAAAAGCCGCTTGTTGAGGTTCCGAAAAAGCTGCTCTTGCTTGCGCTTGCGCTTATTCCGCTGTTACTTGCACCACCTGTCATCCAGCTGGTTTTGCTGCTGTCAGAAAGCTTCGGCCTGATGCAAGCAATCGTTGATGTCACGACGGAATTTCGCGCTGGCCAAAGCTATGTATTCGGCATCTTGATGGCGGTGGCATGGTTGATCGTGGTGCGGCGCGACGGATCGTGGGTATTCCGCGCGTTTTGGCTCGTGCTCAGCGTGCTCAATGTGGCATATGCGAGCCACGCTGCGTCCATTGCCGACTGGCAAGGGTTTGCCGGGCATGCGCTTCATTTTCTGGCGCTCGTATTATGGGCAGGCGTATTGATCCACATCGCCTGGTTTTTGCGCGACGGGCGCAATTGGTGCGCGTTTCTTAAATGGTTTACGCCATTTTCTGTTGTCCTGATGATCATTTTGATCGGCAGCGGCATCTGGCTCATGCTGTTTTTCGTGGCGCCACAAGATTACGCGAGCTCGTGGATTTTGCCGTACGGACAGCTCTTGTTGCTGAAGCATTTGAGTATCGTGCCGCTCTTGCTTGCAGCGTTCATCAATGCAGTCTTGTCCCGAAGCGATGAGCCGAACCGCTCTTGGCTCAAAGTGGAGAGCTGGCTTCTGCTGTTGGTGTTATTGATCACCGCATTCATGAGCAAGCTCGCTCCGCCGCATAATATCAACGAAACGTTCCGTCTGGAAGGCGGCGCGCCGTTTGTCGAATGGGTCGCAGGGCCGCAGTATCTTCCGGTCCATGCGGTATGGACGCCGAATATCGACGGTTTCTTGATGATGGCGATCGGCCTGATCTTCCTGGGCTTGCAATGGCTTGGCTATCGCAAACAGCTGCCTGAATGGTTGTCGTTCATCTTCGGTCTCGGGTTTGTCGCAGCGATTTACATTGGATTAATGTTCAGTTTTCTATTTTAATGAAAAGCCATCCCTGGAATGGCGAGTCCCAGACACCAGTTGACGATGCTGTACTCGAAAATTTGGGGCCGGCGGAGAAAAAATATCTTGAACCGGCTCTTGAAAAAGCGAGCTGACGAATACCGAACGCCTCCGGAAGGCCAACTTCCGGAGGCGTTTTCTATTGTTTCACTAGGGAGGGAAAACAGCGGCCGCGTCGAAAGAAACTACAAAGGAAATAGTTTACGGATAACAGCGCAGCAAAATCGGAGAGGGGTATGTGGCATGAAACGCAGATGGCCGGTTTTAGCATTGACATCACTCGGGGCATACGGGGCTTACCGGAAATACAAGGACATGACGCGGCTCGTCAAGCCGACGTGGCCGGAAGTCCGCCATGCCGGGGAAGTGGAGAAGGCAAGGACGGAGAATCTTCCGAAACCGATTGCCAGATGGCTGGAGACAATCGGCGCGGTCGGCAAAGAGCAAGTAATGGGCGTTTATGTAAAGCAAGTGGGCTGGATGAAAACGAAGCCCGAACAGGAAGAGTGGACCGAATCGACCGCCGAGCAATACAGCTTTGTCGAACCGCCATCTTTCTATTGGAAAGCGCGCATGAAAGTCGATGGGCTGTTCGTGACAGGGTCCGACAGTTTCCGTGACGGCCGCGCAGGCATGCGCATCCGCTTCGCGGGGCTCGTACCGATCAACCGGGCGATGCCCGACGGCAAGCTCGATGAATCGGCTTTGCAGCGCTTTTTAATGGAGATGGCCTGGCTGCCCGGGCTCGTGTTCAGCCCGTACGTGCGCTTTTTGAACAGCAACGAACGCTCTGTGGAAGCGGAAATGACCTATAACGGGTCGACCGCCAATGTGACTTTCGAGTTCGATGAAAAAGGGCGCATGAAACGTGCGCGGGCGATGCGCTATAAGGATATCGGGGAAGACGCCAAGCGCTTGCCGTGCATCGCGGAAGTGCATGAATGGCAAAAAATCGAAGGCATCGACATCCCGCGTCGCATCGACATCACCTGGATCATCGACGGGCAGGAGTTCACCTGGTATAAGTTCACCGTTGAAGAAGCGAAGTTCAATCCGCGTGTTCCGGATTCCTGGTGAGCGGTCAGAAATGTAACAGAAAGTTCGTTGTTTTTTGATAAATCATCTTGACCCCAATCACCGCAGGGGGTATCATGTGGGAATACTGAAAACTGCATAGTGAATTCTTATCTAGAGAAGTCGAGGGACTGGCCCGATGACGCTTCAGCAACCAGCCGCTTGCGGTCAGGTGCTAATTCCAGCAGGCACACGCCTGGCAGATGAAAAGGAACGAGTCCGATATCGTAAAGCCTTCTTTTTCATGGAAGGCTTTTTTTGTTTCATATCGATGCGTCCGCAGCTGCACGGCAAATCAGACAGAGGAGGACGAACCATGTTATTAGATGAACTGAAAAAAAGGATGCTGACGGCGGACGGCGCCATGGGAACGCTGTTGTACTCCTACGGCATCGAATACTGCAACGAGGAATTGAATATCCAGCGCCCGGAAGTGATCGAGAAGATCCACCGCGATTATATCGCAGCCGGGGCGGATATCATCCAAACGAACACATACGGTGCGAATGCCCATAAACTGGCGCGCTACGGGCTCGAAGAACAGACCGAAGCGATCAATAAAGCGGCCATCGCCATCGCCAATAAAGCCGCAAAAGACGGCGGGCAGTTTGTCGTCGGCACAATCGGCGGCATCCGGGGCATCCGCAAAAGCGATGCGACACTTGATGAAATCGTCGCCATGGTCGACCAGCAGGCACAGCATCTGCTGTCGGGCGACCCGGACGGTTTATTGCTGGAAACCTATTATGATTTCGAGGAACTCGCGGCGACCGTCAGCCATTTGAAAAAACTGACCGACGCCCCGCTCATCGCGCAATTATCGATGCACGAACCCGGTATCCTCCAAAACGGCATGAGCTTGAACGAAGGATTGAAACGGCTCGATGCGCTCGGCGCAGAAATTGTCGGCGTTAATTGCCGTCTTGGCCCGCACCATACGATCCAGGCGTTCGAAGGCGTCGAACTTCCGGAAAAAGCCTTTTTGTCGGCTTACCCGAACGCTTCGCTCCTCGACATTGAAGACGGGCGCATCGTCTATGAATCGGAAGCCGATTATTTCGGCCGTGCGGCATTGCTTTTGCGCGAAGAAGGCGTCCGCCTCATCGGCGGCTGCTGCGGCACGACGCCGAAGCATATCGAAGCGGTGAAAAAACGCATCGGCCATCTGCAGCCGATCACCGAGAAGAAAGTCGAGGAGAAAAAGCCGATCGTCATCCGCGAAGCGGAAGCGCTGAAAGACAAGCCTTTGCACGAAAAAGCGAAAACCGAGCGGACCATCATCGTCGAACTCGATACGCCGCGCCATTTGGATGTCGAGAAGTTCCTTGAAGGTTCAAAAGCATTGGACGCAGAAGGCATCGATGCCATCACGATGGCCGACAATTCACTGGCCTCGCCGCGCATCAGCAATATGGCGATGGGCTCGATCCTCAAACATAAGCAGGATGTCAGACCTCTTGCGCATATTACCTGTAGAGACCGCAATTTGATCGGCCTGCAATCACATATCATGGGGCTGAACGCACTTGGTATCCACGACATACTCGCCGTTACGGGCGATCCGACAAAAGTCGGCGATTTTCCGGGTGCGACAAGCGTCTATGATGTCTCGAGCCTAGAATTGATCCAGCTCATCAAAAAGCTCAACGAAGGCATTTCATTCTCCGGGAAACCGCTCCGGAAAAAAGCGAATTTCTCGGTCGCTGCCGCGTTCAACCCGAACGTCCGCGTGGTAGAGCGAGCTGTTCAAAGGCTCGAGAAGAAAATCGAAGCCGGGGCGGATTATTTCATTTCACAACCGGTCTATACGAAAGAGAAAATCATCGAGATCCACGAGGCGACGAAGCATCTGGACACGCCGATTTTCCTTGGGGTCATGCCGCTGACGAGCATACGCAGCGCCGACTTCCTGCATAATGAAGTGCCGGGCATCAAACTGTCCGAAGAGGCACTTGACCGCATGAGGGCTTGTGGTGAAGACAAGGACAAAGCGACCGCGGAAGGTATCCAGATCGCGAAAGAATTGATTGACACGGCAGCGGAACTGTTCAACGGCATTTATTTGATCACACCATTTGTGCGCTACGACATGACGGTGGAATTGATCCGCCACATCCGACAACTAGATTTAAAGAAAGCGAGCGATCGTGCCTATGCCTAAACATTTAATTGAACAGCAGCTCGAAAAACGCATCCTCATCATCGATGGTGCAATGGGGACGATGATCCAAAATGCAGATTTGTCTGCCGAGGATTTCGGCGGCGAGGAATACGACGGCTGCAATGAATACTTGAATATTGTCCGACCCGATGTGCTTGAAGGGGTGCACGACGCTTATTTGGAAGCGGGCGCTGACATCATCTGCACGAACACATTCGGCGGCACACCGGTCGTTTTGGATGAATACGGGCTCGGCCATCGTGCAGCGGAAATCAATCAAAAAGCGGTGGAAATCGCCAAAATCAGCCAAGCGAAATATTCGACGCCGGAATGGCCACGCTTCGTTGCGGGCGCACTCGGCCCGACGACGAAAACTTTGTCGGTAACAGGCGGCATTACATTCGATGAACTGAAAACCGATTTCCAGGTACAGGCGAAAGCCTTGATCGAAGGCGGCGCGGATTTGCTGCTGCTGGAAACGAGCCAGGATATGCTCAATGTCAAAGCGGCGACAATCGCGATACGCGATGCCTTTGAAGAAACCGGTGTGGAATTGCCGGTGATGATTTCAGGGACGATCGAGCCGATGGGGACAACGCTTGCCGGACAGACAATTGAAGCATTTTATGTATCGATTGAACATATTAAGCCGCTTTCGGTCGGCTTGAACTGTGCAACAGGGCCGGAATTCATGACCGATCATTTGCGTTCGCTGTCTGAACTGTCCTCCGGCTATGTCAGCTGTTACCCGAATGCCGGTCTGCCGGATGAAGAAGGGCATTACCACGAGACGCCGGAATCCCTGTCGAAAAAATTGCGCGGCTTTGCTGAAAAAGGCTGGCTCAATGTCGTCGGCGGCTGTTGCGGTACGACGCCTGCACATATCGCAGCGGTGCGTGAAGCGGTCGACGGGCTGGCCCCGCGCGAGCGCAATGAAACGAGCCATGGACATGCGGTGTCAGGCATCGAAGTGCTCGAATACGACGAGTCGATGCGCCCGCTGTTTGTCGGCGAACGCACGAACGTCATCGGTTCGCGCAAATTCAAGCGGCTGATTATTGAAGGAAAGTTCGAGGAAGCGGCGGAAATCGCACGCGCCCAAGTGAAGAATGGCGCTCATGTCATCGATATTTGCCTGGCGAACCCGGACCGCGACGAACTCGAGGACATGGCGGCATTCATGCAGGAAGTCGTCAAGAAAGTGAAAGTGCCGCTCGTCATCGATTCCACGGACGAGGACGTCATCGAAGCATCGCTTAAATTCTCGCAAGGCAAGGCGATCATCAACTCGATCAACTTGGAAGACGGGGAAGAACGCTTCGATGCGGTCATGCCGCTCGTCAAAAAATATGGCGCCTCGGTCGTCGTCGGCACGATCGACGAGATCGGCATGGCGGTGACGCGCGAACGCAAACTCGAGATCGCGGAACGTTCTTACGAATTGCTGACTGAAAAATGGGGGCTCGCCCCGGAAGACATCATTTTCGACCCGCTTGTGTTCCCAGTCGGGACAGGTGACGAGCAATATATCGGTTCTGCTGTCGAAACGGTAGAAGGCATCCGCCTCATCAAGGAAAAGCTGCCGCGCGCCTTGACGATCCTCGGCGTGTCGAACGTGTCGTTCGGCTTGCCGCCGGTCGGCCGCGAAGTACTGAATGCGGTCTATTTGTATCACTGCACGCAAGCCGGCCTTGATTACGCGATCGTCAACACCGAGAAGCTCGAGCGCTTCGCGTCGATCCCGAAAGAAGAAGTGAAGATGGCGGAAGAGCTATTGTTCGAGACGACCGACAAAAACCTGGCGGACTTCACGGATTTCTACCGCGATAAGAAAAAGGAAAAAACGGAAGACGATATTCCGGACACCGTGCCGGAGCGGCTTGCTTACTATATTCTCGAAGGCACGAAAGAAGGGCTTATTCCCGATCTTGAAAAAGCGCGCGAGCTGTACGATGATCCGCTCGAGATCATCAACGGGCCGCTCATGGAAGGGATGGCCGAAGTCGGGCGCTTATTCAACGACAACCAGCTGATTGTCGCGGAAGTGCTGCAATCAGCCGGCGTCATGAAAGCGGCGGTGTCGTATCTCGAAGGCTTCATGGAGAAAAAACAAGACGATAGCGGGAAAGGCAAAGTCGTGCTTGCGACAGTCAAAGGCGATGTTCACGACATCGGCAAGAACCTCGTCGACATCATCCTGTCGAACAACGGGTTCAAGGTCATCGACATCGGCATCAAAGTGGCGCCGGCGGAATTGATCGAAGTGATCCGCAAAGAACAGCCGGATATCGTCGGCTTGTCGGGGCTGCTCGTGAAATCCGCCAAGCAAATGGTGCTGACGGCGCAGGATTTCCGCGAAGCGGGAATCGATGTGCCGATCCTGGTTGGCGGTGCGGCCTTGTCCCGCCGCTTCACCGAAACGAAAATCGCTGCCGAATACGACGGCCCGGTCATTTACGCAAAAGACGCGATGCAAGGGCTGGACCTCGCGAACCGCCTGCAAAGCGGCGCCGGAAAAGCGGTCTTGCTCGATGAGCTCGGCGCCCAGCAGGAAAAACGCCAGGCGCAGGAAGCGGCGCGTGCTGAAAAAGGAGCCGTGGCGGTTGCCGAAAAACCGGTCAAGACGGTGCGTGAAGATGCGCCCATCTATGTCCCGAACGATTTGCGCCGCCATGTCTTGAAAGATTATTCGGTGTCGCATCTGTATCCGTACGTCAATATGCGCACATTGATCGGCCATCACCTGGGGCTCCGCGGCTATAGCGACAAACTCTTGCAGCAAGGCGACACACGGGCGGTCGAACTGCACGAACTCGCGTCGAAGTTTCTCCAGTCAGGGCTACTGAAGCCTGCGGGGATGTATCAATTCTTCCCGGCACAATCGGACGGCGACGATGTCATCATCTATGACCCGAAAGATGCCAAGACGGAAATCGAACGCTTCACGTTCCCGCGCCAAGCCAAAGCGCCATTCCTGTGCCTTGCCGATTACCTGAAATCAACTGCAAGCGGCGAGATGGATTACGTCGCGTTCATGCAAGTGACGGCAGGGCACGGCGTCCGTGCGGAAGCAACGCGTTTGAAAGAGGCGGGCCGTTTCCTCGAGAGCCATGCGCTGCAAGCGACCGCTTTGGAACTCGCGGAAGGTTTCGCAGAACGCATCCACCAGGAAATCCGCGACCAATGGGGATTCCCGGACGCGACGGATTTCTCGATGCGCGACCGGTTCGCGGCAAAATACCAAGGCCAGCGCTTCTCGTTCGGCTACCCGGCCTGCCCGAACCTGGAGGACCAGGCGAAATTGTTCAATCTCATCAAACCGGAAGACATCGGCGTCCATTTGACGGAAGAATTCATGATGGACCCGGAAGCATCGGTATCGGCGATCGTCTTCGCCCACCCGGATGCGCGTTATTTCAATGTAGAATAAAGGAAGCGGACCAGGGAAGCCTGGTCCGTTTTACATTTATCAAGAAACTTCATCAGCTTATTCACGTTCCGTTCCAGCCGGATGCTTTCCGCGGGCACGGCCTCAGCCGATTCGTCGCTAACGCTAAAAACCTCCTGCTCAACTCTCACAAAGTTCTGGCTTCGCAAACGAATGACTTCGCTCCTTCGCTTGCAGGGTCTTCGGCTCGCGTCGCTCAGTCACTGCTCCCGCTGGAGTCGCCGGCTTCCACTTCACTAGGGTTATCAGTTTTTTCTTTGTGTTCAAGTGGTATGATGAAGAATAGAGAGTTAAAGGAGGTGCGGACGTATGACCGTCTTGAATATTTTGGATTACTCGCCGATCGATGAAGGCGAAACGGCAGCTTCCGCGCTTCGTTCGACAGTGGAACTGGCACAGCTTGCGGATCGTTTGGGCTATAAACGCTATTGGGTCGCGGAGCATCATCAAGTGTTTTCGGTTGCGGGCAGTTCCCCGGAAATGCTCATGATGCACCTCGCGACACTCACCGAACGCCTGCGCATCGGTTCTGGGGGCGTCATGCTCCCGCATTACAGCGCCTATAAAGTGGCGGAGAATTTCCGGTTGCTTGAAGCATTGCACCCGAACCGGATCGATCTCGGAGTCGGGCGCTCGCCGAGCTTCCGGCTCGTCAACCAGGCGCTCAATGAATCCAAAGGCAAGCGCGTGCCCTACGCTCAGCAGCTTATCGACTTGGAGAAATATTTCACCGATGATGTGGACAGTGAACACCGGTTCCAGAAATTGAAAGCGACACCGATCAGTGAAACAGCGCCTGAACTGTGGCTGCTCGGTACGGGCGAAGGCTCGGCGAAACTTGCAGCTGAACGCGGCATGGCTTATGCCTATGCGCATTTCGCGCGCCCCGAAGCAGCAGGCATCGATGTGGTCAAACGCTACCGTAAGGCCTTCATTCCGTCGGGCTTGCGGGAAAAGCCGCATGTCGCCATCGCCGTTTTCGCCATTGTCGGCGAGACGGAAGAGCGAGCCGAACAACTCGCCAAAGCATTCGATTTGTGGCTGTTGTTCGTCGAATCGGATTTCCAGCCGCCGTATTACCCGTCGGTCGAAACGGCTGAAAAGCGGCGGCTTAGCGCAGCGGAGCAAGAACGCGTCGAACGCAACCGGAGCCGCATGCTTGTCGGAACACCCGAACAAGTCAAACGGCAGATCGAAGCCGTCGCCGAACAGTTCACAGCCGACGAAATCACCCTCATCCCGAATATCGCCGGCCATCAGGCACGTATAGAGACCTTACGTTTATTGGCAGATGTATTTAACATGCAGTGAAACTAGTAAGAAACCCAATAAAAGTAAGGATTTCTTAGTATTTTCCTGATAATGGGATAGTTTAGGTGAATAAGTATTCGGAAAACTTCATAAAAACTGAGAATATGCAATATTGCCTTTTATTTAAGGAAATTGTCCTTTATAATAGTAAAAAACCTATTAGGAGGGGAACAGATGAATAAATATAAATTAAGCGCTTTCACGGCTGTGGTAGCTGGCGCGATGACGCTTGCAGCTTGCGGCGGCGGAGAAGAAGCAGGATCCGGCGGCGGTGAGGGCGGCGGAGAAGGCCTTGAATCGAATATCGTGACAATCGCAACGGGCGGGGCATCCGGCCCTTATAACATCATCGGCTCAACGCTTGCCGATGTCTACAGCAATGAATACGGCGTCAACTCCCGCACACAGACAACCGGCGCATCCGTTGAAAACGTTAACTTGATGAAGGAAGACAAAATCGAAATGGCCTTCACGATGAGCGACGTTGTCAGCCAGGCCGTCAACGGGGAAGAAAGTTTCACGGAACCGACAGACAAAATCAACCAGATCGCGGCATTATACCCGAACTATGTGCAAATCGTGACGACGGAGGATTCCGGCATCGAAACTTTCGATGACCTTGTCGGCAAACGCATTGCAGTCGGCGACCAGAACTCCGGAGTCGAAGTCAATGCCCGCACACTTCTTGAAGGGCATGGCATCACATATGACGACATCCAAGTCGATTACCTTGGCTACGCAGAAGCGGCAGACGGCTTGCGTGCCGGGCAATTGGACGCGGCGTTCTTGACGAGCGGCTTGCCGAACGCTTCACTTCTGGAGCTTTCCGAAACACTCGATATCCGCATGGTGTCAATCGACCCTGCCGATGTGGAGGAAATTGCACAGGACAAGAGCTATTTCGTCGCGCTTGATATCCCAGCAGACACGTATGGAAATGAAGAAGCGGTTCCGACTGCAGCGATCATGAATGCTTTGGTCGTCCGTTCCGATATGAGCGAGGACGATGTCTACAAATTGACACAGACGTTCTTCGACAACCTGGAAACACTCGGGAATTCCCACCAGGCAGCAACCGACATCACGCTTGAAAAAGCGCAGGAAGGCCTAGTGGCGCCATTGCACCCAGGCGCTGAACGCTACTATAGTGAACAATAAAAAGCTTTTGGGGGGAGGAGCATTCATTGCGGTGCTCCTTTTTTTCCTGCTGATAAAACTGCCGGTCATTGCCTTTGAAACAGATGGCGAGCGGTTTTATTTGAAGGAAGAGGCATTCGAATTATCGTGGATCCATTCGGTCGAAAAAGAGGAATGGCGCGAATACTACGAACGGGATGGGCAGATGCTTCGGCTGACGGAAACCCATTTCAGGACATTCGGGGCAGGGGTTCCGTCAGATGGCACGATTTTGCCGTCGGATGACGGATTTGTCCATATGCGGATCGACCGGGAATTCGAGGAACTGAATTTAACGGTATCGGAAAACGCCCAGACCATGATCCGTGCCGGCGGGCGGGAAATGCCGCTATACAGCTTAGCTGAAGATTACGGCACGTTCCGCATTTCGGTCGAGTACATTCATTTATGGAATTATGTAGGAGGGAAGACATTATGACCAAAGATAACCGGGATTTGGATGTCGAGAGCGTATCGGCACATCCCGAAGATAAAAACGTCAACCAGGAAGTGCTGGAGAAATACGATGTGGATGCGAAAGTCCGTAAACTGCGCAGCCGCAATATCGTTTTCGCCATCGCGGCCATCGCCATCGCTTATTCCCTTTATCACCTTTGGGTGACATTCAATCCGCTGCCTGCGCTTCAGGCGCGCTCGATTCACGTAGCGGTCGGGATGGGGCTTGTGTTCCTCGTCTATCCGGCATTCAAGAAGCAGGACAAGACACGCATCCCGTTCTATGACTGGATATTGTTCTTATTCAGTTTGGCCACTGCCGGGTATTTGATCTACGAATACGAAGCGATCATGACGACGCGCGGCGGGATTCCGAACACGCTCGACATTATCATGGCCATCGCGACCGTCGTCCTGGTTCTCGAAGCGGCACGCCGTGTCACCGGCATCATCTTGCCGATTCTCGCGCTCGTGTTCCTCGTCTATCCGTTCATCAGCCATAATTTGTGGATGCCGGATATGCTCATGACACGGCCGTTTGACCTCGGCGATATTTTCGGCCAGCTGTATTTGAAGACGGAAGGTTTGTATTCGACGGCGATTTCCGCCTCCTTGCAATTCATCTTCCTGTTCATCTTGTTTGGCGCCTTCCTTGCGAAATCGGGAATGGGCCAATTGTTTAACGACTTGGCGATGGCACTTGCCGGATCCAAGCAGGGCGGCCCGGCGAAAGTCGCGGTCATCTCGTCTGGCTTTATGGGCAGCATCAATGGCTCCGCGATCGCAAACGTTGTCGGAACCGGTGCGTTCACGATTCCCTTAATGAAAAAAATCGGCTACCACCGGAACTTTGCAGGTGCCGTCGAAGCGAGTGCTTCGGTCGGCGGGCAAATCCTGCCGCCGATCATGGGCGCCAGTGCCTTTATCATGGCAGAAACGACAGGCATCGCTTATGGCACGATTGCGCTCGCTGCACTGTTGCCAGCGGTCCTGTATTTCCTCGGCGTCATCATGCAAGTCCATTTCCGCGCCGGCAAAGATAGCCTACGCGGTATTCCGAAAGCTGACTTGCCGCGCACGAAAGAAGTATTGAAAGAAAAAGGGCATTTGCTATTGCCGATCGTAGGGCTTGTGTTCATGCTCTACACCGGCATGCCGATCGCTTATGCCGCTTTCTACACAATCGTCCTGACAGTCGTCGTCGCGGCGTTCCGCAAATCGACGCGCATGGGCGTTCGCGATATCCTCGAAGCGCTTGAAAACGGCGCGCGCCAATCACTTTCCGTCATGATCGCCTGTGCGGTCGTTGGGATCATCATCGGCGTCGTCAGCCTGACAAGCTTCGGAACGGTCATGACGTCTGCCATTACGGCATTCGGTGCAGGATCGCTGTTCTGGACTTTGTTCCTGACGATGCTTGCATCGATTGTGCTTGGCATGGGCTTGCCGTCCATTCCGGCATACATCATCACAGCGACCATGACAGCACCGGCACTTGCCGAGTTCGGCATCCCGGTTCTCGTCGCGCATTTGTTCGTGTTCTACTTCGGGATTTTCGCAAACATCACGCCTCCTGTTGCACTGGCCGCCTTTGCGGGGGCTGGTGTGGCGGGAGGGGATCCGATGCGAACCGGCTTCAATGCCTTGAAGCTTGCCATCGCCGGGTTCATCATTCCGTACCTGTTTGTCTATAATCCAGCGATGCTGATGATCGATACGACGGATGTGGCGGTCAACGCGACAGAATTCGCCTTGCCGCCGATAATTGAGATCGTCATGATCACGGTGACGGCGATTATCGGAATCATCGCACTCAGTGCTGCGGTGGAAGGCTATTTCCAGACACGCATGAATGTCGTGACGCGAATCCTGCTTGGTGCCGGGGCATTGATGACAATTGTTCCCGAAACTTTGACGGACACGATCGGCCTAATCATCGTGCTCGGCATCTTCGCTTTGAATTACATGAATGCACGCAAGAAAAACCAGTCGCCAAATGCGGCCTGAAGAATGAAATGAAACCGCCAGGAAATTTCCTGGCGGTTTCATTTTTTTATCCGGAATCCAAATACAATGAAAATGGATGCCTTCATTTTAAAGGTTTGACCAAGTTGCAGTTCCGTCATCTTCATCAAATTCAATGATGACATCCGTGACATTCTTGATGTTCTCTTTCAGTTTCTCTTCGATATAATCCCGGATTTCGTCTGCTTCTTCAATCGTCATCGACGGATCGACTTCGACCCTGATTTCAATATGCAGGCTATCCCCTTCTTTAATGGCATACAGATCCTGGATGTCCCTAATTTGTGGATGTTCCATGATCCTTGCGCCGATTCGTGCTTGCAAACCAAGATCCGCTACACCCAGTACGCCGGCCGCATTGTCCAAGAAAATACGGCCGACGACGACAATGAGTGCGATCCCGATCAGGATGGAAGCATAGCCGGTCGCGCTATGGAAAGGCGTATAGGTGGAGACCACAATGGCCAACAAGGCCAATAGGGCACCACCGACTGCTACATTATCTTCCAAAAAGACCAGCTTGGTGGCCGGATTCGCCTCTTTGGCATGGCGGTAGCTCGCGGGAATGATCTTAAAGCCGCTCACTTCCTCTTTCGGCAAGTGGGCGGTGATTTCTTTCATGGCTTTATAAAGAACAATGGCTTCGAGTATCGCTGCCGCTCCCAAGACACCAACATTAAGCCAGAACCAGTCCTCGGAATGGGCGGCATTTGAAATGTGGTGGATTCCTTCCACGATCGTTTCGTAAGCGAGCACCCCGACTACAAGGACTGCGCCCAGTAGCACCAAGTTCACTAAACGCCCGAATCCGCCAGGAAAACGTTCGGTCGGCTGCTTCTTGCTGAGGGCAGAGCCGATAAAGACGAAAAACTGGTTAGCGGCATCGCCGAAGCTATGCATCATTTCTGCAAACATCGCAACATTGCCGGTGATGAGGTAAGCAGCAGTTTTAATGATTGCGACAATCGTATTCACAATAGCTGCCCAAAGAGCGAATTTGGTCCCGAATTTCAACAAGCTGATAAATTCTTTCATAACTTTTCCTTCTTTCCAGAAAATTGATAAGTATATGTAATTTGTTTCCCTTAATTTCAGTCGCAAAACTTTGAAAGAAAGCAGGGCCGGGCGAATTTTACCCTTCCTGTGTATAATGGAGCTAAAAAAGCATATTTTTCGAATGTGTCCATTATTTGGGCGACAGGAATCAATTCAATAGCTGATCAAGCAGCAAGGAGGACGGATATGGGGAAAAGCCTTCTGTTTTCAAATGTTTTGGTAGTGGATGAGGATGGTGTAGAGCGGATAGATGTGCTGACCGCAGATGGGCGTATCGAAAAAATGGGGCATGGGCTCGTGGCTAAGGATGCGCAAGCCTTTGATGGGCGCGGCAAAATCCTGATGCCGGGGTTCATCGATATCCATGTGCACGGGGCGAACGGGTTCGATGTGATGGATGCGGACGCTGCGGCGCTGTCGGGCATCGCGCAAGCTTTGCCGAAAGAAGGGGTGACGGCGTTTGTTGCGACAACGATGACGCAAACCGAAGGACGCATCGCACATGCTGTCGAAACGGCAGGGAAGTATAGAAGCGCGGACGGCGAAGCGGAATTGCTCGGGATCCATCTCGAAGGGCCGTTTCTGTCTCCGGAACAGGCGGGTGCACAAAATCCCGAACATTTCCTGAAACCTGAGCTTGATTTATTCAACCATTGGCAAGTGCTGGGCGGCGGCCATATCCGCATCGTCACCTTGGCGCCCGAGCTCGAAGGGGCGGATAAATTTATCGCGGGACTCGAAGCGTCGGGGGTGATCGCCTCCATCGGGCATTCGGCGGCGACTTATGAACAAGCGGTCGCCTCGAACGCGCAGCATGTGACGCATCTATTCAATCAAATGACGGCGTTCCATCACCGCGAACCGGGCGTGGTGGGGGCAGCGATGCTGGATTCACGTTTCCGCGTCGAGTTGATCGCGGATTTGATCCATAGCCATCCAGCGGCGGTGAAACTGGCGTATCAACAGATCGGTGCGGGGCGGTTGATCCTGATTACCGATGCGATGCGCGCCAAAGGCCTTGGCTATGGCAATTATGATCTCGGCGGCCAGACCGTGGTGGTCGATGAAACGGGGGCAAGAATCCAGACGGGGAGGCTCGCCGGAAGTGTATTGACGATGGATCGGGCTCTCAGGAATGTCCGCGATTTGGCGCAATGCAGTTTGCCGGAACTCGCACAGATGAGTTCCGGAAATGCCGCAGCGGCACTCGGGCTTCACGGTAAAGGGAAGATTGCGCGCGGAATGGATGCCGACCTCGTGCTGATGACGGAAGCGCTGGAAGTGGAATTGACTGTATGCCGTGGGGAGATCGCTTTTTCGGCAAATTAAAATGCCTGGATGAACAATCCAGGCATTCTTTTGGTTACTGAGCGGTTAATTCGCTTTCTGTAACCCATTTATGGTTGCTGACTGACTCTCCGGTTTCGGTATTTTCGAAATCGACCATATAGACGGTCGTTTCTTCAGCACTGTCGACTGCTGCACTTGCGCCTTCCATGCCTTCCATATGGTCAGCCGCGAGCGTCACGGCATCGCCTTCAGTGTAAGGGGCATCTTGCGCATCTTCAAGTTCTTCATGAATCACCCATTTATGGTTTTCGACAGGTGCCCCTCCGTCTGTCGGCGTGTAGCTGACGCTGTAGGCAGTCGTGTCGTATGCACCGGCGATGGTCGCTGTGGCACCATCCATTCCCGGCATATGGTCTGCTTGAATGGTCGCCGTATCCCCAACGGCATAGGTTGGATTATCGGCTTCCATCAACTCGTCTGGCACTTCGCCATCGCTCGAGTGGTCCATGCCTTCATGGCCATCGCTTTCTTCGCGCTCTTCTGGGTCATCGATCTCTTCGAGCACTTCACCTGCTTCGTTGGTCGTTTCGGCTTGTTCTTCGGGAGCGGATGAATTATCAGCTTCCTCGCCTCCGCACGCGGCAAGTGTCAGGGCTGCTGCGAGTGATGCGCTGCCCATCATGAGTTTTTTCCTAATCATGCAATTCCCTCATTTCCTGAAAATCTTGTTCTACTTGCCACATACCCGATACGTGGCGGAGTATGTATTTTGTGACAAAGATGCATCATTTTGCGCAATTAGTTGACCTTTTATGCGGACCATGAAACTATAGAAATAGCACAACAGAGAGGAAGATCGAGCGATGAAAAAGAACTGGTTATGGCCGGTCATGGCAGCCGGGCTGTTCATTTCAGCTTGCAGCGCAGAAACGGCTCAACAGGAAACAGAAGATCCAACCGACACGGCAACTGAATCCGCTGAAGAAACCGAAACCGCTTCGGCTGTGGATAGTGCAGCCATGGAGCTTGAAGTCCCGTTTGACGGCGTGATGGACCATGTCCATGGCATGGGTTATATCGAAGAAAACGGCGGATTGTATTTCGCTTCGCATCATGGATTGAAAGTGCACCGCGACGGAAAGTGGACGGAAATCGAAGATCAATACCATGATTTCATGGGCTTTAATGCGACAGCAACCGGTTTTGTGTCATCAGGGCATCCTGATATGCAATCCGGCATGCAAAATCCGCTCGGCATCAAACGCAGCGATGATGGGGGAGAAACTTTCGAAGACCTCGGATTTGAAGGAGAAACGGATTTTCATGAAATGGCAGTCGGCTACAATACGAATAATTTATTCGTCTTCAATCCGCAGGCGAATTCCGAAATGGAAACCGGCTTCCACCGCAGCGACGATGCCGGAGAGACCTGGCAGCAGACAGCAGCAGAAGGGCTTGACGGGAAAGTGACCTATCTTGCGATGCATCCCGACGATTCGATGATGATCGCAGCAGCGTCGAACCAGGGAATCTTCTTGTCTGAAGATGGCGGCGAGAGCTTCACGCGCATCACGGAAGGTGAACTCGGAACGGCCGCATTCTTCAGTGAAGACGCGCTTTATTATGGCACGTACAGTGAACAGGCAAAACTGGTGAAACGCGACTTGTCAGGCGAGGAGCAGGAGATTTCCTTGCCGGAGATGACGGAAGACGGAGTTGTCTATGTTGCGCAGCATCCGGAAAATCCGGAGCAGTTGGCGATTTACACCGTCAAGGGCCATGCGTGGCAAACACAGGATGCCGGTGAAAACTGGACACAAATCTTGAATGCGGGGCAAGTGCAGTAAGCAGTAATGAGTGAATACCTTATCTAGTGGAAGCCTAGCATGACAAACGATCAACACCCGCCCTCAAATCTGAGGGCGGGTGTTTTTTACGTCAGCAAAGCTTTTCCGGAAATTGAGCGTGCGCAATGGATGCCACTTGCGGCGACGCCGATCGTGCCGCCGCCCGGGAAGATATGGTCGCCAGTTAAATACAGCCCGGGCAACCCGCTATGATGCGAAATGGACTTGAACAATGCCGCATCCAAAGTCTGCGCGAAGCCGCCCACATAGCCGTTCGGACGTCCGGTATAATGCTGCCAGGCGAGCGGGGCGCCGCTTTCGACATGGACGATCGCCGAACGGAATCCTGGGATATGCTGCTCGATCAAGTGCAGCATGCGTTCCGACAGTTCTGTGCGCATCGCTTCGTAATCTTCCTGCGACTGCCAATAGCCCGGCTTCGAGTGCGTCGAAATGGTCACCGTCTGGAAGCCTTTGGGAGCGCGCAACCGGTCATCCATCCGCGAGGCCGACATGAAGAAATGATGCCCTTCGTCCATAGCCGCACCGCTCGAAAGCTGGCGGAACTCGGGAAGGGGTTCTGCCAGTTTCTCTGCGTCGATCGCCAAATACAAAGTCAAGGTCGTCCAGGTTTCGGTGCCGATGCCTTCTCGCAGCGGGCGCTTCAGTCGGCGGTGATGATCGACCGGCAATAGCTCGGTCAATAACTGGATCGGCGCATTGAAGACGACGGCGTCCGCTTCGTAGGAATTGCCGCGATGGTCGCTGGCATGCCAGACGCCTTCTTGATACTCGAGCGTCTGGACGGTGCGCGGCTTTTTCACTTTGCCGCCGTTTTCCTTGATGCTGTCCGCCATCAATTCCGCAAAACGGTACAAGCCGCCCGGGACGTAATAAGCGCCTTCATGGTAAATGTCGAGCGCCACTGCCGCGAGCAGATACGAGACATCTTCCGTTGTCGTCTGCATGCTGTCGATCAACAGCCCATCGAGCACATGGCGGAACGCATCGAGTTCGTCGAGGCCGTGCTTTTTCAACACGTCGCCGAGCGTCAGGTAGAATTTCGGCAGCAGGCGCAAGTGAACCGGGCGTAAAGCTTTCACGAGCGCCGCCCATTCCCGCGCATTGGCTGGCGGCAGCGCAGGCAGCGGCCCCATTAATGTGCGGGTGATGCGCGCCGTGCGGTATAGTTCCGCATAGAACGATAGGATGGCGGTTTTATGCTCTGGAAAATGATTAGCAAGTTCCCGCACATGTGTCCTGCGGTCTTTATGGAAAACGAAAGTTCCTGTAGGGTGGACCATTTCCATCACCCGCTCGAGCGGTTCGAGTTCCATTTGCTTTCCGAGATGGCGGAATACGCGTTCATGGATGCCGCCGGGTTCGAGTCCCATGCCGAGGGTGGCGCCGACCGGGAATAGGTACGGGTGGCGCTTATATTTTCCGGCGCAGCCGCCGAGTTCAACTGCGGCTTCGAGCACGGTCACTTCATAGCCTTCTTTTGCCAGCAAGGAGCCGGCCGTCAATCCGCCGATGCCGGCGCCGACGACCAATATGCGTTTTGTCATCATTTCCCCTCATTTCTCCCATGAAAAAACGCCCGGCAGATCAGCCGGACGCATCTTGCTTATGCCACTTGTCTGCAAGCTTCTGCGCATTTCATGCAAGCTTCCGCGCATTTCTGGCAATGGTCATGGTCATGTTTTTTGCATTCGTTTCCGCATGCTTCGCAAATCTCCGCACATACTTTCGCGAGTTGTGAGACAAACGGCGAGTTGCGTTCAATGGCTTGTGCCAAATAGGCACACATGTCTGCGCATTCGCGGTCGAGCCGGATGCACTCGGCCATCATTTTCACATCCTCTTCCTTCAGGCAAGCATCGAAACAATGGTTGCACGCCACCATGCATTCATGGAGCGTCTTGGACAGTTCTGCGTGTTGTGCATGTTCTACCATTCCGTAAAACCTCCTATAAGAATTATGGTCATTCGCTTATTCCTTGGATTTCCCGCCTGACAGGAAAATAAACAATGGCGAGTGGATTCTATACGGTTTTGCGCAGTCCCGGCTTTTGTTCGAGTTCTTTCATGCGTTTGCGGAATTCTTCTTCCGACAGCTCCCCGCGCGAAAAGCGTTCCTTCAATAATTGCGCTTCGTGGTGGGGAGGCGGCAATTGATGCGGTTTATGGCGAATGAAAAACAGCACGAGGCACAGGATGATGAGCACGACCATCAAAGCGACGAGGACAATAAAGAGCCTGAACATAAGCGTTCACTCCGTTCGCTTTACTTTCTTCTAGTTTACTCCATTAGACTGAAAATTGCGTCTATTTTAGCCGTAAAATTAACTTCTTGAAAGATGCAGGATATGCTACGCTTATGGATATTTCAGGAAAGGGGGGAGCAGGATGTTTGTCCATGGTATAGATAAGGATTTATCATTGAAATTAGTGGAGATGCGGGATGCGGAACGGATTTTTGAACTGACCGACCGTTCGAGGGATGCATTGAAGGAATGGCTGCCGTGGCTGGATCATACGAAAACTGTCGAGGATACGAAAAGCTTCATCCAGTCTGGCGCCGAAAATTTCGCGCTTGGCAAAAGCCTTAATTGCGCAATCATCTACCGCGGCGAACTGGCAGGAATCGCCGGCTTCAACGAAATCAATGAAGCGAAGCAGACCGCCTATATCGGCTATTGGCTGGATACGCAATACCAGGGAAAAGGCATCATGACGCGTGTCGCAAAGGCACTGACGGATTATGCCTTATTGGAGCGCGGACTCAATAAAGTTGAAATCCGCGCAGCGGTCGGCAACCGGAAAAGCCGCAACATCCCGAGCCGCCTCGGGTTTACGGAAGAAGGCGTAATCCGACATGCGGAATGGCTCTATGACCATTTCGTTGACCACGCTGTCTACGGCATGCTGAAATCGGAATGGGGTTCTGTGAAAAGCCAGTGAACTTGGTGAGCGGCCAAAACAGTTTTTTTACGCAATGTTTCCCCACAGCCTGCCTCTTTTAGTAAAATAAGAAGGAAACTAGAAATACAGGAGGAATACTATTATGAAGCATTTTCTACTCGGCCTTCTCGTATCGGGCCTTATCGCGCTCATCGCTTTCCTGGCGGATGACTGGTCACTATTGTTCCCGATTGCGGGCGCAGTCGCCGTCATCGCGCTAGTCTGGGCAGTCATCTCGTCCGTGACAGCAGGCAAGCAAGTGAAATCTTCATTCAACACGAGCTCGGAACGCCGCCGGGCACAGCAGGCGCGCAACGCCAAAGTGAAAAACCTCGTGCTGTTCGCCTTGCCGAACCTGGTCTTGGCGCTCGTCGGATTGTTCATACTTTCTTAAAGGAAAGAGGGGGATGTCATGCTCAGCTACTATAGTTCGTTATCCGCGGAAGTGTACGATCTCGATAAACCGATCGGCAAATCGTTCGGCGATGTGGAGTTCTACAGAGAGCGGCTCGCCGGGAATGAAGGGCGTATTTTAGAACCCGCTACAGGGACCGGCCGGTTGCTCGTGCCGCTCTTAGAGGACGGCCTTCACATCGAGGGCTTCGACAGTTCGTCCGAAATGCTTGATATTTGCCGCGCCCATTGCAAAGAACGCGGTTTGCATCCGAAATTATTCGAAGCGGATATGGAAACCTTCCGCATCGATGTCGAATACGATGCCATCATCTTGCCGGCAGGGACCTTCCAGCTGCTGGCAGGACGTGAACAGGCGATTAAAGCCTTGAAGAATTTCCGCAAACATCTGGCACCGGGCGGCCGATTGCTAGTCGATTTGTACGTCCCGCAAGGCTTCGAGATCGACCGGCCGAGAACACGCACCTGGCAGACGAAAGCCGGCGAAGTGATCACGCTCGAGAGCAAGACCGTCGAAGTCGATTGGATCAAGCAATGTTCCGTGTCGCATAACCGCTATGAGAAATGGCAAGGCGGCAAGCTGATCCAGACCGAACTCGAACGCTTCCCGATGCGCTGGTACGGCGTCGAGGAATTCAAGCTTCTGCTCGGCAGCCAAGGCTTCGAGGACATCATCGTCTCGTCCAATTACGAATACGGGCAATACCCGAAAGACGCTCAGCATGCCGTCACCTTTGAAGCAATCGCACATATTTGAAGATCAAAAGCTGTTCGGGGAAAAATCCGGACAGCTTTTTGCATGCCCGAAAATTCATATCTGACTGGCTGATGGCGTTTCATTCCACTCATGAGAGAATCCGGAACGAAACTTTAGTTTCAAGCGGTGGTTAGATTCGGGGCTGTTTCGGGTAAACTCGTAAAGGCCTGCAAGACATATCGCCATAATAGGGACGATCACTGGAAACATCTATAAAAGCGAAGCTTCCAGGCGGAAATAAAAGGAGGATAGAGCATGATTACAATATATAAATCCTCTGTTGGCGGGGCCCTGCAAACAATTGATGCCTTCGAAAAGAATTGCTGGATCAATATGGTGGCACCTTCAAAAGAGGAAATCAGGGAAATAGCGGAACGCTGCAATATCCCGATTGAATTTTTGGATGATCCATTGGATTTAGAAGAAAGCGCACGGATTGAATATGACGAAGAGACAAATTGCACATTGATCATTAACGACCTTCCGATTGTCGATGACAACAGCCCGCAGCTCGACTCTTATCTTACGATCCCCATCGGCATCATTTTAGGGGGAGACTTTATCGTCACCATTTGCAGCCAGGCGACGAACTCCATAGAAAACGTCATCAGGAAAAACGTGAACACCTCGATGAAAAACCGTTTTGCGCTCGAAGTGCTATTGTCGATTTCCACCCAATACATACTGAATCTGAAGAAACTGAACAGGCAGCGCCTCAAGGTCGAAAGCAATTTGAAGGATTCCTTAACGAACAAGCAACTCTATAAGATCATGGAGATCGAGAAAAGCTTGGTCTACTTCCTGACGTCCTTGAAAGCGAATGGGGATGTCATCACGAAGCTATTCCGCACCCCTTCCGTGAAATTGTATGAAGAGGACAAGGATTTGTTGGAAGATGTGAAAATTGAAAACACCCAGGGAATTGAAACGACCGAGTTATATACAAGGATCCTGGACAGCATCACGGGATCGTATTCTTCGCTCATATCGAATGAATTGAACAATACGATGAAAACCTTGACCCTTTTCACGGTATTCCTGACTCTTCCGACCTTGATCTTCAGCTTTTTCGGCATGAATGTCGCCTTGCCGATTTCCGGGGAGCAGCCTGGTTCGTGGATTACGACACTGGTCCTGTCCGCCATTTTGATGCTTGTGATCGCGGTTTCTCTATGGAAAAGAAGAATATTCTGATTTCATATAGTATTTTCCGAAGCTTATCGCTCGCTTTCCGCGGGCGGGAATCGAGCCTCCTCGTCACTAAAAACGTTGCTCAACTCTCACTACATTCAAGCATCGCAAATGAATGTGCTTAGCGAAGCTTCGCTCATTCATTGCCTGCGGGGTCTCTCAAACCCTTCGCTTCGCTGCTCCCGCAGGAGTCGAGCGAACGCTTCTCCAAATGCTGAGATAGTTCATTGGTTTTTGATTGCCAAAAAGGTGATTCCCTTTTCGATTCATAGCGGATCATGGACCTCTTCAACACGCTAAAAAACGCCTGGAGATAAATCCAGGCGTTTTTTTATATGCTTTTTAACAGGGATTCAGCAATGAAAATTAGAGGGTTAGTGGCGGGCGGGGCGAATGTATATACTAACAATCGACAGTGCGGATGTATGCCGCTTGCTATTGCTGCTGCCTTGGCCATGAGAATTCATCGTCAAAAAAGGAGTGTAGAACATGGAGGAAAAAGAAGTGATTCCGTTCCAATCGTCCCCGGTACGCCCGATTTTCGAGAAGTTTTCGACTGCGCGCGATGTGTCGCTCGTCTACGGCGACCCAATCGAGATGCAAGGCAGGACCATCATTCCAGTCGCGCGAATCCGGTATAGCGTCGGGGCGGGTGCTGGCGGCGGCTATGAGCGGGAAGACAAAGACGTGGAATCGGCAGGCTTCGAAGAGTTCGAAGGCGGCCACGGGGAAGGGGCAGGCGGATCGTTCTCAGTCAAACCCATCGGCATCTACGACGTGACGGCGGAAAAAACCGTCTACCGGCCCATTGTCCCGATTGAGCTCATCGTGATGCTGCCGCTTATGATGACCGGCCTTGGGTTTTTGATGGCATCGAGCCAGAACAAAAGCAAAGGCGGCAAGCACAAGAAGCGCATGCAAGCCGGGAAACGCTGCGAGAAAAAAGGGAAAGGCAAGAAAATGAAAGGCATGGGGCATAGCGGCTGAAGTGAAACGAGATGTTGAGTATTGCGAAAACCACCTGGGGATTGATCTCCAGGTGGTTTTTTTTTGAGCTAATGCAGTCTTCTAATTCGTGCCAAGTAATTGAATAATCGGCGATTCGGAAGAAATTATATCCAATTGATGTTCCATACAGGCGAAAGAGAAATGCTGGTAGCTGATTTCTTCTTGTCTTTCCCGTTGCTTCAAATTCGTCCGGTTCTCCAAATAAGTGAGAAGATCAGACTGTTGATAAATACGAAAAGCATGTGCTGTGTCAGAGTCAGACATTCTTGTGAAATCTTCGGAAGTTACGGAATACGTGGCATATGAACGGAAATCAATATGCCATCTATCCACTGTGCCGGGAAGGTTCAAGAGCAAGTCTGTTTCATTCTTGCTGCCGCGTATAGAAATACGCAATGCTGTTCCTGGCAGTCTCGTTTCTGCAAAACTCTCAAAGGCTATAAAGTAATCTTTTCGTGACAGCAACCCTGAATCTTTCATTATCTCCTCCTTTCGTTACACTTTCAGCGTAGGGAAAGTCGCGAATAGCCGACTTGAAGCGAAAAACAAAAGGGCCGGGGGTAGTAGTGTAAATAGTGACAATACGCCAGCCAATGAAAACAGCATGGCAGGGACAAAGCGGTTCATCTTAATCGTCAATAAACCGCCGGCACTTAATAGAGAAGCTGCGATGAGCAAATAGAAAGGATAAAAGAGCAGCTGTGTTGCAACTTCTACTACATCTGTAGCAAACACTTGTGAGTTAGTCTGCGCTTCTGGGCGCGTCATTTCACGTTGTACTTTTGGATCGTTCTGGAACAACTCGGTCAATTGGTTTTGGACAAACCGGCTATCATCGAGCGACAAGATTAAAAAACCCACTATTCCTGAACCTATCAGCAGTAGCAGCAGAGACGTAACTCCCAGTTTGGCAGGAGTAAATGATTTTGTGATTGAAATGAGTAGCCCTCCTTTAAACAATCGATATTTGATTAGTTCGTGGTATTTATAGGAAATCCTTCCAATTAACCCGAAAAAAACAACCAAAAACTCCATGAGCTTTTGGTTGCTTTATCAAACCGTTTTTGAGGACACCAGCAAAAATTTCACTGCCTGGTCGGTCAAGTTGAACCAATAATGCTTTTGGCTGGCCTCGAACATCGTCGAATCGCCGGGGCCGAGCGTCGAGCGTTCGCCTGCAACTTCGACGGTCAATTCGCCCTCGACCACAAACAGGAATTCGTATCCACTATGGGCGAAGGGATTGCCTTCGCTGTCGCCAGGGTGCAAAGTGACGAGCACCGGGACGAAATTCGCTTCTTGCACGCCTTGCGTCAGGTCCTTGTAATAAAAGCGCTCCAGCCGCGCTGTCCAATCACTATCTTCTTGTTCCGTAAAAAAGACGCTTGGGTCGACATGGAGCGCATCGGCGATTTTCCGGAGCGATTCCAAGGTGACGCTCGATTTGCCGCGTTCCACTTGGGACAGGAAACTGATGGAGACGCCTGTTTCTTGCGCCAATTGTTTCAATGTCAGCTTGCGCTCTTTGCGCAGCTTTTTTAAAGTCGTGCCGATGGATGGATCAGCCATAACGGATTCCTCACTTTTTTCTACATGCTCCTTTAATCATACAGCAGGCTGCGGAACAGGGGCAAACTATGCCAAAATTAATTTCATTATCATATTGACAGAAAATTGATAGTTATCTAAACTATTCCCAGGGAGAAATTAAAGTGTCACTTCAATTTTATAACTCAAAGGGGGAAATCAGTTTGGATAAGAAAACAACACGCCGCGTCCTGACGGCGAGTCTTGTGGGGAGCTCGATCGAATGGTTCGATTATTTCCTGTACGGGACAATGGCTGCACTGGTCTTTAACCAATTATTTTTCGTCAATGAAGATCCGACCGTCGGCTTGATGCTGGCGTATGCTTCATTTGCGCTGGCCTTCTTCATCCGCCCGTTCGGCGGCATCATCTTCAGCCATATCGGCGACCGCATCGGCCGCAAGAAAACCTTGGTCATCACGCTCAGCTTGATGGGAATCGCTACGTTCGGCATGGGCTTGTTGCCGACATACCAGGCAATCGGCATCTGGGCACCGATCCTGTTGATCACGCTGCGCCTCGTCCAGGGGCTTGGCATCGGCGGTGAATGGGGCGGTGCGCTGTTGCTTGCGACCGAGTATGCCCCGCCTGAAAAACGCGGCTTGTTCGGAAGCATCCCGCAGATGGGCGTTACCATCGGGCTCGTCCTCGGAACGCTTGCTTTATGGATCATGACCTTGCTTCCGAACGATGCCTTCATGACTTGGGGATGGCGCGTGCCGTTCATCTTGAGCGCATTGCTCGTCGTGTTCGGCCTATGGATCCGCAAAGGCGTCGACGAAACGCCGGAATTCAAGGCGGTCCAGGAATCGGGTGACATCCCGAAAGTGCCGATCGTCGAAACCTTGAAATACCACTGGCGTGAAGTATTGATCGCCATCGGGGCGAAAGTGGTCGAAACGGCACCATTCTACATTTTCGGGACGTTCATCGTTTCCTATGCAACGACCAATCTCGGCTTTTCCCGCACGGCGACGCTCGGTGCAGTCATGGTCGCAACCATCATCACGACGATCCTGATCCCGGTGATGGGCTCGCTATCTGACCGTGTCGGCCGTAAAAAATTGTATATCATGGGAGCGACAGCGATGGCTCTATTCGCGTTCCCTTATTTCTGGATGATCCACCAAGGCTCGGTCTTTATGCTGGTCCTTGCGACGATCATCGGCCTCGGCGTCATTTGGGCACCGATCACCGCCGTCCTCGGCACGATGTTCTCTGAAATCTTCGATGCTAAAGTGCGCTATACGGGTGTCACGCTCGGCTACCAAATCGGTGCCGCGCTTGCAGGCGGTACGGCACCGCTAGTCGCGACGGCGCTTCTTGCGCGCTTCGACAACTCGTATGTGCCGGTAGCGGTCTACATCATCTTCACCGCTTTGATTTCGCTCGTTTCGATTTGGGCAGTCAAAGACCTGAAACAACAACAAGCGGCGCATCCAGCCGCCACCATAGCAAAAGAGAGCCGCGCATAAGCGGCTCTTTTTTTAGGAGGCCTTTATGAAAATCATCAACGAACAGCAAATCCAGCAAAGTTACAAAATGAGCGACGCGATCGGGGACGTCACCGCCTTGCTTCACGCCAAGCAGCAAGGAAAGATCGACAACCCGCACCGCACTGTCATCGATTTTCCCGAACGCCAGGCATCTGCCTTGTACATGCCGAGTGCCGATAAACAGGAAGAACTCGCCGGCGTCAAAGTGGTGACCATTTTTCCGGACAATCCGAAACAAGGCAAGCCGACGACACAAGGAGTGATTTTATTATCCGATGCGACAAATGGCGAACACGTCGCGATGATGACGGCCTCGTATTTGACGCGGCTGCGGACGGGCGCGCTCAGTGCCATCGCGACCGATCATCTTGCACGGGAAAACAGCCGTGTGCTCGCGGTCATCGGAACCGGTGCCATGGCGTTCGAGCAAGTGCTTGGCGTGCTGGAAGTCCGGGACATCGAAACGATTCTATTGTTCAACCGGACAGGGGAAAAAGCCGTGCGCTTTAAAGAACAACTGGAAGCGTTCGGCGTCCAGCCGCAAATCGAAGTCGCAGCGAGCGCCAAACAAGCCGTCGAATCCGCGGACATCGTTGCTTGTGCGACGCGCTCGACAGAACCGGTATTCGATGGCAATGACTTGAAACCGGGCACGCATATCAACGGCGTCGGCTCTTATTTGCCGCATATGCGCGAGATGGACGAAACGACCATTGCGCGTGCGGGCAAAATTGTCGCGGACGATCTTGCGGGCGTCCAGGACGAGGCAGGGGAACTGATCCATGCCGCAAATTCGGGTAATTGGTCATTCGAGCAGATCCATGCAGAACTGACGGAACTTGCTTCGGGCCGGCGTGCCGGGCGCGAGTCGAGTGAAGAAATCACGTTCTTCAAATGTGTCGGCGCTGCGTATTTCGATTTAGCCGTCGCAAAAGGCGTCTACCGGAAAGCGCAGGAAGCGGGACTCGGAACCGCTGTCGAACTATAATTTCCCAAACAGATAAAAACCGCCCGGTGACAGCATTCCTGGGCGGTTTTTATCTATTCTGTTGAAAAATAAAAAATACCTCCCGTCGTATAGGTTTCCCATCGCCATTATAGAGATATATCTATATAGAAGAGGAGGAGAAAGCAATGAAGAAAATCTTGATGTCGGCAAGTGTATTTCTATTGGTTTTAGCAATCATAGCGATCGCTGTATTGTCCAGCGAATTATCGAAAGAACAGCAGAAGCAGGCCAAACCGGCGCCGGCCGAGCAAACGACGAGCCAGGAAACGGCCGGGGTCGAGTTCAATCCGCCATCCATTGAAGATGTGCCGGACGGGCCCGACAAAGAAGCCATCCTGCGGGGCCATGAATTGCTCAATAATACTTCGGAAGTGCTGCGTTCGGAAGCGGCTTCAGTCGAAGATGGCTAGGCTGCGGTCAATGAATTGTCTTGCAGCAGCTGCCATGCAGGGGCCGGGCTTGAAAAAGATTCTTCACCGCTCGTCGGGGTGACAGCTATCTATCCGGAGTATATCAGCCGGTCAGACGAAATGGTCACCATGGAAGAGCGGATCAATGGCTGCATGGTCCGCAGCATGAACGGGGAACCGTTCGCTGAAGATGATGAAGATCTGGATGCCATGGTTGCCTACTTGACGTATATCTCGGAAGGCATCCCGGTCAATGCGGACTTGGAGTGGCGCAAGATCAACACGATGGAAGATGTGCCGACGCCGGATGTAGCCAATGGCGAAGAATTATTCCAGCAAAGCTGCATAGCTTGCCATGCGCAGGATGGTTCAGGCACCGGGTCGAATACTGGACCGGCCCTATGGGGAGATGGTTCATTCAATGACGGCGCCGGCCTTGCGCGCATGTCCAATATGGCTGGCTATATCCAGAACAATATGCCTAAAGGCAACGAGAAATCCCTGAGCGATCAGGAAGCCGCCGACTTGGCAGCTTTCGTCCTGTCACAGGACCGCCCGGAATTCGACAAGCATGACAGTGACTGGCCAGGCGGAGGGCGACCGAGCGACGCCATGACGAAAGAGCGCCGGGATGCGGTAAAAGACGGCACCATCAACTGGGATGAAGTGTTGGGCAATACGAAAGGAATCAGCGAATAAGCTGGCAGGCTGGAAAGTCAGCCGGACGGCAAAAAGAAGGATTCCGATTGGGGCCTTCTTTTTTTATGCGATGAAAAGAGCAGGAATCTCAGCGGCTGTCTTCCAGGAGTGAAGTGATGAGATGAAGCGAATCCCATTCGCCTCTTGATAATGTGGTGATGGGGTAGGTTTTCGGCAGTAACCGGTCGCGGATCTCTTTTGCCCCGTAGCCCTGCTGCCGGAGGGCGAATGCGTCTTGCTGGATGCCCAGCAAATAATCCCGTTTCCGTTCGAGCGCCTGGCGCCCGCCTTCCACAAAGCCCGCATGGCTGCAGAAGACATCTCCGAAATCATAGCGCAACACCCGTTCGAGCGAAGTGATGAGTTGGGGAATGTTCTCTTCAGCCAACACGACTTTCGTGCGTTCATTGACGAATAAATCCCCGGTAAACATTTGCCCGGTGTCCCGGTTGAAGAATGCTTGATGGTCATGCGCATGGCCTGGCGTAGCGATGACGTCCCAGGTGGCGTTGCGGGAAGTGAAGCTATCAGGCAGCGCGTTGGCATGGAACGGTTTCCGCTTGCCCCAGAACAGCTTCCTGTACAGCGGATAATCCGCCGCCTGTGCGCAGGCATCGATGGTCTTGCCGCTCAGGTAAATCGGGGTGTTGCGGGTTCTTTCAATATGGGCGGCATTCCCTGAATGATCTTCGTGGTAATGGGTAAGCACGACCTGGTCGAAATCGGCGCGGTCGATAAACGGTTCGAAATACTTGCGCAAGGAACGGGCGCCCGTGTCGATCAGGACGCCATCCGCCAAATAGCTGTAAACATTCAAGGAAATCCCCCGGAATTGGATGGTGCCGTTGAGATAGGAAACCTTATTCTTTTCACCGGCTTCCGCCCGCTTCTTTAACATTTTGAAGCCCTCCATTCACTGATTATCCATCTGCTGTCTATATAGCCATCTTACTAGAAAAACCGGAATAAATGAATGGGTATTCAGTAAAACAAGCGCAGCCGAAAAATTGCTGCTGGGTGATTTATAAATCAATCAATGAAATATTATCTTAAAATTCTGAATTCATGTTATGATGGGTACATAAGAGATGGCTGATGGCGATTATAAGTTTGCAAGAAAAGGAGGCGTGATTCAGGGCGGCCATTCAATTCTTTGCAAAGAGAGCGATGGATAAACCAAGTAAATCAAAGGAGGAATTCAAATGACCGAGGAATCGTGGCTTCCTACACTAAAAACGGAAACACCCGAAGAAGGCTACAAATTAGCAGTGAAACTGGCGCGTAAAGCTGTCGGGATGACCCAGCCGGATGAGAGTGTACGGAAAAAACTGCGTCCGGTATACGCCAATAACGCAGACAGTTTAACGTTTGCGTCCCAAGTGGTGGCCATTCATTTCCAAACGGTGGCAGCTGCCAATAATTACTGGAATAATTAATTCCATACAGCTCCTGAAAATAAGTTAATTCATGCCAAATCAAAAGAGACGGAACCCAAGGGATGGGTTTCGTCTCTTTTGTGTGGCCTTCATGTTTCCAATGGCGAACCAGGATATTACGCCTCCAAACCGTGTAGGAGCTTCGCCGATTCCAGGCGATTCCTCACCGAGATGCCGATCCACGCAGCAAGCACGGCTTTGATGACGCCGACGAGAACGAATGGCGCGAAACCGCCCATGAAGGCGCCGGTCCAGGAAAGTTCAGCGAAGATCTTCAGCCAAACCGTCCCGAATCCCAGCGCCACGAACATGCCGAGGATATTGGCGATGACGGCGTTCATGACCGTAAAGCCCACCTTCTCGAGGTAATAGCCGATGACGAATGCGGTCGGGATGAACCCGAACAAATAGCCGCCCGTCGGCCCGAACAGACTGCCCAAGCCACCTGACATTTGCGCGAATACCGGAATTCCGGCGGCGCCGATTGCCAGATACACCAAGATGGACAGTGTGCCATAGCGCGCGCCCAAAATCGTGGCGGCAAGCCCGATCGCCAAGGTCTGGCCGGTAATCGGCACGAGCGGCAAGGGAATGGTGACTTGAGCGAGTATGCCGATAATGGCCGCGAACAAAGCCGTCACGATCATCATCCGCAGTTTTTTGTTTGAGTGATTCATGGAAAAAACGCCCCTTCTTTTTTGGTTAACAAATTTATTAAATAAGTTAACTCAATAATATATGAACGTTCGAGAAGGTGTCAATAAGCTTTTTGAAAAGATCCAAAAGATAGGAAGGCAGATAAAAACCGCCCCAGGAGGCGGTTTATGAGAAGATGGCTTAGTCAGCGTAGCGCGGGGAATTTCAGCCGGGCAAGCCGGCTTTAGAGCGTTTTGATGACTTCTGCCGGATTGCCGCCGACGACGGTGTTTGCCGGAACGTCTTTGACGACGACCGCACCGGAGGCGATGACGGCATTATCGCCGATCGTGACCCCCGGGTTGATGACCGCCCGCCCGCCGATCCAGACATTATCGCCGATGCGCACCCCTTTGCCGTATTCGACGCCGCTCAGCCGCTGTTCGATATCGAGCGGGTGGGTCGCCGTATAGATATGGACACCAGGCCCCACCAGGCAATTGTCGCCGATGCGGATATCGCAGACGTCGAGGAACACACAGTCGAAATTGGCGAAGAAATTATGCCCGACGTGGATATTGTAGCCGTAGTCACAGCGGAAATTCGGCTCGATATACAGATGGTCGCCGCTCGAGCCGAGCAATTGGCTCATGAAACGCTTGCGTTCCTGGCCGTCGGTCTCCATCGATTTATTGAACAACCGCAATAGCCGCTTGGCATTCACGCGTTCGCGCACCAATACCGGATCGTCCGCCCGGTAAAGCGCGCCCGCCAACATTTTGTCTTTTTCCGTATTCATCCAAATCCCTCTTTCCCGATTAAGTTAAAATCCAAATAGCCGCCTCGCGATAAAGGCGAATGCCGCGACCGCGGTGATGAATGCCGCGACGAAAAATGCCACGGCATAGGACACGAGGTTGCCCGGCAGCACCGCTTCGCCGATTTCAAAGAAATAGAACTGGATCGCGACCGGTTCCGTGGCATGGCGCATCAGCCACACTTGGACGCCTTTGACGGCAAATAGGATGCTGATGGCCATCAGGACCGAAAACGCAGTCCAGCGAATGCCTTTCCACATAGAACTGCCTCCAATATTCATGATATGGATATTATAACAGAGAAGAAAAACCGCCCGTAATGAAGTTTTCAAATTCTTAGGAAAATTTACACGCAATTAACGGGAAAAACTTTATAATGGAGGAAAGGGGTGGAACACATGAAAACAATAAACCGAACGATTCAATTGAATAAGGGCCAGGCGATCAACTACAGCCTTGTCCTGAACCAGGACCAGACGAGAAAACTCGCGATTTTCCTGCCGGGCATCGGCTATACGGCGAAAAGCCCGTTATTCCATTATACGGAGCGGCTGCTCGTGGAACAGGAGTACGATATCCTGCGCATTAATTACGACTACACGAATCCTTTATACGACGAGTACACGATGGCGGAAATCGACGAAGCGGTGAAACACGACGTCAAGCAAGTGATTGACCAAGTATTGAAAGGCAGCCTCTATGAAAAATTCTTCCTCGTCGCGAAGTCGCTCGGCACGATCGCGCTCGCAAGCGAACTCGGGCGCAAGAAATTCAAAGGCGCGAAAACCGTCTGGCTGACGCCTCTCATCAAGCACGAGGATGTCTTCTTGGCAATGAAAGAGTGCCCGAATCCTGCGCTGGGCTTTATCGGCGATAAGGACCATTACTTCGACCGCAGCCGGATGGAGGAACTCCAGGCCAACAGCCGCCTGGATTCGCATGTGTTAAAAGACGTCAACCATGGCATGGATTTCATCGGCGACCCGCTGAAATCGATCGACATCCTGAAAGACGTCATCACGG
Source organism: Planococcus maitriensis (assembly GCF_003289925.1). Taxonomy (GTDB): domain Bacteria; phylum Bacillota; class Bacilli; order Bacillales_A; family Planococcaceae; genus Planococcus; species Planococcus maitriensis. The sequence goes on along the minus strand of NZ_QLZQ01000004.1, from coordinate 214,703 downwards.
ACATCCAAGCCTTCTCGAAAAAGAGCATCGAACACGCTTAATGGACTGCCGCCTTCGAGGCGGTTTTTCCATGCCGTTTTTCAACCGGCGCGAAGGGGTATAGTTCCAGCAAAAGGAGGGTGCAGCATGGCATTCGATTACGATCTGGACTATAAAAATTTGGACTTGCGGAAAAATCCCGAACTGTACCGCGTCGGAAAAGGCGAGCAGGGAGTGCTCCTCGTCGAGCCGTATAAAAGCGAGATCCTGCCCCATTGGCGCTTCAAGACACCGGAAATCGCCCAGGAATCGTGCGACAAGATTTCCGAGATGTTCGAGGAATACCGCAAGCAGGATGATTTCGTCGGCATGGACATGGCCCGCAAATTCATCCAGATGGGCTATACCCGTGCGCGGCGCTACACGAATTACAAAGGCGGCCGCAAATACAACGAAGACGGCTCGATCAAGGAACGCCAGATCGATGAGGTCAAAGCCGAATCCGCCGCCATCTTCAAAAAAAGATGGGACGAGATCCGCGAAGACGAAGATTATTTGCGCCGCAAGAAAGAACACCAGAAAAAACATGGCTGAACCTGCATAAGCGTGAAACGCAGCCGCTGAAAAGAACGTCGAATAGACGATAGGAAAGGGGAGTACGCCAATGAACCGATTTTGGAAAGCCATTGCGTTAATCGCCGCACTCCTGTTTCTCGGGGCATGCGGCGAACAGACTTTCAGCAATGGAGAAGAGTCCGGTTCCTATGCCGGCATTTTAATCGTCGAAGGCGAAGAATATGTATGGGAAGGCGAACTGGAAGGCAGCGAATACAGCGAGTCGGCAAGGCTCGGCGCCATCACCCAGTCGACGGCACCCGAAGTCATGCCGAGTGCCGATTTTTCTTCCAACTTCCTCGCTGAAGGCGCCGAGATTTACACAAGCAACGAAGATCCCGACGTGCTCCTCGCCAAACGGCATGACGGCAGCTGGGACGTGTTCAGGAAAAGTGCGGAGCAAGAATAGTGCAGCTGCATCCAATCGGGTGCGGTTTTTTTGTGGAATGAAGCGGTTGTTTGTGGAACGAAGTGATTTGTTTGCGGAACGAAGAGGTTGTTTGCGGAACGAAGCGGTTTGTTTGCGGAATGAAGATGATGCGATATTTTATCGATTGAGTATTCGCTGCCCCTGCTTTTTATTGGTGGTGTGTAGATAAAGATAGGGAAAAATCGCTTGCCGGCACGCGGCGTCAGGAACGTTAGTGCTTGGACCAGAAATTTGATTGGTGGATCAGAACTAATTAACTTCCATTCATTTGCGTAGCAGAATGCCCGAACACAATGAAATTTGGGCACCCGCCCCGGGCAGCTGAAAGCGCGGTGTCCTGCCGAATCAGCTGCATGACCCGCCACTGCGAGCCCCAAGCAGCCTCCTGGAACGCAGCCGAAAAGCGCAATCTTCTCCTCTCGCTTCTTTTCAATCCCACACACATTCATTTCCAGACAAACAGATGCAAAATAATAGGGGATGGTGTAATCTGAAAGCCAAGCAGATCAACGGAAAAGGATGAATGTATGATGAAACCGACAGTCAATGCCAAGGATGTCGCAAAGCTCGCGGGGGTCTCGCAGTCTTCTGTATCCCGCGTGTTTTTCGACGGAGCGAAAGTCACGGAAAAAACCCGCCAAAAAGTGCTGGCCGCAGCGAAAGAGCTCGGCTATCGCCCGAACGAATACGCCAGAAGCCTGATCACCAACAGTTCAAAAATCATCGGCCTGGTCATGAAAGGCGTCCAGAACCCCTTCTATCCGCAGGTCCTCAAGCAATTCACCACTTCGTTCAAAAAGCACGGCTATAGCGTCTTGTTCGTCCATACGAACAATGACGAAATCCAAAGCGACGACATCGACACCTTGCTCAATTACAACGTGGCGGGAGTGATCATCACGGATGCGTCGATGTCGATGAACGTCGCAGAAGCGTTTCAGGCCAACCGCATTCCGCTCGTCTTTTTCAATCGCAAACTGACAAGCAGCCAATTCCATTCGGTGTGCTGCAATAACTTGAACGCCAGCCGTAAAATCGCTGAATACCTGGCGGCACTTGAAACGGGGGAGATGGTGTATATTTCCGGAAACGAAGACACCTCGACGAGCCGTGAGCGCGAACAGGGATTTGCGGAAGTATTGAAGCAGCGGGGCATCGCCTATAAAAAATACACCTCGGATTTCAGCTATAACGGAGGTTACGAAACCGCGCAGAAAATCCTGTCGGCAGGCAAGATCCCATCTGCCGTTTTTGCGGCGAACGACATCATGGCACTCGGTGTCATGGATGCTTTCCGCAAGCAGGGAGTGCAGATCCCGGAACAGGTGAAAGTGATCGGCTTCGACAATATCGACATGGCTTCCTGGCCGGCGTACGAACTGACGACGTGGGAACAGCCGATCGAAAAAATGGTCGATGAAACGGTAAATTATTTGCTGTCGGAAATCAGCGAATACACGGGCCGGGCGCGGGCTGTCGAAGTGGAAGGAAGCTTTGTGGAAAGAAAAACCACATAATCCGTGGTTGACTTTCTGAAATAATTAAAATATTCTTGTTCTTAACAACAGTTTTGCATACGTATTCAAAGAGAGTTTATATCTTAATTTGAATACGTATGCAAAAAATCAGTAATGGAGGTTTTCATAATGGTCAAAGTATTGAAAGCAGGGAAATCACAGGAAGAAGTGAGCGCAAACGACTCGAAAGTATCGCAGATCGTTGCAGAGGCATTGAAGGACGTGGAAACACGCGGCGATGCGGCGGTCCGTGAACTTTCCGAGAAATTCGATAAATGGGCGCCTGAATCGTTCCGCTTGTCTGATGCGGAAATAAATGAAATCGTTTCCAAAGTTCCAGACAGCGTCATCGAAGACATCAAGTTCGCACAAAAGAACATCAAGGCGTTCGCCGAAGCGCAGCTCGATTCCTTGAATGATGTCGAAGTGGAACAGATCCCGGGTGTGGTTCTGGGGCATAAAAACATCCCCGTCAACAGCGTCGGCTGCTACATCCCAGGAGGCCGCTACCCGATGGTCGCTTCCGCCCATATGAGCGTTTTGACAGCGAAAGTCGCTGGCGTTAAACGCGTCATCGCATGCACACCGCCGATCAACGGCGAAATCCCGCACGCGACGATTGCGGCGATGTCCCTTGCCGGAGCGGATGAGATCTACTTGCTCGGCGGCATCCAGGCAATGGGAGCGATGGCGATCGGCACGGAAACGATCGAAGCGGTCGACATGATCGTCGGGCCGGGCAATGCGTTTGTCGCAGAAGCGAAGCGCCAGCTTTACGGCCGCGTCGGCATCGACTTGTTCGCCGGGCCGACCGAAACTTTGGTCGTTGCTGATCATACGGCTGATGCGGAAATGGTCGCCACCGATATTCTCGGGCAAGGCGAACATGGGCCGACTTCACCGGGAGCGTTGATCACCACTTCAGAGCAGCTCGCGAACGAAACCGTGAAAGAAATCGAACGCCAATTGGAGACCTTGCCGACAGCGGACGTCGCGCGTGTATCCTGGGAAGATTACGGGCAGATCCTGCTTGTCGATTCAATCGAAGAAGCGCGCATCGAAGCGGACCGTTTGGCATTTGAACACGTCGAGATCCTGACGGAAGATCCGGATTACTTCCTGGAACACATGACCAATTATGGGTGCTTATTCCTTGGGCCGGAAACGAACGTCGCGTATGGCGACAAAGTCATCGGCACGAACCATACCTTGCCGACAAAAGGCGCAGCACGCTACACCGGCGGGCTGTGGGTCGGGAAGTTCATCAAGACCGTCACGTACCAGAAAGTGACAACACCCGAAGCGAGCGCCTATATCGGGGAATATGCAGCGCGCTTGTGCCAATTGGAGAATTTCGCAGGGCATGCCGAGCAGGCACTCCTCCGCGTCAGAAGATACGGCAAGAACTAATTTCATTTAGGTGGTATGGGAGGAATAATAGATGCTCGGTTTAATCGGCATGTTTGGTGGATTGATTTTACTCATTGTCCTGACGATGCGCGGCATGAACTTGCTCATCGCAGCGCCGCTGACGGCTTTGTTTGTGGCAGTACTGAACGGTTTGCCTCTGTTCCCGCAACTGGCGGGAGAAGGGGCGGCCAATTATTTGACGAATTACATGGACGGCTTCACCGGATTTATCGCGTCCTGGTATTTGATGTTCCTGACCGGGGCGATTTTCGGGAAAGTGATGGAAGACACGGGCGCTGCCGATAGCGTATCGCGCTGGATCGTTGGCAAGATGGGCATGAAACGAGCAGCGCTTGCGGTCGTGCTCGCCTGTGCGGTCCTTACATACGGCGGCGTCAGCTTGTTCGTCGTCGCATTCTCGGTGTACCCGATGGCACTCAGCCTGTTTAAACAGGCGAATTTGCCGCGCCGCTTCATTCCGGCGGCACTCGCTTTCGGTTCGACGACATTCACGATGACGTCTGCCGGATCACCGGAGATCCAGAACTGGATCCCGATTGAATTTCTCGGCACTTCGCCGTATGCCGGCTGGGAAGTCAGCGCGATCGTCGCAGTGTTCATGATGGTCTTCGGTTATTGGTGGCTGACGAAAATGATCAACAAAGCGAAAGCGAAAGGCGAAGAGTTCGAATCACGCCCAACCGACCCGGACAATGAATCGCGCAAAGAATTGCCGAACCCGCTCCTCAGCATGGTGCCGCTTCTTGTCGTCCTTGGGTTCTCGTACATCTTCCATGATTCGCTCGGCACTTCCGCGTTGATCATCGCCTTGACTGGCGGGATCGTCTCGACTTGCCTGATCAACATCAAATTCATCCGCAACTTGAGCAAAGCGCTCGGCGACGGCGCAATGGGAGCGGTCATCGCGATCGCCAACACCGCCGCAGTCGTCGGCTTCGGCGGAGTCGTCAAAGCGACGCCATCTTTTGAAGCAGCCGTCGATGTCATGACCGGCATCCCGGGCAGCCCGTTGATCGGCGGGGCACTCGCTGTCGCGGTCATCGCCGGGCTCACCGGATCGTCTTCGGGCGGCCAGGCGATTGCGCTTCCGCTGCTTGCGCCCCATTATCTCGATATGGGCGTGGACCCGGAAGCCTTGCACCGGACCGTCGCCATTTCGTCCGGCTCGCTTGATTCCTTGCCGCAAGGCGGTTACGTCGTCACGACGATCCGCTCGATCGCAGGAGAAACCCACCGCGACGCCTATCCGGCATTCGGTGCATTGTCCGTTGTCGTGCCGCTTCTCGGTGCGGTACTCGCTGTGATTTTATTCTCAATCGGCCTATAAGATTCACATGCCCAACAGCTATCCGATTCGGAAGTTGTTGGGTTTCCTTGTATCATCCATCCTAAAAAAGAGGTGAACTCATATGGAGAAATTGACAATACTCGGAGCGGGAACGATGGGGCATTCGATCGCCCTGTCCGCGGCCTGGTCCGGCCACACGCCGACCGTCTACGGCATCAACGAACAGGACGTCACGAATGCGGACAAAGGCTTGGCGCAAAAACTGGCCGTCATGGCAGACAATGGCTTGTTTGATGAGAATGAAGCGCAGGCAATCCGCGGGAGAATCCTATTTACGACATCGCTTGAAGAAGCGGTAGGAGAGGCGACATTCATTCTCGAAGTCGTCCCGGAAAAGCTGCAATTGAAACGAGACTTGTATAAGCAATTGGAAAGCCTCATCGATCCTTCGGTCATCATCGCAAGCAACACATCAGGTTTCAAGCCTTCGCTGCTCGCTGAAGGAATGAACCATCCGGAACGCTTCATCGTCGCCCATTTCTGGAACCCAGGACATTTGATCCCGCTTGTCGAAGTCGTTAACGGGGAACGGACCCAAGAAGAAGCGACCGCACGCACGATGGCCTTATTGAAGGCGATGAATAAAAAACCGATCCTGCTGAACAAGGAATTGCCGGGCTTCATCGGCAACCGCCTGCAATACGCATTGTTCCGGGAAGCGCAAGCGCTGTTGGATGCGGGCGCTGCGAGCAAGGAAGACATCGATGCCGCGGTCACTTACAGCATCGGGCGGCGCCTTCCGGTAACGGGGCCGTTGATGACGGCGGATATGGGCGGGCTCGATGTGTTCTCGGCCATCTCGAATTATTTATTCGAAGACTTAGCGGACGATCAGCGCTCCGGCAAAATCTTGTCGCAGTTAGTCGACCAGCACAAGCTCGGCGATAAAACAGGACAAGGTTTCTACGAGTGGGCGCCCGACGTGTCCGAAAAAATCAACCGCAAACGCGAACAGACCTTAATCCAGTTTTTGAAAAACGATTTGGAACAGGAGGGCTAAGATGACAAATTATTTCGCTGAACTCAAAGGGCAAACGGTCGTCGTCACCGGCGGCAGCAAAGGCCTCGGAAAAGACATTGCGCTGACGTTCGCCGAACTCGGCGCAAACGTTGCGATTTCCGGAAGAAACGAGGAAGCGCTCGCAGCCGCGCTTGAGGAACTGCGCGCCCATAACCCGAAGTGCATCGCGGTCGCCGGGGATTTGAGTGATATTAATGAAGTGAAAAAGTTGATCAACACTGCCGCCACTCAGTTCGGCACAATTGATGTCCTCGTCAACAACGCCGGCGTCAATATCGCGAAACCGGCGATGGACGTAACGGAAGCAGATTGGGATACGGTGCTTGACTTGAATTTAAAGTCGGCGTTTTTCGCGAGCCAAGCAGCAGCGAAATACATGCTCGCGCAAAAAAGCGGCCGCATCATCAACATCGCATCGCAAATGGCATTTGTCGGCTACATCAAGCGCGCCGCTTATTGCTCGAGCAAGGGCGGCATGGTGCAGATGACCAAAGCGCTCGCGGTCGAGTGGGCGAAGCAAGGGATTCGCGTCAACGCCGTTGCGCCGACATTCGTTGAGACGGAGTTTACGGAGAAGATGTTCGAGGACCAGGCGTTCAAAGACGACGTCAACAGCCGCATCCTGCTCGACGGCCTGTCGCAGCCGAAAGACACATCCGGCGCGGTATTGTATTTAGCGTCCAATCTATCGAATTTTGTCACCGGCGAAACGATCAAAGTCGACGGCGGCTGGACCGCGATATAAGAAGAGTGATGTGTGGCATTCAGATGAAGATAGCGAGGGTTTGGGTGTGGAAGTGTTTTTGGATTCTATTAATGCTTCAGCAATATAGCCGCTGCCTTGCTTTGGGTTGAGCTCCCGCCGTAAGTCAAGAAGAACACTTGTCTTACGGCTTCGCTTCACCCTGGAGGCTCGGCAGCTGAGAGATTTCATTGCATCTAGATTGTTTAAATGGATTTGCTTCTGTAATTAGTTGCCGTCTAGCGGGGGAATCGCTTCCCCGGGTGATAGTTAAAGTAAGATAGCGAGGGTTTGCTTGTGGAAACGTTTCGGTTTTCTGGTTGAGCATCGTCTTGGCAGTCGCCGCCATGCTTTGGGATGGCCTCTTGCAATAAGCCAAGAAGAACACTTGTCTTACTGCGTCGGCTCACCCCTTTACGCTGGTCGGCTGAGAGATTTCATTGATTCGGGTGCGTTTAAGCAGATTTGCTTCATTACACAGTTGCCGGCTAGTGGGGGAATCGCTTCTAAGTACGCGGCGCCTGGCACGTTGGTGCTTGAACCAGAAATTTGGTTGATGGATCGGAACTAATTAACTTCCATTCACAGCAAAGTTGACGTGAGCTACAAAACCTGACGCATTTTCACATTTTCTATCGAGCGAACAGAAGAAAATTCCTTCCCCTCTAAAACTAGAGACGGAGTGGAAGGGGGCTGACGCCTGTGGGACCGCGCGGGCTGGCGAGACAAACGTGCTGCGTTCTTTGCGGCACGTTGGCTCAACACCCGCCCCACGGCAAGCAGCCCCCTGCAACGCAGTCGAAAAGCGGAAGCTTTTCCTATCACTTCTTTTCATTTCACATTTATCGTTATATCAGCATGATTGAGTCCTGCCATCGAAAAAAGCCTCCCGACATTGCCGGGAGGCTTTATACAATTATGCTTCTTGAGTGTCCATAGCTGTTTCTTCTGTCAAGCCGTGCTTTTTCTCGGTTTCTGCGACCATCAATGCACAAGCCGCGTCACCGGAAATATTGATTGCTGTGCGTGACATATCAAGCAAGCGGTCGATCCCGAGCACAAGGCCGATGCCTTCAACCGGCAGGCCGACACTCGACAAGACCATCGCGAGCATGATCAGCCCGACACCAGGGACGCCGGCCGTTCCGATACTCGCAAGCACTGCGGTCAATACGACCGTCAATAATTGGCCGAATGTCAAATCGACCATGAAGGCCTGTGCGATGAACATCGTCGCGGCACCTTGCATGATCGCCGTCCCGTCCATATTGATCGTCGCGCCGAGCGGCTGGACGAACGAACTGACCGACTTCGGGATCTTCAAATCACGCTGCGCGACTTCCATCGAAACCGGCAGCGTGCCCGTGCTGCTGGATGTACTGAAAGCGACGGTCATGGCAGGCATGAAAGTTTTGAAAAACCAGACCGGGCTCTTTTTCGCCATCAGCCACACGGTGCCGCCATAGGTCAAGATGGCGTGGATCAAAAGCGCGCCGATGACGACGAGCATATAGGAGCCCATCGCCTGGATCGCGGCAAGGCCTTGTGAACCGATCGCCGTGGCAATCAAGCCGAATGTGCCGTAAGGGGCAAAGCGCATGACGATTCCGACGAGGTACATCATCACTTCATTGCCTTGTTCGACGAGATTCAAGATGCCTTTTGTCTTATCGCCAAGCGCGGTAAGCGCCAAGCCGACAAAGACCGCGAAGACGATGATCTGGAGCATATTGCCTTCGGTCATCGCTTCAAGCGGGTTTTTCGGGATGATGTTGAGCAGCGTATCGGCGATCGATGGGGCATCGTCCGGGCTGTAAGTCGCCGCGTCGATATCGAAATCACCTGCTGCACCCGGCTGGACGACGGCTGCGAGGCCGAGGCCGATCGCAATGGCGATGGTCGTCGTCACGAGGAAATACGAAATGGTCTTGATGCCGATGCGGCCGAGTTTCGCAGGATCGCCAAGCCCGGCGGTCCCGAGGACGATCGACAAGAACACGAGCGGCACGACGAGCATGCTGATGAGGGCGAGGAAAATCTGCCCGACCGGCACGAAGACGTAAGGATTGAGTATTGCGAAAACTTCGGGCGCAAAAAGATTTAAAAGCAGTCCTGTGATCGCACCTAAGATCAAGGCACTGATGACTTTAAAAGTTAAGCCTTTCTTTTTCTTCAATTCATCCACCAACTTTCTTCATTTAAGGAAACGCATAAAAACAAGTGTAACCGAAGCGGAACAAAATCAACAGTTTCAACAGACCTCTCTGCTTGGGAAGGGATTCCCTAAAAAACTGCAACTATTCTTATAGATCTGTCGTCTATCATGATAGAATTACGGCGAAAAGAGGTAAAAATATGGTTAAGAAAGCAGTCATCGCAGGCGGCACGGGGTTCATCGGAATGTACTTGAAAGAAAAATACGAGCGTCTCGGCTACCGCGTTCACATCATTTCCAGACAGTCAGGACATATCCAATGGGACGACGCATGCGCCATGAAAGATGCGCTTGACGGGGCCAAACTGGTGATCAACCTCGCCGGGAAATCCGTCAATTGCCGCTATACCGAAGCGAATAAACGCGAGATTTTTAATTCCCGCACCGAAACGACCGAGACGCTTGGCCGAATGATCGAAGCATGCAGCACCGCTCCCGAATTATGGGTCAATGCCAGCACGGCCACGATTTACCGCCATGCCGAAGACCGCCCCATGACGGAGCGGAATGGGGAAATCGGGCGCGGATTTTCCGTAGCTGTCGCGAAAGCCTGGGAAGACAGCTTCTTTTCATTCCACTTGCCGGACACGCGCCAAGTGGCATTGCGCATCGCCATTGTCCTCGGTGACGGCGGCGTCATGGAGCCGTACCGCAAGCTCGTGAAATACGGGCTCGGCGGCAAACAAGGAAGTGGCCGGCAGATGTTCAGCTGGATCCATATCGAAGACTTGTACCGCACCGTGCGTTTCATGCAGCACCGCGATGAACTGTCGGGCGTCTTCAACGCCTCCGCACCGAATCCGGTCACGAACCAGGAATGGATGAAAATGCTGCGGCAATCGATGAACCGCCGGGGTGGGCTCCCTGCATCGAAATGGATGCTTGAAACAGGCGCAGCCGCACTCCGGACCGAAACGGAATTGATCCTGAAAAGCCGCTGGGCCGTGCCGGAGCGGCTCGTGCGGGAAGGTTTCCGCTTCCGCTATCCGGGCCTCAGGAGCGCGCTGGCTGACTTGAATAATTAAGAAACGCAGGCATTCAACAGAATGTCTGTATTTTTATGCGCAATTCTGCACCAGGTAGGGTATGCTAAAGACAAACAGACTTTGGGGGAAATAGCCATGAAAGAACGTTTGGATCCGATCCATGCAGCAAAAGTATTTGTCGAAACGAATTTCCGCCATTGCCGTGGCGCGCTGCTTGCGGGAAGCGTCGTGCGCGGGCAGGAGACGGCGACTTCGGACCTCGATATCGTCGTGTTCGATGAAACCTTGATGAACTCGTACCGCGAATCCTTGGTCGCTTTCGGCTGGCCGATTGAAGTATTTGTCTATAACCTCACATCATATAAGGTATTTTTCGAGAAAGATCGCAAAGCCGCCAAGCCGAGCATGCCGCGCATGGTCAGTGAAGGCATCATCCTGAAAGATACCGGCATCATGGAAAGCATACAGCAAGAAGCAAAAGCCTTGCTTGAAGCAGGCCCGGAAGCGTGGAGCACGGATACGATCCGCACAAAACGCTATTTCATTACCGATGTGCTGGACGATTTGCGGGGCAGCGACGACCGGAAAGAACGGCTGTTTTGTGTCAACACGCTTTCGGATTTGGTGAGCGAATTCATTTTGCGCACGGAACAAAAATGGATCGGCTCATCCAAGTGGGTCATTCGGTCACTTGAAGCGCATGACCATGAACTTGCGGTCCGCTTTGTCGAGGCGTTCGAGCATTTTTACCGGACTGACGAAACGGAACATATTATCGAATTTGTTGAAAGTGTCCTCGAGCCTTACGGCGGCCGCTTATTTGACGGATTTTCAATCGGGAAAGCAGAAGCTGAGAGGACAAAAGAAAAACACTAAGCATAAATTTCAGCTTCCCGAGAATCTTGAATATTAGGCGGAAATCTGTTTAGTGGCTTTAAATGAAGGATGCTTTTGCAAAAGCAGCTTTATTCCGATGGCCATTTTCAAGCCGCCATCGATTATCGCGAACACAAGAAAAGGGACATCCACAAGCAGCAAGCCAAGAACGCCATTGCCGATTGTTAAAATGGCGAGCACTACCATCCAACTGCCTTGAGAGAAATAAAAGAGGACGAAATGGATTCCGACGGCGATAAACAGGCTCAGCCAAAATACCCTCAGGTCCGAAAAGCCGACGATAAGTCCGCATGCTGTGCATAAGGCGATATTTAGAAAAATCGCGATGTTTTCAAAGCGATCTTGGAACTTGGAGTTTTTGCCGTATGCCAGTTTGCGGTTCACAAATGGCAATGCCAAGATCAACACGAAGCCGATCGCGTAACCGGCCCCAAGCAACACAGGCTGGACGAGCAATGGCCCGCCGGCAAGTGCCGCAGCGATAATAATCATTCCGATATAGAGAAGCCAAACTCCACTTGTGCGTTGAGTGGGGTATTTAATTGGGTCATCTGATTTAATTGTCAAAAGCTGTTCCTCCCGCTGCAAAATAGTAGCTGATGCTCAATGGAAATACGAATCAAGTCTGTAAAAGTTTCCTTGAAATTATGCAACACACAAAAATAGCCTTCGCCGTGCATGAGAGAGCTGCACGGTGGAGGCTATTTTAAATTAATACATTTCCAACCGCTGCAATTCCTGTCCGTCTGCATCGAGCAATTGGAGCGGGATCGGGCGTTCTTCTGGTGCGTTTTCGATAAACCAGACCGCTTTTCCGGCGAGACCGGTTTCTTCCATTAATTCGCCCGGGAAGCGCTCGCCAAGCAATAGTTGGTCAGTTGGAACCTCGCCAATCTGCACGTGGCGCCCGTCAGCCGGGTCAAACAGTCCGTAGACCAAGCCGTCGCTGCTCATATAGCTGTCGATGCGGTCCGGGTCGTCGAGTGAGGGGATGGTCGCTTCGCTTCGGGTGTCGAGTTGCCAGCCGAACCAGGATTCTGTCGCCGTCGCCGCACCGAAATTATCATCGCCGCGGATGAAAAAAAATAACGCACGGCCGTTCAGTTCATAGACAGGCGTCAACACGAGGTCATCGTCGCCATCGCGCACCGCCTGTTCCGCCGTATCGACCGTATCCGAACTCCACACGAGCGCAATGATGAGCGCCGCGGCAAGTACCAGGCCGATCAGCACAAGCATGCGTTTTTGGATCAAATTATTCAGGGTCATCCATAATTTCCCCTTCCGTTTTGCGATGCTTCCATTATACGGTATTTCGCCGAATAGGGGGAAATGAAAAAACGCCCGGATGAGCCCGGGCGTTTTAATCACTCTTTTTCCGTCAAGAACGTGATGACTGCAAACAAGGCGAAGGCGAACAGCAACAGCGTGCCGCCGACGATGAAGAAGATCAAGACGAAGGTATCGTTCATATTGAACGGATTCAAATTATAGAACCACATGCCGGCGGTCAGTCCGACTGCCCCGATCATCGCGAGGAATCCGTGGATGGTGACCAGCTTTTTGTACTTCACGGTATATAGGCGGTAGAAGACGCCCCAGGCAAAAACCGAGAGCCAGCCGACGAGCAGGATGTGGGCGTGGATCGGGCGCAGCGCGTAATCCATCTGGCCGGCCATATGCGAGCCAAGATATGTTCCGATCAGTCCGAAGATGGCCGAGAACTGGATCAAGCGCAAGCTCCATTTTTTTTCTAAAGTGTTGTTGCGCGGTGTAGCTGTGTTGTTCATGAAAATCCTCCTATAGCTTTTGGGCACAGCGGCAGGAAAGGCGGCCGCTAGAAAGTCCCTGAATTCGTATGACTGTATCATACCGCACGAATATAAACGCTATATGAACGGGGCGTGACAGATCATCGACAATTTTCCTTACTGCACTTCGCTTTCCGTCAAGGGTTCAGTGATTTCGTGCTTCTCCGTTCGATCCTTCAAGCCTTTGGCGAGGCGGTAGATGATCCAGGCGGTGAGCAGCGTGCTGATAATCATGATGATGATATTCGCGAACGCTTTCGCTTCGATGTCAGCCATTGTCGTCACGATAAACCAATCGATCGCGAAAAACTCATCGATCGGCACATACATCGACAACGCCGCCAGCGCATTATTGAGCATGTGGAACAGGATCGGCAGCAATAAATTGCCGGTGCGCAAATACAGGAGTGATGCGATGATGCCGAATAAGAACGAGCCGACAAAATCGAGATGCAGCACCCCGAACATCAAGCTCGAAATCAAGATGCCGCCCCACATCGAAGTTTTTGCCGCGAAACGGGTCAAGAACACGCCGCGGAAGACGAACTCTTCCACGATCGGCGCCAAGATGACGAGCGTCAGCAGCATGAAATACTCATACCCGACACCGCCCGGCATCTCGACCGGCTCCAGCATTAATTCCGCAAGCCAAGGGAAGGCGGGGGAAACAATCGCGAGCTGCAGCCAGAACATCGTCAGCGAAAAGGCAATCGACACGAGCACCATGCCCGCGATCCCGGGAAGCCACGGCTTGATGCCTTTGGTGGATAGCACTTCACTTAGTGACCAATCGGGGTTCTTGCTCCAATAATAATGAAAGAAAAAGTACGGGACAACAATATAAAAGGCAAGCTGCACCGCGATTTCGGTCGTGACGGGATCCGCGCCGATCAGCATGAAGATGACCAAAGTCGCGAAGACGCCGAGAATGGTGAAGAGGATCAAATAACGCGATTTCATTTCAGCGAACATAAAGGGCCTCCTTTTCTTCCTTAATTATACGGAACATGGGGCGGTTTGTTTCATAATGAACGAGATTCTTCGTTTTAAATGTTAGTATTCCGCAAAACTGCTGCGAATAGCGCTGTATCCCGGGAATGCTGGACGATGAAGGAGTCGATTTCGAACTTCCAAATCCCATATCCAAAAATTTCCGTATTGAAGCGGGCGTTTTAAGGGTAAGATGGTAGAAAAGGCTATGGAGACGGAGGGGTAGCAATGGGGAAAGGGAAGCTGTGGATGATCGGGCTTGGCGCGGCACTTGCGCTTGCGGCGTGTTCGGACGAGGAAACGGAAGCGCCGGTGCCGGAAGAAGCGGAACCGGAGACGGTCGCATCGCCGGCACCCCGCGCAGAGCAGTTCATGGAATTGTGGCAGGCGGGCGAATACGAAACGCTGTACGAGGAATTTTTGACGGAGCGTGCCAAAGAGGCATTCGGGGAAGAGACCTTCATTGAATGGCAAGTGGAACTCGAAGAGCAATTATCGCTGACAGAGCGCGAGATCGATTGGGAATTGGGCGAAGAACCGTGGCTGAAAAACGAGCCGGCGGATATCCCGCTGGCGATTTCGATGGACAGCGTCATCGGCGAGATCGAATTCGATAAGACGCTGAGCTTTGTCTATGAGGAGGCGGAAGAAAACGCAGAAGGCGAATGGTTCGCGGAATGGGATCCTTCCTTCATCCTGCCGAACCTGTCGGAAGGCGATAATGTCTCCGTGCAGATCAGCGATACCGAACGCGGTGAGATCGTCGACCGCAACGGCAAGGTCATCGCCGGCAATACGGATGCCTATGAGATCGGCGTCGTGCCGGGGAATTTCGACCGCGACGATTACACGGAGCGGCTCGCGGGGCTTTTGGATTTGTCCGTCGAAGACATTGACGCAGAACTCGAAAAGCCGTGGGTCGAGCCGCATCATTACGTGCCGCTCGGAACCGTCCGGCCGGACCGCGAAAAATTGAACCGGCTGTTTGCGATTCCCGGGACCAAGCGCACGAAAGTGACGATGCGCCATTACCCGTACGGCGAATCGATGGCGCATTTGACCGGCTACATCGCGCCGATCACCGCTGAACAGCTGGAAGAGCGCAGCGGCCAGGGATACGGCCAAGGCGATATCGTCGGGCGGGAAGGCTTGGAAGAGATCTTTGAAACCGAGCTGCGCGGAAAACGCGGCGGCAAGATCTTGATCGAAAAGACCGCACAGAACGAAACGATCACCGCCGTCGACAACTCCTCGGCAGCCGGCGAGACGATCGAACTGACGATCGATGCCGATTTGCAGCAGGAAATCTATAAAGAGATGGGCAAGAAACCGGGCACTGCCGCGGCGGTCGACCCGTACACGGGCGAGACGCATGTGTTGGTCAGTTCGCCGGCCTACGACCCGAACGACTTCATTCCGGGAATCAAGGAAAGCCGTTTCCGCCAGCTGGCCAACGATCCGGACCAGCCCTTCTTCAACCGGGCAGCGGCGGCGTATCCACCGTCTTATGTGATGCAGCCAATCACTGCGGCCGTGGCCATGAAGCAAGGGACGCTGGATCCTGCGGAAGGCATCGAGATCGACGGGGAGACGTGGCAGAAATTCCCGTCCTGGAACGATTTCCGCATCACCCGCCCGAATCCGGGTGTTTCGAATCCGATCGACATGCAAAAAGCGCTCGTCCATTCCGACAGCATCTACTTTGCGATCCAGGCGAGCAATATGCCGGACGATAGCTTTTTAGAAGGCTTGAATGAATTTGGCTTCGGCCAGGCATTCGATTATCCGGTGCCGCTAGCGGCTTCGCAAATTTCGGAAAGCGGCACGTTCGGCTCGGAAGGCCAGCTCGCGAGTTCCGCATCCGGCGAAAGCCAAGTGCGCGTCAACATCCTCCACGCGGCACTCATGTACGGCACGTTTTTAGCGGACGGCGACATGAAAAAGCCGGTCCTGTTCGGGGACGCTGAAGAAGAAAACTTGAAGCAAGAGCTTCTGAGCGCCGAACAAGCGGAATTGGTCCGCACGGCACTCGTCCAAGCCGGTGAAGAAGACGGCCATGATTTTGCCGGCAAGACGGCCGTCATCAAAACCGATGACGGCGACATGGGCTGGTTCGCCGGTTACGACCCGAAAGTCGGCAATTTGAGCGCGGCGGTCATGATGGAAGATGAGGAAGACGCAGCGGCCATTGCCGGCGCATTGTTCAGCGATGACTAAACAGGGAGAGGTGGCCATGAAAAGCTTTGCGACGCACGACGAACAGCTCGCGATCTTGAAAAGCCGCGGGCTCGTTATTGAAGACGAAGCGGCCGCAAGACGCGTGCTGTCGCGCGATAATTATTATGCGCTGATCGATGGCTATAAAGAGCCGTTTCTCGAGCGCGATGAAACGAAAAACCCGTACGGCGAGGAAATGTACGAAGCTGGGACGGCGTTCAATCATATCCTCGCGCTGTATCAATTCGACCGCAAGCTGCGTTTGTTGTTGCTCAGCGAACTCTTGAAGTTCGAGCGCAGCATCAAATCGAAGCTCGCCTACCGGTTTTCCGAACGCTTCCCGGAAGTCGACAGCTTTCTCGACAGCGCGAATTACAGCCCGGACAACATCCATTTTCACGAACGCGACCGCATCACGGCGACGCTCAACAATTTGATCGAAAGCCATCGGAAGCGCCACCGCGTGCGCTATCCGGAGCTCCGCGAGTTCTACGAAAAACATAAGAACTTGCCGCTATGGGTGCTCGTCAATTTCCTGTCGCTCGGCCAGATCACCAATTTCTACACGGTCATCGACCAGGACTTGCGCACGCGCATCGCCCAGGATTTCGCAGACGATGCGGGCGAACACGGCATCGAACTGAGTGCAGCGGAACTCGACGAGATTCTGTCAATCGCGTTTCCGTTCCGCAACAAGGCAGCTCACGAAGAAGTGCTGTATTCGTTCCGGCTCAGGTCGCCCCTTGAACTCACGCGTCTAGAAGCGAAATTGCATCAGGAAAAAGGATATATCACACGCGGGACGACCGCTTCATTGATCAAATTGTTGAAAGTGGTGTCGCCGCCAGATGAGTATGAAGTTTTCACTCGGGAGCTGTTGGAATTGATCCGCGAGTTGGAAGAAGCTTTGCCGGAGCGGCCGTATGTTTGGATCATGAAAGAAGCAGGATTCCGCGAATAAAAAAGACTTGGAGACAGTCTTTTGATATTTATAGAGCTTGGTTGCTGTACATTCCAGCGGACGCTTTCCGGAGGGCTCGCATTGAGCCGCTTCGTCGCTAGCGCTCCTGTAGGGTCTCAATTGTCTCGCTAATCCTCCCGGAGTCGCCGCTTACATTTCCAGCAACTGAGTGGATTATAAAAGAAGCAGGATTCCGCGAATAGAAAAAAGGCCTGGTCCGCGGACCAGGCCTTTTTCATATTAAAGACTCTGTGATTTTTGGTAGCTGCGTATGCTACGTTCGATTACTGGACGTGTAATCGAGAACACCGCACAGCCAAGCGCAACGAGTACGATCACGGCGCCGACCCAAGCAGTGCTGGTGACCGAGCCGGTTTGCGTCAAAGTAAGACCGCCGACTGCGGAACCGAGCGCGATGCCGACTTGCAGTGCCGAGTTATTGAAGCTCTGCTGGATATCGGACGTTTCGGGATCGGTTTCGATCAAATAGCTTTGCTGCGGCGGGGCAAGTGCCCAGCTGAGCGCGGCCCAAATGACCATCACCGGCAAGAAGATGACAAGCGAGAATGTCGTGAACGGAAGCACGAACAAGCTGACGGCAAACGCCGAGATGACGATAAGGATGCTCTTTTTCGATCCGATCGAATCGGACATGGTGCCGCCGATTGCGCCGCCACTCACTGCCGCAATCCCGAAGATCAAATAACAGGCACTGACCCAGAAAGGGCTGAGCTGCATGGTCGTTTCCAAAAACGGCGTGAAGTATGCATAAACCGTGTAATGCCCGGCAAGCATGAACAGCGTCGCGAGGTGGGCGGTGCCGATCTTTGCACTCGCGACCGCTTTTAATTGCTGCTTAAGCGGAATCGCCGTGCCTCCAGGAATGGGCTGGATGTAAAGCGCGATCAAGGCCATCGAACCGAGCGAAAGTGCGGCGATCGCAAGGAAAATGACGCGCCAGCCGAACGCATCGGCGATCAGGATGCCGAGCGGGACGCCGAGCACGAGCGACGAGCTGATTCCCATGAAGATCAAGCCGATCGCTTTCGCGCGGTAAGGCGGCTCGACGATTTTTGCGGCGATCGTCAAGGCCAATACGACGATGAGCGCCGTACTCGCCGCGGTAATGACGCGCGCGATCATCATCCATGTGAAGTCGGGGCTGAAGAAGGTCATGATGTTCCCGAGGAAAAAGATGAACATGGAAACCAAATACACTTTCTTGCGCTCAAAGCGGCTCGTCGCAATGAGCAGCACCGGGCCGGCCACGGCATAAATCAAGGCGAACAAGGTGATCAACTGGCCGGCAGCGCTCACGGACACATCGAACTCTTCGGCGATGGTCGGCAAGATGCCGCCGATGATCAATTCCACAAGCCCGACCGCCACTGTGGCGAGGGCTAAAATATAAACTTTCAAATTCATAACATACGCTTCCTTTCATATATACAAGTTTTACGGATTTGCGCCTTTTAATGGCTGGAGTGTTTCACCAGATATTCCGCAAAACAGCTGGCTTTCCGGGGGGCTCGAGCTGAACTAATTCGGGCTATACGCCCGAATGGATTTCAGCACTTCGCTGAACCCCCAGGAGTCTGCGCTGTTTTGCTCCATATCTTTTGCGTATCAGCTGAGTGGTCTCATCTTTTCAAGGCTTCGTAAGTCCAACTTGCAGAAGTATTATCAGAAAATAAAAAAATCCTGATTACAGAAAACGAAAAGATCGCTTTCTGTAATCAGGATTTTTCGGTTCCTGGTAGAGACCCTTAAGCCGTATCCTTAAGGTTATACAGATAGATTGATGGGGTTATTCACTTTGAACAGCTTACTACAACGACAAGGTTTATGCAAGAGAATATACAATAGACGTCCGACCTCTTGGGGAACCGAAACTTTTTCAAGGACTGGCCGTATAATTCATTACAATGGAAAACACGGCAAAATAAGAAAGGGTGGAGACGATGAAATCGACAGGGCACGTCTTTCTCATGCTCGGGTTCATCTTTTTGATTTTGAGTTTCACGGGCGATATGTCGCCGGCGCTCGGCATCGCGTTCCTGGCACTCGGGATTATCTACAGCTCTGAAAACGCCGATAAAAAGGCGAAAAAGCCAAAAGGCAATTCTTAAGATTTTCTGGGGATTGGCGGATCCCGCTAGTCACTCGGAGCGAAAGCCTGTATCGTAGATGATAACAAATCTACCGGTACAGGCTTTTTTCATTTTAACAGGAATAGGGGAATATCAATGAACATACTCGTAGTCGAAGACGACCGGACGATCGCTTCCGGCCTGACATATTCGCTCGAACAGGAAGGCTTCACCACGGTGTTATGCCACACGGCAAAGGACGCCACTGCGGCGATCGAAGAGCAGCTCCCAACAATCGATTTATGCCTCTTCGATCTGTCCTTGCCGGACGGCAGCGGCTATGACTTATGCGCGCTCGTGAAAAAGAAAAGCGATATCCCGGTCATTTTCCTGACGGCGTTCGATGATGAAGTGAATGTCGTCATGGGGCTCGATATGGGTGCGGACGACTATATCACCAAGCCGTTCCGCGTGCGTGAACTGTTGTCGCGCATCAATTCCGTGCTACGCCGCTATCAGCGCCATGCGCAGCCGAAAACGGTCGTCGAACTCGGCGACGTGCACATTAACACATCGGACGGCAAAGTCCATAAAGCGGGCAATGAAGTTCTCCTCACTGCACTCGAATATCGCTTGCTGCTCATTTTCGCGAACCACCTCGGCCAAGTGCTGACGCGGGCGCAATTGCTCGACCGCATCTGGGACGTCGGCGGCGATTTCGTCAACGATAATACGCTGACGGTCTACATTAAACGGCTGCGCGAAAAGCTGGAAGATGATCCCGCACGCCCCGAACTCATCAAAACGGTCCGCGGCATGGGCTATAAGGCGGGTGAGTAAGGATGCTGCGCAATATTGAAATCCGCTGGCTGCTGGTCATACTCACCACGATCACTGCCCTTGGCACGATCCTCGCCGCTATTTTCGTTTCCTCTACGGCCGCGTGGTTCGTGCTCGGCGTTGCGTTATTGCTGAGTGCAACGGCGATCATCTTCACCTGGTGGCGCTACCGGGAAATCGAACGCTTATCCGGTTTCCTGCAGCAAATCAGCGGTGGCGATTTCCAACTCGACGTGCGCGACAACCGCGAAGGCGAGCTGAGCTTACTCAAAACACAAATCTACAAAGTGACGAAAATGCTGTCGGAACACGGCGCTCTGCTTAGTGAAGACAAAGGCAAACTGACAAACGCCATTTCGGACATCTCCCACCAATTAAAAACGCCGCTCACCTCAATGATGGTCATGGCGGATCTCTTACGCGACAGCGAGTTGGATGACGCAAAACGCACCGAATTCATCCGCAATCTCCACGTTCAGCTCGAGCGCATGGACTGGCTTGTGTCATCGCTGTTGAAACTATCGAAGATCGATGCCGGCACGATTCATTTTAAACAAGACCGCATCCTGGTATCCAAGCTCATCGAAAAAGCGGTCGAACCGCTGCACATCCCGATGGACATTAAAATGCAGGAACTTCACATCGAAGGCGATCAGGACGCAGCGTTTACAGGCGACCTCAACTGGACGACAGAAGCACTCATCAATATTTTGAAGAACTGTGTCGAACATACCGGGGAAGGCGGAAAGGTGACAATTCGCTATAGCGAAAACGCGCTGTACACCGATATCCGCATCGAAGACAACGGCAGCGGCATTTCCAGAAAAGACTTACCCTATATCTTCAAGCGCTTCTATAAAGGCGAAAACGCTGGCGACGACTCGGTCGGCATCGGCCTCGCCATGGCCTATAGCATCATCACGAGCCAAAGCGGCGACATCGAAGTCGCGAGCACGCCGGGCGAAGGCACCCGTTTCCATATCAAATTCTACAAGCAGGTGATCTAGCGCCTGCTTTTTTTCGTGGAATGAAAAAACAGAAACTCCGCATCCGTGGAATTTCTGCTCAACTTTTTAATTAAAATTAATAGTCATCCGGAGGTGCTATTAAACCACCAGACGACCAGTGCCAAACTGACAACGCCCCAAGCAGTAACGCTCCATACCCACCAAACCATGTGCTTGGTATCTCTTGAAGCTTCCTCGCTGTCCGGGTGTGCTTTAACATGCGCGAGTTTCGTCTCCATTCGTTTTTTCATCAAAAGGAATACAAGCAATCCGATAAGGATGAAACCGACCATGAACCACAATAAGAAATCCACGTTTTATTCCTCCTCTGTTTTGGTGATTTGTTTCACTCTACACCTGTGCAAACAAACTGAGCTAAATAGGAGTTTTGATAATTAAATTGTAACATGAAATCAATACCTGGAAATTGCCTTCCACTTTTAGGAGAAGCAGAACAAATCTCCATTCCATTTCCTTAAGTGACTAAACTGTCACTTGAAAGTCACCGGGCAGTCATTAACCCTCTCTATACTAAGGTTATGTAAGACGATAAAGAGTTGAAATCCTCACAGACTATCTCATTAAGTTTTGGTGAGTTGTATTATTTTTCTTTTTAAGTCGATAAAGAATGAAGCAAAACTGCGGAGACTCCCAAGGGAGCAGTGCTCTTTTAAGCGACGAGACAGCCGAGACCCTGCAAGCGAATGTGCGAAGCAACGCTGAACACATTCGTTTGCGAAGCTCGAACAAAGTGAGAGTTGAGCAGGTGGTTTTCAGCGCAGCGACGAAGCGGCTTGGCGCTCGCCCGCAGGAAATGAATTAGCGAAGGGGAGCTGAGCTAATTCATTTGCGACGCATTTACGCAGTAAATGTGGGAGCAAGCGGTTTTCTGCGATGCTCGACCATGGGGAGAGTAGAGCACAGGGTTTTGGAGTAGTTTTGCGAATGTGGTGAAAATCCAACTTAATTAATAAACAGTAACCAAACGGAGGGTACACTCATGACAATCATGGAAGTAAAAAACTTATCAAAAGTATACGGCAAGGATGAAATGGCAGTCACCGCACTCGACGATGTGTCGTTTAGCGTCAACAAAGGCGAATTCATCTGCATCATCGGGCCATCGGGTTCCGGCAAATCGACTTTGCTTCACCTGCTCGGCGGCGTCGACCGACCGTCTAGCGGCAAGGTCTCAATCGACGGCACGGACATCTATCAACTCGACGAAACGCAGCTCGCGATTTTCCGCCGCCGCCAAATCGGCTTGATCTATCAATTCTACAACTTAATCCCAATCTTGACGGTCGAAGAAAACATCACCTTGCCGATGCTGCTCGACGAACAGCGCGTCGACAAACACCAATTCCGCAAGATCTCCGAGTCGCTCGGGCTCGACCAACGCCTTAACCATCTACCGAACCAATTATCCGGCGGCCAGCAGCAGCGCGTGTCAATCGGCCGCGCGCTCGTCAGCAAC
This sequence comes from Planococcus maitriensis, assembly GCF_003289925.1. Taxonomy (GTDB): domain Bacteria; phylum Bacillota; class Bacilli; order Bacillales_A; family Planococcaceae; genus Planococcus; species Planococcus maitriensis. Next base: position 192,129 of record NZ_QLZQ01000004.1, on the reverse strand, counting down.
CCGGCGATCATGCTCGCGGACGAACCGACCGGAAACTTGGATAGCAAAAACAGCGAAGAAATTATGGAGCTCCTGAAGATGTTCAATAAAACCTTCAAGCAGACTTTGATTGTCATCACGCACGATGAGCGCATCGCTTTGCAAGCCGACCGCGTCATTTCGATCGAAGACGGCAAGATCGCCAAAGACGAGGTCATCCGCTCATGAACATCGTCAATAAAGTCACCGTCCGCCACTTGAAGGAAAACAAACGGCGCTCGCTTGTAACCATTATCGGCGCCATCATTTCCGTCGCCATGATCACCGCCGTCGCAACGCTCGGCGTGTCGTTTCTCGATCTGTTGATTCGCGGGGACATCGAAGAAAACGGCGAATGGCATGTGCAGTATCAAGACGCAAATGTCGAACAGCTCGAAGCGGTTGCTAAAGACGACAACACCGAACAGCTTATTGTCACGAGCGATGGCTTTGCCGCATTCGACAGCGCCAAAACGGAAAACAAACGTTATCTTTATTTTCGCAACTTCGAAGCACAAGGCATGGATCATTTCCCGCTTGCGCTCACAGAAGGGCGCTTGCCTGAAAACGCCAATGAAGTCGTTATCTCGGAAACTTTAAACACTAATTCCGACGAAACGTACCAAGTCGGCGACACTTTGACCGCTGGCATAGGCGAACGCATGCACAGCTTGGAAAACCGCAAGCTGTCAGAGTTCGATGCCATGCAATTCGGTGAAGGCGATACGTTTAATGAAGAACTGGTTAATGTAGAAGAGCAAACCTTCGACATCGTCGGCATCATCGAGCAGCCGGGCTGGGAAGTGTCTTGGCTGCCGGTCGTGAGCGTCGTCGGATTTACTGACACCAACACGGCCGCAGTGGATGACACGTTTGACGGTTACGTTGTCGCTTCAAAAATCAACAATGATTTATTCGATGATGCCAAAGCGTTTGCCGAAGCACAAGGCATTCCGTCGGTTGACTTCAACTCGGATCTTCTGCGCTTATACGGCGCGACGCAAAACGATAATTTGCGGTCGACCTTGTTCTCGCTCGCCGGCATCATGATGGGCATCGTTGTCATCGGCTCCGTGGCCCTTATCTACAACGCGTTCGCCATCAGCGTCTCCGAACGCGCACGCCATCTCGGCATGCTCGCAAGCGTCGGGGCGACGAAACGCCAGAAACGCAACTCGGTATTTTTCGAAGGGGCCATCATCGGCGCCATCAGCATTCCGTTTGGCATACTTGCGGGGCTTGGCGGCATTTGGGTGACCTTCCAGTTCGTAAACACCTTCTTGCAAGGCGCGCTCAATGTCGAGCAAGAGCTCGAAGTCGTTGTCACGCCGATGATGCTTGTCGTCGCAATCGGCGTCTCGGCACTGACGATTTTGATTTCAACGTACATTCCGGCGCAAAAAGCGTCGAAGATCTCGGCGATCGACGCCATCCGCCAAACGCAAGACATCAAACTGACGGGGAAAGCCGTGAAGACCTCGAAATGGGTGCGCAAGCTGTTTGGCTTGGAAGCGGAAATCGGCTTGAAAAACTTGAAGCGCAACCGCAAACGTTATTTGGCTACGGTGTTCTCACTGGTCATTTCGATTGTCTTGTTCTTGTCGGTGACGTATTTCACCAATAACTTGAAAACATCGCTTGAAATGACGCAAAGCGAGCTGCGATACGATATCCAATTGTATGGCGGTGAACTGAACGAAGACAGCCTCGCACAATACGCAAACCTTCCGGATGTCACGGAGGCCGGCTTGATGCGCCAGGCAGGAGGCGAAGCGCATATCTCGCAAGACCGATTGCCGGAAGCCTTGCTTGAAGAAATTGAACGGGGCGAAACGGAGCTCGTCGACGACCGCTACCGATATTACGTGTCGGTCTATGCCATGGACAGTGAAAACTTCGAGCAATACGCAGAACAAATCGGCGTCGATCCAGCCGATTTCGGACAGGAAACGCCGCGTGCCATCCTTATCGACAAAGTAGTCTACCAAGACGGCATGTCCGGCACGTTGAAAGAAACGGAGACTGTCAAAGTGGAGCAAGGCGAGAGTTTAGAACTTCTTGGCAGTTCCATCGATGAAATGGGTGAGGAAATCGAACCGGAAGTGCTCGCCAATGTCGAAATCGCCGCGCTGACAGACGAAACGCCAGCGGGTGTGTCCGCTTCCTATCTAGGTAATTTGGATTTGATCGTGCCAATGGATGCTCTTGATGAACTCGGCTTTATCGCTGGCGACACCTATCCGTCCATCACGCTTGCATCGAGCGACCCGATGAAAACAGAAGCCGAGATTCTGGAAATCAACGAAGCGGGCATCGACATCTCGAACGTCTTCCAGCGGCGCCAGCAGCAAGAACAACTCGTCTTACTCATGCAAGTGTTCACGTACGGATTCATCACCTTGATCTCGCTCATTTCCATCGCGAACATCTTCAACACCATCTCGACGAGTGTTCAACTTAGAAAACGGGAATTCGCCATGCTGCGCTCGGTCGGCATGACCCCGAAAGGCTTCAATAAAATGATTCGCTACGAAAGCCTGTTCTACGGCGTCAAAGCCCTCGCATACGGCTTGCCGATCAGTTTCGCCGCGATGTTTGCGATGCATTTCGCACTCGGCCAGACCTTCGATTACGGATTCATCGTGCCGTGGGGCAGTATCGCCTTTGTCATCGTCGTCATTTTCCTGATTGTCGGTGCAGCGATGCTGTACTCAATCGCGAAAATCAAGAACGACAACATCATTGAAAGCTTGAAACAGGAAAATGCATAACGAAAACGCGCTCTGCCTTTTGGCGGAGCGCGTTTTTCTATGTATTTCATGAAGAGCCCTGGCTCAGCTGGGCAAGCTTTGCGATGCGGATTTGAAGTTCCCGCATCATGCGGAAAGAGACAGGGCAGACCGCATCGTTTGCGATGGTCAGTGTGCGTTCTTTTTTATTGATATCTTTTACATGACGAAGATTGACGATGTAGCTTTTATGGCAACGGAAAAAATCTTCGCCCAGTTTTTCGAAGTCTTTCATCTTGCCGTAAAATTCATAATAGCCATTTTTCTCGTGTAGTTCGATTTTATGGGGCTGCGGAGAAGTCTCTAAATAGTAAATATCGTCAAGCTTGATATTTTTGATGCGTTCCCCGATATGGACCTGAAAGTATTTGGTCGCATCGGTTTGGCCCAATTGCCTGTACTTGGCGAATGCAGCTTTTAACGCATTTCGGACTTGCTCTGTTAGCTCGCCGGGCACGTCTTTGATAATGAAATCTAAAGCCGCAAGCTTATAGGTGAAGGTTAGCTTCAGTTTGTCGGCATGGGTCGTGATGAAAATGATAGTCGCCAGCGGATCCTGCTGGCGGATATGGCTGGCTAAATCTATACCGTTCATCGTAGTGCCGAATTCAATATCTAGGAAATAGCAGTCTGCCCGATGATTCGACAAATACGTCACCACTTCCTCAGGCTGGGAAGCCGACAGCACGATTTCGATGCTCGTTTCATAAAAAGCCGCATAGTTCATAATGGTGGTCTGGAGAAAATGGCGCTGGTTCTGTTCGTCTTCACAGATGATGACTTTCATGAAGGGCCTCCTTGTGAACCGATTTCGAGGTGATGGGTGAAAAAATGATTTTCAATCACGGTATTCATTTTGATGTGCGGATGCCGGTTGATCAATGTTCGGACAGTGGAAAGACCCGTTCCACGGCCTTCGCCTTTAGTGGAATAATCTGCATCAAATAATCTTTTAATGTTCACGTACTCTGCTTCGATCCGATTTTCCAGGATAAACAAAATAGAACCATCGTCTTTTTTCAGCAGCGCCAGATTGATGCGCGGATTTTGTACAGACAGAGAAGCTTCAATAGCATTATCCATCAGGATCCCGACCACACGCGTGAGCATAATGATGTCCATTTTGATATCGTGGATTTTTTCGGGCGCTTCCACGGTCAATGGAATATTCTGCTCATAGGCGACAAGGACTTTGGTGGCGAGCAAACCTTTTAGTTCGATCAGCTGGATATTTTCGAGCTGGTTGAACACACTCGTTTTCTCGAGAGTGTTCCGTTCGGTTTTTACGATATGCTTATCAAAATATGTTTTCAAACCATCGAGGTCATCCTGGTTTAAATAGCCGCGCATCGTCAGCAGAATATTAGTGTAATCATGGCGGAATTTCTGCATATCGTTGTTGATTTGCTCAAGCGCCTGCATATACTGCGAGAATTGTTCTTGTTCAATCACTCTGCGCTTGACGCGGTTTTCCTTACGTACGCCCCGAAGCAAAAACAAAAACAACATGAGCATGAGGATAAAGTAACTCGATTGAATCAGAAGGTTCATCTTCACCAATTCATTATCTTCTAAATTGGCAGGGAAAAACAAATTTAAGTAAAAAGCAAGTACCGTCAAGCTTGTGATAGCCAGGACGATTAGTTGACTGAGCACATTAAAATGAAAACTTTCAGCGAAGCGCATAATCAATCGCTGATAGCCCAGAATAAACAAAGCGAACAAGAGGATGAACATCCCGGTATGAAAAAGTTCTTGCACCAAAGGGTTCCTGAGATAAAGGACGGATTCAGTTAATTGGCTGATATGATCGGACAAAATGCCCGCCAGTACCACAATGCACAAATCTAGCACCACCCGCAGCGTTTTGGAAAACCAGTAAAACAGCGCAGCGGTTAAAATTCCCAGTGATACCAGGCCAACCCACTCATCGGCAAAGAAATACAAAAAGACTGTCGGGAAAGCTACCAGCAGAAAGCTGGCCAAGATTTTCCTGACAGATAAAGAAATATTCAATGTGTAAAACAAAGCAAAGAAAATGGCGCAGAATTCAATGATTGCTAATAGGAGTGAATTATCAATCAGAAAAACCTCTCTTTCCGTCACTCATCACGCATGAACGGCTGTTTTACCTGGAGTTCACGAGGAACTTCCACTTCATAAAACAGAAATGAACAGCTGCCAATGGAAGCGTATGTAGCAACAAGTATGACGGAACTTGCGATTTTGTTCAATAAGCCCTCTTTAATATTCAACATCCATTTCATCTGAATCCTTCCTCTCTTTTCAATAATTGTATTCCTAAAGCCACACCTTGGACGACAATTCCAAGTACAAGAAACTGCCTTATATCGTTGGAAGAAAGTACCAGCGCTCCTACAACAATCAATAAACGAATCAATAACTTCTTTTGAAGATACTGGTAATGATACTTGTTTTGGATAGGATTCTTTTTTGTCCCTGCTGGACCTGCAAGTGCTATAAAAAGAAGTGCAGCAAAAGCGGCGGCCCAAATAGACTCTGAAGGAAGAGAAATTCTTTCAAGTACTAGAGCCAAAACCGGAAAAGCAAAAATACTCCATAAAATGCAACTCCATTCTGTTTTGAAATGATACCCCAATGAAACTTGTCGGAGAATGAAAAATCCGGCATGAGTGATCAAAGTAGGAATCAAACATCCTAACAGGATGGCTGTTGCATACACCATTAACAATTTCATTCCATTCGATAAAATCGTTTGAACTCCGAAGCGAATTTTTATTTTATCTACTTCGCTATGATCCGGACGGACTAAGGATTTGATTAATACGGATTCAATTAAATGCAATTAGAAGCGCCTCCTTTCACATCCATATTACCAATTATATGTAACTTTATTCCTTAATTGTCTTAAACGTCATCAAATGCTTCATAAACGTATTTTTTTGAAGTGTTTTTCGGTAGATTTTCATTCAACGCATTGGTGGTGATAGTAAGCGTAGGGACTTAACATGCTAAGAAACTGAGAGAATGGAACATTGAATCGATGAAATTCCCCTCTTTTGTTCCAGTAAATAGAAATTTAGATTGATTTTATACGTTCATGACGAAAATGATAGAGCTTACGACAAAAATGAAATTTTTAGAAAAAATACGATTACAATAAAATTGAAATTGCATACACAGCCCCGAAACAAATAATTGGCGTGTGTTGCAAAACAAGAAAGTGGGGTGAGAATAGATGAAGAACAACGATATGAAAAATATCTTGGTGGAGATTGAAGAACATCAGGAAATGGCAGGATTCAATACATGGAACACGATCTCTACAAGCACTTGCATCGCAGTGAGCCATTTTATCGGAAATGACGGCAAGCTTTGCACGTACACAGTTGAGTGCGTCAATAATTGCCGTTGATCAACAGTCCTATTTATAAAGAAGTAAGATAGGCCTGTCTTACTTCTTTCCATTTATTTTAAAAGACAGGGAGTAAAGGCTGAGGGGATAGTATGAAGACGAAAACACCGTTGATCATGCAAGTGCAACAAGCAGAATGCGGCTTATGTTGTGCTGCGATGGTCTTGAACAGCTATAACCATAAGAAAACCATTTATGAATTGCGCAATGAATTTACGATCGGAAGAGACGGATTAAGCCTATCCAATTTAAAGAAGTTTCTTCAAAAGGAAAAGATGGATGCAAAAATCTATAAAGCAAGCCAAGAAGGCATCCCTTACTTGACGACACCATTTATTGCATTGTGGAACCATAATCATTTTGTAGTAGTTGACCGTGTATATAAAAATTCCTTTGAAGTGCTGGATCCGGGACTTGGGCGTAAAAAACTGAAGAAAGATGAATTCTTCGGCAGCTTCTCAGGTTATGTGTTGGATGCTAAACCAACTGATGACTTTACAGAAGTTGAAAGTGCTCATAAGAACCCGTGGATTCAATTGCTTGGGAATTTAAAAAACAAAACAGCATTGTGCATAGGCATTATTCTATTTACTTTTCTAGCCATGCTTCTTCAATTGATGGTACCGATTTTGACTCAACGGTTCATCGATAGTTTTACCTTGGGCGGTCGGGAAAACGGTATTCTATTATTTTTAATTGCAGCTTTGGCTATCAGTAGTGGGTTTCTTATTATTAATTTGTTTAGGGGAATGCTGCTGAATCTATTGAATGTTTTTTTGAGCAGATCCATGACCAAAAGTGTTTTCTCTCATATGCTGGATTTGTCTTATGAATTTTTTGACGTACGTTCGCCCGGCGATTTGCTTTATCGCCTGAACAGTATTTTAGCCGTTAGGGAATTGATTTCTAACAGCATCATTCCAGGTATTGTCACTGCAGGAACCGCTTTATCCATCGCGATTTACTTGTTTTACAATTCGTTGACAATGGGATTATTGGTAGTATGCCTGACTGTATTAAATTGCTTTTTCCTGTTTGCAACAAAAAATAAAGTAACCGATGCAGTGGACAATGAACTTCTTCAGCAAAGTAAAACGCAATCCGTTATGACTGAAACTTTATACTCCATGATTTTTGTGAAGATGAGCAGTTTGGAAAAGCTTTTTTTCAACCAATGGGAATCCGCATTCGATAAAGCGGTAGATTCATTTTATCGACGCTCCACTATACAAAATGTCATTACCTCCATATCATCGTCCTTCCAAATGGCCTCACCGTTAATAATCATGGCCTACGGGTTCTATCTTTTTATAGAAGGCGAGCTGACATTGGGGGAAGTAATCGCCATCCAGACGATTTCTGCAACATTGTTTTCCCAAGTCAATTCGCTCTTCTCTTCTTACACGCAATTGATTATGGCGGATTCCTATTTGAAAAGGATACTAGATATCACACTTGCAAAAACTGAAATCAGAGAAGATGAAGGGTTAAGTCAAATCGATTCAATCGAATCAATTGAGTTTCGTGATGTCGCATTTCGCTATTCAGACTATAGTGAACCAAGTCTCATGAAGGCTTCTTTCACTATCCAAAAAGGCGAAAAAATTGGTGTAGTGGGAAAATCGGGATCTGGAAAAAGCACCCTGGCTAAACTGCTGACTGGGCTCTATACAAACACCTCGGGAGAAATCCTAATTAACGGAAGAACAGATATGAAAATAAACAATCGGTCCATCCAACAAAAAATCGGAATTGTTCCACAAGATATTTTACTTTTCAATAAATCCATCTTGCAGAACATCACCATGGGTTTAGATGATTTTACGGTGAAGGATGTAGAAAAAGCCGCTCGGATGGCGAATATTCATGACGAAATATTAAACATGCCAATGGGCTACGAAACCGTTGTCAGTGATATGGGGTTGAACATCTCAGGCGGCCAGCGCCAGCGGATCATGCTTGCGAGGGCATTAGTCCGCAATCCTGAATTTTTGATTCTAGACGAAGCGACCAGTTCACTTGATAACCATAATGAACGAATCATTTCTGCATATCTAAAAGAAATGAAATGCACAACTGTCGTTGTCGCCCACCGGTTACAGACGATAATAGACGCAGATCAAATCATCGTAATGAATCAAGGCCAAATAGCTGGAATGGGAACGCATGATGAGTTGATTGCCGAAAACAGAGTGTACCAGGAGCTTTATTATGCGAAAGGATGAGGTCATGAAAACGAACGAGATGGCAGATATGTTTTTTCCTGAACTGAAGAATGACGATTCCCGTTTCGCAGAACTTGTAAAAGCAGTGTCGGGCAAGCGGGCAGAAGAGCTTTTGGCAGAAAACAAAGAAGAACAGCAGACAACAGTTGCCTTTTATCATTTTACTGCAGACAGCATTGCCTCTATTAGACTGAATCCAAGCATGCCTTTTGCAAATTTCTATCGTTTCCTGGTGTCAGAAGCATTCAAAGAATTCCATATGCTTCTTGAGCGTTATCCCTTTATTGAAAACAAAGTCGAGTTTGCCGAAGAAGTATTCAGTCAAGTGATCGAAAAGCTTTGGAGTTTATCTTACAGATCGCTGATCCAATTGATGAAATCCACTTCGTTGCAAGGGCGCGATGAAAAGGAGCGGTTCCATTATTTTAACGAGGTTTTATTGAGTGATGAAAAGTTCGTTAATGAGTACTTGATGAATCATCCAGTGTTTGCAGAGTCGCTTCAAAAAGAAATGGAACGGAGCATCGCTTATATCCGCTTGGTTTTGGATCATTGCCATGAGAATTTAGGCATTCTGAAATCCCGCTTTTCGAAAAAAACTTTAACGCTGCAGAAAATCTCTGTAGGCAAAGGAGATACTCACCAGAATGGGAAAACAGTCAGTTTACTTTATTTCGAAGAGCTGACACTCGTTTATAAACCAAGAAGTCTAGCAATCGATGCCAGCTATCAGGAATTTCTTGCTTATTTGAATAAGGAAGTAGGCCTGGATTTCAAGGAAGTGGAAATCGTTACTTTTCAGGACTTCGGATTTATGGAATTTATTGAACATAAACCTTGTGAGAAAGAAGAAGAACTGGATGGCTTTTATCGCAAGGTGGGCTATCACTTAGCTAATTTTTACCTTTTAAATGGGAACGATATGCACTTTGAAAACGTGATTGCTAACGGGGCTGAACCGGTCTTTATTGACCTTGAATCCCTATTTGCGCCTCAGCTCGCAGGAAAATACAACAATTTAGATGCAAGTTTGAGAACACTGTATCGCCAATTGGAAGCTTCGGTGCAAGGCATTTCCTTGCTTTCTACAGAAATCGGCAGCCGGCAGCTGATGGATATCGGAGGCATTGCCAAAAATAATGGCCAGACTGCTTCATATCGTTCGGCCAAAATAAAAGATGCATTTACAGACCAAATGAGTTATCAGCTTGTATATCCAAAAGTTGATGAAAAACAAAATAATCCATTCATGGACGGAAAAGTGGTTGAATCCGTAAATTATAGAGAGCTGATTTGGGAAGGGTTTGAGTCTCTCTACCGACATTTCATGGTACATAAAGATGAAATAAGCAAGGTAGTGGAAAAATTCTTTTCTGGCCAGACCATTCGATATATTCACAGGTCTACCATGTTTTATTCCAAATTACTAACTATGCATACATATCCTCTATTTATGAACGACAAATACTTGAAGGATCTATTGTTTCATCGAGTGGGCATTCATCACACGCCGCAGGATAGAGCTTTTCTGAATTCTGAATATGCGGATCTGCATCGGATGGATGTTCCGTATTTTCAAGCGAATACGTCATCTGTCCATATTATGAATTCAAATGGGCAAATGATTTCCAATGTGCTTGAAGCACCGCCGATACAAGCGAGCCTCGACAAAATCATAAAATTATCCGACGAAGATTTAATGGAACAGAAAAGACTCGTTGATATCACGTTCATGAATAAACGGAAAAGCAGTCAAGACCGGACAGGCCTGACATTCGCAATAGGCGAGGGAGGGGCTGTGCAAAGTGATCATGCATATTTAAAAACGGCAAAAGAAATCGGGGATTTTCTGGTTCGAAAAATGGTTGCCGAAGATGCGCATGGTTATTGGATAGGGCCGACCATCAACTTAAAGCAAAAAGAAGAAGCTTGGGTTCCGGGACTTATTGAAACGGATGTCTATAACGGCAGCAGCGGAATCGGCATTTTCCTTGCCTATCTTTACTCCGTGACGGGAGAAGAGAAATATCGTCAAGCAGCAGAAAAATCCATGCTGGTAATTGTCGAGTATTTGGAAAAAATAGAAGAGGTGGATACGAAGCCTCTTGGCGTAGGCGCTTTTGTCGGTTTTAGCGCGTATCTCTACGGAGTTTTCAAGTGCGGGGAATACTTGAAAAAAGATGACTGGGTTCTTTTAGGATTTGAAAAACTAAGCTGGCTGAAGGAAAAAGTGATAGCAGAAGATATAACCGATCCCGATTATATTTATGGTTTGACTGGCACGATCCACATGCTTTTCCAACTAGCGAGGGAATTTTCAGGAGAACAGCGTTCATCGCTGATGGATGTTTTGGACTTACTGGGTAATCAGCTACTGAAAAACGAACCGGAGGATATGCCGCTTTCAGGATTTGCGCACGGTTTAGCCAGTCTTATGTCCAGTTTCGCGTTGCTGTCTCAGCAGTTCCAAGATCCAGCATATGAAAAAGCTGTTTATAAGTGTTTCGAAACAATGAAGAAATTCAAATCGACTGAAAAGGGTGCCTGGTTCAACTCGCTTGAGCAGCAAGATGTTAGTTACGGCTTCTGTCATGGAACGCCTGGAATATTGATGGCTTACACAATCTGCAAAGAAGTGGGCTTCCCCGTACCGGAGCAATGGCTCAAACAGTCCGTTGAGCATATAAAGAATAATAGCTTCGGCAATACACTCACGTATTGTCATGGCGATATCGGAAATCTCGAAATCATGTATGCCTACGCTGAAAGTTTTGGGGATAAGGCACTTGAACGGCAAGTGGACGCCACTGTACAGACATTGTATGACACTCAATTATCCAACGTCCTAAACAGCAAGTTAGCCCATTCTTATGTATTAGGAGTGATGGCAGGAATTTCGGGAGCCGGCTTGTTCCTATTGAACCGGGTTGCTCACGACAGTAAACCCACAGAAGTTTTGATGTTCACTTAATACATTGAAAGGAGGTGAAAAAATGGAAAAAATGAAGGAGCTTGAAAAAGTAACTGGTCTTATTTCTGAAGAAGAATTGGATCAAGATATGGCAGCCATCAACGGCGGAGGCACTCCAGCTATCATTTCTGCAATCAGCGCTGTAACAGCGGTAACGGTCACAAGCCCGTGCCCGACATCAGCTTGCTCGAAATCTTGTTAATCCGGAACTGTTTATAAAAAAGGGGGAGGGGAGAATCTACACCTCCTCTTTCCAATTTTAGCGGGGAGATGAAATCATTGGTTCAAGCGATGACATCCGAAGTCGAAACAGTAAATTTCAATGGCTTCTATGAAGCTTTGTTGAACGAACATCAATCCAAGTTCGAAGAAATTCTTTCAGAACATCACGCGGTACTCCAGAATCCGGAGAAAATTCGGTTGAAAATGCAGCAGGCCATTTGTGCTGATTTAAATAAAATTGCTTTTCGCACCTTGCTGACAAAATTCCATCTTTTCAAACAGGACAAACCACAAATTTCCGAGACGGCTGATTATTACTATGCCCAATTTTCAGAGCTGTGCAAATCCCCCCTATTTATGGTGGAGATGGAAACAGAATATCCGCATCTCTTAACAATATTGAATCAGCGCATTCAATTCTATCTGATCAATATACAGGAACTTTTACAGCATTTTGCTGAGGACCTTGAAGAAATCGCAAATGAATTCACTCCAAGAATTTCTTTCGTCAAGGATATTCACTTTAGCTTGGGGGATTCTCATAATAAAGGAAAAAATGTGGCTCTGGTGGAAACGGATGGAGGCATACTGGTCTATAAGCCGCATCATCTATTCAACGATTTGTTCTTAAAAGATTTATTGGAATTTATCTGCAGCGAAATGGGTGTCAGCATGAAAACAATCCAGACCATTTCCCGTGATACGCATGGCTGGCAGGAACAGATAAAGCCCGAAAGCTATCGGAATACGCAAGAAGCGGAACAGTATTACCGCAATTTAGGGATTCAGCTGGCAATCTTTTATTTATTGAAAACAGATGATATCCACTATGAAAATATTATGATGAACCGGGAAACCCCGTTCATTTTGGATCTGGAAACAATTGTTGCCAATAAAAAAGATGCAGAACAAGAAGAGGCTGATACGCTCTTTTTGGAGTTTTGTAATGAAATCAATGAGTCGGTAATGGGAGTATTTATCTTGCCGGCAAATTACAAATTTTCGCCATTTGATATTGATTTATCTGCCATCAATAATGAAACAGAAGTATCGGTGCACTGGAAATCATTTATTATAGAAAACCCGAAGTCAGATACAATGCAATTGGTCCGGAAACCTTCCTATATCGAAAAAAAGCAGACGAGTGCCATGATTCAAGGAGAACTAGTCAATCCTTATGATTATCTTGAAAGCTTAAAAACAGGATTTCAAACTTGTTATCAATTTCTTTGGCGACATCAAGAAAAATTGGAAATGTTGCTCGACAATCCTTTATATAAAAGGATTTCATCGCGGCAAGTGCTGCGTGCCACAAGCCTTTATGCCAAATTATTGGATGCCGTCACCCACCCTCATTACATGAAAGACAACCAGGAAGTGAAGCGGATCTTTAATAAACTAATACCAAAACATGCGATTTCAAAAGAAGAAAAGAAAAAAATCACTGTCGAAATTGAAGCTCTACAACAGCATGATGTTCCTTATTTCACTCAACCGTGGAATAGCCGTTCCTTAGTGATCGATGTTAATACTGAAATTCCGAATTATTTTCAAAAAAGCCTGCGTTCTATTGTCAGCGAACGCTTGGCGAACCTTTCTGAGCAGGATTTGGCAAAACAACTAGCCTATATCGATTTATCCATGCTGACATTGCCGAGAAGAAGCCAAACCTCTTCCCAGGTTTTTTCTTCTGTTTATGTGAATGATGCCAAGGAAATAGTCCGGAATCGACTGGACTCGCAATTCAAATTAACGATTCAAAAGGCGGAACCGTGCACCTGGATGTGCCATGAAGTGGATGGAGAGAATAAAGTAAAGCTTTCTCCGATTTCCTATTCTTTGTATGACAGTCTCGGCCTCCTTGTAAATTTCCTTATGTACCATCGAATGACACAAGAAAAAAAGTATCTCGACTACGCAAAAAAAGGACTTGAAGGAGTTCTTTCTATATATCCATATCAGTCATTGATCGATAATGGAACCTTATCTGTGTTCAACGGAGCGGGCGGATATTTATATGTGCTCGAATGCTTCTATAACGCTACTGGGGACACTGTGTACTTCGATAGATTAATTGAGCTGAGCAAAGCATTGAAAAAATCAGAACATCAGCTTGAAGAAGCCGATTTTACAAGTGGCTTATCCGGACTTGTGTATTTGTTTGCTCAACTTTATGAAAAGCACCAGTATCCTGTTTTCCGGGAAGCAGCCATTCGGTTTGGAGCCAAATTAAAAGCCGGACAAGAACAGAACCCCACTCAGCTATGCGGATTGGCCCATGGCCTGTCAGGTGTGGCCATGGCTTTCATGGCATTACACAAAATGACTGGCCAAGAGCAATATTTGAATCAAGCAAAGAAGTGCATTCTAAAAGAAAATCAACATTTTGTTGAAGCGACATCGAACTGGAAAGATTTGCGGACAGAACACTATTTGCAGGATACTGTGTATTGGTGCCACGGAGCTCCCGGCATCGCCTTGGCACGGTTGTCCATTCTAACAGCGTTAAAAAACAGCGATGAAACTGAATTTGCAACAGCAGTTGAAAGTGATTTAATGGGTGCTGTAAAGAAAATAATGAAAGACGGCTTCGATCCCGAACTTGGAGATAGCTTATGCCACGGGCGATACGGAAATTTGGATATCCTCATCGAAATCAATCGTGTGCTGAAAAGTCAAGATATAGAACAATTTATCCATCGCCAGTCTAAAGGAATCCTCAGCGATTTGGCAGCGGGCCATTACCGTTCAGGAGCTGCCAGCCATTTGCCGATTCACAACTTTATGCTGGGTACTTACGGCATCGACCATGTATTGATGCGAATGCACCAGCCAGATCTTCCTTCTGTATTGAATTTAAGATGGTAAACGACATCCACCAAGAGAGGAGTATGACCATGCTCGCACTTCAAGGAATCAGCAAAAACTTCGGAGATCAGATTGCGCTTCGAAACGTAGATTTAACCATCAAAAGAGGGGAAATCGTTGGGCTTGTCGGTCCGAATGGCTCCGGCAAGACGACGTTAATGAAGATCGTCAACGGCCTGATCGTCAACTATGACGGAAATTTAGTCAGGGACGAAGCGGTCGGCGCTTTGATTGAAAGCCCCAAATATTTCGAGGCCAAATCCGGCCGCTACAATTTAAAATACTTTAACGAACTTTTCGGCTCTCATGAAAACATTGAGAAATTGCTGAAGCAATTGAATATGGAGAGCTATCAAAAGAAAAAAGTGAAAGAGTATTCCATGGGGATGAAGCAGAGGCTCGGAATCGCTCTTGCACTTACCGGGGAACCTGCATATCTTATCTTAGATGAACCGACCAACGGGATGGACCCGAGCGGTGTTTATGAGGTGTTGAAGTATTTAAAGGCGCTGGCCGTCGAAAACAATATCGGCATCTTGATCTCGAGCCATATTTTGACTGACGTGGAAACTTTGTGCGATAGGGTGTATTTGATTAAATCGGGCGAGATTCAGAAAGAATATCAACCGCTTGCCAAGTGGTCCCTGCAGACAGGTGACGTGGAAAAAGTACGGGCTTTGCTTGAACACGTTCCAAGCGCCGCACTGGAAGGCAATCTGCTCACTGTCCACAAAGGAGAATCCAAGCGTCTGCATCAATTATTGAAAGAATACGGCATTTCCGCTTCACAAGTGGTTTCTGAAGAGACGGACCTGGAAGACATTTACTTCAATATGATGGGAGAGGTTCGCACATGACGTTTAGTAGTTTGTTATCGCTTGAATTAGGAAAAACATTCAAAAGCATTTTCACTTATCTCTCACTTATTGTAGCCATGATATTTGGAAGCGGGATCATCGTGTCGATCACGCTTTACAGCGGCCCGTTCGACAACGGAAATTTAATCGGCGTGTATGCGACCTTGTCGTTACTGTTTTTGGTCGTCATCAGCATGAAAAATATTTTGGTCGACCTGCATTATAAAACGCATTATTTCTATTTCACTTCAGCGCGCCGGCGAATCGATTATTTCCTGGCACGGCTGATCATTAATGGAACGATGGGCATTCTTTTTGCTCTTGGGGGAGTGGGGCTGCTCGCCATCAATTGGTCGTTGAACGGCTTGGCATTCGGTGCAGTAGACGCTGCGCTATTGATTGGGGAATACCTGCTCTTCGCTGTTTTCTTTACGAGCGTTTTCTTTTTGATCACTTTGTTTTATCAGAACGTCATGAACCTTGCCATTGTCTTTTTGGTGCTGTACTTGATTGTTCCGAGCATGTTCGGGGCTATGATGCAAATTCCGAACTTGCCGGGATGGGTTTACAAAACATTGGAGCTGATCCCGTTTTATTCGGTGCCGATGTATGTGCCGACAGTGGATATGAGCTTAATGCAAGGGCTGATTTCGGTCGGTTTTGTCCTGGCGGTTTGCTTGTTTATCGTTTTTAAGTTCCCGAAAGTCGATTATTGATTAAGGAGGGACGGCATGAAAAAAATAACGATTATAGCGGCATCCCGGAATGAACAATCCAGGGTCATGGATATCACCAGGGAGATGCTGCACCGGGAAGACTTAGAGCGTTATGAGACGGTGTGCATAACTCCCGAGAACTTCCGGGTCGCGCCGCCTTCCGGGCAAAAGGATATTTTCAGCAGGGGGATGGTGGAAGAAGACGCACGCCTAAAAGATGATATGCCAGCGATTCGGCACCATTTGTTGACGAGCGAATTGATTGTGGTTGTCAGTCCTGTGTATTCCCATAACATCCCTGGAGATTTGAAAAATCTGATTGACCGGATATCCAACTGGACCCATCTTTTTGCCCTCGCCGTAACGCCTGTCTTTCTTCTCGTCACAGCCGAAAGCAACGGAGCGCCGTTCGTAATGAGTTATCTGGAGAAAGTTTTTACCGCAATGGGCGCAACCATCCTGCACGAAGACGTGTTTCTATTGACCGAACCCGAGCGGGCGGCCGAGAAGATGGAAGAGCTCCATCAGAAAATAAGCTACGTTTTAGAAAAACCGCTCTTATACGGGCCAAATTCGGTGCAAGAGGCTTTGTTTCAAAGCCTGAAAGAAATTATCCGCCAGTACCCGGCCGATCATTACGAATACAAGTACTGGAAAGAACAGGGGATGTTCCAGGACAACACATTGGAAGATCATTTCCGGAAAAAGCAGCCGCTCGATGCGTTATAAAAGCAAAGAAAGGAATGAGCTTATGAAAATCATCGGAATTGCTTTTAGTATACTCGCAGCCATTTACTTAATGAATAATTTTTCAAACGGAACATTGGAAGAGCCGCCAGCCCTGGCGATTGCCTTTTTCTGTATCGGCATCACTTTTCTGACTTTGGGCAACGAGAAGAAGAAAGGAAAAAAGTCGTCCAATCACTCATGACAAATAAGGGGATTGGATAAAACATGAAAAAACACGCTCCGCCGGTTGGCTGAGCGTGTTTTTTTGTGTAGAGAATCAAATTCTGCGAACGGCGTCTTTCTTGCTGAAAATCCCAATCAGCAATAATACCAAGCCAATGATAAACGTGCTGGGGTACAGGATTGCGAGCATCGCCACTGCAGCCCAACCATTTTGTTCATACCAAGCATAGCCCATGCTGACGAGCCAGGAAAACAATGGGCAAATGACGAAAATCGTCGTGATGCCCCAAATGATGTATTTTCCTTTGCGGGAATAATCTTTACCGAGCTGAAAAGCGAGAAGCAGCGAGACGAGCAAAATGCCACTGGCTGCGGCGAATTCCATGTCGGATAGCCTCCTTTTAGTGGATGCCAATCTAAGGTGAGATTCTGTTTAGTTGGCCTCATTTTAACACAAATTCCCAATTCTTAAAGTCTTGATTGGAAATCCCTCTAGCTCTATGAGAAAGGTTTCCAGGTATTCCCTTAGGGTAACAGGGGAGTAGAGCTAGGAGGAGAAAAAATGAATAACCGATTGAAAAAATGCTTTATTGGTGATACCTACTTATGGCGTAGTCGCCTTTATTATGGGTTACATCATAGAAGGAAAACCTGTTTGGAATCTGGTCATCAGTTCCATCATTGCTGGATTTCTTCTTGTTGTATTCATTTTACCGCGTATGGAGAAGAAGCGGCTAGAAAAGCAGAAGACACAAAACAGCTTGGAGGATAACTGAAATGACTAACTATGCAGTAAAGGCCATTTCATGGGCAGTGGCATACGCGGCCATCGCGTTTTTGACGAGTTACATATTCGGTGGCGAACCGGGATGGGTCTTCTTTTTCGGCTCCTTGATTGCCGGATTCATTATAGCTGGTGTGCTGCGCCCAATCGTTCAGAACAAGCGCCGCAAGAAACAGCAGCGGGCAGGTGAACGCATATGAGTTGGCTGGAGATGAAGAAACATCTTACAGAACCAATCATTTCAAAGGAGAAAGACCCGCTGATATTTTTCCCTTTAGTCTTTCTCGCCACCTGGATCGGGACAGCGGTCTATCGAAGAAGCGGCATCTCCTATTTTGAATACTTGCTGTGGATGGTTCCAGTCGCCATCATCGCTTTCGCTTTGTACTTTTTGCTGATTGTTTGGCTGAAGAAGCGGAGGGCGAAAGACAAAGAATGATCCACCCACAAGCGCCGATCGCTAACAGATCGACGCTTGTTTCATTTCCACCTGGCCGTCCTCACCGTCGACATGATCGATGCCCCATTCGCAATTCCCTTCGTTTTCCCACTCCACTTCATAGCGCCCCCAGCCATAGTCGATGGAAATCACTTCGGCTGTTCCAAATGAATTGGTGTGAAGCTCTTCAATAATTGCGATGGCTTCGGATTCACTAATCTGCGGTTCTTGCATGCAGCCGAATAATAGAGAGCTTAAGAACAATACGAGCAGACTCAAGCGCTTCATGGCTTCACCCCTTTGGCAGATAGACGGAATTGAGCCAACAAAAGTTACTGGAATTTCGGCTGAATATGTTATGTGCTTGCGATAGGCGGGTAGGCAGGGAGTAACACCCATTTATTTGGCAACTAGCAACAGCTTGGTGAATGACCGCAAATGGCCCGGATAGTTAGCACGGAGGAATAAACCTCAAAATCCTTACTAGAGAGGAATGGTTGAAATGAAAAAATTCGCAGCAATTATCTTCGCAAGCGGATTGGCATTGTCCGCATGTTCAGGCGACAGCGAACCGGAAACAGAACCACTCGAAGAAAACGACGGCGCCGATGATACGATGACGGATACGGATGATGGTGAAGAGGAAGAAGATTAATCAGTGTTAACTAGATCTTCAATCCAAAATCGTCCAGTAAGACCACATATTCCGATGTATTGGATGAAGTAGATGAAGTATAAGAAAAAGGCCTGCAATTGCGCAGGCCTTTTTCTTGTTAAGATCAATTCGCCACTTTTTCTAAATTCTTTTCAAGCATAAGTGTCTCCCGGTAATGCTCAGCTTCTGCAAGTTTCGTGAACTCAACCACTTTATTGTGATTGTTGGTCACTACGTCAGCGATTTCATCGAGAGTTACGCGGAAGAATTCCTTGCGTTCATTTACCTTGTTTAATCGTCTTTGGTGGAATGCTTTGTGAAGGGCATTTTCTAAAGTTGGTGCATCTTCAGAGAAAATCATCGCATGTACATCGAAGGTGAAGGGCACGGAAGCATCTCCCAATTCTTTTACCCGGTCCATTGGTTCGAGACGACGGGTCATACCGATTTTATAAACGTCTTCTCCGAAAGAACCAATATTGGAGATGATATAGACATATCCGGCTCTAGTGTTCTGTTCGCGGTTCAGGACATCTTCTTTATCTTTTTCTACAAGTGCCAGTTTCGCTTCAAGTTCCAGAATTTTATGTTGAATGGCAGCTTTTTCATCATCGGAAGTTGAGTCGAGTCGCAACTTCAATGAGTTGATTTCTTGCATGAAATGTTTTTCTTCTTTTTCGATTTTCTTTTTCAATGCTTCAATTTCTTTCAGAGCTTTTTGTTCTTCGCGCATTTCTTCTTTAATTCTGCGTTGCTCTTCACGTTCTTCCTCTTTCATCTGTTCATACTCATATGCCAAGTATAGCTCTGTCAATTTAAGGTCCAAGTATTCTCCTGTAATTTCAATCCGGTTCTTGGCATTCATTTTATTGAGTTTAGCAAAAGAATTACGGATTCTTTTTTCGATTGATTCAATATTATTGAACTTAGCTTTTGAAATGGCGTTGTCACAATCTGTATTAAAGGAATAGAGCGTCATTTTGATATTATCATTATTCATCTTTCGTCCTTCAGCTTTACTGCCGTTCAACTCCCAGCCATCGAAGTGTACTGTGGCACGTTTTTCTTTCGCCAATTGCTTCTGTCGAGCGCGAATTTGATCCAACTGAGCTTTGTACACCTGTGAGTTTTCAAAGTTGTATTTTGGTGAATAGAACCCAAACTCCTGGTAAAGGATTTCGTCATCAAATACGATAATTTCCTCCTTCTTATCTTGAACCATTTTTTGCAATGATTCGATCTGCTGTTCCAATTGGATTTTGTCTTCAGCTAACTTTTCGGTTTTCTTGTTTTCCAAGGAGATTGCATTCTGTATAGACCCTAATTCATCCGCGACTTTCAGTTTTTCCAATAAGGACTCTTTCTTCTTTTCCAAAGTAGAGAGTTCGTGTTCTTTTTCGTTTGTAAGACGTTGAATTTCTTTTTCAATGGACTCCTTACGCTCATTCAGTATGAGTAAATCTCCAAAGCCGCTGTCAGCCCATTGCTGATGATGCTTCGCTTCCTCCTTCTGCCTTTGTTTCATTAAGACAATTGCTGCAATCAACGGTAGTATCAGATACCATTGCGAGAATAGTAAACCGATAAACCAAATAGAATGATACCATTTTGTCTGCACTGAAAAACCCCCTAGTGCTTAGTCTAATTCCTAATTAAAACAACTGTTAAGGACATTATACCTGTTAAAACTATTGAAAAAGCATTTATTTGTGAATTAAATGGAAATTAAAAAAGATATATTATGAAATTAGATGAAATAAAGTATCTATTACTGTGAAAACTATTCTGTTCCATCTATTAATTTGTCTATTTATGATTCTAAGCTAATAATCTGTCAATAATTGTAGTAATATTGCGAAAAGAATCCTCATAATAGTTAAATAATGCTAAACTGAGATTAAGTGAGAAATAGGATTTTACAACTAGAGAAGATAGGAGACAGCCGTATGATTATCTATAACGAAAGTTCTTCCCAATTCATGAACCACGTACGAGAGAATCGCATCGAATCCGTTCTCTTGGAGCGGGTGCAGGAGAAGATGAACCATTCTGTTTCACCGAGCGAGATCCGTTCGTGGACCAATTCCCTGCCGGAGATGGCAAAAATCCTGCGGGATGCCGATCTGAAAGACGGCACGCACGTGTTGCTTGAATACAAACTGCCATCAACCGAAAAGCGCATAGATTTCCTCATTACCGGTGAAGACAAGTCCGGTAAACAAAACGCAGTCATTGTGGAGTTGAAGCAATGGCAGAAATCCCAGCTGGCAGAAGGCGACGGCATCGTCAAAACGTATCTCGGCGGGCGCGATCGTGAAACGGTACACCCGTCCTACCAATCTTTATCCTATAAGCGTTATCTCGAGAACTTCAACGAGTCCTTATATGAAGGCACAGCAATCAATTTGAGTTCTTGTGCATATTTGCATAACTACACCCCGAATCGTGAAGCGGAGCCTCTGCTCGATGAACGCTACCAAAGTTTTATCGAACAGTCGCCGGTCTATTTCCGGTTCGATGATCTGTTGTTGCGCAAGCGAATTAACGATGCGGTTTCGGAAGGAAAAGGCGATGAGATCGCCCGGAGAATCGAAGAAGGGCGCATCCGACCGTCAAAAAAATTGGTCGAAGCCGTTAATTCATTGTTCGAAGGCAATGAGGAATTCATCCTGCTCGATGAACAGAAAGTCGCCTACGAGAAAGTGCTGTCCATCTACAATAGCCTGGACCTTGAAACCGACCAAAAGCACACGATCCTCATTAAAGGCGGGCCAGGGACCGGAAAGTCGGTCATCGGACTGAACTTGATGAATTTCCTGTTGGGCGAGGAAGCGACGATTGAATACATCACGCCGAATCAATCGTTCCGGGAAATCCTCCGCAAGAAACTGATCGGCCGGAGCGGCTTCGTGGAAGTGCGTAGCCTGTTCAAAGGATCTGCTGCGTATGTCGACACACCGAGTAATTACTTCGACGTCCTCGTCTGCGACGAAGCGCATCGCCTGAAAAATCAGGGTCATATGAAGCCTAAAATCGAAGGTGAAAACCAGGCGACCCAAATCATCCGTTCCAGCAGGCTCAGTGTCTTTTTTATCGACGACGAACAAGTCATCTCCAACAAAGACATCGGTCGCTTCGAGCTATTGAAAGAAGAAGCGGAAAAACAAAACGCCCATGTCCATGTCGTCGAACTCGACTCGCAGTTCCGCTGCGCAGGCTCCGGTAATTACTTGGAGTGGCTCGATAATTTGCTATACGACAAGAAACAGGACATCCAGCTCGACGGAGACTTCGACTTCCAAGTCGTCGATTCCCCGCAGGAACTTTATGGAAAAGTCGTCAAAGAAAAAGGCGGCCGGCTGCTTGCCGGCTACGCCTGGGATTGGAATAAGAATCCGGTAAATGGAGAGCTGCCAAAAGACGTTGTAATAGAAGCACACGACTTCGCCATGCCATGGAACGACCCGAACCGTATTGATTGGGCGATTCATCCAGAAGGCTCCGAACAGATCGGCTGCATCCATACCGTGCAAGGTCTGGAGATGGAATATGTCGGTGTCATTATCGGCAACGATTTGACCTATAATCCGGAAACGCAGTCGCTAGAAGTAAAGCGGGAGAACTTTAAAGACAAAGGGGCAAGACCCGCGAAGCCGAAGGGGAAATATGCGGTCGATCCGCTTGATCAGTTGGTGAGGAATACGTATAAGACATTGATGACTCGAGGAATGAAGGGTTGTTATGTTTATTTTTTAAATGATGAGCTATCTAATCAAATAAAGACTAACAAAAACATTATTGAGGAATAGAGACTAAAAACTGGGAGGAATAATAATGGCTGATTTATTTTTGAAAGATGAAGAAATTAAAGAAATATTTAAAAATCATATTAAAATTGATTCGAAGGTAATGTCTATTGAAACTTTATTTGCTAATGAACGAAGAACTAAAAGTACAGTTTATGATCCTTATTATCAAAGAAACTATGTTTGGGATACTGATAAGGCTTCATATTTTATTGAAAGTATTCTTTTAGGTACAGAGATTCCTCCACTGGTTTTCTTTAATACGGGGAAAAAAATTGAAGTAATCGATGGGCGGCAGCGTTTTGAAACAATCAAAAGATTTAAAGACAATAAATTTCATCTTACCAAAAAAGGATTGCGTATTTTTGGAGATTTACAAAAGCAGAGCTTTGAAGATTTTGATATAAATTTACAAGATGTTTTTTGGGATACAAAATTAAGAATAATTGAATTTAGTGTTGTTAATGAACCGAAATTAGATTACAGAAAAGAAGATCAAATAAAAAAAGAAATTTTTAGAAGGTACAATTCAGGAATTACCCCTCTTAAAAATGCCGAGATTGAAAAAGCAATTTATATAAATGACGATACTACTACTTTTTTTAAAAAGAAATTTAAAGATGAGGAAAAAGACTATTTAAGCTTTTTAGATTTATTTTTTTCCGAAAGAGAAAAAGAGTTGAGTAAAAAAGGAATTACTTTAGAGAAAGCCATGTCTAAAGTAAGAGTATTTTTAGTTCTGCATAATTTACCAATAAATTACTATAGTACTTCTCAGGGTAGAAAAGAGTTAATTCAAAAGTTTTTTGAGAATCTCAGTGAAAATACACAAGATGTGGAGGGATTATACGAAGATTTCTTTAAGAAAATAAAGATTTTAAAAAATATTAAAAAGCAACTATCTGTTAATGGAATAGAATATAATAAACTAGTTTTTGAGTGCTTATTTTGGGCTTTAACAATTATGGAGCAAGAAGGTATAAGTCTAGATAGAATTAATGGAAAAGAAGTTAACGATCAACTAATTAAATTTATTGGAGATAATATACAAATCTATACTACTGAGAATAGTCACTTCTATAAGGAAATGAAAGAAAGGTATTCAGGTACTGCCTCGTTTTTTGAAAAGGTTTTTGATTTGAGTTTTGATATATATATCAGAAATAATGCTACTACTCAAAATAAGTTGAAAACTGTAATGAATAATTCGTCAGATACGCATCAAATAATAGAGGTTTTTGAGAGTTTAAGATTAAATAAGCCTGATGCAAGTTCAACAACGATTGATGATATTTGTAGATTAATGAATAGAAAACGTTTTTTGGTTCGGCCTTCATATCAAAGAGGTGAATCTATAAATCAAATGAAATCTTCTGCCATAATTGAAAGTATATTGCTTGGAATAAACTTGCCTCCTATTTTTATTTATAAAAGGTTAGATGGAATATTAGAAGTAGTCGATGGGCAACAAAGACTTCTCTCTATTTTAGGATTTATTGGAGAAGAATTTCTAGATGAAAATGGTGTAATAACAAGTTCTGAAAAAAACAATTATAAGTTGAACAAGTTGAAAATTTTGGATGAATTAAATGGAGATGCATACAAAGACTTAGGCGATAATTTAAAAGAAAAGATACTAGACTTCAATTTATCCTTAGTTACTATTGATGCGAAAATTAACCCTCAATTTGATCCGATTGATTTGTTCATACGTTTAAACAACAAACCTTATCCTATTCGAGAAAATACATTCGAAATGTGGAATTCATATGTTGATCATGAAGTCGTTAGTAAAATTAAGCAAATAGTTTCAAAAAATAATAGTTGGTTTTACTCTAAACTGAAGAATACTAGAATGGAAAATGAAGAGTTGATTACGACTTTAGCTTATTTTGAATATAAGAAAGAACATCCAGATGCATATGACGATTTAGACATTTATCAAAGAAATGACACGATTAATTTTCGAGTGAAATCTAAAGTTGAGATTACAAAAGTTTTAAATTTGGCTTCAGAACAAGAAAAAGTCAAAAATGAGTTTATGAAAAGTATCAGTGATGTTGAAAAGTTTTTAAGAAAACTTAAACTATTATTAACTGATAAAGATATTAGTGAAGATATAGATGAATACTTGAAAGCGGAACTTACAAAATTATTTTATCTAAAGCATTCTAAAGCTGCTAGAAGAACACTTCAGTCTTTTTATGCTCTATGGAATGTCCTTTCAACGATTCCTTACGAGATGGTCAGATTAAATAGAACCGAACTTAAAGAAGAGATTTCAAGTTTATTCAAATATACAAAATCACTGCCCCCAGAAGACCAAGATGGGGCAGGTATAAATAAGTACGAAGAGATGGTAACAGCACTATGGAGTAAATATAGTACAGATGAAAGGAAAGTTATTTTAACTATTGAGGAAAAACAAAACTTATTAAAGAAACAAAAAAATATTTGTTCTCTTTGTAGAAGTTCGTTATTTATTTCAGATGAAATTGAAGTTGATCATAGAGTTCCATTGGCAATTGGAGGAAGGGATAAATTTTTGAATTTACAGTTAGCTCATAAAGATTGCAATAGAAAAAAGGGAATGAAAATGCTTTAACAAATTTCTATGAAAAGAAACTTCAATGAACTAAAAGCTTATAATCTTCAGTTGTTATACTGATCTCAAAATAAATGAACAGCTTCATTTTCAAGGGCTCCCATGGTCATCTCCTTTCCAGCATTCTCATGGGCATAGCGTTTTGAAAAACCTTTAAAAACATTGCGCTAATAAAAGGGATTAAAGTAGGCAGACAACCGGTATCGATACCGACTCAACTATCAGGGTATTACGAATGTTGAGGTCATTGAAGAATTGATTCGTTTTGCGTATGACATTAAAAAAGAAGAGGACGCTGAAAACGAGCTTGGCTTAAACAGAGATGAAGTGGCATTTTATACAGCTTTGGCAGATAACGAAAAAGTAAATGAAATGATGGGCGACGAAACGCTTATTAAAATCGCCCAAGAATTGACGTCCAAAATTCGCGCGAACGTATCATTCGACTGGACTGTCCGTAAAGAGGCCCAAGCCGCTATGCGCCGACTTGTCAAACGCTTGCTGAAAGAACATGGTTATCCGCCGTTTCAACAGAAAGTTGCGTTGGAGACTGTGCTAAGACAGGCTGAGTTGATGAGTACGAATGTTAGTGATTTGGAAGTCTAAGCAACGGGTTTCGAATCCACAAGGGGTGTATAAGGACTAATAAATGATTCAGAGGGAATGTTTCTCGAAAGCTAATGCGTAAAAGTTTATTGATAGTTTTTAATTATATAAAAATATTATGTGAGTAAAGTAAAGCTTGTTTCAACAGAATGGTTTGTAAGCAAAAATTCTAAAAAATAGAACGAACTTGACTGTTGCATCATCTAAAGAAACACGCAGTGCTATTATATGGTTCAGACAACTACTGGTCTTGACAGTAGTTGTCTGAACCATGATTAATATCCGAAACAAACATATTGTCAGAGTTGTTTGCAAAGAGGATGCGCTATTTAATATAGAATATGGAGGTAAAAATGGGAAAACTAAAAAATGCTGTGTTGGATTTAGAAATTAGTAATGAAACATTGAAGGATTTTAAAATATCAGTGATGAACAAAATTAATTTTAAGCGTGAGAGTATAAATATGGAGTTTGAAGATAACGAGATGCATTATGGCGAGTCTGCTGTAGAGGCATATTCTACAATGTTCGAGTTTCCAGCACTATTAGTAGTAGAGGTTTTAAGTGAACTTGGTTACTCGAAAGATACTTTGACTATAAAAACGCGTGAGGAATATAGCGGACCTCACTTACTAGGGAGCTATATGTACTACGAAGTTGATGAAGTGTGGGATTTTATTGAAGGGTTAGAAGGAAAAGACTTTCTAATAACCGTTTTATTAATTTCTTCAAGTAACTCCGATTGGCAAAGTATAACTTCAATCACTCAGTTAATAATTAAGGAATTGTATAACTATAAAATTAAAATAAATCATCGGAATCCTACAGTTTTTATAGCAATGTCTTTTGGTAATAAAATGCAAAATGCTAGAGAAACAATTGTGAGAGTTATTAAAGAATATGGATATGAAGCCGTTTTAATAGATATGAAAGAACATAACAATCAAATAGTTCCAGAGATATTTAATGAAATAGAGAATTCAAGTTTTGTAGTGGGTGATTTAACTGAGCAAAAAAGAGGGGTGTATTTAGAAGTTGGTTATGCGATGGCAAAAGATAAACAAGTAATATTAACAGTAAAAAAAGAAGATTTTAATGAAAATCATTTTGATGTAAGTCAAATTAATACTATTATTTGGGATGCTGAAATTGAATTAGAGAGGAGACTGCGGTCGAGAATCAAAGCTATGCACTTGCAAAATTTTTAGTTAACACATAATTAATAACCAAAAGAAAGAATTAAAATCACCTAAATTATTTTAATTAAATGCTAAGAAATTCTTAGGGAATAATTTCATATAAATTTAAACTTAAGAGTAATGCTGATAATTTTTTTAGAAATCATATTTTGGTCGATGAGGCTTTAAAAATTAAGTCAAATTCATTAAAAAATGTCTTTCCGAAAAAAGCGGAAAGACATTTTTTTAGAAAACTATAATTATTACTTAAAACTTAAATTTACCAGTCTAGTGTAGAAAGTTTATTTTAAAACTGAGGAGTTGAAAATGTTAAATAATTCATTAAACACCTTTTTATTTATAATCTTGAATAGCTGCTAGTAATAGTTCTCTTGATTTAGAAACATCATGGGTTTTTAACTGCTTAGCTACACTTTGCTCGCCTCGTGCTGTTACATGCGCTTCATTATTCAAATCAAATATATCTATTGTATTTTTAGCTTTATTCGTTATAGGTTTATAAATAATACCACTTAAAGTATCGTCGAGGGTAAGTTTATAATGATCGTATACATTATCAAAATAAGGATGAACGATATTGAAAGTGCAATTTCTATAATTAATATTTTTACTAATAATGGTATCTTTTCTTCCTTTTTTAACTGGACTATTGCATAGATGGCAAGCTAAAACTAAATTATGTGCTGTAAATGTAAATTCAGTATGACGCGGATACACTGCGCCACCTTTAGGCGCAATGTGTTCTATTTCTGCACCACTCGTGATATTAAAGGGTTGTGAACAATAAGCGCACTTTTCCCCTTGGTTAAAAAGAAGAATTTTTTTGATGTGAGACTTTAAATCTTTAATTTGTGGAGATTTTTTGTCCCAGGTGCCACCAGGAAATGGTCTTAATTTACGAAGAGTTTTCTTATGTGCTTTAGTATATCTTAATCTATCTTTTATTTGCACTAACATTTTCAACATACTCCTTCCCCTCGGTTATTAGTGTTTTTAAAGGGTCGGCGGCGTCAATTTGAAGACTTTCTAGTTTCTTTAATAATTTTTCAATACTTTCAATATCTTTAGATTCGGTTTCAATAAAACTAATTAATTTCCTCAAATCTTGTTCGAAATAATAATTCCTTGTAGTTCTTACACCAAAGATATTATAAAGGATATTTTCGGCTGACCAAGCATAAGTATCCATATCTAATAATTTCGCTTCTCTAATTAAACCTTTTTCTAAATTTTCGATTGTAATATGCACTATTGACGAAGAATCTTGTTTTAAATCAGATATAAGATAATGGGAATGTGTTGCTATAAGGAAATGACAAGATGCATAATCATTAAATAATCTTTTTAAGATACTGATGTACTTCATCTGCCAATTTGGATGTAAACTTAACTCAGGCTCATCAATAAAAATGATAGAAGACTGTCTTATCTCAGCAGCCAAATTAATCAACGTGAATAATAAATGCTTTTCTCCAGAACTAGCATATTCAAAATCAAATTCGTCAAACTTCAAAAGTAGTAATTCAGGAGATTTGAGTAATTGAAGTTCTACTAACATATTTAAATAAGTGAATTTTTCCTCCTGATCTGTCCAGTTTGAATCTCCTTTCAAGTCGATGTTTATTATCATATTGGAAGAAACATCGGTATCGTTTTTATTTAATTTCACTTGCGTATTGATAAATTTAACTAAATTAGAGATAGATTCTTGGGAATACTTGCTTATAGCATCTGATCTGAAATAATTCTTCTTTTTTAAAGCATTAACTTTAGCATTTAGATAATTATTGCTTGTTTTTCTAAGAAAAAGAGTTTTATTTACGGGTACAAAATTTAACCTGATTTCCGGTTCGAAATTTAAAAACCGTAATATTTCAAGAACTTTTCTCGAAAATTCATGATCGTGCAAATTTAAAATTAAACTATTAGTAATCTTTTTTACTAAAGTAGTTGTCCAAGTTGCATTAGAAGTTCTTCTTACACCGATATAAGAATAAGCATCATCGTTATTTTGGTCTGGAGAAGAGAAAGTGAATTTATCGTTAATCATGAATGAAACAGCTAAAATATTATTTGGTAGGAGAACATTGGACAAATCTATAGGCACTTTATCTTGTTTAAATTTTACTTGATTTTTGAATATTTCTAAATCGAATGTTGAATTATTAAGTTGATAGGAAAGCCGGTAATAATCGTATCTGAATTTTGATTCTTTTTTTCTTTTTAGGTTATTTAAGCCTCTAAAGATTTCACTAATTACAGTCAAAAGGTGACTTTTCCCAGATCCATTTTCCCCGATTACAATGGTTGTAAGTGGTTCTGTCCGATTATCATTTTCTTCTGAGAAGTTGACATCGAATAAAGTTTTGGTTTTATGTTTAATAAAAAGATATTTTAAAGTGAAATTATCCATACTATCTATCCTATCCTTTACATTTTTATTTAATGATTCAATTATACCGTTTCATTAATTTAACACTAGAAATAGTTAACTATATGTTGAAAAAAGTCAATATTCTCTAGTTACACGAAATTTTTGATGTGTAAAATTGAGAATATTTAGTGTTTTATAAAAAAGTAAATTAATAAGTTTTTATAATGATGGTAAATGCATTGAAAGAGAGGAGGTAGCAAAGTAAACAAAATCTTAGATCAAAAATGAATGAGACGTTCGAGTTGCATAAAAGTTCGCCAAATTGCTGAAGTCAAACGAGAATGTAGACGATCGTCTGAAACTTGTCTTAGAGCTCGCCCCCCTTACACGGAGAAAACCGCATCGTATTGATTGGAATTCAAACCGGCTTCTAAGCAAAACACTACGAAAAACACATGGCTTTTCACAAATATGAAAGTAATTGATGACTGGCAGGACAACAGCCAAGTGGCTGATATGATGACGAGATTGTACGAAGATCCGAAGCTGCAAGAAGTGCTGCGGATTATTGAGATGATTAGCTTGGAGAAATTGGATAATCAGAAGGAGTCGAAATGGCGCTGACGTAAATACAGATTATTCAATTGCGTAATGGAGCGATTAGCTAGCTCAATTAAAAGAATGGTAGTAGTTGAAAGACATCCGCATATGTGGATGTCTTTTTATTTGAGCATGCGTTTAAATATTATTTTTCACAAAAATGTAGCGCTAATAATAAGAGGATAAACTAACAAAAATCGTTGTATTTGTCACTTTATATAATAAATTTTTCAGAATATTATATTTAGAATGAAAACCAATATGTTACAATTAATACATAAATATAACTATTAGTAATAATTATTGTGAACCAAATAACACATATTATAAATTCACTTCAGTAACAAATACTCAAATGGGTGGTGAAATTATGAAGGTTGAGGAGTATCTTAATTATACAGAATTAAAAATTTCCAAGTATTTCAAGGAAATTAGAATAGTTAGTGAAGCAAACCTTCCCCATGACGAATATATAAAAATCTTAAATAATTTCAATGAAATCTTGAAGCATGATATTGATCATCAAACCAATACTATTAATTTTATTTGGACTCTAGCTCCTCGAACTGCTTTACTATTGACCGTGAATTATGCAATTTATAATTACGATGGGAATTTTTGGGGGAATTTCAAAAAAGATGTTTCCTTAAAGAAAGATCATGAATGGAAAATTAGGTTTCTTCGACAACTTGAATTTGAAAAGTTAGAACTTTTTAATAGAGAAAACGGTCAAAAATACGTTGAAAATATATTGGGGCATGCGGGGATTCCTAAACATAATATAGCGGGGTTTATTAAAAATGTTATTGATCCAGCTGCAAGTTTTGATTTAACGGTAGACGAAGTAATTGAATCTGTTAAAAAGGAAAAGAATTACGGTTCTATCGTAAAAACGTATGGCTTGTATAAAAGTGTAAAGGACTTTATAAAGCTGGACAATGCTGTATCTAATAGCCTAATCTCTCGGTGCATTGAAGTTTGGAGAGAGCAAGACAGACCTTTCACCGAAAAGTATAAAAATTACTTGCCCGACCATATTCTTGAAGAATTTGAAGCATACGCGTCTAAGGAAATTGCTACAAAAATTCAGCAGACCAAGCAGCATCGATTAGCTAGGCCCGTACTAAGTTATTCAACACAGTATCAAAACATCTTTATTAAATTACCGATTCAGAGGTTCAGCGATAAGTTATATGAGCAAGTTGAATGGAGGTTAATTTCAGGCAATACTTCCATTAATGTACCAACAAAAAGATATATATCTAAAGAAGAGCAAGAATATATTGTTGATGATAAGAATGGTGAGCATCCACTCAAACCATTAAATGATTATACTGTGCATCTTCTAATCGACGGGGAAGTTAAGGGAGAGTGGAGTTTTTATCTGGATCGAGTGACGGTATTCGATACTGTTAGCTATGAACAACTCAATAAAAACTATTTATCTAACTCCAATGTGTTATTAATCGTACATGAAAGTGAGTATAAGAATGTTGAGAATGGCAAGAATCATTACCTGATAAGACCATTGTTTAATCAATGGCAGGGATACTATGAAATAGATTTGTATTTGGAGAAACCAGATGTTTTTGAGTTTTCCAATACTGCACTAACACTAAACCCAATGCGCAATCTAATTGAAATTGAAGGTGCTAGAGTTGAGGATGTAAAAGCCCAAACTGATGTTTATACGGACAAACCTTTGATTAAAATCAATACAGCTATCTTTTCAATAAATGAAGATATTTCAAAATGGAGTATAAAGTTGCATCATGAGTTTTCGAAAAAAACAATTTGGAAAAGCTTGAGTGAGTTGAAATTTACAAAAGCAGTAGGTGAAATAAAAATTGACTTTTTAACTCTATTCAACGAAAGAGAAGAACCGTTTGGGAGATATTCATTAAGTTTGACTGGTATGTTAGGTCATGATCAATCAGTAGACTTCATTTATATATCAAGAAAGGATTTCTCGTTCGCTATTCATGAACAAAACATAAGGGTACTAACTTCACCGTCTACTGATTTCACCATCCCTACAATTTTTAATATTGAGAAAAAGAGTGAAATAGAAAGTTCATTTAAACTTCCAAACCATCCTGATTTCGTTCGAGGGAACGTTTTAAATCTCCAGACAAAAGAAAAACTAGATTTCAAAATCTACTCAAGTAAAGTTTCATGTGAACTTGTTACTGATGTTGGCGCACAAAAACTAGGTGAAACTTTTAACTCCAATGAATTCGATTTTGAGCATTCTCATGTCTTGCTGGATTTAGAGAATCCTTCTCTATTAAATGATGGAAAGTCTATAGAAGTAACGTTAAGAGAAAGGTTAAAAACTGGCGAAGTTGCCCAGAAAAAATTTAGTTGTAGAGTTGGTAGAAAGCATATTTTGAATTTAAATTATTTCGAAGGCCTGCACCAGACCAACGGGAGAAGAACAATTGGTATGTATATATCAGAGTTGAATGTAACAGAAAAAGTAGTGACTGTAGAAACTGAATGGATAATAAAGTCGGTGAGAACTCCAAACTCAAATGAAGGTTTTTTGAGTTTTGAATGTTCTTTCCAACCAAAAAAATTAAAAGCCCGTCTTTGGTCTTTCGATTGCACAAAAGAACTTATCGGTGAATATGAGATAAATCATCCTGCTAATTCACTTCAGCTCACTAAAGAAATGCTGCCGGATGGTTACTATATTTTTGAGTTGAATGAAGTAGAAGAAGATGATTTTTTTGATATTTTTGAGGAGGTAGTTTATCCACACTCTTTGGGTTCCCACAGGAAGTTCATAAAAGTAGAGAGAACAGTTGCAGTTCCTTCATTTGTTCAATGGCTTCTTTTACTTGAGAGTGATGGAGAAGAAAAAGAATGGGAATTACCTGAACTAGAAAAGCTTTTGAAATTCATCTGGAACCATGAATCTATAATAGAATCTTTGTTACTAGAAGACTATTCTTCGTGCTGTGATTTCGGTCTTCAAAACATAGATCTTCTGCTAGAAATTATTAAGAAAAAGCAGAATGAGGAGTTTACCTCATTCATTTGCAAAGTAGCAGGATATCAAGAATGGGATCCCGCTTCTTTTAAAGTCGCAATGCAAAACCAATTGGAAAAAAAGAACCTCTCAGCAGAATACACTCCAGTAAAAATAAGCTTGCTCAGTTCGTTTTCACGTCGAGAAAGAGCTCTCAGTTATCAGAGGAAAATAAAAAAAGCACAGTTCTTCAAAGGGTTCAGTCTACATCATGAGTATTTATCTTTTTTCGACAAAATTGATAATGATGAATTGCATCGATTAAAAATTGAAGATTTTTATGAAATACACAAAGACACTTTGGATGGTTTGTTTGTTTCATTAAAAAAACTTGAACTTATTTCAAGCGAAAACATTAATCTGCTTAATACAAGAAGAATCACGTCAGATAAAGATGTATATGACTTATATAGTTTTCCTTTCTATATAGGATTATCCGCCTTAGCTTGTGCATTGATAATTGAACATGAAAGTAAAATGGAGACAGAAACATTATTGGCTTTAAGACAAGCAATTCCAGCTTTATACGATGTTGCGGAAGGTTGGTATCTACATGACCTTGTGTATTGGAAAGACAAATTGGTGAGTGATCAGAAGACTTCAATAATTTTACGGGAAAGGAAACTACAATATGAGCATCCATCCTTTGCATGGAAAAGATAGAATTGATAATGATTACAGAGATTATTTAGCTACGACTTTTCCAATTAATGACGAAGAAATAGAGAATGCATTTTCGAAAGAGCTTAGGAAAGAGAATCTCCTATCAAAAGGACCGTTTCTAGAAGTCACGCCACCTTACAAAAAGGGAGCGTCTATCGCTGACTTGGTTAAGGAAAAAGTTTTGTCCAAAGAATTTTTAACACTGAATCAAGAAGAAATGCCTGCCAATCGTCCATTATATACACATCAAGAAAAAGCTATCAGAAAAGCTAAGGGGAAAAAGAATTTCGTTGTTGCAACTGGCACAGGAAGTGGTAAAACTGAGTCTTTCATGATGCCAATATTAAACGATCTCTTTTTTGAAGATGAACTTAAAGGGCTACAACCAGGGGTTAGAGCTCTTTTCGTTTATCCGATGAATGCGTTGGCTAATGATCAGATGAAAAGACTGAGGTCGCTACTAAAGAATACCCCAGAAATCACTTTTGGTAGATATACAGGGGAAACTGAACAATTAGAAAGCAAAGCCCTGGATAAATTTAAACAACAAAACCCTGGAATAGAAAAGCTGCCTAATGAAATTCTTTCCCGGAACGAGATGAGAAATAACCCTCCACATATCTTAGTGACAAATTACGCAATGCTGGAATATTTGTTGCTAAGGCCAACGGATACGGCGTTTTTTGACGGTCCGTACTCGGATGATTGGAAGTTTATAGTGTTGGATGAAGTGCACTCTTATAACGGGGCAAATGGTATTGAAATAGGGATGCTGCTAAGACGGCTGAAGGATCGAATTTTAAAACATAGATCATTTAGAGGGAGCCTTCAATGCATTGCGACTAGTGCTACGTTGGGATCAGGAGCAGAAGCAAAACAAAAAGTTCTTAAGTTTGCAGAGAATATCTTTGATGAACCTTTTCACTTTAAATCTGAAAAAGATAACGACCTAATTGAGTCAGAAAGAATTGATTATCGAGACGAACATGATTTATTATATCGTCCTAACTGGCCTGTTTACTCTTATTTATTGGAGTTGAAGGAGAAAGAGCAATTAAATGATGAGGATATTCTGAAATTGAATCAGTATGGAATTAAACATGCGAATTCCATGCTAGTAAATGAAAGAGATACTAATACATTTCTATATGATTTTCTAAGCGCTGATGAAAATTTATTTAATCTTAGAGATTTATTGAAAAAGAAACCGCAAGATTTAAATGCTTTATTAAATCGCCTTATGGCAATCCAAGCGAAATTTGGAGATGTCAAAGTGGAAGAAATCCGTCAAGGTTTGATAAATTTGGTTGATATTGCTGGAGGTGTTTCTCCAAAAGATTCTCAAGAACCTCTACTGCCGGCAAGGTACCATGTTTTTGTTCGGGCAATAGAGGGTTGTTATCTTAAGTTGTACCCTAAATATGAGGTGTCTTTGCAAGCGAAAAAAGTTGATGAAAAGACAAATCATCCTTTCTTCGAAATGGGTGTTTGCTCAAATTGTGGACAGGTCCACCTTATCGGTGAAGAAGAAGAAGGAAAACTGGTACAGCGCAAACAATCTCAAATTATAGATGAAAAAATAACTTATACAGCTTATATGATTAAAGAGAACGAGAAAGAATTGGCAGTTGATGAAGACGAAGAGGAGTTGACTGAAGAAGATAAAGAAGCCTATGAAATGTGTCCGTGTTGCGCAAGCATTTGGCAGAAAGGGGACGATTCAACTTCCTGTTGCCGAGAGCGAGAAGTTACCAATCCGAATCTTATAACGCTTGTAAAAGAACCAATTAAAATCTCAGGACATTCGTCTTGTAATCACTGTGGAAAAAAGAAGCAGAATCCAATAAAGCTGTTTTTGAGCGGAAGTGATGGGCCTGCTGCAATTTTAACAACATCTCTATACCAGCAGTTAGTATTAGATTCAAAAAAGAAAATCAAAAATGAAAATGTCACAAGCAAAAGCGATCTTTTTGGAGACTTATTTTCAGAAGAATTAACTAGTGCTAGTTTTAAAGAAGTTACCGAAGACAAATATGAGCCCCAAAAATTACTCGTATTTTCCGATTCGCGGCAAGAAGCTGCCTTTTTCGCTCCTTATTTAGAATATACGTATGAACGTGATTTATGGCGGTCTATCTTATATAAAACGATTGGGAAGTACGATGAAAAAGAACCGGTCAGTTTAAAGACATGGGCAACGGACGCATACAGTGAAGCTTTGAAGTGGGATGTATTTACTCCCGAAATGGATAAAGAAGAACGAAAAACAATTGCGGAAGAATATATTATGTCTGAATTCATTAAAGGGAATGTAAGGATTTCTCTAGAAGGTACAGGGTTAATTTCATATCAATTGGATTTACCGGACAAAATTGAATCAAAGCTAGAAGCACTTGCTCAAAGGTTGAACTTTGACTCTGGACAGGAACTAAAGATAACCTTGCAGGTCTTATTAAGTACATTAAGACATAAAAATGCAGTAACGCATCTCGAACGAAGCAAATTCAACTCTGATCGAATGAAGCCAATAAACTTCGAATACTCTATTAATAAAGATGCAACTGACAATAAAGGCTATGTGAGTGCGTGGATACCGAAGCGCTCTAATATAAGACTCGATTATTTGAAGAAAATTGCAATTCAAAAAGGTATGGATGAAGAAGCTGCTAATCAAGCTGCAAGAGAGCAACTTTCAAAGTTATGGGAGTTAATAAACTTGCCAGTCTTTTATGAAAGTTTCTTTAAAAGTAAAAACGGAAATAATCTCTTGCAGCAAAGTATATGGCGCGTTCGTAAAAATCAACCGATTTTTCAGTGTAGTGATTGCAAAGCAATAACTGCCTATAATGTTAAAAATGTTTGTATGACCAACGGATGTGCGGGTTCTTTGAAACCAGTTGAAAGCAACTCGCTTAAATCTCATTACATTAATCAATACAATAATTTAGTACCCGTAAAAATGAGCGTAAAAGAGCATACGGCTCAATTGTCGCCAGAAAATGCATCACACTACCAAGAGAAGTTTGTTAATGGGGACATTAATGTATTAAGTTGTTCGACTACCTTTGAAATGGGGGTTGATGTTGGTGGTTTAGAAGCAGTTTTTTTGAGAAATGTACCACCAGAAACTGCTAATTACATTCAACGGGCGGGTCGGGCTGGACGAAGAAAAGCTTCTGTTGCATTTGTTTTAACTTTTGCTCAAAGAAAATCCCATGACTTAACGTATTATCAAGATCCTGAAAATATTATTGCAGGGGTAATTAAGCCGCCTGTTTTGAAAATGGATAACTCGAAAATAATTAAACGCCATTTGAATTCGCTTGTGCTATCAAGTTTCTTTAGAGAAAATGATGACTTATTTGGAAAAGTTGCCGATTTCTTTTTAGATTCAATGACAATAAAATCCGGACCTAAAAGATTGAACCAATTTGTTAGAGATATGCCTATTCGCTTACAAGAATCTGTTCAAAAAGTTGTGCCTAATTATGAGCAACTTCAATATCATCCTGAATTCATTTCTTGGAAAAATGATCTTATTTTAGAAGAAACAAGTTTATTGAAGAAAATTTCTAAACTGTATTATCAAGATTTAGAAGAATTGAAAAAAATAAAAGAAGAAGATTTTAAAGCTAATAGAAGTACGGATAGATTAAATAGGGTCATGACTAGAATTCAAAATGAAGGGCTCATCAGCTTTTTATCTACCTCGAACTTCATTCCGAAATATGGTTTTCCAGTAGATGTGGTAGAAATGGTTATTACTCAAACAGAGAAGGATGATATTAGATTAAGTAGGGATTTATCGATGGCGATCGGAGAATACGCCCCAGGGTCTCAAATTGTGGCGAATGGTACTATTTACGAAAGCACAGGCATCAGGAAAGTAAAAGGATTTGAGCTCCCTACACTGTATTATATTGAATGTAAAAACTGTAAATCCTATAAGGTTATCGAACGGCTAAATCCTAATTATCGTACTCTAACAGCTCAATGCGAGACATGTGAAGAAGTTAGTGAAGTTCATAAAATGATTATTCCTAAATTTGGATTTAATGCAAAACGTGTAGAAAAGGCAAGTGATAGGAAACCAGCGAGAGAGAATCGTTCAAGAGTGTTCTTTTCTGAGTATTTTTATTCAGATGAAGAAGAAGTAAAGCAGCATCAACAAGAGTCAGAACAAGAAAGAACGTTCAGTTTAAAAGGACAGGAAGTGCGGATTAAATATTCACCTTATGGTAAGTTATCCGTCATTAGTAAAGGACGTAGCGGACAAGGTTATAAAATATGCAACTCATGTGGTTCAATGATCGGCACAAAAGATTCTAGACACAGAAACCAGATGAACAAGATATGTGAGGGCACCATAGATAAAAAGTCTATTCATTTAGGACATGAGTTTATAAGCGATATCTTGGAAGTTGAATTCGTCAACAGTACACCTGCACCCGAGCTGTGGGATTCGTTACTTTACGCACTTTTAAACGGAATAAGTATTGCGTTAGGCATCAATCGACGAGATATTGATGGATGTATCCGCTACAATCATTTAGCTACCCCTACATTGGTCTTATTCGATAAAGTTCCGGGAGGAGCAGGGTATATGAATGAAGTGTTTGCTCAGTTGGAAAAAGTGATAGAGTCTGCAAAGGAACTTGTGAGTTCTTGCCAATGCGGCAAGGAAACTAGTTGCTATGGTTGTTTGAAGGACTATTCAAACCAATATTGTCACGACACTTTGTCTCGTGGGATGGTGGAAGAGTACTTAAGCAAGTTAGTGAAATGAAGTAGGTGCCTTATTTTTGTGGAGACATATTCATTGAGGTGAGATTATGAATGGCGAAATCTATTTAATAAGAACTACTGCTGAAAAAATTGTACCTGCCATTTGTTTGAAGCAAGAAAAAAGTATTTATAGTTTTTCTCAAATCAGAAGTTCAAGCAAAGAAGAGGAAATTAACCCCCTTTTTCAAAACGACATAAAAGAAAGTTCTATTCAGAGTATCAAAGCAAAGACTAAGAGAAAAATGATAAAAGCAGAAGAAGGAAAAAATGCTAAGAAGATAAGAGTAGATTCAGTTTATATTGGCCATCCAGCAGGTCTAAAGTCTCCGTCAATTGTGATGATAAAGAAAATACATCACATAAAAAAAGAAGCTATAATTAAATATTTAGCGAAAATAGAGGTTGAGGACTTCCGAAAGTGTAATGAAGTTTATAGTGAAATAAACAGAATTAGTGACTTGCATGAAAAGTTGCATAAAATTAAAAAGAAGATACTATTAGCGCAGTTCAATAATGAAAAATATGGAGAGTTAGAAAAACAGAGAGATCAAATTTTAAAAGAAATAGGATATACTAAAAATCCCTTGTTTAAAAAAGAGAAGAAACCTTTTTTAAACTTCCGAGAAGTTCCTGATAAGGGTCGTATAAAAGTGTATAAGGGTGGACGATAAAAAAACTTTATTTAATGTAATTGAAGAAGATCGGGTTCTCTCAAATCAAAAAATTAACAGCAAAAGTTTATAAAAATAGCTGTGTTTTAGTTAATCAATATTCATTAATAGAGATTGCATGAAAAATTGAAGTAAGGAGGGGGATTTTGTGGAAAAAGTCACCAAGGAAGAAATAGATGAAATCAAGCAATTAGAAGAAAGTTATAATAAACAAATTATGGAAATTGCTCTATATGAAAATAAGCTAAGTCCACCAAGTGTTTTACCTAAATATAACAAAATTAAAGTAGATGAAAGCAAGTTGTATAAACAAGCTGTTGAGTTGCTGAGTGTAAACTCGGAAGTTCAAAATAAAGACATTGCAATCGAACTTCTGAAAAATATTTCTATTAATAGTAAAAGTAAGTTCATGAGAAAGATAGCATTAGAAATGTTAAAAGAAAAGTGGTGGGATAAGTGATTTCAGTGAAAATAATTGAGATTTTTGGTTTTTTGAAAAATTGGATTTGGAATAATAAAGAACCTATAAAAGATGCTTTATGGGAATTTTTAAATGCAATTATAGAGGTGGCTAGAAACAATCAGAAAGCTAAGTAAAATAAAACTTCTCTAATGAATAGCGATAAGAGAAATTGAAATAAGCTCCCATTGATGAGGTTCATAATCTCATCAATGGGAGCTTATTAAAGTGGGGCTATCGATTAAACACTTAGGACAGGGCAAGCCCAGCTAACTGCCCAACAGCATTCGCCCAAATAGTTTCACTCATTGATGCAAGCAATACAAATAACCTACTGCAGGAATTTGTTTTCACAGGCAACTCCCCCTTTTTTGAAACTTCGGCTTTAGACAACAGTCTGTAACTTCCGTATCTCATTAGTGTTAAGAAGGCGAATGAAGCTATAGTTAGGATAGTTAATGTCGGAATCGAACCGACTGCTCCTGTCCCTAACCTAAATGTTTAATTCTATACTGGATTATAACATAAATTGAGCTTGATAATATTTGCAGATTTCTTAAAAAATAATTGATTGTTGTCAACACCGGTTTATTTTCCCTGATTAATTGTGGTCATCGAAGAGAATTACAAAGTGAGGGTTAATTTCGATATCAAGACTTTGAAATATAGTGATTTAGAAATTTTGAAAAACTGGCGTTGAAGGAAATCAGCCAACAGCAATTGGCAGAATAAGAGATTCTGTCTGAGGTGCTCGTTGAAGTAGTGGGAGATGCTAAGATGTATGTGTTGCAGAAAAATGGATAGTTATAATTATATCGAAAAACACCACCCTCTGCTGAACTGCTGGCACTTGCATGCTGGTGGTTCAGCGGTGGGCGTTTTAACTGCTTTTTCTATCTCACTCCGCCTCAAAAGCTACAATCCCAAAAACCTTCAAGCACATGTTCAAAACACGCACCCGGTCATCCGGCCGGGTAAAATATAGTGTGTCTTGCTTGAATATGGCGTCTATTATTCTAGCTTCCCCAGGAAACTGATGGAGCTCAATCGACTGCGAGCGGACACAGTCGATGAGTTCGGGAGTCGCTTTGCCGTAGATGTGAATTTGCCAATCAATTGAGCGTAGCGCCGCGGCACAAAATTATCGCCGTTTGCGCTTTCGATCCACGTCAAGCGCGTGCCACCGTAATATTTGCCGGTTTGCCTTTGCTTAAAAGGCTGCTGCGGGAATTGATGTGGATTTGAGACAACACTTTAAATGCATTTCTTGAAACGCAAAAACCCGATCCGGTAGGAAGTTTCCACACTGGATCGGGCTTTTCATTTAAACGGTAATTCTCGATTTTTGGACAGTGAAATCGATGTCCGGATAGTAGGCATCTTTCACCAATAAATTCGGTCCGAGGCATTTGGCTGCTGGACAGTGGCAGGCAATCGTTTTGGCTAATGGACGCTCCAACCAGCGATCAAGCATCGCTGGTAGTGAATCCTTCTGGATATTGCCCATCGCGGGTGTGTCGCCGAAATCCGTGACGATGACTTCGCCGGTGAAGATATTCACATTGAGCCGTGAGCGTCCGTCTGGGTCGTTGCGGACGGTGACGTTTTTGCTCGCATGGATGCGGTTCAGGAGTTGAATGTCTTCGTCGTTTTGGCTGCACGGGTAAAACGGCAATGTACCAAAGAGCATCCAGACGTTTTCATCGCGGGCATCCAGTAAATCGTGGATTGCTGTTCTAGTTTCATCGAGCGACAGCACTTCCAATTGGCTGGCGAAATCGCTTGGGTACATCGGATGCACTTCGTGACGCGCGCATTTCATTTCTTCAATGATTTGTTTATGTATGCTCTTCAGATGAGGCAGGGTCCGTTTGTTCAGCATCGTTTCTGCCGATACCATAACGCCTGCTTCTGCGAGTGCCCGGCTGTTGTCGATCATGCGCTGGAACTGTTCAGCCCGCCGTTCACGTGACGGCTTGCGTTCCATATTGGCAAATCCGCCATCGACAAAATCATCGATGGTGCCCCAGTTATGGGAAATGTGAAGGACATCCAAATAAGGCGCGATTTCCATATAGCGGTCCAGCGGCATCGTCAGGTTCGAGTTCATCTGGGTGCGGACGCCGCGTGCATGGGCGTATTTCAGGAGGGGCAAGACATAATTGGCGACCGATTTTTTCGAAAACATCGGCTCTCCGCCCGTCAAACTGATGGTCCGCAAATGAGGGATTTCATCGAGGCGCGAAAACAGCAACTCGATCGGCAGCGCGTCCGGATCCTTATGCGCGAGCATATAGCCGACCGCACAATGTTCACAGCGCATATTGCATAAATAAGTCGTGGTGAACTCGATGCTGGATAGCGTCAGTTTCCCGTGGTCTTCGATATCCATATACGCTTCCCATGGATCGTATTGAGGGGTGATCTGTTTAAGTGTTGTTACCTGGTTTTCCATATGTATCGTACTCCTAATCATTTTTTCGACTCTTAAGTATGCGCTTTTCCTGTGGCTCACGCAAGAGCTTGTTTTGAAGTGCAATAAAGGGTGTGAACTACTTTAATTTATTCTTTTATCATTTTTTAACTAAATATTCTATTTTTTTGAGCTTTTTACTAGTAATCAAACGTTTGTTCTGGTATATTAAAAGCATATCACTATGGGATGAGGTGGATTTCGATGGTGCTAGCGATCAAAGAAGTG
This sequence comes from Planococcus maitriensis, assembly GCF_003289925.1. Lineage (GTDB taxonomy): Bacteria > Bacillota > Bacilli > Bacillales_A > Planococcaceae > Planococcus > Planococcus maitriensis. The sequence continues at coordinate 149,772 of NZ_QLZQ01000004.1, read as the reverse complement.
AACGGATTCGAAAAAGGAATGGAATATACGAGGGATCTTGAGTTTTTGTCATGCTTTACAAACGACGAACATCGGGTCGTCTCTTTAATAGATACAGATGGCAATGTTTTTTACTGGACGACTACGGAAGGCTCGCCTGAATATCGAAACTTCCGGTTAAAAGCTACTTATACATTTAAAGTTAGTTATATATCGACCATACTGGGCCCTTCAAGCCCGAAGGTGATTATTGCCGACTTGAAGGACCTATCAGCCAGAAAAAGTATGTATGGCAAGGCAAAACGCTTTAAATTAAATGCTTGATTCACATAAATTATCGCCCTGTGTCGAAATCGATTCAGGGTGTGAGCTGCAACTGTATGCAAAATAAGCCGTATCCAGAAACCTCAATGGTTAATGGATACGGCTTTTGTAGTGGAATCGAAAAAATCCTCATGATTCGTATGTAAACTGAACCCCAAATGGTAGACACAAGAATTGCCGCAATTTAGGGTTCAGTTTATTCGTAAAGATAGCTAATAATATTATTTTTTATGCCACTTAGATTCAATCGCAACCCCAGCATCCACAATCATATTGTAGATAGGGCATCTTCTTTCCACTTCTTTTTTCAATTCCTCCAGGCGATCCTCGCTTTCATCTGTTGAAAAAATCGCTTCAAAACTGACAGTTTGAAAATGAGTAGAGACGCCTTCCACGCCTCTCATGCCGCGTGCGTCGATGGTGCCGCTGTTTTTGAACTCGATGCCATCATAGGAAAAATTCTGCTCCTTCGCAATCAAGCCGATCATGACGGATGTGCAGCCAGTCAATCCGCCTAATAAGTATTCAAGTGGATTCGGCCCTTCATCAGTACTTCCGAGGTGTTTCGGTTCATCGATAACAAAAGGTTCAAATTCCCTAGCATAAATAGACGTTTTTAAATTCCCTTCCCAAGTCCCGCGCGTTTCCATTTTTACTAACTGTTCTGTTTTCATTTCAACACTCCTATTCTATGGTGAACATAAAAGCTTAATTATAGATTAATGATTTCAAATTGCAAGATTATTGAAGAACCATACTAAACTACTTGAGATTTACTCAATGTCATATCACCGACGTTTAATCTCAAAAAGAGTATCGCCGCTTTAGTATATAGCTTATTAAGTCTCTCCAAATGAACTGTGCACCAACAGGCAACTGCTAATTTTATCCAAAATATTAATGCATTCATTAAATTAAGTGGGATATTTAATGCAAGTATAATATGAAGGAATTCAAATAATAAGGGGATGTTCAAATGTATGAAGAGGGTAAGAAAAAGAATTTTAACTTCTTTAAGATAGCTAATGAGAACAGGGAGAAATACAAAGAGGGATATAAAAAATATGAATCTAAAGCTCGTGAATATTTTAATGATAAAGAAAAAGTGAAAGACTTATTTAACGAAGCTACTCAAAAAGCAGAAACTAATAAGGATGCTTTGGACGAGATAATAGAAAAACTCCAATTATTACTTGAAGTTCTTCAAGCTTGGTATAAAGGGACGTATAAAGAAATACCTAAAAAGTCGATTATCATGATCATCTCTGCAATCATTTACTTTGTGTCTCCTGTAGATTTAATACCCGATTTTATTGTGGGCGCTGGCTATATTGATGACGCAGCGGTTATTGCATTTGCGATTAAGCAGCTTGCTGAAGACTTAGAGAAATTTAAATTGTGGAAAGAGACAAACGTTGATTGGAATACTGAGGAAGCTTCCACAAAGTAATACTTTGACATTGTGCTGTAAACAATTCGAAGTGAGCAAAAGCATGCGTAGAAATTAGCAATATCACACCTGCTGCATCAATATTTATAATGTAGCTTTTCTTATTCATCCGCATAAAGTAAAAAGAGGCTAGAGAAATGATCCTACGACGGATTCATTCTTCTAGCCTCTTTTACTATTTCACTCCGCTCCAAAAGCCACAATCCCAAAGGCCTCCAAATACATGTTCAGCACACGTAGCCATTGCTTGTCAGTCGCAAGCGCCACGTGGCCATCAGGCCGGATCAAGTAGAGCGCGTCTTGTTTGAATCCTGCGTCTTTCATTTTAGCTTCCCAAGGAAACTCATGGACCTCAAGCGACTTCGAGCGGGCAAAATCGATGAGCTCAGGAGTCGCTTTGCCGTAGATATGGATTTGCCAATCGACGGAGCGTAGCGGCGCGAAGTTATCGCCGTTTGCGGTTTCGATCCACGGCAAGCGCATGCCGGCGTAGATTTTGCCGGCTTTGCCTTTGCTCAACAGGCTGCTGCGGTAATTGATATGGATTTGGGACAGGATCTTGAATGCGTTTTTTGACGGGAACGAAAACTTGAAGACGGACGGCAAGACGTAAGGGACGGCATACTCCCGCAATAAAGTCCCGGGCAGTTTTTGATTGACGATCGTCTGGAATGCTTTGTCGGTCGTCGCAATCAGACGGCGCGCAAAGGCGATGCGTTCTTGTTCGTAGGTGCTCAGTATTCTAGGAGCGGCTTTCCCTTGGACCACCGCTGCGAGTTTCCAGCCGAGGTTGATGGCGTCCCCGATGCCGGTGTTCATGCCTTGGCCGCCGGTCGGGCTGTGCAGATGGCCAGCGTCGCCCAGGATGAAGATGCGCCCTTTTTGGAATCGCTCGCTGACGCGGTTATGCACGCGGTAGGTCGAGAACCAATTGACTTTTGCGGCGCTGACCCGGATTTTATTGACGATATAATCGTTGATCTCCTCGTAGGTGACATCGCTGCGTTCGTAGAATTCCTCGGGCACGATGCCGAGGATCCGTTTCGTCTGGGCATTGCGGACGGACATATAGAGCATGAAGCCGTCTTCGTCCATGTACATGTCCATCTTTTCCATATCGTCGACCGGCTTTTCGGTTTCGATATCGGCGACGAAGAACAATTGCTTGTACGTGCCGCCCGGAAAGTCGAATCCGAGCCCTTTCCGGACCATGCTGCCGGCGCCGTCGCATCCGCATAGATAGGCGAATTCCGCTGTTTCTTCCGGCTGCCCTTGCTGCTGCAACACGGTCTTCACGCCTTGCCCGGTGTCTTCAAACGACAGCATGGACGTGTTCCATTCCACTTCGACGCCGATCTTGCTTAATTCGTCGACGAGGATTTCTTCGTGCTCGTCTTGAGGCAAGCTCAGGATAAACGGGAACGGGCTCTGCCCTTTGCCGAGTTCGTGGAATTTTATGTGGGCCCGGACTTGTTTGCCGTCGCTGACATCGAGCGACAGAATCGGATGCCCGCGCTTGATGTTGCGTTCGGCGAGGCCGAGCTGGTCGTATTGTTCCAATATGCGCGCATGCACGGCGAGCGCACGCGAGGCGGTGCCGGTTCCTGCGTTCCGGTCGATGATGCGGAACGGCACGCCTTGTCGCGCCAGGCTATAGGCCAGCGCCAGGCCGGTGGGGCCCGCTCCGACGATTAAGATTTGTGGGTTCATGATAGAGACCTCCTAATGAGTATCACGCCTGTTGATGGATTTGAATTAACGTATCGGGTAAAGCGATAGAATCGGGGATAGGAAAAGTTCAAAGCACGTGATACCGGACGAAATAACCTTGTACAGCTACTATATCCTTAATCGAGGGGTTTCAAGCAAGAAAGTGGCATCTCGATGAAAGAAACGGTCCGAACCGCTACGTGCTGGTCTTTATTTTAAGCACGGACTATTCGGGATGGGGTTTTCTATTCGCCACTGTAAATGGTTTAGGGGAGGCACAGCCAAAAGAGCAGCCCCTTGGAAATCAGGGGCTGCTCTTTTGGCTTGTGTGTTTCTATTGCGGTTAATTCCGCAAGATAATATATATCAGGTAAACGATGTAGATGGCGGCGAGGAACGCGCCTTCGACCCTCGAAACCGTGTACTTGGTCCGTGAGAGAACCATCAACAGGATGGTCACGGCGATCATCAGGAAGATGTCGGTAAAGATCTTCGAATCGACGGTTAACGGGTGGATCGTGGCTGAAGTTCCCAGCACAAAGAAGATGTTGAAGATATTGCTGCCGATGATATTCCCTAACGCAATGTCGACTTGTTTTTTCAGCGCTGCCGTTATGGAAGTGACCAACTCGGGAAGGGATGTGCCGACCGCGACGATCGTCAAGCCGACCAAGGTCTCGCTCATCCCGAGTGATAGGGCGATCTCGATGCTGTTATTGACGACGAGGCTGCCGCCGAAAATGATGCCGGCAAGCCCGCCAACCGTTAACAGCGAATTCTTGATCCAGTGTTTTTTCGCTTCGTCGGCGTGCGTGTCTTCGCTATTCCGGCGGTCTTTCCGTGCCACTTCAAAGATATAATAGAGAAAGATCGCGAAGAACAGCAACAGAACGATGCCTTCAGTTCGGGTGATAAGATTGGTGTCCAAAGATTGGAGTTGCCGGTCGCTGATCAACACAAGCAAGGCCACAGCACTGAGCAAGGCGAACGGGATTTCTTTGCGGATGGTATCGCTTTGGACCATCAATGGGAAAACGAGTGCGGTGGCACCTAGGATGAGCGTGATATTGAAAATGTTACTGCCGACGACATTCCCGATCGCGACTTCACTGCTTCCTTCCAAGGCTGCGATAAAGCTGACGGACGCTTCCGGGGCGCTCGTGCCGAACGCGACAACGGTCAAGCCGATCAATAACGGCGAAACCCTCAGACTTTGCGCTATTTTTGACGCTCCTTCTACGAAAAAGTCGGCGCCTTTGATCAACAAGGCGAATCCGACCAGCAATAAAACGTAAGTCATCCGGTGATCACGTCCTTTATGTTTACTTTAAGAAAGATTGCTTACTCCTTTCTATGATCATACCCTTTAAACGATTTGAAAACCCGTCCATATTGAGCGGAATAATATTAGAAATAAAGGAATAAATTCATTCTATTCTATTGATAGAAATGGCTGGAGGCTTGAGCCCTTTCAGGAGAAATAAAACTTAAACACGGGGGAAAGAGGAGTGCGTGATAGAATAATAGATAGTGAACCAGAAAATGAACGATGTAGCCTTGGTTAGGAGCAAGGGCAGCATTCATAAATGTTGGATGAGTTGAAAGGGTGGATAGCGAAATGAACAGAATGGTCGAACAGAAAATGAGCGAGATGACAGATGTCTTTAACAGGCTGCCGAATTGCCGGGTTGAAACGAGTGAGGACGGCCGGCTATTGATTTTAAGCGATAAGCCGGTTCCGTGGAGTGACGAGATTGAGAAGCGAGACGCGCAATCGGCGTATAAAATCGGTTCCATCACGCCCCATAAGTCGGCGCTCGGCTTGTATATCGACTTCCCGCACGGCCTTTTGGACATCGACCAGTTGGACGACATCATCGACCCGGAGATGACCTTGACGTACTTTGAGCCGGGTGCCAAAACATCGACTGCGAAAAGCTGGTGGCGCTTCCGGTCGGACGAGAAATTCGACAGCCTCCATATGGTTCTGAGAAAGACGGAGCTGGAGTTGTATGATTTCAAGCGGGAAGAGTGGGTTCGGTTGATGGGAGAGATTACGGCTGTCCATAAATGAAGCAACAAGATAATCATGGGGGGAAACGGCCTGATTATTTTTCACCTTGATTCATTAGTATGCAAAAGAACATCCAACACCGAGATGCAATTTCTTGGAGTTGAATGTTCTTTTTATGAAGAAGTGGATGTATCATTCCTGATGCCGTCCTCAAGAAAGCAAATTCAAACGCCGCTCCCCGAATTGGAGGAGCGGCGTTTGTTGTTTAATTGGATTCGGCAGTGAGCTCCGCACGGGGAGCATTCGGCAAGATCAGCGAGACGACAACCGTCAGGATAGCCGACGCGAGCACTCCCCATAAAATACCGAACAGTAACGATACGACAGCGCCGGAAATGATGCCGATGCGGCCGCCCCACACTGATACGCGGCTATTGTTTGTCCCCATTACAAACGGGGAGCTGCGCTTTTCTTTCCAAAGCAACCCGACGATCAATACCGGGATCACCCCGCCGCCTGTCATCGAGTAGGCGAGGGAGAACAGGCCGATGATCGAATCCGACAGTAGCGCTGCAGCGATGGAGAAAATGCCGACGAGCGCTACGAAATAACGCGTTAACTTGACATAATAAGCATCCGATTTCTTTTCCATATTCGGGATGATCAAATCGTTGACGATGACGACCGAAGCGGAATGGAGTAAGGAAGAGGCGCTCGAAATGGCCGCCATGAAAATGAGCGTGAAAAATGCGAGCGCTGCGACCATCGTCATCTCTTCAAGAATGAGCCAGGAAATCGCGTTGTTCGGATCGAGGTCCGGGTTTTTCATTTTGACGACCATCCCGCCGATGGTCGCCAGGATCGTGAAGATGATGGCCAGGATGCCGCTGTACAGCATCGCCCGGCTTGCCATTCTGGGACTGCGGGCCGCAAAGCAGCGCTGCCAGTACATCTGGGCAGCGAGTACGCCGAATGTGCCCGTCACGAAAAGCGTCAGCACTTCCATAATGGACAAATTGAATTCCATCAGCCCTGCAGCCCCCACATCCGTAAGCCCCGTCTGCAAGGTGGCCAGGCTGAAATCGATTTCGCTGAACACCTGGAAGTAAAACCAGATGGCCAAACCGACGAGCACGATCCCTTGGATGAAATCTGTCCAAACGACTGAATAGATTCCGCCGATCGTCGTGTAAAGAATAAATACGAATGAAAACAGGATGATCATCATGAGAGGATCGGCACCCGTAAACGTAGCGAACAATGCACCGAGCCCCATCGCCTGACCGCTCACCCAGGCAAGCATGATGGCGGAGGTCAGAATGGCTATCAAGACCCTTGAGAAGCGGTCCCGTAAAATGAGGTCGTGCATCAGTTCCGCCAATGTGTGATACGTGAAACGGGCAGCGAAACCTGCAAAAACGAGCGCAAACAGCACCTTGGCGCCTTGCTCGCCGATGACGAACGGAATATTGGCAAAGCCGATCTTATAGCCTTCGGCGGAATGTCCGATGAAATTCCCGACGCCCATGATCGTCGCGATGTCGGTAAACAAAATCAGGAAGAACGGCAAGGTGCCACCGGCGATCGCATAATGAGCGAAACTGAGGCCTGCCTGTTTGCTGAATCTTAATGACATGGCGATAAAGAACAGGCAAGCCACAATCATCACGGTCCACGTCCAAAATGTTAATCCCATTTAATTCCTCCTTTTTCAGAATAATCTATTTAATCATATCAAATAAACTCCTACTATCAAAATTGCTTTTCAGGTCAAGGCAGAAAGAAGGGATTGCCGTGGATTGCTTTAATGTTATCGCGCTCAGCTAACAGGTTCAGCCAGGCGGAAAGCTTCTTTCTATGTTTTGTGGCAAGTTCTTTAGTAAAATGATAAATACCAAAGAAATGAGGGATAGTGAATGGAATATATTTATCTCTTGATTGCGGCAATCATAGTGCTGTTAATTGGCGTCTTCATTTATTTCAGAAAGAATAGAGGCGCGTCTGTACCTATAGAAGAAACACCCCGTGAAAGCGCGGCGGAAGAGCTTGAAGTGGAGGAGCCGGAAGACGACGACAGCCAGTTGAATCCGGTCGTGACGGAAGTGGAGGATGCGGAACTCGTCAAGAGCGGCTACAACCGGATCGAGATTCCGGCGAATATGATTCCTGTTATCGCTGAGACGCTGAAAGACGGAGCGGTAATTTTCCGGCAAAGCCGGACGTTCCGTGTGGAATTCAGCCCGGAAGTGGTAAAGGGCTTGAAGGATAAGAGCATGACCTTGATCGAGCGGGTCAACGGCAAGGGATATGTGCCGGCGGTGAAAAAAGAAGGCGTGAAAGGGATATACGAGCAGGCGGTGTTGGTGAAGCGGGTAAACCCTGGGCTCGTGGCCCATGCGAGCATGAGCCTATTGACGACCGTGGTCGGCCAGCAGCAACTGATGGAAATCCAAAGTTCCTTGAAGAGCATGGAGAAGAAACTCGAGACATTGATCCAGCACCGGGAACACGATTTCGCCGGCAGGATCGACGCGCGCTTCGGCTATTTCAAGGAAGTCATCGAACGCTTCCGGCGAAACGGCATCACACTCGGCGGCGTGGAAGACGCGGAAATCGAAGGCTTTTACACGGCGACGCTGCAGGACTTGAAAGTGCTGACGAAAGACTTGAAAGCGATCGTTGCGAGCGTCGAAAACTTGAAGGAGCACGAAACGCTGCGGAAATGGGGGGAAGCCCCCGTGAAAAAAGAGTACGAGCAACTCATCGGGCGCTTCAACGCCAAACAGGAACTCGTGCTATTGAATGTGCAATTCATCCAGGAATGCTATGAGCCGTATTTGCGGACCATCCGGAACTACGAGGAAGCCGACGCGAAATCGCAGACCTTGGCAGAGATCGTGGCGGAGAACCATTCCCTGATCCAAAGCATCGAAGAGAAAGTGAAAAGCATTGAAGAAAACTATAAAGTGAAGATCAATTTCGGCCTGAAAGCATTGAAGTACCGCAATCTGGAGAGCCTGAAAGAACTGGCGCCTGTGAAGATTGATGAGCTAGAGGCTAAAGAGCAGGAGGTTCCGTCTGAAGTGCTGGTTGAAGTGACGGAAGACGATCAAGCGTATGCGTATATTCCGAGGAGATGATGTCCCTGTGCACCACACAATTCTGAGGACAAGAACCTTGATGTAGAGGGAATTGTAAAGCGAGACGTCCCTGTGTAAGACACAATTTAGTATAGAAAACACCCTCCACCGGGCGCCCGATGTGTTGCCGGCGCTTCAGTGGAGGGTGTTTTTTCGTGTCTATAAGCTTCAGTGCGATTCCAGATCCGGTACGATCCGCTTATGTGTCGCTTGTTCGTAAGAATAGGCCAGTTCGATCAACCGCGCTTCGCTGAACGCTTGCGCACTGAACGTCACCCCAACCGGATGCCCGCTGCTCGTGTAGCCGGCTGGCACCGTGATCGATGGATAGCCTGCCCGTGCCGGTTTCGCTGCGCCGCGGTTGTTTTGGAATAGCAGTGCATCCAGCTGGTGCTCTTCCATGACGAGGTCGATGCCTTCTGGATTCGTACGCGTCCCTGTGCGCCACACAATTGTCCGGGTGAAAACCTTGTTGTGAAAGGGTTTGTGTACGGTGATGTCCCTGTGCACCACACAATTAACGAAGTTTAAATATAGATGTTTCAATAACTGGAATAAAGTCCTATTTTTAAGAATTAATCCATTTACCTACTTCGGATTACGAAATATTCTGTTATATTAGGAGCTAGTAACAAAATTATGCGATGAAGGGGTGTTATGTGGATGAAAAAAGTTTTTGCAGGATGGCTCTCGGTACTGCTGGTGTTGTCAGCGTTTGTGCCTACAATGGCCGCAAATGAAACGGGGGCCAGCGTGACGGAACAAGCGACTGCGCTTGAAGTGAGCCGTTCGGTCTTTTCGTTGACCGAAGCGCGCACCGTTGAAGTGTCGGCTGATTTAGGCGAAGGGGTCGAGTTGGAAGATGTGGAGTTCCAATTTGGCGGGAAGCCGCTTTCTGAATGGCAGCAATGGACAGAAGGCCAACAATACAATGGCGACCCGTTCATCACGGTCGTTGAAGAGCCTTCTTTTGTGGAAGGCACGAACAAAATCACCGCAGTGCTGGAATTCGGTTTGCTGTACGGGACGGATGATTTGTCCAACCGGACGATCCGCACGCAGTACCAGCAATTTATCGGTGACTATGAACTGGCGCTAGTTGATTCGGCAAGCGGCGACAAAGCGGCAGCGACCGTCGAATTGAACGTCTACGATGAGTTCAAGTTTTACGATGAATTAAAACCGGCAATCGATGAAATTTTCGAAGCCGCTGAACAAGATGCGGACAATGACCGCTACCTCGAGTACCAGACCGTCGGCAAGACGGTGGAAGGGCGCGATATTCATTTCGTCATCTTGGCGCGAGATGAGGCAGCGGTCGATCGATATTTGAATGAAACTTTGCCGACTGCACTTGAAGACCCGGAGAGCTTGATTGAAAAACTCGAGAACGGGACGATGGGCGATTACCAAGTGCCGATCTGGTTCAATAATATCCACCCGGATGAAGTGGAAGGCGTGGATGTGCAAGTCGAGTTGTTGGAGAAATTCGCTTTGGAAGATGAAGTGAAATTCATGAATACAGACGGCGACACGGAATTTGAAGAGAACTTGAACGTGGATGAGGTGCTGGACGATGCGATTTTCCTCTATATGTTCACGAGCAACCCGGACGGCAGAGCGGCCAACACGCGTGCGAACGCTGAGGGCTTTGACTTGAACCGCGACAATGCGTACCAGACGCAAGTGGAAACGCAGCAGGTCAACGAAGTGCTGTCGAAATGGACGCCGCTATCCTTTGTGGATTTCCACGGCTATGTGGACGGGTTCTTGATCGAACCGGCGACACCGCCGCATAATCCGAACTTTGAATACGATTTATTGATCGACAATATGATGGAACAAGCCAATGCGATGGGGCAGGCGGGCATCGCCAATTCCGAGCTGACGTCTTATTTCATTGCCAAAGACGGTTATGGTTCCGGTTGGGATGATATGACACCGGCGTACACCGCAATTTACGCGATGCTCCACGGATCGCTCGGCCATACGATCGAAGTGCCGACGCTCAGCCAAGACGGCTATAATGCGTTGGTTGGAAGTGGTCTTGGTGCGGCGAATTATGTCCATGACAATAAAGACCAATTGTACAAAGAGCAATTGGAGATTTTCAAGCGCGGCGTGGACGGGGAAGATAACCGTGCCGTCGATGAATATTACGTCAATGCGGCAGGTGAAGTGATCGGCCGCGACCGCGGGGACAATGAAAACTTTTTCCCGGATTATTACGTGATTCCGACAGATGACAAGAACCAGAAGAATGCGTTGGAAGCGTATGAGATGGCGGAGTATTTGATCCGCAACGGCGTGGAAGTCGAAAAGACCGTGAAATCTGTAAAAGTGGATGGTGTGAACTATCCGGAAGGCACATTCATCGTGCCGATGGACCAGGCGAAACGCGGCTTGGCGAACGCCATGCTCTATGAAGGCGATAACGTCTCCGATTGGGATGCGATGTATGACCCGATCGTCGTCAATTTCTCTGATTTGAGAGGCTTTGATCTGGAAGAAGTGCGTGTTGAAAATGTGTTTGACGGAAAAACTCAGGAACTTGAAGAAGCGGTTGTTCCGGCAAGCACCGTAAAAGGAAATCCGCCGAAACAAATTCTCGAGAACTCGACGAACGATGCAATCCGCGTCGTCAATGCGCTGCTTGCTGATGGCAAAACAGTGGAAGTGCTGACGGAAAGCAAAGGCAAAGCGGACGTCGGAGATTTCGTCGTCGCGACGAACGACCTTCGCCCGTATGCCGATGATTATTATTTTGAAACGCAAGTGTTCGGCAACGGCAAAAACGCCGAAACCGAAGTATTGGAACAGCCGAGCGTTGCGGCAACCGGTTCTGCGCAATTGAACTTCTCGTTGCGCCAGCTTGGATTTGAACTGACGGACGCTGCAGATGCGGATGTCATCGTCAGCGATGGATCTTCATTTAATGCAGATCAAGTCACTGGCAAAACCTTTGTCGGAATCGGAGCACCTGCACTGAACGCAGTGAGCAAGAGCGGCTTGCTTCCAGGCTTTGCGTATACGAGCACCGGAAGCAGACACGAAGGGCTCGTGAAAGCCGATGTTGCGGAACATCCGCTGACGGCCGGCTACGAGCAGCAAGAAAATCTCTACGTCACGACCGGCTCGTGGATTTCTGGCGTCCCAGAAGGCGCAGACGTGCTCGCGAGCTTCCGGGACAGCGACGATTTCTACCTCGCCGGCTGGTGGCCTGGCTATGAACAGGCACAAGGCCAACCGATGGCCATCACGGCTGAAGCGGGAGAGACGACGTTTAATTTGTTCGCCAACTCTCTCGCGTTCCGTGCCCATACCGAACACAGCTACCGTTTCCTCGCAAACTCCATTTACGATGCGGTGAGCGTTGAAGCGGAAGTGGTGGAGAAGGGGAAAGGAAAAGGGAAGAAGAATAGATAGTGTCCCTGTGTCAGGCACAATTCCGGGGGCAGGAACCTTGATAGAGGGGCGCCGGTCCATCTGAACGCCCCTGTGTTAGACACAATTCGGGATTCACTCCATTCGATAATGGAGCGGATCCCTTTTTGTTATTGGCTGGAATTTCGGGAGCCGAATAATTTGAAATCGTGAAGATGCAAGAGTAATCTGAAAACAGACTTGAGAGGAGTGGGAGCAGATGGCAAAAGCAATTCCAGAAGTGACATTAAACGACGGCACGACTTTACCGGTGACAGGGCTCGGTACATACGGACTGTGGGGCAATGCCGGAGCGAACGCCGTCAGCAGCGGCATCAACGCGGGATACCGCTTGATCGACACGGCGTATAATTACGAAAACGAAGGCGCGGTCGGCGAAGGCATTCGGCGCAGCGGCATTCCCCGCGACGAGCTGTGGGTGACGTCCAAGCTGCCGGGGCGTTACCACCCATACGACAAAGCCTTGGTGGCGATCCAGGAATCGCTGTACCGCGCCCAACTGGATTATTTCGACCTGTATTTGATTCACTGGCCGTTGCCGAATCAAGACACGTACGTGGAAGCGTGGCAAGCCTTGATCGATGCACAGAAATGGGGGCTCGTCCGCTCGATTGGCGTCAGCAATTTCCTGCCTGAGCATTTGGAGCGCATCATCAAAGAAACCGGCGTCACACCGAGCGTAAACCAAGTGGAATTGCATCCGTTTTTCAACCAGGCGCACCAGCGCAAAGTGCATACAGATCTCCATATCCAAACGCAGTCGTGGAGCCCAATCGCGAGGGCGAAGGACATCCTAACGAACGATACCATCCGCCAGATTGCCGAGGCCCATCACAAAACCATCGCGCAAGTCGTCTTGCGCTGGCAATACCAGATCGGTTCGGTGTCGATTCCGCGTTCCACCTCGCCAGAGCGCCAGCGCGAGAACTTGGCCATTTTCGATTTTGAATTGAGCGACAGCGAAATGACGGCGATTTCGGAGTTGTCCCGCCCGGATGGAAGGTTGTTTGATATGGATCCGGCGACGCATGAGGAGTTTTGATGAATAGATAAATGGCTAAAGCAGAGGTGTAGCTATTTGAATATGATTTGTGCTGAACTGCATTCAAAAAAAGCAGGTTCTGCAACCAATCAGAAGACCCGCCAATCCGTTTAGGGAGGGGCGGGTCTTTTGGTTTTGTGTTTTTTTAGAAAATTAATGTTCCCCGTACAGCGCCGTCCACGTATTCACGCCGACTATGCCATCAATCTTTAATCCCTTATCCTCTTGATAGTGCCGGACATTCCGATTGGTTTCGGGCCCGAAGATGCCATCGACTTCCGTCTTCAACCCGTAGTCGTTCAATGTCCATTGCAGCAGTTCTACTTCAATGCGGTGGCTGCCTTCACGCAGCGTGAATTGATGCTCCGGTGCGATGTCCATTACATTCTTCAGCCTGGCCGGAAGTTCGGTGTCATCCGAAGGCTGTTGGTGTTCGGCATAAATGGCGACCCAAGTATACATGCCGACGATGCCGTCGACGACGAGGCCCTTATCTTGCTGGTAGTGCCGGACGTTCCGGTCGGTCTGAGGCCCGAAGATGCCGTCGACTTCCGTCTTTAACCCGTAGTCGTTCAATGTCCATTGCAGCAGCTCGACTTCAATCCGATTGCTTCCTTGGCGCAGCGTGAATTGATGTTCCGGGGCGATGTCCATCAGGTTCTCGAGGAGTTCGGGCAGTTGGCCATCTGTTGCCGATCCATGACTTGCGGCAGCGGCCGAATCAAAAGACAAGGGAAGTGCAGCGAACAAGCCGGATGCGAGAAGCAGTGGAAGCCAAACTTTCTTCATGGCGGATTCCTCCCGAATGATTACTTGCTTCATGTATACCCGCTTCATTGTCAAAAACAACGGAATATCCGCGAACTACTGATTCTCGAGCGGTTCCGCAAGGCCAATGAGAATCCCTTCCGGCCCGCGGATATAACAGAGCCGGTACGCGTTTTCGTACTGCACCACTTCGCCGGCGAGTTTTGCGCCGTGCTTCATGAGACGGGCGACCATGCCGTCGATATCTTTGACGGCGAACATGATGCGCAAGTAACCGAGCGCATTGACAGGGGCCGTCCGGTGATCACTGGTAACAGCCGGTTTGAGAAAGCGCGACAATTCGATCCGGCTGTGTCCGTCCGGCGTCGCCATCATGGCGATTTCGACTTGCTGGTCGCCGAGCCCCGTGACGCGTCCTGCCCATTCGCCTTCGACCATGCCGCGGCCTTCGAGTTGCAGGCCGATTTCCTCGAAGAACGAAATGGTGTTATCGAGCGATTCGACGACGATGCCGACATTGTCCATTCGGAGCAGTTGATTATTTTGCATGGGAGTTCCTCCTTTTTATAAATGGTGGTTGCCCTAAAAGTTCTCGTTAAAGCGGTGGATTCCTTCCGAAAAAAAGGGAACGATGCTGGATCGGCATCGTTCCCTTTTTCATTTTCTATACAGATTTGCCCGGCTGCGCGGCATTTGATTGTGTAGCAACCGGCTGGGCATTCGTTTTAATGAAGACAAACAGCAGGCCAATCGCCGCGAAGGACAGGAAAGCGATCGGGTAGGACAGGCCGTCGATCAAGACGCCCGCTGCGACCGACCCGATCGATTGCCCGATGCCGAGCGAGAAGAACGACAAGCTCACGCCGACAGAAGGGGTGTTGGGGAAATGGCGCGTGCCCCAGACGATGAACAAGCCTGTCATGAAAATGAACGAGATGCCGAACAACACAGCTGACAAGTAGATGGCGGCAGGGTGCTGGATGGTCAAGGTGACGAGGGAGGCGGTCGCGACCAACACGCCCAGGCGATAAGACCAGCCGAGCCCGAGGCGTTGGATGATGGTCCCGGCGATGCCGCCGATGATGCCGGCGGCGCCCATGATGATCCAGAAGACCATGCTGCCGCCCGTCGAGAAATCCTGCGCTTCGGTCAGGTAGCTCCTTGAGAACGTCCAGTAGATGGAGGAGCTGAAGCCGATGCCGATCGCGGCAAGGATCATGAAGCGTACTTGGCCGAGCAGGCTCAGTTTAAACTGGCTGCCGGTGGATTGTTCCGATTCTTCTTGAGGACGATCGATCGCACGTGCATTCCACCATAGCGTCAAGAACGCCAAAATCGCAAACAGCACATAGCCCCAGCGCCATTGTTCGGCAAATGCCAGTGCGACAGGGCCGCTCGCGACGACGCCGACGCTCGTGCCGGTATTGATCCACGTATTGCCCCTGTCACGCTCCTGGCTCTCGAGCGACTGTGCGACGACTTGGCTGAAGGCAGGCGAGATCCAGCCGCTGCCGAGCCCGGCGACAAACGCACTGATGGCGAGTGTGTAGAAACCTTGCGATGCCGCCATTCCGAGCATGCCGATAAAGGCGCTCGCCCCCGAATACAAGACGACGTGGCGGGCGCTCATCTTGTGAATGAAAATAGCGGCTGTCACCAAGGCGATTGTGTAGGCGGCATACGCCACCGAACCGATCAGCCCCGACTGGCTTTCAGAGAGGTTCAAGGCGCTGCTGATTTCCGGCAGGAACAAGCCGAAACTGTATCTGGCGAAGGCATAGGTGACGCCGATCATGGCGATGCCGGGTAACACGATTTTCCACATGCAAATCATCTCCTTTAATTAGATAGAACGGTCATTATATTTACTGGGTAAAAAAAGTAAGCGATCGCTTACTTATATTTTTTGGACCAATGCCATCAAAGCGTCTTCCACTTCATCCATCGGCGAGATTTCCGCAAGCGAGACAGCGCCTTCAAACAGCAGCGACAAGCGCATCGCTTCAGCAGGCGTCAGCCCGTTCGACAAGAACAATCGCTTCGTGTCTTCTTTATGGGAAGTGACCAGCTGGACGATCGGATGATCCGGGACGCTCATGAATTCTTCTTTCGCGCGCAAGAACATGCAGCCATTGGAAGCGGTCTGCTTCAGCCAATTCAAATGGCCGGCCGCCAGCCGTTCCGCAACCGATCCCGTGCCTTGTTGTTTTCCTTGTTCGAGATAATCCATATAGACTTGCGATCGGCGGTTCAGGACCTCCAGGATCAGGTCGTCTTTGGAAGTGAAATGATTGTACAAGGTCATCAGCGCCACGCCCGCTTCCTGGACGATCGCCTTCAATCCGATGGCGTGGAAGCCGTGTTCGTAAAACAATTGTTCTGCAGCGGTAAGCAAATCTTCCTTTTTCGTGCTCATGGTCTCTATCCTCCATAGAATTAGATATAACGGTCACTCTAAAATTAACAGCTATGGGAGATGAGCGCAAGCAAAAGCCATTGACCCGAAAGCTCTTGCCGGTTTTGACGGTGAAGCGATAGGGAAAAGAATTGGATGAAGATGGAAGGGGTATGAAGCGAATGCATGGGCAGGGAAGAGAGCCACAATCGGATGATCGAGTGGCTGCGACTAACGAGGAGGGAACGTGATGAAACGGATCTTGGCCATCAGCGATATTCACGGGGAGCTGGAGCTGTTCAATAGATTGCTGGAGAAAGTGGGCTACGATGCTACAGAAGACCAACTGGTGCTGCTCGGGGATTATGTGGATCGGGGCCCCGATTCGAAAGGCGTGCTCGAGCGGGTCATCGAATTGAAAAAGCAAGGCGCAATCGTGCTGCGCGGCAATCACGACCAGATGATGCTGGACGCGGCGAAAGGCGAGACCGGCGCGGCAGGAAACTGGCTGCGCAACGGGGCGATTTCGGCCTTGCAGAGCTATGACGCTTCCATCAAAGACATGAAGCTTCTAGCGGGCGAATTGTTTTGGGAACATGTGGAGTTTTTGAAAGGGACGGAGTTTTATTACGAAACGGATGGCTATATTTTCGTGCATGCAGGCGTACAGCCAGGAGTCCCGGTGCAAGAGACGGATCCTTATGTCTTGATGTGGATCCGCGATGAATTCCATGAAGGGTATATGGGAGACAAGAAAATCGTCTTCGGCCATACGCCGGCTTTCAAGCTGAGAGGGTCGAGAGATACGAGTGTCTATTTCGGTGACAACCGGATCATCGGAATCGACGGTGGCGCGTTTTATGGCGGGCGCTTGAATTGCCTAGAGCTGCCGGGCGAGAAAGTTCATTTTGTGGAGAAAGAATGAGCTCGTGTCCCTGTGCGAGACACAATTCGAGAGGCTTAATCCTTGCAGCTGCAGCATTTCAGGTGTGAAATGTCCCTGTGTTAGACACAATTTATTGCACAACACCCCATTTAGCCGCTATAGGTGGCGCGGGCCTATTTCATTCATCCATAAACGCATGGGGCTCGTTCTCAAGAAATCAGCTGTTCGGTCTATCCGATGCCTGGGCTGCCGTTGCCAAGCCCCGGCTCAACCAGCCGATCACGAGCAGCAACAGCAACGTGCTGGCAATCAAAGCGAGGAGGTTCGGTGCGGCTTTCGTGTATAGCTCGCTGACGCCGGTCACCGCCAGCCAGTCCATGAACGAAGCGCCGGCGAACGCTTGGAAAACGGCGAGCGCGTTGTTTGCGCTGTGCAATAAAATGGGCGCCAGCAAATTCCCGGTCTTTACATACAGCAAGGCCGCGATCAGCGCGAATACGAAAGCGCCGAGAAAATTGAGGTGGAAGACGGCGAAGATCAGGCTGGTGAAGCCGATGCCTTTCCACAATCCGAACAGCTCGGCCATCTGATTGAGGATTACACCGCGGAAGACGAATTCTTCTGCAATCGGCGCGATGATGGCGATGATGAAACCGGTCGCGGCCAAATACCATAACACATCGGGGAGCGGCTGTGGCGTGAGCAGCAAGTCCACCAGGGCCGGAGCGGTCGCCATGAGCGCGCGCAGCAATAGCCAATAAATGCTGGTGGAAAACACCATCACGAGCATACTGATTCCGAGAATCGGCAGCAGCCAGCGGGCAATGCCGCGGAAGAACAAGACCTGGCGTATTTTCACGCCGCGCTTTCGGAAGTAATAGCTGCAAATCCAGCCAGGCAGGACAGTGTAGAACAGGAGCAACATGAAAATGCTATTGAGGAATGGGTTGCCGGCCGCCTGCAATATGAGGGAAACCGAGACGATGGCTGCGACTGTCATCAAACCGAGTACGAACCGTGGCTTCTTTTCCTCGAACATCCTTATCGCCGCCTTTCGGTAAGGTGCAGAATGGATCGGATTTTGCCTTTATAGTAGCACGGATTTGTGTTGGGGATGGAAGAAATGAATGGATGAAAGCTTCGAAATATCAAGGCATGTCTGCCATGCGTTTACAAACCTTGCCCCCATTGATATATTGAGCGTGAATAGAGTATTTCATAAATAAAGATGGAAAAGGGGTTAAATAATGGATGTAAAATTTCCAATCGGGCAATTGCATGTGCCGGAACAAGTGACCGGTGAAGATGTCGATAAGTGGCTCGGTGAAATCAATAGCTACACGACGCGGCTTCGCGAGGTGGTGGATTCTTTGGACGATGAGGACTTGAACAAGACTTACCGGGAAGGCAGCTGGACGGTCCGGCAGCTCGTGCATCACATTGCGGACTCGCAAGTGGCGATGTATCAACGGCTGAAGTTGGCGCTGACGGAATACAACCCGGTTGTGAAGGGCTTTGATCAGGAAAAATGGGCCTATCTCCCGGACAACCGGCTGCCGGTGGAAAGTTCGATTCGCCTACTCGAAGGATTGAACGAACGCATCGTCGCACTCGGCAATTATGTGACGGGCACGCAATTGGAGCGCGTCTTCACCCATGAAACCGATGGCGAGATCCGCGTGGCGGAAAACCTGGCGAAACTGTCGTGGCACGAGGAGCATCATCTAGCGCATATCCGGATTGCTTTGGGGTTGGAGCTGTAGGTGTCTCTGTGTTTGTAGGCGTCCCTGTGTTAGACACAATTTTAGTGGCGAGAATGTTGGCGTGACGGGATTTTGGTTGCATGATGTCCCTATGCGCCACACAATTCAAATATGAAAAGCCGTACTGGAGACTGATGAGTTTCCGGTGCGGTTTTTTGCGTGAATGAGAACATAAATGAATTGCAAGACTACTCGACATAATCTGACAATAATAGGATACTGGAAGATGAAGATTTCAATTTAAATAAAGCTTGCAGACACATAACGTGTAGCGAGCGGAGGGAGAATACATATGGAAAATTCATTGATCCAGTCAGATGATCTGCTGACGCTTTGGGGCATTATCGTGATCGTCGCGGCGATGAGCATTGTGCTCGAGCAAAAATACAGCTGGGCCGGGAAGATTTCGGGCGCTGTCATTGCGCTTGTTTTTGCCATTATTTTATCGAATACCGGCATTATCCCGACGGCGTCGCCTGCATATGACGCGGTGTGGGCGTTTATTGTGCCGCTTGCGATTCCGCTGTTGCTGTTCCATGTCAACTTCAAGAAAATCTGGAAAGAAAGTGGGCGCATGCTGTTGATTTTCCTGATCAGTTCGATCGGGACGGTTGCCGGGACTATCCTCAGCTTCTTCTTGCTGAAAGATACGATTCCGTTTCTTGACCGCATCGGCGGCATGATGGGCGCCTCTTACGTCGGGGGTGGCGTCAATTTTGCCGCGATGACGGCGAAGTTCGATGCCCCGGAAGATTTGGTGTCTGCAACAGTCGTGGCGGACAATTTGATGATGGCGCTCGTGTTCATTACTTTGATGGCGATTCCGACATTCGGTTTCTTCCGGAAATTGTACCCGCATCCGCACGTTTTGCAAGTGGAGCGGGAAGCGGAGTCGAACGGCGGCAAGACCAACGCCGAAAACTTCTGGAAGCGCCAGGATATTTCATTGAAAGATATGGCGATGTCACTCGGGACAGCGTTTTTCCTTGTGGTGGTGGCGACGAAAATCGCTGAGTTTTTCGCGGGTATCATTCCATCAGGTGAAGAAGTCGCATTCGGCTGGAACTTGCTCAGCGGCTTGATCGGCGATCAGTATTTGGTGCTGACAACTTTGACCTTCCTTGCGCTCGCGTTGTTCCCGCGTTACTTCGACGGCATCAACGGTAGCCAGGAAATCGGGACATTCTTGATCTATCTATTCTTCGTGGTCATCGGCATTCCGGCATCGATTCCGTTAATCGTCCAAAACGCGCCCCTATTGCTGGTCTTTGTCGCGGTTATTGTCATCGTCAATTTGACGGTGTCACTGACAGCTGGGAAGTTATTGAAATACGATCTGGAAGAGATTTTATTGGTCGTTAACGCCAATGTCGGCGGCCCGACCACGGCTGCGGCGATGGCGATTGCGAAAGGCTGGCGCGAACTGATCGGTCCGATTTTGGTGGTCGGAACGATTGGCTACGTGATCGGCAATTACATCGGCACGACGCTTGGATTGTGGTTTGCGACGATGATGTAGGAGGCGGGGGGGTGTCCCTGTGTGGGGGGGTGTCCCTGTGTTAGACACAATTCCAGTGGCGAGAATGTTGGCGTGACGGGATTTTGGTTGTATGATGTCCCTGTGTGCCACACAATTTGACTCAAAAAGGCCGTGCCGGAAACAGTTCAGTTTCCGGCGCGGCCTTTTTCATTTTTATGATTTTATCGCTTCCTGCACGGCTTTTACGCTATTCGGGTCGAAAAACTTGTCAACCAAATCGTAGATGGTGATGAGTTCGTAGAGAATGGCGAATTCCGGCGGGAACAGGGAAGTGTTCGGTGCGTCGTTTGCCGGCACGCGCTTGCTGTTTTCCCAGAACAGGTCGGTGATGCTTTTGAGTTGGTCCTGGTGCTTTTTGTGGTCGAAATTGATGGAATGGCGGAGGTCGTCTGCCAGGGCGGTGACCGCTTGCATGATAAGGTCCCGCTCTTCTTTTGTCCATTTGATTTCTTCGAAAGAGACGCGAAGCAGGGCATTCAAATGGTATTCGAAATTGTCGAGGAACAGCAATTGCCGCTCCGCCATCTGCAGCTCGGCTTCCCGGTTGCGCACCCATGGGTACAGGCTCGCTTCGTCGCGCTGGTAATGGACCAATTTTTCGGTCTTGCGGATTTCGGTCGTCAACTGCTTCACGACTTTTTTATCTTCCTGGAGGTTGTCGTCCCCTTCATACAAAATGGTGCGGAACGTGTGCTCGAGCATGCTGCCGGCCCGCCCGCTGATGCTGTGGATGCTCTTCAATATATCGGTGCTGTAGTTCGGCGGAAAGACGAGCATGTTGACGGCGGTCGAGACGACAAGCCCGATCGTGGTCGTCCCGAGGCGAATGAAGAACGAAAACAGGAAATGGTCGTGGATGACTTCCACCATCGCGACGGAAGTCAAGGTCGCGACCAGCAAGCCCGCGTGAAGCTTGAGCCGGTAACAGACTAGAATCGTGGCGACCGCAGCGAGTGTATAAGTGATCGGGGAGTTCCCGAATAAGGTGATAAAGAGAACGGCGAAAGCCGACCCGATCGCCGATGCCGGAAAACGGACCAGCCCTTTTTTGATCGAGTCGCTGACTGTCGGCTCGACCGTCACGATGGCCGTGATGACCGCGAAGACCGGCGGCCAGTTGAACCAGACGCAAATCGTCGCGGTCAGGAAAATCGCGAGACCGGTTTTCACTATTCGGCTGCCGTTGAAACGTAGGGATCGCATCATAGAATAAGTACTGGCTCCTTTATGTAGAAAGTCTGTATTTTCAGTATATCATCCGTGTCGAGTGGTGGGCTGCGGTGTCCCTGTGTCAGACACAATTCGGAAGGCAGAAGCCTTGATAGAGCGGCATTTCAGTGCGCGAACGTCCCTGTGCACCACACAATTCAACACAATTACACAATTCATTCTCTTCTATATTTTTGCAGCGAAAGACAGGTGCGATGTGCTAATTTAGTAATAACAGGAAAAGGCGAATGTGGAGGGCCCTGCCACAGCTAAGAAGCAGTGGCGATTCAAAGCTGCCTAGCTCGCAGCGTGACGGGGAGAGGTGAATGAAATGAATCCGGGAGAAATCTTGATGTTCGGGCTGGGTGGATTGGGCGTGCTGCTGGTAGCGGGGGTGCTGTTTGTCGTGTTGAGAAGACGGAAACGATGGGCTCTCGCGCTGAGTGGTTTATTGGTAATCAGTTATATTGGGTTTTTCGCTTATCAGCCTTATTTGAAGGCCGAAGCGCATGCGGAGAAATACAACGAAGTGTTGGCGTATTTAGCGGTTCATTATCCTGAACGGGAATTTGTGGTCGCGCCGCAACAATACGAAGAAGGGGTAGTGGTCGGGCAGTTTGATGTCAGTGATGAACGGACGCCGGAGATGGGCGTGACCTTGCAAGTAGGGGAAAACGGCAAGGTTCAGCAAGTCAGCAATTGGACAAGCGGTGAATTTCCCGCACAACAGGATGTATGGCAGGAACTCGAATTCCATTATGGAGAAAATTATACTTTGGATAGAGAACGGATTGAGATAGCGAAACAGGGCGAATGGGTCGAGGGCGAATTGACGGTGTTTGCATTGGCGATCGACCAACAGCCGGCGATTGCGGTGTATGAATATTCACCGGCAGGTTACGGCTTGTTGGATCTTGAGCTTGCGGAAGAGGGATCGGTTGTTTTCGTTGAAGCGGAGGGAATGGTATTCGTGTACGTGGACGAAGGTTTCGAGGGGGAGACGGCCGATATCATGTTGGAGAATGGGGAACGTATGTCGGTCGATGCCAGTCAAAAGGGAGAGCTGGTGGTGGAATAGTCGTCCCTGTGCACGACACAATTTGAAAGGTGTGAACCTTGCTGCGACAGGGTTTCAGTGAATGAACGTCCCTGTGCACCACACAATTTGACGCATCCGCCAGCGCGGATGCGTCTTTTTTCTGCTTGTTGCAACGAATTGTGCGGGAATTGTGTGGAACACAGGGACAAACTGGTTGTGTGAACCAGCCTAAAACAGGGAACGCTTCTATATAGTAGCGTAATCCCTTGAACGGATTGGAAAAGGAGAATGTTAATATGCCAGAAAAACGAGATGAAATCATATTGCGAGGGCTTCGCGAAAATAATTTGAAGAATATCGATTTGAATATCCCGAAAGAAAAGATCAACGTGTTTACCGGCTTGTCGGGTTCGGGGAAAAGTTCGGTCGTGTTCGATACCTTGGCGACGGAAAGCAGAAGGCAGATGACCTTGAACTATCCGCTATACATCCGCCACCAGATGCCGCGATACGAGCGGCCGCATGCTGATTTGATGCAGCATTTGAGCCCGGTGGTGGTCGTGGAACAAAAGCCGGTCAGGGGCAATTCGCGTTCGACGGTCGGCACGTATATGGACATCGACCCGTTGATCCGTCTGTTGTTCTCGAGAATCGGCAGCCCGCCGATCGGCTCGGCGACTGAATTTTCGAGTGAAAGCTCGTTCGGCAGCTGTCCGGAATGCAATGGCTTCGGGGAAGTCGTGGCGCCGGATATCCACAAGCTGATCGACCATACGAAATCACTCCGGGACTCCGCGGTGCGCTTCAAACCGCTGGCGCCTCCTGGCTGGCAAGGCAGGTGGATGAGGGACGGCGGATTGTTCGACCCGGACCTCCCCATCAAGGATTTCACGGAAGAAAAATACAATCTGCTCGTATACGGTCCGCCGGAAGGGGAACGGGCGTTTAGCACTTATTATTACAAAGAAGGCAATCGCGATATCGAATGGGACGGCCTCCTTCCGAGGTTCATTCGCCTGTATATCAACCGGGACCTGACGAAACTGAAGGTCGTGTCCCAGGAAGACGTCTTGGCGTTGACGACGCGTACGCCGTGCCCGGTTTGTGAAGGTTCGGGACTCAATCCGAGAGTGCTGGAGTGCAAAATCAATGGCTTGAACATCGCCCATTACGCCCGCCTGGAATTGACGGAGCTGCTCGGGGAGCTGGAGAAGGTCGACGACCCGATCGGCAAGTCGATTGCCCAGCAGGCGCATCCGGGCGTGAAGCAGCTGGTCGGCTTGGGGCTCGGCTATTTGAGCCTGTCGCGCAAGATGGGCACTTTGTCGGGCGGCGAAGCGCAGCGCGTGAAAATCGCGCGCCACCTCGGCAGCAGCCTCAACAACATCACCTATATTTTTGACGAGCCGAGTGCCGGGTTGCATCCGGAGGAAATCGATATGTTGACGCATATGCTCGAAAGTTTGCGGGACAATTACAATACCGTGGTCGTCATCGAACACAATCTGGCGGTCATCAAAACGGCGGATGAAATCATCGAAATGGGGCCGTCTGCTGGGAGAGGCGGCGGTGAAGTGGTGTATCAAGGCGGGCAGGAAGGCTTGAAGAAAGCTTCCGCCATCACGGATTTGGACCATACCGTGACGGTGAATGAACAGCCGAGAACAGCGGAAAATACGTTTTCGATCGAAAACGCATCCGATAATAATTTGAAAAATGTCAGCGTGGAAATTCCGCAGAATGCGCTCGTCTCGGTATGCGGCGTTTCCGGTTCCGGGAAAAGTTCATTGATGTTCGGTGCCTTTACCGGCAACTACCCCGAAACGATTGCGGTCGGCCAAAGCAGCATCGGCACATCCAGCCGCTCGACGCTCGCGACGTATATGGGCATCATGAGCGACATCCGGTCGATTCTCGCCAAACAAACCGGACAGCCGGCGGGCTTGTTCAGCTTTAATTCATTGGGCGCCTGCCCGGTATGTGAGGGCAAAGGCATCACCACGCCGAACGTCGCGTTTGCGGATCCCGTGACGGTGACCTGTGAAGCATGCAAGGGCACCCGGTATTCAGATGAAGCCTTGTCGTACCGCTACAAAGGAAAAAACATTGTGGAAATCCTGGAGCTGACGATCGACGAAACGAACGAGTATTTGGAAATGCCGAAAATCGTCAAAAAAGTGGATACGTTAAAAGACGTCGGCTTGGGCTACCTGACACTTGGGCAAACGACGGGTTCGCTAAGCGGGGGCGAAGTGCAGCGCCTGAAGCTCGCGAGCCACCTGAAAAAAGAAGGGCAGATCTATTTATTGGACGAACCTTCCCTCGGCTTGCATGCGCGAGACAATGCGCATCTATTGGACGTCTTCCAACGGCTGGTCGATAGAGGCAATTCGGTCATCCTCATCGAGCACAATTTGAACATGATCGCAGCGAGCGACTGGGTAATCGAAATGGGCCCGGGCGGCGGCAAAAAAGGCGGCGAAGTGCTGTTTGAAGGCACGCCGCAGGAGATGCTCGAAGCGGACACGTTGACGGCGAAATGGCTGAGAGCTGGGGTGAAGGGGTAGGGAGGCAGTGTATTGTCCCTGTGCAGCACACAATTCGGGAGGCGGAAACCTTGATATAGCGGCATTTCGGTAGCGGAACGTCCCTGTGCGCCACACAATTCGCGGATGGGAAAAGTCGTGCTGTACCTGTGCACCACACAATTCCAGTGCCAAAAAGCTTGAGGTGGCGGCATTTCCCAGTTGAAACGCCCCTGTGCACGGCACAATTCACAAGATCCATGCGATTCATTCCGGAAAACCGGTTCACCAACTGGGAAAATCGGGAAGACAAGAGGAAAGAGATATATCTCGCCAAGGGACTATTATCTTTCGAAAGGATGAAACCATTATGGATGAAAGCACATTGAAGAAAACCCAGTTGTTTGCGATCTTGAACCTGGTTGCGTATTTTGCGACGCTTGGGGTCAATTACCTCGGCTCGTCGGGGTTCTTTAACGGCAATACGCAAAAAGACATTTCGGATAAATACCTGACGCTCATATCGCCGGCGCCGTTCACGTTTTCGATTTGGGGCGTCATTTACACGCTCGTGCTGGTGACGCTCGTCTATTTATTCATCAAACGAAAGGACGATAAGGTCAGCCGGTTGGTGCTGTTGATTTCGCCGCTGTTCCTAGCGAGTTCGCTGTTCAATATGGGCTGGATCGTCGCGTTTTCGTATGAAGCGCTTGGCATCTCGACCTTGTTGATCTTGGGGCTGTTGTTTTCCTTGCTGTTCATTGTCGAACGGATTTACAAACACCGCTCTGAGTTTCCGTCGACGCTGGCGGGACTTGCGTTCACGTTATACGGCGGCTGGGTGTTCATCGCGACGATCGTCAACATCTCGCTGTGGTTGGTGCAGCTGGAATGGAACGGCTTCGGCATTTCGGATTCGGTGTGGACCATCATCGTCCTCGGGATCGCCATCGCGTTTGTGCTGTTCTACTTGTCGCGCTTCAAGAACGCCGCGTTTCCGGTTCCGCTCGCCTGGGCCTTTTTCGGCATCTATAGCTCGTACGCGAACGGCCGGCTCGATCCGTCGATGGCTTCGGTCATCCAGGGCGTGCTGCTAGCGGGAATCACCGTTTTCCTGGCGGCAGCCGTATGGAGATTCATTAAAAACGGCAATGCGCTGTTCTTGAAAGAGTCTGCTTCGGAATGAAAGAAGGCTGGATTTGTGGGAATTGCAAGTTTGTTTAGACGTGAAAACATTCGGGAACAACTAGTGTCAGAATGATTTTCAGAGGAGGAACTATCAATGGCTAAAGTATTAGCAGTGTTATCAAGCGGACATAAGGACGCAGAAAATAATTACGAAACCGGCTGGTGGGGCGAAGAATTGTTCGCGCCGATGGAAGTGTTGGAGAATGCGGGCCATCAATTGGACCTTGCTTCACCGAAAGGCGGCAAGCCGACGATCGACCAGGCGAGCTTGAGCGAAGAGTATGACCCCGAAGGCAAGTACAAGAAAATGTACGAATCCGGCCTTGCCGACAATACGAAAAAACTGTCGGACGTAAACCCGGAAGAATACGATGCAGTGTTTATCGTTGGCGGCCACGGGGCAATGTATGACCTCGCGGAAGACGAAACGCTTCACGGAATCATCAATGCCGTTTACGACAAGGGCAATATCGTCTCGGCTGTCTGCCACGGGCCGGCTCCATTGATCTGGACGAAACGCCCAGACGGCCAGAGCATCATCGCTGGACTGGACGTCACCGGATATCCGGAAGCCGTCGAACCGGAAGGGCTGCCGGAAATCCTGCCGTTCAGCCTGGAAGGCAAGATGAGCGAAGTGGCCAAGTATACCGCTGACGAAAAAGTGGTATGGGGCAATGAACAATTGCTGACGGGCCGCGACCCGTTCGCATCCGAAGCATTGGCTGAGGAATTGGTGAAGGCTTTGGATAAGAAAAAACAATAAATGATGGATGGCCATGCCATCTTCATTCTAAGCGGGGCTTTGCAGCGAATTCATGCAGGGCCCTGCTTTTTCTCTGTGTAAATGCAAAATTTACACAAATGTTCAGATAATAAGTTGACAGCGCTTTCTTTTATGTATACCTTAGAGATAACAAGTTAAGAGCTGTGTTGGAGACCCGGAGATTCGCACATTAATGAGTCCTTCTATCAAGGAGGGCTGTCATTGATTGCGGATTTTTTTATGGGCTTTTCCACGGCTGTTAATTAATAAAAAAGAAGTACCGGAGCAGGGTCTCGGCGGGAATCAAAACCAATTGGGGAGGAATAGACGATGAGCAAAGAGTATATCATGTCCATTGACCAAGGAACGACGAGTTCGCGTGCGGTATTGTTTAACCACAAAGGGGAGATCGTCGAAACGGCGCAGCAGGAGTTCGAGCAGTTTTTCCCGAGACCGGGCTGGGTCGAGCATGACGCCAATGAAATCTGGACATCTGTGTTGGCGTGCATGGCCGGCGTCTTGCGAAAAGCGGACGTCGAGCCGAGCCAAGTCGCGGGAATCGGCATCACCAACCAGCGCGAAACCGCTGTCGTCTGGGACCGGAACACCGGCAAGCCGGTCTACAAAGCGATTGTCTGGCAGTCGCGCCAGACCGCGGATATTTGCGGCGAATTAAAAGCGCAAGGGCACGAGGAATTGTTCCGCAAGAAAACCGGCTTGTTGATCGACGCTTATTTTTCGGGAACGAAAGTCAAATGGATCTTGGACAATGTCGAGGGCGCGCGGGAAAAAGCGGAAAACGGCGATTTGATGTTCGGGACGATCGATACATGGCTCGTCTATAAGTTGTCGGGCGGAACTGCGCACGTCACCGATTACAGCAACGCATCCCGCACCTTGATGTACAATATTTACGATTTGGAATGGGACGAGGAATTGCTGGACATCTTGACGGTGCCGAAAAGCATGCTGCCGGAAGTCCGCCAGTCCTCGGAAGTCTATGCGAACACGGTCGATTACCATTTCTTCGGCTACGAAGTGCCGATTGCCGGAATCGCCGGTGACCAGCAGGCAGCATTATTCGGCCAGGCGTGCTTTGAAAAAGGCATGGCCAAGAATACGTACGGCACCGGCTGCTTCATGTTGATGAACACCGGAGAACAAGGCGTCGTTTCCGACCACGGCCTACTCACGACCTTGGCGTGGGGCATCGACGGCAAAGTGGAATATGCCCTAGAAGGCAGCATCTTTGTTGCGGGTTCTGCCATTCAATGGCTGCGCGACGGCTTGAAGATCTTGGACAATGCGCCGGAAAGCGAACAATACGCGACATCCGTCGAATCAACGGACGGCGTCTACATGGTGCCGGCATTCGTCGGACTGGGCACGCCTTATTGGGATACCGACGCACGCGGCGCCGTGTTCGGCTTGACGCGCGGCACGACAAAAGCGCATTTCATCCGCGCGACGCTTGAATCACTGGCCTACCAAACGAAAGATGTCGTCGACGTCATGATTGAAGACGCGGGCATCGAACTGAAAACTTTGCGCGTCGACGGCGGTGCCGTATCGAACGATTTCCTCATGCAATTCCAGAGCGACATCCTAGATGTGCCGGTCGAACGCCCGGTCGTCCAGGAAACGACGGCACTCGGCGCGGCGTATCTCGCAGGGCTCGCGGTCGGTTTCTGGGAAAGCAAAGAAGAAATCGCGAAGCAATGGCAGATCGACAAGACCTTCACGAGCGACATGCCAGCGGAGCAAAGCGAAAAACTGTACGACGGCTGGAAACAAGCAGTTGCCGCGGCACGGAAGTTTAAGTAGTGTCCCTGTGCACGAAACAATTCTAAACGATTCTGACTATTCACTACAATTTATGCTTTATGCATTCTCACACCTGGCAGCGAGTGGCTGTCGGGTGTTTTTGATGCGTGAATTGTGTGGCGCACAGGGACAAAAATCCCGACGCCCAAGAGAAACCCCACGCTGCACCTCGCTTTCCGGCAAGTTTCACGCCCGGAATTGTGTGGTGCACAGGGACAAAGCAATCAGGTACTATAGAAGAAAAGAGAATGAAGACAGGGAGGGGATGAGCACATGCCACTGCAAATCGTGCGCAACGACATCACCAAAATGACAACCGACGCTATCGTCAATGCCGCCAACTCGAGCCTGAAGATGGGCGGCGGCGTATGCGGGGCGATTTTCCGGGCAGCGGGGCCGAAGCAGCTGCAAGAGGCGTGCGGCCGGATCGGCCATTGCGCGGTCGGTGAAGCGGTACATACCGGCGGATTCGACCTGGATGCAAAGTACATCATCCATACGGTCGGCCCGGTATGGGAAGGCGGCGGGCGCGACGAGGAAGCCTTGCTGCGCAATTGCTACCGCAACTCGCTGGAACTTGCAGCAGAGCTTGGCTGTGAGTCGCTCGCTTTTCCGCTCATTTCGACCGGCATCTTCGGCTATCCGAAAGAACCGGCGCTGCGGGTCGCGACGGAAGAAATCGAGGAATTTTTGAACGAGCACGATATGGATGTCTATCTGGTCGTCTTGGACAAGCAGTCGTTCGGCATCAGCCAGAAGCTTTACGAATCGATTGAAGCGTTCATCGATGAACAGGAAGCCGAGGTCTTGGAAGAAAGGGCTGTCCGTTATCGCGACCAGCAGCCACTGGAAATCCCGATGTACGAACTGAAAGAAGTGCTGGAACAGGAACTGAGCCTCGAAGAGTTCTTGGAAGAGCTGGACGAATCCTTTTCGAAGCGTCTGTTCAGGTTCATAGACGACCGAGGCATGACCGATGCCGAGACCTATAAAAAGGCGAATCTCGACAAGAAGCTGTTTTCCAAAATCAGAAACTCCCCAGGCTACACGCCGAAGAAAAAGACCATCCTGGCGTTTGCGATCGCGCTCGAACTGGATCTCGACGAGACGGAGGAACTGCTCGGGACGGCGGGCTACCGCTTGTCGAACAGCCATAAATTCGACTTGATCGTCCGTTATTTCATTGAGCGGGAACAATACAATATCTTTGAAATCAATGAAGCCTTGTTTGCATTTGATGAAGCGCTTCTTGGTTCGTAAAAGATTCTATACAGTTTCTAAATTAGAAACAGCCCTGTTCACGGAACGGGGCTGTTTTATATTTGCGAATTTATCGGACGAGGACTTTCTCCAAAAATTTCTTTGTACGTTCTTCTTGAGGAGATGAAAATAGAACTTCTGGTTTTCCTTCTTCAACAATATAGCCATCCGCGATAAAAACAACGCGGTCGGATACTTCGCGAGCGAAATGCATTTCATGTGTCACAATGATCATTGTCTGGCCTTCTCGAGCTAAATCTTTGATGACGGTTAATACTTCACCGACGAGTTCAGGGTCCAGAGCCGATGTAGGTTCGTCAAATAACAATACATCTGGTTTTAAAGCGAGAATGCGTGCAATAGCGGCTCGCTGCTTCTGGCCTCCCGAAAGCTGTTCAGGATAATGGTTTTTATGAGCTGATAAACCAACCTTATGGAGCAGTTCTTCTGCTTCTGTTACAACTTCCTGTTTGTCTCGTTTTTGAACGATTAGCGGTGCTTCGATAACGTTCTCGATAACCGTTTTATGCGGAAATAGATGAAAATGCTGAAATACCATTCCAGAGTACTGCTGTATATCGACTTTCTGTTTTTTTGATGGTGCCTTGCCGTTAAAAGTGACAACTACATCCTTGATTTTAAGTGATCCTGAGGTAGGGGACTCTAATAAATTCAAGCACCGAAGTAACGTGGTCTTACCTGATCCGGACGGCCCGATGATGCTAAGAACTTCGCCTTGTTCGATTTCGAGGGAAATGGACTTTAAGACTTCGTTATCATTAAAGTTTTTGCTGAGCTGATCGACTTTAATCATTTTCAAAACTCCATTCACGTCATGACATAACGATTTGCTTTTTTCTCTAAATAATCCTGCAGTAAGGTGACAACTGAACAAATTGCCCAATAAATGAGTGCCACTAGAATATACAGGGTCAAGCTTTCATAAGTTTGTCCAACAACGACCTTCGCCCGGTAGAACATCTCGGAAACAGTAATGACCATGGCAAGTGAGGTGCCTTTTATAATGTCCATAAAAATACTTGATAAAGGTGGCAGCGCAATGCGCGTACCCTGTGGCAAAATGATGCGCCGCATTGTTTGCCAGTAAGTCATTCTGAGAGTTTCCGCCGCTTCCCATTGACCTTTTGCTACCGATGAGATGGCCGACCGAATCACTTCGGCCGTATAGGCGGAGAAGTGGATACTAATGCCGATGATGGCGGCTGTCAATGGTTGCATATCGATACCGACCATCGGAAACCCGAAATACAGGATGAATAAAATAACAAGAAGGGGCGTTCCGCGCATAAATGAGATAAATAGGCGTGTAGGAAAGGAAATCAAAGCTAGTTTATTCATGCGGGCAAGAGCAACGAACAACCCTAGAAATAGAGCGAGAAGCATGCTTACAATTGCGATCAATAGAGTATACCAAGCTCCTTCCAAGATAAACGGAAGAGCCTCTATTGCGACTTCTATATTAAAAAGATATTCCCATTTAAACTCAGACATATTTTATCTCCTTTGGATGTGCAGGATAGAAAAAAGAGGAATCAAAGGATTCCCCTGTAGGATTATTCAACTTCAACTGGCTTTGTGACGTCAGCACCTAAAAATTCAAGTGAGATTTCCGTCACGGTGCCATCTTCGATTAATTCTGTAAGGGCGGCATCAAGTTGTTCTTTCAATTCCGGACTGTCTTTTTGCATCACTAAGCCACTGCTGTTAGGAGAAAACTTCACATTTTCAGCAAGCTTCAATCCAGGTTTGTCGAATTGTTCTAGTGCTTGAATTAGTACTAAATAATCATTAAGTGTAGCATCAACGCGTCCTTGCACAATTTCAGGAAGCACAGTATCTGATCCAGTATAGACCACTACCTCAGCGCCTTGTTCTTTAGCATAGTCGGAGTAATTGCTCGTCGCAGCTCCACCAACTTTCTTACCTGCTAAATCATCCACCGTTGTAATTCCAGAATCATCATTCTCCCGGACAATGGCTGATCCATAGGAATGCTTGACGGGAACTGTAAAATCAAATTTCTCGAGGCGTTCTTCTGTAATCGAAAAGTCATTTGCTGCAATATCGATCTGACCATTTCTTAGTGCGGGCAAAAGGCCGTCAAATTCCATCGTTTTAAATTCAACTTCTAGGCCTAGCTTATCCCCAATCGCCCGTACTACTTCTACATCAAAGCCAGTCAATTCTTTCGTTGTTTCATCGAAGTAGGTAACCGGAAAATATAAACCTTCTGTACCCACTACTAATTTGCCTGATTCCTCAATTCGTTCCCACGAATTCTGTTCGCCTGATTCAGAAGCGCTGGCAGAACTATTGGAATCCTCATTACCGCATGCAGCTGCGATTAATGCTGTTGCTGAAATCAGTGTAAAAAGCAAAAACTTTTTCGACTTTTTCATATGTATGACACCATCCTTAATGAAGTTAGCGCAACAGCAATGGTTCTTCATGAAACCAAACAAAAAAACCTCTTCAATAAGAAGAGGTTTGCATCTCAAAAAAAAAGATTTCAACTCTTCTTATCTCTCAAGCGATTCGCTTGTTGGATTTGGCACAGTACCCGAAAAGAGTCCGCTGCCGAGGTTTCGTAGGGCCAATCCCTCCACCTCTCATGATAAGAACGTATTAACTATTCAGCTATATTAGAACCATACCATCGACATTTAATTAGGTCAATATGTATTCCTATATATTTAGTGGGTTTTATTTTTTGAAAACATTTGAAGTATATAGCTGCTCTGATTTACGTGAATTGTGTTGTGGAATAAGGTGCTTGGTTCGTAAAAGGTCGCTTTCGAAGCGACCTTTTTTCTATGCGAAAATCGTATCCTTGGGGTAGCAAGTAACCCAAAGGAGGAAACGAAGATGAAAAATGAAACGACGGAATTGGTATTTATTCTCGACAAGAGCGGCTCGATGGCGGGGCTGGAACAAGATACGATCGGTGGCTTTAATGCCCTGATTGACAAGCAGCGAAAACTCCCGGGAGAGGTCCGTGTGACGACGGTGCTGTTCAATCACGAATACGAATTGCTGCACGACCGGATTTCGCTCGAAGGCATTTCGCCGATGACCGATAGCGATTACGAAGTAGGCGGCATGACGGCTTTGCTCGATGCGGTCGGCTCGACGATCCAGAAAATCAGCAATGCGCAAAAAGGGACGTTGAAAAAGCATCAAGCCGACAGGGTAATGTTTGTCATTACAACGGATGGCCTGGAAAACTCCAGCTGTGAATACACGTATAGGAAAATCCATGAAATGATCGCTTCCAAGAAGGCGAACGGCTGGGAATTCATGTTCCTCGGGGCGAATATCGACGCGGTCGCGACCGCAAAGAAATTCGGGGTCGATGAGGATTTTGCGGTGGATTACCATGCGGACGCGGAAGGGACGGAATTGAATTACCAAATGTTGAGCGAAGCGGTGAGTTCGTTCCGGACCGGGAAAAAGATTGGCCGGGAGTGGAAGCAGGAGATTGAACGGGATTATGAAGCTCGAGGAAAGAAATAAAGTGAAAAAAGAAAAGTAATTTGCATTTAAAATATTGAAGAATCCGTAATATACTCTGACCCGTCGATAAAAGTTTTGATTAAATATACTAAAAGCACTAATTTATATTTCGATATTAGGGAGTAATGTTATAATTGAGAAGGTTTATATTCGTTACTTAATAATCAAAGATATTCCTCTTCTATGCTTTTAGTTTTAAAACTAATCTAAAATACTTTTAATTGAGTGAGATGGGAGATTTCCATAGTGGCAAAAGTTGTAGGGAGAAAAGCTTTAGAGTTTGCATTAGAAACTGCACAAACTGATGCGCTTAAAAAAGGTTTAAAAGGCGAATTAACCTTATTGAAGGTCCTGGAGTCAAAGTTAACAGCTAGCTCAATAGTGATCTGGGATCCTAAATTTCTAGAATTTAAGCCAGACATTTTAATTATCGATCCGAATTTAGGCTTTGTGTTTGTAGAAGTAAAGAATTGGTCACTAGCTTTCGTAGATCAATTTTTTAGCAACGGTAAGTCAGCAACAAAAAAAGGAATGAAATATCCTCTTGGGCAAACAGATAATTATATAAATGAACTTCAGAGATATATTAATACGCTAAGAAAAGATCAGTTAGACATTTATCGTTTGACATCTTCTTTGGTAGTTTATACTGGCTTTTCGAAAGAAGAATTTGAAAAAAGAATAGAAGTGAAAAGTTGGAAAGAGGAAGACTTTCAAAACTATTATAAAAAACATCTGTTTTTAGAGGACTTTGAATACGCTGCATTTCGTAAATTACAATCATCAAAGAAGTTCAATAAAAGTGTCACTCAGGATTTTACCATTGGAGAATTGAGATATATTGCCGATTCACTGGGACATGATGATGAAGAATTTGAAATGAAAAAAGTTCAGAGTAGGTACTCTGAGAATGGAGTTGCAAATCAAAAATTTATAAGGAGGCATGAAAATAAGGTCACTAAAAAAGTAAGAAAGCTGACCTATTCATTGTCTGCTTTAGCGATTTTTTCTCTACTTATGTTCCTTATTATCACTCTCGGTGCTGATAGTAATGAAAGCTACGATAAGGCGGTTGAAGATGCTAAATTCGCTATGGCGAATGGGGAATACCAAAAAGCTTTGGGTTTATATGAACTGGCTGTGAATGAAAAACCAGATGACCATGAGACAAAGTTTTTGTATTGGTCTTTACGTTTATTGAACGAATTAACTTTAATAGCTGAAAATGGAGATCAAGATAAGGTCATAGAAAAAATTGATAAATTAAGAGAGACAGATAAAATACCAGACCATTTAGAAAGGCATTATCAGGAGTTGTATACAGTAAGTGTCGAAAAGCAGGAGCACGAAAACAAAGTAAAAGAAGGAATAGAGGAGATTGGAATTCTCGTTGCTAGTCAGAAGTTTGATCAAGCTCAATCTTCACTAGATAACTTGAAGACAGATCAATTAACGAAAGAAGAGTTGGATGAAAAAGAAATCAAACTTCTTGCCCTAGCTGAACAAATTGAACAGGGGCAAAAAGAATTGTTAAGGAAACAAGAGGTAGCCGCTGAATCTGAAATTTTAAAAAATCCGATAAAAACAGAAGGGCTAAGTAATAAAAGTGTCTATATGGATAAATTAGGGGGAATTGAAGCTGGATTGGCAGATTTGAATTACTTATACCAAGCTGGCGTCACTTCAAATATTTTAGAAGCGGAATATGAAACTTTGAAAAGATGGGATGATGCTTTAAATGAAATATACGGGGTGTTAAAAACTACCTTAAGTCTTGGGGAGATGGATAGATTAAGAGTTGCGCAGAGAGAATGGATAGTATACAGAGATTATGAAGCGGAGCTTGCTTCCCAAGCATTCGAGGGAGGCACTTTTGAAGAGGTGACACTCGTGTCAGTAAAGCATCAAATAACACGCGATCGTTGCTATAGCTTGGTAGAAAATTTTATGAAATGAGGAGATGGATGTGGCAAACAGAAACTGGAAGTGCAATGAAAAGGTCGAAGCGATTTTCGATAGTTCAAGTGAGTTGGATTGCAAATATCGGTATCTTTTGAAATGTGATTGGGATATTAGTTTGCCCAAAGTGACTTTTGTTATGCTGAATCCTAGTGTAGCTGATACAGATATATGTGACCCAACTTTAAGTAGGTGCATAAATTATGCTAAGAAGTGGGGGTACGGAGGAATTAATGCTGTGAATTTATTTGCTTACATTTCTACGGACCCTAAACAGTTGAAGAAAAAAACCGATCCAGTTGGAAAACTGAATGATAAATATATTATCGAAGCCGTAGAAGATTCGAAACTTGTAGTTTTTGCTTGGGGAACAGAGTATGGAAAGCTAAATAATCGTAATCGGAAAGTTGTTGCTTTATTAAAGACCTATAAGCCACACTGTCTCAAGAAAACAAAAGATGGTGATCCATCGCATCCCCTATATTTAAGTAAAGATTTAACCCCGATTTCTTATTAAAACAAAGCGAGTTGAGCATCTGACATATAAAATTTAAATGAAAAAAGATGAGCCCAAGCAAACATGCTAGAGCTCATCTTTTTTCATTTAAACCGTTTCAACTTCCGAATCCACCTGCTTCGCAGCGCGGTACTTCATGATCTGCGCGATATACCATAATGCGACAGCCAGCGTGATGACCGAGCCGATCATGGCGGCGATGTGGTATTCCATGTTCAAGCCTTCCGGTGCATAGAAGATGTACATGGAGACGACGCCTGTCATGAACATGGCGGGCACACCGCTGATCCAGTGCAGTTTGTAGTTCTTGAGCAAATACATCGTCGCTGTCCACAGCATAAATGTCGCGACCACTTGGTTGGTCCAGCCGACATAGCGCCACAAGAACGTGTAGTCGATCGTTGCCATGTAGAACGTCGGAATCGCGAGCGGGATGGTGATCAATAGGATTCGCAAGGTGCCGTCAGTCTTGGTGAACTTCGACAATAAATCAGCCAAGATCATGCGCGACGAGCGCAGCGCGGTATCGCCCGTTGTGATCGGCAAGATGATGACGCCAAAGATCGCGAGGATGCCGCCGAGCGTGCCAAGGAGCGAGATCGAGATTTCATTGACGACGCCAGATGGCCCGCCAGCTGCAAGTGCTACGCCGAGTCCTTCAGTTCCGTTGAAGAAGGTCATGCCAGCAGCGGCCCAGATCAAGGCGATGATGCCTTCGATGACCATGGCGCCGTAGAAGATTTTGCGGCCGTCGGTTTCTTTTTTCATGGTGCGGGCAATGATCGGGCTTTGCGTGCTATGGAAACCGGAAATCGCACCGCAAGAAACGGTGACCATGAGCAGCGGCCAGATCGGCAATTCGCCTGGATGTAAATTGCTGAAGGTCAGGTTTGGCATCGGTTTGCCTGAGAACACGAGTGCCACGGCCACCGCGACGGCCATGAACAACAGGATGCCGCCAAGCAGCGGGTAAATGCGGCCGATGATGCGGTTGATCGGCAAGATCGTTGCGAGGACGAAATAAGCGAAAATAAGTGCAAGCGCCCAGATAAACGAGATCGGCGTGATTTGGGCGATCAATTGAGCTGGGCCAGCCGTGAAGGCCGCCGCGACGAGCAGCATCAACACGAGCGACAAGCCGTTGATGAAGACTTTTGCGTTCTTTCCGAGGTAACGCCCGACAAGTGTCGGGAATTGCGCTCCGCCGTGGCGCATGGACATCATGCCCGAAAAGTAATCGTGGACGCCGCCAGCGAAGATGCAGCCGACGACGATCCAGATGAAAGCGACGGGCCCGTACAATGCGCCAGCTACAGCGCCGTAGATCGGGCCAAGGCCAGCGATGTTCAACAGTTGGATCAAATTGCCTTTCCACCAGCTCATCGGCACGTAGTCCATGCTATCGGCCTGCGCATAGGCGGGCGTTGGCGTTTTGTCGTCGACGCCGAATACCTTTTCGATGAATTTCGAATAAAACATGTATCCCAATATCAATAGTGCAAGTGCTGCGAAAAAAGTAATCATATGCGTCGTCCTCCTGATGTCAGTGATATATCGTATACACATAATAGCATCTTTTATTGAAAATTAAAGTTAATATTTCGAAAAAACTAATATTTCTATTTATTTATAGCAAACCGATAGATAGTTGATAAGAATAGTGAAATTGAAAGCGTATCCAATGGGTTCGGAGGACTAAGAGGATTTTAACAACTTTTAAACTAGGATAAGAAATCTTGAATTTAATTATCCTAAG
The DNA here is from genome assembly GCF_003289925.1 of Planococcus maitriensis. Lineage (GTDB taxonomy): Bacteria > Bacillota > Bacilli > Bacillales_A > Planococcaceae > Planococcus > Planococcus maitriensis. Next base: position 111,743 of record NZ_QLZQ01000004.1, on the reverse strand, counting down.
ATAAAGATAAAAGTCTGGGAGAGGACATGCTTTCAGGAAAAGTGAAGTGTGTGACACAGGGGCCGGTTTACATTATGCTTGAAATCAAGTACATATAGAGAAGAGGGAACTGACATGAAATTCGGAATCATTGGCACGAATTGGATTACCGATCGATTCATCAAGGCAGCGAAGCAGCACCCTGATTTCGATATCGGTGCCGTATATTCGAGAAGCGAGGAGACGGGACACGCGTTTGCGGATAAATACGGGGTGGATGCGGTCTATACCGACATGAAAAAAATGTTCGAGGAAGGCGGGATCGACGCGGTCTATATCGCTTCGCCGAATGCGTTCCACGCCGAACAGAGCCTGCTCGCGATGCAAAGCGGCGTGCATGTGCTATGCGAAAAGCCGGCCGTTGTCAGCCTGGACGAGATGGACCGGGTGATTGCGGCTTCACAGGAAACCGGCATGACTTATATGGAAGCGATGAAGTCGACCGTGACGCCGGCTTTCCTGCGCCTGAAAGAAGAACTGCACAAGATCGGGCCGATCCGCCGCTACGTGTTCCATTACAACCAGTATTCGTCCCGCTACGATAAATACAAAGAAGGCACTATCGAAAACGCATTCAAGCCGGAACTCGGAAACGGCGCGAAAACGGATCTCGGCGTTTACGGCCTGGCGCCGCTCGTCCATCTCGCAGGCGAACCGGACGCTGTATTGCGCAACCGCTACCTGTTGTCGACCGGTGCGGAAGGGCAAGGCAGCATGATCCTCGATTACGGCGAATGCGAAGCGGTCGTCATGTACTCGAAGATTTCGGATTCGCATTTGCCGAGTGAAATCCAAGGCGAAGAAGGCGTCATCGAAATCGACAAGATCAGCGACCCGCAGCATGTGCTGATCAAATACCGCGACGGCACAACCGAAGACATTTCCGTTATGCACGAATTCGATACGATGTATTACGAAGTCGCCGAGTTCATCCGTTGCGTACGCGAGGGCCAAATAGAGTCTGCCATCAACACGCATGAAATCTCCCGGCAAGTGACGAAGCTATTGCTTTGATGAAAAACAGCCAACGAAAAAAACCGCTTTTCCCGTCCAGCATGTGTGGGGGAAAGGCGGTTTTATTTGTCCAGTTATTTAAGAGCATCACATCAAACCATTGCTTCCACATTTACTGCGTAAATGCGTCGCACATGAATTCGCTCAGCTGACTCTTCAATAATCCATTATCAACTGAACTTCCACCCCGAAATGGTCCGATACGAGCGGCTTGTGGTCGCCATTGAAGATGACTTTCGACGATTTGACCTTGAAGGGTTCGGTGGACAGGATCAAATCGATGCGCAAGTCTTGCTTGTTGTCACTCCAGCCGGTGATTTTGCCTTGGACGGTGATGCCGGCATCTTTTTCCTCGGCCAGTGTGTAGGTGTCGTGCAGCCCATTTTCCAATAAGTAGGCATAGCCTTGTTGTTCGAGCGAGGCGTCGTTATTGAAGTCGCCCATCAAAAAAGCAGGGGCATCTGTTTTCATTTGCCCAAGCAGCTGGTCGGCCTGGAATTGGAACGGCTCTTCCGCATCGTGCCACCAGCCGGTGTGGCAGGAATAGAACGTGAAGGGCTGGCCTTTGTAATGGATCATTGCGCCGACAATCTTCCGCGTTTTCGGGGAATGCTTGTCGGTGCTTTGGCTGACGAAAAAGCTATGTTCATCGATGACCGGGTGGCGCGTCAAGATCACCAGCCCTTCTTCGTAGCGTCCGTAGACGAGGTGGGAGAAATCCCATACCATCGAATAGCCTGTCACGCCGAGTTGCTCCAGCTCCTGAAGCAGGACCCGTGCGTAATTGTCGTGCTTGACGACATGTTCTGGTTCATCGTCGATCGACTGGTTGACTTCCTGCAAGGCGATGACGTCATACTCCTTTTCGGCAATGGCTTGTGCCAAGTGGCGGATTTTCTCCAGCTGGTTTTCTTCGTGCCAAGCGTGGCAATTCAAAGTCAGTAGTTTCATCGGTTCATTCCTCCAAGAATAGCTATTTTACAGAAAACCCGGACCTAAGCGAAGCAATTCACGCGGGTCCGGGTGTGAAGCTGGCAAGGAAAGCTTTTTAGACTTCTTCGTTCCCGCCAGTGATTTCGATCAGGTCTTTCGTATTCGACTCGACGTGGCCGGAGGTTTTGATGTTCACTTGCTGGCCTTCCTGAAGGCTCGTGAACACGACCGGCGTGATGATGGAGGGAGCGTGTTCGCTAATATAGGCGAGGTCCATTTCCATCAATAACTGCCCTTGTTCGACGAGGTCGCCTTGCTCGACGTGCGCCGTGAAGCCTTCGCCTTTCAGGTGGACGGTATCGATGCCGATGTGGATGAGCATTTCGGTGCCGTCATCTGCTTTCAAACCGATGGCGTGTTTCGTCGGGAACAAGGTGACGACTTCACCGTTCACTGGCGAGAACACTTTGCCTTCAGACGGTTTGATCGCAAAGCCGTCGCCGACCATTCTGCCCGAAAAGACTTGGTCCGGTACATCGGTGATCGGCAGGATGTCGCCCGTGATCGGGATGCCGAAATCGATTGCGCCCAAACGGACTGGCGCGTCTCCGCCGTCTTTCGCCTGGTCGATGATCTGGGAGACGTCTTGTTTCGTGCGCGGCGTCTTGCCGTTGATGATGTCTTGCATTTGCCCGCGCAGATTGTCGGAGACGGGCCCGAAGATCGCTTGGATGTTATTGCCGACTTCCATGACGCCGGAAGCCCCGAGTTTTTTCAATTTATTCTTATCGACTACACTTTTGTCTTCTACACTGACGCGCAGGCGGGTGATGCAGGCATCCAGGTGGGTGATGTTCTGTTGCCCGCCCATCGCTTGCAGGATTTCATAAGGCAGTTCGCCGACAGCTTCGTCGCCGTCTTCGTTTTCTTCTTCGTCTTCACGTCCCGGAGTCATCAAATTGAATTTTTGGATGGCGAAACGGAAGCCGAAATAGTAAATGACTGCGAAGAACAGGCCGACGACGATGACCCAGAACCATTCCGTTCTGCCCGGCATGACGCCGAACAGCAGGAAGTCAATCAAGCCGCCGGAGAAGGTCATGCCGATTTTGACGTCGAGGATGTGCATGATCATGAACGATAGCCCCGCGAATACTGCGTGGATCCCGAACAACACGGGAGCGACGAAAAGGAATGCGAATTCAAGCGGTTCAGTGATCCCTGTCAGGAATGAAGTAAGGGCAGCTGATGCCATGATGCCGCCGACAACTTTCTTGCGTTCAGGGCGTGCGCAGTGGAAGATCGCGAGTGCTGCCGCTGGAAGGCCGAACATCATGAACGGGAATTTCCCTGTCATGAACGTGCCGGCCGTGAAGTCGACGCCGTCCTGCAGCTGTTCAAAGAAGATGCGCTGGTCGCCGCGGATGATTTCGCCAGCCGCATTCGTATACGTGCCGAACTCAAACCAGAACGGCGAATAGAAAATATGGTGCAGCCCGAAAGGAATCAACGAGCGTTCCACCAGACCGAATACAAAGGCAGCGAGTGTGCGGTTCGTTTCGAGCATGAAATGTGACAACGCATTCAAGCCGTTCTGTGCGAAAGGCCAGACAAGGAACATGGCGATGCCGAGAAACAATGCCGAGAAAGCGGTGATGATCGGGACAAAGCGCTTTCCGGCAAAAAAGCCGAGAAATTGCGGCAAGTTGATATTGAAGAATTTATTGTACATGGTTGCGGCCAGTATCCCGACGATGATCCCGCCGAAGACGCCGGTCTGCAAGGTCGGGATCCCGAGGACCATGGCGTAGGCCGGGTCTGACGTGGCCATGTCTTCCGTGATGCCGCCGACGGCTTTCATCGTGACGTTCATGATCAAATAGCCGATGATCGCGGCGAGGCCCGCGACCCCGTCGCCGCCGGCTAAGCCGATCGCGACGCCGACCGCAAACAGCAGTGGCAGGTTATCAAAGACGACACCGCCGGCTTCCGCCATGACGTGGAGCAAGGACTGGACCCACGGGGTGCCAAAGAATGGTACCGCTTCCACAAATGTGTCTTGTGAAAAGCTTGTGCCGAATGCCAGCAAAATTCCGGCTGCGGGCAAGAGCGCGACCGGCAGCATCAATGCCTTCCCGACTTTTTGCAAAGTACCGAATACGTTAGTAGACATAAAGTTTCCTCCTTTATTGGTAAAACGAAGTGCGAATGCAAATGGCTTGAGCGTGTTTGGCGGAAGTTGAAGCATACAAAAAAGGCATGAGCGGAAAAGGCATCGGTAAAAAAGGGGAGAAGCCCCCTGGATTAACCGTTGTACCTTTTCATACTCATGCCTGATCGAATCAGTAACACGTATGAATCAGTTTGTATGGGTCAAGCGCTGCAGATGAATCGTCAGATAAAGCACTTCCGCTTCGTCGACAGGCTTTTTTAATTGGTTTTGCATGACTTTGATCAGCTTCCAAGCCAAATTATAGCACACGGGATATTCGGCTTTCAATAGCTCCTGGAGTTTATTCTCATCGCCCAGCGACTCGCCGTGATGGATGCGGTCAATCGCCCGGTGCAGGTGCTGGATCAGCCGGTGGTGATTGACGGTGTCTTTGCTCAAATCGACTTTCAGCCCGTCTTCGATCAATTGCGTCAGGCGCGAGATGAGCGCATGGTCGCGGTTGATGTCACGCAAGGATTTATCGGTCACGGCGCTGTGGATGTGGAGCGCGATAAAGCCGATCTCGCCTTCCGGGAACACGATGCCCATGCGGTTTTGGAACGCCTTCACGACGCCTTTTGCCACCTGGTATTCTTTCGGATACAAAGACTCGATTTCAAACAGGAAGGAGTTCGAGAACTGCATGTTCTGCTGGATGCGCTTGATGGCGAAAGACAAATGATCCGTCAGCGCTACATGGATGTGTTCATTCAACTCGGTACCCATCTGTTCTTCGATGTATAAGAGCTGGTCGTTGATAAACGCGATCAGGTCTTCAGCGATATGCGGGATCAAATTGACGTATTGTTCCTTTTCCGCCTCGTCTTTTAACAGGAAGGTCTTATCGGCATGGCCAAACGAAATGACATCGCCTTTTTTCCGGTTGAAGCCGAGGCCATTTCCGATCAAGACGACTTCCTTATAGGTATCATGGCGGGCGATCACGACATTGTTATTCAATACTTTCTCGATGGTCAATAGCTGTTCCATGATTTCCTCCATTCAAAAACACGCCTCGATGTGTTAAGCATAATTCAAGTTATACAGGAAATGGGTGTGGAAAAACAAGCTCGAGATTTTGGGGTTGTCCCTGTGCACGGCACAATTCGGGCGGGGAGAATGGCGGGGGGAGTGGATTTGGGTGTGGAATCGCCCCTGTGCACGACACAATTTGGGCAGGAAATGTACGGGTAATGGAGCGAGTTTTGTTCGTTTGTCCCTGTGCACCACACAATTTGAACGATGAGTAGGAGGCCAGAATGTTGCTATGGCTGGATTTGTCACTTATGCGTAGTCGGTTGCGTCCCTGTGCGTGACACAATTCCATTGGAGAATGGCTTGTTTTTTCAGCTGAAGAAGTATAATTGTTAAGAGTAAAGGAAACCCATATTAGCTCCAGTCCTTGTTAATATATTCGAGCGACGGTAGGATGAACAAAATGAATGTTTTAAACACAAAAGAAAATATCTTGAAGAGAAAGCCAGGTGGGCAAAACATGAAATCGTATATTATTCGAATCGAATTAGAAACTTCCGAACCGCTTATTTGGCGAAAGGTAGTCATGCCGGCTGGTGCCACGTTCAATATGCTGCATGATATTATCCAGCAGACCAGCAATTTCCAAAGCGGCTATCCTTATGAGCCATACCATTTGTTTGAGTTCGATTTGCCGGAAGAGGGCATTCGAGTGACGAACGATGAACAGGCTTACGAAGAACATCAGTATTATAAGAAGAATAAAAAGCTGTTTGTGGAGCGGTTGAAAAAAGCTGATCCAAAACACAAGCGCTTTGAAGAGAACTACCAAAAACGTCTAGCGACAATCGTACGCCAGCCGACACGCATTAAAATAGATGAATACATCGAAAAACATGGACAACTTATCTACCGCTACGATTTCGGGGATGACTGGAAGTTTCGCGTTGTTCTTGAAGAAATCGTCAATGACTACCATTTCGGTTTTCCCACGCTGCTTGCCGGAGCTGAGACAGCGCCGCCTGAAGATGTAGGAGGCCTTCCAGGGTTTTATGAATTTCTAAAAATCTACCGAGACGAACAGCATCCGGAACACGAAGAAATAAAAGTATGGGCAGCCGGTATGTATTTCAAGGAATATGATCCGGAAAGAATTAATGAGTTTCTAAAAAGCCGGATGTATAAAAAGACAGAATGGGATAAAATCCGTCATGAAAATTACGACGTTATTGAAGATAAATATCGGAAGGCTTGAGGGGTCCTTTAGATAGTATCCCTGTGAAAGACGCAATTTGAGTGAAAATGCGTGAAGAATGTTCCCGAATGGAGAGCTTCTTCATGCATTTTTTATATTCTTGTTTTAATTGTTCGAAGAGGTGTTTTCAAATGGAATCTTCTTCATCCTGTACCTTTAACATTTCATGTTCCATATATATGTCCTAACTTACAATTTCAATATATAATACTTCAAAAATTGAGTGTTATTCGATGTAGTTTGCGAGTTGCCAGTATGAGGAATATAGCTCCCAGCTTTTCCAGTTTTGCTTGTCCTCAAATTAAAAATTTAGAAATTTCGAAAAAATATTTACAAATACCTTTCTGTATTTTATAGTATAAATAATTAACGTTTAATAAAAATTAAACGTTTTAAACGATTTGTATATCTACCTGACACTTGTTTTTGGACCTTGCAGCAAGTCATTTAGAGTTTGTCGTGAAGAAACGGTGAGTTGCGATGACTTTAATTAATGAGGGGGAAGCACAATGGGGAAAAGGTATTTGATATTCGCGTTATGGATCGCGTTGGTCTTGATTATGGCAGCGTGTTCTGGTGATAATGCAGACAATGGGGAGAATGCTGATTCGGAAGAGCAGGTATTTATTTTTGCGCGGGGCGCGGATTCAGTCTCACTGGATCCTGCAGAAGTGACCGACAGTGAATCGGAGAACGTGGCGCAAAGTATATTGGAAACACTGGTGACATTTGAAGAAGGTGAAACGACAGTCGCTCCTATGCTTGCTGAGGAATGGGAAGAAGCGGAGGATGGATTGGCGTATACTTTCACCTTGAAAGAAGGCGTTCAGTTCCATGACGGCACGGAGTTTAATGCCGAAGCAGTCGTTTCCAATTTTGAACGTTGGATGAATGGGGGAGCGGACCAATTCCCTATGTACGGTTCTGTATTCGGAGGGTATGAAGGAGATGAAACCCATATCATCGACTCGGTGGAAGCGGAAGGTGAAGATACCGTTAAGGTCACCTTGAACCAAGTCAAGCCGACTTTCCTGAAAGACTTGGCTTTGACGCCATTTTCCATTTCCAGTCCTGCTGCCATTGAGGAACATGGTGAAGAATACAGCGCCAACCCGGTTGGAACCGGCCCCTTCGTCTTTGATGAATGGCTGCGCAATGACCGTGTCGTGATGAATAAAAACGAGGACTACTGGCTGGAAGGCTATCCAAAGCTGGATTCTGTCATCATCCGGGCAATTCCGGATAACTCAGCCCGCTTGAATGCTTTGTTGAGCGGTGAAGTGGACATGATTGATGGTGTTGACCCTGATAATGTTGAGCAAATAGAAAACTCGGAAGACTTGAAGGTCTTGAAAAGGCCACCGCTGAACATCGGATATTTGGGAATGACAGTGACCCGCGAGCCGTTCGATGACAAATTGGTCCGCCAAGCGCTCAGCCATGCGGTCGATAAACAAGCAATGGTCGATGGCCTCTTTGCAGGGCAGGCGGAGCCGGCGAAAAACCCGATCCCGCCAAGCGTGGAAGGTTATAACGAAGACGTGGGCACTTACGAATACGACCCGGAGAAAGCGAAAGAGTTGCTGGCGGAAGCCGGATATCCGGACGGATTTGAAATGGAACTGTGGGCCATGCCCGTTCCGCGGCCTTATATGCCGGATGCCAATAAAGTAGCCGAATTCTTACAATCGAGTTTTGCTGATATCGGGGTTACGGCTAATATTGTTACTTATGAATGGGCCACTTACCTCGATCGGGCGAAAAAAGGTGAAGCGGATGCCTTTATTCTTGGGTGGACCGGAACGAATGGGGATGCGGATGACTTCATCTATTCGCTATGGCATGAAGACAATATCGGTGATTTGAATTCGACGCAGTATGCCAATGAAGAATTGAACCAGGTATTGGAGGAAGCGCGCACTATTACAGACCAAGAGCGGCGCAACGAGTTGTACAGGGAAGCGCAGGAAATTATGCATGAAGACCCGCCGATCATCCCGTTGGTTCATCCGACGCCATTATTGGCAGCCAAATCCGATATTACCGGGTTCGACCCGCATCCGACTGGCCGACTGATGACGACGAAAATTGAATTTGAATAACAGAATTATTGAAAGGCGGGGAAAATACCGCCTTTCTTTCTATGAGGTGGAATCAGAGAGGAGTTTGATTTTGATGGAAAAGGCATTTGAACACTTGGAGAAAATTTATCAGGAAATGGTGGAGATTCGCCGGGATTTACACATGAATCCCGAGCTGTCATTTAAAGAAGAGCGCACTCCGGCTTTTATCGCCGATTATTTGAACAAGCTGGGAATAGAAGTGAGAACGAAGGTAGGCGGAAATGGCGTGGTCGGCTTGTTGAGAGGCGGGAAGCCGGGCAAGACCATTGCGCTGCGGGCAGATTTTGATGCGCTGCCGATTGAAGATGAAAAAGACGTGGATTATAAATCGAAAGTTCCAGGCGTCATGCATGCCTGCGGCCACGATATCCATACGGCCGCTTTACTCGGGACGGCAAAAGCGCTGAGTTCTGTAAAAGACCAAATTCCCGGAAATGTCGTGTTCATCCATCAGCATGCCGAAGAATTGGCCCCGGGCGGCGCTGTCGCGATGGTGGAAGACGGTTGTCTCGATGGGGTGGATGAAGTATACGGCGCCCATGTGGAAGTCAATTACCCTGTTGGCCAAGTAGCGGTGAACGATGGTTACGTGCAGGCGGCATCGGACGCGTTTGACATTACTATTAACGGTAAAGGGGGACATGCGGCAGAACCGCATTGGTGTGTGGATCCGCTGGTGATCGGCAGCCATCTGGTCGTCGATCTGCAACATATCGTCAGCCGGCGCATCGACCCGCTTCAGCCCGCCTTGCTGACAGTAGGGGCTTTCAACAGCGGTGATGCCCATAATGTCATTCCGGACAAAGCGTATATCAAAGGTACCGTCCGGACATATGACAAAGAGGTCCGGGTCCAGATGGAAAATGAATTGAAGCTGATTGCGCAGAAAACCGCAGAAAAGTACAGAGCTTCCATAGATGTGGAATATTCAAAAGGGTTCATCTCGCTATATAACCATCCGAAAGAAACGCAGTACATCAAGGAGCTGGCGCAGGAAATTGTCGGGGAAGAGAATGTCGTCCGCAAACCTGCCGATATGGGCGGGGAGGACTTTGCTTATTATGTGGATGCCATACCGGGGTCTTTCTTCTGGGTAGGCGGAGGCAATCCGGCCATCGACGCCATTTACCCGCATCATCATCCGAAATTCGATGTAGACGAAAAGTCGATGCTGATTACGGGGAAAATCTTTATCGCTGCCGTTTTCAAGAATCAGTAGTGTATGATAGGAGATATAAACATCTCAAAAGGTGGGCTTTTTATGAACGATAAATTCCAGGAAGCGAGAGAGCGGATCATCGACCAGAATTCGGACAGCCAAACATTGCTTGGCATGCCGGCAACTGTGAAACGGCTCATGTCGGTCATGTATTATTACGAAAAACCGATGACACTGGAGGACATGATGGAATTGCTCGGCATGAGCAAGGCGAGCATGAGCAATGCGGTCAGGGAACTTGATGAGATCGGGCTGGTAGAGAAAGTCTGGCGAAAAGGCGAACGGAAAGATCTATACAAAGTCGAAGAAGACAATTACGAAAGCTTCTTCAAATTCTTTTCCTATCACTGGCGCAAAGTTATCAACCCTAAAACGGTTTCCATGAAAAAGTCCATTGATGAATTGAATCAGTTGCTTAAAAGTGAAGACATCGATGAAGAGACCACTGCGCTAATCCAAAAAGATCTGGAAAAACTGCATGATGGCTTGGCCTACTACGATTGGCTGAATCGCCTCATCGGCACATTTGAATCACATGAAATTTTTGACTTGGTCCCGAAATCGCCAAAGCAGCAGAAATCAGGGAAATAAACAGAAAACCTTCTTCTAACTTAAACGGTTGGAAGAAGGTTTTTTGCGGTGACCCTGTTCTTCGCACGATAGGTTATTTTGGCTTTCCGAAGGGGTATAAGATAAAAAAATCTAAACGGGAGGCGTCTAATGAAAAAAACATTCGGATCTGCGTTGATTGTCCTCATCATATTGATGCTGTCAGCCTGCGGCAGGCCAAGTGATTCAAGCTCGCAACAAGAAAGCGGAGAAGACACGTACACCATTAGAATCGGCTATTTGGTTCCCGAAGAACATTCTGCCCATATCCAGGCACTTGAGTTCAAAGAAAAACTGGAAACCGAGTCGGATGGCCGGCTGAATGTCGAGCTGTATCCAAACGGCCAATTGTATGGATCGGACCGTGAAGCGATCGAAGCCGTCCAGTTAGGGAATTTGGAAATGACGATCCCGGCAGTGGCACCGCTGGCTTCATTCAATGAAAAATTTCTCGTGTTCGATTTGCCGTTTCTGTTTGATGATTACGACGCTGCCTATAATGCGCTGGACGGGGATTTGGGGCAAGAGCTACTGGCCAGCCTGGAAGAAAACGATTTGAAAGGGCTGGCATTTGGTGAAAACGGCTTCCGTCATGTGTCCAATAATGAAGGCCCGATCGAATCCCCGGAAGATATGGAAGGCTTGAAAATGCGGACGCTTGAAAACCCGCTCCATACCGATACGTTCGAAGCATTTGGGGCCAATGCTTCGCCGTTTGCTTTTGGGGAATTGTACACGGCGCTGCAGCAAGGTACTTATGATGCGATGGAATGTCCGATTTCCTTGTACTACACGAATAAATTCTACGAAGTGCAGGACTACCTCACCTTGACTGGACATGTCTATGCAGCGGCGATATTGCTTGCGAACAACGACTTCTTTAATAGTTTGCCGGATGATCTCCAAACGCTGGTGATGGAAGCATCCGAGGAATTCCGGGACAAGCAGCGCGAACTTGCCCAGGAGCAGGATGTGGAATTCATGGAACAGCTGGAAGCGGAAGGCATGCAAATAAACGATCTGACCACTGAGCAACGAGATGAATTCCGCCAGGCGGCTCAGCCTGTCTATGAAAAGTACGAGGAACAGATCGGCAAGGATTTAATTGACCGTGCCTTGTCGGCGAATTAGTGCTGTCCCTGTGCACCACACAATTCGGACAGCCGAAACCGCGGTGTGAGGGGCTTCGGGTATGAAAACGTCCCTGTGCACCACACAATTATTCCAAGGAAAAAGGCAAGCGCAAATTAGCGCTTGCCTTTTCTCATTCATTCTCCGAAAATCTCTTCAGAAACTTCCACGATGTAGCGGAGTTTGTCCCATTGCTGCTCTTCGGTGAGGATATTGCCGTGGTGGGTCGATGCGAATCCGCATTGCGGGCTGATGCATAGCTGCTCGAGCGGCACGTATTTTGCGGCTTCTGCGACGCGTGCTTTGATCGCTTCTTTGTCTTCGAGTTCGCCGTTTTTCGAGGTGAAGACGCCGAGCACGACTTTCGGTCCGCCGTTCGGGATGTGCTCGAGTGGCTGGAAGCTGCCGGAGCGGTCGTCGTCGTATTCAAGGAAGAAGCCGTCGACTTTTTCTTTGGCGAACAAGGTAGGCGCGATCAATGCGTAGCTGCCTTCGAATGCCCAGTCGGATTGGTAATTGCCGCGGCACAAGTGAGTCGTTACGGCGAGGTCTTCCGGTTTTCCTTCGAGCACGCCGTTTGCGACGCGAAGCGCCAAGTCGATCAAATAGTCGCGATTGTATTTGCCGTCGTTGAACGGGATGTCGGGAGAAGACAATCCAGCAATGTAAACATCGTCGATCTGGATATAGCGCGCGCCGGCGTCATAGAACGCTTTGAAGGCGTCGCGGTAAGCTTGGATGACGTCTTTCGCGTAGTCTTCCAGGTCCGGGTAAATCTCTTCATCGCGGATGCCTTGATTGAAAAATTGGTTCGGGCTTGGAATCGTCAGTTTCGGAACCGCGCGGCCGCCGACGATTTCCTTGAATTCAATGAAATCGCTGAGGAAGGGATGGTTTTCATTGAATGAAATCTTGCCGGTATTGCGGACGTCGTAAGCTTCGGTTTCCACGTTTTTGAACTGGTAGCCTTTTTCCGGCGTGTAACCTTCGAAGCCATTGATATGCGCCATGAAATCGGTGTGCCAGAACGTGCGGCGGAACTCGCCGTCCGTCACCGCTTTGAGGCCGACTTCGATTTGCTTGTCGACGATGCGCTTGATTTCCGTCGTCTCGACTTCCCGCAGCTGTTCCGCTGTGATGGCACCTTCTTTGAACTGTTTGCGGGCTTCGTGAATGCTGTCGGGGCGCAATAAGCTCCCAACGTGATCCGCCTTGAATGGTGCTGTAGTTAGTTTAGGGCTTGTTTGAATAGTTGAATGGGTCATGTGAAATTCCTTCTTTCTGTTTTTAGTGTGAGTGGTGGAAATAAAAAACGGGGCTTTCTTCGAAAAGAAGAAAGCCCCGTTTATGGAAAATGCATTCTTCTTATCTTCTAGGCTTGCACCTATTGGAATTAGCACCTTGTCCTGAATCAGGGCGGTTGCTGAGACTTCACAGGGCCAAATCCCTCCGTCTCTCTTGATAAGAAATCGATTATTAAGTTAGTTGTTGGGTGATGGTGTTCACATTAAAGCAATCTTCGGATAATTGCAAGATATTTTTTTTGTCCCTGTGCACCACACAATTCAGGAAGTCCTGTATACAGGGCGAATGAATGGTGAATGCCGTAGGATAGGAGTTTTTGAATTTTTTTGTGCATTTTCATGCTTCCCGATAAATAGTCATAATTGCGCCGTGCACAGGGACAGCTACAATTCAACACACGAAGCAGCTGCAATTCACAGCGGTTTCCGGCTTTCAATGGTCAAAAACAGCCCGCCGTAATAGGACTCCACGCTCACGATTTCGAGAGGCGAACGGTTCACCAATTCGAGTGTGTCGCGGTTCAAATGGCAGCCGTCGCATAGCCTTTTCCAGACGGGTGTCAAGGATTCCTGGGTTTTGCCCATGAGTGGCTGGTCCATTTTGACGTGCTCGAACATGAGGATCCGGGCGCTGGGTTTGCTGACGCGGTGGATTTCTGCGAGCGCTTTGACGGGGTCCGGGATTGTGCAGAAGACCAATGTCGCGACGACGGTGTCGAAGCTGTTATCGGCGAAGGGCAATTGTTCCGCCACGGCTTCGTAGGTGTGGATCGGCGTTTTTGATTTCCGGATGCGCTTGCCTGCCTGTTTGCTCATCTCGGGATTCGGTTCGATGGCGTCGACCCGTTCGGCATTTTGGTAATAGCGGAAGTTCGCGCCAGTCCCGAAGCCGATCTCGAGCACGCGCCCAGTGGCTTGCTGGACGAGATTTTTGCGTATCTTCTCGAAGCGGGTTTTCTCGAGCGGTTTCATGGCCGCATCATAAATGCGGGGAAGGAATCCGGCCATAGCGATCAACTCCTGTCTTTTGGCTTGCCTGTTTCTATCCCTTCCACTTTTCCCGTTTGATGGCCTGTTTACACCGCAAATGAACAGTTCGCTGGAGATTATACAAAAACTATACATTAAGCGTTTTTAAGCTTATTATGAAGGGAATAACAAGGACAATGGCAAGGTGTTGAAGAAATCTCTGTATAGGCGGTTTCAAAGTGAACAGGAATACATATTTCATTAAAAAGGGGCGGTACATGTATGGGGAAGGCGAAGAAATCCGTAATCGTGATCGGGGGCGGCCTTGGGGGCTTGTCGGCGGCGATTTCATTGCAGCAACAAGGCTATGAGGTTTCGCTATATGAAAAGAACGGGCATATCGGCGGGAAAGTGAATCGCTTGGAGCGGGACGGCTTCGGTTTTGACCTCGGCCCGTCGATTTTGACGATGCCGCATATTTTCGACCGCCTGTTCCAGGGCAGCGGCAAGAAGATGGCGGATTATGTGCCGATGCAGCGATTGGAGCGTGAGTGGCGCTCGTTTTTCCCGGATGGCACGGTGATCGATTTGTATCACGACCTTCATTTGATGGAGCGGGCGAATCCGGCTTTGTCGAAACAGGACATGAAGGAATACTATGCGCTGCTCAAGTACGCCAAGCGGATTTACGAGACGACCGAACGCAGCTATTTGAAGGAAGGGTTCGAGTCGCCGAAAGAGGCCGTCGCACAAAACGGCATCCTCGCGACTTTGACCGGATTCGATTTGACTTCGACGATGTACAGCGCGATATCAAAGCGCATCAGCAATCCGCACCTGCGCGACATGCTCGCTTATTACGTGAAATATGTCGGTTCCTCTCCGTATAGCGCGCCGGCTGTGCTCAATATGATGATTTACATGCAGCACGCGCAAGGCTGCTGGTATGTGCCAGGCGGCATGCACAACCTGGCAGGCGGCATGGAAAGATTGGCGCGGGAAGAAGGCGTCCAGATCCATACCGGGATGGGCGTCATCCGCGCCTTGACGAGTGCGGAAGGCAAGATCACCGGTGTCGAACTCGAAGACGGAAGCTTCCAAACCGCTGATTATTACGTATCGAATATGGAAGTCATCCCGTTCTATCAAAAAATGGTCAAGGCGGAACATGAGTTTGTCGACAAACTGGAGAAGAAATACGAACCGGCAAGTTCGGGGCTGGTCTTGCATCTCGGCGTCAAGAAGACCTATCCACAATTGAACCACCATAATTTCTTCTTCTCGGACAATTTAAAAGAGCAGATGGACAAAGTATTCGAGCGCCACGAGCTGCCGGACGACCCGACAATCTATCTCGTCAACGTCAATAAGACCGACCCGAGCCAGGCGCCAGAAGGGCATGAAAATATTAAAATCCTGCCGCATATCCCGTATATCCAGGACAATCCGTTCACACCGGAGCAGTACAAGGAATTCGAAGAGCGTGTCATCGATAAGCTCGAACGCATGGGGCTCGACGGCCTGCGCGACAATATCGTCGTGCGCGACGTCTGGACACCGCATGATATCGAGCGCATCTACGGTTCGGACCGCGGCGCGATCTACGGAACCGTCTCCGACAAGAACAAGAATGGCGGCTTCAAGCACAAGAAGCAAAGCGAACTATACGACAACCTGTATTTTGTCGGCGGCACCGTCAACCCGGGCGGCGGCATGCCGATGGTGACCTTGAGCGGCCAGCAAGTGAGCGATAAGATCGTCAAGCGCGATAATCAAAACAATTAAAAATCTACAATCCTGAGACGGTTTTTTCCGTTCTTACGGCTTATGCTACTTACAATTCAAAAGGCGATGCCAATGACTTTAACAAGTCGTCGGCACCGCCTTTTTGCATGTTCATTTTCCGAGTGTTACCGGCAGTTCACGGACGCCCCGGACGATCATGCCGGGACGCCAGTCGAGTTCGTTTTCCGGAACGGCGAGCGCCATGCCGGGAAAGCGTTTCAATAGCCCATCGATCGCGATTTGGCCCTCAAGCCGTGCGAGCGGGGCGCCAAGGCAGAAATGGATGCCTTTTCCGAATGCCAGATGGGCACTTTTTTCGCGGTGGATGTCGAACAGTTCCGGGTTATCGAACTGCTCGGGGTCATGGTTCGCCGCGTTCAGCGCAACGATGACCAAATCGCCCCGGTGGATGGTTTTTCCGCCGAATTCCAGGTCTTCCGAGGCCCATCTTGACGTGCTGAATTCGACCGGCCCGTTCAAGCGCAGCGACTCTTCGATGGCCTGGCCGATCAGTTCAGGCTGGATGCATAATTCCTGCTGCTGTTCGGGATGATTCAGAAGCGTAAGTACGGTATTGCCGATCAAGTTCACGGTCGTCTCATGCCCCGCGATGATCAGCAGGGACACGAGGCCGTACAGTTCTTTTTCCGTCAGCCGGTCGCCTGCTTCTTCAGCTTCGATCAATCGGCTAATTAAGTCGTCTCCCGGTTGTTGGCGCACTTTTTGGAACCATTCACCGAGATAGCGGACAAATTCATTCATATGCTCATAAACGCTAACGCCTGCTTCGCCACTCGTGCCTTCGATGAGCGAGTTCGACCAGGTCCGGAATTTATCGCGGTCCTGTGAGGGCACGCCCAAGATTTCGCAAATGACGATGATGGGGAGCGGGAAGGCGAATTCATCAATTAAGTTGACGCTCGATTTGCCTTCGAACCCATCGAGCAAGTCGTCGGTGATTTCCTGTATGCGTGGCTTCATGCCGTCAATCATTTTCGGGGTGAACGCTTTTTGGGCGAGGCCCCGCAGCCGTTTATGGTCGGGCGGGTCGGAAAACAGCATGTTCTGGGTGAATACGCTCATCTCGTCCATGCTGCCGCCGAACAGTTTCGAGAAATCCTTGATGAAACGCGGGTCTTTCAATACGGCTTCCGCGTCGGCATAGCGTGTCACGAGCCAACCGAGCTGGCCATCCGGGAAACGCACCTGGTGCACGGGATCTTCCTCGCGCAGCCGCTTGTAAGCGGGATAAGGGTTCCGGGTGAATTCGGGGCTGAACAATTTCGTTTCGTCGTTATCATGCAAATTCATTGAAATGCCTCCTTTTTTAGTCTATACCCTGGAGCGCGCATTTCCTGTCTCGTTCCTTCCACCCATTTTTTCCCTTCTTCATGGCGTAATAAGCTGAAACGCCGCTGGCCATTCATCTCGAGGTGAATGGCCATGAAAAAGCACCGCCACCGCATTTCCCATCGGTGGCGGTGCTTATAGGGCGTTGCCTGTTCAAGATGATTTTTCAAGAGGTATCGTAAACCAGAACACGTAGCGGCCGTCTGTGAGGTGCAAGCCGATGGTGCCTTTATGGAGCTCGATGATTTCCTTCGAAATGGCGAGTCCGAGCCCGCTCACAGGCACATAAACTTGCAGCGTATAGGAGCGGTTAAAGTCGAAATTGAAGAACGGGGGGGGGCGGTCTTCGACTTCAATCGCTAGGCGCCCGCCTGCCGCTTTGGTGTTTAAGCTGAAGCCATCGCCATTGCCCAACAGCATGATGCGGGAACTTGCACCATCGCTTGGCATCGTTTCCACGCGGGAATTGTCAACCATGATTTCCATTGCCTCGATGTCTTCGGTGAAGCTTTTTTCCTCGAGCACTTTCTGCTGCGCCGGGCTCGAATTGTAGACAAGGTATATGACGATGCCGACACCCACAAGGAACACGCTCGCGATGATAATCAAAATCCTCAAGAAAGCTCCCATGTAACCATTTCCTTTCAGCTTGAAATTCATTTGATTTGTTGGCGAATCAGGTTCTAGTGCTTGAACAGGAATAAAAAGATGTCTTTATTTTACTATAAATATCAGAAAAGTCAGTTTATTTTATTGGAAACATGCTATATTAATAAATATAGGAAGATGGTGGAAGAAGATTCGCCGCCAGCCGGTCAAACCGGAAATTCTTAGGCAAGGGAGGATGCCAATATGTGGAACATAAAAAAGCGGGTTTTCATCGATCGACGGGTGGGGGAGGTCCATCAATTCGCTACGAATCCGAAGCACTGGTATCAATGGTATGCGGGCTTATCGGAAGCTGAAAACCTGAAAGGCAAAGGCGGCAAGGGCACGAGCATGGATCTGATGTATTTCTTTTTCGGGAGGGGCTTGGAAATGCATGTACTGGTCGTGGAAAATGCTCCGGTAGGAGATGGATATGTTTGGCGTTGCTTGATCAGCGGGGCTTTTGACGGCAACCAGACGTGGCGGTATTTACCAGTGGAAAACGGCACGGAAGTCCAGTTTGAAATGGATTACGATCTTCCGGGCAGCATCTTCGGGAAAATGGCCAATACGCTTTACATCAAAAAACTGATGAACAACTCAATCGAACTGACCTTGCAAAACTTGAAGGACATCAGTGAAAGCGATTGAGCTGCCAAGGTGGTCTAAGAAGTCGGATGGAAAGTTTCCGGCGTGCCTTTGCGCTCGAAAAAGGTAAGCCGAATAGCTGGAGGAGGGTTATGCAGTGGAGCAAAATCAAAAACGCGATTATTCCCAGATTCCCTTTACCGGTTTGGGTTTGATATTCGGGACGGCGATCGGTGCCATTGTCGCCCTTATCCTGACAGGGGATATCATCTGGGCCGGGGCAGGGACAGGCGTGGGGCTCGTTCTCGGCGCAGCGATCGATGGCATGAAAAAGCGCAAATAAGGTTTATGATGCTGGAAATGAAAATCTGTTGCGGAAAAGAGGAGATTGACATGAATAAGTATTTGGCGGAATTTATCGGGACTTTCATTTTAGTGTTTTTAGGGACAGGGACAGCCGTCGTGTTGGGCGGCTATACAGGGGGGACGGAAACTGGTTATCTTGGGGTGACCGCCATTGCGTTCGCGTTCGGGCTGTCAATCGTGGCAGCGGCGTACGCAATCGGCCATATCTCAGGTTGCCATGTGAATCCGGCTGTTTCGCTTGCCGTCTGGATATCGGGCAATTTAAGCGCCAAGGAATTCGGCGGCTATGTCGTCGCACAAATTGTCGGGGCTTTTGCCGGCACTGCGTTTTTGGCCTTCCTGGTCGCGAGTTCCACCAGCCTAGAAGGATTCGGGGCAAACGGCTATGGCGGTTTGAGTGCGGTCGGCTTAAACCTGGGCGGGGCATTTGCCGTTGAAGTGGCGCTGACCTTCATCTTCGTGTTGGCGATTCTCGGTGTCACCTCGAGCAAGGCAACATCCCATATGGGCGGGCTCGTCATCGGCTTGACGCTGACGCTCGTCCACTTGATCGGCATTCCGCTCACGGGGACGTCGGTCAACCCGGCGAGAAGCTTGTCGCCGGCTGTTTTTGCCGGAGGCGATGCGCTTGCACAAGTGTGGGTGTTCATCGCGGCGCCTTTGATAGGGGCAGCGATTGCGGCAATGGTATTCAAATCGTTCTTCTTCGTCAAGGAAGAAACGGGAATTGAAGTAGCCGGCGATTCGGATGGCGAGGAATTGATCAAATAAGAGACACCTCAATTTGAAATGAAGCTTCATATGCGAAAACCACCCGGAATTTGGGTGGTTTTTTGATGATAAAGGAGAACAAAGCCCAAGTGGTGAATTTTACCAGATGAAAGTTCATCAACCAAAAAGTGAGTGAGACATTGTGGAATTCAAATTGGGAAACGGCACACTGATGTTGCTGGAACTTCATATCGTGGTAATGGCAATCCTCATCATTTAATTTGCTGTCCAAATGGAGCAAGGAAGTGGAAAGCGGGCGCATCAAAATCTTCATCTATTTTCTGGTCGCCGCCTATGTCATGCCGGTTCTTTCCTACAGCACCTTGGAATACGATTTCGAGCTTTGGGTGCCAGCGGGCTTCGTGCTCGCGTTCTTTTACATTTTCCGGAAAGAACGATACCATCCCGCTAAAATGAAAGCCAGTGTGCTCGGGCTGGCCGTGGCGCTCTACCAGATTGCCGGCCATATGTGCTAAAGCCCAGCAGCCATTAGTCGCTGGGCCTGTGCCATTCCGGGAATCGTCGGGCTTTTACCGGCAAGCGTTCTGGAACAAGTTCAATCAATAATGATTGCTTTTCCCTGTTCGCGAAGCGATTTCAATGAGTCGAGCATATGGTTGATCTGCTCTTCGCTATGGCGTTCCCAGGAAGCGAGTTCCGCCACGATTTTCAATGGTTCTTTGGAGCGGTAGGAACGTGTCGGGTTTCCGGGAAAGCGCTTGTCGGTCAAATTCGGGTCGTTTTCGAATTCGCCTGTCGGTTCGACAATGTAGATCCGTTCCGGCGAATCCGTCGCAGCGAGTTCCGCGCCCCATTTGGCTGCTTCGAGCGTGGCGGTGAAATAGATATAGTTGGATTTCTTGTCCTGGAAGTTGGATGGGTTCTGGGCCTCCAGCAAATCTCCTATTGCCAGTTGCGCTTTTGTCCCGTGGAAGAAAGGGCCAAGGTCCAACACTTCTGTCGATTCATTCATCATTTTAGCCTCCAATCTCAGTTCGGTATCCTGATTATAGGGCAGAAGCTGCTGAAAAAGTAGGCTGCAACTAATTTTTTCATTCAGGTATAATAAGAGTAGAGAGTAAGCTCGGCAGCCCGATTTTCATTATCGCAATGAGAAATCGGGCTATTTTTATGCCTGCGGGTAGCTGGGAGTCCATTCGTTTAACGGCTTCTTCAGCGGGTAGATATGGATATACGTTTTAACTATAAAAGAAGAGGTGTCCACGAATGAAACATAATGTGACTATCAAACATAAACTCGGCCTCGGCACAGCGCCGCTCGGGAATATGTTCCGGGACGTGCCGGAAGACGAAGCGATGGCGACGATCGAGTCGGCCTGGAACGAAGGCATCCGTTATTTTGACACGGCGCCGTTTTACGGGGCAGGGCTCGCGGAACTGCGGCTCGGTGAAGCGTTATCTTCTTACGATCGCGACGACTATTTGCTGAGCTCGAAAGTCGGCCGCATCGTATTGGACGAGGAAGAGGAAAAAGAAGGGTTGTTCGAATTCGGCCGCAAAAATAAAATCCACACCGACTACACGGAATCGGGCACGCTGCGTTCGATTGAAGACAGCTTGAAGCGCCTGAAGACGGACCGCTTGGATATGGTCTATGTGCATGATATCTCCCCGGACTTTCTCGGTGATGAATGGATCACGAAATTCGATGAGGCACGCCACGGCGCCTTCAAAGTGCTCGACCGCCTGAGAGACGAAGGCGTCATCAAGGCGTGGGGCCTTGGCGTCAATATGACCACGCCGATCGAAGTCGCACTCGAGCTCGAAGAAGCGCATCCTGATTTGAGCTTGTCCGCGACGCAGTATACCTTGCTGCAGCATGAACGCGCATTGGAACGCATGATGCCGCTTGCCGAAAAAACGGATGGCGGCCTTGTCATCGGTTCGGCGTTCAACTCCGGCGCTTTGCTCGGCGGCGATCATTTCGATTATGCGGAAATCACGCCGGAAATCAAAGAGCGGGTGGCGCGTTTCAATGAAGCCGCCCAAAATCACGGCGTGCAGTTGAAAGATGCCGCACTGCAATTTTCAACTGCGCATCCAGCAGTCAAGGCGGTCGTCACGGGGTCCACTCGCCCAGGCCATATCAAGGAAGACTTGGCTGCGATGACAGCCGACATCCCGCCCGCTTTCTGGGACGAAATCGTCGACAAGGGCCTCGTCTCCCCGAAAGCGCCTTTGCCGAAAAATGATAATGAAGAACAATAAAAGGTTCCGGCCAGCTGGCCGGAACCTTTTGTCATGGATATAACAGCTTTCCCGAATCGCCAGGGGAAGCCGTTATGAAGTGACATCAGCCCTGCGGCGCATGGTAGATTTCCTCATATGGCTGGACGACGACGAAGCCGTTGCCGGAGAATTTCATCTGCACGGATTCCCCGCTGCCTCTGCCGAAAAAGCTTTTCAACTGCACATCGGTGACGAAATCCGGTTCCAAATTGCCTGACCACGCGACAGTCGCATTCGGGTCGGTGAATACCGGCGTATCCGGCGTGACGAGCAAAGTGAGCGGCTCGTAATGGGACGTGAACGCGACAAGGCCGTGCCCTTCCAACCGGACATTGAACAATCCGCCGGCCATCATCCCGGCGACGCGGCGCATCAATTTGATGTCCCAGTCGAGCCCGTCCTGAAACGCCAGCAAATCGTTGCCGTTGATGAAGATGCTTTCGCCTTCAAGGTCGAGGATGGTGATTTTCTTGCCGCTGTCCGCGACGTAGAGTTTGCCTTGGCCGTTCGCTTTCATCAATTGGGCGCCTTCTCCGCTGAGCGCTTTTTTGACGAATTTCCCGAGGCCGTGCTCGAGCATGCCTTCGCGCTCGAATCGGATATTGCCTTCATAGGATATCATCGAGCCCGCCTTGGCCCACACCTGGCCGTTCAAATTCACTTCGAGCAGGCGGTCCGTTTCGAGTTCGAAAAAGTCACGCGCGCTTTCTTCCTGTTTCGTTTGCTGGACAAATTGCTTGATGGAATACTTCGACATGGATGATCCCCCCTTTTAGTGGCTAGTACGTAATACGTGCCAAATGTTGGAGGGTTCCGGTATAGGTGAAATTAATCGGCTGCGCGGGGAATGTTTGTTCATTTACGGGTAAAGAACAGCATGGGCAGTTTTGAGGAGGGAGGGATATTCATGAACATCGGCGTCATCGGAACCGGCAATATCGCCACGTATTTACTCGAACAAGTGAATGAAAACCATATGGCGGATGGGCAGATCACCGCCGTGTTCGGGCGCAATATGGAAGCGGGGACGCGTTTGAAAGAACGCTTCGGCATGGAGTTTTACACCGATCTAGGCGAATTCCTGTCGACCCCGGTCGATACGGTCGTGGAAGCAGTGACAGTGGATGCGGCAAGGCTGTTTTTGGAAGAAGTGGTGGGCCATAAAAAAGACCTCATCGTCAGCAGCATCGGCGTGTTCAAGGACTTCGCGTTCCTGGATGAACTGGCGAAACTTGCGGAAACGAACGGCACACACGTCTATCTGCCGTCCGGCGCGATCGGCGGATTGGACGTTCTGCAATCGGCAAGGGCGCTGGGCGGATTGGAATCTGTCCGTCTTACGACACGAAAATCGCCCATGTCGCTCGGGATGGAGACGGATCGTGAACAAGTTCTGTTCGACGGGACGGCATTTGATGCGGTGGGCGAATTCCCGAAGAACATCAATGTGGCTTTAGTGCTTGCGATTGCGGGCATCGGGGTGCACGAGACGAAAGTGCGCATCATCGTCGACCCGACCGTGGAACGCAATACGCACACGATCGAAGCGCAAGGGGATTTCGGCAAGATGCAGCTGCAGGTCGAAAACAACCCGATGGCAGCGAACCCGAAAACCAGTTTGCTGGCGGCCTTGAGCATTCTGTCGGTGCTGCAGAATAAAGGCAAGTCATTGAAGATTGGGAATTAATACATGCCAGTGGAAAAAAAGGATTTATAAAGCGAGTAATGAAGTAAATAGCCAGTGATCAAGGAAAGGGGTACGAAGAAATGGAAAACGTAAAAGAAGGATTCATTTCCGTGACCGGGGGCAAGGTGTGGTACCGCATCACCGGCAAAGGGCCCGGCATCCCGCTGTTGCTGTTGCACGGAGGGCCGGGCATGAAAAGCAGCGACAGCGACCCGCTGCGGCAATTAGGGACAGAGCGGCCGGTCATCCAGTACGACCAGCTCGGCTGCGGAAAATCGGAGCGGCCGGACGATGATTCGCTTTGGGCCGTGGAGCGCTACGTCGAAGAGCTTGGGCAAGTGATCCAGGCGCTCGAACTGGAAGAAGTCCATCTGCTCGGCCATTCCTGGGGGACGATGCTCGCCGCTTCCTATCTGTTTACGAAACCGGGCGGCGTGCGCAGCGTCATCTTCTCGGGTCCTGCCCTGGACGCCCAGCGCTGGGAGCGGGACCAGCGCGCTTATTTGAAGCAATTTCCGGAACAGGTGCAAAAGACGATCGAGGAGAATGAAAGCCGGGGGACGACCGATTCAGGCCACTACCAGGAAGCGATGATGCAGTATTACAAAACCCATATGTGCCGCGTCGACCCTTGGCCAGAAGAGCTGTCGGAAGATCTCGATCAACTGAACCCGAATGTCTATAATTATATGTGGGGAGCGTCGGAATTTACCGTCACCGGCACCTTGAAGCATTTCGATGCGACGGAGCGCCTGCATGAAATCGGTATCCCGGCCTTGTTTACTTGCGGCCGTTACGACGAAGCCACACCCGAAGCGACGGAATATTATGCAAGCCTCGTCCCGGATGCGGAATTCCATGTCTTCGAGAACAGTTCACATATGCCCGCAATCGAAGAACCCGAAGCGTACCTTGAAACCGTGCGCGAGTGGGTCAATCGCCAGGAAATGAAGCCGGGTGCGTAAAGCGATTAATTGCCAAACGGATGCTATGATAAAGACGAACCGCAAGCACAAGCGGTTCGTTATTTTAATGGGGATAAATCGGCAATAACCAGAGGAGAGATGGCCATGAACCAAGATCAATGGCAACTTGCGACAAAAGCCTTATCCGCGGTAACAGTAACAGCACAGCCCGATAATGAACCGGTGATAATCTTAGGAATTGCAGAAGGCTTTCATTGCATCGGTGTCGGTACGGACGCCGCCGTGTTCCGTTCCGGGAACTTCCCGGAATATGCGTTCAAAGTATACGCAGAAGGCAAAAAGGACAAGCTTGAAGCTGAAGCGAAGGTATATGAACACATCGGCCAGTCTCCTTATTTTTCGGCTTGCTACGGAAGGGACGAACGCATGCTGGCACTGAAATTCGAGGAAGGCCCGACTTTATTCGACTGTCTGCTGCAAGGCATTTATGTACCGGAACAAGTAATGATGGATGTGGAAAAAGCGCGCGATTACATCCGTGAAATCGGCTTGAATCCTCGGGATATCCATTTGAAAAACATCATCTTGCAAAACGGGCGCGCCAAATTGCTCGATGTGTCCGAATACATCAAGCCCGGCAATGATTTTCGCTGGGAACACCTGAAAAAAGCCTATGAGGAGTATTATTCGATCATCGATGGCAAACCGGTGCCATTCTGGCTGCTCGACACGATCCGCAAATGGTACCACCATTGGAACCGTTATTCCGCTTCGTTTGAAGAATTCATGCGCATTGTGTCCAAGCAATTGAATTACAGGAAATAATAGTTGTAATGAAAGGCTTTCCGGTATGAAAAGCCTTTTTTCCCTCTGTGAATGAAATCAGGAGTCAACTAAATATAGTTGAATTCAAAATTTTATATATTCTTCAAGAAAATTCGTATTTGTATATAATGAGGGGAGGAACGAACTAGAGCAATAGACTTAGGGGGATTTGTAAATGATCAAACGAAATAAAGCTTGGTCTTTGGCGCTGGCTGCCAGTTTGGCCATGGCGCTGGCTGCATGCGGCGGCGAAGAGCAACCAGCTTCCGATACGGACAGCACTGCAGGAAACGGCCAATTGGATAGCGTCCAGGAACTGCGCTTGACGACAGGATCCGGGATCCCGTCCATGGATTCCGTATTGGCGGATGATGCAGTATCGTTCACCATGTTGAACAATGCCGGTGAAGGCCTCTACCGGCTGGATCAGCAGAACACCCCCATCCCAGCGATGGCGTCCGGCGAACCTGAAATCAGTGAAGACGGATTGACTTACACATTTACGTTGCGCGATGCGAATTGGTCGGACGGATCGCCCGTGACGGCGCATGATTTTGTCTTTGCATGGCAGCGCGCCGCCGACTCGGAAACAGGATCCACATACGGGCCGTATATGATGGCAGGCACGATCAAGAACGCCGATGCGATCGCACAAGGCGAATTGGATAAATCGGAGCTCGGCATTTCCGCACAAGACGATAAGACCTTGGCCGTGTCACTCGAACGCCCGATTCCCTATTTCCTGTCGTTGATGGCATTCGGCACGTTTTACCCGCAAAAAGAAGCGTACGTAGCGGAGCACGGGGACCAGTACGCCATGGATTCGGGCAAGCTGCTATCGAACGGGCCCTTCGTATTGGCGAATTGGGAAGCTGCTGCGATGTCGTGGGAGCTGGAGAAAAACCCCGAATATTGGGATGCAGAAAATGTGAAATTGGATAAAGTCGAATTCAATATCGTCCCGGATCCAGGGACCGGCGTCAATTTATACGAGACAGGGGAAGCGGACCGTGCCGGGCTGGCTGGCGAATTTGCCATGCAGTACGCGGAAGATGAAGAAGTCGTGCGCGTACTGAAGCCATCTGTCTATTATTTGCAATTCAACCAGGAACGCGAAGGCGAGCCGACGCCGCTTGCGAATCCGAAATTGCGCAAAGCCTTGGCACTGTCGTTCAACAAACAGGATCTGGCCGACGTCGTCCTCGCCAACGGATCGATCCCGGCAGATTTCCTGGTGCCGACGGAATTTACCTTTGATGTGAATAATGAAGATTTCCGCAAGGTGAATGGCGATATGATGGAATTCAATGCGGAACAAGCAAAAGCCTTGTGGGCTGAAGGCTTGGAAGAACAAGGTTTGACCGAAGTGACACTTGAATATTTGAGCGGCGATACGGAACTGTCGAAAAAAATCGACGCCTATATGAAAGACCAGATGGAAGGCAATCTGGAAGGCTTGACGCTCAAGATGAGCCAAGTTCCGTTCAACGTCCTGCTCGATAAAAACGAAGCGCAGGATTACGATATCCAAAGCACCGGCTGGGGCCCTGATTTCCAGGATCCGATCACTTTCCTTGATATGTTTGCGACCGAATCACCTCAAAACACGATGTCGTATTCCAATGAAAAATTGGATGCACTGCTGGAACAGGCGGACGGCGAACTCGCCTTGAAGCCCGAAGAGCGCTGGCAGGCGTTAGCGGAAGCGGAGAAAATCATCGTCGAAGAGGATGCAGCTATTGCAAACATGTACCAGTTCGGCAGCATGGCGCTCCAAAAACCGTATGTGCACGATGTCATCGCGCACCCGTTCACCGGTGACTTCAGCTATAAATGGGCTTATATTTCGGGAAGGGAATAACTAAAAGGGGGGATGGCGGCGGCCATCCTCCTTTTTCAACTGCCGGAAAGCTTCCGCCCCTTGCCGGCTCCCATCCAATCCGGCCGATTTCCACTGGAATGGAAGCGGACCGGAGTCTCGGTATCGGGGAAAGCCATTCATTATCCAACCAACAGGTGGTTAATATAAACATTTTTTAACAAATAAGGGGGTTGTCACGAAACGGATATAGTAATATTGTAGACAGATGAATAGAGTGATCGGAAAAAATTAGTTTAAGGTATTTGCCTATGGACACCAACGATCAGTTGGCAGGAATGGAGATATGGTATGGTGAATGATCAAACGCGGTATTCGAGGCTTGCGAACATCACACGGATTGTCAATATGAAACTGGATTTGCATGAAGTGCTGCAGCAGGTCACGACGGCAATTTCCGAGGAAATTATGCGATGCGACTCTGTCGGGATCTTTTTGCCGCAAGGCGACGGCACTTTCCGCGGGTTTGCGGGAAAGCCGGAATTGATGAGCGGCGTGACGCTGCAATCGCAAATTATCGATCCGGAAACGGACCCTTTGGCAGCGGAATTGATAAAGACAAGGAAAACCATTTATATAGCGGACACGTCAAAAGATAAGCGTCCGGACTTGAGGCCCGTAGGAGCTTTTCGAATCAAGTCCTTATTGGCGCTGCCGATTTCCTATGAACAGGAATTTATCGGGATGGTTTTCCTGTTCGATCACGGCACACCGATGAATTTGACACAAACAGAGATTGAAAGCGTTGAAGCTTACGTAAACATGGCAGCGGTCGCAATCCAAAACGCCAAAACCCTCCATCAAAAGGAAAAGCTGTTGGCGGAAAAGCAAGTATTGCTTGACCTTACCCGCGAACTGTCTTTCTGTTCGACGATCCGGGAAAGCTTGGAGGTTTGCTTCGCCTATTTGAAACGGGCATTTGGCGGCGGGTATTTTGCCGCGCATGTCGTAAAACCGCCGGGCGCTAAAGGCGGCACGGCGGTTCCGTTTCACGCCGCCGAAGGAATGTCTGAACAGGGCTGGGAGGCGTATCTCGATACAACGGGCTTAACCGAAAGTTATGCGGAATTGGTCAGCCGGGCCATTTCACAAAAAGAGCCGATCCGGATCGATCTGGGCGCTCGCGGGGAACTGTTGCTGCTGCCGATGATATCGATGGGGGAAGTCCATGGCGTGATTTCCACGGCATGCGGCGGCATGGCGGATCAGACGGGCATGGATACGCAGATTCCTTTCGTGCAATCCATTATCGAGGCCATTGCTCCGGTGTTTTCGAATTTGCTTCATAAAGACCGATTGGAAGGCATGGTCGAAGAGCGGACAAGTGCACTGTATGCCGCGAACAAGCGGGTCAATAGCGTGGTCGAAAGCATCACGGACGGTTTTTTCGTGCTCAATAAAGACTGGGAATATACCTATATCAACCAGCATCATTTCCTGCCGGGAGGCCACACGGCGGAGGAGGTGCTCGGCAAAAAGATCTGGGATGTGTTTCCTCAAACTGTCGATACCATCATCTATACCGAGTTCCATCGCGCCATGGACGACCGGGTGACCGTCCGTTTTGAAACCCGATCCGATGTGGAAGATTTCTGGTTTGAAATAACCGCCTATCCTTTCGATGACGGCATCTGCTGTATGATGAAAAATATCAAAGAAAAGAAGAAATACGAAAACGAACTGAAAAGGCTCGCCAATCTGGACCTGATCGGCCAGATGGCGGCCGGGATCAGCCACGAGATTCGCAATCCGATGACGACGGTGCGGGGCTTTCTGCAATTGATGGTGGCCAATGAGCAATTGGAGCCGCACGCTGCGCATTTCAATTTGATGATCGATGAATTGGACCGGGCGAATGCCATCATCACTGAATTTCTATCGGTCGGCAATACGCGGACTTCCGATATGAAAATGATGAACCTGAATACGATTCTCGAGGATATTTCGCCATTGATCAAAGTCGATACCTCCAACCAGAACAAACAAATCCGTATTTACACGCAAGAAGTGCCGGAATTATTGCTGAACCATAATGAAATCCGGCAATTGATCATCAATTTATACCGGAATGGGCTTGAAGCGATGGAGGAAGGGCAGATATTGACCATCGGCACCTATCCGGAAAACGGAAATTGCGTGGTGCTGGCAGTGCAGGATCAGGGCAGCGGCATTGATCCCGCCATCATCGATAAAATCGGCACGCCTTTTTATACGACAAAAGAACAAGGCACGGGCCTCGGACTGGGAATCTGTTACGCAGTGGCGGCACGCCATAATGCGACGATCGACATCGAAACAGGACCCGGAGGCACCATCTTTTTCACGAAGTTTCCAATCGAACCGGAGCCACAAGGCACGCATTGATCTCTTCATGGCGGAACTGGGCGATTCCATAAAGAAAACGCCTTTCACAAAGCAAGAGGCGTTTCAGGCTGCCGGGAAAGCCCGGCAGCTATTGGTATTCCGTTCCAGCCGTATCCGTTTCGCCGCCCTTCTAGATATCGGGCATGGCTAGGGTTTCTGGATAAGCATAAAAGGAGGAGGGCGATTGCCCTCCTCCTTTTATTTTGTGTATTTAGGTTAGAACGCGCCCGAACCGCCGCCACCGCCGCCGACTCCGCCTCCAGTCCCGGCCATCCCGCCGCCGCTTGCGCTGGCAGTTGCACTTGTTGTGGTGCTTGCCGAAACGAACACGGCCGTCATGAGGATGGGGTTCATGGCGAAGCCGGAGACATCGTTTGCCGGTTCTGCCGGGGTGAAGGCCTTCGCTTTTCGCTCGGCCGTTTTCAGATCGCTGCCGAGCAGATACGCATAAGCGCGCTGCTTTTCATCCATCGTCAGCTGTTCCCATTGCCCGGCCGGCAATTGTTCCATCGCGGTTTTCATGCTGCGCCATTCATAGCGCACTCGGTGGCCTTCGCGCGTGATCGGCGAGTAGCCGACCGCAAACACGAAAGCGAGCATCGCAAGCGCAATGGAAATGGCCATCCAAGGCAAGAGCCCGTAAATACCTGACACGATGGCGAGGCCGATAAAGACAGCGCTCAACACGCCGGTTCCCCAGCGCAGGCCGATATGTTTTTCATAAAAGTCGTGGGCCGTCACTTCGGCTTTCACTTCTTTATTCCACTCGGTGGTCGCTGCGTTATAGTCTTCATGGTTGAGTTCATTTTTCGTATAGGCCTCAACTTGTTCAAGCGTGAACGCCTGGCCGTCTCCGATCGTATCGAACAATAGCCCGATCAGCACCGCTTCGTGCGGGTGGTCGGTACTGCGGTCAAGCAGTTCAAAATGGTCGTCCGACAGTTGGCGGATCTTGCCTTTTCGCATCAAATCCAAAATCGCCGCCGACATGCCGTTCGCCGCTACATAATTCGGGTGGGTGAAATGGAGCAGCGCGGGAATGCTCATCGAATCTTCCGGCACGAAAAATTTATAAGTTCCGCTCCGGGCCTCCCGCTTGCGCCGGGATGCCTCGATCCAAGCGAATGATACGAGCCCGATGAGGAGTGCGCCCAGTATCGCGATGGCGGGAATCCCGATGGCTTTTGCGCGTTGCTGGTTGCGGGCGAACACCGCTGCCTCGTTTTCGAGCTCTTCGCGGCCATTCGCGAGTTCGTCGCGCACCGTGCCGTCCTGGGCTATAACGCCTGGGAACAACCCCGGTTCAAAAATCGCGCGGATGTCCGCATTTTCCCCGGATGGCACATCGCCTAAGTCGAACACTATAGTACCGTCTTCTCGAATGTCTGTGGTATCGAACGCCTCGCCGTATCCGAGCGCTTCGGATTCACTGGACGGGGCAGGCGGGATGACCGTAATCGTCATATCGCCGTAGTCGCTTTCGTTACTGGCATCAAAGAACGGCCAGTAGAATTCGGCGCCATCTTCGAATTTCTCGACAGCCCCGACGATCCGGTAGTTCAGTTCGACTTGGGTTGTATCGCCGTCATTGCCGGAGCGATAGATTTTGTACAGGCCATCTTCAACTTCCACTTCCAAGTCCCGTCGGCTGTCGCTCGCGGTAAACTCCTCGATCGACGTGCCTTCTTTCGGATTCAGGCTTCTCGTGATGCCCTCGAAATCATCCTCGAATTCATACGTGAACTGTTCGGTCACATCTACCGTACCGTCTTCATTCAACTGGGCCTCGATCTCCACATCCGTAATATCGAAATCAATGGCAAACGCCTGGGCCGGGACGAGCAGCATGAAAATGAACAAAACGAATGCCAAGCCTTTTTTGTTCTTCACGATTCATCACCTCTTGTATAGGAGTACGGATGAGGAGGGGGAAGGTTTCAAATCAGGACGCAGCCGGTTGGATGAAATGAAAAACCAGACGGGGAAGAAGTTCCCTGCCTGGTTTCCATTCGTGCATCAATCGCTTATTCAATTTATCAATTCAACCGTGATGCTGCCATTATCCGACTGCAAATCCACCGCATTCTCGCCGCTGCCGAAGACGCTGTGGCGGTTTTTCACACCGAATACGGAAACGGTTCCCCAATCGACATTCGCGCGGATCGTCGCATTTTTTGGCTGCGCCTGGGTCTCGACCGAGATGGCGCCGTTGTCGGTTTCGAGGCTGATCGTGCGGTCAAGGTCCACAGTCGACAAGCGAATGCGCCCATTGTCGGTTTTCGCGCGGACATTGCCTTCGATGTCTTTCAAGTAGATGGCGCCGTTATCCGTCGACGCGTGGAGTTCGTCTGCCTGGATGTCCCGCAGTTGGAGCTGTCCGTTGTCGGTGCCGACTTTCAGTTTCTTTGCCTGTACATGTGCCAATTCGATATCGCCGTTGTCCGATTCGACGCTTGCTTGGTCCGCCGTCAAGTGCGTAAGTTCAATCCGTCCGTTATCGGTTTCGATGGACAACTGGCGGCTGTCGAGTCGCTCGCCAGTGATCATGCCGTGGCCGGAATCGATTTGGATTTTTTCATACATTTTCTTCGGCAAGCGGACGTCTAGCTTCGGCGATTTCATGCTGCCGGTGAAGCTGAAGATGCCCCATTTTCTCGGCTCTTCTTTCAAGGTGATGACGAGCGTCCGGTTGAGGATATCGACGTTCAGCTGCTGGCGGTAGCTTTTGTCGGTGATGTCGGCATGCATCTTGCCGTCTTCTGAAGGGGCGATCGTCAGCATGCCATTATCGATCTGGATATCGACTTGATCGAATTTGTCTTCTGTCAGTTCATTCGCCGCCGCGCTGATATCGCTTTGGTTGAAGTCAAACGACTCGATCAGTTCATCGGCGATTTCCTGCGGCGATCCGAGTTCAGCAGCGATTTCGCTATCGGTCTTGCCATCTGCCTGGCCGTTCGCGAAATACTCGCGAATGTCCTGGAGAATGTCGTTTTGTTCTTCTTTCGGCAATCGTTTCAACGCTGTTTCAAGTTCTTGCAAAAATTGGTTTTCAGTCATTTTGCACACCCTCTTCAATTAGTTGGTTGACCCCATCCGTGAAACTTTTCCATTCTTCGAGCTGTTCCTGTAAATACGTACGGCCGAGTTCGGTGAGCGAGTAATATTTCCGCGGCGGGCCTTCGCTTGATTCCTGCAAGTAAGTGGTGAAATAACCTTCCTTGGTGAGCCGCCGGAGCAGGGGATAGACGGCGCCTTCCGAGATGGCGATGCGGCTCGAGATTTTCTGGACGAGTTCATAGCCGTAGCGGTCTTGTTTATCCAACAACACCAGGACACATAAATTCAACACGCCTTTTTTAAACTGGATGTTCAATGGGATTTCCTCCTTTCTCAGCTAGTGTTGTATAAACAGTAGTGATTAATGAATAATATATCATCTAGTATTGTTCAATGCAAGGTACTGACAAGAATTAATTGAAAATTATTTTTTCTTTCCTCGAATCGCTGTCTATAAACATAAAAAAGCTGGCTCCCATTCATTATAAAAATGAGAACCAACCATGTGAAATTACTTCTATGGAATTACAATTTTAGCAGTAATGAAAAGATATGGAGCAAAACAACGGAGACTCCCGCGGGAAAGCGAGACAGCTGAGACCCCGCAAGAAGCGAAGCGACTGAGGAGGCTTAGCGCTCGCCCGCAGGAAAGCGTAGTTGTTTTGTGGAATATCGGTTTCACAGAGGTTTTAAGATCTCTTGATTATTCAAAGTCGATTTCCGAGGTCATGACGCGTCCTGTCGGGTGCGGGTCAAAGCCGGTGATATTGTCTTTGCCGGCAAGCGACGGTGACGTATGGACAAGCGGGATGATCGGCGGGTCGTCATGCAGGATGACTTGCGCTTCGCGGTATAAGTCGTTGCGCTCTTCCTGGTCGGTGATGATCCGCGCCTGATCCAATAATGCGTTGAGCTCAGGATTATCGTATTGCGTCGAGTTGGTCGAACCGACATTATCACCATGCAATAGCGTATAGATGAAATTATCGGCATCGCCGTTCATGCCGGTCCAGCCGAGCAGGAAGGTGTCCGCTTCGCCATTGATCGCTTTTTCGATGTACGTGGCCCATTCAAAGGTGACGATTTCTGCATCGACACCGATCTCGGCAAAATTGGACTGGAGATATTCAGCGACCTTGGCGCCGTCCGGCATATACGGGCGCGAGACCGGCATGGCGTACAGTTCCATGCTGAATCCGTCGGGCAACCCAGCTTCGGCGAGCAGTTCTTTCGCCCGTTCCGGATCGTAGGCGTATGGTTCGATATCGTCGTTATAGCCTTCAACGGCAGGCGGGATGACGTTTTTCGCAGGAATTGCCCCTTCACCGAAGAACGCTTCGACCATCGCTTCTTTATTCACCGCATGGCTGAGCGCCTGTCGGACGAGCGGGTCATCGAACGGTTCATGGGTCAAGGTCATGCCGAGATACCCCAGATTGAGCGGCGGGCGGGAATAAAGCTCGAGCCCGGCTTCTTCTTCGATCTGTTCATGGGACTCAGAATCCAGGCCAGCGACCAAATCCACTTCGCCGCTCAGCAAGGCGTTAAGGCGGGAAGAATTGTCCGGAATCGTGCGGAAAATGACTTCTTCGAGCTTCGGAAGCCCGTCGACCCAATAATCGTCGTTTTTCTCGAGGGCGATCCGTTCGTTCGGCTGCCACTCCTGGAAAACGAACGGGCCGGTGCCGACCGGGTTGCTTCTATAGTCCTCCCCGAACTCTTCGATGGCTGCAGGGCTCGAAATCGACAGCGGCGTCAGCGCCAAGTCTTTCAAGAGTGTCGGCTGCGGCCGGTTCAATCGGATTTCGACTGTGAATTCGTCGACGGCCGTGACGGATTCGACGTTATGGGCTTCATCGCCTGCATAGCCGCCGAACACGGTCCCGTACATCGGGAATTGATCCCCGCTGCCATTCATCCAGCGGTCGAAGTTAAAGGCGACAGCGTCTGCATTGAAATCTGTCCCGTCGTGGAACTTCACGCCTTCACGAAGCGTAAAGGTATGGGTCAGCCCATCATCCGATTCCTGCCATTCGGCTGCAAGCATCGGTTCGACGGTCGTTTCGCCTTCCGCGAAAGTCGTCAATGTTTCGAGTACGCTTTGCGCGACGTTTTCGGATTCATTATCCGTCACTTCGGAAGGGTCGAGCGAGACGGCATCGCCGCCGCGCGCGAAAATGAGCGTATCTTGTTCAGTGGATTCTTCGCTTCCGGAGTCATCGCCGGAACACGCCATCAAGAGAAAGGGGGACATGGCCAACAGGGCAAGCAATTTCGTGGATCGTTTAATCATTGAAACACTCCTTGTGGTGGGATTGGGTAGATATCGAGAACGCTATGTAATTGTGCAGGGCCTCCTTTCTGGAATTGACGTATTAGTTTAGCGTAATGAAGTGCATGTGTTTTAGTATAATAGAAGAAAGTTTGGTTATGTGATTATTATAAATATTTAGTCATTTTATACTAGACTGGTAAACACCACGCTTATCGACAGGATAAGGGAAAGTAGGGGACTTTTGAATCCATGGCCATTTCTATTGATCAGCTGGGGGACGCTCATTGCAGGAAATATCGCCTTGATCGTATCCTTCAGGAAAAGCACGACCATCGAAAACAAAGCGCTGTTCCAGACCAGCGCCACGCTGCTATTCGCAGCTGTCATGTATATGGCACACGCTGCCTATGATGTAGTCTATCCGAATGAAAGCTTTGAACACACGATCGGCTTATCGTTAGGGCTGCCGCTCGCGTTCATCTTTTTCTTCAGTTTGATGGCGCTCGGCTTCATGGGGTTGGCGGAAGTCAAGAACGCGCCGCGGAATTTGCTGGCAGTCACTTCGCTATTGTCGGTGACGGCTATTTTCCTGCCGTTCTTTTTCTTTATCCTCGGCGCCACGCCCCTTGCGCTTGCCGGCTGGAAATTATACAAGAAAATAAGAAAGTAATCATGGATAAGAACAATAATTTCTGAATGATTTATTTAGCACCGGGCAATCCATTGCTCGATGCTTTTTTCTTGTTTACACACATCATTTATAAATTAAATATTCAGTATTTTTTGAACACCTTGTGTCAGTTGCAATGAATTTTCTCGACAGTTGCTGTTATTGTTAGCGTTTTCATTACGCTATATAGTTTGAATCAAATGTATGGCCTACATTATCAAACTTAACGAAACGGAGTGATTTCATGTTTACTGGAGAACAATATCTGGAGAGTTTACGGGACGGCCGAGTGGTGTACCTGAATGGTGAAAAAATCGATGATGTGACGACGCATCCAGCTTACCGGAATTCAGCTTTGTCTTATGCACGGATGTACGATGCGCTGCACGACCCGGAAAAGCAGGACGTACTGACGACGATCAACGAATACGGTGACCGGACCCACAGGTTCTTCAGCACTCCGCGTAACGCAGAAGATCTCCTTGGCGCGCGGGATGCCATCGTCGAATGGTCGAAGCTGAACTACGGGTTCATGGGCAGAACGCCTGACTATAAAGCCTCATTCCTTGGGCATCTCGAGGCGTATTCGGATTATTATGTAGGCTTTGAAGAAAACGCGAAAGCCTGGTACAGAAAAGCTGGGCGCGATTTGCCTTTCGTCAATCACACAGTGATCAATCCGCAGATGGACCGCTCGAAATCGCTCCATGAAAACAAGGAAGTGTTCGTGCGGGCTGTTGAGGAGCGGGAAGACGGTATAGTCGTCAGCGGGGCGAAAATGGTCGGAACGGCTGCGGCGCTTACGAATTATAATTTCGTCGCCAACTACGGCCCGAAAGAACTGGGCGAAGGGGACACAAGCCATGCATTGATCTTCCTCGTGCCGATGAATGCACCGGGCTTGAAAATGATCAGCCGCCAGTCGTACGAAATGAATGCGAAGACGAATGGATCGCCGTTTGATTATCCGTTGTCCAGCCGCTTTGATGAAAACGATGCCGTCATCGTTCTTGATAATGTCTTTATTCCTTGGGAAAACGTGCTGGCATACAACAATGTGGAAATCTCCAATGGTTTCGTGCCTGAAACACATTTCGTTAACCGTTTCAGCTTCCACGGCTGTGCACGCCTTGGGGTCAAGCTCGATTTCATGACGGGCCTTTTGATGAAAGCGACGGAAGCGTCGGGAACCCATCAGTTCCGCGGGGTACAGGCAAATATCGGTGAAGTGGTCGCACTTCGCAACATGATCTGGAGCTTGTCGGATACGATGGCGATGAATCCGGATATCGGGCGCAACGGCACGCCGATCCCGAACGGAGTCGCGGCAGCTGCTTACCGCGTACTGGCACCGGAAGTCTGGGTCAAGGTAAAGAAAATCTTCGAACAGGTTGTTGCCGGCGGATTGATCCAGCTGCCGTCGAGCTCTGCAGATTTCCTGAACCCGGAAATCCGCCCGTATTTGGATCAATATTACAAAGGGACAGGCGTCACTGCAGAAGAACGCGTCAAGTTGCTGAAAATGGTATGGGATGCAATCGGCACCGAGTTCGGCGGCCGCCACGAGTTGTATGAAGTGAACTATGCCGGAAACCATGAAAATATCCGCCTCGAAGCGATGTATCATTCAATCGGCTCGGGCAATGCAGAATCATTTAAATCATTGGTAGATGAAGCGATGAGTGACTATGACTTGAATGGCTGGACAAACGAAGTATGGAAAGAAAAAATCCCAACAATCTAAGGAGGGCTCATTTATGGATAGTCGTGAATTCCGCAACGCAATGGGTAAGTTCGCCACGGGGGTAACGGTAATCTCTACAGATGTCGAAGGTGAATACCATGGCATGACTGCGAATGGCTTTATGTCCATCTCGCTCGATCCGGCGCTGGTTGCCGTGTCGATCGGTGAACGCGCCCAAACGCTGCAATTGATTAAAGCAAGCGGGCGTTTCGGCGTCAGCGTCTTGTCAAAAGAACAAGTGAATGTCTCGAAGCAATTCGCGGGGCAGATTCCGAGTGATGGCACATTCAGTTTTTGTGAAGAGAATGGGTTTCCGCTTGTCAAAGGTTCACTCGTCCAAGTCATTTGTACAGTCGAACAGGAAGTGCTCGCCGGAGATCATACGATTTTCATCGGGCGGGTTGAAAAAATGCTCGTGAAAGACGGCGATCCGCTGTTGTTCTCATGCGGCAAATATGCAGAACTGGATCCGCAATATGCGGTCCTTTAATAAAGGGAGGAACTGAACATGACAAACGAAATGACACGCCAATCCGAAGAACCGATTTTTGATGTCGCCCAAATCGTCCACGTGGAAGTATTGTCGCCAACGCCGAAAGAAACAGTGGCATTCTACACGGACATGCTTGGGATGGAGATCGTTGACCAAGTCGAAGAAAAAACTTATTTGCGGGCTTATGAAGACAGCTATAAGTACTCCCTGATCGTAACGGAAGCGGAAGAGGCCGGGCTTGGCCATGTCGCCTGGCGTACGACTTCACCGCAAGCTTTGGAACGTCGCGTAAAAGCGCTCGAACAGAGCGGATACGGCCTCGGCTGGTCGGAAGAAGAATATGGCCAAGGCCCGGCATATCAGTTTACGACGCCGGACGGCCACAAAATGGAAGTGCTTTGGGAAGTGGAATATTATGAATGCGACGAAGATAAACGCTCGAAATTATTATCGCGCAGCCAAAAGCGTCCATTGAAAGGAGTGCCGGTCCGGCGCCTCGACCACATCAATTTGATGTCGAGCAATCCTGAAGCGGATACGAACTTCCTCGTGGAAACGCTCGGTTTCAAAATCCGTGAACAGATCAAAGACAATGACCATGTCATCGGCACTTGGAACAGTGTTTCCAACCTGGTGCATGAAATCGCCTTTATGCAGGAGCCGAACGGTGTTAAAGGAAAACTTCACCACGTTTGCTATTGGTACGGCATTCCACAAAATTTATATGATGCAGCGGATATCCTGAAGGATTACGGCCATTTCATCGAAATCCCGCCGAACAAGCACGGCGTCAGCCAAGCATTTTGCATGTATGCTTACGAGCCGGGCGGCAACCGTGTCGAATTGTTCGGGGATGCCGGATACTTGATCATGGACCCCGACTGGAAAACGATTACTTGGCAAATGAAAGACGTACCGGGCAATGGCGATACCTGGATCGGCGCGGTCTTCCCGGATTCGTTCTGGACTTATGGCACGCCAGCTCCTGCAACTGTCCCGTTAAAAGTAGCCGCTGAATAAAAGGAGGATCCCATGGGAAAAGTCAAAGCAGCAATTCTCGGTTCGGGAAACATCGGAACTGACTTAATGTATAAAATCCTGAAGACAGACGGGGCGATGGAACTGGCCTTGATGGCTGGAATCGACCCGGAATCCGAAGGCTTGAAACGCGCAGCGGAATTAGGGATTCCTACAACGGATCGCGGCATCGATGGGGTGCTGGATGCGGAGGAAATCCGCATTGTCTTCGATGCGACCAGTGCAAAAGCGCATATGGCGCATGCGCCGCGCCTGAAAGAGGCAGGAATCATCGCGATTGACCTGACCCCCGCTGCGGTTGGTCCGTACGTTGTGCCGGCGATCAATCTCGGCGACCACCTTGAAGTGGATAACGTCAATATGATTTCCTGCAGCGGCCAGGCGACGACGCCGCTCGTCTATGCGGTGAACCGCATCGCGCCCGTGAAATACAGCGAGATCATCGCGACGATTTCCAGTGTGTCGGTAGGGCCCGGAACACGGCAAAATCTGGATGAATTCACGATGACGACAGCGAATGCCTGCCAAAAAATCGGGGGTGCGGACACAGCCCGCGCCGTGCCGATCATCAACTCGGCAGAGCCGCCGATCATGATGAACAACACGGTATACGCAGTCTTGCATGAAGAGGCGGACGAGGCGGCAGTCCTTGAATCCATCGAAAAAGTGGTCGCGGACGTGCAGCGATATGTGCCGGGTTACCGCCTGAAAGCGAAGCCGTACATCGATGTCCGGCATACACCTTGGGGCGAATTGCCGACAGTGATCATTTTGAACGAAGTTGAAGGCGCTGGGGATTTCTTCCCGAATTACGCGGGGAACCTCGATATCATGACAGCAGCGGCACAGCAGGTCGGCGAACAATTCGCCAGCCATTTATTGAAAAAGGGAGGCGTGATTGTATGAAAGCTCCGATCATTACCGATACGACATTGCGGGACGGTTCCCATGCAGTCAGCCATTCCTTTTCACCTGAATTTGTCGCCTCTGTCGTCAGCCGTCTAGCGGAAGCGCGCATGCCGGTAATCGAAGTGAGCCATGGTTCGGGGCTTGGCGGTTCGACCATCCAGCAAGGCTTCTCCACTCATGACGAATGGTCGCTGATCGAACAGGCCGTGGCGAATAAGGGTGGTTCGAAAATCGCTTCGCTATTCGTCCCGGGGCTTGGCACAAGACCGGAAATCGTCAAAGCGGCAGAATTCGGGATCGACATCCTCCGCGTGGCCGTGCATTGTACAGAAGCGGACGTCACCCAACAATACTTCGAACAAGCGAAAAACAGCGGGCTTGGCACAGTCGGTTTTCTCATGATGAGCCATACCCAACCGGCCCGTGTCCTTGCAGAGCAAGCGAAACTCATGGAAAGCTACGGGGCAGACTGCGTCTATGTCGTCGACTCTGCCGGGGCACTTGTTCCCGAAAGTGTCCGGGAGCGGGTCGCACGCGTGAAAGACAGCATTTCAGTCAATGTCGGCTTCCATGCCCATAATAACTTGGGGCTTTCCATCGGGAATACAATCGCTGCTATCGAAGCAGGAGCCGACCAGGTTGACGGCACATTACGCGGCCTTGGGGCAGGCGCCGGCAATGCACCGACAGAAGTCTTGGTCGCTGTATTGAATAAAATGAATATCGAAACCGGCATCGACTTGACGGTATTGATGGATACAGCAGAAGAGATTGTCGCTCCTGTCTTCAAATACCCGCAAATACTCGACCGCGATAACATCGCTACCGGCTATGCGGGTGTCTATAATAGCTTCCTGTTGCATGTTCGGGAAGCGGCAGAGAAATTCAACCTGAACCCTGTCGCCATTATCGAAGAACTCGGGCGCCGCCATGCGGTAGCCGGCCAGGAAGACTGGATCATCGATGTGGCACAGGATCTTAAAGCGAAAGAATTAGTGAAATAAAAAGGCGGCCGTTGAGTGAATTTAACGGCCTTTTCCTTTAGAAGAAAGGACTGCTCCCATGGTTGTGATCCAACAGCTTGCGAATGAATTGATCGAAGCAGAAAAAACGAGAAAGCCGATTGCGCCCTTGAGCGAGCGTTTTCCGAACATTACTTTGGATGACGCTTACCAAATCCAATTGCAATACGTTGCAGAAAAAAGGGCGCAAGGGGCCCGCATCATCGGCAAGAAAATCGGTGCGACCAGCAAAGCAATACAGGAAATGTTCGGCGTCGGCCAGCCGGATTATGGCCATCTGTTCGACACGATGATGTATTCGGACGGCGACAAAGTGCCGCTCGAGCGCCTGCTGCAGCCGAAAGTGGAATGTGAAATTGCCTTCGTCCTGAAAAAAGACCTGACAGGGCCGACTGTGACCCCGCTGGATGTTATCGAAGCGACGGATTATATCGTACCGGCCATTGAAATTATCGACAGCCGGATCGAAGACTGGAACATCCGCTTTGAAGATACCGTATCCGACAACGGCTCGTCCGCGCTCGTCGTCATGGGTTCGAAACCGACGAAGCTCGAAGGACTCGACTTGAGCTGTCTCGGGATGAACGTTTCCCATAACGGTGAATTTCTGGAGTCGGCGACAGGCGCTGCAGTGCTTGGCAATCCGCTTTATGCGATTGCGTGGCTCGCGAATGCCTTGTCAGCTTACGATGTGCCGCTGTTAGCTGGCGAAATCGTCCTGTCGGGGGCAT
This sequence comes from Planococcus maitriensis, assembly GCF_003289925.1. GTDB lineage: Bacteria > Bacillota > Bacilli > Bacillales_A > Planococcaceae > Planococcus > Planococcus maitriensis. The sequence continues at coordinate 70,579 of NZ_QLZQ01000004.1, read as the reverse complement.
TTACGAAAGCTTTGCCGATCCAGGATGGGGATACGTTCACAGCCGAGTTCGCGCATCTTGGTTCAGTGACGGCAAGCTTTACGGATGGGAGGAACGTTGAATGAAAACCATAACGACCGAGCAAATTGTCGAAGACTTATTCGAGGCACAGCATAAAGTCCAGACTCTGCCGCAATTCGCCAAAGACATTCCAGGGTTTGATGAAGACAAAGCCTATGATGTCCAGGAGTTACTGGTCGAGAAGCAATGCCGCGAAGAAGGGACGAGCGTGTCGGGGTGGAAGCTTGGGCTGACGAGTAAAGCGAAACAGCAGATGATGGGCGTACATGAGCCATCCTACGGGGTGCTGCTGAAAAACATGAGCCTAGAGGAAGGCCAGAGCCACTCGATCGAGCGCTTCATCCATGGCAAGCTCGAGCCGGAATTGGCGTTCGTCTTTAAAGAAGATGTGAAGGGGGAGTACATCACCCCAGCTCAAATCATCCAATCGACTGCCTACGTGCTGCCGGCGTTCGAAGTGATCGACAGCCGTTTCGAAGCATTCAAGTTCACATTGCTCGATGCCGTGGCGGACAATTCCTCTTCCTGCCGGTATATCCTCGGCAACCAATTGCTTGACCCAGCACAGGTGGAGATGCGCCTGGGCGGTGTTGTATTCCGCAAGAACGGGGAAGTGGTCGCAACGAGCACGCTTGCGGCTGTCATGGGCAATCCAGCGAACGCTATCGCCTGGATGGCCAACAAGCTCGCGAAACGCGGGCAGTTCATCCGCAAAGGGCAAGTCGTATTAAGCGGAGCCATCACGCAAGCAGTCCATATCGAACCGGGAGATCATTTCACCGCTTCATTCGACGGGTTCGGGACAATCCACGCCAGTTTCATGACAGGAGAGTGAACAGCATGCCATTCGTACAAATCACGATCGCAGAAGGGCGAGAGCCGGAGAAAAAGGAGCAGCTGATCAGCGAAGTGACAGCGACCGTTTCCGATGTGCTCGGCGCACCGAAAGAGAATATCCGCATCCTGTTGACCGAAGTGCCGACGACGCACTGGGGCATTGCAGGACAATCGATTTCAAAAAGAAAAGAGGAATCCAAATGACGACGGTAGAAGCGAACGTAAAAGAAGTCCAGCATTTCATCGATGGAGGATATGCAGCCTCTTCAGACAACCAGACCTTCGAGGTAAAGAATCCGGCAACTCAGGAAGTAATCGCTGTTGTAGCCGAAGCGACCGAGGAAGACGTCGAAAAAGTGTGCAAAGCTGCACGTCTTGCGTTTGATAGCGGGCCGTGGCGTACGATGACGGTTGCGGAGCGCTGTGCTAAAATCCGCCGCATGGCAGACATCATTTTGGAGCGCAAAGAAGAAATCGCGCGCCTTGAAGCTTTGGATGTCGGGAAGCCATACAGCCACGCGTTTACGGCTGAAGTGCCGCGGGCAGCGCATAACTTGAAGTTCTTCGCGGATTTCGTCGAACAACGGGGCGGCGAAACCTATCCGATGGAAGACGCTTTCTTGAACTATACGCGCTATGAGCCGGTAGGTGTGGCAGGGCTTATTACGCCGTGGAACGCGCCGTTCATGCTGACGACTTGGAAACTGGGCCCTGCCCTTGCAGCTGGCAACACGATTGTGATCAAACCGGCGGAAATGACGCCTTTGTCTGTTTCGCTGCTCGGTGAAATCGCGAAAGAAGCCGGTATTCCGGATGGTGTCGTCAATGTCGTACACGGCAAAGGCAGCGTAGTGGGCACAGCCGTGACGAAAAATACCGACGTCGATTTGATTTCTTTCACAGGGTCAACTGCAACGGGGAAAGCGATTATGCGCAACGGGGCCGACAGCTTGAAAAAGTTCTCCTTTGAACTTGGGGGCAAAGCGGCTAATATAGTATTTGAAGACGCTGATTTGGAAAAAGCCATTCCGGTTTCGATCCAAGCGGCATTCCTGAACTCCGGGCAAGTATGCCTCGCCGGTTCAAGAATCCTCGTCCAGCGGTCGATCTTGGATACATTCATCGAGAAATTCAAAGCTGCAGCGGAAGCACTTGTGGTCGGCGATCCCCAGGCAGAAGAGACGAAAATGGGGCCACTCGTCAGCGAAGAGCATTTCAATAAAGTGAAATCCTATTTGGACATTGCGAAAGAAGAAGGCGCCCAGCTGGTTACAGGAGGCAGTACGCCGGACCTTGCTGCACACATCCAAAACGGCTATTACCTGCAGCCGACAGTTTACGTGCACGACAATCCGAAAGCGCGAATCTGCCAGGAAGAGATTTTCGGGCCGGTCGTGACGATCATACCTTTTGATACGGAAGAAGAAGCTTTGCAAATTGCCAATGACACGGATTATGGGCTTAATGGAGTTGTCTGGACGGAGAATTTGAAGCGGGCGCACCGCATTTCACACGGCGTACGGGCCGGCACGATTTGGGTCAATTGCTGGTTTGTCCGTGATCTGCGAGCACCGTTCGGCGGATTCAAGAAAAGCGGAATCGGCCGTGAAGGCGGACACCATAGCCTCGAATTCTTTACGGAAGCGAAGAACATCTGCATTGCCTTGAACTGAAGGGTGGCGAAGTGAATGGTACACAACATGACTCCTATGCAAATGATGTGGGGCAGCATGGACAAAAAGCAGTCCCGTAAATTTCCTGAAGACCGCCCCGTGGAATTTCCACGGGCGTCTTTTGCCAGTTGGCAGCTGCAATTGATCAAGATGCTGGGATTGGAAAAAGTGAAAAAAAGCTTTTTCCAGTTTGGCTGGTCGCAAGGGCGCGATGCGGCACTTGCCGCTAAAGAACAACAGGATATGGACATTCTGGGGCTCATTTTTCATGGTCCTGCTATCCATGAAGCCTGGGGACAGGCGAATGTCAATGTAGACGTCAAGCAAGTGGAGATTTCGGGAGATCAAGTGGCATCCATTTTGCTGAAAGGGAGATGGCATCATTCTTTTGAGGCGGAAACTTATCGGGATGAACAGCTGACAACCGTCAAACCGGTATGCTATACATTATGTGGCTTTGCCAGTGGATATATTTCAACCTTGATCGGCAAGGATGTCTTTTTCAAAGAATCGGCTTGCGAAGCTTGCAGGGATGAATTTTGCGAATGGGAAGGCAAATTGCTCGAAGAATGGGCTCCGGCAGAATACGAGCATTTCATGGAAATCGGGCCAACGGAGGAGATTGTTCCGTTTTCCCAGGTGGAGGAAGAACGCAACCGCCTGCAGATGGTCATCGATATCCATAATGAATTAACGGATGAATTGATCCGGTCGAACCAATTAAAAAACATTTTGGGCATACTCAAAAAACACATAACAGAACCGATGATTGTCGAGAATACAAAAGGGCAGATCATCGAGTTCGAAAATATTGACATGGGGGCATTAACGCATTTACAAGCCCCGTTCCATAAACGGCTGAACGAATGGCCGATCCAAAAAACCGAGTTTCTTCAATTTGAACATTCGAGCCGGCTTTCGGCTCCCATCTATATACAGAACCACGTTATCGGTTATTGCTCATTCGTCTATGGGCACGAAAGGTCAGCACCGCCCGAAATCGACCGGATGCTGCTGGGCCGATTTGCGTCGATTTGCGCTTTGGTGCATCTGAATAATAAAAACATCATGGAAGCGAATGTGAGGACCAAGGGGATCTTGTTCGAGAAGATGCTGATGGACGGGTTTGAATCGAAAGAACAGATCGTCCGCGAGATGAACCTGCTCAATATCGACGTGTCCGGCGATTACCATGTCGCGTATTTGGCGCTCGGCTATAACGAATTCAACGAACAAGGCAATTTGTCGATGTTCACGAATATTTACGAAGAAGTGATCCAGTTTTTCCAGGAGCGCGATTATGAAGTGCTCCAAGTCCAACGTGCGAATGGCATCTTATGCTTTATCCCGGAATCGGCTGAACATACGCTCATGCACAGCGGGCCGCAGCAGTTTCTGAAGCGGCTGCATAAAGCGCATCCGAAAATCAAATGCCAGGTCGGTGTCAGTTCGACAAGTCGTGACCTCGATCAGGTAAGCGACCGGATGAGCGAAGCGATGACCGCTGCACGCTTCACGACCGAACGTGAACCGACAATGAATTTCAGGGAGCTCGGCATTCTCGGCATCCTCATCCATTCCCAGGAAGAGCAGGCCATCCGCAAAATTGCAGAACTGCAATTAGGGCAATTGTATGGAAAATCCGAACAGCAGAAAGATTATATGCATACGCTATATGAGTTTTTGATGAACGGCGGCAACCTGGAATTGACATCAAGCAAGCTGCAATTGTCCGTCAGCGGCCTCCGGTACCGAGTCAACAAAATCAGCGAAATCGCCGATCTGGACCTGCGCGATTCCAAAACGCAATTCGATTTGCTGTTGGCATTGAAAGCGCTGAAAGTCATAGGGGAATTTTAAGGGTCTGGGGGAATTTTCTTCTAGACTTTTTTCTTTTGCTTATTGTTGAAGAAGCAATGTATCGGAGATATGAAAGAATAGTAAAACAGCCCCTTTCTTGAAGGAAGAGGCTGATTTACTGAGATTAAAGAATCGCTTTCGCAATAATCTTATCCAGTTTGCGGATATCGACTTTCTTATTCAAGTTCAATTTGAAGGTGCCGGCTTTCGTCCACAGCTGGATTTCCGCATTGGCATCGAAAGTGCCGGCGTTTTCGGTCGAGTACATATTGACCGATGTGAACGGGATGGTGTAGACTTCGACTTTTTTCCCGGTCAAGCCTTGCTTGTCGGAAATGATGATGCGCTTGTTCGTCACGACAGCGGTATCGCGCAATGTTTTGTAAGCGACTTTCGCCTCCTCGCCGTCTATCAGCAATTCCTTTACCGATTTCGGCACATCGATTTCCTGGACGAAGGTCCAGCCCATCATTGCATTCAGTTCTGCCATTTGAATTCCCCCTAATCCGTTATTGATACCAGTATGGCATATGGAAGAAAGCGGGGCTATGAAAATGGGATAGGCCATTCGAATGCCGATCCATGCAATCAACTCCTTGTTTGGCTCGGCGAAATCGCATCCTTCAGCAAGTTCCGCAACAAGCTGCCCGCAGCTGCCACACCGTGCAGGACTGGGGCAAAAAATGCCAATGGGTTAACCGGCTGGAGGGAGAACGGTTCCATACGGTTCATTTTATGGTTTTCTGCGGATTTACTTTGGCTAGAAAGAATGGGGAGCCTATCAAGAGGGTATGTAGGGATAAAGGATGCCATCGTATCGGAGGAATGAATATGGACTTTTTTCCAGATGATTATATGGTCATCACGTTACGGCTTCTGATGGCTGCTTTGTTAAGCGGGCTGATCGGGCTGGAAAGAGAAATGAAAAAACAGCCTGCCGGACTCCGTACGCATCTGCTGGTGGGTATCGGAGCTTGTTTGATGATGCTTCTTTCCATCACTGGATTTGATTCTTTCATTAAAACTGCGGAAGGCCCTATCCAATTCGATCCAAGCCGTATTCCGTCCTATGTCATTAGCGGGATCGGTTTTCTTGGCGCAGGGACCATCATCGTCCACGGGAAATCCGTAAAAGGACTGGCGACAGCTGCTTCGATTTGGGTGGCTGCAGGGCTTGGTTTGGTGATCGGCATTGGAATGTATTATGTAGCAGTGCTGACTACTGTCATCGTACTTGCGGTCCTATTTGTGCTTGGGGAACTGGAAAAAAAGTATATCCCAAGTTCCAAGCAAAGGCAGATAACAATAATAGCCGAAGATCATGAGGGAATATTCTCGGAAATAAGCAGTTCTTTTGAAGAGCATCAACTGGCGGTCATCGACTTCCGTATTGAAGATGGAGCCTTATACGGCAGCAATAAAATTTCGAAATACATTTTTTCGATAGAAGCCGGGCAGACAGACCAAGAAATAGAACTAGTGAAAGAATTGCAGAAATCACAAGCTGTTATAAAAGTGAACATTTAAAAGCGAGCTTGAATAAACTTGCGAAAAGATGAGCGGGATCTGGAAATTGTGGCGGGCCGGGCCTGGTTTCTCGCCGCTCGATTTCCGCCAGTGGTTCATCGGCAAAGTGAACGGAGCCCGAGACTTTATCGACGGTTCCTGGGAACAATCAGCGGACGGTGTCCAGTCGGAGCATGATTTCGTATTCAATTACAGCAGGAAATCTTATATACATGAAAAAACAGCTGCCCGGATGGATTCTCCATCGCAATGGGCAGCTATTTCAAATTGGCGATTGCCGAAACCGGTAGTCACGTAAATCCGGTTTTCAGTCTGCATTCATGCTGTAGGTGTCGGACGTTTCGCAGACAGCTTTTAAATTATTCAAGGTTTGCTCCATGGAATTGTCCATCAGTTTCTTGATGATGAGTTTATTGGCGACTTTGCCAACCAATTTACCCGGCAGTTCATAGTTCATGTCCAAGGAAATTTCGACGCCTTTTCCTTCCGGGACATAGGTCCAGAACTGGTCGGATGTGATCGCGCCCTTGACGGTACCTCTCCATGAATAGCCATCGCCGTCTTTGCCTGTTTCCACGACTTCAACTTCAATCGGCAAATGCATTCCGAGCATCGTGTATTTCATGTCCATGGTCGTGCCGGTCTCTCCTTGGCCAACCAGGCTTTCGGGTTCCGAAAGGCCGACGTACCATTGGAACCAATCGCTCGGGTTGATTGCGTAATGGTAAACTTCATCAATCGGCCGGTCAATATAAACGCTTTTTTTGATATTCCACATACCATGTTCCTCCTCGTCCATGCTCCGTGTATGGGAAGTGAGGTTCGAATCGTTCTTCGCCTCATGGGTGTTAAAACGATGTGGGAACTCTTTTTGCCGATCACAACTGATGCTAAAACAATCGCCAATTCTCCAAACTGGATGAAGTGAATGCAACAGGACAGGAAATAGAATGGATTCGTTTTCGATAAATTAGGCACTGCTATTATATAGGAAATGAGGCTGAATTGCAATTAATTATTAGAATATTCAAATTAAAAGGAGTTACACTAATTAATATCAGCTGCGGGCAGGAAGGCCATTGAAAGTTTCTTAGCGAATACGCTCGGCGGAATAGATTCTGCGCATGCGGTCAATGAAAATCACGACAGGAGGAATCGCAATGAAAATACTGATTCTCGGCGGGACCCGGTTTCTGGGGCGCTTTCTTACCGAGTCGGCGATAAAGCGCGGGCACGAAGTCACGCTGTTCAACCGCGGAAAAGAAAACCCGGGACTTTTTCCGGATGTGGGGAAATTGGCCGGTGACCGGGGAAGCGATTTGTCTGCGCTTGAGGAGGGCGAATGGGATGCGGTCATCGACACGTGCGGTTTTGTGCCGCGAGTGGCCCGTGAGTCGGCCAAGCTTCTTGCAGGGCGGGCCGGGCAGTATATTTTCATCTCCAGCGCTTCCGTCTACGATGAATTGGAAAGCCCGGGCATCAGCGAGGAGCATCCTGTCAGCCGGCTGGCGCTGCCCGATGCGGAGGAGATGACAAAAGGCAAGACGGCCCCGCCGAATAATGAATACTATGGCGAACTGAAATTTCTATGCGAGCAGGAAGTGGAGCAGCAATTTCCCGGGCATAGCCTCATTGTCCGCCCTGGGCTGATCGTCGAGCCATACGATTTCACGGGCCGCTTCAGCTATTGGGTCAACCGTATCGCAAACGGCGGGGAAGTACTTGCACCGGGCCGGAAAGGCAAACAAATCCAATTTATCGACGTACGGGATTTGGCGGAGTGGGTCATCCACATGGCCGAACAACAGAACAGCGGCGTTTTCAATGCGGCCGGGCCAGGATCGGCTTTGACGATGGAAGCATTTTTAGGCGAATGCAAAAGAGAGTTGAAGAGCGATGCGGAATTCGCCTGGGTGAATGAAGCGTTTCTCCTGGAAAGTGAAGTCGGCTTTTGTATGGAGCTGCCTTTATGGATACCGGACAGCGAGCAGATGGAAGGCTTTCTGTCTCTTGATATCCATAAGGCGCAAGAGGCGGGGCTCACGTTCCGCCCGCTTTCCGAAACCATCCGCGATACGCGTGAATGGGAGCTCGCGCAAGAACCCAGGGAACTAAAGGCAGGGCTTGCCCGTGACAAAGAGCAGGGCGTGCTGGACAAATGGCGTTCAAGGGAACCGGATAATTGAGTGCCGGCTAGTTTGCATCGGGCTGCTAGGGGCCGCTATACGTTTTCCGGGATTTCTTACAAAGTTTAACGGCAATTCAGTGCGGGAAACTAAGACACTGTAATGATTTATCACAGGCTATTAAATTGAAGGAGGAGATACAAGATGGCAGAGCATACACACGAAGAGGCAGTGGAAACCGTCAAGGATCTCATCAAGGACATCAAAGTTGCGATGATGACTACGGTCGTGGACGGCAAACCTGTTTCGCGCCCGATGCAAACGCAGGAGACTGAATTCGATGGGGATTTATGGTTTGTCACCTTGAAAGACACGGATAAATACGAGGAGATTGCGTCGAACCCGACGGTCAATTTGGCGTATGCGGGAAAATCCTATGTGTCCATCAGCGGACGTGCTGAATTTATGGAGGATTTGGAACGCAAGAAAAAATACTGGAACCCGATATTCGACAAAATGCTGGAGACCAGCTACGATGACCCGAATGTCGTGCTGATCAAAGTGACGCCTGAAACCGCGGAATACTGGGAGTCGGGCAATATGCTGAAAACCGTGAAGAACTTTGCGCAAAAGCTGACAAGTAAAGAGTCGGTCGATGACAACGATAGCGAACTGAACGACACGGTGGATTTCAAAAAGCCGAATTGATATCTGCAATAGCCATTCATAAGGGCATCCGCTTTCGGGCCGGATGCCCTTTTTTATGGGGAAAATAATGTGATACACTAATAATGGAAATGGATGATAGTGGAAAGTAGATGCAGAAGGGGAGATTGGATGAAGAAAAGCTTTGAATTCACCTATGAGGGACGCCATATACTGATCGAGAATCGCTGGTTCGAAGGCGAAAAATTGTTTGTCGATGGACAGCTCCAGGACGAGAACCTGGGAATCAGTTTCAGCGGTGAATTGAACGGCAAACTGAAAACCGCACAAGGCGCAAAAGACTTGAAAGCCACAGTCGGCGGATTCTTCACGATCCAATGCAAAGCATTCGTCGAGAACGAATTGGTATATTCCAGTAAAGATTAAGCCACACAAAAAGGCTCCCCAGGTTTGCCTGGGGAGCCTTTCGCTATGTCAATTTCCGCTTTTCACGACAGGGCAGGACGGGTCGCTTGCCCATTCGGCCATCGAGCCGTCATAGACTGCGACGTTTTCCTGGCCGAGTTTGTTCAGCAAAAGGGCGTTCCATGTGGCAGCGATGCCGCCTCCGCAATAAGTGATGACTTTGTTAGCGGGATCGAGCGCGCCGGTTTTTTCGAAAGCGGCGCGAAGCTGGTCGTCTGGATGAAGCGCTTTGGTCTGCTCGTCGGCGTGGTCGCCGAAAAAAACATGTTCACTGCTTGGGATATGGCCGCTGCGCGGGTCGTCGGACCGGCTGCCATGGAATTCTTCTGCAGACAGGCTGTTGATGAGGATCGTCTGTCCGTCTTCAATCGCCCGCCGCACGTCTTCTTTTGTCGCGATGAGTTCCGGACGGCGCTGTCCCGTAAATTTGGCTTTCGGGTAAGTCACGGTATCCGTAGAAAGTTCACGGCCTTCTGCCAGCCATTTTTGCAGGCCGCCTTCGAGTACCGCGACCTGGCTGAATCCCTCGTAGCGCATCTGCCAGGCAAGGCGGGATGCCCAGTAGGAAGCGGCCACATCTTCGCCGGCGAGAGCGTTGCGGTCGTAAATGACCGTAAACGTACCGTCGCCGATGCCGAGTTCCGCCAGCTTTTCGATGAACACTTCACGCGGCGGGACCATGAACGGCAATTCGCTCGCCGTATCGGATAATTCACCGGCCAAATCGGCAAAGGCCGCCCCCGGGATATGGCCTTCTGTAAACGCCTGTTTTCCGGATTCAACATTAGGCGGGCCGCCGGCTTCGGGGAAGCTCATGAAGACGGTCGCATCGATAATCCGTAAACCCGGATCTTCCGCATGTTCCGCGAGCCAGTCAGTGGTAACGATCAAAGGCATGTCTTTCATTTGAATTCCTCCTTCAACTATAGAAGCTAGTGAATCACGCATCCATTAAAACATGTATTCCTATAAGGATTATAAGTTATGATGCGGATAGAATACAATCATTACCGGCCCACTTCATAAAAATCAGGGCAACAGCTTTTCGGGCTCTTTCACTTTGATGGAAACGACTTCACCGCAATCGAGGCAAACCGTGAAGACTCGCTCCGAACCGAAAGACATTTTCTTATTCAATGGCCGCAAGTTGACGAAATCCGCCGCTTGGACAAACGAATTCCCTCCGCAATCTGGGCATTGCTTTTCTGTATGCTCCATATTTTTCATCTCCTTTATCTGGTTTACGCTGTTGATGCACGAAAGTTTCAAGTTCTTCAACGGGCGAAATTATGTAAGCCAAAAGAAGGCTTTCCGATAAAATACATAAGTTCAGAAAACATAAGGGGCCTGCAGGTGATATGATTAGAAGATACGATCTACAGCGAAAACCCGAAGAAACAGCTAGGCTATCCGGCTCTTTCAGTTTGGCGGAACAGGTGATGACACAATGGCAACCCAGACAAAAACATATCAGACGTCCATACGTCTAACTAAAACCGCATCGGAAAAGATGAGAGGGTTCGGCATCAGCGAACGCTCATTTTTTATGGCGGACAAACCGTTTCAGGTATTTCTTGAACGCTATCCGTCCACAGCGGATGGCTCTCTTTCGGTAGCGCTGCTGTTCAGTGCAGAAGAGACAGCGCGGCTGACGGATCGGGCAAATGGGCAATTGGCCGTCCTTCACTGCGTGTTTGCTAATCATCAGCTATTGGTGACCAATGTGACTTTGCGGAAAGCATACCAGGCGCTCGGCACCAATTGGCAGCGCGAGGAATCGATTCAGTTCAACAATTCGCGCGATCCGGTACCGGTCGTGTTCATGAATTTGATCAACCGGATGACGCCGGCGAAAGAGCGTTCGGATTATGTGAAAAAACGCATCTCGAGCTGGGAAGGCTATTTGAAGATCCAGGAACAGGGCATGGACATTCCGGATATCAAGACAGGCTATTCGAATCTGGCGTTCAGCCATGATTTCAGCCGCATCACCTTGACGGGCTGCCGCATGGGCGACAAAGAATGGAAAAACCTGCGCAATTTGAGCGTCCGTCTGACCGGCATCGACGGCGATGTCGGCAGTGTCCTCAAGACGAAAAACCGAGCCATCGAGGTCGAATTGAACCCATACATCGTCAAGCAGCTGCGTGAAAAAGCACATGCGCTTCATAAGAAGGAAGTCGTGTTCAGCAATTTCGCCGCACTCAGCCAAATCCGGAGATTGCGCCAGGGCTTCACCAATCTCGAGAAGGGCCTCGCGGTCAATCCGCAACTCGACCGCCTGTTATTCGAGGAACGGCCGAACGTGGCGCCGCTAACAGAATTGCCGCAGCTCGAGTTCCACAACCGCTTGAATGAATTCCAGCAGCAAGCGGTGACAGGGGCGATGTCAGCGGAAGACCTCTACGTCATCCAAGGGCCTCCCGGAACCGGCAAGACGACGGTCATTTCGGAAATCTGCTTGCAAAATGCAAAGAAAGGCTTGCGCACGCTCGTCGCTTCCCAGTCGAATCTGGCAGTCGACAATGCGCTCGGGCGCTTGCTTGCACATAAAGACATCCGCATCTTGCGCGTCGGGCGTACCGAAAGCATCGAAGAAGACGGACAGAAATTCATCGAAGAAAACGTCGGCCAGTATTGGAAAGACCACACCTTAAAAGAAATCACGGCGCAATTCGAGGCGCGTGAAATTCGCGAACAAGAAGTCGCCCACAAGCTTAAAGAAACACAACAGGCCTACGCGGAATTGCAGCCGGTTTTTGAAAAATGGAAGCAAGCCGTAGAAGATAAAAAGACAGCCCAAGCGAAACAACGCGAATTGCAGTCATCCATCGAGCCATTGCAAAACAAAACACGGGCATTCGAGCTCGAACAGCGGCAAGAAATAAGCCAAAAGCATAGCATCCAAGAGAACATGGACGCCCTGCAAACGGCAATCGATCAAGCGCAAAGTTTGCTCGATAACGGGCATGGGCCCGAGTGGTTCGAACAACAGCAACAGGAAATAACCGAAATGATCGAGCAGCTCGAACGCGCACGCGAGGCGAATCAGCTGAGCGAACAATTGTCAGCACTCCGTCGCGAGATGGGGTTGATTGAAGAAAAACGGGACGAAGTGATGGCGAGAGCTCAGGAACAGCAAGCCGTACTTGAAGCAGTCGAAGGCATGAAGAAAGTGGGCAGTTTGCTTGAAGTGATGAGTGAACAACAGGTCGAAGAAGTGCCGGCGATCACTTTCTCACTCAGCAAACTCGACATGATCCGCGACAAGATGGCAGAGCGCAAGAAACTCGAAGCCTATAATACGAGCGTCACTTCAGCGATCGGCTATGTCGAGAAATTGCTGGGGGGTTCCGGGATCGATGCGGCGCAAGTGAAACAACACGCCTTGTCGCAAGCGGAATCGTTTACTTCAGCCAATATCGATGAGTTTCTTGAAAAGCTGCGCGATGTGCTGAAAAATTCACAGCACATCGATCCGGGCGTGCTCGCAAAAGCGCTGAGCGGCTTATATAAACGGCAGAACGATATCTGGCGGAGAGGCGCGATGCTAAAAGCCGCCGATGTTTATATGGAAGAATCACAACGTGCATTCGGCCAATTGAAAAAAGCGCTGTGCACGGAACTCGAAAAGCATAGGCAGCGCTACCTGGACTTGGACGAACGGGGGCTTGAGCAGTTCGAACGGAAGCGGGAAGAAGTTTCGCGCATCGAACGGCGAGTGGCCGGTTTGGCCGTTTCGATCGACGTGCCGGAAGATATCGCACAGGCGATTGCCGACCGGCAGGCACAATTGGAACAGCTCCGGAAAGGCCAAGCGGATTCCGCACGGGCGGCAGCGGATTTGGAGCAGCAGCAAGCCCGTTTGCTTGCTGAACAAACAGCATTTGAGAAAGCCGAACAGCGAATCGTGGATATTGCTGCGGAACTTGCCGGAGCGATGCGGCGTCTAACAGAGAAAGAGCAGGAACTGCAATCTTTGGAAACCATTCTTCTGGCGGATCCGGAAGCGGCCTACGAAGAAACTGCGAAACAACTCGCCAGTTTGTCATTCGATGTGGAATCGCTCAAACAAGAGCAGAAGAACTTCCCTTTGCTGCAATCAGTGCAGAAGCAGTGGATCGGATTATTGGAGTCGGCGAATGAGCACGATTTGGATGAAATCCGCAAGCTGTACATCAAACACGCCAATGTCATCGGGACGACTTGCGTGGCATCTGCGCGCAAGGACTTCCAGGACAATTATCCGGTATTCGATGTCGTTATCGTCGATGAAGTGTCGAAAGCGACGCCTCCTGAACTATTATTGCCGATGCTCAAAGGCAAAAAGGTCATATTGGTCGGGGATCACCACCAATTGCCGCCATTGCTCGGCAACGACACCTTGGAAGAGACCTTAGAAGAAATGATCAAAGAGGGCAGCGGTTTTGAAGAAAAGCGCGAACTCGAGAAACTGCTCGAAGAATCGCTGTTCGAACGCTTGTACAAGAACTTGCCGGACACTAACAAGACGATGCTCGCCATCCAGTACCGCATGCATGAAGATATCATGGAAACCATCTCGCCGTTCTACAAAGACGAGAATGTCCAATTGCAATGCGGCTTGGCTGATTCGGACACCGAACGCGACCATTTCCTGGAGTCGGAATCGATCAAACGAGGCAACCATCTCATGTGGCTCGATTTGCCGAACGAACCGGCGTATTTCGAAGAGCGCATGAACGGCGGGAAAAGCTTGTACAATCCGTCGGAGCTTGCGGAAATCAGCCGCCTGCTGATGGAACTGAACGATGCGGTGGCCGAAGCGAAAGCGGCCGGGCGGATTCCGGTGGATGAGCTGAAAACCGTCGGCGTCATTTCGTTCTACGGCGAACAAGTGAAGCGGCTGCAGCGCATGATCGACCAGGAATTGCGCTTGCCGCATCTCCTGCTCCGCACCGGCACGGTCGACCGATTCCAGGGCAGCGAAATGGAAATCATCCTGTTAAGCATGGTGCGCAATAACCGGAATGAACGCGGCGATATCGGCTTCGCGAAAGATTACCGCCGATTGAATGTGGCGTTGTCGCGCGCCAAGCAATTACTCATGATGGTCGGCAGTTCCGCGATGTTCACGCAGCGTGCAAAAAAAGAACAGACGAAACGGATGTATCAGCACGTGCTCGATGTGGCCGAACAAAAACAAGGCGTAAAAGTGCTGCAGAAGGGGTGAGCAAGTGGACAAACTGAATAACAGGCTGCGCGCGGAAGTGGCGTCGAACAAGGACGTGACGATCATTAAAGAACTTTCGTGGCATGTGCCGCTGGTTTCCCATGACGTGTCGTTTGCCCGCGTCAAGCGGCTCAAAATGGACATTTTGATGAAGATGCTGCTGCTGGCGTTTCAGGAAGCAGACATCCGCCGCCCTGCAGCGCTCGCTGAGATGCTGTTTGTCGAAGAGCTGTTCATCCGCGATTTGATCGATAAAATGCACAGCACGCAGCTGATCCGCCTGGACGCGAAAGGCTACCGGCTGACCGAGAAAGGCCTTGGCCAGTTGGAGAAAGGCATTTTCGAGGAGGCGATGGAAGGCGGGGAAGCGTACATCTCATACAGCGCGGTACACGATGAGTACCGGCTGATAGAAGACATTCCGGAACCCGCGGAAGAGGAATTGCCTGTCTATCGTTACGCGCTGGAACAAAAAGCGGATAGCAGGCGCGTCCATGAGTTGCTGGCAGCAGAACTGAACAGTTCGGAAGAAGGCTATCAGGCCATCGTTACGGATATCACGGGATGTGATGAACTCAGGACCGTCTACAGCCCGTGTCTCGAGTTTCAATTATACGACCAAAAACAGGACCTCTTTTTTGCGCGGGTATGGAATACCCGGCTCGGCGCATGGGACGGGGTGCTCGAAAAGCAGATCGAGGAAAAGGAACTTGTCGAATGGCGCGAAGCGATGGAACAAGGTGAACCTTCCTGAAAATCCGCTTCAAACTTTGAACTTCCAGAAAATGGGAGTACAATAGAGTTTGTTTCTTCAAAGGCGGGCATGCAGGCCCTGCTTTCAGACTATCGATGATGAAAAGGTGTAATGCACAATGAAAAAGAAAATGAACACAAATAAATTCATCCCCGTATTGCTGCTGGCTGTAGCCGTACTGTGGATGAAAACCTATATTTCGCAAAAAACACAATTCACCCTGGGGGTGGAAGGAACGACGCAGGAATTCCTGCTGTTCATCAATCCTTTAGGATCTGCACTGCTATTGCTCAGCTTATCGCTGTTTTTCAAAGGAGCACGGAAATATTGGGCGCTGTTGGCGGTTTACCTCGGCATGTCCATCATGCTGTACGCCAATATCGTCTATTACCGGTTCTTCAGTGATTTCATCACGCTCCCGACGATGTTCCAGACGCAGAACTTCGGGGACTTGGGCGGCAGCGTGCTCAGCTTGATCCGCCCGCTGGATATCCTGTTTTTCGTGGACGTGCTGCTGCTGGGTGCACTGGTGCTTTCCAAACGGGTGGAAAAAGATGCCCGGAATTTCAAAAAGAGAGTGGCGCTGCCCGTGGTTGTTGCGGCGCTGGCCATTTCGTTCTTTAATTTGTCGCTTGCCGAATCGGACCGCCCCGATTTATTGACGCGCGGCTTTGACCGCACGTACATCGTCAAGTATCTGGGGATGTACAATTACGCGCTTTATGACACAGTGGAAACCTTGAAAGCTTCCTCCCAGCGGGTCATGGCGGACAGCGACGATAATACGGAAGTGTTGAACTATACGAAATCCAATTACGCGAGCCCGAGCGAAGAATATTTCGGTGCAGCGGAAGGCATGAATGTCGTTTACCTGCATCTGGAATCGTTCCAGACTTTCCTGATGGATTATGAATTGCACGGGGAAGAAGTAACGCCGTTCTTGAATTCGATGAAGGATGACCCGAATACATTGTACTTCGATAATTTCTTCCACCAGACAGCGCAAGGCAAAACTTCGGATGCGGAATTCATGTTGGAAAACTCCCTGTTCGGCTTGCCGAAAGGGTCTGCCTTCATTACGAAAGGGCAGAACACGTATCACGCGGCGCCAGCCATCTTGAAAGATGAAGGCTATACGTCAGCTGTATTCCACGGCAATAACGGGACGTTCTGGAACCGCTCCGAAATCTACAAAGCTTTCGGCTATGACCATTTCTTCGACATCGAGTCGTATCCGAACACGACAGAATCCGATATGGCGGAATATGGCCTCATGGACAAGCCGTTCTTTGAGCAGTCGGCACCGATCCTGGAATCGCTGCCGGAGCCGTTCTATACGAAATTCATCACCGTGGCGCATCATTTCCCTTATAAAATGGACCAGCAACTGGCGACTATCGAAAAAGGGGCGACAGGCGATGCAAGCGTCGATAATTATTTCCAGACGGCACGCTATGCAGACGAAGCAATTGAACAATTCTTCGCACAGCTCGAAGCGTCGGGCCTTGCAGACAATACGATGATCGTCATGTACGGCGACCATTACGGCATTTCCGACAACCACAACGAGGCGATGTCTGAAATACTGTCAAAAGACATTACGCCAGTGGAAAACGCCAAGCTTCAGCGCGTTCCTTTGTTTATCCACGTACCGGGCATGGAAGGCGGCATCAACCACACCTACGGCGGCCAGATCGACCTGTTGCCGACCGTGATGCATCTGCTCGGTGTGGAAACACAGAATTACGTGCATTTCGGCACCGACCTATTGTCGGAAGAACACGAGGAACTCGTCATGTTCCGCAATGGCGATTACGCGAGCCCCGAAGTCTATTCCATCAATGAAGCGTTCTACGATCCAGAAACCGGCTTGCCGCTCGAAGATAAGCGGCAGCTCGAGCAAGCCGAGGATTTGAAGCGGCACGGCAGATATGAATTGCAGCTGTCGGACCAGGTCGTCAACGGTGATTTGTTGAGATTCTATACGCCGGCCGGCTTCACGCCGGTCGACCCGGCGGATTATTATTACCAGCAAGCCCCAAACTTAACTGAATGATATGAAAAGATGCCCGCCAACCGGATTTTCGGTTGGCGGGCATCTTTTTGCTTTCGTTCCGGATAATCAGAACGGCGCATTGGCGGATACGTATTGGATGAATTCGCGTACGGCAGGAGATGGGTGTTTTTGCTTTTTCGAAATGAGGCCAAGTTTCCATGGGAATTTCGGATTGACGATGGAGACGGCTTTGATCAGTTCCTGGTCGAATTTTTTGGCAATCGGTTTCGGGCAAATGGAGATGCCCAAGTTTTCACTGATCATTTCGCTGATAAATCCCCATTCGGAAATTTCATAGGCGATTTTCGGCTGGAAACCCGCTCTTGCGCATTCCTGAAGAATCAAGTCGTTGATGAGCTTTTGTTTGAATAAGATAAAATCTTCGTGCTCCAGCTCGCTCATTTCGATTTGTTGGCTGTTCGCCAAAGGATGTGAATGATGGACAAACAACGCCAGCTCTTCATCGACAAGAGGGACAACATCAAAATCCTTTTCGTCGACCGGCAAGATGACGACGCCTAGGTCGAGTTTTCCTTCTTTCACTTCCTGCTTGACTTTCTTTGAGTCGTCCTCCGAAATCTTCAAGGTGATGTCCGGATATAAGTCGTTGAAGCCTTTGATGATTTTCGGAAAGAATAAAAATCCGATGATGGGCGGAATGCCGATTTTGATTTTGCCTTTTTTCAAATTCATCAAGTCATACAAATTCACCGATAAATCGTTGAGCGATTCGATGATTGCCTTTCCTTCGGCAAAGACGATCTCCCCGGCTTCGGTCAGTTCGATGTTCTTATTGGACCTATCGATCAATTCGACATTCAATTCCTCTTCGAGATCCTTCACGACCTTGCTCAACGTCGATTGGGACAAATGCATCGCTTTGGACGCTTTGGTGAAACTTTTATGTTTGGCGACTTCAATAAAATAATTGAGATGGCGGATGTCCACAGCCTGTTCCCCTTCCATGAATAATATAGATTGTTTCAATTCTAAACATGAATTTTACTCATGTAAATAGCGGGCGTATACTAGCGGGTGGTAATAGCTTAAGGAAATCAACAAGAGAGTAAGAGGTAAAGTTAATGGATATTTTAGGTTTGATCGGTATTTTGCTAGGCATTGTCACCATCGTATTATTCATTGTGAAGAAGTTCAGCATCATCGTCGCGGCGCCGATCGCGACCATTGTCGTCTTGTTGTTCAGCGGCGTGCCGATATTGGAAACTGTCTTCGGCAAGGAAAATTCCTATATGGCAGCACTTGCTGGATTTATCGCAGCGAATTTCGCGATTTTCCTGCTCGGTTCGATTCTCGCGAAATACATGGATAAAAGTGGGGCGACGGTCTCCATTGCCGATAAAGTGCTATCGGTCGTCGGTACGAAAAACCCGTACAATGCATTGGTCGCCTTATTCATCATTTCCGCCATTTTGACTTATGGCGGCATCAACGTCTTTGTTATCATCTTCGCGTTGATCCCGATGTCGAAACCGATTTTCAGGGAGCTCAACATTTCCTGGAAACTGGTCATCATCCCGATATTCGGGGGGGACATCGACGTTCACGATGACGATGCTTCCAGGTGCGCCATCCTTGCATAATATCGTGCCATCGACGGGTCTTGGGACACCGCTCACCGCAGCGCCGCTGATCGGGATTTTGACTTCGGTTGCGGCAATCATCTTCATTCTGGCCTTCATGAAGTATTCACTTGCGAAAAGCTTGCGCAAGAATGAGACTTTCCAAGTAAAAGAAGGGACAGAAAAGGCACAGGCAATTCCTGAAGATGACCTTCCTCCGTTTCTTATCAGTTTGCTTCCGATCGTTGTATTGCTGGGCATCATCCTGGCATTCAGTTCGGTCGATAATATCATCATCGTCGCTTTGATTGTTGCGATTATTTTGAGTGCCATCCTGTTCCACAAGCAAATTGCGTACCAGAAGGAAGTGCTGAACGAAGGGGCGACGGATTCCTTGTCATCCACCATCACGACAGGGAGTACCATCGCTTTCGGAAGCATCACGACAAGCGTCCCTGCATTCACCAGTGTCTTCAAAATGATCCAGTCGATTCCAGGGCCGCCGATTTTGCCCTTGATGATCGGAACGGGCTTGATCTCGGGAATCACCGCTTCTGCAGTAGGCGCGATCGGCATCTCGGTCCAGAATTTCGCGCCGATCTATCTGGATATGGGGCTCGATCCCGAAACGGTTCACCGGACGATTGCGATTTCATCCGGCGCATTGGCGATTGTCCCATATTCAGGCTTCCTGATCATCTTCAATAGTCTTGCTGGCTTGTCGATGAAAGAGACATTCAAAAATGCATTCATCAGCATCAATGTCACGCACTGGCTCGCGCTGGCGGTGATTGTGGCTATGACTTTACTTGGTTTGGCATAAGGCAGGATTTCAGAAAAAGAAATGGATGCAAAATGCGATGCAATAAAAAATTTTAGGAGGAATTTGAAATGAGCAAGAAAATTGGATTTGTAGGACTTGGAACGATGGGCTTCCCGATGGCAGTCAATTTGAAAAAAGCCGGTTTTGACGTAATCGGCTATGATGCATTCCCGGCAGTTTACCCGAAAGCGGAAGAAGCAGGCATCACAATGGTCAAAACTTTGAAGGAAGTCGCGGAACGAGCGGACGAAGCGGTCATCTCGATGGTCCGTGATTACGCGCAGAACGTGGATATCCTCTTCAGTGAAGACGGGTTGCTCGCGGCCCAGCCAAAAAATAAGACGATCATCGTCATGAGCACGCTCGATCCGGACACGATGAACGCGCTCAGCAAAAAAGTCGAAGAAGAAAGCGATTTGCGCTTGATCGATGCGGCGGTCAGCGGCGGGGCTTCGGGTGCAGAAGCCGGCACTTTGTCGATCATGACTTCCGGCGATGAAGCAACCGTCAAATCGTTCCAGCCGTATTTCGACGCTGTCGGCTCGAACACGTTCTACTACGGCAAGGATGTCGGAAACAGCCAAGCCGCGAAATTGGTCAATAACCTAATCCTCGGCATCAATATGAATGCCGTTGCGGAAGGGATGAAACTCGGCAATCATTATGACTTGCCGCAGGAAGAATTGTTGAACTTGCTGAAAGTGAGCACAGGCGACAGCTGGGTTGTCCGCAATTGGGGCGATGTTTCTGAATGGACTGCAGAAACTGCTCTTGCCGTTCTTCAAAAAGACTTGATCGCTGCGTACAACCAAGGCATCAAGCACGACATCCCGATGCCGTTCAATGCACTTTCTTCCACGCAATTGTTCAATTCGATGGAAGAGGAAAAACCGGAAGCATAAGGATGGAGGAGACGGTCTCCAAGTCTTCCAAACGAAAAAGATTCGCTTAAATGCGGATCTTTTTTTTATTTTTTTCAACAATATATTGTATACGTCAGAATAGTATGATAAATTTAGTGAAATTATAAATGAAGTTGAAACTTCAAAATATTTCGAAAAGATGCCTAAACTTTAAGGGTGAGTCCATGAATATAAAAGAATTAATCAATGTCCATTTCAATGAGTTATCGAAATCACAAAAAAAGGTGGCAGCCCATGTGCTGGATCATCCCAGGGAAGCGGCATTGAAATCAGCACAGGAACTAGGGGCAGGGATAAATGTCAGCGAAACGACGGTTATCCGCTTCTGCTATAGCCTGAAGCTGGGCGGGTATACAGAGTTGCAGAAAATAATCCGTGAACAGTTATTGAACCAGGAAAGCAGTTTGGCTGTTTACCGGAAGTCGAAGGTGAAACTTCAAGAAGGGCCGCATTTTCTTTCGCAGGTAATGGAACAGGACAGGCAAATGATTGCGCAGACAATGGATGGAATTCAAGAAGAGGATTATGACAAGGCTATCGAACGCCTCTCTGCAGCAAAGGCGATTTATGTATTGGGCATGCGTTCTTCTTTCGCTGCTGCCAGTTGGTTGTCTTATGCATTGACACTTGTCAGGCCGGATGTTCGGCTGATACGTCCAGAGTCGGAAGACGTGATCCAGACAATCAGCGGAATGGATGAAGACACGGTAGTGATCGTTATTTCGTTTCACCGTTACTTGAAAGAACCTATTCAAATTGCGGAGCTGGCAAAAAAGCGGCAAAGCTTTATCATCGGCATCAGCGATTCGCAAATAGCACCGATTCATGCAGTAGCTAATGTGTTATTTCCAATTTATTCGCCTAATAAATCCACTTTGGATGCGACAGCTTCTTTGTTTTCCTTCATGAATGCAATAATTGCCGGCTTAATCGTAGAAGAAAAAGACGGATTCGAAAAAAGGCAGGAACGCTACCGTGAATTGAATAGCGATTTCTTATTTACAGAAGGGGCGAAAATGAAATGAAAGAAGTCATCGATGAAATAAAACCTAAAGTAAAAGAAGTATTCGACCATCTTCATAGCCATCCGGAAATCAGCTGGAAAGAGGTGGAGACAACCAAGTATTTGAAGGGTTTGCTGGAACAGGAAGGAATTGCAGTGGAAACTTTTGAAGATTCGACCGGGCTGGTTGCTGTAGTAGGGGAAGGAAATCCTTGCATTGGGCTGCGTGCGGACATTGATGCGCTTTGGCAGGAAGTCGATGGTGAATATAAAGCCAATCATTCCTGCGGCCATGATGCCCATATGACATTGGCCATCGGTACCTTCCTGGTACTGAAAAAAGTTGGCGTACCGAAACAAGGGCGCCTGAAATTGATTTTCCAGCCGGCTGAAGAAAAAGGAACGGGTGCTTTGTCTTTCGTTGATAAAGGAATTGTCGATGATGTGGATTATTTATACGGGGTACATTTGCGTCCTGCCCAGGAAGTTCAGGACGGCTATGCCGCACCGGCGATTTTGCATGGATCGGCTAAAATGTTGTCTGGCCGGATCCTCGGAACGGATGCACATGGTGCCCGTCCTCACGAAGGGCAGAATGCTATTGAAGTGATGGCACTGCTGGTCCAAGCGATTCGTTCCATCCATGTAGATCCGATGGTCCCGCACTCAGCAAAAATGACGATGTTTCAAGCAGGCGGGGAATCAGCCAATGTCATTCCAGGAACAGCTATGTTCAGTATTGATATCCGTGCCCAGACAAATGAAGTAATGGATCAATTATTCGTGAAAGTGAAACAGGCGATTAGGTCGATTGCAGAACTGGCGGGTGTAGAGATTCCAATCGAAGTCAAAGCGGAAATAGCGGCTGCGGAAGTGGATGATACGGCGGTCGCTATCATGTCCCGGGCGATTGAGGAGACTTTAGGTGCAGAATATTTAGAACCTCCGATCGTCACGCCAGGCGGTGAAGACTTCCACTTCTATACATTAAAGAGGCCTGCAGTGAAGGCGACGATGCTAGGTTTAGGCTGTGGCTTGACGCCAGGCCTGCATCATCCGGCTATGACGTTTAACAAAGAGAGTTTATTAGACGGAATTGAAATTCTCGCGCGGGCTCTTCAGCATACTTTCGAGCGCTTGGAACAAAAGGGGTGATCAAGGTGGAAAAGAAATTCACGATACGGAAATTGGAAACAAATGATGATATGCGGCTTATCCAAATTCTAGAACGTGAAGTTTGGGATATGGATCCGGTTCCCACTCACCAAACCTTTACAGCTTCCAAAAATGGCGGCATTCTCGTCGGCGCATTCCATGAAGGGAAGTTAGTTGGCTATAGTTACGGCTTTGCAGGATTCAAAGACGGAAAATCCTATTTATGCTCTCATATGATGGGCATCCATCCTGATTTCCAATCTAGCGGAATCGGCAGAATGCTGAAGGAAGAGCAGCGGAAAGCAGCCAAGGACATCGGATATGATCTGATTCAATGGACGTTCGATCCGCTGGAAAGCCGCAACGCCTATTTAAATACGACCCGGCTTAACGGGATATGTTCAACGTATTTGGAGAATTGCTACGGGGAAATGGACGACGGGCTGAACAGGGGGCTGCCGACTGATCGCCTCCAAATCGAATGGTGGATTTCAAGTGCCCATGTCGAAAATAAATGGCACCCTGAAGGCATGCGTTTTGTAACCCCTTTTCGTACGCACCGGTCGGAATTTGGGCATCCGGTTTTGGAAGTGAATGGAGATGAATTGGAAGGGGATATGGAAGCATATGAAGTGCCGATCCCTAAAGCTTTTCAAACAATCAAGAAAGAAGAACCCGAACTAGCACTGGACTGGCGTTTGAAAATCAGGGGGATTTTCCAGGCGCTATTCGGCAGAGGTTATGTTCTTATAGGAGTCCGGAAAATTGAAGATGTTGTCCAATATTATCGGTTCATCCCGAAAGAGATGGTTTCATTAGAAAAAGCAGAAAGAGGAGAAGCCTTATGAAAATCATGGAAGTGAACGTGCGTAAATTGAAAATGGTGCTAAAACAACCTTTCACCACAAGTTTCGGAACGTTTCAAGAAAAAGAATTCCTTGTTGTCGAAGTGAAAGATGAAAAAGGCAATTCAGGATGGGGGGAATCGGTTGCATTCCATTCTCCTTGGTATAGCGAGGAAACGGTCGAGACCAATCTCCATATCATCCGTGATTTCCTTGTGCCGATCGTATTGGAGAATGATATCGGACATCCTGAAGAAGTGAATGGGCTGTTTGCGCATCTGCGGAAAAACAATATGGCAAAATCGGCAGTGGAGGGGGCAGTCTGGGATTTGTATGCGAAACGGGAACAGGTTACACTCGCCCGGGCATTGGGTGGCCAGCTTGAGAAAATCGAAGTCGGCATCAGTATTGGCATTAATGAAAACATGCAGGAGCTGATTGAAACAGTCCGCGGATTCGTAGAAGAAGGCTATAAGCGCATTAAAGTCAAAATCAAGCCTGGCTTTGATGTCGACGTGATGCGGGAATTGCGCAAACAATTTCCCGATGTTCCGATGATGGCTGATGCAAATTCAGCATATCGTCTTGATGACACGGAATTGCTGAAAGAACTTGATGAATTCGGCTTAACCATGATTGAGCAGCCGCTCGCTTCAGACGACATCATCGATCACGCAAAGCTGCAATCCCAATTGAAGACACCGATTTGCCTGGATGAGAGCATCCACTCACTCGAAGATACAAGAAAAGCCATTGAATTAGGCAGTACTAAAATCATCAATATTAAAATCGGCCGTGTCGGCGGCTTGACGGAAGCGAAGAAGATCCACGATTATTGCCTTGAAAAAAATATACCCGTTTGGTGCGGCGGCATGCTGGAGTCGGGAATCGGGCGCGCACATAATGTCGCGTTGACGACCTTGCCGAACTTTGTATTGCCCGGGGATACTGCAGGGTCTTCAAGGTATTGGGAGCAAGATATCATCTTGCCCGAAGTGACGGTTGAAGACGGTTATATTACAGTGCCGGAAGGAAATGGCATCGGCTACGAAGTCGACCGACAGGCATTGGAGCGCTACACGGTAGACAAATGGCATTTTTCGAATCAGGAAGCACCGGTCCAATAAAGCGATCATAAAAACATGAAAAAGCGGGGGAAGAATTATGAAGAAGAGTTTTCAGATTGGTGCTGCGTTCATCGGCGTTATTGTGGGAGCGGGATTTGCATCTGGCCAGGAAGTATTGCAATTTTTCACTAGTTTTGGGGCATGGGGAATTATAGGGTCAGTCATTGCAGCCGGATTGTTCGCATTTCTGGGCATGAATTTGACTCAACTCGGAAGCCGGCTGCAGACGAAATCCCATGAAAGTGTGGTTTATCATATTTGCGGAAAGTATTTTGGGACTGCAGTCGACTTTATCATTACATTCTTCCTGTTTGGCGTAACCGTGGTCATGTTCTCAGGTTCAGGCGCAATTTTTGAACAGCAATTCGGCATTCCAAGCCTTGTCGGCAATATTCTAATGGCTGTTTTGGTCATCGGTACGGTTTTGCTGAATGTGAACAAAGTGATTTCACTCATCAGTATGTTTACGCCGATCTTGCTTTTGGCCGTCATCGCATTGACGATTTATTCGCTGGCGATGTTCGACTTTTCGACGGCTGATTTCGGTGCAGCGGCCGGAAGCCAGGCAGCGCCGCATTGGTTGCTTGGCGCTTGCCTATACGTTTCCTATAACTTAGCTGCAGGGGCGGCAATGATGACGGTTATGGGGGGGACGGTAAAAGATGAAAAAGTTGCAGGCTGGGGCGGCCTGATCGGCGGACTCGGGCTTGGGCTATTGATTCTTTTGATTAATGTCACTATGCTAACGCAATTAAAAGCAATCGCAGCGGTTCCTATGCCGACATTGTTCCTGGCGAACAATATCAGCCCGGTGATGGGCGGCATCATGTCAGTCATCCTCTTGGGCATGATTTACAATACAGCAGTCGGAATGCTGTATGCTTTCACGGCGAGATTGGTGAAACCAGGTACTCAAAAGTTCAAAGCATCTGTCGGGATTTTTGGAGTGGTAGCATTTGCTTCCAGCTTTGTCGGCTTTGTAACCCTGGTTGGCACCGTCTATCCAGTAATGGGTTATCTCGGCTTTGTATTAATCGCGGCAATCGTTTTTGCTTGGTTCCGGACAAAAAAAGCAGCAAAACAGAAAAAGGCAGCAAAAGTATTGAGTTTTTAACATAAGCCATCTGCATGACAAGCAAGTTTTGCCTTAGCAAGGACGTCAAAGCCAGAATGGACATCACTTTCCAGTGATATCCATTCTGGCTTTTTAAAGCTGTTTTCAGCTGGCAGTGATGATGGAATAAAAGCATGGGATAGCTTGATTGCGAAAAAATTACCCAAATCTTATCGCAGGAGGGATAATGGGGAAAGCAGAGTTGCGTTTCTATTAAAGGAGGATGCACATGGCACAGAAACTGACGATTTTCGGAGCAATCGCTGTGTTTTTCTACGTTTTCCACGTCTTGCTTGGCGGATGGCTGTGGGAAGGTTACCGCCATCTGCATCAGCCGATCAGCGATTTGACGGCTCAAGGGGCGCCGGACCGCGGGATGTTGACGGCCATTACGTTTTTGTACGGTATCTGTTCGATTGTGTTCGCGGCGAGTGGCTATCTAGTCTTTAAACGCTTTGCGCCGAAAATTTCACGCGCAGGCATGCTGGTTTTTCTGGCGATGCATATCGTGTCGATTACGTATGGCTTGTTTCCTCAAGATGCCCCGGGAGCACCGTTGAGCTTTACCGGCGTGATGCATTTGGCGGTAACGGCATTGATCGTCCCGCTGACGATTCTGGCACCGCTGCTGATCGGGATTGGGTTGAGAAAAGACCGTGATTTCAAAGTATACGGACAGTATTCCATCGCAACAGGATTGTTCATCTTGATTGCCGGGGGAACGACCGCAATCTTTTTCGCCCAGGGCTGGCCGTATTTCGGGCTGGTTGAACGGCTCAATATTGGTGCGCTGCAGCTGTGGATGCTCGTTAGTTCCCTTCTGCTTTTTACTATGAAACAATAAAGGAATCTGGAATCTAAAATCAAAGGAGCGACAGGATATGTTCTCGTTTTTCAAGAAGAAATGCGCGGTGTGCAAACAAAAAGCGCGGGAGCCACGGAAATACTATAACGATTGTGATGAAGCGGTCGTCGTCTGTGCGCAATGCGCCATATACGCCGAACGGCGCGCGTTCCGGAAACGCAGTGCCTAAACGGAAAGCCTGCCGGGTCATCGGCAGGTTTTTTCTATATAAAAGGAGTTATATTTTCCGTTATAATCAAAAGAAACCGTGTATACAGAAAGGGACACTCATGAACCATAAAATTGAACTTAAATCCGAAAATCTCCACTCTTCGTTCAATAAAGAATACAAACCGATTTTGACAATCCAATCAGGTGATACGATCGAAACGAGGACGCCGGATATCCAATGGGGCTATTCGTCACATAAGGGCGAAGAGCGGGTCATTTACCATTCGCGCGAAAACGAAGAACGGCTTGGCCATCCGCTCATCGGCCCGTTTGCCATCGAAGGCGCGAAGCCCGGAATGGTGCTCGAAGTGCGCATCAACCAAAATGTGCCTGGCTGGTATGGGCGCAATTGGGCAGGCGGCACGCCGGCTTGGCAAAACGAAAAGCTCGGCATCGCCGACAGCGAACGCCTCCAAGTGAACTGGACACTCGATGCAGAATTAATGACCGGCACAGGCACATTGTCCGGCAAGGAATTTAGCGTCGCCCTGTCGCCGTTTCTCGGGCTCATCGGCCTGGCGCCTGGAGAGGCGGGAACGCACCGCACCTCGCCGCCGTACCGGACGGGCGGCAATATCGATTGCAAGGAACTGGTCGCAGGCAGCTCGCTATTTTTGCCGGTCGAAGTGGAAGGGGCGCTGTTGTCGTTCGGCGATGGCCATGCTGTGCAAGGCGACGGTGAGAATTCGGGAACGGCGATCGAATGCCCGATGGATCTCGTCAATTTGACGGTCGTGCTCCATGAAGAAATGGAACTTGCCATGCCGAAAGCTAAAACGCCCGCCGGCTGGGTGACATTCGGTTTTGATGAAGACTTGAACGAAGCCGCAGCAACGGCTCTCGACGAAATGGTCGGCTTGATCCAGCAGTTTCATTCGTTATCAAAAACAGAAGCGACGGCGCTTGCAAGCGTTGCAGTCGACCTGCACGTCACACAGATTGTCAACGGCGTCAAAGGGGTGCACGCCATTTTGCCGCACGGTGCGATTCGTTAAACAATGAAAAAATGCCAGGAAAGAGAGTCCCCTCTTTCCTGGCATTTTTTTATTAGACGACGCCGACCAATACGGAGACGGCGAGCAAGACGATGCTGAAGCCCCACATAATCGGAAGGGAGTAGCGGATATGGCGGCCCATCTCGAGCCCCGCCAGGCCAAGTGCGAGCCAGAGGGCGGGAGAGAACGGGCTGACGAACGTGCCGATGATATTGCCGATGATCATGGCGTAAGCAGCCGTCAGCGAAGACACGCCTGCACCTGTGACGACTTGCTCGACAATCGGGAACAAGGCGAAATAATAGGCGTCGGTGCTGAGCAATAGATCGAACGGCACGCCGAAGAATCCGATGATCAAGTGCAGGTAAGGAATGACGAATGCCGGCAGGATAGTGACCAGATCACTGGCGATAGAGTCGAGCATCAAAGTGCCTTCCAGGATGCCGAGGAACGAACCGGCAGCCAAAATGATCGCAGCCATGAGAAGCGCGTTCGGCGCATGGTCTTTGATACGGTCCATTTGGTCTTTCATGTCCGGGTAGTTGAGCGGCAAGGCGATGCTGACGCCGATCATGAAGGCGAGGCCTGCTGGAATGACGCCCCATACGAGCACGCCGATGACGGCCAGCGCCAAGATGGTATTTGCCCATAAGAGCTTCGGCCGGCGCAGGGCTGCAGCTTTTTGTGACTTTTCATCTTGAGCCGTCACATCGAGTGGGTCTGCTTCTTCGAAGATTTCTTTATTGAAATCACCGCGTCTTGCGATGAGGCGCTTTTCGCGCATCGCGAGCAAGACGGCCAGGGCGATCAACAGGATGAGCCCGATCACTTGGACTTTGATCAGCGGGCGCCATAATTCAGTTACGTCCATGCCAAGAACAGCAGCGGTGCGGCCGAGCGGTCCAGCCCACGGCAGCATATTCATGATGCTCGCCGAGGTCCCGACCAGCAATAGCAGGAGATAAGGATTCATTTTCAAGCGTTTATAAAGCGGAAGCAGTGCTGGTATGGTGATCAGGAAAGTGGAAGCGCCGGATCCGTCGAGTTGTGCGACTGCTGCGATGACGACGGTGCCGACTGCGACAGCGATGACGTTTCCTTTAGAGACTGCGATCATTTTATTGATCAACGGGTCGAACAAACCGACATCTTGCATGATGCCGAAGAAAAGAATGGCGAAGATGAACATGATGACGACGCTGATGACCGATTCGACGCCGCTATTGAAGAAGTCGCCGATTTCCGCAAAGCTGAAGCCCGCGACAAAGGCAGCCACAATCGGCACGAGCACAAGTGCGACGATCGGCGTGATTTTATTGCTGATAAGAAGTGCCACAATGATGATGATTGTAAATAAGGCAATAATGCTTAACATACTGGATTCCCCCTAGGTGCAAAATAGCGCGGAGGATCATTTTGTAAACGCATACATATTGGCGCAAAAAATAAATCCCCCGGTTCAAGTTATAAATAACAACTTATCACAGAGGGATTTGAAAAATAAGATTATTCACTTAAGGCGACTAAAGAGCGTTTTGGGGGTTTTGTTCATTTTGTCCATGGGACGTAGCGCCGTTCAGGACGGCCGATTTCCCCGTAGTTCAATTGCGCTTTCGCTTCATTGCTCGCGACCAGATGCTCCAGGTAACGCCTGGCGGTGGAGCGGCTAATGCCGACCGCCTTGCCGGCCTCCATGGCATTGGCCCCTTCAGGTGAAGAAGCGTTCAAAAAGTCGCGGACGCCGTCCAAAGTCAATTGATCGATGCCTTTCGGAAGCTCTTCGCCATTGTCTTCTGTTTGGGCCATTTGTGCAGCGGTCACGCCGAACAGGCGATCCAGGTCGCTTTGCTGCCAGTCCAATGAGGCAGAGAGGACCAGCCGCTGATCGCGGAAGCGTTCCAAGGCTTGCGCGAACCGCTCGAAGTCGACAGGTTTCAATAAATAATCGAACGCCCCGCCGCGAACGGTTGCTGCAATCGTTTCAATTTCATTGGCGGCAGTCACCATGATGATGGCGATTTGAGGATACTGTCGGCGGATATCCCAAAACAGTTCCAGCCCCGAGCGGTCCGGAATAAAAACATCAAGCAGGATTACATCGGGAAGTGGAGATGCCTTCTCTAAAAAAGCCATGGCTTCGTCGCCTGTTTTGGCGATCGAAGCAGCTTCATAGCCAGTGACTTGTCCGGCCAGTTCGGCGTTGATGCCCGCCACGCGGAAATCGTCTTCGATAATCAGGATGTGAAGAGTTGCGTTCATGGTTGAATTCCTTCTTTCGGTAGAGTCAGCACAAAACAAGCGCCTCCGAGTTCACTTTCTTCGATCAGCACTTCGCCGCCCGCCGCTTTGGCGAGGCGATTCGTCGTACTTAAGCCGAAACCGCGTCCAGCAGTACTTTTTGACGAAATGCCTTCATTAAAGATGTCACTTGTAATTGCCTCGGAAATCCCGGGACCGGAATCGTCGATTTCAAAAATGATGTCATCCCCGATATCGGTAAATGTCAGTGAAACGAGCCGCTCCGATACCGGCTGTTGTTTGACGGCTTCAAAAGCATTGTCGAGCAAGTTGCCGATCGCGGTCAAGAGGGCTTGACGCTGCGGTTCGGGGACAGCTTGCTGGAGGCTGCTGTCCTCGCCAATCGATAGCTGCACTTGCTGTTCACGTGCTTGATGGATCTTGCCGAGCAATAAGCCGCTGATGAGCGGATCTTTCACTTTGCCTATCAATTGACGCGACCATTCGAGCTGGATATGGTGTTCGGTCCGGATGAATTCCAGGGCGTCTTTTCTTTTGTCCAAATGGAGCAATCCGGAAATCGTGTACAGTTTATTCGAAAATTCATGAGTTTGGGCGCGCAGCGCATTGGCGTATTGCCTTACTTGGGCAAGTTCTTTTGCCAGCTGGTCGATTTCCGTTTTGTAGCGGAAAGTCGAAACCGCCCCGACCAGCGCCCCTTCAAAATGGATCGGGCTTGAGTTGACATAGACCGGATGCTCGCCGTAAAGCCGTTCCTGGTCGAAATGGCTGGTGCCATGCGCCAAAATTTCAGGCAGATCGGAAGAAGGCAGCACTTCGGTGACCGGTTGGCCGATCAATGACTGTTCGTCTTTCTCATTGCCGAACAATAATTGCTTGGCCTGGTGATTGAGCAATGTGATGTGCCCCAGGCGATTGACCGCGATGATGCCTTCGTGGGTTGATTGCAGAATGGTTTCTTTTTGGAATAGCAGATGGGCAATCTCTTCGGGCTCAAGGCCGTGAAGCTTGCGCTTGATATAGGAAGCAATGGCGATTGCCATCAAGAAAGCGACAGCTCCAATGGTGAGCAGCATAAGCCAGACTTCTTGCGTATAATCGCCGATCAAGCTTTGGACGTCGGTCGAAAGAAAGCCGACCGAGACGACGCCGATGATTTGCCCGTCGGAATAGATGGGCACTTTCGCGCGCAGCGAATCGCCAAGTGTGCCGGCCGCTTTCGAGACATAGGATTGTCCTTCATTAAGAGCCCGTTCGTTGTCTTCACCGACCATCCGCCCGCCGATCTGTTCGGGATTCGGATGGGAATAGCGAATTTCTTCGCGGTTCCCCACCACGATGAATTCCGCTTCGGTTGCTTGCTGTACGGGGGCGACGAGCGGCTGGATGACGGCTGCCGGGTCCGGTGCATCGAATGCCTCGATGATATCAGAGTTGAGGGCGATGGCTTCCGCGACACTGAGCGCTTGTTCCCCGAGCTGGTCTTCTGTCACGGTGCGCACAAAATAATTCGAAAACAAGCCGATCACCAAGAGGACCGCTGCGATCAACAGCGCAATCAAGGCGACCATTTTGGTTTTTAATGAAAGCGCACGGCCCGGTTCATCGTTCCAGCGGCGTTTCTCGGGTGTCTTTTGTAGAAACATGTGGCAGTCTCCTTGTGGATAATTTCTGTAGACATCATACCATAGCGAAGAAGGCGTATATGGTGCCGTGCCATTAACCGGGCATGCAAAAGCCTTGCCGCATGGAGGGCAGGGCTTCGGTGGAATTTACATTTTGATTGTGACGCGTTTGGTCAGCAACCGCATCAGCGAGAAAAGAAGCAGAATCAGGACGGACGATCCGAGTGCTGTCAGCCAAAAATTCGCTTCGAGCGGATTATATGGCAACCATTCCATGGCATCGGCCGTGTTAGGCTTCCATAGATAATCATTTAGGCCGAAGATGACGAACGATAAGGCGATAAAGCCGAAGCCGGCGATCCAGCCAAAGCGGTAATAGCCGATGCTGATGACCCAGCCGGCTAAAAAGAAAGTCAAGGTGTTCAGGAATAACGCAATCGCAGCGGCAAACCAGCCGCCTGTCGTCTCGAAAGCAGAGACCGTATCCAACTCGACAGGCAATGAAATCGTTTCAGCAAGCAAATGTTGAAGACCGTTGACGGCGAGCGGAACCAAGGTAGCAAATGCAGACAACGCGAGTGCTGCCAGGGCAGTGCCGAGGTATGAATCTTTGCGGCTGACGCCTTGCTGGATGTGGCGGCTCATGAATACATAAGCGGACATAATGCCGACCACCAACATGAAAATATTCACGGAATACTGGGAAAAGACGAAGAAACCTTCAATTTGATTGGTGTCGCCATTCAGCCAAAATACTCTTACTAAATGAATCACAAAAAGGATAGAGAAAAACCACAAACTCCATTTGAACATATCGGAAAAGACAGCGGCTGCAACTCTTCTATAGCGCGGGGATGTCATATTAATTCGCCTCCTCGGTTAAATGGATAAATAGATCTTGAAGTGATACTGGGCCAATCTCGAGTCCTTGCGCACGCGCTTCTTGGCGTTTAGCGTCACCGAGATTTCCATAAATCATAACGGATTTCGTGCCGCCTAATTGCTGTTCGTTCAACTGTTTCATGCCTGCAGTAAAGATATCGACTTCCTGTGCGGCACCGGTAACAGATACCCCGTGTGCTTCGATGGTTTCATACGGTTCATGCAATAATACGGTGCCTTGATCGATGATAACGACGTTGTCGAACAAATAATCCATCTCCGATACTAAATGGGTCGAGAGGATAAAGGTTCGCGGATGATCTTCTTGGTCCTGTAAGATTTCTTTATAGAAGATTTCACGTGACGGCGCGTCCATGCCAAGATAGGCTTCATCGAATATAGTGATTGGCGCGCGGCTGGCAAGGCCGATAACAACATTCAACGCAGACTGCATGCCTTTCGATAACTTATTGACGGGTTTATTGACCGGAAGTTTGAAACGCTCGATCAATTGTTCTGCATAGCCCATGTCAAAATGGGGGCGGTAGTGGGAGGCGAGTGCAATTAACTTCTTCGCTTTTTCGGTTTCTTCCTTATAGTCTTTATCGTAGACGAACGCCACTTGCTCCATCTTCTCGGGATTCTCAAATACCGGGGAACCATCGACGAACACTTCGCCAGCTGTCGGTTCACGGAAAGCGGCGATCAACGACAGCAAAGAGGTCTTGCCGGCGCCGTTTCGGCCGATGAGGCCATGGATCTTGCCTGCTTCCAATGTTAGTGTCACATCTTTCAAGGCTTCAAATTTTTTGAATTTCAATGTTACGTGATTGAGCTGGACTGAAGCTGCCATCATGCATCACGCCCTTTCGTGGATTTGATCAATTCGATGATTTCTGTTTCCGTAATGCCGAGTTTTTCCGCTTCTTGCACGAGCCCAGTGACGTAATTTTCGACAAACGCTTTTTTCCGCTGCTGGACTAAGGTTTTCTTTGCGCCTTCTGCTACAAACATGCCAATCCCTCGCTTTTTAAATAGTATGCCTTCGTCGACAAGCTGGGTGATGCCTTTGGAGACGGTTGCGTGGTTGATCTTGTAGAAATTGACCAATTGATTCGTTGATGGGGCTTGGTCGCCTTCTTTCAATTGATCGTTGACGATTTGGTCTTCGATCAATTCTCGGATCTGCAAAAATAAAGGTTTCGCTGAATCAGTTGGGTTGACCATGAAAACACCTCCTTGGGTGATTAGGTAATATGGTTATATACTTATGTGTATAACCATATAACTTTAAATTATAAAAGTCAACTGTAATATTTCAAAACAGTTCCAAAACTTTAAGTTTCAATAAAAAAAAGAAAGGCAGTTTCACCCTTCTTTTTGTTCAATCGTATTCTTTTTATCGAGCGCTTCGGCTAGGGCGTCTTCTGTCGAGAGACTTGTCAATTTCACATTCGAACGATAGGCCGCCCGCATGATCAAGTGGCCAGAGACAGGGGCAGTCAAAAAGACGAAAATGATTCCGAGGAGCAAACGCACGCTAATGAAGTTCTCGCTTGCCCAAAAGAAAATGAATGCGCCAATGAGCGATAGGAGAACGGCCAGCGTAGCACTTTTCGTCGCGGCATGCGAACGGGTATAAGCGTCTGGAAAACGCAAAATGCCGATGGCGCTAATGACGGCCATCACGCTGCCCGCCAAAATAAGTAAAACGCCTATATATTCACTAATCGTGCTTATGTTCAACGATATCGCCCCTTTCTACAAATCGGGCTAAGGCAATTGTGCTGATGAATGCCAAAATGCCAACGACCAGGATGACTTCCAAGAAAACATGTGTTTTCAATAACACCGAAAACACGGCGACGGCGGATATCAAGTTAACGCCAATCATATCAAGTGCGACAACCCGGTCTGGCATTGAAGGGCCGCGTATGATGCGGTAGAGCGCCAACAAGATGGCAAGCACGAATAGGCTAAGGGCGATGGTCAAGATAATATCGATCAATTTCGCGTCACCTCCATAATGGCTGTTTCGAAAGTTTTGATGGAACTGAGCAGGGATTCACGTGATTTTTCCACATCCATCGCATGGATATAAAATACTTTATTGTCCGGCGAGACTTCGAGAATCACGGAACCAGGCGTGAGAGTCAGCAACAAAGCCAAGGTCGTCAGTTCGTAATCGCCTTCCATATTATGTTCATAAGTGAAAATCCCAGGCTTAATATCCAATTTTGGGCTAAGGATTTGTTTCATGATGGAGATGCTTGACTGGAACAGTTCACGAATGAAAATCAGTAGCAGTTTAAGTGTGGAATAGACACGGATTAAGTAGAACTTGGTGCCAAAAAAGCGGTGCATTAAAAAGATAATGCCGAGGCCAATTAAATAGCCTGTTAAAAAGGTCGAGAAATAAAATGCAGTCTCGTCCATTAACAAGGTCCATAATAAGCCGATCATTATATTCAACAGAAACTGGGCGGGCAAAATCAATCACTCCTTTCAAGCGTCCGGATTTATTGGAAATCCTCGGTTAGCACGGCATCGATGTAAACCTGCGGATTGAGGAGCGTATCGGCAGCATCAGATACATAATCCGACAGACCTTCCGCGCCGAGGCCAATACCGATAGTGAGGGCAACAAGCAATAAGCAAGGAACTAAAAAACCGCGGCGCAGCGGGACTTGATCGTCTTTGCTGACAATTGTCTCGCCCCAAAAGCAATTTTTAAAAATCTTTAGCAAGGAGTAAAGTACGAACAGGCTTGAGCCGAGCGCTATGGCCAATAGGATATAGGAGCCCGAATCGATTGCGCCCTGAGAAAGAAGGACTTTGCCGACAAATCCGCTGAGCGGCGGAATCCCGGCAAGCGAGAGCATGGCAATGAAAAACGACCAGCCGAGAATCGGATAGTTTTGGATAATGCCGCTCATTTTGCCGATTTGGGCGGTGCCTGTCAATAAAATAATCGTGCCGATCAGCAAGAACAACAGCGCTTTTACTACCATATCGTGCAGTAGATAGAAGATGGCCCCTTCGATAGCATCCGGGGTGGCGATGGCAAGCCCCGTCAAAATAAAGCCGACCGCTATGACTACGTTATAGGCGGCAATTTGCCGGATGTCGTTATGGGCGATGGCGCCGATGCTGCCGCCAATTAAGGTCAGCACTGCCATAACGGCAATGATGTTATGGGTCGTCTCAGGTTCATGATAGAACACCAGCGTGAACATGCGGAACATGGCGTAAATACCGACTTTGGTCAGGAGAGCGCCAAATAATGCCGAAGTCACAACAGGCGGGCTGCTATAAGAACCGGGTAACCAAAAGTACAGCAACAGCCCGGCTTTTAAACTAAAAACGATCAAGAACACAATGCTGATCGTCGTCAACAAAGGCTCTTGGCCATTTTCGGCAACACGAACCGACAAATGGGCAAAGTTTAAAGTTCCAACTGCACCATATAAATAAGCAATGGCGATGAGAAAGAACCAGGAAGAAACGATATTGATCGAAACATACTTAATGGCTTCCCGCAGCTGGCGTTTGGAACCGCCTAAAGTGAGCAAAATATATGACGACAAAAGCATGACTTCAAAACAAACGAACAAATTGAAGATATCGCCGCTCAAAAACGAGCCGTTGATGCCGGCAATCAAAAACAGGACGGTCGGATAGAAATACATCGTCACCAATTCCTTATCCGTCGAAACGAGAGCATGAAGCAGGCAAATGACCGTCACCACAGATGATGTCAAAACGAGCAGGACAGCAAACGAATCTGCTACAAAAGAGATGCCAAAAGGCGGCGTCCATCCGCCAAAATCAATCCGCAAGATGCCGTCAGTTTGAATGGCATTCAAAAGATAAACGGCAGCAGCTGCAACGACAGCCATCACTGCGATGCTTGTCCACGCCTGGAGCCTTCCGTATGTGCGCAAAAATATCAACAAAACTCCCGCCAAAATGGGCAGGATCATGGGAATTAAAATAATATTATTCATTGTCGGTACCTCTCATCTCTTCCAGATCGTCTGTCCCGAGTTCTTGATAGGCCCGGTAAGCAAGCACCAGGATAAAGGCGGTAACAGCAAAGCTAATGACAATGGCGGTAAGTATCAAAGCCTGTGGCAAGGCATCGACGTAAGTTTCTGCTTCTTCGCCGAGCAGAGGCGCAGAGCCGATCTTCAAGCCGCCCATCGCCAAAATCATTAGATGTGCTGCGTGTGACAGAATCGCCGTGCCCAAAATAACACGGACGATGTTCCGGGATAACAGAAGATAGAAAGCGACAGTGCTAAGCACACCGACTAGGATGATGATCAAAGATTCCATTCGCTATTCATCCTCACTTATACTTAGAATTATGTTCACGACCACTCCGACTACAGTCAACGCGATGCCTGCCTCGAAAATCAACACAGTGGCAATTTCCGTTTTACCGAAGATGGGGAGGTTGAAATAGTCAAAAGACTGCTCGAGAAAATTCTGGCCGAATAAAAGTGGGCCAAGTCCGCTAAGAACTGCAAGCAACACGCCAAAAGCCGATAACTTTTTAAAGTCGATCGGGATTGCATCTTTGACGGTTTCGGTATCATACGATAAAAACATCAATACAAAAGCCGATGCCAAGACCAGCCCGCCGACAAAACCGCCTCCCGGACTATTGTGCCCGGACAAAAATAGGTAGATGCCGAAGGTGAAAATAATCAACACAACCGCTTTGGCAACGGTCTTCAATATCACATCATTAATCCCCATCGGTTCCAGCCTCCTTTTTCAGCTTCAGGCGGATAAGCGTATAAACGCCAATTCCGGCTATGAACAGCACCAGTCCTTCAAGCATCGTGTCGAGGGCACGGAAATCTCCCAAAATGGAGTTGACGATATTTTGTCCACCGGCAAGTTCGTAGGAATTTTGAAAATAACTAGAGATCGTTTCAAACAAGTCAGCGCTATTGACGGATAGTCCGGTTAACGTGATGACCAGGCCGCCTGCAATGGCGAGAACGGCATTGCGCGCCTTTTTCCGTTTTGGCAGGGGCTCCCGTTTCCACTCGGGCAAATAATTGAAGCAAAGCAAAAACAACGCGGTGGTGACTGTTTCGATGACCAATTGCGTCAACGCCAAATCAGGTGCGCGGAACAACACGAAAAAAATGGAAATCGAATAGCCGAGCACGCCGTTCATCAAAATGGCCGATAGGCGGGAACGGGTGAATAGGATCGAAATAGCCGTAATGATCATGACCAGGACCAGCATCAATTCATATATGCTGACAGGCGCATCTTGTACGAAAGAAATGGATAGCGCATCTGACAACAGCAAGGTGCCGCCTGTAGAAACGATGAAAAACAGCAAGATATAAAAGAAGTATTGATGCAAACGGCCGGTCATATAAGAACGGGTAACAAAAGAAGCTGCATTTTCAGACGAAGCCAACGCATAATTGTACAGCGCGTTGAACGTCCAGCCGGCCGGTTGGATTTTGAAAATGCCTTTCCACCGGTCGAAGGTAATAAATAAGACAGAGCCGATCAAAACGATGCCGATGGTCATCAGCAGTTCGGTGTTAACGCCGTGCCATGCATAAATACTGTCTGGCGAAGCACCTGAAATACCAGGCAATAACTGCTCCAAGGCAGGCTTTAATAAGTGATCGCCTAGCAAATTCGGTGCAAAGAACAACCCGACAATCAGTATAGAGAGAATGGCCGGTGAAATCAGCATGCCAATCGGGGGTTCGACAGGACGTTTTTCGACCGCTTTAGAATCGCGGTTGCCAAGAAACGTGCGGAATACGATTATCATGGCGTAAATAAACGTCAATACGCTTGCAAGCCAAGCGATGACCGGAATCAACCAGCCCCATGAAGTTGAAAAAAGGCCAGGCATTGAAGCTGCGTTTAACGAAGCAGTGAAAAACATTTCCTTGCTTAAAAATCCGTTTAATAATGGCAAGCCCGCCATCGAAAAGCTGCCAATGACAGCAAATGTGAACGTCACAGGGAGCAAGGCCATCAAGCCGCCAAGCCGGCGAATATCCCGCGTTCCGACTTGATGGTCAATAATGCCGACCACCATGAAAAGGGCTCCTTTGAAAGTTGAATGATTCACTAGGTGGAACAAGGCTGCAAAAATCGCCAGCCCGTACAATGCGCCCGCTTCCGTATTGCCATAACGAAGGGCGGCTGAACCCATGCCGAGTAAACTCATGATCAAGCCGAGTTGGCTAATGGTCGAGTAAGCGAGGAGCGCTTTCAAGTCGGTCTGTCGGATGGCACAAAAAGCACCCCAGAACAGCGTAATGAGCCCGACAATGGTAATCGTCCAGAACCAAGCGGAAGTGCCGCCGAAGATGGGAGTGAAGCGAGCGACCAAATACATACCCGCTTTTACCATGGTCGCCGAATGCAAGTAGGCACTTACAGGAGTAGGGGCTTCCATAGCATCTGGGAGCCAGATGTGAAAAGGGAATTGCGCTGATTTGGTAAATGCGCCGAGCAAGATCAGGAACATCGCCGGATAAAAAAGCGCATGCTCTGTGAGTTGTCCCATGACAGCCGCAGTTTCCTGGATGCTCAAAGTGCCGGTCATCGCATACAGCATAAGGAATCCTGCAAACATGGCAAAGCCGCCAAATACCGTGATCAATAGCGATTTTTGGGCACCATAACGTGAATTTTTCCGGTGGTACCAAAATGCGATCAATAGGAAAGACGACATACTGGTCAGTTCCCAAAACACATATAGCACCATTAAATTGTCCGATAACACGACCCCTAGCATAGCTCCCATAAAGAGCAGCAGGTAAGCGTAAAAATGCGGGAATGAATCAGTTGGGGATAAATAGTAGATGGAATAGAGGACGACTAAGCTGCCGACGCCGGTAATCAATAAGGCCATGATCAAGCTGAGGCCGTCCAAATAAGCGGTGAAATTGATGCCGAGCGAAGGAATCCACTCTATTGAGGACAAGAGCGTTTCCCTGGATGAAACCATAGGGATTTGAGATGCGAAGAATCCAAACAACAGCACGGGGATGAATAGCACAAGCCAGCCGATATTAAAGTTGCCAATTCGCCTACGGATGAGTGGAATGAGTGCTGCAGTTAAAAATGGTAATAAAATGGAAAAAATAAGTAATTGCACGGTGAACCTCCTAAACTGAAATCGATACATTTGGGCAAGTGGACGAATTTTCTAATACAATAAGGCTTTGCAAAGTTTATTGGAAAATCAAAAATGCAATATATACTATAAAGTTTACAGGAAATCAGGGTGTCTTTCACTTGAGACGCATACATAAATGAGAAATATTGAAAGGAATTGTAGATTTAATGAAAAACGGAAGACGATTCCTTCCTTGATTTTTCCGTGAATCCGCAGTATAATTTCATAGTTTTAGATTTCGGATGTGACAGAATATACTCCCAGGAGGGTTTTAAAATGAAAAAAATCAGAGGACGCATGGACGAAAGCATATTGGTGTGTGTGTTTTATGGCCCGAATGGCGAGCGTCTCATAAAAAGAGGAATCAAGTTGGCAAACATGCTTGACTGTCCGTTGTATATTTTAACTGTCGATGCTTTGCCATATGACGAGTTTGATACTGAAAAGTCAGCTTATGTTGAAAAATGGGGCGAACTTGCTGAGGAGCTTGGGGCAGAAGAATTTGTTATCCGTGATAATGAAAAGCGCCCGCCGGCTAAAGTGATTGCGGAAGTGGCGAACCAATTCAATATCACCCAGATCATCATTGGCCAAACGGCAAGAAGCCGCTGGGAAGAGATTACAAAAGGTTCATTTATGAACGTCTTGCTGCGTGAAATCCCGTTTGTCGATTTCCATGTCGTGTCAGTAGCGCGCACAGTCAAAGGCAATGACGGAGATGATTTTGAAAAAGGCGTCCGCTGCTACTTAGTCCAAGAAGGCGAAAAATACAAAATCCATTTCTCTCAAACAAAGGACTGCCAGATTGAAGGCATATTCTTCAAGGAAATTGGAACGGATTTTAACAACGGTATTTTCAAGTTCATGGAAAATAACAAGCTTCATCAAGTTGAAGTATTGGATAATTACATTCAAGATACGGATGAAATTGAAGGCTGCATCAAGAAAGAACTGGCCAAACTCTCGTAAACAAACTTCACGAACCGCATATAGCACCCATAATCAATGAAAACCGCTTGCCTCAAATGGGCAAGCGGTTTTTTTGTGTCGATTGGTTTTCGTTCAGCACATGGATAAATGCATCCAGTTCGTTGCTTGATGTATGTTTCGTGAATGAAATCCGGATGAACTTTTTCGCGGTATCGCTTTCCGTTCCCATCGCAAGCATGGCAGACATCGCTTCGCCGTAGCCGATCTTGCAGGCGGTGCCGGTGGAGATGGCGATCTGCGCACGGTTGCAGGCAAGCATCATCCATTGCCCTTCGACATGCGGCAAAACTAGTCCTTGGATAAACGGGGATTTCGACTTTATGTCGCCGGTCACGATGACACCTGCCGGCAATTGTTCAATCAAATAGCACTGAAGTTTTCTTGCATGTTCATAGCTTTCAGGCTGTTCCATGACAGCGTGTTTTGCGGCGATGGTCGCGGAGACGATTGCCGGAACATCGATCGTTCCGGCGCGGAATCCGTTTTGATGTGTCGTCCCCTCGTACACCGATTCCCAGTGGACGGATGGATCGAGATAGGCGATGCCAACGCCTTTGGGGCCGCCGACTTTATGTGCTGAACAAACAGCGGAAGCGACGCCCCATAAACCAATGTCGACCGGCAGCTTCCCAAAGCCCTGGACGATATCCGAATGAAGCGGCACGCCGAATTGCAAGGCGATTTTTGTGCATTGCTCGACCGGCTGGACAGCCCCCATCTCTGAGTTGACAAGCTGCATGACGACGAGCGCTGTTTCTTCGTCAACCAGTCGTTCGTAAGCATCCAAATCGACCCGTCCGAAGCAGTCGACCGGAACGTATGTAATTTCATAGCCTTCGCGTTCGAGTTCATGAAGCACCGATAAGACGGAAGCGTGTTCGAGTTGTGTCGATACGATAGACCGGTAATGTTCGGGACGTCCTTTCAATAACGAGCGGATGGCGAGCTGGTTCGCCTCTGAGGCGTTGCCGGTGAAATAAATTCCGTCTTGCCGCACGTTCAGGAACTGCCCCCATAATTTCTTGCACGATGCGAGATAGTCTGCTGCGAGAGATCCTGCGTCATGCAAACTTTGTGTATTGCCGAATGCGTTGTTAGCCGTTTCCACATAAGCGTCGATCGCTTCTTTTCTCATCGGGACGGTCGCTGCCGAATCCAAGTAAATCACCATTTTCCATCAACTTCTTTCCCTAGCCGAGTTTCTTCTTGTAATCACTGTATCTTTATGTCATTAATAGTGTCAAGACACTTGTAAAGAAGGTGTAAAGTTTGTTCGATGTTTGCATCATCGGGGGAGGCGTCGCCGGGCTCATGCTCGCGCGTTCGCTCCCTGATCATTATTCCATCGCAGTCGTCACGAAAGAACATGCCGGGACGGGAAATACAAGCCTTGCGCAAGGTGGGATCGCCGCGAGCTTAAGTTTCGATGACCGCCCGGAATCCCATGCCACGGACACGTTGCTCGCCTCGGCAGATCATGCCGATGCTGAGCGTGTAGAAATTCTAGCCACTGAAGGCTCTGCCATCCTCAAGCATCTGATGGCACAAGGGCTGCCTTTCGATGCTGATGAGTTCGGGCTGCCAAAGCTCGGGATGGAAGGCGCCCATAGCAAGCGCCGGATCGTCCATGCAGGAGGCGACCAGAGCGGCAAGCTGCTCATGCAGTATTTACGGGAAGAAACCTCAGCGAAAATCACGCGCTTCGTTTTTCACCAGGCACTCGAATTAATGATTGGAAACGGCCGTTGCACCGGCGTGCTCGTCTCGGATCGGTCCGGAAAGCGCTCGGTCATCAAAGCGCGCCACACGGTCCTCGCGACGGGCGGGATCGGCCAGTTGTACAGGGAAACATCCAACTCATCGGTTGCAGCCGGCGACGGCTTGTCATTGGCGTATCACGCAGGCGCCGTATTGGAGGACCTTGAGTTCGTCCAGTTCCATCCGACCGTCCTGACGCTTGGCGGAAAGTCGTGCGGGCTCATCTCTGAAGCGGTACGGGGAGAAGGCGCTTTATTGGTAAATAAAGACGGCAAGCGCATCATGGAAGCCATACACCCGCTCCTGGAACTCGCGCCGCGTGATGTCGTCGCAAGGGCGATTGAACGCCATTGGCAAAATGAAGGGCCGGTGTATCTTGATGCCAGGAAAATCTCCAATTTCAAGGAACGCTTTCCATCGATTTATGAAAATTGCCGGAACCACGCCATCGAACCGACAGAAGAATTGCTGCCGGTGCGTCCGGGTGCGCATTTCCACATGGGCGGCGTGAGGACGGACAGTTACGGCCAGACGTCCATTCCGGGACTTTATGCCGTCGGGGAAGTTGCATGCACCGGTGTCCATGGCGCAAATCGCCTGGCGAGCAATTCCTTGCTGGAAGGCTTGGTGTTCGCGGCAAGGCTTGCCGAGTGGATCGGCCGGGAGCCTGGACGGCCTGGGATTAATACAAGTTCACCACAAGCAGGTAAGATGGCATCATCTACTACATATTTTCAAGGCGTTGATGAAAATCAACTGAAACGAAACATGACGGAAACGGCGGGAATCTTGAGGGCACCGGAAGCCTTGGCGAATTTCTTGCAGGCTTATCCTTTAAAGGCCTATGCATTGAAGGATTACCCGGATCATGTAATTGCCCAAATCCACCGCCAGACGGCAAGCAGCCTCATTGCTGTAGCTGCATTGCTGCGGCAAGAAAGCAGGGGCGGCCATTACCGGGTGGACGCGCCAGAACCGAAAGCCGAATGGGCCGGAAAAGTCATCGGCATTTCAAAGAGCGGCACCCATCTGTCTAGACGAAAAACGATGATTAAGGAGATTATGTTATGAATCGCTTAAAAGCAGAACAAGCATTAAAACAATTCCTGCTCGAAGATATCGGGGACCGCGACGTGTCCTCCGTGTTATTTGATCGAACGGATACAGGCGAAGCAATTGTCCGCATGAAAGAAAGCGGCGTCGTAGCCGGGCTTGAGTGCTACAAATGGGGCTATCGCCTGCTTGACGAGTCAGTGCAAGTGGAGTTATTGAAACAAGACGGCGAGCGGGTGGAGGCAGGCGAGGCAATCGTGAAAATCACGGGGCCTGTGGCAGCTCTTCTGGCTGGGGAGCGGGTACTGTTGAACCTGGTCCAGCGCATGAGCGCGGTGGCCACCTTGACTGCGGATTGCGTGGCAGCGCTCGGTTCGGGCCATACGCGCATCGTCGATACCCGAAAAACGACGCCGGGGCTGCGCATGTTCGAAAAATACGCGGTCCGCGCAGGCGGCGGTTTCAATCACCGGATTGGCCTATACGATGCCGTCATGCTGAAAGACAATCACATCGCGGCGGCCGGATCGATTACGGAAGCAGTGAAAAAAGTACGCGGCTCGCTCGGCCATATGACGATGATCGAAGTGGAAGTCGAGACGGAACAGCAATTGAAAGAAGCGATCGACGCACGCCCCGACACGATCATGTTCGACAACCAGACACCGGAAACGATCAAGCGCTGGGTGCAGCTCGTTCCGGAGACGATCCGCA
This sequence comes from Planococcus maitriensis, assembly GCF_003289925.1. Classification (GTDB taxonomy): domain Bacteria; phylum Bacillota; class Bacilli; order Bacillales_A; family Planococcaceae; genus Planococcus; species Planococcus maitriensis. The sequence continues at coordinate 26,245 of NZ_QLZQ01000004.1, read as the reverse complement.
CGGAAGCTTCCGGCGGCATCGATCTCAATCAACTTGCCAATTACCGCGACACCGGCGTCGACGTCATTTCCATCGGTGCTTTGACGCATAGCGTATCGAATCTCGACATCAGCATGAATCTATCCATATCCCCTAAGGAGGTACTTGCCTAATGGCTTCATTGCTCGAAGAACTGCAAATGGCGGATGCCATGCCAAAAAGTTATTTAACAGCGTCCACGGAAGAATTGCATGAGCGCGCGAAACGTGCACGGGCAGCGCTCGGCGACCGTTTATACATTCTCGGCCATCATTACCAGAAAGACGAAGTGATCAAATATGCCGATGTGACCGGCGACTCGCTGCAATTGTCGCAAATCGCAGGGAGGCAGACGGCGGACTACATCTTGTTCTGCGGCGTCCATTTCATGGCGGAGACCGCGGATATCCTGACCGAACCGCATCAAGCGGTCATCTTGCCGGATATGCGTGCGGGCTGTTCGATGGCGGATATGGCCAATATCGACCAAACCGAACGCGCCTGGGCAGAGCTGCAGGAACTTTTCGGCGACACGATCATCCCGCTCACTTACGTCAATTCGACAGCGGCCATCAAGGCGTTTGTCGGCCGCAACGGGGGGGCGACGGTGACTTCCTCGAATGCACAGGAAATGGTCGAATGGGCATTATCCCAAAAGCAGCGCATGCTGTTTTTGCCAGACCAGCATCTCGGGCGCAATACCGCCGTAAAGCTCGGCATCCCGCTCGAGCACATGGCGGTTTGGGACCCGATCAAGCAAAAGCTTGAACGTGCTTGTGCGATAGAAGACGTGCAAGTGATTCTCTGGAAAGGGCATTGCTCAGTACATATGAACTTCCTGCCGAAACACGTCGACAATTTGCGCGAAAAAGAACCGGACCGCAATATCCTTGTACATCCCGAATGCACGCATGAAGTCGTCAGCGCCTCCGATTTCGCCGGCTCGACGAAATACATCATCGATATGATCGAAGCGTCCGAACCCGGCTCGAAATGGGCGATCGGCACGGAGATGAATCTCGTCAACCGGCTCATCCAGGATTTCCCGGACCGCGACATCGTTTCCTTGAATCCATATATGTGCCCATGCTTGACGATGAACCGCATCGACTTGCCGCATTTCACCTGGATTCTGGAAGAACTGGTGGAAGGCCGCGTCCTCAACCGCATCCAAGTGGATGGGAAAACGGCGAGTGAAGCGAAACTGGCTCTAGCGAAGATGCTGTAGAAAGAAAACCCGCTGTCCTGGAAAAGGACAGCGGGTTTTGTCATTCTTTAATAGATTGAATGTTATGACTTTTATATTTACAATTGAGTGGCGAGAAAATATATGTTGAAACATTCCCATTTCACGGGTTGAAGTGGATAATTCCTGACGAGACAAGCAGAAAAGGAGTGAATGATGTGTCGAGCAAACTTACATTCATGCCGATCAGCCATACCGGCTGGGGGGCATTGGAACAATTGGCGGGCGAAGCGGAACGCCTGAACGCCAGCAATATCCTTATTGTCACCGATCCGTTTCTGGACGAGCTGGGGATGACGAAAAAAATCGTCGAACCGCTGGAAGCGAAAGGATGGAAGACGAGCATCTACACGGAAGTCGTGCCGGAGCCGCCGCTCGAAGTCGGCGAAAGATTGGTCACTTACACGAAGGAGCATAAGTTTGACTTGGTCATCGGCCTTGGCGGCGGCAGTGCACTTGACCTTGCGAAATTAGCGGGTGTCCTAGCGACGCATGAAGGAAAAGTGGCCGACTACCTGAATCTGACGGGCGAACGTGAGCTTGTTGATAAAGGCATACCGAAGATCTTGATTCCGACCACGTCCGGAACCGGTTCCGAAGTGACGAATATTGCCGTATTGTCATTGGAATCGACCAAAGATGTCGTGACGCATGATTACTTATTGCCCGACGTCGCGATCGTCGACCCGGCCTTGACGGTCTCCTTGCCGCCGAAAGTGACAGCGGCAACGGGCATCGACGCGTTGACGCATGCGGTAGAGGCTTACGTATCGAAAAACGCCAACCCGGTGACAGACGGCCTGGCTTTGCAGGCAATCCGCTTGATCAGCGGGTCGATCCGCACGGCTGTAGAGGACGGGGAAAACAAGGAAGCGCGTACGAATATGAGCTACGGCAGTTATCTGGCAGGATTGGCCTTCTTCAATGCCGGTGTTGCCGGTGTACACGCCTTGGCCTATCCGCTTGGCGGCCAATTCCATATATCGCACGGTGAATCCAATGCCGTCTTGCTGCCGTATGTCATGGGCTATATCCGCCCGAGCTGTGAGAAGAGAATGAAGGACATCGTCGAGGCGATGGGCGTCAACGTCACGCAATTAGCTGAACAAGAAGCTTCCTATACATGCGTCGAGGAGTTGAAAAAACTCGTCGCCGACGTGAATATTCCCGTGTCGCTGAAAGGCTTCGATATTGGGGAAGACGCCTTGGACAGCTTGGCGGACGACGGCATCAAGCAAACAAGAATCTTGGCGAGAAGCCCGATGCCGCTTGAGAGAGAAGATATTTACGCAATCTATCATGCTGCCTATTCAGGGGAAGTCGCTGAGAAGAAAACGGTGTGATATGAAAAAAAGCTGAAGCAGGAACCCATTCAGGTTCCCGCTTCAGCTTTTGTGTTTCTATAGAAGAAAGTGAGATTTATAGTTTAGCAAACTCAGGGTCAGCGACTTTCACTAATTGCTTGCCGAGGTTGCTGCCTTCGAATAGGCCAAGGAATGCTTCCGGTGTTTTCTCGAAGCCTTCTGTGATCGTTTCCTCATATTTCAGTTTGCCTTCCTGCAGCCATCCGGCGAGTGCTTGTGCGCCTGTCTTGAAATCATGCGCGTAATCGCCGAGCGTGAAGCCTTTCATCATCGAGCTCGTCGTGATGAATTTCCACTGGATGCGCGGGCCAAGGTCCGCTTCCGGATTGTTATAGGAAGAAATCGTGCCACACAGGACGATGCGCGCATTGCGGTTGATCTCGAAAATGACTGCATCGGACACTTCGCCGCCGACATTATCGAAATAGACATCGACGCCGTTCGGGATGGCTTTCTTGAAATCTTCTTTGAAGCTATCGGATTTGTAGTTCACTGCGGCGTCGAATCCGAGTTCGTTGATGAGGTAATCGATCTTTTCCTGCGAGCCGGCGATGCCGACGACATGTGCGCCTTTCAGTTTGGCGATCTGTCCGACGACCGATCCGACCGCTCCCGCTGCGCCTGAGACGACGACTGTTTCGCCTTGTTGCGGCTTGCCGATATCGAGCAGTCCGAAATACGCCGTCAATCCAGTCAAGCCGAGTATGCCGAGGCGCGTCGTGATCGGGGCAAGTGATGGATCCACTTTCTGGACCGACTGGGCATTCGCGACATTATACTCCGCCCAGTTAAGCGTGCCGTTGACGACATCCCCTTGCTGGAACTTATCGGAATTCGACTCGACGACTTCCGCGAGAATGCCTCCGGTGATCGCTTCGTTCAATTTGAACGGCTCAACGTAAGATTTCACGTCTTTCATGCGCCCGCGCATATACGGGTCAACGGAAAGATATAAAGTTCTTAGCAATACTTCATCTTTTCCGATGGATGGAATCTCTTTTTCGATAAAATTAAAGTCCTTATCAGTGGGCGTGCCTTCTGGGCGGTTCGCCAAATGGATTTCTTTGTATGTGTTTGGTGTCATATGAATTCCTCCTTGGAATAAGTTTGCATAGAAGAGCGTACCATTACCAAAGAAAGGAAACAAAAGTTCCGGCTTATCGAGCGCGTATTCTTGTAGTTGTCCTAGTCCTATGATATTTTGATATACCTAAGCTAAAGAGAAAAGAGGCCAAACGATGAATCCCCAATACAAACCATTATTCGAAGAAATCACTTTGCCGAACGGCGTCGTCCTGTCTGACCGTTTAGGCGTCGCACCGATGACTACATATTCAGGAAATCCGGACGGTACTGTCTCAGATGCAGAACTTGCCTATTACCAGCGCCGCGCAGGCCTCGGCAGCCTGTTCGTGTCCGCATGCATCGCGGTTTCGGAAAATGGCATCGCCTTCCCGAACCAGTTTGTCGCGTTCAAAGACGACGTCATGCCGCGCTTAAAGCAACTCGCAACTGAAATGAAGTCACAAGGCAGCAAAGCTATCCTGCAAATGCAGCACGGCGGCCGCCAAGGCCAACCGGATTTGATCGAAGCGGGTGAAACGGTCGCACCGAGCGCTATCGCAGAATCGGCCGACAAGCCGACGCCGCGCGCTTTGACGGGAGAAGAGATCACCGCCATTATCCGCGATTTCGGCGAAACCACGCGCCGCGCAATCGAAGCCGGATTTGACGGCGTGGAAATCCATGGCGCCAATACGTATTTGATCCAGCAATTCGTCTCAGCTACTTACAACCAGCGTGAAGACGAGTGGGGCGGCAGCTTGGAGAACCGTTTGAAATTCGGTTTGGCGGTCTTGGATGAAGTGAAACAAGTGGCTGCAAAACATGCGGACGATAGCTTCATCATCGGCTACCGTTTGTCTCCGGAAGAAAACAATGCAGATTCCGTTGGCTATACGATCAAAGAAACGCAACAATTGGTTGAGCGCTTGATCGAAGGCGGCATCCATTATATCCACGTATCGCTTATGGAATTCAAAAAAGCGCCGCGTGGCATGGAAGAGGGAGACAGCATCGTCCAAATCCTGTCGAAACAGATCAATGGCCGTGTGCCGTTTGTCGTAGTCGGCGGCGTCACGCGTCCCGGCCACGCGGTAGCTGCGCTTGAAGAAGGAGCGGATATCGTCGTCATGGGCCGCCAAGCATTGGTCGACCCGGAATGGACCGAGAAAGTGAAGCAAGGAAACGAAGCGGACATCAACGAAACGATCCCGCAAGAACTGGTCGGCAAACTCGACATCCCGGAAACGATGTGGAACGCCATCACCTCTTACGGCATGGTCAAAGTGGACGCGAAAGTATAAAGAACAGCAAGCTCCCAAACCGGATATGGCTTGGGAGCTTTTTGATCCGGCTGAAAACGCGGATCTGTTATATTTGATAGACTGAAAATGAAGAATAAGATACGGGGAGGGATTATGTGTCACTGATTCCAGCTGAAGACTTGAAGCATATCTTCTCGGTCGAGGCGAAGTTTTACCATACTGAAATAGAGGAAGAGACATTTCTGATGCGCCGCGAAGCGCGCATCAGGCGAAACGGTGCCTTTACCACTCGAACGGATGCAGTGATCGTCATGATCAATCCGTCCAATTGTGCACAAGCCGGGAAAACCGTAAAGAGCCCGCGGGAGGCAGAGTGGATCCCCACCAAACCGAATCCGACACAATACCAGCTGATGAATTTGATGGAGCGCCAAGCATGGGATTTGATCACGCTCATCAATTTATCGGATATTTGTGAAGGAAATATCATGAACTTCAAAAGCATTGAAAACAAGTTCAATGAAGCAGTGATCCCTCATTCCTTGTTCCAGGAACAAAACACCCAACAACGCGAAGAATTGCTGGGAACTTCAGTACATCTCATTTTTGCATGGGGTTCGTCGACTGTCGCCAAGAGGCTCGCTGCCCAGTTCGGCTTGTTCCAAAATGGCTGTGCAGAAAAGCCGTATGATTATGCGAAAGCATGGGTGGCAGGTGAAAATGGATTTCCGCGCCATCCGAAACCCGCGACGGTTGCGGACCGGATCGTCTGGTTAGATAAGATGGAAGCTTTGCTTTAGTAGGCACTAAGAATAGAGAGAGAACATAAAAAGGCGTCTTCATTCGAAGGCGCCTTTTTACTGTCCATTATTTTTCTTTAAGCACTCCAGCTGAAACCAAATTATTCAATGCACCTTGATTTTTAAAGCGGAAATAGCCGCTCAGGCGATTCAAGTCTTTATGGGTCAGCTGCGAAAAATCGACAGCCAGTTCGTAGCGGCCTTCAAGCTTGTTTAGTAGGGTTTTGGCGAATGCCGCCTGCTTGGGCGTCAGCGGTTTGTCATCTTTTTCCGCCTTCGATGATGGGGAGCCTTCAATTGTTTGCCCGCCCGAAATCGTCTGCTGGATAGTATCAGGGTATCCGCCAGCTTTTAGCCAGGCCACATCGTCCTGATTCAAAGCAAACCATTCACCTTCGAGCCGTTTGTCTTTGAAATGCTGATGAAAGGCAGCTTTTGTCTGATGGTGGTTGCCGGATTTAATCAAATGGATCAATTTGTTTTCGAAAGGAAGCTTCACGACAAAGAGGTTCATATACCGTTCCACATGCTTGGTTTTGCCGATTTTGAAAGAACCATTCAAGTGCTCTTGCACGAAATAGACATAACCTGGCGCTTCTCCGGAAATGTCAGGGGATTCCATGACCTGCTTCAGAGCGGCTTGGTTTGGTTCATATAGATAGACTTTCGAAATCGGAGTAGCATTAGGGTCATGAGTTACTGTTTCAGTAGATGAGGATAACCATTTATTCAATAGGTTTTTTAGCATAATCAAAACCCTTTCTATATTTATTTCCAAATTTACGTGATATTGTGATTATAACTTAATTATGAATATGTTACTATTTAATTATTATGTATAATTCTTAACTAGTATCAATACCAGTTCATGTAAATGAAGCGATTATTTCAACCAACCAACAAGTGAATAAAGTAAGTAAATTGATTGTGTGAAGGGGTCTATCTATGGCAAAGTTAGCAGAAAACCTAAAGGCGCTCAGAGTACAGAACAAATTGTCGATGCAAGTGGTTGCGGATCATCTAATAATAACACGTGCAACTTATAGTAATTTCGAAACCGGGAAAGGTGAGCCGAATCTCAAATTGCTGGTGAAAATGGCAGACCTCTATAATGTCTCGCTCGATGAACTTTCAGGCCGGCAGTTTACTCCGAATGGTGTAGTCATTGATCAAGTAAGGATGAAAACGGAAATGAATAGGGAGATCAATGCGATGGTAAAGCAAATCGCTAATGAATTCATCCAAAGCAAGGAAGCGGATATTGTAAAGCGGATCCAAAAGAAGTTCAGCTTGGCGTAGCATTCATATAGAAGCAATACACAAAAAAAGACTGGAGCGCTCCAGTCTTTTTCATTGCTAATAATGGCTTGTAAGCTGGAAGGGGGGAGCAGTATGGATTACCGGATCAAGGAACAAGCAGGATTCTCGCCGAAGATCGGCGAACTCGTGTCGATGCTCGACTATACGCGCGCGGTTACATTGGCGGATGTAGAAGGTTTGTCTATCGAAGCGCTCGATTATTTGGCTGATGGGCAATCGAATTCGATCGGGGCGCTCTTGATGCACATGGCGGCGATTGAATTTGTGCACCAGGTCATCACGTTCGAAAACCGTGACTTGACACAACAGGAGCTGGAGCAATGGCTCGTGCCGCTTGAACTTGGGGACAAAGCGAGAAGCGCGATCCGCAACCATCCGCTTGATTATTACCTAGATGAATTAAAGAAGGTCAGGGATCATACGCTGTCGCTATTGGAAAGTGTCAATGATAGCTGGTTGTACGAAGAAGGGCAGTATGATCACGGAGTTGTCTACAATAAGTACTTTCTCTGGTTCCATGTCGTGGAAGATGAAACAAGCCACCGGGGGCAGATCTGCATGACCAAACGTATTTGCCAAAATAATAAACATTAAAAAACTCAAGGCTTTCATACGCCTTGAGTTTTTTCTGTATTCCTATGGATGCCTCTAGCAGTAAATCCGACTATACTGAGAGTCATTTGCGTGAAACTGAGGAAGAAAAAGAACACGAGAGGCAAATACCATTCCCCGAGCAACACGATCGGCAATGCAGCACTTAGCGATAGCAGGATTCCTAAACCAAGATTCGCCACAAAAAACACCCGCGTTTTCTTCATGAACCCATAAACCGCAACCACGGCATTCCCGATTCCGAAGACAATCATTCCATACATAGCTAAAGCGGACCAACTACTGAAGGGCATGACGCCGGCCCACTCGGATGGAAATTCCACGAACACCCCCATGAACGGCAGCATGGAAATGCCCATATAAAATGCGCCTAACGACATTGCTAGATTAAATGCAGCGACCAGTTTTGTCAGCAAGATCTTTTCCTCCTTTGGTTTCGAAGAATGGGCAAGTTGCTCTGAAATTTACTGTTTTCAAAAAGCGAAGGAAGTCAGGACTATTCTTCTTCCTGGTATTCCAATACATCGCCTGGCTGGCAGTCGAGCACTTTGCAGATGGCTTCAAGAGTCGAGAAGCGGATCGCTTTCGCTTTGCCGTTTTTCAGGATAGACAAATTGGGCATGGTGACGCCGACTTTTTCGGATAGCTCGGTCATGCTCATTTTGCGCTTGGCGAGCATGACGTCGAGATTTATGATGATTGGCATGGTATCACCTCAGACCGTAAGATCGTTTTCTGATTTGATGTCGATGGCGTGCGTAAGCAGCTTCTGCAAAACCGCTGCGAAAACGGCGATGACAAGTGCGCCGAAGCCAATCGCCGCGCCCATGAGGATCAGTCCCGGGGCATCATCAATTTCTGCGATGATGTAAAACAACGGCATTGCGAGAACGTAAATGCCGGTGATCACCAGCGCACACCGTTTGATGTTTTTGATCGCCGTCACTGAGCGCACAGAGAAGGCGATATTGTCATCGATAAAGCTCAATAATTTATAAGTCTGGTACAGCGCGACGAAATACGCAACCGCTGTTGCATAAAGCAAGGTGACAAACACATATTGCAAAAACGCCAGCTGCTCCGGCCCGTCCTGGATAATGCCCGAAAGCGGTGGCACCACGAAGATGCACAACGCGATGACCGGCAGCGCCATGAGAAACAGCACCACTTTCAAAAACAAAGTCTCCCGTTTCATAAAACACACCTCTTTACTTGTTAATAATCAAAGTATAGCGAACTATTTATCGTTTATCAATAAATAATTGTTGTTTAGCGATATTACAATTTTGAAAGTAAAGGATGAATAGGTGCATTTCTAAGCAGTTTCTAACAAGTTGCGCCTGTTAATTAAAGAAGTTCATCATAATTGTAAATTCTCTATTCTTTTATTATCAGAATATTGAAATATTTAATGAAACGCAGTACACTGAGAGTGTTTAGGCCTATGGAATTTGTCGCACGCCATCCGAATTTATGGAGTAAAAAAGGAGGAGTAGCAGTGACTAAGTTCGAAGAAAAACAGCCTTCTGTATCTGTCGACAAGCTGATGTGGATGTACGAGCAAATGGTCAAGATCCGCTATTATGAAGACCAGATGGTGGAGGCGTATACGGAAGGCAAGTCACCGGTGTTCAATATCGGTGAAGGCCCCGTGCCGGGTGAAATGCATCTCGCGACCGGGCAGGAACCAGCCGCCGCCGGCATGATGGTGCATTTGACGAAAGACGATACGGTAACCGCGCCGCACCGTCCGCATCATCACGCCATCGCCAAAGGTGTCGACTTGAAGAAAATGACGGCGGAGATTTTCGGAAAAGAATCAGGTCTCGGAAAAGGCAAAGGCGGGCATATGCATTTGTTCGATCCGGAAGTGAAATTCTCATGTGGCGGCATCGTGGCAGCCGGCATTCCGCATGCGGTCGGTGCGGCTATGGCCAATAAAATGAAAGGAAAAGACTGGGTCGCCGTGGCATTCATCGGTGAAGGAGCGGCGAATGCCGGAGCGTTTCATGAATCGCTCAACTTGGCGGCGCTGTGGAATTTACCGCTCATCATCGTCGTCGAAGACAATTCGTACGGCATCTCGGTACCGAAAACGGCATCGACTTCGGTCGAATCGAACGACCTGCGCGCGTCGGCATATGGCGTGGCAGGTGCTTACGTAAAAGACAACGACCCTGTCGCAATGTATAAAGCGTCCGAAGAAGCGGTCAACCGGGCACGCAACGGACAGGGCCCGACAATCATCGAAATTGAAACTTTCCGTTTCCTCGGCCATTTCCAGGGCGATCCCGAGTTATACCGGGACAAGGAAGAAGTGCCGGGACTGCGGGCGCGCGACCCGATCATGAAACTGCGCCAGCAGCTCTTGGATGCGGAACATGTGAATGAACCGGAACTGGAAGAAATCGAAACACGCGCCAAAAAAGAAGTCGATGACGCGTACCAATTTGCACGCGACAGCGATTATCCGAAACCTGAAGCCGCATTGGATGACGTCTTTACATCTTAATCCGAAAAGGAGAGATTCCGAAATGGAGACAGCGAAAAAAAGAATGCTGACGGGCAATAAAGCGATGGCGGAAGCGATTGCCCAGGAGATGGAGAACGACAAAAACGTATTCGTGCTCGGTGAAGATATCGGAAAATACGGCGGCATTTTCGGTTCAACGCAAGGCTTGATGGAAAAATTCGGGCCGGAGCGCGTGCTCGATACGCCGATTTCCGAAACGGCGTTCATCGGCGCGGCAATCGGTGCAGCTGCAGAAGGCATGCGGCCCGTTGCCGAATTGATGTTCGTCGATTTCTTTGGCGTCTGTATGGACCAGATCTACAACCACATGGCGAAGATTCCATATATGTCCGGCGGCAATGTACGCTTGCCGATGGTGCTCATGACCGCAGTCGGCGGCGGCTATAGCGATGCCGCGCAGCATTCCCAGACTTTATATGCAACGTTCGCCCATATGCCGGGGATGAAAGTGGTCGCACCAAGCACGCCGTATGATTTAAAAGGCATGATGACATCTGCGATCCGTGATGACAATCCGGTTGTTTTCATGTTCCATAAATCCTTGCAGGGCCTAGGTTGGATGGACCAGCTCGATTATGCAGTCGGCCATGTGCCGGAAGAATCGTATACCGTGCCGCTCGACAAAGCGAATGTCATGCGGGAAGGCAAAGACGTAACCATCGTCGGCATCCAGATGATGACGCATTATGCGATGGAAGCGGCAGAGCGATTGGCACAAGATGGCATCGAAGCGGAAGTCATCGACCTGCGATCCTTGGCGCCGATCGATAAAGATACCATCCTCAATTCAGTGAAGAAAACGCATCGGCTGGTCGTCGTCGATGAGGATTACCGCTCGTATGGCATGACAGCTGAAATCGCGGCCATCGTCTCGGAAGAAGCGCTCTATGAACTTGAATCGCCGATCAAGCGCCTGGCGATTCCGGATGTGCCGATTCCGTATAGCCATGTGCTGGAAGATTTCGTCTTGCCGGGGCCGGATAAAATCGTCGAGACAGTCAAGCAGATGATGGATGAAGCGTAAAGGAGGCGATTGGATGCATGATGTGACTTTGCCGAAGCTGTCTGAAGATACCGATGAGAGCTTGATTGTCCTGTGGTTCGTTGATGAAGGCGATTACGTCGAAGAAGGCGCCGTGCTGTGTGAAGTGCAGACGGAAAAAGCGGTGTCTGAAATCCGTGCCGAAACGGGTGGGACGGTGAAGAAAATCCACGTGAAGCGCGGAGATTCCGCCAAAGCCGGCACATTGCTGGCGGTCATCGACCCGAAAGGACAAGCTGCCGAGAACACGGGGGCTCCTGAAAAGGTCCACCTTGAGCAGGCAGAAGAAAGCGAAGCGGCACAGGAGACAGCGAGCTTTACCCGCGTGTCGCCAAGACTTCGCCATCTCGCGAAAGAACTGGACGTTAAACTTGAAGACGTCAATGGGACTGGAAAGGGCGGGGCGATAACCGAGCAGGACATCCGCGATGAAGCGGGATTATGAATAGAAAAAAGGCGTAACCGACTTAATCGGTTGCGCCTTTTTTATTGATGAATAGACTATTCATTCCCTCTGAAACAGAGTGAGAGCAGGACTTGCGCCGTTATGATGCAGGACTTTATAAACAGTGAAATAGCTTAGGGAATGTCTGTGCTTGTTGAGTGAAGCGCAAATGAATAAACTTATTCCATCAATTCAGGATACACCGTTTCCGCAACTAACTGCACCGCTTCGCCGATGCGCGGACCAGGGCGGGAAGTAATGTCGGAATCGATGAAATGGACGTCGCCGTCTTGGATGGCGTCTACATCCGACCAGCTGTCGCGGGCTTCGATATCACCGGCCGCATCTTCCACATAAGAAACGGTCGTCAAGATGACTTCCGGATCGCGGGTGATGACTTCTTCTTCGGAAATATTCGGCCATCCTTCGAGATCTTCAAAGGCATTGGTTACTTGGGCGTGGTCAAGGATTTCCTGCATGAACGTCGATTTACCGGTTGTGTAAATTTCAGGGGACGGGCTGATTTCCACGTACACTTCTTTTTGCTCTTCGACCGCTGCAAGGCGTTCTTGGACATCTTCGATTTGCGTTTGGATGCCTTCGATCACTTCAGCGCCTTTTTCTTCCTTGGCAAGAACAGAGGCGATTTGTTCGATATCGCCGTATACTTCATCGAATGAAGTAGCCGATTCGATAACGAATACCGGAATGTCGGCATCTTCAAGTTGGGAAAGGGCAGGCGGTGCCTCGCCGGTTGAATAAGCCAAAACGACATCCGGGTCGAGCTGGATGATTTTCTCGGCATTGAATTCCACGGAATCACTGACGCGTTCGATGTCCTGTGCCGCTTCCGGGTAGTTGTCATAGTCGGTAACGCCGACCAATTGATCGCCGGAATCGAGTGCAAAGACGATCTCGGTGTTGCTCGGGATGAGCGACACGATCGTTTCAGGCGCTTGCTCGAATTCGAGTTCTTCGCCGCGGTCATCGGTGACCGTGTACGGTGCGTCGCTTGCAGTTTCAGTTGGCGTTTCTTCTGTTGTTTCGTCTGTTGCCGGTACTTCGGCAGTATCATCTTGGCAAGCACCGAGTGTTAAAGAGAGTGGAATGCTGAGTAAGAGAAATGATTTGATTTTCACGAGTGAGTCTCCTTTTTCTTCATGCGTTTTGTTGGATAGGATTTGCTGACGAATGGGATTTCATCGACGCCGTGCTGCTTATTGGCATACACGGCCATGACAAAAAAGACATTGGCGAGCAGGTTGGCATAGTCCATCAAATGCTCCGGCACTTCGCGCTCAAGCATCACATGGTGCAGGGCGCGGACGGACTTTTTCGCTTCGCTGCGGCAGACGTGAAGAATGCACGCAGCGTGGGTTCCTTGCGGCAGGACGAACTGGCCGATTTCCTCTTTCACTTCCGCCACGTAGCGGTCGTACAAGTCGCTGAGCTCGGCGAGGTCTTGTTCGGTAATCGCGAGTTTCCCGCGCACCGAGCCGTTCAAGTGATAAACCATCGGCTGCAGGCAGCGCAAATCATCGATGATTTGCGGGACATCGTTGACCGCGATGGCTTCGCCGATCCGTGTCGTCAAGGAATCGGTGCGGATCTCGAAATCGACCGTCGAAGCGCTTTCCCGCATGAACGGGTAGCACAGGTAGCGCATGTCTTTTTTCATTTGTTCACCTCCTGGATAGAATCCGTAAATATCAGCAGACGTATCGCTTTCAAAAAGAGACAAAAAAAGCCACTCTCAACGAAGAGAGTGGCACGATTGCGAATATCCAGCACAAGGCTGTCCATAGGAAAAAGTTGCCGTAGATCCTCTTATCTTCCGAAGAGCAAAAATACGTTCAGAAAAAGGTAGGTCTCCTGGCTTGTGCATCGCTTTACTCTAAGGCCTTCCCGGGTCTCCCCAGTGGCATCTCTTATTTCATACGCACTTACAGTTGCGGAAACAGCTCCGGATTTTCACCGGATTCCCTGTTACGCTGACGAATCAGCACCTTTTCCCTGCATGATTATTTACTTAGTTTCAGTGTAGCATTTTTGGCATGAGTTTAGGAGAGGGGAATGAAAATGTTTAAAACTTGAATAATAATGGAGAAACTGTCGTGGAGGCCGCTTTGGGCATGGCTCCGTACATAGGCGAATGGATCATAATCAGTATTTCACTAGGAGTTGAAAAACGTTCGTAAAAGTCATCGAGAACCAGCGAACGTTCGTAAAGTGTTTTGGTATGTTTACGAACATTTTTTGCGCTTTATTAAGCTGTTTTGAGAGCGTTCGGAAAAGTGTACTTTTACGAACGGATTTTAATAGCAAATTGCCCTAAGGTTTAATAAATATGTAATATTCAGCAAATACATTTTTATATCTTTGCCAAATACAAAAATACGAGCTTCCTTTGCCAAAGGAGCTCGTATTTTTTTATTTCGCCATCAAATCTGCAGCTGTCGGCAGCCGTCGTTAAGCAACTACCGGATAACCCAATTTCTCAATGACTGTTCTCAATTCTTCCGGCGCTACTTTGTCCGCGTCGTAGACAGCTTTCACTTTACTGGAGTTGAACAGCACTTTCACTTCCTCGACACCATCTATTTTCCCTACTTTTCCTTCAATTTTTTTGATGCAGGAAGGGCAAGTGAGCGGTTCCAATTGGAATTTTACTGTGGTCATGTCAATCTCTCCTTTGTTTTTTCTACCTTAAGTATAGGACGCCCATCCATCCAGTTCCTTGACGGCCATCAATTTTTTGAACGGAGTAAGCTTCGCGGTAGTTATAGAAATGGAAGAAAGAAAACAAACAGAAAAAGAAAACGCAAAAAAGCTTCAGGGCTTGATGAAGGTCAAGTTATTCTGTCTCGAAACCACTTAAGATAAGGGTGTAAAGAAAATAACAGTCGAAAGAAAGAGGAGTGGAACAAAATGATTGGGTTCATTCATAAACACAAAAAAAGCATCACTTTTCTAGCCGGTTTCTTACTGGTCCTGGCGCTGGTCTTGAACTTCACGGGTCACCATGACCTGCGGCAGTTCACATTGATCACCGCGACGGTCATTGCCGGGATTCCGATCGCGGTCAAAGCGTTCCAGGCGTTAATGATGAAAGCGTTCAGTATTGAAATGCTGGTAACAATCGCCGTCATCGGTGCGCTTTTTATCGGGGAATACGTGGAATCAGCAGTCGTAACGTTCCTGTTCTTGTTCGGGGATTATCTGGAAGCCCGCACACTGGAAAAAACACGTTCTTCTCTAAAAAGCCTGGTGGATATGGCACCGCAGGAAGCGACCATCATCCGTGATGGCGTCAGTGTGACCGTGCCGGTGGAAGAAGTCGTCGAAGGGGATCGTGTCATCATCCGGACGGGCGGAAAAGTGCCGGTGGACGGCAAAATCGTCACGGGGCAAGCGTCGTTGAACGAAGCGGCCATCACAGGGGAATCGGTCCCGGCGTCCAAAAAATTGGGAGACAACGTGTTCAGCAGTACGGTCATGGACACGGGCTATATCGAAATCATCGCTGAAAAAGTCGGCGATGATACAACATTCGCGAAAATCATAGAGCTGGTGGAAGAAGCGCAGGAATCGAAATCGAAAACGGAAAAATTCCTGAACAAATTCGCCAATATCTATACCCCCGCAGTCGTCGTCCTGTCGGTTGTGGTTTATGCCCTTACAAGAGATCTTCATCTCGCCATTACGTTTCTCGTCATCGCGTGCCCAGGGGCGTTGATCATCGGTGCACCGGTATCGAGTGTAGCGGGCATCGGCAATGGTGCAAAAAATGGCGTGCTGGTCAAAGGCGGCGAAGTGATGGACCGCTTCGCGAAAGTCGACACACTGGTCTTTGACAAAACCGGTACATTGACAAAAGGGAGACCAGAAGTGACGGATATCAAGGTCTTTCATTCGCACGGGGAACAGGACTTGCTTCGATTGGTGGCACAGGCGGAAACGGTGTCTGAACACCACCTTGGCCAAACGATCGTCAAAGAAGCGAAGAGTCGTGACATGGCTCTTGATCAGGAACCGGAAGCCGTCGACGTGATCAAAGGCAACGGTTTAACGGCTACAGTGGAAGGACGGGTTTTGGCGATCGGGAACCGCAAGCTCATGAACACGCAAAACATCGTCATCCCGGCGGAAGTGGAAGCGTATGCGGTAAATCGCGAGAAAGCCGGAAACACAGCGATCTTCGCGGCGGTGGACGGGGAAGTCGCCGGCATCTTCTCGATTGCCGACCAGATTCGCGAAGACGCGGCTCCCGCACTCGCTCAAATGAGAAAAAATGGCGTCAAGAACATCGTCATGCTGACGGGCGACAACCAGCACACAGCGGAACTCGTCGCGACAAAATTAGGGCTGGACGAATTCCATGCCGAACTGTTGCCGGAAGACAAAGTGGCTTTCGTGAAACAATTGAAACAACAAGGCCATGTCGTGGCGATGGCAGGGGACGGTGTCAACGATGCGCCGGCGATTGCCACAGCCGATATCGGACTCGCGATGGGTGAAGGCGGCACGGACATTTCGATGGAAACGGCGGATGTCGTCCTGATGGCCGATAAGCTGATGCAATTCTCACACGCTTACTCCCTGTCCAAAGCGACCATCCGCAACATGAAACAAAATACATTCTTCGCTGTCGGCATCGTCGCTGTCCTGCTTGTCGGTGTGCTAATGGGTTCCGTTCATCTGGCGTCCGGCATGTTCATCCACGAAGCCAGCGTCCTGATCGTCATCCTGAACGCCATGAGACTGATGGGCTTCAACCGGAAACAGATGCAGCAGCGGGAAAAAGAATTGGAACCCGTTCAAGTGTAAAAAATATAGGTGAAAATGAAGAGAAGGGAGGAATCCGCTACTTTCTCCCTTTCCTTTCTACAGCTATTGCGTAAAATCCGGAGTTAAAACCAAAACATTTAGGAGGAATCTTATCATGACTGAACATACTAACCACGAACACCATCATGCAACTGCAGCTTTTATGGTCAATCATTTAATCGCCAATCAAAATGTCTTATTCGTGAAACTTCACCAATTCCATTGGTACTTGAAAGGACCAGAATTCTTTCCGCTGCATGAGAAATTCAATGAACTTTATGACGAAGCCAACGAATACTATGATGCTTTCGGAGAACGCTTGATTGCCATTGGCGAGAAACCGTATTCGACTCTCGGTGAATATCTGGAACATGCATTTATTAGTGAAACACCTTATATTGAGCCGCTTTCTTCCCAAGATATGCTTGGCATATTAGTGGATGATTACCGGGTCATTCGGGATGTAACAGTCAAAGCCATCCATCTTGCGGCGAAAGAGAAAGACGATGTAACGGTGGATATGCTGACCGGATACAAAGCCAGCCTCGATAAAAACATTTGGATGCTGCAGGCTTATCTGGGCAACGATGCTTTAGAAGGGGAAGATGAAGAGTAGGAGAAAATAAAACGCGTTGCAGAAATATAGTCTCTCTAAATCAGTAAACCATCATACGATAGAGACACATTCGTTTCTATTGTACGATGGTTTTTTTAATGTATTTATCTGAAGCTCTGAACAAGAGTCATCACCGTCTCACTCTGATCTCGACAGGGTAAGCAATGGTTGTGAATATACTTCAAGAAAGGGTGGTTTTCATGGTGGAAAAAACAGCGGAAGAAAAACCGAAACGCAATTTAAGAC
Source organism: Planococcus maitriensis (assembly GCF_003289925.1). GTDB lineage: Bacteria > Bacillota > Bacilli > Bacillales_A > Planococcaceae > Planococcus > Planococcus maitriensis. Next base: position 8,849 of record NZ_QLZQ01000004.1, on the reverse strand, counting down.
CGGTCTATATTTTTTTGGCTTTTGCCATTTTAATTATCATTGTTTTATTGCCAACGCCGGGAGATTTATCAGTGGTGGGGCAAAGAACACTTGCCATTTTAGCATTTGCGGTCGTTTTATGGATGACAGAAGCGGTTTCGTATCCAGTCAGTGCCGCCATGATTATCGGGCTTATGGCTCTGTTGTTGGGTCTTTCCCCAAATCCCGAAAATCCAGGGGAGCTACTCGGTACGGGAGATGCACTCAGTCTGGCATTGGCGGGTTTCAGTAATTCGGCAGTGGCGCTTGTCGCTGCAGCCTTGTTCTTGGCAGCTGCCATGCAAGCGACGAATTTGCATAAGCGCTTGGCGTTGTGGATTTTATCGAAAGTCGGTACAAAAACGGGCGCTATCGTTTTTGGTGCCATCATTGTTTCAATTGTACTTGCATTCTTTGTGCCGAGTGCCACAGCCCGTGCCGGCGCAGTCGTACCGATTCTGCTTGGTATGGTCGCGGCATTCGGATTGCCTGTCAACAGCCGACTCGCAGCGCTATTGGTCATCACTGCGGTCCAATCGGTATCCATCTGGAATGTCGGCATCAAAACAGGTGCTGCACAGAACCTGGTAGCGCTTGGTTTCATGGAAAATGAGTTTGGAGAGACTGTGTCATGGAGCGCCTGGTTCCTTTATGCGGCGCCATGGTCCATCATCATGTCGGTTGTGCTGTATTTTGTCATGATTAAACTGATCAAGCCAGAGACGAAAGTAGTGGAAGGCGGCACCGAGTTGATTCAGAAAGACTTGAATGAATTGGGGCCTCTTAAGCCGGCTGAAATCCGGTTGATTGTCGTATCTTTGGCATTATTGCTTTTGTGGTCGACAGAAGAAATCTTGCATCCCTTTGATACAACAACGGTCACCATCGTAGCAATCGCTATTTTACTGGCTCCAAAAGTGGGTGTCTTTGACTGGAAGACGGTAGAAAAAATGATTCCATGGGGTACGATTATCGTTTTCGCTGTCGGAATTGCGCTCGGCTCCACTTTGTTGAGTACGGAAGCGGCCCAATGGTTGTCCGATAAAGTATTTGGGGCGATGGGATTGGAAAATATGCCGCTTCTTGCGACGATCGCCTTGCTTTCTTTATTTAATATTCTCATTCACCTTGGTTTTGCGAGTGCAACGAGCTTGTCATCTGCGTTGATCCCTATCTTTATCGCTTTGGCCACGACTCTGCAGCTCGATAGCAATGAAATCGGTTTTGTCTTAATCCAGCAATTCGTCATTTCGTTTGGATTCCTGCTTCCGGTCAGTGCGCCGCAAAACATGCTGGCCTACGGAACAGGGGCTTTCACAGTGAAGGACTTTTTGAAATCAGGTGTGCCGCTGACCATCATCGGTTACTTGCTGATATTGCTTTTCAGCGCGACCTACTGGAAATGGATCGGATTATTGTAAGAAAGAAAAAGAGGATGCCCCGAGTCTGCTGAAGAACTGACTTGGGAACATCCTCTTTTATCTATATCTGTAACTTTTCTGCTGAGCTAAGGCATCAAGAACGGCGGCGATCCCGGATTATGGCCCGAAGCAAAGTCGATCAGCGGGATGATATAAGCAATGGCCACTGATACTGTCGCCAGTGCCACCCAAATCGACCAGCGGTCCATGAACAGCGGTGATGCATCTGAAGGGCTGTAATCTTCTCCGATCGGAAAGTCTGTCTTTCCTTTTGGCGCGAAAAAGGCGAGCTGTGCCCAGATATAAACCAGCAGAATGATGCCGACGACCAGGATCACTCCGCCCATCGCCATCAACATTTCGTACATCGCCCAGTCCGCAGCGGCGCTGTGGCCATTGTAGGACGTATTGGCCGTCCGGCGGGGGCTTCCGAGCAGCCCGTTAATGTGCATGGCACCCGACATGAGCAGCATGCCGCTCGCCCAAATGACCGTTTGGGCAACGGCCAACCGGTTGATTGTCGGCGTCATTTTTCTGCCGGATAAATAAGGGATCAGCCAATAGGAAATCCCAAAAAATGTCAGGATGACCGTAGTGCCAACGGTTAAATGCAAATGGCCGGTGACCCAGATGGAATTATGGACAACCTGGTTAATTTGGTTGCTGGCGTTGATAATTCCGCCGAGCCCCGCTGGGATATAGGCAAACATGGCGACAATCAATGCGAAGAAACGGGCATCAGACCAAGGCAGCGTTTTCCACCAGCCGAGCAAACTCGTAACGCCTTTTGCTCTTCCGGTCCGTTCCATAGTGGCGAGCATCGCAAAGGCGGTCATGAGGGAAGGGAAAATGATCATGAATGTTTGAATCACGTGCAGAAATTTCACATTGACGGACAAGCCCGGATCAAGGATCTGGTGGTGGAAGCCGCCGGGTACATTGGCCACCACAAGAATGACCACAGCGACACGCGCCAGTGAATCACTGAATACTTTTCCGCCGATGATTTTTGGCATCGCCACATACCAGGCTGAAATGGATGTCAGCATCCAAATATTCACGAGCGTATGGCCGAAAGCCCAAAATAAGGTGCGGCCCATCATCGGATCAATGGTTGCAACCCATCCGAATGCCCACGGAATGACCATCGCTATGACAAAAACAGCGATGAACAGGGAAGCGAAAACCCAAAGGACGAAAACGGCATTTGCGAAAAAGGCGAAAAGCGGCGTTAGTTTTCCGGGATTTCGTTTGCGCCAGCTCTGATAGGTGATGAACATGCCGATGCAATTTAACAGGATGCCGACGACAATAAGCGCAAGCCCGATATAAAACCAGGGATGAGCCTGCATCGGAGTGTAAAACGTATAAAGCACATTGGCGTTTCCGGTAACAATAAGAAACGCAGCGATCAGCGTGCCGGTTGTCATGAGAGCAAAGCCTGCCCATCCGAAAGCGATGGTTTTATTGGCCAGTCCGCCAAGCACCCGTGAAGTTCCGGCATACAGGTAGCCGATGCTGAAAAAAGAACTTAATACCAGGATGAACATGACGCCGTGGGCAGTCAGCAGTGCATAATAACTGATCCACGAAGGGAGTTCAAAAAAACCGCTGCGGACCAGGCCCTGCAATAGACCGGCAAATCCGCCGATTAATAATGCAATAAATGCGATGAATAAATTCGCGGCCGATAGTCGGATATCCCGTCCCGTAATGCCGGCAGCGGCATCTTCGTTAACGGCCGTCCCTTTATGCAGAATCGGTGTTTCATTGATGTGAGCCATTTCTTCCCCTTCTTTCTTCTTTATTTGACGGTGATGGTGTTTGCCATGAACTCGTGCCCGAGGCCGCAATATTCATTGCATAGGATCAGGTATTCCCCTGGCTCGTCGAATGTATGGCTGACTTTCGAAATATGGCCGGGAACGACCATGACATTGACGTTCGTGTCTGTAATTTTAAAGCCGTGGGTGACGTCAGGTGATGCCAAAGTGAAATGGACTGTCGCGCCTGCCGGAATTTCCAAATCACCCGGCTGGAACGCAAACATTTCCGCGATAATGGCAATTTCGTATTCGTTATCGCCGATTTCCTTCAGCTCAGTGTCCGCAAAAATCTCAGACTCGCGGACCGTTTGCGGATCGATCATTTCCGCATGGCTCGGCGGCCCCATTTCCAGGAAAAAAGTTTGAAATGCTAAAATCCCGAGGAAAACGGCTAAAATGAGTGAACCGATAATCAGCCAGAGTTTTTCATAACGATGGATATGCATACGTCGAATCTCCTCTCAAATTTCTATAATAGTTGCCCCGTTTCAGTTGCGCTCCAGGAATAAAAAGAAAACGCTGAACCAGGACACAAGCATGAATACCGCGATGATCAGAACGGAAGTAAAAGTGCCTCGCAATGAAGTTTCCTGAGCGTCTTCGCGGTCTTTCTTTTTGGAAGCTTCCTTCATTTTGATTTCCTCCTTTCTTTTCCGGATGAAGCAGAGAGCAGCTTCAGTTCTATTCAAGTTGCTTCATTAAGGAATGAAACCAACTTAAATTTTTCGAGTAAAACTCAAAATTGGATAATGCCGCAAAATACCAATAGAATGGAATTGCAGGAATATTGAAAATAAATCTGTTAAGACAGTATACGCGAATAAAAAATTGGATTCCTTGATGCCTGTCAATGCAAAACCAATATGGAACATTTCTCATTCACTTTTACGAATAGATGATTTGGGTATGCTTGCATATCGTATAAGTTTTTAGTCTAATTAGACTATATCCTCTTTTGTATTATTCACTAAATTTTATTTTTTAATCCTTTTAAGGGTTAATTTCTTTAAACTACTATCATCCTTGACGGCCATCAAGGTTAAAGAAACAGGCACCCCTTATAATGAAGATGAATATAAGGAGGAGAGCAATATGAGAAAAGCGGTATTTCAAATGGAGCCATTCAGTTGTCCGTCCTGCATCAAAAAAATCGAGAATGCTTTGGGGAGACAGGCTGGTGTAAAGGATGGCAAAGTTCTGTTCCATTCCGGAAAAGTAAGAGTCGAGTTTGATGAAGCGCAAATTTCGGATCAGCAGATCGAAGAACTGATTGTGAAACTGGGTTATTCTGTGTATTCAAGGAAAGTTGCCTAACTAGGAGGGAAAGTATGAAGTATCAGGAAGCATGCCGGCATACAAAAGGAAACAAGGGAGCACATCAATTATGTGTTTCCATCGTTCCGATCTTTAATCATCTTCAAAACGAAGAAATGGAGGAAGTCGCCAAAACGACGCGTTCTATCTCCTTGAAGAAAGGGGAGCTGCTGCACAGTGCCGGCGATGCCTCGGATTCCCTGTATATCGTCCATCAAGGGAAAGTGAAAGTTTACCGTCTGTCGGAAAACGGCAAAGAGCAATTGATCCGGATTCTGCAGCCAGGCGATTTCACCGGTGAACTCGCCTTGTTTAAGGAATCGATTCATGATGATTATGCGGAAGCGATGGAAAAGACCGACATTTGCAGCATCCAGCGCGGCGATCTTCAGGAATTTCTGCAGCGGTATCCAAATATTTCATTGAAAATCCTAAGTGAATTTTCCAACCGGCTTGGCCAGGCGGAAAGCCAGATGACCAGCTTTGCGACAGAAGACGTGGAAACACGGATTGGGCTTTATCTGGCTCAGCAGGTGGAAGAGAACAAATCAACGGAGTACCATTTGCCGATGTCCAGAAAAGATCTTGCTTCTTTTCTCGGAACGACTCCTGAAACCATCAGCCGGAAACTTGCCAAGTTCGAAGACGAGGGATGGATCGAGCAGGAAGACCAGCGCCGAATCCGTGTACTGGACCTGGATGCTTTGCTGCTCATCTAGTAATCGGTACGATATTTGACGGTAACTATGTGCAATGTGAAAAGATTTCAAAATTAAGTAAGATAATAAATCATTTTGGAGGAGATTCCTATGTTATTGGTTATGTCTCTTGTTCTTATCGTTACCGCGATTCTGACTCTCATTATATCTGTCGAAGTAAGTGGGACGGACGAAAATAACTGAAAATAGTTCATTAAAGATTAGACTGCCTGAAGTAATAGGCAAATATAAAAAACCTTCGAAAGGGTGCACTCGAAATAAGCACTGAAATCGGAGGTGGTTTTGCATGTGCAAAACATCTAGTCACACGTCTCAAGATAGGCTGTAGATAGTCTACATCAGCTGAGCATTAAAGTCATCATGATGACGGGCGACAACGAGCGGGCCGCGCAGGCGATCGGCAAAGAAGTCGGTGTCGATGCGGTGATTTCGGAAGTGCTACCGGAAGGCAAAGCGGATGAAGTGAAGAAACTGCAGCAGCAAGGCAAGAAAGTGGCGATGGTCGGTGACGGCATCAACGACGCACCGGCATTGGCCGTATCCGATATCGGCATGGCGATCGGCACGGGTACAGATGTGGCGATGGAAGCAGCGGATATTACACTGATCCGCGGCGACTTGAACAGCATTGCGGATGCAATCATCATGAGCCGCAAAACGATGCGCAACATCAAACAGAACCTGTTCTGGGCTTTCGCTTACAATACAGTGGGCATCCCGATTGCCGCCATCGGCCTGCTCGCGCCTTGGGTTGCCGGGGCCGCAATGGCCTTCAGTTCCGTGTCGGTCGTTTTGAACTCGCTTCGTCTGCAACGAGTGAAATTGGAAAAGTAAAGGTATATATAGAAGGAAATCATAAAAGGAAGGCCTAAAGCGAAGGTGCATTGCTTTTGGCCTTTTTCTTTCAAAGTAATGAAGACAAGGGGGAGACGGCTCAAGGAATGCGAAGAGAAACTAAAAGTTTAACGAAATTTCATGTTTGATATTCTAACTATCATTTTGCTCTTCATTATGTTTGAAGTCAGTATTGTCGTCTCCAGTTGGACCTTAAAACGTTCAAACAAAAAACGGGCAGAACGGCTATAATGGGGTCATTGAACAGACAGATTATTCTCGTCATTAATAACGGAAGTAAAGTATAAATGGCATAAGGAAGTAACTATTTTGAAGGAGGCGTACTTAATGACTAAAAATGAAAAAGACCAACACCATCATCACGATGAACAGGCAGATGACCATAAGATGGACCATTCTGAACATGTTGGGCATTCTTACCATGAAGATCAAGTGGAAGAAGGCATTCATAACGACAGCAATCCTTCCAAAATTCATGATGATCATGCCCATCACAATCATAGTAGCCATGATCACAGTGGACATGAACATCACCACCACGGAAACTTCAAAGAAATTTTCTGAAGTCGCTGCCCTTGGGCATTGTCATTTTGTTATTATCGCCGATGATGGACGTTCGGCTTCCCTTTCAATTCACCTTCCCTTACTCGGACATTGTTGTCGCGGTGTTAGCGACTATATTGCTGATTTATGGCGGAAAACCCTTCTATCAAGGGGCAATCGCTGAATTTAAGGAAAAAGCGCCAGGCATGATGGCCCTTATTTCTTTGGGACTGTCCGTTTCTTACTTATATAGCATTTATGCAGTGCTGGCACGTTATGTGACAGGTGAGCACGTTATGGACTTTTTCTTTGAATTTGCTTCCTTGCTGCTGATCATGCTCCTTGGCCACTGGATTGAAATGAAAGCGGTGGGAGACGCAGGAGATGCGCAACAATCACTCGCTGAACTTATGCCGAAAGATGCACATGTAGTAGTGGAAGACGATGCCATTGAGACGCGTCCGGTAGCCGATTTAAAAGTCGGAGATCTTGTACGTGTTCAGGCTGGCGAAAACGTTCCGGCTGATGGCATCCTCAAACGAGGAGATTCCCGTATCAATGAAGCCTTATTAACAGGAGAATCTAAGCCTGTTGTAAAAGGAGTTGGAGACAAAGTAATCGGCGGTTCTACAAACGGAGAAGGGGTTTTGTACCTGGAAGTACAGGAAACAGGCGACCGGTCTTTCATTTCTCAAGTTCAAACCTTGATTAAACAGGCTCAAGATCAGCCTTCCAGAGCTGAAAATCTGGCTCAAAAAGTAGCTGGCTGGCTGTTTTATATCGCAATTGCAGCGGCCGTCATCGCTTTTGTCGTATGGCTATATATTTCAGACATTCAAACAGCCATTCTGTTTACGGTTACGACATTAGTCATCGCTTGTCCGCATGCCCTTGGTCTTGCCATTCCTTTAGTAATTGCACGAAGCACCAGTTTGGGAGCAAGCCGCGGGCTGTTGGTCAAAGACCGGGAAGCGTTGGAACTGGCAAACAAGGCAGATGTAATGATACTGGATAAAACAGGCACATTAACTACAGGGGAATTTAAAGTATTGAGCATGGAAACACTGGATGGCCAGCATAACGAAGCTGAAATCGCGGCCCTTATGGCAGGGATTGAAGGCGGATCCAGCCACCCAATCGCCCAGTCGATCGTCCATCACGCTGAGAAACAAGGGATTCAGCCTGTCCGCTTTGATTCGATTGATGTCATGTCGGGTGCCGGCGTGGAAGGAAACGCCAATGGACGCAAATACGAATTGATCAGCCAAAAGGCATTTGGAAAAGATGTGGCGGTGGATATTCCGAAAGGGGCCACAGTAAGCATACTGATTGAAGACGGGAAACCCATCGGTACGGTCGCATTAGGCGATGAATTAAAAGAAACGAGTAAAACGCTGATACAAGCATTGAAACGTAACGGTATACAACCGATTATGGCGACGGGTGACAATGAAACGGCGGCACAAGGGGTGGCTGAAGAACTGGGTATTGAATACAGAGCCAATCAATCCCCACAAGATAAATATGAGTTAGTGGAATCATTAAAAAATAAAGAGCAAACTGTCATCATGGTCGGTGATGGTGTAAACGATGCACCTTCCCTTGCAATTGCAGATGTTGGCATAGCAGTCGGTGCCGGAACTCAAGTCGCCATCGATTCCGCTGATGTGATTTTGACTCAGTCGGATCCGGGAGATATAGAATCCTTTATCGAATTGGCTAATAAAACAACCAGTAAAATGAATCAAAACCTCGTATGGGGAGCCGGTTATAATTTTATTGCGATTCCTATAGCTGCAGGGGGTTTAGCCTTCATCGGGATTACCTTGGCTCCTGCAGCAGGAGCGGTTCTGATGTCCGTGTCCACTGTTATCGTGGCCGTCAATGCGATGACATTAAAACTAAAGAATTAAATCTGTTCAACATAGTGTTTAATAGTCGTACATGAAAAGTGTTGCCTCCCAAAAGTTGAATTTTCTTTTGCCTTGGGGGCTTCGTTTTGAATGAGCTAAAGTCAACAGAGGTTTGAAGACTTTGAATAATTAAGTATAGTTTTATAGTTTACATATCATGTGTTTTATCGGAAGTTGTATGAACACAAAATGGAGAAAAGCGGCCAATCAAAGCGTCTCTTTTCTCCAGTTTTTTCGTCA
>NZ_QLZQ01000003.1 GCF_003289925.1 Planococcus maitriensis | reverse complement strand
GTTGATTGCTCAATACTGCTGGCGTATCGCCGTCATAAGACGCGCGATTCGCTTTGATCTGCCGAAGCTGATCAGTAAGTTTGCCGCGATCGCTCGCGGCTGTATTGTTGACGTTTTGCTGTTCAGTTTTCAAGGTTCAAAATAATGATGGAGCGGGTGAAGGGAATCGAACCCTCATCATCAGCTTGGAAGGCTGAGGTTTTACCACTAAACTACACCCGCATATTATATTATAGAAGATAAATGGCGCGCCCGAGAGGACTCGAACCTCTAACCGCTTGATTCGTAGTCAAGTACTCTATCCAATTGAGCTACGGGCGCAAATAATTGAATATGTATGGTGCGGCCGAGAAGAGTCGAACTTCCACGGGATTTCTCCCACTAGGCCCTCAACCTAGCGCGTCTGCCATTCCGCCACGACCGCAAATAATATATTTTTTGAGACAAATTCTATTATATAACTTCAGCCCTTCAATGTCAAGGACTATTCTTTTTAGTTCAAGTTCGTCTCAGCATCCCTAAAATTGGCTGGGGTACCTGGATTCGAACCAGGGCATGACGGGATCAAAACCCGTTGCCTTACCGCTTGGCTATACCCCATTGAAAAATGGCGGTCCCGACCGGGATCGAACCGGCGATCTCCTGCGTGACAGGCAGGCATGTTAACCGCTACACCACGGGACCATTTGGTTGCGGGGGCAGGATTTGAACCTGCGACCTTTGGGTTATGAGCCCAACGAGCTACCGAACTGCTCCACCCCGCGACAATAATAAATTTTTCAATTGCACCGTACACAAGTATTATATTAGAAAAAGTAATTCAATAATATGTATGGTGACCCCTACGGGATTCGAACCCGTGTTACCGCCGTGAAAGGGCGGTGTCTTAACCGCTTGACCAAGGGGCCAATTAAATGGCTCCGAAGGTAGGACTCGAACCTACGACCATCGCATTAACAGTGCGGTGCTCTACCACTGAGCTACTTCGGAATAATGTTTAAGTACTTGTCGACTTTTTCTATTATAAAGAGACAGACAGGAATCGTCAACACTTTTTATTCATCATTTTATATTTTAATTTGAGTTCTGTATTGCATTAAACAATCTGCATTTCAAATTGCCTGAGCCCAACGAGCATTCAGCTGATCCACGCGGATCTTTTGTCGAAGATTATGAGCGGCGGGTGAATCTTTAAACTTTTATAGCACCACCCTTGCTCTCCTTCTATTGAATACAAACTCCCAACATTTTCTTTCGTTTACCTGCGCCTGCGAGTCTTAGCTACAGACTGCTAGAAAAAAAAGAAAGAGCCGCTCTTTCAACGGCCCTTTCTTATAAACTCTTTTCTCTTTTCATCCGCAGCTTGCCGCTGCAGCGCCCGCATCTGTACTTCGCGGTGTTCATGCGGATCTTTCTCGGAAATTCCGTTTTACAGGCGAGGCATTCATATAGATGAAAGCCTGTGGCCTTCCGGCGTTTCTCTCCGAGGAGGGAACAATAGCGCGGAGAACCTGTCTCATGTAACAGCGCACGGAAATCTTTATCCCGATGTTTGTAGCCTTTCCCTTCAAGATGAAGATGGTAATGGCACAGCTCATGCTTGATGATGCCCGTCAGTTCATCGGCACCGAACTTCTCGTAAGAAGCGGGATTGATTTCGATGTTATGCGACCCCAACAAGTAACGGCCACCTGTGGTCCGGAGGCGTTTGTTGAAGACGCCTTGATGGCGGAACGGCTTTCCGAAGACGTCACGCGAAATATCTGCGATCATCTTGGTCAATTCTTCGTTCGTCATCTTATCTCTCCTGAAGATCCGGCTGTTGTTCTTTTGGCGGCAGCATCGTCAAGGCGATCCGGCCTTTTTGTTTTTCTACCTGGTCGACCCAAACGGTGACGATATCCCCCACTGCCACGACATCAAGCGGATGTTTAACGAATCCTTTTTTCAATTTAGAGATATGGACAAGACCGTCCTGTTTTACACCAATGTCAACAAAAGCTCCGAAGTCGACAACGTTGCGCACCGTTCCTTGCACTTCCATTCCAGGAGTTAAGTCTTCCATCTTTAAGACGTCGCTCTTTAGCAAGGGCTGAGGGAACTCATCGCGCGGGTCGCGGAACGGTTTCTTCAACGCATCCACGATGTCCTTGAGTGTCACTCTGCCGATTCCCCATTCCACGCTTAATACCTCGAGATCCAAGTCTTCCAGCTTCGCGATAATTTCCGGGCGGCCAATCATTTTCTTGTCCGCATCGATCAGCTTGAGGATCCTTTCGGCAGCTTCATAACTTTCTGGGTGAATGCCGGTGGCGTCTAGCGGATTCTTTCCTTCTGTTATGCGAAGGAATCCAATTGCTTGTTCATAAGTCTTGGCACCGAGGCGAGGGATTTTCTTTAATTGGACGCGGGAAGTAAAACGGCCATTCTCGTCTCTCACTTTAATAATGTTCTGGGCGACAGTCTTGCTAAGGCCGGCAACGTATTGAAGAAGAGAAGCTGAAGCAGAGTTAACATTCACGCCGACCTGGTTGACCGCAGTCTCGACAACAAAGGTCAATTGGTCTGCCAGCTTTTTCTGGGAGACATCATGCTGGTATTGTCCAACGCCTACAGCTTTCGGGTCGATTTTCACGAGTTCAGAAAGTGGATCTTGAAGTCGGCGGGCGATGGAAGCTGCACTGCGTTCTTCGACTTGCAAGTCCGGAAACTCTGCACGGGCCACGTCAGATGCCGAGTACACACTGGCTCCCGCTTCATTGACGATGACGTAAGACGCTTTCGTTGCAGTTTCGCCAAGGAAGTCCGCAACGAATTGTTCGGTCTCGCGTGATGCTGTGCCATTTCCGATTGCCATGATTTCAATAGGGTAGGTGTTTGTTAAACGCTGTAAGGTTTTCTTTGCGCCTTGTTGATCGGATTTTGGGGGATGCGGATAGATGACCGCTACTTCCAATAATTTCCCTGTCGCATCTATTACTGCTAATTTACAGCCCGTGCGGTACGCCGGGTCAATGCCAAGCACCATTTTATCTTTCATCGGAGGCTGCAATAAAAGATTGCGAAGGTTTTCCGAAAAGATATGAATGGCCTGTGTTTCGCCTTTTTCACTTAGTTCCGTGCGAATTTCACGTTCGATGGATGGTTGGATGAGGCGCTTGTAACTGTCCTCAATGGCCGCTTCTACTTCTTTCGCGGCAGGGTTTCCTGTTTTCATCCACTTATCTTTCATCGAACGGATGATTCGGTCTATCGGGGGCGTGACAGCTACTTTCAACACGCCCTCTTTTTCACCGCGATTAATGGCTAAAATACGGTGTGGAACAATTTTTTTGATAGCTTCGCTGTATTCATAATACATTTGAAAGATTTGCTTCTCGTCTTCATGCCCTTTTTTGGCAGCTGTCTCCAGCATGCCGCTGTCACGGGTCATCCGGCGGGCTTTCTCGCGGATCTCAGGATCGTCCGCAAAAAGCTCAGCTAAAATATCTTGTGCCCCTGCAATCGCTTCTTCCGCTGTTTTAACACCTTTATCAGCGTTGATGTAACATTCTGCAACAGTTTTCAGCGGCTCTTTTCCTGGTTTCAAAAGCCAATCCGCCAGTTTTTGGAGGCCTTTTTCTTTTGCGATGATCGCTTTCGTGCGCCGCTTCTGTTTATAAGGGCGATACAAATCTTCCACTCTTTGCAGTACAGCGGCTCCTTTGATGGCTTTTTCAAGTTCAGGGGTCAATTGTTCTTGTTCTTCAATAGAACGTAGGACATCCATTTTTCTCTGTTCCAAATTCTGGATATATGTATATCGATCTTCCACTGCTTTGATTTGGACTTCATCCAATGAACCGGTCGCTTCTTTTCGGTAACGGGCAATAAATGGCACCGTATTCCCATCTTCAAGCAACTCAATGACTTGCTTTGCCTGGTTTGGTTTAACGCCGGCTTCTTTGGCGATCAATGTGTGCAATTGCTGAGTATCCATTCCATGCACTTCCTTTCTACTGCTTTATTTTAACATGCCTATCGAAAGTCGGAGACACAAGCCTCTTCCTTGCCATTTTTCGCATAAAAAAGAAGCCTCCTCTTAATGAAGGAGGCTTCCTGAGATTAAGGTGGCATCGTCGCCAGTTTGAATCGATGCAAGAATATCTTCGTATAGCCGTCTAGGTGATCCCGCTTTTCTCATCATCGCTTTTGGATTGCGCAAATCCACGCCATCTGAGTGAATCAGGAACAAGTCATTTTCCAAGTACGTATAAAGCTGGGTTTTCAGCTTTTGGGGCCTTCCTGAAAGGTAACCCATGACTGGCAGCGGATAAATCACTTCATCGGTTTCTCTTCTATAAAGATAGAAACGGATATTCCCTACACAACTGTATTCCAAGGTGCGTTTCTTGAAATCGACTTTAAAGATAGCGACTGCCGCGCCGCGTTTTTGCATCATTAAACCATTGAAGCGGTTCATCAATTGATCGATTGTCTCATGATGATATTCTTTCAAAATTTGTGGGATGACCTGCGACGATTCACGCGCTACAGGGCCACTTCCCAAACCATCGGCTACGGAGCAAATAAAGTAATCATCCGTCAATACAGTGAAATAGCTGTCGCCGGATTCGTAATTCCCTTTTTTTGCCGCGTTGTAGGCATAGGCTTCCACATTTTCGTGTCGAATTTCTTCCACTAGGAAACCCCGCCAGCAGCCAAAATCGCTTCCTGAAGCTTTTTGATGGCTTTTCGTTGAAGGCGCGAAACGTGCATCTGGGAAATCCCCAGACGGTCGCCCGCTTCTTTCTGGCTCAGCTGCTCTATGTAGGTGTATTGGATGATCTGCTTTTCCCGATCGGAAAGGACATTCATCGCTTCCGCTACGAGCATGCGCTGATCCGCTTTTTCATATCCGTCGTCTTCTTGGCCGACTACATCGAACAATGTAACCGTACTGCCGTCCGAATCCGCCTCGAGTGAATGGTCCATGGAAAGTGCTTGATAGCTTTTGCCCATCTCCATCGCTTCCAAAACATCGTCTTCGTCAACGTCCAGATATTCAGCGATCTCCCAGACTTGCGGAGAACGCTGGAGCTCTGTCGTCAGCACTTCAACCGTCGCTTTGATGCGCGGCCCCAGCTCTTTTATGCGGCGCGGGACATGGATCGCCCATGTTTTATCACGCAAAAAGCGCTTGATTTCACCGATGATGGTCGGCACCGCGAAAGCTTCGAAGCTGCGGCCATAAGATGGATCGTAACGCCGGATTGCACCGAGCAAGCCAAGCATGCCCACTTGTGCAATGTCTTCGTGGTAGGATTTCCCGTTTGAATACTTGCGGGCAATCGATTCCACTAAACGGCGGTAATTAAGGACAAGGTTTGTCTGGGCTTCCTCGTCCTCTGTTTTCTGATAAGCTTCAATCCATTCCAGTACCTGTTCTTTCGTTGGCTGATTAGGATGAGATTGTTTCGACATCCTCTTCCACCCGCTCTCCTTCAACATGCTTGGTCATAAAGACAGTAACGCCTTCCTGATGATGCACTTTCACTTCATCCATAAGCGTTTCGATCAAATACAGGCCGAGACCTCCTTCGCGCAGGAACGCTCCCTCTTCCTGATCGTGATAAGGGCCTACCTTTGCCTTGGTTTCCTCAAAGTTGAAGCTTTGGCCGTGGTCGGCAACCATGATTTCAATTTTATCTTCATATAATGCACAGCCGATGACTACTTCGCCTTCTTCGCCTTCGGAATAGGCGTGCTGTACAGCGTTTGTCACCGCTTCACTCGAAGCGATCTTCAAATCTTCGATATCATCGAACGAAAACCCGATACGGCTTGCAAGGCCTGAAATCGTCAGGCGGGCTACGCCTACGTATTGGGATTTCGCCGGAACGCGCATCTCTACATAATCGAAAGGACGCATGATTAATTCCCACCCTTCCCGACTGCTGCTTCAATATCCATGATATCGCCTAGGCCAGTGATATCGAAAAGGCGCTTCAAACGGCTTGAAAGCCCCGTCAGTTTCAAATGGCCGCCTTTTGCGTTGATTGATTTATAGAACGCGACAAAAACGCCCAAGCCTGTACTATCCATGTAATCCACACCGGATAAATCCAGTTCGGCATTCAAGCCTTCCTGCTCCTGGTACGCTTCCAATTTCTCACGGAGTACCGGTGCTGTATGCGCATCGATTTCCCCGTGAATATCGCCTTTTAATTTATTGTCATTTTCTGTCAAATTAACTTGAATATTCATCTCTATATGACACCCCGTTTTGTATGATTCAATTCGGCTGAAAAAAGCCATTCTAAGCCTTGTTACCCGCTATTCAATGCCTTTAAACATGGAATTAAACCTTCTTGTAAATCACTAAAGTGAAATCATCCTGAAGTTCTGCATTTTGCATCCGTTCGAGTTCATCGTAGACGTGCTGGACGATTGCCTGAGCCGGTTCATCTTTCTTTTGCTCAATCAATTCATAAATGACATCCCGCTCGATAAAGCCTTCCTCTGTCCGGCCCTCGGTCACCCCGTCGGTCATCATGATGACCATGTCGCCTTTTCCCAAGGTGACGGAATGCTCTTCATAAACCGCTGCCGGGGAAACACCCAGCAGCAAGCCTTTTGCTTCGAGCTCGTCAAATCCCCCTGTATTCGCACGGTAGAGGATGGCAGGTTCATGGCCGGCCGATCCGTAAGTGAGCTTGGCCGCGCTTGCGTCATAATTCGCATAGAACATCGACACGAACATCGAATCATCGACACTTTTCTCGACGATCCGGTTAATGACGCTGAGCACGTCTTTCGGCATGGCGTGTGAACTGTTGAGGCTGTCCATGCCGAATTTGATCATGGACATGCAAAGAGCCGCCGGGAGGCCTTTGCCGATCACATCGGCAACAGCCACCCCAGCGTATCCATCGTAATCACTGACAAAATAAATATAATCCCCGTTCATCTTCTTGGCCGGTATCGACAATAAGCCGATATCCAAGCCATCGAGTGACGGCAATTTCGTCTTGAGCAAAGTTTCCTGCACATTGGCCGCCAAGTCCATTTCCACTTTCAGCTCTTCCTGGCGCTTCAGCAAACTTTGGCGTTCCTGCAGGGCCAATCCATAATTGATCATCATCTCGATCAGAAAATCGAAAGAATGCCAAACAACATCCGGGAGATCGCTATAGAGCTCCCGGATGGCTGCTTTGTGCATACTGATCACTTCTTCAGGAGAGATGTTCTCCAGAATGAGTTGCCTGCTGAAATTTTGGCCGACGTACAAATTTTGCTCCGTCTGCTTTTTTACATATTCGTTCAGAATTTCCTGGTACTGTGCTTCAATGTGTTGAGGCATTTAGCGTTCCCCCTAGCGGAGCCACTTCGTAGCCCGTATATCTGTCCCTTCGCCTTGGATCGTTTCGATCTTGAAATCGTCCATCAAGCGCTTGACACCCGGCAGGCCTGCACCCAATCCTCCTGATGTCGTAAATCCGTCTTCCATCACTTTCCGGACATCCGGGATCCCCGGGCCGCTATCGGCAGCGATGATCAGGATTCCCTTCATGCCGTTTTCGGTCAGCTGCTGGATTTCAATCCTGCCCTGGCCGGCGTATAAATAAATATTGCGGGCAAGCTCACTGATGGCTGTCGTGATCCGCGCTTGGTCCACGGTGCCGAAGCCGAGCTCTTTGGCGACATTGCGCCCAAGCTGCCGTGCCGCTACAATATCCCATTCCGTTAAGATTTCCACTGAGGATTGGTCGCTCATCTTCAAGCCTCCAATTCCAGTTGAAGTTTCTCCAAGCCGTTCTCTAGGTCAAGTGCCGTCATAACGTCTTCAAGTCGAATTCCGAGCTCGATCAAAGTGATGGCAACTGCCGGCTGGATACCGGTAATAACCACTCTTGCCCCCATCAGGCTGGACATGCTGATAACATCTCCCAGCACTTTGGCAATGAATGAATCAATAAAGTCGATGGACGTCAAATCGATGACCACCCCGCGGGCACTGGTTTCATGCAATTTAGTCAAAAGATCTTCCTGGAACTGCAAAGCCGTCTGGTCATCCAGTTCCCATTGGATCGAAACAATTAATGTATCTTTCAGTTTTAGAATCGGGATTCTCACATTCATGCTTCCTCAACCTCCACAATTTTTCGGTTTGTCCAAGCCAACGCTTGTTCTACGCCGCGCTGCAATGTGCTCGTTGTCGTAAAGTCGTTCAAATTGATGCCGAGCGTTACGATCGTCTGGGCAATTTCCGGACGGATCCCGACGAGCATGCATTTCGCCCCGACCAGGCGGACTGCATCGGCGGCTTGGATAATGTGATGGGCGACCATCGTATCGACGACCGGCACGCCCGTGATATCCAACAGCACCACTTCCGCACGGTGCTTGACGACGCCGTCGAGCAGGTTTTCCATAATCAATTTCGCCCGCTCCGTATCGATTGTGCCGACGAGCGGCATGACTGAAACCTTGTCAAATACCGGGATCAGGGAAGCGGAGAGTTCCTGCAACGCAATCTTCTGCAAGCTGACCGTGCGCTCCCACGTTTTGGAGTATGTATCGATCATGCTGTTGCGGATCGGCGTTGCCCAATTGGAAAATTCATGGATGAACCCATCCATATTTTCCTGGTGGATGATGCCGGAATCCCGCATTCCTTCATAGACGATTTCAGCGAAATGATCGATCGCTTTTGTCATGAACGTGATGGACCAGCCCAGGCGAACCACCTTGTCGGCGAAATCCTGTAAGCGGCTTTCATACACTTCGTTGCTTTCCAGCAAGCTCGAAGTCATCAAACCAGCGAATTCACGGCTCGTCTGATTCACCATCTCTTCTGACATTACCTGAAATGAGCGTTCATCCCTCTCATCTCTCATCATTTGCTGCCATTCAGCAATGACGCCGGTCATGTTTTCCTGTATATATGTAGCCATTTGTTTGTTCATCTTGTCGTAAAACCCTCCCGGTGACTCTTGCAGCCACAATTTCATACTTGTCTATCCATTGTATCGGAAAACGAAGCATTTCACATCTTTTTTGATGAACCGTCCCGATTTATGATGCTTTTCTATACGAAAACACCCCGAGAAAAGCCATCTCGGGGTATTTCCATGGAGTATGTATGCTAAAATTTTACAAGTCCGACACTAATTTCCAAGGCTTCGTCCACCTTTTCCATCAACGCATCGTCCAGCTGTGTGATCTTATCCGTCAAACGCGATTTATCAATCGTCCGCAATTGTTCAAGCAAAATAACAGAATCACGCTCAAAGCCATATTTTTTGGCGTTGATTTCCACGTGGGTCGGCAATTTGGCTTTCTGGATCTGGGCGGTGATCGCCGCAATGATCACTGTTGGACTAAACCGGTTCCCGATATCGTTTTGTATCACCAAGACCGGACGGGTCCCCCCTTGCTCAGACCCGACGACCGGTGATAATTCTGCGAAAAAAACATCCCCGCGTTTTACAATCAAGTTGTCACCCTCCGCTTACGAGTTGCACTGTCGTGTGCTCCGCTTCGTACTCAGCGTGCGAACATTCGCAGGCAATTGACAGGTTGATCTGCGACATTTCCACATAGCCCTTGATCATCGCTTCCCGAATATGATATGAATCGTAGACATTTTTTGTTACCCGTTGAGTCGATACATAGATAAATTCACCGTTTTCCTCAATGCGTTCGTTTGAGTGGGCAGTAAGTTCCGACATGAATTGCTTCGGCAATTTAACTACCACTTCTTTCGTCTTTGACTTCTCGTACACAGCCGACACCTCCGAAAATCCCGATCTCTGTCTAATTTACCTTCTCATCTTACCATTGAATCGTTCGGCTGAAAAGGCGATCCGGCATTTTTGGTGCCATTCACATAGACGCGCGGAACCCGCTTCGTCAAAATACAAGGGATTTCATAGGGGATTGTGCCCAGCTTTTCGGCCCATTCATCGATCAAGATTTCCCCGTCCCCTTGACGGCCAATCAGTTGGACCGGTTCTCCGACGGGCAGCTGCTCTTTCAGGCGGACCATGCATTGGTCCATGCAGATGCGCCCGACAATCGGCGCCCGCTGGCCACGGACCAGTACTTCCTGTCCTTGCAAGCCGCGCAGCATGCCGTCCGCATAGCCGACAGGAAGCGTGGCAATCCACTCTTCCCCTTCGCTCCGGTACGTCGCGCCATAACTGATTGTCGCACCTGGCTGCACTTTCTTGATGTGGACAATTTCCGTTTCCAGGCTCAGTGACGGCTCAAGCGCAATCGGCGAATGTTCGCCAACATAAGGTGACGGCGCGATGCCATAGAGCGATATGCCGATCCGGACGGCATCGCAAGCGACAGACGGGTGCATGAGCGCCGCAGCACTGTTCGACACGTGAACCATGACTCCTTCAGGCACTTGCCCCAGCACGCCGTTCATCCGCTCGGCTTGCTGCTCAAAAAGTGACGTGTCCTCATCGTCTGCTGCGGCAAAATGCGTAAAGATGCCATCAAACGAAAATACATCCGAAGCCAGTTTGGCAAATGCCGCTTCCGCTTCCTCGGGTTGTATGCCGAGACGCCCCATGCCGGTGTCGACTTTCAAATGGACACGGAGCGGCTGTCCTGAAACGGCAGCTTTCTCTGCCGACTCGATCCACTCGAGCGACAGGGCGGTAACGATGATATTTTCGCGTTGCGCTACCGGCACAAAAGCAGCGGGCACTGCCCCCATGACGAGGATATCCTGCTCGATTCCCCCGCGACGCAATAATAACGCTTCATCTGGCGTAGCGACAGCGAGCAGGCGGACGCCGTTTTCAACGGCAGTGCGGGCAACTTCTTCCGCCCCGTGGCCATAGCCGTCCGCTTTAACGACTGCGATCACTTCAGCGCCGCCAGCCCGTTTTTGGAATGCTGACAGGTTATTCCGGATCGCCTCTAAGTTGATGACTGCTTTTGTCGGTCGATACATTTCCATAATCTACACATCCTGTTCATTCGGTTTGCAAAACAACTTGCGCGGCGGCAAATTCTTTTGAGTGGGTGATTGAAACAAACCCGCATTCCGCACCGCGGAAAAACATGCCGGGTTTGCCGTTTGCATCTTTTCTGATTTCCATATCCGAAAAAGGGCAGGCTGCGCCGATTCCGGTTCCGCGGGCTTTGGCGAACGCTTCTTTCGCTGCAAAGCGGCCCGCCAGAAATTCGGTCCTGCGTTTGTTCTTCAATAGAAGATACTCGGCAAGTTCCGTTTCGGTCAGGACACGTTCGCGGAATTTCGAAGACCTTTCATCGAGCCTGCGGATTCTCTCCAGCTCGACGATATCAAGACCGATTCCTGTTATCATAAAGGTTTCTCCTTTCATTCGCAAATGGGTAACGGGTATAATAAAGCTATGAAATTGAGGTGACCTTATTGTTTATCAGAAGAGAAAGTTTTTCACAGTATTTAAGAATGTACCCAGTCGTATCGACGTTGATTGCGTTGAATGTCCTCATTCACTTACTGACATTTTTGCCGATGCTCGGTGAATACATTTACTATTATGGCGTCGGGTCGAACTTCCACATCGCGAATGGCGAGTGGTGGCGCTTTGTAACACCGATCTTCCTCCATGGGGGCTTTATGCATTTGCTGTTCAATATGTTCTCGCTGTTTTTATTCGGGCCGGAGCTTGAGCGTTTGACCGGCAAGATGCGCTTTATCACGATTTATATGCTAGCCGGCCTTTTCGCATCGGCGGCCACGTATTTCCTGCAGCCGCTCGATTATGTACATGTCGGGGCTAGCGGCGCGATCTTCGGGATCTTCGGCGCGTTCGGCGCGCTCGTCTATTACGGCGGCCGTGCGTTGCCGCAGCTCAAACAAATTATACTCCCGATCATTGTCATTAGTATAGTCATGACATTTGTGACACCGAACATCAACGTCACGGCGCACATCGCCGGCATGATCACCGGCTTCCTCATCGGGCTCAGCTATTTCCATCCGAAACGCATCGTCAGCTGGCGCGCCAAAAACCGCCGCTGACCCTCCTGAAAAAACCCTCAGCCGATTTCATTCGGTTGAGGGTTTTTCGTTGTTTCCTGATCGATTGCCTGGCGCTGCCTCGATGGTTCATACCAGGCCAGGATGCATTCGGCATCTTCCCGAGCCAGATTCGGCACTAGCGCGGTGGCTCCGAGCATGCCTGATTTGATCGTCGCATGGACAGACGCGACATCGCGGCGGCGCTGGAAAATCGTCCGTGTTACCGCAACTACTTGGATGCGTTTTTTCAGCATGTAAAAGCGATGCAGGCTGATGCCGCGGAATTGCGCCGTCAATTGGCGCCCCGAGATGGAGTATCCCGCCGAACGGTGCTGCCAGAGGCCGATGGCAACGATGACCGGAACGACCGCAATCGCCCATAAGCCATAAGGATAGAAGAAATAGCCGAGCGCCGCGAATGCCGGAACGAGCCAGCCGATCGACAGTCGGTAAAAGAACGGGCGGCTTCTTTTCGGCAAGCGGGTCAATTCCGGAGTCCAGTCGAAATCCGGGAACAGTTCATCCAGGACCGGCTTCATCTTCTCTTGCTTAACAAGCGGGAATAAACGGATCTTTTCATCTTTATCGGCCAAGGTGCCCCCTGCGCTTTCGACCGTGACGTTGACATAGCCGAATAATTGGCGCAGTGGATTTTGCGTCATTTTAATGCCTTGCACGCGGTTAAACGGCACAGAGACTTTTTTCTTTTCCAACAAGCCTCTTGTAATGTAGATCCGTTCATCGTCTGCATGGATGGTGAATTGATAATTGGCGATGAGTGTCATGGCCACCGAAATGACCCACGCAAGCAATAGCCCCGCGAACACGGTCAATGCAACAACCAGATAGCCGAAGCGCATGAATAGCATGACTTCCTCGTAGATGGCATCGTATGGGATCAACTCTGCGAATTGCGATAAGAACAAAGCCACACCGGAAATGACGACGCCAATCCCTCCGGAAGTGGTCGCGAGCACCAATAATTCCTTCATGCTCATGCGGTACAAAACACGCGCTTGTTCTTCCACAGGCTCATCGCGTGGCGGCTCGGCTTCGGCCGGCCCATAGAGCTTTTCGCCACCCGGCCCGGCTTGCGGTGCATAACCGCGTTTCGCCATATGCATTTCCTGTTCGATACGGTCGGCTTCCGCCCGGTAAATGGCGGTCAGTTCCGCTTCCGACTGTCCCGCTTTTCCGGAGCCGGCCGTTTCGACTTTCACTTTGACGAGCCCGAGCGGCCGGTGGAAAATCCCCTCCGTGTAGTTCAGGCTCTGGATCCGTTCAAACGGGATGTAGCGTTTCTTTTTGACGAACAACCCGTACTCGATCCGCAGCTCCCCGTCTTCAAACCAGTAGACAAAGCGTTTCCATTTGATGATGCCGGCAATCAGCATGAACAGCAGCACCACGCCGCCGATAAGCAGCGGCAATAAGCCTTGCCAGCCCTGGTTGAACATGCCCGAAATGCCGTCTTCGCGGAACAAGTTCGCTCCGAAAATGATGACGAAAGGCAAGATCAATTCTTTTAAGCCTTTAAGGAAATTAATGAGTGCTGAAATGGGATGCAGTTTGTAGCGTGTCTCAGACATCATCTTCCGCCACCCTTGCGAGCACGGAAATACGGGAGCGCAATTCATCCGCTTCTTCCGTTATCAATGCTGGAATGGTATGGGTTGTCGCGGCAGTCGAAATGGAGATCTCCGACAGGTCATATTTGCGGAGAATGGGCCCTTGTTCGGTGTCGACGTGCTGGACGCGGACCATCGGCACAAGCGTCCGTTTGACGATGAACAGGCCGTGCTGCAATTCGATTTCCTGGTCACGCACTTCGTAACGCCACCTTTCCCAGCGGATCTTCGGGAATAGATAGATGAACAGGAATGCGAACAGCACCAAGACGCCTCCCGCTGCGGCATAAATCCAATTTGGCCAGTCGAAGAAATATGTAAGGGTCCCCATGCCCGCCAACAGCACAGCGACAACCGCTGTCTCGATCGTTCCGTAGAGGCGCCAGACAGTCAGCCCCTTTCGCGAGATCCGGTTTTTCGGTTGATGGTTCATTATGTCATCTCCAATCAAGAGTACTCTCTTCATCTATACGTTTCATGAACCGGAACGTTTCATTTCATTGTACCTTATTCCGAAACGACAAAAAAGACGGAGAATCGGCAGTTGCTGCCGGTCCCCCGTCTTGTAGTCTTGTGGATTGGATTTTAGGATTCGTGACGGCGAGTGCGTCCAGGACGCCCTCCCCCTGAAGGACGGCCTGAGTCACGGCGGCCTTTATAGCCACCGCCGGACGAACGTCCGCCGCCGCTCTTGCCTTTGTATCCTCCGCCGGAACGTCCGCCACCTTTACCTTTGTAGCCGCCACCGCCGCGTGATGGCAATGGGCGCTCTTCAGTAATTTGGACTGGAGCATCTTCCGGATCTTTCGTCAGCGTTTTAAGCGCTGCTGCAACCAAATCGACTGCGTCGTGTTTTTCCAGCATTTCCGCTGCAAGTTCACGGTAGCTGCCGAGGTTGTTTTTCTCAGTCATTGTTTCCAATTGTTCCATCGCAACACGCTGTAGGCCGATGACCGCTTCATCAGCAGTTGGAGGAACTAGAGCTTCCATTTTTTTCTTCGTCGTTCTTTCGACGATCGACAGGTAGCCCATTTCGCGCGGTGTAACGAAAGTAACGGCTACACCTTTTTTGCCTGCACGGCCAGTACGGCCGATGCGGTGGACATAGCTTTCAGGGTCTTGCGGGATATCGAAGTTGTATACGTGAGATACGCCTGAGATATCAAGACCGCGTGCCGCTACATCAGTTGCAACAAGGATGTCGATTTTGTTTGCTTTGAATTGCTTCAAAACAGACATGCGCTTCGCTTGGCTAAGGTCGCCGTGGATTCCTTCTGCAAGGTAGCCGCGGAGGTTCAACGCTTTCGCCAATTCGTCAACGCGGCGCTTCGTGCGTCCGAAGACGATCGCAAGTTCCGGCTGCTGAACGTTCAACAAGCGGGAAAGGATGTCGAATTTTTCGCGTTCTACGGATTTCACGAAGAACTGCTCGATGTTCTCGACAGTCATTTCTTTCGACTTGATCTTGACGATTTCAGGCGTCTTCATGAATTTTTCAGCGATGCGGCGGATCGGATCCGGCATTGTAGCGGAGAACAGAAGCGTCTGACGGGTTTCAGGGACATTCGACATGATGGACTGAATGTCTTCGATGAAGCCCATGTTCAGCATTTCATCAGCCTCATCCAACACGAGCGTATTGACGTTTTCAAGCTTCAGCGTGCGGCGGTTGATATGGTCAAGCAAACGACCAGGCGTGCCGACGATGATTTGAGGGCGGTTTTTCAAAGCGCGGATCTGGCGGCCGATTTCCTGGCCTCCGAATACGGATAGGATACGCACGTTTTTGTCTTTACCTAGGTTGTAAAGTTCTTCAGAAACCTGGATCGCCAATTCGCGTGTCGGTGCAATGACCAAACCTTGCACATTTCCGTCGCGTGTATCGATTTTCTCGATCAACGGAATACCGAAAGCGGTTGTTTTACCAGTACCTGTTTGTGCTTGCCCGATAATGTCTTTGCCTTCCATGCCCAGGCGGATTGTGCCTTCCTGGATAGGTGTCGCTTCCTCGAAGCCCATACGTCTTACGGATTTCAATGTTGTTTCGCTGATGTTTAATTCTGTAAATTTAACCAAATTTTTTCAATCTCCTTTTGTCTTCATCTTATTTACAAATGGTACACATTTTAGATGAATTTATGACAAGGTCGAGCCTTTATTAAGAACTTTCACGTCGAAAATCATGCTCTGGAGTTTTAAGTCAGAGGGGATGTGTGAACAGGAAAAGCTCGGTCGTTGCCGAGCGGTCTGCACAGCGGGGTTGTCTTCCCCAGTAAGTAGAACAAACCGTTTATGCTCAAAAAAAACCTCTTCACGGAGGAAGAGTGTCTCAAAAATGTATCCATTGCTCTAAACAGAATAACACGCTTCACCTTGACATGCAATTGATATGCAAAGGTTCCAATTATCAGTTTACTGTTCCTTGCGCATGAACTCCAAGACTTTCGGAAACCATTCATCGGCGTCGTCGCTATAGCAGATCAGATGCTTGCCGGTTGCCGAGTGATAAAGGTGCTTTTCCCCGGAACCCAGATGGTCATAAATGTGCTGGGCTGCGGACGGCGGGACGATGCCGTCTTTTTCCCCTTGGACGATGAAGGCCGGCACATCGATCAAGTGGTAATACGGTTCCACTGTTTTGACAACACGCAAAAATTCGACAGTCGAACGGAGCGGGGTATTGCGGAATTTGTATTCATATAAATGGTACAGCGCATTTTGGGTGATCCGTTTGCTGATCAAATCGCGCAGCGCTCCACGCACTTCTGCCCGCATCTGCACCGGGCTGATATATTTTACCGCGGCACTCAATAACACGAGCCGGTCGATCTTGTAGCGCATCGACAGATAAAGTGCAATCAGCCCGCCCATCGAGAAGCCGACGATGATGACGCGGTCGGCTTTCGCTTTCAAACGTTTCAGCGCAAGCTCCGCTTCCATCATCCACACTTCAGCACTTTGCGTGCCAAGTTCCAGCTTTTCGCCATGCCCCGGCAATGTCGGGATCTCGATTACCCAATCCGTCTGCTCCGCTAAATAGTCAGCGAACGGCTCGACCTCGAACGGGCCTCCGGTAAACCCATGGATGCACAGCACACCGGTTTTCATTGGCCGGTAAACGGTTCGATGACTTTTTCCAGCGCCATGCCGCGTGAACCTTTAACGAGGACAGCTGTATCTTTCTTGACGTTTTTCTTCAACAGGTCGATGATCGGGCCATAATCGTCTTCACTCCACAATAACTTCCCTTCATAAGAAGCGGCTAGTTTATCATAAAGCCATTTCATGCGTGGGCCATACAGGCAGACGCCTTCGAGTTCCGGGCCGATTGAACCGGCCAGCTCTTCATGGAAGCGCTGCTCGTGTTCGCCAAGTTCCAGCATATCGCCGAGCACTGCCCATTTCGTTTCTTTCATCGTCGTCTCCCGGATGAAATTCAATGCCGCTTTCACGGAAGTCGGCGCCGCGTTGTATGCATCATTAATGAATACCGCACCGTTTTCTGCAGGGACCAGCTGCATGCGCATATCGGTCAGCGCTGCATTTTTCAATGAGCGGCGGATCTCTTCTTCCGTCAATCCGGCTTCTAGGGCGATCAAGATCGCCGGCAAGGTGTTTTTCACTTGGTGTTCGCCGAGCACAGGGATGGAGAACTTCGCGTCGATGATGCCGTTGACCAGGAAGCTGCTGCCGTCTTCCGTCGCTTTGATGTCGGTCACGCTCAGTTCATTATCCGGGCCGAAGCCGAACGATACCGCTTGGGTAAAATCTTCGACAAACGGCAGTAATAGCGGCTCATCGCCGTCATAGAAAAGCTTGCCATGCTGTTCGAGCCCAGCGACGATTTCGAACTTCGCCTCGGCGATACCTTCTCTCGATCCGAGGTCCTGCATATGCGCTTCGCCGATATTGGTGATGACCGCGTAATCCGGGCGTGCGAGCTCTGACAGGAATTGAATTTGCCCGAAGCCGCTCATGCCCATTTCAAGGACAGCGTATTTGGTATCTTCATCCAAAGACAGGATCGTCAGCGGCAGCCCCAGTTCATTATTGAAATTGCCTTGTGTTTTCTGCACTTTATAGTATGGCTTCAAGACGCTCGCGACCAGGTCCTTCGTCGAGGTTTTGCCGTTGGATCCGGTAATGCCGATCACGGTCGCCTTGAGTTCATTACGGTAGGCGCGCGCCATTTCCTGCAATGCCTTTTCGCAATCGTCAACGATCAATAGCGGCAAATCGGACGGCGGTTCGGGTTCGTCGCGCTGCCATAATGCAGCGGCAGCCCCCGCTTCGATCGCGTAACGGACGTATTTATGCCCATTGGCATTTTCGCCGCGGAACGGAATGAACAAATCGCCCGGCTTCAGAGTCCGCGTATTGATCGACACGCCAGTCACTTCAATCCCTTTTAAATTCGTCTTGATGTCCAGCCATCCGGCTATCTGTTCAATCGGTTTTTTCATAGGTTCTCCCCACTCAATCCATTTTAAATTGCAATAATTGTTTTTCTTCAAAACGTTCGATAGCAAGTTCGATAAGTTTCTCGATGAGGTCCGGGTACTCGAGGCCCGTATGCTGCCACAATAGCGGGAACATGCTGTATGGCGTGAAGCCCGGCAAGGTGTTGACTTCGTTGATGATGATCTCGTGGCTATCCGTCACAAAAAAGTCTGCGCGCACAAGCCCTGCACAATCGAGGATCTTGAACGCTTTTTTCGCAGACTCGACAAGTTCTGCGTAAACCGCTTCGGGCAGTTCCGCCGGGATGATCATCGCCGTGTTGCCGTCTTTGTATTTCGCCTGGTAATCATAGAATGCTTTCAGCGGTTTGATTTCGCCAGCCACCGAGCATTCCGGCTCATCGTTGCCGAGCACGCCGACTTCGATTTCACGGCCGGCCACGCCTTGTTCGATGACGATTTTCCGGTCGAATTTAAGTGCTTCCTCAACCGCGGCAATCAGTTCTTCGCGTGATTCGGCTTTGCTGATGCCGACACTCGAACCAAGGTTCGCCGGTTTGACGAATACCGGCCATGCCAGCTCCCGCTCGACTTTATCCAGCCATAGGTCCTGTCCGTTTTTCCAATCGCGGCGCAGGAAATAGACGTAAGGCGTCTGGTTCAACCCGGCTTGTTCGAACAATTGCTTCATGACCACTTTGTCCATTCCCGCCGACGAGGCCAGGACGCCATTGCCGACGTACGGCAAGTTCATCACTTCAAGCAAGCCTTGCACCGTGCCGTCTTCCCCGTTCGGCCCGTGAAGGAGCGGAATGATGACGTCGAGCGCCGGCTCCTGGCCAGTTGGAAGGAAACTGGAGATGTCGTTTTTACGTTCCTCTTCGCCCGGCAACTGAAGCTCTTCTATAGTAGAAACCGGTCCGGCCAAAGGAGTGCCTTTGCGCCATTCGCCTTCTTGCGTAATGTAGATCGGGTATACTTCATATTTATCAAAATCAAGCGCTTTCGAGAATGCGCTCGCTGTTGTCAACGATACTTCGTGTTCAGCGGATTTGCCGCCGTATAAAAGCCCAATTCGTTTTTTCATTAGTGACCCTCATTTCGTTTTGCATATTGCTTAGTTTATCACGAACGCTGTCAGCCGAAAAATCTTTTTGTCAGCAGCTGTAAAATCGCCCCAACTAAAAATGATACCCGCGTCTTACCGAGTATCATTTCCAGCCTTTTTGTTTTCGGTCGTAAACAATCCGTCCCGATAGCGGCTTGCGGATCGTATCCCCGAGATCTTCCCAGAACTCGTCCATGAAATCGATTTCCCCGACGGTCCGGACATGAAGTTCAATCGTATTTTTCGTTTTTTCGGGATCAGCCAGCGACAGCAGCACCCCTTCGCCCATGTCCATGCGCAGCTTATGGAATTGCTCTTTCGGCAGCTCCGGGATCAAGTCCTTCATCCGGCGGCGGAAAAAATGCTGGCCATTCGTTTCTTTGCGGATGATTTGCGTAAAATGATTAGCAATCAATGCGCCGAGTTTTTCCATGCGCCGGAAATAGATCTTGGTCCATTCCTTTTCCTCACCTGCCAAATACACGTACTCGTTTTGCAGCGTCGTGAAGAACGGGCTTTTCACCGGTTCTTTTTTATGCCCCAAGTAGAGAAGTTCCGCCTGCTCCTGGGGAGTCAATGAATTCAATTGCTTTTCACTGCGGAAATCCACCCAGCAGAACTCGCTTTTCCGATTGGAGCGGGCCCTTTTCAACTGACTGTATTCTTCCTTTGTCGCGAAGTCCAGATGGGTGTGCATATTAAAAGAAGCTTCCTCATACGGATGCTTCAAGAGCAATAAATTCTCCGGCATGTCGACCGCCTCGAGAAAGTGTCCAAAGCCAAAACCGCTGAAAAGCGCCATTCTGTCCGCTTCGCTCACATAGATATATAAATGCTGTATGTAAAAATCCGCCTTCAACGGTTTTTTCTCCATGTGCCCCACTCCATTTCCTCTCTCATTATACGGCTTGGGCGCCGGTTAGGAAACATTCCTGTTTTCAAATCGTCATTACTTTTTGCATGCGCACAAGTTTGGCATATGCTGTATAATGATGGGCGTTATAGTTTAAGAAAAGTATGGGTGAATTGATATGCAAACTAACAAGAGCTTTTCCGATCGTTTCGATTGGTCGCTCACCTTTATATTGTTCCTGTTTTTCATCGTCAGCTTGGTCGCGATCTCTTCTGCCCAGACTTCCGGGCAGTACTTGACCAATTTTGTCCCGCGCCAGGCGCTGTTCTATATCGTGTCGGCCGGGATGATCGCTGTATTGATGTACTTCGATACCGACCAATACAAAAAGATGGCGTATTATTTGTACGGGGCGGGCCTATTGCTCTTGTTCGCCCTGATGGTCGCACCGGACGGGCAAGGCCAGATCGCGCAGCCGATCAATGGCGCAAAAGCGTGGTTCCACACGCCATTCGTCAATATCCAGCCAGCCGAGTTCATGAAAACCTTCTATATTTTAGCGCTCGCGAAAATGATTTCTTCACATCACGAACATCATTTGCTGAGCACCATCAAAACCGATTTATTATTGCTCGGGAAAATTGCCGTGATGCTGGCGATGCCACTTGGCTTCATCCTGCTCCAGCCTGACCTCGGAACAGCGCTTGTGTTCATTGCCATTACGCTGGCCATCGTGGTCGTCTCGGGCATCTCTTGGAAAATCATCTTGCCGAGCTTCGGCGGTGTCGCGCTCGTCGGCGTCATCTTATTGTGGATGACACTCAATATGCAGGAATTGCTTGGGCGCTTCGGCTTGAAGCCTTATATGTTCGAGCGCATCTACACATGGCTCGACCCCTACTCCTACGCAGAGTCAGGCGGCTATAACCTGATTGCCGCCTTGAATGCGATCGGTTCGGGCGAAGTGTTCGGAAAAGGCTATCAAGGCCGTCAAGTGTACGTGCCGGAAAACCACACCGATTTCATCTTCACCGTCATCTCGGAAGATTTCGGGTTCATCGGGGCAAGTGCCGTGATCATTTTGTTCTTCATGCTCATTTACCATTTGACGAAGATCACGCTTCAATTCAAGGATACGTTCAGCACCTATGTATGCGCAGGGATTATCGCGATGATCACTTTCCATGTTTTCCAGAACATCGGCATGACCATCCAATTGCTCCCGATCACCGGGATCCCGCTTCCTTTCATCAGCTACGGGGGCAGTTCCTTGATCGGCAATATGCTCGCGCTCGGCGTCGTCTTCAGCATGCGGTTCCATCACAAGAACTATATGTTCGACCGGTCGCGGCAAAATTCATGAAGCAAATAAAAACTCCGGCGCATTGGGCGTCGGAGTTTTTTTATGAAGAATGGGATGATGCTTGCGGCGGTTGCGGCAATGCCAGCGTTTTGCTCAGCTCTACACGGGATTTCGTTATCTTCGCCTGGACGCCAAGCTTTGCAAGATTTGATACGATGTTGCGGATCTCTCCATTTTTAATCATCCATGATCACCTCTTTAAGAGTAGTTGTTGCTATTTGGACGTGTGCAGATCTCGCTGATGTGACTGTTCCGTTCGAAATAGTTGACTTTTCTTTATCTACGTATATAATACCATCATTTCAAGGTTTCAAACGTATCAATTTGATGACAAATGCAAAGCTTGAGTTAATCTCTTGAAACGCATACCCCCTTAAGGTATACTGAAGCTGTAATCGTAAATAATTCACTTATCGATTGAATAAAGCTGGCGAATGATTCGCCGTCAAAAATGGAGGGGTTTTGAATGAGTGAAGCAATCGAAGAAATGCCAGCCCCGGATGCCTGCAGAAAAAGCCATCACCCCCCTTCGGTCAAACGCGATTTGACGAATCGGCTGAATCGCATCGAAGGGCAAGTACGCGGCATCAAAGGCATGGTGGACCGGGATGTCTATTGTGATGACATCATCACCCAATTGGCTGCCACCCAGTCTGCATTGAACAGCGTGACGAAAGTGCTGCTTGATGGCCATTTGAAAGGCTGCGTAAAAGACCGCCTGGCTTCAGGCGATGAAGAGATCCTGGACGAACTGCTCGTCACGTTCCAAAAGTTGATGAGAAAGTAATAATATAAATACCAAGGAGGAATTTCCCATGAAAGAACAAGTCCATTTGCAAGTAAGCGGCATGAGCTGCCAGCATTGTGTAAAATCCGTAGAAGACAGCGTCGGTGCATTGTCCGGTGTCGAAAAGGTGGATGTTTCACTTGAGCAAGGCGCAGTCGATGTCACGTATGACAGCGCAAACGTGGATGTGGCGCAAATCGCCTCTGCTATCGAGGACCAAGGTTATGATGTAGCGGCATTAAGCGAATAACTGCGGAAACGCAGTTATTTTTTTCAAAACTATATACCCCTATAAGGTATGAAGGTGGGATTATACATGGCTACTAAACAAACGGAACTGCCGATTACCGGCATGACTTGCGCGGCTTGCGCAAACCGGGTCGAGAAAGGCCTGCAGAAGCTGCCCGGCGTATCATCCGCAACAGTCAATTTCGCAACCGAAAAAGCATCGGTCAGTTTCGATGATGAACAATCCGATCTGAAGGATTTGCATCAAAAAGTCGAACAGCTCGGCTATGGCATACAGCAAGAAGAAGTCGATTTCTCGATCCAGGGCATGACGTGCGCGAACTGTTCTGCACGGATCGAAAAAGCGCTGAACCGAATGGAAGGCGTCGAAAACGCGACCATCAACCTCGCCATGGAAAGCGGGCACGTCGTCTACAGCCCGGGCACCTTGACCCCTGAAGCTTTTGTCCAGAAAATCCAATCGCTCGGCTATGACGCCGTGCTTGAGCAGGACCAGCAGGAAGCGACCGATTACAAGGAACAGGAAATCAAGAAAAAGACCCGCCTGTTCTGGATCTCAGCCGCTTTCTCATTCCCGCTCCTATGGACGATGTTCAGCCATTTCACGTTCACGTCCTGGATGTACGTCCCGGATTTCCTGATGAATCCGTTCGTCCAATGGGCGCTTGCGACACCGGTACAGTTCTGGGTCGGGGCGACTTTCTATAAAGGCGCCTATTTCGCATTGAAAAACAAAAGCGCCAATATGGATGTCTTGGTCGCGCTCGGTACATCGGCCGCCTATTTCTACAGCGTCTATCTCGTCCTCGCCAACTTGGGGATGGGCCATAACATGGGCTTGTATTTCGAAACGAGTGCCGTATTGATCACCTTGATCGTCCTCGGGAAAGTATTTGAAGCCCGTGCGAAAGGCCGCTCGTCCGATGCCATCAAAAAACTGATGAAATTGCAGCCTCAGCACGCACTCGTTGAACGCGGCGGGGAATTCATCAGCGCGCCCATTGAAGACGTCAAAGAAGGCGATGTCCTGCTGATTAAACCGGGGGCTTCCATCCCTGTCGATGCGGCCGTCATCTCCGGAAGTTCCGCGGTCGACGAATCGATGCTGACAGGCGAAAGCTTGCCGGTCGATAAAACGGAAGGCGACGCCGTATACGCCGCGACCGTGAACGCCAATGGTTCCCTAAAAGTTCGCGCCGATAAAATCGGCAAAGATACCGTACTGTCGAACATCATCCGCGTTGTCGAACAGGCTCAGGGCTCGAAAGCGCCAATACAGCGGCTGGCCGACCAGATTTCCGGCATTTTCGTCCCGATCGTTGTCGGAATCGCGATCGTGACCTTCCTCGTCTGGTACTTCCTGGCAGCTCCCGGGGATTTCGCAGCGGCGCTGACCAGCACGGTTGCCGTTCTCGTCATCGCCTGCCCGTGTGCGCTCGGGCTCGCCACCCCGACTTCGATCATGGCTGGTTCGGGCCGCTCCGCTGAACAAGGCGTACTCTTCAAAACAGCGGAATCGCTGGAGACGACGAAGCATATCGATACGATCGTGCTCGATAAGACCGGTACCATCACAAACGGCAAGCCGGTCGTCACCGACTTCGTTCCGGCTCCGGATATCGATGCCGAGCGTCTTAAACGGCTCGTTGCCAGCGCGGAAAGCGAATCCGAGCACCCCGTCGCACAGGCAATCGCTGACTTCGGTTCCGCCGGCCTTCCGGTCACTGGATTCGAAGCAGTCCCTGGACACGGCATCAAAGCGCAGGTAGATGGCCAGGACGTTTGGGTCGGCAACCGCCGCTTGCTCGAAGGCTTGACGGTCGATGAACAAGCTGCCGAACGATTGGAACAAGACGGCAAAACCGCCATGTTCATCGCTGTCGACGGAAAATATGCCGGCTTGATCGCCGTTGCGGATACAATCAAAGACTCCGCGAAAGCCGCTGTCGAAGAAATGAAACGCATGGGGCTCCGCGTCGTCATGCTGACCGGTGACCAGCAGCGCACTGCTGACGCCATCGCAAGGCAAGTCGGTATCGATGAGGTCGTAGCGGGCGTCCTGCCTGCTGAAAAAGCGGGACATGTGGCGAAATTGCAAGAACAGGGCCGTAAAGTCGCGATGGCAGGCGACGGCTTGAATGATGCGCCGGCGCTTGCGACTGCCGACATCGGCATGGCCATGGGCACCGGCACTGCGATTGCCATGGAAGCCGCAGACATCACCTTGATGCAAGGCGATTTGATGCGTGTCGCGGATGCCGTGCGCATGAGCCGCCTGACCGTCCGCAACATCAAGCAGAACCTGTTCTGGGCGCTCGCCTATAACTCGGTCGGCATCCCGATTGCCGCTGCCGGGTTCCTTGCGCCTTGGCTCGCAGGTGCAGCGATGGCGTTCAGTTCCGTTTCCGTCGTCATGAACGCATTGCGGTTACAGCGCGTGAAATTGAATAAATAAAGGATTCCAAAAAGCTCCCGGCTGCCATCAGGCAAGCGGGAGCTTTTTCATTGCCCCTCTTTTTGCCGCTGCCGTTGTTCTAAGAGGCAAACAAGAGTAAAATGAAAACAATAGTCTTTGCAGAAAGCAGGAATTCCTTTATGAAGAAAACCATTCTATTGCTCATGTCCGTCCAGTTTTTCGTCTATCTCGGCTTCGGCTTGATCATCCCGATACTCCCTGAAGTGGTCGTCCAGCAAGGATACGCGGACATCCATGTCGGGGGATTGATCACGATATACGCACTGTCTTCCTTCTTCACCGCACCGTTATGGGGCAAATTATCCGACCGTACCGGCCGCAAGAAACTGATTTTGGTCGGGCTTGCCGGATTCGCGCTCAGCTTTTTCCTGTTCTCGCTGTTTCTCGATAACCTCGTCTTGCTGTATATGTCGCGCATTATCGGCGGCCTGTTCTCGGGCGCACTTTATACAGCCATCACGGGATATGTCGCGGACATCACCACAGATGAAGAGCGCAATAAATACATGGGCCTTCTCGGTATGTCGATCGGTCTTGGCTTCATTTTTGGCCCGGCGATCGGCGGCTTGCTCGGGGCAGTCTCCCTGTCCTTGCCGTTCACCGCTTCAGCTGTCCTTGTCCTGTTATTGATGGCCTATGCCAGCATCGTCTTGAAAGAACCGGTCCGCAGGGGCGAAGCAGTCAAGCGCAAGCTAGTGCCAAAAGGCGCCAGCACACTTTGGCAATACCGCATCCGTTATTTATTCCTGTTCTCTTTCATGGTGACTTTCCTGCTCGCAGGATTGGAGTCGACGTTCCAATTGTTCCAGATTGACCAAATCCAGATTACCCCGCTCCAGCTTGGGTATTTGTTCATGGCATCAGGCTTTGTGGATGCTGCCATCCAAGGCGGTGTTGTCCGGCGCGTGAAAAACGGCACGGAGACGCAGTGGATCATCGGCGCACAGATCGTCACCGCTCTAGGCTTGGTGCTGTTGCCGTTTACGACCAGCCTGGTGTTTGCGGGCGTCGCACTCAGCATCTTCACTGCCGGCAATGCCCTCGCGCGCACCGTACTCGTCTCGCTCACTTCCAAAGAAGCTGGCGGCAAATACGGGACAGCGGCGGGCATGACCTATTCGATGGATAATCTCGGGCGCATCATCGGGCCCTTGTTTTTCACTTGGCTATTGACGATGCAATCGGGCGCGATCTATTACCTTTCCGGCGCGCTTGCCATCTTCAGCATTGCGCTGATTGTCCTTTTCAAAGCTTCGAAAAAATCATTGCGCTATACGGAATCAGAAGCCGGCCAGACCCCGGCATAGAAAATCCCCAGACAGCCCAGCTGTCCGGGGATTTTTTTATAGATACAATAAAACGATCCAGATAATATGCAGCGATAATATGCCGACATATACGAAATTGGCTGCCAAAAGAAAATAATGCCAGACCCGGGATTCAAGCCGCACGAGCGGAGTGAAGAGGAACGCGGCAAGGCAAGCGGATAACAGCAGCTTAAGCATAAAGATCGCAAGCGGCGGCAACCCACTGAGTAGCGGATTCGCCTCTTCGATCGCCCCTGCCAACAGCCCCCAATAAGTTAAAAAACCATCCGTTAAATTCAATAAGGCCAATGTCCAGATCGGTTTCTTCAATGGTGTTCTCAATTGCTCAGATATGTCACGCACCTCTCCTCCTGTAAATTATTTTTTTTATGGATAAAAAAGGCATTCGATCAGTTCGGCTGATCGAATGCCTAAAAATACTTAATATGGCGTGCCTCCATTTATGTGAAGCACTTGGCCTGTCACGTAAGATGAATCGTCTGAAGCCAAGTAGACATATCCTGGGGCCAGTTCATCGGGCTGTCCCGGCCGCCCGAGCGGTGTGCCGCTTCCGAATCCCTCGACCTCTTCCGCCGGGAAGGAAGCCGGAATGAGCGGTGTCCAGATTGGGCCGGGTGCGACGCCGTTGACCCGGATACCTTCTTTTGCGAGCGATCCGGACAAGGCGCGGGTGAACGCCAGAATCGCGCCTTTCGTGGAAGAATAATCAATTAAGCTTGGCTCGCCGCGGAATGCGGTGATCGATGTGGTATTGATGATCGAAGCGCCGGGCTTCAAATGATCCAGTGCGGCTTTTGTCAGGTGGAACATGCTGAAGACATTGGTACGGAATGTTTTCTCCAGTTGCTCCGCCGTGATGTCCTTTAGCGATTCCTGTACATGTTGCTCTGCGGCATTATTGACCAGCACATCAAGTTTCCCGAACTCCTCGATCACTTGCGAAATGACTTGTTTGCAAAACGCTTCATCGCCGATGTCCCCATCGATGAGCAAGCATTTGCGCCCCTCTTTTTCGACGAGCTGCTTCGTTTCCTTGGCATCTTCGTGTTCATCCAAATAGGAAATCGCTACGTCTGCCCCTTCTTTTGCAAAAGCGACGGCGATGGCTCGGCCGATCCCGCTATCGCCTCCGGTTATGAGAGCAGCCTTGCCAGGCAAGCGCTGCGAGGCACCCGCCAGATTTCCCTGGAAATCCGGGCGCGGTTCCATTTCCGTTTCGAAGCCGGGCTGGCGGTCTTGATGCTGTGCCGGGACTTTTTCCACTTTGTCTTTCATCGTACACCTCCACCTTTCTCGAGTGTTTTGTCTCCTTCGCTTTTCCCCTTCCACGTTCTCCTAAAACATGGAACTGCCTGGAGGCAAAAAAAAGCCGCCCTATGGAAATAAGGCGGCTTTATTGATTCAGGACAAAACTTTATGCATCGGCTTTTCCGCAAGTTCCGGATAGGCTTCCCGGATGATGGCGGGGCGCATGCTGTAAGCCGTCAAGATCAACAGGCACAGGCTGCAAGCCCACAAGACGTATTGTGCAGGCACCAGGTCGTAGAGCAAGCCGAACAGCAAATAGCCGAGTGGCATCATGGCCATCGCCATCGATTCCAGGATGCCGAAGACGCGCCCGCGGTATTCTTCGTCGACATCTTTTTGCATCATGACCCCGATCGGTGTATTGACGAAGACATTGGAGATGCCGAACGCCAGCATCAACACGAGCAGGTAGATGACATTGCCCCAATAGGACAAGCCGGCGACAAGTGGCAGGGATACAGCCGCAAGGAGCAGTGACATGGCGATGATGGCACGCTTGGAAAATTGCAGCGGGAATTTGACTTCTTTTCGCACCGAGAAATAAATCGATGCCAGCAGCATGCCAAGCGCAATCATCGCTTCGATAAAGCCGAAATGCGTCGCTTGCACTTGCAATTGCTGGACCGCGATGAACGGCAAGCCGATCATCAAAGCGGAGAAGAAGAAGTTCAAGCCGACTGCCGTCGTGACGATCACGGTGATGACGCGGTTTTTCCGCAAGTAGGCAGCCCCTTCTTTCATGCCCTGCCAGACACCTTGCTTGTCTTCCGGAGTTTCCGTTTCAATGCGTCTCGTATAGAGCCGGAAGTTCATCGTCGCTTCGAGAGCGGCTGCGAGGGCATAGGCTGTCACCTGGATGAGCAGGAAGACATTCATCGATACGAAGCCGAATAGCATCCCCCCGATGACCGGCCCGCCGATTGTCGCGATGGCGAGTGCTGACTGGTTATAGCCCATCGCTTTTTGGATACGGTCGGGGTCGATCAAGTTGGCAATGGAAGACGAAAAGGCGACGCTTGTGAACATGGAACTGACGGAAATCAACGCGGTCGCTGTGTAGATCGCTGCCAGCGACAAGCCGTTCGACATGCTGTAGAGCAATAGCCCGCCCACCGACAGCATGCTCGCCGATTGTGATAAGAGCACGACCGCTTTTTTCGGGTAATTGTCCGCTACATAACCGGCAAATGGCGCAAACAAAGTCCGTGGCAGGATGCTGCAGATCAAGTTGATGGCGAAACTGGCGGCGGAACCGGTCAAGGCCAGGACGTAGAGGCTGATGCCGAATGCGTAAACCGAACTGCCGAATGTGGAAATCAATTTGCTGATGGTGAAGGTGTACAGATGGTACGTAGCCTGTTTGATTTTACCCGCTTCGTTCATGTTGTTCGCTCCCTTTTCAATAAGTTTAATTTAATTAAACAAAATATATCATCATTTTATTCGCATCGCAAGAAAAAGTTTAATATAATTAAACTATATTTTTAAATCAATTCCGGCACGCAGCATCCGGCTGGTTTACAATGAAAGTGAAAATCGCATTTCTAAAGGAATTGGCGGATGCATGAAAGCATGGCGTTACTAATATATGAAAAAAGCAGGTGGGTTCATGGCAACTTTGGGGGAACGGATTAAACAAATACGAAAACAGCAAGGCCTGACCTTACAGGCCCTTGCCGGGGATGAGCTGACGAAAGGCATGCTCAGTTTGATCGAAAACAATAAGGCAAATCCATCGATGGAAAGCCTTTCCTATATCGCGGAACGCCTCGGGATCGACCGCACGGAATTGCTTCAGGAAATGCCGACGGCCGAGCTTCGCGCATTGCTCGATGAAATCGAAGAAAAGCGGCGGAAAGTCTCAGGGACGGATGAGCAGATGCTCGCAGCCTATGCGGAAATTGCAGAGCGGATCCATCCTTATGTGGACAAGCTGCCGTTCCGCTATGAATCGGCACGGTTGCTCGAAATTTACAGCCGCTGCTGCTATCACACAAAACGCCATGACTGGAAAGACGCGTTCGACCGTGCGGAAGCAATTTATGAGCAATTGCATTTGATCAATTCCGTCGCCGACCTCCACATGTTCCGTGCGTTGATGAAATTCACGGAGCACCAATATACGGAAGCTTTGGCATCGTTGCAGGAATCGCGCAAGTTTATCGAAGAGCAATCGGGCAGCCTCGATCCGCTGAAGAAACTGGACTTCGACTATTACGAATCGATCCTATATTCCGCGACTGGCGACAAGGAAAATGCCCGCCGCTTGATGGAAGAGGCGATTGCCTATTCCAAAGAGCATCAAATCTTCTACCAGATCAATGCGCTGTACCGGCTGGCCGGCTTTGAAGCCTTGCTCGATGGGGATTTGGAGCGGAAAGATTATTTCATCGGCAAACTAAAGCTTTTCGCGGATTTTTCGGAAGACCCGGAAATCGCCGCTTATGCCAACGCCATCGAAATCCAATTTTTCAATTCGTTCACACACGAATATGAAAAAGCGGACAGGCTGCTTGAAGAAACACGTACCTTGCTGGACGAAGAGGATTTTTATTTCTTGGAAAAAGGCAAGGCACTCTTCGGCATGGGGCGGATCGAGGAAGCGCTTGAGTGCTTCAAGCAGCATCGCATGAACCTCTTTATCCACCATCCGTACGACCTGTCGATGCATTATGAAAAAGAAGCCTATATGGCGCTGATCTATGAACAACTGGGCGATCACGAACAGGCAAAAGTTTATGCACAAAAAGCGAAAGAGTTGATCGAACCGATGCCGGATCTCCCATATAAGCGCTTCATCCTGGAAACCTACCGGAAGATTTCCGGCCAGGCCGGTTAAAATCAAAATGCCATGAAAAAACGGCAGGAGACATGTGTCTCCTGCCGTTTTGTTATTCCGCCCCTTCGAAGGCTTCTTCGATATCGTACAGGCTGATGTCGAGGTCGGTTGTTTCGCCAGTGGCAAGTTTCGCTAGCTGCATGCCGAGATACGGGCCAGCCGTCAGCCCTGACGCGCCGAGTGCGTTGGCGGCAAACAGCTTCTCCTGCCCCGGTACTTGCCCGATGAACGGCAAGGCGCTCAGTGTCGCCGGGCGGAACCCGGTGGCCGCTCCCGTGAATTCGGCTGCGGCAAGCCCCGGCGCAACGTCCAATGTCTTCTCCAGGATGTGATAAATGCCGCCGGCAGTCAGTTTGTCGTCGAAGCCGGCGTTGTTCTCGTGTGTCGCACCGGCAACGATGCGCCCGTCCTCAAACGGCACGATGTATTGCCCGAACGGCACCATCGCAACCGGCCAGTCGCCTGTTCTCATGTCGTCAGATTGCAAATGCAAAATCTGCGCTTTTTGCGGAACGACTTTCAAGTGAAGCCCGAGCGGTTTGAACAGCTCCGCTGCCCACGCGCCACCGGCAGAGATGATCCGGTCTGCAGCCAAGCTCTCCCCGTTTACTTCCACGCCTGTCGCCTGCCCTGCTTCGATCAGCAGCTTGGCGTCACCTTGGATGAACTTGGCGCCTAATCGCTTGGCGGAACGGATCAGTGCATCACGGATGGCGCTGCCGTCGACACGCGCCGCCCCGCTCACATACAAGGAACCGTAGCGATCGCCCGCATATGGGAATCTGTCCTTCGTTTGTTCCGGCGTCAATCGTTCGAGTTCGCCCATCTCGGGAGAACCCGCTTGGCGTTCGCGCGCTTTTTGTTCCATCTTATCGAGTTTCGATTCTTCGTGGATGCTGACGATGCCCACTTGTTTATAGCCGGTCTCTTTCTCCCCGAGCGCTTCGAGTTCCTGGATCAGCACGGGATAATAGGCGGCGCCATTCGAAGCGAGACGGTACCAGGCCTGGTTGCGCCTTTGGGAGATCCACGGGCAGACGATGCCTGCCGCCGCGCCTGTCGCCTGGCCGCGGTCCGCACGGTCGATCAATGTGACGCTATTTCCTGCTTTCGCTGCGTAATACGCCGCGCTTGCCCCGACGATACCGGAGCCGATGATGATAATCGATTTCATTTTCTGCACCTTGCTTCCTTGACAATCTTCTTTCCATTCTACCGAATTGCGGCAGGAGACTCAAACACCGCTAGGATTTGAATTCTGCATAGCGGGTAAACCATTCATATGAAGAAAATCCAGCAGTCAATCGCTAAGGAGGAATCAATGTTTATGGAACGCAGCACTGAAACTGAGGCAATCATGCCGATGACATCGATCCGCAGCGGCTCGGGCATCGAAATCGCTCCGGATACGTATTGCTACACGACGAAAATCTCCAATGTCTTCCTGATCGGGAACCCATCCATCAGCCCGCGCTGGGTATTGGTGGACGCCGGGATGCCGCATTCAGCCGACAAGATTCTAAAAGAAGCGGAAAACCGCTTCGGCCCCGATCAAAAATTGCAATCGATTTTGCTGACACACGGCCATTTCGACCATGTCGGCGGTCTCATCGACATTTTGGAAAAGCATCCGGTCCCTGTCTATGCGCATCCCGAGGAATTTCCTTACCTGAACGGCAAGGAAGATTACCCTGAGCCCGATTCCGGCGTAGAAGGCGGGATGGTCGCCAAAATGTCCAAGACCTTCCCTGTCAAAGCCATCGACATTTCCGAGCATTTAGTGGAATTGCCGGCGGACGGCAGCATTCCGGATCTGCCGAATTGGCGCTGGCTCCATACGCCCGGCCACACGAAAGGCCATGTGTCCTTCTTCAAGGACGTCGGCCGCGTGCTGATCGCCGGAGATGCCTTCGTTACCGTCAAGCAGGATTCACTGTACAAAGTCCTGCGCCAAAAACAGGAAGTGCACGGGCCGCCTGTCTATTTGACGACCGACTGGCGGGCTGCCTGGGAATCCGTCTCCAAACTTACAGACCTGAAACCATCCATCGCCGCCACTGGACACGGCAAGCCGATGAAAGGCGCAAAACTGGCAAAAGGCTTGGTTGACCTAGCTGACCATTTCCCGGATGTCGCCGTACCGTCCTACGGAAAATTCGTCCATACGAAATGATTGAACGAAAGAACGCTCTCAAAAGCGTTCTTTTTTTCATGCCGCTAAAAGTTTTGGAACTTTTCAGAAATCCTGTTTAGCATTCCCTGAATATGGGTATATATAATATGCGCTCCCGGCTTTTTTAGGGAGGAAATAATGAACGGAGATGAACGACAATGACCAAACAAGTGCTTTTTGTATCAGACCATGGCGATCCTTTGGCAAAGCTCGGCGGAAAGCAAGCAGGCGGCCAAAACAATTACGTCAAGCAACTGGCACTCGCTCTTGAAAACAGAGGGTGGCAGGTGGATGTCGTCACCCATTGGTGCGATGAAAATGCCCCGCAAGTGGAACATTTCGGCGAACGCTGCCGTGTGATCCGTGTAGAAGCCGGCTATAAAGGATTCGTTTCAAAAAATGAAATGTACTCCATGCTCCCGGCATTTTATGAAGAAATGAAGCGCTCATTGCCGCTATCGAATTACGATATCGTCCATACCCATTATTGGCTTTCGGGGTTGATCGGAAAAAAACTCAAAGAGGAGTTCGGGCTCCCTTATATCCATACATCCCATTCACTCGGATGGGCTAAAGAAGAAGCGACCGGCACGCATGACGCACGGCGCGAAAAAGCGGAAGAAACCATTCTTGCCCATAGCGACCGTATCCTGGCGACGACAAATACAGAAAAACAAGTGATCAAAGAGAATGTCCCTGCCGCTTCTCCCATCTCAGTAATCCCTATCGGAGTCGACGAGGCGTTCCGCGTCCGCGGCAGCCGGCATCATATCCGGAAAAAATTCGGCTACAAGGACCCCCTTTTCGTTTTTGCAGGCCGTCTAGAGGCAACGAAAGGCATCTTCACCCTGTTGAAAGCCTTCAAGCTCCTGACGGAAAAAAGCGGCAGCCGCTACACGCCTGAACTAGTCATTGCCGGCGGCGAACCCGATGCAATCGACACGGAAACAGGCTTGCCGAAAGATGCGGAACTGCGCAAAGCGGTAAGCGGCATCGAACAGTACGTCCGTTTTGTCGGGCCGAAAAACCAGGAGCAATTGGCTTTGCTGTTCAATTCAGCTACCGCCACCATCGTCCCGAGTTTCTACGAATCATTCGGCATGGTTGCAGCTGAAGCCCAGGCTTGCGGCAGCCCGGTCATCGCCTCGAAAGTCGGAGGCTTGAAGAATGTCGTCGAAGACGGCGTCAGCGGCTTGCTTGTCGAAGCGCAGAACGAAATCGATCTGGCGATTGCCATGGAAGTGCTGTCCGTCAACTCTTTATTGGTGGAACGCCTTAGCCGCCAAGCGGTACGCATCGCGCGCAAAGATTTCAATTGGGACAGCATTTCAAAAAAAATAAATACATTGTATGAGGTGATTATCCGTGAACGGAGCAACACACTTGCTGGCGACCGACCTGGACGGAACCTTAGTCGGTGATAAAGACGGACTGAAGGAATTGCTGGATTTCTATGAACAGCAGCCTTATGAAGTCGGTTTAATCTATATTACCGGACGCCATCTCGCTTCTGCCCGGCAGCTGATCGCGGATGAAGGGCTTCCGATTCCACAAGCACTCGTTACCGATGTCGGGACCGAAATCTATACGGGGACCGGTTTCCAAAAAGACGAAAACTGGGAAGCCCGTTTGATGGATGACTGGGCGCCGGAGCGAGTCGAAGCGCTAGCGAAGGAAATCGACGGATTGGCGCCACAGGACCTGCCTGTGACGAGCCGGCGCTCCTTCCACGTCACGGATGCACAAGCGGTCGAACAATTCCGCAGCCTGCTCGAAGCGGAAAAAGTACCCCATAAGCTGATCTTCAGCGGCGGCAAGGATCTGGATATCCTGCCTCCCGCAAGCGGGAAAGGCCAGGCGCTCCGCTATCTGCTGGAACGCCACGGCGTTTCCGATGCTAAATTACTGGTCGCGGGCGATTCCGGAAACGACCTGGAGATGCTGACGCTCGGCTTTCCTTCCGTCATCGTCGGAAACGCCCAGCCCGAGCTCAAGACCCATGAAGAACATCCGCTCATTTTCCGCGCGAACCGCCATTGCGCCGGCGGAATCTATGAGGCGTGGAATCATTTCCATGCAGATTGAACCCTTTGGAGAATCCGTTTCTTCAAAGGGGTTTCTTTTGGCTTTGTAGGTAATCATTTGTTTTTTCGGCTATTTCGTTTATATTTAGAAGGAAGACATTTACGAATAGATCGGGCCAAGCCCATACATATGCTCGTTCAAAACCTACAAAAAGGAGGACTGAAGATGAGCAAAGTCGCCAATCTGCAAAAAGAATCACTCGCGATGCTGAAACAAACAAGCCGGACCTTTTTCATACCGATCAGCTTTTTGGATCCTGTCCTGAAGAAAACCGTCGGCTCCGCCTATTTATGCATGCGCGCCATCGATGAAATCGAGGACCATCCCGAGCTTCCAGCTGAAGTGAAAGCGTCTCTTCTGCGCTCCATTCAACGTATGCTCGAAACGAAGATGGACGAAACGGAATACGCGGCGCTTGTCGCCCCTTATGCGGACTATTTGCCGTCCGTGACGATGCGGCTTCCGGACTGGGTCGAAGTATGCCCGCCTGAAATCCGCGGAAAAGTGCTAGAATCGACAGCTATCATGGCTGGCGGCATGGCCAAATGGGTCGAAAAAGACTGGGTCATCCATACCCGCGAAGACCTGGACGATTACACCTATTACGTCGCCGGGCTCGTTGGCGTCATGCTTTCCGACCTTTGGAAATGGCATGACGGCACTGAAACGGATACAGACCTCGCCATCGGATTCGGCCGTGGTTTGCAGGCCGTCAACATGCTGCGCAATTACGATGAAGATTACGAGCGCGGCGTCACTTTCGTGCCGGACGGCTGGATGCGTGACGATATGTTCAGCTACGCCCGCGAAAACTTGTCGCAAGCCGATCAATACGTGAAATCCATCAAAAACAAACGCATACTCATGTTCTGCAAAGTGCCGCTCGCCCTGGCCCACAGCACCTTAAAAGCGCTCAAGTCGGGCAAGGAAAAGATGAGCCGCCAGGAAGTCGAAGGCATTGTCGAGCAATTGAAAGAAGAAGAACGCCTCAGCTGAATGAAACTGCACTCTCATC
The DNA here is from genome assembly GCF_003289925.1 of Planococcus maitriensis. GTDB lineage: Bacteria > Bacillota > Bacilli > Bacillales_A > Planococcaceae > Planococcus > Planococcus maitriensis. The sequence goes on along the minus strand of NZ_QLZQ01000003.1, from coordinate 314,503 downwards.
TGAAGAGTGCAGTTTTTTTATCGCCACTAAAGGTGAGTGTCGATTAATTACAATAAAAAGTTACAATAAGGAAATGACCTCCATCCAGCTCTTCCTTTCTTTCACTTATATAACTAGTCTATACTAGAAGCAATAGACAATTACCCCAAAAGGAGAATGGCCATGACCGTCACCATTATCTCTGTGTTGACTGCTGCAATCTTTATCCTGAACATTTTCCTGGCAGCGGCGCTGGTATTTCTGGAACGCCGTGATGCTTCCTCCACGTGGGCATGGCTGTTGGTCCTGTTCTTCATTCCGATAGCTGGCTTCTTCATCTACCTATTGCTCGGACGCAAACTCCGCAAGAAAAAGCTGTTCAAATGGGAAGAAGGCCGCAAACGGATCGGGATCGAAAGCTTGATTGCCCATCAAATGAATGAAATCCACGATGGCACCTTCCCTTTTCAAGATGTCAGCACAAAAGATTACAGCAATTTAATTTACCTGCATTTGCGCAATAACGGTGCTTTACTGACCCAAAATAACCGCGTGAAAATCTTCAACGACGGCCGCGAAAAGTTCGACGCCCTGATCCGCGATATCGAACAGGCACAGCACCATATCCACATCCAATATTATATTTTCCGGCTGGACCAGCTCGGCAACCGTATCATGGACGCTTTGCTTGCCAAGGCCAAAGAAGGCGTAAAAGTCCGCCTGCTGTATGACGACATGGGCTCCCGCAGTTTGAGCAAGCGCCATTTCAAGGAATTCTCAGCAGCCGGCGGCGAAGTGGAAACCTTTTTCCCGTCCATCATGCCGATCATCAACCCCCGGCTGAATTACCGGAATCACCGGAAAATCGTCGTCATCGACGGAAAGGTCGGCTATATCGGCGGCTTTAACGTCGGGGAAGAATACCTCGGCCTCAACCGCCGCTTCGGCTATTGGCGCGATACGCATCTCCGCTTGGAAGGGAATGCCCTTTACCCGCTCCAGACGCGCTTCATCCTCGATTGGAACCAGGCTTCCGCGCGGCGCGACATCGTGTATGATGAAGCTTATTTCCCTTCACAGCCGGAAGATGGCTCGACTTCCATGCAGATTGTGTCCAGCGGCCCGGACGAGGACTGGGAACAGATTAAAGACGGCTATTTAAAGCTGATCCATTTGGCACGCGAATACATTTACATCCAGACGCCGTACTTCATTCCGGATGCGAGCTTCTATGACGCCCTCCGCATTGCGGCATTGTCCGGTATCGACGTGCGCATCATGATCCCGAACAAGCCGGACCATCCGTTCGTCTACTGGGCGACGTATTCCTACGCCGGGCAGATGCTTCGGGCAGGCGCGCGGATATACGTATACGATAACGGCTTCCTGCACACGAAAATGATCGTCATCGATGACGAGGCGTCTACTGTCGGCACGGCCAATATCGATGTCCGGAGCTTCAAGCTGAACTTCGAAGTGAATGCCTTTATTTACGATGAAAAGGTTTCAATGGAGCTGGCCGATTTGTTCCGCCAGGATATGGAACTGTCGACGGAGCTGACATATGAGCTGTATATGGCCAGAACGCGCATGATCAAAACAAAAGAATCGATCGCCCGCTTATTGGCACCGATTCTGTAATCAAACCAGCGAACGCCCTCTCCATGTGGAAAGGGCGTTTTTTTCGTTTGGTGAGTTGCTTATTTTGGGGATGCTTTTCATTGGAAAATAATAGATAAAATGTATGGAGGTGGAGATTATGCTCCAGGGAGGACGCTTGCCGGGGGGGCCGGCTTCAGCCACTTCCCTCGCTAGCGCTCAGTCCAGGGCACCTAGTTTCTCTGTGTTCAAGCATCGCAGGAAAACCGTTGCTCCCACATCTGCATGCAGATGCGTCGCAAATGAATGGACTCGGCTTCCCCTCGCCATCCATTCGCCCCTTTCCACTTCATCTCTAGTTTTAGAGAGGAAATATAATTCATCATACACTGAAGTAAGTATGAAAAACTTTAAGCATCTTCGTAAATTCAAATTGAATAACGCGTGGAACTTCTCTGCAATATCAAGTCCAGCTAAGCGTCGCCAAGAGCGGATGAAGTCAATCAACAGCGATACGTCTTCGCACGCAATATTCAATGAAATCTAAAGCCGAACCGCGCACAAACCCGTGCTCAACTTTCGCTATGCTCAAGCATCGCAGAAAAACCGTTGCTCCCACATCTGCGAGCAGATGCGTCGCAAATGAATCGGCTCAACTTCCTTTCGCCTATTCATTGGCTAGCCGGAGCAATAAGACAAGTGTTCTTCTTGGCTTATTGCGAAAGGCCAACCCCAAGCGGGAGGCGACTATCTCGCGATAAAATAATCTTCGGCTGATTCATCTCACTCTCAAGTCCAGCTAAGTGTCGATACTAGCGGATGAAGACAACTAACAGTGACACTTCCTTACAAATAATATCCAACAAAAAAACCGGCCATTCCCTTTTCAGGAAAATGGCCGGTTCCATTTATTCGCTTATCGCTTATATTCCCAGATATTCTTCCAAGGTGATGTTCTGGTTGTAGATCGCGGTGGCGGCTTCTTTCCCGACGTAACGGAAATGCCAGGATTCGTGCATATAGCCGGTGATCTGTTCTTTTCCTTGCGGGTAGCGCAGGATAAAGCCGTAATTATGGGCGTTTTCTTTTACCCACTTGCCCCCTGCCGTGTCACCGAAGGAAGACGAGGCCCAATGCTGTTCCTGGCCGGCTTCGCCGATATCAAAAGCGAGTCCTGTCTGGTGTTCGGAGAAACCAGGCCGTGCGCTGTAACGGTCGGCTGCGGCTTGGCCGTCTTTGGCGACGTAGCCTTCGTACAATTGTTTTTGGCGGTCGAATCCGCGATAGGTGCTGAAGGCAACCAATTGCAGGCCATCTTCGGCGGCGGCTTGTGCCATCGCATCAAATGCGGCACGGGCCTTCGCGTTTTCGCCTGGCGCATAGCTTGCAGGCAGCGGATGCTGCTTATTCGCCAGCAAGATTCCATTGATGATGGTCGGTTCTGCCGGCAATTGATCGATATCCGGATAGACTGTGGCGTCTTTCGGCGCAGGTGCAGGCGTTTCTTCTTTCGGCTGCTCTTCCGCTGGTGTTTCAGGCTGTTCGGTTTTTTCTTCAGGCGCTGCTTGTTCTTCTTTCACTGCCGATCCCTCCTGTTCTGCCGGGGCTTGCTCCTCAGTTTCTGCCGGTTGTTCGGTAAAGGCCTGTGCCAATGCTTTCATGCTTTCTTCTGTATCCCAATTATGCATAGAGAGCCAGACTGCGGCAATTGCTGCCCAGATTGCTGTCATTGCGATCACCATCCATTTTATATAAAATTTCTTGTCGAATTCGTTTTTCTTTTTTGTCGGTTTCATGGGCTGGCCAACTTTCCTGTCAATTCCTTTTCCATTCTATCATTTTCTTTCCGGAAATTCCCCCGGCGTGAAAATATTTCGGTATACTTTAATAAGACTTTTGGAAAAGAGTGGAGATTTATTCATGAACAATCAAAAATGGCTTTCACTGAACTTTTTTGCGTTTTTCTTTACCTGGGGTGTCTTTTTGCCCTACTGGACCGGCTGGCTGACAAACGAAAAAGGGCTGAGCGTTTCGGCAGCCAGCGTCATCATGGGGACCGGCATGGTCGCGCGATCGTTATCGACCTTGTTTTTCTTCCCGCTCCTGACACGGCTCTTCTCGCTTGGGCGCTTGATGCAAATTCTCGCCATCGCTTCATTTGCGGTCATGGCATTCTATATCCCGGCCAATTCCTATACCTTGCTGTTCATCATCACATTCGCCTTCAGCTTCATCTACCCGAATCTATTGCCGGCGATGGAGAGCGGCGCAACCGTCCTGATGCAGACCGACCGCATCCATTACGGAAAAAGCCGCTCCTATGGCTCTCTTGGCTATACGATCGCTTTATTGATCGTCGGGGCGGCGACCGCCGTCTGGCAGGAAAATGCGATTTTATGGATCATGCTTCTGGGCTTGCTGTTCATGGCGGTCACTCAATCGCTCGCTTCTCCTGTGCCGCTGCAATCGAGGCCCGCGCCGAGAACGAAGAAAGGGCCAAGCGCCACAGCCGAACTGCTGAAGTCAAAAGGGTTTTTGACCGTTCTCGTCGTGTCCATCCTGCTGCAGGGGGCGCATGCGGCTTATTATAATTACGGGTTCATCTATCTTCAGGATATCGGCGTCAACAGCTTCTATATCGGCCTGATCTTGAATGTTGCCGTGATTTTTGAAATCGTCTTTTTCGTCAAAGCCGATACGCTATTCGAGAAATGGTCAGTTTCCTCCATGTTCCTGCTCGCAGGCATCGGCTCGACCGTCCGCTGGATCTTGATTTTCCTGTTTCCATCGGTATGGGTATTCATTTTGGCACAAACGCTGCACGCCCTGTCTTTCGGCGTCGCGCATTTCGCCTTTATCCGCTATATCTTCAAAAAGCTCGACCCTGTCAATATCCCGGCTGCGCAAGGCATGTACGCTGCGCTCGGCATGAGCTTGAGTGTCGCATTGCTGACTTTCGCCGGAGGTTATCTATACGAAATCGCCCCGGGTTATTCATTCCTCGGAATGGCGGCGTCTTCGTTCCCGGCCGTCGTGCTTGTGCTGTTGACACGCAAACGTTTCGCCTATTGAAAAATATTTAAAAATAATGTCTCGACCCCCTTAACGGCATTCGCTGCGCCGAATAATTTGGCATAACTGTTAAGGGAGCTGGGAATTTTGAAAGAGATATCAAAGCATGACCTGCTGACCCTCATGAGTCAGTTGGACTTTCTTCTGGAAGAACGCAAAAAAGATAAACACCATCATACAGAAACAGCACAGGCAAATTAGCCTGTGCTGTTTTTTCATTAGATGAAAATCGTGCCGAGAACGACGAAGAACAAAATGCCGAAGAGAATCGCCATGCCCTTCATCCATTTCGCTTCGCGGTCCATGCCGCGCTCTTTCATTTGTTTGTAGCGGAACGTGTTCGTCAAGACGAACAGCAGTGTCATGAACAATACGGCGATTTCCATGCTGCCCATGAACAGGAAGACGATCGCCAGTATGCTGAGTAATAAAATCAAGACGCCTTGCAAAATTTTCGGGTTCATTATGATCTCTCCTGAAAAAAAAGCCGGCAGCTGCGCCGGCTTCTTCGATTATTTTTTCTTATCGGCTGTTTCTGTCTCTTCAACCGCTTCCAGCGCTTTTTCCGGATGTTCCGAATAGAATTTCCGGCCGATGAATGTCTGGATGATCAACAGGATCCCGCCGACTGCCCAGTAGACAGGCAGTGCAGCCATCGATGTGAACGAGATGAACATGATCATGATCGGAGACAGGTAGATGAAGAATTTCATCTGCTTTTGCTGCTGTTCCGGCATGGTCCATAGCGACACTTTCGCCTGGAAGAAGTACACCGCACCCGCAATGAGAGTCATGGCGATATCCGGCGAACCGAGGTTGAACCACAGGAATTCATGCGAGCGCACATCCGGAGAATAGAGAATCGCAAAATACAAGCCCATGATGATCGGCATCTGGATGACGACCGGCAAACAGCCCATATTGAGCGGATTGACGTCATGTTTTTTGTATAGCCCCATCATTTCCTGCTGGAGCTTCATTTGCTCTTCTTTATCCTTTGTCGCTTTCAAACGCTTCTGGATATCTTCCATTTCGGGACGCATCTTATCCATCTTCACTTTCATGCCTTGCTGGCGCTTGTATGTGCGCAGCATGAACGGCATCAAGACAAGGCGGATGATGATCGTGATGACCACGATCGCCATTCCGTAGCTTCCCCCGAAGAGATTCCCTAAATAATCGAGCGAGAAATCAAATGGCGCTACGAAAACCGTGTAGAAAAATCCTTCTTTGTTTTCAACTGCTGAACAGCCGCTCAAGAAAGCGATCGTTGCCGCAAGCATGAGCAGTAATGTAAGTTTCTTTTTCACATTTGTCACCTTCACCTTTTTGGACTACTAAGAAGTATAACGATATGGCCGCAAAAATTCAATGCGCGGTCCCGGGACTGTCTGCTTTTTTCATTTCCTGTGACAAAAATTAGGCATAAGAAAAAAGGAGAATTGCTTCTCCTTTACTTGGCATTCGGCAAGGTATAGCGGAAATAAGGAATATGCTGGCTGTCGCGGAATTGCTTCGGCGTCACCGAGGTATATTTTTTGAAGATTCGCGTGAAGTAACTTTGGTTGCAGAAATGGAACTGCTTGGAGATTTCCGAAATCCCTTTATTGGAATGGCGCAAATAATATTGCGATTCTTCCACGCGGCGCACGTTCAAGTATTCCACCAATGTAATCCCTGCATGTTCGCGGAAAATGCGCGACAGGTGGCTGGTCGAAATATTGAAGTGTTTGGCGATTTCCTCTACCGATAAATCGCGCTCGACTTCATCGTTGATGAAAATGACGACTTTATTGACGGTTTGGTGGCCGAATGACGGCTGTTTGCGTTCCGAGATGATCGATGTGAAAAATTCGATCAGTTCATCGGCAACGTACATGAATTCCGAATCATTCATATGCTTATCAACCAATTCGACACAAGCTGCATTGAAAGCAAACGCTTTTTTCGGCGGTACGCGCATTTCATACAACTTGCGTGCCATGACAGACGATAGAATGATGTAATAATTGCGGACGGTGCGGATGATGTCTTTTCCTGCATGCAGGGCAAGCATGTCGATCAATTCACGCAAAGTTTCTTTTGCGCGGTCTTTCTCCAGGTTATGGATTTCGTGCATCAATTGAGTCTCCACTTCAAAAAAACGTTCCAGCCCCTCGAGCTGTGCGACGTTTTCAGTTTCATTCATGAAGATTCTGGAAATAGTTTCCTGAATGGATGGCGTTTCGAGTATATTCATCTTCTCCCCGTCTTTCTATGTAAAAAATTTAACGAACTCATTCATTTAATGAAGTGCTTGAATAAATAATAATAATAGCGTTTTACAGATAAATTTACAAGTTTTTAAGTAAATTGAGCTAATTTATTTTTCAAACATATGACATCGGTAACAGTTAAAACCAATTATACACTTAACTGTACGTTTCAGCGACGAAAAAGTTCCGTTTTCCAGTGTTTTTACAAAAAATTGAAAACAGGCCGTCGGTGATACACGGCCTGTCCTGTCTTGTAATTATATCCGGTCGAACGCTAAGCGATAGGCAAGGCATTTGTCAGTCGGTTTCTCCAGGAACCACCGCACGGATGTGGCGAGGCATGATTTCAATGTCGAAAGGCGTCGCACTTCCTTCATCGCCATCGATATTGCAAGACAGTGGCTCGCTTGTGCGGATCGAGACCCGTGTCGTGTGGATGGCTTCCACCGCCGGATCCTCTTCAAATTTTCCGCGAACCAAAGCAGACGCCATACGGACGAATGCCGGAAGCGCGGCATTCTCGACAATATACAAATGAAGCAGCCCGTCGTCGGTCAAAGCTTCGGGCGCCAACTTCTCGAAGCCGCCCACTGAATTGGTCAATGCCACGAGGACGAGCTTGGCTTCCCCTTCCCACGATCCGTGATCATGTTCGATCATGAATGTCGTGGTTTCATCGGAAGTAACTGCCTTGACGCCTTCGAGGAAATAAGCGAATGCCCCCAGTTTGGTCTTCTGTTCAGGCTCCACTTCATAGGTCGATTCGGCAATTTCGCCGATCGCCAGGATGTTCATGAAGTATTGATCGCCGACTTTACCGATATCCACACGCTTTTCACGGCCTGTTTTCAAGCCTTCAATCGCTTCTTCCGGATCCAGTGAGATACCGAGAGCACGGGCAAAGTCATTAACTGTGCCAAGCGGAACCAATCCGAAAAGCGGTTCATGTTCTTTTTCCGCCAAACCTGACACCGCTTCGTTGATTGTTCCATCGCCCCCCATCGCTACGACGAGGTCATATTGTTTTTCGCAGGCTTCCTCGGCAAAATGCGTGGCATCCCCCGGCCCGGTCGTTTCACGCGTATCGGCTTCATAGCCCATCTCCGTTAATGTCTTTTCCGCAAAATCTTTATAATCCGCTGCTTTTTCCTTCCCTGAGGAAGGATTCCATATGAACATCGCTTTTTTCATCTTTTCCCCTCCGGTGCTATAATAAGGTCATGTATTTCAATACCCTAAAGAAAGCAGGATATAATCCACCTTGCCGCATTTATTTCTTTCCATTGTGGCACCTTTCGCCGGCATCGGCAATTCCGGAAGCGCGGCGCTGAAGGTGGAAGTTCCACTCATCAATACATCTTAAAGGAAGTTGGGGACCCCCTTGCGCTTTTTCATCTATCTTATCATCTTCTTTGCGTTTTTTGATCTGTTTGCCCAATTGCCGATCATCAGCCCTTTTGCCGTCTCGCTCGGTGCGGGGCCGTTTTTGGCAGGGCTTGCCGTCGGGATGTACTCATTGTCGAACACATTCGGCAATATCATCTCAGGTATCTTTTCCGACCGCAAAGGTCCTTACGCCATCTTGCTGACAGGGCTTGCTTCGACAACTGCGGCGCTGTTCATCTATGGCTTCGCGGAAGGCCCTTCCAGCCTACTCGCCATCCGCTTTCTGCATGGCTTGGCGGCAGGCTTGACGGTGCCGGCCGCGTTCACTTATTTAGCGAACCGCACCGACCATAGCCGCCGCGGTAAAAATGCAGCGATTTCCGGTGCCTTTGTCGGATTGGCAGCGATTATCGGCCCCGCCTACGGAGCCATCTATACGGGCAGGGGCAGCGTTCCTGAGACGATGGCCGTGACAGGCACATTGATCGGATTGCTCGCGGTCGCGGCCTTCTTCCTATTGCGCACGCATCAGGTCAGAAAGCAAACGGACCGTCCGGCCAAGCGCGAAGCTTTGAAATGGAACTCAGGGCTTTGGCGGTCTTTTTCAGGCGCGTTCTTCCTGATGTTCTCCCAAGGCGTGCTTGCTTACATGCTGCCGCTGAAAGTGGAAGCGCTCGGCTATCCGACTCAATTGAGCGGCCTATTGCTGAGCGCATTCGGCTTGGCGGCCATCCTGGTCTTCCTATTGCCGATCAACCGGCTGTTCGATGCCGTCCGCCCGATCACCACTTTGATCATCGGCTTCAGCGTCATGGGGGCTTCGCTATTCGCACTTGCCAATATTTCGCCAGAACCGCTGTTGTATGCGGCAATGTGTACGTATGGCTTCGGTTTCGCGCTGTTGTTCCCTTCGATCAATTCCTTATTGATCGATGCCACAGAACCTGCGTCAAGAGGCCGCGCTTACGGCTATTTTTATGCCTTTTTCTCTATCGGAGTTGTCGCAGGATCGGGAATCACCGGGGCATTAGCACTCACTGCAGACGGCGGTTTCCTGTTCAGTGGCTCGTTGCTGTTATTGATCGCTTTGGCCAATTGGCTGACGCTCAAGCGCTGGCAATCATAAGCATGCAAAAGACCGCGTTGGCACTTGTGCCAACGCGGTCTTTTTGAAATTCACAGCTTATCGGTATTCAAGCGCGGTTCGGATGAAACCGAATCGGTGTTTTCCGATTTTTCCTCGCTGTCATCGTTTGAAGAAAGTTTCACATCGTCATTTTCTTCCTTCTTTTCTTTCTGTTCTTTTTCATTGTAATACTGGACGGTTGCTTGTGTGCCACCTTCTGCTGTCATCTTGTTTTCCTGCAGATCGGTCTTGTCCAAGCCTTCGCTCTTTTGGTCTTGTTGGTTTTGCTGGTTTTTGTTCTGGTCCAAGTTTTGGGATTCCATGTACTCGTTCACCTTCGCTTTCACGTCATTGAATGCAACAGTCGCTTTTTCGCGATTTTCCGGTTTTTTGAAATATGCGTATGCACCGGCTGCAAGCCCTGCCAAAAGCAAGCCTCTGCCGCCACCTTTTTTCCTAGCCATTTGCAGCACTCCTTTTACTTTTCTTATTACTACCTGTTTACCCTAATCGCCTAAAGCTAATCATGGATCATCCAGCTGTTTTGGCAGCCGAACGCCTCATGTCGATATGCGGGATGCCGTCCTCGTCATAAACGCCCGAAATGGCTTCAAAGCCGAATGAGCCATAAAAATCTTTCAAATACACTTGCCCCTGCAATTGGATCTCGGGTTCTTGCCATTGCTCGTCAATATAGCGGATCGACCGTTCGAGGAGTTCTTTCGCCAGCCCGCGGCCACGCGCCTCTTTACGGACGATGACACGGCCGATCGATGGCGCGTCGTATTTCTTCCCCGCAGGCACCAGCCGGGCATAGGCAAGCACCTGTCCATCTTCTTCGTAAACGATGTGGGTTGAGACTTCATCCAACCCGTCCAACTCCGGATACGGGCAATTCTGTTCTACAACAAATACTTCGACACGAAGCTTCAATATATTGTATAATGCTTGTGCTGTGAAGTCGTCAAATTGATAACTTTTCCACGCCATAATCAATCGCCTCCTGTGATTTCATTATTCCACATCAATGGCTATTCAGGCTAGAGTTTGATATGATAGCAAAAATAATTCCAGAGGTGATCGCATGATTCGCACAGGTACACCGGCAGATATCGAATCTGTACGGGAAATCGCTCACATCAGCTGGAATGATACGTACGAAGGAATCATTCCAGCTCCCATACAAAAGAAGTTTTTGGAGCAATCCTACTCGACCCCGATGCTCGAGATGCGCATGGAGCGGACGATCCTCCTGCTTGCCGAACAAGACGGGCAGGCTGTGGGCTTTGCGAACTTCACGAAAGTCGATGAAGACGGCGATGCCGAATTGATCGCCATGTACATGAAGCCCGAACACCAGCGTTCAGGCTTCGGCAAGAAACTGCTGGCGGATGGCTTGTCGCGCTTAAAAGGCGGACAGCAATTATTCGTCTACGTTGAAAGCGAAAACCATAAAGGCCGCAATTTCTATGAAGCGAACGGCTTCCTGTTGCTTGAAGAGTTCGAGGAATTGTTCGAAGGGCATCCCCTTCAGACAGCCAAGTACGTTTTTGACCTTTCAGGCCAGGCGCAATAAACTTATAGCTGTACAAAACCCCCTCGAATTCACTTCGAGGGGGTTTTCTTTTCTTGCATCTGGAATTCAATCAGATTTCTTATAACGGGCGGTACGGCGTGTCATCTTCACGCGTTACCGTGTCATTTCTTGTAATTGGTTCATTGCTGCGGCCCATCAATTCATCTTCACGGAGCGGCGGCTTGCGCACGAAGCACATGATTGCAGCGATGTAGAAGAGGATCGATGTCAGCGACAAGATCCCGGCGAAAATACCGGCAAGGATGAAGAAAATGCCTGCCGTGCTTGCCTTATCGAATGACTTCAATTTTGTCATGGCCAAAATGGCGAAGACGGTGCTGATTGCCAATAAGATGACCAATACCCAACCCACAACATCGAATCCTGCAATAAATGCATTGAATGTATCGACTGCCATTTGTGCTTCTTGCGGGCTTGTCATCATCGGGTCATTGCGCAAGTCCTCTTCCATCTGGCGGTGCATATCGCTGTTTTCAAACCCAGCCAAACTGGTGATGAGAATGATTGACAAGATGATGCCGATTACGTTGAAAACGATGCCGATGATGCCAAGAGCTTTTTCCCCTGTCCTTTTGATGGTTCCATAATTCTCTGGTGCCTGATTCATAAAAACCCTCCCATTTCTGTTTCCGGGCTTTCCGCTGCAAGGAATATTCCGTCTTGCCCGCGGCCCCTTAGCTTCTATTATTATATTTCTTCCCTCATACATACGCTTTCACAGCGTTTTGGTTTCGCATTACTTCAATTCCCGCTAAAAAGTTATTAAAACTTGTTTAACTTTTATCAAGCTGGGTATTTTATTACTATCAGCAAGACAAATACAGATTATAAAAGGAGTTCTAAAAAATGGAAAATAAACTAATTTTTAACCAAGCAGATTTCATGTACGGAGTAGGCGGCGCATCCATCCTTACAGCCATCGTGTTCTTCATGACAAGCCTGTAAGAAGGAGTGAGCTTATGAGCCGAGCATTCATCGATACATAAAAAAGCAATCCATCCCAAGAGGAAACGGATTGCTTTTTTTGTGTCTTTTTTATCAAGCTTCACCGGCATGCGTGATTAGGCTTTGACGTCGTTGTATTCATCGGAACGTTCAAATGTTTCCGCTACATACGAGCAAACCGGCTGCATCTTGAACTGGTTTTCACGGGCATATGCAGCCGCACGGTCGACCAATTCTTTCGCAAGCCCTTTATTGCGCAGGCTTTCTTCGACATAGGTATATTCCATGACCATCAAATCAGCCAGCTGTGTCCACGTGATTTCCGCTTTTACTGTATCGCCGTCTGTCTCACGAAATGCAAATTCATCTTGCCCAAGTTCTGTAAACTTCAATTCCATCGGTCCAATTCCTCCTTATGTCCACTTTATCTGTGCGGGCGAACCGAAACTTTCTGCCGCTAGAGCTCCAACGCCAATCAGCGGTTGATTTTCAATGGGCGGAGAGAGTCTTCGATTTCTTTGCGTCTCGGCTCAAGGAATGGCGGCAAAGCCAATGTTTCGCCGAGTTCGTCCGCTTTTTCATCTGTTGCAAATCCGGGTTCATCGGTCGACAATTCAAACAAGATCCCGTTCGGCTCCCTGAAATAGATCGCTTTGAAATAATAGCGATCCACTTCCCCGGACGTCTGGAAGCCATTGGCCCGCAAATATGCGTTCCATTTATTGTACTCTTCATAAGTTTTCACACGGAACGCTACATGATGGACGCTTCCCCGGCCGGGGCGTTCCGGCGGAAGGTCTGAGCGCTCCTCTAAATGTATTTCGCCGCCGGGGCCGCCTTCTCCTGTCGAAAAGACGATAATTTCAGGCTGCCCTTCCACTTCCGGGGCATAGGCGCCTACTTTCGAGAACCCTAGAATATCCGTCAACACCTTGGTCGTGCGCTCCGATTTCCGCACTGTCAGCCTGACCGGCCCGAGCCCGCGAATCGCAAACTCTTCGGGGACACTCGCTTGCGTCCAGGGCTCACCGTACGGGATCCCTTCGCCGTTATCGACGACAAGCATCAGGCGAGACCCTTCAAAGTCCTGGAATTCCACTGTCTCACGCCCGAAGCGTTTTGTTTTTTCACCATGCGGAACCTCGAATTCACGGAACCGCTCCAGCCAGTAATCGAGTGCTTCACCCGAAGGAAGCCGGAAGCCGGTGTTGCTGATGGAAGTCACACCCGGATAGGTCCTGCCTGCCATGGGAATATCAAAATAAGTCATATCGGTTCCCGGCGTCCCTACAGCATCGGCATAAAACAAATGGTAAGAAGATGGATTGTCCTGGTTCACGCTTTTTTTGACGAGCCGCATCCCGAGAATGCGCGTGAAAAAATCATGGTTTTTATCTGCATTTGCTGTAATTGCGGAAACATGGTGAATGCCTGCTACCTGCATGAAAAGCACCCTTTCTTTATCTCGAATTCGAGATTGTTATATCCAGTCTAGCACTCATCAGTGTTTTTCCGCAAGACAGCTGTTTCTGCTTCATGAGCAAACCCATGATAAGCAAAAACTGTCCCGGATACCATTTTCAGGGTTCTCCGGGACAGTTTTTTTTTATTCTCTATATGGCTGCGGCCTTGTCAGCTTATCTGCGTAGAGATAGCTCAGTTGAACAAGCCGCGGACGGTATTGGCCAAATCACGGAAAAACTGTTTGACGCTTTCCCAGAATCCTTCGTCGTTGACGATGGTGCCGATTTTGTCTTCAATTGTCTTGCTCAAGTCTTCCAACTCAGTCGACCATTTCGAGAAATCGATATCGAGCTGGCGGATGCGGTCCATCAAATCGACCAGCAATTGGCGGTCTTCCGGGCTCAATTCGATCTGGAGCCGGCTCAATTGTTCTTCGACGATCTGTTCCACATCTTCACGCGTTGCCGGATTTTGCTCGGCAATCTGTTTTTTGATTTCCGTCAGCAATTCACTGACCTTTTCTTGATCGACGCCCCCTTCAGACAGTTCTGTCGCAACGGATAATTCATCGTTGGCCACATCTGTCCGTTCGGGATCGAGCTGTTCCCCATTCACTTCATAGGCTTTATAAATGCCGACAAGCGCAGAATGACCAGTTACCGCTTTCGGCGCCGCGACTTCCACGGTCGCATTTTCAATGCCTGCTGTCAGCATGGCGTTGGCGTACATCTCTGTCGTCACTTGGGTGATGTTGTCCGGTGTAGCGATTTCGATGACCAGGCCTTCACCTTCTTCGGTGCGGGTGATTTTGGCGGAAGAATACATGCGCGCACGCGCGTCCCCGTCAGTGATGTATTGGACCAGATCCTGCCCCGTCACTTCGATTTCCTCTACTTCAGCTTCGCCTGCAACGTCCAGGCTTTCAGCGACTTGCTCCTTTTCATCCGCTGACAAATCGCCTCCGTAGACGACAATCGGCAAGCCGAATTTCTCATTTATCCCGACATTCGCGGAGGCCGTGCCGGTGAACGCCAGCACCAAGGCAATCGCAAGTGCGGCAAGTGTCATTGTTTTTTTCATCTTTTTTTGCCCCTTTCTTCAAATATTAGTACGCATTTGAGGCAGAAAGGTTCCTTAGCCAATCAATTTTGTCCAGCCGTCTTCCTGGACGATGCGGCGTTCTTTGTAAAGCCGGCCGAGCGCGCGCTTGAATGCGGCCTTGCTCATGCCGAACATTTCCATGATTTCGTCCGGAGTGGATTTGTCCGTAAACGGCATTTGGCCGCCTGCGTTTTCCAGATAACGAAGGATTTCTTCCGCATCATCCGACAGGCGTTCCTGCTTGCGCGGCAATAATGAGCCGTTTAGCGTGCCGTCGTCTTTGACGTCGATGACGCGTACGGTCTTTTCTTCGCCGAGGCGCGGTTCTGCTTCACGTTCCGATTCATGGACGAATACACGGTAGTTCTCCGGCACTGACAGCATGAACGAGCCGACCGGAAGCAAGCGGTAAGCGCGGGCTTTCAGGTCTTTATTGTAAACTTCAGCCGGAGCCGGCTCGTAAAGTTCCAGCACCTTTTCTTCAGTTGCCAGACGCCCGTAAAGGTCGCCATAGCGGTCTGTGCGCAGCGTCATGAAAATATGGTCTCCCTGTTTTGGCCACAGATCCTGGACTTGCGGCAAATCCGCCGGCAGCACGTATACTTCACGCGTCGTCCCGATATCAACGACTGCGCCTTCACGCGGAGATACTTTCAATACTTTCGCCCACCCGTATTCACTCGGCAAAATATGCGGAATCATCGGTGTAGCGGAGATGCCGCCTTGGCGGTTGCGGTATAAGAAGACTTCGATCTCCTCTCCCACCTCTTGCCCTTCTTCAATTTCCGATGCATTCATCGTCACTTCATCACCGGAACCGTCACTTAAGATCCACTGGGATGTGGAACGGTCTTTAATGTGCAATAATGCTTTCAATCCTGGATGCAAAGCCATGCTGCATACCTCCTCTATTTGTGTTAGCTGTTTTTTTGCTCATTGCTCAAATTCTTCAATTTTTCCGCTACCCCTTGGTCTTCTTCAAGCAGCTGGACCAGGTCGGCGATGCGGTCGATGGAATTCCAGCTCAAATGATGCTCGATCCCTTCCACATCCCCGTAGATCTTATCTTCGTCCACGCCTATCAGCCGCAGGAATTGCTCGAGCAGGTCATGGCGCTGAAGCAAGCGCTTGCCGAGCTTCTGTCCCTTCGGCGTCAGCATCAGCCCCCGGTAGCGTTCATAGATCAAATAGCCGTCCTTATCCAGTTTCTGTACCATCTTCGTCACCGATGACGGCAACACCGATAGCGCCTCGGCGATATCCGAGACGCGCGCGTATCCTTTTTGCTCTATCAATGAATAGATGATTTCAATATGGTCTTCCATACTTGGAGTAGGCAAATTCCGTTCCTCCCTCGCGTCGCTATGTTCAGTTTACTATACTGCTGTCCTGTGGACAACTGAGCACAAGCGCTTGGCGTGCGCTTTCCAAAGCGCCGAATAAAGGCAATTTTCCAACATCCATAAAAGCGCCTTCGAATGGGGAATGGGAGGTTTAGCGTTTTTTCGCTAAGGGTAGTGATAGTTATAACACAAAAGATACATGAAAATGAAAGGCGGGTGGAGAACATGGGACGCATTCTTTGGATTATTTTGGTAGTAATTCTTGCGGTATGGGTGATCGGATTCTTATTGGACGTAGCAGGCGGACTTATTCACATTCTATTGATCATCGCGGCAATCGTCTTGATCATTAACTTAGTGACAGGCAGGAAAGGTGTTTAGATAAACACCGGACCCAAAAACCCCGTAACAGCAGAGCGACCTGCTGTTACGGGGTTTTTTATGCTTTCACTTTCGCATAGACGCACGTATCACGGAGTTTGCCGTCATGCCTCGACAGGCTGTCCTTGCGCAGGATGCCTTCCAGTTCAAATCCGAGGCGCTCCGCAACCGCGCGGCTCCTGACATTGTCCGGATCACAGCGGATTTCGACGCGGTTCGCATCCAACTCTTCGAAAGCAAAGCGCGTAATGCGTTCTACCGCTTCCGTTACATAGCCTTTTCCTTCGAATCTGCTATCTACCCAATAGCCGATTTCGAATTTGCGCACTTCCCAGTCAATGCGGTGCAAGCCGCTTGAACCGATGAACTGCCCGCTGTCCTTATCGAAGAAATGCAGCCGCAGATCTTTGCGCAGCTCGAAATCAGCTGCCGCTTCGATGAGATTGGCCGTCATCAATGCAAGATCCGGTTCTGATTGGGCAAACGGCATCCAGGGCCGCAACGCTTCCAGCGAGTGGCGCACCGCTTCATAACTGAGTACGGCATCTTCCTTTTTCGGGGCGCGAATCAATAGCCGCTCCGATTCGAAGGCATCCGGAAACTCCAGCAATACCGGGTTGAACGGCAACTCGGCAGGCTCTTTGACAGCATCATCCCACATGACCGGCGTGGTGATGCCCGCTTCCCAGTCTTCACGCGTCATGCCATAAGTCACCGCGTCGTAATAACGGTTTTCCTTTGGCGAAAACCACGCTTGGCGCAAATGCGCTTCCTTGACGAAGCCGGTCCGTTCGAAGGCTTTACGCATCGCGAAATTGTCGTGGCGCGTATGGCCTTCCAGACGGATTTTCTTCTCCGGCAAGGAAAAGACGAAATCGGCGATCATGCGCAGCGCTTTCGGGCCATAGCCTTGCCCGCGATAGGAATCGGCGATCCGCAAATCGAACAGCGGGATTTCATCCTGCAAATCGAAGATCTTCACCAATCCCACTTGTTCGCCTTCATCGTTCTCAATCCAGAAGGTCTTGACCTGGTCCGATTTATAGCCGCCCTCTACGATCGTCTTCTCGATCAAGGCGCGCACCGGGTGTTCGTGGCCATGATAAGGCCAGGAGTTGGTCGTCATGAACTCGATCAATTTCTCGTGCTCTTCCATGGTCCATTCTGTTAACTTCAAATCGCAACCTCCAAACGCCTCTTACTTCTGGACTTTCACCAAGCGCAATGCATTCAAGATGACCAATAGCGTAGCCCCCATATCCGCAAAGATCGCGATCCATAAAGTGAGCCAGCCCGGAATGATCAATAGCAGGGCCAGGATTTTCAGTGCCAGTGCAAAGATGATATTTTCCTTTATTATACGCAAAGTTTTTCGGCTTAGTCGAATAGTATATGGAAGTTTCTCCAGATCATCTGCCATCAAGGCGATATCCGCCGTCTCGAGTGCTGCATCCGTTCCGGCTCCGCCCATGGCAATCCCGATATCGGAAGCGGCAAGTGCCGGTGCGTCGTTGATGCCGTCGCCTACCATCGCCACGCGGCCATATTTTGACTGCAGCTCTTTAACGGCCGCTAATTTACCTTCAGGCATCAAGCCGGCGCGGATATCCGTCACGCCGATTTCTGCAGCAATCGCTTTTGCCGTTGCCGGATGGTCACCTGTCAGCATGATCGTGCGGTTGACGCCGATTTCCTTCAAACGCTCGATGATGGCCGGGCTCTCTTCCCGTATAGCGTCCGCAACGCCGATCACCCCGAATAGATGCTTGCCGGAAAATACCGCCATCGCAGATTTTCCACTTTCCTGTAAGCGATAGGCAGCTGCCGGCGCATGGAAGCCGTGCTCCTCTGCCCATTTCAAGCTGCCGACACGGATGCGCGTGCCGCCGATTTCTGCATGCACGCCTTTACCGGTCAAGGACTGGAAACGCTCGGATGGGTATAGTTCGGGCGCTTGTTTCACAATGGCACGGGCGAGCGGATGCTGGGACATCGCTTCGACTGACGCCGCGAGCTTGACCACTTCCTCGGCCGTATAGCCTTCTTCCGGCAACACATCGGTCATTTCCGGATAGCCTTTCGTCAAGGTGCCGGTTTTGTCGAATGCGACAGCCTGTAGGCGTCCTGTTTCTTCTAAATGGATGCCGCCTTTGATGAGCACTCCCTGCCTTGCCGCATTGCCGATCGCCGTGACAATCGCGACAGGCGTCGATACGACGAGCGCACATGGGCAGCCGACAACGAGCACAGCCAGGCCTTGATACACCCACAGCTCCCAATTACCCGTGACAAATCCCGGAACGAGCGCGACTAGAAAGGCGACAGCGATAATTGCCGGTGTATAGTATTTCGCGAAGCGGTCGACAAATTGCTGCGAAGGCGCTTTTTCCGCCTGCGCTTCTTCCACTAAATGAATGATTTTCGCGATGGTCGTATCTTCCACACGTTTGGTGACGGTTACTTCCAATGCGCCTTCTTCGTTCATCGTTCCGGCAAACACTTCATCCCCCGGCTGTTTTGTCGCAGGAATCGATTCGCCGGTGATCGCCGCCTGGTTGACAGCCGATTCACCGCGCAGCACCGTGCCGTCCATTGCGATTTTTTGACCGGGCTTGACGATTAATACGTCGCCGATGCGGATGTCTTCCGTTTCAAGTTCAATCAATTCGCCGTCGCGCTGGATCAATGCCCGTGACGGGGCCAAGTCCATAAGCGATCGGATCGATTGGCGCGCTTTGTTCATCGAGAACGATTCCAGCGCTTCACTGATGGCGAATAAGAATACGACAACTGCGCCTTCCCGCCACTCGCCGATGATAACTGCGCCAATGATCGCGATGGTCATCAATGTTTTCATATCGAACTCCAGGCGGCTGAGGTTTTTCACTCCCGTGGAAAACATTCGATAGCCGCCAATCAACATCGATGCGCCGAACAAGCCGATCGACCATGGATGTGTCTCCCCAAGCTGGAATGAAGCGATGATGCCGACGATGAGAAAGACGAACGAAATGGCCGTTTCGACCGTCTGGCGCCGTTTATAAAACGGTATATGCGGAACGCGTTGTTTTTCCGGATAGACGCGGATATGGTCGAATGCCCCTGCTTTTTCCAATTCTTCGATCGACACATTGCCATCGACACGCAGTTTGGAAGCCCCGAAGTTCAGCTCTACATTTTTCGCTTCCGGCAGATTACGGATGTTCTGTTCAAATTTCGCCGCACAACTTGTACACGATAGGTTTTCAAGACGATAAGTTTTGCTCAACTGAAACACCTTCTTTCGCATGCTCATTCGCGATGGTCACAAGCTGACGCACATGGTCATCCGATAAGGAATAATAAATCTGCTTGCCTTTGCGTTCAGATTTCGCCAAATCCCGCTCGCGCAAATACCGCAGATGATGAGAGGCTGTCGCTGTCGATGAACCGATCACTGCAGCGATGTCGCAGACGCACATTTCAGGCTCGATCGTCAGCGCATAAGCGATCTTCAGGCGCGTTTCATCCGCCAGCGCTTTGAATAAAGCCGAAACGCCATCGAGCTCAACCATATGTTGCTGCACCCGATCGACCGCTTCGGGATGGACTTTTGTAATATCGCAAACTTCTGTCATCCTGTTCACACCCTTCATTCAAACCTTCATTTGATTGATTTCAGTATACGTCTATCCGCCCTAACAGTCAAATGCCCATTTGAATGAAAAACACTACTACCCGCTTGCAATTCAGTAAATGCTATACTATTGAAAACACCGAAACCACAGAACAGGAGAGACGAATTATGTACCAACACGTATTGGTCGCCATCGATGGATCTGATCACTCAAAACGCGCTGCACAACATGCAATTCAACTCGTTGAAGGCACGCCTGAAGCACAAGTGACCATTATTTGTGCCGTCGATTACGGAAAATCCGAAAAGGAAAGCAATCGCGGGCTCACAAGTGAGCAAATAGCCGAAGCCGCTCGCGATTATCTTGAGCCCTTCGAAGATATCTTCCACCAGGCAGGCGTCCGTGTGAAAAGCGTTATTGTCCACGGTGCACCTGGGCCAGCCATCGTCTCCCATGCGAACGAACATCCATACGATATCGTCATCATCGGCAGCCGTGGCTTGAATCCTGTTCAGGAATTTGTGCTCGGCAGCGTCAGCCATAAAGTGGCAAAGCGTGTCAAAGTGCCGGTCCTGGTCATCAAGTAAAGAAAACTACATTCTGTGGAGCTGTTCGATTCCACATTGTTGAACAACATCGGAATCCGTAGCCTATCATGCAGGAAAACAGAAATGGGGATCATGATGCATAAAGGAAAACGCAATTCCATCGCCGATGTGCCGGGCGTTACAGTAGGCCATGTCACACTCAATGAAAAGATCAATGAAGAGGAATCGGTCTGCACCGGTGTCACCGCGATCCTGCCGCATGCTGGCAACTGGTTCGAACAAAAAACGCCTGCTGCCTCGTTTGTGTTGAATGGCTTCGGCAAAACCGCGGGGCTCATCCAGGTCGATGAGCTTGGCGTGCTCGAATCCCCGATCATGCTGACCAATACTTTCAGCGTGGCAGCGGTGCTGCAAGGGACGATGGACTATATGCTTGCTGAAAATCCATCGATCGGCGATTCGACCAGCTCATTGAATTTGCTTGTCGGCGAATGCAATGACAGCTATTTAAATTCGATGCGGCGGATGGCGGTCGAACCTCTTCATGCCGCCGAGGCGATTCGCACAGCTTCCGCTGACTTTGCACAAGGGGCTGTCGGAGCTGGCAAAGGGATGATTTGCTATGGCGTCAAAGGGGGCATCGGCTCTTCTTCACGCACTGTGGATTACGGGGATGAACAGTTCACGGCCGGCGCATTCGTTTTGACCAATTTCGGGCGCAAAGAAGAAATTGCCATCGCCAATTGGCTGCCGGAAAATACTCCGGAACAGCGGCCAGACGGATCCGTCATCATCGTCATCGCCACCGATGCACCGCTTGATAGCCGCCAGCTGAAGCGGCTCGCCAAACGAGCGGCGATCGGGCTTGGCCGCACCGGCACGCATGTACATAACGGCTCAGGGGACATCATCATCGCCTTCTCCACCGCCTATACAATTCCCCACCAGCAGCAATCGCCTTTTACCGATTTACGGATATTGCGCGATGACCACGAAGTGATGGCGGGGCTGTTCCAAGGCGTGATCGAATCAACGGAAGAAGCGGTCTATCAATCACTATTCCATGCCGAAACCACTTCTGGGCGCATGGGACGCGTCGTCGAAAAAGGCTTGTTCGAATAAAAAAACACAAAAAAAAACCGTTCCGCTTCTTCAGTGGAACGGTTTTTTTGTGTGTCGTGAAAGTGAAGAAGTCGTATTTTCCGAAGCTTACCGCTCGCTTTCCGTGGGCTCGCGCCCAAGCCTCCTCAGTCGCTTCGAAACCCTTGTGCTCCCACATCTGCGTGGCAGATGCGTCGCAAATGAATGTTCTCAGCTAAGCTTCGCTCATTCATTCCTTACGGGGTCTCGGTCGTCTCGCTGATCCACAGGAGTCGAGCGAACGCTTCTCCAAATACTTAGATAGATCATTGATTTTGAATGTTGAAAAGATGATGTCATTTTAATTCATAACTAATTAATAGACTTCTTCAACGCGCAGAAAAACTGTTCCGCTTCTTCAGCGGAACGTTTTTTTTACATAGAAGCAATTGAATAACCGGCAGCAAACAGCAGCAAGCCGGAAACAAGCGTCGCGGAAATATAAAAGATGCCTTGCTTCCAATGACCGTCTTCAAAATCCTTGACGCTATCGAGCGCCATTGTCGAAAAGGTCGTGAAGGCTCCGAGAAACGCGAAGATTCCGAAGGTCGCCGGCACACCTGCCCCGAGACATGCGCCGATGATGAGCGACCCGAGACTGTTGACGAACCAAGTCGCAAGTTTCGGCTGGCGCGCACGATTCTCCACCGCCATATAGCAGAGATAACGGGCCACGGCACCAAGAAAGCCGAATATCGCGATGCTGATCATTCGACCGCCCCCTTGCGCCCCGCCAGCAGCCCCAAAGCCGCTGCAACAATTGATGCGGCCGTCATGCCAAGGGCATACATGATGCCTGTTAATAAGGACGATTCAAGCAAGCGGAACCAATCCGCCGAAAAGGCCGAAAAACTCGTGAACGAACCAATCAGCCCGGTCGAGACGAACAGCCGCGTTCCCGCCGAACGATTCACCAATCGGGCTGCCGCGATGCCGATGATGAAACTTCCGACAATGTTCGCAAGCCACAAGCCCAGACCCGCCCCGGCGAATTGAAACACAGCCGTGCGGAGAAGCGATCCGGCCATGCCGCCAAACCCTACAGCCAATATGTTTTTCATAAAATCCCCCGAACGTTTTTCTCCAGTATACCTTATTCAGGAATGAGCGTTAATTCAGCTCCTTCCACATCGCCTTCGATGCGGGTTTCATGAAACTCGCCTTGCGCCCATTTGTCGACTTGGTTATGGAAAAAGTCGGATTTTACATGGCCGCTCAGCCCTGGCCCGACAATGTGATAGGCTTTCGACAAATCGGCAAGGTCGGCCACAAAACGCCAAGAGGCCCCGTGGTCGACATCTCCATCATCATTGAAGGCCGCTGCCTGCACGGTAATATTCGAGCCGCCCACTGGCACTTTGTCCGGATTCAAGAACTGCTCGAGAATCGGTGAAGCCCCCGCAACAGGATGCGGGAAAGTCAACTGATGGTATTCGCCCCATTCCCAATCTTGCGGATCGCTGCCTTGCGCTGTTTCGATATCATCGAGAGCAAAATCGAGCGAATCAGCGAGCCATTTTCCAGTGCCGCCATATTCACGCACCCATGCGCCCTCGTCTCCTTCAAAAGCCTGGCGCAACATAGCGTCAGTGATATGGTTTTTGCCTGACAGCATATCGTAGACATCCTCAGGAAATTGTTCTTCGAATAAGGTATCCGGCAATTGCCGCATCCATGTGTGGAACACGAATGGCGCTGCCTGGTCTGCGCCGTCTACCTGATCCCAGCCACGCAGCATGCTGAATAGCTCTTGGTGCTCATCCGTCAGTTTTTCGACTTCCGCCATCATCCCTTCGAGAAATTCTGCAGCGTACAGATTTTTCTGGTCCATCTGCAAGGCCATCATGTCTTCCGCAGTCAGTTTATCGTTCCCTTCGAGCACTTCTGCAATGCGCTCATAGCGATAAGGCTGCGCCCAGAAATCCGTAATATGGTACGGGTAGCTATCATCTATGACTTGGTTATTGGCGGTCGCGATAAAGCCGGATTCCGGATTGACCGAACGCGGCAATTCATCGAACGGCACATAGCCGTCCCAGCCATATTCAGCAGAATCACCCGGCACCGGCAATTGCCCGTCGCCTTGCTTGCGGATTGGAATACGCCCGTTCGCTTTGTATGCAATGGTGCCGTCAGTCGATGCGAATACAAAATTCTGTGCAGGCGCCTGGAAATCTTCCAAAGCTGTTTCGAATTGTTCCCAGTTCCCCGCTTTATTGAAATTCAATACGGCCTGCAGTTCGAGCGTCGGCTCAAGCGCGGTCCACTGCATGGAAAAGACGGCGGAAGGCTCTTCTTCTTCATATAAGACCGGCGACACGATCGGGCCGTGGCGGGTGACGAGCACTTCAAAATCGACCGTCTCTCCGTCTTTCACCCGGATCGGCTCATCCAGCACTTGCGCTTGCTCCCACTTTCCTTCATAACGGAACTGTGTCGGATCGTCAGGGTTTGGCGTTTCAATATATAGATCCTGCACATCCGGCCCGACATTCGTCACGCCCCATGCGATCTGTTCGTTATGCCCGAGAATGATTCCCGGGATGCCCGCGAAGATGACGCCGCTGACATTTTGTTCAGGGGACTCCAGATGCATCTGGTACCAAATCGACGGCGTGCTGAGGCCGAGATGTGGATCGTCTGCTAGTAGCGGCAGCCCGCTTTCCGTCTTGTCCCCCGACACGACCCAGTTATTGCTGCCATTGAACTCTGGCGGGATGACTGACGGATCGAAAGCACCGGCGACTGTGACCGGCTGTTTTTTATTGGCTGCCAAAATCGCAGGCGCATCTTCCGGGTAGCGGATGAACAATTCACGCGCTTTGTCTTCCGGGAATTCATTCAACGCCCAATGCCGGACCGCAAGCGAATTCCAATGGCCGCCGAGATCATAGGCCATGAACTTGCCGATTGCCAAGGAATCAACAGGCGTCCACGGTTCGGGTTCGTAGCCGAGCAGCGCGAATTCATAGCTGAGGCGCCCCTCTTCTTTCGCTTCATCGATATACGCATTGACGCCTTGCGCATACCACTCAAGCACTTGTTTCGCTTCTTCCCCGTAGCCAGACCAAGACGCTTCCCCAGCACGGCGCAAGCTGAAAGTGCGGAAATATTTATCGGTATCGACAGCGGCTTCGCCGATCACTTCAGCCAAACGTCCACTCGCCTGCCTTCTCGATAGATCCATCTGGAACAAACGGTCCTGCGCCTGCACATACCCTTGCGCCCTGTACAAATCCGCATCGCTTTCTGCCCGGATATGCGGCACGCCGATATCATCCCGTACGACCGTTACTTCTTCTTCCAGCACTGGAACGGCGATTTCCCCTTCGATGACCGGCTTCGACTTCGAAATGTAAACGTTTACAAAAATGAGCACACCTGCCGCAAGCACAAGAAGTGAACCCAAGGCGACCAACAACCATTTCACCCATTTCTTCCCCTTCATGACAACTCCCCCTTTTTGCTTTTCATTCGACCGGCGTTGTGGAAAATCCTTCCTCAGCATAAAAAAAGCCTGCCGAAGCGGCAAGCTCAGTTGACGAAATCTTCTTCTCCAAGCACCAATTTGACTTTCGGCACCTGTTTCTTTTCGGTAAGGACATACAGCACATCGCCTTTTCTGAGACGCGTCGTTCCGGTCGGCATGACGAGCTTGCCGGAACGGATGATGGCGCTGATCAAGGTCTGGTTCGGAAGGCCGATCGTCTGCACCAACTGGCCGGCAAAAGGCGATTTCTCGGACAGTTCGACTTCCAGCATTTCCGCATTGGCACGATCCATCGATACCAATTCCAGCGAATGGATGCGCTTTGGCACCGGACGCCCGTTCAAACCGAGCTTCTCCGCGAAGAATGGAATGGTCGAGCCTTGCAATAAAGCGGACGTCAGCACGATAAACGAAACGATATTGAAAAACAGGATGCTGTTATCCATGCCGGCGAGCATCGGGAACGTCGCCAGAACGATCGGTACCGCACCGCGAAGCCCTGCCCAGGACATGAACAGCTTTTCTTTCAGATCATAATCGAAGAACGCCGTACTGATGAAGACAGCTACCGGGCGCGCGATGAAAATCAACACGAATGAGAGCACGAGCCCTTTCCAGATGAGATCCCAGTCAGCCAATTGGCTTGGGAAGACGAGAAGCCCGAGAATGACGAACATGACGATCTGCATCAGCCAAGCGAAACCTTCATGGAAGGAGACGATCGAATAACTATGCGTCAAATCGCGCGTCCCGATTACAAGAGCCGCCAAGTATACCGCCAGCAGCCCGCTGCCGCCGAGGACGGCCGTAAAGCTATAGATGAAAATCGCAAAGCCTGCGGCAAGCACCGCATAAAGCCCCGAGGCATCCAGCCGAATCCTATTGATGGTCCACGATGCGAAAAATCCAAGCGCCAGGCCAAGAACCAATCCCAGCCCCATTTGAAGCAGGAAACTGCCGAGCATGTTCCAGACCGATGACTCCGGGATCATGATCAATTGAACAAATGCAATGGTCAAAAACATCGCCATCGGGTCGTTCGTTCCTGACTCCGCTTCGAGCGTTGAGGAAATCTTGGATTTGATGTTCTGGCCTGCGAGAACCGAGAAGACCGCTGCGGCATCCGTCGAGCCGACAATGGAGCCGAGCAAAAAGGCCTGCAGCCAAGTCAAATCAAACACATAGTACGCTGCGACAGCTACGATGCCTGTCGTGATCAAAACCCCAAGCGTCGCCAGGACGAGTGAACCGCCAAGAACCGGGCGGATATGCTTCCATTGGGTTTGTAAACCACCTTCGAAGAGGATAATAATGAGGGCGACAATTCCGACCATCTGGGCAATTTCTGCGTTGGAGAAATAGATGAGGCCTGAAACATCACTGCCTAACACCATGCCGAGGAACATAAACAAAACGAGCGAGGGAACGCCGGCGCGTGCCGATACTTTCGTCATCAAGACGCCAGCCAGGAGGAAAATTCCACCGATCAGGATTATACCGTCTACACTAAAGCTCTGTATATTGACCACCTACTCCGTAAATTACTTTGAATTCATTATACCATAATAATGGCTCTAATTAAAAAAGCGACACTCCGTATAAGGAGTGCCGCTCACTTGCATCAAGCCATATCTTCGCCGACGATTTTCACTTCAAGCTCCAAATCGATGCCGAATTTCTCGAATACCGCTTTTTTCACCATTTCAATGGTCTGGATATAGTCATTGGCTGTCGCGTTGTTTTTGTTGACGATAAATCCGGCGTGCTTTGTCGAAACTTCCGCGCCGCCAAACCCTCTGCCCTGCAATCCACTTTCCTGGATCAGCTTGCCGGCAAAATTGCCAGGCGGCCGTTTAAAGACACTTCCTGCAGAAGGGAATTCAAGCGGCTGCTTGCTTTCGCGCTGGAAAGTCAAATCAGACATTTTGGCATCAATGACCCGCTGCTCGCCGATTTCGAGGCCGAACTCGGCAGCCAGGACATAAAAGCCTTTTTTCGTGATGATGCTTTTCCGGTAGCCGAGTTCCAGCTCGTCTTTCGTCAAGACCAGCTTTTCGCCTTCTTTTGTCAAGACGGTCGCCCGGACGATAACGTCTTTGATCTCGCCGCCGTATGCGCCAGCGTTCATCGCCATCGCGCCGCCGATCGAGCCAGGGATGCCACAAGCGAATTCCAAGCCTGTCAGCTGGCCGTCAGCTGCTGCGCGCGATACTTTCTTAATGTCTGCGCCGCCTTGGGCAATTACTGTTGTGCCATTGATCATGATGCCGTCCAGCTTCTTGAATGTCAGCACGATTCCACGGACGCCGCCATCACGGACGACCATATTAGAACCGTTCCCAAGCATCAAAAGTGGGATCTCATTGTCATATGCGTATTTTACTGTATAAGCTACTTCATCTTCAGTTGTCGGTGCTACAAATATATCGGCCGGCCCGCCCATTTTCGTCAATGTATGCAAATGCAAAGGCTCGTCCATTTTGACGTGATCTTCTGCCACAAAACGGCGCAAATCCGCCAACCAAGTTTCTTTCATCATTCCAAGCAAATCCCTTCTAAACTTTTCGCTCTTAATAGTATCCATTTTTCATCATGTTTTGACAAGCGATATTGCCTTGTTAAGGACTAAAGTCTGGATAAATTTTATCTCTAATTAAAACTATTTTAATTAAAACCTATTGACTTCGAGATATTAATTGTTTATAGTAAGGCTAACACATACGAAATTGGAGGAATTACTCATGAAAAAATGGACAGTAGACCAAGCGCATTCAGAAATCGGATTTTCCGTGAAACACATGATGATCTCAAAAGTGAAAGGCTCTTTCGCTTCATACGAAGCACAGGTGGAAGCAGATGAAAACAACCTTGAAAATGCATTGATCGATTTCAAAATTGACGTAACAAGCATCGACACCAATAATGAAGACCGCGACAACCACTTGCGCTCTGCAGATTTCTTCGACGCTGAGCAGCATCCATACATTACGTTCAACGCAACCGATATCCGCAAAAAAGACGATGACGAATATGAACTCGAAGGCGATTTGACGATCAAAGGCGTGACCCGCCCAGCGAAATTCGAAGCGGAATACGGCGGCAAAGCTACCAACCCGTGGGGCGTTGAAGTTGTTGCTTACAACGTCAACGGCAAAATCAACCGCAAAGATTTCGGTTTGACATGGAACCAAGCGCTTGAAACAGGCGGCGTGCTTGTCGGCGAAGACATCAAATTGAACTTGGAAATCCAAGCGAACCCAGCATAAGCAAAAAAAAGAAGCAGCCATCGCTGCTTCTTTTTTTTCTACGTTTTATATGCCGCCTTCTAATTTCTTCAGCGGTTTCACGGCAGGGCCTTCCAATACTTCCCCGGTATGCGAGAAGCGTGAGCCGTGGCACGGGCAATCCCAGGAGGTTTCGGCATCGTTCCATGCCACGTCACAGCCCATATGCGTACAGGTCGGCTTGACGAGATGCACTTGGCCATACTCATCGCGGTAGCCGCCCGCTTTTTTGCCGTCCACTTTGACAAGGCCGCCTTGTCCTTTTTCCAGGTCATCTATCGTTTTGGACGGCTTCTTGAGTTTCCCGGTGACCAGTTCTTTTGCTACGGATGCGTTGTCTTTCAAGAAACTCGCTGCATCGACGGCTTTCAATTTCGGGCGTGTCGGATCAAAGAGCGCTGCATAGCGGTTGTCACGGCCGACAATCTGGTCAGTCAAGATCCGGCCGGCGATGGCGCCGTTTGCCATCCCCCATTTGTGGAAGCCGGTCGCCACCAGGATGTTTTCGTATCCCGCAGTTATGGTCCCCACATACGGAATTTTATCCAAAGTTGTCATATCCTGCGCGGACCAGCGATACGGGATTTCTTCCGCATCGAAATAATCTTCGCCGAATTTCGCCAAGTTTTCATAATGCTCCATCGTCTCCACCGAGCTTTTCCCTGTCGGATGGCCATCACCGCCCAAGAGAAGAAGCTTCTCCCCGTTTTCACCTGGCGTATAGCGGATCGAGCGGGACGGGCTGTCCGCACTGATATACATGCCTTCAGGGATCGTCCCCTGTGTCCGGACGGCGATCGCATAGGAACGTTCAATGGACATCCGGGAAAAGTACATGCCGTCAAAATCATTGAATGGGTAATGCGTCGCGACGACAGCTTTGTCACATGACAGATGCGATAGGTTTTCCGTTTGGATCACCGGGTCTTTTTTGCTTAGGATCTTCATCGCACGGCTTTGCTCATGGATTTCCACCCCCATCTTCTCCAGCTCTTTCACAAGCCCCGCCAAAAACTTCACAGGATGGAACTGCGCTTGGTTGCGCATGACGAGCGCTTCCGTCACAGGAAACGGCAGTTCGGATTCCTCGCGCGCCAATCCGCCTTCAATTCCAAGCTTTTCGTATGCTTCCGCTTCTTTTTCCAGCAGTTTGGCACTGGTTTCCTTGGTTGAATAGATGAAAGCATTCTGGCGTGAAAAATCACAATCGATGTTCAGTTTTTCAGCGGTTTCTTCAATAAACCTTAAGCCTTCCATATTGGCTTCATAATATAGCTTCGCCTGTTCCTCGCCGACCAATTTCATCAACGGCAAATACATCAATCCATGCTGTGCGGAAATCTTGGCGGTCGTGTAGCCGGTGACGCCATCGATCAATTTTCCGGCATCGAGAAGCGTCACTTTCTTTCCTTCTTTCGCCAATAGATACGCGGTGATGACACCGGCGATGCCAGCACCTACCACTGCCACTTCCGTGGACTTATTGCCGGTAAACGCCGGGTAATCCGGCAGTTCCTTATAGGCTCTCCAAAAAGACTCCTTCGACTCGGGAATGCGGCTTTGCTGTTCATTTTGAGACATGCTGCCCCTCCTTTATGGAATGTTTTGCTTATTGCTTGTGTACCCCTATGTGGAAATCATTAACCAACGAATGCGCGAGGCACGCCTCGGACATTCGTTTGCGAGGCTTGAGCACAGCGAAAGTCGAGCAAATAAATGTTATAGCGGGCAGCTGAGTTCATTTATTTGCGACGCATCTGCCCCGCGGATGTGGGAGCAAACTAACGAGGCACGCCTCGGACATTCGTTTGCGAGGCTTGAGCACAGCGAAAGTCGAGCAAACAAATGATATAGCGGGCAGCTGGGTTCATTTATTTGCGACGCATCTGCCCCGCAGATGTGGGAGCAAATTTTTTCTGCGATGCTTGAGCGAAGCGAAAGTTGAGCAAGCGGGTTTTCTGCGATGCTCGAACACAGTGAGAGTTGAGCACAAGGGTTTCGAAGCGACTGAGGTGGCTCGGGCTCGGGTACGAGCCCACGGAAAGCGGGCGATAAGCTCCGGAAAATACAACTTCTCACCTTTCTCAGCAAGTCAAAAGAAAAAACGGAAACGCCGAAGCGTTTCCGTTTTCCATTCATTATGCGTTTACTTTAGAAAGCGATCCTGCTGCTTCTTTTACGCGTTCCATGCCGTCTGCGACGATTTGCTCAGCGCGGTCAGGATACATATTGTGCCCTTCGATGATCACTTCTTCGATATCCGTGATGCCGAAGAAATTCATGATGCCGCGGATGTAGTTGACGCTCATCTCGCTTGGTGCCGCTTCCGGAGTCGAGTAGACGCCGCCGCGTGCGTTCAGGATGATGACTTTCTTCTCAGGAACCAGGCCGACCGGGCCTTCTTCCGTGTACTTGAAAGTCATGCCTGCACGGTAGATATAATCGATGAAGGTCTGCAATGCTGCAGGGATCGTCATGTTCCACAATGGGAAGGCAAACACGACTACGTCTGCGTCCATGAAGGCATCCATTGCCTTGTTGGCCGCCGTCAAAATGCGCTGTTCAAGATCGGACAATTCTTCTGCTTGTGCGGATTTTTGCATAGCGTCGAAGAAGTCCTGGCCGAAATACGGCATATCTTCCGCGAAGACATCAAACGTGTTGACTTCTGCGTCCGTCTTCAAGTTCTCCATGAAGACTTCGTGCATTTTACTTGAAACGCCCTCAGATGCCGGGCGGTTATTGGCTTTTACGACTAAAATATTTTCCACTAGTAAAACTCCTTTATACTATCATTATGATTCTTTAATTCGAGACTTTTTAATTATAAGTAATTCGAGATATAAAGTCAATGAACTTGCCTGGCTCATTCCCCTTCGCAGGAATCACCTGTGCAAAAGCTTGTCTTCGCTTTACCGATCGGCTTCAATGCAGGGCGCATGCCTTCCTCTTCGCCGATCTGCTCCAATGCTTCGATAAACGCTTCGAGCGGCTGGGCACCGGAGATGGCGTATTTTCGGTTGACGACGAAAAATGGAACGCCTTGTACACCGATCTGCCCGGCTTCTTGAATGTCACGTTCAACTTCACCCTGGAATTGATCCGAACCGAGGACTTCCGCCGCCCGTTCCCGGTCGAGCCCCGCTTTCTCGACGATTGACAGTAAAACTTCCGTATTGCTGATGTTATGTGCTTTTTCGAAGTAATGATGCATCAACAGTTCAGTTAATTGCTGTTCCCCGTCTTGCGTTTCGGCCCATTTGACAAGCCTGTGCGCAGAAAATGTATTGGCGTGGGGCATATTCTCCACATCGTAATGCAAATCGAATGCTTTCGCCTGTTGTGCAACTTGGGCTGTCATTTCTTTTGCCCGTTCGAGGCTTTGCCCCATCTTTTCCGCTAAGTGTTCATAGGCAAGCCGATCGGAATCCACCGGCGCCTGTGCATCCAGTTCATATGCTTTAAATGTAATCTCCGCTTGGCTTTCGTAGCCTGAGCGTACGAGTGCTTGTTCCAATGTGCGCTTTCCTATATAACAGAATGGGCAAACGTAATCCGACCAAACTTCTATTTTCATAACTACTCACCTCGCCACTTACTATAGCAATGACCTCGATACGCCACAATTTTTTTGCCTGTATGAAACTTCTCCACGAAAAAAAACTGACTCCCTGTAAGGGAATCAGCTTAAGGCTTCTGTGATGACAGGCACGATCTGTTTCTTTCTCGAAACTATTCCCGGCAGCAGCACCCGGTTATTGATCACACTTGATTGGAAAGCAGACTCGATGATATCTGAACGCTCGCCAATCACGATTGCTTCTGAATTGTTGTTCAAGACGTCAGTGACAGCAAAGACAAACAAGTCCAGCCCTTTCGATGCGACCGCTCCTTTGATAAGAATTTCCAATTCCGCTTGGCGGTCCAACACTTCCGAGACATCAATTGCATTGACTTGCGCCACTTCAAAGCGGTGGTCGCCCGCTTCAAATTCTTTCGAATCAAGCGAAATCAAGTCTTCCAATGTTTTATTGCTCAAGTCTGCGCCGGCTTTCAACATGGCAAGACCGTATTCCTCGACATCAACGCCGGTAATTGCGCCCAATTCCTTCGCTGCCTGAATGTCCTGGTCGGTGCAGGTCGGGGACTTGAACAACAAAGAATCCGAAATGATCGCCGACAGCATCAACCCGGCAATATCCGCCGGCACTTCGACTGCATGTTCCTTATAAAGTTTCAATAGAATCGTCGCTGTGCATCCGACAGGCTCCGCACGGAAATAAAGCGGGTCGGTTGTTTCGAAATTAGCGATCCGGTGATGGTCGATCACTTCGATCACTTGTACTTCGTCGATGTCGTCGATGCTTTGCTGGCGTTCGTTATGGTCGACGAGGATGACCTGATTCACTTCGTCCGCTGCATGTTTCACGAAACGCGGCAGCGATACCTTGAAATACTCCAATGCGTAAAGCGTTTCATTGTTCGGTTCACCGAGACGAATGGCTTCGGCGTCCATTCCGAGCTCTCTTTTCAAGTGGGCGTAAGTAATCGCCGAACAAATCGAATCGGTGTCCGGATTTTTATGACCTAATACAAAAACATTTGACATGAATAATGGCCTCCTGGCTTGTGTAGTTTCTGAGATTATTCTATCACAAATCGTCTCTCCAGAAAAAATCCGTGACAGAAAACCTAGTGTTATCCAGCACGTTACCACCTAAATACGGAAATGATTTTAGAATTATCAGTAATTTTAAAGTTTAGTGTGTACTTTAGCATATTCGAATGGTATTATATGACTAACTAATCCTATGATTCTGGAAGGAAGAGGTGCCAGTGACTATATTATTGGAAAAGAAATACATCCCTTTGTCTCATTATTTTCAAGCCGCCACAAATTCGAGCATCCGTTTGACGTTTTCGGAAATTGAGCAGATCATGGGCCAGAACTTGCCCAATGCAGCTTATTTGAATAAAAGCTGGTGGAAAAAGTCAAAGCCCCCCGCAAAACATTTTCACGCCTGGATGGACGCCGGCTACCGCGTTGCGGAAGTCGAGCCTGACCGCTACGTCGTTTTCGAAAAAGCGGATGCCAAGAACACAGCAGCTGACACCGATACCGAAGACAAAGACATCTTGTTGATCCGAACCGCAGAACACGGGGATGCCCGGTCGCTGGCTTTGCTCCAAAAAGCGGTGGAGGCCGAATCCGACTTCATGCTTTACGGCAAGGATGAGCGCTCGCTTTCCACACAGCGTGTCCGCAAACAAATCATCGAGTGGAAGCAAAGCGGGCATTCCGCCATCATCATCGCCATCTTGAACGGCCAGCACGTCGGCTATTTGATGGTCATCGGCAATGAAGCGAAACGGGCATCGCACCGCGCAGCACTGGTTCTCGGCCTTCTGAAGGAAGCCCAAGGCAAAGGCATCGCCAAGTCCCTTCTTGAAAAAGCCGAAGAGTGGTCTAAGCAAAAAGGCATCACCCGCCTGGAATTGACTGTCATCGAAGCCAATGAGCGGGCGCGAAAGCTGTATGAAAAAGCTGGATTCGAGGCAGAAGGCACACGCCGCCGCTCACTGATCATCGACGGCAAGGAACACGACGAAATTTACTTGGCCAAGTTTTTGGACTGAGCCAAAATTAAAAAGAAACGCCTGCCATTCACTCTTGAATGGCAGGCGTTTTCCGTTGCGTTGATTAATTCAAAACCGTTAACCATACATATAGTCCGGTCAAGGTGATGAACAAAGTCGGAACTGTAAGGATGATGCCGACTTTAAAATAATACCCCCAGCTGATTTCGACACCTTTCGTTTTCAGGACATGCAGCCACAAAAGAGTGGCGAGCGAACCGATCGGCGTGATTTTCGGGCCGAGGTCGGAACCGATGACGTTGGCATAAATCAAGGCATCGCGCATGACGCCGTTCGTGTCCGTCTCAGCGATCACCAACGCATTGATCATGACCGTCGGCATATTGTTCATGCCGGACGACAGGATCGCTGCGATAAAGCCCATGCCGATCGTCGCTGCATACAGGCCGTGACCCGCTGTCCATTCAATCGCTTGCGCGAGAACCGAAGTCAAGCCGACATTGCGCAAGCCGTAGACAACGACATACATGCCGATCGAGAAGAAGACGATCGCCCATGGTGCCCCTTTTAGCACCGCCATCGTTTCAACGTGCTTGCTGTTGCGCGCAATTGCCAGGAAGATGATTGCAATCGAACCGGCGATCAAGGAAACCGGGATCTCGAGCGATTCACTCATGAAGTAACCGATCAGCAAGATTGCGAGAACGACCCAAGACAGGCGGAAAATGCGGATATCCTTGATCGCAGTATCCGGTTTTTTCAACACGCCGGGATCGAAGCGCCCCGGGATGTCTTTTTTAAAGAATAAATACAGCACGAGCATGCTTGCCAATATGCTGAATAAGTTCGGAACCACCATATGCAATGCGTATTCCGTAAAGCCGATACCGAAGAAATCAGCCGAGACGATATTGACCAAGTTGCTGATGACAAACGGCAATGACGCCGTATCGGCGATAAAGCCGGATGCCATGATAAACGGTAAAATCATCGTATCGCGGAATTTCAACGCCCTCACCATCGCCAGAACGATCGGCGTCAGGATTAAAGCAGCGCCGTCATTTGCGAAAAGCGCCGCTACGACTGCGCCAAGGAGCGTGACGAGAAAAAACATGCGCAAGCCGCTGCCTTTGGCAAAACGCGCCATATGTAATGCTGCCCATTCGAAAAATCCGATTTCATCCAAAATCAAGGAAATGATGATCAAGGCGACAAAAGTCAATGTCGCATTCCATACAATTCCCGTAACGTCCCACACATCGCCGAAATCGACGACACCGAATATCAAGGCGACCACTGCCCCGGCAATGGCCGACCAGCCGATCGACAGCCCGCGCGGCTGCCAGATGA
This sequence comes from Planococcus maitriensis, assembly GCF_003289925.1. Lineage (GTDB taxonomy): Bacteria > Bacillota > Bacilli > Bacillales_A > Planococcaceae > Planococcus > Planococcus maitriensis. The sequence continues at coordinate 279,228 of NZ_QLZQ01000003.1, read as the reverse complement.
CGAAAAGCAATGTCACCAGAAAAATAATGATCGCTAACCAAACATCCATTTCAGTTCCAACTCCTTAATTACAATTCACTTTCTTGCCTTCCGCAATGAGCGATTCCACTGTGCGTTCGGGTTCCGGCAACAGCGCAAGAAGCGATGCCAGCACCTCAAAAAGCCCGTGCTTTTCATTGAGTGACCAGATCGTCCAGCGCCCGCGCTTTTCTTCACAGATCAATCCCGCCTGCTTGAGTTTGCGCATATGCTGGCTGATGGCCGGCTGCGACATATCGAGCAGCTCGGTAAATTCACAGATGCACAACGCCTCTTTCGATAAGTATTTCAAAATCAGCATGCGGGTTTCGTCGCTTACCGCTTTCAAGCTCTGTTCCATTTGTTTATAGTCCATTTCAGTCACCTCTTTTTGGCAATGGATTCATTATATAAGCAAGCGCTTATGTATGCAAGGGGACATTTCGATTCCCTAATAATTTTCAATAAGAAAAACCGCCCCCAATGACGGGAGCGATTTGGATGGTTCCTTATTTGTTTTCAAGCAATTTCAATGACTCACGGTTGAATGCAGGGATGTCATCCGGCTGGCGGCTTGTCACCAATTGGTTTTGGCAGACGACAACCTCTTTGTCGGCAACTTTTGCGCCCGCATACTCCATGTCGACTTGAATCGATTTGAAGCCTGTAGCATCACGGCCTTCCAAAGCTTTCGCCGTGATCAATAGCTGCGGCCCGTGGCAAATCGCGAAGACCGGTTTTTCGGCATCCATGAACGCCTTCGTGAATGTCACGAAACGGTCATCCGCGCGCAATTGGTCCGGCGAGAAACCGCCTGGCAATAGCAGCGCATCGAATTCATCCGGGTTCACATCGTCGATGCCTTTATCGATCGTGACAACAGCTTCGCCTTGTTTGCCGGTCACTTTCTTGCCTGCTTCCTTTTCGATATTGATCAGTTCATGGCCTGCTTCGTTAAACGCTTTTGCCGGTTCTGTATACTCCACGTCCTCGAACATGTCCGTAATTAAAGTTGCAATTTTCGCCATTTCACTTCACTCCTTCTGTTTAAATGCTCCCTATCAGTATTCCACGAATTCGAAAGCTTAAACATCCGGGTTAGGGGCGGAATTTCGAAACGAACGGATTATCCGATTCCCAAAAACGGTACGGGTAATGGACCGCTTCCTGTGAATTCCCGATGCCGACGCGCGGTCCCGTCGATACTGTGTGCACCGCATCGCCTTCAGCGATATAAAGCGGCCGCTCGGTAAAATGATGGCCGTTATAATCCATTGTGATGCCCATCGCTTTCGTCAGCTTGCCGGGCCCGCTCGTCCATTGCTTCATCGGCATATGCTGCCCTCTGCGCTCTGCCATGAACTCGATGCCCTCGACCGGCTCGACCGCCCGGATCAGGATTGCGCGCGGTATTTCCTGAGGGCCGCTAACGACGTTCAATAGTGTATGGGTATGCATCTGGTACGTATAGACAAGCCCCGACCTGCCGAACATCACTTCGGTGCGTTTTGTGCGGCGGTTTCCGAAACTGTGTGCAGCCCGGTCTTCCGCCCCCATATATGCTTCAGTCTCGACGATCCTGCCGGCGACGATGCCGCCCGGCAGTTCGTGGACCAGTATTTTCCCTAGTAAATCCCGCGACAACTCAAGAGTCGGGGTTTCAAAGAACTTCTCATCCATCGGTTCAAACATGCTGATCCCTCCTGACGGTATTATACCGAATGAGGGGCGGTCACTGCATCGATCAAGGGTTCGACATCTTCAATCCGGTCTTCATGGAATGCCTGGACAATCGCGCTGCCGACAATAAAACCGTCCACATCGTCACGCAGCATATCGACATGGCTTTCTTTGGAGATCCCAAATCCCGCATAGACCGGGACAGGGCTCAATTCCCTTACTTTGCGCGTGAATGCGCCGACTTCTTCCGCCAACTCATCGCGGCTTCCGGTAATGCCGGTCACGGTTACCGCATAGACAAACCCTTCCGCCTGCTTGAGGATTTCTTCCAGGCGGCTCTCGATGGTCGTCAGCGTGACGAGCTGGATCAGCGCAAGCTCCTGCTGTTTCGCGAATGGCTCAATCAATTGGCGATGCTCGAACGGCAAATCCGGAATGATGATGCCTGATGCCCCCGCTTTTTTCGCTTCCTGGGTAAAACGCTCGGCACCGAAGCGAATGACCGGATTCAGATAGGTCATGATGATGAGCGGGACTTTCACTTCGAAATCAAAGCGCTGCATCGCATCGAGCACTTTTTCCAATGTGATGCCTTCAGCAAGCGCACGGTTTCCTGCAGCTTCGATTGTCGGCCCATCAGCGACTGGATCCGAGAAGGGAATTCCGACTTCAATTGCCGTCACCCCGCGCTCTTGCAAATACCGGATCTGTTCGCCCAGTTTGTCGATTCCGCCGTCTCCGGCCATGATGTAAGCGACAAACGCTTTCTGCCCTGCCTGTTTCAGTTCGGTTAATCGTTTCATGACAGCCCCTCCAATTTCTCGGCATATGTCGCCATATCCTTATCGCCTCTGCCGGATACGCAAATGACGAGCAATTCATCCGCTGTCATCGACCGCGCCTGTTTTTTGGCTTCCGCTACCGCATGGGCAGATTCCAAAGCCGGGATGATGCCTTCAAGACGCGACATTTCAATGACCGACGCCAGCGCTTCATCATCTGTAATCGCTTCGTATGTGACGCGCCCGCTGTCAGCGAGATGCGCGTGCTCCGGCCCGATTCCCGGATAATCGAGGCCAGCGGAAATGGAATGCGCTTCCTGTACTTGCCCGGACTCATCCTGTAATAACTTCATCATGGCACCGTGGAGCACGCCTTCCGAACCTTTCGTCAAAGTCGCGGCGTGGCGGTCGGTATCGACGCCTTCCCCTGCCGCTTCGGCGCCGATCAAACGGACCGATTCGTCGTTAACAAAAGGGTGGAACATGCCGATTGCATTGGAACCGCCGCCGACGCACGCGACGACAGCATCCGGCAAGCGCCCTTCCTTGTCGAGGATCTGGCGCTTCGTTTCCTGGCCGATGACGCTTTGGAAATCACGCACCATCGTCGGGAACGGATGGGGGCCAAGCGCCGAGCCGATCAAATAATGGGTGTCTTCAACATTCGTGACCCAGTAGCGCAGCGCTTCATTGACTGCATCCTTCAGCGTGCCGCTGCCTTTTGATACGCTCTCCACGCGGGCCCCCAATAATTTCATGCGGAACACGTTGAGCTGCTGGCGCTTGATGTCTTCTTCGCCCATGAATACAACACAATCCAGATCGAATAACGCGCAAATGGTAGCTGTCGCCACGCCGTGCTGGCCCGCTCCGGTTTCAGCGACGATTTTGCGCTTGCCCATGCGCCGGGCAAGCAAAGCCTGTCCGATGGCATTGTTCACTTTATGGGCGCCGGTATGATTTAAATCTTCGCGTTTCAAGTAAATTTTCGGCCCGCCCCATGCTTCTGTCATGCGCGCAGCAAAGGTCAGTGGCTGTTCGCGGCCGACGTATTCACTCAAATAATGGTGATATTCTTTTTGGAATTCAGGGTCATTTTTTGCTTCTTCATACGCGGCCTCGAGTTCTTTGACTGCTTTCATCAAGGTTTCCGGAACGAACTGTCCGCCGTAGCGGCCGAAAAATCCTATCGGGTCCATTGTTTTTTCTTTTGTTCTTTCCATCGAATCACCCTTTGCCTGTAGTATGAATTGCCGAATTTTCACTTCATCTTTCCGGCCATCGGTTTCCACTCCGCTCGATACATCGACCATGAATGGAGCGGTTTGGCTGATGGCCGCTTGCACATTCCCTCTATTCAATCCGCCTGCTAAAATGAGGCGGCTATGATCCAAGCCCGCGTTTTCCAGGAGGCTCCAATCGAATACATGCCCACTGCCCCCGCGATAGTCGGTGCCTGGCGCATCGACCAATATATAGTCCGCAATCGAGTTGTTCAATTTTTCCACATCGTCCGGTGTCCGGATCGAAAAAGCTTGAATGACCGGCACTTCGATACGCTGGATCAGCTCGTCCGGCTCATCACCATGTAGTTGCACCATCGTCAGCGGCACCGTCTTGACGGCCTTTTCGATTTCTTCATAAGAAGCGTTGACGAATACGCCGATCCGTTCAACCCCGGCGTTTGCGATTTGCGACAATTCCTGGGCCCGTTCGACCGATACGCGCCGTTTGCTCGGGGCAAAGACAAACCCGATCGCATCCGCTTGAGATGCGGCTTGAACGTGCCGTTCCTCCATCAATCCACAGATTTTCACACGTGTCATCGCGCTGCCTCCTGTCCTGTCGCCTGGCGAATCCAGCCAGCCGGATTTTCCGAACGCATCAGCGCTTCCCCCACCAGTACGCCTTGTGCGCCCAGTTCATAGGCTTGGTGAGCATCCGCCGCCTCGTTCATGCCACTCTCGCTGATCAGCACAGAACCGCTGTCAAACGGGAATTTCCCAGCTAATTCAGCCGTCCGCTCCAGCGACACTTTAAAGGTTTTTAAGTCGCGGTTATTGACGCCAATCAATTGCGCCCCGAGCGCCACCGCTTTTTCGAGCTCTGCTGCATCATGCACTTCCACCAGGATTTCCATGCCGAGCGCATCCGCGTAGCGGAATAACCGTTCGAGCTCCTCTTCTTCAAGCGCGGCGACGATCAACAGAATGATCGTTGCCCCTGCCGCTTTCGCCCGTTCGACCTGTATTTCGCTGACCATGAAATCTTTGCACAATACAGGGACCGAAACAGCGTGTGCCACTTTCTTCAAATCGTCGATCGACCCTTTGAAATATTGCTCGTCCGTCAATACGGAAATGGCGGCTGCGCCGGCCCCTTCATATTTGAGGGCCTGTTCGACGACATCCACTTCCATGCGGATGGCGCCTTTCGACGGAGATGCACGCTTGATTTCCGAAATGACTCCGCGGCTTTTTCGCAAGGTGTCGAGGAGTTTCGGTTTGTCCGGATATCGCTCGGTTTTAGGATAACTATTTTCATAGGCAGTGATTTCCTGCCGTTTGGTTTCCATGATTTTGTCCAATATGGTCATACGAGCACCCCCGATGCCAGGCGGTGCAATTCATACACACGCGCCGTTTCTCCTGAAATGATGGATTTGCGCGCCTGATGCACGCCTTCCGCAATGCTTGCGGCACGGCCGCTCACGTAAAGCACCGTTCCCGCATTGAGTGCCACTGTATCCAAATAAGCACTCGGCGTCCCGTCGATCACTTGCATGAAAATCTCTGCATTGCGTTTTGAATCGCCTCCGCGAATCGCTTCGATCGGCGCGGTTTCAAGACCGACTTCGTGAGGATGGACCGTCAAGCTGCGCTTGCCTTGTTCGTCAAAGACGATCAATTGGTTGGTCCCGGCAAGAGACAGTTCATCCAGTCCGCCTGCCCCGTGGACTATCGCCCCGCGCTTTCTGCCGAGGCGCATCAAGGCTTCAGCCATCGGTTCCATCATGTCCGGACGGTAAACGCCGCTCATTTGGATGGCGATCGGCAAAGGATTCGCCAGCGGACCGACCAAGTTGAAGATGGTCGGCGTGCCGATTGCCTTGCGCACTTCACGCAAGTCCCCGAGTGCCGGATGGATCGACGGCGCGAACAAAAAGGCGATGCCAGTCTGTTCGACGAGTGCCGGCAATTCCGTTACAGCCAATTGAGTGGATATCCCGATCTCTTCCAATAAATCTGAGCTGCCCGTCTTGCTGGAAACGCTCCGGTTACCGTGCTTCGCGACGCTCATGCCGCAGCCGGCCAAGACGAACGCCGTCAATGTGCTGATGTTGAAGCTAAAGGATTTATCGCCGCCGGTGCCGCACACGTCTACCAGTTCACCTTCCACTTCCGGAAGCTTGACTGCCTTCTCCCGCATGGCAAGGACCATGCCGACCAACTCGTCGGCCGTCTCGCCTTTTTCGTGCAAGCCGCTGAGGAGCTCCTTCATCTGCTGTTGGTTCATGCGCCCTTCCAATAACGCCAATGCTTGCTGTTTCATTGTATGTTCGTTCATATTCTCTGCTCTGCTCATCTCAATCTCTCCTCATCTCGTTTTTTTGAATGCAAAAATCCCCGCAACCGGACATTCATCCGGTTGCGGGGACGGGTTTAACCGCGGTACCACCACGCATTAATGCATTTTCGCACTCACTCAATAGGCTCTTCGCCTGTCCCTTTAACGCAGGGCTACGTCCGCCATACTCGCTTCCGCTTTCCGGCTGGCTCTCATAAGTCCATTCGCACAGCGCATCCAATCAGCTCCCACCAGCCGCTGACTCTCTAAATAGACGCCACTGCCTACTCGTCTCATTCCTCGATTTGCACTCTTCTGTTCTCTTCTCTTCTGGCTCTTCTCTCGAATAGACTTGCCGCTACCAACAAGTTGTCCTTCATACTAAAAGGTTTTGTATATTCTGTCAAGTGCAGAATTTCAATTTCACTATATGATGCTGCCTGGTTGAATTCATTCAGCGCACTTCGCCCGCTTCCACGCCAGGCGCCCGGCCGAGAAAGAAAGGATGGCGATGGCGCTCATCCGCACTCAAGACCGGCGCCAGGCAGCAATCGTGGACAAGCGACAACCTGTACCATTCTTGCCAGCTTTTCGATTTGAAAAACATCTCGACTTGCCGGTGCTCGGGCGTGCCCGGCGCACATTCCCCCCAAGCCACCCAGTCAGGGCGCCCAGCCAGTTCACAGAAATTGCGCCAGAATTTCCCTTCCAAGGCACCGAGTGTCACGTAGCGCCCATCTTCCGTCTCGTAGATTGCGTAGCTGATGCGGCCGCCCCCGATTTCGGGAACACCGTGACCCGAGACTCCAGCTTTGTGGTAGGCGTCGTGGTTCGGCAAGAATTCCGCCATCACTTCTGCAAGCGCAATGTCCAAGTAAGCCCCTTCGCCCGTGCGCAGCTTACGGATCAACGCGGCAAGTATTTGTTCACTCGCAAGCAAGCCCCCGGTATAATCCGCGAGCGTATTGGTCGGATGCACAGGCCGGCCACCTTCATCGCGGAGCTGGTCAAGGGCACCCGAAAGCGCCAGGTAATTCAGGTCGTGGCTGCCGAGATGCGCAAGCTCACCCGTCTGCCCATACCCTGATAGCGAGCAATAGACGATGTCCGGCTTGAGCTCTTTGACGCTGCCATAATCAAGCCCGAGCTTTTTCATGACGCCCGGCCGGAACGTTTCGATGAGCGCATCGGCAGAACGCACGAGTTCCAGCATCTCGCGTTTTCCGCTTTCCGATTTTAAATCCAGCTGCACGATTTGCTTGTCTGCATTATGTGCGCTGTGCACGAGGCCTCCCCCCATGCCGCGCGATGGATCGCCGGCTGGCGGCTCCACCTTGATGACTTCAGCGCCGAGTTCCGCAAGCCGCATGCCCGCAAACGGTCCCGGCACATAATACGTCACGTCCAATATACGGATGCCTGTCAGCGCCTTTTCCATTTAAAGCCCCATCCGTTTGGCGATGATCGTTTTCATGATTTCATTGGACCCGGCATAAATCGCCGCTACCGGAATGTCACGGTAGCGCCGGGCGATTTTGTATTCTTCCATATAGCCGTAGCCGCCGTGCAATTGCATGCATTCGCCCGAAATTTTCTTCGCCGTCTCCGTCAGCCAATATTTCGCCATCGACACTTTCGAGACGACGTCTTTCCCGGCCATGTGCTCTTCGATCAAGGATTCGAGGAACGCTTTGCCGAGCTCGATCTCGGTAGCCATTTCCACCAGTTTGAACTGGGTGTTCTGGAATGCGCTGACCGGCTTGCCGAATGCTTTACGGGATTTGACATAATCGACCGTCATTTCAAGCATGTCTTCCGAGGCAATCTGTGCGGCAAGTGCCACGACGAGCCGCTCCTGTTGCAGTTTCTCCATCAAGTAAGTAAAGCCTTTGTTTTCCTCGCCGACCAGGTTGGCGGCCGGCACTTTGCAATCCTCGAAATACAGCTCGGACGTATCCTGTGCATGGAGCCCGACTTTATCAAGTTTTCGCCCTTTGGTGAATCCAGCCGTCCCTTCTTCCACCATCAACAGCGAGATGCCTTTATGCTTCGGCTCGGCTTTCGGGTCGGTCTTGACGACCACCAAGACATGCGTCGAATTGATGCCGTTGGTGATGAAAGTTTTTTGGCCGTTGACGATGTAATGGTCGCCATCTCTTACAGCCGTGGTGGAGATATTGGCGAGGTCGGACCCAGCGCCTGGTTCTGTCATCGCAATGGCGGTAATATACTCGCCACTGATGCACCCCGGCAGCCAATCCTGTTTCTGCTGTTCCGTCCCGTACGCTTCTATATAAGGCACAGTAATGTCATTATGCAGCCCGACGCCCGTCAAGCTCGCCCCGACGCGCTCCATTTCCTCGCCTATAATGACGCCGTAGCGGAAATCAAGGCCAAGCCCGCCGTATCGCTCTTCCACTTGCGGGCATAAAAAGCCCATATCGCCGAGCTTTCGCCAGAACGACTTCGGGATCAGGCGGTCCTTCTCCCATTGCTCATATTGCGGCACCGCTTCTTTCTCCAAAAACTTGCGCAATGACTTGCGGAACATTGTGTGCTCTTCTTCTTCAAACCTGTATCTTGCCATTTTCCCCATCCCCCTTTATTTCGGCTGCATGCGGATCGCGCCGTCCAAGCGGATCACTTCCCCGTTCAATAGCGGGTTTTCGACGATGCTTTCGACCAGCTTCGCGTATTCAGCAGGACGCCCGAGACGCGCCGGAAACGGCACTGTCGCGGAAAGCGACTGGATCGCCGCTTCCGGCAAACCGTCGAACATCGGCGTTTTCATGAGGCCCGGCGCAATTGCCATGACCCGGATGCCATCACGCGCCAATTCCCGCGCAATCGGCAAGGTCATCGAGACGATGCCCCCTTTTGATGCGCTATAGGCCGCTTGCCCGATCTGGCCTTCATACGCCGCAACGGATGCAGTCGATATGATGACGCCGCGTTCCCCTTCTTCATTGGGCTCGTTTTGCTGCATCGCCGCTGCAGCGGCACGCAATACGTTAAAGCTGCCGACCAGATTGACTTGAATGACTTTTTCGAAGCGGTCGAGTGCAAGTGGCTGCCCTTTCGACACGACTTTCCCGGGTGTGCCGATACCTGCACAATTGATTAGGAGATTGACGCTGCCGAGCTTATCGGCCGCCTTCTTCACATTTTCTTCTACCTGAAGCGCGTTTGTTACGTCCGTTCCAAAATAGCTGATTTGCCCTTCATTGAAATCAGCCATCACGCCATTCGCACGTGCTTCGTTCAAGTCGAATATCACTGCGCGCCCGCCATTTCCCGCGATATGGCGCACCGTCGCTTCACCTAATCCGGAAGCGCCGCCGGTGACAATGGCTTTCACTTTAGAAAAATCCATTTCATTCTCCCCTTTGACTGTGTCTTCATCTATTCAAGTGAGCCGTTCGATGATTGTCGCGTTCGCCATGCCCATGCCTTCGCAAATCGCAAGCAGGCCGTAACGGCTGTCAGAGCGCTCCAGCTCATGCACAAGCGACACCAACAATTTCGTGCCGGTCGCGCCCAAAGGATGCCCGAGTGCGATGGCGCCGCCGTTGACGTTGAGCTTGTCCGGATCCCCCCCGATATCCGCAAGCCAGGCGAGCGGAACGGGTGCAAATGCTTCATTCACTTCATAGCGGTCCATATCATCGATTGCCAGGCCCGTTTTTTCCAGCACTTTTTTCGTAGCGGCGATCGGCCCTGTCAGCATCAAAGTCGGATCCGATCCGACAACCGTCCGGGCGAGTATGCGCGCTTTCGGTTTCAATCCGAGTTCATCGGCTTTTTCCCTCGACATCAATAGGACGGCGGATGCCCCATCGCTCATTTGGCTGGCGTTGCCGGCCGTGATGACGCCTTGTTCATCGAATGCGGGCTTTAATCCAGCAAGCACTTCTTCAGTCGTGCCGGGCCTTGGCCCTTCATCTTTCGTGACTTTCCGGAAATGGCCTTGTTCATCCTGGGCATCCACCGGGACGATTTCCTTATCGTAAAGGCCTGCGTCGATCGCTTGCTGTGCGCGTTCATGGCTCTGTACGGCATAAGCATCCAGCTGCTGTCGGCTGAACCCCCATTTTTCAGCTATGCGTTCCGCAGATAATCCCTGGTTGATGATTTCATATTGATCGGTCAGTTTTTTACTCGGCTTCGCTCCTTGCATATTGGAGAACATCGGGACACGCGTCATGCTTTCGACACCGCCGGCAATGACGATGTCCATATCCCCGGCTAAAATCGCCTGCGCCCCGAAGTGAACGGCTTGCTGGCTCGAGCCGCACTGGCGGTCGATGGTGACGCCCGGCACAAAATCCGGGAACCCGGCAATCAATGCTGACGTCCTGGCGATATTGCCGCCTTGTTCACCTGACTGCGAAACACATCCGAGAATGACGTCCTCCACCATGCCTTTATCGACACCCGCACGGTTCACCAATTCTTCCAGTACGACAGCCGCGAGTTCATCCGGCCGCATCTCCCCGAATTGCCCTTTGCGCCTGCCGACTGGCGACCGGACGCCTTCAACGATGACTACTTCCCTCATTTTGAATCACTCCTATTTTTGAAATCGTTTCCATTAAACTGAATTGAATGACTATTCACTCACCTTCATTTATTGTACAAGAATCCCTAACGGATTACTACATGAAAAAGGGGATGGCTGCCTCTTAGGCAAACAAAAACCCTCTGCGGCATTTAGCTGCAGAGGGTTTCCTCATTCTTCGATCAAGCCTTTTTCTATTAGGAATTCACGCGCGACTTCGTTCGGGATTTCCTGGTCCACGTCGACGCGCGAGTTCATCGCAAGCATCTCTTCTTCCGTGATCTGTCCTGCCAATTCGTTCAATAGATCCTCAAGCTCGGGATATTCTTCGAGCGTTTCCATCCGGACGACCGGTACAGCGTCATATTTCGGGAAGAACGATTGGTCATCTTCCGTCGTCTTCAGGTCGAACAAGTCGATGCGGCTATCGGTCGTGAATGCAGGGATGACATCGACGTCACCATTCTGTACCGCTTCGTACATGATCGCCGGATCGAAGCTTTCGGTCGCCGAAAACTCGAATGGATACGTGGCGACCATATCGTCGTAGCCGTCCCCTTGGCGCTCATAGAACGGGTGCGGCGCCCCGAAAGTCATGTCTTCCGATTGCGAGATTTCCGCCAAATCGGAATAGGTCTCCGCGTCGTAATCTTTGGCATAAGCCAAGGTATAGCCATTTTCAAATCCGAGCGGTTCGAGCCATGTAGCGCCCAACTCTTCCTCATATCCTGCCCGCACTTCTTGCAATACTTCCTCGGAAGACTGCCCCGGTGCCGACTCCCGCTTCAATACATCTTTCAGGCCGGTCCCGGTGTATTCGACGTAAAGGTCGATATCGCCTTGCTCGAGTGCCGGCGTCAAGATCGACACTTCCCCGAGCCCTTCTTCGTATTCCACACTATAATCCGAATTCGCTTCGATATACTGGCCGAGAATGTGCGGCAGGATATACTGTTCTGTCCAAGGCTTGCCCCCGATGACGATCGGTTCCGACTCTGCGCCGCCGCTGCAGGCAGCAAGAATCGCGGATGTTCCGAGCAATATGCCAAACGCTGTTTTTTTCATTGATGGTTCCCCCTTTTCGACTCCGTTTCGAGCCTTTTTGCTCATCCCTGTTCACGCTCCGCTTCACCCCTAGGCATGGCCCTTAAGTTTTCAAGCCTTTTGGTGTTGCGCGCTTTTCAATCCACTTCAAAATCAAATCAAAGCCAATCGCCAAGAGGGCAACCGGTAGCGCCCCCGCAAGCACCAAGGAATTATTGTACGATTGCAGCCCCCGGTAGATGATGTCGCCTAGCCCGCCAGCACCGACAAAAGTCGCGAGCGTCGCGATGCCGACCGTCAATACCGTGGCAGTGCGGATGCCAGCCATGATGAACGGCAGCGCCAACGGCAATTCGATCTGGCGCAGGATCTGCGTTCTCGTCATTCCCATCCCGCGCCCCGCTTCAATGGTGGATCCATCGACGCCGACAATACCTGCATAAGTGTTGCGCAAAATCGGCAATAGCGCATAGATGATCAGCGCAATCAAAGCAGTCGGTGATCCGATGCCGAGAATCGGCACTAAAAAACCGAATAAAGCTAAGCTCGGTATCGTTTGGAAGATGGCGGTGACACCGATGATCGGTTCGGCAAAGCGCCGGTAGCGGGCGATCATCACACCTGTAGGCAAAGCAATCGCGATGCCGATTGCCACAGCGACAAAAGATAAATAGATATGTTCAATAAAAGCATCCTGGATCATGTCCTGGCGGCTCACCAGTGTATCGAGAAACGCATTCACACGCCCGCCCCCTTTTCAACATGGAGGGCAGCTCTCAGCAATTCCCGCTCTCCTGCAAAACCGACCAATGTCCCTTCATCGACTACAGCGAGGCGCGGTTTGCCGCTTCGCTCCAATAACTGATGCGCATCGCCGACCGCCAGTGCAGCATCCGCTCGTTCCGCTTCCCCTGCCCAGTCTTTGTCGAAGAGAAATAGGAATTCCTTCAAACGCCGCTCTCCGAATGAACGTTTCTGGTTGATGCGCTCAGCGCCGATAAAGCTTCGCACGAAGTCATTGGCAGGTTCATCGATCAATTGCTGCGGCGTCCCGACCTGCTCGACTTTCCCGCCCTTCATCACGACGATCGTATCGGCGATTTTCAATGCCTCATCCATATCATGTGTGACAAAAATGATCGTTTTATGGATTTCCTGCTGTAAATGGCGCAGCTCATCCTGCAATTGCTCACGGCTGATCGGGTCAAGCGCCGAAAACGGCTCATCCATCAGCACAATGTTCGGATCTCCCGCGAGCGCCCGGACGACGCCGACACGCTGCTGCTGGCCCCCGCTCAATTCCAGCGGATAGCGCTCCATGAAAACAGCAGGGTCCAAACCGACTAATTGCAGCAATTCTTTCGACCGCGCGTCAGTTTTATCTGCCGGCCAATTCAATAGCTTCGGGACAAGCGAGACATTGTCTGCGATAGTCATATGCGGAAACAGGCCGATGCGCTGGATGACATAGCCGATCGACCGCCGCAACTTCACTTCGTCCATGCCGGTGATCGGCTCATCGTCTATGTATATGGCACCTGCTGTCGGATTTTCCAGTTTGTTCACCATTTTCATCAAGGTCGTTTTCCCGCATCCGCTGGGGCCGATTATGGCAGTCAGCTGGCGTGCGGGCAACTCGAGCGAAATGTCTTTTAGCGCTTCCGTCCCGTCCGGGAAGCGTTTGGTGACCTTGTCAAAGCGGATCATTCGCTTCGCCCCCTTTCAATTGGTCGTTTTCCTATACCCTTATACTCAGGGCTTTACTCCCGTTCGGGCAGCCCGAATTTCAAGTGGACCGGATTGGCGATTTGCTCATAGCCGATTTCCTGGTAAATCTTATTGGACGTGCCATTCGCCAGGTCCGTATAAAGCATAGCAAAATCATATTCATTGAGCAGCTCTTCCGTGACTTCCGCAACGAGCGTCCGGGCATAGCCTTTCCTCCGCAGCTCTTCCGGCGTAAAAACGAATGATACGGTAATGCCGTTTTTGGATGGCCGCGCTTTTTTCATGCAGGACACAGCACGTCCCCCGTCTTCCCAAAGAAATACTTCTTTTCGTGAAATAAAATCGTCAATTTTTTCTTTCGCCTCGTCCTGCGCCGGATTGCCGATGCCGGTATCTTCACCGAATAATTGATACCAATCGACAAGCAACGGGGCATCAAGCCGGTTCGCCACACGCCAGCTGCCGGGGCTTTTCGCAAGTTTCTTCCGCACCGCGTCAATTCGGTACAAGCCTTGGTCCATCGCGATTTCTGCAGGCTCTCCCCACGCTTTCGCAAACCTTCCAGCGGTTTCTTTATCCCCGATGACGCCAGGAACCTCAATTTCCGCATTGCGGAATTCCTTTGCCGCCAACGTTTCCGCATTCGCGCATTTGCGCAAGACAATCAATTGCAAAGGATGCGGGGGTGTCATCAAAGCCAATGCCACAACGCCTTGCGCGTCTTTCGCGAGCCCTAAATAGAAAGTTTCATAACGCCCTTGTTCAATTTGGCCAAGCACACCGAGAAATAAACTATATAGGTCTTCCCTTTTTTCAAGCAGCGGCTTTGCTTTTCCCAAATATTCGCCAATCTCCTGGTACCATTTCCATTCCATGTCCCCACACTCGTTTCCATTAAATTCATTTCTTCATTACTTATTGGCTATTCGGGGCTCATTCCCTCTTTTCGTTTTAGGGAAAACGAAAACGCGGACCTCATCCGGCCCGCGTTCCCTTATTCCAATTCCATCTGTTTCGTTTCGGTCCCAAGGAAGGCGACCGCCAATGCGCCGATTAAAATCGAAACGCAGAAAATCGCAAAAATGACATTGATGCCAAATCCTGCCGTCAGCATCGAACCGACCAGAATGGGGCCAAGAATGCCTCCGACTCGGCCGAAAGACGCCGCCATGCCTGTTCCCGTGGCACGGATGACTGTCGGATATTGCTCAGGAGAGTAGGCGTAAAGCGCTCCCCAAGCCCCGAGGTTGAAGAATGATAGGAAAGCACCCGATACCAATAGCGCCGTGACAGTATCCGCGTTCCCGAAAGCCAAAGCGGAAGCAGCTGTCCCGATCAAATAGGTCACCAGCACAAATTTCCGGCCAGCGCGTTCAATGAGCCAAGCCGCCGAGAAATAACCCGGTAATTGCGCCAGCGTCATGATCAGCACATATTGGAAGCTTTGGATGAGCGGGAATCCTTTCATCACCATGACACTCGGCAGCCACAGGAACATCCCGTAATACGAGAAGACCACAGTGAACCAGACGATCCACAGCATCATCGTCGGGCGCCGGTAGGTTTTTGACCACACCTCCCGGATATTGGTGGAAACGGAGCGCAGCACATCTTTTTTAGCTGTGAACTGAGGCGAATCCGGTAGATTGATCCGGAGATATAAAGCGTAAAACGCAGGCAATGCCGTCAGCAAAAGCGCTATCCGCCAGCCAAACTCAGGAATGATGAAGTACGAAATGATTGCAGCCACCAGCCAGCCTGCAGCCCAGAAACTCTCCAGCAGGACGACGACCCGCCCGCGGTCTTTTGCCGGGACACTTTCCGACACCAAAGTCGAGGCGACCGGCAATTCCCCGCCAAGCCCCATGCCGACGAAGAAACGCAAGACCAGGAATGCGGCCAGCGTCGTAGTGAAGGCTGAAATGCCGCTAGCCAGCGAGAACAGCAATAAAGTGATGATGAAGATTTTCTTGCGGCCGACACGGTCGGCATAAATCCCGAAAACGAACGCCCCGACCGCCATGCCGATCGAATTGATGCCGCCGATCCAGCCCATTTCCTGGGAAGTGAGGCCCCAATCTTCGTGAAGGGCGGCGATGATAAACGCCAGGATCCCAACGTCCATCGCATCGAACAGCCAGCCGAGTCCAGCCACGCCCAATAGTTTTCGCTGTGATACAGGTTTTGTGTTTTTTTCTGTCGCAGTTGCCATATTCTTTCCCCTTGTCTTGACACTTGTCTGTTATTTTTTACACCCTAACTATAACGCTACGGACTTGAAGTGACAAGGGATGGCCCTGCAGCTTCGCGATTAGCTCCCTGAATTATTCGAAGAAGCGATTACCGCACTCATGCCGAGCATCATCGCTGCCTGCTGCGCTTGCATGAGCAGTTCTACAGAAGCCGCAAATACCGATGCTTCACTTTCACGCAGCCCCACTGATTGCGCCATGGTCAATTGCACGGCCGATGGCAAGACCCACCAACCGTACCAGCGGAATAATTTCGAAGCTTCCAGCTCGCGGAACATTTTCACCACCGCAGCAAGCGCCTCTCCATCCGCCTCCGCAATGGCCAAGAAACCCAATACCGGATAATGCTCCCCGCGCACTTTTATCTTTTCCGCTTTCAGGAAATCCCGGATGGCAATGACACGTCCCGCCACTTCCGGCTGGAACGCTGGCGAGCCGAAGGTCATGGACTGGCTCAGCCATTGGAGATGATTGCCGGCTGAAAACCCTTGAGGGCGCAGTTCTTTGTAATAACGGTTCATCGTTTCCGCGCGTTCCTGGATATCCCCTTCCCGATTGGACAGCAATACGACATACGGGATGTCTTCGCTTGAAGTGAGGAAAGGGTGATGGGTTTTCATCGCATCATACAATTCCCTTGCGCATTCCGCTTCGCCGGGCGATTTCATCATCAAGCCCGCGAGGTATGTATAGGAACTCTTCCAGAACTTGACGTCGTTCAGCGCCTGCTGATTGGCATTGAGTTTAACCAATCCGTCTTCTGCCGGCTCATCGCCGAGCACGAGATATGCCGCCACAATGTGGTGGAGATGCGCGCGCAGCGGCGACATGAAACCCTCTTTCTTTTTGATGAGCTGGGACACTTCATGGTGGGCATCCGCATCGAATTCACGCCCCCGGCTCAAATAAATCATCGTGACCGCGAGCGACACTTGCTTGTCCGTCGCCCATCCGAGTGCTCTTGAGACTTGCCCGTAAGCTTCTTCGATCTTTTTGGCTTCCATTGAAAAACGCCTCCTTGACCAGTTATACGGTCAAGGAGGCGCGAGGTTTCAAGTTACGCAAGCAAGACAAGGCTGAGAGCCATGACCGCCATTCCGGCAACCAAGCCATAAATCGACAAATGGGCTTCGTCATAGCGCTTCGCCGCCGGCAATAATTCATCCAGCGAGATAAATACCATGATCCCCGCGACACCTGCGAAGATGATGCCGAACAATGTGTCGCTCAAAAAAGGCATCAAGAACAGCCAAGCGGCAATCGCCCCGACCGGTTCGGATACTCCTGAGAGAAAACTGTATTGGAAGGCTTTCTTGCGGCTGCCCGTCGCGTAATAAATCGGCACCGACACCGCGATGCCTTCCGGAATATTGTGGATCGCCACCGCGATTGCAATGGCGATGCCGAGCGCAGGATCCTGGATCGCTGACATAAATGTCGCAATGCCCTCAGGAAAATTATGGATGGCGATGGCCAGCGCCGTGAAAATCCCCATTTTGCGAAGCCTTGCATATTCATCATTGGTCGGGCCATCGTCCATATCTTCTACAGTGCGCACTTCATGTGGATTCCCCATCTGCGGCAGTATCCGGTCAAGCACTGCCATGAAGACCATGCCCCCGAAAAATCCGGCGAGCGTCAGCCAGTATCCCGCCGTTTCTCCTTGGGCAGCCGTCAGCGAATCTTTCGCTTTAAAGAAAATCTCGATCATGGAGACATAAATCATGACCCCAGCCGAGAAACCGAGCGACACTGACAAGAACTTCGTATTGGTGCGCGAAGCAAAAAACGCGATCAAACTGCCGATTCCGGTTGCAAGTCCCGCAAAAAGCGTTAAGCCAAGTGCAAATAAAACCGTACTGTCCATAAAGCCAACTTCCTTCCGGTAGTAATGAATAAGCCTATTCTACTCCAGAAGTTTCCTTAGTACAACTTTTTTCAACAAAGAAAGATTTTCCATTATTCATTCACTTCATTGCGCAGTAAACGGCCAAGTTTCTCCCAATCCGCATCCTTGTGCTCGCGGACTGCCGGGTTATAGAAAACGCTCGCCGGATGGAACGTCGGAAAGATATGGTAGCTCTCTTGTGTTTTTAAGAACGTGCCGCTGTCTTCATCCCAATAAAGGATCGGTGTTTCCATCAACGTCCCATGCAATTGCATGATCTTTGCCTCACGCCCGACAAGGCGCTGCAGGCCGATATTGCCTAGCGTCACAATCAACGGTGGCCTTACCGCGCGGATTTCTTCATCGAGAATCGGCGCATGGGCGATGATTTCCTTCTTATTCGGCGCCCGGTTGTATTTCCGCTTGATCACTTCGCCGCTCCGAGTTCGCTTTTCTCCCCATTTGTACGGGCGGCTCCTCACAGCGCTAGTGATGTAGACGTCTTCCCGCTCAAGGCCGATCCCTTCCAAGGAAGCCATCAATTCTTTGCCGGCACGCCCTGTAAACGGGATTCCGGTTTCCACTTCGCTCTCGCCAGGCGCTTCCCCGACCAGCATCAAAGCCGGCGCTTCCGGGCCACTCCCCCAAACAAAACCTTCCACCAGAAAATCCGCGATGCGCTTTTTCCCCATCTCCGCTAGCTCTTGTGAAATCCTATACATTCAAATCACCTTTTCTTTTATGAAGTCAAAATTTATTTTCCGTTGGATACCGCCAATTGCAATCGCTTCCACGTTAGTAAACCTAACATGAAATAAAAATAATACTTGCGTTGTCAGAAGATATTGATTAATATGTTAACAAACCTAACATAAGGAGGAATAAAGATGAAAAAGATTGAAACTATCATTCGCCCTTCCGTTTTTGCCGACGTCCGGCAAGCCTTGGCGCTTGAAGGAATCGACGGGCTGACCGTGACTGAAATCGCAGGAATCGGCAAACAGGAAGGGCGTGTCGGCTTGTTCCGGGGGAATGCCTACCGAATGGAATTTTCCCCAAAACTGAAACTCGAGATGGTCGTCGAAGATGAAAAAGTCGAAGACATCGTCCAAGCGCTCCTCGACTATGCCGCCACCGGTGAAGTCGGCGATGGGAAAATCTTCATCCTGCCTGTAGAAGAAGCCATCCGGATCAGAACAAAAGAACGCGGCTCCGTCGCGATTGGATAAGGGGAGATAATTATGGAAGCTGTACAAAGTTCAGTCGATATGCTGTGGGTCATGCTCGGTGCAATGCTCGTCTTTTTCATGCACGCCGGGTTCGCCATGGTTGAAACCGGGTTCACTCGTTCTAAAAATACCCTTAATATTTTGATGAAAAACATGATCACCATTTCGCTTGGGTCCATCCTTTATTTTATCGTCGGCTATGCGTTGATGTTCGGGCCTTCGTCGTTCGGCTTGATCGGCACGGAAGGATTCGCCTTAGCGGGTGTCACCGATATCGGATTCTTCGTGTTCCAGGCAGTATTCGCCGCCACCTGTGCGACAATCATCTCGGGCGCTGTCGCAGAGCGCATGCACTTGGCTGCTTATATCTTGCTCACCGTAGCCATGACAGCCATCATCTACCCGATTGTCGGCCACTGGGTATGGGGAGGCGGCTGGTTATCCGAAATCGGCTTTATCGATTTCGCCGGCTCTACCGTCGTCCACTTGACCGGTGCCGTCGCCGCCTTTATCGCAGCTTGGAAAATCGGGCCGCGCCTTGGGAAGTATTCCGGCAAGACCGTCAACACCATTCCGGGCCATAGCTTACCGCTCGGCGCGCTCGGCGTCTTTATCCTTTGGCTTGGCTGGTTCGGCTTCAACGGCGGCAGCACGCTCGCAGCAGATCCTGCGCTCGTTCCGCCCGTCATCGCCAACACCTTACTCGCGGCATCCGCCGGTGTTTTGGCTACGGCGCTTTACACCCGCTTCCGCTATGGCCGCATTGACGGTACCTTGACGATGAACGGTGCACTTGCAGGGCTTGTCGGCATCACTGCCGGCGCTGCCAACGTCTCGTTCCTCGGCGCCATCTTGATCGGTTTGATCGCCGGCATCATCATGACAGAAGCTGTCCACCTATTGGATACGAAAATTCGCGTGGACGATCCAGTGGGGGCTGTATCGGTTCACGGGATTGCAGGGATTTGGGGAACTCTCGCGATCGGATTCTTCGATGTGAACGGCGGATTGCTTTACGGAGGAGGAGCTGAAATTCTCGGCATCCAAGCAGTCGGCGTACTGGCCGTCATCGCTTGGGCATCCTTGGCTACCGGTGCCGTCCTTCTATTGATCAGCATCGTGACGCCGCTGCGTGTGACAGCCGAAGAGGAAGAGACCGGTCTGGACTTCGCGGAACATGGTTCGCAGGCCTATTCGATGCAAGACGTGCTGCGCGGTTCATCCGACAGAGCGGATAATTTTGCAGACCGCCTGAACCAGCTCGGCGAGGAACGGCCAGCTTCAGGCAAAGCATAAAACAGAGAGAGAAAAACTTGGGGTCCTCAATAGAAAAACGAACGGAGAAAAATTCTCCGTTCGTTTTTTATTGCCTTATTTTGCTCTCCCGGCTATCTTCCAGTTCCTCAGCACCCGCATATCGGCGCTTGCGGAATTGCCGCTCCCTCATTTCATACCAGATGGCCACCAGGACGAATAAGGTATAACCAAGAAACAGCCCTGCCAACACATCCGACAGGTAATGCGCGCCGCTAGCCACTTGCGATAAGGCCGCGAGCACCGTCAACGATACCGCAGCCAGCCAGATCACCAGCCGGGCCGTTTCAGTCACTGCCCGTCCGCCGAGGAAATACGCCAGCGTGAACAAATACAATAAGCCGACCATAGCGTGATCGGACGGAAAGCTATAGGATGCCACCTCTTCGGGAAATTCCGGCATCGGGCGGGCAAACCATTCCTGCAGCAATCGATTCAACGCGTTCCCTGCACCGACCGTTAAAAAGACGAAAAGCATGCCCCGGTAATTGTGGCGGAATGCCCAAAGGAATACGAGAAGCAGGAAGCTCGCAGTAAAGATCAACCATTGCTCCCCGAGGAACGACATGGCCTCAAGCCACCCCATCGCGCCGAACAGCGAAGCTGCCCGTTCATCCAATTCACGGACTTGTTCCCGCTGATAATAATAAAGTATGCCGAAAAACCCGAGCAGTGTCGCCATCGCCAACGGATAAAAGATTCGCTTCATACTTGCACCTTCTTCCTTGCCGCATCCATAGGGCATTTTGGAAAACCATCCGCAACCAATAAAAAACCCGCATGGAGTACACTTCCACACGGGTTCTGGATTTCCTTGTTTTCGCATTCAATAACTTCCACTATCAGGAATTGAAATACACGCAAATCCGGCAATTATTCATTTGCTGGATCGGGATATCCATGTCATAGATTTCCTTCAAAGCCGCTGACTGGATAATTTCTTCTGTCGGGCCATCCTTGACGACACGGCCGTTTTTCAATGCCACAATCCGGTCGGAATAGACGGAGGCGAAATTGATATCGTGAAGCACGATGACGACGGTTTTACCGAGCTCATCGACGAGGCGGCGCAAGATTTTCATGATTTGCACCGAATGCTTCATATCCAGGTTGTTGAGCGGTTCATCGAGCAGCACATAATCGGTATCTTGCGCGATGACCATGGCGATGAAAGCGCGTTGGCGCTGGCCTCCGGACAATTCATCCAAATAGGAATGCTGCATGTCCCCAAGGTCCATATACTCGATTGCCTGGTCGACCATCTTCTCGTCCTCTTCATTCAAGCGGCCTTTCGAATACGGGAAACGGCCGAACGACACCAATTCACGGATCGTCAAGCGCACGTTCATGAAATTCGACTGCTTCAGGATGGAGACGCGTTTTGAGAATTCATTGGATTTCATCTTTTTCGTGTTGGTCTTATCGATCAATACTTCCCCGGTATCCGCATCCAACAGGCGGCTGACCATTGACAGAAGCGTTGATTTCCCTGCGCCGTTCGGGCCGATGAACGAAGTGATCTGCCCGCGCCGGATATCGACCGATACATTTTCCACGACTTGTTTCTTTCCATATAATTTCGTCAGTTCACGGACTTGGATCATTTAGACCGACTCTCCTTTAATAGCAGATAGATGAAATAGACGCCGCCGATGAAATTGATGATGACACTGAGCGTCGTATTGAACGTGAAGACATGTTCGACCACCCATTGCCCTCCGACAAGGGCGATGATGCTGATGATGCTTGCACCGGCAATGACAATTGAATGTTTATAGGATTTGAAGAATTGGTAGGACAAATTGGCGACGATGAGCCCAAAGAACGTGATCGGGCCGACCAGCGCAG
Organism: Planococcus maitriensis; assembly: GCF_003289925.1. GTDB lineage: Bacteria > Bacillota > Bacilli > Bacillales_A > Planococcaceae > Planococcus > Planococcus maitriensis. The sequence goes on along the minus strand of NZ_QLZQ01000003.1, from coordinate 257,320 downwards.
TGGCAATGGCAATCAGTACCGCGGCCAGTATCAGCATCTTCTTGACGAGTGCGTCGTACCCCACCCCCAAGTTCACCGCCGTATCCCTTCCCAAAGACAGCACATCGAGCGAAGCGTTGTTGCGCCAAGCCAAACCGATCAATACGACAATAAAGAACAACGATGTCCAGACCAAGTCGGCATTGACATTATTGAAGCTCGCAAACATCCTGTCCTGGACGATCTGGAACTCGTTCGGGTCGATCAGCACTTGCAAGAAGGTCGAGACGCTCCCGAAAAAAGTGCCGAGAATGATGCCGATCAATAAAAGGAAGTAAATCGGCTGGTTGTCTTTCTTAAACAGTAATTTATAGAACAATAATGCAAAGATGACCATGACAGCGATCGACAGCAGGAAATTCACTTGTTTATTGATGATCGTGATATGCCCCGACCCCAAGAAGAAAATCAACAGGGTCTGCAGGAGCATATACAGCGAATCCAACCCCATAATGCTTGGGGTCAAAATGCGGTTATGGGTGATTGTCTGGAATACCACCGTCGCATAGGCGATCGCCACGCCGGTCAGTACCATCGCGAAGACTTTCACGCCTCTTCTTGGCAATGCATAATCGAAGCTGCCATTCAAATTATCGAATAAATACAAACCGCATGCTGCAGCGGCAAGCCCAATCAAAATCCATAATTTATGTACGTCACGCATATGCTTTCCTCCTAAACAACATGATCAGGAAGATGAAGCTTCCGATGACGCCCACCATTAAACTGATGGTGATCTCGTATGGATAAATCAAGACGCGTCCAAGAATGTCGCAAATCAACAGGAAAATCGCCCCGAGCATCGCGGTGTGCGGCAATGTCTTTTGGAGGTGGTCCCCTTTGAAGATCGAAACGATATTCGGGATGATCAACCCCAGGAACGGGATCATGCCGACCGTCAAGACGACCGTTGCCGTGATGAGCGCGACCAGCGTCAAACCGATATTGACGACACTGCGGTATTTGAGGCCGAGGTTCTTCGAGAAATCCTCACCCATGCCCGCGACCGTAAAGCGGTTGGCGTACATATAAGCGATGATGAACACGGGTACGCTTATGTAAAGAAGTTCATAGCTGCCTTTCATGACCATTGAAAAGTCGCCTTGCAGCCAAGCCGACATGTTCTGGATGACGTCTGCCCGGTAGGCGAAAAAAGTCGTGATCGACGACAGGATATTGCCGAACATCAAGCCGATAAGCGGAATGAAGATCGCATCCTTGAATTTGATGCGGTTGAGGATTTGCATGAACAAAAAGGTTCCGGCGAGCGCAAAGAAAAAGGCGACAGCCATTTTTTCGATCATCGATGCGTTCGCAAACAACAGCATCGAAACGAGAATCCCGAGGCGCGTCGCATCGAGCGTCCCGGCAGTTGTCGGCGAGACGAATTTATTGCGGCTCAGTTGCTGCATGATGAGCCCCGCCATGCTCATGCCCGCCCCTGCAAGTAAAATAGCGACCAAACGCGGAAAGCGGCTGATGAGGAAAATCTGTGTTTCTTCCGATTGGAAATCAAGGAGATCCAGCGGGCTGATGCTGCTGACCCCGACAAACAGGGAGATGAACGACAGAAGGATCAATACGGGTATTAGAATACGTTTTTTCATGTAATGCCGCTCCCTATCTACTGCTATTAACAATTGAGAATGATAATGATTATCAGTGGTTAACTGTATTTTAGTATAGCAGTATAAAAAATGGCGTCAAGGGATAATTGAGAACTCTTTTCATTAAGAATGCCGGCGCTTTGAAATGTTCACTTGTTTTTCAAATTTAGCGATTGCCTTGCTTGAGCAGGACAGCTCTTGTGGAGTCGCTTCTTGAATTGGGAACCAGGGTGTGTCGAGGGATTTGGCTTCACTTATGGAATTGCCGGCCTGCTTTGGGTTGGCCTCCTGCATCAAGTCAGGGAGAGCGCCTGTCTTGATGCTTCGGCTCACCCTTGGCGCTGGACGGCTGAGACATTCCATTGATTGAAGTGCGTTTAGCCAGATCTGCTTCTTCAGGTGTTTCCGGCTAGTGGGGGAATCGCTTCTTGGATTGGGAATCAGGGTCTATACTGGCATCGGGCGACGCTTCTGGATTCTCTGCTATGCACGTGTTTCAGCGCACAAAAAAAGCAGAGGGAACTTCACTCTGCTCTCAATTATCAATATTCGATTTCCTGCGCTTGCTCCAATACTTCCGACGGGATTTCGATCGGCTCGACGGCATTGTAGTCGCTGTAATCCACTTGCATCTGCGATTCGATCGCCATCATTTCGCCGCGCACATCGACGTCAAGTTCCATATCGACTTCCATGCGGTTTGCTAAATAGGTTTCCTTGTCCAGCGTGATGACGTAATTCACGGAATGCACTTCCAGGTCTTCCGGAGCCAATGGGGCTTCAATTTCCATCTGGCCCAGCGTTTTCTCCAATTGTTCGTCCGTCAGTTCCTGGAACTCTTCTCCCGAGGCATCGAGCGTCAGGATATAGGCTTCGCCCGTTTCCTCCAGCACGAAATCCTCTTCGAACTCCCCGAGTTCATCCAATTGGCGCGCAGGGTCAGCAGATTGCTGCCCGGCAATCGACTTCATGTTTTCGTGCATTTCTTCTGGCATTTTCAGCCACATATCGACAGAAGTCTCGTGCATGTATAAGCCCTCTTCCGTCATATACATTTCCGTAAGCATCGGGTTGGTATTGTCGATATCTTCCGATACAATGCTGGTCTCGCCTGTTTGATGAAAGGCCAGGGGCTCATAGGTCATTTCCATTTCAGAATCCACCGTCATGTCGATTTCCATGCCGTCCGGCTGCATCTTCATCTGTTGTTCGGTATTCGACTGTGCGCGCAAGCTTTCCACTTGCTGCGAAGCCTCCACCGCTTCAGCGTAAACTTCCGAAGCGCTCTTCGTTTCTTCCGGAGCTTCCTGTGCAGGATTCCCGCTCTCTTCTTCAGTCGTCGGTGCTTGCGCATCGCTGCATGCGCCAAGGCCGATGACAGCGGCGCCGGTTCCTATGGCTGCCACCCATTTTCTCATGGCGTTCACTCTCCTTATAAAGACTTGTCGTACATTATACAGCATTCAGCCCTTACTCACAGTTTACCCAATTTACAGCCGGTTAATTGCCGGCCCTGAAGAATATGGGTTCTCCGCAAGAAAAAGCCGGAGAGTTTCTCCAGCTTTTCCGTGTTTTCGTGTATTTGCATATAGGCTGATCATTTGCCGACGACAAATTGTTCATAGCGGTCATAATCTGCGCGGCTCAATTCCACGGTGACCAGCGTACCTTCTTCACCATATTCGGTTTCTTTGATGCTCGCATGGTCGTTCAAATATGCGACGACGTCCCCGCGCCCGAATGGGATTTCCATGCGGCATGTGACGTGATTCGCAAAGAGCCGGTCACGGATGCTTTCTATCATTTCATCGAGCCCTGCTCCCTCTTTCGCTGATATCCACACAGCATCCGTGCTCTTTCGTGGATAAGCGACACCGGCGAGGTCCGATTTATTATAGACATATAAAGTCGGGACATTCTCGACACCGACTTCCTGCAGCGTGGCATCGGTCACTTCCATCATATAATCGTGCTCATCATTCGAGACGTCGACGACATGGAGCAGCAAATCGGCGTTGCGCGCTTCTTCAAGTGTCGAACGGAATGCTTTGACCAGATGGTGCGGCAAACGGCTTACAAAACCGACCGTATCGGACAGCAAGAATGTCTTATTATCTTCCAGGCGGATTTGGCGGATGGACGTATCCAAAGTCGCGAACAGCATGTCTTTCTCGAACACCTGCTTGTCGACATCCTGTCCTGTCCTCGAGAGCAAGCTGTTCATGATCGTCGATTTTCCGGCATTGGTATAGCCGACGAGCGAGACGACCGGCATGCCTTTTTTCAGGCGCTGTTTGCGCTGTGTGACGCGCTGTTCTTTTACTTGGTCCAGTTCCCGCCTGAGCTTGGTGATCTGGTCTTCGATTTTCCGGCGGTCAAGCTCCAGCTTGGTTTCCCCGGCACCGCGGTTAGCAAGCCCACCGCTGCTCGCACCGCCTTGGCGGCCGAGCGATGCGCGTAAGCCCACAAGGCGCGGCAGCATATACTGGAGTTGCGCCAATTCCACTTGCACTTGGGCTTCGCGCGTGCGGGCGCGTCTTGAGAAGATGTCCAGGATAAGCATCGTCCGGTCAATCACTTTGCATTCCAAGTCTTCCTCCAGATTGCGGATCTGGGACGGCGACAGTTCATCGTTAAAGATGATCAGATTGGCATCCGCTTCTTCGTACAATACTTTCGCTTCATCGACTTTTCCCGCGCCAATATAATGGGCAGGATTCACGCGCTCCAAGTTCTGGTGCAGTTCGCCCACCACTTCGACGCCCAATGCTTCCGCTAAATTCCGCAATTCTTCCATACTGTATTCGAAATGGGTATCTTTCTGCAATTGCACACCCACGATAATCGCTTTTTCAATGAATTGTTCCATCCCTTGTTGCCTCCTATCGGCAGAATCTCGACTCCGCCCGGTCCCTTATGGCTTCATCAATTTGAGGTTTCCTTCTATCCTATCACAGTACCACGCCCGCCCCTATCCGAAACTCGGCACCTGGTAGCTTCCCTGCTCAAAAATGATTTCCTGGCCGGCCGACTCGAAACGCACTTCACGCAGCCGTTCTTTCCCTGTGCCCCGCTCGAATGCAAGCCGGCAATTTTCAAGTGAAATGGATCCCCCCAACAAGCTTTTCCATTCCGCTTCACTTCGCGCTGGGTCTTCCACCGAGAAAACAAGTGCATCCAAGCGCAATTTTTCATTGAACTCCGTGATGGCGCCCTTCTGTTTCAATCCGGCAAAACGTACTTCGTCCGGCTCTTCCCACTCAATAAAGAACGGCAACGGCAAAGCTGAAGAAATCGGCTGGTCGATAAAGAGCAAACGCCAACGGATAGTCTCACCCGCATCAGTCAGCCGTTCGGAATCCATGGGCCCGATTGTCGGAAACCCACGCCCTTCGATTTGTTTCGCTAATTGGTCGAGGTTATCGGAACGCAGGCAGACGGTACCGAAGCCTCTCCCGTCATGGCGCAGCTGCCGGACAAGCGGATGTCCCGAAGCTTCGGCTACGTTCCCGTCTTCAACCGTGAGCCACTCGATGTAATAATCCGGCCCGTACATAAGGGCATTTTGTGTTCCCCAGTTTTTATGGCTGCCTCCTGTAACCGCGTGAAAACCTGCATCATTCCAAAATGTGCTGCTCGCTATCGGGCTAGTGCGGGTAAAATGGATGATATGGTCCAACTTCATATGCCAACACTCCTTCTTTTTATCCTTAGACTGCTTCCTTCTATATAAATATAATAACCTCTGGCGGAGATGATTTACTGTGTATATGGTCACTTTTCTCCTATAGATTCTGATTTTTCCGGGAAATGGGTGGTTTTTAGGCATCATTTTCGATACGCTAGGGTATAGGAAAAGATAATCATCATATTTCAAAGGAGGTCATCATGGATAAGAAATTATTGAAAAACCCCGTGTTTATCATATCGACAGCCGTGATCCTGCTGTTGGTCCTTGCTGGGGCATTTATGCCGATCCGTTTCGGCGAAGTCGCCGGCACCTTATTTAACTTCACCACCTTAAACTTCGGTTGGTTCTACTTACTCGCTGTCTTCATCATTACCCTTTTCCTGATTATCATCGCTATTAGCAAATACGGCAGCATCCGGCTCGGAGCCGACTCTGACCGGCCGGAATTCCCGTTCTTCACTTGGATCGGCATGCTATTCTCGGCCGGTTTCGGTGCAGGCCTCGTGTTCTGGGGCGTTGCTGAACCGATGAGCCATTTCTTCACCACACCGTTTGGCACTGAAGGGCAGACCGAAGAAGCCGCACGTATCGCGATGGGCTATTCGTTCTTCCACTGGGGCATCAGCCAATGGTCGGTCTTCGCCATCGTCGGCTTGGTCATCGGCTTCCTCCAGTTCAGGCGCAAAAAGCCTGGCCTGGTCTCCACTGCACTTGAACCGGTATTGGGTACGAAACCGGTAGTCAAGCATACGATCGATTCACTCGCAGTCATTGCAACCGTCATGGGAATCGCGACTTCACTTGGCCTTGGGGTCCTGCAAATGAACGGCGGCTTGAACGCCGTATTCGGCATCGACAATGCCTTCCCGATCCAATTGGCGATTATCGGCGTTATGTTCGCTGCCTATACCCTATCTTCTTCTACAGGCCTTCATAAAGGAATTGCCTATTTAAGTAACTTGAACTTAGGTTTGGCACTCGTATTGATGGTCTTCGTTTTCTTTGCGGGCCCGACAGTCTTCATCATGGACACGTTCACGCTCGCAATCGGTGATTATATCACCAATTTCGTCCAGTACAGCTTGCGTATGGAGCCCTATACCGGCGGAGAATGGGTGCTCGGATGGACCATCTTCTACTGGGCTTGGGCAACTGCCTGGTCTCCATTTGTCGGGGCGTTCGTTGCGCGGGTCTCCCGTGGGCGCACCATCCGCGAATTCGTCTTCGGCGTGCTGGTCATTCCGCCAGCGATCGCCTGTGTATGGATCGCCGTCTTCGGCGGTACGGCTTTATGGTATGACCTGAACGAGCAGTCGGGCATCGCGGAAGCGGTCAATGTCGATTTGACTTCCGCCTTGTTCCAAACCTTTGACGTTCTTCCATTGTCGACCATCATGTCCGTATTGGCGATTTTGCTGATCTTTACCTTCCTGGTGACATCAGCTGACTCCGCTACATACATCTTGGCGACCATGACCAGCTTCGGCAGCTTGAACCCGCCGACTTTGTTCAAAGTTATCTGGGGCGTTTTGATGTCAGCGATCGCAGCTGTCTTGCTATACGCTGGCGGGCTTAGCGCCTTGCAGACCGCCTCGCTCATATCGGCCTTGCCGTTTACGGTGCTGCTGCTCCTGATGCTTTGGTCATTCACCAAGATCATCCGCGGAGAGTCGCCGCCGATCCGTAAATCGGAACTACGCCGCTTCCGCCGCTTGGAACGTGAAGCGAGAAAACAACAGAATAAATAAGATCGAAAAACAAAACTGCCTTAAAAGCTCATGCACCAGAGCCTTTAAGGCAGTTTTTCATTGCATAAGCTGATACCGGCTTCGCTTGGACATTGAAATAAAAACTGATTATTCAATCAATAATTATTTACTTTTTCCCAAAGAGACTATAATAAAATAAAAAAGGAATGTTTGTTCGCTTTTTACCTATCGATTGAAAGGGGTTTTCACGATGACTGTCAATGTCTATATGGTCTTTAATGGCAATTGCGAGGAAGCTGTTGAGTATTACGGACAAGTATTCGATACTGAGCCCGGAGAACTCTCCCGGTTCGGGGATATGCCTTCTGGGCCTGGCCAGGAACTGCCTGAAGAGATGAAAGAGCGGATCATGCCATGCGAGCTTGGATATCTACGGAAGCACTGTCATGTTTTCGGATGCCATGCCAGGCGTCCCTGTTGAAATCGGCAAGAACATCAATGTAGCTGTCGTATCGGATGACTTGAAAAAAATGACGGCGGAATTCAACCGCCTTGGGCAAGACGGAAAAATTCAAATGGAGCTGCAGGAAACGTTCTGGAGTCTCGGCTACGGCAAAGCGGCTCGGGGCGACAATGCATCCTGGATAATAAGCAATAAAAATAGGCTATCCTCATTGTGTGAGGATAGCCTATTTTCATAAATTATTTCTTATCTTCTTGAATCAAACGCTCTGTTTCATCGAATTCCGCTTCGATTTCAGCATTCGGTTTGTAAGTCATCAAGCTGACAGCCCATGTAACCAACCAGCTGAGAATGAAGCCTGGAATGATTTCATAGACGCTGCCGATGAAGTTTGTAAGTTCAGTAGCCCCGGCTTCATCAGGGGCTGTACCAACCAAGTCCCAGATGATGACAGTGATGGCACCGACAATCATACCGGCAAGCGCACCTTTAGAAGTAAGCTTGCGCCAGAATAGGGAAAGCAAAATGATCGGGCCGAAAGCGGCACCGAATCCAGCCCATGCATAAGCGACCAATCCAAGAATGGTATTGTTCTGCTCCCATGCGAGTGCTGCAGCGATGACAGCGATGACAGCTACGGCGATTCGGCCGAGCGTGACATAGCCTTTAGCGCTGGACTCTTTCTTAAAGGCAATTTTATACAAGTCTTCAATCAAGGCAGAAGAGCTGACGAGCAATTGGGACGAAATCGTACTCATTATCGCTGCCAGGACTGCCGCCAGGACGAAACCTGCAACTAGCGGGTGGAACAGTACTTGGCTCATGTCCAAGAATACCGCTTCCGGGTCAACCAAGGTCGCATCCGGGTTTTGCTGGAAATACGCAATCCCCACCAATGCCGTACCTGTGGCACCAATAAGGCTCAAAATCATCCAGCCCATGCCGATGCGGCGGGCAGAACGAACTTCCGCTAAAGTTTTGATTGCCATAAAACGGACGATAATATGCGGCTGGCCGAAGTAACCAAGGCCCCACGCTACGGCAGAAATGATGCCGATCGTGGATGCTCCCGACACCAGGCTCAGCATGTTCGGGTCGACTTCCCGGATGCTCGCTGCTGTCTCACCGAACCCGCCGGTAACGAAAATCCCGACAACCGGCACTGCAATAAGCGCCAGGAACATCATGATTCCCTGCACAAAGTCCGTGTAACTGACGGCGAGGAATCCACCGAATAAAGTATAAGCGACAACTACCACCGAGCCTATGACCAGGCCGAGATGGTAATCCATTCCGAATGAACTCTGGAAGAATAGCCCAGAAGCTACCATACCGGATGAAACGTAGAATGTGAAGAAAATCAAAATGATAATACCTGAAACGATTCGCAAAAGGCGCGAGCGGTCTTTCAATCGATTTTCTAAGAAGCTTGGGATGGTGATGGAATCACTGGTGACAAATGAGTAGATTCGCAGACGAGGCGCAACAAAGAACCAGTTCAGGAAGGCACCGATCGTTAAGCCGATGGCGATCCAGACTTCCACCAGGCCGCCAACGTAAATAGCCCCTGGCAAACCGAGCAATAGCCATCCCGACATATCGGATGCACCGGCGCTGAGAGCCGCTACGGATGGCCCGAGTCCCCTTCCCCCGAGCATGTAATCGGATAAGTCAGCTGTCTTCTTATACGCATACCAGCCAATGAATAGCATAGCCGCTAGGTAAACGATTAAGGCTATGATTTGATAAGTTGTATCTGTCATGACATCTCCTCCTTATTAAACACTTTAACATACTGAGCTTATATGAAAAGGGGGCGATTGTGTTTTATTTCCTATTTAAATGGGGATAGAAAGGCAAGGAGGCGATAAATATGCCGTGGAATAAGAATGATTACCCAGATTCCTTCAAAAATTTGGATGAAAATGTCCGCAATAAAGCAATTGAAATCGCTAACGCTCTCTTGCGGGATGGTTACGAAGAAGGCCGCGCTATACCGATCGCTTTAGACCAGGCACGTGACACCGTGCAAGGGGACAGTGAAGCACCGGTTTACGAAATCCGGAAGCATTCAGAAGGCTGGCAACTTAAGAAAAAAGACAGCAAAAAAGCCATCCTCATTGAAGAAACGAAGGATGACTTGATGGATGAAGCGAAGCGTTACGTCAACCGCAATAACGGGGAGCTTCATATTTACGCGGAAGATGGCTCGTTGCAGGAAAAGCTATACGATTGATAGCTCAAAACAACAGGGCAGGAAAAGCGGCCGCTTTTCCTGCCCTGTTTTCTCTTGTTCAGCTTTTTTCACGGTAGCGGGCAATGGCTTCAATCCGGTTGCTCGCCTCGAGTTTATCGAGAATGGTGGAAATGTAATTGCGCACAGTGCCTGTCGTAATAAACAACTCTTTGGCGATTTCTTTCGTGCTGCGGCCTTCGGTGATCAATTCCATCACTTGCCGCTCGCGTTCAGTCAGTGGATTGCTCCCTGCATAAGCGAGGTCGACAAGTTCCGGGGCATAGATCCGCCGGCCGTCCATGATAGTACGGATCGAGGTCCCCAGCTCTTCACTCGGGCTGTCTTTCAAGAGATACCCGCTGACACCGGCTTTCCTGGCCCGCTCGAAATAACCTGATCGGGCGAATGTCGTCAGGATGATGGTTTTGCACGAATGGTCTTTCAAGGCTTCTGCTGCGTCCAAGCCGCTCTTGACCGGCATTTCAATATCCATGATGCAGACGTCCGGATTCAGCTCCTCGACCAAGCGGATCGCTTCCTCTCCATTAGACGCCATGCCAACCACTTCTAAATCATCTTCCAGGTCCAGTAACGATCCAAGCGCCCCAAGCATCATGCGCTGGTCTTCCGCCAGTACAATTCGAATCATGAATTTCTCCCCTCCACATCTTGATAAAGAATGACATTCGGCACCCGGATATTCAAGGTCGTCCCGTCCATGACTTCCACATCGACTTGGCCATTGACAAACTCAAGCCGCTCCCGCATTCCAGCAAGCCCGTTGCCCTGGAGCATCGGATTGCCTTCCGGGAACCCGACACCGTCGTCCTGCACCTGCACGAGAATTTCGTTCGGCGTCTGCTTGATCAGCACGGTGCAACGGGAGGCTTCGCTATGCTTCACGACATTGGTGACCGCTTCCTTCAAACACATGCTCAGCACATGCTCCATCAACAGCGGCGTATTGTTGAGCTTGGCGTTGCCATAGAACACGAAATCGATATCCGCGGCTCTCAAAATCTGCTGGATGCGCAATAATTCGTCTTCGAGTTTCATCCCGCGCATATCCGTCACCAGTTCCCGCACTTCCTTCAAAGCAGTGCGCGCCGTCTGGCGGACATCCTGGATTTCAGCAGCCGCGCGTTCCGGGTCTTTATTGAGTAGTTTCCCGGCCAAATCACTTTTCAAGCCGATCAACGATAATTTCTGGCCGAGCGTATCGTGGAGATCGCGCGCTATCCGTTCCCGCTCCTCGATTAGCACAAGCTGCGAAATCCGTTTATTGGCATCTTCAAGCGCCCCCTCCAGCTTTTCGCGTTTGTGCCGGTTATAGGTGTTGAACGGCAGCAGGATGACACCAAGAACACTCAGGATGATGAACGGCAGTTGAGTGATATATAGATTAAAGTCGACAAGCAAACCGTAGATGATCGCGGCGATCGTCGTCCCGATATGCAGGCCGTAGATGATGAAAAAGCCGACTTTGCTGCGGATATTCCCAATGAAGAACGCCAGGAAAATCGCCAGGTAGACATAGCCGAATAAAAAGATCATCGCGATATTGATGATCATCTCGACACTTACCCATAAATACACAAGAAACGAATGTGAACTGAACGACAAACGGTAAGCGATGAAAAATGCCACCAACAGGATGATCCCTGCTGCGATTTCAGGCGAAGAAGACGAGCGAAAAATGAAAAAGAACGGCAAAATGCAAAAGATCGTCCATGCATAGATGCTGAGCCATGTATTGCGCGGAAAAATTTGATACCAGTTTTGCATAACTGCCTCCTAGGGTTTCTTTCCTCTTATCATACCAAAGCTCGCGGACAAAGAGAAAAACTCTGCGGCACTTGCGGATCTGAACCACGTTCCCAAAAGAAAGAACTGCCCTTTCCTCTGGATCGAGGCAAGAGCAGTTCCGCTTTATTGCTGTGCTGTTTCAGAGTTGCCAAGCAAATGCTTGATGTCGCCAAATGTCACGAAGGTCTTGTTCTCTTCGTCGTACACTTTGTACTTCAAGGATTTCAAGCTCGTCTTCAAGTTGACCGTCGTCGCTTTTTGAAGCGGCGGCGTGGAAACATGCGCTTTTTCCAAGTTGTAGTTCGGAACGCGCGGGCTCAAGTGATGGACGTGGTGGAAACCGATGTTGCCTGTCACCCATTGCAGCACTTTCGGCAATTCATAATAGGAGCTGCCTTCGATTGCCGCTTTCACGTAATCCCATTCGCTTTCGTCCTCAAAATAAGAATCTTCGAATGTGTGCTGGATATAGAACAACCAAATGCCCAGTGCGCCAGCCGTAAACATGATCGTGCCTTGGATCAGCACGAATGCCTGCCAGCCGATCGCCAAGATCATGATCGTGTAAAGGACCACTAGTGAAGCATTGATCAAGTACGTGTTGTTGCGTTCTTTCTTGCGTGCATCTTTACGGTTGAAGCGGCTGGAGATCAAGACCAGGAATAACGGCCCCAACCCGAACATTACGAGAGGGTTGCGGTACATGCGGTACTTGAAACGTTCCCATTTGGAAGCTTCCACATACTCGTCGATTGTCATGACCCAGATATCGCCGACTCCGCGCTTGTCGAGGTTACCGCTCGATGCGTGGTGGATTGCGTGCTCGCGTTTCCATTTTTCATAAGCGAAAAGCGTCAATATGCCGGTAATCGTTCCGACGACCGCATTCGCTTTTTTGTTTTTGAAGAACGACCCGTGTGTGCAGTCGTGGAAAATGATGAACATGCGAACGACAAATCCTGCAGCGATAATGGAAATCCCTACTGTCAGCCAAACGGAAACATCAAGGGCGAGATAGGCTAAAAACCAAAGAATGAAAAATGGGGGTATTGTGTTAATCATTTGTTGAACACTTGCTTTAACATCTGCTTTTTCGAAAGGGGCGACAAATTTACGTAATTGCGCTGTCTTTTCTTTGCTCATAGCTTGTCTTCCTCCTAGAATGGGCGTGCCCATCGGTTTACTTGTTAACTATCATATTACGCCGCTCTCCGCTTCTTCATAAGACATAAACGTCTGTTTATGAGCATGACACTTGTCATGGTTTTTGCTTTTCCATAACTTTCTAAAATCAAGAAAAACGTGTATACTGCTTTATATACAGAATAATCTGAATAGAGGTGAACATTCATGACAGGACTGGTAGCTGTCATCATGATCTTTTCCATTCCCCTCGTCGCTATCTGGACGGACTATTTGACCAAAAAGAAGAAAATGCACCAGCGTGCGTTGGAGACGGAAGTGGAACTCGAAAAGCTCAAGCATGACAATTACGTTATCGAAACGCAGAAGCTGCGGCTGGAACTTGAACAAATGAAACTCGACGACGCCTTGAAGCATCAACCACTCATAGCCGAACGGCAAAAAGACGCGTCTGCATAGACGCGTCTTTTTGCTTGCTGTGTTTTCGGCCAACCTAGACAGCTTAGACGAAAACTTGCTCTTCTATTTTCTTGAGGCCGTGGAAATAACCGCGGCGTTCCATTAATTCCCGGTAAGTGCCTTGTTCGATCAAGCGTCCGTTTTCCAACACCAGGATGCGGTCCATGTTTTCAAGCCCTGATAAATCGTGGCTGATGATGACGAACGTATCCTGTGGGTGACGGGTGAACAGCTCGCTGTAGATGGATTTGGCCGTTACGCCGTCGACCGATGAAAACGGTTCGTCCAGTAGCCATAGCCGTTCGCCTTTCAGAAACGCACGAGCCATCGCGAGACGCTGCTTTTCACCGCCGGATAAATTGCGTCCCTTTTCGTAAACCGGTGCAGACAGCTCCAAGTGCTCTAACCGTACGAGTTCGAGTGCTTTACGCAATTGTTCTGCGTCTGCCTGCTCATTCGCAATGCGCAAATTGCTCTCGATTGTCCCAGAAAAGAAGTGGTTCTCCTGAAGCACAATGTTCATGCGCTCCCATACGTTTTCGGGATGCATGCCGCTAAGCGCTTCATTTCCGAAACGGATTTCACCATCCCAGGGCACCGCTACTTTCAGCAATAGCTGCAATAAAGTCGACTTACCTGAGCCACTCGGGCCGACAATCGCCGTTTTGGATCCTTGCGGCAACTGGAAACTGACTTCATCGAGCGACAAGCGGCTGTCATTCGGATAACGATAGCTGAGGCGGTCGGCCTGAATATCCACCGGCCCCTCTGGCATCGTACCGGTGCTGTTGTCCGGCTCTTCATCCACCACCTCGTCAAGCCTGCGCGCAGCGATCCGGCTTTCTTCATAATACGCCGGAAGGGACGCAAGCGGGCCGACATTTTCAAATGCCCCAAGCGATACCATGACAAGCATCGCCAAATACAGACCGGACAATTCCCCGATGGACACGAAATACGCCCCAATTGCCAAAACGAAAAACGAAGCCAGAAAAGCCACAAGCGCGTTCACCGATTGGGCCCGGTTTTCCTCAAGCCCTTCGTTTTGCTGGGCAAGTTCGTAACGGTGCGCGGTTTCCTGCAATTCCGCGCTTTTTTGATCGAGCGCCAAATGGATTTTCAAATCCTTGAATCCGTAGAGAAATTCCGCCGATGCTGCGGCAAACTCTCCACGGGTTTCCCCTGTCGCATGTGTTTTCTTCCGTCTCCGGAGAGCGAAGAACGCCGGCAGGATGACGACCACGAAAATTGCGCCTGCCAAGACGATCAAGGCCATGGGCAGCGAATAAAACGAAGTGAAAAACACTGTGGCCAACAAGACCATGCCCACGACAATCGGCGGATACAATACGCGCAACAGGAAATTTTGCAAACTTTCCACGTCGCCGACGATGCGCGACAGCAGATCACCGCTCTGGTGGCGCTGGAATATCCCCGGCGCGAGCGGTGCCAGCCGCTCAAAGAAACCGCTGCGCAAATGGCCGAGCATCGTAAACGTCGCGCGGTGTGAAAACAGCCGTTCCGCGTAGCGGGTAATGGCTGCCGCAAAGCCGAATAATTTGAGCGATGCTGCCATCACGACCAAAGTCGTCATCTGGGCAGTCAAAGCCGCCTTGGAAATCAAATAGCCGCTCGCCCCAAGAAGCGCAACACCTGCAAGCCCCGCCAGAAAGCCGAATATTACGGCAAGGGCGACGTCGCGTTTTTCCTTCAGCGTCAGCCAAAAAACCGTTTTTAATTCACCCATGCCCGTTCGCCTCCTTGCTGCGCCTCAATCATGGAGCGGTACGGGCCGAAGCTGTCCATTAGCTCTTCATGCGTGCCGATGGCTTCCACTTTCCCCGCGTCCAAGACGATAATGCGTGATGCGTTCCGGATCGTATGCAGACGGTGTGCAATCGTGATAACGGTAGCTTCTTTCGACAGCTCTTCGATCGCACTTTGCAGCACTTGCTCTGTATGAAGGTCGAGCCCTGCCGTCGGTTCATCGAAAAACAATAACGACGGCTTCTTGAGAAATGCGCGCGCTAGCACGAGCCGTTGCTTTTCACCGCCGGACAATCCGCGCCCTGCTTCACCGATCACCGTTTCGAACCCTCCAGGAAGCGATTCGACCAATTCCAGGATGCCCGCTTTCTGTGCTGCCGCAATCAATTCTTGCGGCGCCACGGTCCGGTTCGCCCCAAGTTCGATATTTTCTTTAATTGTCCCTGCAAATAAATAAGGATCTTGTGTAATATAGCTCATTTGCCCGAACCATTCATCTTCGCTCACTCGTTCTTGCGGGAGTCCGTTAATCAGCAAGCGCCCGCTTGTGGCCGGCAATAATCCCGCTGCTACATTCATTAAGGTGCTTTTTCCGGAGCCACTTGCCCCGACCAGCGCGGTAGACGTTCCCGCTTCCAGCGTCAAACTTGCCGGTTCGAGTTGAAACCCTTCCCCGTACTGGAAGCCCACTTGCTCCAAAGCCAGCTCAATCGGTGCATCGACCGGGGATTCGCCCCACACGACCGGCTGATGGCCTTTCGCCAATTCTTCCGCCAGCAGCTCAGCAGAAGCCGCACTGCCCCTCGCCGTGTGAAAGGCGCTGCCGAACTCTTTCAATAGATTAAAGAAATCCGGCACGAGCAGCAGGACTAGGAACGCCGGGAAAAAGGTGATGCTGTCGAAGACGACGAGGCGCAAGCCGATTTCGAGTGCGACAATCCCGATGCTCAGCATGGAAATGTATTCGAGCGTCAAAGAAGACAGGAACGCCGATTTCAAGACGTCCATCGTCGAATCGCGGAACTTCAAGCTATTGTCGCGGATCGTGTCGCTCTGCCGCTTCGCTTGCCCATACAAGCGCAAAGTCGCCAAACCTTGCAGCACATCGAGGAAGGCTCCCGAAAAACCAGCCAATTGCTCGACTTTTTCATCCGCTTTCTGTTTCGTTCGCTTCCCGACAATCGCCATGAACAAAGGGATGAACGGTGCCGTGATCAAGATGATGAGCCCCGTTGTCCAGTTCAGGTAAAAAATCACGCCGAGCAGCATCAGCGGGATGGTGTAGCTTTGGATCATCTGCGGAATGTATTTGCTGAAATAACCATCCGTGTCGTCGACGGCTTCGAGCAGCAAGCCGACTTTCCGTCCCGACTGCCCCGCAATCGACCCCTGCAGCGGATTTTCCTTATATGAAGCGATCAGTTCCCGCCGCAAACGGCGTCTTGCTTCAACAGACAACGTGATGCCGAGCCGGCCGATTGCATAACTTGCACCAGCCCGCAGCAAAATGACCGCCAGCAAAGCGCCGAGTACAGGCAGCACTTCTTCAAAAGAAGCGGATTTCAGAAATACCGAATCAGCCACCCAGACAAAAAACAAAGCCTGCCCGACCATTGCGAGCCCCTTTGCCAATGAGGCTAGAAACAACAAGCGTATGCGGTTGTTCTGGCGGTAGGCCATTTGCTTCAAACTTCCCATTACCATCGCCCTTTCTTTCACTTACCCCTATTATAAAGGAGCATCAGGGAGAATCCTTTGGGGACGCACGCCCAGACCGCCATTTCCCGGGAAATTGTTACAAAACGGTTCACATTTCACAAAGAAAAGCCACGCAGCAAAGCTGCATGGCTTGGATAGCGAATCATCACCTATTTAAGGTTCTTTTCGGGGAGCCTGGAAAATGACAGCCTGTAACCACAGGGCATCATCGTGGATTTTCCTCTTTAATGGAGTATCCAGGCATTCTTTATATTCGGCCTTCAATTTCCGGAGTTCATATTCAAAAACCGCTTCTTCCTCTTTCGTGATCATGGCATAAACATCACCTTTCGATACCAACGCGAGGATTGCGCATGTGATTCATTACCTAACACTGTACCCGATATCCGAAAGCTTATTCATGTTTTTTTATAAATCGCATCATTTATTTACCTAAACGAACAATAACAGCACCGAATAGATGGACAGGCCTATTACAAAAGCACTTAAGCTGCTTTCCCGTTCCCCGGGCAGCTCTTCTTTCAATACGTTCAGAATCACCCCGCCCGCAATCAAGGCCATGAGAAACGCAATGATCAGTTCATGCACTTCCGTCACCCAGCCGATTCCCCACCCGGCCGCGATCGCCGCGGCGAGAAGCCACCTGCCGTAACGGTCATACTCGCCTTTATGCGCTTCCCGAAGGCCTTTATCATTGGTGATGAAATGGACGCCGAGCGCGACAAAAAATAACGCCATCCCTGCGGCACCTTCAAACTCTTCACGTATCATTAAATAGCCGATGATGCCATTGTACATGGCGAATGAGCCGATGTGGACCCAGAATACGCCCGTCGAGGATTTGCCTTCTGCTTCCCTGCGCTTCGAATTTTGCACCATTTGTTCCAAACCGTAAAAAAGGGCCAGCCCCGCCATGGCGGCGAGGTAGATATGGTTGCTTAGGAAAACTTCCCCGCTCCCCCCGAACTCTTCATGGACCTCTTTCTGGAATTCGCCTAATTCAGGCAATAGATGCAAGAAGACATAGGCAACGGAAACACCGCCCGCAATCGACAGGAACCGGCTGCGCGGCACGGCTTTCAGGAAATTCATGTTTTTCGAAAATAGATGGATCACTATAAATCCCATTACAAATAGCAAGCTAAGCCATTCCACGATATCCCTCCTGGACCAAAAAAGCAGACGGGCGCATTCGCCCATCTGCCAGCATTCGCCTTTTTGGCGTGTGATTTTCAGTTACCCGTTCAAGCCATTTTTAACCCATCCTGCAACTTGTACAGTGCGCTTGGCCTGGTGCTCAACCGCGCCTTGTACATCTTCGACCATATTGCCTTCCTGGTCGACCGAGACGCTTGTGCCGTAAGGGTTGCCGCCTGCTTTGAACAGTACTTCATCCGTGTAGCCAGGTGCCGCAATGATGGCCCCCCAATGATGCATCGTCGTGTAGACCGCAAGTACGGTCGCCTCTTGCCCTCCGTGCGGATTTTGTGCAGAAGACATGGCACTGACAACCTTATTCGCCAATTTGCCTTGCGCCCATAAGCCGCCTGTCGTATCAAAGAATTGCTGAACTTGTGAAGATACATGGCCGAAGCGGGTCGGCACGCTGAAGATGATGGCGTCTGCCCATTCGAGCAAGTCGTTGTCAGCTTCCGGTACATCCTGCGTCGCTTCATAATGTTCTTTCCAGGCAGGATTCGATTCAATCGCTGCCATCGGCGCATTCTCTTTCACTTTTGCGACTTTCACTTCCGCCCCTGCCTCTTTGGCAGCAGCTTCTGCCCATTGCGCCATCTGGTAATTGGTTCCTGTCGAGCTGTAATAAATGATCGCTAAGTTTACATTGCTCATTCCATAACCTCTCCTTTACGATTTGCTCCGTGGCTTCGGCAAAATATCCTGCATTCAAGATAACTTCTTTTATTACTGTGCCCTAATCAGGAAAACATTAAACTTTCTTTTCTGAAAATCCCTGTTTAATCACGGATGGCCAATTGATGATTCAGCATACATAAAAACCAGATGAAAAGATTTTCCATCTGGTTTCGCAGTTTGCTTAGTTAACTTTCTCCGCAATTTCTTCTGACATTTCACGAAGCTTGAATTTCTGGATCTTTCCGGAAGCGGTCATCGGGTATTCATCGATGAATTCAATATAACGCGGAATCTTGTGGTGTGCGATTTTTCCTTTGCAATATGCGCGCAATTCATCCGCATCAAGCTTTTCGCCGTCCTTCAAGATGACCCAAGCCATCAATTCCTCCCCATATTTCGAATCCGGCACGCCGACGACTTGCACGTCTTGGACGGATGGGTGCTGATAGAGGAATTCCTCGATTTCGCGCGGGTAAATATTCTCCCCGCCGCGGATGACCATGTCTTTGATGCGGCCCGTGATCGAGATATAGCCGTCTTCGTCTTCCACTGCGATATCGCCGGTATGGAGCCAGCCTTCTGGATCGATTGCTTCTTTCGTGGCCTCTTCGTTTTTGTAATAGCCTCTCATGATCAAATAGCCTCTCGTGCACAATTCACCCGGCATGCCTTTCACGACTTCTTCGCCGGTCGCCGGGTCGATGATCTTCACTTCGACGTCGTCGTGCGGCTTGCCGACCGTCGCGACGCGTTTTTCGATGGCGTCATCTTTTCCTGTCTGGGTGATGACCGGTGATGATTCCGTCTGGCCGTAAGCGATGGTGATCTCGCTTGCGCCCATATCGCTGATGACTTTCTTCATCACTTCGATCGGGCACGTCGAGCCGGCCATGATGCCTGTGCGCAAGGTCGACGTATCGAAGGAGCCGAATTCCGGATGGTTGAGTTCGGCGATGAACATCGTCGGCACGCCGTGGAGTGCGGTGCATTTCTCATCCTGTACCATCTGCAATACACGCTTCGGCTCGAACTGCTCCGCGATGACCATCGTCGTCCCGTGCGTCACTGCCGCAAGCGTCCCGAGCACGCAGCCGAAGCAATGGAAGAACGGCACCGGGATGCACAGGCGGTCGTTTTCGTCCAGGTTCATCATGTCCCCGACCAGGCGCCCGTTATTGACGACATTGCGATGCGTCAGCATGACGCCTTTCGGAAAGCCGGTCGTGCCGGATGTGTATTGGATATTAATGACGTCCTCCGGATCCATCGAAGCGAAGCGCTGTTCGAGCTGCCCATCCGATATCCCTTTAGCGAATGCTTCGAATTCACTCCATGTGTAGATGCCGGGATAGCTGTTTTCACTCATGACGATGACGCGCTTCAGATGCGGCAGTTTAGGCGAGTCGAGCCGCCCTTTTTCTGCATGTTCCAATTCCGGGCACACTTGCCTCAACACCTCGATATAATCCGTCCCCTTGAATCCTTCCCCCAGAATCAAGGTCGTCGAATCCGATTGCTTCAATAGATACTCGAGCTCACTCGCCTGGTAGCTCGTGTTGACAGTGACCAAGACGCCGCCCATCTTGCCCGTCGCGTATTGGCTGAGCAGCCACTCGCGCTTGTTGTCGGACCAGATGGCGATGTGTTCACCTTTTTCGATGCCCAGTCCCATGAACGCTTTCGCCAACTCATCGGTCTCCCGGTCGAATTCGGCATAGGTTTTGCGGGTGTTTCTTTCAGGATAGACGTACGCTTCCGTCTCCGGAAACTTTGTCGCCTGCTCCCGGACGATTTCCCCTACTGTTTGATTGAGAATTGCCATTTCTTTGTCCCCCTTATTGAAAACGGTTTCATCTATTTTATTATCGCAAAATTCCAAATAAAAGGAAAGCGCCTTTTCCAGCCCGTGAAGTCGCCCCCGGCTGCCAGCCATGCTAAAATAGGTCTATCATAAAGACGGAAGGGATTTTCCATGGAACTCCAAACTATGCACGCACAGCTCGCAGGAAAACTGCAAAGCCATGCACTCATCAATGCCACAATCAGCCAGCCGCGCCAAAAGTCGAATGAGCTGAAGCGCATCAAATTAAAACCGGTCGAATTGAAAGAAGGCTACCGCATCCAGTTCGAATATCAATATGAACAGATCCTGAAACACCAGAACCTGACAGTCGACCAGGCCGCTGCCGAACTCGAACAATTATTCACCGGCTTCCGCCAAGGCCTGTTCCAATTCACCAACGAAAAAATCCAGATCCAATTGACCAAGAAGTTCAAAGTCAGCTATAAATCAGAAGCCGACGCACGCGCTGCCGCCAACCTGTCCCATAACCGCAAGAAAGATTATTTACTGCAGGACGGCATCCCCTACCCGTTTCTTGTACGCCTCGGCGTCCAGTCACCGGATGGCAAAGTCAAAAAACAGAAATACGATAAATTCCGCCAGATCAACCGCTTTATCGAATTCATCGACGACGCGCTCGAGCATCTGCCGAAAGGCCGCCCGATCCGCATACTCGATTTCGGCTCGGGTAAATCCTATCTGACCTTCGCGCTGTACCATTATTTGCGTGTTGAAAAAGGCCTCGACTTGCGCGTCACCGGCCTCGACCTGAAAAAAAGCGTCATTGAGGAATGCCAGCAAATCGCCCAAGACCTCGACTACCGGCAGCTGGAATTCCTCGTCGGCGACATCAACGATTACGACCAAGACACAGCCGTCGATATGGTCGTCACGCTGCATGCATGCGACGTAGCGACCGATATGGCGCTCGCCCGTGCCGTCAAATGGAACGCCGGTGTCATCTTGAGCGTGCCGTGCTGCCAGCACGAGCTCAACAGCCAAATCCAATCATCTCCGCTCGATGTCATGCTGCAGCACGGCCTGATCAAGGAACGCTTCAGCGCGCTCGCGACCGATTCAATCCGGGCGGAACTATTATCTTTGGTCGGCTACGAAACCCAATTGATGGAGTTCATCGATATGGAGCATACGCCAAAGAACATTTTGATCCGCGCTTACCGCACGAACAAAAAACCGGCAGCAGGGCAATTGGACCGCTACCGGGAATTCACCAAGCTATTGAACGCCAAGCCATTTCTTGAAAACGAATTGAAGGAGCTCCTATGAAACGAAAAAATTTAGTCAACGGCATGATCCTTGCTTTCTCGGTCATCTTTATCCGTTTTATCGACGTGCGTATCTACGATATGCCGCTCGTCTTGACCCTGGCATTATTGATGGTGCTGATCTACGGTGGCATCCGCCTGGTCGAACGCTTCCCGGCGCTTGATGAACCCGTCAGCAAACGGACATCGCTGATCACCAACACCTTGGTCATTGTCACCATTTTCCTGGCATTCTTCGTGCTTGGGCTCTAACTTCAGATATGTGCGGAAGGAACCAATGCCGGGCATTGGTTCCTTTTTTCGCTTTAGTAGTGAGAGAATCGCTTTCCGGTTTGAGTACATATGAAGATAGCGAGGGTTTGCGTGTCGAAGTGTTTCTGCATTCGATTCGGGCTTCATCTGCTAGTCGCCACCCTGCTTTGGGTTGGCCTTTGGCAATAAGCCAATGAATTGGCGAAAGGAAGTTGAGCCGATTCATTTGCGACGCATCTGCTTGTAGATGTGGGAGCAGGGGTTCGACCTGATGCTTGAATAAAACTTTTATCTTATTGCGGCGGCTCACCCCTTTACGCTTGGCGGCTGAGAGATTTCACTGATTTGGGTTCGTTTAATCAGATCTGCTTCTGTACGAGTTGCCGGCTAGCGGGGGAATCGCTTCCTGGGATGCAGCACCTGACATATTATAGCTTGAGTCGAAAATCTTGTTGATTGAACAGAAATAATCAGACTCTCTGCATCAAAGATGATTTAAACTGCAAAACATGAAGCATTTCTACATTTTCTGTCGAGTGAACAGGAAAAAATTCCTTCCACTCTAAAACTAGAGATGGAGTGGAAGGGGGCTAACGCCTATGGGACCGCGCGGGCTGGCGAGACAAACGTGCCGCGCTTTTGGGCACGTTGGCTCAACACCCGCCCCACGGCAAGCAGCCCCCTGCAACGAAGTCGAAAAGCGGAAGCTTTTCCGCTCTACTGACCCGAATCTTGTTCCATTGCGCAGTTATTATTACCAACTATTTTTCACACAAAAAGCCGCTTCTTTTTCAAGAAGCGGCTTTCCAATATTCAAGGTGTGTTGTCGTTCGGCTTTTCATCCGCCTGTTCTTTGACGACTGACTCAATATAGGTCTTCACCGGCTCGAGCGTCAGTTCCAGGTGGCTGGTCTCCAGATGCTTCGCCAAATAATCGAGCTGGTGGTCCTCTACCGCATCCGACTGCAGATTGAGGACATCATTGATATAAAGCATGCCTTCGTTCGTCGCCATCGGTGAATCGACACCGTCTTCATTCCTTTCCTCGACGGTCTCCAAGCCATGGACCAACCCTTGTTCTTTCAATTCACCCATCGCCTTTTTGTATTGCTCTTCCCCGATGCCTTGTGACAAGCGGCGGTCGAGCTCCCGGATTTCCTCCAAGGATGCGCCTTTATAATACTGGGCATAATACGCCATGAGCACTTGTTCTTGTTCCTGCAATTCTTTCATAAGGCCAAACCCTCCATGTATTCGTTGTTAATTGGTTTATTCCCGCTGAGGCGATAGTTAAGCCTGCCGGATTTCCAGAAAACTGAAACTTTCGGGGAAATGAATCGTTAGTACTGAAGGAAGCAAAACGAAAAGAGGTGGCTCATATGAGCAATGAAAAAATTGTTGAGATCCGCAAGCTCTCAAAGACGATCGGCAACAAGCAGATCATCAAAAACTTGAACTTGGATCTCCATAAAGGGGAAATTACCGGGTTTCTCGGGCCGAACGGGGCAGGCAAGACGACGACAATCCGGATGATGGTCGGATTGATGAAGCCGACTTCAGGCGATATCCTGATCAGCGGCAAATCGATTCGCACCGACTTTGAGGATAGCATCGAAAAAGTGGGCGTCATCGTCGAAAATCCGGAGATGTACAAATTCATGTCCGGTTATAAAAACCTGGTACATTTCGCGCGCATGCATAAAGGCGTAACGAAAGCCCGCATCGACGAAGTGATCCAGCAAGTCGGCATGCAAAACCGCATCAAGGAAAAAGTCGGGTCGTATTCACTCGGCATGCGCCAGCGCCTTGGGCTCGCCCAGGCACTCCTCAACAATCCGGAGTTTTTGATTCTGGATGAGCCGACAAACGGCCTGGACCCCGCAGGCATCCGTGAATTCCGCATGTATTTGCGTAAAGTGGCACGCGAGAACGATGTCGCTATTTTCGTCTCGAGCCATCTATTGTCGGAAATCGAATTACTATGCGACCGCATCGCCATCATCCAGAATGGCGAATTGATCGACATCAAGAATGTCAACGAACACCAGCAATCCCGTTATTACATAGAAGCTAAACCTTCCGCCCAGGCAAAACAAGTGCTCGAGGAAATCGGCTTCACCGTGCAACCGCATGAAAACGGCTATCTGATCGATACAGAACCGGAGCATATCCCGGGCGCCATCAAACTGCTCACTGCTGCGGGCGTCGATTTGTACGTGGTCCAGCCGCACCGCACGACCTTAGAAGATCAATTCCTTGAAATGACTGGAGGCGGCGAAATTGCTCAAGCTCATACAAAATGAATGGATGAAATTATGGAGTAAGAAAGCGTCCTGGATCATGGCAGGCCTGCTGATCGCCATCTTGTTCGCCAATGCCGGCATCACCAAATGGATCGGATCCACCTCTCCTGCACCCGAAACAGAATGGCAGGAAATGGAAACTATGAACTTAGCCTCGGCTGAAGATCAATTGCAAAATCCGGACATCGGCCCTGCCCAGCAAGACTATTATGAGGGCCAGGCCGCTATCGCAGAATACCGATTGGCGAATGATGCCGCACCTTTCAAAACCGAGAGCCTGCAGCAGCAGTTGCTGGACGGCCATATGATGCTGTCGCTCGTAACGCTGTTCACGGTCATCGTCGGCGCTGGCATCGTTGCTTCCGAATTTTCACAAGGGACGATCAAGATGCTGTTGACGCGCCCGGTTAAAAGATGGAAGATCCTTACGTCCAAATACATTACGACCATGTTGTTTGCCTTATTGTTTGTCATCCTTACTTTTGGATCGATCGCTTTATTCAGCTGGATTTTCTTCGGGGTTGGAGACGGCGCATTCCTGGTGTGGAACGGATCGGAAGTCGTGGAAGGTTCCTACTGGGTTGAAGCATTGAAACTATCCGTGCTTAGCTTGGCGAGCACATGGATGATCGGCACGTTCGCTTTCATGCTCGGGACGGTTTTCCGCTCCAGTTCGCTTGCGATCGGCGTGTCGATTTTCCTGATGTTCGTCGGTGTGCAACTCGTCTTCCTGTTGCAGCGTTTTGAGATCGTCAAATATTATTTGTTTACACATACCGACCTGACTCAATTCTACACAGGCTTCATGCCCATCCCAGACATCACGATGGCCATGTCGCTCACCGTTTTGACTGTCTATTTCCTGGTCTTCATGGTGATCAGTTATTGGACATTCTCTAAACGCGATGTTACTGCCTGACGCATGCAAAAAAACCCCTTGAACTTTTCACAGTTCAAGGGGTTTTGTCATTCAATAGGCAATGCCGACACGGCTTTTCAGGAAATCGTCCGAATCCAATTGCTCGTATGCGAACAATGCGGTATCGCCAGCCGTGATTTCCTTGCCATCTTCAGGCAAGTAATTTTCCTCAAAGCGGAAATAGCCTTTCGGTTCGCCGTCCGGCAAATATGTCGGGCAGACGATCGTCCAGTCCAAATCACTTTGTTCCAATGACTTATAGGCTTTTTCATGTTCTTCCGCCGCAAAGGTCAATTGGCGCTTCGAATCACCGCCCTCATAACGCAGCAGGCCGGGACTCAGGCGGCTGTTCAAAATGCCGGCGGTCCCGATGGTGATGATGCGTTGTATGCCTTCCGCTTCCATCGCTTTCACGATCAGCGGTGTCGCATCCGATAAAGTGGTCGTGCGGTCGGTGCCGATTGCGCTGAGTACGGCATCCGCCCCTTGCAATGTCCGGCGGATATCCTCTTCATTGCGGACATTTCCGACGATCATATCCAGGTTCGGATGGGGCTCAAGGTCCGCTCTCCGGACAAGCGCTTTCACTTCGTGCCCATCACGAAGCGCCATTTTCAGGATGTATCTCCCGACTCTTCCCGTCGCTCCAAATAAAGCAATTTTCATCGTTCATCACCCTCCTCGATAATTACAGTTAGCTATAGATGCCGCTTTTACTTGAACAGATAACCACGCTTAGCCAATACGTCCTTCAGGTCCGGGCGATGTGGCTTTTTCAGGAAGGTCGCCATCTGTTCACTCCATTTTGCGGTTTTTTGGTTGTTTGAGCGCGCCGCGTAATAAGCCATGATCGTCTCGTCATAGGCAGGTAAAATCTCTTCATATTTCGCTTCGTCGTACTCATTTTCATGAAGCACCGCTTCTACAGGAAGGCGCGGCTTCACTTCATTGGCTTCTTTCGGCACGCCGACCGTCAAGCCGTACACCGGGAAAACGCCTTCAGGCAACCCGGCAAGTTTACTGATCTCTTCCATATTATTGCGCACCCCACCGATATAGCAGATGCCATAGCCTTTGGATTCCGCCGCAAGCGCCAAGTTCTGCGCGAGCAAACCGACGTCGGTGACCGCAACCAACAAGTTCTCTGCCTGGTCGAAGACAATATCTTCCCCTTGCAGTTTCGCAGCATGCCCCAACCGATTGTAGTCGGCACACATCAAGAACACGGCGCCTGCCCCTTCTATCTGTTTCGGGTTTTTGGACAGCTCGCCGAGGCGTTTACGCTTATCTTCATCCGTTACCCATACAATTGAATAGGCTTGCACAAAATGAGATGTCGCCGCATGCTGGGCCGCTTCGACCAATTCATGGACTTGCGCGCGCGTCAATTGCTGGTCTTTGTAATCGCGGACCGAAGCATGTGATTTCATTAATTCGATGACCATTATGTATCCCTCCAAAGAATCTATTTCCCCTATCGTACCAAAAACTCCTGCCGGATACTTGCTTAAGGTTTTTTGCTACAATCAATACACGAGGTGAAACTACTTGAAAACATTCCGCACCGCCTTTTCATTGCTGTTCCTTTTTATCTTAGGTGCATTTTTGTTCATTTGGATCGAACGGGAAATCGAAGAGCGCAACGAACGCGCTGAACGGCCGCTCCCCACGGGTCTCCATCCTATCGTCGAATCCAAACGTGACCAGTTGATCGCGCAGTCCGAGGAAATCGGCATCGAGGTCCTCATCACCGACGGATTCCGTTCCGTCGAAGAGCAAAACCGAATCCATGCGCAAGGCCGTTCACAAGGCGGCAGTATCGTCACCCATGCAGAAGGCGGCGGGTCCTACCATAATTATGGGCTGGCCATCGATTTTGCGCTGCGCTTGCCTGATGGGTCAGTCGTTTGGGACATCGAACGCGACGGCAACGGAAATGGCCGTCCCGATTGGTTCGAAGTAGCGGACATCGCCAAAGAGCTCGGCTTTGAATGGGGCGGGGATTGGGTGCGCTTCAAGGATTATCCCCATTTTCAGATGGATTTCGGCTTGTCGATTCGCCAGCTGAAGGATGGCTACCGCCCTGAAGATGCCGTGGCCGATTAAGCTCTATGCAAGCGCTTGAATCGCTTCATTCCGAAAGTAGCCAAGGAATTCCCATAGAGCAAGACTAAAGAACCGGAATTCGGGTAGTATCATTATATAGAGATAGAAACATACGCCAGTATCATATTTCTGGATGCCAGAAATGGAAAGAGGTTGCCTGTGGAACAATTCGCCATCGTCATTCCGGCCTATAAACCGGAAGAGCCATGTAAACATACAATCGAAGAAGCGATCTCGGCTGGCTTCTCGCGGATTATCGTCGTGAATGACGGCAGCGGACCCGCCTATGAAGATTTCTTTTCTGAGCTTGAAAAGATTCCGGAAGTGACTTTGCTGCGCCATGCGATCAACCAGGGCAAGGGGCGCGCGTTGAAAACGGTCTTCCACTACATCCTCAACCATCGACTGCCGATCGAAGCCATTATCACAGCCGATGCAGACGGGCAGCATTTGGTATCGGATATGGTCAAAATCGCCAATGAACTGGAAGCTTCGCCAAACCACGTCGTCCTCGGGGCCCGGGATTTCACACAGCCCGGCATTCCCTTCCGCAGCCGTTTCGGCAACCGCTTCACGCGCCTCTTGTTCCGGTTATCGACCGGTGCGGACCTGACCGATACCCAGACAGGCCTGCGGGGCATTCCCGTGAAGTTCTTGCCGCGGCTTCTTGACGTTCTTGGGGAACGCTTTGAATACGAGATGAACATGCTCGCGGCGCTGAAGAAGAATTACATCCCGGTGTCAGAAGTGACGATCGAAACCGTCTATCTGGATGACAATAAATCCTCCCATTTCCAGCCGCTCCGCGATTCCTATCATATCTACAAGATCTTTTTATTCTACGGGCTATCAGGCGCTGCGTCTTTCGGGCTCGATATCGCCTTGTTCTGGCTGTTCGTCCAGCTCTTGCGCGACGAGTCGCCGGAAGCGTTCATCATTATCGCGACGGTGGCCGCACGCATCCTGTCTTCCCTTTTCAATTATTATATCAACCGCAATAAAGTCTTTAAGCAGGGGTCTAAAAAATCCTTGCTGCGCTATTATATTTTAGCGGCGTTCATCATGGGCGCATCCGCTGCATCAGTCCACTTCTTGTATGCGGAATGGCTCGGCCGGGGAGAAGTCATCTTGAAAGTGATGGTCGATACGATACTGTTCATCTTCGGTTTCATCGCCCAGCGCGCTTGGGTTTTCCGGAAAGAGTAAAAGATTCCCCCCGACACGGGGGACATAAAAAAGAGCGGAAGCCTGGGCTTCCGCTCTTTTTCATTGTTCAATGCTCCGGACGGTTGGCCTTGACCGGATCAGTGCGCCACACTTCACCGTCTTTGTATGTCATGCCTTCTGGATAACGCAAGTCCAGAACCTCTTCCTGTGTTTCTTTCGATGGAGGCTTTGTCACCAATGAAACGATAATGATCGTAAGAATTGCGGCAGTCGCCCCGAACACCCCGGCGCCCGTATCGATAATGCCGAGAATCGTAAAGCCGCCGAATTTAGCGGCAAAAATATACGCCAATGTCACTGTCAAGCCGACCAGCATGCCGGCAATGACCCCCGGCCCGTTCGCCCGTCTCCACCATACACCGAGAATCAGTGCAGGGAAGAAGGTTCCGGATGCGAGCGCGAAGGCCCATGCGACGATTTGCGTGATCGCGCCTGGCGGGTCCAATGCCACGATGCCCGCTGCGACTGTCGCGATGATGATCGACGAACGGCCGACAAGCAGCCGCTGTCTTTCCGTCGCTTTTGGGTTGATCGAACGGTAATAGATATCCTGGGACAAAGCGGCTGAAATGGCGATCATCAGCCCACCCGCTGTCGAAAGTGCCGCTGCCATTGCGCCTGCCGCCATCAATCCGATGACAAAGACGCCGAGATTGGCAATTTCAGGCGTCGCCATGACCACGATATCGTTACTGATGACGATTTCTTCCCATTGCAGGATGCCATCGCCGTTTGTATCAGCAACCGACAAGGATCCCGTATTGACCCAAGACGCGGTCCAAGCCGGCAGATCGGCTATCGAAGATCCCGCCACTTGGGTCATCAAGATAAAACGTGAGAACGCTGCATAAGCCGGTGCTGACAAGTAAAGCAAACCGATGAATAAAAGCGCCCACGCCCCGCTCCAACGGGCTGCTTTCATTGTAGAGACCGTATAGAAGCGGACAATAACGTGAGGCAATCCGGCTGTTCCGGCCATTAGCGTGAACATAAGTGCAAGGAATTGCCATTTGGTCGCTTCCGTAAACGGCACGACGTATTCGGAAACGCCAAGCTGCTGGTCGAGCTGCTGGAGTTCGCCGACAATTTGCCCATATGACAGCCAAGGAAGCGGATTGCTCGTCAATTGGAGTGACATGAAAATGACAGGGATCAGATAGGCGATGATCAAGACGAGGTATTGCGCCACCTGTGTCCACGTGATCCCTTTCATCCCGCCAAGTGCCGAGTAGAAAGCGATCAAAACGACGCCGATGATTGTCCCGACAGCCGTCGGGACTTCCAAAAGGCGGCCGATGACGACCCCAGATCCCGACAGCTGGCCGATGGAATATGTAAAGCTGATGATGATGGTGGCAACTGCCGCGATCAAGCGCGCGGTGCTGCTGTTATAGCGGTCACCGATAAATTCGGGTACCGTGTAGCGCCCCGATTTCCGGAGCTGCGGCGCCAATAGGAAGGTCAGGAGCAAATATCCGCCTGTCCAGCCCATGATATAGGCAAGGCCGTCATACCCAAGCAGCATGACCGTCCCGGCCATTCCGATGAAGGACGCTGCGCTCATCCAGTCGGCACCGATTGCCATCCCGTTGAACACTGCTGGGACGTTGCGCCCCGCTACATAAAAGTCTGATGTCTGCCTGGCCATATTGTAGAAGGCAATACCAATATACAAGCCGAATGTCGCCAGGATCATTACAAGTGATACGAGAAATTGTGAATCCACTGCTTCTCCCCCTTGTCAATTACGCAATTTTCCCATCGTTCCATACAATTGGAAAGTCGATGCTATTCCTTATCTTTCAAGTCTTGGTCCAAGCCGAATTTCTTGTCGATCCGGTCGTTGATGATCGCATTGACGAACAGCAGGATGATGAAAGTCAATACCGCTCCCTGCGCTCCCATGAAATAATGGAAAGGCATCCCGTTGACCTTGAAACCTGATAATTGCTCCGCGAACATGACGACCCCGAAAGATGCTGAGAACCCGATCAATAGATAGATGGTCACCAACGTGGTTCGAGCCCGGAAATACGCATCCGCTTGTTTTTTATCGATCTTCCTCAAATTACCCACCCCTTTGCCGGTTTAGAAGCCGAATTCCTGTATTGCGAAGCTCACCCCCTCAACTGGAAAATGAAACGGACGGTATCCAGGAATGGAAGTGGTACCATAATGACTTTGACGAGCATAAATGCAAAAACCGATGCAAATGGAAGGAAAAAATAGACAACCTTCCGGTTTCTCAACCCCGCGACTACGGATACGATGGTAATAAGGCTCAATGTAAGAACCCAGATCATCGACTCACTCCTTTTTTGAAAACGCTAACAAATATCCCTACGGATGGCCTATCAATAATTATGGGATGCCTTTCCTCCTCCCTTTCCATTTTAAGGATAATAAATAATTTCTTTTTTCATTATTCTAAAACTTCTGTTAATTGTCAATGTATTATTATAATAAGGGTTAAATAAAATTTCTGTTGAACTCCAACCATTTTATATGCAAAATCCACCGAGGCATTGCTGCTAAAGGAAAAACACAATAAAAAATGAGCCGCCATTCATAAAAGAATGTAGGCTCATTTTATTTTATTTTATGAGCTTGAAGTAGATGCCCGGTGGGCGGAATGTCCGCCTTCCCGCCTCCATACATTGGAGAAAAGGCTATCAGCTCTTCCGGTCAATCGAATGCTTTCATCAAATTGCCCATTTCCACAGCGGAAACAGCCGCTTCGTAGCCTTTGTTTCCAGCCTTTGTGCCCGCGCGTTCAATTGCCTGTTCGATCGTTTCCGTCGTCAATACGCCGAAAATGACTGGGACGCCGGTCGACATGCCAGCTTGCGCGATGCCTTTTGCCGCTTCGCTGCAGACGTAATCGTAATGGGTCGTCGCCCCTCGGATTACGGTGCCAAGCGCGATGACAGCATCATATTTTTTCGTTTCCGCCATCTTTTTCGCCACCAACGGCAATTCGAATGCCCCTGGCACCCAGGCGGTATCGATATTTTCCTTGCCCACGCCATGGCGCACCAAACCGTCGACTGCACCGTCCAACAGGCGCGATGTGATAAAGTCATTGAACCTGCCGGTGACGATGCCGATTTTTAAATCCGATCCGATCAAATTTGCTTCGTAAACTGTTTCCATTGTTAACACTCCTTAGTCGATTAGATGATGCATCCGTTGTTTTTTCGTTTCCATATATTGCGTGTTGTCTGCAGTCGGCGGGATGATGAGCGCAAGCCGTTCTTCCACTTCGATGCCGTATTCAACCAGTGCGTCCGTCTTGGCTGGATTATTGGTGAGCAGCCTGACACGTGACACGCCAAGGTCTTTCAGCATCAAAGCGCATAACGTGTAATCGCGCATTTCTGCCGGGAAGCCCAATTGTTCGTTCGCCTCGACGGTATCCAAGCCCTGTTCCTGCAGCTCATACGCTTTCAGCTTATTCAGCAAGCCGATGCCGCGCCCTTCCTGTCTCATATAGAGGACGATGCCCGCATTTGCCTGTTCGATCAACTCGAGCGATTTCTCAAGCTGGGCGCCGCAATCGCAGCGGCGCGAGTGGAAAATATCGCCGGTCAAACATTCGGAGTGGATGCGGACGATTGGCGCTTCCTCCAATTCGGGATTGCCCTTGACGATAGCGACATGCTCTTCAGTGTCCAGCCGGTTCGAATAGCCCACCATCTTGAACTCCCCGAAATCAGTCGGCATATGGACACTCGACTCCCGCGTAATGAGTGAATCTTTTTCTGCACGGTAGGCATGCAAATCTTCAATCGCGATGAGTTTCAGATCGAATTCCTCTGCTAACTTCTCCAAGTCCGGCATGCGCGACATCGAGCCATCGGGGTTCATGATCTCGCAAATGACAGCTGCGGGTTCGCTGCCGCTGATTCTGGCCAAATCAACGGACGCTTCCGTATGGCCTTGGCGCTGGAAAACACCGCCCGATTTTGCGACAAGCGGGAAGACGTGCCCCGGCCGTTTGAAATCCTGCGGCACGGCTTTTGTATCGAGCATCTGCAAAATGGTGTCCGACCGTTCAAATGCGCTGATACCCGTCTTGGCATCTTTATGGTCGATGCTGACGGTAAATGCCGTTTCGTGATGATCGGTATTATGACTGACCATTTGGTCGAGTTTCAGCCGCAAGGCGATATCCGGCGAGACCGGCGTGCAGATGAGCCCCCGGCCGTGGGTGGCCATGAAATTGATGTTTTCAGGGGTCGCATGTTCAGCAAGGCACACGAAATCGCCTTCGTTTTCCCTTGATTCGTCATCTACCAGAATGATGACTTTTCCTGCCTGCAAATCCTTTACTGCTTCTTCGATTGTATTTAGCATCGGTTTGCTCCTTTAAAATCCGTGTCGCCGTAAATAATTGGCGTCCATCGGTTGTTTTGGCGCATGTTCCATGAAACGCTGCACGTACTTGCCGAACATATCGGTTTCGAGATTGACCGGATCGCCTGCTTTTTTGGCGCCTAAAGTCGTTTCCCCCGCCGTATGCGGGATGAGCGAAACGGTCAAATAATTTTCACTGATTCCAAAGATCGTCAAGCTGATGCCGTCGATCGCGACAGACCCTTTGACGATCGACTGTGCAAGCAATTCCGGAGGCGCCGCTATATCGATATACATGGCGTTTTCCTGTGGGCGCTTGCGCAGGATCTTGCCGACACCGTCGATATGGCCCGCAACGAGATGCCCGCCGAAGCGGCCGTTCGCCGCCATGGCCCGCTCCAGGTTTACGGGGCTGGAGATACCCAAGGAAGAAAGGGTCGTGCCGCGGAATGTTTCCGGCATGACATCCACCGTGAAACGGCCGCTCGATAACGAAGTTACCGTTAAACATACGCCTTCCACGGAAATGCTGTCGCCGATTTTCGTTTCTTCGAGGACAATATTCGCGCGTATTGTCAGTTCCATGCTGGACGCGCCGCGCTTGACCCCTGCCAGCTGTCCGGTTTCTTCAATAATGCCTGTAAACATTTGTGTCACTCCTTTAAGGTGGAGATGATCTTCAGGTCCGTTCCGATGCGTTCTGCATCCTGCGTCTGCAAGCGGATGCCGTTTGCGGCGGAATTGACGTGCAAATCGCCGAATACGGACACGGTTCCTTCGCCGCCGAGAATGACCGGCGCGATATACGTAACAATCTCGTCCACTTGCCCGCTTCTTAAAAATACGGTGTTTATTTTTTGCCCGCCTTCCACAAGGACAGATAGAATCTGTTGTTCAGCAAGCAATTCCAGTGCGGCAGCAATTTCCACGTCAGGCGTGCCCAGCTGCAAAATGCGGACATGCTCCGGAAACGCGCCGCGGCTGCCGATATCCGCTTGTGAACCGACGATAATCCAAGTAGGGGCATCAGGCACTTGAATGACGTGGCTCTCTCCTGGGATGCGCAGGTGGCGATCCAAGATAACCCGGACCGGCTGCTTCGGGGAGCCGGCAAACCGATTGGTCAAGCGGGGGTTGTCGAGCGTAACAGTCTGTACGCCGACTAGGATGGCATCGTGCAGCAAACGCAGTTCGTGGACGTCGCGCTGCACTTCAAGCCCCGTGATTTTTTCCGAACGGCCGCCGTGCACAGCGATTTTGCCGTCTAAAGTGATGGCGTGCTTCAATGTGACAAATGGCCGGTTTTTGCGGATATAAGTGAAGAACATCCGATTCAGCTCCGCAGCTTCCTGCTCACAGACACCGGTCTCCACCACAACCCCAGCAGCTTCTAGCTTCTTGATGCCCTGGCCTGAAACGAGCGGGTTCGGATCCAGTACAGCGACGACGACGCGGCGGATACCGGCATGAATAATCGCATCCGCGCAAGGCCCTGTCCGGCCATGGTGGCTGCAAGGCTCCAGCGTCACATACAAATCCGCGCCTCGCGCTTCACTGCCTGCCATGTTCAGCGCATGGATTTCCGCATGCGCCTGTCCCGCTTTCAGGTGCGCGCCCATGCCGATGATGCGGCCATCTTTGACGATCACCGATCCGACGAGCGGGTTGGGGGAAGTCTGCCCGGCAGCTGACCGCGCCAACTCCAGTGCTTGCTTCATGATTTGCTGATCGTCCACTTGATCACACCTTTCAGAACAAAATAAAAACCCATCGATTCGCCGATGGGTTAGAAGACAATAGGAAATAGAACTATAGAAAACTCTATAATTTCCGTGTTCTTCCTTCTCCCATCCAGACTTTAACTGTCGGCTTTGGACTTGCACCAAATCCTGCCCCGAAAGGCTCACGGGCTTCGGATTGCTCCGTTACCGTCGATTGGGAATTTCACCCGACCCCGAAGGAATACTATTCAGTTAATCATCCACAGTATGCAAAAAAGGCCCCCTTCCATAAAAGAAAGGGGCCTTGAAAATGCATATCAAAGAAACCTAAGCGAATGCTTTTAGGTTGCTTGACTGTTCTTCTCCCATCCAGACTTTAACTGTCGGCTTTGGACTTGCACCAAATCCTGCCCCGAAAGGCTCACGGGCTTCGGATTGCTCCGTTACCGTCGATTGGGAATTTCACCCGACCCCGAAGAACGCTATGAATGATTATCTGTAAGTTTAGCGCAAGCTTCGGGAGCTGTCCAGAAAAGAATATTCATTTGAGGGGGCAAGCAACTAAATCCCTAAAAAGAACTCGGATTTTCATCATTCACCACATCGGCCCGCGTTCGTCCGTCAATTCGATCACGAACGGATAAATGCCCAAGATCACGAAAAAGGATGCGAGGAACAAGGCCAGGGAAGCAAACGGGTTGATGCCGAAAGCGACCGAGATGAACATGATGAGTGGAGCGGCAAAGACGAACAAGCTGGTCTTTTTCCGCGATTCCATCGATACGAATTGCTCCTCGCGGCATGAGGGGCACTTCATCCCATCCCCAAGTGTGCACAGTCGGCATACGGTCTGTGCCCACGTCCATAACGCTCCGCAATTCTGGCATTTCGGCATCGCCCTTCTCCCCTTTCTTTGTGTTAACTATACTTACGCATATAAGTTGAATAAGTTCCCAAAATCGTCCCATTATTTCAGATTCTCTGCATCCTCTTTGTTATTGGCAGTGAAAAAGCACTGCCCATGGGGAGCAGTGCCAATTTTTCCTATAGGTATTCTTTTTCGATATCCTTCGTGCTGCGCACCGTATCGATCGGCCGCACCATGCTCTCGATCTGTTCGCGCTTCGGTTCCAAAAACGGCGGCAAAGAAAGTTTCTCCCCGAGTGTTTCATATGGCTCATCACCCATGAAGCCCGGGCCATCCGTTGCCCATTCGAACAAGAGGCCGGGGGCTACCCGTGCGTACAATGATTCAAAGAAGAAGCGGTCGACATAGCCCGAAGTCGAGAACCCGATTTCCTGCATATGGCCGATCCATTCATTCAATGCTGCGCGGTCCGCCACGCGGAATGCGGCATGATGCACCGTGCCGTAACCCTGCTGCCCGGACGGTAAATCTGCATTATGCTCAACGATTACTTGTGCACCGTTTCCGCCTTCGCCCATCTCGAATAAATGCAGCGATCCCTCGTTGGCGATCTCGCGCATATGCATCGCCTTTTCGAGCACTTCTTTCAAGTAATCGAATTGGCCGATGCGGATATGGATCGGCCCGAGCCCGGTGATGGCAAATTCAAGCGGGACCGGGCCGTCCTGCCAAGGCGTCCCCGCTTGCACGCCTTCATTGTTCTCGTCCGATACGAGCATATACTGCTGGTCATCGAAGTCTGTGAACGACAAAGTTTTGACGCCGAATTGCTCTGCGATTGCACTGTGGTTCACTTCGTATTTGTCAAAACGTTTCTCCCAATAGCTAAGCGCTTCGTCTGTCGGAACGCGGAAAGCCGTTTTGTAAATTTCGTTGGTTCCGTGAGAGCCTTTCGGGATTCCCGGAAAATCAAAGAAAGTCATATCCGTCCCCGCTGAACCCTTATCGTCAGCGAAGAACAAGTGATAGGTTTGGATATCGTCCTGGTTCACCGTTTTCTTGACCAGCCTCATGCCCAATACATACGTGAAAAATTCATAATTCTTTTCGGCACTGCTCGTAATCGCCGTTACATGGTGGATCCCTTTCAATTCGTTCATGCATACCGCTCCTTATTTTTTAAAATTCCATCTGCTGCTGCATTGCTGTCTTGCGCTTCGTAGCCGACCTTTTTCAGCTTTTCGATCAATTCCACTATTTCCTCTTGCCCAAGGCCGGCAAACACTTTATCCATCTGCCGTTCATGCTCAGGGAAAATCCGCTTCATCAATTCCTGGCCATTTTCCGTCAAGAGTGCATAAGTCACGCGCCGGTCTTCCTTGCACGCTTCCCGTTCGACGTAGCCTTTCTGTTCCAGTTTGTCGACCACATAAGTGATGCTGCTGCTCGCAATCAATACCCTCTTGCCAATCGCCTGTATCGGCTGACGGCCCTGGTGATAGAGCAATTCGAGCACCGAGAATTCCGTCGCATTTAAGCCGTACCCGGCAACGTCCCGTTTAATGGCATCATGGACGGCATCCGCGGCGCGAATCAAAACCGTTACAGCTTTCAGGTTCTGGTTGGAGAACTCCATTTATTCCACCTCTTTATTTCGAATTAAAATATCTTTAATTAAAAGTAATCATATCAAGCTATAACTCACCGGTCAAGAGAACGGCTTCAGATTGCGGTTAATCCAAAAAGCTCCTCCCCGCCGTATGCGGAAAGGAGCTTTTGCAATCATAGTTTGAATGTTCCGGTGCTATAGGCCAATAATTCGTCTCGATCGCTGACGACGCGCCCTGTCAGGATTGCCGTACTGTTCGTCTGATGTAACAGTTCAGCGTGGAAAACGGCCGTTCCCTCCGCCAAACTTTTGATGAAGCGAACTTCCATTTGAATCGTCGAGACCGCATCGCTTCCGAGCGACCGGGAGGCAAGGCCCATGACAATATCAATCCCTGACATGATCGCGCCGCCGTGCAGCATATTTTGCATATTGTCATTTTCAGGTCTTTTCTCCAAGCGCATGGACGCCTTGCCATATTCCACCCCGTTGATTTCAAAACCGAGCATCTTGAAATAGGGGCCGTTCTCGAATTGCTCGATCAATTGAGTATATTCCTGTACGTTTTGCACGCGATCTCCTCCAGTTGATTATTCTTCCGTAAGTATAGCATTCCTTTTCAGGGAAAATGAATGGGCAGGATTTTCCTGAAAAGCAGCGAATACTTAAAGACTATCCCAAAAGGAGGTTTTTGGATGACACATGATTTCGATGTCCTTCCAGGCGCAGAGCCGTTCATTTCCGAAGGCGGGAAAACAGGAATTCTCGTATCCCATGGCTTTACCGGCACGACCCAAAGCATGCGCCCGCTTGCCGAGGCTTTCGCGAACGAAGGATATAGCGTCTATGCCCCGCGCCTGAAGGGGCATGGCACGCATTATGAAGATATGGAAACAAGCACGTATCAGGATTGGATTGCCTCTGTCGAGGAGGCCTACGCTTGGCTGTCGGAGCGCTGCGATAAGATATTCGTGGCAGGTTTGTCAATGGGCGGTACACTCGCGCTTTATATGGCGGAAAACCATCCGGAGATCCGCGCCATTTCATTGATCAACGCCGCCGTCGAAGTCCCGGACATGGAAGGTGTCAAGGAATTGCAGGATGTGCGTTTTTTGGATGCCATCGGATCCGATATTAAAAAGCCTGGAGTCACTGAGCTTGCTTATGAGAAAACACCGGTCGCTTCCGTTAAGGAGATCCTTTCTTTCATGGATTTGGCCAGAAAAAACCTGTCGGCCATTCATTGCCCGACACTGCTGTTCGTTTCGCCGGAAGATCATGTCGTCCCGCCGGATAATTCCAGGTTCATATATGAACATATTTCATCCAAGGAAAAAGACCTCATTGAAATGACGGATAGCTTCCATGTGGCGACGCTTGATCACGACCAGCAACGGATCATCGACGGCACACTCGCCTTTTTCCGCAAATACGAATAAATTCTGCTCTATTTATAGAGCAAAGGACGGAAGGCGTGAGAGCCTTCCGTCCTTTTGTCATTTTTTCACTCTTGCCACAAGCAATCCATCACCAACCGGCAGCAGGATCGACTCCAACTGCGGATGCCTTGCAGCCGTTTCGTTGAACTTCTTCATCGCTTCGGTGTGCTGGCGCTCTTTACCCACAGCTGCCACACTTCCCCCAGCCAGTACATTATCGGCGACAATCAATGCCCGGTCTTCTGCAAGTTCAAGGCAAGCGGCTAAATAGTTTTCGTAATTCACCTTATCGGCATCGATGAAAAAGAAATCGAACGTCCTCCCCTGGCCTTTCAACTTTGCCAAGCTGTCCAAGGCAGGGCCTGTCAGATAATCGACTTGGCTGCCGAATCCCGCTTTTGCCAGATGGGCGTTTGCTAGTTCCGCATAGTCCTGCTCCAATTCCAGCGAAGTCAAATGCCCTCGTGCGCCAAAGCCCCGTGCCAGGCAAATCCCGCTATAGCCGCCGAGTGCGCCGATTTCCAATACCCGTTCCGCTTCCGCCATCGCCACGAGCATCGTCAGCAGTTTTCCGGACGCTGGCGATACCGAAATCGGCCGCATGCCTTTTTCGTTGATGGCGGCAAGCACGCCTTCCAGAACCTCGTCTTGCTCAACAAACACTTTATCGATATAAGAATGGATTTCCTCCATATACTTATCCCTCCTTATGATTGAGAAAAAGCCCCGGCGATGCCGGGGCTTCGGTACTTTAAAATGCTGATTCGATGGCCTTGACCATTTCGCTGACAGACTGCAGCCCGCCGCCGGATAAGTACCAGTAATCAGGGTCCAAGTAAATGATCTTATCGTTTTGATAAGCGTTCGTTTTCTGGACCAATTCATTTTCCAATGAATCTTTTGCGCTTGCGTCATTGCCGACTGCTGCATTGCGGTCGATGACGAACATCATGTCCGGGTTTGTATCAAGGATGTATTCATACGTGATGCTTTGGCCATGCGTAGACGCTTCAATGCCTTCGTCCGCCTGCTTTACACCAAAGACGTCATGGATGATGCCGAAGCGTGAAGCTGCTCCGTATGCGCTGACTTTTCCTTCATTGGCCAGCACGATCAAGCCTTTTTCTTTAGAACTTGCTGTTTTCTCTTTGATGCCTTCGATTTTCTCGTTGATGGCTGCAAGCTCTTCTTCAACTTCCGCTTCTTTGCCGAAGATTTCCCCGACCGTTTCCATGTTTGTTGTGAACGAATTCATATAATCTGTTGTATCTACGCCCAAGTGAATAGTCGGTGCGATGTCGTTGAATTCATTATACATTTCTGCCTGGCGCCCAGAGATGATGATGAGGTCTGGATCCATTGCGTGGATCGCTTCAAAATCCGCTTCTTTCAATGTGCCGACATTCTCGTATTTCCCAGTGTCTTCAAACTTCTCCAAGTAGGATGGCACATTTCCTTGAGGCACGCCGGCAATCGATTCGATTCCCAATTGATCCAGTGTATCCAGAATCCCGAAGTCGAAGACGACGACCTTCTCAGGGTTTTTCGGAACTTCCGTCTCACCCAGTTCATGCGTCACTGTTACCGTTTCCGCAGTCTGAGCATCCGCCGTTTGGCTGTCTGTCGCCTCTTTTTCCGCCCCGCAAGCCGCGAGAACTGCAAACATCATTAATACTAAAATTGCCGCTAACCATTTCTTCATTTTTTCCGTCTCCTCTTCTATTGAGATTATTGGATGATGGACATCCGCACTGCATTATGTAATCTTTTTCCGGTGACTCTTGAAGAATCGCCCCTTTCGTTAATCAGGTGATACTGATAATCATTATCACTCAATCACATTCATTAGTATAGCAGAATAAAAAACACTTTCAATACCTAAATGAGAATTATTTTCATTTGTTTTCGTATCGGGATGCTCTCTTTTTGTTTCCTGCAAAAGAGCTTGGCATTCCCGTCATCAGCAAGACACAAAAAAGCCCGTCCATAAGAAGGACGGGCTTTCACTATATTCATTATTCATTCAATGCGTTGGCAGCTTTGCGTTCGAGCTTTTGAAGATCGCCAATTGATCGATCAGCTTCTGGCTTCCGGCATCCAGGCCGGCCACTTCCACTTCATTGGCATTTTCGCGGAACTTCAGTACGACCCTGTCGACGGCGCCGACGCCGGAATCGTCCCAAATATGGGCATCCGTGAAATCGATAATCACTTTCTCACGTTCGATATCGAAATCGAATTTCTCCAGGAAGTCCTCAACCGAGGCGAAGAACAATTGGCCTTCGACGCGGTATTGCGTTGCATCGAGCAAACGTTTTTCCACTTTGATTTTGGAAATTTTCGAGACGAAGAAGATGGCACTTAGCAAGACGCCCGCCAGTACACCGATCGATAAATCGTGCGTATAGACGACGATCGCAACCGTAGCCACCATAACGATGGAATCGGTTTTCGGTGCTTTTCTCAAGTAACTGAACGAAGCCCAGTCGAATGTCCCGATCGATACCATGATCATGATGCCGACCAGCACCGGCATCGGGATCTGCACGACGACGTTGCCGAGGACGATGATCAAGAACATCAGGAACGTGCCGGCAACGAGTGCCGACAAGCGGCCCCGGCCGCTCGATTTGACGTTGATGACCGATTGCCCGATCATCGCACAGCCCGCCATTCCGCCGAAGAAACCGGTGACGAAGTTGGCAATGCCCTGCCCTCTGGCTTCTTTGTTCTTGTCGCTTGCCGTATCGGTCATGTCATCGACGATATTCGCCGTCAAGAGCGATTCCAGCAATCCGACAATCGCCAGCGCAAGTGAGTACGGGAAGATGATCGACAAGGTTTCCAAATTGAATGGCACATCCGGCAACAGGAAGCTCGGGAGCGTCTGATTGATCGTGCCGAGGTCGCCCACGGTCCGCAAATCGAAGCCAGTATAGATGGCCACTGCCGTCAATACGACCAGCGCGATAAGTGGGGCCGGGATCGCTTTGAAAAAGCGCGGTACGATGTAGATGATGGCCAGCGTGATGGCCACGAAGAGATAGGTCATATTGTTGATGCCAATGAAATGCGGCACTTGCGCCATGAAGATCAAGATGGCCAGTGCATTGACGAAGCCGATCATAACGGCACGTGGGATGAATTTCATCACTCTTGCGACTTTGAAGACGCCGAACAGGATCTGGATGACCCCTGTCAAGATCGTCGCGGCGAGCAAATACTCCAGCCCGTGATCACGGACGAGCGGCACCATCAATAGCGCCATCGCGCCGGTAGCGGCAGAAATCATGCCGGGACGCCCGCCGACGAAAGCGATGATGACCGCGATGCTGAAGGAAGCATACAAGCCGACCATCGGATCGACCCCTGCAATGATGGAAAAGGCAATGGCTTCCGGAATAAGTGCAATAGCGACGAGAATCCCTGACAATATATCGCCGCGGATATTCCCGAACCATTGGGTTTTCAGACTTTGTTTCACGTAATCGAGCTCCTCTATTCTTTATTTGAACGTTTCTTCATATCCTGAAAACCTTATTTTTTCACAATGAAAATAGTTTAGCACCGACACTCCATTAATGGAACCTTTTTGGTCCCATTTTTACAAAAAAATTAATATGTTATAATATATTCACTTTGTACAGTGAGGAGTTTTTTATGTGCGAATCGGTTACGCTAGAGCCATCGAAGAAGATTTAGACTGCCAAAAGCAGCGTGCCCTGTTTGAGGAGTTCGGGTGCGATGCCATCTATATAGAATCCCATAGTTCCCCGAAACAGCGGGCCGAGCTGGAGCGTATGCTGGAAGCTGCAGGGCCTGGAGACCGCCTCATCGTGATGAAACTCCATGTCCTGGCGGATTCAACCCGCCAATTGGTGGACCTGGTTGAAGCGCTCGAAGAAAAAAGCGCATTCCTTCATGCCGTTAAAGAAAATATCGATACCGCAAAAGGCACCTCGTTTTCATTTTTGGACATCGCGAAATCCATCGCCGAATTCCAGAGCGACTCCATCAGCGCGAAGACCAAAGCAGGCTTATCGGAAGCCAAGCAAAAAGGCATGCACGCCGGGCGCCCGCGCAAGCCGGATGCCAATGTCAAAAAAGCGATCGAGATGTATAAAAGCAAATCCTATAGCTTGGCCGAGATCAAAGAACAGACCGGCATCAGCAAATCTACTCTGTATCGTTATTTGGAGAATTAAAAAAAGAGCGCCTCGGCGCTCTTTTTTTTCAGGCTGTCGAAAAGGTAAGAAGTCGTATTTTCCGAAGCTTATCGCTCGCTTTCCGTGGGGCGGGAATCGAGCCTCCTCGTCACTAAAACCGTGTGCTCAACTCTCACTGCGTTCGAGCATCGCAAGAAAATCGTTGCTCCCACATCTGCTCGGCAGATGCGTCGCAAATGAATGTGCTCAGCACAGCTTCGCTCATTCATTGCCTGCGGGGTCTCTCAAACCCGCTAGTCCCACAGGAGTCGAGCAAACGCTTCTCCAAATACATAGCTAAGTCATTGATTTTTGAATGTAGAAATGGTGATTTCCTTTTTCATTCATAGCGGATTGTAGACTTCTTCAACCCTCTTTTTCTATTGCCCGGTTTTCAACTCTTCTTTCACAGGCGGTTTCGCCAAGATGGAAGCGACGATTGCTAAAGCCGGGATGATGAGCAGGAAGCTTAATGCTTCATCGTAGCCGCCAAGGAAATCGTAAAACAAGCCGAACGGCAAGGGGCCTAAGGCAGAGCCGATGACCATGATCGCCATGGCGATGCCGCTGATGCTGCCGATATACTGGCGGCCGTAATAATTGGGCCAGACAATGCTCAACGTGACCCGCTCAATCCCTGACACGACTCCCCATACGACGCCAAACAGGATTGCCAACGACAGAAAGGTTGCTTGCTGGAGCAGCAAAATGAAAATGATCTCTCCGGCAAACAAAGCGACCAGCATCCAGCGCACTTCAATTTTATCCAGCAAATAGCCGGCTAAAAACGTTACCGGGAATCCAACGACCGCCATCAAGCTGAGCACGGTCGCTGCTGCTTCAGGCGTCAGCGATTGCTGTGAAAAAATCGATACTAAATGGAACGTGATTCCCGTGTTCACCAAGGCTGGCGTGGCGACGCAAAACAGCAGCAGCCAAAAGGCGCGGGTTTTCTGCGCTTCTTTCACGGTCCAGCTAATATCTGCCGATAAGCTCTTCTCTGCGGTTTCCCCTTCAGGAATCACTTCCCCGTCAGGACGCAAGCCGATATCTTCCGGCCTGTTGCGGATCAGCAAAAACGCGAGCGGCGTAAAAATAACCAACACGGACGCGCCGAGCAGCATCCACGCAATGCGCCAATCGAAGGTTTCGATCAGCCATACATTGAGCAATGGAAAGACGGCAGAGCCGACCATCGCCCCGAGTGCTGCGAGGCTGAGCGCGCGCCCCCTTTTAGCGATGAACCATTGCGGCACGAGTGACTTTGGCGTGAGTGACATCGATCCTTGCCCGAGCAGGCGAATGAAAAAGAAGCCGATAAACAGCATGAAAGTATTGGCGATCAACCCGTTAAACAAACAGGCGAGCCCCAGCAAGCTGGAAATGATGACCGCCATCTTGCGTGCTCCCTGGCTATCGAATAGCATGCCGACCATAAAGATCAGGAAGCCTGCGAGCAATGTAGCCGCAGAATAAATCCCTGACACCGTCGAGCGGCTCCATCCGAACTCTTCAATATAATAATCGATGAAAATGGCATTGGAAAAGGTTTGGCCGGGTCCCGAAAAGAAATACGACAACGCCGAAATCGCGACGATGCCCCAACCGTAATAAAATGGCGTATGTATCGGCGCAGTATGTTTCACCTTGT
Source organism: Planococcus maitriensis (assembly GCF_003289925.1). Classification (GTDB taxonomy): domain Bacteria; phylum Bacillota; class Bacilli; order Bacillales_A; family Planococcaceae; genus Planococcus; species Planococcus maitriensis. The sequence goes on along the minus strand of NZ_QLZQ01000003.1, from coordinate 213,021 downwards.
TCTCCCCTTGCCTGCTGCAGCAAAAAGGGCTCCACCTGGGAGCCCTTTTTTATTTCACGATCAGTACCGGACAGTTCGCACGCTTGACCACTTTATGGCTGACGCTGCCGAGCACCATTTCCTGAAGGGAATTCAAGCCGCGGCTGCCGATCACGAGCATGTCGAATACTTCTTTATTGGCAAAATCGACAATCGTCGGGCCAGGCGTCCCGTGAAGGATCTCCACACGGTATTTAAGGTTCTCCGATGCGATTGCTTCTTCGACAGGCTGCAATTTCTTGCGGCGCTGGAAATCCAGCTCCGCGGAACTGCCGCTGTGAAGCACTTCGTTTTTCGCGTTGTCGTGATCCGCCACGAAAACGATTGTGATCTGTGATTCATCGGATCCCTTTGCTATTTTCATGGCTTCTTTAGCCGCTCGGAGTGAATGGTCGGAACCATCCGCAGCGAGTAGGATTTTCTTATACACTTCTCAACACTCCCCTTTAATGAGTCGGTAATTTGGCGTGCGCGCACTTGAAGATGGCCGTCTGACTGTCCCGTATCCCAATTCCGGCATCCAAGACGATGACGGCCACTTGGTTGGCGTTTTCACAAAACTTCAAGACGGCACGGTCGATGGCCCCTACCCCGGAATCGTCCCGGATATGGGCGCCTGCGAAATCGATGGCGATACCTTTATCTTCCACGCTAAAATCGAATTTGTCCAGAATTTCCTTGGCCTATTTGGGTGCTTGCATTAAAATACCCAGCTTTCCTGTAACGGTAGAAGCTGGGTATATCCAATTATTCAATTCATTATTCACTTTTCGTTTTCTGTTTTGACCGTTTCAAAGGCGTTTCCTTGTCCCTTACATTCGTGAGCCACGCACGGTCCTGGTCCATCATTTTCTTCGCCGAATAAATCATCAGGAAAGTGATGAAAATGATCGGCAAGCCCATCAAGCCGGACACCACTTCGAGCGGCGCCAAGCCGCCGATTCTCATGAGCACCAGTGAGATGACGGCAATGATCCCGGCAACCAGGATGCGCAAGATTTTCGGCGGTTCATTCTTGCTCATATCAAGTGTGCTCGTATAGGCAGCAATCGTGTAAGTCGTCGAATCGAGCGTGGTCGTCAGGAAGATGAGCGCAACGATGATGAAGATGACAATCGCAAGCCCGCCAAGCGGCAAGGTCGAAAGAATCTCGGGAATGACGGCCATCCGGTCTTCTTTCACCATATCCAAAATCGGCAGCTCCCCTGTCAAATAACGGTGGACGCCGAGCCCGCCAAGAACACCTGTCGCAATCCATGATAACAGCGTCGGCGCCAATAGATAGGTCATGATCATTTCGCGGATGGTGCGCCCTCTGGAAATACGCGCCGCAAAGACCGAATGCAGCATCGCCCATGTGGCGCTGTAAGCAAACCAGAACACCGTATTGCTTTGCACATGCGACGCCGCACCTTGGTAGACCGAATCTGTATTGAATGAAAAACTCAAGTAATTAGTGAACAGCGATGCAACGCTGTCCGAGAAATAATTCAGGATAAAGACACCAGGCCCTGCCAATAGAATAAACACTGTAAAGGCGCCAGCTAAATAGATATTGAAAGTACTGAGCCGTTTGATGCCTTTTTCCACACCGAGATAGGCACTGACAGAAAACAGCGCGACCCAGACAATCGTGACGATGAGCGTCAACCCGAACGTTACGTCAATGTTCATCAAAGCGGAAATATTATACGTGATGATCGGCGCTCCCAAGCCAAGCGTTACGGCAGCCCCTGTCATGATGCTGAGCAAGAACAGGATGTCGAGCAGGCGCCCTGCCCATCCATCCGTCAGCTTATCGCCAAAAACCGGGCGAGCCGCTTCGGACATGCGCATCATTGGCTTTTTCTTGACATGCAGCGTATAAGCCATCGCCGGCGCGATCATGACGAAAATCGCGAATACCTGGAAGCCCCACAAGAACATGCTGTAGGCGTTGCCCATTAAAATCGATTCCGGCGACCCCGCGTCCATTCCTGCGGGCGGGTTGTTCGCAACGGATGTCCATTGCAGCATGCCGGTACGCATGATTGTCGAACCGAGCCCCATGGCGATCAAAATGGATGCATACTCGAACAAAGTCAAACGCGGCTTTTCTGCCGGGTCGCCGAGAACGATATCGCCGTATTTGGAATAGGAAAAATACAGCGCCGCCCCGACCAGGACGATGCCGTACCAGAGATACCCCCAGCTGAATACTTCAACAATCGTCGTAAAAATCCCATTCAGCAATTCCAGTGAACGGCTTTCATAAAGCGCGAGCGGAACGCTGATTGCGATGATGATGATCAAAGCCGGAAGAAAAATCCGGTAATCGATCAAGCCTTTCTCTTTCATCGAATCCCCCTCAAATTAGTTAATCCCTTTCTTTCCTTCCCTTCGGCTCCCTTGTTTTAACCACAAAAAAAGAAAAAACTACAAAGAAATGTAGTTTTTCTGTAAGAGGCCCGGGAAATGTCGTCATTTCCAGCACGCCTACGAGTATAACGAAGCTAGTTTTCTTCGGCAAGCAAAGTGCGTCTTCATCAGTCTTGACCGTGCGCCCATGAAATGCGCGGGTCGATCTGGCGTGACATCCGGACCATGACGGGCTGGAAACCCATACGCGGCCAGAAGTAGGAAGCCAGTTGATTCGGCGTATGCCAATCGGCAAAAATATAATCATAGCCCTCTTTCTTCAATTCGCCAAAGCAGTGGTTGGCGAGTGCGCGGCCGATGCCGCTGCCCCTCATGTCCGGATTGGTCGAAGCTGCGGGCAGTTCTACGCAATTTTCAGGCGTCACCAAACTGAAAGGGTCTTCCTTCCGGAAATATACATGGAAGCCGGCGGGCTGTTCGCCTTGGTTGGCGAGCCATAGATAGGCTTCTTCGTCTTCTGTCAATGCCACATAGCTTTTCTGGACATTCTCCATGGTTTCCCTTGTAATCGGATGCCAAGAGGGCGCTGCGGCTTGGTGAATGCTGTTCCATACCGCCATTTTCTTCAGGAGCGGTGCATCCGCCTTGGTACCGCGGCGGAATTCGAGTTCGGGCAGCGATCCGTTTTTCGGTTCGTAATCATCCAGTGACAGGATTGCATACTTCTGCTCGAAGGCAAACCCTTGATCGAGCCATTGCTCAAACACCATTTCATCTCCGAGCGGCGCCATCAGCACATGGTGGAAATAGCCATGCTTGACCCATTCCGCTCCGGCATCCGCATATAGTAAGCGCAATAAGCGAGGATGCTCATGCTCGCTGATGGCGATCGATTCATAATCCATCCACACATAGCGGCCGCGATGCGCCTCCTCCTTGAATTCGTAAATGAGGTATCCGATTACATCAATGCCGCGGACAGCGACCACTCCGCTGGCATATGGGCGCTCGAGTAATTTACGGATGACCATCTCCGTCTCGTCGATTTCCTCGAACTTATCCGGCAGGTACGGGAAAATCTTCCGCTCCCTTGCCTGGCGCTTTGAAAGCAACGCAGACATTTGGCGGATGTGCTTTTCTTCTACACTGATGATCTGGATCACATTCCATCACTCCCCTGTTTGAAGTTTCACCTCAAGCATCGAATACTGTCCGTTACGAATAATCTCGCCGAACTCTACAGGCAGCGGTTCAACAAAAATTGGGCCATCCACCAATGTGGTGTGGAATTCCCCTTCCTCTCCGCAGGCATCGATGCCGAGTGACTCCAGCTCTTCGATCAGCTCGCGGGTGAAAACGCGACCGAGAAATTCCTCTCCGACACGTGCAGTGTCAACCACTGTAACGACGGCTTTGAACTCTTCTTCTACCAGCTCTTCCAACAGCGACCGGCGGGCTTCTTGCCATAGCGGATGCAAGACGTCGAGGCCTACCTTCCCGCTCACTTTTTCGACCCAATCAAGATGGTCCTGCAGGTCAATATCCCCGTAGACGCCCATTTCGATGCCTTGTTCTTTGAAATTCTGCAGATGACGGATGAATTCCTCTTCATATCCTGCCCAGTCGGCTTGGCCGATCACTAAAGGCAAGCCCATCCGTTCCGCTTGGGCTGACAAGATCTGCTTTTTCAATCCATGGGATTTCGAGCGTTCCCCATCTTCTTCAAACATGGTGAACAACGCAATCGGCACGTGCCCTTGCTGAACTGCCCTAAAGAAAGCCAAAGCGGAGTCTTTGCCGCCGCTCCATGAAGTAATAAATGGTTTTTGCATACTGCACCTCTTCTGTAATTTCTTGTGTCTTGCTATTAATAGTCTTAATGAAAGAGTAGACGGGGGTGAAGCGCAAAGATGTGCTCCCACATCGCTGCGCTGCTGCGTTGAATCGTGTCAAGCACGATTCGCTTCCTGCAGGAGCAGTGACGGCGCATAGCGACGGCGCGACATGAATCTTGCCTTGGCAACTGGCAGTGCGACGTCCTGTCGCACCAGTTGCACGCCCCACATCCTGTGGGCCCGAAAGCGTCCGCCTGGAGCGATTTCATCACTCTCGTTCTCCTCTACTTCTATTTCCTGCCGCGAAACTCCTTGTTCCACAAAAAAACAGCCGGGAAAATCCCGGCTGCCTGCATCATTTTCCTACCATATTCTCCGGGCGCACCCATTCGTCGAATTGCTCCGCCGTTAAATGGCCGCTCTTGACCGCTGATTCTTTCAGCGTCGTTCCTTCATTATGTGCTTGCTTCGCAATCGCTGCCGCTTTTTCGTAACCGATATGCGGGTTGAGCGATGTGACGAGCATCAAGGAATTCTTCACGTGGCTTTCGATGACGTCCAAATTCGCTTCGATGCCGATTGCGCAGTTATCGTTGAAAGAAACCAACGAATCCGTCAACAGGCGCACCGATTGCAGGAAATTGTACGCAATGACCGGCTTGAAGACGTTCAATTCGAAGTTTCCTTGGCTCGCCGCAAATCCGATTGCTGCGTCGTTGCCCATGACCTGGGCTGATACCATCGTCAACGCTTCACTTTGTGTCGGGTTGACTTTCCCTGGCATGATCGAGCTTCCTGGCTCATTAGCCGGGATCGTGATTTCGCCGATGCCGCTGCGCGGCCCGCTCGCGAGCCAGCGCACGTCGTTGGCGATCTTCATCGCATCCGCCGCAAGCGCTTTGACCGCTCCGTGCGTATAGACCATTTCATCGTGGCTTGTCAGTGCATGGAATTTATTTTCAGCTGAAGTGAATTCCGTGCCGACTGCTTCTGCGATGAATTCCGCAACGTAACCGCCGAATTTCGGATCTGCGTTGATGCCTGTACCGACTGCCGTTCCGCCGATTGCGAGTTCACGCATATGCTCGACACTTTCTTTGATCATGCGTTCGCTTTTCTCAAGCATATGGCGCCAGCCGCTGATTTCCTGGCCCAAAGTAAGCGGTGTCGCATCCTGCAAGTGCGTGCGGCCGATTTTAATGACATCGTCGAATTTCTTCGCTTTTTCATCCAAAGTCGCTTTCAATTTCTGGACCGCTGGGATCAATTGCTCCGTCACAGCCAGAACACCGGCAACGTGCATTGCCGTCGGGTATGTATCGTTCGAGCTTTGGGACATATTGACATCATCGTTCGGGTGAAGTTTTTCATCCGATCCCTGTTCCGCCAGGATTTCGTTGCCGCGGCGCGCCAATACTTCGTTCATGTTCATATTGGACTGCGTGCCGCTTCCTGTCTGCCAAACGACGAGCGGGAAATGGTTGTTCCATTTGCCTTCGATCACTTCGTTCGCAGCTGTTTCGATTGCGCGCATTTTCGCGTCGGACATCTTGCCGAGCTTATGGTTCGCTTTGGCTGTCGCTTTTTTCAATTGAGCGAATGCCATGACCACTTCATGGGGCATACGTTCTGTGCCGATGGCAAAGTTTTGGACGCTGCGCTGGGTTTGCGCACCCCACATTTTGTCAGCTTCAACTTGAATTTCACCGATCGTGTCTTTTTCTGTACGATACTGCATTCCATTCACTCCAATTCTTATTCTTTAACTAGCCTCTCTTCTATTAAACACATTCCATCCGGAAAAAGCGACCCTTGCCGTTAAAATTCCCCGGTTTTGCTCGAGAAGAACGCTTCGATTATCGCTTCATCCGAATGCAGGATATGTTCCCCTTTGATGATTTGCGCGCCATTGATGCAGCCGCTCGACAATAAGACGATGTCTTCGGGGCCACTTTCTTCGAGCGCTTTTTCCACTGCCTGTTTACGCGTCGGCGCCTTCAGCACCTTTTGCATGTAAGGCACACTGAATCCTTTGATCACTTCCGAAACAACTTCTTCCGGATCGTTGTAGCCCGGATGGTCGACCGTAACGACCAAGACATCCGCTTTTCCTTCAGACGCTTTCGCCATTTTCGGCATCTTGGCGAAATCCCGGATGCCGATGCCTGCAATGAGTGCAATCAAACGGCGGTGAGGCAATTTACGGGCCTCGGTCAATACCGCATCGATTGCGACTGGAGTGTGTGCATAATCGAGGATGATCGTCCGTTCTTCAGGGCCCCTGATCACTTGGAAGCGCCCTTCCACTTGAGGCATTTCCGGCAAGACTTCAATTATCCGGTCAATCGAATGCCCTGCATGCAATGCCGCCGCAATCGCTGCCGTCAAATTCGTGGCATTATAATCGCCGAATAACGGAGCTTCGATTATCCGGACATCGCCTCTATAATTCAATTCAAAACGCATGCCTTGTGCAGACGCGCTGTAATTTCCCCAAATGAGGTCGGCGCCGCTCGACGAATCATGGCTATAGCTCAGCACCGGATAATCGGCCACTGCTAAGATACCCTCGCTCAATCCTGGATCATCCAGATTGACGACTGCCGCTTTTGCGCGCTCGAACAATTTCAGTTTGGACTCCCGGTAGTGTTCGAAAGTCTTATGGTATTCCAGATGTTCCTCGGATAGATTTGTATGGATGGCTACATCGAAAACGATTCCCCCCACCCGCTGCTGATCCAGTGCGGTCGAGGACACTTCCATGGCGACTGCCTTCGTGCCGGCATCGACCAGCATGGAGAAAATCTGATGGATGTCTGATGCAATCGGCGTTGTCGGCGTGCTTTTCTCAAAAGGCACTTTACCTTCAGCCGTTTCGACACCTGTCGTACCGATAAACCCGCATGGCGTGCCGAGCAGGTTGAATAAATTGCGGGCGTATGTAGCGGTCGTGGTCTTGCCATTCGTTCCCGTCACGCCGATCTTGAACAGCTCTTGCTGTGGCGATCCGAAAAAGAAATCTGCCGTATGCGCGAGTGCATTGCGCACATCCGCCACGAGCACAAAACTGACAGTCGGGTGATGCTTTGCTTGCCGCGACAGAATTTCCTGATTGGAGCCGATGATTGCACGTGCGCCATTTCCGATCGCCGGCTCTATGTATAAATGTCCATCCGTGTTCTCCCCGATGACGCAAAAGAATGCAGAACCGTCCCGTGCAGCCGAAGAATTGTAGACAATCGACTGGATGTCCGCAGACTCTGGACCGAACGTTTTCAATATGCGTATCCCGGGGATTCGTGCAAATTGCAACTTCATATCGTAACTCCTCTTGAAGATGAATTTATGTGAATTTCTGATAATTTTACAGGAAAGCGCTTTATTGTTCCACAATTCGAGACGCTTTTTTAAAAATTACCGCTCATCTAAGAGGTTTGGCAAATTGCAGTGCATGGAAGCCTTTAACCATCTGAAAACCGATTCCAACATACCCCTCATTTAACAAGTCCTTTTGCTTCTGTAGATCATCGAGTGGTGCCGTGATTTGATTTCCGTAATCTGCGTTCGGCTGCTCGAGATCTTTCACCAGGATATAGCGTTCCAGCCCGTCGTACTTCCTTTTTAACGCAGCGATGTGCATCTGCTGCGTAAATTTATCTTTCAGGCTTGGAATATTCATCGGTGCCACCGTACAGGCCACGTAGCGGAATTTCTTCTCCAGCTTCTTCAATTCCTTCATGACCACTTCGGCCAACTTCTGCTGAAGGCGATTTCCCCGGTAATCGGGAGCGACAGCCGAAATTTCCTGATAGATCATATCGCCAAGTTCCTCTTCCGAGAGTCCGATATCGCGCCCGAGATGCTCCGCGTCAATTTCCGGGACGAGCAGTGCCCGAAAAGCCACAAGTTCCCCTTCCACAAATGCACCGACCATCAGTCCATGATGATTCAAAATAAATAAAAATTCTTCGGTCGATAACGGCTGCAACGTATTTTTCTCTGGCAGCGAGTCGATGACCGTTTGCTGAACCCGTTCGATTTCAGCCAAATCCTCCAGGTACAGGCGCTTCATATACATTGGCACCTGCTTGTGCAAGCGCACATTGGTCAGTGTGCCTTCATATAGATGGTCTTTCAAAGCCCGTTCCCCCCTCATCTCTATCGTACTATCAGAATACCATGTTCCCTATCCATCGTCTCCAAGTTTTTTCAATTGACTGTAAAATTGAAACTATTTATCGACTTGTATTAGAAAAGCATCGATCTCCTGCTGATTACGAAGAATATACACCTGTTTTTCAGGATACTTCCTAACAAATCCTTCTATTAAATGTCGCTGCGCTATTTGGCGTCCGCGATAAGTTGTCACGATGAACTTCAGGAATTCCCCATCCAGTTTCTCAGGGCAACCCGGTGCCATATCCGGCCTTTTCTTTTTGTGATATTGGATGCGCCTTTTCATCACACGCCATAAACATCGCCAAAGCGGCAGCTGCAATTGGATAAGTGCATCGCATGCCGGCAAGCGAATGTCGATTGTGCTGTTATAGTTCCCTTCGATGATCCAGCGCGGTCCATTCGCCAGCTCCTGCTGTTTGTGCCGAAATTCTTTTTTATCGGTTTCGATCCATCCCGGCTTCCAATAATACGCATCCAAATGATTCACCGGCAACTCCATCACTTCCCCCAGACGCTTTGCAAACGTGGACTTTCCGGCTCCCGCCGATACACCTATCACCATGATCCGCTGCATGGATTCCCCTCCCATCCTTCATCAATTAACAATAACGAATGGCACTGAAAAGAGCCAACCAAACTTAATCCTTGCATTCTAAGAAGTACCATGCTATTCTAAGGAAGAATTATTTTTGTTCGATGGCTTTTCATTAAGTATCAGATTTTATCTGAAGGATTTGAGCAAGGATAGTAATACAATGTATGCATTAGCATACGAGGAGGAAACACACATGGAACAAGGTAAAGTAAAATGGTTTAACTCAGAAAAAGGATTCGGCTTCATCGAGCGCGAAGGCGGAGACGACGTATTCGTACACTTCTCAGCTATCCAAAGCGAAGGATTCAAAACTCTTGACGAAGGTCAAGAAGTTACTTTTGACATCGAGCAAGGCCAACGCGGTCTTCAAGCTACTAACGTATCAAAAGCTTAATTAACCTTTAAACTTTCAATGGGCTCTTCTTCGGAAGAGTCCATTTTTTGTTGTCTAAAAATAAGTGCATGCAATGTAGCGCGTTCTTTATGTGGAGATAGCGAGGGTTTCCCGCGTATTGATTTATGCGCTTTGGTATTCGCCGCCCGGCTTTGGGTTGGCCTTTGGCAACAAGCCAGGAAGAGCACCTGTCTTATTGCGTCGGCTCACCCTCAGCGCTGGGCGGCTGAGAGATTTCATTGGATGATGCTAGTTTACATAGCTTTCTTTTTGAATTCAGTTCCGGCTAGCGGGGAAATCGCTTCCCGAATAGAACAGAAGTGAAGATAGCTAGGGTTTGCGTGTCGAAGTGTTTCTGGATTCGATTCGGGCTTCACCTTGGTAGTCGCCGCCCGGCTTTGGGTTGGCCTTTGGCAATAAGCCAGGAAGAGCGCCTGTCTTATTGCGTCGGCTCACCCCCTTACGCTTGGCGGCTGTGAAATTCCATTGATTCGGGTACGTTTAGTCAGTTCTGCTTCTGTAACTAGTTGCCGGCTAGCGATGAAGCATCTGGTCCTATAGCGTTTAAGTCAAAAAGCTTGTGGTGAAACTAGTACTCGCTATCGCCTTCTCTTGTTCCAAATGATATGAGCTACAAAGCATGAAGCTTTTCCACATTTTCAGTCGAGCGGATAGAAGAAATTCTCTTCCTTCTTAAACTAGAGACGGAGTGGAAGGGGGGCTGACGCCTGTGGGATCGCGCAGGCTGGCGAGACAAACGTGCCGCGCTTTTGGCACGTTGGCCGGGCACCCGCCCCACGGCAAGCAGCTCCCCTGCAACGCAGTCGAAAAGTGGAAGCTTTTCAAATCTCTTCTTTCTAACAAACAGTTCCTGTCGCATCAGCTGCATGACCCGCACCCCGCGAGCTTCCTGCAACGCAGTCGAATAGCATAAGCTTTCTCCACTCACTTCCCTCCCGTATTTCATCAGTTACAAAGAAAAAAGCTGCCCAATGGCAGCTTTTTTAATTCATAATGAAATACAATTGGAACACCAGGAAAATGATTGCGACCAGAAGGAGCGTTCCGACCAATACGCTCATGGCCAGTTTTTTTCCGTCCATCGACTCACCCTCTCAGTTTTTTCTCGCGTTCAATGGCTTTCACTATATCATACGCGCCTTCACCGGCATTTGACAATACAGTTGCGATCGCTTTTTGCTGAGGGTAATAGCCGGAATGGAAGCTCACGCCCGGGTCGTAGCCCATCACATGATACTTTACCGCCTTCCCATCTTCCTGGTCGATCCATACGCCGTAACCATATGCATCTCCCTCTTCTTCTGCATGGGCCGTCAACAGGCGCTCCAGCATTGCTTCAGACAGCAAGGTGCCGTCCAATAGACGGTTCCAGAACTTCGCCATATCCCCTGCTGTGACGAATGCGCCGCCGTCCGCGCCGCCCCGAATCGGAATGGCGTATTGATTCGTGCGCCATGAATCTCCTTCATCGATATATCCATAAGCTGTGTTTTTCGGCAAGCGGTCCAACCGGAAATAACCCGATTCCGACATATCCGCTTTCGCCAGCACTTCCCTCTCGGCGTAGTCGGCGAACTCTTCGCCTGTTACTTGCTCGATAATCAAGCCGAGCGCAATATAGCCCGCGTTATTATAACGGAAACGCGCACCCGGCTCCTCGACCGGCGGCAGATCACGGAACAACGGCATAAAATCAGCCGGCGTCTGCATCCGATACATCGGGATTTCCTGCCATAATTGTTCGAAATCCCCCATCGTTTCTTCATCGAAATAATCAGGAAGGCCCGATGTATGGCACAGCAGTTGATGAACCGTGGCGTCGAAATTCGGGAAGGTTTTCGGCAGCAATCCCGAAAGCTTTGCCGAAAGCTCTAGCTTGCCCTGCTCCACCAATTGCAAAATGGCCACGGCTGTAAAAATCTTGCTTCCGGAAGCGATGCCGAACCGGCTGTCGACAGCAATCGGCCGTTCGTCCACACGATTGGCGAAACCTTTGGCAAGCGACCAGTTTTCGTTACCGGCCATATGGGCAGTACCTGAAAATCCAGCAGATTCCATCAAATCGGAAACCGGATTATCTGCTTTCTTCTGCCCCATATGGCCTTCCCCGTTGATCTCGATCATCCGGCCGTCCGAAAGTTCGATCGCGAGCGGATAGGTTTCACTTTTCAGCTTGGAGAAGAACCACGTCCGCTTCGGTGGCACCAGCACAAGAAAATGAGGATCTTTCCCGAGGAAATTCAACGTTGTCGGATCGATGCCTTTATTGCCGCGCACTGGTATCTCCATCGATTCCAGCGCTTCGCCGACTTCCTTGACGTGCGGTGTGACGATACCGACTTCGCTGATATCAAGCAGTGAGTCGATCGTAAAGTCGTCCATGATGTCGACATGGCGCCGGCCGATGAACTCGACGATGTTACCCGCGGGATCCTGGAAATAAAACGCATCGGAATTGAAATTCGCATAATAGATTTCATCCATGCCTTCCTGGCGGTTCAACTCGATGCGCGCACGCGCCCAGAATTTGGCCAAACTGAATTGGTTGCCTGGAATATTGATCGCATAATGGTAAAAAGATGCACGGTCCGATGTACGGAACTCCAGCACGGATGTTCCGATCGAAAGCGCAAAGCTTTCTTCGTCTTCTTCGACAATCCGGAACCCAAGCTGATATTCATAGAACCCTTTCATTTCATCCAAACGGTTTGTGTACAGCGTCACTTTCTTGAACATGTCCTCACCTCTTCTTTTCAGCATACCGAAAATGGTCAGAATTTTCCTCTTTTTCGCCGCAACTGCCTTCACCTTTTAGACATTCAATGGCAAAAAAGCGAATGCAGCAATGCATTCGCTTCTTACAGCTGATAATCAAGCCGGACCATATCCCGGCATTGCAAGCCATTTTCAAAAATCGGGTCGTCGTAATGGCGGGTGAAAAAATCCCGGTCGATCGACTTCATGCGAAACCCGCATTTTTGATACAAGGCCAGTTGCGCCAAACTCGAATTCCCGGTACCAATTTCGACCGACCTGAAACCGAGTTTCTTTGCCTCTTCCAATGCTGAAAGCACCATCTGCTTGCCGAGGCCTTTGCCGCGCTGAGGTTCAGCGAGCGCGATGTTCTTGATTTCAGCGACGTCCGAATCAAGCGCAATCAAGACGAATACGCCTATGACAGTTTCTTGCTGTTCGGCGATAAAGCAATGGCCGCCTGCGCAATAGTCGCGGACCAGCTGCTCAGACGGATCCGCTTCCAGCAATAAGCCAAGCGGTAATTCCTCGTGAACTCTCAGTTTTCGGATGGTCATTATTTCCGCTCGTTGAACCCTTGATCGAGCAAATAATCTTCAGCGTCATCGAAGGTACCGAAACTTTCTTCCAGGTTTTTGCCTGTGTAAATATTCCAGAAAGGCTCTTCGTAGACAAGATCGAGTTTTTCGCCTTCTTTATTGGTCCATCGCTTATCATAAGGCGGTTCCGGTTCTTGGCCTAGGTAATCGATCGAATCGGCGATGATGCTGCGCAGTTGGCTCGCTGAAAAGTCGCGGATATTGACCAAGCCGCGGCTGTCCGCTTCGTATTGCGGCAAGTCACCGACAAAAACAAAGCCGTTGCCGTTCGGGTGAAGATGATACACCACGTTTTTCTTATCGTAGAGGCTTTCTTCAAATTGGAAGTTGACTCGTTTCATCGACACTTCTTTTCGTGTCAGTTCCGGAAACGCTTCGATCACTTCTAGCTTTTGTTCAAATGTCAGCACTGGACATCCCCATTTCTTCTTTGGATTTCTGACTTCATTATAACATGCATACCCCATGCTTCGCCGTTTGCGAAATAATAGAAAAAGGGCTGCCCATAAGAAATGAGTGATGTCCATTTCGACGGACGCGCTCTAGCTCACAGGATGTTGGGTCATGCAGCTGACGCGTAATGTCGTTGCTCAACTTTCACTATGCTCAAGCATCGCAAATAAACGAACTCAGTTCCACTTCGTTCATTTATTCGCCGTCTCCATTCCCATCCCATGTTCTGAATTGAAGAGAGTGGACGAACACGAATATACAAATAAAATATCCGAAGAAAAAGGACTTCTTTTTCTCCGGACATTTCAAGGTAATTATAAGGCTGCCCCTAAAACTTATTTTTTCTTTTTCAATCCGAATGGCCACCAAGCGCCGCCGGCAAATGAAACGGTAACAGCCGGAACTAGCAATGGCAGGACAATCAAGCCATAAAGCAGCAAGCCTGTGATGACGATCGCTGCAATCTGCATCAGGCTGAGGACTCCTGATGGCAGCATGGCGCCGAATGTTCCCGCAAGCAAGATAGCAGCGGTGATGATGACGGTCCCCATTTTCGCCATCGAACGGTGCATCGCTTTCGAGAAATCTGCAGCCGTCAAGGCTTCTTCCCGGTAACGGTCGAGCAGGAAGATCGAATAGTCGATGCCGAGCGAGACGAGCATGACGAAGCCGAAGAATGGCACGGCCCATGTAATGCCGTCATAACCAAGCCAGCCGACAAAGATCAATTCGGTGATTGCGATTGAACTATAATACGTCAATAAGAGCGAAGCAATCATGTACAGCGGCATGATGAACGAACGCAGAAGCACTGCCAAGACAACGAACAAGCTGACGAGCATGATGCTGACCGTGCGCGTAAAGTCGCTCTCCGAGATATCCTTCAAGTCACTGTTGATGCTCGGTACGCCGCCGTATGCGATATCCACTTCTTCAAGTGGCGTGCCGTTGATGCTTCTTTCCGCCGCTTCTTTCAAATCCGTGACGATGTCGATCGCTTCTGGGGAATACGGATCTTCTTCGAGCACGATTTCCATCAGCATGCCTTCCCCGTCTGCAAACGCGTATTGTTCAAGCAGCGGTTCGAACTCTTCTTCTTGCAATGTGCCTTCAGGGAGGTAGATGCCAGTGCCGCGCACCGCTTCACTGTCGCTGATGCCTGCAAGCGTATCGGCGATTTCCGTCAAGCCTTCACTGATTTCTGTCAACCCCTCGGATGAAGCGCCCACGCCTTGTGCGAGCTCTCCGAGGCCAGCCGCCAATTCATCATACTGCCCGGCAGCGCCGTTCAGGCCTTGTTCGATTTCTGAAAGCCCCGCATTCACTTGAGCAAGCGCACCGACCGTCTGTTCAATATTCCCGGTCTGCTGGAGGCCGCCTGAAACCTGCTCGAGCTGGCCGTTCACTTGCGCCAAGCCGGCAGCCGCCTCGCGAAGGCCGGCGCCGCCTGCCTGTCCGCTGATCGCTTCCAGGTTCGTTTCGATTTCCCCGAGGCCGGACTGGACTTCGCCAATTCCGTCATTCGCCTCTTCAAGCCCCTCTGCGATCAGCCCCAGCTGGTGATCGACAAAGAATTCATCGATGACCGAACCGGTCGGGCGTGTAATGGCGCGAACCATGTCGACGCCTTCCACTTTTTGCATATCTTGTGCCAAAGCGTCGAGATACGGAACGGTCTCTTCCGCGGTCAAGTCCTCTTCGCCTTTGATGACGACTTGCACAGGCATCGTATTGCCCGCGCCGAATGCGTCTTCAATGGCATCGAGCCCTTTCACCGATTCATAATCCGAGCTGATCTCATCTACGGTATTGAATGACAGGTCGTTATTATAGGAGAACAGCAAAGGCACGGTGATCGCCGCGACCAATAACATCGACCATAACGGCCGGTTGACGGACAGTTTGCCGATCCAGATCCACAAATTGCTGTCTTTATGGGAAGCCGATCCTTTGCTCGGCCAGAATAATTTGTCTTTCAATACTGCCATGAAAAACGGCATGACAGTGAACAGCACCACGAGCAGTACGGCGATGCCGACTGCGACAGCCACGGCCGATTTGAAAATCGGGAATTCCGCAAAGCCGATTGCCGCAAATGCGATAAAGCCCGAGAAGCCGCTGATGAACAAGGTCTTCCCAGCAGTGCGGTACGTATTCAGGATCGCTTCCTGTACGCCTTTCCCTTCCGTCAGCTCTTCTTTATAACGGCTCAGCAGCAAGATGCAGTAATCGGTCCCAAGCCCGAACAAAATCGCCACCAGGAAAATCTGTGTGTAATTCGAAACCGGGAAGCCGAACCAATCGATGAAAAACGCCACGAGCGATTGGCTGAGCAAATAGCTGAGCCCCACTGCGACCAGCGGTATGATCGGTGTGATGAACGACCTGAAGACCGCCAGCAGCAAGCCGAAGATCAAGATCACCGTGATGATCTCCGTTTTCTTCAAACCTTCCTGTGCACTCGTGTTGACGTCTTGGTTGATGATCGCTTCTCCCGTCAAGTAAACCGTCAAATCGTCCGGGACGATCGTTTCACGGATTTCATCGGCGAGCGCCACCACTTCCTCATCGTTTCCTTCAACCGATACCGGCAGCAAGACCGTCCGGCGGTCATCCGAGATCAATTGTTCTTCCAATTCTTCACTTTCGAACGGATTCAGCACGGTGGTGACCGGATCGCCGAGCGCCTCGATTTCCGTTCTCATGTCTGCTAGTTGCTGTTCACTGGCATCATCCAGCTCCGCTTCCAGTTCAATCACCAGCGAAATCGTCTGCCCTGAGACATCAGCCGATTCCAGGATCGTAGCTGCACGCTGTGAATCCGCTTGTTCGGATAATTGGAACGAGCCTGCTTCTTCTGCCTGTTCCGTTAAGTTCGGCGCCAATAAAAACAAGGCCGCCGTCAATACGATGAGCCCGATCATGATCGGCCATCTCAATTTCAATATCGTCTGCATCCCTTACACTCCATCCGTTTTCATGATTGCGCTCAGTTTTCTGAAAATCACCAGGAATTGATTGATTTCCTGGTCATCGACTTGTTCCGACATCAGTTTTTCCAAATACTCCGCCAAGATTTTATCCGACTCTTCAAGGACCGACTTCCCAGCCTCGGTCAATTCAAGCAGCTTTTCGCGCCGGTCTGCAGTCTGGACGACTTGGATCAATTCTTTTTGCAATAGTTTTTTCGTGCGGTTCGAGATGGCGCTTTTATGTACACCTTGCAGCACCGCAAGCCTCGCCGATGTAATTTGCCCTTCCTTGCCGATCAGTTTCAGCGACTGCATCTGCTCAGGGGAAAACTCTTCCCATAGCGGGTTGTCCACTGAACGGATGACACGCTCCGTGCCGTAAAATAAGACTTCCTGAAACAATTCGACTGCTTCTTTAATGCGCATATCCATAAATGGTTGACCCCCTCAACTAACAACAATAGTTTAGGACCTAAACCATTTGCCGTCAAGCAATTCGCCATAAAAAAACCCGCAACCAAAGTTGCGGGTTTTCCAGCTCGTTGAGAAAGTGAAGGTTAAACTTCCCTTGTTGCGGTCGAGCGGATTTCCTGGCGCCTTGCGTAAATATTCTTGACGATCGTCTTCACGACCGCATAGAACGGGATCGCAAGGATGATCCCCCAAATGCCCGCGATGTTTCCGGCTGCAAGGATCAAGGTAATGACGGTCAGCGGGTGGACATCGAGTGCACTGCCCATGACATTCGGAGTGATGAAATTACTCTCGATCTGCTGGGCGATCAACATGATGATCGCGACATAGACCGCCATGATCGGCTCTTGCACGAGCGCGATGATGATGGCCGGCACAACGGCGATGTATGGCCCGAGAAATGGGATGACGTTTGTCGCCATGCCGATGATTGCCAATAATAGCGCGTATTCAAGCCCGATGATCAAATAGCCGATCAACAGCATGATTCCGACCAAAAAGCTGACGAACAGCTGGCCCTGGATATAGGACTGCAATGTGTGGTCGATGTCCTTCAATGTCTTGATGACCCATAGCTTGCGCTGCCCGCTGAAGAATCCGGAAATGAACGGGATGAACTTCCGGTGGTCGATCAACAGGTAAATTAAGAAGAACGGTACAAGAATCAAGGTGAACAAACCGGAGATGAATCCAGTCAGGAACGATACGACCCAGCTGCCGATATCGCCGATGCGGTCGCCGATTTGGCCGCTCAGATCATTGATCTGCTCTTCTAGTGAATCCGGCAAGCGGTCGCGCTGGGCCAGCAGGTACTGCGTATACTCCTCTACGTCATTGATGATCCCCGGCGCGTTGTCGACAAGCGAGTTGACTTGCTTGGTAACCATCGGCCCAACCATTGCAAACAATAGATAAAAGACCAAAACAATCAAAAGGACAATAATCAGGATGCCGGACCATTTCGGGAATTTGCGTTTCTCCAAAAAATACAGCAGCGGACGCGTCAGGTAAAACAAGACGCCCCCGAGAAGCAGCGGCACGAAAATCGTTCCCGCAATGATGAACAGCGGGTCGAATATCCCCTGGACTTCGATGAATAGGCGAATGATGACCAAGGTGAGGATAATGCCGACGCCCGCTTGGAACCATAATTTATTTGTCACCTCTTACACTTCCTTTCTTCCATGTGTATACCCAGTTTATCATGATTATATGGTATTATATGTTTTTGTATAGCGTGAACTTTTTCAAGCAATGCACGTCTTATGATTGTGGATATGAGAATGAATAGAATTTGGAGGATACATACAGATGGAACAATTATGGCTTACAATCAAGTTCTTGCTGCTCGGGCTATTCCAGGGGCTCACCGAACCGATCCCGATTTCTTCAAGCGGCCATTTGCTGATTGCACAATACTTTCTCGATGTTGAAATCGAGGGAAGCACTTCGACTTTCGCGCTGCTCGTCAATAGCGCATCCTTACTCGCAGTCTTGATCATTTACCGTGAGGACATCAAACGGCTGGTGATTAACGGCTTGAAATTCTTCAAGGAAAAAACGCCGGAAACACGGCGCGATTTTATGTTCGTCGTTTATTTGGTCGTCGCGACCATTCCAGCGGGCATCATCGGCGTGTTGTTCCAAGATACGATCGATGATTACCTGTCGACGGTCGTCACCGTCGGGGTTACGCTGATTGTCACCGGCCTCGCTTTGTGGCTGATCCGCAATATGCGCGGACAGCGTAAAGACGGCAATATGACAATGAAAGACGCCTTGATCATCGGCGGCGCACAAGCCGTCGCATTGATCCCCGGCATCAGCCGAAGCGGCGCCACGATCGTTGCCGCCATGGCACGGGGCATCAACCAAGAGACGGCATTGCGCTTCTCGTTCCTGTTGTTCATCCCGATCAGCTTGGGCGGGGCTGTACTGAGCATCACCGACATCGTCAATGATGATAATCTCTCGACGATGGCCCTGCCGTACATCATGGCGTTTGTGGGTTCACTGGTTGCGTCGTACTTCTCTCTGAAATGGTTCATGAACATCATGGCAAAAGGCCAGCTGAAGTATTTCGCGATCTACTGCTTTGTCGTCGGCCCGCTCGTCGTGCTCGCCTGGTTCTTGTTGAACTAATTAAAAATCCCTCTATTGCACAAATGCAATAGAGGGATTTTTGCTTAGCGATTAAAGAAGTTAGCCGTAAAGTAAGGCTGCTTGTCTGAATTGAATGCAACGCCAACACCGAGATAGCCGAAGTCGGGCTTGACGATGTTTTCCCTATGGCCCATCGAGTTCATCAGCCCCTCGTGGGCGAAGACAGCGCTGTACTGCCCATAGGCTAAGTTTTCACCGGCGATAAAGAATGTGATGCCATCTTCTTTCATGCGGTCAAAAGGCGATTGGCCATCGGGGTTGGTATGGCTGAAATAACGCTCATCCGCCATTTCCTGGCTATGGTCGCGAGCCGTTTCCATCGTTTCACTATCCCATTTCAAGAGCGGCAGCTCCCGTTGGATTCTCGCTGAATTGGTCAGTTCGAACAACAAAAACTCATAGCCTTCCTTCACTTCCGGGGAAGGCTCCGCGTAAATCTCGCTGCGCTGCTCCTCCAAGTCCTTGCCGATGACCTGGACCGCCGTCACCGTGTCCCCTTCGTGAATATCATAGAAAACCGTCGTATAGGAATCGGCCGTTTCGAACAAATCGTACTCATCGCGCGAATCCAGAATATATTGCACGCGGCCTTTTTGCAGGCTCGTCAGCGGCGTCCCGAATAATTCGCGCACTTGCGCTTTACTCGAATCCATCGAGAAGCCTTCCGTCGAAGATATGAGATCCTGGTTGGTGAACATGCCGTTGACCTCGCCATCCTCATCGTAAGACAGCAATACATAGTTCTGGTAATCCTGATGGTAACTATGCCAATCGGTTCCGTATTCGTTCTCCATCAAACGCAAGGGCAGGCCCAGCTTTTGCTGGGCTTGTTCCTTGCTCATCCCGAGCGTGACATTATGGACCGCCACCATGGAATCGGTTTTGGAGAGTTCCGGTTTTGCGACCGCCTCAGGCAAAGCGGCTGAGCTTTCCGTCACCATCGCCTGCAGTTGATGGCTGATGCGCGTCGTGAAATGCTTGGCTCCATCGAGCGCTTTGGACACATCCGTGTCCGCTGTTACATTTCCGATCACTTCATCCACCGAGTCCAAAAAGCTGAGGTCGACATATTCCTCGATAGGTGCTTCCCATACCGGGCGGGTGAAAAACAACAAGGCTATGAGCAACAGGATGCCAAACAATTTCCGCACACGCATCACCTCTTTCTCTTCATTTCAGTTTAATCGCAAAAGCGGAATCCGGAAAGCAAAAAGCCTTTTTTACTTTTCCCCTTAAATAAATATCAAAAGCGGACAGGAAAAGGAGTTCTTTTCGCTGTCCGCTTTGCAATTCTTTATTTCTTAAGCCTCAACATTATGTTCACTTGTAATATCGGTTTTCTTCGGCGAACTGAACCATAGCGTGAACAATAGGCCCGCCATGAACGTCACCAGGCTGGTTACCAACGTCATTGTATCGGCCGCAAAGCCAGGGAATACGACGAATAGCGAGCCAAGGATCAAGCCGATGATGGCCGCATACGTCACATACGTAAAATGCTCCAGCAAATAGCTGATCGCTTTACTTGAGACGACAAACCCGACCATGACGCCGGCACCGATTGCCAAGACGATCGGCAAATTCAATGTCGACAAAGCGTTGATGGCCGTCGAATAAACACCGATCAACAACAAGATGAACGAGCCACTGATGCCAGGCAATAGCATCGCCATGCTCGCGATCCAACCAGAGAAAAATAGCAGGAAGAACGTTGGCAGGCTCAGTTCCGTAATCGGCGCTACATTATCATCGGTCTGGATAAATGCCATGGAAGCAAGCGCTGCCCCGATGACCAGCAAGATGACCAAATGGCGCGCCGTGAAATTCTTTTTCACTTCCGCTTGCTTCATGATATAAGGCAAGACCCCGAGGATTAGCCCCATGAAGAAAAATTGCGTCGCTTCGTAATGGTTTTCCAGCAAAAATTCGATAAATCGGCTGAACAATAATAAGGTGATGACAATCCCTATGCCAAGAGGCACGAGAAAGCCTAGCTGTTTTTTCCATTCGCGGCTGAAAAAGCCGCTGATCGATTCAAGCAGGCGATCATAAATCCCAAGAATAAAGGCAATCGTTCCGCCGCTGACTCCCGGAATCAAATCGCTGATGCCCATCAAAATACCGCGGTATATATTTTTCCATTCCATTCGTTCAATCTCCTCGTTTCAAAATCACTTTTAACAGTATAGCACGCAGAAACAGGAAACTCGAGCCGAATTACCGCAAGAGCGCGCGTGCCTGATCCATCATGGAAGAGACGATTTCCGCTGCGCCTTCTTCCTGCGTCATTGCCCCTGTTGCCTGGCCTGCCCATAACGACATAAATTCCGGATTGCCGGCTTTTGCCGCAGCCCCCCGAATTTCTTTCGTCACTGTATTATGGGACGGAAATGGCAGTGGCTGGGTTCCCGTGGATTCGAATTGTTCGATGAAACGATTTTTAATTCCGCGCGCTGGTCGCCCTGAGAAACTTTTGGTCACGACAGTGCTTTCCTCATCGCTGTCAAAGATCGCTTGTTTATACGCCTTATGCGCACCCGATTCCTTCGCTCCAACAAAGCGCGTTCCGACCTGAACGGCTTGTGCGCCGAGCGCGAGCGCCGCTACCAGCCCGCGCCCGTCTGCGATGCCGCCAGCCGCAATCACCGGCACGTCCACAGCATCTGCGACTTGTGGAAGCAATGCCATCAAGCCGACTTGTGCGCCCATCGGATGCTGGTCAAATGAAAAGCTGCCCCGATGCCCTCCCGCTTCACTGCCTTGTGCTACGATAGCGTCGGCTCCTTTGTCTTGCGCTTCCATCGCTTCGCCGACAGTCGTCGCCATGGTGATGACGGTAACGCCTTGTGCTTTGGCAGAAGCCATTTGTTCAGGCGGCAGCGAACCAAAAGCCGTGCTAATGATCGGTACGTTCATTTCCAGACAAATGCGAAACAACTCTTCCCCATGATCTGGAGAGCGGTATTCAGCGTTTTGCTCTTCAATCGCAAGTTCCTTGTAGATTGGCTGCAGCGCTTGTTTCACTTCATCGATACGTGAGAAATCATCTTTTGGCACAGGTGCAAACAAATTGACGGCAAATGGCTTGTTAGTCCGTTTGCGTATTTCCGAAATATCCTCCCGCAGCTTTTCAGGTGTCAAATAGGCAGCACCGAGCGTTCCCAAGCCGCCTGCATCCGAAACTTCCGCCACTAGTTCGGCGGTGGTCGGCCCCCCTGCCATTCCTGCCTGAATGATCGGATACTCAATCCCGAGCAATCGGCAAATGTCTGTATTCAATGAAATCATGCTTACCCCTCCCTTTCACAGTCTTACCTATCAGTATCCCAGTCTTTGGGATTTCTTCAACCGGGAACCTTTTCCGAACGGTCTGCGTTCTAAATATCAGCATCTATGAGAAGGCGGGATTGAATCATGAAAGGCTTCCTTTCGTTACTTGGCATCACGTTGATTGCCGCATTTTGCGGATTGATCCTTTTGGGCTTTTACAATGAACCTTTTGAAGACTGGCAAAACCAGGAGCGGCTCCAGGCTTATACGGAAACAAGAGATCACGTAATGCCCGAACAAACGGGCAACGTCCAACAAGCCGTTGCGCCTGGGCGTTCTACACAAACCTTATTATACGCGGATGCATCCGCTTCGTGCCCTGCACCTTAATGCAAAAAAATCCCCGAGACACCAAGTCCCAGGGATTTTCTTATGCGGTTAAAATACGGATTCGGTTGCCGGATGGGTCAGCGGTTTCGAGCGTCGCCCCTTCCATGCGAACCTCAGCGCCGTATGCCTGCAAGCGGTCACGCATGGCCTGTTGTGCTTGTTCATCTGCGACACGGATGACATAATGCCCAAGACCTGCCGTCTGATCCGGCAGGGCCGGAATGCCTGTGCCATTCCAGATATTCAATCCGATATGATGGTGATAGTTTCCATCCGAGACAAATAGTGCTTGATTACCGAGGTTTGCGACCAAGCCGAAGCCGATCGCACCGGTATAGAAGTCGTGCGCTGCCTGGAGATCCGACACGTGGAGATGGATGTGCCCGAGCACCGTGCCCGCCGGCATGCCGCTCCATTTTTCGCCATTTGATGCTTGCGCAACTTCCTGGA
Organism: Planococcus maitriensis; assembly: GCF_003289925.1. Taxonomy (GTDB): domain Bacteria; phylum Bacillota; class Bacilli; order Bacillales_A; family Planococcaceae; genus Planococcus; species Planococcus maitriensis. The sequence goes on along the minus strand of NZ_QLZQ01000003.1, from coordinate 190,075 downwards.
CATCGAGCGGATCGACCGTCATGTGAACCTGATCTCCGCGCCATTCCCATTCACCGGGTTCACGGTCGCGGTAAATTTCAATGCCATTGCCCTCTGGATCCGATAGGTACAACGCTTCGCTTACTTGATGATCGGAAGAACCAATCGGAATCCGTTGCTCATGAAGATGGAGCAATATTTTGCCGAGTTCTTTCCGGTCCGGCAATAGTACCGCGAAGTGATACAATCCGGCAAAGCGGCCGGCTTTCGCCTTGAACTCGGGCGCGGATTGAAGCGTCAGGATCTCTTCCCCGCCTACCCCGAGAACCGTCTCGTTTTCCTTTTCTTCGATGGTTTCAAACCCCAACACTTCCGTATAGAAACGGCTCATTTCCGGCAAATCCAATACTTTCAAGGTCAAGCTTTCTACATAGCTTACAGGCTTTTGATGAAAATTCATTATAACTCCTCCATCTACTTACTATTTGTAACTGATTATATTTTAATAACCTAGTTACGTCAAGTCATCTGTTTTTTCATTCCTATACAGATATGCTATTATGAAGAAAAAGGAGCGGTGAACATGAAAAGCCAGGAAATTTGCCCACGGTTTGAAGCAGCTATCTCCTTATTGGGACAGCGCTGGACAGGCTTGATCATCCATCAATTGATGGACGAGCCCAAACGCTTCGGCCAATTAACGGAAGAAATCGGAATTAGCGGCCGCCTCCTGTCAGAACGGCTAAAAAACCTAGAAGGAGACGGCTTGGTCGAACGCACCGTCCACCCCGAGACCCCCGTTAGAATCGAATATTCGTTGACTGAAAAAGGCGCCTCGCTGCAGCCGGTCATGAAGGAAATCGAGCGCTGGTCACAAAATTGGATAGAGCCTGCAGAGACGGCGGAAAGTACTTCATGAAACTAGATGAAGAAGGATTTCCGCCATCTTTTTGCCTGTTATCATAGACAGAATATTCTAATACCTGTTAATGTAAAAGTATAAACGGTGGAGGAGGGCATACAGATGTCGATGTATTCCAATATGACCTACGAGAACGATACGCGAAAAATCGACAAGGCATTGAAAAAGTACGAAGAGAAAAAGAACGCCGCATTGGTACTGCTTGCAGAAATCGATATGCTCAACAAAATGGAAGACGTGGAAGATACCATTCTCTGGAAGCAGAAGTCGATGAAAGAAAAACTCATCGCAGCCGAACGGCAACGGCGGGACGTCGAGGAAATGCTGATCAATTATATCGGCAAATACGATGACCGCGACTTGCACCGCTACACCGAACTGCTCGAGGAACTGAAAAAAGACAAACCGAAATGACAAAGGCAGGACTGGGATCAGTCCTGTCTTTGTTTTCGTTTGCCTTTATTGTCGATCGAACGGAGAATATCGCCTGTCCAGCCTTTTTGCCTGAAATACAAATACAATAAGAACGTGGAGATGGCAATGATCGATATGGCTGCCACATAACCGAAACTCCAATCGAGTTCGGGCATGATTTTGAAATTCATCCCCCATAAAGCGCCCCATGCCATGACCGGCGTGAACAAAGTCGTCAGCACCGTCAGCGTCTTGACGATTTCGTTGCCGCGGTAATTGGCGACGACATTCTCCATATCGACCATATTATTAATTTCGTCTTCATAGGATTCAACGAGCATGACACAGCGATCGATCCGCTTAGCGGTCCGTTTGTACTCCCTGCCTTCACAGACGCCTTCGCCAAAGGTTTCCTCGACCGCCATGCTGATTTCACTGAAGCCCATGATCAAATGCTTCCATAACAAGATTTCGTGCCGTACTTCCTCGATGCTTTCCAAGGTCTTGCGGTTATTGTGTTCTTTGATATTCCACAATAATTGATGGAGCCGCTCTTCAAAGCTGTCAATTTTATGCAAAACCGAACCGACCATCCCTCCGAGCAAAATCATCATCACTTCGATCGGGGATTGCGCATTTTCCATTTGCTGAATCATCAACTGTCTCGGCATATCCAAGTCTTCCTCGAAATCAAGCGTGCTTGTCACTAACAGCTCCGGAGATATATAAAAATGAAAGACATCCTGGGCATCGCGTGCATGGCGGCTTTGCTTGTAGATCAAGGAACCCCATAAGACTTCCTTGCCGAGCTGGGAAGTGTCGGCGTGAAGGATATTGACGGTTAAGTTTTTCGATTGATCGATCCATTGCTGCAGCTTTGGATTCGCCGAGAGCAAGTGGCGGAAATCCGCCGCCTCCATCGCGTTCTCTTCTTGCCACACTGCATTCGCAAATTGATGTCGCTGCATAAGCCTCCCCCTTTTCTTCCTGACGAACAGACTTGAAAACCTCCCTTATCTAAACCACATAAAAAATGCCGCTCTATTGCAAGCGGCCGGTTGATCTAGTCATTCTGGTTGTCATCCGGTGTCTGGTCCCGGTATTTTTCGTTGGAGTTTTCTTCATATTCCAGATCCCTATCCGGCATGGGATCCAATTCCTTATCCGGCGGCTGATGGCGGCCCGGTTCCACATCCGGCAGCAGCTTCTCACCTTCTTTGTCTTTCCGTTCCTTGTCCATGCAATCGCCCTCCCGAAGACTTTGTTTGTTGTTCTTTACCCCCGCCTCATTTTTTGAATCCTCTGGACTCAAGCTGGCGCAAGAGATTTGAAAAGCTCCAGATCATCAGGATAGGCAAGATCGAGTTTTTCGATTTCTTCAATGGATTTCCAGGCGATGTCCTCGATCAAAAAGTCATCTTTCGGGATGATTAATTCGCCGCCTGTCACTTCAACCCGAAAATAATGCAAATCAAATGACACGGCAGCATCTTCGTAATTGCCGTCCCGCGTCATCAAGAGTTCGCCCGCCTTGACCTTCAGCCCCGTCACTTCCAAAAACTCACGCTCACAGCATTGTTCGAGCGTCTCGCCCGCTTCCAGGCCGCTTGCGGGAACAGACCATTTGCTGTCTTCTTCCGGTGCTTTCATAAGCACCAATAAAATTTCATTCCGCTCATTTACGCAGACGCCGGCAGCGCCTTTCCAATTCGCCATTTCCATCAAATCTCTCCCATCGCCTTTTTCTCAATTTCCTGGACCATCGCTTGTTTTCCTTTTATGTATTGTTCGATGTCCAAAGGGTATTGTTGCGCTAACTTTATCTTCAGTTCACCATAGGCTGCAGCAACTTGCGGATTCGCTTTCAAGAAATCCCTAAATGCAAGGTGGCGTAAAATTTCGGGATTACCTTGTTCGTAACAATGGATGTGGTGCGTGCGCTCATTGCCGCCGCGTTCAAAATAGCGCCTCCCCGGCAGGCCATTTTCACCTCTCGCCTCATAACCAAGCTTTCGGAAATCTTCCTCGAACCGGTCTACTGCCCCTATATCCGAAACGATCACGAGTAAATCAATAATCGGCTTGGCAGCTAGGCCTGGCACCGCGGTACTGCCAATATGCTGCACATCCAGGCATTCGGATTCGAGCAGGTCACGGATTTCCGCTTCTGCGTTTTCAAACGCGACCGGCCATCCCGATTGATACGCTCTTACGATCACTTTGCGCATTCCCTTTCCCCCTTGGTTCAACTCAAAAAATCACCTTTCCCGATACGGCAGCCCTCCGACTCCCATTGTACAAGAAAAGGTGATGCATTAAACAGGTTTTGACCCGTTCGCCCTATTTGAAAAATGATTTCAAAACCAGGTAATCAGGAAATCCGTTCTATTTATTTGCGGCGTGCTGCTCCAAAACGAGCCGATGTGTGACATCCGGTAAACCGACGTCGCCCGAGAAGCCATTGGCACGGTAAAAGGCATCCGCTGAGGCGGAATCCGTCCGCACCACAAGCTCACTGAATTGCCCTTTTGCATAATCAATGATCGCTTGCAGCAGTTTCGTCCCGATTCCTTCTCTCCTCACAGCTGCCGCAATATAAAGGCGCCGCAGCCTGCCGATGCCTTCTTTCGTGGAATAAGGATCCCTGTTCAACCCACCGATTGCAACCAACTTGCCATGCGGATCGAATACGCCATATAATACTTCTCCCTGGCGGTCGAATCGGTTGCTTCCATCCTCGTATTGATCGACGAGTCTCCTTAAGAAACGATATCCTTCCATTTCACTTTCCTCTACGAGATCTGTTGCATCCACTTCACGCAAGTCTTCGATTTCTCTGATTTCCATCGGCATATGCACGTCCTCCTTTTAAAATAGGCAATACAGGAAAAGGGCTGGCCCAAAGCATATCACGGCTTTTGGAGCAGCCCTTTTTCTTTCCATTAGACAGTGGTATCCCCCATACGTTCGTTTCGCGCTTCCATTTTCTTCACTACATAAATACTGGCTTCATACAGCCCTGCCATTGGCACCAAAACCAGCAGCTGGCTGAGAAAATCCGGTGGCGTGATAAGGGCTGAAACAATCGCCAAGCCAAGATACGACCACTTTCGTACTTTTTTCATCGAAACGGATGTCAAAACACCGATCGATGACAGAAACAATGCCAAGATGGGCATTTCAAACAATAACCCGAGCGGAATGGTGGTCATGATCAAAAAATGGACGTATTCATTCGCCGAAATCATCACATCGAAATTCGCCGCCCCGAGGCCAATCAGGAATTGATAGCTTAATGGGTTGACGATAAAATAGCCGAAAGCGACACCGAACAGGAACAATAGCAGCATGACCGGCGAATACAAACCGAGAAATCTGGCTTCGGTTTCTTCAAGCCCGGGTTTGACGAACTGCCAAATGAAATGGATCAAAAACGGCAATGATAATCCGAGTGCCATTGTAGCAGAAATTGATGTATAGAATTTCACGACTTCGAGTGGGCCGAGAATGACCAGATCATTGCCTTTCACCACATAAGGAAACCAGAAATTCAGTGTGGAAAACACGAGCAACAGGAAGAATAGGAAGACAATGGCACTTTTAATCAATTGTTTCCGCAAGTCCCCCAGATGGTCGACTAAAGTTTCCACTCTTTCTTCAGGATCTTCAGGAGGCTTTTGCTCCCCTCCCGGATTCGGCTCTTGTGGCACGCCTCCGGTTTCATGTTCCGTACCGGAGTCGGCTTTCTGCTTCTCTTGTCCCGCCGGGTCTTCGCTCGCCTTTTTCTTATGCAAGGGACTGATCAGATTGTTTTCTCCGTACGGATCCATTTAACCACCTTCATAAACTTTCGGTTTTATTCGTTTCTGCTGTTTCTTTTTTATCTTTTTTATCTTTATCATCTTCATCATCATCGTCCATTAGCCCTTTCGTTGAACGTTTGAATTCCGCGAAAGTCTTGCCGACGGCCCCCCCGATTTCCGGGAGTTTTTTCGGCCCGAAAATAATCAGCACGATGACCAAAATAATGATTAAACCTGGCACACCGATTGAAGCTATTCCACCCATATCTTTTCCTCCTCACGAATTAAACTAAAGAACCGCCTTCTTGGCTGTATTTGATGACACCTTCTGCACAGCGGTATGCCAGCGCACCGACTGTACCGGTCGGGTTATAGCCGCCGTTGTGCGCAAAGTTCCCGGCCCCGACAACAAACAGGTTCTCCATGTCCCAATGCTGCAGGTAATTATTGACCACACTGGTATTCGGGTCCGCACCCATGATGGTGCCGCCCGTGTTATGCGTCGTCTGGTAAGGAACGATATCATAATCGGAAATCGGCGCTCTGCCGACGACCGTTTTCGCGCCCATTTCCTGCATGATTTCAGCAGCTCTTTCCGTAAGATATTTGTGCAATGCACGGTCCTGGTCAGTGAAGTTATACGTCAACTGGAGAAGCGGCACTCCGTAAGCGTCTTTATATGTCCCATCGAGCGTCATATAATTATCGCGGTGCGGTATCGATGCGCCTTGCCCGCCCACCGACAATGTACGCGTATAATTTTCAATGGAAGCTTTTTTGAATTCAGCGCCCCAAGACGGTGTATCCGGCGGCAGCGGGTTTGATGCGATCGGACGGGAGCCGGTTTGTGTCATGGAAAGGCTGGCCCCATGGATAAAGTCAAGGTCGCCATGGTCAAACGCATCTCCGTTGAAGTCATCGATGGTCATGCCGAGCGCTCCCGCTCCCATGAAGACATTCATCTGTTCATCGAAAAACCCCGAAGCCCCTGGCAGAATTTGATATGCGTAGTTTTTCCCGAGTGTTCCATTCCCTGTTTCGGGATCATACATTTCGCCGATTTCCGACACCATCAGCAATTTAGCGTTGTTCAAGACATAACTTGTCAACACGACCACTTCAGCTGGCTGGATAAATTCCTCGAACGTCACCGTATCGTAATAACGGACCCCTGTGACCCGGTCGCCTTCTTTCATCACTTCCACCACATTGGCATTGAATCGAATATCATAATTCCCGGTTTCACGCGCTGTCGGCACAACCGTGATTTCAGGTGAAGTCTTGGCACCGTACTCACAGCCGAAGCGTTCACAGAAGCCGCAATACTGGCACGCAGCGATTTGCTGGCCGTCCGGATTCTCGTAAGCTTCCGAAAGGTTCGCAGAAGGCATCATGAATGGCGTGTATCCCAAATTGCTGGTGGCGGTTTCAAACTTCTGCAACAACGGTGTCTTTTTCATCGGTGGCGTCGGATATTCCGAAGAACGCGTGCCCCAGAACGGGTTTTTGTCCTCCCCTGAAATACCTGCTGTCTTTTCGAATTTATCGAAATATGGCTCGAGTTCATCATATGTGATGCCCCAGTCCTGCAAGGTGTATTCTGCAGGCAGCTTATTCGCGCCGTATTTATCATCCGTCATGGACTTGATTTCAAAGTCATAAGGCAAGAATCTCCAGTTCTGGCCGTTCCAGTGAGTACCGGCGCCCCCTAGCCCTTCACCTAACAAGAAAGAGCCCATCTGCCGCATCGGCAACGCCCGCTGGTTGCGGGAATTGCGGAACGTAATGGTTTCTTTCGATAAGTCTTGCATCAATTCGTAGCGGATGGCATAGCGGTATTCGTCGTGGACCATTGAATAATCCGCAGTCGAACGTTCCTGCCCACGTTCAAGCCCGATGACTTTCAATCCCTCTTTTGCACATTCGGCAGCGATGATGCCGCCAGTCCAGCCAACTCCTACTGTCACTACATCCACTTTATCCAGTGTTGTCGCCATACGTACTCCCCCTTCTTATTTAAGTCAGCATATCTCCTACTGAGTGCGGATCCATTTCCACAAAGTCTTCGCTCTCAATTTCATTGATATAAGATGGACGGTGTCCCGGGAACCCTTTCATGCGCCAAGCTTCCATGTTCTGGTTGCCCCCGTAAATCGGATCGGCATACGCCCCATTCAATGTCGCCTGCCGCAAAAGACGGAAAAAGAATTGGGCATTGGCTCCTTGCATTTCTACTTCACCATCTTGGAAAGCTGTCAAGATTTCGTCCATCTGCTCACCTTCAAGGTCGACGAAGTTAGCTTCGAAGCGGCTTTGCGCTTCCTGCTGCATTTTTTGCAAACCCTGCCTGAACAATTCATTTCGTTTCAGACGGCTTTGGTAGCCTTGGGTCGCTTCGCCTTCCGCAAACGGCGGCTGCATATATTCGCGCGAGTTCTCACCATAGCTGCCTGCAAGCTGATGATCGATGAAAAATGGGACACCAAGCCCGATTGCGCCCGGCCCCAAATCATCTTCGGGGAAAATCCGCTCCGTCGCTTGCTGCAAAACGGCGAACTCTTGTTGATTCTTGAAAAACTGCAACCCGCGTACAGCTTCAGTCGTTCCTCCACCGCCGCTTTGGCCAGCTTCTCCGCCACTAGGAGCCGCTCCGTCCTGACGGGTGTTTGCACCAATCACCCCACCAATAATTCCTCCACCGACGAGAGCGCCTGCCGCAATCCCTGATGTCTTCAGGAAATCGCGTCTGGAAACATTTTTCTTCTCTGCCATCTCATGCGCCTCCTTATATTATAGAAAATTATGAATACACAGTAACTATACCCCACATTATATTCTTCTTAACGCTGATTTCAATAGTTTTCTGACTATTCATTGAAAAAAGGTATGAATAATAAAAAAAAAAAAAACCCTTGCATAAATGCAAAGGTGAACATAAAAAAAGGCCGAGGGAATGGTCACCTCGGCTTTGTAGCTTAAAAGATATTAGTCTAGAACTTTGATTGTTACGTTTTTACGGCCCCATTTCAAAGCTTCGCTTTGTGTCGGGATGAATACGTCGATTTTGTTTCCTTTGATTGCTCCGCCAGTATCGCCAGCGATTGCCGTTCCATATCCTTCAACCCATACTTTTGAACCGAGTGGGATAACGGATGGGTCAACTGCGATGACTTTTTGGTTCGGGTTCGAACGCAAGTCGATTCCTGTGCGCGTGATTCCTGAGCAGCCTGCGCAATAAGCTGTGTAAGCTGTCGCGGATACCGTCATTTCTTTACCTGATTGCGTAGAAGCTGCTGCTGGTTTAGCGGCTGCTGGAGCGCTTGCAGGCGTTGGTGCTGCCTGAGTAGATTTCGGTGCTTCTTTAGCTGGAGCTTTTGCTGCCGGTGCTGCTGCTTTTGCCGCTGCACCTTTAACTGCGAATTCTTGTCCAGGGTAGATCATGTGGCCGGAAATATTGTTCCAGCTCATCAATTGATCCAATGAGATTCCGTGAGCAGATGCGATTTTGAACAAAGTGTCGCCGCTTTTAACTGTATAGGTAGATGATGAGTTCGATGATTTCTTAGCTGCTTGTGCTTTTCCTTCAATGGAAAGCGTGTCGTTCGGGAAGATCAAGTCTGATGACAAGTCATTCCAGTTTTTAAGATTTTGTACAGAAACGTTCTTTTCTTGCGAAATTCCCCAAAGAGTGTCACCTGACTGTACTGTATACGATGAATTAGCGCTTGCTGTTGTAGCTGCGCCTACACTTAATGCCGCGATTGCCGTTAGTGTAACGATTTGCTTTTTCATAATTGAAATTCCTCCTTTTCACTAACACAAGACACAGCTTAACATCTCCGCATTGCAAGAACATGACAGGACGACCGTTTAAACTTAACAATTACATTACGTCATTCTTTAAAATATGACAGGATGTAATAAATCAGAACATTCTTTCACTTTCAAGAGAAATAGAGCTTTTCTGCCTGCTCCCCTTTTTTTCTATCATTAATAGCGATAGGATGGATTAGCCTCCCTTTGTTGGGGAATAAATAGATACAGCCATATTCATTTAAAAGCATAGCTTTCAATTTAGGAGGAACTCACTTGAAAAATGTCACGATCGTTTTTTGGATTTCGATTGCCATCTGCCTGGCCATGGTCGCTTGGGGATTTTTCGTGCCTGAAAACTTCCAAGCGCAGACAGGTGCGCTCACTTCATGGATTTCATCCACGTTCGGCTGGTATTATCTAGCTTCCGTGTTTATTATCCTCATCTTTTGCCTTTATTTGATTTTTTCCAGGTTTTCCGATATCAAGCTCGGGAAAGCCGGTGATGAACCGGAATTCAGCTTGGTTTCCTGGTTCGCGATGCTTTTTTCCGCCGGGATGGGCATGGGGCTTGTTTTCTGGACGACAGCTGAGCCCATTTCACACGCTTTCCTCAGTGCACCGCGTTCTGAACTTGGTTCGGATGAAGCTGTCAAAGAAGCCATGCAGTTCTCGTTTTTCCACTGGGGCATCCATGCTTGGGCGATTTACGGCCTTGTCGCCCTGTCCCTCGCTTACGCCAAGTTCCATAATGGGGCGCCCGGCCTGATCAGTGCAACACTCATCCCTTTGTTCGGTAAAAAGCGGATGAGCGGGTGGCTTGGCAAACTGATCGATACGCTCGCCGTCTTTGCGACGGTCATCGGTGTCGCTTCTACACTCGGCTTTGGCTCTGCGCAAATCAATGAAGGTTTATCGTTCCTGTTCGGCACACCGAATACTTTCTCATTTCAATTATTGATTCTTGCCGTTGCCACGTTATTGTTCATCGTTTCCGCTTGGTCCGGTATCGGACGGGGCATCAAGTATTTGAGTAACATCAATATGGTTTTGGCATTCATCCTGCTCGGCATGCTGCTGATCGTCGGCCCGACGCTCTACATCATGAATATGTTTACTGATTCAGTGGGCGGCTATTTCGCCAACTTCCTGTCAATGAGCTTTAACCTGGAGCCATTGAATACTGACCGCCGTGCCTGGGTAGACGGTTGGACGGTCTTTTACTGGGCTTGGTGGGTTTCATGGGCACCGTTTGTCGGCATTTTCATCGCCCGCATCTCGCGTGGGCGCACGGTCCGTGAATTCATGCTTGGCGTTCTCGTCGTCCCATCTCTCGTCTGCTTTATTTTCTTCTCGGTGTTCGGGGTTTCTGCTTTGGACTTGGAGCAAAAAGGCATCGACAAGATTTCCGAATACAGTTTGGAGACTGCTACATTCGGGGTCCTGCAGCATTACCCGCTCGGCACGGTCATGTCGATTCTGACTTTATTCGTGGTCGCTATCTTCTTCATCACTTCTGCTGACTCCGCGACATTCGTACTCGGCATGCAGACCACAGGCGGCTTATTGAATCCGCCGAACCTGGTGAAGATCTCTTGGGGATTGATCCAGTCAGCCGTAGCGGCAATCGTCGTCTACAGTGGCGGTACACAAGGATTGCAGAACTCATTGATCATTGCGGCCTTGCCGTTCTCGGTCGTCGTCCTGCTGATGGGGGCTGCGTTCCTGAAAGCGGCGAGCCAAGACCCCGTCGCAGTGAAGCAGAAAAAACAGCCCTTGTGATTGAACGCAAAAATGCCCGGCAAGCTCATTCAGCTTGCCGGGCATTTTTTTCGTCCTTTATTTAAATACGCTTGTGCTATGCAAAGGCTGTACTCTGGATTTCGGATCCAAGTAAGATTTCGCATTGTTGATGGCGGTCGGTGCTTCACCGAAGCCGACTGCGATCAATTTCACTTTTCCTTCGTATGTGGCGATATCGCCCGCGGCATAGATGCCCGGTATGTTCGTCTCCATTTTGGAATTGACGATGACCGAGTTCTTCTCCATCTCCAGCCCCCATTCCTTAATCGGGCCAAGGGAAGTGATGTTGCCGTAGTTGACGACGACGTGATCGACTTCCAGGCGCTCTTCGTTGCCTTCTTTGTCTTCAAGCACCAACTCACGGATTTCGCCGTTCTCGCCGACAAGCTCCTTGACGTTGAAAGGCTTCTTCACTTCGACCGTTGACTGCATCATCGTGTCGATATTCGCTTCGTGAGCCGTCATTTTCTCGCGGCGATGGCTCAAGGTTACTTGGGAAGCCACATTTTCAAGCATCATCGCCCAGTCGACCGCTGAGTCGCCTCCACCGAGGACCACGACTTTTTTATCGCTGAACAAGGTCAAATCTTTTACGCCGTAATGCAAAGTCTTCCCTTCGAATTGTTCAGCGCCGTCGACCGCCAATTTGCGCGGATGGAAAGCACCGACTCCAGCCGTCAACAGGATGGCTTTCGAGTAATGCGTGCCTTTGTCCGTCGTGATGACAAAATGCTCATCTTCACGCTCGACTGACGCTACGGTTTCTTCCAGGCAAATCTCGGGATCGCCGTATTTGGCCTGCTCGACCAAATTATCCACCAAATCTTTTGCCAGCACTTTCGGGAAGCCGCCGATGTCATAAATGAATTTATCCGGATACAATTCCATCAATTGCCCGCCGAGCTGCGGAAGGCTGTCCAGCACTTTCACCTTCATTTTGCGCATGCCGCCGTAAAACGAAGCGAACAAGCCGGTCGGGCCGCCGCCGATGATTGTAATATCGAAGATTTCACGTTCTTCCATTTCCAACACTCCTAATCTGATCAATATATCCATCCTACCACATCTATACAGGGTCTCCGCCATTGGACTTATGGCGGAAATCCGAAACAAGCATTTCCATCCCCTCTATTCTATCGTAAACTGAAACAAGGAACCAAATGGAAAGGATGATAAATGTGGATCTTGGATTAAAAGAAAAAGTAGTGGTCGTCATGGCTTCCAGCAAGGGGCTTGGCAAAGCATCCGCCTTGGAATTCGCGAAAGAAGGGGCAACCGTCATCATCTCGAGCCGTAGCCAGGGATCGGTCGACGCAGCAGCCGAAGAACTGCGCACAGAAAGCGGCAACGATCAAGTCCATGCTTTCGCTTGCGACATGTCACAAGCGGAAGACATCAAGCAATTGTTCCAAAAGATCGCCGAACAGTTCGGGCGCATCGATGTGCTCGTCAACAACACAGGTGGCCCGAAAGCCGGCGGATTCGATGCGATGAGCGACGATGATTGGTATGCGGCATTCGACCAAAACTTATTAAGCTATATCCGTACTTGCCGCGAAGTGCTTCCTTATATGAAAGAACAGCAATTCGGCCGCATTATCAATATCTCTTCTTCTTCGACAAAAGAAGTGATCGATGGATTGATCCTGTCGAATACGATGCGCGCAGGCATGGTCGGCTTCGCGAAAACGCTCGCCCGGGAAGTAGCCGGCGACAATATCATGGTCAACACCGTCGGGCCCGGCAAGATTTCCACAGGGCGCATCGCCGAATTGAACGAAGCCATGGCCAAAAAACAAGGCATTACAGCAGACGAAGTATTGAAGAATACGGAAGCGCAGATTCCAAGCGGCCGCTTAGGCGAGCCCGCTGAATTCGCCCGCACAGTCGTCTTTTTAGCTTCTGCTGCCAATTCATATGTCACCGGGCAATCGATCGTCGTCGACGGCGGATTCCTGAAAGCGCTGTAAGCCCCTTATCAGTAGGCAGTAGAGCCAAAAGCCGATATACTAAGGGATGAACCAATTGAAAAGGAGATGTTGTACATGGCGAAAAAAGGCCACATCCACATGGAAAACGGCGAAGTAATCGAATTCGACCTTTTCCCGAACGAAGCACCGAACACAGTTGCAAACTTTGAGGAACTTGCAAACTCTGGATTCTATAACGGCGTTGTTTTCCACCGTGTTATCCCAGGTTTCGTTTCCCAAGGCGGCGACCCAACCGGAACTGGCATGGGCGGCAGCGGCAAGACAATCAAATGCGAAACAGACGGCAACCCGCACAAGCACCAGCCAGGAAGCCTCTCCATGGCTCATGCCGGTAAAGACACTGGATCAAGCCAGTTCTTCATCGTCCATGATTCACAACCGCATCTTGACGGCGTACACACAGTCTTCGGCCAGGTAACAAAAGGCCTTGAAACTGCAAAAGCCATGAAAAACGGCGACAAAATGGAGAAAGTCCACGTCTTTGACGCTGAATAATCCATTATAAAAAACGTGCCCCTGCGGCACGTTTTTTTGTTTTGCTGGAATTTAGGGAGTTGACTGTAAAAGATTAAATGATTAATGATTCAAGATTAATGATTAAGAGATTTGAAAAGCTTCCGCTTTTCGACTGCGTTTCAGGGGGCTGCTTGCCGTGGGGCGGGTGCCCGGCCAACGTGCCGCAAAGGACGCGCCACGTTTGTCTCGCCAGCCCGCGCGGTCCCACAGGCGTCAGCCCCCTTCCACTTCGTCTCCTAGTTTTAGAGCAGAAAATCGTTTCTTCAGTCCTCTTAATATAAAAGGTTAAAACGCATCATATTCTATAGCTTGTTTCAAACAGGCCAAGGACTGAAGTGTTACGGGTCTCCATTTGCCAAACAAAACAACAGACTTTCCCGTCTTAATACCAACCTGTCAGACACCCTGTCTCAAGAAGCGACTCCCCCACTAGCCGGCAACTATATATAGAAGCAGATCGATTTCATCAAGCATAAACAATGAAATCTCCAAGCCGCCGAGCGCCAAGGGTGAGCCGATGCAATAAGACAGATGCTCTTTCTGGCTTATTGCAAGAGGCCATCCCAAAGCACGGCGGCGATTGCCAATGTGAAGCTCAACGAGAAAACCGAAACACTTCCGCAAGCAAACCCTCGCTATCTTGTTTCAACCGCCACCCGGGAAGCGATTCCCCCATTAGCCGGCAACTATATATAGAAGCAGATCGATTTTATCAAGCAGTAAACAATGGAATCTCCAAGCCGCCCAGCGCCCAGGGTGAGCCGATGCAATAAGACAGATGCTCTTTTCTGGCTTATTGCAAGAGGCCACCCCAAAGCACGGCGGCGATTGCCAATACGAAGCTCAACTCAATCCTCAGGAATAGGTCCGCTCGAAATCCCTCGCTGTCTAATTCCAGCTTTCAAGCCAAACAAAAAAAGCGCGCCCAAGAGGCACGCTTTTCTACTCTTATTTATAATACTTTACTCAAGAACGCTTTCGTCCGTTCGTGCTGCGGATTACCGAACAATTCCTTCGGCACGTTTTCTTCGACGATATAGCCGCCGTCGATAAACAGTACGCGGTCGCCCATTTCCGCTGCAAAGCCCATCTCGTGGGTCACGACGACCATGGTCATCCCTTCCCTCGCGAGTTGCTTCATTACATCCAGCACGTCCCCGACCATTTCCGGGTCAAGCGCTGAAGTCGGCTCATCGAATAACATGATTTTCGGGTCCATCGCAAGCGCCCGCGCAATCGCGACACGCTGCTTCTGCCCGCCGGACAATTCGCCCGGGTAAGCTTTCGCCTTTTCGCGCAAGCCGACCTTATCCAGCAATTCGTAAGCTTTCTTCTCAGCCGCCTTTTGGTTGCCTTTTTTCAATTTGATCGGTGCCAGCGTCACGTTTTCCAGCACTGTCTTATGCGGAAACAAATTGAACTGCTGGAACACCATGCCGACATCTTGCCGCACTTTATTGATATCGACTTTCGGATCGGTAATATCCGTTCCTTCGATATAGACATGCCCGCCCGTAATATCTTCAAGACGGTTCAAACAACGGAGAAACGTACTTTTTCCGGAACCCGAAGGGCCAATGACGCAAATGACTTCCTTCTCCTCAACAACGGTGCTCATGTCTTTGATGACTTCCAAATCTCCGAATGATTTTTTGAGGTTTTCTACTCTGATCATACTCATCGCAATACAAACTTCCTTTCCACAAAGCTCGCGAGCATCGAGAGCAAGTAAATGACGACAAAGTAAATGATGCCGAGGATCAAGTACACGTTAAACGCGTCGAATGTGGCACTTGCCTGGATGCGCCCTTCCTGGGTCAAATCCGCTACCCCGATAACCGACAGGAGCGAAGTATCCTTCAAGGAAATGATCGCCTGGTTGGTAATCGTCGGGAGCATTCGCCGGAATGCCTGGGGCAAGATGATATGGCGCATAGTCTGCGTCGAGCCCAGCCCGAGCGACCGCGCCGCTTCCGTCTGTCCTTTGTCGATCGACTGGATTCCCGCCCGGATGATTTCCGAGAAATAGGCCCCGGCGTTGATCGCGACGGTCACGATTCCGGCTGTCGTATTATCGAGTGAAAAGAACCCGAGTGAATTCAAGCCGAAGTAAATGAAGAACAATTGGACGATGAACGGCGTCCCCCGGATGGCATCGACGAAGATCTTGGCGATCCAGTTCAAGACTTTGAATGGCGCCAAGCGCAGCAATGCGACAACCAGCCCGACCAAGAAGCCGATGACGATGGCAATGCTGAAAATGTATAGCGTAACTTGCAAGCCTTCCATTAAATACGGAAAAGCATTGATGATTGTTTCCACCTTCAGTTCCCCCTTGCATAAAAAAATGCAGCGCGCGAATGCGCGCTACATGATTTTATTCTGCGATGTATTCATTTAAGATTTCATCGTATTCCCCGCTGTCGCGCAATTCCTGCAAGCCCGCGTTGATTTTCTCGAGCAAGTCCGCATTTTCGCCTTTCAGGACAGCAATTCCGTAGTTATCACCTGTCAAACGCTCTCCGGCTATTTTCAATGCTAGGCCGCTTTCCGCGATGGCATAGGCGATGACTGGATAATCTTCAAGAAGAACATCGGCGTTGCCGTTGGATACTTCCTGGAACATGGATGGGCTGTCTTCAAACTGGGTAATTTCATAACCGTACTCATCCTGGTTGTCGCGGGCGAATTGAGCTCCGGTCGTGCCGCTCTTCACCGCAACTGTCTTGCCTTCCAGGTCGTCCAATGATGCGATTTCACTATTGTCTTCTGCTACGACCAATGAAATCCCAGCTTCAAAATATGGATCCGAGAAATCGACAATTTCCTTGCGCTCGTCCGTGATACTCATGCCGGCAATCGCAACATCCAATTGCCCGGCTTGAAGCGCCGGAATGATGCCCCCGAAGTCCATCGGGTTGAACTCGATTTCGAAACCTTGGTTCTCTGCAATGGCGTTGATCAAATCGATATCGATCCCTTTATACTCCCCGTCTTCTTCAAATTCGAATGGTGGATACGTGGTGTCGATGCCGACACGGTATGCTTCCCCTTCGCCTCCGCCAGATTCACCGCCGCCGGATTCTTCTTCCGAACCGCCACACGCGGCAAGCACTGTAAGAACTGCTAGCAATAATGCTAATAAGGTCCATTTCTTCATTAATAAACATCCCCCTCTATTCTGTAATGGTCATTCTACTGACTAATATATCACAATATTCATAAATTCAGAACCTTTCGAATGAAATTTACTAGGATAGAGGATGTATGTTTGCGCCTAAATGACTAGCCTTATTGACTGACCGCACGTTTTTTATGAAGCCGATAAAACAAACGGAAATTATGGGTGAGCGTCTTCAGGACCGCATAGGCCGGAATCGCGATTAAAATCCCGATGAAGCCATACAAGGAACCTGCAACCATCAACAATAAGATGATCGTCAAAGGATGGACATGGAGCCGATTCCCCATGACGTTCGGTGTGACGAGATTGCCTTCTAGCTGCTGGACCACCAACAGCACAAGAACGACTTTAAACGCCATGAACAATCCGTCGTTCAAGAGGGCAACGAAAATCGCCGGGATGATTCCGATGATGGGCCCGAGAAACGGGACAATCACGAGGAACATCGCGAAAACCGCGAGCGTCAAAGCATACTCAAGTCCGATGATCAAATACCCGATGTACATCAAGACACCGATCACCGCCGCGACAATCGCCTGCCCGACCACAAATGTCGACAAAGTCTCATCCAAATCTTTCAATAGCTTCTTGCCTTCCGGTTTATGGTCTTCCGGGAGGCGCCTGACGGAATACAGGATGAACTTATCATCGTCTTTCAAAAGGAAGAACAAGATGAATGGCACCACGATCAAGACGATGGCCGCATTCACCAGCATCCCAAGAATATTGATGACATTCTCAAATAAATTGCTCGAGAGGCTTTCGGCATAGCCGTAGATACGGTCGCTGATTTCCTGCCCGGAAATCCCGCCGAATTCAAATCCTTTCAGGAGGTTATTCGACTCCGAACTCATTTCTTCTACTTTTTCGGGCGCTAAATCCGCCAGGCTTTTCCCTTGATCGATTAAAGTCGGCCCGAAAAAATAGACGAGACCCGCAAATACCAGCGCGATTACCGTAAAAACAATCCCGATGCCGGCGATCTTCGGCATGCGGCGCGCAAGCAAGCGGACCAATGGCCGCAGCAGGTAATATAAAATCCCGGCGATGACAATCGGCGCAAAAAGCGTGGCGATGATGATGCGGATCGGTTCCCAAATATAGTCCAGCTTGCTGAGTACGTATAAGGTAAGGGCGAGCAATAAAATTCCCGCCGTGTATTCAAAAAATGGCTTTCGGATCCACACTTGCGGACACTCCTTTCGAATTTGCTTCCACCTTTGAACCATAGACGAGAAAAAGCGAAGGCAGGTGTTTTTCTGCCTTCGCTCGCTCGCCTGATTTATTTGTCTTCTTCCAGTTCACGCAATTCTTTCTGGGTTTGCGGGAAAGCATTTGCTTGCCATTCTTCACGGTAAGCGGAATCCAATTGCGTGAGTCCTTGTTCACTTGAATCTTCGATGGCGTAGACACTTTCGCGCTCATCGATTTCTTTACTGTTGTGCATGTCGATGTCTTCCTGTACACGGACTGTGTTTTTTTCTTGGTACGCTTTGTAGACGAAAACCCCTGCAGCTGCTGCCAAGGCGCTACCCACTACTGTATTCATCGTTGACTTCTTCATCAGAATCCCTCCAAAATAATGCGTCTTTCTGTTACTTCTTTTCTGTATACCCTGAATCCCCGTTTTTAAGCAAACAGGAAATTTTTTTACTGGAGACTTTCCTGGCCATTGACCTTTGCCGGCTACGCATAGCGCTCCATCTCTCTCAATTGCTCGCGCATCTTTTCCCCGACACCTGAAGCAGAGGCGGGATTTTGCCCGGTGATGAGGCGCCCCGATTCAATGACACATGCTTCAAGCGGCAGCTGGGCGATTTGGACAAGCGCGCCCCGTTCTTTCATTTCATGCTGCAAGGAAAACGGAATGTCTTTATAGAGGCCGAGCATCTTTTCTTCCAGATCCGAAAAACCGGTAGCGAGATGCCCTGATAACAAAGGGCTCCCGTCGGACAGGCGGACATTCAATAAACCGCTTGGCCCGTGGCAGACAGCCGCCACGACGCCGCCTTTTTCGTAAATGCCCGCCGTCATCCGCTGCAATTCCTTGTTATCGGGAAAGTCCCACATCGTTCCGTGCCCGCCGGTAAAGTAGATGCCGGCGTATTCATCGGCTTTCACTTCACCTGGCACCAACGGCCGGTCCAGTTGCCGCTGGATGTTTTTGTCCAAATAATAATGCCGCGTCCGTCCGTGGATCACTGCTGCCGGAAGGCTTCTCGGGTCGATCGGCACTTTTTCTGCTTTCGGGCTGATGATATCGATTTCGAAGCCATCTTTCACTTCGTGGTAGAAATCCGTCAGCTCACGCAGCCACAAGCCCGTCTTTTTGCCGCGACGGCCTAATTCTTTATGATTCGTCACGATAACCGCAATTTTTTTCATGGTATATTCCTCCCCATCCATTCATATTTCTTTCTATTCCCTATCACCTGGAAATTACTCGTATCAGCGGGGCCATAATGTGCTTCCCCTAGAAAAAAGACCTGCATGACTGCAGGTCTTTCAAGTTTCCAATATACGTGTCAAGCTGTCGCGAAACTTGTCGTTGTCAGCTTGCTGGCGCTTTTTCGGCCCTTTCATGCGCCCGCCGCTTTGACGGATTTTCTTGGCGACATGGCGGCCGTGAAGCAATTGTTCGATATTGCCTTCATTGTAAACCCGCCCGTTCTGGTCGATCGGAACGCCCCGTTTCGCAAGCACCATCGCGGCGAGCCCGTAATCCTGGGTCACAACAATATCTCCCGGTTGCACACGGTTCACCAAAACAAAATCGACCGCGTCCGCTCCCTTCGATACCGTCAGCGTCTCCGCTCCTTCGCGGTACATCTCATGGGACGTATCGCAAATGAGCAGCACCGGCCAATTGAAGCGCTCGGCCAACCCAATTGTCAAATCGACTACCGGGCAGCCATCTGCGTCAATAAGAATTTTTGCCATCGGCTTCCTCCCTCACCAGTTCATCGGCCAATTTTTCAGCGGCCCTTCTGTACAGATTGCTCTTATGGACAAGCGATGCAATGAACAGCACTTTCGAAAGCTCTCCGCTTTCTTCGCTTTGCGTATCAGCCACTGTCTCCGCCTGCCGCTCGAGCTCTTCCTTGAATGCGGCATGATTATCCCGCTGGAGTGCGAGATAAGTTTCATAGAATACGGATAGATCCAGCTCCTGCGCCTGTGCTTGTTCGTTCACTTTCTCCAGCACTTTTTTAACGTCGTTGATGGATAGCGTACTTTTCATCTGGTAAATCAAGCTAATGAGCATAATATGGTCGGGCGTATATTTTTTATGCTGCACCGGATAGAATAATTTCCCTTTGGCATAATTATTGATCATCGTTTTCGTCAATATTTTATCCTCTGGATACCTTTTCGTATCATGGAAGGCCGTTTCGAATAATTGGATGACCTGATCCACGTATAAATCGATTTTCGGGATGTCGCTTGTGCGGATTTGGCTGTCGAGCGCCAATTGGCTAATGAGCCGATCAATACTTTCCATTCGCTTCACCTCAACTTCTATTTCTTCATTTTACCCCATGATCAAAAAGGCGACAAACTTGCCCCTCCCGATCAATACATATATCATTATATGTAGTTTCAATAACTACGTATCAGGAGGTACAGATTTATGACTGCATTCATCCGAGAGCCTTTCAACGCTTTATCGCATTTGGCGGGATCCTTACTGTCGTTCATCGCGTTACTCGCCATGGCCATCAAAGCCGCCTATTCACAAGCTCCTGCCGCACATCTCACCGCGGTGATCATTTTCGGCATCAGCTTGATCCTGCTTTATACGGCTTCCACGGTCTACCACACGGTAAAGGCGCGCCCCGGGGTCATCGCTTTTTTCCGTAAACTCGACCATTCCATGATTTTCTTGTTGATTGCCGGCTCCTACGCGCCGTTTTGCTTGATCGCGCTTGAAGGCACACTCGGCTGGTCGATTTTCGCCATTGTCGCCTCGCTTGGCATCAGCGGCATTCTCTTCAAGATGATCTGGTTCCATTCCCCTCGCTGGCTGTCGACTGCCATCTATATCCTGATGGGCTGGATCATCATCTTCGCAGTGGGCCCGCTCGCCTCCAGCCTGCCTGCTGCCGGCTTATGGCTGCTCGTTGCCGGCGGCCTTCTGTACACGGTCGGCGGTGTCATTTATTGGCTCAAGCCGGACTTCCTGTCTTCGCGCTACCTCGGATTCCATGAAATTTTCCATATTTTCATCTTGCTCGGAAGCACTTGCCATTTCCTTGCTGTTTACTTATATGTGCTATAACTAAAAAAAGAGCCGCTCTCAACGAGAACGGCTCTTTTTTAATGATCGAGTGCGTCGAGCGCCTGCATCAGGTTAGCGTAGACTTTGATATTCTTGAAGTCGATGCCAAGCGTGACCGCGGTCTGCGCAATTTCAGGGCGTATTCCGGATAGAACAGACTCCACGCCGATGATTCTCAGCGAATCCATCAGTTGGAACAATTGATGGGCCACCATCGTATCGACGATCGGCACCGCTGATAGATCGATATAGAGCGTCGTCAATTGCTGCTTGGCACTCTCTTCAAGAGCCGTCTCCAAAATCACTTTGGCGCGGTATGTATCGATCCCCCCGACCAATGGCAGGATGCCCACGCCTTTACGGATCGGAATGACCGGGCTGCTCAATTCGTCGATCACTTCCTGCTGGCTCGCCAGCAATCGTTGATGTGCCTCGTGGTGATGGCGCGCGAAGCTTTCGATGATGAAGTCGAACATATCATTCAACATTTCGCTCCAGCGCAAGGCATCCCGACTGTCCGCTTTTTCGACTTCCTCAAAAAATTTGCGTACATAATTCCAGTAAATCCTGCGCAATTGCCCAAGATACTCCATCACTTCATATAGCGGGACGGATTGCTGGGCACGTTCTTTAGCAATCGTCGAAGACCAATCTTCAACATAGGCAAGCGATTCTTCTTTATCGTGGATAAAAATCGCAGTGACTGCCTCGATAAAGCCAAGCGATTCCTTTCTCAGCTTCTCTACCGTGTCTTCGGAAGCCGTTGCGGAATATACGGTATTCGAATGGCTGCTGCGTGTTTCGAGCCATTCTTCAACCATGGATTCCTTGTTTTTTAGAATGAAATTATGTAGCTCTCTGCTAATTTCTCCCATAATGTATGCCGCTCCTTTTTCTAACTTGTCCCTATCATCTTATAAGATAAGACAATCGAAAAGCAAATTTACCTTCTCCGGATGCAAGCGCCAGGGTTAAAGTGATAAGATGAAACCAAGGAAAGGAGACTGAATAATGGCATCATTCGAATCTGAAAAACAGGACTATGCAGAACGCCTCTACAAGGCATATGAAAACCGGCAAGCTTTCGGGAAAGAGCAAATTCCCGAATCGCTCAATCCCCGCCTGGCCTATGAGATACAGCAGGCGGTGACAGCAAAAAAAGCACAGAACGGGGAACCGCTGGCAGGCTATAAGATCAGTTTGACGAGCCCTGAAACGCAGCAATTGTTCAGCTCCGAAAAACCGCTATACGGGGCATTGACCGCTCCTGCCATTTCCGGCAATACCATTGAACTGTCTTCCATGCTCTCGCCATTGATCGAAATCGAATTGATATTCCTCATCCAGGAAGACATCGATGCCGCCGATTCAACAGCGGCGATTCTTGAAAAGACATTGGTGGCACCGGGCATCGAAGTTCCAGACTCGCGGTTCACAGAATGGTTCCCGAACATCAGCCTCGGGCAGGTCATCGCAGACAGCGCCGTAGCTGGCCGCATCGTTGTCGGGAAACCTGCACAGGGCCGCTCTTACGATCAGCTGGATCAAGTCCGCGGCGAATTGTTCCTCGATGGTGAACCGATTGCTTCGGGAAGCTCATCTGAAGTCCTGGGACACCCTGTGAATGCCATCAAATGGCTGGCTGCCGAACTCGAAGAGCACGGCTCAAAGCTAAAGCGTGGATTAACCGTATCGTCCGGTACATTCATCTTGCCGAAGCCACTCCAAAAAGGGCGTTACGAAGCGAGATATGAAGGAATCGGCACTGTCGAACTGACCGTCCATTAAGAAAATCCCCGCCTGCAAAAGCAGACGGGGATTTTATGTTCCTGCAAAATGGAGACTCTTACAGCAAAAAACCATTCTTTTTCGCATCGAACATCAGCTCTTCGCGGAATTTCGGGTGGGCGATATTGATGAGGCGCTTCGCCCGCTCCGCAAGGGATACGCCGTGTAAGCGCGCCATGCCGTATTCCGTGACGATGTTGTCGACATCGTTTTTGCCTGTCGTCACGACCGATTGCGGCGCCAAGTTCAGTTTGATGCGCGATAAGCTCCCGCCTTTTGCAGTGGACGGCATGCAGATATAGCCTTTTCCGTTTTCTGCAAAGCGAACGCCCCGCGCGAAATCGACTTGGCCGCCGCTTGACGAATAATATTTTCCGCCTACTGTTTCAGAAGCGCATTGGCCGTACAAATCGACTTCTGTCGTCGCATTGATCGAGACGATATTCTTTTCTTTGGCAATTTCCCGCGGATCGTTGACGACACTCACCGGAAGCATCTCCACCGCTGGATTGCCATCGATAAAATCATATAAATTCTTCGAACCGTAGGCAAAAGTCGCGACAATCTTTCCAGGGTTCGTATATTTCCGGGTACCGTCGATTGCGCCTGAGTTGACCAGGTCCGCTACGCCGTCCGGCAGCATTTCCGTGTGGATCCCCAAGTGCCGATGGTCTTTCAGCATGCTGATGACCGCATTCGGCACCGAACCGATGCCGATCTGAAGCGTATCGCCATCTTCAATATCGCCGATGATCGACGAGGCGATCTGCATGTCAATCTCGCTGATTTCACTGACCTTCTCTTCTGCAAGCGGTGCGTGGTGCTCCACATACCCTGCAATTTGGCTGATGTGGATCTGGTTGCGGCCGAAAGTGCGCGGCATATGTTCATTCACTTCCAGAATAAACGGCACTTTGCCGACAAATTCAGCGACATAATCGGCTTGCGTGCCGAAGGTGAAATAACCGTGTTCGTCCATCGGCGAAGCGACTGTCATGATCATCGACATCTTCGTCGCTTTTTGCAATAGGCGCGGCATCTCGTGGAAATTATTCGGCACCAGGTCCATTTTCGCTTGCTGGTACACTTTGCGGGTCGCGCCGCTCAGAAAATAAGAAACATGCTTCAGCTGTTCCAACTCGCCTTTGATATAGCTGCGTTCACGCAAAGCAAGCATCTGATGGATTTTCACACCCTGCAATTGATCCGCCCGTTCTTCCAATATATCCAATAATTTGATCGGTTCACCATTGGCGATCGGCACGATGATATCCGCGCCGGCTTCAATCAAATTCACTACTTCTTCAGAATTCAATCTCTTCGTCATACTCTTCACTCCCGCTCCCTTTATTACTGGTAAATATTTTATCACACATCAGGGCGCGCCCCATATTTGCAAACTTTCCGCGAAATTCACTCTTTTCTGGCAACAATGAAAAGCCTAAGCGCCCGTCTAGTCCCGACAAGCGCTGGAGGGCATGTCCGCAATGGCGCTCTTCGCCATTGCCGGCATGACCGAAGCGACTCAAGGGGCTGGGCGCTGAAGTCTGGACAACAATGAAAAGCGCAAGCGCCCGCTTAGCCCTGACAGGCATAAGACAGACCGGCGAAGCGTACTTGGCCGCGCAGCCTGGGTTGACTTATGACCCGAAGGGCTGGGCGCTGGAGTCTGGGAAAACAAAAAAGACGCAGATTATTTTCCGCGTCTTTCTTTGTTTGTTTTCATTGTGAAAAATAAGCCGCCAACGCCAAACGCTATCATCAGCGCCCACAGAACGAGCAACACGTATGAACCGATTCCCGAGTCGCTGTTCATGACAGAGTATAGCTGCAGAAGAAAAAATCCGAGACTGAAAAAACCAAGCAAGCCGAAATACAGCAATCTGGATTTATAACTGAATTTATTCATCGTTACGGCCCCTTTTCTTTTCGGTTTGCTTTTTCTCCAAATGAATTTTCGTCCATACGAGGGAAGTCAGCAGGATGAGCTCGAAAATATTCGTCACGGCAGCGCTGTCAACCGGAATCGTCACGCTGCTGCCAATGCCCATAATCACTGCACCGATAAACATCCATGCCCAGCTCGCCTTCTTCCAGACAATGGCGCCTGCCGCCAGCAGCGCCGCCGATACCAGCACGATCATCCACGGCGGGCCTGAAGCTTCTTCAGCCGACGTGTATTTCAGAACGCCATATTCCCTGACAGGCTCAAGCTCCGTGCCCCAGGTCACTTGCCAAATCTCAATAATGACGAGAAGGACGAAGAAAGCCCACGCGGCATATAAAGCCCACGATTTATTAGCCCATTTCACGCCCGCCTGCCGCACAGCACCGAGTGAATACAATGCCAAGGCCGGCGTAAAGAAGGCATGTATCCAGAAACGCAGCGCGTTAAGGTTCTCCAATAGCGCACCTTCGCCGATAAATTTCCCAAGCGCGATGATCCCGTTATCGTAAACGAGCCCGAGCACTACGAAATAGGCAAATGCCATCAAGGTCCATTCTTTTTGGCTGGCTGCCGCCCATACGAGCAGCCCGATATAAGCTGCCGTGAGCAGCAGGAACAAAATCAAGTCCATTCAATCACCTTCCGGAATTTACCTGTTAGTTAATAAATTCACCTTCCGTCCGGGTTTTAAACGTTTTACGGAGAAACAGCTTATTTAATGTGGAAGCTCGTTTTGCTGATGCCTTCTTTCATCTTTTCCACTTCCAAAATCGCCGGAATCGCCGCTTTCAATTCCTGCACGTGGGAAATGACGCCGATCATCCGTCCCGACCGCTGCAAATCGACCAACGTCTCGATCGCCTTGTTCAGCGATTCTTCATCCAATGACCCGAACCCTTCATCGATGAACATCGTTTCGATCGATACATTGCCTTCAAAGCTCTGGATGACATCGGCCATGCCGAGCGCGAGGCACAAGGAAGCGTTGAACTTCTCCCCGCCGGACATCGTTTTGACGTCGCGTGTCTGGCCCGTATAGGCGTCATACACATCAAGGCCAAGGCCGCTTTGCTTGCCGCGCGCTTCCTGACGGTCGCTTCTCATCAACTGGAATTGCCCATTCGACAAATGTTTCAGACGTTCATTGGCCGCTTCTAAGATCTGCTCCAAATACTCGATCTGCAAATACCTTTCGAAGGACAGCTTTACATCATTCTGGCCGCGGATCGTATCGTAAAGGTCGACGATGCGCGCTAATTCCGCTTCTGCCTCCGCTTCTTTTGCAGAGGCTTCGGAAACTTCGTCAAAGAATGCCTGGGCTTTTTTCCGGTATTCCTTGGCTGTGTTCAATTCAGAAAGCGCCTGTTCATAATCGGCTTTCAATTCGGCAAGCGCTTGTTCCGCATCCGACACGTCAACACGGTCACGGCCATCAAGTGCACTTTCCAGTTCCGCCGTTTGCCGCTCTGTCGTGTGGCGGTCTTGCTTGTACCGCTCAATTTGCATTTTCAATTCTTCGTAGCGGGATGCTTCCAGTTTGGCCTCATGATAAGCTTCTTTCGAGGCGAAAGCGGATTTCACGAGCGCTTCCTCGAAACGGCTTTCGGCATGGCCGAGCTTTTCTTGCACTTCTTCCACGGACTGCTTGCTATGACGAAGCGACACCGCCGCCTCCGACAGTTGGCGCTCGGTTTTTTGCATGGCGTCCTGCGCTCGTTGCCAAGCCTCTTCTAAGCGGTCTTTCGTTTCCTGCGCTTTTGCGGTCTCTGTTCGAAGCGATCCAAGATCACGGAGCGCTTGCGGAATCGATGTCAGCTTGCTTTCCAATACTGCTTGTGCCGATTCATAGGCGGAACGTTTTTCTTGTGCACTGTGCTGGGCTTCCGCCTGTTGGTTCTTTAAGTTTGATAACTGGTCTTCCATCTCTGCGAATGCCAACTTGCGCTTTCGCAGCTGCTCCTTATCGGATTGCAATTGTTCGAGCTCTCCAGTTAACGAATGCTGCTCAGCCTGTATCGTCTCCAATTGCGCTCCAGCTTGTTCCGCAACTATCGACATTACGTCCAGTTCCCGGCGTTTCACTGCGGCCTGTTCACGGACCGCCGCTTCTTCCGCTTCCGTTTTACGGTATTTTTGCTCGCTTTGTGCCAATACTTGCTTGGCCTGTTCCATCGCTTGCTGGTTTACTGCTGAAGCACTGCCTGGCTGTTTTGCTGGATGGTCGAGGCTCCCGCAAACGGGACATGCTTCCCCGTCGTGCAGATTCGATGCGAGTAGCGCGGCCTGGTTGGCAAACCAATCATGCTCCATCGATTGATAGGCTTTTTGCGCTTGATCAAACTCCGCCTTGTCTTCCGCTGATTGTTCGGCCAAACCTTCAAGCTTTTGCTCCAAGCGCAGATATTCCGCCAAGGTGCGTTGTTGTTCCGCCAACCGGTTCTGGCGGTCCCGCTTATCGTCGAAATGCTCCAGTCTTTCTTCCAGCTGTTGAATCAATGATTTTGTTTGTGCCAGCTGTTGCTCGGCGCTTGATGTTTGTTCATCCGTCCTTTGTAATGACGTTCTGGCGTGAATAGCTGCTTTCTCCAATTGCTGGACAGCTGTACGCTGTTGTTCCAGTTCCTTTACGCCTGCTTCCATATCTTGCAAACGGATCAGCGCTTGCTGTGCGGCTTGACGCTGTCCATGGCGGCTTTCTTCTTCGTCCTTCACTTGCTGCGCCTGCCGCTTCATTTCCTGGGCTTTCTGTTCAGCCGTCTCGCTACGAAGCAATTCTTCGCGTTTTTGGCGTTCATTAGCCACAAGTTCCAGCACCTGCTCTTCCAAGCCGGTGATCATTCCCGCTTGATCGGCTGCTGTGACTTGCTGCTCCCATTCTTTGACGGAAGGAAGTTGTTGTTCAAGTTCCTGCAAACGGCGTTGTTTCGCTTCCAATTCATCGAAGCGCTCGTTCCAGCCTTTCGCTTCATGGAACTCAGCCATTTTTTTATTGTGGAAATCATAGGATCTTTGATAGCGCTCCTGCAGGCCGATGCTTTCCGATTCGTAATGGCGGATTTCCCCTTCAAGCCCTTTAAGTAATTGGTTGCGCTGGAAATCACCTTGCGCGAACACTTCAAAAAGAGCTGATTCACGCTGCGGCAAAGAACCCGCAATCGCCTGCACTTGTTCTTTATAAAGCATCTGCTGTGCTTTGAAGCGGTCCTGCGCCTCGTCTTTTTTCTGTTTGAGCCGCTCAGCAACCAAGCGGTACGGTTCGGTGCGGAAAATCTTCCGCAAAATCGTTTCCTTATTATCGGTTTCGGACGTCAACAGCTTGCGGAATTCCCCTTGCGGCAGCATGACGATCTGGTTGAACTGGGAGAAAGTAAGCCCCAAGATTTCTTCGATGCGGCGATTGAGTTCCGAGACGATTTGCCGCTCGACGCACGGCTTTTCCCCCTTATCGGTCAGCTCGAAAAATTCATAGCGTTCACCGGTCGCGCTTTTATTGCCTTTTTTCACATGGCTCATCTGACGCAGGATGCGGTACGTCTTGCCGTGCACTTCAAAGGTCAATTCAGCCGAAGTGTGGACCGTGTCCTTGGCGAAATCGCTGCGCAGGTTTTTCGGTTCGCTGCGGTCCGATCCGCTTGCCGAACCGTAAAGCGCAAAACAAATGCCGTCGAAAATGCTCGTCTTGCCGGAACCGGTGCTGCCCGAGATGACGAACAGGCGGTTGCCTTCCAAGTCTTCAAAATCGATTTCTTCGCTATCGCGGTACGGGCCGAATGCCGTCAATTTCAATTTGACCGGTTTCATGATTTCACCTCTTCCCGTTCAGAATCCGCCTGCAGGAATTCCTGCAGCACTTCGCCGAACAATTCGGCCGTCTCTGCAGACGGCACATCGCCTTTTACTTCTTCATAAAAAGCGTGGAACAATTGCACCGGGTCCATTTTCCGGCGTGAGCCGAGAGTTGATTCCCCGGCTTCTTTGGCGAAAGTCTTGCGCTGCACATGCATCGCATTCGGATAGACCGAACGCACTTTTTCCATCGGGGACAAAACAGGCGTCTCATCGAGCAAAGTGACGAAAACATAATCCTCGCTTCTCTCATGGCCCATGATTTCTGCGATGGTCCCTTCGACCGAACGCATATCGCGCTCCGCTTCGAACAAACGCTTTTCTACCGAGACTGAACCGTCCGCTGCCAAGTCGACGATATGGAAGCCTTTTCGATGATGCTCTTCCGATATCGAATATTTCAAAGGCGATCCCGAATAACGGATCGTCTCATCCAATACATAATGCGCTTTATGCAAATGGCCGAGCGCTGTGTAATGGAACGGCTGGAAATGCTGCGCGCTGACGTGTTCCGCGCCGCCGATCGCAAGCGGCCGTTCGGAATCGCTCGTATTGTCTTCCTGTTCCCCCCGCGGCGTCACGAATGCATGGCCGACGAATACATGGCGTGCCTCCGGATCCATTTCCGCTGAAATACGGCCGGTGATTGCCCTCATTGCATCGTCATGTGTCTTGACTTCGGGATTTCCGAAAACGTGGCGCACCATCGACGGGTCCGTGTACGGCACCAGATGGAAATGCACTTCGCCCGCTTCGTCCTTTAAAACGACCGGTTCGAATTCAGTACGGATGGGCCCTGCGATATGGAGTCCGTTGCTTTTCAACGCACGGCTGCCGAAATCCAAGCGGCCGGGGCTGTCGTGATTGCCTGCCACGGCAATGACCGGCACTTTCATGTCCAGGACAATTTTCGCGAGCGTATCGTCCAGTAAACGCACCGCTTCTGTCGGCGGCACCGCGCGGTCATATAAATCTCCCGCGATGACTAGCGCATCGGGCTTCTCCTGTTCGATCGCTTTGATCAATTGTTCCAGCACAATCCGCTGGTCTTCTGTCATATGAACGCCCTGCACCAATTTTCCGAGGTGCCAGTCGGCGGTATGGAAAAACTTCATCAAAATAACCCCTTTCCAGCATAAAAAGAATATACGTTCGTTCCATTATACACGATTCGTTTCACTTGTTTCATTCCCCTGTCCGGTATATAATGAGAACAAACGTTCTTATCTGAGGAGGGTTATGATGAAAGCTCAATTATTAAAGGCGTTCAAATACCAGCAATTGGTCGATATGATGTATATCTCAAACGACGGCACCATCAGCAAGCGCCGTGTGAAGATCCTGAAAGTCAGCGGTGATTCGTTCCAGGCTTATTGCTTTTTGCGCCGCGAGAAGCGCCATTTCAAAATCAGCCACGTGCTTTCATGCATGCCTGTCCGCACGAGAGAACGCCAAATTGTCTGAATCCTCCCCCGGCCCCTCTTTCTTTATGCTACACTAAGAGGAAATGGAAAATGGAGGATGAGAATTATGAGACTAACCGTTTACCTTGCAGGCGAAATTCACAGCTCCTGGCGCGAAGAAATCAAAAAGAAAGCATTGGCGCTCAATTTGCCGGTCGATTTCGTGGGGCCGATGGAAGACCATGACCGCTCCGATAATATCGGCGAAGAGATTCTCGGCGAACAGCCGAATGCCATCTTCAAGGACGCCGCGGCATCTAGTTTCAATAATTTGCGCACGAGTGTGTTGATGGAAAAATCGGACCTCGTCATTGCCTTGTTCGGCGAGCAGTACAAGCAGTGGAATACAGCGATGGACGCAAGCTCCGCTTTGGCAAGCCATAAACCACTCATCGTCATTCGCCCTGAAAAATTGCATCACCCGTTAAAAGAACTTTCCCAAAAAGCGAACGCCACCGTCGAAACCTGTGACCAGGCGATCAAAGCTTTGTCCTATATCTTCGAATAACAGAAAGTGCAGCGGCTCAGGCCGTTGCACTTTTTTTGTTGGTGAATTTGAATGGTGGAAAATCAAAGTCGCTTGGCGGTCGCGCTTAGCTGGACTTGATAGCGAAAGTTTTCTTGTAACAAGGTTGCTGAATATTGAATGGAGCTCCATGTTGGTATTCGCCGCCTTGCTTTGGGTTGGCCTCCCGCAATAAGCCAGGAAGAACGCCTGTCTCATTGCGGCGGCTCATCCGTGTCGCTCGGCGGCTTAAAGATTCCGTTATGTGAAGAATGTATAATCAGATCTGCTTCTCTAACCAATTGCCGGCTAACGGGGGGAATCGCTTCCCGAGATGGTGCGTCTGACAAGCCGCTAATTGGGTAAGTTAAATTTATGGGTTTGTTTTGTGGATGAAGACACGTGACCCTCCATTCTTCTACCTGTTTGAAGTTAGCTATATAATAAGATGAATTTCTACATTTCATTTTAAAGGAGCTGAAGAAATGATTTTCCCCTCTAAAGCTAGAGACGGAGTGGAAGGGGGCTGACTCCTGAGGGACCGCGCGGGCTGGCGAGACAAATGTGCCGTGCACTTAGCGGCACATTGGCTCAACACCCGCCCCTCGGAAAGCAGCCCCCTGTAACGCAGTCGAAAAGCGGCAGCTTTTCTACTCACTTTCCTATACTATACTCTTCACGTAGTCCGAGCTATATGGGATGTTCGATTGGAGCGCAATCCCCCATATAAAAATTACTGCTTCCCCTCTCTCGTACTTCACACACTTGATTCCACAAAAAACCCGCCGGAGAAAATTCCCGGCGGGTTTTGTGATGCTGCTTCTATTCCATTATTGATACCATGCCCCGACTACCGGATAATCGTATGGCTCGTTGTTCAAGGCTTTGATGATCGCGATGATCGGCACGATGATACCGATGGCGCCGAACAACAGCAAGAGCGGGAATCCGATCAGGACGACCGTCAACATGCTCGATACAAAGAGCAATGCGCCCATGACCAATTGGAACAACAAAGCTTGAATCGACAGTTTCTTCAATTCATGGTCGTCCGTGACGAACATGGCGACGAAAAAGACGATCACCGGCACAAGGAACGGAGCGAAAAACGCACTGGCGTGGACGAGAATCTTTAGCCCAGTTTTCTCCATTAAAATGACCTCCAGTCAAATTACTTTCTTATCCTTATATACGGCCGATGATCAAAAAAGTTTCATTTTTTATTCGGAAGCACGTAAAATCACTTTGCCGAATTGCTTGCCTTCCGCCAAATAATCAAATGCTTCTTGCGCCTCATCCAACGAGAAGACCCGGTCGACGGCAGGATGGGTACCGTGCTGTTCGATGTGCTGGATCATCTCGCGCAATTCCTCGCGGCTGCCCATCGTCGAACCGAACAATTGATATTGCCCATAGAAGAAGCTGCGCAAATTGAAATCGACATTATCCTCAGTGGTCGCACCGAAAATGACGATGCGTCCGCCTTTTTTCAACACTTCGAGAGAACGGTTGAATGTGGCGCCGCCTACGCTGTCGATGACGAGGTCGATCGTCTGCCCTTCGAGTTCCTTGACCCAATCACTGTCGGTCGGGATCGCGATATCCGCACCGATTTCTTTCGCCCGGGCAAGTTTCTCTTCGCTTCTTGACGTGACGATGACCTTCGCGCCAGCGTTTTTGGCGAATTGGATCAAAAATGTCGCAACGCCGCTTCCTGCGCCCGGGATGAACAAAGTATCGCCTTTTTTCAATTGCCCTTTCGTGAACAACGCGCGGTAGCCGGTCAAAGCAGGCAATGCAAGCCCTCCCGCTTCTTCCCATGATAGATGTGCCGGTTTTTTCTCGAGCTGCTCTGCAGAAATCGCAATTTTCTCCGCGAATGTCCCGTGGTCCGGCATCCCGAGAATATCGAAGGCTTCCGGCGGTGCATCGCTGTTTTCATCCCAGCGAAGCGCCGGATTGATGATCACTTCATCGCCCACCTTAAAAGCAGTCACGCCTTCTCCGAGCGATTCGACCACACCCGCCCCGTCTGATCCGACGATCAAGGCTTCCGGATTGTCACCGTAGCGCTTCAACAGTCCAAGGTCGCGGCGGTTGATGCCCGCATCGCGGATTTTCACAACCACTTCTCCTTGTTGCGCAATTGGTTCTGGCATATCTTTTAATTTATACTGGCCTGCTTCCATCACAAATGCTTTCAAACTGCGTCACCCTCCTGAAAATGTTGGCTGAATTGTTCTAGCTGCTGTTTGCTGATGATGTCCTGTGAAAACAGCGGGATATACAATAATTGCTGTTTCGGGAATGTTTCTTTGATCATGTCCATGTACTTCGTTTCGTGCTTTTTGCGTTCCTGGAAAAACGCGCCTTCCACCGTTTCGGGAAGCACTTTATTGATGATCAGGGTTTTGACGTGGAGATGGTATTTATCCAATAGCTCCAATGCTTTTTTTGTCTCCAAAATCGGCAGGCGCTCCGGGTTCAAGACAAAAACAAAACCGGTTTGCTTGGCATCGAGTAAAATATCACGCGCTTTCGAGAAACGTTCCTGGCGTTCGCGCAAGACGTCGTAGATCGGGTCTTCGCGCGGTTCGCCGTCATTCAATAAAGCCGTATAGTTCTCATTGGTCTTGCGCCGCTTATCAAGTAAGCCTTCGATCCATACACCCATCAATTCCGGCAATGACAACAGCCGTATCGTGTGCCCGGTAGGCGCCGTATCAAATACGAGCTTGTCGAAATGCTGCCGCTCCTCGAGGATGATGTGGATCAGCTTGTCAAAAAGCGCCGCTTCGTCAGCACCCGGTGATGCTTTTGCGGTGTCGAGCTGGCGGTTCACTTCTTCCATCATGCTCGTGTGGACCGTCCCGCGGATATTGTTTTTGACGCCTTTGATGTAATTTTCCGTCTCGATTTCGGGATCGATTTCAAGCGCGTATAAATTATCCGCAATTTCTTTTGTGCGGCCGCCGATCTGTTCATTGAAGATGTCCCCGACGTTATGCGCGGGGTCTGTAGAGACCAGCAAAGTCCTGTACCCCGCTTTTGCGGATTGCCAGGCGATGGCTGCAGCGGATGTCGATTTGCCGACCCCGCCTTTGCCTCCCACAAAGATAATGTTTTTCGATAATACGTCCATGACATTCCCTCGTTTCGTTAAAAGTCAGCAGCAGCGGATTCCGGACAGCGGGGATTTTTCCATTCCCATGCGCAAATGCCAGTCGTGGAATTCCTCGATCATGTACGGATACAGCTCGAGCGTGTAGTAATAGACCGGATTCGGGATACCGAGCATTTCCGAATACAGCATCAGCAGGAACAGGTCGTCTTCACTGCGGAGCTCCCGGGCGATTTCCGTTCGGTGCGGATGTTCCAAGACAGCCTCATACCAGTCGATTAATTTTTTCAGTTTGTCGCTGATCGGCATAACGGCACCTCTTCCTGAAAAAAGTACAAGGGATCACATGAATATGATCCCTTGGCATTTCTTCCTATAGTAATGAACAGCCTTCTGGCAGCAGTTCTATTTTCCGTTCCATTCGTTACCGCTATTATTTCAA
Source organism: Planococcus maitriensis (assembly GCF_003289925.1). Lineage (GTDB taxonomy): Bacteria > Bacillota > Bacilli > Bacillales_A > Planococcaceae > Planococcus > Planococcus maitriensis. Next base: position 156,258 of record NZ_QLZQ01000003.1, on the reverse strand, counting down.
ATCTTCATCCGAAAAGCCAGGATTTGATTTGCTCATGAGCGCCTGCGCAGCGGTCAGGATAATCCATAGCGTAAAGACGAAAATGATGGCCCCGAAGACGAACAGCAATGTATTCGATCCTTCATTGTACCAAGCCCATTGCAGGAACACTTGCTGGAACATTGCCCATAGCGTCATGAACATCAAGAACACCATCGGGATAATGGTAATCATGTAATTTCTGCCGAGCTTGCGCAGCCAGATCGAAATCAACAGCAAGCTGATCCCGGCAAGCAGCTGGTTGGACGTCCCGAACAGCGGCCATAGCAAGTAACCGCCGGAACCGAAGCCGTTCGGCCCTTCCGGCAAGATGACAAGCGCCATGCTCGAAAGTACCGCAATCGAAGTCGCTACGTGCTTTTTCTCAAGCTGCGGCACTTTGTATTCGACACCGAGTTCAGAGATGATGTAACGCATGAGGCGGACCGATGTATCGAGTGTCGTGGCAGCGAACGAAACGACGATGATCGAAACGATCGTCGAAGCGACCGAGCCCGGAATCATCAACCCTGAAGCAAGGATTGTCGCGCCTTCGATGAAGTTTCCAAGGCCTGCGCCACTTGCTTCAGCAAAGCTGCTGTAAGATGCGCTGAATGCTGCACGGTCAGGGAATAGCGTGATGACAGCGATGATCGAGATCAATGCGAGTACGCCTTCACCGACAGCGCCCAAATAGCCGACAAAGCGGGCATCTGTTTCTTTATCCAGCTGCTTCGATGAAGTACCCGAAGAAACGAGGCCGTGGAAACCGGAAATCGCCCCGCAAGCGATGGTGATGAAGAGCAGCGGGAACCAGGAAACATCCGCTCCCGGGTTGGTTGCCGGAGCCGTGATTTCAGGATTCGTGAACAATAGCCCCAAATACAAAATCGCAAGGCCGACGATCAATTGGTGAGAGTTGATGAAATCACGCGGCTGGAGCAGTTTCCAAACCGGCAGCGTGGATGCGATATAGACATAAACCATCAAGACGACTATCCAGATGAAGAACGCGCTGGAAATCGCGCCAAGCCCGAATAAGCCGGCGCCTTCTTCCCCGCCCATATAGCGGACAAGGTCGATTTGCAAAAAGTCTACTTGGCTGGAAATGACTGCTGTCCCATACATGATTGCAAGCGCTATCAAAGAAGGGATAAGCATTTTCATATTTCGCTTGTAAGCAGCGTAGCCGATCCAAATCGCGAGCGGAATTTGGATGAATACCGGAATGACGCTGGCCGGATACGAGATGAACAAGTTCGCGATGACCCAAGCGAATACCGCATTGACCATGAGAACCAAGATTAAGATGATAAACAAGAACAACACTTTCCCGCGTTGGCCGATCAAGCGGTGGGCGAGCGTCCCGACGGATTGCCCTTTGTTGCGGACCGAAAGCGCGAGTGTGCCGAAGTCATGGACACCTGCTGCAAAAACTGTACCTAAAACGACCCACAGGACCGCCGGCAGCCAGCCCCAATAGACGGCGATAGCCGGGCCGAGAATCGGCGCCGCCCCTGCAACGGAGGTAAAATGGTGTCCCCATAGGACAAACTTATTGGTCGGGACAAAGTCGACACCGTCCTTGTAACGGTGGGCCGGTGTCACGTAATTCGGGTCGAGCTTGAAGATTTTTTCTGCTACGAATTTGGAATAAAAACGGTATCCGAGAACGAATATAAATAATCCCATAGCAGCTAAAGCGATTGCATTCACATTCCCCAACTCCCTTATCTTTTTTGAAATTTCTGCATATCTTGTTTAATCATAGAGGAGTAATTTAATATTGTAAATGTTCTGTTTTTTATTTTTCCATTTTTTTGTTTTCTTCATATAATTTCAGTTTCGTGTAAACGGTCTCAAGTACCGGGACCGGAATACCGGCTTGCTTCGCCTTTTCAATGAGATGCCCTTGCAGATGGTCGGCTTCGATGCCCTGGCCTTTTTCCATATCACGCTGCATCGATGATTTCATGCTATCGTCCATGCTGTTCACTTTATCGAGCTGGGTAGCGGCGATCCCTTTTTTGATTGGCGCGCCGATCGCCGTCATTACCGCTTCAAGTTCGTCGAGCAAGGATCGGATGGCGGATTGGCCGGACGGCAGCTTGCGAATCGGGCCGATTGGCGATTCCATGAGGGAAGTGATGCCCGACATTGCCGTGATGAACATGTATTTATGCCACATGTCCTGGTCGATGTCCTCGCTCAAGATGAATTCCGCTTTCGTTCCATCGAAATGCGATTTCAATTTGTCGATGCGGGCTGTCCGCTCACCGCCCCGCTCCCCGTAAACCAACTGATGGATCGGGCTCGTTTGGACGATCGACCCATCTTCGCCAATGGTCGTTTCGATAAAGCAGAGGCCGCCGATCACCGCGTCTTCCCCGAAAGCGGAGACGAGCTGGGCAACATGCGCTATGCCGTTCAACAGCGGCAAGATTATCGTCTCTTCGCCGACGAACGGGCGGATGTCTTCAATGGCTTGTTCAAGCTGATAGGCTTTTGTCGATAGAAGAATGATATCGAACGGCTCGGCGTTCATCGTTTTCGTCAAAAGAGCCGGCTGGAGATGAAGATCCCCGTGCCGGCTATTGACGCGCAAGCCTTCTTCTTCAATTTTTTTCTTGCGTCCTTCCCTGACCAGAAATGTGACGTCTTCTCCTTTTTCAAGCAAACGCGCACCGAAATAACCCCCGATACCGCCTGCCCCTACCATCAGCATTCTCATCTTTACACATCCTTTTCAAGTTTGTTTATACACCCAGCGCTCTCCTTCCATCGCCCGTTCGCATCTCCCTTCGGAGCGCAGATATTCAAGATGGGCCAATGTTTCGCCGACCGCAAAGCGCATTTCATGGACTGTCAGCGGGCGGTCGAATAGGCGCTCGCGCACTTCGAAGATCGTCAACGGCTGTTTGAGCATCTGCCATGTCGCATCCAAGCGTTCTTCGTGATGGGCAAGCAATTCATCGATTCGTTTGTTTGCGCCTTGAAATGGCTGCCCATGGGATGGGATCACCCATTCCACATCCAATTTGCGGATTTTCTTCAAAGAACGCATATACGTCAGAAGCGGATTCGGGTCGCCATGGAACCAATAGGAAATATTCGGCGTGATGCGCGGCAAGATATGGTCTGCCGCTAACAGGGCATTGTGCTCGCGTTGATAAAAACACACCATGCCATCCGAATGCCCCGGCACGAACAGCACTTCATATTCCAACCGGCCGATGCGGATTTTTTCCCTTTCGCCGAAATAGTGGTCCACTTCCGGGAGCGGGGAAACGAGCGGCTGAAAGGCTCTCGTATTGTCCGCCATTTCCTGTGCCGCTTCCTGTGGGATGCCCGCTGCCTGATAATAACCTGGCAAAGCATCCAAAAATGTATCATCCCAGGACTTCATTCCTGCGTCTGCGTCTATTTTGCTCATCGACAGCCGCGCGCCGGTCTTTTGCTGTAAGCCCCCTGCATAGCCAAAATGATCCGGGTGATAATGGGTCAGAAGGATTTGCTCCACGGTTTTATCACCGATTTCCTGCCCCCACAACTCTCTCGATACGTCATTGTTCAATCCGGTATCGATAATCGTCCAGCCTTCTTCCCCTTCTGCCATGAAGCAATTGACGTGGTTCAGCCTGAACGGCAAAGGATGCCTTATAAGTTTCAATCCAAGTTCGTCCAGCACTCCTTGGGATTTAGCTTGTTGGACATCATTCATGGTTTCAGCACCAGCTTTCCGATGGTTTTGCGGCTTTGCAGCAATTCGTGCACATCAGCCGCTTGTTCGAGCGGATACGTACCGCCGATCGTCAATTTCAATTGCCCGCTATCCATATATCCGAGCAATTCCTGAAAACTTTTTTGGAATAATTCCGGTTTGCGCATGATCTGCGGCAGGAAAAAGCCGATGACCGATTGATTGCGCTTCATCAATTGGCCCGGCGCAAATGTCGCTTGTTCGCCGCTCGCTGCACCGAAAATGACCAATCGCCCAAACGGTGCCAAGGTCTTCAGCGTATCGTTGAAGACGCTGCCCCCGACCATTTCAAGGGCCAGGTCGACGCCTTTTCCCTCGGTGATTTCTTTGATGCGCCCTACCCAGCCATCTTCGCTATAGTTCACCAAATGAGTGGCGCCCATCTTCTCGGCATGGAACAGCTTTTCTTCCGTGCTCGCCGTAGCGATGATTTTCCCGGCACCGAACAGTTTCGCAAGCTGCACGGCGATCGTCCCGACGCCTCCTGCGGCAGCGTGGATCAATACCGTTTCCCCAGGCTCCAGACGGCCCATCGTCTTTAAAATATGGTAAGCACTCAAGCCTTGAAGCGGCAATGCCACTGCTTCTTCAAAACTGACGCCTTCCGGCACCGGCGTGAGCACCTGTTCCGGAATCGCCGCATATTCAGCGTAGCCTGACGATTCGATCAAGGCGACAACGCGGTCGCCGGGTTTGAAGCGTGTAACGCCCGCTCCTGTTTCGGCAACCACTCCCGCCACTTCAGAACCCGGGATATAAGGCAATTCGGTCGGCACGACATATTTCCCTTCCCGTCTTGCCGTATCGGCATAATTGACCCCTGCGGCTTTCACTTCAATCAGCACTTCATGATCTTTCGGTTTCGGCTGCTCCGAATCGATATACTGAAGCACTTCCGGACCGCCGTATTCCACGAATTTCACCACTTTCATCATATTTCCCCCTTAGCTGATATACTGCCCTGCCTGATAAATCGTTTGAGCCAGTTGGCGCTTGGCTGCAGATGTCCCGCCGCGCTGCAGGCGGCTGAGTTCGGCTGTCACCATCGCCGTATAGCGCGCCAGTTCTTCCCCTTCTGTCATGCCTTGGAGTATTTGGCGCGCCGTCATCTCGGTCTCGAGCAAGGCATCATCGATGAACACTTGGGCCATCTCCACTTTATGCTGGGCTTTTTTCTCATCCTCTTCGAGTGCTTGCTGCGCCCGCGCAACGGCCGATTCGGCGGCATACAAGGCAATCGCGATGTCCGCTAGTTTCAAAAGCGCTTCTTGCTGCTCGCCGATTCCAGTTCCGTAGGATTTTGCGGCAAGCCCGAGCGTGCTAAGGAAGACGCGCCGCATTGCCCGTACGGCTTCCGTTTCTCGGGCAAGCGTCCCGATATACGGCACTTCCGGCGCCTGCATTTCCTCAACAGCTTGCGCCGCTGTTGCCTCCAGGTCGAATGCGCCTTTTGCGGCCGCTTTCAATACATTTCCCGGAATGAGCAGCCGGTTCACTTCATTCGTTCCTTCGAAAATGCGGTTGATGCGTGAATCCCTGTACACTTGCTCGATTTTGTATTCCTGGATATAGCCGTAGCCGCCAAACAGCTGCAAGCTCTCATCCGCGACGAAATCCAGGGTTTCAGAGCCGTATACTTTGCAGATGGCGCATTCGGCAGCATATTCCATCATCCGCTTGGCGATCAATCCATGGTCCTGCGATTCATACAATCCGCCAAGCGCTTCTTCAAGATAGCCGGCGGTCCGGTATTGCAACGATTCCAATGCGAATATGCGCGTAGCCATCTTCGCCACTTTCTCTTGTGTCGCCGAAAACTCCGAGATGGCCCGATTAAACTGCTTGCGCTCCTCCGTGTAGTCCAGTGCCAGCGATAAACTGAATTTGGCAGCGCCCATGCAGGCCGACCCTAAATTGAAGCGGCCGAGATTCAAAACGTTCAATGCCACCAGATGGCCTTTTCCCACTTCGCCAAGCACGTTTTCCACCGGCACTTCGCAATCTTCGAAAATGACCGGACGCGTCGACGATCCTTTGATGCCCATTTTTTTCTCTTCGGGCCCGAGCGATAAGCCGGGATGTTTCTTTTCGACGATAAATGCAGTGAACGCTTTGCCGTCCACTTTCGCATAGGTAATGAAGGTATCGGAAAACGCGGCGTTGGTGATGTACAACTTCGAACCATTCAGCAAATAATGCGTCCCTTGTTCATTGAGTACCGCAGTCGTTTGGGCGGCCAAGGCATCCGAACCCGCTCCCGGTTCCGTCAGGCAGTATGCCCCGATAAATTCGCCGCTTGCGAGTTTCGGCAGATAGTATTCTTTCTGTTCCGGTGTTCCGAAATACGTAATCGGCAGCGTTGCGATGCACGTGTGGTTGGAATGCGCCACGCCGTATCCGCCTGCCGGGCCGAGCGATTCCCCGACCAGCCCTTTGCTGATTTTATCGAGCCCGAGCCCGCCATAAGCCTCCGGAATGCTGTGTGCGAGAAGGCCAAGCCCTCCCGCTTTGCGGAAAAGCTGCTGGACAAGTTCGAAATCCTGCCCTTCCAGCCGCTCGTTGTGCGGGCGCACTTCTTTTTCCAGAAACTGCTTCGCTGTTTTCGCAATCATTTTATGTTCGTCGGTAAACTGTTCAGGTGTAAAGATCCGGCCCGCGGCTTTCATCAGGAAATCAGCGCCCCGGTATACATTCGCCTCAGCTTTCATCGTCTCCGTCCCCTTTTTTGTTCAAATATGCACTGCCTTCAATAGCTGCGCATCCCTTACATGGCGTGCATGCCCCCATCGACCATCACGACATCGCCGGTCACATAATCCGAGGCTTTCGCCGCCAGGAATAAAGCTGCACCCTTCAAGTCTTCGTCTGTACCGAAACGGTTTAACGGCGTTCTCGCAAGCAAGCCTTTCTCGCCGTGCTTCATCACGTCTTTCGACATTTTCGTCGGGAAGAACCCGGGCGCGATGGCGTTGACATTGATATTATGGTGCCCCCATTTCGCCGCCAAGTCTTTCGTGAACGTGATGACTGCTCCTTTGCTCGTATTGTAGCCGATCGCATCCATCAGCTGCGGGTCGATTCCCCCGAGCCCGGCGACCGAAGCGATGTTGATGATTTTGCCGCTATTGTGCGAAATCATCACTTCCCCAACAGCCTGGCTCATCAGGAAAGTTCCGGTGACATTGACCGCCATTACTTTGTTCCATGCTTCAAGCGGCATTTCAGATACCGGCGCTCCCCAGGATGCCCCCGAATTATTCACGAGAATATCAATCGTACCGAATGTCTCGACAGTCTTTTCGACGACGTTCTTAACATCTGCCGGATTGGTGACATCGCATGCAAGCGCCAACGTTTTCACACCCTTCGCCTCAAGCTTCCCTGCGACTTCCTGGCACGCTTCCACTTTGCGTGAACACAGCACTACATTGGCTCCGGCTTCCGCGAATCCTTCGGCAATCTGTGCGCCAAGGCCTCGGCCGCCCCCTGTCACAATCGCTGTCTTGCCTGTTAAATCGAATAAATCCATCACTGGCATATCGCTTCCCCCTCCATTATATATACCGACTAGTCGGTATGTTCAGAATACTTAAACATTATGTTACCGTTTTCATCAATAATATGCAATCGCATTCCCGCACCGAAAAGCCGAGCCCCATCATGGTCAATGCTCGGGTCAAAGCAACTCGGCTTATTCCTTTTCAGCAGTGTTCATCAACGAGGCGAAACGCGGAAGATCGACATTGCCGCCTGAAATGACCGCAACGATGGTTTGATCCGGCCCGCCTGCCTTGCCCGACATGACAGCAGCAGCGGCTACTGCGCCGGAAGGTTCCACCAACTGCTTCATGCGCACAGCGATATCGCGCATCGCTTCGATAATTTCCTCTTCCTCCACCAACACCAACCCGTCGAGCAGCTCGCTCACAATCGGGAATGTCAGGTCTCCCGGCTGCGTGGTCCGCAAGCCGTCGGCAATCGTTTCGGTCGGGCCGATTGCTGTAATCTCCCCACGCTCCAAAGACAAGGCCGTGTCATTTGCAAGCGCCGGCTCTGCGCCGATCACCAATACATCGGGCCGCTGTGCCTTCACAGCCGTCAAAATACCCGAAATCAATCCACCGCCCCCGACAGGCACGACAATCACATCCACATCCGTCATTTGCTCGATGATCTCTAAGCCAGCTGTCCCTTGTCCGGCGATGACGTCGCGATGGTCATACGGAGGAATATAGACGCCGCCCTGTTGTTGCGCGAGCGACACGGCATACGGTATCCGCTCCGCTGAAGTGGTGCCGCAATATTCCACCTGCCCGCCATACGCTTTGATCGCTGCGACTTTTGCCGGGCTGGCATCCGTCGGCACGGCGATGACAGAGGCGATGCCAAGCTCGTTGGCCACATAAGCGACCGCTTGGCCGTGATTGCCCGAAGATGCTGCCGTCACGAGTTTCGCCCCATCCGATACAGCGTTGGTCACAGCGTTGGCCGCCCCGCGAATCTTGAACGACCCTGTTTTCTGCAAATGCTCCACCTTAAAGAACACCCGGCGGCCCCATTTTTCCTGGAGCAACCGTGAATGCACGATCGGTGTATTGTGGATGATGTTTTGAATGCGGCTTCTTGCCTGCTCCACCTCTTCAATAGTGGCCACTGGCCTCACTCCTTTTTCCGTTAAGCTTAACATAATAATGAATATTCAGTCATCGGAGGACGTGCACACAAAACATGAAGAGCATTCTCCATTCCCTAAGAAAATGCGTTAAACTTATAACACTGATTTGCATGAAGGAGGAGACGATATGCTTAAACGTTTAGTAATCACCGGCTATAAACCGCATGAGCTCGGCATATTCGACGACAAGCACGAAGGCGTCCGCTTTATTAAGAAAGCGCTCGAAAACCGCCTGCGCACACTGGTCGATGAAGGACTCGAATGGGTGATCCTGAGCGGCCAGCTCGGCGTCGAAACGTGGGCTGCGGAAGCGGTGATCGAGCTGCAAGAGGAATTTCCACAGTTGCATTTTGCCATTCTCACGCCTTTCGAGGACCAGGAAAAAAACTGGAACGAGGCGAAACAGGAAAAATACGAATTCCTGTTATCTCAAGCCGATTTCCACCGCAGCCTAACAAACAAGCCTTATGAGGCACCTTGGCAGTTCGTCGAGAAAAATAAATTCTTCCTCAGAAACTCCGACGGCATCCTGCTGATCTATGACGAGGAGACGGAAGGCTCTCCGAAGTTCATCAAGCAGGAAGCAGAGCGCTACGCCGAGAAGAACGAATACGAAATCCTCATCATCTCCGCTGACGACCTCCGCATCATTGCCGAAGAAGAGCAGCAAAACGAATGGAATGGCTGGTGAACGCCCTGCCCCTTTTGTGCAGGGCTTTTTTTAGCTGTACCCTTTACCCGGAACCCATATTCTCCCATTCAATATGTGACTATAGCATTCCTTTCAATCTACATGAAGCATTTGACTATTTATCTATATTCCTATAACCTTAATAGTTATGTTAAAAAAACATCATAGGAGGATACATGAATAAAGCAACTAAAGTTTTCTATATCGCATTTGCACTCGTCATTTTGACTGTCGGTTTCGGGGTTATCGCACCGGAAGTTTTCGAACAGGCCACTGGCACGATCCGCACTTATATCAATACAGCTTTCGGCTGGTATTATTTGATGATCATGGCGCTTCTGCTGATTTTTGTCGTCGTCATCATCATCAGCCCTTACGGCAAAATCCGCCTCGGCCGGGATTCGGACCGTCCTGAATTTTCCACTTTTACGTGGCTGGCCATGCTGTTCTCGGCCGGCATGGGTATCGGGCTCGTTTTCTACGGCGCTTCTGAACCATTGTCTCATTTCGCCATCCAGCCAGCGACAGCTGAACCCGGAACGGATGAAGCTTTCAAGGAAGCTTTGCAGCGTACTTATTACCATTGGGGCATCCATGTTTGGGCCATGTATGGAATGGTCGCGCTGTCACTGGCATTTTTCCAATTCCGCAAAGGGCAGCCGGCTCTGATTTCCACTACCTTGAAGCCATTATTCGGCGATCGCATGGACGGGCCGCTCGGCACATTGGTCGATGTATTGGCCGTGTTCGCCACCGTCTTCGGCGTTGCCACCTCGCTCGGCTTCGGAGCTGCGCAAATCAATGGCGGGCTTGCCTATCTATTTGGCGCACCGCAGGAATATTGGGTGCAGATGCTCATCATTGGCGTCGTCACTTTATTGTTCATCATCTCGGCTTGGTCAGGACTGAACAAAGGGATCAAGTATTTGTCGAATACCAATATGGTGCTTGCCATTGCTTTACTTGTGTTGGTCCTCGTTCTCGGGCCGACGATTTTGATCCTCAATCTCTTTACGGAAACATTCGGGGCTTATGTCCAGAATTTGATCAGCTTGAGTTTCCAGTCTGCACCGCTTGATGCGGAAAACCGCAGCTGGCTCGATGGCTGGACAATCTTCTACTGGGCATGGTGGATTTCCTGGGCGCCATTCGTCAGCATGTTCATCGCCCGCGTTTCCAAAGGCCGGACGATCCGCGAGTTTTTGATCGGCGTTGTCCTCGCCCCTACCATCTTCGGTTCGTTATGGTTCGGCGCATTCGGGACCACGGCGATCGATATCCAAAAAAGCGGTGTCGACTTGACCGCCTTCCCGACCGAACAAACCTTGTTTGCGACATTCAGCCAACTGCCGCTCGGGATCATCATGTCGATCATCGCGATCTTGCTCGTCAGCACATTCTTCATCACATCCGCAGACTCGGCGACTTTCGTCCTTGGCATGCAATCGACAAAAGGGTCGCTGCTGCCTAGCAACCAGATCAAGATCCTCTGGGGAATCGCCCAATCGCTTGTCGCTGCGATCCTGCTTTCTGTCGGCGGGTTGACGGCAGTGCAAAACACCATCATCATTGCGGCTTTGCCGTTTTCGTTCGTCATGATCCTGATGGTCATCGCTCTGTTCAAAGCTTTGAACACGGAACATCAATCGATGCAGCGCAAAAAATAAATTCCTGGCCGCCGTTGAACTGACGGCGGCATTTTTTAGCTTATCGACGCATCCACAGGGTATAGGGAAGTATGAATATCTTGGAGGTGCTCGCATTGGAAGAAGAAACGAAGAAAATCATTCAGGAGTCACTCGATGCCCTATACGAGAAAAAGGAATTCCTTCCTGACCTGACAAATGGCGAACGGACGCAAGCGTTTAAATCCTTGAGCGCAATCATTTCCACGCCGAACAATATCCATAAGTCGTTCTTGCGCGTCCCGCGCGAAGACGGCACGATCGAACGGATTCCTGCCTACCGTGTCCAGCATAATGACAGCTTAGGGCCCTATAAAGGCGGCATCCGCTTTTATGAAGGGGTCAATGAAGAAGAAGTCGTCAACCTGGCGTTCCTGATGACCTTGAAAAATGCATTGCACCAAGTGCCTTTCGGGGGCGGCAAGGGCGGCATCGTCATCAACCCGCGTGATTACAGCGAAAAGGAATTGAACATCGTCTCACGTAAATATGTCCGCTATTTTGCCGATGTCATCGGCCCGGATAAAGACATCCCGGCACCTGACATGGGGTCTGGCGAACGCGAAATGGACTGGATGATGGCGGAGTATAAAAAGATCCATCATGGCAAGCCCTATCTCGGCAGCTTTACCGGGAAAAGTGTCGTCAATGGCGGTTCGCTCGGCCGTCGGGAAGCGACCGGCAAAGGCGTCTATTTCACTTTCCGCTATTTGATCCATGATTATGCAGTAGCGCACAAAGAGCATCTGGAAAATTCAGGGAATCCATTTGCCAACACCGCTTTGGAGCATGCGGAACGCCCCTTGAAGATGGCGGTGCAAGGCTTTGGGAACGTCGGGTCCGTCGCTGCACTTGAAGCTTATCAATGCCGTGCCTTGAACAACCAAGTGATCGCCGTCAGCGACCGCAACGTTACGCTTTATAACGAAGACGGCCTCGATATTCCAAGCTTGATCGCTTTCACTTCAAGCAATCGCGGGGATTTGCCGAAAGATGCGGCTGAACTTAGTGAGTCGGGCATCAAGGCAGAAATCCGTGGGCGCGACGAATTATTGACTTTGCCTGTCGACGTGCTCTTTTTGGCCGCACTCGAAGACCAAATCCGCAAAGACAATATGGAAAACATCCAAGCCAAGATTATCGTAGAAGGCGCAAACGCCCCGACGACGCGCGATGCCGATGCGTACTTAAGCGATAAAGGGGTTATCATCATCCCAGATATTCTAGCCAATGCCGGTGGCGTCATCGTCTCCTATCTTGAATGGCTGCAAGGCCGCGAAACCCAGTACCATGAAGAATCGGAAGTGTTCCGCCTGCTATTGGAAAAAATGCAGGAAACGATGGACACCATCCTTCCCCAATATTTCGGGGACCCGTATCCACTTCGCGAGAATTGCTTTATCCATGCCGTGCAGCGCCTATCGACCGTGTTGCATAAACAAGGCAAGCTCTACTGAAAAAGACAGCCCGTTTGGATTCCACGCGGGCTGTCTTTTTCCTTTGGCGCCGTTTTCCAGTCGCTTGTTATCTGCTTCTGTGCGGAATGCAAGTCACGGCGGCATGAGCTAGTGTTTCTTGGTTCCTTCATTTTCGGCTATTCGTTTTTCATAGGAATGCCGGTATGCTCCCCGGCGGAACTGAAGGATCGGGTCATCCGAACAGCTGATTCCTGCGGTCATTACGGTCGGGTCGTATAGCGCTTGTTCGGCTTCAGCTTCAGGCGCTTCGATGGTCAATCGACCGAGATAGACACGTTCACGGTCTTTCGGCCAGTCGCGCGTCGGATCATCCGTCGGGTCGCCTGCTTCACCGATAATGGCATACAGTTTAAAAGATGCAGGGCTGCGCGCAATCCGCTCTGCCAATTCCTGTTCGTAGTACCCGAAAGGCAGGTCTTTCATATCCTTCAACGATCGCTTGTCTTCGCCCGCCTCCGGCTCGAATAGATATTTGACCGCTTGCCTTTTTCCTTTCTTTTCAAAGTAGAAAGCATGGATCGAATGATAGATGCCCGTCGCAAAACTTTCGGGCACCGTCATTTTCTTCACGCTTGAAAACATCGCCCGCACCTCAGGAAAGTCCATCAACAGCTCTGCCAGTTCCCCCAATTTCGGGCGGCCTCTTTGGAAAGACCTGGACACTTCAAGCATCTCCATGAAACGCTCCGGCGAATGGGTAAAGAACACCGGTGAAGTCACCGATACGATATTTGTCACTTCTTCAGGCCCGATTTTGAATTGGATCGCCATTCCTTTCACCGGTGACATCGCATCCGCCCAAGTGGGATCCGGCGAGAAATGGGAAAAGCGAACAAGCACTGGCACTTTCGCTTGTCGAAAATGCGCGGCATCGGTCAGTTCCATTGCCTGCCCGCTTCCTTCGAATGTCCCTTTATATCCTGTACCTCTGGCATGGGCACGCCGGTACCCTTCATGCTCACCGAAAATTTCTTCGATTTGGCTGATTGCCCGCCGTTCTTTTTGGTTGCCCTCCATGTCATCCCCTCCTTTTCTTTTCATACCCCTTATGCATATAATTGAACAGAACGGGAATACTTTTAAGTAGAATTGTTTTTTAAAAGGAGGAACACGGAATGGATTTTCAACACCAAGATAATCGAATCGCATTGCTCGACGGCTCGGAAGAAGTCGGTTTTGTCAGTTACGTCGATAACGGTGATGTGCTGACCGTTGACCACACCGAAGTGGCACCGCAGCTCAGCGGTCAAGGCATGGGCAAAGAGCTGGTGGGCAAAATGGTTGAGCACGCAAGAAACGAAGGCAAATCAGTAGACCCCCAATGCCCCTATGCCAAAAAAGTGATCGAACGCACCGAAGAATTTCAGGACGTCCTAGTGAAATAAAGAATTGAAGAATAAAAAAGGCAGCCGCATTGGCTGCCTTTTTTGAGTATTGAGAAACTCTAAATTTTTCAAAACTTTCCGTGAATCGTGAATCGATTGCCCAATGCGAAAGTCCTTATGTTCAACTTTCGCTTTGCTCAAGCCTCACATAAAAGATGTGCTCCCACATCTGCGCGGCAGATGCGTCGCAAATGAATGAACTCAGCGGATGCTTCATTCATTCCCTCCTTTTTTTATTATCGGAAATCGCCGTCCGCTACATTGTAGAGGTAGCTCCAGTTGTCCGCTTTATGCAAATCGTGGAATGTCAGCTTATCGCCGGTGCCAAGGGTCACTTCTTCGCCGATGATGGCGACGACCATGGCCGTTCCTGCGTTATCCAGGTTCAAATAGACATCGCCGATCGACGGGCGGATCGAGCTTCTGTCGCGCAAATCTTCTGCGAGCTGAGCATCATGCCGCTTCTGTTCTTCGGATACTTTCCCTTTGTCGTAATACGCAATGTCGTTGCTGCCTTGCTCTTCTCCTGGGACCATCACGAAGAATTCTCTCGACTTGACCGTATTTTGTCTTGTCGTGATGACATTCTTCCCTTCGACCGACTCGATCTTCTCGAACTCGTTCAAGGAATAATGGTCCATATAATCCGGGTCGGGCTTGGCGATCAGGATGTATCCGCCTTCTTCTGCCGATACGTCTTCGCGCAAGGTGTAGCGCTCCCCGAAGAACAGGAACGAATCCATATGTTTCGGCTTATAGAGCGACACTTCGTCAGCGCGGCTTGCCACTTGCTCCATGTCCTTGACGCGGAACATCAAAACCGATTTCTTAGCGAGCGGCTTGACGGAATAAACTTTGTGCAATTCGTTTTTGTAGTAGACGAATTGGCCTTTTCGTACTTGAAGTAATTTCATTCTTTCCCCTCCGATACTATCAGTGCTATGGACCATTTTAGAGTAAATAATGCAGGAAGTCCATGCAGCCGAACGATTTATCTGCTATTGTGAAAACATCCCAAGATTCTGTAAAAGGAGTGACCGGCATGGACTATGAAAGCCGTGAAGAATTTATCATCAAAAAATACCAGCAAGATGAAGAAACGATGGTCCGCGTCTTTGTGCAATGGTGCGTCAACCATAAAATCGACCCGCTCGCACTGTACACGGCAGCGTATCCGGCACAGGCTGAGAATCAGCTGTTGAAAACCGCGATGGAAGAAACCGAATCGTTCGAATACGACATCGACGGCGACGTCCTGCTCGAAGTGCTCCAGTCATTCGGTAACGATGACTTGGCATTTGAAGTCGCAAGCGCCATGGAGAAATTGCCGCGCGAGGAATAGCTTAGCGGTGTCCTTTGCGCGCCAATTCCTTCGCCTTGTTTTCGATATGGGTCGTGCGCAAGTTTTCCAGGCGGTTCGAGGAGACACGGCTATAGATGCCGTCGAATTTCGATGCCGTTTTTAATTCCTTGCTTTCCACGTCCGCCACGTCTTCCGGTTCCGAAGGCGTCCGCTCTTCCACTTCCTTTGTTTCTTTATCCATCGCGAGTTCACTCCCTTCCGCAAACAAATCCCTTTTTTCAACCGTTCCCTTGAATCGCCGGAGATAAACTTCCAGCCCCCTGTACGAGAAAAAGAACAGCCGGATCTGCATCCGGCTGTTCTTTCTTATGTTTATGTTTATCTTCATCATTTCGTGAAAGTCGCGATGGTTTGCCGCTGATGGTCGAGATACTTCGCCAGTTCCAGCATGCCGTATGTGCCTGCCACGGCTTCTGCATCGGCATTGTAATTTGTGTTGGTGTTGACATCGTAAGTGAACAGCTCACCACCGGCATTTCGGATAAATTCGATGCCCGCCACTTCGATGCCGCTTTCTTGAAGAAAACGTTCGTACTTGGCGATGATCGGATCATCAAAGCCTTCGATGACCTGGAATTTGGGGCGCGTTTCCGATGCGCCGTCTGCCGGGCAAGAAATGTCCTCCAAACGGCAGGCATCGGCTGGGCATAATTCGAAGCCTTCCGATGTATCCACACGCACCGCATAAAGGAATTTGCCGCCGATAAACTCGCAGCGCGTGATATACGGCTCAGGTGATTGAATGTATTGCTGCAATAAAGTGATGCCATCCACGGATTCGTCGAATTCATCTCCGCCCACGTATTCCTCCAGCGCTTCCAATGAATGGAACAACCGGACGCCAAGCCCTTTTCCGGCGCGGTTATGCTTGGTGATAAACGATTCGCCCTTAAAAGCGGACGCCGCTGCAAGAAGCTGTTCCTTCCCGCTCGCCGCAACCGTTTTCGGCGTCTGGATGCCGGCAGCATCAAGTGCCATGTACTGGTTCACCTTGCTCACTTCAAGCCGGAGTGCCCGGCTGCCATTGACGATGCGGCGGTTGTGGCGTTCGAGCCATGCAATTTTCGCTTCGGCCATTTCTGGCGCGAACCGATGCCCTCTCGTATGCGAAGAAGCGCTCATGCGGTTATAGAATATCCCTTGGGGCGGCTCGTCCATCAAATCGACCGTCCCTGCATCAGTAAACCAGTCTACATAAGGCACCCCGAGTTCTTCCAAGCGCCGGAATAAATGGACCGTCCATTCTTCGTTTTCATGAATCACATAAACTTTCTCCGTCATTCGGATTCCTCCTCAGGAATAGAGCTTTGAATATATTGAGCATACAGCATCACGTGAATCCCTACAAGTCCTATAGACTTTAAAGAATAAAGCGCATGAAAAAAGCCGGAGTTCTCCGGCTTCCCTTTCAAGAAGTGAAAGTCGATGGCATCAAGACGGCGACCACTTCACCGTTTGCAACTTTCACATCCCCCGCAAACACTTCCACATTCACTTTGAACTTTTTCGGATGGATCTCCTCGACTTTCCCTACCGCTTTTAAAGTCTTGCCTTGCGGCGTCGGTTTCAGGAAATCGACATGCAATGAACCTGTCACAAAACGCGGCGGCTCTTCCCCGCTGCCAGGCTCATGCCCGTTTTTGCGGTGAAGGGCGAGTGACGCCGAACCCGTACCGTGGCAATCCACAAGCGAGGCCAATAACCCCCCGTAAACAAATCCCGGAATCGCCGTATGTTCTTTCCGCGATTCATAATAAGTCACTGTTTCGTCGCCGTTCCACCCCGTCCGGAGATGAAGCCCGTCTTCGTTCAGGCGCCCGCATCCGTAGCACCAGGCGAAATCTTTTCCATACTCGTCTTGGATTGCATGTTCTACCGTTTCACTCAATCTCGTCCACTCCTTTGGCTAAGTCATCCTATGCTCTATTCCACATCGCATCGAAAGATGCCTGCCAGAACACATAGAAAAAGCATGATCCGATCAACTCGGATCATGCTCTTCCTTACCTTATCCCCCGATTCGTCCGTGGAGGATTTTCGCACGCGGAAAATTTTATTCAATTCTTCTACAAACGTACATGTTGGCGATGTAAAACTCCCGCCTATGCAGTTTAATGGCGCTGGCCGTCTTTGGATTTCTCACATATACCTCTCAGTGATCAATAGACTTTGCAGCCAGGCGTTCAGTTGCACTTACACAAAAAACCTACCTGTTACTGTTGAAACTTCTTAGGCTGAACCATTTTCATCTGGTTCCCGACAAGAGCTATATCGCCAGTAAAGCAAATTTTCCGCCAAGGCTGTGCATATTCTCGCCAGAAGGCGATTCCGGTAAAAACCGCTCGTGTCTTCTGACGGTCATTCCGCCTTGTACTGATTTATACCCGCCTTAATTATCGCTCAAACATCTTTTTCGTAATTTTCTTATTAATTTTAAAACTTTTTTACTTTTCGTGATTTGGACATTATACTTAGCATTAGTTCGACATCCGGAATACAAGGGAGAGAAAATCATTGGTTAAAAGTTTACCGCCACGTTCAGAAATACCTATAGAAGAAACATGGAACTTGGAAAGCTTGATGGCAAGCCCCGAAGCATTCGAAGCCGCTTTGGAAGAGATCGACGAGGAAACAGCAGTCTATGCCGAGAAGTTCCAAGGCCAGATCACCGACGCCCAGTCGGCCCTGGAAGCACTTGAGGACTATCTCACAATTGCTGAAAAGTTGGTCGCTCCAGGCACTTATGCCAGCCTGTCCTACAGCACAGACCAAACCGATACGGAAGCTCAGATGCGCGCCGGAAAATACAGCGCCTTTTCCGCGAAAATCGGCAGCCGGCTCGCTTTTGTGGCGAGTGAGCTATTGGAATTGCCGGAAGACACGCTAAAACAGGCGATGTCAGAGTCCAAGGAATTTGAAGGCTATTTAAAGAAATTGCTGCGCAAAAAACCGCATCAATTGCACCCTGCCGCCGAGAAGGCGTTGGCTTCCTACGCCTCTGTCTTCCAGGCGCCTTACGAACTGTATAATACGACGAAAATGGTCGACATGGATTTCCCCGATTTTGAAGCCGGCGGCAAATCCCACCCGCTCAGCTATGTGTCGTTCGAAGGCGACTGGGAAGCGGAAACCGATACCGGGCTGCGGCGCACTGCCTTCAAGGCATTTTCCGATAAGCTGCGTGATTACCAGCACACGACGGCGAAAACCTACGATATGCAATTGCAGACCGAAAAAACGACTGCCGATTTGCGTGGCTATAAAGATATTTTCGAGTACCTGCTATTCAACCAGGAAGTCGACCGCACGCTTTATGACCGCCAAATCGATTTGATCCAGACGGAGCTCGCGCCGCATATGCGTAAATACGCACGCCTGCTTCAAAAAGCGCACGGCCTGGATAAAATGACCTTTGCCGATTTGAAGATTTCCCTGGATCCGGAATACGATCCCGAAATTACGGTCGAGGAATCGAAACAGTACATCAATGATGCGCTCGGGATTATGGGGACGGATTATCTAAATATGGTGGAGCGGTCCTATGATGAACGCTGGATCGACTTTGCCCAAAACAAAGGCAAGTCGACCGGCGCGTTCTGTGCGAGCCCTTATGGCGACCATCCCTATATCCTGATTTCCTGGACCGGGCGCATGAATGAAGTCTTCGTCCTCGCTCACGAATTGGGCCACGCAGGCCATTTCTACCACGCGAACCGCAAACAGAACCTGTTCAACGCGCGCCCTTCGCTATACTTTATCGAAGCGCCATCGACAATGAATGAAATGCTTGTGGCGAACCATTTGCTGAAGAATTCCGAAGACCCGAAATTCAAGCGCTGGGTCATCTCATCGATTGTCGCGAGAACCTATTACCATAACTTCGTCACCCATTTGCTAGAAGCGGCCTACCAGCGCGAAGTGTATAAAAAGGTCGACGCTGGGGAAAACGTCAATGCGGGTGTGCTTAACGCATTGAAACGCGGCGTGCTCGAACAATTCTGGGGTGACGATGTGGAAGTCACAGAAGGAGCGGAACTGACATGGATGCGCCAGCCGCATTACTATATGGGGCTATACCCGTACACTTACAGTGCCGGCCTGACCATCTCCACGCAAGTATCGAAGCGCATCTTATCGGAAGGCAAGCCCGCTGTCGACGAATGGATCGAGGTATTGAACGCAGGCGGCACGAAAACGCCTGTCGAACTTGCCCAAATGGCCGGCGTCGACATTACGACCGAACAGCCACTGCGCGACACGATCGCCTATATCGGTGAATTGATCGACGAACTCGAACGCTTGACTGAAGAAATCGAACAGCAAAATTGATACAAAACAGGCGGCGTAAAGGATTGCCCTTTACGCCGCCTGTTTTTAGTTTGACCGCACGAAGCGGATCATGATCTGTTCGATAACAATCGCGATGATGGTGCCTGAAATCAAGCCATTGGATAAAATGGCCGCGACAGCTGAAGGTAGCCCGGCCATGCTTTCCGTCGGGATGAACATCAAACCGACTCCTGTCATCAGGCCGAATGCCGCCACTTTATAAGATTGCTTGCGGTTCGGTTCCACTTCCAGCTCATTGAACGCCATTTCCACCATTTTAGAGAAAATCGCGAAGATGACCGCGTATGCGACCGGGGCCGGCAAGGAAGCGAGCACCGCCATCAATTGCGGGAACAAGCTGATTCCCGCGACGATGACGCTGCCCGCGATGAACGGCCGGATTCCCGGGGTTCTGGTCGCGCTGACAAACCCGGCTGCACCGGAAATCGGAACAGGGCCGACAGAAGAAAATAGCCCCGCAAGCAGATGGTTTAAACCGGATGCTACCGATGCCTGCTTCATGCGGTCTTCTGTCTGGATGGAAAAAGCGTTTTTCAACAAGCTTTCCATGACACGGACCGAAGCCATCATATTGGCGATGAGCAGGACGGTCAAAAAAAGCGTTGTGACAAGCATTCCCCCGTCAAAGACGAGCGGGCCAAAGACCAGCATATCGGGGAATGTGATCCACGCCCCCTCAGTTCGGGGAATGCTCGGCGCTTTGCCAATCGCCCAAAACAGCAACCAGCCAAAAGCGATCGACAGCAGCACGGAATAACGGCTGATGAATGCTGAACGGTAGACCATGAAATAGAAAGTGGCCAGGACGACGGCAATTGCTGCCAGCAACACCCGCACATCCAATAAATCCCCTTCCGATGCAATACCGAACAAGCCTTTCATGATCGATTCACTGATCTGCAAAACGAGCAGCAACAAATAGACGAAGGTGACAGTCGGGGTGAAAAACCGTTTCAGCTTATCGACCACTCCCGTCACCGCGAACACGATGAATAAAATACCGCTATAGAACAAGCCGCTTTGCAGCACTTGCAATGATTCCTCGGCAGTTGAATATAAGACGCCGACAAGCCCGGCGTAGACGATGAACACGCCCCACCATAAGCCGGCCGGCCCTTCGTTGATCGGCAAGCGGTGCCCGATGAAGGCCTGGATCAGGCCGGCGATGCCGAGGACGAAGATGGTGCGCTGCAAGAACAGCGCAGTATCGGCGGTGTCCATGCCGAAAATGTTTGCGATGGCTATGGGGGCTGCAATGGAAGAAGCGATGAGGAAAATCGCCCATTGCAAGCCGCCCGCTAAATTTTTTGTCATGATGGCAACTCTTTTCATTTAAAGTATTGTTTCAGTATACACCCTCCGTTAACTAGAAAAAGCCCTGAAGCGTCAGGGCTTTTTCGTGGGCGGGCCGTTTGTGTCCTTCGGCTCTTCCCGTGTATTCGGAGTCGCTTGTCGTTCCGCTTGCGTTTGTTCACTAGAATCTTTCCGCATCTCGCCGCGGTCGTAAATCACCGGATAGCCTTGCTCGTTTAATTTTTTGACTTGCTTCCGTGATGCTTTCATCAAAAGACGGACGATCAGGATCGATAGGATGAAAATGATGACGACCGAGATGATTCCCGGAATATATTCTGATTTATCTTCAGGAAAATAGAGAAAGTCCATAACATTATTACCACCTTTAAACTTCAAGTTTCCCTAGTATTATACATGAAGCCGAGCAGCTGCTACCGCCGGCAAGGTGAACATTTCATGGCAATCTGACAGCATGCGTTACTGCTTGTTTCAGGATTTCGTAAGAACGCACCCGCTTGTCCTGGTCGTAAATATACGATACGGCCATCAATTCATCGATCGGCAACGAACCGGCAAAACGGCCGATCTGCTCTCCCAATTGCTCGGCATTCCCTTTAAATGTATAGCGCGCCATCGATTTGACCATCGCTTCTTCCGCGTAGCTCCAACGGCCATCCATCGTCTCGACAGGCGGCATCAATGGGTTTTTCGTGCCGCGGACGACGTTCAAGTAAAACTGGTCGCTCGACGTTGAAAGCTGCTCCGCTTCTTCTGCGCTCTCGGCACCGACTACATTCACACAAGCAATGACGTACGGTTCGGACAACGTATCGGACGGCTCGAAGCGGCTGCGGTAGATGGCGACTGCCGACTCCAGCTGCTGCGGGGCGAAATGCGCCGCAAACGCATATGGCAAGCCAAGCTTCGCTGCGAGCACAGCACTCGATGTGCTCGATCCGAGGATGAACAGTGGCACTTCCGTTTCCACGCCTGGATAGGCTTTCACGGATTCCTGTGCTTCGAGCGGGCCAAGATAGCGCTGTAATTCTTCGACATCTTCAGGGAATTGGAATGCAGTTTCCTGTGTTGTCCGGCGAAGTGCGCGGGCGGTTTGCATATCCGTTCCCGGCGCTCGGCCGAGGCCGAGATTGACACGTCCCGGATGCATCGTTTCAAGAGTGCCGAATTGTTCGGCGACAACGAGCGGCGTATGGTTCGGCAGCATGATGCCGCCGGAGCCGACTTCGATCGTGTTGGTCGCTTCGAGCACTTTGGAAATGAGAATCGACGTCGCGGAACTCGCGAGCGTCGGCGTGTTGTGGTGCTCCGACAGCCAGAATCGTTTATAGCCGAGCTGCTCGGCATGGCGTGCGAGGTTTTTCATGTCTTCGAACGCTTGCTGCATCGGATAGCCTTGGCGTACTGGGACCAGGTCAAGGATCGAAAGCGCAAGTTCTTTTGTTTGTTGTGTCATGTGTCAACTTCCTTTCATCCAATTCGGATGATATAAGGATAGGAGGAAATTCCTTCAAATTCAAACTATCTGCTTCCCTTATAAATGATAGCTTTTGCCGATTTCAGCGAATGACACATCGCCGCTGTATGTTTTCTTCGCTTCCGCAAGGATTTCGGATAGATCGCCGTACTGGGGTAAATGAGTCAGCAGCAGCTGCTTGGCCGAAGCTTCTGAGGCGAGTGTCCCCGCCTGGCTGCCGCTCATATGCCCTTGGATGATGCCGAGGTATTTCTCGTATAAATTCGATTCCGCCACGAGCAAGTCAGCTGATTCGGCAAATGGCACGAGTTCGTCTTTCCAGGCAGTGTCGGCCGTGAAGACCGCTGACCGCTCCCCGTTCGTAAAACGCATCGCCAGGCAGTAGACAGGATGGTCCGTCTCGCAGAAGGTCACCTGGAACGGCCCAAGTTCGAGCGTGTCGCCTACCTGGATCGCACGCCCTTCCGTCACGCCTTTATAGGACAACGCAGCGAACCCCTCTTGGTCTTTGTCATGCGCATAAATTGGCAAAGGCACATCCCACTCCTTCAATTGCATGCCGACCATCGCCGCATGCTGCAAGACGCCGATATCTGCCACGTGGTCGGGATGGTAATGGCTGATGACGACCGCATCGATGTCTTTCAGTTCCGTATAGTTCTGTACAGCCGCCACGACCCCGCTGCCGCAGTCAAGCAGGCAGCGGTAGCCGTCCTGTTCGATCAAGTAAGCGCATGTCGCTTCGTTTTTATTCGGATAGCCGCCCCAAATACCGATCGGCGTAATCTTCATGGTCACCACTCCTCCAGTTTTCCCCAGTATATCATTTCAGCCCCCGCCGCATAGTTTAAGAGTTTTGGCACGTGGTATATAGGAAGCAAGAAGAAAATATTGGAGGGATTCGTTTTGGTAATTAAACTATCAGTTGAAAACGCAGTGCAAGCAAAAGCAGAAATCGAAAAACTTGAATCGCAAGGGTTCACACATGACGACATCTATATTTTCGCCCATGACCCGAAACGCACGAAAGACATCACGAAAGCGCTCGATACGGAATCGGTCGGCATGAAAGAACAAGGCTTCCTTGACAGCATGAAGAACATGACTTCTTCACGCGGAGATGAATTACGCGCGAAACTGGAAGCTTCCGGGCTGACGAAAGAAGAGGCAGAAGAATACGAGGAAGTGCTCGACACCGGCAAATTGGTGATTGTAGCGAATAAGGACCACTCATAATCAGCTAAACCCCTTGCGGCAGCTTGCCGCAAGGGGTTTTATTATGCCTTGCGTTTATCCCTTTCCATAAAATGTTATATCACAAATATTATTTAGCTACATAGCCCTTACTGAATAACTAGTAAAATACTCTTGTTTTCCGAATTAAGTTTGTGAAAACGTTTTAATTTTGCTATATTTGAAAAAGGTTAATTTTCAAATAAGTACATTTGCACGCTTAACGAGGGGGAGCAAAATGTTTAAGAGTATCAAAATGGGGAGCGCCTTCATCGGGATTATTGTCGGTGCCGGTTTCGCTTCCGGACAGGAAATCCTTCAGTATTTCACCAGTTTTGGAATCATGGGGACCGTGGCAGCCGTGGTCGCTACCGCGCTTTTTGCTTATCTGGGGATGAGTTTGACGCGCCTCGGCAGCCGCATGCGCACCACTTCCCATAAAGAAGCCATTTTCGGCATCAGCGGGCGATTAATCGGCACCATTGTCGACTACATCATCATTTTAACCTTGTTCGGCGTAGGGGTGGTCATGATCGCCGGAGCAGGTTCGATTTTTTCACAACAGTTCGGCTGGTCAGCTGCTCTTGGCAGCACCGTCATGGCGGTTTTGATCATCTTGACGATTATGCTGAACGTTCAAAAAGTCATCAATATCATCGGGAGCATCACGCCGTTCCTGATTCTTTCAGTAATTGCGCTTGCGATATACAGCTTGGTGACCATGGACGGTTCGTTTTCGGGGCTTGAATCCATTGCTAGAGAACAGGAATCGGCTGTCGGAAGCTGGTGGCTTTCTGCCATCAACTATGTTTCCTTCAACATTGCGGTCGGCGCTTCGATGGCCATCGTCATGGGTGGTACAGAAAAAGATCCGAAAATCGCGGCTCGCGGTGGATTGATCGGCGGCCTTGGCCTCGGAATCTTGATCATCCTGAGCCACTTGGCTATTTTCTCGCAAGTCGACGTGGTCGGCACGGCTGAAATGCCGATGCTGCAAATTGCGGATGACTTGTCGCCTGCACTCGGTGTCTTTATGTCGGTCATTTTGTTCGGCATGATCTACAACACGGGTGTCAGCATGCTGTTCTCCTTCTCCGCGCGCTTTATCGAGATGGGGACTGCGAAATTCCGCATCTTCGTGATCATCGTCGGCGTCATCGCTTACGTACTCAGCTTTGTCGGGTTCACGAAACTCGTCAGCATGTTCTATCCGGTGGTCGGATACTTAGGCTTGTTCCTGGTCGGCGCATTGATCTATGCCGACATCAAGAAGCCGAAACGGCAAGAAACACGCGCAGAAAAAATCAGACACCAAAGCACATGATTGTGCCTTGGTGTTTTTTCATGGTATCGTTACTATAGGGTTTTCAAAAAATGAGCCTGGGATGGGCCCATGATTTTTCAGCAAACCGAACGGAGGAATAACTGATGAGCGAAACCATTCAATTGAACGGCCGCCAAATCGAAACGGATCAGCTTGAACTTTGCAGCTTGGCGGATGGCCGCAGGCAGCTTTCGTGCGATTTCAAAGTGACAAGCGATGCCTACCATGACATTGCCGTCCTGTTGTATGAAATGAATTTCCGTGTCGGCTTGCCGGCTGAAGGCTTGGAATTCGACGCTGCCATTTCCAATTACTTCACCGATACGACCAATCTCTATAAAGGCAATGAAGTAGCGGACTATCATCTGGAACTGACCGAACTTGCCTCCACTTAACAATCATCACAAGAAAAGCGTATGGAGAAAACATCTCCATACGCTTTTTCATTTCCGCTTGAATCGGCTGCCTGTGCTTTTGTTGCGTAAACGCGCCATCAGCTCTCCAGCTTTTTCTGTGCGCTCATTCGTCTGCGCAAGATCCGCTTCGATATCCACGACGCGCCCGTCTTCCACGCTCAGCGTAAACCACATGCCGCGCCTGCTGCCCTCCGGCAAATAGCGCAGCGGCACACGGAATTCACGCCCGGCTTGTTCTGCGATGATGACAGCCACGCCGCCATCTTCAAAACGATCCAATACCCCTCTCATCTGCTCACTCCCCTACACAAGCTAATCCCTGTTCTTTCAATCCAGCCAATTTCCCTTCGCCGATGCCGCTGACACGCGTCAAGTCATCGAGCGTTTCAAATGGGCGTTCTGAGATGATCGCTTCGGCCAATGTTTCTCCGATTCCTGCCAGTTCCGTCAGTTCCGCAGTGGAAGCCCCGTTGATGTCCACACAGCGGTTGCTGCCTTCTTTGGCAACCCCTTCCCTGTCGGTTTCAACGCTGTATTCCTGTCCGTCCGTTTCGACGATGATTGTGCCATTGACGTCAGTACCATACACTTCCGCTCCTTCGTTTTCCACTAATGCCAGCACTTCAGCGTAAGGATGGCCATACGGATTGTCGATTCCGGCACTGTAAATCGCCACATCAGGATTGACAGCCTGCAAGAATTCCCGGCTCGTAGATGTATTGGAGCCATGATGGCCCATCAGCAAAATATCCGCTTCGAGCGGCAAGTTGCTGGCGACCATTTCCTTTTCCGCCTGGATATCGGCATCACCTGTAAAGATGAATGCCGTCTCCCCGTAACTGATGCGGAATGACAGCGAATCGCCGTTTGTGTTGCCGCTTAATTCCTCGGGATGCAGCACTTCGATCTTGAGCGAGCCGACGTCATACACATCCCCGCGCCGCGGTTCTTCGTAAGGAATTCCCGCTTCATCAACCGCTTCGAGCGTCCGGATGAACGTGTTGGAGGAACTCGGGTTTCCTGACATCCACACTTCCCCGACTTGGTAAGTTTCGATGACACGCGCCAATTGGCCGATATGATCGGCGTCGGGATGGGTCCCAACCGCGATATCGATTTTTTCGACTTCCAGTTTATCCAAATACATCAACGTGTCACTGGCGTTCCAGTCCCCGGCATCGATCAGCATCGAATAGCCGTCCCATTCCAGGTATGCGGCAGACCCTTGGCCGACGTCGATATAATGGACGGTGAGCCCTCCCTGCTGTTCTTCAGTTGCGTTTTGTTCGGGCTGTTCCGGTGCCGCCGGTTTCGGTTCCGCTGGTTCACCGAGCGGGACGCAGCCCGCTAACCCCAGCAACAAAACGGTGAGCCACATTATCTTTTTCATGTTTTCCACCTCTTACCGGAATTTTACCATAGCATGAGGAAAAGGCAGAAATTCCACGTAAAAAAGCACGGGAGCGCCCGTGCTTTTTTATGTGGACATATAGTCGCCACCGTTCATATGCAAAAACTGCCCAGTCATGTAGGAATTCTGCGGATCCGCCAGGAACACATAGGCTTTCACGAGTTCATACGGCTGGCCAGGGCGCCCGGCCGGCACGTCTTCGCCGAAATCGGCACCGACATCCGGGTTCAGATCCCCGAAAGTCTTGGTGATGAGCGGCGTCCAAATCGGTCCGGGCGCGATGCCATTGACCGCAATTTCCTCGCGGACAAGCCGCCTTGCCAAGGAACGGGTCATGGCGACCATCGCCCCGTTTGCCCCTGAATAGTCGATGAGATCCGAGTGGCCCCGGTAGGCATTGATGGAAGCGGTATTGATGATGCGCGATCCTTTCTTCAAATGGGGCAAAGCCGCACGCACTAAATAAAACATCGCGAACGCCTTGATCTCGAAAGTCTTCAGCATTTGCTCATCGCTGATATCGAGCGGCGAAGTTTGCGGATATTGGAACCCCGCGTTATTGACGACGATATCCACAGCGCCGAATTCATTAAGCGTAAAGTTTATGAGCGCGTCGCAATTCTCTGATTTTCCGAGGTCTCCGCCCAAAGCACGCGCTTCGCCGCCGTAGGATTCGATGATGCGCAAGGTTTTTCGGGCGCCTTCATCGTCATCGAGATAGCCGATGACTACACGTGCGCCTTCTTTTGCATAGGCAATTGCGACCGCCTGCCCAATGCCGCTGCTGGCACCGGTGACGATTGCCACTTTCCCTTCCAAAGCACCGCTTGCTTTGTAGTCAGCCAAATCGGTATTATCGAAATTTTCTTGTGCCATTGCTTATCCTCCTGTCGGTTTCAGTTAGTCGGAACTTTCGACAATCCCCAGACTTCTTCGGAATACTGCTGGATCGTCCGGTCGCTTGAGAAAATGCCGGAAGCGGCGATATTTCTCACGCACATGCTCGCCCATTCGACAGGGCGCCCATACGCATCAAGTACGCGGTCATGTGTCCGGGCGTAGTCCGCCAAGTCTTTCAAGACAAAAAACGGGTCCCCTTCCTCTGTCAATTGACGCACGATAAAGTCGGAATTATGCGGGCCGTCTGACCATTCCCCGCGGGCCAGTTCTTCAATAGCCTCGCGGATGCACGGGTCCTGCTCGATGATGTCTTTCGGGTCATAGTTTCCGTCACGCTCGAAACGCATGACTTGTTCTGAACTCATGCCGAAGACGAAAGCGTTTTGTTCGCCGACCGCATCGAAGATCTCGACATTCGCCCCGTCATACGTCCCGAGGGTCAATGCGCCGTTCATCATGAACTTCATGTTGCCGGTGCCTGATGCTTCTTTGGAAGCTGTAGAGATCTGTTCGCTGATGTCCGCTGCCGGTATCAGAAATTCCGCATGGCTGACATTATAGTCCTCAACGAAAACGATGTGCAGGTGGCGCCTTGCGACCGGATCGCTATTGACGCGATCGGCGACTGTATTGATCAGCTTGATGACTTGTTTGGCGAAATGATAGCTCGGGGCGGATTTGCCGCCGAACAGGAAGGTCCGTGGATACGGCCTGTAATTCGGGTCGCTCTTGATGCGCTTATATAATTGCTGGACATGCAATATGTTCATCAGCTGGCGCTTATAACCGTGGATCCGTTTGATGTGGATATCAAAAATCGAATCGGGGTCAACAATCGTGTCGTGTTCCCGTTCGAGGTGATGGATCAGATGCTCTTTTTTCAGCCTCTTGATGGCTTGGAAAGCCTCCAGGAACGGCCGGCTGTCCGCCAGATAGCCGAGTTCACTCAATTGCTCAGGCCGGCGGATCCACTCCGTTCCGATATGTTCGGTAATGAGTGAAGCCAATTCCGGATTCGCCCCAAGCAGCCAGCGGCGATGGGTGATACCGTTAGTCTTATTATGGAATTTATCCGGGAAATATTCATTCAGTTCTTTCATCTCGCGTTTCTTCAGGATTTCCGTATGGAGCTTTGCCACCCCGTTCACTTTATAGCTGCCGACAACTGCCAAGACAGCCATTTTCACGACGCCTCCGTCGATGATCGACAGCTTGTGTACAGCCTGTTCGTCCAATTCCTTCGATTCCCATTCAGCCCTGAAGCGCCGGTCGATTTCTTCGATGATCTGGTAAATGCGCGGCAATAGCTGGCGCAGCAGACGGCTTTCCCATTTTTCCATCGCTTCTTCCAAAATCGTATGATTCGTATAGGAGATGGTCCGCGTAGTCAACGACCATGCTTTATCCCAATCCAGTCCATAATCATCCATCAATATCCGCATCAACTCCGGAACCGATAAAGCGGGGTGCGTATCGTTGATTTGAATCGCCACTTTTTCAGGCAATTCTTCGATATCGAAATTGCGTGTCGCGAGGATCGTGCGGATGGAGGCACTGCACAAGAAGTATTGTTGTTTCAACCGCAGGAGCTTTCCGCTGTCGAGTGCGTCATCCGGATAAAGCCGGTCGGAGATTTTAGCCGTCTCGAGCTCATTCACCAAATACCCGAGCCCATAAGGCAGCGGCCGGTCGGACGTTTCCGCCTGCCAGAGCCTGAGCGTGTTGATCGTGCCGCCCTGCGCCCCGACAATCGGCATATCGTAGGGCACGGCTTTGACCCACACCGCATTCTCCAGTTCCGTGCGGACGCCTTGTTCTTCGACGGTCATGCCCACCTCCCCGTAAAACGGGATATCGAGCGCGAGGTCTTCCCTGCGCACTTCGAGGCCCTGGCCTTCCTTGATCCAATCGGTCGGCAATTCCACCTGGAAGCCTTTGATGAAATGCTGCGTGAATAACCCCCCGCGGTAGCGGATCCCGCAGCCATGCCCGGGCAAGCCGAGCGAAGCGAGTGAATCCAGGAAACATGCAGCCAAACGGCCGAGCCCCCCGTTTCCAAGTCCCGGTTCCTGTTCGAGCTCTTCGATTTCGGACAATTTATAGCCGATTTCGCCAAGCGCTTCTTCAACCAGTGTATAGGCG
Source organism: Planococcus maitriensis (assembly GCF_003289925.1). Taxonomy (GTDB): domain Bacteria; phylum Bacillota; class Bacilli; order Bacillales_A; family Planococcaceae; genus Planococcus; species Planococcus maitriensis. The sequence continues at coordinate 126,636 of NZ_QLZQ01000003.1, read as the reverse complement.
CCTAAATTATGCAGGTTCTGCCCCAGCAAGCGGCCGAGCAGGAATTCAATCGACAAGTAATACAATTGCTTATCTCCGCTGTCCCGTTTGGCAGCTTGCTGCTTGTCCCATTCCAACATGACTTCCTCGCAAACCATCTTCCCTAATACCATATAGGCTGTGCTCTCTGTTTTATCCCCGTTTTCCATTGCTAAGCGCCGGTTGAATTCTTCTTTGAATTGCTCCTTGGTGGAAAACATTCTCAACACACCCTTCAGTTTAAGCTCGCATATAATTTCTCATATTCTTTCGCCGAACGCGACCAGGACGAATCTCTCGCCATGCCGTTATGGATCAACGCATTCCAATGGTCCGGCTTGTCATAGAAGGATAAGGCGCGCGATAAGGCTTCATCGAAATGAAGGCCGGCTTTGAAATCGCTTAAGAAGCCCGTTCCTGTCATGTCATCTTCATTATATTCATCTACCGTATCGCGCAAGCCGCCTGTCCGGTTCGCCACCGGGATGGTGCCATAGCGCATGGAAATCAATTGGCTCAATCCGCACGGTTCAAAATGCGAAGGCATCAGGAAAATATCCGCGCCTGCGTATAATTGATGGGCGAACGCTTCATCGAAGCCGAGATGGACGGAAACTTTCCCGGCATAGTCCACTTCAAGGCGCTGGAAAAACTCTTCGTAATGCGCTTCCCCCGAACCGAGCAGCACAAATTGGAGATCACCTTCCAAAAATTCGGGCAAGCTTTGTTCAAGCACATCGATTCCTTTCTGTCCTGAAAGCCGTGACACCATCGTCAATAATGGGGTATCCGGCTGTATCGGCAGGCCGCAGCGTTTTTGGATGGCGCGTTTGTTCGCCTGCTTTCCTTCTATATCTCCTGCGTTGAAAACCTGTGCGATGTGTTCGTCGGCCTTCGGATTGTAGGCTTCCGTATCGATGCCATTCAATATGCCCCGTAAATCCGCTTCCCGTTCGGCGAGCAGGCTCTCTAAACGCTCCCCGTAAGCTTCCGTCAAGATTTCATCCCGGTAGTTCGGGCTGACAGTCGTCAATTTGTCGGCGTATAGAATACCGGTTTTCAGGGAATTGAAGTTTCCTTGCCATTCGACTTGGCCGTTTTCGTAAAATTTTTCATCCATCCGGTACTGTTCCAGAAACACATCTTTCGGAAAAGTGCCCTGGAACTGGAGATTGTGTATCGTCAGGACGGTTTTCACATGAGCGGATAACTGTGCATACTGCGGGTCTTCTTTCAATAGGAATGGCACCACCGCCGTGTGCCAGTCATGGACATGCAAGACATCCGGAGCTGTTTCGGAACGCGCCAGGAAATCCAGCACTGCCCGGCTGAAAAACGCGTATCGCTCGGCATCGTCCGGGCCATAAATGCTGTCCCTTTCAAAATACGAATCATTTTCCAAAAACAGGAATCTTACACCTTGTTTATTGAATTCGTGAATGGCATAATCTTTCTCTTCATCTTTAAAATCGAAGGATTGCCCACCCACTTTGCGGAATTGCTGCCGGTAGCGTTCGTGGATCAAACTGTATTTCGGGATGATGACCTGCACCTCGTGTCCGAGATGGGCCAATTCCTGCGGCAAGGCACCCATTACATCGGCCAGGCCGCCCGCTTTGGCGAAAGGGGCGCATTCCGCAGCGGCCATCACAATCTTCATTGGAAATCCTCCTTCGTGACCCGTTCGCCTTTTCTCAGGACAAACGGCCGGTCAGCTGTGCCGATCAACTTCACGCCTTTTTCGATATAGACATCTTTATCGGCGATGACATAGGCGAGCTCGCAATTTTCTTCGATTGTGCATTTCTGCATGATGATGCAGCTATCCAGATTCGCGTTTATGCCGATGGTGACGGCCCGGCTGATGATGCTGTTTTTGACATTCCCCAAGATTGTACTGCCGTTTGCCATCATCGAGTTCGATACGTTCGATCCGTCCAGGTAACGGGTTGGCGGCTCGTCTTTCACTTTTGTGTAAATAGGTGCTTGCGGCAAAAACAGCAATCGGCGGTTGTTTTCGTCCAATAGCCCGAGCGACTCTTTAAAATATTGCTGGATCGAATCGATGATGGCGAAATACCCTTTATATTCATATACACCGTATGAATAAGGCGCTTTTTTCAAGTTCACTAAGTCTTCGACGCTGAGAATGCGTTTCTCCCTATGGGAGCGGATCAATTCAAGCATCAATCTGCGTGACAGGATATACGACTTCAAGGAACCGCCTGCACCGACAGCTTCAGTAATGTCTTTTCCGGATGCCAGGTGATGGGCAAGCATTTCTTTGTAATCCAATTGCCCGACTACGAAACTGCTTGTGACTACCACATGCGTTTGGCGGCTTTTCTCAAAAAACTGGATATGCTCTTCAAAGTCATGGAATGAGCCGACTGTGGCAATGCCCCCATTTTGATGGGTTGTCGGCAAGAAGAACAGCCCTTCTTTGCGCCGGTCCAAATCCCAGCTTTTCCCGACCCCGATATGGTCGATCAGTGAAGCAAAAGGCGGGGAAGCGAAAATGCCGACCGAGTTGATATCCGCGTTCACTATATTCGATAAAGCGAAATCGATCAGGCGGTATCTTCCTGCGAATGGAATCGAGGAGACCGATCGATGAATGGTCAGGTCTTGGAGCCCTGCTACTTTTACAGAAGCGTCCACTGCAGCCATCAAAGTCATTGCTGTCCACTCTCCTTCCATGAATCGATTAAGTCTTGCGTCAACAACGTGATGCCCTCTACCGGGTCAAGCAGCCGGTAATTTTCCGGCACCGTGATGTCCGGCGGAACGATGACCCGGTTCAAATGGGCCCCACGCCCGATTTTCGTGCCGCTCATGACGACACTGTCTTCCACGACGGCTCCTTGTTCGACCAGGACATTCTGGAAAATGACCGAATGGCTGACCGTCCCGCTGATGACGCAACCTTCGTTGACCATCGAGCCTTGCACACGCCCTGTTTCCGTAATGACCTGTGGCGGCAGCTGGGGGTTCGATGAATAAATCCGCCAGGCCGGATCGTGCAGCACGAGCCCTGCCGATGGGTCAAGCAGGTCCATGTTCGCTTCCCATAGGCTGTCTACCGTCCCGACATCTTTCCAGTATCCTTTGAACGGATACGCCACCATTTTTTGCTGATCCGCGAGCATTTTGGGTAAGATGTCTTTCCCAAAGTCATGGGTAGATTCTTCTATGCTATTGTCTTCTTCTAAATAACGCTCCAGTTTTTCCCAATCGAAAACATAAACACCCATGGACGCCAGGTTGCTTTTCGGCTTTTCGGGTTTTTCATCGAACTCGACGATGTTCATGTCTTCATCGGTGTTGACGATGCCGAAGCGGCTCGCCTCTTCCCATGGCACTTCCAAAACAGAAACGGTGACATCCGCCTGCTTTTCTTTATGGTATTCCACCAGCTTTTCGTAATCCATCTTGTAGATATGGTCGCCGGATAAAATCACGACATAATCAGGTTCGCAGCTGGTCAGGAAATTGATGTTCTGGTAAATCGCACTGGCGGTCCCCGCATACCATTTGATGCCATCGATTTCGGCGTAAGGCGGCAGCATGGTCACCCCGCCTTTATGGCGATCCAGATCCCAAGGCGTGCCAAGCCCGATATAGCGGTGGAGCGCATGCGGCTGATACTGCGTGAGGACACCGACTGTGCTGATGCCCGAATTCGTGCAGTTCGACAGGGGAAAATCGATGATCCGGTATTTCCCGCCGTAAGGAATGGCGGGTTTCGCAATATCGTACGTCAATGATTTCAAGCGGCTTCCTTGCCCGCCTGCGAGAAGCATAGCAACTACTTTTTCATTCACAATTAGTCACTCCCATCTTTTCTTTTTTTCCAGATGCTTATCGTGAACGGCGGCAAATCAAGCTTCAATGAGAAATCCTGATTGTCGCACGGAACATCGAGTGTTTCTGCCGCCTGCCGCAAACCCGCAGACGTGCCGCCGAATTTCGCTGAATCGGTGGAGAAGATTTCTTCATACGAGCCTTTGTGCGGTACTCCGACATGAAAGCTTCCATAATGATGTTCTGAGAAGTTGCACAGCACGATGCACTCGTCTTCCGGTAAAAACCCCCTCCGGATAAAGGTCGCTACACTTTGTTCATGGTTATCGGCATCAAGCCACATGAAGCCGTCGCGTTCATCATCAAGCTCGTAAAACGCTTTTTCGTTCTGGTAGAATGCCAGCAATTCTTTCATGAATTCAGCGATCCCTTTATGCTGGGGATCTTCAAGCGACGCCCAGTCGAGTTCAGGCTGGAATTCCCATTCCTCGAAATGGCCGAACTCCTGGCCCATGAACAATAGTTTCTTGCCGGGATGCGCCATCCAAAACCCGAACAGCAAACGCAATTGAAGGAAACGCTCTTCCCTGGTGCCCGGCAGCTTGTTGAGCAGCGATTTGCGCCCATCCGCTACGGTGTCATGGGAAAAAATCACTTGGTAGCGCTCTTCATATTGATACACCATCGAAAAATTCATTTTCCCATGGGCTTTCGACCGCTCTGCCGGCGGCGTTTTCATATACTCCAACGTGTCATGCATCCAGCCGAAATTCCATTTATAATCAAAGCCGACTCCGCCGGATTCGACCGGATGCGTCACTTTCGGATAATGCCAGGCATCTTCGGCGATCAACAGCTTCTCCGGATAATGGAGCTTCAAGCTAGCCGTCAGCTTCCTGAGAAAATCAGCCCCTTCCGTGTTGTGCGGGCGCTCCTTGATGTTCGGGATGAACAATAAGTTGACAAGCGCATCCATGCGGTAGCCGTCGAACTTGAATTCCTCCAGCCAATAATGGGCGCTCGACAAGATGAAACTTACCACTTCACCTTTGTTGATGTCGAAATTCAAGGTGCCCCAATCCGGGTTCATCCGGCGCTCTTCGCGCTGTTCTTCGTAAAGCAGCTGGCCATTGAAGTTCGCCAACCCATGCTGGTCCACGCAAAAATGCCCCGGGACCCAGTCCAATATCAAACCCAGTCCATGTTCCGTACAAGCCGTGACAAAATACTTTAAGTCATCGGCCGTGCCGTAGCGGCCTGTCGGCGAAAAATAACCGGTCGTCTGATAACCCCACGATTCATCTAGCGGATGCTCGGTGATCGGCAAAATCTCGATATGCGTGAAGCCCATGTCGATGACATACGGAATCAACTCATCCGCGATTTCGCGGTACGTATAAAATTCCCCGTTTTCCTTGCGCCGCCAAGTACCGATATGCACTTCGTAAATGGCCATCGCCCGTTCCAGGTGCTTGTCGTTGATCGTTTGCTTGCGTTTCAGGACCTCCGGCGGCCAAGTGTATTCCCCAGGACCCGAGACGATCGATTTGGTGAACGGCCGTTTCTCGCTTTGCCGCGCATACGGGTCCGATTTCCACAGTACTTCGCCCCTTGGCGTCCGAAGCGCATATTCATAAAGCTGGCCCTCCAGATTTTCCGGGATGCTCACCCCCCAGATGCTCGCATCATGCGGATGCCGCTCTAGCGGGTATGTGGACGTGTCTTCCGTGGCGGGGTCCACACACACCACGTCGATGCCTTCAATTTCCGGAGCCCAAACCGAAAAAGTCGTTTCTTCCCCGAATGCATGTGCACCGAAATACAAATAACCGTCAACCATCCGCCCTTCATGAAAAGCTTGCAGCCGTTCCTCCGTCCATGTACCCAACAAAAATTCCATGCAGCGCCTCCTTTTGGCCAAAACCAAGTTTAGTTTCTATTCTACATTTGAAATGTAAAGTCCTTGTTAAGATCCCGTTCATTGCCAAGAAATTCCACAAAAGATCGGAATGTCGCAATGTCTTCATATTTTTCCACGCCAAACGGCTTGTCGTAAGCCGCGGTTTGGAATAGGCTAAAGAAAGACCAGCTTCAACATAGAAAGGACGCGAAATTTTTGCGAGCCCAAACTTATTTACTGAGCTTCTTGCTGATTGGCACCCTGTTTTTGGCTGCCTGCGGCCAAGGCATCGATGACCCATTGAACTGGGAAACAGAAGAATTCACTTTCACTGACCATAATAATGAAGATTTCGGATCCAGCGACCTCGAGGGAAAAGTCTGGCTGGCTGATTTTGTCTTCACCAACTGCACGACAGTGTGCCTGCCGATGATGGCGAATATGAAAGGCGTCCAGGAAGAGCTGCAAGCGCAAGGGCTTGACGTGGAGATCGTCTCATTCAGCGTAGACCCGACCGTCGACACACCGGAAACCTTGAAATCATACGCCGAAAGCTACGATGCTGATTTGACCAGCTGGCATATGCTGACGGGCTACTCACAGGAAGAAATCGCCGAATTTGCCCTTGAGAACTTCAAGGCGATTGCCCAAAAGCCGCAAGATGATGACCAGGTCATCCATGGCACTTCGTTTTATTTGATCGATCACGAAGGCGTCATCATGAAAGACTACGATGGCCTGAACCCGCCAGTTGAAGACATCGTCCGCGATGCGGAGATCCTCCTCGAGGAGGCGGAAGGATGAAACGCAAACCGTTTTTCATAGCTGCCGCATTGGTGCTCCTGGCTGCAGTGGCTGTTTGGTTTTTCATGCCCCAGGAAAATGAGCCTTCCCCAGAAAGCCGGATCGTTCTTGAACATACGCATCGCACATTCATCGCACCGTCCTGCTTCGAAGAATCCGACCCGACGAATTTCCTGGAAGAATCGACGCTCGGCCATGCACAGGAATTGAATTACCCGCCGCATTCCGAATGTACGGAAAAAGCGTTCGAAAGCAACCAGGACAGCCCGGCTGTCATCCTGTTGAAAGAACTTGGGCTAATGGAAAAAACACAAACCGATTGGTAACAAGGCAGGGCTTCGGCTCTGCCTTGTTCTTTTCCTATTTCAGCAAGCGTACGCAGACAGGAGTGACCGTGCCGACACTATCCGCTGTCTCGCCTGGCAGCCCGTCTTCGCCGATTTTCTTGACAGCGATCGTCCCCGATTCTTCATGTGCGATGACGATCCACGGGCTGCCAGGGACCAGCGTGAAATGGCGCGGGCCCGCCCCTCCGGCATCCGCATGGCCAACCGATTCCAATAAGCCTTCTGTGACCCGGAACACCGCTATGCTGTCATGGCCCCGGTTTGAAGCATAGACAAAGCGCCCGTCTTCCGATACGGTAATTTCAGCAGCAGTATTGTTTCCCGTGAAATGTTCCGGAAGCGTTGAAATGTTCTGTACCTCTTTCAAGCCCTTGCCTTCCAGCGCATAAACGGAAACGGTTGAATCGAGTTCATTCACGCCGTAAGCAAAAGCGTCGGATGGATGAAACGCCAGATGCCTTGGCCCTGCACCCGGTGCCGTCTTGGTCACGGCTTCCTGTTCAAGCATCCCTGAATGCAGGTCGAGGCGGTAGCGGACAATTGCGTCCATTCCGAGATCCGATACGAAAAAGCGATTCGTTCCCGGCAACTGAAAGGCCGAATGCGGATGGGCGGCGTCTTGCCGCTCCGGATCTGCCCCGCTTCCTTTGTGGCGCTTGGAATCGGCCATTTCACCGATTGACCCGTCCGCGGAAAGCGGATGGACCGTCACGTGTGCTCCGGAATACGTGACGGAAATGGCCCATTGCCCAGCTTCATCGATCGTGATATGGGCGGGATGGTCACCCCCTGCATTTTGGCGGTTCAGTTCCTGGATCAGGCCTTTTTTGGGATTAAGCCAATAGGCCACCACTTCCCCATCGCCTGTTTCACTGACAGCCGTAAAGCTGGTGCCATTTGGATGGACCGCCAGGAATGAAGGGCGTTCCACTCCCGAGACCGCTGCTTGTTTCATCAATTTCCCTGTGGCGGGCTCCAATTCCCAAAGCGTGATGCCCGCTTGATCAGCAGCCGCATAAGATCCGCTTAATATGTATGTACTGCTCATCCTATCCCTCCTTTTTTTCTTCACCTTTGCCCTATGCCCATGCCCCCTCAAGCTGTGGTGTAAAGTTTCTCACTATTTTTCACTCCCCCTCTTCCAATTCACTGATGCAGTGCGGTAAAGTGGTGAAGTGTAATCTTATTTAATTAAAATAGAAAGAGAGTGGTTGCGTTGAAATTCCCTTTGTCCATCCGTGAAAAAAGCATCGTCTGCACCGGTTTTATGGGAGCTGGCAAAACAACCGTCGGCAAATTATTGGCACGCCGGCTTTACCGCGATTTTATCGATATCGATGAGGAAATCGAAAAAGCTTTCGGCTTGCCGATTCCCGAGATTTTCAGCGTTCACGGCGAAAAGGCCTTCCGCGACAAAGAGCGGGAATTGATCGAATACCATGGCAGCCAGCCCTTGCTCGTCATCTCAGTTGGCGGGGGCGCTTTTCTCCGGGAAGAAAACCGCAATCATTGCCTGGCCAATTGCACCGTCCTGTATTTCGATATTTCCTGGGATTCGTGGAAAGAACGCATCCATGTGCTGACGGAAACACGGCCGCTCCTGAAAGATAAGACCCTCCAGGAGATGGAACAGCTTTTTCGCGAACGCCAATCGATTTATGCAGCCAACCACTCAGAGTTTCAAGTCGATGATTTTGAAGCGCTGGAAGCTGCCGAGTATCTGGCTGACTCCTTGAAATTATCCTGGGACATCCATGCCCCGCAAGCATAACAGATGTACAAAACCCGCCATTCAGCGTTTGAATGGCGGGTTTCCTAATTATCCATATTGCGCTTTCGCAAGGTCGAATAAGCCCGCTTTTTTCAAATAGCTCTCCGGTGCCAAGAACGTCACCGTGACCACGCCTGGATGGCGGCCGATTTCGATCGATCCCGTCACCGTGGCACGGTTCATGATTTCCGGGACGGTGACGCCGAACAAGTCCGCGGCACGTTGCATGCCGTTTTCCGTCGCATCGTTCAAAGTCGGCCCGGAACCGACAAATGATATCGGCAGCGAAACTTCCAGCTTTTCGACGCCGAAGCGCTCGGCGAGTTTTTGGGCGGACGCTTTCTCGGCTTCCGTAAACGGTTTTGCAGTATAAGGCAAGTCCTCGATATTCGGGAACAGGATCGGCCCCGCGTTTCCGAGCCCTTTCAACACATGCACTTGCAAATGGCTGATCCCGGATACATCCGAAGTATGCCCCGCAATTTCACCGTCGCCTTGCATGGCGTGCATATCCCCCAGGTAGACGCCGCCGCCTTTCACTTTGACCGGGCAAACGAGTACAGCGCCGGCGCGGACGCGGCTGATGTCCATATGCCCGTCTGTCCGGTGCGTTTCAAGCTCCTCCTGTGTGCTCGTGTATTCATGCGGCGCCCCGACAAGGAACGAGCCGAAATCACCCGCATTATGCGAGTCAGGTGTCGGCCGCGACGGCGTCGTGCCGAGTTGTCCGAGAAACGGGCGCATACGCGCGATCGTCCCGACTAAATCATGCGGCGCAAAAGTGACCACAGGGTTCTGCACCGAGTGTTCAGGTGTTTTCATATACTCTTTTCCATCTCGCGCAATGGTTTCCGCTGCTTGTTTCGACACCGTAATCCCAACATCGCCCTTGTCGCTGAATGTCATCGTGTAGCCGTGCGTAAATTCGAACGGGCTGACGTCTTCACCGCAATTGGCGCAGCGGATCGCGCCGCTGCCGACGCCCTTAATAACCGTTTCAGGGTACAGCGTGCCGCAGCCTGGGCATTTCACAGCCACGAACGGATCGCCCAGAAAGCGCCCTTCGATCGGCTTATCGTTGCCGGAAGCCGTAGCAAGCGAAGTCACTTCCACCGACTTGATGCGGATGACGATCGCATCGCCCGGTTCTGCACCTTCGACATAAACCGGCTGCGTCACTTCATGGCCGCCCCGGATACATGGCGTAATCATCGGCCCCCAGCATCCCGGGGCAGTATGTGCAATGATATGCCCGCCATCCTTCACGGGGCCGAGCATTTCCTTGTCAGGATCGAGCACTCCATCGACGTAACGGTTGACCAATAAGGTATCGACAGCATTCTCAGGCATTGGACAGCCTCCCTTTTCTATGTTTTCTAAATTATATGACAAAAAGTCCCCACTTTCAATGAGGACCCAAAAATGCCCGAAGAACCGTTAAGCTCTTCGGGCATTTTTTCAATTCCAGAAATACAATAAAGTTTGGACGAAGACTTGGATCATGATATAGAACGCAATGGCGAATTTCAAATTGAAGCGCAGGCCATTGCGGATGCCGCTCAACCCATTGACGCTGCTTAAGATGATCACCGGCATGACAAACGGCGACAGGATGATGGAGATGACGCTTCCCGAGGTCACCGCAAGCACGATCAACTCAGGCGGAAACGGCAGGACAGCCGATTCCAATACCCCTGTCACAAGAACGATGACCGGCAGCGGCCCAAGCCCGATAAAGCCCAGGAAAATGACGATGAACGGAATGAGGAACAACAAATTCAAAAACGGCACATGGCCGGTCAAATAATTCATCGCCCCGATGACATAATCGCCGACTGCCGATTGATTGAGCGCATAAATGAGCAAGCCTGCAGCAAGCAGGATGCTGAATTGCTGGGCTTGCCTCGACACACCTTCTTTGCAATAAATCGCCGCTTCCCGCGCATAGTTCCCTGTCCTTCTTTTCAGCAGGAAATACAGGAAAGTCCAGACGAGGATGACCAGCGGGATGACAACGAGAAAATCGGCGCCCGTCCATTCGTGGAGGATGAAAATCGTGCCGAACAGCGAGATGAACAGGAAAACGAATTCGGCGACGTCTTTATTCCAACTGCCCGGATTCCGGGAATTCGCCACCGCTTTATCGATTTCGTTCGTCAGCACGGCCGAGAAATCCTTGCCGTAGCGTTTTTCATCCGCTGTCGCAAAGGCCACCGACAGCAAAGTCCCAGCGATGGCTGCGCCGAGGCCGAGCAGCATCGACTTCCATAACACCGCATCCATCGCGCCCACTGCGAAGATAAAGCTCGGGATGCTGATGACCCACATGGTCGACAAGGCGAAGCCGCGTAAAATCGCCGTGCCTTTGTAATTTTCCCACGCTTCGTCTTTATGCTCTTTGAGGAATGAATCGATGAACCTGTACATCATCGGCACGACCCCGAACAGCAGGAAATGCGAGATGACCTGCGTCATCCCCATCAGCCCTGCGTAAAACGTTTGGCTCTTGTTCAGCCATTTATTGCCGAAGCTCATGATTTCGTCTATATAAGGCTCTTCCCTGAGCACCCAGCTGATCATCGGGACAATCAGCAATAAGGCGATCAAGCTTTTCATCTGGACGAGCGCCATCGCGAGATCCTGCCAGAAATCCTGGCTCGTCGCCGCCAGCACGCCGAGGGCGGTAACAGCGAGAAAAGTCTGCAGCTGCAACTTGCGGAGCGGCAAGACGCCGAACGCAAACGCCAAACTGAGAAATCCGGCAACCGGCAGCATCGCCTCGGTCCAAGAATTGGCATAAAAATACTGGATGAAATGAAGAACGGCATATATAAGTACAGATAGAGTGAATCCTTTTTTCGCTAATGCCCTCATCTGCAAGCCCTCCTTCCGTATACGCCAAATAGTTGTAAACACATACCGCCTATTTTACACCTTTTACCTTTCCATTGCGGCTACAAAGGCTTTCTTTTCATTCAAAAGACAGGATTTTCATTTTCCAGAAAAACTTTTTTGAATAATTTGTTTACGAAAATCCAGCAAGTGGAAGGTAGACAATAAGAAATATAATTATTTCATTAGTTATTTTTATTTTCAGACATTTCTATGATATGCTCTAGCCACACGGAGAACGCCCCTTGACCAGGAGCTTGGCTTCCGTTGGCCCTGCTGGGTTGATTTACGTTTAGATCCGCCATTTTCATGGGGCGGATTGCCATTGATATTTTATTCTACTGGAGGGCTAGTAATGGGAATCACAAGGAGTTTTTTCATCGCATTATCCAATAATCGGCTATTGAACAGCGGCGCCAAAAGATGGGGCTTTCAACTCGGGGCGGCAAAAGTCGTTGCCGGAACCGACATTCCGAATATGATGGCGTCCGTCCGCGCATTGAATGAGGATGGCATATCTGCCACCATCGACCGGCTAGGGGAATTCGTCACAAGGCGCGAAGAAGCCTTACAAGCAAAAGATGAAATCATCCAGACGGCTGAAGCCATCACGAAAGCTGGGGTGGATGCGCACCTGTCGGTTAAATTGACACAGATCGGGCTCGATATCGATGAACAATTCTGCTTGGAAAATATCCGGGAAATTGCGGCTGAAGCAGAACGGCGAGGAATTTACGTCAACCTGGACATGGAAAATTACGAGCACCTCCAACCAACTCTCGATATATTGCATTCTGTCAGAAAAGATTTCAAGAGCGTCGGGACCGTCATCCAAGCTTATCTCTTCCGCTCGGAACAAGATCTAGATGCCCTTCAAAATGTCAGGCTGCGCCTTGTGAAAGGAGCCTACCAGGAAAGCGAGCAAGTGGCTTACCAATCCGCGGAGGAAGTGGATGCCAACTTCCTCAAGCTCATCAAGCTGAGGCTTGACCAGCCGGTGTTCACATCGATTGCCACGCATGACCATCACATTATCAATGCGGCGATCGACTATATAAAAGAACAAGGCATTCCAAAAGACCGTTTTGAATTCCAAATGCTCTACGGCTTCCGCACGGATTTACTGAAAGAGCTGTCGGAAGAATACCAGGTGACGTCCTATGTCCCGTTCGGCAAAGACTGGTACGGTTACTTCATGAGACGACTCGCTGAACGGCCACAGAACATCCAATTGGTGTTAAAAGGCGCGCTCTCCAAATCCTCATGAAACCGAAAAAGCAGCCCGGGTTGAAAACCCGGGCTGCTTTTCTATTTGCTATTCAAGCGGGCGCGCATACACTGGGGGCAGTTCCGCCAACAAGCGTTTCCGGTACTGCTCGTATTGCTTCGGCAATTTCAATTCCTCACCGAGCGCGTCCGGGCTTTCATCGATCGTGAAGCCTGGCGGGTCGGTGGCAATTTCAAACAGCAGATCGCCATATTCACGAAAATAAATCGACCTGAAATAATTGCGGTCCTGGACAGGCGTGACGCCTAACCCGTAAGCTTCGACCCGATTTTTCCATTCCAGTTGATCGACATCGTCGTCCGCACGGAATGCGATGTGGTGAACGGTCCCGACACCCATCTGGCCAGTGCCGACACGGGTCTGCTTGACATCCAATATGTTGCCGATCGTGCCATCCGCGACAAAGCGGACATAATCGCCTTGCTCTTCTGTGCGGGCGAAACCGATCACTTCTTCCAATAATTCGGCAGTTTTGGCCGCATTGGCCGTAAACAATACAGCTCCGGCAAAACCTTTGATGGCATTGCCTTGTGTAATGCCGCCTCCGGTCCATCCGCTCGCTTCGCCCATTCCCCGTTCAACCAATTCCAGCTGAAGGCCGTGCGGGTCTTTAAAACGCAAATACGATTCGCCAAAGCGCGTTTGCTCTTCAAACGAAACATTATGGCTTTCCAGGCGGCTGCGCCAAAATGCAAAGGCGCCTTCCGGAACAGCGAAAGCCGTGACGCCGACTTGGCCGTCTCCCACTTTTCCTTGATAGGCTTTACCCCAGGGGAAAAAGGTCATGATGGTGCCGGGCGATCCTTCGTCGTTCCCGAAATACAAATGGTATGTACCCGGATCGTCGAAGTTCACCGTTTTCTTGACCAGGCGCATGCCCAGCACCCCTGCGTAAAAATCAGTGTTTTCCTGCGCTTCACCCACTATGGCTGTAATATGATGAATGCCTTGCGTTTTTTCACCCATGTATATTCTCTCCCTCTTTTTCGACATGACTATCATATCAATCCGATACTCACGCTTTCAAGTTCAATCGGGCATCTGGTCTTTCCGTTCCTTATGTTGCTTAATGGTCAGCCTTTCCGCTTCTTTCAAATCCTCCTTATCCTGCTCCTTGCCGTCTTCGATGTCCGCTTTCTCGCGGCGCTCTTTTTCCTGCTGTTCTGCAGAATAATCTTCGTCATCTTCGACAATATCCTTCTGGTTTTCCTTCATTTCTTCCACTTTCTCCATTTCCTCTTCGTATTGCTCTTCCACTTCTGTCGTCGAAGGCAAGAACGGCTCGTCATTGTAATCCGTGCGTTTCCCGTAACGCAGCATCTCATAGATGATCATGCCGTTGTTCGGCATGCCGTTCGCCGTTTTCATCGGGACAGCGTCAAACAGCACAAAATAGAAACCGTAGAAGACGAAACGGTTCCAGAACGTTTCATATTGATCCAATATTTGGTTTGCGACCAAGGCGTTGATGACAACTGCCACGATCACATTCGCTAAGATTGGGCCGGCGTAAAGCATGATATATGCGAATTTGCTTTGCCTTTTCAAATCATCATAGGCAAACCAACTGTACAAGTGATAATATTTCCTCACGTCAAACATGCCGATCTTGAAGACTCGGGGGCCTGAACCGATTGTCAACCGCGGATTCTTTGCGCCTAACAAAAAGCTGACGATTAAATAACCCGCTTCCCGGATAAAGACAACGACCGGTAAAATGATAAATGCAGATATGACCAGTGCTATCAAATCGCTCAACCCGAACATGAAAACCCTCCTCCAACTCTTAAAATGACCCATCGGCCTCTCCTCTAAATACCCGATTTGCCGGGCTCTGAACCCCCAACACCTTACAGTTCCGTTTCATTTCCATGACAGTTAATCTTTTGAGGAGCTGCACGGCACGTGATAGGATGTCAGTAAGCTTGATTGAACTTCAGGTATATTCGCCATGCAGAGGATGGAAACCATGAAACGCAAACGACCCATTTCCAACAAAATAATCGCACTTCTCGCAGGGATATTCCTGGCTTCTGCAGGATTCGTACTGGCCAGCCATTTAACAGAAGAACAAAGCGCCCCGCCGATCATTGGCTCCGCGATCTACAGCCCGCCACCGAATATCGCGGAAATCGCTTCCCATGTCGAAGTCGTCAAAGACATCCGCTACCATGCATCCGACAACGCCTTCATGGATCTCTACTACCCGAAAGGTGCTACCGGCCCCTTGCCCGTCATCTTATGGATCCATGGCGGCGGCTTTATCGGCGGCTCCAAAGACAGCCGCCAGGATTACGGGATGACACTGGCGAACGACGGCTATCTTGTCGCCAATATCGACTATGCACTGGCGCCCGGCCAATTATATCCGGGCCCTGTCATCCAGGCCAATGAAGCCTTGAAGTTCTTGAATGGATCTGCTGCACAGTATGGCGGCGATATGGAACGGATTTTTGTCGGCGGGGATTCTGCCGGCGCGCAGATCGCCAGCCAGCTGGCAGCCTTGCAATCCACCCCTGCCCTTGCCGAAACGATGGATCTGGCTCCAGCCGTTTCTTCGGGACAGATGCGCGGGGCGTTGCTGTTCTGCGGGCTGTATGATATGGAAACCGTCCGCGAGTCCGGCTTCCCGAATATCGACTTTTTCCTGAACGCCTATACGGGCACAGAAAGTTTCGAGACATTCGGCAATATACATGAAATGTCGACAATCCAGCACGTCACCCCTGCTTATCCGGATGTCTTCATATCAGCCGGCGACGCCGACCCGCTGGAGCCGCAATCGGTCGCACTGGCCGATAGCCTGCGTGCCAAAGGCGTCGATGTCACCGACGTCTTCTTCCGTGGCACCAATAAGAACCTGAAGCATGAATATCAATACGCCTTGGATACGAACGACGGCCAGGAAACCCTCCAGAAAACATTGGAATTTCTGCTTGAAAAAAGCCAGGCGCAAAAATAAAAGCTGTCCCGTCGCTTTAAGCGAAGGACAGCTTTTTTCGATTGATCAATGGGGAGTGACTGCTTGATTGGATTGTACCGCTTGCGCCTCGCGTTTTCTCTTGCGGGATGGCAGCATGTTGAAGACGACATTCAATCCGATCGCCGTCAAGCTCCCGGCAACGATGCCGTTGCTCGTCAAGATCTGGACGCCTGCAGGCAATAACGCGAACAATTCCGGAACGACCGTCACGCCTAGGCCGATGCCGACAGAACAAGCGACGATCATGGAGTTTTCCTGCGATTGCGATATGACGCCGCTCAGCATTTTAATGCCTTGTGCGATGACCATACCGAACATCGCGATCATCGCCCCGCCGAGAACCGGTGTCGGGATGATGGTCGTCATGGCGCCGATTTTGGGCACAAACCCGAGGACGATCAACATGAGCGCCGCGATGAAGATGATCTTGCGCGACTTCACGCCAGACATTTGGATCAACCCGACGTTTTGCGAGTAGGCCGTATACGGGAAAGCGTTGAAAATCCCACCTAGGAAAATCGCCAAGCCTTCCGAACGATAGCCTTTCGCCAAGTCCTTTTCTTTAATCTCTTTTTTCGTGATATCGCTGAGCGCGAAATAGACGCCTGTCGATTCGACAAGTGACACGAGTGCTACCAGGATCATCGTCAGGATTGCGGACCATTCGAATGTCGGCATCCCGAAATAGAACGGCTCCACCATATGGAAATACGAAGCTTCCGCAATAGGCGTGAAATCGACTTTGCCCATAAACCCGGCTGCGACCGTTCCGGCAATCAAGCCGACCAGGATCGCAACGGCGCGCATAAAGCCGCGTGAGAATTTATAAAGGAAAATGATAAAACCCAATGTCCCGAATGCCAAGGCAATATTCGACAGCGAACCGAAATCCTCCGCACCCTGGCCGCCGCCCATATTGTTGATGGCGACCGGAATGAGCGTGATACCGATGATGGTGACCACTGACCCGGTGACGACTGGCGGGAAAAAACGCACGAGGCTTCCGAAAAACCCGGAGACCACAATGACAAACAAGCCCGAAACCAGAATCGAGCCATAAATAGCGGAGATGCCGTATTCGCCGCCAATGGCGATCATCGGGCCGACCGCCGTGAATGTGCAGCCGAGCACGACCGGCAAGCCGATGCCGAAAAAGCGCGAATTGAACACTTGCAGCAGCGTGGCAACACCGCAGAGCAAAATATCGATCGATACAAGATAAGTCAATTGTTCAGATGTCAATCCAAGCGCTGCCCCGACGATCAAGGGAACAAGAATCGCTCCTGCATACATCGCCAAGACATGCTGAAGCCCGAGCGCCGCTTCTCCAAATGCTTTTTTCATCGGCTCGGCACCTCCCCGTAAAACTCCACATGCCCTGGTTCCATCCATTTAATATTTGCCAATGTCTCCACGCGGATGCCTTTATCGCGCAGCAGTTTCCCGCCTGGCTGGAATCCTTTTTCAATGACGATGCCGATGCCTGCACATCCCGCTCCAGCCTGCTCGACGATATCGAGCAAGCCCAATGCCGCCTGGCCATTCGCCAGGAAATCATCGATGATCATCACGACATCACTTTCCCCGAGAAAGTCATGGGACACGGAGATATCGTTCGTTTCATTCTTCGTAAATGAATGGACAGGTGCTGTGTACAAACCATCCGTCAAAGTCAGCGATTTGCGCTTTCTGGCGAAGACGACCGGCACGCCAAGGGTAAGCCCGGCCATCACTGCAGGCGCGATGCCTGATGATTCGATCGTCAAAATCTTCGTCACCCCCGCTTCCTTGAAACGTTCAGCGAATTCTTCCCCGATCGCCTGCATCAAAGCAGGATCGATCTGATGGTTTAAAAATGAATCGACTTTCAGTACCGCTTCGGACAAAACCCGCCCGTCCGCTTTAATCTTCTCTTCCAACTGCTTCATGTTTTTCGCTCCTTTTCCCGCATCCCCCGAGAAAAAGCCCGGAGGACGCGCATCCATTCATAACCATGAGTGGAGCAAGGTCCTCCGGGCTTCGCCGAAAGGAAACGCAAAAGGAAGCCGCCTAAAAGAATAGGCAGTTTCTTTCCGTTCCATTGCTTCTCATAGTCAGTCCGTTTACGGCGGACCGGTAGAAACTTGCGGGCCATATTCCCGCTATTATATGAGTGAATATTGTTTTTGAATGCACTTATTATAGCACGCCAAAACACTCTTTCAAGAGCTGCCTTAATTAAAAAACTATTCAGAATCCCTCTTGATTTTCGCTAGTCTCACGCAGATGCTTGCTCAGTTCAGCGCGAATCGGGGCCGGGATCGGTTCGCTGTGCTGCTGTGACAGATTGAAGTTTACGTAGACGGCCCGGTTTTTTGCGCATAGGCGCCCTTCCTGGTACAGCTCCTCGTACAACTCGAGGCTGCTGTTGCCGATGCGCTCGACCCAGGTATGGATTTCAGCGTCTTTCCCGAAATACACTTGCCCGGTGAATTCGAGCGTCGTTTTGACGATGACCATTTTCCACTTGGCGAAATCGTGGTCCGGCGTAAACAATTCAAAAAGCGGGTTGCGGCCCGCTTCGAACCAGACCGGCAAACTCGTGTTGTTGATATGGCCGACCGCATCGGTCTCGGATACGCGCGGGGTGATCGTTGTTTTATACATGCATACATTCCTCCACATTTAGCAATTGAAAAAGGCGCCTCCGGAAGAGACGCCTTTGTTTACTTGCGCTTTTTGGTGGCGCGGCCCAAGATGAATGCTCCGGCAAGCGCCCCGATGGCGATATTGTTCTTTTTGGTGAATACTTGCTTGAATACGAGATTCAAGTTTTGCGGGCGCTCTGCCAGGCGGCGCATGAAATATGCATACCAGTCATCGCCGAACGGCACGTATGTGCAGAAGTTGTAGCCTTTATTCGCGAGTTCGCGCTGCAATTCTTTGCGGAATCCGTAAAGCATCTGGAATTCGAATTTATCGTATGAAATATCATGTTCTTTGATGAAAGCCTCGACATGATTGATGATGTTATGGTCGTGTGTGGCGATCGACGTGAATTTGCCGTTCAGCAAATGGTACTCGATCAATTTGATGAAGTTTTCGTCGATTTCTTCACGCGTCTGGTAAGCCACATCTGCCGGCTCTTTATAAGCGCCTTTGACGATGCGCAAACGCAAATCTTTGTGTTCCTTTATGTCGTCCATTGCACGGAAGAAATACGCTTGGATGACGGTCCCGATATTATCGTAGTCTTTCGAAAGCGTATTCAAAAGATCGTACGAAGGCTGGACATGCCCGTAATCCTCCATATCGATATTGATGTGCATGCCATAATTATGGGCAAGGGCGACAATTTCCTTCAAGTTTTCCAGGCAGAAGCCATAATCGATATCCAGCCCGAGCTGAGTCGGTTTCAAGGAAATATGGGCATCGACTTTATTCTTGTGGATCGCTTCGATCATATCCATGATATTCTCTTTCGCTTCGAGCGCCGCTTCCCTTTCGAACACGAATTCACCCAGGTTATCTACTGTCGCGCTGATTCCCTGCGCATTCAAGCTTCGGATACTTTTAATGGTCTCTTCAATATTGGTCCCCGCCACTACGGTTTGGGCACCTAATTTCAAGCCGTACTTTTTGGCCGCAGCCGTAAGGAGACGGTTTTGAGACAAGCCGATAAACACATCTTTTAACATTGATTTCCCTCCTGATACCATTCAACTGCGTTGATTCCAACAGTCCCAAAAAGGCCATGCCTCGAACGTTGTCAACTTCCTTCATTGTAGTCGTTTTCCTCCCGCTATGCATCATAATTTTTTAACAGTTTGCAGTGTTTGCAATACTTTTTTAAAACCAGGTCAAAAAATGGACAAAAGTGCCGGAACCGCTTGGGATTCCGGCACTTTGGGCAATCATTTATTCAGCTGCCAGAATGAATAATTCAACCCCAGGGCAAACGCCACCCAGGCGATATATGGCACCAGCAAACTGCCGGCCAGCCGGTCGACTTGATAGAATTTATACGCCGCCCAGATGACTGCACCGAGAAGCGCCGCCATTTCGGCGAGCGCCGCCCCCCGGAGCCCCCATTTAAAGAATAAAAACGACCACAGGAAATTCAAGCCGAGCTGAAGTTCATATGGAGCCAGCACTTGCCGCTCCCGCCCAAGCGATTTGGCCGTTTCTTGCGCGCGGTACTTGGCGACACCCATCATTTTGTAAAGCACTGTCCAGACGGCCGGGAAAACCCAGCCCAGCGGTGCAAACGAAGGATTTTTCAGCCGCTCGTATTGCTCGCGGGTGCCTCTATTGGCAAGCGCTCCGACAATCGACCCGCCGACGACCGGGACGAGTATGCTCGCGGCCAGGTTCCTCACATGTATACGCCCATTGACTGATGCGACTTCCATGGCATTCGCCTCCTCATTCTAATAGTCTCACCCCTCGCGCCGTTTATCGACTTTGTACGTGAACTCCAATTCAACGGTAGTTTCGGGCTGGATCCGCACGACAAATTCAACTTCCGAACTGCTTTTCCGCTCATAATCATGGCTGGACGATTCCATTTCCCAAATGGGCTCGAAAATAACGTGTTCGACCAGTAAACGGATACTTTCCGTTTTTTCATTTTCAAGTTTGTACACATAGGTGATGTATTCATGGACGCCGTGCTTTTCGCGCAGTTTTTCATAACTGTCGCTCGTGATGTCGAGCGCTTTCCCGACGTGGATGCGCAGGTTTTTGCCAGCCGCCGTATGTTCGATTCGATCTTCGCCTGTGAAAAACACTTCCCCTGAATCCCCGGATTCGTATACTTTCACCACGCCTTCCGGAAGCGGCATGCCGAGCCCATTTTCAATCGAATTGGAAAATTCCAGTTTGACATCGGCATGCGTATCACCTGACCTCACCTGATAAGCCCGTTTGAATTGTGCGCCATTTGCCGAGAATAGGACTAATTGCTTGAGCTGTTCGTTCATGACGGTGACTGGCCGGTTGATCCGGTAGACAAGACGGTCCGGCAATGTTTCCGCTGTAATCAAGGACTCTTGCATGCGCGAATACAAAATCGGCGAATCGCCATTATTCAGGAGCTCTTCCCGGTGGACTTCTCCTGCCACCAAAGCAAGCTCTGCCTTTTCGTAATGTGCACCGCTATGATTCAGTATTTTCACCCAACCATCAAATTGAAACCCTTTATCTTGGATTTCCAATGTGTAATGGGCGTGCCATTCCAGGCTTTTCGTCAAATACGAAACCCTGATCTCCTGGTCCACAGCTGCTGGCGCGATTTTCCACACCAGTGCCGGCTTCAGCAATAAGCCTTCCGGCAATGCCGGAAGAATCAGTTCCCCGGCTGGATCGATGACGATTTCCTTTGTATCGGCCCGTTCGCCGATGATGCATTCCGACACGCTGAGCAGGCGCATCTCCAGCTCTTCCCCGGTTTCGCTGTTCCGCACATGGACATGGCGGTTGATATAGCGTTCCAATAATTTCCCTTTGCTGACCAGGTCATAGTCGTAATTCTGCTCCAGGACATCGAGCCCTTTCACAATGATCGAATCCGTCTCCACCCGTTCGGCAACATCCAGGAATTGCACTTCCTCCACTGGCCCGTCCGATTTCAAATAACGCATCTCCCGCACCAGCGCAAACCCTCCGTTATACGCCGCCACCGATAAATGCTTCTGCTGGCTTCGTGTAGACTGCAGTTTCATGGCAACCGCTCCTTTTTGAATCGATTGTTCATTCAGGCGATTCATTTCTTTCACCTTAGCACATTCAGCATAAAAGCGACCATAAATAATTGAATATTCAGTCACTAAAGATCAAAGATAAACCCACTTCGGAAATCATCTTCCGAAATGGGTTTTTAAATAAGCGATCGTTTCGATGCGCACCGGATCTGCCAGCGGCGATTTCTTTTCGTGGATCAATTCCCCGTATAGCAACTCCCCAAGAAAACGGACCTCGCCTTCAACTGCCGTCCCAGTCTCTGCATCAATCACCTTCAATTGAATATAAAGGGATTGGCCTTGTTCGACATAATCCACGATTTGCACGCTGGCTGCCATCAGAACAATCCGAGCGCTTGCCCGTCTTCCGCCACATCCATATTCAGTGCGGCAGGCGATTTCGGCAAGCCTGGCATGGTCATGATATCTCCTGTCAGGCAGACGATGAATCCTGCGCCAAGTTTCGGGATCAATTCGCGGATTGTCACCGTAAAGCCTTCCGGGCGCCCGAGCAATTTCGGCTGGTCGGATAAGGAATACTGAGTCTTCGCCATGCAGATCGGCAATGCGTCCCAGCCGTACTTTTTCAGTTCGGCCAATTGTTTCTTTGCTTTATCCGTCAATTGGACATCCGCACCGCCGTAGACTTTTTGCACGATCGTCCGCAGCTTTTCTTCAACGGCGTCTTCTTCTGCATACAGATAGCCGAAATCAGCGCCTTTATCGAGTTGCCGTTTGACGAGTTCTGCAAGTTCAAGCCCGCCGGCGCCCCCTTTGCCCCATACTTCCGTCAGCGCGATCGCGACTCCTTCCGCTTCCGCCCAGTCCATCACGTGCGCGAGTTCCGCAGCGCTATCGCCCATAAAGCGATTGAGTGCCACGACCGGCTCGATGCCGAACTGGCGGATCGTTTCCACATGCTTCGCCAAATTGACGATGCCGCGGCGAACGGCATCCGCGTCTTCCGCTCCAAGTTCTTTCTTATCCACCCCGCCGTGCATTTTCAGCGCACGCACCGTCGCAACGATGACGACCGCATCCGGATGGAAGCCGCCTTTGCGTGATTTGATGTGCATGAATTTCTCGGCGCCAAGGTCCGCGCCGAAGCCCGCCTCTGTGACTACGACATCCGCCAGGCTTCTCGCCGTGTTCGTCGCCATCAAGGAATTGCAGCCATGGGCGATGTTGGCGAACGGGCCGCCGTGAACGATCGCCGGTGTCCCTTCGATCGTTTGCACCAAATTTGGCTTGAAAGCTTCTTTCAAGAGCAGCGCGAGCGCACCTTGGGCTTCCAAATCTCTCACTGTGACCGGCTCGCGATCATACGTATAGCCGATGACCATGCGGGCCAAGCGTTCTTTCAAATCTTCCCGAGAAGTGGCGAGGCACAGCACCGCCATGATTTCCGACGCGACCGTGATATCGAAGCCGTCTTCACGCGGCACGCCTTGCGCAGGGCCGCCGAGACCAATCGTCACGTGGCGCAGCGCCCGGTCGTTCATGTCCAGCGCACGCTTCCATGTAATGCGGCGTGGGTCGATGCGAAGCGCATTCCCTTGGTGCAAATGGTTATCGATCAAGGCAGCGAGCGCATTGTTCGCCGAAGTGATGGCGTGGATATCACCCGTGAAATGAAGGTTGATGTCTTCCATTGGCAATACTTGCGCAAAGCCGCCGCCTGTCGCGCCGCCTTTGATGCCCATGACCGGCCCGAGGGAAGGCTCACGAAGCGCCACCATGACCGACTCGCCGCTTCTTCTTAATGCATCCGCAAGCCCCACTGTCACCGTTGATTTTCCTTCGCCTGCCGGTGTCGGGCTGATCGCCGTCACAAGTACGACTTTTCCGTCCTTCGTGGTGTTCGGCAATTTGTTCACATCGATTTTCGCTTTGTGTTTCCCGTACAACTCCAACGCGTCTTCCGCAATCCCGGCTTGCTGTGCAATTTCCTGGATCGGCCGGATAGCCGCTTCTTTTGCAATCGTCAAATCGGTCATCGCCATGCATAGTCCCAACTTTCAATTTTTCTTCCCATTATAAACGGGATGCCGGAAAACACAAGCCTGCCAGCGCCCAGAAAAAACTTCAGCTAGAATAAAAAAACGCACCCGCAATGGGGCACGTTGGCTTAGAAGCGCATGTCTTCGATGAACAGAAGTTCAGGGAAATCCGCTTCAATATGCTGTTGCAAGCCGTACTCTTCCAGCAAATCGTAAAAACCTTCGTCATCCAGCTTCAAAAAGCGCGGCGAATCCGGCTCGTCGTATTGCTCAAACTCCACAATGTACTTTTTTCGGCTATTGCGGGAAATGCTGAATACTTTAAAGGAGTCGAATTCCGTCGCTTCGCCAATCTCTTGGCAATCAATGACCGTCTCCGGATCCATCTTATCCAAGTGCATGTAAAGGAAAGCTTCAGAACGCGGCTGTTCTGCAGAGATGGCTGCCATCTTATCGCTATGACGGTTAATGAACCGTTCCGACAATTCCTGGTGAAACGACAGCGTTTCCCATTCCACTTGGCCTTTGTGTTTCTCGATAAACCGCTCCGTCAATTTTTGCCCGCGCGTCACAGCAAGCCAGTCAACTTTGTCTGCATGGCGGCCGATCAAGCTCATCGGTAATTCCTGCTGTTCGCTTAGCACCTGCCAATTGACCCGGTCCTGGTGTTTTTCGATGAACATCGGCGATGGGCGTCTAGCGGAGACGAGCGTCCAATACTCCCGCTCGTCAAAAGGCTGCCCGTGCATTTTCAATGCCTTCAATTGCTTTGCAGATAACCGGTCTTCTTGAGGCTGCCATTTTTCAGGGCTTGAAAACTCTTCCAGAAAGCGTTCCGATAATTGCTGGTTGCGGATAATCTCGCCCCAGTAAAGAAAGCCGCTGTATTGGCGGATAAACTTTTCGGATAGTGATTGGTGCTTGGAGACCAGCTGCCAATGGATATTGCGTGCGTTATCCGCCAGAAACTTCTCCGACAATCGCTCTTCCTCGCTGATTTTTTTCCAAGCGACCGAACGCTTGCTGTCCAGTCCTTTTTCTTCCATCAATTGTTCAAGGGTGTCAAACATGAAAACCACTCTTTCCTAAAAAAGTATTATCTACCATACTACCACGCCTGCACCCATAGTGAAAAAAGCCCGCCCACCGGATTTTCCGGTGCGCGGGCTGGGTTTGGCATGCGGCTTATTTTTGCTGGTTATGTGTATCGGTCATCCGGTTCTGTTCGTCGAGGTTTCTGGCACTGTCCTTAAAAGCCTGTTCTTCTTCACGCAACTCCTGCTCGCGGCGCTCTTCTTCCAGTCTTTCTTTGTTCTTGTCTCTTGCCATGTAGATCCCTCCTTATGTCTTACCCCTCGTATTCCCGTTCTCCACAAGCTCAAACAGGAAATCTGCTTGCTGAAAAATCTCTTGGCGGGGCGTATACTGGAATAAAAATACGGAAGGATGATGGCTATGGCACGGACCATCCGCTGGGCTTATGCTGAGCAGCACGGCTTCCGCCTGCTCCTCGCCAAAAGCGACAAGGGCCTTTGTTATGTCGGTTCGCCGGGTGAAGGCCTTATTGAAATGCAGCAGCATTGCGCAAAACGGTTTCGGGGCGCTGATTTCGTCCAGGACGAATCAGCGTTAAAGGAATATAAGTATGCAATCGAAGCTTGGCTCGCTGGTTCCCGCGAAAAGTTCCCCTTGCCTCTTGATGTGGAAGGCACCGCTTTTCAACGCTCTATCTGGCAAGCCTTGCAGGAAATCCCTTACGGCCGGACCATTTCTTACTCCGATCTGGCTGAACATATCGGCAAGCCGAAGGCAGTCCGGGCAGCCGGTTCAGCAGTCGGCGCGAACCCTTTGCTGCTGTTCATCCCATGCCACCGGGTCATACGGAAGAGCGGCGATGTGACAGGTTTCCGGGGCGGCATGGCGCTTAAAAATCATTTATTGGAACTGGAACGCAGTTAAGCATCTAAAAGCCGTTATCCGATGAACGGATAACGGCTTTTACTTTTGCGTCGGCATAATGCCATGGAGGATGAAATCCGTGTAAAGTTCAGCGAGTTCCCCAGTGGACAGCTCACCGCCGGGCTGAAACCATTGATAGCTCCAATTGGTCACGCCGAGGACGGCGAAAGCGATCATCTTCGGATTCAACTCCCGGCGGAATTCGCCGCTCTTGATACCCGCAATCAGGACCGATTCGATTTGTTCCCGGAATTCCGCCCGTCTTGCACGGATCGCTTTAGCGTTCTCCTCTTTCAAATGCCTGAGTTCGCGGAAATAGACATTGGCAATCGGCCCTTGTTTTTCCATGTCGCCGATCAATAAGCGGACAATCTCCGACAGCTTTTCTTTTGCCGGCGCTGCATCCTGCAGGATCGATTGCTGCCTGGCGAGCAATTCTTCGATGTATTGCCGGTGGATATCCATCAGCAATGCTTCCTTGCTTTTGTAATGGTAGTAGAAAGAACCTTTTGTCACGCCAAGCGCATCTACTATATCCTGTATCGACGTGGCGCTATAGCCTTTGTCGACAAACAGTGCAATGCTCTGTTGCATAATTTCCCTTTTCAAAATCTGTCACTGCCTTTCCGGACGCCCGATTCCTTGTTTAACTATTATAACATGGCCGAGCCAGGCAAAAAGACCGGACCTCATCGCGAGGTCCGGCCTTCCACCATCATTCAGTTGGCTTTTGGATAATCGCCACCGTGCAGCGCGACACGCAAATGAGCCGTTCTTCTTCATCCATGATTTTGATGTCCCAAATCATGGTGGTGCGCCCTTTGTGAAGCGGCGTGCCGATAGCTGTCACGATGCCGTCTTTTTTTCCGCGGATATGGTTGGCGTTGATTTCCAGCCCGACCGCGATTTCATTTTGCTGGTCAATCGCGTGCCAGGTCCCGAAACTCGCCACCGTCTCTGCGAGAACCACTGATGCCCCACCGTGCAATAAGCCGAATGGCTGGTGCGTCGCTGCATGCACCGGCATCGTCGCGACAATCCGTTCGCCGGACTGCTCTGTCAGTTCAATGCCCAGCACTCCCATGATCGTTTCTTCCACAGGCTTCATCTTCACCATTTTTGCCCCTCTTTTCTTGCCGCCCATTCAAGACGATAATTCTCGATATTGTTCGCGCAGCAGGAATTTCTGGATCTTCCCGCTGGCATTGCGCGGCAGCTCATCGACAAAACGGTACGAGCGCGGCCGCTTGTAGCGCGCGAGATTTTCGTGATTGACGCAGTATTCTTCCAAATCCTCTTCAGTCAGCGATGAATCTTTAGCAACGACGAACGCCAATACCGATTCGCCCCATTTCTCGTCCGGCACGCCAAGCACCGCAACGTCCTGTACTTTGTCATGGCCATGGAGCGCATCCTCCACTTCACGCGGATAGATGTTCTCCCCGCCGCTGATGATCATATCATCGACGCGGTCGGCAACGTATAGATACCCTTGTTCATCCATATAACCCAAATCACTCGAATGGTACCAGCCTTTATAAAGCGCTTTTTCCGTGGCGTCTTCGCGCTGGAAATACCCGGCCATCATGCTCGGCCCCCGTACGATGATTTCCCCGACTTCAAAAGGCGCAAGCACATCTTCCGGTTCCGACGGGCCGTCTTCATTCGGCCGGACGACGCGGATTTCGTGATTATAGGCAGGCTGTCCGGCGGAGCCGGCTTTCGTTAACTGGTCTTCTTCCGATAAAAACGTGATGGCCGGGCCCATTTCCGTCTGTCCATAAGCCTGGATCAAGTCGATGCCGAGCACTTCCTTGACGCGTTTCACGAGCACGGGTGCCATCGGGGCAGCGCCGTATAGCCCACGCTGCAAACTTTCGACTTTCTGCTGCGCGCCATCGATTTCGGAAATCATGCTCCACATCGTCGGCACCGCGAACATCACTGTCACTTTTTCTTTCTCGATTGTATCCAGCGCCAAAAATGGATCGAACTGATGCATGATGATGCTCGATGCGCCCGCTTGGACGCGCGGAATGATATTGCAATGCAGTTCCGCGCAATGGAACATCGGCGCGGCGACCAAACCGACATCTTTTTTGGTCGTCTTGAGCATCGCAATGCACATCATGCTTTGTTCGGCCATGCTCCTGTGGCGATGGATGACGCCTTTTGGCCGCCCTGTCGTTCCGCTCGTATACATGATGGCGTATGTATCCGATTCATCCATTTCAACACCCGGGTCTTCCGTCGATACCCCTGCGACCTGTTCATGGTAATTCTTTGCAAACGATGGCGTCTTGTCGTCGATGGTCCAGAACTGTACCGCCGGGAACTGCGGCGCAATGGTCTGCACTACGCCTTCCAGCACTTCTTCAAACAGCACCACTTCAGGTTTGGCATCTTCGATGATGAATGCCAATTCTTCCGCTTTCAGGCGGAAATTGATCGGGTTGAAGATGGCGCCGATTTTGGCGCAGGCAAATAATGCAGTCGCCAACTCTTGATTATTGAAAAGGTACGTGGAAACACGGTCCCCTTTCGTGACACCTGTTGCCGTCAGCGCATTCGCCAAGCGGTGCACGTCGTCCCGCCACTGCGCATACGTCCAGCGCTTATTTCTTCTTAAATCGACAAACGCTTCACGTTCCGGGTGCAGGGAAACCGTATGATCGAATATACTTCCGAGTGTCGCATACATTATTTTTTCCTCCCTCTACTGAATGGTGGTTCACCAATAAACTACTTTCATAATGTCAGATTAGAACAAATATTTCAACAATTGTTTTGTGAATCTCTTGTTTTGATTCACAACTAATAGACCAGAAGAAATTTTTACCATTATTATTTTTATAACCAAAATAAAACTCTAAATTAAGACTTTTGATTTTTGTAACACAAATGTAACATAAAACTTATTGCCTATATTCGTGAAACTGAATACACTTAAAGAAAATTGCGCACGCAAGAGACGTCGCTGTAAACAAAAGGGGAATGAACATGAAGAAGCTGATCGGCATGGCTATCACGGCTGGAGTCCTATCCTTGGCAATAGGGGCTGCAGATACAGAAGCAAGTTCGTATACAATCAAACCAGGCGATACATTATGGAAAGTGGCTTCAAGCAATAAGGTTTCTGTCGACAACTTAAAAACATGGAATCACCTGAGCACGGATTCCATTTATCCAAACCAAGTCTTGCGCTTGACTTCGCCAGCTGCAGCAAGCACTCCGGCACCAGCCGCACCAGCTGCCGCCAAGACCAGCACTTATAC
Source organism: Planococcus maitriensis (assembly GCF_003289925.1). Taxonomy (GTDB): domain Bacteria; phylum Bacillota; class Bacilli; order Bacillales_A; family Planococcaceae; genus Planococcus; species Planococcus maitriensis. The sequence goes on along the minus strand of NZ_QLZQ01000003.1, from coordinate 97,875 downwards.
TGTCAAAGCCGGTGATACTCTTTATAAAATCGCCCAGGCACATTCCACATCCGTCGCAAAAATCCAGCAATTGAACAGTTTGAGCAATTCCACTATCCGTATCGGCCAGAAGCTGAAAGTCAGCGGCACAGCATCAGCTGCCGCCGTATCGCCTTCACCGGCTCCCGCTGCGCCGCCAACGCAAGCTAATACGACTACATACCGTGTCGTCTCGGGAGACACGCTCAGCAAGATTTCCAGAAGCTATAAAGTATCGGTTGCGCAATTGATGAGCTGGAACAATTTGAGCACAAGCAATATCCGCGTCGGCCAAGTGCTGAAAATCCAAGGAGGCACAGCTCCTGCCCCTTCGCCTGTCCAAGTTTCCAATCCGGCTGCCTCTTCGAAAGCCGGGCAAGTGCTCTCCATCGCACGCACGCAATTGGGGGTGCCTTATGCATGGGGTGGCACGACTTCAAGCGGCTTTGACTGCAGCGGCTATCTGTACTATGTCTATAACCGCGCAGGCATCACGATTCCGCGCACGAACACCATCGGCTATTACGCAAGTTCGTTTACGGTCAGCTCTCCGCAACCTGGGGACCTGGTATTCTTTAAAAATACCTACCGCCCGGGAATTTCCCACGTCGGCATCTATGTCGGCAACAATAGCTTCATCCATGCCGGCGGAGACCGCGTCCAAATCACCAGCCTCAACGACAGCTATTGGGGCAAGCATTTCGACAGCTACAAACGCCTCAACGCCATGAGATAATGCAGTATGTAAAAAAGCTCCGGAATGTTTCCGGAGCTTTTTTTGCATGTTGATGAATGTATTTTGCTGTTCTATATTTCACCCATCGCTTGTGCGATTTTCTGCGCCACGTCTTTGCCGTTTTGGATACAGGCGCCGATGCCGACACCGTAATAGGAAGAGCCGGCTAGATAGATGCCCGGATAAGCGCTTTTCAGCCGCGCTTCAAGCGACGTGACTGCCGTTTTGTGGCCCATATGGTAATTCGGCATGAGCTCGTTCCACGACGTGATTTCGATGACAGCAGGCTGTTGCTCGATGCCCAGGCTTTTCTGGATATCCGCTTTGGCTGTAGCCGCGACCTGTTCATCGGATCCTTTTTGCAGCTCGGCGAACACCGGATTTGTGCTCTTATAGAACAAACGCACCAACAATTTGTGCTGCGCTGAAGTATGCGGCCACTTGCGGCTCGTCCAGGTGCAGGCATTGCATGCCAAATCGCTGCCTTCCGACACGATAAAACCGGTGCCATCCGCCGGCAATTGCCCGTCCGGCAAGTCGTATCCCAGATAAACGCTGATCAATGACGAGTTGATCAATTGGCCGAATTCTTCACCAAGCGTTTCGTCCTTCACCAATGCCTGGGCTTGCTGGTGCGGAATCGCCAGGACGACGAAATCCGCCTCGCTTGATGTACCGTCCGAAAAGTTCAGCTTATAGCGTCCGTCCTGCTTTTCCAACGAGCTCGTCCCAACGCCTTTTCGGACGAGCGCTGTCTCCAGCTGTTCTTCGAGGCGGTCGATCAAAGCCGCCATCCCTCCCTCGAATGAGATGAACTTCTTATTCGCCGCCCCTTGAAAGGTTTTCTTGTGCGCTTCAAACCCTTTGATGATGCTGCCGTAGTCATTTTTATAATCAATTAAATATGGCAAGGTGGAAGCTAAAGTCAATTCACGCAATGAACCTGAATAAACGCCGGATAAAACTGGCGCAATCTGGCGTTCCACTAGTTCCTTGCCGAGGAACTCTTCCAGGAACTCCCCGATTGAACTGTCTTTCGTGAAACGGTCGTTCACGGTCTCAAAATCTTCCATCGCCCGTTCTTTCCCCTGTTCCGACACGAGCGTCGAACTGAACAGCGCTTCCCGGTCCATCGGGATGCCGAATACGGTATCTTTCGGAATCGCGTGCAATTGGTTATCCGTATACAGGTAGGAGATACCGGTTCCGTTATAAACCATTTGTTCTTCGAGCCCCAGCTCTTCAACGAGCGGCAGGACGCTGGCATGGCGTGCGACAATGGAATCCGCACCGACTTCCATCGCGAAGCCGTCTTTTTTCACTGTACGGATCTTCCCGCCCAGCTGTGCCTCTTTTTCAATAAGCTCCAATTCCAAGTCGAGCCCGTGCTGCTTTTTCATCCGCTCTAGATAATGCATGGCGGAAAGGCCTGTAATCCCCCCGCCGATGACCACGGCTTTCTTCATCCGAATCACTCCTCGCTTATATATCAAACTAAAGAAATCAAATTTATAAAAAGACGGACCATGTTAATGACGTCTAAATGGAGCAAAACCGCGGAAAAACCCTTACTGCTCAATAATGCTGCGCATTACATCGCAAGGCGCAAGGCGACTGAGGAAGCTTGGCGCTCGCCCGCAGGAAATGAATAAGCGATGGAAAGCGGAGCTGATTCATTTTCGATGCTCGGGCTTAGCGAGGGTTGAGCAACGCTTTTTCGTAGCGGTTTTGCGGAATGTTATGAAGTCGTAACATCAAATTATATAGTAATTATTTTATCAAGAAACCAGTATTTCTACAGAGGGCAATATGTCATTTTCAACACGATTTTCGCCATTCGTGGTAGGATTTAACCGAAAGCATTTAAAGGATAGGAGAGGTTCAAATTGATGAATCCGATTGATCAATTGATCATGGAAAGAAGATCGATCAAAAAATTCAAGCCAGACGCTGTCGATGTGGAAGAAATTATCGAATTGCTGAATATCGCAAAATGGGCGCCTAACCATAAAGTGAATGAACCTTGGCGTTTCCAGCTTTACGCAGGCGCCGGCAAAGAAAAGTTCGTCCAGGCATTTCTCGATTCGATGAAAACGCCGGACGGCGACATTCCGCAAAAAGCGCTCAATAAAGCCCAGTATTTTCGTGATATCCCGCTCCACCTCGTCGCCATCATGCCGGTCGACCCGCGGCAGCGACGCTTTGATGAAGATTACGGCGCGCTTAGTTCCATGCTGCAAAATTTCCAATTGGCTGCCTGGCATCGCGGCATCGGCATGATCTGGCGTTCGAACGACTGGATTTACAACCCCGTCTTCCGTGAGGCCATCGGGGTCGAACCAGGGGAGAAAATCGTCGCGACCATGATGATGGGCTACCCTGCACACGTGCCGGAAAAACAAGCACGCACCGATATTCGCGAAAAGCTGGAAATCATCGATCAATAACGAAGAAAAAGAGCATCAGCCTTGATGCTCTTTTTTCTTAACCCAAAACAGATAAGGCGCCGACTGCACCGGAATATTCGCCGTTGTCCGGGAACAATGGCTTCGAACCGCGCAGAATGGTATAGCTCGTAACAACCTCTTTCAAAAGGGCGTTATCGATGAACGACGAGCCGATATAGACGATTGTCGAGCTGCGGCATTGGCGAGCCGCTTGTACACTGACCGTACTGACCGTTTCGCCTACCAAACCGATGACCGTGGCAAGCAATTCTTCTTTCGACAACTCATGGGAAATGGAAAATAGATCCTGCCCAAAATTACTGGCAGTCAACTCACCTGAAATCGGCGGTTCTTTGCCTTCATAAATATGCTTCACTTTTAAATCGATGCGTTCACGCGATCCGCGCTTGGCCTGTTCGACGATTTCATCGAAGCTGGTGATGCCCGTCAGCAAATGGCTGAGGCCGATGAGCGTCCCGCCGCCAATTCCCGTCCCGCCGAGGCGCTCCTGTGTGTTATCCTGCACGCAATGGATCGACGTGCCGGTTCCGACATTTGTGACCAAATAAGCTTCCTCGTGAAGCCCCATGCGTTCAAGCAGTACTTGGACGCCCAAATGGGTCGCTTCGAATTCCACCATTTCCTGTACGGATTTCTCCAGCAAAGATGCAAGAACACCTGATTTGCCGCCTGTCACGCATACTTCACTAGCCGTCAGCCCGTTGATCCATTCCGCTACCAAACCGATTTCAGCAATCGGATACTTCGCAAAATGAATCGGGCCTCCGTCGGTGTAGGCCACTTTGATCAGCGTCCCGCCCGCATCTATTCCGACTTTCATCTATTCTGCACCTTCTCTTCTTAAAAGCACTTTTACTGCCTTACATAGTTTTTAACATATGGGGAAATTCTAACATATTCGCGCAGCGAGCGGGAGGAGTTTGCGCCATTCCGCTTCAGCGCTTTTAAAGATTTCAGTTTTTCAGGATTGAACACCGGCGAATGGGGGAATAGAAACTGCAGCAAACCATTTAATAACTCGTACTGAATTTTCTTTGCTTCTGCAAGGAGGATTTTGTGGGAGGTGATTAAATGGGGAAAATCCAGGGAATACCGAAATTGCTCGACTATCTCGAGCAGAGAAGTTGCCCTATGACAGAGGAGCAGATTAAGCGGCTCCTGTCAGAACGAACGATTCCGCATGCCCGGCCTTACGGTGATATGATCCTGTTCGACGGCAATCACATTGATTGGTGGATTGAAGAACAGCGGAAAACGGATAAATTAGTGACGGATTAACTGCAAGAAAACCCCTGGACTCTGCGTCCAGGGGTTTTTGAATGGTTTTTTCCGTTACCGGTCCAAGCCATTTCCATAGGAATTGCTGAGAATCTTGAACAATTGCTCGAATTTATTGAGGATGTCGAGCGCCAGCAAGCCGTTGCCTTCCGCTGTCTTTGGATAGCCAAGCGGAACCGTGCGCCGGACGAGCTGTGCATACAATTCGGCCTCTGTCAGTTTCCGGTCGAAATCACGCTCGGAAATGTTTCGGATCAATGCCAAGGCCCCCGACACATGCGGAGTCGCCATCGAAGTGCCGGATAAACTGGCGTATTTCCCTTCCAAGTAGGTCGAATAGATATTGATGCCCGGCGCTACCAAATCGATTTCGTTATTGGTATTGCTGAACGGGGCGATGCGCCGGTCGAAATCGACAGCGCCGACTTGAATGACTTCGCCGTAAGCGCCAGGGTAGGCGAATTCATCGGTATCGTGAGCATCGTCCCCTTCATTGCCAGCGGCACAGATGACCGGGATCCCGGCATCAACCGCCCGTTTCACAGCTTCATACAATTCGGGATGATCTTCAGGGCCGCCGAGTGACATCGAAATGACCGTCGTCTTTTGCCCTTCCGGACCGCGCCAATCGATGGCGTAATGGATGCCCGCGATGATGCCTTCATAGCTGCCGCTGCCTTGTTTGTCGAGCACTTTGACAACAAGCAAATCGGCGAGCGGCGCTACGCCGACCACCCCTTCCTCATCTCTCAGGGAAGCGGCGATCGTCCCGGCCACATGTGTGCCATGCCCGTTATAATCCTCGAACCGCTCCGGGTCCCCTCCGTCATCATGCGTAAAGTTGCGGCCGCCTGCGATTCGCGCCTCCAGATCGGGGTGATCGGTCTGACAGCCTGTATCCAGTACGGCCACTACATTGCCTTTGCCATGTTCGGCGCTTTCCCAGACTTCAGGGGCCTGGATTATCCGCACGCCTTCCGGGATACGCGGTGGTGCAGCCGTTACTTGTTCAACGCGGTATGGAATCAAATGAATATTTTTCATCGAGAATTCCTCCTTCAGCTCGTTTCTTTCATTCTACCTGACAGCTACAGACAAAATCAAACGTTTGTTCGCTTTTATAATTGGAAAGTTGTTCTTATTAGTTTCAAGCAAGAGACAGGAATTTCCTGCTTACTGAAGAACACAAGAAAGACGCCAAACTACGAGGAGACCAAAAAACGATGACTACATGGCTATTATACGGAGCGACAGGCTATACAGGAACATTAATCGCACAGGAAGCAGTGAAACGTGGATTGCGGCCGGTCTTGGCCGGGCGCAGCAAAGAAAAAGTGCAGACGCTTGCTGAAGAGCTCGATTTAGAATTCCGCATTTTCGAATTGAATGATCGCACAGCCGAACATTTGAATGGCATCGATCTCGTGCTGCATTGTGCCGGTCCGTTTGAGAAAACTAGTGAACCGATGATCCACGCCTGTTTGGAAGCCGACGCCCATTATCTCGACATTACCGGAGAGATTAGCGTTTTTGAGCATACCCATTCCTTGCACGAGGAAGCGCAACGGAAAAATATCATTTTCTGTTCTGGCGTGGGCTTTGACGTCATTCCGACTGACTGCACTGCGCTGAAGCTGCAGCAAGCTTTGCCGGATGCCATCGAGCTCGCGCTTGGGTTCGATTCGGATTCCGGCATTTCCCCCGGCACCATGAAAACGATGGTCGAAGGGCTCGGCGGAGGCAATATCATCCGTGAAGACGGCCAGTTGACCGCTGTCGCGATTGGCAAGCACCAGCGGGTGATCGATTTCGGGCGCGGACGGAAATCTGCCATGGCGATCCCTTGGGGTGACGTCGCTACTGCGTACTACACTACCGGCATCCCCAATATCACCGCTTGGATTCCGACGCCAAAACCCGCTGCCAAAATGGCACGGCTCATGAATGTGGCGAGTCCGCTGCTGTCTTCTGAAAAAGTGAAGCAGCCTTTGCTGAAATGGATTGAGCGCAGCATACAAGGGCCGGATCAGGAAGAACGCGCCGGAAGCGCAGCGCACATTTGGGGACAAGCCAAAAATAAGGACGGAGTTATCAAAACGTGCCGGATTGATACCGCGAACGTTTATGACCTGACAGTCTACGGAGCACTCGAAGTGACGCAGCGCTTACTGTCAGGCGACTACCCAGGCGGCAGCTGGACACCAGCGGCATTGTTCGGCCCCGAGCTGCTCGAAAGCCTTCCGGGTTCCGGCCGTTTTGAAATCGACAGCTTTTATCCAGGAACAGCCAACTGAATCTACACATAACAAAAAGGCTGACGTTATGTCAGCCTTTTAATAATTGCATACGCTTATTGAACAGAGTTGGATAGGATAAGTATCCGAGGAACACACTAGTCACAGCAGCCGTCGTCAATAACAGGAACATGATGAGCAACTGGAATTGCACCGCTTGTATCGGGTCTGCCCCTGCGATGATCTGCCCGCTCATCATGCCCGGCAATTGGACCAGCCCGACCGTCTTCTGGCTTTCGATCGTCGGGATCATGCTCGCCTTGATCGAATTGATCAATTGCCGGTGAATCGCTTGTTTCGGGGTCCCGCCGAGCGACAGGATCAATTCCGTCTGGTCCTGATGGTCTTCCACTTCCGCCGTGAAGCGGTTCAGGAACAGAATCGACAGCACCATCGAGTTGCCGATGACCATGCCGCTGATCGGGATGATATATTGTGCTGTAGCCGGCGTGATGTTGAAGCCGATCAGAATCCCTTGTGTCAACACTTCCACAAAGATTAAGGTGACGGCAATTTTCCAAGTAATCCCTTGGATGGCTGCGCCTTTTTTCTGCGCGTTATGGGTTGCCGCAACGATCATCAGCGCAACCATCAAGAAGATGTAGAGCAAACTTTCGGAGTCGAAGACGAATTTCAAGACATACCCAACAGCGAGCAGTTGGATGATCGAGCGGATTGTTGCGACCGTCATATCGCGGCCCAGCCCTAAGTTCAATGTTTTCGATAGTAAAAGGGGAATGAGGACGAAAATGAGCGTCAGCGATAAAGCCCAATAACTCATGACACTACCCCTTTCACAAATTCTTCGACGCGATCATTTTGCGGGTCTTCCAGCAGCGAACTCTCGCCGGTCTCCACTACTTGGCCGTCCATCATGACCCATGTGTAATCACCGATTTCGAGCGCCTGTTGGAGATTATGAGTGATCCAGATAATCGTCGTCTTGTATTTCCGGTTGATCTTGCTGATCAATTCCTCCACTTCAAGTTTTGAAGCGCGGTCGAGTGAAGAAGTGATTTCGTCCATCAAGAGAATTTCAGGCTTGTTGACAAGCGTTCTCGCGATGGAAACTTTCTGGCGCTGCCCGCCTGAGAGCTCTTTCACTTTCCGTTCCAGCAGATCTCCTTTCAAGCCGACATCTTCGAGCAGTTCAAGGGCTTCTTCTTTCGCCAATTGCTGCCCCTGCAGCTCCAAAGGCAAATTCAGATTCTCGTATACCGTTCCATTGACCATCGGCGCGCTTTGCAACGCCATCCCGACCATGCGGCGCAGTTCCACCGGATCGTATTCGCCAATCGCTTTATCTTTCACGAAAATTTCTCCGTTCGCCGGCGATATAAGGCCATTGCATAATTTCAGCAGCGTCGACTTCCCGGCGCCAGAAGGCCCTACTAGAGTGGTGATACGGCCTTGTGGAAATGAACCGGTAATATCGTTTAAGATTTCTATGTCTCCAATGCGATAATCCACGTGCTGAAAGTGGATCGCAGGTTTGTACTGGGTGCTCATGCCCACACCTCCCAAATTCTCAAGTTTCTTATTTATAATTATTCTAATGTAGATATCATAGCACAACTTTACAGCCGAACCAAGTAATTGAGAATAACTATTTTTAATTGAGAATACATATCAATTAATGCGTTTTCACAGGCTTCTTAAACGATAATTATTATCATTAAAAAAGAGTTGAATCCTTTTTGGATTCAACTCTTTTCACTTCATTAAGTTTTGAATTTCTTTTGCGGCATTTCTAGGATTGTCCGAAGCTGTGATGGCGCTGCCGATAATCAACACATCAAAGCCTTTCCCTTTCAGCGTCGGAATCGAACTCGCAGTAATACCGCCCGCCAGCGCAAACTTCAATTTCGGGTTTGTGAACTGCTGAAGTTCTTTCTGGAAGTCTGTATGCTTTCCAGCCGATTGCCCATCTTTTCCGATGTGCAGGGCAAAAAGCGTAGCACCCAAACTTTCCAACTCCTCCAACCGGCCACTCCCGTCCACTTGGAGCATATCGATCATGATTTGGCCATTGTGTTCTGCCGCTACCGACAAAGCGGCCTCTATGGTCTTGTCATGTGAGAATGCCATGACGGTCATAATGTCCGCTCCAGCGTCGAAAGCTTGTTGGGCTTCAAATTGTCCGGCATCGCATGTTTTCATGTCCGCCACCAGAACAATGTCAGGGTAACGAAGTTTCATTTCCCGCACAATGTCCATTCCGTACTCTTTGATTACTCCAGTACCAATCTCAATCCAATCAATATAAGGGAGCGTCTCCTCTACCATAAGGAAACACTCTTCCTTCGTTAACCTGTCTAATGCCAATTGAAGTTTCACATACTCGCCTCCAATGATTGACCGACCTTATACGCCCGAGTACGCTAGGAAGCCACCATCCACTGGAACTGTAATACCAGTCACGAAGCCAGAATAATTTTCATCCAATAACCATAGCATCGTACCCACTAGATCTTCGGGTTTGCCGAAACGTTTCATCGGCGTGCTCGCCATAATTTTACCGGAACGCGGAGTCAATGAACCGTCTTTGTTGGTCAGCAAATCTTTATTTTGTGCAGTCAGGAAAAAACCGGGAGCGATCGCATTTACCCGTAAATTTTGTTCAGCAAAATGAACAGCCATCCACATAGTGAAATTATTGATCGCAGACTTTGCTGCACTGTAAGCCGGAACTTTCGTCATCGGTGAATATGCACTCATGGACGAAATATTTAAAATGACCGGAGATTCCTGCTTAAGAAGTTCTTTGCCGAACACTTGGCTGGCCAAAAACGAACCGGTGAAATTACTGGCAAAGACACGGGAGAACCCGTCTTCTTCCAAATCAAAAAATGTTTTTCCTTGGCCGTCTTCAGAGTGAAGCTCAATGTCTGTGATGGCATCGGGATGGTTTCCTCCAGCGCCGTTTATGAGGATGTCGATGTGGCCGTAAGCATTTAAAATTTCTTCTTTTGCCCGTTCCAATGATTGCCGATCCAATACATCCGCAGCTACAGCGATAGCGCTCCCGCCAGCTTGTTTAATCTCATCAGCTACCGTTTGTCCTTTTTCCGCCGTTCTATTCAAAATAGCGACATTTACATTTTGAGTGGCAAGCGCTCTGGCCATTTCCGAGCAGAGAACACCGCTTCCGCCGGTAATAACTGCTGTGCGCCCTGCCAGATTTTCGTGTGAAGAAAACATTCTCCTACCTCCTATTTTTCTTGATAGGCATCCCATAGCCCAAGCAGATACATAATTCCAAGCGCACGGTCATACAAACCATATCCAGGCCGGCATTGTTCGTTCCAAATATGGCGGCCATGATCTGGCCGCGCATATCCCTCGTAGTCTTGAGAAGCAAATTCCCGGACAACTCCAGATAAATCAATGGAACCATCCTGCGTATAATGGGACGTTTCAATGAAGTCGCCGTTTTCGAAAATCTTTACATTGCGTAAATGGGCGAATGGCGAATGCTTAGCATACTTCGCGGCCAGTTCCACCATATCATTTTCTGGATTCGCCCCCATGGATCCTGTACAAAACGTAATGCCGTTGGACGGAGAATCAGAAATCGACAACAGTTTTTCCCAGCTTTCCCCACTCGTCATGATACGCGGCAAACCGAAAATCGACCATGGCGGATCATCCGGATGGATAGCCATTTTGATGCCACTTGCTTCTGCCACTGGCAAAATCGCCTGAAGGAAGTAGCTTAAGTTTTCCCAAAGCGTTTCTTCCGTCATTCCTTCATATTCTTCGAAAAGTTCCTTAATGCGCGACATTTTTTCGGGTTCCCATCCAGGAAGCGTTAAATCAGAAGCTGAGGCCACCGTTTCAATCAACTCTGCCGGATCCAGTGATTCGATTTTCTCCTTTTCGAAAAATAAGGCTGTCGATCCATCAGGCAAAGGCTCGTAAAGTGCTGTTCTGGTCCAATCAAAGACCGGCATAAAGTTATAGCAAATCACCTTGACTCCAGCTTCCCCTAAATTTCGGATCGTTTCTTTGTAGTTTTCGATATACTGCTCGCGATCTACATTTCCGAGCTTGATCGATTCATGGACATTGACGCTTTCCACAACATCCGCGTGAAATCCGTGCGACTTGATATAATCCACTTCCTGCTGAATTTCTTCTTTTTGCCAAACTTCACCGACCGGCTTTTGATGCAAAGCCCAAACGATTCCCTTTGTTCCGGGAATCTGCTTGATTTGCTCTAATTGGACGCTGTCATTATCCTGTCCATACCAACGAAATGTAATATTCATGATTGCCTCCTTTACCCTAATCGTGCACGGTATTGTTTTGCCAAATCAGTTACTTGCTGTGCCCCGCCTGCTTGGTAGGCTTTAGTCAAATCGCTCCCGATGCCTACAGCCACTGCGCCAGCATCCAGCCAATCGTTCATATTGTCCATATTGATGCCACCTGTCGGCATGATTCGCACTTTCGGAAGCGGCCCGTTTACAGCCTTGATAAATGAAGGGTCAAACCCGTTGGCGGGAAACAGCTTCAAAATATCGCAGCCCCATTCCGTTGCCTGCACCATTTCTTTGATTGTCATGCAGCCAGGAAGGTAAGGTACGTTATAGCGATTACAGACTTTGGCGATTTCCTCATCAAAATGAGGGCTGACGACAAATTGCGCTCCGTGGAGCAATGCGTGGCGTGCTGTCTGTGCATCCAGTACGGTGCCCGCGCCTATTAATGCATCGCCAGTTCCTTCCAGTTGATCAAACGCTTTAGCAACGTTCGGAGTCGTATAAGTCAGCTCGATTGCGGTTATGCCGCCGGCAATTGAAGCTTTGGCTACCGCAACCGCTTCATCAGCATCTGCGCCTCGGATGACGGCCACTACCTTGGCAGTTAATAGCGTTTCATACACTTTCATTTTCGGGACCATTCCATCGCTCCTCAGTCAAAGACAATTAATGCTTTTCGCACTTTGTCCGGATTGTTTTCTACAAAAGAGAATGCCTCTTTGACATCGTCCAATTTGAATTTATGGGTAATCAACCCGCCTGAAGTCAGTTCGCCGCTATTCAAATATTTTACGACCGGCCCAAATTGATTGGTCTGAAGCCGTGAACCGACGATTGTCACTTCTTTTTTAGTGATCGGCAATTGCGGAATCGCAGACGGCTGTTCGGTGAATCCGAGCACTACGACGCTTCCTGCTGGAGAGACCACATCAATGGCCAGTTCGACTGTTGACGGAATGCATACGGCATCGATCACCACATTGACACCGGTGTCATTGGTGAATTCGAGCACTTTCTCTTTTACTGATTCCGCTCCTGCGTTGATGACTTTATCTGCACCATTTTCTTGTGCGAACTTAAGCCGTTCTTCGCTGAGATCGGACATATAAACCGTGGCCCCGGCAATCTTCGCCAGTTTCAATATGCAAATACCGATTGGCCCACAACCTTGAATCAGGACGGTATCGCCTTTTTCCACCTGTCCGCGCCAAACTGCCTGCGCACCAATCGTATAAGGCTCCGCCAATACGATTTCGTCCCAGTCCAGCTGTTTGTCTACCGCATGAAGTTGCTTTTCTGGCAATACGATGTATTCGCGCATCCCGCCGTCTTCATGAACCCCGAATACGGAAAGTTTTTCGCAGACATTCGGGCGGCCCTTGCGGCAAGCATAGCATTCACCACAATAATTGATCGGCTCGACCACCACGTGATCACCTTCTTTCAGGGAGCTTACAGCTTCGCCTGTTTCGACCACTTCTCCGGCCACTTCATGCCCCACCACCCGGGGATAGGTTGCAAGCGGGTTACTGCCATGAAAAATGTGCATATCGGATCCACAAATCCCGACCCGCTTTACTCGAACTAAGACATCCTGGGGGTTTTGAAGCTGCGGTCTATCTTGTTCTATGATTTTCATTTCATGCGCTTTAGGAACTTGTACTGCTTTCATTGATATAACCACCTATTCGAATAGACTTGGTAAGAACGTCGTAATGGAAGGAACAAATGCGACGAGCATTAAAACGGCTAAACTCACACCGAGAAACGGCAATAGTTCCCTGGCTGTTTTTCCGATGGACACTTTCCCGATTTGAGAAGCCACGAATAGACAGACGCCGACTGGCGGTGTGACCAATCCGATCACCAAGTTCAAGACCATCATGACACCGAATTGGATTGGGTCCATCCCGACCGTCACCGCTACTGGAAGCAGTACTGGGAACAAAATGACCAATGCGGCAATCGTCTCCATAAATGTGCCGACAAACAATAATAGTAAATTAACTAACAAGATGACGATGATGGCATTTGTTGAAATACCAAGAATGGACTCTGCAACGAGTTGCGGAATTTGCTCCCGCACCATGATCCAGCCGAACAAATTCGCAAACCCGACCAACAGCATGATAGAAGCCGTTGTCGTCATCGAATCGAGCATGATTTTCGGTATTTTTTTCACCGGCAATTCGCGGTAAACAAAGATACCGATTACGAAAGCGTATAGAACAGCCACGATAGAAGCTTCGGTAGGTGTGAAAAGACCGCCCAGGATTCCATACAAAATGATGACTGTCATCAAAATTGCCCAGAAAGCACCGACAAAACTTTTTCCGATAGCTTTCAAAGATTGACGCTCGCCTTTCGGGTAATTCCGCTTAACGGAAATCAAGTACGTAGGAATCATCAAACCGATTCCGAGCAGCAAACCAGGAATCGCACCAGCAAGGAAAAGGTCGCCAATTGACAGTGAAGCAAGCGTTCCAACAATGATCAATGGAAGAGAAGGAGGAATGATCGGTCCGACAGTCGAAGAAGATGCCGTAACGGCAGCGGAGAATCCTGCGCCGTAGCCTTGCTTTTTCATCGAAGGAATCATAACCGACCCGATGCTCGCCGTATCTGCAAGCGCCGTACCCGAAATTCCGGCAAATCCCATGGAGGCGCCGACGTTCGCGAGTCCTAAACCACCTCGGATATGCCCGAAGAAATTATTGGCAAATCCGATGATTCGCTCTGTAATCCCGCCTGCGTTCATCAAGTTCCCCGCCAGGATAAATCCTGGAATACAGAGAAGGACGAAAGAATTCAATCCGCCAAACATTCGTTGGGGAATGATATTCAAAGGAATATCTGCAATGAATAAATACAGCAAAGAACTCAAGCCAAGGCTGAAGGCCACGGGAACTCCAAGAAAAATCAATGCGATAAATGAAATGAAAAGCAGGGCTGCCATTATAAATCATCCCCCTCAAAATTCTGGCTGTAATCCTGTTTGTTTTTCAGTAAGTCGATGATTTTGATAACGGCGTAGAACACCAAAAATACACTCATGACCAAAAGTGAAGCATGCACCCATGATAATTGGAACGGCATGGTAGCTGAATTCTGGTTATGTCCGAGCAGCGTGAAGTTGTATCCTTCGATTACCATGACCGAGCTTAATAAAATGATCGTCAAGTAAATCACTACTTCGTAATATCTCCGGAAATTATCAGGCATTCTTGCCAGCAGAATGTCTACATTGATGAATTCATTGCGCAGCAAGGCCAACGGTGCTCCGAAAGCAATGGAGAATAGAAACAGGTAACGCGTCAATTCCTCTGTCCAGACAAAGGAGAACGGTAAGAAACGCGAAAGAATTTGTACACTGACAATAATGATCACGCCTGCAAAACTCGCAATCGTCAAGAAGGCCAGCGTTCGGTCGATCAACTTCCGGAATATAGACATCCGAGTTCATTCCTTTCATAGTGGAAAGGCACATTCGACCTGTTGGACGAAAGTGCCTTATTCTTCTATATTATTCAACTGCCAAAATTTGCTCATACAGCTCCAATTGTTCAGCAGAAAGTGAGCTTTCGACTGCCGGAGTCATCGCTTCGCGGAATGCATCTTGGTCAACATCGACGAATTCCATTCCTGAATCGATCAAGTCCTGTTCAATTGTTTCAATTTCTTCGTTATACAATTCTTCTCCATATACCTGCGCTTCAGCTGCTGCATCTTGAACTACTTGTTTCAAGTCATCGGAAAGGGCGTTATACTGCTCATTCCCGACAAGGATATAGATCCAAGAGAAAACGTGTTCAGTACGGTTCACATAATCCTGCACTTCATAGAGGCCGCCACTTTGGATAAGGTCAACCGGGTTTTCCTGGCCGTCAATAACGCCTTGTTGCAGCCCTGTGAACACTTCGTTAAAGTCCATGACTTGTGGCGCTGCACCAGCTGCCTGCCAAGTGTCCAAGAACAACGGAACGTTTGGTACGCGCATGCTGAAACCACTCAAATCGTCTGGCGACGTAATCGGTTCATTCGACGTCAAGTTACGCGGAGCGCGCGTGTGGTAGTAAAGCGCTGTTAGACCCGCTTCGTCGCTGATTTCCTGCTTGATTTGTTCACCAATGTCACCTTCTACTACGCTTTGGACGTGCTCCAAGTCACGGAACGCATAAGGAACGGCCATCAAGGCTGCATTCGGCGCCCAGTTTTGCAAAGTCTCTCCCGAAATAACCATGTCGGCTGACCCCGCTTGAATCGAGTTGATCGTATCTGTTTCCCCACCGAGTGAGTTATTCGGGTAAATGGTGATTTCCAGTTGGCCGTCTGCATTTTCTTCCACCAATTCTTCAAACTTCAAAGCCGTTTTGTGCCAGATGTGATTTTCATCCGCCAAATGGCCGAAACGCCATTCCGTTGTGCCGCCCGAAGATTCGCCGCCCTCGCTCGCGTCATCTGAACCACATGCTCCTAAAACCAATGCTGATGCAAAAACTCCAACCATCCATTTTTTCTTCATTATAAAAACTCCCCTTTGTGTAATTTTTTTATGACTGCTTATGCTTTTAAAAACTCATAAGTTGTTTCCGCGATTGTGATGCCCTGTTGCCGGTTGTGTTCTTCGTTCGCCTGTTCGATTTCACCGGGCACCATTACTTTCTCAAAGCCTTCAGCAGCTGGCACTTCCCTAACTTCCCGGATCATCCGGTCCATCTGCGCTAAGAACATCTCTGAGTCTGTAAAGTACGAAGGGTTGATGACGCAAATATAATGCCCGAGTTTGCGATTTTTATCCAAGTCGCCGTACATTTTATTGATATGCGGTCCGAAAGCCATACCGGCAAGCAAGCCAGAGAAGATATCGACTACCATTGAAAGGCCGTATCCTTTGGGACCGCCGAATGGCACCAGTGCAGAAACTTTCCCCGGGTCTGTAGTGGGCACTCCCGCTTCATCGACTCCCCATCCTTCGGGAATAGCGTTTCCTTCTTCTTTCTGCTGCAGGATTTTACCCAATGCAACATTTGAAGTCGCCATGTCGAGAATAAACGGCTTCTCCGATTTTGCCGGAACTCCGTAAGCAATTGGGTTGGTGCCGAGAAATGCTTCCTTGCCACCGAAAGGGACGACGATTTTATCCGTATGGGTCATCGCTACGCCAATCAGGCCGTGCTTCGTCGCTTCTTCTACAAAATAGCTGAGCGCGCCGCAATGGCTGCTGTTCATTGCCGTGACCATACCGACTCCGTTGGCCTTCGCCATGTCAATCGCATGAGCCACAGCGATTCCAGCGACTACATGCCCGAACCCATCGTCTCCATCTACAGTTCCTGTAACAGGGCCCGTTGCATGGAAAGATATCTCAGGATCGGTATTGATCCCGCCAGCCTGGATTCTGCTGATGTAATGCTCGGTCCTTAATGCTCCATGTGAACTGACACCGCGCAAGTCAGCATGGATGAGCACGTCTGCGACTTTCCTTGCATGGTCTTCACGCAAGCCGGCTTTGATGAGTTTCTTCTGGATTAAAATTTTCACTTCTTCGAAAGCTACTGTAACTGTTGCCATAGTTTTTCTCCTATTCGATATTAGTATGCCGCTTCGATAAATTTTCCATTGAATCTTCACTGTAAGGACCATCGATTATGGCTGCGTCCAATAATAGATGCGCAGCTTGGTCGAATTGGTTGCCTAGCGGCTGAATCGTAGCAGGCTCCCATTCACGTCTTTTTTTCGTAGCTGCAGGGATGGCAAAGCCATATCTGCATCGGTGCTCTTGCAGTTTGGAAGCATCTGCGGTAAGCATGGCTACTTCAGCACCAAGTTCATGCGCTATCTTGCAAAGCCCATTGAGTTGAATCGAACTTCCCGAACCGGAAATGATGAGTAAGATGTCATCTTGGCCCATCGAAGGTGTTGTCGTTTCGCCAATCACGTAGACCGTTTTACCACAATGCATCAAGCGCATCGCAGCCGCCTTCGCCATCAACCCCGACCTTCCTTCACCGAAGAAAAAGAATCGCCTGTCCTGTTTCAATAAATCCACGAGGTCATCATACTGGGTTTTATCCACCCGTTTGATTAGCTCATTCAGTTCTTGTAATATGATCAACGGTGTTTGCATCAAGTCACTCCCTCCTCAACGCTCGACAACTTTCCTATCTTCCACGAAATCGCTTACATCTTCTAAATAAGGAAGACCTTCATTATCACCGGTTACCGTGGTCACCAAAGCCCCCACCCCATTCGCGAAACGCAGGAGTTCCTCTGGGCTGTAGCCTTTTAGCCATCCATAAACATACCCCGCATCAAAACCGTCGCCAGCTCCCACTGTATCTATTGGGGTTACGGGAAAACTTGCAGCTTCTGTCCAGCGGTTATCTCTCCACAACCTGGATCCGTTTGCTCCGTCTTTAATGACGAAATCGGAGATATTGAATTTCTGGATGTACGCCAGCAGTTCATCGAGTGATTCTTTTTGTGAAATCATTTGAATTTCATCAAGGCCGGTCAACAGTATGTCCACTTCCGGGAAGATGCTTTCGTATACAGGCCGCGCTTCTTCAATGCTCCACAGCTTCAAGCGGATATTCGGATCAAACGAGATCGGAATATTCAACCCTTTGGCGTATTGGATGATCGCATGGACAACTTCTCTATGCTGTTCGGCTATCGCCAAGTAAACACCGGTTAAATGAACCAATTGAATATCTTTAAATAATTCCTCTGTGATATCTTCCGGCTTCAAGTCAGCCATCGGGGAAGGAGTCCGGTAGTAATATGTTTTACCAGCGCCGCCTTCGTGTATTTCCTTAAAATTAAGGGAAGTTGGTATCCCTTCCACAAAACGCACTGCCGATACGTCGATGCCTTCACCACGTGCAAAATTATAAATCACTTTACCGAAATCATCGTTTCCTAATCGGCTGATCCACTTGCTGCCCATGCCTAAGCGAGCGCAGCCGATGGCGAAATTCATTTCCGCACCGCCGACTTTCCGGTCAAATTGCGTGACATAACGCAGCGGCCCTGTTGTGGCCGGATTCATCGTAATCATAGCGTCACCGATTGTTAACACATTGAATTCATTCGACAATTAGGACACTCCTCACTCACTCATTTTAAATAGATTCTCTTGCCACCAGTTCCGGGGCATAGCGTTTTGCTTCATATACTGCATCCAAGCTTGTGCTGCTAATCAACGACAGCAAAGTTTGGGCTGCATCTTTTCCGATTGAAAAGGTCGGCTGTTTGATGACGCTGACCGGGGTCGTTGCAATTTCCAGAAAAGGTGAGTCGTCAATGGCAATCACTCCGACATCTTCCGGAATCGACAACTTGTTTTTCCGTATAAACTTCAATAACTCGATCAGCGCCAAATCGTTTGTTGCAAAAAATGCATCGGGGTGATTGTTTGAGTCCCATAATTTCTGCAACCGCTCCGTCAATACTTGCCGCTCATCCGCTACAATCCATTCGGGATCTACGTCCAACGCTCTCTCTTCCATCGCGCTTTTGAAACCGCTGATTCTCTCAAGGCGGGGCGTTACTTTTTTAGCGATGGATGTAGAGACCAACCCGATTTTTTTATGTCCTTTTTTACTTAGCTCTTCGACAGCTATATGTGAAGCGCTTTCATTATCGAGCAAAAGGGTCGGGTATAAAGGTTGATCGATTAGCCGGTCGACAAAAACAATGGGAAATTGTGCATTTTTCAGTTGCTTATAATATTCTTGGTTTCCATTGGTCGGAAAAATGATTAAGCCATCAACTTGCTTGGCAATCAACATATCAATATAGGCTCGTTCTTTTTCAGGCTGGTCGTCTGCATTGCAGACAAACAAATGGAACCCGTTGCATTCGCATTCATCTTCGATGGCCCTGATTATTTCCGTCGAGAAAACATGAAGGATATTGGCTACGATGACACCAATTGTTCCTGTTTTCTTTTGCTTCAGGCTTTTAGCCACGTAATTTGGGATATAGCCCAATTCTTTAATCGCTTCTTCAATCCGTATTTTGGTAGCTGGCGCCATGTATTCGAAGCGATTGTTTATATACTGTGAAACAGTACTTTTGGAGACACCAGATTTTTCCGCGACATCTAGCATGGTTACTTTTCTCATCTATAATCCCTCTCTACTAAACCGGTTTAGTAAATCGATTTAGTCAAAGTATATTTGAAAGCCCTTTCAAAATCAACATTAATTTTTAGAAAAATCAATTTTAATCCTTTTGTCCTGATTTGAACTCTTTTGAGAACTCTACTGATAAACTGTATCCCAAACAGTAGCTATAAAATAAAGCCCTGTCGCAAGTTCCAAGGAAGTTAGCGGCAGGGCTTAGTGCGTTTTTACATGGAAATATCAAAGGGATTGGAACTTCTAATTACTTTATTTGATCACTTTCGCTCAACCCGCTCTCTCCGAAAGCTTCATCAAGTTCATCGAAGCGCCCAATGCGATGGATTTTCTGATCGTCCATTTCGAAAAAGGTAAAAATATGAAATTCACCCGGCTGTCCTTTCTTCTTGGCGAGCTGTTCGAAGATGACTCGATTGCCTTTGGCGAATTTGTTGAGCGTCTCCAATTGCATGCCAGAGCCTTTCACCCATTCGGCAAGCATTTCGTGTCCGGCGGCTGATTTCCCGGGACTGATCAACTCGACATTATGGTCCGTAACAGACAGCACCCCTTCGACATCTCGTGCATTGACATACTCGGTAAAGCGTTCCGCAAGCTTAATCGGTTCAATCATCATGTGTGCCCCCTTCTTCCGGTAATTTTTCGAATATCACCAAGGCCAATGTCGCGATGGGCCCCAGAAGCAGCGACGCCAGGAACCACATAAGGCCGCTCCGGTTTTTGCCTTGGGCGAGACCTGCATTGATCAGCGCAAGCGTTCCCCATCCGACCGCATATTCGTTTCCCATATCCATTCCCCCTTTTCTTCCATTCTACTCGAAAAAAAGAAGCCGGGATTTCCAGCTTCTCAATAATTGGCGTTTTTCAGTTTTTTGAAAGTCTTGATGAAACGGTCAGGGTCCCTCGGGACTTTATAAGTCAAGACGCCGCGATGCGTGTGCAAGTACAACAAATTGGCATCGTCGGAAAAGGTCTTATAGGAAATATCCCAGACATGCATCAAATTGAACTCTTTAGTCGAAGCGGTCAATTTATCTTCGTATAAATGAATTTCGTATTCGGTGTGCGTGATTTTCATCTGGCCGGCTACGATCGAGCGTTCCGTGTCGACATAAGTAATGGAAGACAGTAAGCTTTTCGGATCCATTCGGTTCGCCTCCCGGCTGTTTTCCTAAAGTCTACTGCACCCGCGCTTGTCTATGCAACTGAAACGGCGCCTACATTTTATCGAAATATTCGTTCGTCAAATCCCCGCATACCCCGATGGCTGCGGCACTGCCTTCGCCCGCTGCGATGACGAGCTGTGAGGGGACGATCAGCGAAGCGTCGCCTGCCGCATAAACATTCCACACGTTCGTGCGCCCGTAATCATCCGTCAAGATCCCCCCATGCTCGTTTTGCTTGCAACCGAGCTCTTTTGCGAAATCGGTCGCATGGCTCCATAAAGGCGTGACAAACCCGGCACTGCGGTCGATCAAAGTTCCATCTTCCAGCCGGACGCTCCTCAGCTTGCCGTTTTCCCCTTCAAGTCCGGAAATCGTATCTTCGTAAACTTTGATTCCCTTGGCGAGCAGCTTCTGCTTTTCCTCTTCTTCCAGACGCCCTTCCCCGTTCGTAAAGACCGCCAAGTCCCGGCTCCACGTGTAGACTTCCTTCGCCAAAGTGAATACTTTTTTATCTGCGATGACCGCGAGCGGCTGGTCGCGCATTTCCCAGCCATCGCAATAAGGGCAGCTGAACAGGGTCGTGCCGTAGAACTTCTCAATATCCGGCACATTCGGCAGTTCTTCTTTCAATCCTGCTGCAATGATGATTTTGATGCTATGGAAAACCTTTCCGCTGGCGGTCGTCAATTCGTAATGGGTTTCAGAAATCCGGTTGATGTTGACGACCCGCTCGTTTTCCGTTTTGACGCTTCCGTATTTGCGGATCTCCTCGTGCCCGAGCCGCTTGAATTCTTCCGGACAAATGCCGTCCCTTGTAATGAACCCATGCGCTTCACGGGTCACCAAATTGCGGCCGTTGTCATCATCAAATAACACGGCATTCCTTCTCGAACGACCAAGAACCAGCGCAGCATTCAAACCTGCAGGCCCCCCGCCGATAATGGCACAATCGTATAGCATAGCGTTCATCCTTTTCTAATTTCGTTTTCCTCCCCTCTTCCCCCTTCACATCTGCATTAAACAGGGAGACAGCCTAAAAAAACCGATTGCCCAGGGTCTCCCGGACAATCGGTTTTAAACGCAAGCTTCGTTTCACCTGCTTTATTTTTGGATCAATTCACGCAATGCCTGGACAAAAAATTCGTTTTCTTCCTCGGTGCCGACGGAAACCCTTACGTACTCGGGAAGGCCCCACCCTTTGCCATAGCGGACGATAACGCCTTTTTTCATCAGGTCTTGATAAAGTGCTTCTCCTTCGTCGCCCAGTTTGACCAACACGAAGTTCGCCATGCTCTTCGTATACGGAAGACCCAGTTCTTCGAATGCTTCATATAGAAACTCGCGCCCGCGGCTATTCGCCTCGCGGGATTGGGTCACGTGTTCATGGTCTGTTACTGCCGCCGTCGCAGCAAGCTGTGCCAGTGTATTGACGTTGAACGGCTCTTTCACTTTCAGGATCGACGTGATGATCGAATCCGCCGCAATGCCGAAACCGACGCGTACCCCGGCAATGCCATAGATTTTCGAGAAGGTCTTCAAAGTCAGCAATGGATAGCCTTGGCGGATAAATTCGGTGCCGTCCGTATAATTTTCCGCATCCGCGTAATGGCTATACGCGGCGTCAAAGACCACCAGTATGTCTCCTACAGCGTCCAATAACTTTTGGACATCCTGTTTCTTCATATATGTTCCGGTCGGGTTGTTCGGCGAGCAGATGTAAATGATTTTCGTCTTGTCGCTCACTGCCGCGATCATGGCATCGACATCGAATGCGAAATCTTGTGCAAACGGCACTTTCACGACTTTCGCGCCCATGATGTGCGCTCCGAAATCATATTCACTGAATGACGGGTCCGGTACGACGATTTCATCGCCTTGTTCCAGGAACGCTTCCGAGATCAGCGTGATCAACTCATCCGCGCCGTTTGTCGGAATGACTTGATTCTTTTCGACGCCATGCTCTTGGGCAATCGCTTTCTTCAAATCACTGGCATCCGCATCCGGGTAACGGTTCAGGCCGAGTACGCCTTGTTCGATGGCCGCAACAGCCTTTTTCGACGGGCCGAGCGGGTTTTCGTTGGACGCCAGCTTAATGACGCGCTCCAAGCCCAGTTCTTCCTGTACTTCCCAAATCGGCTTGCCTGGTGAGTAAGGCTGGATTTGATCCAAGGTTTTGCGTGCTTTGATATTCTCCAAATTCGCCATTATGTACGCCTCCGTCATCTATTTTTAATAGTATTGAATGAATATGTACTGCCATCAATAATGATACCATTAAAGCTGGATTTCCTGCATATTCAACTTAAGTTAAAGAAAATAATAGTCTCTATTATTACAGAAAACCCTGTTTCCCGAAAGGGGCACGGCCTACAATTTGAAACCCTTACCTAAATGTGGTTTACTTTAACGAGACTGACGAAAGAGGAGTTTTCACATGATTAAAAAAATGACATTTGTTTTTGCCCCATTCGCCCTCGCCTTAGTGCTTGGCGCGTGTTCTGATAATGAAGAAACTACCGCTAACGAAGAAACAGCGGCTCCTGAGACCGAACAGGCTGAAGGAACGGAGGAGGCAGCCCCTGCCGAATCGGCGCTCGAACTTCCTGAAGAAGACGCGATTGTCGCAGTCGTCAACGGTGAAGAGATCCAAGGCAAAGTGTACAATAGCGTCGCCCGCCAATTCGAATCGACATTGGCTTCACAAGGACAGGACCCTTCAACTGAAGAGAACCTTCAATTGATTGAAGATGAAGCGATGTCCGTCGTCATCGGCAACGCCGTGCTATTGCAAGATGCCAAGGAAAAAGGCCACGAAGCGGATGAGGCCGTCGTAGAAGAACGCATGGAAGAATTGAAAGCCAACTTCGAGGATGAAGAAGCGATGAACGAGGCCCTTGCAGAAACAGGCTTCACCCTTGAAGAAATGGAAGAGCAATTGCGTGAACAGCTCGTCTACGAAAGCTATATGGAAGAAGAAATCGACTCACCTGAAGTGAGCGACGAAGAAGTCCAGGCAGCTTATGACCAATTCGCCGAAAGCTCTGAAGAAGAAGCACCGGCTTTCGAAGAGATGGAACCGACCATCCGCCAATCATTGCAAGAGCAAAAAGACCAGGAAGCTACCTTCGCGCGCGTAGAGGAATTACGCGAAGAAGCTGAAATCGAAGTAAAACTTTAATTTCCCAAACCCCCTACCGCAATTGGTAGGGGGTTTTTTCGGAGTGTTGAAGAAGTCTATAATCCGCTATGAATGAAAAAGGGAATCACCTTTTCTACATTCAAAATTCAATGTTCTATCTGAGTATTTGGAGAAGCATTCGCTCGACTCCTGTGGGACTAGCGGGTTTGAGAGACCCCGCAGGCAATGAATGAGCGAAGCTGTGCTGAGCACATTCATTTGCGACGCATCTGCCGAGCAGATGTGGGAGCAACGATTTTCTTGCGATGCTCGAACGCAGTGAGAGTTGAGCACACGGTTTTAGTGACGAGGAGGCTCGATTCCCGCCCCACGGAAAGCGAGCGATGAGCTTCGGAAAATACGGCTTTTTACCTTTCTCGACAGCTTGAAAAACCCCTACCGTAATCGGTAGGGGTTTTTTTGGTCTTACAGCCGTTATCTATTCAGCGAGACGCTCTTTGCAAAACGCCAAAACTTCCTGCTCTTCCTCTTCGTCCAACGCAAAATCGAGCGGCTTCTCACTGTCATTGTCGATAAAATGATAATTGGCGATGCGCGCATTGCCGTCTTCCACAGCCAAGATCAAGCGCAAATCCAGTCCGCCCGGGCGGTACAGTTCATCTTCTTCGTCCACTTGGATCGCCATTGTATACTCATAACGTTCACCCGCCAGGATGCCCGTCGGGTCTTGCAGTTTTTCCACTTCGTAATTAATGATTTCCATTATTGCACCTCCATTGCTCTATTTTAGCTTTCATCCTTCCATTTGAATAGCGTCACACGGTGGTTTGGCGTTTAAGCGCACCAGATGCGGGAAAACATCAAGCAGACATAAAAATTAGGAGTGGATTTCGATGAACGTATTAGTTATCGGAGCAAACGGCCAAGTGGGCCGCAATATTGTAGAAGAATTAACAGAAAAAGGCCATGGCGCGGTCGCGATGATCCGCAAAGAAGAGCAGCGCGAAGAAATGGAAAAACGCGGCGCGAAGAAAATCGTCCTTGGCGACTTGGAAAAAGACTTCAGCCACGCATTCGACGATGTCGATGCGGTCATCTTCGCAGCAGGATCCGGCCCGAAAACAGGCCCAGACAAAACCTTGACCATCGATCTATGGGGGTCTGTCAAAGCAGCGGATTACGCGAAGCAAAAAGGCGTCAAACGGTTCGTCCAGCTTGGCTCGGTCGGATCCGATGACCCCGATGCCGGCGGCGAGGAAATGAAGCCTTATTTGGTAGCGAAACGTACAGCCGATGACCTTCTTGAACAGAGCGGCCTCGACTATACGATTGTCCGTCCCGGCCCATTATCGGACGATGAGAAAACCGGCCATATCGAAGCAGCCACACATTTTGAATCTTTCGAAAACCGTTCGATTCCACGTGCAGATGTAGCACGTACACTTGCTGAAGTGGTCGACCGCAAAAACACCTACGGAAAAGTGTTCGAAATCCTGCAGGGTGAAGCTGGCATCGCCCAGGAACTCGACCGCCTGTAAGCTTTAGGCGGATGGCGTTCATGGCATTTCTATGGTAGACTAGCTTTACGATAATAGAGGACGTGATAACATGATTAATATTCAAGCACCGAAAGCTGACATTACCATCACTCAGCGCAAACAAGAAATCCAAGGCGATGAAGCAGTCATCAAACCGCTATACGGGTTTATCGACTTGCATGAAATCCCGCGCGACAAAGGCGGCATCATCCAATTCTTCAACCACAGTGGTGAGCTATTGTTTGTCGGCAAAGCCCGCAAACTGCGCCAGCGCGTGAAAAAGCATTTCGAAGACAATGTCTCGCCATTGAAGAACCATCGCGATGAAGTACATCGCATTGCGGTTTCCATCGTGGAAGACCCGATGGAGCGCGAAATTTACGAGACTTACTTGATCAACACAGGAAAAGCGAAATACAACGTCGATAAAGTATTTTTTCGCGACTAACACAAACGGGCGCTCCCGATAGAGCGCCCGTTTTTTCTATTCGCGGCTTTTCTTGCCGTTTTAAAATATACTTCTCCTGTAAGCTGTATTCAATCAGATTCAAATAAACCCTTTTCCAGGTTTTATGAGACTCCGAAAAAGGAATAGTACTGTAAAATAATGCTCTTTGGAGGAACTCACTATGTCCACACACGCCAAGCCAGTCCCAGCGGCCAATTGCCGCAGCGAATACGACACATTGCGCCACGTGCTCCTATGCCCGCCGCGCTTTATGGAAATCAAAGATGTCATCAATGATGTGCAGAAAAGGTATAAAGAAGAGAACATTGACGTAACGGAAGCCCTCCGGCAGCATGCGGCATTTGTCGATGCGCTTGCTGCAGAAGGCGTCGATACTGCTTTTTTGGAAGCCTCTGAAGAATACCCGGAGCAAGTGTTCACGCGGGACATCGGCTTCACGATCGGAGACACCGTCTTCATCAGTGAAATGGCCGCCAATGTCCGTCAAGGCGAAGAACAGGTTCTGCAGAGTTGGCTCACTGAAAAAGGCGTCCGCTTCAAGCACTTGCCGGGACACCGCATCGAGGGCGGCGATGTCTTGGTCGACCAGGATACGGTATTCGTCGGGATCAGCAGCCGCACTTCCGAAGAAGCGATCGAGGAATTGCAGCGGCATATGCCCGATTTCCGCGTCGTCCCTATCCACCTCGACGAAAAATACTTGCATCTCGATTGCGTCTTCAATATTTTATCGCCGACCGAAGCGCTCATTTTCCCGGAAGCCTTGGAACAAGAAACAATCGACATGCTGAGTGAGTGCTATACGCTGATTCCCGTCGAATCGGATGAACAATTCAAACTTGGCACGAACGTGCTGTCGATCGGCGACCGCCGTGTCTTCAGCCAGCCGCAAAACACCAAGGTCAATAAGCAGCTGCGCAATCACGGCTTCCGCGTCATCGAAACCGATTTTTCGGAAATCATCAAATCCGGCGGCGCTTTCCGCTGCTGCACGATGCCCGTCGCCAGGGACTGAACAGAAAAAAGCTGCCCGCATTCATTCAGTGGGCAGCTTTTGTTTTGTCCATATTTTTACTCATGATCGGCTTGCTGCATATGCACCCGGCTTGCGCGTGCAAGCTCCACAAACCTGGCCATCATATCGGTGCCTTCCGGGGTTCCGATTGATTCCGGATGGAACTGCAGCCCGTATACCGGGTACTCTTTATGCTTGATTGCCATGACGGTGCCGTCATCCAGCGCTTCCGCCTGCACGTCAAAGCAATCCGGCATGGATGCTTTTTCGATGGCCAGCGAATGATAGCGCATGACAGGGACCCGCTCTTTCAGGCCAGCGAACAAATCAGTGCCGTTATGGGACAACTCGGAAACTTTCCCGTGCCGGATGACCGGCGCTTCGGTGACGCGTCCCCCGAATGCTTCTCCGAGCAATTGCTGTCCAAGGCAGATGCCAAGGATCGGCACATCTCGGTGGAGCGCACGGATCAACTCGATCGATTCAGGTACATCTCTCGGATGGCCCGGGCCTGGGGAAAGGATAATCGCTTCCGGATTCTTTTCACGAATCGCATCAAGGCTCAACTGGCCGTATCGCACAACCTCAACGTCTTCACCAAGTTCGGCGATCGCTTGATAGATATTATAGGTGAATGAATCGTAATGATCGATCAGGAGAATCATCCGAACACCTCCGTCAGCGAACGCGCTTTATGGAGCGTTTCCTCGTATTCGGCTTGTGGTTCGGAATCGAAGACGATGCCGGCCCCCGCCTGGACATGGACAGCGCCGTCCTTGACAACGAATGTCCGGATGGCGAGCGCCACATCGAGATTGCCATTGAAGCCGAGATAGCCGACAGCGCCACCATAGACGCCGCGCCGTTCTTCTTCAAACTGCTGGATAAGCTGCAGCGCACGCACTTTCGGGGCCCCGGATACTGTCCCCGCCGGCAAGCAGGAAACGAGTGCATCAAGCGGATGCATCGCGCCTTCCAATTCGCCGGTCACTTCCGATACGATGTGCATGACATGCTGGTACTTCTCGATGACCATGTATTTCGGGATCGCGACCGTGCCGACTTTCGCGACGCGGCCGACGTCATTGCGGCTGAGGTCGACGAGCATCTGATGCTCTGCCCGTTCTTTCTCATCCGCCAGCAGTTCGTTCTCTAGCGCTGCATCTTCCTCTTCGGTCCGGCCGCGCTTCCTCGTGCCGGCAATCGGGTTGGTGACCATCTCACCGCCGCGGATCGTCAATAAGCTTTCAGGCGAAGCGCCGACGACCGCGTAGTCCCCGAAATCGATGAAAAATTGGTAAGGCGACGGATTTTGCTTGCGCAGTTTCCGATATAAAGTGAAAGCATCTCCCCTATAATCCGCAGACAAGCGCTGTGACAATACTAATTGGAACACTTCCCCTTTGCGGATTTCCTGCTTGGCGAGCTCGACTTGCTCGCGGAACCGTTCAGCCGTTGTTGCGGAATGGAAACTTAACGTTTCCGGCTGGTCGCCCAGTTGTTTCTCCGCTGCCTGTTCAAGCTGTTGCGCAATTTCACTTGCACGCCCTTCGAACGAAATGACCGTTACATCATGACGGACATGATCGAACACGACGATCGTTTCGTATAGCTGCAAATGGATGTCCGGCATGTTCAGGCTGTCTTTCCGGGCGCTTTCGACCGGCTCGTATGCCGCGATGGCGTCATAGCCGATATAGCCGATCGCCCCGCCGGTAAACGGCAAGCCTTCTATATCGCGATCGTCTTTCGGCATCAAGTCCTTGATCCGCTCGAGCGGGCGCCCTTGTTCCACCGTACGCTCGCCGCTCCGGTAATCGATCACTTCCAATTGGTCCTTCAATCCGATAAACGCTTTTGACGGATCCACCGCAATAAATGAATAGCGGCCGCTTGCACTCGTTTTCAGCGAGCTCTCAAGCAGGCATTTGTATGGCCCCTGCAAGCGGTTGAACACCATGATCGGCGTCAAGCTATCTCCTTCTACTTTCTTAATCTGTACATCTCTTCTCATCTCGGCTCAACTCCTCTTTCTTCCGGGCACCGCCGGTTCAATACAAAAAGCCCCCTGCACGAAATAAGATCATTTCGTGCAGAGGACGGATCGACCGCGGTGCCACCTCATCTTGAAGCTGTCAGCTTCCACTTGAACCCCAGTAACGCGGGGCAGACGGGCTCTCTTTTCAGATGGCCACTCATAAGTCCATTCACGCATGTGCCACACCGGTTCCCAGCTGTCCCCGGCTCTCTGTCAGAAGCTATCCATGCGCTACTTTTCTTATTCAACGATTTGGGCAATGTGGCGCTTTGTTTCCGCAGTCCTGTAAAATCACCGCGCAATAAAAAGCTTGTGACCATCTTATGGAATTCAGGCCCTTCTGTCAACTGAAAGCAAACCCCCAATTTAGATAATTCTGTATTTTTGGGGAGATTTGCGTTATAAATGATAGTAGGAGAATGTTTCTAAAATCGAAGGGGGTATCAGAAAATGAAAAACAGACTTTGGCTTGCGACTGGAACAGTAGGAATCGGTTTAATGCTCGGCGCTTGTGCGGGCGAAAGCGGCGGCGATTCTTCTTCTGAGAGCGGCGATGCAACACAGATTAGTTTCATGCACTGGCGCGGGGAAGATAAAGACGTGCTCGATGAAATCATTGCCGATTTCGAGGAAGCGAACCCTGATATTCGCGTAGAACAGAACATCTACCCGTCCGACCAATATCAGGCGACGGCACAGCGCATGCTGCAGGAAGGTTCGACAGGAGACGTCTTCACATCTTTCCCGGGCGCGCAATTTGAATCCATCCAAAGTGCCGGCTTTTTTGAAGACTTGAGCGGAGAAGACTTTGTCTCGAATTTTGACGAAAGCCTGATCGCTGTCGGCCAGAAAGACGGCACGCAATATGCCTTGCCGTATCAATTGGTATTCAATATGCCGGTTTATAACAAAGGCATGTTTGACGAACTCGGCCTGGAAGTGCCGAAAAGCTGGACGGAATTCCAGGAAATGGCCGATACTTTGCTTGAAAATGACATTACGCCAATCGCATTCCCAGGCGCCGATATCGGGCCGAACCAATTCATGAACAGCATGATGATGAATAATGCGCCGGATGAGGATGTGTTCGCCAAACTCCAAAACGGCGAAGAATCCTTAACGAATGAATGGTGGGTCAAGACACTGGAAGACTTTAAGCTTCTTGCGGATAAAGGCTATATCCAGGACGATGCGCTCGGCACCAACCAGGATTCCGCCATGGCAATGGTAGCGAATGAGGAAGCAGCCATGCTTGCGACCGGTTCCTATCACATGAACTCCCTGCTCGACCTGAACCCGGACCTTGAGCTCGACTTGCTCGCCCCGATTACAGTGGAAGAAAGCGAAGCCACTTATGAAGGCATCAATACAGCAACGTTCATGCTGGCCGTCAACAGCAATTCCGACAAGAAAGACCAGGCAAAAGCGTTCATCGACTATTTGAGCCAGCCGGAAGTGGCTTCCAAATACGCCAATGAAACCGGGCAGCATTTGACGGTCAATGGCGTCGAATACGAGTCTGAAGCGCTGCAAAACACTTCGTATTGGATCGACGAGCGCAATACGCGTTTCCAGCCGCGCTTTTTGATCACCAACGCCCAGATTGAAGATGCGGTCCTCAGTTCAATTGAAAACGTTCTTGGGGGCGAAGATCCGATGGCAGCGGCTGAAGCTGCCCAGCAAATCGTAGAAGAAAACAGGGAATAGCCAACCGATGAGAATCTCCAAATCCATCTACCTGTTCTTTCTTCCGGGGCTTGTCCTTTACAGCTTATTCTTTTTGTATCCAACCATCAGCGCCCTGTTCTATTCCTTTACCGACTGGGATGGCTTAAGCGCCGCTTTCCAGTTCGTCGGTATCGATAATTACACCCGCGCGTTCACGGGGGATTCGATTTTCCAGAAAACGATCGGCAACAACTTGAAGTTCATGCTGACGGTCGTCGTATTCCAGACACTGGTCGCGCTTGCTTTCGCGCTGATCGTCATCAAGAATACGAAGACGAATGTATTCCTGCGGGCGCTTTACTTTTTCCCGACCATTCTTTCTTCTGTATCGGTCGCGTTCATCTGGGCGTTCATCTACGACCCGTCGATGGGCATCCTGAATCAAATTCTCGGGTTATTGGGATTGGACTTCCTGGCACAGAACTGGCTCGGCAATGCCAATATCGCGATCTATTCGCTGGCCATCACGCAAGTCTGGTTCCATGCCGGACAGATGCTGATTATCTTTGTGGCAGGGCTCCAGGCCATTCCAGAGGAGCTGTACGAAGTGGCGAAAATAGAAGGCGCCAGCAAGTGGCAGACGTTCAAAGGCGTCACTTGGCCGCTGCTAGCGCCTTCCGCCACTATCGTTGTCGCCTATACGACCATCCAGTCGTTCAAAGCCTTCGATTTAGTGTTTGCGATGACCGGCGGCGGGCCGAACAACTCCACTGAAATCATCGCGACGTATATTTATGATGTCGCGTTCAAGAGCTATCAATTCGGCTACGCTTCCGCGATTTCCATCATTTTCATGGTCATCATCGCATTGATCACCTACCTGCAGTTCAAAGCTTTGCGCTCAGACCGCGTATCTTACTAGAAAGGGGGCGGCAACTTTGCTGTTCAGGAAATTCTCACTGCTCATCTACGCGCTGCTGATCGTGATTCCGTTAGTGGTCGTCCTGTTGACGTCCGTTAAAACACTGCAGGAAACATTCCGCGACCCGCTCGGCTTGCCGGATGGCGGCTTTAAATTCGATAATTATGTCGCGATTTTCCAGGAACAAACGATGGCCGGCTATTTCCTCAACAGCACCATCGTCACCTTGTTCTCGGTGTCGTTCACTCTCCTGCTCGCCGCGATGGTCGCATTCGGCATTACGCGCATGAACAATTGGATCGGCAATGTGCTGTTCGCGCTGTTCACGCTCGGCATGATGGTCCCTGCGCAAGTGATCATGGTCCCGCTTTATTCACTGATGTTGGACCTCGGGCTGACGAATAGCCTTCTTGGGCTGATTCTCGTCAATATCTCCTCGACCTTGCCGATTGCCGTTTTCATCCTGACCGGCTTTATGAAAACTTTGCCGAAGGAATTGTTTGAAGCCTCGACGATTGACGGGGCCGGCAATTGGAAGATGTTCACGAAAGTGGCAATACCGTTATCTTTGCCTTCCCTCTCGGCTACAGCGATTTTCCTGTTCGTCATGCACTGGAACGATCTTCTGTACCCGCTCCTGTTCATCACGGACAACGCCTATAAAACCTTGCCGCTCGCACTTCTAGAGTTCCAAGGGCAATATTCAACCAATTATCCGATGCTGTTCACGGGCGTCATCATCGCCTCAGCACCGATGGTCATCGCCTATGTCTTCCTGCAGCGCTACTTCGTCGCAGGCATCACAGCCGGCGCGGTCAAAGGATAACAAAAAGCCTCCGGAAATTCCGGAGGCTTTTCTTGTTATTTGGCAAAGACGTGCTTGCCGATTTTCTTGATGGTCGAACGGGTGAAGATCCACTGGTCAGTTGCCGTGACCGGGTTGTAATAGTATGTCGCGCCGGAAGATGGATCCCAGCCTTTCGCCGCTTCCCGTACAGCACGGTAAGCGGAAGCGTTTGGCGTCAGCCAATATTGCCCGTCATTCACTGCTGTGAAAGCGTTGCGTTGGAAAATGACGCCATATGTACTGCCCGGGAACGCGCGGGATTGCACACGGTTCATAATGACTGCCGCTACCGCGACTTTTCCTTCGAAGATCTCACCGCGGGCTTCACCGTGTACGGTTCTTGCCATCATATCGACTTGCTTCATCTTTGCGCGTGTCAGGGGCCCGGTAAAACCTGTCGCTTTCACGCCAAAATCACGTTGGAACTGCACCACGGCGTCTTTTGTGATCGAGCCGTAGTAACCGGTCGGTGCTACGTGGAAATAACCGAGCTTTTGAAGCTTGGTTTGAAGCTCTGTAACTTCGCTTCCGGAAACGCCTTCGTGCAAATCAGGCGCATGGGCGGAAACCGCTGAATGTGAAAATGTTAGAAAGAAAATCGTTGCTAAACTGAATAAGAGCACTTTGAATGTTTTCATGCTTCCTCTCCTTTTCCTTTTTGACAAGAATCGACAATTGATTCCTTTTTAAAGTATATCTTTGGCAAATACTAAAAACAACATGACAGAGTTACTTTGTTTTCTAATTTTTCTATCAACTCATTAGGCCTTTCTATGCCCGGCGGATTCTTTAGGCCTATAAGTTACGTTTCAACTACCGCGAGACTCAAAAAAAAGACGAGCATATAGCTCGTCTTCCCGAAAATCCGACTGATTCAAATTCTTCGTCTTGTGTAATGCAATTGCGCGATTTGGCCGTCTTTCCCCACTCTTTCCAAAGTGAAATCGAGCCGGCGCTGGGCTTTTTGGAATAAAGGGATGCCGTCCCCAAGGGTTACTGGCGCGATTGAGATGACGAACTCATCGATCAGATCTTCCTGCAGGAGGTTTTCCAGCAGCAAACTTCCGCCTACCGGCCAGATGGTACCGCCGGGTTGCTGCTTCAGTTTTTTCAAGACGCTTGCCGGATCTTCCGAAGTGAATGCAATCTGGCCTTCGTCTTCTTTGGGGTGGCTTGTGAATACATAGGAACGCAGGTCGGCATAGGGAAACTTCCCACTTTCATGGGCAATCACCCATTCATATGTGCGCCTGCCGAGTAAGATCGTATCGACCGTTTCGATGAACCGCCCATACCCGGCGTCTCCGTCCATTTCCACATCCAATAGCCACTCTAACGTCTCTTCTTTATCGGCGATATAACCATCCAAACTTTGCGCAATATAACAAACGACTTTCCGTCCACCCATCGAAGATGCCTCCTTCAACGTCTCACCACCGCTGCTTTCTTCACTATGCAGTCAATCAGGATTCCAGGTCTTCCAACTGCTTCTTCGTTTGCGGGAATGCGTTCGCCTGCCATTCGGAACGATAAGCAGAATCCAATTGGGTCAATCCTTCCTCTGCGTGGTCATAAGGTGCGTCGACGCTTTCCTCATGGTCGATTTCATAACTATTGTGCATATCGCTGTCTTCGTATACCCAAACATTGCGCTTCTTGCCATTATAAGCCTTCAATAAGATCAGCCCTGCGCCGAGTGCTGCGCCTGATGCAATGAATTTTTTCATGTCGATGCCCATAACGATCCCTCCAATTTATTCTTTCTACCTTGTCTTCCCCCTTTTCACCCGCCTTAACCTTTGCCGCTTTTAGACGTATGGACAAGAGTTTGGTAAAGTGGAACTAAATGATCCTGGAGGCGATTTGATGAAGAAGATAGTCATCG
This sequence comes from Planococcus maitriensis, assembly GCF_003289925.1. Classification (GTDB taxonomy): domain Bacteria; phylum Bacillota; class Bacilli; order Bacillales_A; family Planococcaceae; genus Planococcus; species Planococcus maitriensis. The sequence continues at coordinate 63,982 of NZ_QLZQ01000003.1, read as the reverse complement.
TATCTGATACGCATATTCCAAACCGGGCAAAAAAACTCCCTCAGCCGCTTGTCGATGCTTGCGACGGCGCTGATTTCATCATCCATGCCGGTGACTGGCAAACACTTGATGTCTATCATGAATTGTCGGCTTATGCTGAAACAGACGGCGTGGCGGGGAATGTTGACCCTTGGGACATCGCCGACCGTTTCGGGCGGAAAAAAACGTTCACATTCGGCGAGTTGAAAATCGGCGTCGTTCATGGAGACGGCATACGCAAAACGACCGAACAACGGGCTCTTGACAGCTTTGAAGATGAAGATGTCGATATCATCGTCTTTGGCCATTCCCATCAGCCGCTCATGCGTGAAACGGATGGGCTGACTTTATTCAATCCCGGCTCGCCCACCGATAAACGCCGGGAGCCGCGATACTCATTCGGACTGCTTGAAATTAACGATACTTGGGAACTCAAACACGTCTTTTTCGATAAAGAAGAGTAACAAAAGGCCATTTCCTGATGCAAAGGAAATGGCCTTTTTTAATAAACGGCAGCTGAAGGAACCATTGCAAATCAACCTGCTTTAATTTTTTTGGAAGCTGAAACCGAGTCGCTTGAGCGCCGTCTCGAGATTCGCTTCGATCATCGTCCCTTTCAACGCTTCTGCAAAATGAGGGACTTTCAGCGCCATATACGGCTGGATGCCCGTCACGACCGGCTGCACGCCGATCAACTCCAAGACCTTCACCAGCTTCAATAAATACTCCCCCACCTCTGAATTGATCTGCGATACGCCCGATACATCGATCACCAGCACTTCGATGCCTTTTTCCGCACAGCCATGCATCACATGGTCGATGATTGCTTTGGCCCTTCCCGCCCTGACTTCCCCGATGATCGGCAAGATCGCCACTCTTCCGACAATCGGAACCATCGGAGCTGCCAGCGATTCGATTTCACTGTATGCCCGTTCAAGCTCCAACACATAAGTCAATAATGTCGCGAGCGTTTCAAAGATGAATGGCAAATCCACCGGCAGCTCGCATGGGCCATCGTCAAGCCCGCAAACCGTGCCATAGGCTGTCCCGTCTCCATAAAAAATCGGCACACCGATAAAACAGCCTGCTTCGAATCCATCGGCAATCCCCAAAGAACGCGTCAATTCATGTTCCCCGATCCGTTCGATAATCAAGGTCTCCGCCCCATGCTCGACGCTCAAAGCCGACAGTGTGCATGGCAGCGGGGGGGCTTCCCCCTCTTCGATCAGATGATGTTTCGTATTATGTACCTTGACGATCTGTTGGGCGCCGCCTTCTTGCTTAGAAATATAAAAGCTGTTCATTCCTGCTTGCTTGCTGAGAATTTGGAGAATATACGAAGCCGCTTCATCGAAATCATTTATGTCCCTTATTTTTTCCAGATTTCTCCTCACCATTCACCCATCTCCCCTTCTCAACTTATTTTCCACCGAAAAACCCGCTGGTTCTGTTATCTACCTTCATTATAACGCTCTTTATTATCTGAAATGTTTAAATTGTGTAACAAAATCAGTTTTTTTAACATGTTCATTCTTTCTAAATATCGGGTATACCTTATCACAAGCGGAAGGAGGCTCATCAATGAGTAAAGAATGGGACGTTGAACTACTGGAACAAACCGATAGCATGATTTCTTTTACCTGGACTCCGACAGCTGAAGTTTCACGGGTTAAAAAAGACGGGGAAATCGTCTATACAGGAACACAATCATCGTTTAAGGATGAGGGCCTCAGTCCCGGGGAATTGTTCTGTTACACGATAGAGCGCCAAACCCCGAAAGGCAGCTGGGTGCCCGCCTTGAAACTTTTGACAGGCACTGAAAAACGCGACCCCGACTCCATCAACCAACTCGAACAGATTGTCCTATCGACTATCATTTCATACGAACGGGTATCACTCGCATGGGGAGCGATCGATGGCATCGATGAATACGAAATCTACCGCGATGGAAAAAAAGTCGCAAAGACCCGGAATACCCAATTCACTGACCGGGATGTGCCGCAAGATCGAGAAGTGATCTATTGGATACGCGCGAAACGCCCTGTCGAACGGACCGAAAGCCCATTACGCAAAATCAAATCACTCACAGCCAATATATTCGGGGCCTTAAACCTTGGCTCATCACCAGAAGAGGCCGCAGTTGAAAAGTTCTGGCTGTCGAAAAAGATTGCGCCGCTCAACCAATTGCTCGGGGAAAATCAGGGCAAGGCGCCGGAACTGAAATGGCATCTGCGCTACCTGACCTTTTTGCCGGACGATGTGTTGAAAAATCCTAACCTGGTCTCCCCGAATCCATACTTCCAAGGGGACAACCGGACATTCGACCCCGAATCCAAACATTACCGGTCACTCACCAATTGCATCGTCGACCTCACGGAAGAACAGAGTGCCTTCGACTTCGACAAAGACATCGGCACCAGCATCGCCTATAATTGGCGGCGCAAATTCCGTAAAGCGGATGTGGCCTCGAGCGAAGGCGTCGATGCAAAAATATCGGAAGAGACGGCCCAAAAAACCGAGATCCTGCTCACCCATAGCGTAGGAAATCCGCTGACGACATCGCCGAACATCGATTATGAAGTAGCCGCGACGTTTTACCGGAACGGCGTGTATGATTTCATCGGCGTCCATGACCAATCGCCGAATCACGAAATTTACTTGAAACTCGGGGATAATGGGACATGGCAGCCGCTCCACCAGACTGAAAGCGAAGGGCTCGCCTGGATGGCCGACCCGATCGCCGCCCATTATTGGCGCTTTTCCAATTTCCTTTAATGGACCATCCACAGTATCTCCATATAAAAAAGGGCAGTTCCAGGTTTTCTGGAACTGCCCTTTGCCATCCTTAATATTGGTCCAAAAATCGCTTGCGGATATGCGGAGGCGGCAGCATGCAGCTGTCGAGTTTGCCGAATACTTTATAGCGGTTTTTTGCAATGACGTCGTATGCCCCGTCGCGAAGTATGCGCGGGAATGGCTGAAGATGATACGCAAGTTTCCACAGGCCCGTCAAATGGTGTGAAATCTTGAGCGCACCTTCTGACTTCACGTACGCTTCGCCGTCTTCAATCAGCACCAGGCTGTCGACATCGTCCGGGACATTGTGTTTTTTCGAAAGCTCCTGACCGATCTCGCTTTGCAAGGAAGCGAATTGAAAATAACCTGCCGGGTCATGATTGATGATGAATTGCACACTGGAATCGCAAAAATTGCAATCCCCATCGAATAAAACAATCGCATGCTCCATAAATGATCCTCCTTTAAACTAATGCCTGTCTTTCATTTTCCCTATTCCCATTTCTTGAAACCATCTGTCTTCGTCCCTTGGTGAAAGAATAGTTTCCAGCCATCGCGGCGTTTTTTCCAAATCGAACTGCGGTGGGTCCATACACCTGTCGTCCGGTTCTCCAATGTATAAATGGTGAGGACTGACCCCGGGCCGAGAGATTTTGCTTCGAAACGGGAAATGCGATAGTCGTCTTCCCCCAAAGCATAGCCCCCGTTAAAATCGGAACGCTGGCAAATTCCGCCGGAGATGCCGAATTCGAAAAACTCGTCGTCGAGTATGTGCGCCATGTCCTGGTTCGAATTCCTGGCAACCGGCGCCAAATGGCTGTTCTCTAAATCCAGAAATTGTTTATGTAAGCTTTCCATCCAGACGCCCCTTCCATTTGCATTGATTGAAGAAAAAAGCCCCGGCGAGCGCCGGGACCGGATTATTTAAATTGCTCATCTTCTTCTGCTTCGTCGTCCTTGTAGAAATCTTCCTGGTCTTCACCCGGCTGGTCTTGAGGGCCATCTGATGAACCAAAGTTCTCCACATCTTCGAAGCTGTTTTCGTAATCGCGGATTCTGCCGTCTTCCGATCTTGCCGGGCGGTCAGTCGAGGACCCGAGAACATCTTCCTCTGAAGGACGGCTTTCCAGGTCCAGGCTGTGATCGGCGTGATCGATGCAGGTAAGCGCGGTCGGCATGGCTTCAAGCCGCTCATACGGAATGTCTTTTCCGCATACTGCGCATTTGCCATACGTTCCCTCTTCTATGGCTTTAAGCGCAGCGAGCACATCTTCATGCTCTTCTTCCTTAAATTGCTCCAACGCCATTCCGCGTTCCTGGTCGTACAAGTCGGTGGCGTTGTCGCCGGGATGGTTATCGTAATTGGATAATTCACTGGTTTCGAATTCCTCTGTATGTTCCATTCGTTCCTCGAGCGATTTCAATTGCGCTTCGAGTTCTTGCTTCATGTTTTTCAGCTGTTCGTCCGTCATGTTGACTCCTCCTCCAAATACTCGCTTGTGCTATATATATTGCCTTTATCGGAGAAATCAAACCTCAGGAAACACAGCTCAAAAATCATCGAAGCGGTCCATCAAGCTCATGAGATACTCATCCAAGCGATAGCGGACCAATTCATCGGACAAGCCACTCAAGCCGAACGCCTTCCATCCAGGGTACACTGCCGGACTTCCGTCCAAGATATCGATCAGCGACAGTAAATCCCAATACGGATCGTAAGAAAATGATTCGCCGGCATGGCGTTCGTAAGCATCCAAAAACTCATTGGCGACCCGCGTGCCGTAAAGCTGTGCCAAATTGACGCGGCAATGCCCGACATCGACGCCCGCCGGCCCGCGGCACGTATTGACCCAATCGACGACCCCGCTGACGCGGCCTTCTTCCCACAAGACATTTCCCGGGTGATAATCACGGTGGATCAAGCAATAATCAACCGGCGGCCCGCCAGCGGCTACAATATAGAACGCGCGCATCCAGTCTCCCTCTACACGTGACCATTTGGGCCGCTCGAGGCGCCTTGCGTCGTTATAGGCAAAATATTCATAAGGAAAGCTTTCCGCTTTGTGCCGGTGGATCTCTGCAAGTGTCCGAGCAAGCCCGTCGAGCCAGACCGCATCATAAGCAGGCGGCAAGATGACCGCTCCCGGAACTTTCGTCATCAACACAGCCGGCATGCCACACGCTTCGCCGCTTTCATCAAACGCCAACACGCGGGGGGCGGAAATGCCCGCTTCTTCTGCCAGCTCCAGCCCCATCGCTTCATGCTTGGCCAAATCCGGTTCCTCGTCTAGCCACTCCCCTTTATGATGAAGCCGCAATACGACGCTTTGTCGCTCTCCGTCTCTGCTTGCGCGAATTTCATAAAGCAGTGAAGAAGTCCCACCTTCCAACCGGACAGCTTCTTCAAGCACAGCTCCTTGCCACTTTGACTCGACCCATTCGAGTGCCTGGCGGGATAAGCCGCCGAATCCATTTGTCATCCTTGCCGCTCCTTTCAGCCTATCTTTTGCTTTAAGTGTACCATGAAAAAACGCCTACTCCAGCTTTTTGATACGCGCCAGCCAGAAATTAGGGAAGCGTTTACCGAAGCGCCAGAAGGGTATGGTTTCCTACAATGACTTTTCAACTTAACAGGCACGTTGCCTGCATTGAACATACTGAAGGAGCTGACGTTAGATGAAAGTGAAGCACCCGATCCCGAAAGCAAAAGAGTTGGATAATACCCTATCACTTCTCGGGGAAGGATTTGATTTCCTGCCCGGACGCCGCAAAGAGCTTGGGTCGGATATTTTCGAAACCCGCCTGCTCGGTAAAAAGGTAGTGTGCATGGCTGGCGAAGAAGCGGCTGAACTGTTCTATAATAATGACTATTTCAAACGCAGCGGCGCTGCGCCGCTTCCGCTTGAACAAACCCTGTTCGGGCGCGGGGCGGTCCACGGACGCGACGGTGAAGACCATCACCAGCAAAAGCGCATGTTCCTGTCGATGATGACACCTGAACGGTTGGAAGATGCCAAACGCATGATGATCCAAGAACTTGATGCCAAGGCCGAACAATGGGAGCACATGGACGAAGTCGTCCTATTGGATGAAATCGAAGAAATCTTCACGCGCTCCATGATCCACTGGGCCGGACTGCCGATGAAAGAAAGCGAAGTCAAGCAGCGCACATGGGAACTCGTCAAGATGGTCGATTCGTTCGGCCTCACTGAAGGGCGCTACCGCGAAGGCATGAAAGCACGCAATGCGCACGAAGACTGGCTGAAGAAAATCATCAAGCAAATCCGAAAAGGCGAATACAATCCGCCGGCCTATACGGCAGCGTACATCGTCGCCCATCACCGGACACCGAACGGCAAACTGCTTGATCTCGAGACGGCAGCTGTCGACTTGAATAACGCCTACCGACCGATGATCGCCACAGCTTACTTCATCGTCTTCGGCGTCATGGCGATGCACGAAAACCCGGTCACGCGCGGCAAACTGCAGGCGGACGAAAACAATTACAGCCATAATTTCGCCCAGGAAGTGCGCCGTTACTATCCATTCGCGCCAGTCATGGCAGCGATCGCCAAGAAGGATTTCAACTGGAACGGCGTGCAATTCAAAAAAGACATGCGTGTCATCCTGGATCTGTACGGCACGAACCATCACCCGGATTCCTGGGACAATCCCGACGAGTTCATCCCGGAACGCTTCAACACATGGGACGGCAGCCCGTTCTCCTTTGTACCCCAAGGCGGCGGCGACCACCATACCGGCCACCGCTGTGCAGGTGAGTGGATGACGGTCATGTACATGCAATCGATCTTCAAATATTTCGCGGAGAACTTGAAATACAGCGTGCCTGAACAAGACTTGTCCTACGACATGTCCCGCATGCCAACTATGCCAAAAAGCCGCCTGATCTTAAAAGACGTGCAAAAACTGAAAAACCGCCCAGACAATGTGTTCTATCACGAACAAAAGAACACGACTGTGCAATCAGGTTGCCCATTCCATTGATAATGAAAGGCTAGAGATTCTGTCTCTAGCTTTTTTTATTTGTTGGAAAAGAAGATAGCGAGGGTTTGCTTGTGGAATCATTCCTGTTCATTAGTTGAACTTCATTTTGTAGCCGCCGCCCTGCTTTGGGTTGGCCTCTTGCAATAAGCCAGGAAAAACACCTGTCTTATTGCGTCGTCTCACCCGTGGCGCTGGGCGGCTTAGAGATGTCATTGTATGTTGACTGTTTAAATTGATCTGCTTCTATATAAAGTTGCCGGCTAGTGGGGGAATCACTTCCCGGGAGGTGGCATCTGGCACAGAGGTGCTGACCACTAAATTTTGTGATTGGGCAAGAATTAATTAGCACACTCCTAAGCTTGAGATGACTTAAGCTATAAAATGCGACTCACTTTCACATTTATTAATGTGTGGATTGAAAAATTTATCTTCCATTTTAAACATAGAGACGGAGTGGAAGGGGGCTGACGCCTGTGGGACCGCGCGGGCTGGCGAGACAAAGGTGGCGCGTTTTTTGCCACCTTGGCTCAACACCCGCCTCACGGCAAGCAGCCCCCTGAAACGCAGTCGAAAAGCGGAAGCTTTTCTACTCACTCCTTCATATATTTAAATGTATGACCCGCAACTTGAAGATGCTATTCCCTAACAAACCAACAATTGACAGAACCGCCCCTATCTTATACGATAAGGCAGGAAATTAAATAACCCGGTAACGGGAGAGGTTCATAGCATTACACCCTCTATAAAAAACTATGGATTTTGAAATCAAGCCGAATCCACATGCGATTCGGCTTTTCGTTTGTCCGAATTTTTTATAGCTCTCCCCCAGCCGGCCGAATATAAGGAGGCCACTCACATGGCAGGAAGAAACGAAGAGACACTTGAGCATTTGTCTTTGCTCGGCAACCAGAACACACGCTATAAATTCGAATACGACCCAGGCATTCTAGAAGCGATCGACAATCTTCACACGCGCGATTACTTCGTCAAATTCAATTGCCCCGAATTCACTTCGCTGTGCCCGCAAACCGGCCAGCCGGATTTCGCGACGATTTACTTGAGCTTCATTCCAGACAAGAAACTCGTCGAAAGCAAAGCCTTGAAGCTGTATTTATTCAGCTTCCGCAACCACGGCGATTTCCATGAAGATGTCGTCAACATCATCATGAACGACTTGATCGAGCTGCTCGACCCACGTTATATCGAAGTATGGGGCAAGTTCACCCCGCGCGGCGGCTTGTCGATCGACCCGTACACGAACTATGGCAAGCCAGGCACGAAATACGAAGAAATGGCGACGTACCGGATGATGAACCACGACATGAACCCGGAAACGATCACCAACCGATAAGGAGAACCGCTCATGCTACTTTATCTGAACGGCGCTTTTGTCGGGCTGCTTATCCTGTCGAATATTTTGGCCGTGAAATTATTTTCGATCAACGAATGGGCGGTGCTGCCGGCTGCAGTTATCGTCTACGTCTTTACGTTCCCGATCACCGACACAATCGCGGAAGTGTACGGCAAAGAAGCCGCGCGCCAAACGGTCATGGCTGGGTTTATCACACAACTCGCAGCCCTGGCATTCATCTTTGCGGCCATTCACTTGCCGTCTGCGCCATTTTTTGCGGACCAGGCAGCTTTTGAATCGATCTTCTCGGCTGGCTTCCGGGTAACGCTCGCAAGCTTGGTATCTTATTTCATCAGCCAAAACTTGGACGTCACGATTTTCCATAAATTAAAAGCACGTAACGGTGAATCGAAGTTATGGCTGCGCAATAATGCCTCGACGATGGTCAGCCAATTGGTGGATACGACGATTTTCATCACGATCGCTTTTTATGGGACGATGCCGCTGTCGGCGTTGGCTGCCATGATTTTGACGCAGTATTTATTCAAATGGGTCGTTGCAGCAGCGGACACGCCGCTTGTCTATCTGCTCGTCAAACTCGCGCGCCGCTCCAAGACAGCCACTCAAAAAAGCTTTGCTTGAGCGATTCATGCATAAAAAAACCGCCGGCAATTTGGCCGGCGGTTTTTGGTGTTTAAATTTTTTGTTTGGCTGGTTGGACTGCAGGTACGATGATCGCAGCCGAGTCATGTTTCTGTGTCCAGACGAGCTCTGCGGTGATCGGCAAATGATCCGATACAGCCGTTTCGATTTTTTCTGCATCCCGCACGTCAAAGCCGCGGTCGGCAAAAATATAGTCGATGCGCGTCATCGGCTTAAACGATTCGCCAGTTTCATGATTTTCATAAGGAGATGGGTACGTGTAGGCGTCGCCGCGCTTCGCTTTCAGGAAGACATCCGTCATGGCCCGGTGAAGATGCGCCAAATGACGATGGGTCGGCGGTGCATTGAAATCACCCGCGATGATTTTCGGGAAATGGCTCTTGCCAGCAATCTCCAATATTTCCGCAATGCTCATTTCAAGCTCTTCATCTTTCAACGCTAAATGGGCATTCAATACTTTGAGGTAAGTGCCCCCGACTTCAATTACTGTCTCGAGAACGCCTCGCTGCTCATTATTGTAGATGTCAGTGACTACTTGCGTCAAAAAATGGTTTTCTGCGTACTTGATTGGATAAAGGCTTAACGTAGCATTGCCATACTGTCGGTTCGGGCGTTCTGGGTCATCCGGCGCTTGGTTCAAATTGGCGCCATATGCGGCGTACATCCCGAGCCGTTCGGAAAGCCATTCGACCTGATCCATATAAAAACTGCGGGCTGAAAAATAACGGTCGACTTCCTGAAGTGCCACTATGGTAGCTCCCGACGCTTCAATCACTTGTGCGGTTCTTTCTAAATCCACTTCGCCATCCATTCCCATTCCATGGGCAATATTGAACGACATCACTTTCACTGTTGGTGTCCTGCTGGCATCGCCGTGCATGAGACCATCTCCTTTTCTGGTTGAAACGAATCAGTGGCAGCTGCAATTGTCCCCTTAATTATAGCAAGGATGGCGCTTTTGTAAGTTAAAAACAGGTTAAAAATTGTTAAAGTTTTGTAAATTTCTGATTTTTGCCACAATTGGAACATGATCCGATGCCTCGGTATCGATGGTCCACGCCTGCAATGCTTGAAAATGGGCATCGTGAAAAATATAATCGATTTTTTGGCCGTGGTCGCCTTGTTTTTTATACGTATCGGGATAAGGTCCCGAACCGAATCCGTTATAAAAATGCTTGGAAAATCGCTGGATATGCTTGGTAGAAGGCGCAGCATTGAAATCCCCCACCAGCACTTGCGGCAACGGATTATCGGTCGTGATGGCGATGATTTCCGTCAAGCTGCGGTCCACTTCCTCATCAATCAGCGATAGATGAGTGTTATAGAAAGAAAACCGGAACCCCTCCATTTCAATGATCGCTTCGAGCATCCCGCGCGGCTCGAACTCTTCGGGATGGACTTCGACTGCGCTCAAATCATGGTTACGGAATGACACGATCGGATAGCGGCTCAATATGGCGTTGCCGTATTCACGCTTCGGCCGTGCACCTCCAGCTCCCCTATCGACCAGATTCGGCCCGTACGCCATGTGCATGCCAAGCCGGTTGGATAGCCATTTGGCCTGGTCCCAAAAACGGCTGCGGGAAGAAAAGTTCCGGTCCACTTCCTGCAATCCGGCGACATCCACTTGTCCTTGTTCAATGGCCCGTGCCGTTAGTTCAAGGTCCAGTTTTCCGTCGATTCGTCTGCCGGAGGCAATATTAAAGCTCAACACTGTCAGCATCTTCCCCACCGCCATTTTCTCCTGTTTTTTTACTTCCATTCCCCTGCCCTGTTAATTGAAACCAAAAAGGCCCGCTGGCAAGCGGGCCCGGTTTTATTCACTTTGCTTCTCTGTATAGGCAATGATTGCATCCCGCAGATATTGCGCTGCCCCTTCGCCCGCTTTTTCATAATAAGCTGCGAAGCGTTCATCTGCCACATACATCTCCGCCAGTCCGGCGTGCGCTTTCGGCTCGTAGCTTCCCCATGTGAAACCGAGCCACTGCCGGTGCAAATCAGCCACTTCCTGCCCAGAGGCTCCTTCCGGTTCGCCTGCTTTCAGCGCATGCTCCAGCTTCTCCAGGATTTCTTGCTCAAGGCGCTTGAATGCTTCGTATTGTTCCTGGCCCATGCCGAGCATTTTGGCGTTCGACCGGTCGACTTCCGCGTCGCCGTATTTCTCGCGGATTTCTTTCCCGAAAGCTGCTTCATTGTCATCGACCAGCTGCTGTTTGAATCCTTCGAACTTTTCGTGATCTGCCATTCGGCTCTCCCCTTTTTTTGCGGAGATCGTTTTCTCCACATTTGTAATCAAAAGGTCCAGGCGGCTGCGTTCCCGCATCAATTGTTCCCGCTGTGCAATCAATGCCTCGGTTTCGTCAAAACCGGATTCATCCAACAGCTTGGCGATGTCGTCCAGCCCAAAACCGAGTTCCCGGTAAAATAAGATGAGCTGGAGACGGTCAGTTTCTGCGCAGCCGTACACCCGGTAGCCGGATTCATTTTTCTTTGGCGTCAATAAACCGATTGAATCGTAATAGCGCAAAGTGCGTGCACTCACGCCGGCTAGCGTTGCCAATTTCTGCACTGTGTACATGCCGCCACCTCCTGATGACTTCATCATAAACCTTGACGTTGCGTCAAGGTCAAGAAAAAACATTAGGTTAATTGCTGCTCCGCGAATTCGCGGTATAGCGGGTGCTTCCCGGTCAGCTCCCGGTGGTTCCCGATGCCCGTGACCCGCCCGCCTTCGATAAAGACAATTTGATCGGCATCGACGATCGTCGACAAACGATGGGCGATGACGAGCGTCGTGCGCCCCTCCATCAAACGCCCCAGCGCCTGCCCGACGATGCCTTCCGATTGGCTGTCGAGGCTTGCTGTCGCTTCGTCCATCATCAATAATTTTGGATCGCGCAAAAATGCGCGGGCGATGGCAATGCGCTGCCGCTGCCCGCCGGACAATTTGACGCCGCGTTCCCCGACTTGCGTATCCAATCCGTCCGGAAACGAAGCGATGAATTCCTCGGCGTACGCCATGCGGGAGACGCGCCACAATTCTTCATCCTGATAATTGTCAGCATCCGGCAAGCCGTAAGTCAGATTCGCCCGGATCGTCCCGCCCATCATGGCGCTTTCCTGTGACACATAGCCGATCTGGTCGCGCCAGGAAGCAATCGCCACATCCCTAATCGGCACATCACCGATTGTAATGGTCCCAGCGGTCGGTTCGTAAAAGCGCTCGATCAACCCGAAAATGGTTGTCTTGCCTCCGCCGCTCGGCCCGGCAAACGCAATCTTCTGGCCGGGCCGCGCTTCAAACGACACGCCCTGCAACACTGGCTCGCCGTTTTCGTAGGCAAAGCTGACGTCCTCAAGGCGCAGCGTTTTGCCGCTGATATCCATTTCGATGCCGCGCTGTTGTTCTTCAAGCGGCAATTCCAGAATATCGATGATGCGTTCTGTCGCCCCTTTCGCTTTTTGCAATTCGGTAAAGAACCGCGCGAATGTAGCAAGCGGCACAACGATCTGGAACAAATAGAGAAGAAAGGCGACTAGGGATCCGGTCGACATCGAACCTTCCGATACACGGATGCCGCCGTAACCGATAATCATCACGATGACCACCATGACGACTAGATACATGAGCGGGCCGATCAAGGCATAGACTTTCGCCTCTCTCATGCCGAGCCCGTATAATTTCTGGATGCCCGAAAGGCCGCGCTGCTCTTCCACCCGTTCCGCAGTCGAGGATTTCATCAAGCGGATTTCCCCGAGCGTCTGCTGGACGTCGCCCGTGAATACGGCGGTCTCGTCCTGCAAACTGCGGGAGATTTTCGCCATCTTGCGCCCTAACGGAATCATGATGGCAATCGTCAGCGGCACTGCGAGCATCATGATCAAGGTCATTTTCCAATCGAGGATAAGCAGGATGATGACCGCCCCGATAATTGTAATGATGCCGGTAACGAAATTCGGGAAATGGTCGGTGATGAGATTCCTGACGATGCCGGTATCATTGACGACACGGCTCACCGTCTGACCGCTTGCGTGCTGGTCAAAATAGCCGACGCGCAAACGCAGCAAATGAAGCCACATGCGCTCGCGCAGCCCCGCCACGATCCGCTGCCCGACCATGCTCAATAAATAAATCGATACCCCATTGATGACAGCCTGCACGATAAAGGCTGCGGCAAGCGCGGCAATCAAGCCGCCGCTCAATGCTTCCACCGAAAACCCGTCCACCAATTCCCTCGTCAGCAAGGGGACGAGCAATCCGACGATGGTCGTGACCAAACTGGTCGCCAAGCCGAAAATCAGCGCCCATTTCGGAATTTTAATCGACGCTAGCAGTGCAAAAAACGGTTTGATTCCCTGCTTTTCCTGAATTGAGTCCATAACTCCATCTCCCATCTATCCGGCCTGGCCATTTACGCAGCCGCAATTTTCCGGTCTTTCGGCAAAGCGAGGCCGACCAGCCCAAGAATCGGCAACACGGAAATAATGACCATCGTTTCGTACACGCCGATCGAGTCCATCAATACACCGATCGCGACGGCTCCAATGGCCCCCATGCCGAACGCTAAACCGACTGTCAATCCCGACATCGTGCCGATTCTGCTCGGTACGAGTTCCTGGGCGTAGACAACCATGACGGAAAAGCTCAGCATGAGGAAAAAGCCCAGTACCGAAAGAATGACGGCGACTAGCGGAAGCGCTGCATACGGCAGCACCAGCGCCAGCGGGATCGGCACGATTAACGACAGCACGATGACGCGCTTGCGGCCGATGCGGTCTGCGAGCGGACCGCCGAAAAAGGTCCCGAACGCCCCGATTCCAAGGAATAGGAAAATGAACATTTGGCCTTGCTGTATTGTTACGCCATAATTATCCATTAAATGGAATATATAAAAACTTGTAATGGTCGTTATGTAAAAAGTGCGCGCGAAAATGATCAATAACAGCAAAGTCAAGGCAGTGCCCACTTGCTTTTTCGTTAAAGGCGGCAAGGAAGACAGCACGGCTTTCTTTACTTTCTCCAATTTATCCCGCTCTAATTGCGCCTTGTACCAGGCAGATATTTTGGATAACACGAAAATGCCGAGCGCTGCGACGAAGAGAAACAAGGCCGCGCCTCTTTGGCCGAGCGGCACCAGGATGAAGGCGCTGATCAAGGGCGCCAGCGCTTGACCCGAGTTGCCGCCGACTTGATAAATCGATTGCGACAAGCCGCGCCTCGAGCCCGCTGCCATATACGAGACACGCGAGCCTTCCGGGTGGAACACCGCAGAACCGAAGCCGAGGAAAATGACTGACAGCAAGATCAGCCAATATTGCGGCGCAAAGGCCAAGCCGGCGATTCCGATAAACGAGAATACCATGCCGAGCGGCAATGCATAAGGCATCGGTTTTTTATCACTCGCAAATCCGACGACCGGTTGCAGGACAGATGCCACCATATTGAGTGCAAATGCGATCAGCCCAAGCTGCGTGAAGGACAAGCCCAGATCCTTCTCTAAAATCGGGAACATCGCCGGAATCACTGCCTGCAAGGAATCGTTCAGTAAATGGACACCGCCGATTGCGAACATTACCGGATAAACCGGGTTGCCTGCAAGCGATGATGAGGAAATTGCTTTTGCCATGATGCCGCCTCCAAAATGAATGATTATGTTTTTCCATTATAAACCAAAGTCTCCAACTAACGAAATGCACAAACGCAAAAAGCGCCAATGCACATTCATGTATGAATGCCCATCTGCGCTCTTTATTCTGCCTATGAGCCCGCCTTACAATAAACGGAGGAATAGCACTTTTAAATAATCGCCTTCCGGAAATCTTCTGTCTACGTGGAAATCTGCCGGCAGGCTATAAGTTTCCACCACTTTGTATTTCTGGTTTTTATCTTTGAATGCTTTATCGATCATTTGGGTGAACTTCTTCATATTGAATGAAGCGCTGTTGGTCGAGGCGATGATCAAACCGCCCGGCGCAGTAATATCGATCGTTTCCTTCATCAAATTGGTGTAATCTTTCGCTGCACTGAAAACATGCTTTTTCGAGCGAGCAAAACTTGGGGGATCGAGGACGACCATATCAAAGCTTAAGTTCTTGCGCTTCGCGTATTTGAAATAATTGAAGACATCCATGACCAGAATGTCCTGTTCATCGAAATCAATGCCGTTGATGCTGAACTGCTCGATCGTTTTCGCCGAACTGCGCTTCGCGAGATCCACGCTCGTCGTCTTGTCCGCACCGCCAAGCGCCGCTGCCACGGAAAAGGCCCCTGTGTAGGAAAAGGTATTGAGCACGGTTTTGCCGTCCGCATATTTCGTGCGGATCGCCTGCCGCACATCGCGCTGGTCGAGAAAGATGCCGGTCATCGCGCCGTCATTCAAATACACCGCGAAATTCATGCCGTTTTCTTTGACGATCAGCGGGAATTCCCCGCGCTCGCCTGACACGAAATCGTCGTCTTCGATGTACTGGCCTTTTGTATCGAAGCGTTTTTTCTCATAGATGCCGATGCATTCCACCACATTCCCCAAAGCTGCCACGACATCATCACGGAACGAGTAGACGCCTTCGCTATACCAGGACAGCAGGTAAAATCCAGCATAATAATCGATTGTCAATCCGCCGAAACCGTCCCCTTCGCCGTTGAAGACACGGAAAGCGGTCGTCTCCGGATTGTTGAAGAATTTCTCGCGGCGGCTGAATGCCAACTCCAGCTTGCGTTCGATAAAGGCTTGGCTGACCGCCTCGTCCTGGTTTCTCGTCAAGACCCAGCCGGCGCCCTTGTTCTGTTCGCCGTAATAGCCCGTGCCCAAATATTGTCCGTCTTTGTCGACGAGGCGCAGCAAAGTCCCTTCCGGCGCGTCGATTTCACTCATCAACCCGTCTTTTGTAATGAGCGGGGATCCTTTCGCCAATTCATTTCTCAATGAGTCTTTCACTGTTGCCGTCAATTCGTTTCTCACAATTCCTCATCCTATCTATGCCGTTGCATTTTGCATTATAATCAGTGTAAAGGAAATCCGTCGCCCTGCCCACTTTCAAACGCCTTTTTCCGTGAATTGGATAAGGAAAGGAGGAGCCGTCGTGAAAAAGAAGTTCTACATCTACAATATCCTGCTGACGAAC
Organism: Planococcus maitriensis; assembly: GCF_003289925.1. Lineage (GTDB taxonomy): Bacteria > Bacillota > Bacilli > Bacillales_A > Planococcaceae > Planococcus > Planococcus maitriensis. The sequence continues at coordinate 48,024 of NZ_QLZQ01000003.1, read as the reverse complement.
GGGGACATGCTGGAAGATATCCGCATTGAAGGCGCGCTTGAAGACCATTTCATCGGCATTGCTGTCAGCCTGCTTCCTGTCGAAGATGCAGCGGGCAAAACGATTGTCTTGAATCTGTTCCACATCGTGCGTGCTGAGCTTGTGCGCATTGAAGAAGCTTAGTGGAGATAATGAGGGTTAGCTTGCAGAAATGTGTTTGCTGTTCTATCGGAGCTTCAGGTTAGTAGTCGCCGCCCGGCTTTGGGTTGGCCTTTGGCAGCAAGCCAAGAAGAACACTTGTCTTACTGCGTCGGCTCACCCCCTTACGCTAGGCGGCTAGAAGATTTCATTGATCCGAATATGTTTAAACAGGTCTGCTTCTTTATTCAGTTACCGGCTAGCGGGGGAATCGCTTCCTGAGATGCAGCGTCTGGCATATTGATGCCTTGGACAAGCTAGCTTCTCTATACCAAAGATGACTTGAGCTAGAAAACCTGATTTGTTTCTACATTTAATATTTAATGAGCTGAAAAAATAATCTTTCACTCTAAAACTAGAGACGGAGTGGAAGGGGCGACGCCTGGGGGGCCGAGCGGGCTGGCGAGACAAAGGTGGCGCGCTTTTTTGCCGCCTTGGCTCAACACCCACCTCCCCCGGCAAGCGTCCCCTGAAACGCAGTCGAAAAGCGCAAGCTTTTCCAATCACTTCTTTTCACTTCTTTTCACTTCTTTTCACTTCTTTTCACTTCTTTTCATTCCAAGTATTCTAATTTCTGGCTTCAATAGTTCTCTGAAAAGAAAAAAGCGCTCCGCAGCAATGCGGAACGCTTTGTATTCATTGGTTATTCTTGCATCCATTCCCATGCATCGTTCATTTCGTCGAGGTTGAAATGGCGTGTTTCCAGGCCTTCCGCGAAGCCTTGCCAGCCGCTCGCTGCCGAGGTCCAGTCCTTTTCGCTGATGACCGCGAACTTGCGCGCTTGGCTCCAGCTTTCACGGTCGATTTCGGCACTGTCTGCCGCATCGAACAAAGTCGAATCTTCCACCTTGTAGATGATTGCATACATATTGAAATGCCCTTTTTCGCTCACTTTTTCGCGGATGACGTGGTCTAGTTTCTCGATGTCGGCTTTGCTGGCACGACCCTCCACTTCAATCGCAATCGTTTCTATGTCTTTACTCGGTACAATTGACAGCATGTCTCTTCACCTCTCCTTTATCCAGTCCCAAGCCTGTTCCATCCGGTCAATCGGGAAGTGTTCGGCTTGGACGCCAGGCATTTTGTCAATGACGCCCGATACTTTATCAAGCCAATTCTTTTCACTCACGACCGCGAGTTTATTGTATTGGCTCCAGCGTTTGGCATCGACGGCCAGCTCTTCGAACATCGCTCCTGCTGTAGGGACGTCGATATCGCCGATTACGGCATAAACATTGAATTTCTCATCATTGCGGAATTTTTCGAATACCACATTGTCGAATTTCTTCAGATCGTCTTTCGTCACTTTGCCTTCCACTTCGATGGCAAGAGTTTGTTCGTCCTTACTGGTAACGAATGATAGCATGGCGGCTCCTCCTTAAAGTTTCCTGATAATGCTGTTATTCCCTTTAGGAAGGGCCTCAAACTGACATTCGCAAATCACCGTTTTAGATATATCGCATTCTGCATTTTATCACCCCTTAAATTAGTGTATAATGGAGTCAGATAATTTCGAAAGGAGATTTACTATGCCGATTCCTGTAGACCATACAAGACCGGTACGCGTTTCCGCTAAAGAAAGTGCCCATTCGCAATTGCAGCAATGGATCATCGACGGCACCTTGCAGCCCGGCGAGAAACTGGTCGACACCGAACTCGCTGAAGCGCTCAATTTGAGCCGGACACCGATCCGCGAAGCATTGCAACTTCTTGAAGTCCAAGGATTCATCGAAATGTTTCCCGGCAAAGCGACACGCGTTACGGATATCCATATCGAAGACATCAAACACCTCCTGCCCCCCCTTGCCGCGCTCCAAGCGCTTGCCGGTGAACTTGCCATTCCAAATTTAACGCCTGAGATTTTTGGCCTGTTGGAAGAAACCAACCGCAAATTTGCGCGTGCCATCCGCAACAGTGATTCCTTCTCTGCTTTGAAAATCGATGAAGAATTCCACCAGATCATCGTGGATGCGGCTGGAAATCCCTATATAGATTCCATGCTCGGCCAGCTTCAATCGCATGTCCGCAGACAATTTTTCCATCATTCCCTAGTTTTGACGATGCGCTCCCACGACGAGCACATCGAAATCATCGAAACACTAAAAGCCGGGGACGGCGAGAAGATTACACACCTGATGAAATCCAACTGGGTCCGTACCATCGATGACCTGACCGCTTCCAAAGGCATTTAAAAAAGCTGTTCCTCAACGTGTCCGACACGTTAGGGAACAGCTTTTTTTAGCGGTTTGTGAAAGCTGGGGATTCCGCTTCCCCGCGGCTTCTCAAGCGGACAGCCACGCCGGAAATGATGATGGCGGCCAAAGCCGGCACCAGCCAGCCGAGCCCATCAGCGTATAGCGGCAGAACCTCCGAATAGAAGTCGATGATGCTTTGAAGCCAAGTCGGGTTTGCTATGCCAAGCGATCCCGTCAAAGTCTTCAAGCCGTCAACGATCGCGATGAAGAATGTCACGCCAATAGCCGATACGTAGACGATGCGGCTGTGGTGGAAAAGAGGCGACAAGAACGCCAGCATGATCAGGACGATTGCCAATGGATACAAGAACATCAATACTGGAATGGAATACGTGATGATGTTCGATAGTCCGGCATTCGTGACGACCAATGAAAATACGGTGAAGATAAAGACATATGTGCGATAGCTGATGCCAGGCGTCAACTTATGGAAGAATTCCGCATTGGCTACAGTCAAGCCGACCGCTGTCGTAAGGCACGCCAAAGTGATGATAACAGCGAGCAGCAAGGCGCCGAATGTGCCGAAGTAATGGCTCGAAGCTCCGCTCAATACCGGCCCGCCGGTTTCCAATAGGCCGAGCTGGGATGTGCTTGTGGCACCCAGGAATGCGATTCCTGAATACACGACTGCCAGCAAAGCGGCTGCAACCACACCGCTGCGAAGTGTGGCTCTCAAGATCCCTTTGGATGAAGTGACGCCCATTTTCCGCACAGCAGAAATGACGATGATGCCGAACACGAGTGAAGCAAGCGCGTCCATCGTATTATACCCTTCTGTAAAGCCGGTCAGGAAAGCACCGCTTGCATACCCCTCTTGCGCAGGGCCAGCCTCGCCCATAGGGGAGAAGAACGCTGCGACCAGCAGGATACCGAGCACGACCAAGATCGCTGGGGCCAAAAACTTGCCGATGCTTTCGACCATTTGCGTCGGGTTCAACGACAACAATAAAGATACTGCAAAAAAGACAATTGAAAATACGATCAAGCCGACCGTCATCGACCCTTCGCTGATGAATGGCACGATGCCCACTTCATAAGAAACGGCTGCCGTCCGCGGCAACGCGAAGAATGGCCCGATCGTCAAATAAAGCGCTGCGGTGAACAATAATCCGTAGACCGGATGTACACGGCTCGAAAGATCTTGCAAGTCCCGGCTCTTAGAAAAGCCGATGGCCAAGATGCCAAGAAGCGGCAAGCCGACACCTGTCGTCAAGAACCCGGCCATCGCCAACCAAACATTTTCCCCTGCATATTGGCCGAGTTGTGCCGGAAAGATTAAATTCCCCGCCCCGAAAAATAACGCGAAAAGCATTGTGCCAATGATAAGATAAGCCTTCATCGATAATTTGCTGTCCATGCTTAATTAACTCCTTTACTTTTTGAATATTCACTCTTCTTTATCTCAAAATACTATTAACGAATAATTGTATGCGATATATTGCATAAGGTAATACTACAACATCTCAGGTAAAATGCAAGCATTAAAGTTTTATTTTCGGAAAATTTCATCATTCATGTAGAATGTATATATACAGTGCTTTTTCGCTATATCATTTTCTTCCTGTCCTTACAGTTATTCCGCTTCTTTTGACGAAAATAGCGGCTCGCATTTCCAGCCCATTGCTGTAAAATATCTACATATATGAAGACGTCCATCGTTTTCCAAAACTGTCGGGGAGGCGGAGGTACCCAATGAAAATCATACGCATTGTTTTACAATTACTTGTCCTCTATGGCTTTTTATTGATCGGCGAAGCCATTCAGGCCTTACTCAATTTACCGATGCCGGGAAGTATTATCGGCTTTCTGCTGCTGTTCAGTGCATTACTGCTGAAGATCTATCCGCTTGAGTGGATTGACGCCGGCGCCACTTTTCTGTTGAGCTTTCTTTCTTTATATTTCATTCCGGCGACGGTCGGCGTGGTTGATTATGGTCCCTTGTTCTCCGGAAAAGGCGTGTTACTGCTGCCGATTGTCGTCATCAGTACGCTGATGACGATGGGGGCTGCCGGGCTCGCAAGCCAGCACATCGCGAATCGCAGTACAGTTCACAAGGAGGAATCGTAATCATGGCATTCACTCCTTCAGCTATTATCTTTTCCGTGCTGACCGTAGCAGCTTACGTCGTCGCCAATTTTCTTTACCTGCGGTTTCGCAAAACACCCTTGAACCCCGTCATCACGGCGACGGTAGCGCTCGTCGCCATTTTAATCCTGTTCGATATTCCTTATGAAACTTATATGGAAGGCGGCGACTGGGTCGCAGCCTTTCTCGGGCCGGCTGTCGTCGCGCTTGCCGTGCCACTTTACAAGCATCGTGAATTGCTCCAGAAAAACCTGGTTCCGATCGCTGCCGGCATTGTTGCCGGCGTCATCGCTGGCCTCGCCAGCGGCACCTTGTTTACGCGCTGGCTGGGCTTTACGGAAGAATTGATTCTGACGGTCTTGCCGAAATCATTGACCACGCCTGTCGCCATGCAAGTTGCGACGACAATCGGCGGCATCCCGTCGCTGGCTGCCGTATTCGTCATGGTCGCCGGCTTCACGGGCATCCTTCTCGGCCCCTATTTGCTGCAATTGCTGAACATCGATTCCCCGATTGGACGCGGGATCGGCCTCGGGGCTTCTGCTCACGGGCTTGGCACAGCGAAAGCGTTCGAATACGGCCCGGAAGATGCCTCGATGAGTTCCGTCGCGATGACCTTGGCCGCCGTCCTCGGCGCTTTGCTCAGCCCGCTCGCTGCCTGGCTGCTGCTTTAACCTGCGTTCAGCGAAAGCGAGGAACCGAGTCCTTTTGCCGTCATCGCAGCACAATAACTCCTAAAAAATCCCCGGTGCATCGGTGCGCCGGGGATCTTCTATTTAATAGTCACTTGCCAGGATACGCCGAAGCGGTCATTGCACCAGCCAAATTTCGCGCTGAAGCCGTAATCGCCAGGTTCCATCAGCACTTTTCCGCCTTCGCTTAAAGCACTATAGACTCTATCGAATTGCGCTTCATCATCCACTTGGACAAATATCGACACAGCAGGCGTAAAAGTGAACTCATGCGGAACGGGGCTATCGATGCACATGTATTCGGTGCCTGCCAATGTAAAGCTTGCCTGCTCTACTTTGCCGTCCTCTCGGTACGAAATAGAACCGATATGGGAATTTCCGAAAATTGAAGTGTACAGTTTCATCGCCTCTTCTGCTTGGCCTTGAAACAGCAAAAACGTCGTAATCGCTTCGGTCATCTGATTAACCTCCTTAAGTTTTCAAGTCACGCCGGCGGAAACCATATGCCCCTGCCACTGAAAGGATGATCCCGATCCCTGCCATCACGGCGAGCACGCCGTAATTGACCTCATCCAATGGAATCGCGGGGATATGGCCATAAGGTGTCAGCTTTTCCACCCAATCCGGAAGCTGCAGCAGCTCACCCAGGTAAACAACGAAAAATGATAGACCTAAGTAGAGCCAGATGACGCTCGCAAAACCAGGCAAAAAGCCGATGAACACGAGTGCCAAACCGATCATGACCAGCACTGCCGGCAAATACACGAACGAAGCGCCGATAAACGTGCCAAGCGGCAGATCTTCGGCGAGAACGGCGTTGCCTGCAAGGCCCAGCCCGATACCGGTCAAGAACAACATTGTGACTGCCGTCAATATCGCCAGAAGCCAATAGCTGAATGCCACGCGCCAGCGGGAAATCGAACGGCTGATAATGTGTTCCATGCGCCCGTTCTTTTCTTCTGCCTTCACTTTCAGCATCACCATGATCGCCGGAATCGAGGCGAGAATCGCCATGACCGAAGACAGCACCGGGATGAACAACTCGATCAAGCTAAAGCCTGCCTGCTCAACGATCAATTGCTGGAACAAATCGATGCCTTCAAAAAAACGTTCGATCTCGCCGAGCACCGAACCGTACGAGACACCCAGGATGAACAAAGCGACCGCCCAGGCGATCAAGCCGGTGCGCTGAAGCCGCCATGCTAAGCCGAACGGCCCATGAAGCATTGCCGAGGCTTGCGTACGGCCCGCCCGTGTCGGCAAGAAGCCGGAGTCGTGGTCACGGATGCTGTTCAGGTAAAGCGCCAAGATGGACAGCGCAATCGCCAAACCGACCGATAGCACGACCGGCCACCACAAGTTTTCGACAAACGGCTTGGCGCGCAGGATCCAGCCGAGCGGCGAAGTGAGCGACAGCGCTTCGCTCATGACGTCGCCAATCGCACGGGTCATATAAAACACCAGTAAAGCGGCGATTGACAAGCCGGTCGTCGCACGGGCGTTTTGCGTGAGTTGCGCAAACACGGCCGTTAGCGCAGCGAAGAACAAGCCGGTCGCACCGAGCGCTGCCCCGAACAATAGCGAACCGTGAAGGTCGACGCTATCGACTTGCAATGCGGCCATCGACACGCCGGTCAATACTGCCAGCAGCGTATTGCCCGCTGCAAGCACCAATAGCACTGCCGTTAAACTGGACAACTGCCCGACCGGCAGCGCACGGACGAGTTCCAGCCGCCCTTCTTCCTCATCGCCGCGGGTATGGCGGCTGACCAGCAGGATGTTCATCAAGGCCACAATCGCCGCGGTCATGACCAGCATTTCATGTGCCGTCATGGCGCCGGTCGTGTAATCCGCCCCGCCGTAATTGGGCCCGACCATGGCGACCATGGCCGGGTTTTCCATCGTTTCCGCAATGGCCTGGCGCTCGCTGTCATCTCCGTACAAATTTTCGAAGACAAGGACGATGCCCGCCGACACAAAGACAAAGGATAGAATCCAAATCGGCAAGCGGACGCGGTCACGCCGCAGGATGAAACGCATCAAACTCCATGTATGGTCAAAAAGCTGGCTCATCACACGCCACCTCCCGCTCCTGTCTCCGTTTCCTCGTAATGGCGGATGAACAGGTCTTCCAGCGTCGGCGGCCGGCTTTCCATCCGCTTGATGCCAAATGAGCTCAAATGACGGACGACCGCGTCAAGTTCATCGGCATCCACTTGGAACGACCAGCCACCGTCAAATGCCTGCACGCGGTGTACGCCCCGAAGCTCCGCCAAATCCGGTATCGGCTTGTCGGTTTCAATGAACATCAAGGAACCGGTCAAATGGCGCATTTCCTTGAGTGTCCCGGTTTCGATGATGCGCCCTTTGCGGATGATCGCCACCCGGTCGCACAGCTTTTCCACTTCCGACAGGATATGGCTCGACAACAGGATGCTCTTGCCTTGCGCTTTCGCTTCATGGACATATTCAGCAAAGATACGTTCCATGAGCGGATCGAGGCCAGAAGTCGGCTCATCGAAGATATAGAGATCCGCATCTGCGGAAAATGCTGCAATGAGCGCCACCTTTTGGCGGTTTCCTTTTGAATAGGTACGGCATTTCTTGCCCGGGTCAAGCCCGAAGCGGCTGATCAACTCATCGCGCCGGGCCTTGTCGTAGCCACCGCGCAGCCTCCCGAACAAATCGATCACTTCGCCGCCGGTCAGGTTCGGCCATAAATTGACGTCACCCGGCACATACGCCACCCGCTTATGGATATCGACCGCATCTTTCCAGACATCCTTGCCGAAAATCTCGGCACTGCCTTCGGATGCTTTCAAAATGCCCAGCAAGACGCGCAAGGTCGTTGACTTCCCTGCCCCGTTCGGCCCGATAAAGCCGAACACTTCCCCTTCCTTCACTTCGATGTCGACCCCATCAAGTGCCTTGAAATCACCGAAGGTTTTACTGAGCCCATGTGTTTTGACGACTGTCATCGCAATCCCTCCTCCGTTTCGTAAAAGCTATTCTTCAAAATGGCCAAATAGGCATGGAATTCTTCCCAATACGGTGCGAAATCGATATCTGCAAGTTTCTGCCCGGTCAACCGCGCAAGAAGTTCTTGCTGGTAGCCATCAATCGCCCAGCGAATCAAATGAAATACTTTCTCCGGGTCTGCATCTTTGCGGAAGAGGCTTTTGTCGATGCCTTCATACATGAGCCTGTAGCCGGATTGCTTCAATTCCTCTATTTTCGCTGCCAGCCCTTTCGGCAAATACGCTTCGCCTTCTTGCAAAAAGACCGCCGAGAACTTGAATACTTCTTCATTTTCCGCTTGGGCTTCCATCTTCAAGCGGGCCAGCTGCGTGAGCCGTTCGATCAAATCCGGTTCCCCTGCGTCCACTTTATCCAAATAGCGGATCTGGATGAATTCAAGGCTATACTTCACCAAATACTCGTAGAGCTCCTGCTTGCTGGTGAAATAATAAAACAGCATTCCTTTGCCGATCCCAGCCGCTTTGACGATGCGGTTGGTCGACGCCTTCTCATAGCCATGTTGCGCAAACTCCTCGAGCGCTGCCTGGCGGATGGTGTGTTGCTTGCTTTCTTCCAAGCTTTCAAATCGTGCAATGATGATGTCCACCTCCTTTTCCCCCACACAACTAGACCACCTTGGTCGACTTAAATATACAACAGTAGACCACCCTGGTCAAATTTAATAATCAGATAATTCCGCCTTCATTTTCACATGCATTTGCACTTTCCTGGAAGCGCTTGTCGTGCTATGTTTTACATAAGTATGACAAGACAGGAGGAGCTTCTTTTGAATAAAATCATGACATCTAAGTTTTCTGTCGCCGCACTTACTGCAGCTGCAGCACTTACTTTGTCTGCATGCGGCAGCGACAGCGAAGAAACCGCTGATACTGCAAGCGCATGGGATGAAATCCAAGAACAAGGTACATTGACCGTTGCGACATCGGGCACGCTTTACCCGACTTCGTACCGCGAGGAAGGCACCGATGAATTGACCGGCTTTGAAGTCGAAGTGGTCCGCGAAATGGCTGAACGTCTCGAACTTGAAGTGGAATTCTCTGAAATGGGCTTTGATGAGATGATGACGTCCGTCCAGACCGGCCAAGTCGATATCGCCGCGAACGATATCGAGATCAACGAAGACCGCAAGGAGAAATTCGCGTTCTCCACGCCGTTTAAATATTCTTATGGCACCGCTATCGTCCGCGAAGGCGACCTTTCCGGCATCGAGACGCTCGAAGATCTCGAAGGCAAAAAAGCAGCCGGCGCTTCGACATCCGTCTATATGGAAACCGCCCGTTCTTACGGCGCTGAAGAAGTGACCTATGACAATGCGACGAATGAAACCTATTTGCGCGATGTGGCAATCGGCCGCACCGATGTCATCCTCAACGATTATTATTTGCAGACGCTTGCCATCGAAGCATTCCCGGAACTCGACATCGTCATCCACCCGACGATCAAATACCGCCCATCTGAAGGCGGCATGGTCATGAACAAAGGCAACGACGAACTGGTCGAAAACGTCAACAAAGCAATTGATGAAATGCTAGAAGACGGCACCATCGCTGAAATTTCCGCTGAGTTCTTTGACGGAGCCGATGTGACACAGCCGATCGACATTGAAGAATAAGCTCCACTGGCCCGATGCCCGCTTCTGCGGCCATCGGGTTTTTATGAAATGCTATTATTTTAATAACATTCACTCCCCTCATTTCGAAAGCGCTTCCTTTTCTATTTCCACAATCCTCCTGTTCAGTGGGCCAAATTATTGATTCTTTTCGATAGTTTCAGCGATTTACTGGCAGGCGTACTCGCTAAACTCCAACTTTTCTCCGCTTTCATTCACTAGTGAATAGCATTATACTGTTAAAGTATTTAGAATACTCTGCAGAAGAGGTGAGCTTTTTTTGAAATTCACATTTTCCCCGCTCAGCGAACAAGCGCTGGTCATCGAAACCGGTGCCATCATCAATAAAGAGTCGGAACAGGCGGTGCGCAAATTGTCATCGCTCCTGGAAACACAAGCACCCGACTGGCTGATTGAATTCATCCCGGCGTTCACGACCGTGACGGTGTTCTACGACCCGTGCCAGATCAAGCAAGCGGAAGCCGAACAGGAATTGCGTCTCTTGATTGCACAATTGGATGAAGCCGAACCACCTACTCCTCGTCAAATCGAAATCCCGGTTTGCTATGGCGGCGAATTCGGCCCTGACCTCAGCTTTGTCGCGGAGCATAACGGACTCACCGAAGAAGAAGTCATCGAAATCCACACGTCCGGCGTCTACAGTGTGCACATGATCGGTTTTGCCCCAGGGTTCCCGTTCATCGGCGGCATGTCCGAAAAAATCGCGGCACCCAGAAGAAAGTCGCCGCGTTTGCGCATCCCGGAACGCACTGTCGGGATCGCTGGCATGCAAACCGGCGTCTACCCGATCGAAACACCGGGCGGCTGGCAATTGATCGGCCGGACGCCGCTGCGACTGTTCGTTCCCGAACAGGACATCCCGAGTTTGCTGCGCGCAGGCGATGAAATCCGCTTCACGCAGATCGATGAAGCCGAATACCGCGAACAGGAGGCGAAGTTAGATGCTGAACATTCGTAAAAGCGGACTGCAGACAGCGGTCCAGGACCTTGGCCGAACAGGTTTCCAGCGCTACGGCGTCATCTCAAGCGGCGTCATGGACCCGTTTGCCCACCGCATCGCCAATTTGCTCGCGGGCAATGCGGAAACGTCCCCGACCTTGGAGATCGCCTTATCTGGGCCGGTCATCGAGTTCGAAGCCGACCATTTCATCGCCATTTGCGGAGGTGATTTGTCCCCTTCGCTTGACGGCGAGCCACTGGCCATGTGGCGTGGCCATTTCGTCCCGAAAGGCAGCGTCTTGTCGTTCGGTGAACCGAAACGCGGCGCCCGCAGTTACTTGGCGGTAGCCGGCAGTTTTGACGTTCCGTCCGTCATGGATAGCCACTCGACTTATTTACGGGCAGGCATCGGCGGCTTCCAGGGGCGCGCGTTGAAAAATGGCGACAGCTTAAAGACGCTGTCCATTTCGCCTGCGCGCCTGGACGCCTTGAAAAACCAGAATGCCCAGACGCCGGATTGGCTTATCCCGCCTGCCCGCTACCACGAGCAGCCGATCGTCCGGATGATGCCTGGGCGGCAATACGCGCTCTTTAATGAAGCGAGCCGCTTGCGCATATTCGAGGAAACCTTCACCGTTTCTGCCAATTCGGACCGGATGGGCTATCGCTTGGAGGGACCTGAACTAGCGCTTGAAAGGCAGGAGGAATTGATTTCGGAAGCAGTCGCGTTCGGCTCTGTGCAAGTACCTGCAGACGGCAATCCGATCGTCCTCTTAGCCGACCGCCAGACGACCGGCGGCTATCCGAAGATTGGCCAAGTGGCTTCGGTCGACTTGCCGCTGATCAGCCAATTGAAACCCGGCGAATCGCTGAAGTTCCGTGAAATATCCGTCAACGACGCACAACAGCTTTATATTGAGCAAGAACAGCAGATCCGCCAATTGAAGATTGCCATCCAAATGAAACGGGAGGAATGGACATGAACCACAAAGTAGATTTGAACTGCGACATGGGCGAAAGCTTCGGCCCTTATACGCTCGGCAATGACCGGGTGATCCTCGATTACATCAGCTCCGCCAATATCGCTTGCGGCTTCCACGCCGGCGACCCGGCGACAATGCGCGAAACCGTCAAGCTCGCACTCGAGAAGAATGTCGGAATCGGCGCACATCCCGGCCTGCAAGACCTGGCCGGCTTCGGGCGCCGCCATATGGCCGTGACGCCCCAGGAAGTATACGACCTTGTCATCTACCAGATCGGCGCGCTCTACGGCTTCGTCAAGGCAGAAGGCGGGAAATTGCAGCATGTAAAAGCGCATGGCGGCCTATACAATATGGCCGTTACTGATGCCAAGCTGGCAGAAGCCATCGCGGAAGCGGTCTATAAAATCGATCCTGAACTGGTGCTGTTCGGCTTATCAGGCAGTGAAATCGTCAAAGCCGGTGAACGGATCGGCCTGCGCACCGCCAATGAAGTGTTCTCCGACCGGACCTACCAACCGGACGGGACACTCACTCCGCGCAGCCAGCCTAATGCACTCATCACCGACCCGGACGCTGCGATCGAGCAAGTCATCCGCATGGTCAAAGAAAATAAAGTTGCGACGACACAAGGCACTGACACTTCCTTGAAAGCCGATACGATCTGCATACACGGCGACGGCAAGACCGCAAAAGAATTCGCGATGCACATTTCCAGTTCCTTGAAAGAGGCGGGAATCGATATCCAACATATCCATAAAATCGTCTAACACCGCCCAAGGAGGAACTTCCATGAACAATGTCAAAAAGATGAAAAACACCAACCGCAGCGTCCTGCTCGGCGCTGCCTTCCTGATGGCGACTTCCGCTATCGGGCCAGGATTCTTGACCCAAACGACCGTTTTCACTGAAACCTTACTGGCTTCATTCGGTTTTGTCATCCTCATTTCCATCATCATCGATATCGGTGCGCAGACGAACATTTGGCGCATCATCGCCATTTCCGGCAAGCGCGCACAAGACATCGCGAATGACGTGCTGCCAGGGCTTGGCTATGTGCTGGCGTTTCTCGTCGTCATCGGCGGCCTCGCCTTCAATATCGGGAATATCGCCGGTGCCGGGCTCGGCACGAATGTGCTATTCGGCATTTCCCCGGAACTCGGCGCCGGGCTCAGCGGCTTGCTTGCGGTCGGGATCTTCATGGTCAAAGAAGCGGGCCGCGCCATGGACCGCTTTGCCCAGCTTCTCGGTTTTGTCATGATCGCTCTGACCATTTACGTCATGATCACGGCACAGCCGCCTGTCGGTGAAGCCGTTGCAAAAACCTTCGTGCCGGACACGATCGATATTTTCGCCATCGTCACGCTTGTCGGCGGAACGGTCGGCGGCTATATCACATTCGCCGGCGGCCACCGCCTGATCGACGCCGGCATGACCGGCAAACGGCATTTGCCGCAAGTGACCCGAAGCTCCATCTATGCGATCGGTGTCGCTTCGATCATGCGCGTCATCCTGTTCCTCGCCGTACTCGGTGTCGTCTCGCAAGGGCTTGCGCTCGACCCGGACAACCCGCCGGCTTCGGTGTTCCAGCTTGCCGCCGGCAATATCGGCTATAAGATCTTCGGCGTCGTCATGTGGGCAGCCGCTGTCACGTCGGTCGTTGGTGCTGCTTATACATCCGTTTCGTTTATCCGGTCGTTCAGCCCGGTACTCGAGAAATATCACCGCTACCTGACCATCGGCTTTATCGTCATCTCGACCATCGTCTTCATTTCCATCGGGCGCCCGGTCCTGATCCTCGTGCTCGTCGGTTCACTCAACGGCTTGATCTTGCCGATCGCACTCGGTGTTATGCTGATCGCTGCACACAAGAAGAAAATCGTCGGCGACTACAAACATCCGCTGTGGATGACAATCTTCGGTGTTATGATCGTTATCGCCATGTCATGGATGGGCGGCTATACGCTCTTGAACGGCATCCCGCAATTATTTAAATAAGGAGTGATTGAAACATGCAATTCACATCTCCGGAAGAGCTGCGCAGCGCCATCCGAAAAGGCGAATTCCAAGCGCCGACTTCGGGCTTCGCCCCTGGATTCATCCAAGCGAATCTGGCCATTTTGCCGAAAGACATGGCATTTGAATTCCTGCTGTTCTGCCAGCGTAACCCAAAATCCTGCCCGGTCATCGACGTCACGGAACCCGGTTCGTTCGTCCCGGCCCTGTCCGCGCCGATCGCCGATTTGCGCACCGACATTCCCAAATACCGCGTCTACCGGGACGGCGTATTGACGGAAGAAACATCGGATATCCGTTCATTATGGACCGACGATATGGTCGCGTTCCTGCTTGGCTGCAGCTTTACATTCGAAGAAGCGCTGACGCAAAACGGCATCCCGATGCGCCATCAGCAACAAGGCTGCAACGTGCCGATGTACAAGACATCGATTCCCGCCGTTCCAGCTGGCCGCTTCCAAGGCCCGACTGTCGTCAGCATGCGCCCGATCAAAGAACAAGACATCGTCCGCGCGGTGCAAGTGACGAGCCGCTTCCCGAATGTCCACGGCGCGCCCGTCCATATCGGCAATCCCGAATCGATCGGCATCCAAGACATCACAAAGCCCCATTTCGGCGACGCGGTGGAAATCAAGCCAGGAGAAGTGCCGGTCTTCTGGGCTTGCGGTGTCACGCCTCAAGCTGTCGCCATGGAAAGCAAACCTTCCTTGATGATCACCCATGCACCGGGTCATATGTTCATCACTGATTTGAAATCTGAAGACTTCAGTATATTTTGACAACCTAAAAAGCGCTTGTATGGAAAATTTCCATACAAGCGCTTTTTGTTTTTCGGCTTAACTATCCATCAATTGCCGGCGGATACGGATCGCCACTTGTTTCCAATACGACGGTTGATGCGGCACGAAATCGGGCAAGCCGATTTTTTTGCGGAACGGCTTCCTGCCCTCTGGCCTTTCAATAAAACCGCAGGCATCGATTTTTTCTGTTTGATTCATACACAATTCAAAGAATGCCCGGAAATCCACTGCTGCCATGCCTGCTACTTCCTCTGCTTGCAGGCGATAATCCGCTAGGTCGATTTGCGTGTCTTCGTATAAATGGATGTAAGCCCGCTCCCGGTCCGTGAATCCGGGCAGCAAAATCTCATCGTTCACCACCCCGAGCGGCGTCAATTGCTCAAACGAAAGCGCCAAGCCAAGTTCTTCCTCAATTTCCCGCACGCCGTCTTTCACCGATTCGTGCGCTGCAATATGGCCCGCTGCCGTAATGTCAAAAAGCCCGGGGAAATCCGCTTTATCCCGGCTCCTCAGCTGTAGATGGACCCGGGTGTGGCCCAGTTCATGCGAGACAATCCAGCAATGGAAAGTCTCGTGCCACAAGCCTTGCCGATGGACTTCATCACGTGCCGCGACGCCTGTCAGCGCTCCTTGTTCGGTCACACAGGCGATTTTTTCAATAGCCATCGCGCAATCTCCAAAATACCAATTCTTTCGACTGCGCAGTTCGTTCAAACCCCAGCTTTTCGAGCACGCGGATCGATGGTACATTGTCTTCGTAGCATTCCGCCGTCACTTCCCGCACTTCCGGAAACGAAAATGCCCAGTCGATCAAGCCTTGCACGCCTTCTGTGGCGTAACCGTTTCCTTGATACGACTCTTTTACGCCATAGCCGATCTCCACTTTTCCGGCTTTATCCGGCCTCCCTTTAAACCCCATATCGCCAACCGGCACGCCGGATCGATCGAAAGCGACCCAGGCACCCCAACCGTAAAGCCGCTGGTCTTGTTTCAAATCATCCAAATGCAGGCTGATATGTGCGCCCATTTCATAACTGCCGTATAAATTGAGGTACAGTTCTTCCGTAATCGGCACCAGCTTCAGCCGCTCTGTCTGGATTTCTTTCGGTAATGAATTGATATTCATGAATTTTGCCTCCTTGCCTTGTTCAGTCCATGCTTTTGTAGAATGCGAGTGCTGCTTCTATTACATCGCGGTCATAGCCTGACCGTTTATGGATGCGCTCCACCCATTCTTCAAACGACGCAGCAGCTTCTTCCTTGAACAAGCCCTTGCTCGTGCTGAGCTCGCTTTGCCAATCGTTGAACTCCCAATGCGCCACTTCGCCTTCGAACGGTATGCGGACTTCGATGAGCGGGGTTTTGCCAAGCTGATGCTGCGAATATTCCGCTGCCTGCCAAAATGCTGCTTCGCCGACTGGGTCGAGTGAATACTTCTGCACCGATAATTTTCCGCCCGGGCGTTGATAGATGACCGTCATGCCATCAGGCTCAGCCGACAACTGCACGTCCGCTCCCGGAAAAAAACCGGCTTGCGGGGCTTCCGAGAAAGCCGGGTCTTGAGTGTCCACTAAAATCGGCTGTAGCCACTGATCTCCTAAATCACATAGAAAACGCCTGCCTTTTTCATCGAGCGCCAAGACCGCTGCATGCGCCCCTTCCGAACTGAGTTCCGAACCGACCGCATATGCCTCGATCCCCGCCTCGCGAAATTCCGCCATCAGCCAAAGAGCCAAATCGAAGCAATTTCCGCCAAGCCCGTATGCCTCGCGATGCTCCCGCATTAGCCCCACACTGCGCTGTTTTTTTAACCCAGCCCGTTCATAATTCCAGGCCTTCACCAAATTATCCATCGGCAGCCCGTCAAAGCGCCGCCATACATTCAGAATATGTTCACCTGCCCGCATTTCCCGATCCCCTCTCCTCGTCCATCTTCCCTTACTTTCGATTCGAGACATCTATATTCCTGCATGAAAAAAAGAAGGCCGGAGCCTTCCTTTTAAAGAATCATTTAATTTCTGTTTTTTCCAGGCTTTCCAGTGCCTGCTTGACCGTCGCATAGGCATCCGCGGATGATAATTGAATGCCTGAATGGACGATGGTCTGCACCAAGTCCGGCCGGAGCCCCGCCACGACGACGTGGATGCCCATCAAGCTGAGCGTACTGCCGATATGGTGGATCGCTTCTGCGGTCTGGTCATCGATCGTCAAGACGCCCGAGAAATCGGCGATGACGTGATAGACCCCCATCTCCGCAACACGCGGGATGACATTCGTCAAAATATGGTTGACCCTATAGCTGTCGAGATATCCGATCAATGGCAAGACGACGACATCATCTGCGACCGGGACAATCGGTGCCGACAGCGCAATCATCTCGCTTTGCATTTCCGCTTCGTATTTTTCCTGGAGCCGTTCAAACGCAAAGAAGGTTTCGTTCAAGCTGACATCGAGCAGGGTGTTGATGCGTTTGATGACGAGCGAATTTTCTTCCAGGCTCAGTCCCGCTTTGACGCTCAGTTCCGTGAACAATTCTGCAATGACGACGCGCGTCGGCGGATAACGCACGACAATTTCTGAAATCTTGCCGCCCGCTGAGACTTGCATCTCTGCATTTTGCTTGCTCCACTCGATGAGTGCATCCGGCACCTCAAGGTCGGCTTCATTGCCGATGGTCTCGCCGAGATAGCCAAGTAATTTCTCATACATGTCCACCGCCCGCAAACGCTCCTCATCCGGGATGTCCTGGTCGACTTTCGCAAGCACCCGGTCCACTACTTGTTCAGCGAGCGTATGCGGGCTCGCTTTGATATATCCGCAAAACTCCGTAAATGAAGACATTCCGCCTGCCACCTTTTCCAATGAATTGCTTTCAGTATACCATTTTGCATAAGGGCAGGCACGCCGATATGACCATGGAAACGACAATGTCATACTCCTGTAACAAAGCCCCGCCGAGATATCGGCGGGGCTTTCAGGCACTTATTGGATTTTAATCGTTTTGCGGATGGCGCTCATCGTTCCGAGATGAAGCGCATCGTGTGAAATCATGAACGCCAGGACTTCCCTGAGGGTCTCCATGCCGAGAAACGGCTCGAGCAATTTGCTGTCGAGCTTGCCGGCGGTTACGTGTTCGATTTGGTCGGGCTGGTCGTGCAATACTTGCTTGAGCTCTTCAAGCGAAGGAACCTCGCCTTCCCAATTCTGCGGGGATGTGCCGCTTGCGAATAATGTCTGGTAGCGTTCTGGCAGAAAAGGCTTTGTATCAAGTGATTTCGAGACAAAACTGTCGATTCCTGCTGCCAAATGGCCAGCATTCCAGCGGATCGAGTTGCGGAACGGCGCAGGCATTTGGTCCGCTTCCTCTTCGCTGATATGGTCGAGCAGTTTGATGATCATCCCGCGCCACGTTTTCCATTGCCGAAACATTATTTCTTCATTCATCCTATCGCCTCCAGAAATGTGAATATTCCCATTTTAGCGTTTTCACAGGATACAAGGCAAAGCTTCCGACTCGCCGCCATACCGGCCATTCAGAAAGCTAATCCGCTCTTGGCAAATACTTTGTTTTTTTTCATTTGTTTTTTATACTTTGCAAATTTTTATTGTGAATTAAGTCACCTCGGATATACTTTAATTACCACAATTTTAAGGGGGAGCATGTTTGAACTGCAATAATTGTTCAGTCTCCACACTGACTTTTGATATTCGCCTAAGCGGTGAATTGAACCGTTCCATCATCCCCATTGCCATTGGCCATTTAGAGCGCCAAGGCTTGGACGTCTCTCTGAAAGACAACCGGCTGCGCATGGGCGAGTTCGGCGCACGTGAATTTTTGAGTTTTTGTGAAGACCTACTTGAAATGGATGAGGCAGAATTCCGCATCAACCAGGAAAGTTACCAGCCGATTACCGACATGCGCCAAGTGTTCGATATGGAATGGATCGATGAAGTTATCCAAAACGAGCGCATCGTTTCCCATTTCCAGCCAATCGTCGATCAAGACCGCAACGTCTTTGCCTATGAAATGCTCGCGAGGTTCCACGACGCCGAGGGCCAGGTGATTTATCCGAACACGATCTTTCCTGCCGCGAAAAGCCGCGGCCGTTTGTACGCACTTGACCGTGTCTGCCGGATGACCGCTGTCCGAGCGGCCGGCCAATTATCGGGCGAAAAAGCGTTCATCAATTTCATCCCGACTTCGATTTACTCGCCCGAATTTTGCCTGCGGTCGACGATTGACCTGGCCCACCAGACAGGCGTCGACCCGAAGCAAATGGTGTTCGAAGTCGTCGAATCCGAGAAAGTCGATGATCTGGAGCATTTGAAACGTATCCTTGGCTATTACAAATCGCGAGGCTTCCAATACGCACTCGACGATGTCGGCGAAGGCTATAGCACCGCTGAAGTGCTCGGCGAGCTGAAGCCGCATTTCATGAAGCTCGATATGAAATACGTTTTGGACGTTGCTCAAGATGTAGAAAAGCAGAAAGTGGCGCAAAGTTTCCTCGAAAAAGCCCAAGCAGTCGGTTCGACGCCACTTGCAGAAGGCATCGAAACCGAAGAGGATTTCCTTTGGCTCAAAGCACAAGGCTATGAATTGTTCCAAGGCTATTACTTCGGCAAGCCGGCGGCAGCACCGCTTGCGGCGAAAACGGCTTCATAACAAAAGGAAGAGACCGTGGTCTCTTCCTTTTCTCGTTGCATTAAATCGAGTCATGAGAGGGAATTCCAAACACTCCCGTTACGAAATAGTCTCATTTACCGCCAAAACTTCTCATGATCCGCTTTGTCTTCGATATTGAATTCAATCAATTTGCCGAGCAATGCGTAATCGACGGGACGGTCCCAGCTCATGCGGATCAATTGCTTCGTGCTCGAATGGCCGCCTGCTTCAACGTCCTGCTCGAAGCGGTCGATCGCTGCTTTTTCCGGTGCCACCGCCATATGTTTTTTCGCGGTGCTGAACGCGATGATAAAAGTGCCGTGATCGGTGAACATCGGCTGATTCCATGCAACACGCGGAACGAGCTGAGGATAGGTTTCCATGACCCATTTCAATGCTTCCTCGACCCGTTCGCGGTGATCCGGGTTGTCGATCTTCGCCAAGTACTCTTCAAATTCATTCATGCCCTGTGCCTCCTTTACAATAAAAGCTTTCTATTATTCCGTGTCCACGAAATACTGGTCTTTCCGGTACGCTACCCCGTCAACTGTCGCGATGATTTCGTCTCCGCGCAGCACGTCGACGCGGTAGAAACCGACACGGAAATTGCGCTTCGTCTCGATCGCGCGCGCCGTCAACAGGTCTCCTGGTCTTGCTGCTTGGATAAACTGGGCATTGGTCGACAAACCGACCGATGCTTTGCCGTGCGCATTGCTTGCAACCGACATGGCATGGTCAGCGAGTGCGTAAATGACCGCACCGTGCGCAGTTCCGTACGCATTGACCATGTGATCTTGCACCACCAGCTCCGCCTCGGCCAGCGTCTCTTCGAATTTCGTCAAACGGATGCCGAGTGACTTGGCATAGGGATCGCTTGCCACTTTATCTCGGATTTCCGCGTAATGCTGTTGATGGAGTGCTTGTTCATCGATTCGTTTTGGCATAACAGCCTCCTTTGTCTTCGCTGCGCATTATTTCCCGGGAAACCCCGAGAGTTGCTTTTCAACAGCCGCCACCAATTGAGCGCGCGTGTCGGCCAGTTGGTTTTTCAACGCTTCGTTATCCCAATCGTCTCCTGTATAAAAACTTGCGAACGGCTGATTTTCATTTCTGGCAACGACATGCAAATGAAAATGCGTCAATTCGTCGGCCCCGCCGCCATTTTGCGTTTGCGTGATGCCAAACGGCGCGTATAGCTCCCGGATGGCCCGGCTCATCACTTGTGACGCGTTTAAAATGGCAAGTGCCGTCTCGCTGTCCATGTCGTCGATAAACCGGTAATGGGCTTTCGGCAATATGAGGACATGCCCTTCGTTGAATGGATCGTGGTCCAAAAAACACGCCACCCACTCGTTTTCATACACCATGTGCACCGGCAACCCGCCGTTTGACAGCCTGCACCCTAAGCACCCCCGTTCTGTATGTCCTGAAATCCCACTCATCGCCCGCACCCCTTTCCGCCGCAGCAAAATCCGTTATGCTGCAGGCCTTTTCTTTTCATTATACAAGCTGGCTTCATCCGTGAAAGGAAAATCTAACGCCTTTCCGCATGATGTCCTATACTAATAGGCAAGGAGGGTTTTACATGATCCGCATTCTCGCAGTAGACGACGATTTACATATGCTCCAGTTTGTCGCCGGGGAGCTCCGGCAACATGGCTATGAAGTGATAGCCGCTGAAAACGGTGAACAGGCATTGGCGCGTCTGGAACAGCAGACGGTAGACCTCGCGATTGTCGATGTCATGATGCCCGGGATCGACGGTTTTGAATTAACCGAACGCATCCGCACAGACTACGATATCCCGGTCATCCTATTGACAGCACGCCACCACATCGAAGACAAGGAACGCGGTTTTCTCGCCGGATCCGATGATTATTTGGTCAAACCGTTCGAATCCAAGGAATTGCTGTTCCGTGTTAAAGCGATTTTGCGCCGCTACGACCATCCCGAAAACAATACCCTTACGGCAGGGTCGTTGACGATCGACTTGAAAAGCTACGAATTGCGCTCGCCAAACGGCTTGTCATTCATTCCATTGAAGGAATTTGAGCTGCTCGTCTTGCTTGCCTCTAAACCGCGCCATGTCTTTACAAGGGACGCCATCATCGAAAGCGTATGGGGGCTTGATTTCCAGGGGGACGAACAGACCATCAACGTCCACATCAAACGGCTGCGCGCGAGGCTCGAGCAATTCGCGCCGGATGTCAAGATTGTCACGGTGCGCGGCGTCGGCTATAAATTGGAGGCCGATTCATGAGCTTGTATGTCAAATTCATCTGGTTCACGTTCCTGACGATGCTCATCAGCAGCGCCATTTCGTTTTTCGCGATGAATACGCTGTACCACCAATTTTTGAAAGAAGACAATAACGACAAAAACCTCGCGATTGCCCAATCGTTTGCCGGCCATTTGAGCAGCCTGCCGCCGAACCAAGTGGAAATCACACTCGAGGTGCTCGGCGACGCCGGCTATCAATTGTATTTGACCGATGGCCGTGATGTCTCACGCTTTGGCGGCGAATTCCGCGATGAAACGATCGCCCAAGAAGACGTCCAGCGCGTGCTCGGGGGAGACACCTTCAACGGCATCCGTGATTTTCCGCGCCAAACTTTCGTCACCGGCTTTTTCGCCAATGAACTTCAAAATTCCATCGGCGTCCCCGTGATGCTTGGCGGTGAATCCTATGCTTTATTCCTGCGCCCCGACATCGAGCTATTGTTCCAAGAACTCCATCTGTTGTTCGGCGGTTTGGCCGTAGGGATCGTGCTGTTAAGTTTTCTCGGCATGCTGTTGGTTGCGCGCTTATTGATCCAGCCGATCACGAAATTGACCGAAGCGACCGAGAAAATGGCGACGGAAACCTTTGACGTGCCGCTCGCGATCGACCGGAGGGACGAAATCGGCCGCCTTGCCGACCAGTTTCGGTTGATGCGTTCGCGCATTGAACAGTCGACTGTCAAACGCAAGGAATTCGTCCATAATGTCTCCCACGATATCCAGTCGCCGCTCCATACGATCCAAAGCTATCTCGGCTTGCTGGAGAAACCAGGCATCAGTGATTCCGACAAGCAGTACTACGCCGAAATCATCCGCGAAGAGACGGCGCGCCTGTCGCTGTTGACAACGCAACTCTTGACTTTGGCATCGGTCGACAAGGAAACGCCTGAAGCGCTCGAAACCGTCGCACTCCACGAACAATTGCACACGACGCTCAGCCATTTGCGCTATGCCTTCGACGCCAAAGAACTGGCGCTATCCGCACAGCTTACGCCAGCCTATACGCAAGGCAACGCGGTGCTGCTTCAAACTGTCTGGGAAAACTTGTTGACCAATGCAGTGAAATACAGTGAACAGGGCGGCTCGGTCGACGTTGCGCTTACGCAAAATGATCGCCAGATCCATATTACGGTGCGCGATCACGGCATCGGCATGTCAGAAGACGAAGCGAAACATGCTTTCGAGCGCTTTTACCGCGCCGACCAGGCCCGCACACGCGGCCAAAAAGGCTCCGGCCTCGGCCTATCGATTGCCAGGGAAATCATCGAGCTCCACGGCGGCCGGATCGAACTCGACAGCGCGCCGGGCGCCGGCACCACCGTAGCTGTTATTCTTACATCCTCATCATCTGCATAGACTCAAAGCCCTCCACAACCGGAGGGCTTTTTTTATTCCAAACTGTCAACGCCCGTTCATCTTCCATTCATCTTGACCCTGTAGACTGAAAGTACACCAAAATGGAGGCGAACAACGTGAACTTAGCATGGAAAGAAATGAAGAAAAGCAATACGAAATTCGTGATTCTCGGATCGATTGTCTTTTTGATCAGCTTATTGACCTTCATCATCTCAGGGCTCGCGAACGGCTTGTCACAAGACAACGCCGCCTTGATCAAGAACTTGCCGGACGGAACGATCTATATGGAAACGGCGGCGGAAGAAACCCACGCCTTGTCTGCGATCGATACGGACACCGAAAAGCAAGTCCTAATGGAAAACGACGGCGCGTTTGCATTCTCCATCCAGATGGGTTTTTTATTGAATGAACAAGACGGACAGCAAAGCGTCGCCTTCGCCACGTCGACCGGTTCGGCTGAATTCCCTGATGTCGCAAAAGGCGATATCATCCTCGACCGCTCGCTCGAAGAAGATGGCATCAAGCAAGGCGACATCTTCAACAACAGCCAGTTGGAGGATGAATTTACCGTTGCAGGCTTTACAGACGGCGCGAAATACAGCCACGCCGCTGTCGCTTTTATCCACCCGGACGATTACGCGGACATGTATCGTACAGAACAGATGCAAATGCTGTTCGTTCCGGAGACGGCACAACCCCGCACAGTCTCCGGCCTGCAAAGCTTCTCTACAGAAGAATTTCTCAACACTTTGCCGAGCTATAGCGCCGAGCAATTATCGCTGTCGATGATCGTCTGGTTTTTAGTGGTCATCAGCGGCATGCTGTTCGCGATTTTCTTCTATATGATGAACATCCAGAAACTCGGGCTATATGGCATTTTAAAAGCGATTGGCGTGAAGACTGGGGCCTTGTTCCGCATGATCTGGACACAAATGCTCGTCATCACTGCGATCGCACTCATCCTATCGATCGCCATCAGCCAATTGTTCGGGCGCGTAGCACCAAGTGATATGCCGTTCCACTTGCCGGTTGATGCCACGCTGCAATTAACTGCGGTGTTCTTTATTATCGGTTTTTTTGGTGCCACTTTATCCGGCCTTCAGATCCGCAAAGCCACACCGCTTCAAGCCATTCAACAAGGAGAAGAATCCGCATGATTTTCACGACACAAGACATCCAAAAGACTTTCAAAACCGGCGAGGTAGCAGAAGAAATCCTAAAAGGCATCGACCTGTCGCTGACAGAAGGCGAAATCACCGCACTTGTTGGCGCATCGGGATCCGGCAAAAGTACGCTCCTGACGATTGCCGCTGGGCTTCAGGCCGCTTCAGGCGGCGAGATCCATTTTGACGGCGGGGAATTGACCGCCATGAACCAAGAACAGATCCGGAAAATCCGCGCGCAATCGTTCGGCTTCGTGTTCCAGTCCCCGCATCTCGTACCATTTCTCACGGCCGAAGAACAATTGCTGCTCATGCTTGAGACAGCCGGATCCCCGCTTTCGAAAAAACAACGCCGCGAGGAAGTTGACAAAATGCTCCATTCGGTCGGCATGGCCCACCGGAAAACCGCCTATCCTGCCTCGCTGTCCGGAGGCGAAAAGCAACGGGTCGCCATCGCCCGGGCCATCGTCCACCAACCCAAGCTTTTATTCGCGGACGAACCGACCGCAAGTTTGGACTCCACCAAGTCGCATGAAGTGATGGGATTGCTGCAGCAACTGACGAAAACATTGAACATCGCCACCCTAATGGTCACCCACGAAGAAGACATGCTTGCCTACGCAGACCGCGTCATCACTATGAAAGACGGGCGCTTTGCATAGAAAAAGAGACGGCCTGGGCCGTCTCTTTTTCTATGAAGCCAATATAATTCCTGCAAACCCACCGATCAGGACTTGTTTCCCGTGCTGGTTGCTGCAGGTAAATGAGGCGTCGATCTGAATACGCCCGTTTTCCATCTTGTCATAGCGGCCGATCTCCACCTCACAGCGGATCGTATCCGACGTAAACACCGGTCGCAGAAATTCGAAATTCATCGTCCTGGCCAATACATTATGGTCGCCGCCGACTTTGGTCGGCAACGTCGCCGTCAACAGCCCTTGCACGACCAAACGCCCCTGCTCATCCGGCGCCAAGTGATGGTCACCCTCATCCCATGAAAGTTTCGTGAAAAGCTCGACTTCCTGCTCCGTAAATGTCCGTTCAAAGCTAATGATATCCCCTGCTGTCAGCATGTCTTTCCCCCTTCTACTCCAGTTCCTTTAGTTTTTTCGTCAATTCCACAAAGCGCCGATCGAGTTCTGTATAGCTCGGGTCTTTCGGCTGCATAAAGCTCAGTTTGCCGAGCACGGCTTGACGCTCCGTCTCGAGTTTCAGCCGAAGTTCACCGCTGCTGCCTAGCGCTTCTTTTGGCGGCGCTTCCCCGAGCTGCTTGCGGATCGTTCCCCCTTCAAACACCAGTTTGCCATCCGTCGCCTTGTCGAGCAAATAGCGGTCATGCGATACGACGAGAAGCGTGCCGCGATAGTCCGCCAAGGTCGACTCCAATTGTTCGCGCGACGGCAAATCCAAATGATTGTTCGGCTCATCGAGCAATAGGGCGTCTTTATCTTCCAAGATGAATTTCATCAATTTGCATTTGACCCGCTCGCCCATGCTCATCTCCCGGATCGGCTCCAGCCATTGTTCTTTGCGGAAGCCTAAATGCTTCAATAAGTTCTGCACACGCCCCCGCTCTTTGAACGTGAACTGCTCAAATAATTCGGCAGGCGTCTGGTCGAGCGGCAAATCAAAGACGTCTTGCGTCAAATAGCCGATGGAAGCGGAAGGCGATAGCCAAAGCTCCCCCTCACTTAGCGGCTCTTCGCCCGCCAGTATTTTCAAAAACGTTGTCTTGCCGCTGCCGTTTGCGCCGACAACCGCGATTTTCTCCCCGTGCTGGACTGTAAACGAAGCGTTCTTGAATAATGGCATGTCGCCAAACGATTTCTCTAGCTTTTTCACTTCCAAAAAGCGTTTCCCGGCTTTCGGATTGGCACGGAAAGCAAAGTCCACCTCGTATTCCGGTTCGACAGCGTCGACCGCCGCGTTCGCCAATTCCTTCTCCAGGCGTTTTTGCTTTGATTTCACTTGCGCGTCCATGCTTTTGGCTTTGACCCGGTAATATTCCTTATAGCCTTCCTGCTTGGTGGAATTGGCATGCGCCGATTCAGACCAGGAGGAAAGCTGCTTCATCTGGCTTTCGATCCGGTCGACGCGTTTTTGTTGTATGTCATAGGCGTGCTGTTGATTTTTACGCTGTTGTTCGCGGAATTCAATATAATCGCTGTAATTGCCGTTATAGCTATGGATCTTGCCATTTTCAATCGACCAGATCTTCGTTGCGATTTGATCGAGGAAATAGCGGTCGTGCGAGACGATCGCGATGGCGCCTGGATAAGCGTTTAATTCGCGCAGCAAATGGGCTGTGCCTTGTGCGTCCAGATGATTGGTCGGCTCATCCAATAGCAAAAGATCTGCTGGCTGTGCTAAGCCTTTCGCAAGCCTCGCCTTTAGTTTTTCGCCTCCGCTCAATTGAGCAAAATCGCGGAACGGGACTTTCCATCTGTTCAATAGCGCTTGTTCCGTTTTCGTCACGTCTTCAAAAGCGTAATCCGGCAATTCCTGTTCGACTGCCCGCACGCTCATATCCGGTGCGCCTTGAATCAACTGTCCACTGGCCGGTGCGATGTCGCCGGAAATCAGCCGCAACAGCGTCGTTTTTCCAGCGCCGTTTTTCCCGATGATGCCGATGCGGTCGTCGCTCATGATGTTCGCCGTCACGTCCTCGAATAATAGTTGTTGTTCGATTTCCAAGGATACGTTCAATAATTTCATTAGTTCTGTCATGCAGAACCACCCCTTCTCGTTTTGACAGGGAGAATTAAAAAAATCCTCCCACATCTAAATTTGGAAGGATTAGCCAGTACACTTTGGGTGCGCCAAATAACCAGCGACACCTTATGGATGAAATGGGCAGACTAATCCTATGTTTTCGTCTTCGAAAAATAACTATTTCAAATGACTAAAAATATAGGTTAGTTACGCATTGTCCACCCATCAACTCGTTTCATTTCAGAATTGAGTTGATTTTATCATGCAGGAACTTTGCTTGCAACTGGGCCAGCCGGAATTACGCAGCGCTTTGTTCGCGTTTTTTCTTGACGCTGACAATTGCGCCGACTGCCACGATGGCAAGAAGGACGCCCCAGAAGATCAATTTCCATTCCGTCGAGTGGGCAAATTCGTATGGCAAGATGCCGACGCCTTTGTGCCCGAGCGTCAACACGGTCAATTTGACGCCGACCCAGCCGACGACGACGAATGCTGTCGTTTCAAGCTGCGGGTAATTCGACAATAGCTTGACGAATTTATGTGCCGCAAAACGCATAATAACGAGTCCGATCAAGCCACCGGCAAGCATGACGGCGAACTGCCCGCCGTTGATGCCGCCGATTTCCATAGAACCAAGATGCGGCAACGTGATGGCAAGCGCCACCGCTGCAAGCATCGAGTCGACTGCGAATGCGATATCCGCCAGTTCCACTTTCAAAACCGTCATCCAGAAGCCAGAACCTTTTGTCTGTTCCGGCTCAACCGAATGTTCTTTGCCTTTTCGCTGATCGTAAATATGCTTAAACGCGATAAACAAGAGATACGCCGCACCGAGTGCCTGGATTTGCCAGACATCGACGAGCAAAGTGATCATGAATAAGGCCGCGAAACGGAACACGAACGCCCCGAGTAAACCGTAGAACAATGCTTTCTTTTGTTGTGCTTTCGGCAAGTGCTTGACCATGACCGCCATGACGACGGCATTGTCCGCAGCAAGCAAACCTTCAAGTGCCACTAAGACGAGCAGCACCCATGCATACTCCAATAATATTGCTTCCACTGAAAAAAACCTCCTTGAATTTGACAACAAAAAAGACCCCTGCCTATAGAAGGCAAAGGTCTTGCTAAGCAAAATGATTTTGCTATCACAACCGATGGAACGGGTCCATGTAATGACGACTGTGAAATAGGTTTCCCCATAGCTACTCCCCTTTGACGTGATGTCAAGGTCTATTGAGTTGTTAAAAAAAGTATAGCATAAAAAAACAAAAAAGCTACTACATAATATCGCCAATTTCCGGGATTGTTTATCCATCATTCTCCTGAATATTTTGCAGATTCCTGTCATTAATATGGTATTATACTTCTTAATCACTGAAGGAGGGGAAACCATTGGGAAGGGAATAGCGACACTTATTTATGCACTCAAACGAATCATCCGCTTTACACCGTTTTGCATGAACAGTTGCACCCGTGCGGACCGTCTCATTTCAACGAACGGAGTTCACCTGTCATCGTAAGCGGCCATTTTGAATAACATCAGCCATGCCCCGTGGAAAATTACCGGCGCCGGCTGAACTATTTATGGAGGTGAATCCCTTTTTAGGGAATCTTACGTGGACATAATCACATTATTGAATCTAGCTTTGCTTGTACTATTGCTCGCTTTGACCGCCTTTTTCGTCGGTGCAGAATTCGCGGTCGTCAAAATCCGCATGTCGCGCTTGGACCAGCTCATTGCAGAAGGCAATAAAAAAGCCGTGCGCGCCAAAGAAGTCGCCGGCAATTTG
The DNA here is from genome assembly GCF_003289925.1 of Planococcus maitriensis. Lineage (GTDB taxonomy): Bacteria > Bacillota > Bacilli > Bacillales_A > Planococcaceae > Planococcus > Planococcus maitriensis. The sequence continues at coordinate 19,444 of NZ_QLZQ01000003.1, read as the reverse complement.
GATTATTACCTCTCTGCTTGCCAGCTCGGCATCACGGTTACGGCACTCGGTCTCGGGGCACTCGGGAAACCGACCGTCGAACGGCTCATGTATCCGGTCTTCGACTTTTTCCAAGTGTCGGATTCGGTCGCATCCGCCGCTTCCTATGCGATTGCTTTCCTATTGGTGACGTATCTTCATGTGGTGCTCGGAGAAATGGCGCCGAAAACGCTCGCCATCGAATACGCTGAAAAAATGTCGCTGCTGTTGGCCCCTCCGCTGTATTGGTTCGGCCAAATCATGAAGCCATTCATTTGGGCATTGAACGGAGCCGCCCGCCTGTTGCTGAGAGTTTTCGGTGTCCAGCCAGGACATGAACAGGCGTATTCTGAAGACGAGCTGAGAATCGTTATGGCGCAAAGCTATGAAGGCGGCGCCATCAATAAAAATGAATTGTCTTATATGGAAAATGTCTTCACATTCGATGAACGTTCGGCCAAAGACATCATGGTGCCGCGGACCGAGCTCGTAACACTCGACCTCGACATGCCGTCGCAAGAAATCATCGATGTGCTCGACGAACATAATTACACCCGCTATCCGGTCACGGAAGACGGCGACAAGGACCGGATTATCGGTTTTGTCAGCGCCAAGAAAATGCTGCCGCAAATTGTCGCAGGGCGTGATTGGAAGTTGCACGATTTTGTCCGCGAAGTGCCGACCGTTTTTGAGATGACGGATTTGCAAGGTGCCTTGCTGCGCATGCAGAATGCCCGCGTCCACCTAGCAATTGTGGCGGATGAATACGGCGGGACCGCCGGCATGCTCACGCTCGAAGACATCCTCGAAGAAATTGTCGGCGAAATCCGCGACGAATTTGACGAAGACGAAGAGCCGGAAATCAAGAAAATTGCAGATCGCGAGTACGTACTGAATGGCCGCGTGTTATTGAAAGAACTCGAAGAACGTTTTGGCGTAGACTTCGACAATAGCCAGGACATCGACACGATCGGCGGCTGGATCCACTACCGCACGACCGGAGAAATCGAAATTGGCGAGCCGTTGACGTATAAAAATACGGAATGGACCGTCACCGATATGGACCACCAACAAATCAAACAAGTTTTGTTTAAGCAAAAACCGAAAAAATCTCAAGACCAAATCGACTAACTGGAGGTGAGCCCCCGATTCTGGGGGATCCAACTTGGATGGACAAATAATAATTAACTTATTGCTCGTAGCTTTAATGATTTTGGCGACTGCGTTTTTTGTCGGCGCCGAATTCGCTATTTTGAAAGTACGAATGTCACGGATCGACCAATTGATCTCAGAAGGCAATAAAAAAGCCGTGCGCGCCAAAGAAGTGGCAGATAAACTCGATTATTACCTTTCTGCCTGCCAGCTCGGCATCACAATCACGGCATTGATTCTCGGGGCGCTCGGGGAACCGACCGTTGAGCGCTTATTGCATCCACTGTTTGAGGAGTTCAATTTATCCCCTGCCATCGCGACCATCTTGTCGTACGCCATTGCCCTTAGCATCGTGACCTTTTTGCACGTTGTCATCGGCGAACTGGCCCCGAAAACTTTGGCCATTCAATATGCAGAACGCATGACTTTATTGCTCGCCCCGCCATTGTACTGGTTCGGGAAAATCATGGGCCCATTCATCTGGTTGTTGAACGGTTCGGCACGCTTGTTTTTACGCTTGTTCAAAGTGGAACCGAGCGGCCATACGGAAGCACATTCCGAAGAGGAATTGAAATTGATCATGGCTGAAAGCTACCAAAGCGGCGAGATCAACCAAACTGAGCTGACGTATTTGAAAAATATTTTCGATTTTGACGAGCGCATCGTCAAGCACATCATGATCCCGAAAGAGAAAATCGTGTCGGTTGAGAGTTCTTTGACACAGGAACAACTTTTCAAGGTACTCGATGGTCATGAGTATACACGCTATCCTGTGACAGAAGGTGGAGACCCCAATCGCCTGCTCGGATTCATCAACACCAAAGAATTGCTGACGAGCATGGCGGCCGGCAGAACCCAGACACCGGAATCGTTCCTGCATCCGATGCCAAGCTTCCCGGAAAACACGCCGATCCAAAAAGTGCTCTCGAGTATGCAGCAAAGCCGGACGCATATGGCCGTCATTACCGGAAAAGACGGACGCATCGCAGGCCTTGTGACAATGGAAGACATTCTCGAGGAAATCGTCGGCGAAATCAGCGACGAATCGTTCGAAGCCGGTACCATTTAATTGATTTATAAGAAAGAAGAGCTGCTGCGGCAGCTCTTTTTTTTCAGCGAAGATAAGCCCTGCTCCAACTCATCGTTCAAGCGGTTTTACGGCGTTTTCGCATCAACAACCAGATGACCGAAATGCCGATCAAGACGAAAATCCCGATGGCCATGGCGATGTATACCGGATCTTCATTCACATCCTGGGGGATCCATTTTTCCGCAAGCGGACCCGCACTCATCAACGCCGCGACGATAATCGTAATCCAGGATTTCGTGTACAGCGCATAGGCGATAAACACGACAAGGCAGACGGCGAGGATCATATAATTCTGTTCAGCCGTTGCAGTGAAATAAGCCGATGTAGTTTCCGGAACCATCCATAAATAAAACGCCACCCAGAAACCGAGGACCAAGGTTGAAACAGCGACCGCGATCAGGCCAAGCTTCACCGGCTTGTCGTGGAACTTCGGAAACACCTTGAAAATCAAGGAACTATAGATGAGGAGGCTCAAGACGACCGGAATGACGCCCCATAGCACCGTTTGAGATAATCTGAAATCCCCCGATAAGGCCGGCACATACGCCAAGTATGCGAGAATCACCAGTATGGTCGACGGGATAAGGACCATCAGCTCTTTTGCCGCAATCGGCAATGGCTCCCCGATACTCTTCATATACTGTTTCGGGTCTTTCCCGACGATGCTCTCGACGTTTTTGCCACGCTTCTCCGATTCAATCAAATGGCTTTCCAGTTCATCGACGACCTCATTGATGTCTTCATCGCTTTTCCCCCGCTGCATCAGATACATGCGCAGTTCGATCAGGAATTGTTCAGATTTCGCAGATAGCATCTCATTGCCCTCCTTTAGTAATGACCGCATCGACCGATTGCTTCAAATCAGCCCAGCGCCCGAGAAATTGCTTCAGTTCCGCTTGTCCTGCTTCCGTTAATGAATAATATTTACGCTTCGGCCCCGCTGTCGATTTCCGCTGCACACTCGTTACGAGCCCTTCTTTTTGCATCCGCAATAATAGCGGATAGATGCTGCCTTCACTGAATGATTGAAACCCGTAGCTCTGCAGCTTTTCGGCCAGTTCATAGCCGTAAATCTCCCCTTCTTCGATGATTGACAGGATACAACCGTCCAAAATCCCTTTGAGCATTTGTGTAGAATCTGCCACTTCGCGCATCATCCCTTTCTTTGCCACGCCATTACCTTGCAATGCAAGTGTTGTAAACCCATCATAAACGATAAACCCTTGCATTACAAGTTAGTGAATGGAATTTTTTCCATAGAAAAGGCCAGCCTGCAGCCAGGCCGGCCTTATGCTTTAATTCTCTAATCGTTTCTGCAGGAAACACTGGCTGAAGCCTTTCGGATGGTCTTCAAGCATGCCAAACACCTCATAGCCGTTTCGTTTGTAAAAATCGGGCGCCTGGAAACTGAACGTATCGAGCGTGATCAAGCGGCAGCCTTTTTCTTTTGCGGCTTGCTCCACCTTTTCAAGCAACACTTTCCCTTGGCCTTGCCCCCTCAGGCGCTCATCCACCCACAAAAAATCGACATGCAAACGGCGCCAAAATGTGGAGGCGGTAATGCCGCCCAAGATCGTCCCGTCATCGTCTTTCAGCACGAAGCTGAGCTGCTCGACCGGCGACTTGGCCTCGTCAGGCAAGTTCTTCATATTATGTTCAATCACTTTCTGTCTGATGAATTCACTATCTTGCCGGTTCCATTCATGACTAATTTTCATCCTTGTCCTCCTATATTCCATCGACCGCCCCATCCTCTACAGGATGTCTCCCGCGGTTCTTTAATCATGCCGCTTGCTCTGCAGGCTCCCGTTCATGGCGGTCTTGATAAAGCCCAAGTGCAAAGCCGGCCACCGCGCCAAGTGTGCTCATGATGACCACGTAATTCAAATCGATTCCGTTCCAGAACTGCCCTTGCATTAAATTAAGCAGGAACAGGAGCGCTGTCAGGACAACCCCTGCAATAAAAGCTTACCAATAGGAAAAAGCCCAGCGATCTTTTGCCGTGGAGAATCAGCCCCATGAACGTTCCGTAAGCAGTTGCCGCACAGATGAAGAAAATGACGTTGGGCATGAGGTCACCAATCGGCAAGACAGCGGAAGCTCCGCCGATGCCGAACCCGATTAAAAACGCCCCGACCAGCGCGATGATGCTCAGCCCAATGTTCTTCAGGAAATCCTTCCGGTACCCAAGCAGCAGCAATCCCAAACTTCCTGCCATCGCTGTCACGAACGTGATGAAAATCCCTGGCGGCAGCAGCAAACTGGATCCCAAACTGCTGATCAAAAACGCTAACAGCCCGACAGCGAACCCGATTATACTTTTCATGTGACGCCCTCCTTGAATTGAGATGCAAATTATTTCACTTACAATACCCTATACCCTATTTATTAGAAAATTGCAACATCTTAAACTCACTTTCCATTCATCATGATAATGAAATCATTTCCACCCGGTTGCCGAACGGATCGCGGAATTCAAAACGCGCAAATCCTGGAATCGGCACCGCCTCCAGAATTTCCACACCGCTTTCTTCCAGCCGCTCGCGCCAATAGCCGATATCCTCCACTTGATACGCCAGATGCGCTTTTGTGGTTAGCCTATCGAATCCATCCTCAGTCCCGACATGTACTTCCTGACGGCCCGTGCTGAGCCAAAAGCCGCCGCGCCCTCTCAATGCTTCCGGCTTGTCGATTTCCTGCAAGCCCAATAGCTCACAATAAAACGCTTTTCCTTCCGCTTCCGCCCCTTTTGGGATGGTGATTTGTGCGTGATGCAATCCGATGATCATCTCGTCTCCCCCCCTGTTCCTTAATGGATATCGCGCTTCTTGAAATTCCCGCCTTTTACTTCAGCGACATCATACACCGCCACAAAGGCCTGCGGGTCGATTTCGTAAATGATTTCCTTCATCTTGCTATCTTCGAGACGGTTGATGATGCACGTAATTTCCTTATACTCTTCGTTGGTATACGCCCCTTTGACCAAGTTGTATGTAGCACTGCGCCCCAAGCGGTCGCGGATCGTCTCGACCATATTTTCGGGTTCACTCGTGATGATCTTATAGGTCTTCGAACCGCTCAGGCCTTCCTCCACCATATGGATCACTTTGGAAGCAATAAAATAAGCGATTCCCGACAAGAACGCGCCCTGCAATCCGAATACCGTCGACACGACGATAAAGACGAATAAGTTCAGGAATAAAATCAAATCACTCGTGCCAAACGGCAATTTCCGCGACAGCAATACCGCGAGCATATCGATGCCGTCCAACGCGCCGCCATTGCGCAGCGCAAGCCCCATGCCGAAACCGATAATGATGCCCCCGACTACGGTCACGAGCAGCGAATCGCCTTCGACAATCGGCGGGACACGGTGCATGATCGTCGTCCCGTATGCCAAAGCGGCAATCCCGATGATTGAATAGATGGCAAAGCTCTTGCCGATTTGCTTATACCCCAGGTAGACAAACGGAACATTCAGCAGGCCGATCAAAATCCCCAGCTGCACTCCGGTCAATTGCGAGCCGACGATGCTCAGCCCCGTTACGCCGCCGTCCGATACATTATTCGGAATCAACACCGCCTCCAGCCCATATGCTGTAATGAATCCACCGATGATGATGGCAATCGCGCGCAAAACTTTTTTCACACGCTTGCTAGTTTTGTTTTCTTTACCAGAAACCACTCTGCTTTCCTTCTTTCCGTTTGGATGTCTTTGCCCCTTTCATTATACGCTTTTTTTCATCCAGTTAAACGACATGGCCCGAGCGGGGCGCCGTCACTTCCCAGCCGTCTGATGGTCTTGGGCAATTTCCTTACATTTGCCGCATGGATGCATCATAATGGAAGGGCAAGCTATTTCTACTATCTTAGGAAAAGGACGTGTATTGGAATGAAAGTAGTCGCAATCGTCGGCAGTGTCCGCGAAGGTTCATTCAACAAATATTTGGCGCGGTTCGTGCAAAAAAGGTATGCGGATAAGTTCGATATGGAAATCCTGGACCTTTCGGGATTGCCTTTGTTCAACCAAGACATCGAAAACAACCCTCCGGCAGCGGTCGAGGAATTCAAATCGAAAGTGAAAGCGGCAGATGCGGTCCTTTGGATCACTCCTGAATACAACGCTACCATTCCAGGGGTACTCGGCAACGCCATCGACTGGCTGTCGCGCGTCGAGAAAGTGATGATCGGCAAGCCTTCCTGGATCATGGGCGCTTCCATGGGGCAGCTCGGCACCGTCAAAGCGCAAGCCCACCTCCGGGATATTTTGTTCGCGCCCGGCCTTCAATCCCCTGTACTGATCGGCAACGAAGTATACGTAGGGGCAGTACATACGAAGATGGATAAAGACGGGAACATCACAGACGAAGCGACTGTCGCCTTCTTGGATTCCGTTGCCGCCAACTTCCTTGAATGGATGAAGCGCTTCGGCAAAACCTCCTGAACAGTTCCACACAAAAAAGAGCCGCTCAGTGCGGCTCTTTTTTCTCTTCCTATCAATACAATCGCCAAAGCATGACCTATCCCTCGATAGCCGCCATATTCCCCGGGAAATAAGAAAAGCCCTGCAGTTACGCAGGGCCTTATTGATAATTTATTCGACTGTCACGGATTTTGCCAAGTTGCGCGGCTTATCGACGTCACAATCGCGGTGGAGAGCGGCATAATAGCTGATCAACTGAAGCGGGATGACCGATACGAGCGGTGTCAGCAATTCATGGACTTTCGGCAAGACGTGGCTGTCGCCTTCTTCGTTCAAGCCTTCCATGGAAATGATGCACGTATTGGCGCCGCGTGCCGCCACTTCCTTGACGTTTCCGCGGATATTCAAGTTGACGGATTCCTGCGTCGCAAGCGCGATGACCGGCGTGCCTTCTTCGATCAATGCAATCGTGCCGTGCTTCAATTCCCCGCCAGCAAAGCCTTCTGCTTGGATATACGAGATTTCTTTCAATTTCAATGCGCCTTCAAGGCCGACGAAATAATCCATCAAACGCCCGATGAAGAAGCAATTGCGTGTAGTTGAAAGGAAATCCGTTGCAATCTGTTCAAGCTCTTCTTTCATATCGACTTGTGCTTGCACGGCGTTCGCCACGATGCCCATTTCCTGGACCAAATCGAAACCGATATCACGTCCGCGGCGTTCTGCCGTCACTGCTGCCAAAATGGACAGGACAGCCAGCTGTGCTGTATACGCTTTAGTGGATGCGACCGCAATTTCAGGGCCTGCATGCAGCAATAGCGTATGGTCAGCTTCACGTGAAAGCGTAGAGCCTGCCACGTTTGTCACCGTCAATGATGGATGGCCCATTTCCTTGATGCGCACCAACACTTGGCGGCTGTCCGCTGTTTCGCCGGACTGGGAAATGAAGATGAATAGCGGCTTCTCGGAAAGCAGCGGCATATTGTAGCCGAATTCGCTCGCTACGTGCACTTCCACCGGAATGCCCGCCATTTTTTCCAAGTATTCCTTGCCGATCAAGCCCGCGTGGTAGCTTGTCCCTGCTGCAATGATGTACAGGCGGTCTGCCGATTCAAGTGCATCCAAAATCGAAGAATCGATCGTCAATTGATCGTTCTCGTCCTGGTAAGCTTGGATGATTTTACGCATAACCGCTGGCTGCTCATCGATTTCCTTCAACATGTAATGCGGGTAAGTGCCTTTATCGATATCGCTCATGTCGATTTCCGCTGTGAACGGGTCGCGTGCCACTTCTTCGCCTTCGAGCGTCAAGATCTGCACGCTGTCTTTTTTCACGATGACGACTTCTTTATCCATCAATTCAACGAACTGGTCCGTCACTTGGAGCATCGCCATGGCATCGGATGCGATGACATTAAAGTTCTCGCCAAGGCCGACGAGAAGCGGGCTCTTATTTTTCGCTACGTAGATCGTTTGCTCTTCTTCTGCATCAAGCAATGCGATCGCGTACGAGCCTTTCATCAATTTCAACGCTTTGCTGAACGCTTCTTTTGTCGTCATGCCTTCTTCAACGAATTTACCGATCAATTGCACGATGATTTCCGTATCTGTATCAGACTCCATCTCTACGCCTTCCAAATGGTCACGCTGGATGTGGTGATAGTTCTCGATAACGCCGTTATGAACAAGCGTGAAGCGGTCTGATGCATTTTGGTGCGGGTGAGCGTTGACTTTGCTCGGTTTCCCGTGGGTCGCCCAGCGTGTATGCCCGATCCCTGTGTTTCCTGTCACATCGTCTTCCACGACTCCCCGCAGATCCGCGATGCGGCCTTTTTCCTTAAATACTTTGATGCCTTCGCCGTTGCGCACTGCAATCCCTGCTGAATCATAGCCACGGTACTCCAGACGCTCCAACCCTTTCAATAGAATCTCTTTTGAATCCTGTTCTCCAATATACCCGACAATTCCACACATAATTTATATTCCTCCAATTTTCTAAATGTCAAAATAAGCGTCCGCTGCGTTCGCAAACGCTTTGTCGTGAGCCCCTGCAAGCTGGTTGTCCAATCGATCACTCGACTGTTTTAAGCATGCACATAACGACCGGGCTTCGCGGCCGGGAGGTATCCGCCGAAATCTCGATACTCCTCCTCCTCGTCTACTGAAGACTGACTGGTCCGTCCGAGTTCTTCAGTACAGGCGCTATAATTGGTTTCCTTGGCACTTACCTCTATCCCCCTTTTGCATCGGCATTAAACCGACTCCCTAATCATAACCGCTCCATACAATTCCGTCAATCAACGCATAGCTTTCCTTAGGACAATCCGCACAGGCATCTTCCAGCGGCTGGTTCATTGCTCCTCATGTTTTCTAATTCTTTTCAGCTCTGCCCAACCTATAGACAGTACGAAAAGCCGTGAGAACAAGCATACGAGCTTTTCATTGTGCATTTTTGCCGAAAACCCCGAAATCTATCTTTTTGAATTCCTTGATAAACTTTTGACGGCGCAGCCCCTTGAAATGACGAGGAATAACCGTAAAAGTTTCAGCTAATGAAAATCTCGTGGAGTGAGGCGGAAAAACGGGTGAAAAGAAGCTGTCATTGGCCCTTTCCTCATCAAACAGCCGCCTCCCGCTTTGGGCATGTCTCCCACGATGAGCCAAGAAGAACACTTGTCTCATTGCTCCGGCTTGCCTGTATGCGCGGTTCGTCTTTTAGATTTCATTGATTGCTTTGAGCGACTGAGCTTCAGCTTCTTTTATTGCATCCACTGGTTGTCGATGCTTAGTGGGATGTGTGAGTGTGGCGTTATGGCCGTTGATTGTTTCATCTGTAAGAAGTGGCCTAGCTGGAGTTGATAGTGGAAAAGATGGTTAACTAGCTATTCTTTATGTAATTACAAAACTGTCTAAAACTATTCCTGCTAATTTCAATGACAGTTGAATTTGATTTCCGTACTACACTTAGAGATGGAGCAGAAGGGAGGCGACTCCGGGAGGATTAGCGAGACAATTGAGACCCTGCAAGCGAATATGCGAAAGGTATTGAGCGTATTCGTTTGCGAAACTCGAACATCGGGAGAGTTGAGCAGGCGGGGTTTTGTGCAGCGATCGAAGCGGCTCAATGCGAGCCCTCCGGAAAGCGTCCTCCCTGGAGCAGAATCTTCCTCTCCACTTTTTCAACAAAAAAAGGCCAGAGCACCCGCTCCGGCCTCTAGCTTATTTATTTCATGCCCATTTCTTCGCGTACAACCGCCGCAATCCGCTCCACGTACTCTTCGCACGCTTCCGCGGACGGCGCTTCGACCATGACGCGCACCAACGGCTCGGTTCCGGAAGGGCGCACGAGCACCCGTCCATTGCCGTCCATATCGCGTTCCACTTCCGCAATCTTCTCGGCCACAATCGCGTTATCTGTCACGCCGTGTTTATCTGTTACTCGGATGTTCACCAGTTTCTGAGGGAAAATCGTCATTTCATTCGCCAGCTCAGACAATTTCTTGCCAGTGATCTTCATGATGTTCACCAATTGAAGACCTGACAACAACCCGTCGCCTGTCGTGTTGTAATCAAGGAAAATGATATGGCCCGACTGTTCGCCGCCCAAATTGTACTCATTCTTCTTCATTTCTTCCACTACATAGCGATCGCCGACAGCGGTCTTGACGCTTGTCATGCCATTTTCCTCAAGCGCTTTATAGAAGCCCATATTGCTCATGACAGTGGAAACGACCGTATCTTTCTTCAAGCGGCCTTCCGACTTCAGATGCTTCGCGCAAATGTACATGATCTGGTCGCCATCGACAATCGTTCCTTTTTCATCCACCGCGATCAAACGGTCGCCGTCGCCGTCAAAAGCAAGGCCTACATCAGCGCCTTTTTCCACGACCAGCTTAGCAAGTGCTTCCGGATGCGTCGAGCCTACGCCTTCATTGATGTTCAAGCCGTTCGGCGATGCGCCCATCGAGCTGATGTCCGCGTCCAAATCCGCAAACACATGAGTCGCCAATGTCGATGTCGCACCATGCGCGCAATCAAGCGCCACGTGGATGCCGTCGAATTCCTCGTCCACCGTTTGCTTCAAATACTGGATATATTTCTGGCCACCCTCGAAATACTCGGTGATGCTGCCAAGGTCTCCGCCGGTTGGGCGCGGCAGATCATCTGTTTCCGCATCGAGCAATGCTTCGATTTCCGCTTCCTGGTCATCCGACAATTTAAAGCCGTCCGAACCGAAGAATTTGATGCCATTGTCTGCGACCGGGTTATGGGAGGCAGAAATCATAACACCCGCTTCCGCGCTCATGACACGTGTCAGATATGAAACGCCTGGAGTGCTGATGACGCCGAGGCGCATAACTTCCGCGCCGACTGACAGTAATCCAGCCGCCAAGGCATTTTCAAGCATTTCGCCGGAAATCCGTGTGTCCCGCCCTACGAGCACTTTCGGTTTTTCCTTTGAGCTTTTCGTTAAGATATAGCCGCCAAAACGCCCGAGTTTAAACGCCAGTTCCGGCGTCAATTCGCTATTGGCCACCCCTCGTACACCATCGGTCCCAAAATATTTTCCCATTCTTTTCGCTCCTTCAATCACTCTGTAATATGATTTGTTTATATTAACCTAAGTTTACATTTTTAGCTATTTTTTATTCTTCATTGTTACTCTCGGCAATTTCGGGATTTTCTAATTCCTCGGGCACGAGCAAGGATTCATCCACTGAAATATCTGCTTCTACCTGCATCTCTCCCGGGGAAACGCCTGATGCACCCGCTGGAATCGGCAATTCGACCGTCACCGTCGTATCGGATGCGGTGACGCTGTTCGCTTCCACTTCGATGACGTATTCTTCCATCGCATCCACTACGCTGCGCGGGCCGAAAACCCGTACTTGCTCACTTGATGGCGTCCAGGAGTTAATGGTAATGCCCGTCTGCGGGTCGCCGTTCACTTCGATGCGCACCGGCAGCTCACGGCTGTATTCCTCTACCGTGACATCCACTGCAACGGATTCCGGTTCAATCGTGACATTGTCGAGTTTCGTCAAGTCCTCTGCCAGTACGCGGACACGTGCTTCAGCAGTGAAGGATTCCTTGATTTCCGGCTCCCCGGTCACTGTCGCTTTGACAAAGCTGATGGCGTTGATGACACTTTGCGGGCCGGTTACAGTGACTTTGTCCGGTTCGACAGATAAGCCGTCCAAGACAAAGCCTTCCGCCAGCAAGCGCTCGTTCATTTCAGCGTCAATGCCGAATTCCTGGGACACCCGCTCCTCGAGCACGACGTTCACGAATGCCGGGTCCATGCGGGCACTTAATTGTTCCGACAGGTTTTCCGTCTGGATCGGCACTTGATGCTCACCCAAAGGCAGGCTGCGCAAATCGATGAACAGCGTGTAATCATCGAGCTGGCGCGTCGTCTGGATGATGCTTGCCGGGCCGCTTAAATACAAGTCGACCGTTTCCGGCACGCCGCTGACCATCAAGCTCTCATCATAATACACTTGCAGTTCCACATCTTCGATCATTTCCGACACTCTTCCGGTTTCGGTCGTGGTCGTATTGTTTTCCGTCTGGACGGAAAAGAAGAGCAGAAAGGCCAGGAATAATGCCATGATCCGAAGAAACCACGGATTGTCCATCATCTTATCCATTCTTTTTCCCCCTCCAATTCCACCAGGAAGTTGCGGCCTGTTGTTGTTCTGCACCGAACCAGATACGGCGAAGCTTCACTTCAAAGTCTTCGAGCGACAAATTGCGGTGCAAATCGCCGTTTGCCGTCAAGCTGATCGCACCGGTCTCTTCCGACACGACAATGGTGATCGCATCCGTCACTTCACTGATGCCGAGTGCTGCGCGGTGGCGCGTCCCCAGCTCTTTCGAAATGAACGGGCTCTCGGACAGCGGTAAATAGCACGCTGCCGCAGCGATGCGGTTCTTCTGGACAATGACCGCACCGTCATGCAGCGGCGTGTTCGGAATGAATAGGTTGATCATCAATTCGGAGGTGATGTCCGAATTCATCGGAATGCCCGTCTCTATGTATTCACTGAGCCCGGTTTCACGCTCGATTGAAATGAGCGCCCCGATCCGGCGCTTCGCCATATAACTGACCGACTTGCTCATCGCTTCAATCAAGCGGTTGCGCTCTGATTCTTCATTCAGTGTACTGCTCGAGAACAATTTCCCGCGCCCGAGCTGTTCGAGTGCGCGTCTCAGTTCCGGCTGGAAGATGATGATGATGGCAAGAAAACCCCATTCGAGCACTTGCTGCATGATCCAGCCAAGCGTTTCCAGGTTGAGCGCCTGGGTCACAAGACGCGCGATGATAATAAAGAAGATTCCTTTTAATAGCTGGACAGCCTTCGTTCCCTTGATAACAGTAATAAGTTTGTAAATAACGAACCAGACCAACAGGATGTCGATCACATTGCCGATCATCTGAAGCGGCGTCTGGTCATTGAAGTTTTCCAAAAAAGGCATCTGCAACCCTCGCTTTTCTCCATGTGCATATGGTTTCAGTATATCATATCCCGAGACATCTGCCTCCATGCAAAAAGCCCATCCATTGAATGGATGGGCTTTACTCCTCTATTGATTGGTCATCGCCGCCAAAAAAGCTCATAGCATCCTGGAATGTCCCTTTGATCGTATACCAGAGCCATTCGAATACTTGATCGATTTCCTCGATTTCACCGTTGATGACGCCACTCGATGCCATATACTGGCCGTTGACGATCGTCACGTCTCCTTCAAGTTCACCGTCCACGCGCAGATCGCCATTGCGGATCGTCAAATCCCCGATTACCGTTTGGCCTTCCGGCACCACGACCGTCTGCCCCTCGACCACTAAATTCTCTTGTTTTGTGAATGAGAATTGCTGGTCGTCACTGAAGCTCGACATCATCGCTGCACTCATCAACAAGACGAAAAGTGCCGCCGCAATCATCAGCGGATGATGTCGCATAAAACGTTTTACCCCGACACGCTGGGATTCTTTCGGTAAACCGGCCATCGTCTTTTGCACAAAATCCGGCGGTGCCTGGACGTGCGAAACGCTTTGGACGAACGCAATGGTCTTGGTCAGTTCTTGATATATTTTCCTGCAGTCGCTGCAGCTCTGCAAGTAGTCTTTCAGTTCTTTTTCCTCTGATGGGCTGATTTCCCCGTCTAGGTAATCGTCCATCATGCGAATGACTTTCTCCGGACACGCATTCATCATGCTCGCCTCCTACAAATTGCTCAATTGCTTGCGAAGTGCTTCGCGCCCGCGGTGTATCCGCGTTTTCACCGTGCCAAGCGGTAAATCCAGGATTTCGCTGATTTCAGCCAGCGGCAATTCCTCGATATATTTTAACACAATCGCTGCCCGGTACTTATCCGGCAAGCGGCTTATTTCGTACTGCACCCGCTCCTGGACTTCCATCCGCATTAACTCTTCTTCCGGAAGCTCTTCATCATTGGCAATCTTCGAATACATATTCAAGCCTTCCGTGCCTTTGACTTCCGCATCCAAATGATAATCCGGCTTTTTCTTGCGGATCCGGTCTATGCACAGATTGGTGGCGATGCGGTAAAGCCACGTGGAAAATTTACGGTTTTGGTCAAAAGTGTGTATGTTCACATAGGCCCGCGTAAATGCTTCCTGTGCAATATCTTCCGCTTCATGCCGGTTGCCGAGCATCCGGTAGCAAATCTGGAACAATTGATGTTGATACAGCTCCACGATTTCGGCAAATGCGTCTTGGTCGCCCTTCATGACTCGTTTTATTCGTTTATTTACTAACGCATCCATGATCTCATTTCCCTCCGCCATGCGGCTGTCTTTTATATACGATCCAGTTCCGAAAAAGTTTCATTTTTTTCTCTCTTCCTCTATCCTATCAAACCATGTCCAGAAAAAACCAGCCAATTTCCAGTTCTTTGAATGAATTCATCAGTTTATTATTCCGCTGATAAAAATCATGCAATGTGCTCTCCGGCAGTCCTGCACCCTTCTCCCTAATCTCTTATACATTCCATACAATAAAAAAAGCCGCCCGGAAATTCCGGACAGCCGCCTTATTCTTATACCAATTTTTCGCCAAGCAATGAACCGATCAATGCAACCGCCACATCGGCTGTACGGTTCTTTTCATCAAGGATCGGGTTAACTTCGACAAACTCTGCGGATGTGATCAGCCCTGCGTCGAACAGCATTTCCATCGCCAAATGGCTTTCGCGGTAGCTGATGCCGCCCGGCACCGGCGTACCGACGCCCGGTGTATACATCGGATCGATTCCGTCAAGATCCAGCGACAGGTGGACGCCGTCCGTTTTACGCTCTTCGCGCAAGTAGCGGATCGATTCCTGCATGACATGGTCCATGCCCATCTTGTCGATTTCGTGCATGCTGAACACTTTGATGCCGTGCTCTTTGATCAATTCGCGCTCCCCTGGATCGACAGAACGCGCCCCGATGATGACGATGTTCTCCGGCTTCACTTTCGGCGAATAGCCGCGGATATTCGTCAATTTCTCATGGCCATGCCCGAAGCTCGCTGCAAGCGGCATGCCGTGGATATTGCCTGATGGCGAAGTTTCGCTCGTGTTCATATCTGCATGCGCATCATACCAGATGACGCCCAAATTCTCGTAATGCTCTGAAATGCCGGCAAGCGTGCCGATTGCGATACTATGGTCGCCGCCCAACACTAATGGGAAATTCCCGGCTTTAGCCACGCCTGAAACCTTTTCTCCGAGCGCTTCTGTTGCTTCGGTAATTACGTCCATATTGCGCAAATTGGTGTTCTCATCCACTTTGCCATCTGCCTTGCGGATTTGGATATCACCTTCGTCATTTACTTCGTGCCCCAGGTTTTCAATGCGGTCCACTACGCCCGCATAACGGATTGCGCTTGGCCCCATATCGACGCCGCGGCGCATTTGCCCGTGATCCATTGGTACACCTATAATAGAAACATTTAATTTATTCATTATTTTATACCCCCTCAGTAAGATACATTCATTGTACCCTCTGAGGTTCTCTTGGCTCAACCTTACATTATTCCGAATATTTATTCATTTTTTCTTCCAATGATTTTTTCACCTCAGGCCATTCCCGGTCAATGATGGAATAGATGATAGCGTCCCGCGGTTCGCCCGTCGAGCGGATTCGTTCGTTACGTAAATGCCCTTCTTTCACCGCCCCTATCCGTTCGATCGATTTTTGGGAACGGATATTTTCAGCATCGGTTTTGAACTGGACGCGGATCATCTCCCGTTCTTCGAAGCAATAGCCTAGCAGTGCATGTTTGACGGCCGTATTGACATGTGTGCGCTGTGCTTTTTCACTATAGAAAGTTGCTCCAATTTCACAACTCTTGTTCGTGTCATCAATCGAATAAATGCGGGTCGTGCCGACGATTTCACCGCTTTCCGGAAGCTCCACGGCAAATACCAGGACATTGGATTGGTTCATTCCAGCCGATAACCACGCTTCTAAATCTTCGAAACGTTCCACCTTAGTCAGCATATATTCGAAGATGTCCGGTGTATAAAGTGCCCATAATGCCTCAAAATCCTCACGTTTCAGCAAACGAAGCCGAATATTGCGCTGTTCAATATACATATCCATCCCCTCCTTATCTGCAGTATACCAGTGCATCCGTCAAATTCGCCATTTTCAATAAAACTATCGCTTCTTCAACTCACCAGAAATAAACCGATTGCACACGGCTCAAAAAATCTTTCTCCAGTTCCCCCATGCTGAGGGACAGGAAATACGTCGCAACAGTGGGCAACGGGAACAAGTCAAAACGCGCTTCCATCAAACGCCCTTCAATCAACTCTCGGCGCACCATCGACTTCGGCAAAAACGATACGCCGAGCCCTTCCTGGATAAACCGTTTCGCGATATGGGCCTGCGTCACTGTCATCGTGCGGATACCTGGGAGCTGCACGCGTAATTTCACCAGCAACTCTTCCCAAAAAACGGGATGATGATGGGTAAAGATGAAACTCTGCTGCAAAACCTCTTCAGCTGAAACCACCGGGCCCCGCTCATCATCATAAGCATCCCTCGGCACAATGAGCAGCAAAGGATCTTCATAAACCACTTCATGGAGAATCACTCGTTTTACCGGCAGCAAAGCGGAGATGCCAGCAGACACTTCCCCGCTCTCTACCAGTTCTTCAATCGCTTCCGACTCTTCCACACGGATAACCAGCTCAAGGTCCGGATGCGCTTTCGTAAACGACTTTAGGATATACGGCAGCACCGTCTCTGCCATTAACGGGGAGATCGCGATGGTCCATTTTCGCCGATAGCCTTGGGCAAATGATTGAAGCTCATCCACTGTCGAATCGAATTTTTCTACCAATATTTCTGCCTGCTGTTTAAAATGGCGCCCTTCCTCTGTTAACACCACGCGGTTCTTGATGCGGTCAAACAGGCGAATCCCCAAATACTCTTCCAATTGCCGAATATGCACCGTCACACTCGGCTGCGACAGCATCAAGCGTTCGGACGTCTTACGGAAGTTCAAAGTATCCGCCGCATCCGCAAAGGTCCTCAGCCATTGCATCTCCATTTCCGTTCCCCTTTCAATTAGTTTTTTTAATTATTTCAATTATAAATCTTTAATTTTCATAATTAAAGCTGCAGCTTATACTTGAAAAAAAGGAGGAATTTCCATGTTTCAAAAAGGCCTTAAAGGCATTATCGCCGTTCAAACTGCCATTGCATCTGTCGAAGGAGATAAGGGTGAACTCCGTTATCGCGGAACATTGATCAATGAAGTGATCAATCAAAAGAGCTTCGAACAGACCGCCTACTTCCTGTGGCACGGCCATCACGCTTCTAATGAAGAACTCGCAAGACTTATTGAACAATTAAAATCCTATCGTCAATTACCGGATTATCTTATGGCCATTGCGCAAGTTTTACCCAAAGAAATTTCATTAATGGATGGCATGCGGACACTCGTTTCAGCTTATCAGCATGCCGAATTCAAAGAATTGAAGATTCAACAACAAGCCATTGCCCTTACTGCTGCACTTCCTGTAATGACGGCTCTTCTATACCGGCAAAGCACCGGACAGGAGTTCGTCGCGCCAAGAAGCGACCTGGGCCATACTGCAAACTATCTATGGATGATCAAAGGGCAAGTACCGACACACGCACAAACTGAAGCTCTGGAAACCTATTTGAACTTAACAATGGAACATGGCATGAATGCATCCACTTTCGCTGGCCGTGTCACTATTTCCACAGAATCCGACTTAAGCGCTGCCATCGTTTCTGCAATCGGTACGATGAAAGGCCCTTTGCATGGAGGCGCCCCGTCCGGAGTGCTTGAATTGCTTGATGAAATCCAGTCTCCCGAAAGGGTCAATCCGGTCATTGAACAAAAACTGGCACAAGGCGAGAAAATCATGGGCTTCGGTCACCGAGTATATCGCACAGAAGATCCGCGCGCTATCCTACTCCGTGAAAAATGCCAGCAGCTACAGCAAGAAGACCCATGGCTGGACCTTGCAGTCAAAGCAGAAAATAAAATCACCCAATTGTTAAATGAGAAAAAACCAGGACGGGCCCTTTATACCAATGTAGAATTTTATGCAGCAGCGATTATGCGGTCTATCCAAATGCCGCCTGAACTATTCACCCCTACCTTCAGCATCGCACGAATCGTCGGCTGGACTGCCCATGCCATAGAACAACAGCAAGATAACGTGATTTTCCGGCCACAATCGGAATATATCAGAAACTAAAAAAAGCCCGTATCCAATTGAATGGATACGGGCTTTTTACACATGGATTGCACATGGAACAATGGAGCCTAGGGGGCTCGAACCCCTGACCTCGACGCTGCCAGCGTCGCGCTCTCCCAGCTGAGCTAAGGCCCCGCGCGAAAAATGCGCAAAGATAAATGAGCCATGAAGGATTCGAACCTTCGACCCTCTGATTAAAAGTCAGATGCTCTACCAACTGAGCTAATGGCTCAAAATAAAAAATGGCTGGGGTACCTGGATTCGAACCAGGGCATGACGGGATCAAAACCCGTTGCCTTACCGCTTGGCTATACCCCAAAGCAATAAAAAACTGGTGGTGGGGGGCAGATTCGAACTGCCGAACCCGAAGGAGCGGATTTACAGTCCGCCGCGTTTAGCCACTTCGCTACCCCACCGTTATTCGATTAATAGCCTAAATGGATACATGGTGGAGGATGACGGGATCGAACCGCCGACCCTCTGCTTGTAAGGCAGATGCTCTCCCAGCTGAGCTAATCCTCCGTGAATGGTGACCCCTACGGGATTCGAACCCGTGTTACCGCCGTGAAAGGGCGGTGTCTTAACCGCTTGACCAAGGGGCCTTACAAAAAAATTATAAAGAAAACAGTTTCCGATGTAAAGAAACTTTAAAGAATCAAAAGCTTCCAACCGGGTTCGAACCGGTGACCTCTTCCTTACCATGGAAGCACTCTACCTGCTGAGCTATGGAAGCAAGGTAAAAGGAAATCTCGGTACAAAGTAAAAAAAGATAATTGCCCAGCGACGTCCTACTCTCACAGGGGGAAACCCCCAACTACCATCGGCGCAAAAGAGCTTAACTTCCGTGTTCGGGATGGGAACGGGTGTGGCCTCTTTGCCATCATCACTGGACTCTTGAGCTTGTTCGCTCAAAACTGGATAAATCGACATTGTGGGAAACTTGCGTTTCAGTTTGTTGGTTAAGTCCTCGATCGATTAGTATTCGTCAGCTGCACGTGTCGCCACGCTTC
>NZ_QLZQ01000002.1 GCF_003289925.1 Planococcus maitriensis | reverse complement strand
CTTCCGCCAAACGTCGATTTCTATTCGGCATCGGTTTACCACTCCTTGAACATCGAGCATGACCTGTTCACGCCGATTTTCGCGGTCTCCCGTGCGTCGGGCTGGCTTGCGCACATCCTGGAGCAATACTCCAACAACCGCCTGATCCGCCCACGTGCGGAATACATCGGGCCTGGCATGCAGACATACGTGCCGGTTGAAGAACGTTAAGCAAGGCAATACAATAAAATTTGATGGGGCTGACACAATGTGCAGCCCTATGACTTTGAACTCAGGAGGAACTTACACATGACGAACGGCGAAAAAATCTCAGTAGAAAACGGCGTCTTGAACGTCCCTAATAACGCAGTCATCCCATTCATTATCGGTGACGGAACTGGACCGGATATCTGGAACGCAGCTTCACGCGTACTTGAAGAAGCGGTAAACAAAGCTTATAACGGTGAAAAATCAATCGTCTGGAAAGAAGTTTTGGCTGGCCAAAAAGCTTTCGACGAAACAGGCGAATGGCTTCCGGAAGAAACACTTAACGTTATCCGCGAATACTTGATCGCAATCAAAGGGCCGCTTACTACACCAATCGGCGGCGGTATCCGCTCATTGAACGTGGCACTTCGCCAAGAGCTTGACCTTTACACTTGCTTGCGCCCTGTACGCTATTTCGAAGGCGTGCCATCACCGGTTAAACGCCCAGAAGATACAGACATGGTCATCTTCCGTGAAAACACAGAAGATATCTATGCAGGTATCGAGTACGCAAAAGGCAGCGACGAAGTGAAGAAATTGATCTCATACCTTACTGATGAAATGGGCGTTAAAAACATCCGCTTCCCTGAATCATCAGGTATCGGCATCAAACCGATTTCAGAAGAAGGCACAAAACGTTTGGTACGCGCTGCCATCAACTATGCGTTGACTGAAGGCCGCGATTCCGTAACGCTTGTACACAAAGGGAACATCATGAAGTTCACTGAAGGAGCTTTCAAAAACTGGGGCTATGAAGTGGCTGAGCAAGAATTCGGCGACAAAGTCTTCACGTGGAACGAATACGATGCGATCAAAGACGAAAAAGGAACTGACGCTGCAAACAAAGCACAAGAAGAAGCTTTGGCTTCAGGCAAGATCCTTGTCAAAGATTCCATCGCTGATATCTTCCTTCAGCAAATCCTTACGCGTCCAAGCGAGTTCGATGTTGTTGCAACAATGAACTTGAACGGCGACTACATCTCTGATGCACTGGCTGCACAAGTCGGCGGTATCGGTATCGCTCCAGGCGCGAACATCAACTACGACACAGGACATGCGATCTTCGAAGCGACTCATGGTACGGCTCCGAAATATGCTGGCCTTGATAAAGTGAACCCGTCTTCTGTTATCTTGTCAGGCGTCTTGATGCTTGAGCACCTTGGCTGGTCAGAAGCTGCTAAATTGATCACTTCTTCAATGGAAAAAACCATTGCATCTAAAGTCGTTACTTACGACTTCGCACGTCTTATGGACGGTGCGACAGAAGTGAAAACTTCTGCATTCGCTGATGAACTAATCAAAAACATGTAAAATGAAAGAGGAGGCTTCTGCCTCCTCTTTGTTGTATCATCCGATGGAAAGGGGAGTTTCACATGACATTCAAACGGAAAAAGATTTCGGTGATCGGTTCCGGTTTCACTGGCGCAACGACGGCTTTCCTGCTGGCACAGAAGGAATTGGGGGATGTCGTCATCGTCGATATCCCTGCGATGGAAAATCCGGTGAAAGGCAAAGCGCTGGATATGGCAGAAGCGGCGCCTGTCTTGAATTTCGATGCACACATAATAGGGACCTCGGATTACGCGGATACGAAAGACTCCGACCTCGTCATCATCACGGCAGGGGTAGCCAGAAAACCGGGCATGAGCCGGGATGATCTAGTGCAGACCAACCAGAAAGTCATGAAATCCGTTACCAAAGAAATCGTCACCCACTCGCCGAACGCGACAATTCTTGTGCTGACCAATCCGGTTGATGCGATGACTTACACCGTTTTTAAAGAATCCGGCTTTCCGAAAGAACGGGTGATCGGCCAGTCCGGCGTGCTTGATTCCGCACGTTTCCGCAGCTTTGTGGCGGAAGAGCTCAATTTGTCGGTCAAAGACATTACAGGCTTCGTGCTTGGCGGCCACGGGGATGACATGGTACCGCTTGTCCGGTATTCATTCGCTGGCGGTATCCCGCTCGAAACCCTTATCCCGAAAGACCGGCTGGAGCAGATCGTCGAGCGGACGCGAAAAGGCGGTGCCGAAATCGTCAACCTTCTCGGAAATGGCTCCGCTTATTATGCGCCTGCCGCCTCTTTGGTGGAAATGACGGAAGCAATCATACTCGACCAAAAACGCGTCTTGCCGTCGATTGCCTATTTACAAGGCGAATACGGAATGGACGGGATTTATCTGGGCGTGCCTGCAGTACTTGGCGCATCCGGAATCGAAAAAATCATCGAGATCGAGTTGAACGAAAAAGAAAAACAAGCGCTCGATAAGTCAGCTGCCTCGGTAAAGGCGGTCATGGACATTCTAGCGTAATGCATGAAGCCGGACGGGGGTGGCCTGTCCGGCTTTTTCAATGGTTGCAGATAAGCCTGCATGCACGGCCGGAAGGCGGACGAACTTGCACTTATACTGCTGTAATTGATACTATAAGGATATGAACCACCTAGGGGAGGGAAAGCCTGTGTTGCTCGGAAAAAAACGGAAACTAGGCAGGAAGATTGAAGATATTACCATCGGTGAGAAGTTGAAGCTGACGGAAAAGATCGAAGACAAGGACTTGCTCTTGTATCTGGGGCTGACAAACGATGGAAATCCATTGTATATCCAGCATGACTTCGCTTCCACCACCAGTTTTGAAAAGCCGGTCGTGCCGAATATCATGCTGACGGGTATCGTCACATCAGCAGTGTCCAAGTATATGCCAGGACCGGGCTCTTATATTTGCGAACAGCATCTGGTATTCAAGAAGCCGGTCTACCATTATGCGACAGTCGATTTCCTGCTGGAAGTGACCGATGTGGATGTAAGGGGAAATCTGGCGACCATCCGCGTCGAAGGCACGGATGAAGAAGGCGCAATTTGCATAGAAGGAAAGATCGTTGCACAGCCGCCGAAAACGTCGAACAAATTGACGACCCAGGCGATGGAGAATTTCTAAAGCGGTTTGGAATGGGGGTTCCAAATTGAGTGTGGAGGATGCAAAATGCCGAAGAAACTTTTGATCATTGAAGATGAACATTCGATTGCAACGCTGTTATCGTATAATTTGGTGCAGGCAGGATATGAAACGATTATCGCAAATGATGGAAAGCAGGGCTACGATCTTGCGCTGAGTGAAAATCCGGACTTGATCGTGCTGGACTTGATGCTGCCGTCAATGGATGGCGTGGAAGTGTGCAAATCATTGCGCCAGCAGAAAGTGAACACCCCGATCATCATGCTGACGGCAAAAGGCGACGAATTCGATAAAGTGCTCGGCCTGGAGCTGGGGGCGGATGATTACATGACCAAGCCGTTCAGCCCGCGTGAAGTGGTTGCCCGCATCAAAGCGGTGTTACGCAGGGCAGAAACAAGCCCAGTCATCCAGCAGGACGGGTCTGCCCCGTATGTGTTCGGTAAGTTGCAGATTTTCCCGGATAGATTTGAAGTATTTTTGGATGACAAGCAATTGGAGTTCACACCGAAAGAATTCGAATTGCTGGTCTACCTGGCGGAAAACAAGAATAGGGTATTGACCCGGGACCAATTATTGAGCGCTGTATGGAAATACGACTTTGCCGGCGATACACGGATTGTCGATGTCCACGTCAGCCATTTGCGTGAAAAGATCGAAGCGAATACGCGCAAGCCGACTTTTATCAAGACCATCCGCGGATTGGGCTATAAATTCGAGGAGCCGAAAAGTTCATGACTTTCCGGCGCCGCCTGCTGATCTCCTTGTTGTTATGGATCGGTACGCTTCTCGTCGGGCTTTATTTGATTGTGCTCCAGTTTCTCCCTTTATACGCGGAGGCGCAAAATAAATCCGCTGTTTGGCTGGCGTTGGGGCTTATTTTCCTGATTGGCCTGGCGATCTCTGCAGTCATCGGTAACCGTATTATCCGTTTGCAAGTGGAGCCGGTGGAAAATGCGACTGAAACCGCTGTGGAACTGGTGAAAGGGAATTACCGCGCCCGCGCCTATGAATCCGATGCCCAAGGCAGCTTGGAGCTGAACAAGACGATCAACGTCCTTGCCCGGAACTTGCAGGAAGTGGCTACTGTCCGCTTGATGGAACAGGAGCGGCTGAAAACGCTGATCGAGAATATGGGCAGTGCATTGGTGATGATTGACCGGCAAGGGACGATTTCTTTGGTTAACCGGGCATTTCTTGAGGAAACCGGCCTGAGCAGCGAGGCGGCACTTGGCAGCCTCTACAGGGAAATCGATATTGCGCCCGAACTGAAATCCTTCATTGAAACAGTGTTCATGACTGAAACCCGTTCACGCAATCAAATCGAGTTTGCCGAAGGGATGAAGTTGAAGAACCTGGATGTATACGGCGCACCGGTCATCGGTGAACACGAGCGTTGGCTCGGGGTGGTCATCGTGTTCCACGATATTACCGAATTGAAGAAACTGGAACAAGTACGCAAGGATTTTGTGGCCAATGTTTCCCACGAATTGCGCACGCCCGTCACGTCGATCAAAGGTTTTTCTGAAACATTGTTGGACGGGGCTTATCAGGACAAAGATACCTTATTGTCATTCCTGGAAATCATCCAGACGGAAAGCAACCGCTTGGAAATGCTTATCAATGATTTGCTTAACCTGTCGAATATGGAACGCTCCACTTTCCATATCGAGTTGGAGCCGACGGACATGAAAGCCATCATTGAACGGGCTGTCGAAACGGTGCATCCGAAACTGGCAGAAAAGAATATCAGCCTGGAATTGGACCTGGCACCGGTTATCGTCAACGGCGACGGGAACCGGCTCATCCAAGTGATCGTCAATTTATTGATCAATGCCGCCACTTATTCAGTGGAAAACACCACCGTGTCGCTGAAGCTCTATGCAGAAGGGGACCAGGCAATCGTGAAAGTGGGAGATCAGGGCATCGGCATCGAAGCAGCCGAAATTGGCCGCCTATTTGAGCGTTTTTACCGCGTGGACCGCGCCCGCAGCCGGAATTCAGGCGGCACGGGGCTGGGGCTTTCAATCGTTAAACATATCATTGAAGCGCATCATGGCAAAGTCGAAGTCGAAAGCGAAGTCGGCGTAGGCACGACCTTTACCGTCTATTTGCCGCTTGCGGAAGAAATTTAGGAGGAACATATGGAAACTAAACACCCATTCTTGCCGATCATTGTCGGTACGGATATGAATGCATACAATATGGCGATTTCATTTCATGAAGCATACGGCATCAAGCCGATCTTGATCGGCAAAGAGCCTTTGTCCTTCACGGAGATGAGCTCGATCACTGAAACCATCGAATTTGATAAAAGGCTATCCGAGCCGGAACATTTCGCGGATATTTTGATCGGCATGGCGGATAAATACAGGGCTCCCGGCAAAACTTTGTTGCTGGTCGGCACGAATGATCTTTACGTGCGCTTGATAATCGAGAATGCCAAAGTGCTGCGCGAGCATTATGTCTTCAATTACCCGACTGAAGAACTGATGAATAAATTGCAGATGAAAGCGAATTTCTATGAACTGTGCAAAGAGCACGGCATCGATACGCCGACGACATATTTTTATGATTGCAGCCAGGATGTTCCATTCGACGACAGCGACATGATGTATCCGGTCGTCGTCAAACCAAGCAATGGCATCGAATACAGCCGCAATAAGTTCGAAGGGCAGGAAAAAGTCTATAAGGTGGACAGCCCGAAAGAGCTATTTGAAGTCATCCAGAAAATCAAGGCAAGCGGCTACCGTGATGAATTGATCATCCAGGATTTCATTCCAGGCGATGATACATATATGTGGGATTCCGTCATTTACGCCAATTCGAAAGGCCAGACGCAATTGGTGACGTTTGCGCAAGTTGTCTTGCAGGAACATACCGTCACGGCCATCGGCAATTATACGGCGCTCATCACGCGATTCGACAAGGAAATGATGCAAAAGCTCCAGCATTTCCTTGAAGCGGTCGGTTATACCGGATTCGCCAATTTCGATTTGAAATACGACTCGCGCGACAAGAAATTCAAGGTATTCGAAGTGAATATCCGCCAAGGGCGCTCAAGCTATTATGTCACGGCGCTTGGCCATAATATGGCAGAGTACTTGGTCGATGATTTGATTTACAAGACGGAGAAACCGATCACTTATTTGAATGAGGATTTTCTGTTCACAGTTGTTCCGAAGGTGGTATTGCGCAATTTCGTCCAAAACCAGGTGGTCCAAAAAGACATCAAGCGCTTGATCAAGGAGAAGAGATGGGGCAATCCGCTATTCTATAAAAAAGATACCCATATGAAGCGCAAACTGTATCTTTTTGCGCGCCAAGTGAATTATTATAAAAAATACAAAAACAATCAATGGTAAGTTTACACAGGCTTAACACCAGCTTCACAATCGGGTGCTATTCTTTAATAGAACCCCCTTCAACCGCATGACTTGAAAAAGAGCCCCTCCCCGGGCTCTTTTTCTATTTTCCTGAAACTATTTCACAATCATTCCGTATACATAGTTATAAAGAAAAAAAGGGGGAAACACCATGACTACGAAACGAGTCCTGTCCATCATCGGGCTGTCGATTGCCGGCATCCTTGCATTGGTCGCCGTCTTTACTTCCTGGTACACCGTCGATGAGTCGGAACAGGCGGTCATCATCACGTTCGGTGAAGCGGGGGAGCCGGTCACGGAATCTGGCCTTCACTTCAAGATGCCTTGGCCTATCCAAAAAGCGGAAGTGATGTCAAAGGAAACCTACAGCCTTCAATTCGGCTATGACCAAAACGCGGAAGGTGAAATCACTACATACGATAAAGAGACCAAAATGATCACCGGGGACGAGAACATCGTCCTGACCGATCTTGTCGTCCAATGGAAAATCACCGACCCGAAAAAATTCCTGTTCAATGCAGAAGACCCTCGTGAAATGCTTCACGATGCCACATCCGCATCCATCCGTTCGATTATCGGGAGCTCCTTGATCGACGATGCCCTGACATCAGGAAAAGCGGAAATCGAGGCGGATACCCGTGACCTGTTATCATCGCTTATCGAGGAATACGATATCGGGATTTCCGTCTTGGCGGTGAAGCTGCAGGATGTGGAGCTGCCGAACGAAGAAGTGCGCGCAGCGTTCACGAATGTGACGGACGCCAGGGAAACGATGAATACGAAGATCAACGAAGCGAATAAATACGAAAACCAGAAGCGCAACGAAGCATTAGGCGAGAAATCCGCCATCAATTCCCGCGCCGAAGCCCAGAAAGTCGAACGAATCGAGCAGGCGCGCGGTGACGTCGCAGTATTCGATAAACTCTATGCCGAATACGAAGGCAATCCGGAAGTGACAAGGCAACGGTTGATCATGGAAACTTTGGAATCGGTATTGCCGAACGCCAAACTGTATATCATGAACGATGATGAAGGAACGATGAAGTATTTGCCGCTCGGTGAAATGCAGACCGCCATACCGCCGGCAGCTGAAGAAGAAACCCAGGAAGGGGGCGGCAACTGATGGATCCGAAACAGCCATTCGGCAATAATAATACGACGGATATCTTCGGCAATAAAAACCGGGCGAAAAAACCGAGGGAGCCGAGAGAACCGATCAACTACAGGAAATACTGGAAACCGATCCTCATCTCGGCAATCGTCTTTTTCGCTTTATTGATCGTCCTGACCAATGCCTATGTCGTGAAAGAAAATGAATACCGCGTTGTCCGGCAGTTCGGTGAAGTCGTCAAAGTCCAGGAAGAACCGGGCATTAAAATGAAAATCCCGTTCATCCAAAGCATCACGACCATCCCGAAATACCAGATGACCTATGATGTATCGGAAGCGGAGATCAACACGAAAGACAAAAAACGCATTTTGATCGACAATTACGCCGTATGGCGGGTGACCGACCCGCTTAGCATGATTTCGAATGCCGGAACGATCATCAATGCCGAGTCGCGCATGGAAGAGTTCATTTATTCCGTCGTGCGCACAGAGCTGGGCCAGCTCGATTATGACGAAATTATCAACGACGAGAATTCCTCGCGCGGCAGCCTGAACGACACTGTGACAGAAAGAGTCAATGAATTGCTCAACACCGACCAATACGGCATCGAAGTCGTCGATGTCCGCATGAAACGCACCGACTTGCCGGCGGAAAACGAACAAGCCGTCTTTACGCGGATGATCTCGGAGCGGGATTCAACTGCACAGGACTATCTGTCGCAAGGCGATGCGCGCAAGCGTGAAATCGAAGCGCAAGCTGACCGCGATGCACAGGAAGTCATTGCCACCGCCAAAAAAGAAGCGGCCCTGATCCAGGCGGATGGGGAAGCGGAAGCAGCCCAGATCTACAACGAATCGTTCTCGAAAGACCCTGAATTCTATGAGCTTTACCGTTCACTCGAATCGTATTCGAAAACGGTCGGTGAAGATACGGTCATCATCATGCCGTCGGATTCACCTTATGCAAGACTGTTATCCGGAAATCTTGAATAGTGACTGGAGCCGTCATTTCTCTTCTATTTGCCTGCGTGGTAAAATAAAAGGAATGACGGCTTTTTTTATGGAAAGGGGTAATTTTGTGTCAAAGAAAATCTTATTGCTTGATGGCAACAGCCTGGCATACCGCGCATTTTTCGCGTTGCCATTATTGACGAACGACAACGGAGTGCACACGAATGCAGTGTATGGCTTCACGACAATGCTGCAAAAGCTACTGGAGGAAGAAAAGCCGACACATATGATGGTGGCTTTCGATGCCGGGAAAACCACATTCCGCAACGAAGCATATAAAGAATACAAAGGCGGACGGCAAAAGACCCCGCCCGAACTGTCCGAGCAATTCCCGTATTTGCGCAAGCTGCTCTCAGCATACAAGATCAAACAATACGAGCTCGACAATTACGAGGCGGATGATATCATCGGCACGCTGAGCCTTCAAGCAGAACAGGCAGGCGACCAGGTCGTCGTGGTCTCTGGCGACAAGGATTTGACGCAGCTCGCCTCGGATTCGACAGTTGTCTACATCACCCGCAAAGGCATCACCGATATCGAGAAATACACAGTGGGCCATATCCAAGAAAAATACGGCCTGACGCCGCTGCAGATTATCGACATGAAAGGCTTGATGGGCGATCCGTCCGATAACATTCCGGGGGTTCCTGGGGTCGGGGAAAAGACGGCATTGAAACTGCTCGCCAAACACGGGTCGGTTGAAGGTGTCTATGAAGCGATTGAGGAACAGAAAGGCAAAATGAAGGAAAAGCTCGTGGAAAATGAAGAGCTTGCCTATTTGTCCAAAAAGCTGGCGACGATCGAACGCCAAGCGCCTGTGGAAGTGACGATCGATGAACTCGATTACGCAGGCCCTGACCAGGACGAATTGGTGCGTATCTGGAACGAGCTCGCTTTTAAATCATTGCTGGAGAAGCTGGATTATACGGCAGAGGAAACCGAGAAGGAAGAGCTGCATTTCGAGGTGCTTGGCACAGTCGATGAGAGCCTCTTGGAAAACGGCATGGCGGTCCATCTGGAACTGTACGACGAGCATTACCATAGCTGTGATTTGCTGGGGGTTTCATTGGCGTCTGAAAAAGCGACCTATGTCATCCCGATGGAAGTGGCTGCAGCGTCGGATGCGTTGAAAGCTTGGCTCGAAGATGCAAGCGTCAAGAAGTATATGTCGGATTCCAAAGCGGCGACTGCGGCATTCCTCAGAAACGGCATCAAGATCGACGGGGTGGACTTCGATTTGATGCTGGGCGCCTATATCGTCAATCCTTCACTGAAGTATACGGACTTGGCGGATATCGTCCGTGAATACGGTTATTCGGATGTCTCGGCCAATGAGCAGGTCTACGGCAAGGGCGCGAAGAAAAAAGTCCCTGAAGCGGATGATTTGAATGAACATATGGCGAGGAAAGCGAGAGCGATCTATAATGTGCGCCCCGTGGTCGTCAAGAAGCTGGAGGAAAACGAGCAATTCGACCTGTACGATAAATTGGAACTGCCGCTCGCAAAAGTGCTTGGCCAAATGGAATCGCTCGGGGTTAAAGTGGACCGTGGGCAATTGGCTGACATGGGCGTGGAATTGAAGCGCCAGCTCGGCATGATCGAACAGGAAATCTATTCGCTCGCCGGCCACGAATTCAATATCAATTCGCCGAAACAGCTGGGCGTCATTCTTTTCGAACAGTTGGGCTTGCCGGCGATCAAAAAGACGAAAACCGGCTACTCGACTGCAGCGGATGTGCTGGAGAAATTGGAAGGCAAACACGAAATCATCCATCACATCCTGATGTATCGCCAACTGGGCAAATTGCTGTCGACGTATATTGAAGGCCTATTGAAAGAAATCCATGAAGACGGCAAGATCCATACCCGTTTCCAGCAAGCCCTGACGACGACCGGCAGGCTCAGTTCGACCAACCCGAACTTGCAAAACATCCCGGTGCGCCTGGAAGAGGGGCGCAAGATCCGTAAAGCGTTCGTCCCGTCAGAACCTGGCTGGGTGATGGTCGCAGCGGACTATTCCCAGATCGAATTGCGTGTACTCGCCCATATGTCGAAAGACGAGCGCTTGATAGAAGCGTTCAAGGCAGATCTCGACATTCATACAAAAACGGCGAGCGATGTCTTCAACGTAACATTGGAGGAAGTGACTCCGGATATGCGCCGCGCCGCCAAAGCGGTCAACTTCGGGATTGTCTACGGCATCAGCGATTACGGCTTGTCCCAAAGCCTGGACATTACCCGGAAAGAAGCGGCTGATTTCATTGAAAAGTATTTGGCCAGCTTCCCGGGCGTCCAAGGGTATATGGGTTCAATTGTCGAACAGGCGAAAAAAGACGGCTACGTCACGACGCTGATGAATCGCCGCCGCTATTTGCCGGACATCAATAGCTCGAACTTCAATTTGCGCAGTTTTGCCGAACGCACGGCGATGAACACACCGATACAAGGCAGTGCGGCCGATATCATCAAACAGGCGATGATCGAAATGGATGCCGCGATTGAGCGTGAAGGCTTGCAGTCGAGAATGCTGTTGCAAGTCCACGATGAGCTGATATTCGAAGCGCCTCCCGAAGAGCTCGATCGATTGATGAAGCTGGTCCCCGAAGTCATGGAGTCCGCAGTGGAACTGAATGTCCCGCTGAAAGTGGATATCGCGACAGGGGATACTTGGTACGATACGAAATAAGGAGGAATGTGCGATGCCGGAACTTCCGGAAGTAGAAGGGGTGGTCCGGCAAATCCGCCCTGTGTCGATCGGCAAACGCATCGTCTCTGTCGATGTGTCCGATACGATCCGAAAATCAAAGAAAGCGGGCAAAGAAGCGATCTTGAAGCGCATTGAAGCGGATGACTTTCAGGAGCGCCTGGCCGGTGCCCAAATACTCGGTGTCGAACGGCGCAGTAAATACATTTATATGACCATGAAGAATGAGCAGGAATTCCTGCTCGTCAATCATCTGGGGATGTCGGGGGCTTGGTTTTTCGTCGATAGCCTGCTGTCGATCCCGGAAGATAAGTTCAGGCGCCACGTCCATATCGTGCTGACGCTCGATGACGGCAACTTGCTGGCGTTCTCGGATATCCGGCGTTTTGGGGAAATGCGCGTATTGGAGACGGAAGCGGATTTTCCGCCACTGCTGTTGATGGCGCCGGAGCCTTTTGCCGACGGGGCACTTGAATGGTTCTTGCAGCAAGCGGAAAGCCCTAGATTCCGCAACAAGCCGATCAAGGAAGTCATCATGGACGGCACAGTCATCTCGGGCTGCGGCAATATATACGCCACAGAAGCGCTATTCCGCATGAAAATTCATCCGAAGCGCGCCGCAAGCCGCATCAGCTGTAAGCGGAAAATCGAGTTGTTCCAGGCCATTGCCGCGATTCTGCTCGAAAGCATCGAAGCAGGGGGCAGCACGATTTCCGATTACCGCAACATCAATGGGGAATCGGGCAGCATGCAGGACCGTTTCGGCATGTACGGCAAGAAGACGTGCACGGTTTGTGGAACGGAAACCAAAACTGTGAAAATCGCGAGCCGGGCGTCTGTCTATTGCCCGTCTTGCCAGAAATGAGGTATATACATGATCATCGGATTGACCGGCAGTATCGCGAGCGGCAAAAGCACCGTTTCGCAGATGCTCAAGGAATTGGGATTTCCGGTCGTTGATGCAGACCTGGTCGCCAGGCAAGTCGTTGAGCCCGGAACGGAAACACTGAACAGCATCAAGCAAGCTTTCGGCCCGGAAGTGATACGGGCTGACGGGTCGATGGACCGAGAGAAAGTCGGGGCAATCATCTTCAACGACCCGGCGAGCCGAAAAAAATTGAATGACATCATCCACCCGGCCATACGTCGGGAAATGCTTAGGCAGCGCCAGGCATTTTTGGCTGGAGGACATGAAACCGTTATCATGGACATCCCACTGCTATTCGAAAGCAAGCTCCAGCATATGGTCGACAAGATCCTGGTCGTCAGTGTGTCGGAACAAGAGCAATTAAAACGCCTCATGGAACGAAACGGATTGGCTGAACAGGAGGCAAAAGCGCGCATCGCTTCGCAATTGCCAATGAGCATCAAGGAAGACGGCGCTGATGAAGTACTGGACAACAACGGTTCCATCGATGACACAAAACGCCAATTGATGCGCATATTGGACAAGTGGCAGACACATCCGTAAAAAAGTATGCGCTTTCTTATGTTTTCAGGTTCTCTAAAACGAATAATGTGTTATACTATATATCGAATTGAAAAATATGAGTATGACTTATTTAATTGGAGGACAAATACATGACAGTTTCGATTGCAATTAACGGGTTTGGCCGCATTGGCCGTATGGTTTTCAGACAAGCGGTATTGATGGATGACGTGACAATTTCGGCGGTGAACGCCAGTTATCCGGCAGAAACACTTGCCCACTTGATTAAGTATGACACAAACCACGGTACCTTCTCCGGTGAAGTGAAAGCGGAAGAAAATGCGTTGGTTGTAAACGGAAAGCGTATCCAATTGGTCAGCGAACGCGATCCTTTGAAACTCCCATGGGATGAAATGGGCGTCGACATCGTCATCGAGGCCACAGGCAAGTTCAATTCGCGCGATAAGGCGGCACTTCATCTGGAAGCCGGCGCGAAGAAGGTCATCTTGACCGCTCCTGGTAAAAATGAGGACATCACGATCGTCATGGGCGTCAATGACGATAAATTGGATGTCGAAAAACACGACATCATCTCGAACGCCAGCTGCACGACCAATTGCCTGGCGCCTGTCGCGAAAGTGTTGAACGATGCATTCGGCATTGAAAACGGATTGATGACGACTGTCCATGCTTATACCAATGACCAAAAGAATTTGGACAACCCGCATAAGGACCTTCGCCGCGCGCGTGCCTGCGCACAATCGATCATCCCGACATCAACGGGGGCTGCCAAAGCTTTGTCATTGGTTCTTCCTGAGCTCGAAGGGAAATTGCATGGTTTGGCACTCCGCGTGCCGACGCCGAATGTCTCGCTCGTCGACCTTGTTGTCGATGTCCAGCAAGATGTCACGGTAGAGGACGTCAACCGCGCATTCACGGAAGCGTCGAAAGGGGCGCTTGCAGGAATCCTTGATCTGACGATGGAGCCGCTCGTGTCGATCGACTTCAATACGAACCCCAGTTCCGCAATCGTGGACGGCCTGACTACTATCGTCATGGGCGACCGTAAAGTGAAAGTGCTTGCTTGGTATGATAACGAATGGGGCTATTCTGCGCGCGTTGTCGACTTGATGAAAAAGGTAGCGAATTCCATGGCTGTCGCTTCAAAATAATGCAAAAAGATTCCGCTTTTCTTCTTATATGAAGAGCGGAATCTTTTTTGTTTTTTATATTGAAAAAAATTTTCTGTAGAGCATTTATTTATTGCATTTCGAAAACATTCATCATATACTATGATTCGTAGCCAAAAACGGCTGCCACTTCTCAATTTCTATTTATCTTGAAGAGCAAGGAATTAGGAGCGTATATACTTATTCTTATGGCTGCTTAAAGGGTTAGGACCTCTCTGGACTAACTTTCCCCCGTGGTAGTCAACTTTGAATATTTTGCGCAAAACCAAAATGTTATCAAAGGGGGAAACGAACCATGGAAACTATGGGACGTCACGTAATCGCAGAACTTTGGCAGTGTGATTTTGACAAATTGAACGATATGGATTATATCGAAAAGACTTTTGTTGATGCAGCACTCAAATCAGGTGCGGAAATCCGCGAAGTCGCTTTTCATAAATTTGCGCCACAAGGTGTCAGCGGCGTAGTCATCATTTCGGAATCACACCTGACTATCCACAGCTTCCCGGAACACGGATACGCGAGTGTCGATGTTTATACTTGCGGAGATCTCGATCCGACAATTGCAGCTGATTACATCGCGCAAGCTTTGGATTCAAAGCAAAGCGAAGTAACTGAAGTGCCTCGCGGCATGGGCCCAGTCGGCGCTGGTGCGACCAAGGTGTCACTGACAGTGTAACTGGCCGTTAATAACGCAAAACACAAGCAGAGGAGAAAATCCTCTGCTTTTTCTAATGTTCAGGGAATTTTTTTGTTATACTGTTACTACCAGATAGAGAATTTTCGGGGAGATGTCTACCATGAAATGTCCAGCTTGCCAGCATAACGGCACCCGCGTAGTAGA
Source organism: Planococcus maitriensis (assembly GCF_003289925.1). Lineage (GTDB taxonomy): Bacteria > Bacillota > Bacilli > Bacillales_A > Planococcaceae > Planococcus > Planococcus maitriensis. Next base: position 382,901 of record NZ_QLZQ01000002.1, on the reverse strand, counting down.
TTCGCGGCCAATAGATGAAATGAAATCAATCCGCAGGCGCCGTGAATGCGAAGCATGCGGCTATCGCTTCACCACCTTCGAGAAGGTGGAGGAGATGCCGCTGATCGTCGTAAAAAAAGATGGCTCCCGTGAAGAATTCAGCCGCGAGAAAGTATTGCGCGGCTTGATCAGAGCGTGTGAAAAACGGCCAGTCTCACTCGATATGCTTGAAGGGGTCGTTTTCGATATCGAAAAAGAACTTCGCCGGAGCGGCAATCCCGAAGTGAAATCGGAAGAAGTCGGAGAACTGGTCATGAACCGCCTGGCGGATATCGACGAAGTAGCATATGTCCGCTTCGCTTCCGTCTATCGCCAGTTCAAGGACATTACGGTATTCATCGATGAACTGAAGGACCTGCTTGACCGCAATCCCGGCGACAAAGACAGCAAATAAGGCGGTGAGCATATGATGATGTACAAAGAACTCCAGCCCGCCGATTTGTACCGGATCCGCATGCCATATCCATTCTCGAATTACGACCGCCAATTGCTGACGCTTCTCTATCAGCCGATGGTCGGGTCGGATGCCATCTCCCTTTACTTGACACTATGGGCAGACGGGGAGATGCGGCCTGAGGATTCGACGCATTATACATTGATGAACACGCTCGGAAAACCGGTCAAGGCGATTTTCGAATCACGCATCCAGCTCGAAGCGATCGGCTTGTTGAGAACTTTCCGCAAAGACGGGGAAGACCGTTCCTTCATATATGAATTGTGCCCGCCGCTCGACCCGAAAACTTTTTTTGCCGATCCGCTGTTATCAATGTTCCTGTTCAGTAAGATCGGGGAATCTTCTTATCGCCGGGTCCGTGACCGTTTCCTCATCCAGGCACCGCTCACTGAAGGATATGAGGAAGTTTCCAGAACCTTTACGGATATTTTCCAGCCGGTGCACGCAAAAGCCGGTTACCCTGCAGACCAAAAAGAGCTTGAAGCACGGACTGAAGGGAAATACGAAATTGAACAGGACTTTGATTCTGCGCTGCTGCGCCAAGGGCTTTCCGAACAGCTCGTACCGAAGCGTGTGTTGACGCCGGCCATCCGCAATTACATCGTGAAACTTTCGTTCCTCTACGGTTTCGGGCCGCTCGAGATGCAAAAAGTTGTATTGCTGGCAATCGAAGATGATTACCGCTTAGATGAAGAGGGGCTGCGCAAAGCTGCTTCTGATTATTATAAAATGACCGTCACGACGACCGCGCCGAAACTCGAGCCTGCCAAAAAGACAGAACCGAAAACGCAACAACCGGCCGTACAGGAAACGCCTGTAAATAAAGAAGACGAGCTGATCGCTTATTTGGAATCGGCATCACCGATCCAAGTGCTGCGTGATATCGCAGACGGCAAAGAACCGCTGCCGGCAGATGTGCAATTGGCGAACCAACTGGTAACACAGCATGGCATGGAGCCGGCTGTGGTCAATGTGCTGCTTCAATATGTCCTGCTGCGCACGGATATGAAACTGACGAAAGCGTATGTGGAAAAAATAGCATCGCACTGGCTGAGGAAAAATGTCACGACAGCCAAGCAGGCGATGGATTTTGCGCGCATCGAACATGAGCAATACATGAAATGGAAAAACGAATCAGGCACTGCTCCGAAAAGGGCGTCATCTTCGGGGCGCAAGCCGATCCGGGAAGAAAAACTGCCTGAATGGTTCAATAAGAAAGACGAAGTGGAGCCGCCTGTGCAAGGAGCTTCCAGTGAGCAGCTCGAACAGGAAAAGCAGAAATTGCTTGCGAAGCTTGCGTTGAAGAAAAGAAAGGGTGATTAGATGGAACCGATTCGTGAAACGATGAAGCGGGTGGTCAATGCGCCCTCATTTTCCGAGCGCTATGAAGCGATGAAGAAGGAAGTGCTGGAACATCCGGGCGTCCTCAAATTCCTGAAAGAGCATGAAGAGGAAATCGACGGAGCGACAGTGGAAAAAGGGATGGGCAAGTTATACGAATATATCGACCAATCGCACGACTGCAATAAATGCCCGAACCTTGGCGGCTGTATCAATCATTTGAAGGGATTCGAACCGAATCTTGTACTGGAGCGGGGCAATATCGGCATCTCGTATACAAAATGCCGTTTGAAGACCGTTGAAGACAATAAGCGCCATGCTTCGTCATTGATCCATAGCATGTACATGCCAAAGGAAGTCATGCAGGCGCGTATTGAGAACTTCGAACTGGACGACCGGCGGCTGCCTGCTTTCCGGGCAGTCGATGAATTTCTTGAGCAAGCGTCCGGACCGGATTCGCTTCCGGAAAGAGGCTTGTACCTGTACGGGAAATTCGGCACGGGAAAATCGTATTTGTTGAGTGCAGTCGCGAATGAACTCGCGGAAATCAATGTGAAAACGGTTCTCGTGTTCGTGCCGGAATTCATGCGCGAGATGAAGCAAGCGATCGGTGACCATACGCTCCAGGAAAAAATCGAGTATGTCAAAAAAGCCGAAGTGCTGATGCTCGATGATATCGGGGCTGAAGCGATGTCGAGCTGGACGCGCGACGAAGTGCTCGGCACGATCCTTCATTACCGGATGGCGGAAAAACTGCCGACTTTCATGAGCTCGAACTTCAGCTATTCTGAACTCGCGCACCATTTGACTTATTCACAGCGCGGCGAAAAAGAAGACTTGAAGGCAGCACGCATCATGGAGCGGATCCAGGCATTGACCGTACCGGTTAAACTCGAAGGCAAAAACCGCCGAAACAAGTAAGAGAACTATTGCCTTTTGATTTTTTTCATCGTATAGTATAAATCATCAATAATGATTTACATGCAATGACAAGGACACGAACGGTTGCGCATGGCACACAGAGAGGGGAGACACGGCTGAAAGCTTCCCGGCACAGCATTTCCGTTTACCCCCTTCGAGCAGCGCCTGCGAACCCCAGTAGCAGGCGACGGTACCGGCCCGTTAGCCGATGCAGAGCTTCATTCCGCGCGCAAAAATTGTGCGGAAGAGAAGAAGGGTGGAACCACGAACAGAGCTTCGTCCCTTTTGGGATGGGGCTTTTTGTGTGGAAAAAAAGAAAAGCGGAAGCGCCTGTTCAGCTCTGACAGGCTTAAGGCGCACTGGCGAAGCGGCGCTTTCTGCCGCACAGCCAGGGTGACTTAAGACCCCGAGGAGCTTGGCGCTGAAGCTAGACACCAAGAAAAGCGAAGGCAGCCGTCAAGACCCGACAAGCACAAGACAGTTTGCTGAAGCGGCGCTCTTTGCCGCAAAAGCAAATTGGCTTGTGACCTCGAGGGTCTGGCTGCCGGAGCTAGACATCAAGAAAAGCGGAAGCTGCCGTTATGCTCCGACAGGCATAAGACGATTTGGCGAAGCGGTGTTTTTTCAACCGCACAGCCGGAGTGGCTTATGACCCGAGGAGCAGGCAGCTGAAGCTGGACATCAAGAAAACCTGAAACGCTGAATCAGACCCTGTGGTTCGCGGTTCACCCTACATCATTCAAAGGAGAGATTCATATGGCAGAAATGATTCAATTAACATTTCCAGACGGCGCAGTAAAAGAGTTCGCCAAAGGAACATCCACAGAAGAAATCGCGCAATCCATCAGCCCCGGCCTTCGAAAAAAAGCGGTAGCGGGCAAGCTTTCGGGCAAGTTGGTCGATTTGAAAGCCCCTCTCGAAGAGGATGGCGACATCGCGATCATCACGCCGGAATCCGAAGAAGCCTTGGAAGTGCTGCGCCACAGCTCAGCGCATTTGATGGCCCAAGCAGTCAAACGCCTATATCCGGATGCCAAACTTGGCGTCGGGCCGGTCATCGAAAACGGTTTTTATTACGATATCGATACGGAGTCGGCGATTACAGCTGAAGATCTCCCGGTCATCGAAAAAGAAATGAAGAAAATCATCAATGAGAATTTGGACATCGTCCGTGTGGAAGTGTCGAGAAACGAAGCGCAGCAGCGTTTTGCGGAAATCGAAGACCCTTATAAACTGGAGCTGCTCGAAGCGATCCCAGAAGATGAGCAAGTGTCCATTTACGAACAAGGCGAATTTTTCGACCTGTGCCGCGGCATCCATGTGCCATCGACTGGCAAATTGAAGGAATTCAAATTATTGAGTGTCGCAGGAGCTTACTGGCGCGGCGATAGCGACAACAAGATGCTGCAGCGAATCTATGGAACAGCATTCTTCAAGAAAGAAGAGCTGAAAGCCCATCTTGAAATGCTGGAAGAAGCGAAAGAGCGCGACCACCGCAAAATCGGCAAAGAGCTCAATTTGTTCATGAATTCCCAAAAAGTGGGCCAAGGATTGCCGATGTGGCTGCCAAAAGGCGCAACGATCCGCCGCATCATCGAACGCTATATCGTCGATAAAGAAGAGCGCATGGGCTATGACCACGTTTATACACCGGTCATGGGCAGTGTCGAATTGTACAAAACAAGCGGCCACTGGGACCACTACCAGGAAAACATGTTCCCGGTCATGAGCATGGACAATGAAGACCTTGTACTACGCCCAATGAACTGCCCGCATCATATGATGATTTATAAGCAAGGCATCCATTCCTACCGCCAATTGCCGATCCGCATCGCAGAACTGGGGCTCATGCACCGCTATGAGATGTCCGGGGCCTTGTCCGGCCTGCAGCGCGTACGCGGCATGACATTGAACGACGCCCATCTATTCGTGCGCCCGGACCAGATCAAAGAGGAATTCAAACGCGTCGTCAATCTCGTCATTGAGGTATACAAAGACTTCGATTTGAAAGATTATTCGTTCCGCGTATCGTACCGTGACCCGGAAGATAAAGAGAAGTACTACGACGATGACGCGATGTGGAATCGCGCGCAATCGATGCTGAAAGAAGCGATGGACGAACTCGGCCTCGATTATTTCGAAGCAGAAGGCGAAGCGGCGTTCTACGGGCCGAAACTCGACGTCCAAGTGAAAACTGCGCTCGGCAAAGAAGAGACTTTATCGACTGTACAGCTCGATTTCCTGTTGCCGGAGAAATTCGATTTGACGTATATCGGCGAAGACGGCAAACAGCACCGCCCGGTCGTCATTCACCGAGGTGTCGTTTCGACAATGGAGCGTTTTGTCGCCTTCCTGATCGAAGAGTACAAAGGCGCATTCCCAACTTGGCTCGCGCCGGTGCAAGTGGAGATCATCCCGGTATCGCTTGATGTGCACAGCGAATACGCAAAAGAGCTTCAGGAAAAAATGCAGCAGCATAAATTGCGCGTCGATATCGATGAGCGCGACGAAAAACTCGGCTACAAAATCCGTGAAGCACAGATGCAAAAAGTTCCGTATATGCTCGTCATCGGCGACAAGGAATTGGAAAGCGGTTCGGTCAATGTGCGCAAATACGGCGAGCAGAACTCCGAGAGCATGCCGTTTGAAGACTTCCTCAAGCTCGTCCAATCCGAACTTCGCTAAAGTGCTTGACAGTAAAAGCGCTGCGTGATATTCTTATTTAGGTTATTGAATACTTATATGTGCAAGCAGGAGCGCCCGCTTCTCACCTGATCGACCGATTGTTGGCAGGTAGACACGATTGACTTTTACATGCATCTGGCATGTGTCATATTATGGCGGGCGGACTCCTCGGGGTTCGCCCGCTTTTTGTTTGCGCCTGTGAACCGGAAGATCCGGTTTACACATTTAAGCTATTCGCGACACTACCCGGAGGTGGATCATTATTAGCAGAGACAACAATGTAAACGAAGGCATTCGTGCACGTGAATTACGGGTTATTGACCAAAATGGTGAACAGCTCGGCATCAAATCACGCAACGAGGCGCTCGAGATTGCAGCCCGTGTCAACTTGGATCTAGTGTTAGTGGCTCCTCAAGCTAAGCCGCCGGTCGCACGGATCATGGACCACGGCAAGTTCAAATTTGAACAGCAGAAAAAAGAGCGCGAAATTCGTAAAAACCAAAAGATCATCAACGTCAAAGAGGTTCGTTTGAGCCCAGGCATCGATGATCACGATTTTAACACGAAGCTCCGCAATGCCATCAAGTTCCTTGAAAAAGGCGACAAAGTGAAAGCTTCAATCCGTTTCAAAGGCCGTGCGATCACGCACAAAGAAATCGGACAACGCGTCCTTGAACGCTTCGCAGAAGAGTGCAAGGACGTCGCGACGGTTGAACAGCGCCCGAAAATGGAAGGCCGCAGCATGTTCTTGATGCTGAACCCGGTCAACGAGAAGGAATAATAGCATAATTGTTTAGGAGGAACCCGAAATGCCGAAAATGAAAAGCCACAGTGGAGCGTCTAAACGCTTCAAGAAAACTGGAACTGGTAAAGTAAAACGCAACCGTTCCCACACAAGCCACTTGTTCGCAAACAAGTCAACTAAGCAAAAACGCAAGCTCCGCAAGAGCTCATTGGTTTCTGCAGGCGACTTGAAACGCATCAAATCTTTGATCTACAACATGAAGTAAAACTAGAGAAGCGTAAATGGCCGTCAAACTCCGGCAGCTTAAGCCAGAGGAGTTGGCCGTTGAAGTCTAGACACCAACAACTACAAAAATCGAATTTTTCATATTCAAGCAGGAGGTAATTCAATATGCCACGCGTAAAAGGCGGAACAGTGACGCGCAAGCGTCGTAAAAGAGTATTAAAATTAGCTAAAGGTTATTACGGTTCTAAACACTTACTATTTAAAGTAGCGAACCAACAGGTCATGAAATCAGGTAACTATGCTTACCGTGACCGCCGCAACAAAAAACGTGATTTCCGCAAATTGTGGATCACACGCATCAACGCAGCAGCTCGTTTGAACGATATTTCATACAGCCGCTTGATGCACGGATTGAAACTTGCTGGTATCGACATCAACCGCAAAATGCTAGCTGAAATCGCTGTATCTGATGCAGCTGCTTTCACAGCGTTGGTTGATCAAGCGAAAAAAGCATCTAACAACTAATTCACACTAGGCCTAGCGCCTGGTTCGATTGAAGGAAGGCCGGCTAATTGCCGGCCTTTTTTTGTTTAAGCCGTTCGGGAGGGAAGAGAATGACCATTTTATACGCATATACGGCAACCATGTCGATATTTGCCTTTATCATGATGTGGGCAGATAAACGGCAGGCGCAAGCGCGCGGGCCGCGCATCCCGGAAAAACGCCTATGGCTTGTCGCGGCAATCGGCGGCGGCATCGGGGCATATTTGGGAATGATGCTGTTCAGGCATAAAACAAAGCATACGAATTTCCGCATCGGATTCTTTGCGTTAGCTTTGATGCAGGCCATCTTGCTTATTTGGGCCGCATCCCAATAAGGAAAAGAGGGAGAAGCTCAGGCTTCTCCCTCTTTTTTCATCAATTGTTCGATTGGGCTTTTCCAGGAGATGTCCGCATCGGGATAGTTCATACGGATCTCCTTCTCCAGGAAATGAAAATCCTCCTTGGAGAAGCCGATCAGCTTATCAGGCGTCTCGGTCCAGACGAAAATGGAGACGACATCAAATGCCTCTTTCGTGGTCCCTAGGTATTTCTCGCCTTCAAACAGGACGCCGCGCATGGCAATGAAGAAGTTCCTGCGGACGTTCCCGACATCGTCATGGAAATAATAAGTGCCGGATTCAAGCGCTGCATCGAGTTTGCGTTTCGGGTCGAAAATGAATTTGAGGAGACGGTAAAACAGGTAGATGATCAAGGCGATGATGATCAATCTGATCAAAAATGCCATCGTATTGCCCCCTTATGAAGATAGTCTTGTGTATAATACGAAACAGAAGCTTTAAAGTTTCACTATTTCATCGAAAAGGGGAAAGACTATGAACCTACAGGAATTGTTCCACATGCAGCGGGAGCTCGACCGCTATATCCAATCGAACAGGAACGTCGGGGAGTCGGTGTTCCGCAAGAAAGTGCTGGCACTTCAAGTGGAACTATCGGAGCTCGCGAATGAAACGAGATGCTTCAAGTTCTGGAGCACGAAAGGACCGTCGGATAAAAGCACCTTGTTGGAGGAATATGTCGATTGCATTCATTTCATCCTGTCGCTTGGTATTGAAAAGGGCTTCGAGTCACTTGAGCAATGGCCAGAACCGATTGGCGAACAAGACTTGACGGAGCTGTTCCTCTCTGCCCACCAGTCAATCGGACGCTTTGCAGAACAATCGTCATTCGAAGAATACGATAACTTGTGGCGGACGTTCGGGGCCTTGGCAAAAGCGCTCGGCTTCAGCTATGGGGAAGTGCTCGCGGCTTATGTAGAAAAGAACGAGATCAATTATAAGCGCCAGCAGCAAGGGTATTGAAGGAATCTTTTGATAAGGTTAGCGCTTTCATATATACTAAAAAAGCAATGACTATTTAGGAGGTCGAAATAATGTCAAAATTAGATGAAACACAACAGATGTTGAAAGAGCTTACAGACGCCAATGGCATTCCCGGCAACGAACGCCAATCACGCGAGGTCATGAAGAAATACATAGAACCATTTGCCGATACGATTGAGACCGATAATCTCGGCAGCTTGATCGCCAAAAAAGAAGGGCTAGCAGGCGGTCCGAAAATCATGGTCGCTGGCCACTTGGACGAAGTCGGCTTCATGATTTCCCAGATCGACGATAAAGGATTCCTGAAATTCCAGACAGTCGGCGGCTGGTGGAACCAGGTCATGCTTGCCCAGCGCGTGACGATCACGACGCGCAGCGGCAAAGAAATCACAGGGGTTATTGGATCTAAACCGCCACACATCCTGTCTCCGGAAGCACGCAAAAAACCCGTGGAAATCAAGGACATGTTCATCGACATCGGCGCTTCTTCACATGAAGAAGCGAAAGAATGGGGCGTAACGCCAGGCGATATGGTCACGCCGTATTTCGAATTCACGGTCATGAACAACGATAAATTACTGATGGCGAAAGCTTGGGACAACCGCATCGGCTGCGCCATTGCCATCGATGTCTTGAAAGGCTTGAAAGGCGTCGACCACCCGAACGTCGTTTACGGCGTCGGAACGGTCCAAGAAGAAGTCGGCTTGCGCGGCGCGAAAACGGCGACTTCATTCATCCAGCCGGACATCGGTTTTGCGGTGGATGTAGGCATCGCAGGGGACACGCCTGGCGTCACCTCGAAAGAATCCAACAGCAAAATGGGCGACGGCCCACAAATCCTATTGTTCGACGCATCGATGGTCTCTCACCGCGGCTTGCGTGAGTTGGTCGTCGATACAGCGGAAGAGTCAGGAATCCCGTACCAGTTCGAGACGATTGCGGGCGGCGGAACGGATGCCGGCTCGATCCACTTGACGGCAAACGGCGTGCCCGCCTTGTCGATCGGCGTTGCGACGCGCTATATCCATTCGCACGCAGGCATCCTGCACCGCGACGATTACGAAAATGCAGTGAAATTGATCATTGAAGTGATCAAGAAACTGGACAAGGACACTGTCACACGCATTACATTTGAATGAACAATGGAACCCCTTCCACTTTAGTGGAGGGGTTTTTTGTTGATTGGGAGCCGAAGTCAAATCTGCAAAAAAACGTATATATTCCGCAAATAAAATAAGGCGCTTGGCAAACAACCAGAGGAATACCGCAAATAAATCATAACGTTTTGCAAAGAACCCTAAGCATTCCGCAAGCAAATGCCCCTAAGTACCAATTTACGGTGTAAGAGGTGGCGTGAATGGCCTCGCGGAATGCTATACTTCAATTATCCTACTAGGAGGTGCTCAATGGGCAAAAAAGAAATAGCATTATTACCTGTAACAGAGTCGTTGGAGAGGCTGTTGTATCGATTGCCTGACAATCATTCGCGCCGGGAATTTATCCAAGTTGAAATTTTTAAAGCGGCTGCCGGAAGAAGAGGAGAAGAAAGGCTGCACCGAAAGATGATTGAATTCGAGACAGAGGAGCAGTCCCGGTTTCTAAAAAATGTATGCTTGTCGAGAGGGCAGTGGAAAATCCAAATGGATGGATTGTTATTGACGGAGCGCGGGGCGATTGTCATCGAATCGAAAAATATAAGCGGCCAACTTTATTTTGATGATAAAACCGAAGAATTTTCAAGAATCAATACAGAAGGCGTAAAAACTATAATGGAAGATCCGACGATCCAGTTGAACAAGCATATTCGGTTTTTGACATTGTTTTTCAAACAACAGAAAATCGATTTGCCCATTTCGGGAATGGTCGTGTTTACATCTAAACATTGTGAATTTCTCGCTAAGCCAGAGCACCACCACATCTGTAAAACTTATCAATTGATCGATTATTTATTCAACATCATTCAGGAATTCCCCCTAAAAGACAACCCTCACGATTTATCGGAAATCCAGAAACTCCTCGAGCATTTCCAGACCCCCTATGAGAGGAAACCATTGTGCCATTTATATTCAATAGAAGAAACCGAACTCCACACGGGCATCTTGTGCAAAAACTGCAAAAATCTGAGCATGACGCGGAAACATAAGAAAGGCTGGGTTTGTGCCGACTGCCAAGCGGTGGATCCGTTCGCTTTTCAACATGCAGTCCAGGAATATTTTTCCCTGGTTCATACACATCTAAGCAATAGGCAACTCCGGAAATTTTGCAAGATCGAATCGCCTTATATAACTTCCCGTTTGTTGGCCGTATATGATTTAGGGACTGCTGGCGCTTTGCGCAACCGGACATACTATTTAAAGAAAAAAGACTAACTTTTCGCGAAATGCGGAAAGCTTTTTGGGGTTATGCAAATAAATTGGTGTATTCCGCAAACAATGAATAGCATTCCGCAAATAACTTAACGAATTACGCAAATAAGCTAATATATTCGACAAACAATCCTTTATATTCCGCAAACATGTCGAAACTTCCCAATAAAATAATAGTTTCTATATTAGCTTTACTTGATAAAATGTTAAGTTTAATGTACATTATGTAATATAAACCTAACATCTTTAAAGAAAGGATGAAGCGGATGCTTAGGAACCGCGTAAAGGAACTGCGAGCACGCTATGGCTACACGCAAAGCGAGTTAGGCAAGAAAGTAGATGTGACGCGGCAGACCATCGCTTTTATTGAAAAAGGCGAGTTTTCGCCATCGATCACCCTTGCTTTGAAACTTGCTGATGCATTGCAAGTGGAAATCGGGGAATTATTTTGGCTAGAGGAGGAAGAATAGGATGAAGAAAGATTTTCGGATCACTTACCCTTTATGGAATATGGCGTTCATTTTAATACTCGCTGTCATGGCGGTTGGGTTCACTTCAAGCTTCGTCAATGTCACGAAGACTGATTCGAGCTTGAGCATCGAAATGCAAGCGGTGGAAGGGTTCTTGCTGTTCGCGGCATTGATCGCGTATTTAGTATTAACCACCATCTATTTGATTGCTTTGCAAGCGTACAACCGAAAAAATCCAGGCAAGAAAATTTCTCCATTTTCAATGCGCCCTCCTGAATACATGGAAGAAGACGAAGGAATGACGTTCATCACAAGAAAAGCGGTGCAGAAAGTGTATACATTCATCACCTGGACATTGCCGCTCTTTGCATTGATCGTGATGCTGTTCCCGATCCCGCGGCTCTTTATCGTCTGGGGAATCCTCGCGCTCGCATTCGGCCAGAACCTGATTTACTATTTGGAGATGCGCAGGCATCTGAAGGAGGCGGCTGAATGATTTATGAATACGCATTAATATTCCTCGGGGCGGCGATCCCGTGGTTTGAAATCGCGCTCGTCATCCCGCTCGGCATCGTCTGGGGCTTGTCGCCGGCGTGGGTCATGATCACGGCATTTGTAGGGAATCTGCTGACGGTACTGCTGCTCATCGTCGGCTTTGACAAATTCCGCGTCTGGTATGACAAGCGGCAGGAAGCGAAAGGCAAGGAGCCGTCGAAGAAAAACGAACGCGCGGTGCGCATCTGGAACAAATACGGGCTGCCGGGGCTGTCGCTTTTAGGGCCAATCTTGATCGGCACGCATATCGCCGCGTTCATCGGCATGACCTTAGGTGCGACGAAACGCAATACGACTGTCTGGATGGTCATCAGCATCGGGGCCTGGACGCTTGCGTTCGGGGTTTTGACAGCACTTGGCTTTGATTTCTTTACTGCGTAAAACGGCCCTATGCTATACTGGAGCTATTCTGAAAAAAAGTGGTGAACGTATTATGAAACGAATTGAATCATTGCAGAACTCGCTCGTCAAACATTGGAAGAAACTGAGCACGACCCGGAAAGAGCGCGATAAATTTGGGGAATTCCTCATCGAAGGTTTCCATTTGACGGAAGAGGCATTGAACAAGAAAGAAGGCATAAAAGGCTTGATCGTCCGCGAAGGCACGGATATCCCGGATGCTTGGGATATCGAAGGCCTCACGCTTTATGTGGTGACCGCACAGATTGCAAAAGAAATTGCGGAGACCGAGCATACGCAAGGCATTTTCGCGCATTGTGCGCAGCCGGAGTATGATCTATCCGTGCAGGAGCAATGGCAGACGCTGCTCTTGATCGACGCCGTGCAGGACCCGGGTAATGTCGGTACGATGATCCGCACAGCTGCAGCTGCCGGAATCGATGCGGTCGTTCTCGGAAAAGGATCGGCGGATGCGTACAATCCGAAAACGGTCCGTTCGGCGCAAGGCGCGCATTTCCAGGTGCCGATCGTCAAAGGCGACTTATTCGACTGGGTCGAAAGCTTGAAGAGACGCAGCATCCCGGTTTACGGCACGGCGCTTTACCAATCGGTGCCGATGTACGAGGCGGAGTCGAAAGAGCGTTTTGCGCTCATCGTCGGAAATGAAGGAAGCGGCGTCGAGCCGCAGTTACTCGAGCAGACTGACCAGAATCTGATGGTGCCGCTATACGGCCCGGCAGAATCATTGAACGTGGCCGTAGCGACTGGAATCCTGTTATACAGCCTTGTTCCGAAAACTGGTGTTTGATTAACGGGGGGAAGTTCATTATAATAGAAGAGAAATAAACAAGCGTTGACCGGGAAAAGTACCTTGTTCCCCTGCATCCAAGGAAGTCCGCCCTCGACTGAAAGCGCGGATATGCAGGGCCATCGGAAGTTCACCCCGCGAGCTGCCAGACGGGGACCGGCCGAGTGCCGTAAAGTCTGGCCGGTGATGAGCCGTTATTCAATGAAGTGATCGCCTGCGTGCGATAACTAGGGTGGTACCGCGAATCAATGCCTCGTCCCTTTTTGGGGCGGGGCTTTTTTATGTTCAAGGAGGAGAGAAAATGGAAGCAAGATTGCAGGAATTGAAAAATGAAGCCTTGGAGAAAATCCAGGCGGCGCAAACGGTCAAGGAATTGACGGACGTGCGCGTAGCGTATTTAGGGAAAAAAGGGCCGATCACCGATGTCTTGAAAGGCATGGGCAAATTGCCGGCGGAAGAACGCCCAAAAATGGGCGCGCTTGCAAACGAAGTGCGTGCGGAAGTGACAGAATCACTCGATGCCCGCATGGTCATTTTGGAAGAGCAGGCAATCAACGAAAAGCTGCAAAGCGAAACGATCGATATTTCCTTGCCAGGGCGCCCGGCGAAGACAGGCAATCCGCATCCCTTGACGCGCGTCGTCGAAGAAATCGAAGACCTGTTCCTATCGATGGGCTACGAAATCGCAGAAGGCCCGGAAGTCGAGAAGGATTATTATAATTTCGAAGCGCTCAATTTGCCGAAAGGCCATCCGGCACGCGATATGCAGGATTCCTTCTATATAACAGAAGACATCTTGCTGCGCACGCACACTTCACCGGTGCAGGCACGCACGATGGAAGCGAAAGGCGGAGAGCCGATCAAGATCATCTGCCCGGGCAAAGTCTACCGCCGCGATAACGATGACGCGACGCATTCGCATCAATTCACGCAAATCGAAGGGCTCGTGGTCGGCGAGGATATCCGCATGAGCGACCTAAAAGGGACCTTGTCCGTCTTCGCCAAGAAGATGTTCGGCGAAGACCGCGAAATCCGACTGCGCCCGAGCTTCTTCCCGTTCACGGAGCCTTCCGTTGAAATGGATATTTCCTGCTTCAAATGCGGCGGGTCTGGCTGCAATGTCTGCAAAAAGACCGGCTGGATCGAAATTCTCGGCGCCGGCATGGTGCATCCGAACGTTCTGGAAATGGCCGGCTATGATTCGAAGCGCCTTACAGGGTTCGCATTCGGCATGGGGCCGGAGCGCATTGCGATGCTGAAATACGGCATCGAGGACATCCGCCATTTCTACACGAACGACGTGCGTTTCTTGACGCAATTTCAACGGACGGAACTTTAAGGAGGAACATTCATGTTAGTATCGACAAAATGGTTGAAAGAATACGTAAATACACAAGATTTGCCCCCTGCGGAACTCGGGGAGAAAATCACGCGCGCAGGTATCGAAGTCGACGCGGTAATCGACCGTTCGGAAGGATTAGCGAATTTGGTCGTCGGTTATGTGACGGATTGCGTGAAGCATCCGGAAGCCGATAAACTGTCAATCTGCCAAGTGGATGTCGGCGGCGGGGAAATCGACCAGATCATCTGCGGCGCACCGAATATCGCCAAAGGGCAAACGGTCATCGTGGCACGTCCGGGCGCAAAGCTTCCGGGCGGCATGAAGATCAAAAAAGCGAAGCTGCGCGGAGAAGTGTCGAACGGCATGATCTGCTCGCTTCAGGAGCTCGGCATTGAAACGAAACTCGTGCCGAAAAGCTATGCGGAAGGGATTTATGTCTTGCCTGAAAAAGCGGAGCCGGGTACAGATGTGCTGTCTTACCTGGACTTGGACGATACGGTCCTTGAACTTGGCCTCACGCCGAACCGTGCGGATGCGATGAGCATGCTCGGTGTCGCTTATGAAGTCGGCGCAATTTTAGAAGAAGAGGTTAGCTTGCCGGAAATCGAATACGCTGAAGCGGCAGACGCTGCGGAAAGCATGCTGTCGCTCGAAGTGGATGCACCAGAAGCGAACCCCCTGTATGTCGCGAAAGTCGTGCGCAACGTCAAAGTGAAGGAATCACCGCTTTGGCTGCAGCAGCGTTTGATGGCGGCCGGCGTCCGCCCGCATAATAATGTCGTCGATGTGACGAACTATATTTTGATGGAATACGGCCAGCCGCTTCATGCGTTTGATTACGATTCACTGGGGACAGGCAATATCACCGTCCGCCAGGCAAAAGAAGGCGAAAAGATCACAACCCTTGACGATACCGAGCGTACGTTATCGGCTCATCACTTGGTCATCACCAACGGGAAAGACCCTGTCGCGCTTGCCGGCGTAATGGGCGGTGCGAATTCGGAAGTGAGCGATGAGACGACAACGGTCGTCATCGAATCGGCTTATTTCGCTTCAGATTCGATCCGCCGTACATCGAAAGACCATAATTTGAGAAGTGACGCGAGCTCGCGCTACGAAAAGGGCGTCGACCCGAACCGCGTCATCCCGGCTGCAGAGCGCGCTGCCCAATTGCTGGCACAGCTTGCGGACGGGGAAGTGCTCAAAGGCTCGCTCGTATTCGACCAGCTCGATAAGCAAGAGCGCATTGTCAAAGTTTCACCTGACTTCATCAATAGCCGCCTCGGCATGAAGATCCGGCTTGAGGACATGCTTGATATCCTCAGCCGCTTGAAGTTCAAGACAGAAGCGGTGAACAACCAATTGATTATTGAAGTGCCGACGCGCCGGCAGGATATCCAGATCGAAGAGGACGTCGTGGAAGAAATCGCACGTCTTTACGGTTATGACGAGATTCCGGCAACATTGCCGCGCACTGATGCCACACCTGGCGGATTGAGCCCTTACCAGGCGAAACGCCGCATCGCGCGCCATTTCCTTGAAGGGGCTGGCCTGCTTCAGGCTACAACCTATTCACTGACTTCGGAAGCCGCAGCTACGCAATTTGCGCTGGAGCCGACGGAAACGACGCGCCTGTTGATGCCGATGAGCGAAGAGCGCAGCATTCTCCGCCAGAGCCTGTTGCCTCATTTGCTCGAATCGCTTTCGTATAACACGGCACGCCGCACTGATTCGGCCGCTTTATATGAAACAGGTTCGGTATTCTTGAAAGGCCAGGATGAACTGCTCGATGAACAAGAGCATTTGGCGATCGTCATGACAGGATTGTGGCTCGACCACAGCTGGCAGGGCGAAAAGAAAGCTGTCGACTTTTTCGTGGCAAAAGGCATCGTGGAAGGGCTTGCTGACAAGCTGGGTCTTGAATTATCGTTCGAACGCGGTGAAATGGACGGCTTGCATCCGGGCAGAACCGCTTTCGTCCTGCTCGATGGCAAGCGCATCGGCGTGATCGGCGCATTGCACCCGTCCGAGCAGAAGAAGCGTGATTTGAAAGAAACGATCGTTGTGGAATTGAACTTGGCGACTTTGCTGACCCGCGAAACGGAAGCGCTCGTCTATACACAAGTATCCCGCTACCCGACGATTTCACGCGACATCGCCCTGGTCCTCTCGAAGATCGTGGAGGCCCAGACGATTGAAGACGTCATCCGCAAAGCGGGAGGCAAGCTATTGAAAGATGTCCGCGTCTTCGACCTCTACGAAGGCGAGCGGATGGAAGAAGGCAAGAAATCCTTGGCGTTCTCGCTAAGATATTTCGATCCGGAGAAAACACTGACCGATGAAGAAGTGAACGCAGCGCATGAGAAAATCATCAAAGCGCTCACGGAATCAGGGGCGGAACTCCGTTAAAACCGAAAAGCTGTCTTGGGCCCATGAAGGCCCAAGACAGCTTTTTTAGTAGCGCTTTTTCTTCGCTGCTAAAGCATGCGCTTTTTTCGTATTGGCAAAATGGGCTTTCGTGATGCTTTTCAGGAACGCTTCTCCGCGCGACAAAAGGATCTTTGCCGCTACTTCGTCGACAATCGCGCCGGCGCCTTTTGGCAAGGCCACGCCGGCGACCGTGCTGAGCCGATCCATTTCCTCAAGGAAAGCAACGCGCGCAATGATCGACGCGCAGGCAACCGATACATGGAGGTTTTCCGCTTTTGTCGAAAACAGCACATTCTCGCGGATGATTTCCGGTTCTTTGGCGATATGCTTATAGTAGATGTTGCGCTCAGCGAATTGGTCGATCAGGATCGCTTCCGGTTTTTCGGGTGCCATCTTCCGCAACACATGCTTCAGTGCCTGGTTGTGGAGCAATGCCTTGATCTTGCCTTGCGACCAGCCCTGCGCCTGCACTTGGTTGTATTTCTCATTATTCAAGGCCAGCACGCTATGGGTGAAAGCCGCTTTCAAGTCAGGTGCTATTTTCCGCATATAATCATCCGTCAATTGCTTGGAATCCTTGACGCCGAGTTCCTTGGCGAGCTCGACTTGCTGTGCGGGGACAAAGCAGGCAGCGACGGTGATCGGGCCGAAAAAATCGCCGGTGCCCGTTTCATCGGAGCCGAGCACGGAACGTTTGGCGAAATCGGGAGGCAATCGATCGCCTTTTGCTGTTGCCGCTTTTTCCTTGGCACTGTCGGCAACGCCCCATTTAGCCGTTTCGCGCTCGGCGCCTGCGCCCTGGAACATGACTTTTCCGGAGCTGTAGACAGTGATCATCGCATCCGGCAGTTTAGCTGCAAAGCGGGCATGGGGATTCTTGGTGGTTATTTCTTTATTTTGGTAATGGGCAATCAGCCGTTTCAAGGCTTCTTCCGGCAGTTTCAAGACGCTATTGGTCATTGGGAGTCCCCTTTCTTATGATTCACAATCCGCTCGTGTTCGTGTTATGATGGTCTATAGAATTCCAAAGGGGGAACGCGCATTGCAAGAGCAGCATAAAATTCGCACTGTCGTTGATATATATGGCCATACATATAAGATGCTCGGTACTGAGACATCCGGCCATATGAGGCTTGTCGCTTCCATGGTCGATAGCAAGATGCGGGAGATCAACGCCGCCAATCCATCGCTTGACCAGGCGAAACTAGCCGTATTGACCGCGGTAAATGCGACACATGAATATCTTAAACTGAAAGAGCAGCTAGAACAAATGGAAATTGAATTGAATAACTTGAAGGGCTGACGGATATGCTTGATTTAATTTTATTGGTATTGCTTTTGGCGGGCATTTTGGTCGGCTTCAAGCGAGGGCTTGTGCTGCAGTTCCTGCACATGGTCGGCTTCGTCGTCGCGCTGATTGTCGCCTACACGTATTATAAGCCGCTGTCGGAAAACTTTGTGTTATGGGTGCCATACCCGACAGTCGATGAAAGCTCGCGATTTGCGATCGCTGTCGAACAATTGAATTTGGATGAAACTTTCTATCAATTATTGGCTTTCGCACTTATTTTCTTTGTGGTGAAATTTTTGTTGACGTTGATCGCTTCGATGTTCGATTTCATCAAATACATACCGGTGCTCGGTTTCCTGAGCCGGATTTTCGGTGCGGTCCTCGGGCTCATCGAAGCGCATATCCTGTTGTTCATCGGCTTGTATGTATTTGCGCTATTGCCGATCGATGTGATCCAAAACCAAATCGAAAACTCCGGGATCGCCCGTGCCATCCTGGAACACACGCCTTATTTCTCTGAGAAAGTGAAGGAATGGTGGTATATTTATATGTAGTAGGAACTTCTCTCTTACGAGGGAAGTTTTTTTATGAACCGATTAGGGAGGTTTGTTTCGCATGAATAAAAAGATCATTATCCGCACATTGGAAAATATCGCGTTATATATGGAATTAAAAGGGGACAACCCATTTAAAGTATCGGCTTTCCGTAAAGCCGCCCAAGCGCTTGAACTCGACCAGCGCAGCCTGGACGAGATAGAAGATGTCACGAAGCTGAAAGGTATCGGGAAAGGGACAGGTGATGTCATCACGGAATTGCTTACTGACGGTAAATCGTCTGTCCTCGAAGAGCTTCAGGAAGAAGTGCCGAAAGGGCTTGTGCCGATGCTCAAGCTCCAAGGGCTCGGCGGCAAGAAAATTGCCAAACTCTATAAAGAACTCGGCGTGGATTCAATGGAATCCTTGAAGCAGGCGTGCATCGATGGACGTGTCCAAGCGCTTCCTGGATTCGGAGCGAAATCCGAAGAGAAAATCCTGCTTGAGCTGGAGAATTTCGAAACCGATCCGGGACGCCACCCGATCTGGAAAACGGAAGAAACGGTGGCATTCATCGAGAACTTATTGACGACAATTTCCGAAGTGGCAAAATTTTCGGTTGCCGGAAGCTTCCGCCGAACGAAAGAAACGAGCAAAGACCTCGACTTTATCGTGGCGACCGATAAACCGGCAAAAGTGAAAGAACAGCTGCTCGCCGGTTTGCCTGTAAAAGAAACCATCGCATCAGGCGACACGAAAGTCTCTGTTGCAGTGGAAGTGGTCGAGCCGATCGACGTCGATTTCCGCCTCGTCGCACCGGAAGAATTCGCGACAGCGCTGCATCATTTCACCGGCTCGAAAGACCATAATGTCCGCATGCGCCAATTGGCCAAAGCGAAAAAAGAGAAAATCAGCGAATACGGCGTGGAACAGGAAGACGGTTCTGTCTTGGCCTTCGATTCAGAAGAGGCATTTTTTGCCCATTTCGATTTGCCGTTCATCCCACCGACCGTACGCGAAGATGGCCGTGAAATCGACCGAATTGACGAATTGCCGTCGCTCGTCTCGCTCGACGATATCCGCGGCGACTTGCATATGCACACAACCTGGTCAGACGGGGCACATTCGATTGATGAAATGATCAACGCATGCCGCGAGCGCGGTTACGAATACATGGCCATCACTGACCACTCTCAGTACTTAAAAGTCGCGAACGGCTTGACGCCTGAGCGCTTGATTGAACAGAACGGGAAATTGCGTGAAGCCAATAAACGCCACGACGGCATCGAAGTGATGTCGGGAACGGAAATGGACATCTTGCCGGACGGCAGTTTGGATTTTGGCGACGAAGTGCTCGCGCAATTGGATTTCGTCATCGCGAGCATCCATTCGAGTTTCCAACAGCCGCAAGAACAGATCATGGCGCGCATCTTGACTGCAATGAAAAACCCATATGTCCATATGATCGCGCATCCGACCGGCCGCATCGTCGGAAAACGCGACGGCTATGATCCGGACGTTGAACAAATCCTCGATTGGGCAAAAGAATATGGCAAGATCGTGGAATTGAATGCGAGCCCATATCGCCTCGACCTCGCCGTGGAATGGCTGGTCATGGCACAGGAAAAAGGCGTGCCGGTCGCCATCAATACCGATGCCCATGCAATCGAAGGGCTGGATGTCATGTCAACAGGCGTCCGCCACGCACAGAAAGCATGGCTGAAAAAAGACAATGTGGTCAATACATGGCCGCTTGAGAAGCTAAGAGATTTCCTGAAACGATAAAGGAGGAGTTTATATGATCGCAGAGCGCGCATTACGAACTCTCGAATTTTATAAAATCCGTGAAGAAGTGGCGGCATTCTGCACTTCATCACTTGGAAAAGATTTGGTGAAAGGGCTATTGCCATCGACGGAGATCGCGGAAGTGAACCGTCTGCTCGAAGAAATGGACGAAGCCGCACAATTATTGCGCATCAAGAACAATGTGCCGATGGGCGGGATTTCCGATATCCGCCCCCACGCCAAGCGCGCGCAGATCGGCGGCAGTTTGAGCCCGGTGGAGTTGATGGAAGTTTCCTCGACGATCCGCGCAAGCCGCATTTTGCGCCATTTCCTTGAAGGCATCGACGCGGAAGAAGATATCGATATTCCCCATTTCATGGAGAAAAAAGAAAGCATGCCGATCTTGACGCAGCTCGAACACGATATCAACGCATGCATCGACGACAACGGCACGGTGGTCGACAGCGCCAGTCCGGAATTGCGCAGCATCCGCCAATCGCTGCGAGCGCAGGAAAGCCGCGTACGCGAGAAACTCGAGAGCCTGATACGCGGGCGCAATGCGTCGAAAATGCTGTCCGATTCGATTGTCACCATCCGCAACGACCGCTTCGTCATTCCGGTCAAGCAGGAATACAGAAGCCATTACGGCGGCATCGTCCACGACCAATCATCCTCGGGACAGACGCTGTTCGTCGAGCCAGATGCTGTCGTGCAGGCGAACAATGAAGTGCGCCGCCTCAAATTGAAAGAAAAAGAAGAAATCGACCGCATCCTGCAAATGCTGTCCGCCAAAGTGCAGGAAGTCGCACATGAACTGTTCACCTTGGTCGGGGTATTGGCGGAAGTCGACCTGATCCTGGCAAAAGCGAAATACGGCCAGGCGCATAAATGCTCGAAACCCGAAATGAACACCGAAGGCTATATCAATTTGAAGAAAGCACGCCATCCGCTCATTCCACAAGATGAAGTCGTGCCGAATGATATCGAGTTCGGCAGGGAGATCACGGCGATTGTCATCACCGGGCCCAATACAGGCGGGAAGACGGTCACCTTGAAGACGGTCGGCTTGTCGACTTTAATGGCGCAGGCGGGGCTTCCCGTACCGGCACTTGAAGGCTCGGAACTGGCCGTATTCGATCAAGTATTTGCCGATATCGGCGATGAGCAATCCATCGAGCAAAGCTTGAGTACGTTCTCCTCGCATATGGTCAACATCGTCGACATCCTCGAGAAGTTCGATGAGAACTCGCTCGTCATTTTCGATGAGCTCGGTGCCGGTACCGACCCGCAGGAAGGCGCGGCGCTTGCCATTTCATTATTGGATGAAGTGCACGGCAGGGGCGCGCGTGTCATCGCGACGACCCATTACCCGGAACTGAAAGCTTATGGCTATAACCGGGAAGGCGTCGCCAATGCCAGCGTCGAGTTCGATGTCGAGACATTGAGCCCGACCTACCGCTTGCTGATCGGCGTGCCGGGGCGCAGCAACGCGTTCGAGATTTCCAAGCGTCTTGGTTTGCCGGAGCATATCATTTCCCATGCGAAGAGCTTCACGGGAACCGACCGCAAAGAAGTCGATTCGATGATCGCTTCGCTCGAGAAAAGCCGTCGCGAAGCGGAACGGGATGCAGAAGAAACCCGTTCTGTGCTTGAAGAATCCGAGACGCTGAAAGAAGACTTGGCGAAACGACTCGCGGAATACGAAAGCCGCAAAGAGCTGCTCGAAGATAAAGCGAAAGAAAAAGCGCGCAAAATCGTCGACCAGGCACGGGCGGAAGCGGATGCAGTCATCAAGGAACTCCGCCAGATGCAGCTTACCCAGCAGACCGGCGTGAAAGAACACCAGCTGATCGATGCGAAAAAACGGCTGGAAGACGCCATGCCGGAAAACCGCGTCCTGAAAAAAGCGAAAAAGAAGAACGAACCGGTCGCCCTGAAACCGAACGACGAAGTGAAAGTGCTGTCCTATGGCCAAAAAGGCACATTGGTTGAAAAAGTTTCGGATACGGAATGGATCGTGCAGGTCGGCATCCTGAAAATGAAGCTGCCTGAATCCGACCTGAGCTACACAAAGCCGGAAAAACAGAAAGAAACACGCACGATGACCAGCTTGAAAGGCCGTGAAGGCTATACGAAAATGGAGCTGGACCTTCGCGGGGAACGCTACGAGGATGCCCTCTCACGCGTGGAGAAATATTTGGACGATGCCTTATTGGCGAATTACCATCAAGTCTCCATCATCCACGGCAAAGGAACCGGTGCGCTTCGGCAGGGAGTGCAGCAATATTTGAAAAAACATCCTCGCGTCAAGAGCTACCGCTTTGGCGAAGCGGGTGAAGGCGGCTCGGGTGTAACGGTCGCCGAACTGAAGTAAGGGGCGGAAGGGGAGCTTGCAAATGTTCGAAGAAGGATTTTGGACCCACCCGCTCGTCGAGACGGCTGGATATTTCAGTGTGGTGGTCTTATGCCTGATCGTGGCAATGGTCATTTTTGAAATAGTGACAAAGTATAAGAACTGGGAAGAAATAAAGAGCGGCAATCTGGCAGTGGCAATGGCGACGGGCGGAAAGATTTTCGGCGTCACGAATATTTTCCGCTTTTCGATCGAACAGCACACGACGCTGTTCGAGATGATCGGCTGGGGGCTGTTCGGATTCGTGCTATTGATCTTTGCCTATCTGCTCTTTGAGTTTTTGACACCGAAATTCAAAGTGGACGAAGAAATTGCCCGCGATAACCGTTCGGTCGGCTTGATCTCGATGACCATCTCTGTCGGTTTATCGTATGTCATCGGGGCAAGTATTTCATAGGAGTTGGGACGAATGGAAAACCTTATCAAAATCTTAATCGTTTTTTGTATCTTATTCGTACTTGTAGGAATCGTCTTCCTATTCGTATTTTAAAAACGGCCTGAGCGCCGTTTTTTTTTATGGATTAAAACGCGAAAGAAAATAATGTTTGAAAGCGCTATCATAATTCTTTATACTCAAAGTAGGAATATTCTCGCGATTCCGATAAAAGAGGGGGAGGTAGAAAGTATGTCCGAAAAACCGTGGTTAGCTCATTATCCGCCGGAAGTACCGCACACGCTTACGTATCCAAGCACACCGGTCCAGGAATATTTGACGAAAGCCTATGAAGACTTTCCGCAGAAGACCGCCATCCATTTCCTGGGCAAGGACCTCAGCTACGAAGAGTTGTACCAATCTGCCATGAAAATGGCCAATTACCTTCAGAAGCTGGGCATCCAAAAAGGAGACCGGGTATCCATCATGCTGCCGAACTGTCCACAGGCGGTCATCAGCTTCTATGGGATCCTGTATGCTGGGGGCGTCGTCGTCATGACGAATCCGCTCTATACGGAGCGGGAAATTTCCTACCAGATGAAAGATTCCGGTGCCAAGGCGATCATTGCGCTTGATATTTTGTTCCCGAGGATCAACAAAGTGATCAAAGAAACGGATCTTGAGAACGTCATCGTCACGGGCATCAAGGATTATCTGACATTCCCGAAGAACCTGGTGTATCCGTTCATCCAGAAAAAACAATATGGCATGACGGTGAAAGTCGAACATCGGGGGATCAATCACCTCTTCACGGAAATCATGAAGACAGCTTCGCCGCAAATCGCTGAGCCGCCATTTGATTTCGAAGAAGACCTGGCGCTGCTGCAATATACCGGTGGAACGACCGGTTCGCCCAAAGGCGTCATGCTGACGCATCGCAATCTGATTTCCAATGCGACGATGTGCGACGCCTGGCTCTATAAATCGAAGCGTGGCGAAGAGACGGTCATGGGCATCATTCCGCTATTTCATGTATACGGATTGACGACTGTCCTGATCTTGTCCGTCATGCAAGGCAATAAGATGGTGCTCTTGCCGAAGTTCGATCCGGAGCAGGCCTTGAAGACCATCAACAAGCAAAAACCGACCTTGTTCCCTGGCGCACCGACGCTCTACATCGGCTTATTGAACCACCCGGACATCCAGAAGTACGATCTGTCTTCCATTGAAGCATGCTTGAGCGGTTCGGCTCCGCTGCCGACGGAAGTGCAGGAGAAATTCGAGCGCATCACGGGAGGCAAGCTGGTCG
This sequence comes from Planococcus maitriensis, assembly GCF_003289925.1. Classification (GTDB taxonomy): domain Bacteria; phylum Bacillota; class Bacilli; order Bacillales_A; family Planococcaceae; genus Planococcus; species Planococcus maitriensis. The sequence continues at coordinate 358,533 of NZ_QLZQ01000002.1, read as the reverse complement.
AAGGCTATGGCTTGACCGAAACATCCCCTGTCACCCACTCGAATCTCGTATGGGGCGAACGGACGAAGGGCTCGATCGGCATGCCGTATCCGGACACCGATTGTGAAATCTTCCTGCCGGGAACGACTGACCCAGTGCCAAACGGGCAGATCGGTGAAATTGCCATCAAAGGGCCGCAGGTGATGAAAGGTTATTGGAACCGTCCCGAAGCTACGGCAGCCACGATCGTCGATGGCTGGCTATTGACTGGGGACCTGGGCTATATGGATGACGAGGGGCATTTCTTCATCGTCGACCGCAAGAAAGACATGATCATCGCCGGGGGCTTCAATATTTATCCGAGGGAAATCGAAGAAGTGCTGTATGAGCACGAAGCGATCCAGGAATGCGTGGTCGCAGGAATCCCGGATCCTTACCGAGGAGAGACGGTAAAGGCATACATCGTGCTGAAAGAAGGGTATACTGTTACAGAAGAGCAACTGGATAAGCATTGCCGCGAACATCTCGCAGCGTTCAAAGTGCCGCGCATCTATGAGTTCCGCAAAGAACTGCCGAAGACGGCAGTCGGCAAAATCTTGCGCAGGTCGCTGGTGGACGAAGAAATCGCCAAACGCAATGAAGCGGTTCCTTCCTAACTCAGGCAAAGCTTGACACAATTTATACAAAACGATAATATGAAAATATGAATGAATCGCCATTCATATTTTCATATTTTTTTGGGTGGTGACAGAATGGTAAAGAAGGATAAACCGAAATATAAGCAAATCATCGATGCTGCGGTCATCGTCATCGCAGAAAATGGTTACCACCAAGCGCAAGTTTCGAAAATTGCCAAGCAAGCCGGTGTAGCGGACGGTACGATTTATTTGTATTTCAAGAATAAAGAAGACATTCTCATTTCCGTCTTCCAGGAGAAGATGGGCGTATTTGTCAGTGAACTGGAGAAAATCATCGCGAAAGATGCAAGCGCTGCAGACCAGCTCGGCATGATGATCAACAGCCATTTCAGCTTGCTTGCAAACGATCTCCATCTGGCGATCGTGACGCAACTTGAACTCCGGCAATCCAATCATGACATCCGCATGAAGATCAACAATGTATTGCGGGGATATTTGAAATTGATGGACCGGATCCTGATCAGCGGCATCGAATCAGGAGAATTTGATCAAAATATGGATATTCGTTTAGCCCGGCAGATGGTTTTTGGTACAATGGATGAGACCATTACTACCTGGGTGATGAACGATCACAAGTATGATTTGGTCGAACTCGCACCGAAAGTGCAGCGCTTATTGCTGAAAGGCATGCAAGCGTAAAGGGAGGGGATGAGCAGGTGGAATTTATCAGCTGGAAAAAAGAAGACGGGGTAGCGATCGCGACAATCAACCGGCCGCCGGCAAACGCATTGTCTCGCGCGCTGATCCTGGAAGTCGATGCACTTCTGGATGAAGTGAAAAACGACTCGGATGTCCGTGCAATCGTCTTGCACGGGGAAGGGCGTTTCTTCTCTGCAGGCGCAGACATCAAGGAGTTCACGGAAGTGACTTCAGGGGAAGAGTTCTCGAAACTGTCGGCGAGCGGGCAAGCCGTATTCGAGCGTGTGGAAACATTCCACAAGCCGGTCATTGCCGCAATCCACGGAGCCGCTCTAGGCGGCGGTTTGGAGCTAGCCATGAGCTGCCATATGCGTTTTGTCACGGAAAATGCTAAACTGGGATTGCCGGAACTTCAATTGGGCTTGATTCCTGGGTTTGCAGGAACACAGCGTTTGCCGCGCTATGTCGGGGTGGCCAAAGCCGCTGAAATGCTCTTGACGAGTGATCCGGTCACAGGCACAGAGGCAGTGCAGCTAGGCCTTGCCAACCGTGCCTACAGCGAAGAAGACCTTCTTCCGCAAACGCTTTCAATTGCGAAGAAAATTGCGAAAAAGAGCCCGGTTTCCGTCAAGGCGGCAATCGATATGCTTCAGTATTCGAAGCGCGGGGCATTTGACGAAGGCGTCAAAGCAGAAGCGGATTCCTTCGGTACGGTATTCGTATCGGAAGATGCAAAGGAAGGCATCGGCGCTTTCCTGGAAAAACGCGAAGCACAATTTAAAGGGAAATAATACTTGGGAGGTTTACGTTCATGAACATTTATGTATTGGTAAAACGCACGTTCGACACAGAAGAAAAGCTGGTTGTTTCCGGTGGCCAGATTCAAGAAGATGGCGCTGAATTCATCATCAACCCATATGACGAGTATGCAATCGAAGAGGCCATCACGGTCCGCGACGCTCACGGCGGCGAAGTGACAGTTGTCACAATCGGCGACGAGGAAGCTGAAAAGCAATTGCGTACAGCACTTGCAATGGGCGCTGACAAAGCGGTCTTGATCAATACTGAAGACGATGTCGAGGAAATGGACCAGTTTACGGCAGCTTACATACTGGCAGAGTACTTGAAAGACAAAGAAGCGGACTTGATCCTTGCAGGAAACGTAGCGATCGACGGCGGATCCGGGCAAGTCGGACCGCGCGTAGCTGATTTGCTTGATATCAACTACGTGACGACGATCACTAGCCTTGAAATCGAAGGCGAAACAGTGAAAATCGTCCGTGATATTGAAGGGGACGCAGAAGAGCTTGAAACTTCATTGCCTTTATTGGTCACAGCCCAGCAAGGCTTGAACGAACCGCGCTATCCATCTCTTCCAGGAATCATGAAAGCGAAGAAAAAACCGCTTGAAGAGCTTGAGCTCGATGATCTGGATATCGACGAAGAAGATGTAGAAGCGAAAACGGAAACGATCGAAGTATACTTGCCGCCGAAAAAAGAAGCCGGCCGTATTTTGGAAGGCGAAATTCCAAGCCAAGTTTCTGAACTGGTCAGCTTGCTTCGCTCTGAAGCGAAAGTTATATAAACGTACGCCAATCATTCATTTTCACATCTACTTAGGGGGTTAACGGACTATGTCGAAAAAAGTATTAGTATTGGGCGAAACGCGTGAAGGCGCTTTGCGCAACGTATCATTTGAAGCAATTGCCGCAGCCAAGAAAATTTCAGGCGGCGGGGAAGTCGTTGCTGTCTTGCTTGGGGAATCAGTGAGCGACTTCGGTAACGAATTGGTAGCTTACGGCGCTGACCGCGTCATCACAGTCGAGCACCCACACTTGAAATCCTATACATCCGATGGCTACGGCCAGGCATTCATGGCGGTCGTCGACCAGGAGCAACCGGAAGCAATCGTCTTCGGCCACACTGCAGTCGGCAAGGACTTGTCGCCGAAAATCGCATCGAAATTGCAAACAGGCTTGATCTCCGATGTGACGGATATCGAAGGGGAAGGCGATGACGCTGTCTTCATCCGCCCGATCTATTCCGGTAAAGCGTTTGAAAAAGTGAAATTGAAAGAAGACGGCGTTGTCTTCGTTACAGTGCGCCCGAACAACATCGCACCGCTTGAGCGTGAAGAGCGTTCCGGCGATGTATCGAGCTTGTCGGTCGATATCACGAACTTGCGCACGATCATCAAAAACGTCGTCCGCAAATCGGCAGAAGGCGTCGACCTTTCCGAAGCGAAAGTTATCATCGCCGGCGGACGCGGCGTCAAGAGCAAGGAAGGCTTCGAGCCATTACAGGAATTGGCTGACCTTCTCGGAGGCGCAGTCGGGGCATCACGCGGCGCATGTGACGCGGATTATTGCGATTATTCGCTGCAGATCGGACAGACAGGGAAAGTCGTTACACCTGATCTTTACATCGCAGCGGGAATTTCCGGCGCGATTCAGCACATGGCAGGGATGTCCAACTCCAAAGTCATCGTTGCAATCAATAAAGACCCAGAAGCGAACATCTTCAAAGTAGCAGACTACGGAATCGTCGGAGACCTATTCGACGTCATCCCTTTGCTTACAGAAGAATTCAAGAAAGTCATGTAATTACAGCAGCCCGCAATGTAGCGGGCTGTTTTTTTGCGTGCCCCTGTAGCGGAATCTCCTAGACTCTAAATACATTGATTACATCTAACCCATGCAGTTTAACGCCAACAACAGGCGGGTATGGAAGGACTAGGCAAATAAATAGCTAGCGTAAATCACGTCTGCTATAATCGAAATATAGTTTGGTTATCACTTAAGGAGGAATTATACATGGCAATCGTTAAAGGAACAGATCAGAATTTCAAACAGGAAGTTTCAGAAGGTCTCGTATTGGTAGATTTCTGGGCAGCATGGTGCGGGCCTTGTAAAATGATCGCCCCAGTTCTTGAAGAACTCGATGCAGATATGGACGATAAAGTGAAAATCGTGAAATTGGATGTTGATGAAAACCAACAGACAGCTAGCGAATACGGTATCATGTCCATCCCGACACTTCTTTTGATGAAGAACGGCGAAACAGTCGATAAAGTTGTCGGCTTCCGTCCAAAAGAAGCATTGGCTGAATTGGTTGAAAAACACGCATAATTCCAAAACCGGGTCCCATTCGTGGAACCCGGTTTTTTAAATAGGGTGAGGAAATGAAAAATGAAATGATTCGACATAAATTGGCAGTGTTGCCGGACCAGCCGGGCTGCTATTTGATGAAGGACCGCCAAGGGACAGTCATCTACGTCGGCAAAGCGAAAGTGCTGAAAAACCGGGTGCGCTCCTATTTTACCGGCAGCCACGATACGAAAACCCAGCGCCTCGTCAACGAAATCGAGGACTTTGAATACATCGTCACGTCTTCCGACAAAGAAGCTTTGATCCTTGAGTTGAACCTCATCAAGAAGCATGATCCGAAATACAATATCCGCCTGAAAGACAACAAGACCTATCCGTATTTGAAAATCACTGGTGAACGCCATCCGAAACTGGTCATCACGAGACAGGTCAAGAAAGACAAAGGGAAATACTTCGGCCCATACCCGAACGCCTATGCGGCGAGCGAGACGAAAAAGCTGCTGGATCGGTTGTACCCGCTCCGCAAATGCCATACGATGCCGGACCGTGTCTGCCTTTACTACCATCTCGGCCAATGCCTTGCGCCTTGCGTCAAGCCGGTCGAAAAGGACACCTACCGTGAAATGATCGACGGCATCAGCCGGTTCCTGAACGGCGGCTTCCGAGAAGTGAAGCAGGAGCTGACCGAGAAGATGAGCGAAGCGGCGGAGAACCTGGAATTCGAGCGGGCAAAAGAATACCGTGACCAGATCAGCCATATCGAATCGGTCATGGAAAAGCAGAAAATGGCGATGAATGATTTTACCAATCGCGACGTCTTTGCCTATGCAGTCGATAAAGGCTGGATGTGCGTCCAGGTATTTTTCGTGCGCCAAGGAAAGCTGATCGAGCGCGAGGTTTCGATGTTCCCGCTGTACCGCGACCCCGAAGAAGAATTCCTGACCTTCCTTGGGCAGTTCTATGAAAAGCCGAATAACGTCAAGCCGCATGAGATCCTGCTTCAGGAGGCGGACGACGAAGAATTCCTGAAAGAATGGCTCGGCGCGAAAGTGCTCGTCCCGCAGCGCGGCAAGAAAAAGGATTTGGTCCAGCTTGCCCGCAAGAATGCGGAAATCGCCATCAAGGAGAAATTCCAGTTGCTCGAACGCCAGGAAGAACGGACGGTCGGTGCCTGCAACGAACTCGGCGAAGCGATGAACATCCATACGCCGCTGCGCATCGAAGCGTTCGATAACTCCCATATCCAAGGGGCAGATGCCGTGTCTGCGATGGTCGTCTTCGTAGACGGCAAGCCGTCGAAGAAAGATTACCGGAAATACAAGACACGCTCCGCGCAGAAGCCCGATGACTATGCGGCGATGCGTGAAGTGGTCCGCAGGCGCTATAGCCGTGTGCTGAAAGATGGCTTGCCGCTGCCCGACTTGATCATCATCGATGGAGGCAAAGGCCAGATCGAATCGGCGCGTGAGATCATCGAAGATGAACTTGGCCTCGACATTCCGATTGCAGGGCTGGCAAAAGACGCGAAACACCAAACGTCCCAGCTGCTGTACGGCAACCCGGTCGAAATGGTGGAACTCAAGCGCACGAGTGAAGCATTTTATTTATTGCAGCGCATCCAAGATGAAGTCCACCGCTTTGTCATCACGTTCCACCGCCAATTGCGCGGCAAGAATTCGATTCAATCGGCCTTGGATGGGCTCCAAGGCGTCGGGCCGAAGCGCAAGCAGCAATTGCTGAAGCATTTCGGTTCCGTCCGGAAAATCAAGGAAGCGACCGCAGGCGAAATCCAGCAGGCGGGCATTCCTGAGAAGCTGGCCGCGGAAATCGAGCGGCATTTCAAGGAACAGCCGTTGCAACAGGAATAACTTCGTGGTATTGTATTAACACAATTGAATCACTTGTAATAAGTGATGATAGAGGAGCGGACGTCAATAGTAAGCATCCCGAGATTTGCAGAATCTGTGAAGGATGCCGAAAGGGACGCCCGCCGAAGTTTACGCGCACTGCTTGCGTGTATGCTGGTCCTGCATTTAAGAGATGCAGGGCTGTCAGAGTTTGACTCTGGAGGGCTATCTCACATGGACGTTTGAAATCGTACATGAGAAGAGAGGTAGCTTGCCGGGCAATCGGCGAGTTGCCTCTTTTTTGTTGAGGGCCACTTATCTTAAGTGGGAGTGAAGAGAATGACAACAATCGTAATGAAATTCGGCGGGACGTCCGTGGCGTCTCCGGAGAAAATCGTGGGCGTAGCAAGACGCGCCATCCAGGAAAAACAACAAGGCAAGCGCGTCGTCATCGTCGTCTCGGCGATGGGCAAAACGACAGACACGTTACTTGGGCTTGCGGGAGAGATTTCCGCAGAGCCGCCAAAGCGTGAAATGGACATGCTGCTTGCGACAGGTGAACAAGTGACCATTTCGCTGTTGGCGATGGCGTTCAAAAAACTTGGGCATGATGCCTTGAGTTTCACAGGCTGGCAGGCGGGCATCGAAACGGAATCCGTTCCGCGCAATGCGCGCATCGAAACGATTCATACACAGCGTTTGGAAGAGGCCCTCGACCTCGGACTGTTCTGCGTGGTCGCAGGGTTCCAGGGCGTCGACAAGAACGGCAATATCACGACGCTTGGCCGCGGCGGGTCCGATACGACCGCTGTCGCACTGGCGGCTGCGCTAGGCGCTGAGAATTGCGAAATCTACACCGATGTCGACGGGGTCTATACTTCCGATCCCCGTTATGTCACAGGCGCGCGCAAGCTCGAACAGATTTCCTACGACGAAATGCTCGAATTGGCAAACCTCGGAGCGGGGGTCCTGCATCCGCGAGCCGTGGAATTCGCCAAGAACAACCAAGTGCCCCTTTCCGTGCGGGCCAGCTACTCGGATGAACCGGGGACTATCATTCAAGAGGTGATCACTGTGGAAAAAAATCTAATCGTGCGCGGCGTGGCATTCGAAAAAGACATCGCCCGCATCACTGTCAGTTATACGAAGCCATTCAACGGGTCGCTTGCCAATATCTTCACGAGTCTTGCGGATCACTTGATCGATGTCGATATCATCGTGCAAAGCATCAGTGAGGAGTTTCCGCCGTCTGTTTCTTTTTCAATCAAAGAAGACAGCCTGGCAGAAGCCCAGCGCGTCTTGTCGGAAGCGCAAGAAAAAATTGGCTATAACGCCATCGATATCGAAACCGGCTTGGCGAAAGTGTCCATCGTCGGATCCGGCATGGTGTCGAATCCGGGTGTCGCGGCCAAGATGTTCGATATTCTCCGTGGGGAGAATGTACCGGTGAAAATGGTCAGCACTTCGGAAATCAAAGTCTCTGTCGTGGTGCCGGCAAGTGAAATGGAACGATCGGCGAATGCGCTCCACGATGCATATGGCCTGACGCCAGTAACCGTCAGATAAGAAAAAGCCCGGCTAGGCCGGGTTTTTTTGCGCCATCAAAAGTTTGTGTAAAAATTCACAATTTGTTCAAATTTGAATTCTTGCTTTCACGGTCCTATATTTGCTTATAAAACCGTGAAACAGATGCCTGTATTCCGCTTGTTTTAAAATAAAAATATAGCTTTTCATGAATGCTTTCCTATTTAATATCCAAAATAACCTCCCGGAAGCCCAGACTGTATGTGCCCAAAAAGCTTTCCTTACCTTGACGCTCCTAAAGGGGGGGAGTACAATAAATATGTCATATTCTTGTACATGATGCTTACAGCAACGCGAAGATATTTTCTTGATATAGGAAAGCTTTGCGCTGCCAACTAAAGTTTTTGAGGGGGGTAAAATTTTTGGATAACAATCGTGAATTTTTAATGCGCAGGCTGCACTCTTTACTCGGGGTCATTCCAATCGGTTTGTTCTTGACGCAGCATTTGATCGTCAACCATTTCGCTACGCAAGGCGTGGAAGCGTTTAACCAAGCTGCCCACTTCATGGCAAATCTTCCATTCGTTATTTTCCTGGAGATTTTCGTCATCTACTTGCCGCTCATGTATCATGCTTTCTACGGATTATACATAGCGTTCACAGCGAAAAACAACCCGGGGCATTACAGCTACATGCGCAACATCCTGTTTGTTGCACAGCGTTACACCGGGATTTTCCTTGTGGTCTTTATCGCATGGCACGTATTTGAGACAAGGTTCCAAGTTGCGATTGGTGCAGCAGAGGCAGATTTCAACATGATGGAAAACATCCTGTCGAATCCGTTCATGTTCGCCTTCTACGTATTGGGTGTCCTGTCCGCAACGTTCCACTTGGCGAACGGATTGTGGTCTTTCTTCGTGACGTGGGGAATCACGGTTTCAGAGAAAGCGCAGCGCTACTCAACTTACTTCACACTTCTAGTCTTTATTGTATTATCGATCATTGGTATCAGAGCATTGTTTGCATTCGTTTAAGGATGTCCCAAACATTGGTGAATTAAAAGAGGAGTGAACACTACAATGGCGAAAGGCAAAATTTCTATCGTCGGTGGGGGCCTAGCTGGTCTAATGGCAGCGATCAAAGTTGCCGAAGCAGGTTCACCTGCCGATCTATTTTCCATCGTTCCCGTTAAACGGTCTCACTCTGTGTGCGCACAGGGCGGCATTAACGGAGCGGTGAATACAAAAGGTGAAGGGGATTCACCGGACATTCACTTTGATGACACCGTTTACGGCGGTGACTTCCTAGCGAACCAAAAGCCGGTTAAAGCGATGGCGGATGCAGCACCAGGGATTATCCGCCTGCTTGACCGCATGGGCGTCATGTTCAACCGTACGCCTGAAGGGCTTCTTGACTTCCGCCGTTTCGGTGGCACGATGCACCACAGAACGGCATTTGCCGGTGCAACGACTGGCCAGCAATTGCTTTATGCACTAGATGAGCAAGTCCGCCGCTATGAAGTGGCAGGGCTCATCACGAAATACGAAGGCTGGGAATTCCTTGGCCTGGTTCTTGACGATAACGGCGTATCACGCGGAATCACTGCACAGAACTTGACGACGATGGAGATCAAATCATTCCGCTCGGATGCTGTCATCATGGCAACCGGCGGCCCGGGGATCATCTTCGGAAAATCCACGAACTCCGTCATCAACACAGGCTCTGCCGCATCGATCGTTTATCAGCAAGGCGCATACTACGCGAACGGCGAATTCATCCAAATCCACCCGACAGCAATTCCTGGAGACGACAAGCTCCGCTTGATGTCAGAATCTGCACGCGGTGAAGGCGGACGGATCTGGACATATAAAGACGGCAAGCCTTGGTACTTCCTCGAAGAGAAATATCCGGCTTACGGAAACCTTGTGCCGCGTGATATCGCGACGCGCGAAATCTTCGACGTGTGCGTTAACCAGAAGCTCGGCATCAACGGCGAGAACATGGTATACCTGGACCTTTCCCATAAGGATTCGAAAGAGCTCGACATCAAACTTGGCGGGATCATCGAAATCTATGAGAAATTCACAGGCGACGACCCTCGCAAAGTACCGATGAAAATTTTCCCGGCTGTCCATTACTCTATGGGCGGGCTATGGGTCGACGATCATCAAATGACAAGCATCCCGGGTGTTCTAGCGGCTGGCGAGTGTGATTACTCGCAGCACGGCGCAAACCGCCTCGGCGCAAACTCCCTATTGTCTGCCATCTACGGCGGAATGGTAGCAGGGCCGTACGCTTTGGATTATGTCAAAGGCCTGGAAGTTTTGGCTGAAGATCTTCCAAACGACATTTACGAGAAGCACGAAGCTGAAGAGCAGCGTAAATGGGAAGAGATCCTGGCACTCGATGGAACTGAAAATGCCTACGTCCTGCACAAGGAACTTGGCGAATGGATGACGGACAACGTGACGGTCGTACGCTATAATGACCGCCTTGAAGAAACGGACCGCAAAATCCAGGAATTGCTTGAACGCTTTAACCACATCAGCATGACGGATACGCAACTTTGGAGCAACCAAGGGGCTATGTTTACACGCCAGCTGAAAAATATGCTACATTTAGCACGTGTCATCACGATTGGCGCATTGAAACGCAACGAAAGCCGCGGTGCTCATTACAAGCCGGAATTCCCGGAACGTAATGACGAGGAATTCCTTAAGACGACAATGGCGAAATTCAACGGTTACGATGAGCCGATCTTCCATTATGAAGATGTCGATACTTCTTTGATCCCGCCACGCAAACGCGATTATTCCGCGAAAGCATAGTAATAAAGAAGGGAGCTATTTTACCATGGGTGAAGCAGCAAAAACGGTTATTTTTGAAATCGAACGCCGCAATTCCACAGACGAAAATTCGTACTGGGAAAAGTTCGAATTGCCATATCGCGCCAATATGAACGTCATTTCCGCATTGATGGAAATCCGGCGCAACCCGGTCAACATGGACGGGAAGAAAACGACTCCAGTCAACTGGGACATGAACTGCCTGGAGGAAGTATGCGGTGCATGTTCCATGGTCATCAACGGCAAAGCACGCCAGTCGTGTACAGCTCTTGTCGACCAGCTGGAACAGCCAATCCGCCTTCAGCCGATGAAAACATTCCCGGTCGTCCGCGACTTGATCGTAGACCGCAGCCGCATGTTCGACTCACTGAAGAAAGTCAAAGCGTGGGTGCCGATCGACGGTACGCATGATCTTGGCGAAGGCCCGCGTATGCCTGAGCGCAAACGCCAATGGGCTTATGAATTGTCTAAATGCATGACGTGCGGCGTATGCCTCGAGGCTTGCCCGAACGTCAACGATAAATCCGACTTTATCGGCGCGGCTCCGCTTTCTCAAGTCCGCTTGATGAACGCGCATCCAACAGGTTCCATGAACCGTGACGAGCGTTTGAACGCTATCATGGGTGAAGGTGGCCTTGCGGATTGCGGTAACTCCCAAAACTGTGTGGAATCTTGCCCGAAAGGCATTCCTTTGACAACTTCCATCGCAGCTTTGAACCGCGACACGAACATCCAGATGTTCCGCAACTTCTTCGGAAGCGATCACATGGTCGACTAATCCACACTCCGCCTTTAAGGCGGAGTTTTTTTGTTTCATCCGAAAATGTGCCAGCTTAGCTGAAACAGCTGTTCTTTGCACGAGTTTTTGCTATACTTACAAAATGAGTAACATATACAGGGGGAACTGGAATGAGGGCGTCTTACATAGAGGATTTCACCAAATGGCAGGAAGGCTTTACTTTTTACGCGCAGGTGCACGTGCGCTTTTCGGAAACGGACATGTTCGGCCACGTCAACAACACGGTGCCGATCGCTTATTTTGAATACGCCAGAATCGAATTCATGAAAGAAATCGGCTTGATGCAGGCTTGGCTTTCAAATGACAGCGACTTGATCCCAGTTGTAGCGGACATGCAGGTCGATTTCGTCCGCCAAGTATTTTTCGATGAACAATTGAAGATTTACGTGAAAGTGGAATCGATCGGAAACTCTTCGGCAGACATCCATTATTGGGCAGTGAACGATAAGCAGGAGACTTGCTTCACCGGCAGGGGCGCAATCGTCCAAATCTCCAAAACAAGCGGCAAGGGGCATCCATGGAGCGACGGGGAGAAGGCGATGCTGCGCAACGGGAGTTTGGCTTCTTCCGGCAAATAATGCAAGCCTTGCCTTATCGAACGAAAATGTCATTATGGAACAAAATACCAGTAGCTAGGGAGTGAACCAAGTCCATGACTGAAGACAACTTAAACCGCCGCCACGACTTGGAACGTGTGGCATTTATGGAAAAGGAATTGCGTTACATATCGGGCATCATCAAACAAAAAGGCCGCGAAATCCTGAATTCGTATACTATCACGCCGCCACAGTTCGTGGCGCTTCAATGGCTGTTCGAACATGGCGACATGACCATCGGCGACTTGTCGAATAAAATGTTTTTGGCGTTCAGCACGACGACCGACCTGGTCGACCGGATGGAAAAGAACGAGTTGGTCGTCCGCATCCGCGAGGAACAGGACCGCCGCGTGGTGCGCATCAAACTATTGGAAGAAGGCGAGCGGATCATCGAGGAAGTGATCAAGAAGCGCCAGGATTACTTGGAAGCAGTACTGGAAGACTTCAGTGAAGATGAAGTCGAGCAATTTTCAAGCTTGTTGGAGAAAATGCATATCAACATGAAATAGGAGCGGGGCTATGACATTGAATGCGCCAATCGGAGTCATTGATTCGGGCGTCGGGGGATTGACCGTCGCCAAGGAAATCATGAAACTTTTGCCAAATGAAAAAATCTGTTACATCGGCGACAATGCACGCTGCCCGTATGGCCCGAGGCCCCTTGCGGAAGTTCGGCGCTATACATGGCAAATGGCAGAGGCGCTCATGAAAATGAATATCAAAATGCTGGTCATCGCCTGCAATACGGCGACGGCGGCTGCGCTCAATTCCTTGCAGAAAAAATTGCCGATCCCGGTCATCGGTGTCATTTTCCCGGGAGCCCGCGCTGCCATCAAGTCCTCTTCGACGAAGAAGATTGCCGTCCTCGGCACGTCCGGAACCGTCAAGAGCGGCGCTTATGAAAAAGCGATCAAGTCGCTTGTTTCGGCTTCGGACGTCATCCAATTGGCATGCCCGCGTTTCGTGCCGCTCGTGGAAAGTGATGAGTATGAAGGGGAGTTCGCCCGCCGCATGGTGGCGGAGACTTTGTCGGCGATCAAATCGAAGGATTTCGATACCGCCATCCTCGGGTGCACCCATTATCCGCTATTGCAGGGCTTTATCGAGCAAGAACTGGGCGAGTCGGTGACGGTTTTGTCATCAGCGCAGGAAACGGCGAAAGACGTATCGCGCCACTTGAGCTACCAGGACAAATTCGCGGATCGCCGAAAACCGCCCGTCCATCAATTTTATACGTCCGGTTCGACGGAGATTTTCCGCACGATCATCCGAAAATGGCTTGCCATCGACGATCCATGCATCCGTTCAATCCAGTTCCCGAAAACCTGACGGCCTAGCCGCCGGGTTTTTGTCGTCAAGGGAGAATTATGGTAAGATTTTTTGAGTACATGAGGAGGATTCAATTATGACAAGAATTGATAATAGACAAGCAGATGAACTGCGCCCGGTGGAAGTGGAGACGGATTACCTGATCCACCCGGAAGGATCGGTCCTGATTACGGTCGGGCAGACGAAAGTGATCTGTACAGCGACGATCGAGTCGCGTGTCCCGAGTTTTTTGAGAGGTCAGGGCAAGGGTTGGGTGACAGCGGAATATTCCATGCTGCCGCGCGCAACAGGAAGCCGCAACCAGCGTGAAGCGACACGCGGCAAGCTCGGCGGGCGCACGATGGAAATCCAGCGCCTGATCGGCCGCTCGCTGCGCGCTGTCGTGGATCTCGAGAAGATCGGCGAACGTACGCTATGGATCGATTGCGACGTCATCCAGGCGGACGGGGGGACGCGCACAGCTTCCATTACCGGTGCGTTTATCGCCATGGTCATCGCACTCGGCAAATTGGACGTGCCGGTTTTCCCGGTGACGGATTATTTAGCCGCAACAAGTGTCGGCATCAATAGCAGCAAGCAAGCCATCCTTGATTTGAATTATGAAGAGGATTCCACGGCAGCGGTCGATATGAACCTGGTCATGACCGGGTCCGGGGAATTCGTCGAGATGCAGGGTACCGGCGAAGAAGCGACATTCAGCCGCAAGGAATTGAATGAAATGCTCGATCTTGGCGAAGCAGGCATCCAGCAATTGATCAAAATCCAACAACAAGCGATCGGCGAATTGTCCACGCGGATCGGGGAAAAGGCGGAGACGGCATTATGAAAAAAATCGTCATTGCGACACAGAATAAAGGAAAAGCAAAAGACTTCGAAACCTTGCTATCGCCTCTAGGCTACGAAGTATTGACCTTGAGAGATATCGCAAAAGAACTCGACATCGAAGAAACCGGCACCACGTTCGAAGCCAATGCCATCCTGAAAGCGGAAGGCGTCGCCAAAGAACTTGGCATCCCGGTCATCGCCGATGACAGCGGCCTTGAGATCGATGCCTTGGATGGAGAGCCGGGCGTCTATTCCGCACGCTATGCGGGAGGCGAGAAAAGCGACGACGCGAATATCGATAAAGTGCTGGAGAAATTGTCTGGCGTGCCTGACGGAGAGCGGACTGCGCGCTTCCGTTGCGTCTTGGCGGTGGCTGCACCAGGAGAAGAAACGCAGACATTCTCCGGCTCCTGCGAAGGCGAGATCCTGCGCCTGCGCCGCGGCGACAATGGCTTCGGCTACGACCCGATCTTTTATGTCCCTGCCCAGGAACGTGCCATGGCAGAACTCGAACCTGAAGAAAAAGCAGCCATCTCACACCGCGGGCAAGCATTGCGCGAGCTCAGCGAAGCAATGCCGGAGTGGCTCAAATAAGAAACTAGATATTTTTTTAAAATAGCATTGACTTTTCCACGGATGATTTCTATAATTAAAATTGTCTTTCGTGAGGAAAGTCATGTCTCAGTAGCTCAGCTGGATAGAGCAACGCCCTTCTAAGGCGTCGGTCGGGGGTTCGAATCCCTCCTGGGACGTCCCAAAACCTTGTTTTTCCCTAACCGGGAAAACAAGGTTTTTTATTTGAATGAGAATGTCTGTGAAGAAATGATGGACATTTGATTTTTCACTGTTTATTTGCGCGCTATATCGTATAATGGAAAAAGATAGAGAAAAATCAGATCTAAAGGTGGAAATGAAGCGTGTTCAGAAACAAATGGAAACGGATATTGATTGTACTTTCCCTTATACATACGATTTTAGTTGCAGCGACGGCGACAAGCATCTGGACCTTCGCCAGTGAATCGGAATTGCTTGAAGCCGATGCGGCGATTGTGCTCGGCACGAAAGTCATCGGTGGAGAGCCTTCGCCGGTGCTCGAGCAGCGCATACGCCACGCCATCGATCTATACGAAGCTGGCTATGTCGAGAAAATCATTTTTACAGGAGGCATTACGGATGGCGCGGATTTCGCTGAGTCGGTCGTGAGCCGGAATTTCGCGATCCGCAATAATATCCCTGAAGAAGATATCCTGATCGAAACCCAATCGCTCATCACCGAGGAGAACTTCCGCTTTGCCGGTGAAGTGGCAAAAGAAAATGGCTTGTCGAGCTTTCTTGTCGTCAGCGACCCCCTACATATGAAGCGGGCGCTGCTCATGGCGGAACACGCCGGAATCGAAGCTTATTCCTCGCCGACGCCATCGACCGAATTCAATGCCTTTGCCGACATCGTCCCGTTTTTCGCGCGTGAAGTCATTTGCTATATGGCATATGTCGCGATGCATGCCATCATTTAACGAAACTGTCCCGCTGGTGCGCGGGCGGTTTTTTTATTTAACAGATGAACCGGAGAGCCTCGAATGATACACTGATAAAAAGCTGTAAGGGATGTGTTGTGTATGGAGGCCGATCGACTGAAACTCAGCACGAAATGGCAAGGCGATTTTGTATTTGAAGCTTCCGGCCAAGGCGGGCACATGCTGAGGATGGATGCGCACCAAGGCGTGGGGAACGACCAGGGTTTGCTCCCGATGCAGGCGCTGCTCGGGTCGCTTGCCGGATGCGTCGGCATGGATGTCGTGATGATCCTGCGCTCCAAGATGAAAGATGTGCACTCCATCGAAATCGTCACGGAAGGAGACAAGCGCCGGGACCCGCCAAAGGAATTTTTGGCGATCACGGTGACGTTTATTGTGGAAGGCGACATCGAAGCGGATAAAGCCTGGCATGCCATCGAAGTCAGCGGCGAGAAGTATTGCCCGGTGGCCCATTCCTTGAAAGCGGATGTCACTTACAAACTGGTCTTGAACGGCAAGGAGGCTGGCGCAAAATAGCGCCAGCTTTCATTTTCAAGGGGCATTTCCCTATGGTATGATGAATGGACAAAGAGGTGGTAGGATGCGGAAAAAGTTTGGGGATTTGAAGCGCAGGGGCAATGTCATCGTCTTTCCGACGACCGTCACCCGGCTGCTATCGGAAGGGATGACCAGTTTAAAGAATGAACAATATGCCGATGCGCGGGATAAACTGTACCAAGTGCTCGTCTACGAGCCGGACCATGCGGCAGCGCTCGGCGGTTATGCCTACAGTTTGTATGAGCTGGGGGAATTCGAGGAAGCGCTCGAAGTGGTCCAGGAATTGCTGCGCATCGGGCCGATCCATTATTTGGAGACGATGGAGCTATACATAAGCATTTTAATGCAAGTGAAGGAATTCGAGGAAGCCGAGAAGATGATCGAAGTGCTCATCGAGGAAAACGTCTTGCCGAAAGAGCGTTTGGAGCAATTCCACCAATTGCGCGATCTGAACGAACGCATCGCCGAAAGCACTGCCTCGGCCAAAAGGGAAACGGGCCAATTCAGCCTGGAACAATTCTTGCCGCTCAGCGCTGCCGAACAGGAGCAGCGGGTGACCGAATTGCCGACAGAAGCCTATGGGGCGATGAAGAACCAATTGATTGAGCTGATTGGGCATCCGGAAGTGGACTGGGTTGCGAAATCCTATTTGCTGCTCATGCTCCGTGAACAGCAGATAACCGGGACGGTGCGCGTCGGAAAATTCCACTATAATAATGAATTGGCGATTGAAGAGCTGCCCGACCCATTGAAAGATGCCAGGCTGCTCGGGATCCGCAAGCGCTTGGAAGAGGCTTTGGAAAAAGAGCCGGCCAAGCTGCAGATGGCGATGGAACTGGTCGACCGGCACATCTATCTGCTCTATCCTTTTTTCTGGGAAGAGTTTGAAGAAGCGGAGATCGCTGAGGCATACCATGCTTATCTCGATAGTTTATTCAACGGGGAAGTGGACGGAAAAGCCGATCCGAAACTGCTGGAAATGCTCATGCAGGCTGAGGCATACATAGAATTGCGCAATGGTTAGAAATAGTTGAACCTGCTCGTATGTGTGATATAATGTGGAGGTTGTCAAAAATCGTACAAAATTCGTACATGACTTTGTAAAAAATTGTTTGGAGGGCTTATACATGTCAGCAAAATGGGAAAAGCAAGAAGGTAATGTCGGAGTTCTTACAGTAGAAGTGCCGGCTGAAGAAGTAAACGGCGCGCTTGATAAAGCGTTCAAAAAAGTCGTTAAGGAAATTAACGTACCAGGATTCCGCAAAGGGAAAATGCCTCGCCAAATGTTCGAAAAACGTTTCGGTGTAGAATCTCTTTACCAGGATGCACTTGATTTCATCCTGCCGGACGCATACGCGAACGCAGTCGAAGAAGCAGGCATCAACCCGGTTGACCGCCCTGAAATCGACATCGAGAAATTGGAAAAGAACGAGCCATTGGTCTTCACTGCTAAAGTGACAGTGAAACCGGAAGTGGAACTTGGCGAATACAAAGGGCTTGAAGTTTCCAAAGAAGACACAGACGTGACGGACGAGGAAATCGAAGAGCAATTGAAACAAAGCCAGGAGCGCATGGCTGAATTGACTGTCAAAGAAGACGGGCAAGTCGAAAACGGCGATACTGCCGTCATCGATTTCGAAGGATTCGTGGACGGAGAAGCGTTTGAAGGCGGGGCAGGCAACGACTACTCCCTAGAAATCGGTTCTAACTCATTCATCCCAGGCTTCGAAGAGCAATTGGTCGGCGCGAAAGCCGGCGAACAAAAAGACGTGGAAGTCACTTTCCCTGAAGAGTACCACGCGGAAGAGCTTGCTGGAAAAGCGGCAACGTTCAAAGTGACGGTAAACGAAGTGAAAGCGAAAGAACTTCCTGAACTGAACGACGAGTTCGCTAAAGAACTTGACGAAGAAGTGGAAGGCCTTGATGCACTTCGCACGAAAATGAAAGAAAACTTGAAAGCGGAGAAAGAAAACGCTTCTGAGACTCAAATGCGCGACGAGCTTGTACAAAAAGCGGCAGAAAACGCAACAGTCGAAATCCCGCAAGCGATGATCGACTCTGAAATCGACCGCATGATGCAAGACTTCGAACAACGCCTAAGCCAGCAAGGCATGAACAAGGAATTGTACTTCCAGTTCTCAGGCCAGGACGAAGATGCACTTCGCGAGCAAATGAAAGCTGACGCTGAAACACGCGTGCGTGTATCATTGACGCTTGAAGCGATCGCAAAAGCGGAAAACATGGAAGTCACTTCTGAAGACATCGATAAAGAGCTTGAGAAAATGGCTGGCCAATTCAACATGGACGCTGAACAGATCAAAACAGCTCTAGGCGGCACTGAAATGCTAGAGAATGACATCCGCATGCAAAACACGGTTGAGTTCCTAGTGGAGAACGCTAAAATCTCTGACGCAAAAGCTGCTGAATAACACATAAGATTCTTAATAGGACAAGGTGCGGCAACCGCACCTTGTTTTCTATACATAATTGCAACAAAAATGAATGTCTTTTGCCGATCTCATAAATATTAATACTTATAATGAGTTTAGGTCAGCCGTAATACTACGGAGACTCCCGCGGGAAATGAATGAGCGAGGCATTTACGCAGTAAATGTGGGAGCAAAGCTATAACGTCATGCTCGATCGAAAATAATGGAGTTTTTTGTAGCAGTTACGGCGATTTACCAGCTGAAAAGGTTCGGTTTTCTAAAAACTGAGTTATGACACTGCCGACAAATTCAAGTTCCTACATATAAAGGCAGTTTCTTTGGCATAGTTCTAATTAGTTGATACAATCAAAATAATCTTGTAACATAATGGCTTGAATAGGGGTGACTACATTGTTCAAATTCAATGATGAAAAAGAACATCTTAAATGTTCATTTTGCGGCAAACCGCAGGAACAGGTCCGTAAACTGGTCGCAGGGCCAGGTGTATATATTTGCGACGAGTGCATCGAGCTTTGCACGGAAATCGTAGAGGAAGAACTCGGAACAGAAGAAGAAACTGAGTTCAAGGAAGTACCGAAACCTAAAGAAATCATGGATATCCTTGGCGGCTATGTAATCGGCCAGGACAAGGCGAAAAAATCCTTGGCAGTAGCGGTATACAACCACTATAAACGCGTCAATTCCCAAAGCAAGATCGACGATGTCGAACTGTCGAAATCGAATATCGTCTTGATCGGGCCGACAGGAAGCGGCAAAACTTTGCTCGCGCAAACTCTCGCGCGCATCCTGAACGTGCCGTTTGCTATTGCGGATGCAACATCGCTCACTGAAGCCGGCTATGTCGGGGAAGATGTCGAAAACATCTTGCTCAAATTGATCCAGGCGGCAGATTACGATGTGGACCGTGCGGAAAAAGGCATCATCTATATCGATGAAATCGATAAAGTGGCGCGCAAATCCGAGAACCCGTCGATTACACGCGACGTATCCGGTGAAGGCGTACAGCAAGCCTTGCTGAAAATCCTGGAAGGCACAACAGCAAGTGTTCCACCGCAAGGCGGGCGCAAGCATCCCCATCAGGAATTCATCCAAATCGATACGACGAACGTCCTGTTCATCGTAGGGGGCGCATTTGACGGAGTCGACCAGATCATCAAACGCCGCCTCGGCAATAAAGTCATCGGCTTCGGGGCAGACCCGAACAAAGAGGAAATGGATGAAAAATCCCTTCTTAGCCAATTGATCCCAGAGGACTTGCTGAAGTTCGGCTTGATCCCTGAATTCATCGGCCGTCTGCCAGTGCTCGCAAGCCTTGAGCAATTGGATGAAAATGCACTTGTGCAGATCCTGACAGAACCGAAAAACGCACTCATCAAGCAATACCAGAAAATGATGGAGCTTGATGGCGTCAAATTGACATTCGAACACGATGCGTTGATCGAAATTTCCCGTCTCGCAATCGAGCGGAAAACAGGCGCGCGCGGATTGCGCTCTATCATCGAGAACATCATGCTTGATGTCATGTATGATTTGCCATCCCGTGAAGACATCGTCGAATGCATCATCACGAAAGAAACAGTGACCGAGAATTCACAGCCGAAATTGATGCTTGAAGACGGCACTGAGTACGATAACGGCAATAACGAAAAAACATCCGCTTAACATCTGGGCTGATGCACAAGAATAGGATGATACGGGCTGACTCTGAATCGTGCACATCCGCGCGTATGGGGGTCAGCCCTTTTTTCACGAAAAAAGCACCAGTCTTCCAGATGGTTGGCGCAGACTGACAGAGAGAAAGAGAAAGAGAAATGACGGAGGTGCACTTACTTATGGCGAAGAAAAAAGTGACAAAACAAGTTCCGCTCTTGCCACTCCGCGGGCTGCTCGTCTTCCCGACGATGGTCCTGCATATTGATGTCGGCCGGGAGCGTTCAGTAGCAGCGCTTGAACAAGCGATGATGGATGACCAGATCGTCTTTTTGGCGACCCAGAAAGACATGGCGGTGGAACAGCCGGACAAAGATGATTTGCATAAAATCGGTACATTGGCTTATGTCAAACAGATGCTGAAATTGCCGAACGGCACGATCCGCGTACTGGTGGAAGGCCTTGAACGCGGGCAGTGGAACCAATACGAAGACGGGGAGAAATTCACGCAAGTGGAGGTGACCTCGTTCCCGGATGAGCCCGAGCGCGATGCGGAACAAGATGCCTTGATGCGCATCTTGCTGGAGCAGTTCGAAGTCTTCGGCAAAGGCTCGAAGAAAGTGACGACCGAAACCTTCAATACGGTAGCGGATATCGAAGAACCTGGCCGCTTGGCGGATATGATCGCTTCCCATCTATCGCTGAAATTGCAGGCGAAGCAGGAAGTGCTCGAAACTTTCGATATCACGAAGCGCCTTGAATTATTGATCAGCCGCCTGCATAACGAGCAGGAAGTGGCGGACATCGAGAAACGCATCAACGACCGCGTGAAAAAAGCGATGGAACAGACCCAAAAAGAGTTTTATCTCCGTGAACAGATGAAAGCGATCCAAACCGAACTGGGCGACAAGGACGGCAAGGGCGCGGAAGTGGCAGACCTGAAAAAACGCATCGAGGAAGCCGGCATGCCGGAAGCGACCGAGAAGACGGCGTTGAAGGAATTGGACCGCTATGAGAAATTGCCTTCCGCCGCGGCGGAAAGCGGCATCATCCGCAATTACATCGAGTGGCTCGTGACGATCCCATGGTCTGAAGCGACAGAGGACCGCCTGGATATCAACTATGCAGAAGAAGTGCTGAACCGCGACCACGATGGCCTTGAAACGGTAAAAGAACGCGTGCTTGAATACTTGGCCGTCCAGCAGATGACCAAATCGCTGCGCGGGCCGATCCTATGCCTCGTCGGGCCACCGGGCGTCGGGAAAACCTCGCTTGCCCGTTCGATCGCCGATTCGCTCGACCGCAATTTCGTCCGCATCTCGCTCGGCGGCGTGCGCGATGAATCCGAAATCCGCGGACATCGCCGCACGTATGTCGGCGCAATGCCGGGGCGCATCATCCAAGGGATGAAAAAAGCAGGCACCGTCAACCCGGTATTCCTGCTTGATGAAATCGATAAAATGTCCAACGACTTCCGCGGCGACCCTTCGTCAGCGATGCTTGAGGTATTGGACCCTGAACAGAACAATTCTTTCAGTGACCATTACATCGAAGAAAGCTATGATCTGTCGAATGTGCTGTTCATCGCTACCGCCAATGACCTTGGGTCGATTCCAGGGCCGCTGCGCGACCGCATGGAAGTCATTTCGATCGCGGGCTATACAGAACTCGAAAAGAAATTGATCGCCAAAAACCATTTGGCGCCTAAACAATTGAAAGAGCACGGCTTGACGCCAGAGCAATTGGATTTCAAAGAAGAAGCGTTCGTCTCCATGATCCGCTATTACACGCGGGAAGCCGGCGTGCGCGGCTTGGAACGCCAAATCGCTTCCGTCTGCCGGAAAGTCACCAAGCAGATCGTCTCGAAAGAAAAAGAACAGGTGACGGTGGGGGCGGAAGAAGTCGAGAACTATCTCGGCAAGAAAAAATTCCGCTACGGCGTGGCTGAAAGCGAAAACCAGATCGGCGTGGCGACAGGCCTTGCCTATACCGCAGTCGGCGGCGATACCTTGCAAATCGAAGTATCTTTATCAGCCGGCAAAGGCAAGCTTCAATTGACCGGGAAATTGGGCGACGTCATGAAAGAATCCGCCCAGACGGCATTATCGTTCGTCCGTGCACAAGCAGAAGAGCTGGGCATCGACCCGAATTTCCAGGAAGCGCATGATATCCATATCCACGTGCCGGAAGGAGCCGTACCTAAAGACGGCCCATCAGCCGGTGTGACGATTGCGACAGCGCTTGTTTCAGCACTCACGAAGCGGCCGGTGCGCCGCGACGTCGGCATGACAGGGGAAATCACGCTGCGCGGACGCGTCTTGCCGATCGGCGGGTTGAAGGAAAAAACCTTGAGCGCCCACCGTGCAGGATTGAAGACGATCATCGTCCCTGCGGAAAATGAACGCGACCTCGACGATATTCCGGAAACGATCCGCGAAGAATTGGAATTCCACCTCGTCAGCCAAGCGGAACAAGCGCTTGAAATCGCGCTGGAAGGAGCAAAAGAATGAATGTCAATAATGTAGAACTGGTGATCAGTGCCGTGCGTCCCGAGCAGTATCCCGAAACCGAGCTGCCGGAATTTGCGCTGGCCGGGCGTTCGAACGTCGGAAAATCATCGTTCATCAACAAAATGATCGGCCGCAAGAGCATGGCCCGCATTTCATCAAAACCCGGCAAAACGCAAACCTTGAACTTCTACAAAATCGAAGAAGATCTGTTTTTCGTCGATGTCCCGGGTTACGGCTATGCTAAAGTGTCGAAAAGCGAGCGTGAAGCGTGGGGCAAGATGATCGAAACGTACATCACGGGCCGCGAGCAATTGCGTGCCGTCGTCCAGATCGTCGACCTGCGCCATCCGCCAAGCGCGGATGACCGGATGATGTATGATTTCATGAAGCATTACGGCATTCCTTGCATCATCATCGCTACAAAAGCGGATAAGATCCCGAAAGGCAAATGGGACAAGCACAAGAAAGTTGTCCGTGAAACACTTGATATGGAGAAAGGCGATCCATTGATTGTCTTCTCTTCAGAAACAGGCCTTGGCAAAGATGCCGCCTGGCAGGAAATCGAAAAACGCATGTAAACAAGCAGGCAATTCACCTGACTGGCTTGAAATAAAACAGGGCCCGGAAAATCAATGATTTTCCGGGCCCTGTTTTTTGTTTTGCAAATAGTAACCAGCTGAAATATATGGACGAGATAATTAGATAAGTGAGTGAGATAGATTGTTTTTTGTAGGGTTCGTCGCGAGATAGCCGCCTCCCGCTTGGGGCATGCCTCCCGCAATAAGCCAAGAAAAACACTTGACTTACTGCGACGGCTCGCCCGTATGCGTGGTTCGGCTCTTAGATTTCACTGGATATTGCGTGTGATGACGTGTCATTGTCAGTTGGTTTCATCCGCTGATAGGGACACTTAGCTGGACTTGATAGTAAAATGAATTGTTCATTATTGCGCGCATCTCTGAGTAGTCGCCTCCCGCTTTGGGCATGCCTCTTGCAATAAGCCGAGAAGGGCACTCGTCTTATTGCGACGGCTAGCCCGGGTGCGCGGTTCGGCTTTTAGATTTCATTGGATATTGCGTGCGAAGACGTGTCACTGTTCATTGTTTTCATCCGCTGGTATCGTCGCTTAGCTGGACTTGATAATTGTAGAGAAGTTCTGTGATCAGTTCAATTTGAATTTACGAAGAAGATTAAAGTTTTTCAAGCTTGCTTCAGTGTATGATGAATTATATTTCCCCTCTAAAACTAGAGATGGAGCGGAAGGGAGGCGACGCCGGAGGGGCTGCGCGGGCTGGCGAGACAAATGTGCCGCGTACTTTGGCACATTGGCTCAACACCCGCCCCTCGGCAAGCGTCCTCCCTGAAGCGAAATCTCCACCACATATACTGCCTATTTAATTTTGATAATATACATATCTTTTTCCTAATTCAACACTATTCATTGTGCATAAGTTCACAGTCAATTCCGACTACAAGCGTTATACTTGTTACGCTATAGACGCTTTGCTAGAATTGAAATTAGGTTAAGTTTAGAATGATTATAAAGTGGAGTTTCCACAGTGGAAACCCCTGTATGGCAAAGGGAATTTCAAGCAGGTTCATGCCTTGTTCACAAAATCGCAGGCATAATCTGATGGAAAAGTGGTATACTTAGGGAAATGAAATATTGAACGCGAAAGGTGTTTTAAACCCATGCATACACTCGTAGTCGGGGTCAACTACCGTTCAGCGCCTGTATCGATCCGCGAGAAGCTGTCGTTCATCGAAAGCGAGCTTCCGCGAGCGATGCAAGCCCTGCAACAACAAAAAAGCATATTGGAGAACGTTATCGTATCGACATGCAACCGGACGGAGATCTATGCCGTCGTGGACCAACTGCATACCGGGCGTTTTTATGTGAAGCAATTTTTGGCTTCCTATTTCGACATTCCGATGGAGCAATTCTCCCAGTATTTGTTCATCCATGAACAGGACGAAGCGATTGATCATTTGTTCCGTGTCACTGCCGGAATTGATTCGATGGTCCTTGGCGAGACGCAGATCCTCGGCCAGGTGAAATCGAGTTTCCTGGCAGGCCAGGAAATCGGCACGACCGGTACCGTATTCAATCAATTGTTCAAGCAAGCGGTGACGCTGGCGAAACGTGCGCACAATGAAACGGCGATCGGCGAGAATGCCGTATCGGTTTCCTATGCAGCGGTCGAGCTTGGCAAGAAAATCTTCGGTTCATTGAAGAACAAGCATGTCGTCATTCTCGGGGCAGGGAAGATGGGCGAACTCGCCATCAAGAACCTGCAAGGGAGCGGGGCGGACCGCATCACGGTCATCAACCGCACTTTCGAGAAGGCGGAAGTGCTGGCTGATAAGTTCGGCGGGACGGCGAAACCTTTGAATCAATTGCAATGCGCTTTACTCGAAGCGGATATCCTCATTTCATCCACCGGGTCGACGGATTTCGTCATCGATCTCGAATTGATGCAATTCGTCGAGAAGCTCAGAAAAGGCAAGCCGTTGTTCATGGTCGATATCGCAGTGCCGCGTGATATGGATCCGCGCATCGGCGATCTTCAGAATGTCTTCTTGTATGATATCGATGATATGCAAGGCATCGTGGAAGCGAACCTCGCTGAACGCGAGCGTGCGGCAAGACAGATCGCAGGCATGATCGAGCAGGAAGCGGACCAGTTCAACGACTGGCTCGGGACACTCGGCGTCGTTCCGGTCATTTCCGCATTGCGCGAAAAAGCGCTCACCATACAGGCGGAAACGATGGAAAGCATCGAGAACAAAATGCCGGATTTGACGGATCGCGAGAAGAAGATCCTCAACAAGCACACGAAATCGATCATCAACCAATTGTTGAAAGAGCCGATTTTGCAGGCGAAGGAAATGGGCACGGCGAAAAAATCGCGCGAACAGCTCGAATTGTTCATGCAGATCTTCGGCATCGAGGAAGAAGTCGAAGAGCAGCGTGAAAAACAAGCGCTTGCGACGCGCCAGAAAGCGGAGCGTGCACGCCTTGAAAAGCAGCAGGAATCGCTGCAAGGGCAAGAAAGCCCAGGCTATACAGTATAAAATCACTTCCGGTTTGCCGCGGGTTTCTGCCGGCTGCGGAGAAAAGTGACCCAATCGGACCGCGAAAGCGGGATAGAGCTATCTTATAATGAGGCGTTTTCGAATCTATATGTTAAAATGTAGAGGCGAAACGCCTTTAATTATGGAAACGAAGGGGAATAGGATGGCTGATATAACAATGGCAAGGCTGCATGAAGCTATGGTTATACTATATGCTATCAGCCTTGTCTTTTATTTTGTCGATTATTTATATACTACGAAAAAAGCCATCCGGATCGCCATGTCACTTCTTGGGGCCGTGTGGTTATTGCAGACCGTGTTCCTGGTGCTCTATATCATCGAGACGCAGCGCTTCCCGGTTCTGACTTTGTTTGAAGGCATTTATTTCTATGCGTGGCTGCTGGTTACGCTATCGCTCGTCCTGCGGATTTTCTACCGTTTCGACTTTGCGGTATTTTTGATCAACATCATCGGATTCATCTTTATGGTTATCCATACATTTGCGCCGGTCCAGATCGAACGGTCGCCGGTCGGGGAAGCATTGGTGTCGGAACTGTTGTTCATCCACATCACATTCGCCATCCTGTCCTATGCGGCATTTTCGTTATCGTTCGTCTTTTCCGCATTGCACCTGATCCTGTACCGGCTGTTGAAGCAGAAGAAATGGACAAAGCAATGGAGCAGCCTGCCATCACTCGGGCAGACCGAACAGGGCATGACGATTTCGATCCTGGTCGGGATTCCGATGCTGTTCGTCTCGCTTGTCCTCGGCTTTCAATGGGCAGTCGTATCATTGGAGGAATTTTCCATATTGGATGTAAAAATCGTGGGTTCGTTCATCCTGCTGGTCGTCTACAGCTTCATCCTATGGCGGCATCGGCGGGGGAACTTGAATGGCATGAATTATGCCTGGGCCCATCTGTATGCGTTTTTGATTTTGCTGCTTAATTTCTTTTTTGGCAGCCGTTTATCGGAATTTCATTTTTGGTATTAATAGAAAGGTAGGATTCAGTTGAGAAAAATCATTGTAGGGTCAAGAAGAAGCAAGCTTGCGTTGACGCAAACCAATCAATTCATCGAGAAAATGAAAGCGGCAGGTGCGCCGTTTGAGTTCGAGATCAAGGAAATCGTCACAAAAGGCGACCGCATCCTGGACGTCCAATTGTCGAAAGTGGGAGGCAAAGGGCTTTTCGTCAAGGAAATCGAGCAGGCGCTTTATGCCAAGGAAATCGATTTCGCCGTCCACAGCATGAAAGACATGCCGGCTGTTCTTCCAGAAGGATTTGTCATCGGCTGTATCCCGGAGCGTGAAGACCCGCGCGATGCGTTCATCGCCAACGATCATGTGAAATTGATGGACTTGCCAGTCGGCGCCGTCGTGGGCACAAGCAGCCTGCGCCGCAGCTCACAGCTTCTTTTGCTGCGCCCGGACCTTGATGTCCAGTGGATCCGCGGAAATATCGATACACGCCTCGCGAAGCTCCATTCCGGTGATTTCGATGCCATCATCCTGGCAGCAGCCGGACTTAAGCGCATGGGCTGGGGCGATGACATCGTCACTGAATTCATGGATACAGAAGACTGCCTGCCGGCGATCGGCCAAGGCGCACTGGCCATCGAATGCCGCGAAGACGATGAAGAACTACTTGCGGAATTGGCGAAAGTGAACGATAAAGAAACAGAATTGGCCGTTACGGCTGAGCGTAAATTCCTGAAGGACATGAACGGCAGCTGCCAAGTGCCGATTGCTGGCTATGCAACGGTTTCGGGCGAGGAAGTGTCCTTTACCGGATTGATTTCTTCACCGGAAGGCGACCAAGTGTATAAAGAATCAGCGGCAGGCACAGACCCGGTTGAAGCGGGCCGCATCGTCGCTGAAAAAATCAGTGCGCAAGGCGGATACGACTTGATCCAGCGCGTCATCGCCGAAAGCAATGTGTAAGAAAAAACCGCTCATCATTTTTACCGGCAGCCGCCTGCCGAAAGAAGCGGCGGAATTGGCGCGGGAAAAAGGCGCGGACGTGGAGTATCTGCCATTGATCGAAACGGTCTTGAGAAACACGGACGCGCCGGATTTCAGCCGTTACGGCTGGCTCATTTTCACGAGCCGCAACAGCGCCGAAGCTTTTTGCAAGCTGCATCCCGAAACGGATGCAAAAATAGCGGCTGTCGGCGATAAGACCGCTGAAATGCTGGAAGAACACGGCTATGCGGTGGACTTCATCCCTTCAACGTTCAGTGCCGATGTCTTTGTCCGGGAATTTCCGGACATCGCCGGCAAGGAACGCTGTTTGTTTGTCAGGGGAGCTCTCGCCAAAGACACGATTCTATCGATGCCGCTTGAAATCGATGAATGGACCGTCTACGATACCGTCAAAAAGAGCAGCAATGCACAAGCGCTCGCCGCGATGTCTGATGTCACGATCATTTTCGCCAGCCCGTCAGCAGTTTCTGCCTACCGGGAAGCGGGCGGGAATTTCAAGAACATCAAGACGGCCGCCATCGGGCATATTACCGAAAGAGCCATCATGGAAGCAGGCGGGGAAGTTCATTTCCGCCCTGAAACCTATACTTATCTTGAAATCATCCAGACAATAGCGAAAGGAAGTTGCAGCTTATGAAAGACTTGAAATTCGACCGCCACCGCCGTCTGCGCGGTTCTGCGAATCTACGTGCAATGGTCCGTGAAACCACCGTACAGAAAGAGGATTTCATCTACCCGATTTTTGTCGTGGAAGGCGAAGACTATAAAAAGGAAATCTCCTCGATGCCTGGCGTCTACCATTATTCAATCGACCGCCTTGGCGAGGAATTGGATGAAGTGGTCGAACTCGGCATTCCGTCCGTCATCCTGTTCGGCGTGCCGAAGGACAAAGACCCGGTCGGTTCGCAAGCGTATCACGACCACGCAATCACACAGGAAGCGATCCGTTTCGCGAAGCAGCGCCATCCTGAACTCGTCGTCATCGCGGATACATGCTTATGCCAATATACGGACCATGGGCATTGCGGCGTCATTGAAGACGGCGTCATCCTGAACGATGAGTCGCTCGACCTGTTGGCGCGTACGGCTGTGTCCCAGGCGAAAGCCGGGGCAGACATCATCGCGCCATCTAACATGATGGACGGGTTTGTCGCAGCGATCCGCTATGGCCTTGATGAAGCAGGATTCAGCCATATCCCGATCATGTCATACGGCGTGAAATATGCTTCCGCTTACTACGGCCCATTCCGCGAAGCGGCACATTCGACTCCGCAGTTCGGCGACCGCAAAACTTACCAGATGGACCCGGCAAACCGCATGGAAGCGCTGCGTGAAGCATCGTCCGATGTCAACGAAGGCGCAGATTTCATGATCGTCAAACCCGCGCTGTCCTATCTCGATATCATCCGCGAAGTGCGCGATAACTTCGATATCCCGATCGTCGCTTACAATGTGTCGGGTGAATATGCGATGGTCAAGGCAGCTGCCCAAAACGGCTGGGTCGATGAAGAGAAGATCGTCCTTGAAACATTGCTCAGCATGAAACGTGCAGGAGCGGATATTCTGATGTCGTACCACGCAAAAGATGCGGTACGCTGGCTGGAGGGGAAATAACATGGGATACGAAAACTCTAAACAAGCATTCGAAGAAGCGAAAACATTGATGCCGGGCGGCGTCAACAGCCCGGTTCGCGCATTCAAATCGGTCAATATGGACCCGATCTTCATGCAATCCGGAAACGGCGCGACCATTACGGACATCGACGGCAATACGTATATCGATTACGTCTTGTCGTGGGGCCCGCTGATCCTTGGCCATGCGCATCCTGAAGTCGTAAAAGCGATCCAGGAACAAGCGACGCTCGGAACGTCATTCGGCGCGCCGACGGTCCTTGAAAATGACATGGCGAAATTGGTACAGGAACGCGTGCCGTCGATCGAAATGATCCGCATGGTATCGTCCGGCACGGAAGCGACGATGAGTGCGCTTCGTGTGGCGCGCGGCTATACCGGCCGCAACAAGATCCTGAAATTCGAAGGCTGCTACCACGGCCACGGTGACAGCTTGCTGATCAAAGCGGGATCGGGGGTGGCGACACTCGGCTTACCGGACTCACCAGGCGTTCCGGAATCAGTGGCGAAAAACACGATCACTGTTCCTTATAACGATCTGGAGAGCGTCCGTCTGGTGTTCCGCGAATTCGGCGAAGATTTGGCGGCAGTGATCGTCGAGCCGGTCGCCGGCAATATGGGCGTCGTCCCGCCAGCTAAAGGCTTCCTTCAAGAGCTGCGCAACTTGACGCATGAAAACGGCACCGTCTTGATCTTTGATGAAGTCATGACCGGATTCCGCGTCGACTATAATTGCGCACAAGGCCATTACAGCGTCACGCCGGATATGACTTGCCTCGGCAAAGTCATCGGTGGCGGATTGCCTGTCGGTGCATTCGGCGGCAAACGCGATATCATGGAGCAAGTCGCACCGAGCGGCTCGATCTACCAGGCGGGCACATTGTCCGGCAATCCGCTCGCGATGCGTGCAGGCTATGAAACCTTGTCTCGTTTGAACGAAGCGAGCTACGAGACATTCAATGAACGGGCAGACCAGCTCGAAAAAGGCTTCCGTGAAGCGGCGGAAAAGTACAATATCCCGCACACGGTCAACCGTGCCGGTTCGATGATCGGCTTCTTCTTCACCAATGAGGAAGTGACGAACTTCGAGACGGCTTCCACTTCCGACTTGAAATTGTTTGCGGATTACTACCGCTTGATGGCGGAAGAAGGCATCTTCCTGCCGCCGTCCCAATTTGAAGGCATGTTCCTGTCGACTGCCCATACACCTGAACATATCGAACGCACCGTTCAAGCATTCCATAATGTGTTTGCGAAACTAGCGAGATAAATGAAATAAACCGTCCTTGAAGGCCATTATGAATGGCTTTTGGGGGCGTTTTTTTGTAGTTGAGTTAAATTTTAATCATGGCTTGTACATTAATAATAGAGAGTGTGGGGTTTGGAGATTGCGCTTCAGGGGCACGCTTTCCGGAGGGCTCGCATTGAGCCGCTTCGTCACTACGTTCCTGCAGGGTCTCAATTGTCTCGCTATTCCTCCAGGAGTCGGCCCCTTCCGCTTCATCTCCGTATGTAAAATAAACCATATCGTTGTTTTATTCAGAGTTTGATTTTATTATGTACATACCATGATAAAAAAGCTGATTCGGAGTTGCTTCAATCGATATTCTCGAATCTAATACGCTTCAATATTTTTGAGAAGTTCATTTTCTGTCTAATAGTCTGGTAATATAAAACTAATGGATATTTTAATTAGTGAAAGTTGGTAAATCATTGAAACGTTTTCTTGTAACTTTGGCCATCGCGCTTGGCGCCGGCTTTTTGTTCAGCTTGACCGGCTTGTTCCTGCCTTGGCTATTGGGCCCGATGGCGGCCTTTCTCATCCTGCGCCAAATGACGGATATGAAATTCCACTGGCCGAAAGTGTTCCGCACGCTCGGCCTGCTGCTTCTCGGCGTACAGATCGGCGCGGCGTTCACCCAGGAGTCGGTATTGCTGATGGTGGCGGACCTGCCCTATATGTTCATCATGACGCTCGCGGTCGTGGTATTTTCCTTGGCACTCGGCTTGCTGTTCCAGCGCATGACGCGCGTGACGATGTCGACGGCTTTGCTCGGTTCGATGCCGGGCGGACTGTCGCAGATGGTGTTGATCTCCGAGGAAGTGAAATCCGCCAATGTGACGGTCGTGTCGGTCATGCAGACCTTCCGCATCCTGCTCATCGTCTTCACCGTGCCCTTCGCTGCAGGTTTCCTGTCGGGGCGCGCGCCCAGTGAAATCACGGAGGCGGGCTTTCGGTTCTCGCCGTATGCTTTTGGCATCGCGCTTGTCTTCGGTTATGTATTGTATTGGATCATGAAACGCATTTCATTTCCGGCGCGTGAATTGATGGCGCCTGTACTTGCGATGGCGGTCGTCCAGACTTTGACGGGCAGCGATCTTGTCGACCTCCCGAATTTGGTCATCATCATCGCGCAAGTGCTGATCGGGACGCATCTCGGCTTGTCGATGGAAAAGCTCGGCGATTCCATGGACGGCCGGATTGCGGGGGCGGTTTTCCTCAATACGGTACTGCTCATCGCATTTTCAGCGGGGCTTGCCTACGGGCTGGAGCAACTATTGCCGGATTATCTATTCCTCGACTTCTTCTTAAGTGCCGCTCCCGGCGGCATGGCGGAGATGACGATCACCGCGCTCGAAGCGGGGGCGGACGTGCCGCTTGTGACAAGTTTCCATCTGTTCCGGCTGTTCTTCATCCTGCTCGTCGCGGCACCGGTCGTGTCGTACTATGTGAAAAAGCTTGACGCTAAATCGGGCTATTGAGTACAATAAGCTTAACAGGATATTGATGCGTTGATGAGGATAGTAAAGTGTCAGGGACATTTCAGAGAGGGAGCCGGGTGGTGAGAGGCTTTCATGTCCCGCATTTGAATGTCACCTCGGAGCAGTTGCCGTGAAGCGAGTAGCGGGAACCGGATGCGAATCCGTTATCGAACTTGAGAGCCAGGCGAATTCTGCCTGTGTATAAAGGTGGTACCGCGAAAAACTCCTTCGTCCTTTACGAGACGACAGGAGTTTTTTTGTATTCATTTTCAAGTTCGACAGTAAAACGAGCCGATTTTTGGCCAAGAGGAGGAATTTGGATGAGCAAGCAATTATCAACGAAATACGAACCGCAGGCAATCGAACAAGGGCGTTATGACTGGTGGGTGGACAATAAATTCTTCGAAGCGCAGCCGGAAAGCGGCAAGACGCCATACACGATCGTCATCCCGCCACCGAACGTAACGGGCAAGCTGCATTTGGGGCACGCCTGGGATACGACTTTGCAGGATATCATGACACGCATGAAGCGCATGCAGGGCTATGACGCTTTGTGGCTGCCTGGGATGGACCATGCCGGCATCGCGACACAGGCGAAAGTCGAAGGCAAGCTGAAAGAAGAAGGCCGTTCACGCCACGATATGGGCCGTGAAGCGTTCCTTGAAGAATCATGGAAATGGAAAGAGGAATACGCAGGCCATATCCGCCAGCAATGGGCGAAGCTAGGCTTAGGTCTCGACTATTCACGCGAGCGCTTCACTTTGGACGAAGGCTTGTCGAAAGCGGTACGCGAAGTATTCGTCAAACTATACGAGAAGAAATTGATCTACCGCGGCAAGTACATCATCAACTGGGACCCTGCAACGAAAACGGCGATCTCCGATATCGAAGTGATCTACAAAGACGTACAAGGCGCGTTCTACCATATGCGCTATCCACTGGCGGATGGTTCCGGGCATATCGAAATCGCGACGACACGGCCCGAGACGATGCTCGGCGATACGGCGGTCGCGGTTCACCCGAAAGACGAGCGCTATCAGCATTTGATCGGCAAAAAAGTCATCCTGCCGATCATCGGCCGTGAAATCGAAATCGTTGCCGACGATTATGTCGACCGCGAATTCGGGAGCGGTGCCG
This sequence comes from Planococcus maitriensis, assembly GCF_003289925.1. GTDB lineage: Bacteria > Bacillota > Bacilli > Bacillales_A > Planococcaceae > Planococcus > Planococcus maitriensis. Next base: position 325,071 of record NZ_QLZQ01000002.1, on the reverse strand, counting down.
TGAAAATCACGCCTGCGCACGACCCGAACGACTTCGAGATCGGCAACCGCCACAATCTGGAGCGCGTGCTCGTCATGCACGAAGACGGATCGATGAACGAAAATGCCGGCAAATACGAAGGGCTCGACCGCTTCGAATGCCGCAAAGCGATCATCAAGGACCTCCAAGACATGGGCGTCCTGTTCAAAATCGAAGAGCATCTTCACTCGGTAGGGCATTCCGAGCGCAGCGGTGCTGTCGTAGAACCCTATTTGTCGACGCAATGGTTCGTGGACATGCAGCCGCTCGCAAAAGCGGCGGTCGACAGCCAGAAGAGCGAAGATGGCGTCAATTTCGTGCCGGACCGCTTCGAGAAAACCTACCTACACTGGATGGAAAATATCCGCGACTGGTGCATTTCCCGCCAATTGTGGTGGGGACACCAGATCCCGGCCTGGTACCATAACGAAACCGGCGAAATCTACGTCGGCCACGCTGCACCGGCCGACGCTGAAAACTGGACACAAGACGAGGACGTGCTCGATACGTGGTTCTCATCCGCCTTATGGCCGTTCTCGACACTCGGCTGGCCGGAGGAAAACGATGAGTTGAGCCGTTACTACCCGACCGATGCACTGGTGACGGGTTATGACATCATCAACTTCTGGGTATCGCGCATGATTTTCCAAGCGCTTGAATTCACTGGCGAAAAGCCGTTCAAGGACGTGCTCATCCACGGCCTCGTGCGCGATGCGGAAGGCCGCAAGATGTCGAAATCACTCGGCAACGGCGTCGACCCGATGGATGTCATCGAAGAATTCGGCGCAGACTCCTTGCGTTACTTCCTGGCAACAGCTTCATCTCCTGGACAGGACCTGCGTTACTCGAACGACAAAGTCGAGTCCGTCTGGAACTTTGCCAATAAAATCTGGAATGCCTCGCGCTTTGCGATGATGAACATGGAAGGCATGGAGCACAAAGATATCGATTTGTCCGGCGAAAAATCGGTAGCCGATACGTGGATCTTGACGCGCCTCAACGAAACGATCGAGCAAGTGACAAGCCTTGCGGAACGCTATGAGTTCGGGGAAGTCGGGCGACTGCTCTATAACTTCATCTGGGATGATTTCTGTGACTGGTACATCGAAATGGCGAAATTGCCATTGTATGGGGAAGACGAACAGGCGAAAGCGATGACGCGTTCGGTGCTCGCTTATGTGCTCGATAACACGATGCGCCTATTGCACCCGTTCATGCCGTTCATCACGGAAGAAATCTGGCAAAACCTGCCGACAGAAGGCGAATCGATCACGATCGCCGCTTGGCCGGCAGTGAACGCTGAACTTAGCGACAATAAAAAAGCTGATAGCATGAAGCTATTGATGGACGTCATCCGTTCTGTCCGCACGATCCGCGCGGAAGTGCAGACGCCGATGAGCAAGAAAGTGCCGATGACCATCAGCGCGAAAGACGAGACGACGTTGTCGGTGCTCGAGGAAAACGCAGCGTATATCGAACGTTTCTGCAACCCGGAAACCTTGACGATCGGCCTCCATATCGAAGCACCGGAGAAATCGATGTCTGCTGTCGTATCCGGAGCGGAATTGTTCATGCCGCTTGAAGGCTTGATCGATATCGAAGAAGAATTGAAACGCCTGCAAAAAGAACTCGACAAATGGGCGAAAGAAGTCAAGCTTGTCCAAGGCAAGTTGTCGAACGAACGCTTCGTGTCGAAAGCACCGGAAGCGGTAGTGGCAGAGGAACGCAAGAAAGAAGCGGATTACCTCGAGAAGCACGCAACCGTCGAAAAACGCATGGAAGAATTGAAGAACCTGTAATAGGAAAAAGCGATTCCCTTGAGAGTGGGAATCGCTTTTTTCGTTTGTGATAAAGGGTATTCGAAAGCTGTACATAAAATACAATGAAACCTCTTTCGTTATTTAAACGTACAATTACTTCAATAGTCTTTTTACGTGTTGAAACAGGCAAGTTAATTGGATTCATAAGGCATACCCATCGAAAGGGATGTGGAACAATGGATTTTATCTTGAATTTTTTTATCATCGCTTTATTCATTTTTCCTTTTATAACGCTTATTCATGAATCGGGCCACGCTTTTTTCCTTAAATTGTTTGGGGGAGCAATAAACGAATTTACCATAGGCATGGGTGAAGCAGTGTGGAATAAGAATCGATTTATAGTAAGAAAAGCATACTTCGCTGGAGGCTGGGTAATCCCGCGAAATCTAGATTTATTGAGCAAATACCAAAAGATCATCTATTTTTTGGGAGGCGTCATTTTCAATTTGTTATCAGCATTGGTCCTGGATTCAATCACTGGGTATGAGTTCGGGACATTCAGAAATTATATAGATAGTTTTATTTTTGTATCATATTTAAATGTCCTTATTAATCTTATTCCTTTCGTCTCAATTAATGGCCGGAGTGATGGGAAACAAATAATAGGCGTTTTAAAAGATGCCTAGAGACTAATTCAGCATCGGCTAACTACTTCGGCGAAGAGAAAAGCATTCCGGTTTAAATGGGTTTGTTTATGATGCTTATCTTGTTGCAACTGAAAAAGCGATTCCCAGTAAATGGGGAATCGCTTTTTTAGTTCCGGTCATTCTCGCGGAACGGGTAGTTTTCTTCCAGTTTCATGAAATGCCTTGCCAATAGTTCTGCGATATTGTCTTCATGCGTTTGATAAAAGGAGCGGGCGCCGACCGGGTCTTCGATTTCGTTGAACAGATGGCGTCCGTCGTCCAACAGCAAGAAGTCGATGCCGACGTAATCACTGTTCAAGGCTTGGGCGATTTTTTCGACATCTTTCCGCTGTGCGGAAGTCAATTCGAAGCGCTCGGCGGAAGCCCCGAGCGAATAATTCGCCTTAAAGGAATTTTGTGCGCGGCGTTTGACCGCGCCGACGATTTTCTGGCCGATAACATATGCCCGGACATCGGCGGTATGCGGAACGGCGGGTTGATAAAGAAGAGTGGATTCGGTCTCAGGCATGTCCTGTCCCGATTCGACGAGCCACACTTCCGAGCCGCCGTGGCCGTCCGCGCTTTTTGCGATGTACGGGTATGGCGGAGCCGATCGATACGTCGGAATCGTCGGGAGGCCAAGGACTTGGAAAAACTGATAGCTCTGCCATTTATCGTTGGCGATGCGGTTCACTTCCGCACGATTGATGAGCCGTGCGCCCTGGTCTTCCAAAAAGCGCGCAGCGCGCGGCTGTCTCGTCCGGAAGAAGACCGATTGGCCTTTCAGGCGCGCTGATAATTTTTCCAGACCCGCCTCGCTCCAGTCATCCCATGTGAGCAACTCAATCGAACAAAAGCGCTTCAGTTCATCGATAAACCCTTGATTTTGCTGTGCAGCCGCTGATTCATACAAAACGATCATGCCAAATCCTCCTGGATATAGCGGATCATCGCATCCCCGACATTGACGCCTGTTACATTGAGGATATTGCGGATATGTGCAGCGGCATTGACTTCACAGACGAGCGGCTGGCCGCCGGGGCCGTATAACAAGTCGACACCGGCAAATACCGCCCCGACAGCTTGCGCCGCATCCAATGCGAGCTGTTGTTGCTGTCCAGTTAATTCGACTGGGAAGGCGCGGCCGCCGTTCGTGATATTCGCACGGAAATCGCTATCGGACTGGCGTTTCATCGCGGCAACGATCTTTCCGCCGACGATATTGACGCGGATATCGCGCCCGCGGCTTTCCGCGATGAACTCCTGGAACACATAATCGATGCCGGACAGGCTTTCGACTTTTTCGTAAAATTGCTCTTCCGTTTCGATCAAATACACCTTCATGCCGAACGATCCGTGCCCTTCCTTAATGATCATCGGCAATCCGAGTTGATCCAAGACGCCTTCAAAATAACCCGAATCCCGGATGGTGAAATTCGGGTAGACTTTCGGTGCGACGATCGTCTTCGGCATCGGGATATTTTTTTCTGCCAAGCGGATGTATTGCGTCGCCTTGTTGTCGCACAGGTCGATGATCGCAGGGTCGTTATAGACTGGGACACCTCGGCTCTTCAGGAAATAGCCGAGGAGGATGTCTTTATCGAGCAGCACCGCAAAATCCGGAAACTCTTGCTGTGCAGAGAGCGACATTTGGATTTCGTAATTTTTCTTGATTTCCACTTGTATTCCTTGGCGCTCGGCCGCTTCGGCCATCAATTGCGCCTGGTCTTGAAATTTATCGGAAACGAGGCTTCCGTTATAGATCACCCAACAACTCAGCATTTCCATTCCACCTTCATGATATACTCATACGTAAAAAGTGTATCACGTTTACTAGAGAAAAGAGGCTGGAAAATGATCAATGGCTTAGCGGAATATAAAGAGAAATGGAATATTGCAACGGACAATGCGATTAAACCCGGATTGGATGCGATCCGTTCGGCACTCGGTGAACTCGGGAACCCGGAAACCGAAGGGCATTTTGTCCATATCGCGGGGACCAACGGCAAAGGCTCGACCGCTGCGATGCTATCGGCAATATTGCAGGCGCACGGGAAATCAGTCGGCACATTCTACTCACCGGGCATCATCGACCTACACGACCAGATCCAGATCAACGGCGAGCCCGTTTCACCGGAAGCTCTGGGCGAAGTCATGCGGGAGCTGTCGAAAATCGAGACACCGCTCACTGATTTCGAATTGCTGACGGCTGCCGCCTATGTGCATTTCCGCAATCAATCGCCTGATTTCGCGATCATCGAAGCGGGGATGGGCGGGCGCTTTGATTCGACGAATGTCATCGATCCTGAAGTCGCGATCATCCCATCGATCTCCAAAGAGCATACGAATTTCCTGGGGGAAGAAATCAAGGACATCGCCTACCACAAGGCAGGCATCATCAAAAAATGGCGCCCTGCCATCACGGGGCCGCTTGAAGGACAGGCGATGCAGGTCATTCGTCAGGAAGCGAAAAAGCAGCATTCCGACTTGATCGTGCCGAAAACGCCCTACCAGGGGAAGCTCTCATTAAAAGGGGCACATCAACACTGGAATGCGCAAATCGCATTGGAAGCGGCAAAGGAACTTCTCGGCACCGGATATGATGCACAAATTGCGCAAGACGCTTTAGCGACCGCCACGATCCCTTACCGTTTCGAGGCTTATGCGGAAGGCTTGATATTCGATGGCGCCCATAATGAGGCGAGCATCGACGCGCTCGTCGAAACGATCCAAGCGGAATTTCCGGGCAGAAAAGTCCGCATCGTCATGGGGATGCTGAAAGATAAAGCGTATGAAAACGTGTTGCGCAAGCTGGAAACGACCAGCGGGCATTTCGTTTTTATCGACTTCGACAACCCCCGGGCCTTGCCGGCTGAAAAATTATTTTATGCCAGTAACAGTAAAATAAAGACAATTAAAAATATTTATGATATATTACCTGTTAATGGATACAACGAAGTGACTATAGTCACGGGATCTCTTTACCTCCTTTCGACCCTGAAAAGGCCCGATTTGCCTTTTTTGGATCATTTCTCAAAAGGAGCGAAACAGCTTGAATCCCCCGAGGAGTAGATGTCATGAAAGATAGCCGAAAAAGAAAACCGCTGTTATGGGCGCTCTGGGCGTTGATCGTTCCTGCCGGTTTGTATATTGTTTACAGACAGTACCCTCCTGAGGTGCTGTTTGACTGGGAATTATTGGCGTTCATCGCATTCGCTGTATTGACGTCTTTATTGCCGCTCAATATCAATGGCACACCGATGTATCTCGTGCAATGGGTGACCATTGCGGTGTTCTTGAAATATGGGCTATTTGTCGAAATCCTCGTTTCCCAGCTGACGATGCTCATCCTGTTATTCCGCACGCGAAGCGCATCTCCCCGCACTGAACGCTTTCCGTTCAACTCGCTCATGTTTTTCGTCTTGTCGGCATTTACCGGCCTGGTGTTCTTCTGGGCTGGCGGCCGAATCGGGTCGGTGGAGTTTTCGCATATCGTCCTGTACGGCCTGCTTTACCAGCTTGTCTACCTGATCGCGAATCATCTGTATTTGCATGTGGATGATGTATTGATGAAAACGTCGAAATCGTTCATCACGCTCGATACGATTTGGGATTTCCTCATCACGCTATTGGTCTTTCCGTATGCCATCACGCTCTATATACTCGAAACATCGATCGGGATCTATGCCCCGATGCTGCTCGGCTTGCCGTTCATGGTCATGACCGTCGTGCTGCGCCTCTACAACAGTTCGGAGAAAATCAATATCGACTTGAAAAAAGCCGGCAATATCGGCCACCAGCTGGCCGACCGGCTGACGCAGAATGAAGTGATCGACCAATTCGTCGAACACGTGGCCACGATGTTCAAAACCGATTACGCCTATGTCATCGATTACCGCGACAGCCAGCTGCTCGTCCTGCGGACGTTCGAAGACGGGAAGTTTGTCGAAATGGACATGCCGGCCATCCCGTATACGAAAGGAATCGCGGGGCAGGCCATTGCGTATAACGCGCCGCTATTGTTCGGCAAGAAAAGGCAATGGGCAAACCTTGCCACAGTCCAGATGAGGCAGGACATCGAGAGCATCATGGCGACGCCGATTTCGAGAAACAATAAAATCGAAGGCGTCTTGCTCGTCGGGTCGAGAAGGCCCTTCGCTTTTTCCGAGAACCAATTGCAGATCATGGAAATCCTCAGTACCTATTTCGCCGTCTCGCTTGAAAAAGCGGGCTATATGGAGAAAGTCATCGCTAAAAGCGAGCGCTGCGGCTTGACCAAACTCTATAATTACCGCTACCTCGACGAATCGCTCGAAAGCTGCATGAAACAAATCGAAGCCGGCACCTTGAGCCAGCTGTCGCTCATCATGATGGACATCGACCATTTCAAATCCATCAACGATACATACGGCCACCAGAGCGGCAATGAAATCCTCATCCAGCTGGCAGATTTATTGAGGGAGGCGGTTGGCGAGGAGGGCACGGTCGCGCGCTACGGCGGGGAGGAATTCGTCGTCTTGCTGCCGCATTACAGCAAAGAACTGGCCTTGATCCTCGCAGAAAACCTGCGCAAGGAAATCGCCGGCCGCGCATTCAAGATCCAGCAGAGCATACAGAACGAAAAACAAGCCGATGAACTCCACATCACCATGAGCATCGGCGTTGCATCCGCCCCTGAAGACGCGGAAGACGGCACCGGCATCATCCGCAACGCCGACCGCGCACTTTACACGGGCGCCAAGCAAGCGGGCAGGAATAAAGTTGCAGCCTACACAAAATAAGGCTACAGAACGGCATTTGCCGATTCTGTAGTCTTTTTCTCTTATGAAATATGGGAATAAAAGCTAAAGTTTTATTAAAAAGTATAGATTATCCTGTAAAAATACCGTGTCAAATAACAATAAACATGTAATAATAAAGGCGTAGTGCGATTTGGATAGAAAGACTGCACTAAAAGGAAATTCCTAACAATAAATTATACGAAATTAGGGGGAATGCTGGAAATGAATAAGCTGAAATCACAACAAGGCTTGACTCTCGTCGAAGTGTTGGCGGCGCTCGTCATCCTCGGCATCGTCTTCGTCGGCATCATGACCGTATTTCCCCAAATGACCTTGTTCAACAACAAGACCGAAGCGAAACTCGACACGATGAACTTGGCGAGGCAGGAGATGGCGGTAATCGCTAATGCGGACTGGCTGGGGGACCGCGACGAAGCGGATCCGGTCATTTATGAAAAATTCATCGATAAATACGAAACTACAATGAACGGTTTGAATTATACGAAAGTTTCAAAGGAAAACGGTTATGCGCGATTCGAAAAGCAGGATGGCTACACATACGAAGTGGAACTTGCACTCGACTGTACCCCGTTTTTGACCGAGACAGAAACCAGTCTCCTTAAATGCGATGACCCTACGCTTGCCCAATTGCATAAAATGCACTTGAAGATTTATGAGGGCGGCAGAGTCAGCAGTGAGACATACGGATACCTCCAATATCGCGTAGAGGAGCAAAACTGATGGAGAGGCTCGATGAAAAGGGAGTGAGCCTTGTCGAAGTGCTTGCGGCGCTTCTTCTTGTATCCATCATCGCGACTGCAGCATGGACGGCGTTATCGATTGGAATGAAGCATACGACCGCGGAAACTAGCAAAACGGAAATCCAGCAGGACGCCAATATCATCATCACCAAACTATCGGCTGCCCATCGCCAAAGCGATGAGTACTCAATAAAATTCGAGGGCGGGCAGTTGATGTTGAAGGTGCCTGATGCTACAGGGGCGGAAGTTTTTGAACGGGTGCTCGACAAAGAATATGACTACACTGGCACCATCATAGACGGGAATTCAGACTTAACTGCCGAAACTTTAATCGAACCAAAGAAAAATCATGCCGATATTAAATTGGTACTAACAAAAAACGGCCGAAGTTTGAGCATCCAGACGACTTTGACACGCATCCGCACTGACCGGCCATAGGAGGCGCAATATGAAAAATGTAAAGAACGAAAAAGGCTATGCGCTTGTCATCGTCCTGCTCATCATCGTGCTGTTCATGAGTTTAGCCGCGACATTCATGGCCGGCTCCTTGAATCACGCCAAACAGGAAAAAGTCGTCGATACCGGAAATCAGGCAGTAGCGGCCGCAGAAATGGGAACCATCTATTATAGTTCGGATTTTGAACGTGAACTGAAATTGTTGAAGGAAGAAATGCAGCAAGAAACCCAACTTAGGTTGAATGAGCTTATTGCTTGTATTGAACTGCCGCTTGGCGCGACCTGCGACAGTGAATTGGAACGTACAGCCTGGGAAGAAGATATCGACCAAGATATGAAAGAGCTATACGTTCAAAAAATTCTCGAAAAAAGCAATGAGCTAGATGAACTGAAACTGGCAGGTGAGGAAGTGCCGTTTGCGGGAGAGCAGTTACAATATCACGTAAAATCAGCCTCTGCAGTGAAATTGAATGCTTCTCAAAATGACGTCGACGATCTGCACATAATCGATAAAAACGTGAAATGGGTAAAAATCGAGTTAAATGTCGAAGGGCGGGCAATCGACAATCAAAAAGAACTAACCGCAATTTTCCAAGTGGAGATTCCGGACAGTTTTCTGGATGCTACTGAAACCCGAAAAATCAATACGGTCGTCATTGCTGAAGATGAAGATTTAACTTATGACAAGGTGTTTTCAATAGACCCACCGACCATTTCATGCGAGGAGCTCTTAACGGCAGTGCGAAACGACACAGCTAAAGTGCCATACGAATGTAAAGCGAGCAGCACAGAAACGTTAAAAGATTTTCTGGAATCTTTGGATGACGACATGGACCCGAAAGATTTTCGTGTTTACACAGACAATTATGTAGGATTTGTATGCAAACCGAACTGTAATAATACCGACTTTCAAGGCATAAATATCGTGGTGAATCAAAATGATGTAGGGGCAATGAACAATATGAATAATTTGGTTAATGCCAATTTGTTCGTAAATGGCAAGTTGTCAGTAGGAAACAACATCATCAACCTCGGTAAAAATGGAGAAAAGCAAACTATCGTTGTGAAAGAACTTGATGTCGACGTCAACTTAAAAAATATGTTCAATACAAACTTTTTAGTTCTCGGCTATAAAGAAGAGGATAGATATGCGCGACTTGAATGGAAGAATCATATCGAAGTATCGAATCATTCGAACTTTTGTTTAGACATCGACCGAATTAACGAAAATGATTTACAGAGGCTTGGGCAAGAAGTGACATTTTCAGACAGTGGGCATTTAATATACTATTCATCAGATACAAATAAAAAGTTTGAATTGCTGAATGCTCAGGACCAACATCGGATGGTTAATGTAAATGGTGAACAAAAAACTATGACCAGTATCTATGTAACTGGATTCAATGATTATTCAACATTCCTGGAAAACTGCGGCATCTCGATGAAAGAAAGCAAGATTGTCCCGATCGATGTCTCGGTTCCAGAGCCGATCGGATCCGGCTTCGGCCTGGAAGTCGAGTATTAATGAAGAAATGAGCAAGGTGTAGGGGGAAGAGTAATGGTTAAACTATTGATTTGGGTCATGATCGCAGCGGTAGTCATGGCAGGAGTGGTCTTTTTCAAGAAAATAGAGAATAAGAAAAAGACATATATCGTGGCAGTAGGCAGCCTTTTAGCGGCAGCTGTGGCGCTTTGGATGCAGGGGGATTTCGCCTGGCATATGAGCCTGCTCGCGATTCTCGGCCTGTCGCTTGTGACAGCACTTCTTTTCATGAAAATAGAAGAGCGCGAGCAACAGGAAAAAGAGCGCTTGAAGCAAGAGCGCAAAGACCGTAAGAAGCAAGCAGTGGAATCACCGAAACCGGTGAAGCCGGAAAAGGAAGCCGAAAAGGCGCCGGAACCAAAAACAGAACCAGTTCAAGAGAAATCCGAGAAGGTATTTGGCATGGAGTCCATCGGCCCGGTCGGAAAGGGGAATTAAGATGGACAATAAGCAATTCGGAAAAGTGTTCGGCGGCGTATTCGGAGCCGCCCTTGTCGTGTTTGGCACGGCGAATGCCGGCGCGTATGCAGTCGATGAATGGGTGTTCCCGTCAGCGGAATACGGCGACTACACCTATATTGGCACGACCGATGTCTCGAATATGGAAGTCGCGGATGCCAAGACTTTGTTCTTGAGCCAGGCTTCCGCTGTGCGGGAATCCTCGGAACTGCATGTGACGTATCTGGATGCGACAGCGAAATACCCATTGAAAGACGTGGAAATCTCACTGGATGAAACTTTGGCAAGAGCACAAAGCGGCGCGCAGAACGATTTTGTTTTCGATTTATCGGAAACGACGACGCGGTCATTCCTGAAAAAACAATTCAACGATGTGCCGTTTACGGAAGCGGATATCGCGAACATCCACCAACAGCTGGAAACGGCACTTGAAGGCGGGCAGTCGGTGACGCGTGTCGACATCAGCAGCGACTCGCTAGAAATGCGCCCAGACCTTGTCGCGCAATCAAGTTTCTCCCATAGCATCAACAGCATTGGCGCAGCAGAAGTGATCGAAGCGCTCGATGGCAAAGTGATCGGCCCGAATGAGCAATTCGCGTTTTTGCCGATGCTGAAAGAATTGACCTTGCTGGAAGCGACGGATGCGGAACTGACGGAAATCGCCTCGGCCATTTACGGGGCCGTATTGCGGACGAATTTCCTCATCGAACAGCGCAGCATCGGAGAACAATTGCCGGAAAATGTGCCGGCTGGGGAAGAAGCGGCGATCAACCGTTCATTGGGCGTCGATTTCTCTTTCTCCAACCCGAATGCAAGTTCGTTCGCATTGAATGTCTATTTGGAAAACGGCGAACTGACGGCATCGATCCACGGGCAGCCGTTTGTCCACACGTATTATATTTCGGCGGCAAGCGATAAGGAAGTCGAGCCCCGCCTCATCAAGCAATACAGCGCGTTCGTCTCGAGCGGCAAACAAGTGCGCGAAGAAGGCCGCGACGGCAAACGCATCGAAGTGGTGAGAAGCGTTTTGGAAGGCGATAAAGAAGTGCGCGTCGAACCGGTGTCGAGCGATTTCTATCCGCCGGTCCACCGCATTGAAGTGTATCCATTGGCCAAACCGGAAGCGCCAGCGACAGATGCGGACGGGCAACCGGTTCCGCAACCTGGAGATGAAGGATTTATCGATGAAAATAACAACGGCATCCATGACCCGGCAGAACAAAATGCAGAAGACGGCACGGCTGTTGTAGATGAAGAAGGCACAATTACTGTGCCTGGCGAGACGGATCAGGATTCAGAATCCGATACAGATGACGAAAACGATAATGAAGAAAAAGAGAACGGCCCATCGGCAGGCGATGAACCCGTTTACGACAAAGCGGGGGAACGGGTCGATAAGTGACGAGAGAGCAAGGGGGATTTGAATGGTAATTAAACGGAGAAGGCTCGGCGATATTCTCGTCGAGCAAGGTTTATTGACACAAGACGATCTGCAAGGGACGCTCGATTCGAAACAGACTGACCAGAAACTCGGGGACGCCTTATTGACGCGCGGGCTCATCACCGAACAGCAATTGATCGAAACGCTCGAAGTGCAGCTCGGCATTCCGCATGTCTCGCTGTTCCGCTATCCATTCGACCCGATGCTGTTCAACGTCGTACCGAAGGAATTCGCGAAGCGTAAGTTGCTCGTGCCCTTGAAAACGGAAGGAGACCGCTTGTTTATCGCGATGACCGACCCGACCGATTTCATCACGATCGATGATTTGCGTTTGGCGACAGGCTTCCAGATCGAACCGACGATCGCGTCCAAAGAAGACATCATGAAAACAATCGCCAAGTATTACGAAGAAGAATCATACGATGAACTGCTCGAGGAAATGCCGGACGCCAAAGAAGATAAGGCGGACGAATTGACCGACCTTGATGCGCCGATCGTGCGGCTCGTCAATCAGCTGTTGTCGAATGCGGTCGCGATGAAAGCTTCTGATGTCCATCTCGACCCGCACGAAAGCAAATTAGTGGTGCGTTACCGGATTGACGGGACGCTCCGGACCGAACGGGTATTGCCGAAGACGATGCAGCAGATGGTCACCGCCCGCATCAAGATTCTCGCCAATCTCGATATCACCGAAAACCGCATCCCGCAAGATGGCCGTATCAAGACGACCGTCGACTTCCGGGCAATCGATTTGCGTGTGTCGTCGTTGCCGACCGTTTTCGGAGAGAAAATCGTCATGCGGATCCTGGACTTGAGCCAGAACTTGACCGATATCTCGAAGCTCGGTTTCAACGAGCTCAATATGGAACGCTTTATGCACGAAATCGACAAACCGAACGGCATCGTCTTGATTTCAGGCCCGACCGGTTCAGGAAAATCTTCAACTTTATACGCAGCGCTCAATAAGCTGAATTCCGAGGAAGTCAACATCATCACCGTCGAAGACCCGGTTGAGTATCAATTGGAAGGCATCAACCAGATCCAAGTGAACTCGAATGTCGGCTTGAGCTTTGCGGCAGGGCTGCGTTCGATTCTGCGCCAGGATCCAGACATCGTCATGGTCGGCGAGATACGCGACAAGGAAACGGCGGACATTTCGATCCGTGCCTCGCTGACAGGGCATTTGGTGCTCAGTACAATCCATACGAATGATTCGATCGCATCGATCACGCGCCTCATGGATATGGGCATCGAACCGTTTCTCGTCACCGCTTCGCTCAATGCCGTCATCGCCCAGCGATTGATCCGCCGCGTGTGCCGCGATTGCCGCGAAACCCAGCCGGCGACCGTGCGCGAGAAAGAGATTTTCGCAAGAAGGGGACTGTCGATCGATACGATTTCCCGCGGCACCGGCTGCCCGCAATGCAATATGAGCGGCTATAAAGGGCGCATGGCGATCCACGAAGTGCTAGTCGTCGATGACGCGATGAAAGACATCATCAACCGCGGTGGTTCAGCTGCCGAGATCCGCAAGATCGCCGTTGCCAATAAAACAATTTTCCTCATTGATGATGGCTTATTAAAAGTAAAGGAGGGCATGACGACGACGGAAGAAGTGCTCCGCGTTGCCATGAGTGACTAATATGACTGAAACCGCAATTGATTTTATCGATAAAGTATTGACCGCAGCGCGTGAACTGGGCGTCTCCGATATCCATATGACGACCGGCATCCCGCCGGTATTCCGCATGCACGGATCGCTCAAGCGCTACGGGGAGGAGCGGCTGTTGCCGGAAGATACCGAAGCGATCGCGAAAGCCTTGATGCCGGAAAGCCTATGGGACACGTTCCTGCAAAAAGGCGAGATGGATTATTCCTACTCGATTCCAGGCGTCGCCCGTTTCCGTGTCAACTCGTTCCACCAGCGCGGTTCCATTTCGCATGCCTTCCGGACGATCCCGACGGTCATCCCGTCGATCGACGATTTGAAAATGCCGGATACCTTGAAGAAATTATCCGATACACATCAAGGCTTGATCCTCGTCACCGGCCCGACCGGTTCCGGTAAATCGACGACTCTGGCGGCGATGATCCGCCATATGAATGAACATATGACAAAGCACATCATCACGCTTGAAGACCCGATCGAGTATATGCACAAGCACGGATCCTCGGTCATCGACCAGCGTGAAGTCGGGTTCGATACGAAATCATTTGCCAACGGCCTGCGCGCTGCCTTGCGTCAAGACCCGGATGTCATACTGGTCGGAGAGATGCGTGACCTCGAAACGATCACGACCGCGATCACCGCAGCGGAAACCGGCCACTTGGTCATGGGGACGCTCCACACCTCGAGCGCCGCATCGACCGTTGAACGGATCATCGATGTGTTTCCGCCTGAGCAGCACGCACAAATCCGCACGCAGCTCGGCGGCATCCTGAAAGCGGTCATTTCGCAGCGGCTGCTTCCGACAGCGGACGGCAAAGGGCGCGTCGCCGCGACTGAAATCATGATCCACAACACGGCGATCGCCAACTTGATCCGTACCGAGAAAGTCCACCAGATCCCGAACGTCATCTTGACGAACCGGGCGGCGGGAATGCATCTCATGCAAACATCGGTCCAGGAACTGCTCAATAAAGGCCGCATCACGAAACAGATCGCGGCACCTTATTTGATCGGGGGCGAAGAGTAAGTGGCGCGCTTTAAATACGAAGGACGCGACCGGAAAAAAATCCGCGCCGGCTACGTCACTTCAGCGAACCGCAGGGAAGCGGTGCAAAAGCTGCGTGAAGAAGGGATACGCGTCATCGATATCCGTGAAGTGCCGGTCGGCGCCTTGCAAAAAGACATCAGCTTCGGCAGCCCGGTCAAGCGTGACCAGTTCATCATGTTCCTGCGCCAGTTCTCAACCTTGATGCGTGCCGGAGTAACCATCGTTGATTCGGTAAAGATCCTGTCCCAGCAAGTCGAATCAAAACAGTTGCGTAAAACGCTAGCTGAAATCGAAGAAGAATTGCGGAAAGGGAATTCCTTATCCGATTCGCTGTCGAAATATCCGAAGATTTTTGAACCCTTGACGGTCAACTTGGTGCGCGCCGGGGAACTGTCCGGGAATATCGACGACTCACTCGACCGTCTTGCAACGCATTATGATAAAGCCTACCAAACGAGACAAAAAGTCATCTCGGCGATGAGCTATCCGGTCGTCGTTGGTATCTTGGCAATTGGCGTTGTCATTTTCCTGTTGTCGACAATCGTGCCGATGTTCGTCGACATGTTCCAAGGCTTCGGCGGGGAGTTGCCGCTCGTTACGCAACTCGTCATGGGAGCGAGTGAATTCACCGTCCAGTATTGGTATCTACTTATATTGTTTGTCCTGATTTTCGCCGGCACGATTTGGGTGATGAAACGGAGCGAACAAGGGCGCATGGTACTTGATACAGTCGTGCTTAAAATACCGATTTTCGGGAAGCTCCTGCAGAAGTCCGCGCTCGCGAGGCTCACCCGGACGCTCAGTTCCTTGTTCACCAGTTCGGTGCCGATCCTGCAGGCGATGACAATGACCGAAAAAGTCGTCGGCAATGCGGTCATGTCGAAAGTGCTGCTCGCGTCACGCGATTCGTTGGAGCGCGGGGGCTCGCTGACGGCGCCGATGAAGCAGCACTGGGCATTCCCGCCGCTCATCCCGCATATGATCGCGATCGGCGAACAGACCGGTTCGCTGGATCATATGCTTGCCAAAGTAGCGGAATTTTACGAGAAAGAAGTGGAAGCGGAAACCGACCGGTTGAAAGCTTTAATCGAACCACTGATGATTGTCGTTCTCGCCGCTCTCGTCGGGACCATAGTCCTTGCAATCATGATGCCAATGTTCGAGATGTTTAATAACGTAGATAATTTGTAGGCATTTTAGCGAAAATAAAAAGAAAATATTTCTAAAAAAATATTAAAAAGATATTGTGTAATCTGTGACCATTGATATAATTAGACTGTACTGGAATTGGTACTTACTTAACAAAATGATAGGGGGAAAAAGAGAATGAAGAAATTTCTTCAGAAGAAATTGAAAGACCAAAAAGGGATGACGCTGATCGAGCTATTGGCAGTAATCGTCATCATCGCAATCATCGCGGCAATTGCGATTCCGGCGATTGGGAATATTATTGAGAATAGTCGTTATAGTGCGGTTAAATCGGATGCTACAAATGTATTGAGTGCAGCAAATATTTACTTCACGGAAAATTCGGATGATGATAAGGTTACTGTTGAAAAACTTATTGATGATGGTTTCTTAGAGTCTGAAGGTGAACTGGGTGAGGATACTTTTGTAGATAATGTAAATCCTATAAAAATTACATCGCCAACAGCAGTAATTTACTCCGGTGACAAGACTGTCACTTTCACTAATGCTACCCTAAAAGAAATTAATGATGATACGAAAAAGGGCAGCGATGATAATGAAAGTGGATTTACAATTGGAACAGCAACATCTTCCGGTGACGGTACTTAATTATCAATAATTGATTTAGGAGCTGATCAAATGGCTTTACCGTTTTTCCAGAAAAAAGCGCGCGTAGCGACGATTACGATAGAAGAAGATGCAATCCGCTATGTTGAGCTGAAGTCTGCGGAGCCGGTGTCCTTGATCCAGGCGGAAGAATTGTTTCTTCCGAAAGGCATCATGGACAGCGGCAAAATCGCAGACCCAGAAGCGCTCTCTGTGGAACTCGGTAAGGCGGTCGATCAGTGGGGTCTCTCCAAAAAGTCAGTCCGATTCCTCGCCCCTGACGAATTTGTTATCATCCGCAAAGTCCCTTACCCCGAAGACGTCGAAGCTGACGAATTAAAAGGGCATTTCTTTATCGAAATCGGATCCACTTTGTATTTGCCGTTCGAAGACCCAGTATTCGATGTGGTGCCTTACCATTTGGATTCCGACGAACCGGAAGCGATCATCATCGCATCGAAAGAATCGATTATCAAAGATTACGAAGACATATTCGACGGTGCCAAACTGAAACCGCTTGTCGCCGATATTACGCCGCTCGCACTTTACCGCTTGGCGTATCTCGAACACGATTTCCCGGAAGATGAACACATCATGCTCATCGATATGCAAGGCAAGAAAATGACGGTGTCGATTTTCCATGAACATTTCCCGATGTTCATGCGGCCGGTCGACCTTGATGTGCTCGTCGCCGACCCGGAAGATCCGACGCAACTTCTTGCGGCTGTCGAAGAAGAAGCTGAAAAGCTCGGAAATTTCTACCGTTATAATATGAATGAAGGCGAGCAAGGCATCACGAAAGTCATCTGCAACGGGGAGTTCGGCGATTGGCACGCATTTTGCGGTCGCTTGTCCGACCGGTTCCTGATAGACGTCGAGCCGCTCGTCAAGGACGGCATCGAAGCGGACGGCAAAATCGTGCCGCCGCGCTTTAACCGGGCAATCGGCCTGGCGTTGAAAGAGGTGTAGGCATGTTAGTCGATATTAATTTACTTCCACAAAAAGAACGCGACCGGCCAGCTGTTTTAATCGCGGCGGTCGCGATTTTATTATTGGCGATTATCATCTGGGCAGTCTTTGCGATGATGGCACGGGCCGAAGCGAATGAACAACAGGCATTGCAAGCCCAGGCACAAGGCGTCATGGCCGAACAGGCACAGATCCGCAGTGAACTCGAAGCGCGACAAGGCATGAACGAAGAACAGCAATTGCAGGCGACCGTCGAATGGGCGGAAAGCTACCAATTCGATACGATTCCGCTTTTGGAAGAACTTGTGTCACTGCTTCCAGCGCGCGGCTTTTTCCAGACTTTCTCCTACACCGGCCTCGACCAGGCGCAGCTAGTCGTCCAGTTCGACTCATCACGTGAATCGGCTTATTATTTGGCTCAGCTGAAAGCATCTGAACTTCTGGCGTCCGCGACACTCGATAACGTCGCAACTGAAATTTTTGACGAAGCAGAAGAAGAGGAAATCATTGTCGACCCGAGCAAGCCGCGCTATTTGGCGACTTACACGCTCTTGTTCCAGGACGAACGCATCCCGGTAGAAGGTGAAGAAGCAGAAGGTGAAGTGGTGGACGAAGCGGCACCAACTGACGAACCGGCCGAACAACCAGCAGATTCAACAGAGACGGAAGAAACCGATGTTGAAGTCGATGTGGATGTCGAGACAGACGATGCAGAATCGGGAGATGAAGCAGCATGAGCAGCATGACAAAAAGCCAAAAAGAAAAAGCGCTCATCGCACTCGCCGTCTTGTTCCTATTGGCCCTCGTATTTTATTCTTATTTCTTGATGTATGCACCCGCGAAAGAAGCACGTGAACAAGCCCAACAATCCTTGCGCTCGGAGCGCGACGTGTTGATGGCGTTGCAGACGCAAGTGAAGGAATTGCCGGAAGGCGAAGCCGTCAGCACCCTTGAACTGCAGAAGAAAGTATCGATTGATCCGCTGTCCGAGTTGATGGTGCTGCAGATTGAAGAAGCGGAGCTCATCTCGGGAACACGCGTCGAAGCGATCCAGCTCGCAGAAGCAGACGTCGCACTTCCGGTGCCGGTTGAAGGATTAGAGAATTTGAAAGAAGTGGAAACCACTGTCGCGTTTACGGCAGAAAACTATAACGAAATTACGGACTTCATTTCTGAAATCGAGGAAATGGAACGCATACTCGTCATCGAGTCGATCAATTTCGGCGCCAATCCGGAAGTGCGGGAAGTCGTCGAAGAAACCGAACGGCTGCAAGTAACGCTGTCGTTTGCGGCGTATTACCGCCCAGACCTCCTCGCCTTGGAAGACACCGTCCCGAAAATCGATGCACCGGCGCCTGCAGATAAAAAAGACCCGCTGCCGGCGAACGATGGCACGGAATACGCTGATGACAATGAAGAAGAAATAGATTCCGACGTGGATGTCGATGTTGACGTCACGGTCGAAGAAAGTGCATTAGGGGAAGAGTGAAGGAAATCATCGCGATTTCCTTTTCTTCATTTACTGGGTAACCCTTACTTTATAGTTTCAATATAATTACAAACCATCCTGAATTACAGAATGAAATCTACTCTATACAGCAAAACTGCTGAGACTCCCGCGGGAAAGCGAGACAGCTGAGACCCCGCAGGAAGCCGAGCTTCCGAGGAGGCTTGGCGCTCGCCCGCAGGAAAGCGAAGTAGTTTTGCGGAACATTAAAAAGCTGGAAATTTAAGTTGTACTGATAGCTAACAAATTCTACTAGTAAAAGAGGGACATCATGATTGCTGTATATTCCGTTTTTGCTTCTGTCTTCGGCTTGGCGTTCGGCTCGTTCTATAATGTCGTCGGCTTGCGCGTGCCGAAAAATGAATCGATCGCTTATCCGCCGTCGCATTGCACGACATGCGACCGCCGGTTGACAGCGCTCGATCTCGTACCGGTGTTTTCCTACCTATTCCTGCGCGGCAAATGCCGGAAATGCGGTTCAAGCATCCATTGGGTTTATCCTTTAATGGAAGCTATCACCGCTGTGTTGTTCACCGCCGTCTTCTTGAAATTCGGCTTTACGCCAGAACTCATCATCGGTTTATTGTTCGTATCGATGCTCGTCATCATCACGGTCTCGGACATCGCCTATATGCTCATACCTGATAAAGTGCTATTGCCCTTTGCGGCGGTGCTGTTGGTGTTGCGTTTCGTCATTCCGCTCGATCCATGGTGGGATTCACTGCTCGGTGCAGCAGTCGGATTTTCGGTGTTATTGTTGATTGCGACATTGTCAAAAGGCGGCATGGGCGGGGGCGACATCAAACTGTTTTTCGTCATCGGCCTCGTGCTCGGAACCGCCGGGACTTTGCTGACGTTATTCTTCGCATCGTTCATCGGCGCCGTTGCCGGCATTATTTTGCTTAGGGTAAGAAAACAAGGCCGTAAAACACCGATTCCGTTCGGCCCATCGATTGCTTTGTCCGCCGTGCTCGTTTATTTATGGGGTGAGCAATTCATCGGTTGGTATATAAATTTATTTATGTAGATTATAACTTTATTATGTAAACTTTATTTACTTACAGTTCTTGAAAGCCGTAAAAGGAAGGCAAAGCTATTTCGAAAGGTGTTTTCCTACTATCGTTCTAAATTTATAAAATACAAAAAAGCGACAGAACCAAATCGGTTCTGTCGCTTTTTTTAATATTATCCGTTATAGCGGATTGGTGAAGCTGGCCCAAGATCAAGACCGAATAACATCCAGACGATCAACATCAATGTCCAGAAAATCATGAAGAAAATCGAGTACGGGAACATGACCGAGATCAATGTACCGATGCCCATTTTCTTATCGTATTTCTGTGCGAATGCGATAACGATCGCGAAATACGTCATAAGCGGCGTGATGATGTTCGTCGATGAATCGGCGATACGGTAAGCCATTTGCGTCAATTCCGGCGAATAGCCGAGCTGCATCATGATCGGTACGAAGACCGGTGCAAGCATCGCCCATTTCGCGGAAGCGGAGCCGATGAACAGATTGATGATCCCGACGACGATGACGAAGCCGATGATCAACGGGATGCCCGTCAGGCTCATAGATTCCAGTGCTTGTGCACCGTAGACACCGAGCACCATGCCCATATTCGATTCAGCGAAGTAAGCGACGAATTGTCCGGCAGTGAACGCCAGGACGATGAAGACGCCCATCGATGCCATCGTGTCAGACATTTGCGCAGCGACGTCTTTGTCGCTCTTGATGTTCTTCGTTGCGATGCCGTAAGCAAGGCCTGGCAGGAAGAACAGGATGGTGATGATCGGAACGAGTGAGCTCATGAACGGAGATTGGACGATGCCGCCATCTTCTCCGCGCAGGATGCCGTTTTCCGGAACGATGAGAAGCGCTGTCAGGATGACGCCGACTAGCGCCGTGATCCCAGCCCATAGCAAGCCCTTTTTCTCGAGCGTTGTCAGGCCGGTCATTTCTTCGCGGAACTCGCCTTTGTATTCGCCCAGGCGCGGTTCGACGACTTTTTCCGTCACGACAGCGCCGACGATCGTCAACAGGAACACGGAAACGATGATGAAGTAATAGTTCATCGCGATGTTCATGCCTTCAGCGTAGCCCGGGTCAATGATCGACGCGGCTGCGATGGTCAGTTCGCCGAGCATTGCGTCCGTTGCCGATAAGAGCAAGTTGGCAGAGAATCCGGCAGAGACACCGGCAAACGCTGCGGCAAGGCCGGCAAGCGGATGGCGCCCGAGTGCGATAAAGATGACCGCGCCCAGTGGTGGCAAGACGACATATCCAGCATCCGATGCGACACTCGACATGATCCCGGCGAAGACCAGGCCGCCAGTGATGAGGAATTTCGGAATCGACAGGACGAATCCGCGCAAGACAGCGGAGATGAGGCCTGTGCGTTCCGCAACCCCGATCCCCAGCATCGTCACAAGCACGACGCCGAGCGGTGCGAAGCCGATGAAATTATCGACCATGCTCGCGAAGATGTATTGAATGCCTTCTGCGTTCAATAAGTTCTTCACTTCCACGATTTCGCCTTCTTGGCCTGGGTGCTCGACGGAGATGCCGAGGTTCGCCAGCAAAGCGGAAACCGCGAGGACGATGATTGCGAGAACCGCAAACAAGGTCACCGGATGCGGCAGTTTATTACCGATCGTTTCGATGCGGTCGAGGGATTTTTGGAACAATCCTCGTTTTTGTTTTTTCAAAATAGACAAACTCCCTTCAAACTTAAACTGTGAAAACAACTATCAAATTATTGTGTAATAGTAATTTTCAAAAAATTAAAGACTGTACCCATTATAAAACCTTAGGAAACATAAGAAAAGCAATTTCACGAAGTGCCAATTGCGCTAATTTTGTATAATATTTGACAAGTCTTGAGAATGCACTTAGAACGGGGATGGAAGAGTGTGCAATAACATTACCAAAACGACAAAAAAGTTGGGATGACCCAAGATCATGTGAAAGCGCTGTCTTGAAAATCACGATTTACAGGCTGGTTTCGGGAGGAAATCAGTATTTCGCCATTTTGCCCACGCTTTTTGATAATGGTATGATGGCTTGAAAAAAGGAGGGATTTTTTCCATGAAGTTCACATCGAAACACCCGCTCATTTTGGCGTCCCAGTCGCCGCGCCGCCAGGAACTGCTCAGCTTGCTTGGCATCCCGTTCGAGATCGTGCCGAGTGCTATCCCGGAACCCGATCCGCAAGGTTTCCAGTCAGCGGTCGATTACGTCCACGCATGCGCTGTGCAAAAAGCGGCGGACATTGCCGCAAGCCACCCTGGAGCGCTCGTCATTGGCTCGGATACCGTCGTCGTAAAGGACGGGGAGATTTTATTGAAGCCCAAAGACAAAAAGCAAGCGTCCGAATACTTGCGCAAACTGTCGGGGAATGCCCACGAAGTCATCACTGCCGTATCTGTCCGGCAAGGCGATGAAGAAGTAACGTTCCATGAAAGCGTGCTAGTGCGTTTCTACGAATTGCCTGCATCTTGGATCGATGCCTATACCGATACCGAAGACCCTTACGACAAAGCGGGGGCGTACGGCATCCAGACGGTGTCGGGCTTATTCGTCGAAGGCATCGAAGGCGATTACAACGCAGTCGTCGGCTTGCCTGTCGCAAAGCTGCTCCAGCATTTGACGCAAGAGGGTTACGTCAAAGTCGAAGGGGCCCATGATTATGCCAAATGACCAGGCGCTGATGATCCGTGACGTCCATATTGCCGACCGCCCGCGCGAGCGCCTCATCAAGCAAGGTGCGGTGAGCTTATCGAACCAGGAGCTCATCGCCATCCTGTTGCGCACCGGAACACGAGAGGAATCGGTATTGCATCTAGCGAACCGTGTCCTCAAGCAATTCGAGCACCTCCACGAACTGAAGCACGCCGCGATCGAAGAGATGACAGCGATCAACGGCATCGGCGAAGCGAAGGCCGTCCAGCTGCTTGCGGCCATCGAACTTGGGCGCAGGCTCGCCTCGAAGCAGACCGACGAACGCTTCACGATCCGCTCCCCGAAAGACGCCGCCACTTATTTGATGGATGACATGACCTCCCTCAAGCAGGAACATTTCGTCTGCCTCTTCCTCAACATCAAAAACCAGGTGATGCACCGGCAGACCATTTTTGTCGGCAGCCTCAACGCCTCTATCGTCCATCCCCGCGAAATCTTCCGCGAAGCTGTCCGGCGCTCGACCGCGTCGATCGTCTGTGCGCACAACCATCCTTCCGGCAATCCCGCCCCGTCCCCTGAAGACATCGATGTCACTAAGCGGCTCATGGAAGCCGGCTCGATCATCGGTATCGAACTGCTCGACCATATCATCATCGGCGACCATCAATTCACTTCATTGAAAGAAAAGGGGTTCATGTAGCACTGTATATTTTTTTCCGGATGTTCTATAATGGGTGGTATTGCGCAAAGCTGTTGCCGGTACCCCCGGTTTACATAAGAAAGGACCGATTCATGTGTTTGGAATTGCTTCAAAAGATATCGGCATCGACCTCGGGACGGCGAACACGCTCGTCTATTTAAAAGGGCGCGGCATCGTGCTCCGTGAGCCGTCGATCGTCATCAAGAACACCCGCACGAATGACATCGTCGCTGTCGGAAAGCGCGCGCGCGATATGATGGGCAGGACGCCTGCGAATATCGTCGCGATGCGGCCAATGCGCGACGGCGTCATCTCCGACTACGACACGACGCTCGCGATGATCAAGCATTGCATCAGCGAAGCGACCGGCAAAGCACCGGGCAAATGGCGCGGCGGCAAAGTGATGATCTGTGTGCCGTACGGCGTGACTTCGATCGAACAGCGCGCAGTTTTGGATGCGGCGCGTGCGGTCGGGGCGGCGGAAGCTTATACAATCGAAGAGCCTTTCGCTGCAGCGATCGGCGCAGGGCTTCCGGTCTGGGAACCTGTCGGCAGCATGGTCGTCGATATAGGAGGCGGAACGGCGGAAGTCGCCATCATCTCGCTCGGCGGCATCGTATCGAGTGAATCGATCCGCGTCGGCGGGGACGAGATGGACGAGGCGATCAAGCAATACGTCCGCAAGCGCTATAATGTCGTCATCGGGGAGCGCACGGCTGAAAACCTGAAGATGGGCATCGGCACCGCCGCTGTCCTGGATGATGAGGAAGCGCAAGCAAGTATGGAAATCCGCGGGCGCGATCTCGTGACCGGCTTCCCGAAAACCTTGACGATCACCGCGCGGGAAATGGAAGAAGCGCTGAAAGAACCCGTGACGCGCATCGTCGAAGGGTTGGGTGCCACGCTTGAGAAGACGCCGCCTGAACTGGCGTCCGATATCATGGACCGCGGTATCGTCTTGACGGGCGGCGGGGCGCTGTTGAAGAACCTCGACAAAGTGATCGCGGAAGCGGTCAGCATGCCGGTGTTCACGGCGGACGACCCGCTCGATTGTGTCGCGCTCGGGACCGGGCGCGCACTCGAAAACTTCGACCGTTACCGCAATGCGATCGAAAGACGCTGAGTTTTACTGCTCTACACGAGCCAATCAATAAGGAGGATGGCCTCACATGCCACAATTTTTATCGAATAAGCGGCTTATCCTGCTGTTGATCGGCGTCATCCTGCTCGTCGCCTTGATTTCCTTGACGCTCCGGGACCGCGGCCAAGTGTCGCTGCCCGAACAGATCGTCAAGGAAGCGGTAGGCGCCGGGCAATCGGTATTTTCCCGCCCCGCTCATTTCGTGACCGGTGTTTTTGACAATATCGACTCGCTGATCAACACATTTGAAGAAAACCGCCTGCTGAAAGCGCGCCTCGAGGAATTTGCGGGCGTGCAGGCAGAAGTGACAGACCTCCGTTCCGAAAACGAGGAACTGAAGGAACTGGTCGGCAAAGAAGAAGATTTACGCGAATTCAACCCGATCCAGGCAGTCGTCATCGCACGCAACCCGGATCAATGGGAAGAGAAAATCATCTTGAACCGCGGCACCAACCACGGCGTCAAGGAAAATATGGCCGTCATGACCGCCGGCGGCTTAATCGGCAAAGTGACGATCGTCACCCCGACCACGTCGACAGTGGAACTGGTGACGACCCAAAACCCGAATTACCGCGTTTCGGCGATGGTACTCGGCGAGGATGATGTATTCGGCTTGATCGAAGGCTATGATGCGGAGCGCCGCGAGCTGCTATTGAAACGCATCGATTTCTCGGTGGAACTGAAAGAAGGCGACCAAGTCGTCTCGAGCGGGCTCGGCGGCATTTTCCCGAAAGGCATCGTCATCGGGGAGATCACGGAAGTGACGATCGACGAATTCGGCTTGACGAAACTGGCTTATGTCAAACCGGCAGCTGACTTCTCGATGCTCAATCACGTGGTCATCGCAGACCGCCTCATGCCGGAAGTTGACGGGGAAGACAACGGGATGACGGAAGAAGAGGAAGAGGAATCATGATCCGTTTCCTCGTTCCCATCGTCTGCCTCGTATTGTTTTTCGTCGAACCGATTTTCGGGCTGTTTTCGCCGCTGTCGATTGACGGATCGCTGTATTACGTCGTCCCGCGATTCCTCATTTTATTCCTGATTTTCTTGACCCTTTTCTATGAACTGCGCCATGCGCTGTTTTACGGTTTGTTCTTCGGCCTCTTGTATGATGTCTTTTACATTGATATTATTGGATTATATTCTTTTCTGTATCCGGCCGTCTGCCTGATCGCCGCGTACTTTTTCAAAAAGATTCCACAAAATCTGCTGTCGGCAACGCTGCTGGCACTCGGCCTTCTGCTCGCAATGGAAGTGGCACTTTACCTGTTCTTCCAATTGATCGGCTTGACCGACGCGCCGGCCGGAACGTTTTTGGCATCGAGATTGTGGCCGACCTTAATCGCCAATGCCCTGTATCTAGGATTGCTTGGCTGGGTGTTCAGGTCGATGATGGTCACGCAAGATCCGCAGCGTGGCACTAAGTTCGGGTTATATTAATGAAAGCGCAGGTGACAGGTTTTTTGAAAAATATCGTGAATATCAAAGGAACGAACAAAGGGCTTCTCATCCAGCTCAATGATATGGCCTCCTATACGGAAATCCTCGATGAGCTGAAGAAGAAAGTATCCGACCCTGCGCTCGAAGGGGATGCGGAAGTACAGATCCAATTGGCGAAGCGCGTTTACAGCAAAGGCCAATTGGACGAGATCAAGAAAGTCATCCACGACAATTCGAAGATGAAAGTGATCGGCACGAAATGCGATGTCGTCACCGTCGAAGAATGCAACCGGATGATCGCTGAGCGCCAGTCGGAAACTTACGTCGGCATCGTCCGTTCAGGGCAAGTCGTGCGTGCGAACGGCGACCTCGTCGTCATCGGCGACGTCAACCAGAACGGCCGCATCGAAGCGGGCGGCAACGTCTATGTGCTCGGCCGCCTCAAGGGCTTTGCCCACGCCGGTGCGAGCGGCAACAAGGATGCGGTCATTGCCGCCTCCTGGCTTGAAGCGACACACCTGAAGATCGCCGATGAACTCGAGACGATGACCGATGAACTCGACAGCTTGTCGGAGCAGCCGGAAATGGAATGCGCTTATTTACATACCAGCGGCAAGATCATCATCGACCGTTTGCAGGAACTGAGATTCCTGCGGCCGCAAATTTCTACGTTTAAAGGAGGAAGCTAGTGTGGGAGAAGCTATCGTAATTACATCAGGCAAGGGAGGCGTCGGTAAAACGACGACGACTGCGAACCTCGGCACTGCATTGGCTCTTCAAGGCAAGAAAGTGTGCTTGATCGATACAGACATCGGGCTTCGCAACCTGGATGTCATTTTGGGCCTCGAGAACCGCATCATCTACGATTTGATCGATGTGCTCGAAGGCCGCTGCAAAATCCACCAGGCGCTTGTCAAAGACAAGCGTTTCGAAGATAAGTTATTCCTGCTTCCGGCAGCCCAGACGGCCGACAAGAACGACGTCAACCCGGAACAGATGAAAGAATTGATCGAGGGGATGAAAGCGGAATACGATTTCATCATCATCGATTGCCCGGCCGGCATCGAGCAGGGCTATAAGAACGCCGTTGCCGGTGCAGACCGCGCGATCGTCGTCACGACGCCTGAGATCTCAGCCGTCCGCGATGCTGACCGCATCATCGGCTTATTGGAGCTCGAGGAAAACCTCGAAGCGCCGAAACTCATCATCAACCGCATCCGCCCGCATTTGATGGAAGCGGGCGACGCACTCGATGTCAACGAGATCACGACACATTTGTCGATCGACCTGCTCGGCATCGTGCCGGATGACGAACGCGTCATTTCAAGCTCGAACAAAGGCGAACCGGTCGTCATGGACCCATCGAACCCGGCAGCACTCGGTTACCGCAACATCGCGCGCCGCCTGCTAGGTGAATCGGTTCCGCTCATGACCATGGACAAGCCAAAGCCCGGCATGTTCGGCAAGCTGAAATCCATTTTCTCAAGCAAATAAACTTCTACAGTAGAAACGCCACTGCATTTGCGGTGGCGTTTTTGTTTTGAAAGATTTTTTTGAATGAAATGTAGGAGGAGGGACAGGGGGATACAAGACATTCTGCTGATATGATATTACATTACGAATTCAAAAGAATAATAAAAATGAGTGTAGTGGAGATTGCGCTTCAAGGGGCACGCTTGCCGAGGGGCGGGTGTTGAGCCAATGTGCCACAAAGAGCGCGGCACATTTGTCTCGCCAGCCCGCGCGGTCCCTCAGGCGTCGGCCCCTTTCCGCTTCATCTCTATATTTAAAGTGGAACTGACGTTCATTTATCACTGACATTAGTTTCGATAATTTGTTTCGGCGCTTGAAGGGGAAGCGATTCCCAACTAGCCGGCAACAAATTATAGAAGCAGATTTGTTTAAACAAACATAAACCAATGAAATCTCTAAGCCGACCAGCGCCACGGGTGAGCCGAAGCAATGAGACAGATGTTCTTTCTGGCTCATTGTGAGAGGCCAACCCCAAGCAGGGAGGCGAAATTCAAAAATGACGAAAGCTCCAACACAAGAAACATCGCCACACTCTCCATCCAAAAATCACAAGCTAGTAAAGAAGCGATATTTAATTGCTTGAACCACAATCCCAAAAATGAAAAGCACACATCACCAACTCTTTTCAGTTCTCTGTTGACGCGGGGTTCTCCCGCATGATATTATTCTAATGTTATGTTTGTAGCGCACCCGTGCTACAACCGCTCGAACCGGGTTTTTAAGCATCGCAAGATCACCTGGAGAGGCGAGTCTTAGTCTAAGAGGAGGTGCAAGGATATGTACGCAATTATTGAAACTGGTGGAAAACAAATCAAAGTGGAAGCTGGCCAAGAGATCTACGTTGAGAAAGTGAACGCAGAAGCTGGCGACACAGTAACATTTGACAAAGTTCTATTTGTAGGTGGAGACGATACTAAAGTGGGTGTTCCTTTCGTAGAAGGAGCAACTGTTACAGCGAAAGTTGAAAAACAGGGCCGCGGCAAGAAAATCACTGTCTTCAAATACAAAGCGAAAAAGAACTACCACAAAAAACAAGGTCATCGTCAGCCATTCACGAAATTGACTGTTGATGCAATCAACCTATAAGAATGATCCAGGTGACCATTCATCAAACCGGCAGCTATATCCATGGCTTTGAAATGTCGGGGCATGCGGATTTTGCCGAACACGGCAAGGATCTCGTATGTGCCGGGGCTTCCGCTGTTTCCTTCGGGGCAGTGAACGCCATCATGGAGCTGACGGGAATTGAACCGGAAATCGAACAGGCGGATAGCGGTTTTTTGAAAATCGCCTTTCCGGAGAACATGGACAAAAAGACGGATGAGCAGGTTCAACTGCTTGTACGCGCTATGGTCATTTCTCTGGAAACGATTGAACACGATTATGCAGACTTTATAAAAATAACCTTCACAGCTTAGGAGGTGGGACATATGTTGAAATTAAATCTTCAGTTTTTTGCATCCAAAAAAGGTGTTGGTTCAACGAAGAACGGTCGTGATTCGGAATCAAAACGCCTTGGCGCAAAACGCGCTGACGGGCAAATCGTAACTGGCGGATCTATTCTTTACCGTCAACGCGGTACGAAAATCTATCCAGGCGAGAACGTTGGACGCGGCGGAGATGACACACTTTTCGCGAAAATCGACGGAACAGTACGCTTCGAGCGCTACGGCCGCGACAAGAAGAAAGTGAGCGTCTACCCGGTTGCTCAGGAAGCTTAATAAAAAACGAAAAGGGCTGCTTTCGCAGTCCTTTTTCTTTTGAAACAAGACCAGCCAAAACCCGTGCCGGGAAATCCGGCCCGAAACTTGGTATACTGGTCTAAAGTGTGTGAAAAGGAAGTGCATTATGGACGACAGGCTAACGGTGGCACAATCGCTTCGGCATGCGCGCCATGATTTTATGAATGAGCTGCAGATGATCAAATTGAATCTGGATTTAGGGCGCACAGATAGAGCCCAGGCGCTCATTCGTACGTATGCCGAAGCGGCTATGCACCAAAGCCGGCTGTCGGCTCTCTCTATGCCTGAAACGGAAGAGTGGCTACTGACGGCTGGCTGGCGTTTTCCGGAGCTGCGCCTCGCGGTTTTTTGCGAAGCCAAGCGGGCGCCGCAGGAGTTGGATGCGGCGCTCTGCAGTTGGCTTGAGGCATTTGCAAAGAGCGTAAAAGAAGCGTTTTCCGACGCTTGGCCCTATCCGGTAGAACTGCACATAATGGAAGCGGGCGGCCGGTTTTCGCTGGAACTGTCAGGTCCCGGCGACTGGTCGTCCGTGAATTTGGATTCACCGCAATTGGCAATTGGTAAAGCGTGCGGATCGGATCGCTCGAAAGTCGAGATCCACGCACAGATGGAGGGATAATATGTTTGTCGATCACGTAAAAGTATATGTAAAAGGTGGCGACGGCGGGGATGGCATGGTCGCATTCCGCCGCGAAAAATACGTACCGAACGGCGGGCCAGCCGGAGGCGACGGAGGGAAAGGCGCAGATATCGTCTTCCAAGTCGATGAAGGCTTGCGCACGTTGATGGATTTCCGTTTCAAGCGGATCTTTAAAGCCGAGCGCGGGACGCACGGCATGAGCAAAAACCAGCACGGTGCGAAAGCACATGACACGATCATCAAAGTTCCGCCGGGCACTGTCGTCAAAGACGCCGATACAGGCGAGACAATCGCCGATTTAGTGGAAGACGGGCAATCCGCCGTCATCGCTCGCGGCGGGCGCGGCGGGCGCGGCAACTCGCGTTTTGCGACGCCTCAAAACCCGGCGCCGGAACTATCGGAAAAAGGCGAACCGGGCCTTGAGCGCAACGTCATCCTGGAATTGAAAGTATTGGCGGATGTCGGCCTGGTCGGTTTCCCGAGTGTCGGCAAATCGACGTTATTGTCGGTCGTCACTGCAGCCAAGCCGAAAATCGGCGCATATCACTTCACGACGATCGTCCCGAACCTCGGGATGGTCCAAACGGAAGACCAGCGCAGCTTCGTCATGGCCGATCTGCCAGGATTGATCGAAGGCGCACACGAAGGCATCGGCCTGGGCCATCAATTCCTGCGCCACATCGAACGGACGCGCGTCATCGTGCACGTCATCGATATGTCGGGCATGGAAGGCCGCGACCCTTATGAGGATTATGTGACCATCAATGAGGAATTGAAGCAATACAATATGCGCTTGACTGAACGCCCGCAACTGATTGTGGCGAACAAGATGGACATGCCGGATGCGGAAGAGAACTTGGAAGAGTTCCGCAAGAAATTGCCGGAAGACGCGAAAGTGTTCCCGATTTCCGCATTGTCGAGAAAAGGCTTGAACAACTTGATGTTTGCGGTAGCCGACTTGCTCGAAGTGACGCCTGAATTCCCGATGGAAGACGAGGCGGACCCGGATGCAGCGGATACGGTTCTTTACAAGCACGAAATGCAAGGCGACGGATTCGATATCTCACGCGACCCGGACGGCGCTTTCGTCCTTTCTGGCTACGCTATTGAGCGGATGTTCAAGATGACCGACTTCTCTCGTGAAGATTCGATTCGCCGATTCGCCCGCCAGATGCGGGGTATGGGCATCGATGATGCACTTCGCGAGCGCGGGGCAGAAAACGGCGACACGGTCCGTCTGCTCGAATTTGAGTTCGAATTCACCGACTGATGCGGAGGGTACTTGAATGAAGGATATTTCGGAACAACGCTATTACCTGGTGCGGGAAGATGTACTGACAGAAGCGATGGTCAAGACGCTGGAAGTGAAAAAATTGCTCCAGCGGGACCGCATGTCGATTTTGGATGCGGTCGCAAAGACCGGATTGTCGCGCTCGGCTTTCTATAAATACCGTGACGCGGTCTTTCCGTTCCATTCCATCGTTAAAGAGCGGATCTTGACGGTTTTCCTGCAATTGGAAGACCGTTCCGGAACGCTTGCGACTTTGCTTCAATCCGTAGCGGAAATGGGCTGTAATATTTTGACCATCCACCAGACCATTCCGATCCAAGGGCGCGCGAACGTCACCTTGTCGCTTGATGTGACGGCGATGGACGTCGACTTGGACATGTTCTTGCAGCAATTGAAAAAACTCGACTTTGTCGAGTCGGCCGATGTAGTATCAAGCGGTTCGTCATAAATGTAGGGGGAATGAGTCCATGACTGAAAAGAAAAAGAGAATTTCGTTTTTAGGCCCGGAAGCATCGTTTACGCATTTGGCCGCTTCCAAAGTATTTCCGGAAGAACAGCTGATGCCGTATACGACCATTCCCGAATGCATCGAGGCGGTCGCTGAAGGCACGGTCGATTATGCGGTTGTGCCGCTCGAGAATGCGCTCGAGGGATCGGTGCCATTGACGGTGGATTATCTGTTCCACGAAGCGGAGCTGTATGTGACGGCGGAAGTGCTGTCGCCGATCCAGCAGCATTTGCTCGTCCATCCCGAAAACCGCGGCGCGGAATCGTTCGAAGCGATTTATTCGCATCCGCACGCCTTGGCGCAATGCCATAAGTTTTTGTATTATACGTATAAAACGACGCCGCTCCAGCAATACAGCTCGACGGCTGCTGCCGCCAAGATGGTGTCGGAATTGCCCGAGCGCAATATAGCGGCGATCGCCAATGATTATGCAGCGGAAAAATACGGCTTGGACATCGTGCAGCGCGACATCCACGATTTCCATTTCAACCACACGCGCTTTTTCGTATTGTCGAAAAGCAACCATAAATTGACCGACCCGGGACACGAAGCACAGATCAAGACAACTTTGATGATCACCCCTCCGGAAGACGACCGGTCCGGTGTTTTGCACCAGGTGCTGTCGGTATTCGCTTGGCGGCAGTTGAACTTGTCGAAAATCGAATCGCGCCCGTTGAAGACAGGGCTCGGCAATTACTTCTTTATCGCCGACGTGTTGGAAGACGAGAATGCGGCGATGATGCGCGGCGCGTTCGAAGAGCTTAAGGCTCTTGGCTGTGGCATCAAGACGCTGGGTTCCTACTATACCTACAATTCATGATTAGCACGCAAGAAAAATCCCCGGACGCCTTATTGGCGTCCGGGGATTTTTTCATTCCGCTTCTTCAAGCAGGTAGCCGTGCTGTTTCATCGCTTCGACAGCTTTCGCAAGCGTTTCGGGAAAATCTGCCGTGATGGTGTGGATATGCGTGCCTTCTGTCAGTTCCAGCAAATAGCTTGCGCCGGTATCACGTATGCGCTGCATGAACAAATCGACATCGAGCGGAGTCGAGACGTGGATCCCTGCCGTCAGTTCGCCATAGATGGGATGTTCGATCGAGACGTCTTTAACCGTGACGCCGCAGTCGACCAATAAGCGCAGCTCCGCTTCCGTTTCCTGCGGCAAGTGATTGCAGGCGATGCGGCGGCTCACTTGCTTATTGCCGCTCGGGTCCAGGTATAGATAGCCCTGGCTCGTCGCGATGATCGGTTCGCCTTTAGCCTTCAACAAGGTCATGTCGCCGACCACCACCTGCCTGGACACTTGCGCGAGCTTGGCAAGCGCGCTCCCGGTCATCGGCCGGCCCGCCTGCTTCAGCTCATCCAATAAAACATTCCGGCGTTCTTCGCCGTATAACTTTTTCATGAAAACCCTCCGTTGATTACCAAATTACATATTGTACTCTGAAATTGCCTTTCTGTAAAAATCATTTAAGGCCACTCTTGGTGTGTTCAGCAATATATATAATGTAGCAAAACTGCGAAGACTCCCGCGGGAAAGCGAGAAAGCCGAGACCCCGCAGGTCGCAAAGCGACTGAGGAGGCTTGGCGCTCGCCCGCAGGAAACGAATGGACGAAAGTAAGTGAGTCCATTCGTTTGCGATGCTCGAACGCAGAGAGAGTTGAGCAAAGCTTTTCTTTTAGCAGATTTGCGGAATGCGTTGAGTGAGTGAATTTGACTTCACCATATAATTTTATTTTAACATAAAGAGAAACTTCAATCAGCGGGAAGCTCTTTCATAGCTTTCAAAGGAACAGCCGAACCGGATAGCTTTCTTCGTAGGAGCGGGCGGAATATGGTATAATCAATAGGTTGAAAATGAAAGGGCGATTGCAATGTACGATTACATAAAAGGGCAAGTCACGCGTGTGACGCCCGAATATTTGGTAGTGGAACAGCAGGGCGTCGGCTGGCAGATCTTTGCCCCGAACCCGTATTCGTTCGGATCCGGCGAGCTGCAGATCTTTGTGCATCATCACGTGCGGGAAGACGCTCAGTTCCTGTTCGGCTTCCCGACGCTAGAGCAGCGGGAATTGTTCCGCAAGCTCATCAGCGTCTCCGGCATCGGCCCTAAAGGCGCGCTTGCGATTTTGGCATCCGGCCAGCCGCAATTCGTCATCGAGGCGATCGAGCAGGAAGACGAGAAGTATTTGGTGAAATTCCCGGGCGTCGGCAAGAAAACGGCCCGCCAGATGATTTTGGACCTGAAAGGCAAGCTGACGGATTTCTTCGGAGAATCGTACGAGGAAACAGGGCAAGCGGACTTGTTCGGCGGCGACGAATCCGAACTCGAGGAAGCGATGCTCGCACTTGGGGCGCTCGGCTATTCGGAACGCGAGATCACGAAAGTGAAGCCGCAGTTGAAAGGCCTGGAACTCGACACGGAAGGCTATATGAAAAAAGCCCTTCAATTACTATTGAAACAATCTTAACAAGGAGGCGAACGCCATGGAAGAACGCATTATCGACGGCGAAATTTCGGAATTTGATGAGCGCTTTGAACAATCGTTGCGTCCACAGCGTTTGTCGCAATACATCGGCCAGCAGAAAGTAAAGCACAACCTGGAGATCTTCATCGAAGCGGCAAAGATGCGCAACGAATCGCTTGACCATGTGCTGCTTTACGGGCCGCCGGGTCTCGGGAAGACGACGCTTGCGACCGTCATCGCGAACGAAATGGAAGTCGGCGTGAAGATGACTTCCGGCCCGGCGATCGAAAGGCCTGGCGATTTGGCTGCGATCGTTTCATCGCTCGAGCCGGGGGATGTGCTGTTCATCGATGAGATCCACCGCTTGAACCGCTCGATCGAAGAAGTGCTGTATCCGGCGATGGAGGATTTCTGCCTCGATATCGTCGTCGGCAAAGGCCCGACTGCGCGTTCTGTGCGGCTCGATTTGCCGCCGTTCACCTTGATCGGGGCGACGACGCGTGCGGGTGCATTATCGGCACCGCTGCGTGACCGTTTCGGCGTCTTATCTCGGCTCGAGTATTACGACGCGGAAGCTTTGACGGATATCGTCGAACGCAGCGCCGCCTTGTTCGAGGCGGATATCGATCCGCATGCCGCCATTGAAATCGCGCGCCGTTCCCGGGGCACCCCGCGTATCGCGAACCGCCTATTGAAGCGCGTGCGCGATTATGCGATGGTTCGCGGCAATGGATCGATCACGACCGATATGGCGGAGCAGGCTTTGGAGATGCTCCAAGTCGACCCGCTCGGGCTTGACCATATCGACCATAAATTATTGACTGGCATGATCAGCCGTTTCCGCGGCGGTCCTGTCGGCTTGGACACGATCGCTGCAAGTATCGGCGAGGAATCGACGACGATCGAGGATGTCTATGAACCGTATCTATTGCAGATCGGCTTTATTCAACGGACGCCGAGAGGGCGCACAGTGACGCCCCTTGCTTACGAACACTTTAAAATGGAGATGCCTGAATGACTAAACTAACAAATGAACAGCAATTGAATGTAAATGACTTTGATTTCGACTTGCCGGAGGAATTGATCGCGCAAACGCCGCTCCTTGACCGGACATCAAGCCGCCTGCTTGTGATGGACAAGGAGACGGGAGCGGTCGAACACAAACATTTCCGCGACATCCTCGGCCATCTGCACGAAGGAGACACGCTCGTGCTGAACGATACCCGCGTGCTTCCGGCGCGCCTGATGGGCACGAAAGAAGAAACAGGTGCCAACATCGAAGTGCTGCTGCTGAAGCAGACGGAAGAAGACGTGTGGGAAACACTCGTCAAACCGGCCAAGAAAGTGAAAGTCGGCACGGTCGTGTCGTTCGGCGACGGGCTTTTGCGCGCTGAATGTACGGGCGTCCTGGATCACGGAGGCCGTTATTTCAAATTTATCTACGACGGCATTTTCTACGAGATCCTTGACCAATTGGGCGAGATGCCTTTGCCGCCATACATCCGCGAGAAGCTGGAAGACCAGGACCGGTACCAGACAGTGTTCGCGAAAGAGCGGGGCAGTGCCGCTGCGCCGACTGCAGGGCTTCATTTCACCGATGAACTATTGGAGGAAATCCGCAAAAAGGGCGTCAATATTGCCTTCATCACCTTGCACGTCGGGCTTGGAACGTTCCGCCCCGTATCGGTGGAGTCGATCGAAGACCATGAAATGCACGCTGAATTCTACCGCATCACGAAAGAAACCGCGGATTTGATCAATGAAACGAAACAGCAAGGCGGCCGCGTCATCTCCGTCGGCACGACATCGACGCGCACGCTCGAGTCGGTCGCGAAGAAATTCGGTGGCCAGTTGCAGGAAGACAATGGCTGGACGGATATCTTCATCTACCCGGGCTATGAGTTCGAAGCGGTGGATGGTCTGATCACCAACTTCCATTTGCCGAAATCGACGCTCGTCATGCTCGTGAGCGCCATGTCGAACCGGGATGCCATTTTGAATGCGTATCATGAAGCTGTCGAAGAGCGCTACCGCTTTTTCAGTTTCGGCGACGCGATGTTTATTGAACCGCAGAAAAAGGAGACCGAATCATGACCCATGCAGTGACTTACGAACACATCAAAACTTGTAAACAGACAGGCGCCCGCCTCGGCATCGTCCACACGCCGCACGGCTCTTTCGAAACGCCTGCCTTCATGCCGGTCGGCACGCAAGCGACCGTCAAGACGATGAGCCCGGAAGAATTGAAAGCGATGAACGCCGGTATCATCTTGAGCAATACGTACCACCTGTGGCTGCGCCCAGGGAACGACGTCATCAAGGAAGCGGGCGGCCTTCATAAATTCATGAACTGGGACCGCCCGATCCTCACCGATTCCGGCGGCTTCCAGGTGTTCTCACTCAGCGAGTTCCGCAATATCAAGGAAGAAGGCGTCCATTTCCGCAACCATATGAACGGCGACAAACTGTTCCTGAGCCCGGAAAAAGCGATGCAAATCCAGAACGACCTCGGCTCGGATATCATGATGGCGTTTGATGAATGCCCGCCTTACCCGGCGACGCACGAATACATGAAATCGAGCGTCGAGCGCACGTCGCGCTGGGCAGAGCGCTGCCTTGAGGCACATGCGCGCCCGCAGGACCAGGGATTGTTCGGCATCATCCAGGGCGGCGAATACGAAGATTTGCGCAGACAAAGCGCAGAAGACCTCGTTGCGCTCGACTTCCCGGGATATGCAATTGGCGGTTTGTCGGTCGGTGAACCGAAAGATGTCATGAACCGTGCGCTGGAATTCACGACGCCGTTCATGCCGTTCGACAAGCCACGCTATTTGATGGGCGTCGGCTCTCCCGATTCCTTGATCGACGGCTCGATCCGCGGAATCGACATGTTCGACTGCGTATTGCCGACGCGCATCGCACGAAACGGCACATTGATGACGAGCACAGGCCGTTTGAATTTGAAAAATGCGAAGTTCAAGCATGATTTCACGGCAATCGATGAGAAATGCACATGCTATACATGCACGAATTACACGCGCGCTTATGTGCACCACTTATTGCGCGCCGATGAAACCTTCGGAATTCGCCTTACGAGTTATCATAACCTTCATTTTCTGTTAAACTTAATGGAACAGGTGCGTCAAGCGATCCGCGAAGACCGCCTGGGAGATTTCCGCGAAGAATTTTTTGAAGCGTACGGATTCAACAAGCCGAATGCAAAAAATTTCTGAGTTCGAAAACGATAGAGAACATGAAAGGGGGAAATTGAACAATGGAAACATTAATTGCGTTATCACCTTTACTATTGATGTTCTTGCTGATGTGGCTATTCATCATCCGCCCAGCGCAAAAACGCCAGAAAGCGACAGCGAACATGCAGTCCGAATTGAAACGTGGGGACCGCATCGTCACGATCGGCGGCTTGCACGGCCAAGTCGACGCAGTGGACGATACGACTATCTACATCACGGTGGCAGACGGCACGCGCATGCAGTTTGAGCGCCAGGCAATCGCCCGCATCGTTGAATAAGTAACCGAAAAAAACCGTCTTCCTTTCGGGAGGCGTTTTTTTCGTCCATTGCGAAATCGACTATACTCTAACTGAACAAAGCTATTTATAGCCTTTTAAGAACAATATTATGCAAAACAACTGAAGGTGTGGATTAAGTAGCCTATTTTGGTTTGTTTCCACTCTAATGTATATATTCAAATGAAAGAGTGGAAGGCGGCGACTAATGAATAAGCGCAAGACACTTGTGCTTGTTCATTTGCGACGCATCTGCCTCGCAGATGTGGGAGCAGCTGCGTTTTGAACTCACTCCTTAGCGAACAAGAGACGGCTGAGGCCATGCCCTGGCAGCTGGCATCGCGACGTCCTGTCGCGCCTGCTGCATGACCCACATCCTGTGGACCCGAAAGCGTCCGCCTGGAGCGATTTCATTAACTTATTTTAACCAAATTAAATTAAACAATTTTCCAAAAATTTTCATGCATTTGTTCTAAAATTTCCATCTGGGAGTTACAATGGAAACAGAACTGCAGAAAGGAGAACCGACATGATGAGCTATCCGGAAAAATACGAGCAGGTGCTGCCCGCATTGGAGAGTAAATGCAGTGAATTCACGTATTTGCAATATGAAACATTCACCCCGGAAGCTTTGTGGGATTACTGCCTGAGGAAAGTGTGGAAAAAGAAGAAAATCGAAGACATGCGGCTGCATGAAATGGTGTCGGATATCATGGATCTGACGGCCTCCGATTTTGTCGCTTACCATCAGGTGGAAGCCTTTAAAACCGCAAACTTTTTCACGGAAGACAGCATGGAGGACCTGCAGCAGCTTCTTCGTCCGGCGCGCCAGAAACCGCGCGGGATTTGACACCTTTTGGCACGTCACCGATAATGTAAGTGCTGTGTTGTATATTGAGGAGGAACTATACATATGAAAGCAAGATCTCGCATCATCGCCTTTTTCCTGCTGGTATTCATGCTCATCGGGCTGATTGGCACAACTAGCCTGCCGATCGCCAAGGATATCAATCTCGGGCTCGATCTGCAGGGCGGATTTGAAGTTCTTTACCAAGTCGAACCGCTTGAAGAAGGACAGGAAATTACAGAAGAAGTCGTCTCCGATACGACGGATGCGCTGAGAAGCCGCATCGACGTGCTCGGCGTCAGTGAACCGAGCATCCAAATCGAAAGCGGCAACCGGATCCGCGTCCAGTTGGCGGGCATCGAAGACCAATCGTCTGCCCGTGAGCTGCTTTCGACTGAAGCGAACCTATCGTTCCGCGATGCGGAAGATAATGTCATGCTGTCCGGAAATGACCTGGCGCAAGGCGGCGCCACGGCCACTTTCAATCAGGAAGGCCAGCCGATCGTCACGCTGGAACTGAACGAACCGGGCAAATTCGCCGAAGTGACGGGCGAGATCGCGCAAAAGCCGGCACCGGATAACGTGCTTGTCATCTGGCTCGACTTTGAAGAAGGCGTCGATTCCTATCAGGAAGAACGCCTGGAAGCGGACCCGAAATTCGTTTCCGACCCGCGCGTTTCACAGCGCATCAATTCACCGAGCGTTGAAATCTCCGGTTCCTTTACTGTAGAGGAAACGCAGAACTTGGCCGGTATCTTGAACGCCGGTGCGCTTCCGGTGAAACTCGAAGAAGTGTATTCGACATCTGTCGGTGCACAATTCGGTGAACAGGCACTGGACGAGACGACTTTCGCAGCCGGTATCGGCATCGCGGCTGTCCTGCTCTTCATGCTATTGTTCTACCGTTTCCCTGGAGCGATCGCAGTCATCACGCTTTCCGCTTACGTCTATCTGATCCTCGTGATCTTCGAATGGATCGGCGGCGTGCTGACCTTGCCGGGCATCGCGGCGATCATGCTCGGTGTCGGGATGGCAGTCGATGCCAATATCATCACTTATGAGCGCATACGCGAGGAACTGCGGACCGGCCAGTCCGTGCGGGATGCTTTCCGTGCAGGCGCCAGATCGTCGTTTTCCGCGATCATCGACGCCAATATCACGACGCTGCTCGCAGCCGCGGTCTTGTTCTATTTCGGCACCAGTTCCGTCAAAGGCTTTGCGACGATGCTGATCATTTCCATCCTAGCCAGTTTCCTGACTGCTGTTTGGGGCTCTCGCCTCATGCTCGGCCTTTGGGTATGGAGCGGGTTCCTGGACAATAAGCCAGGCTGGTTCGGCTTATCGAAAAAGAAAATCCATGCAAAAGAGGAAGACTTGCACATTACCGATTTGACGACGCCTTACGACCGCTTTGATTTTGCGGGCAAACGCCGCAAATTCTTTGCTGCATCACTCGCGCTCATCTTATCGGGGCTAGTCGTACTGTCGATCTTCCAACTGAACTTGGGGATCGATTTCTCCAGCGGTACACGCGTCGAAGTCACTTCCGAATCGTCACTCACTAAAGATGAAGTGGAAAACTTCGTGGAAAGTGCCGGTTATCCGTCGGATGATATCGTCATGGCAGGCGAAGGCTCTTCAATCGGCGTTGTCCGCTACAGCGAGGAATTCAGCCAGCAGGAAATCGAGGAGTTGAAATCGGCGGCTATGGACGAATACGGCATCGAACCGAACGTGTCGACCGTATCGCCGACCGTCGGCATCGAGCTCGCACAGAACGCCATGTATGCACTGGCCATCGCGGCAGTCGGCATCATCATCTATGTGGCGTTCCGCTTTGAATGGCGCATGGGTGTGGCGTCCATCGTGGCACTTCTACACGATGCCTTCTTCATCGTCGCGGCCTTCAGCTTGCTGCGGCTGGAAGTGGACATCACGTTCATCGCCGCTGTCCTGACCATCATCGGTTATTCGATCAACGACACAATCGTCACTTTTGACCGGATTCGCGAGAATATGCGCCGCGTCAAGAAAATCGAAACGTTCGAACAGCTGGAGAAAATCGTCAACACTTCTCTCCGCCAGACCTTGACGCGTTCGATCAATACTGTCATGACGGTATTCCTCGTCGTGCTTGCGCTCCTGATCTTCGGGGCTGCATCGATCACGAATTTCTCGATCGCCTTGTTGATCGGCTTGGTCGCAGGGACGTATTCATCGATCTTCATCGCTGCCCAGATCTGGCTTGTCCTGAAAAAAGGCGAGTTGAAAAAGAAAGGGCCGATCGATATCGAGAAGAAAGAACAAGAGTCGAAATGGGGCTCCGACGAACCAGTCGTATAAGTTTAATAGGAGAAAGGGACAGGGTATAGAGTATTAATACCTTGTCCCTTTTTTGTGCGATAAACCGGCAAGGTGTACGAAGTTTGAAAAAGAAGGGATGGTTCACATGAAAATGCAATGGCTCTTATTGCTCGGTCTCGTTTTTGCTATCATCATCGCGATTTTTGCCGTATTCAATGTCGATAATGTACCGGTCAATTATGTGTTCGGCGAAGCCGAATGGCCGTTGATCCTGGTCATTCTGGTTTCTGCGTTGCTCGGGTTCCTGCTATCGAGCATTCTCGCCATGACGCGCAACTACCAATTGAAGCGCAAGGTGAAGACGCTCCAGAAGGAAGTGGCGGTCAAGGAATCGCTTATCGCCACCCAGCAGAATGAAATCGCGGAATACCAGAAAGCGGGCGTCACGCCCGACGCGATGGTCGTCACCGGGGAAGAACGCACGCACGATGCGGACGAATCGCTCCGGACCCAGCCGGAACGCGACGAGTTCGGCGTGAACGATACAGAAGACCGCCGTCCGGACACGAACCGCGACAGATTGTAAAATGAACCTTTCGGCTAAGCGCCGAAAGGTTTTTGTCTGCCCGCTGATGTTGTATAATGTACGGGTGAGGAAGTGAGAACCGATGATTGAATCGAAAAAAAGATGGCAATTGACAAGCCCGGATGAACAAGCTGTCCAGAACTTGCAAGAAGCGCTGTCCTTGTCTTCTGTGCTGGCGAAGATCCTCGTCACGCGCGGAATCGATACGGTGGAAAAAGCGCAGGAATTTCTGGATGTGGAATTGTCTGGCATACATAACCCGTTTCTGATGAAGGATATGGACGTCGCAGTGGCGCGTATCCAACAGGCGATCGAAGCGGAAGAAAAAATTCTCGTCTATGGCGATTACGATGCGGACGGCGTCACCAGCACGACGGTCATGATGACGGTGCTGCAGGATTTAGGTGCTGATGTATCGTTCAAGATCCCGAACCGCTTCGACCATGGCTATGGCCCGAATGCGGAGCTGTTCAAGGAAGCGCATGCGGAAGGCATCAACTTGATCGTCACGGTCGATAACGGCGTGTCAGGAATCGAGCCGGTGCGTTTGGCGAACGAACTCGGGATGGACGTCATCATCAGCGACCACCACGATATCGGCGATGAACTCCCTGAAGCGCTCGCGATCATCCATCCGCGGCATCCGGAAGGCAATTACCCGTTCGGTGAACTGGCCGGCGTCGGGGTCGCCTTCAAAATGGCGCAGGCGCTCTACGGCGATATACCGGACCATTTGACGGAGCTGGTCGCAATCGGCACAATTGCCGATTTGGTGCCGCTGCACGGAGAGAACCGCGTGCTCGTCAAAGAAGGCCTGCGCGCCTTGCAGGATTCGCCGATGCCTGCGATTGCGGCACTCGCAGACGTTGCGGGCGTCAAGCAGCGCGACATCACGGAAGAGACAATCGGTTTCATGTTCGGGCCGCGCATCAATGCGATCGGCCGACTGCAATCGGCGGACCCGGCAGTAAGGATGTTCATGACCGATGACCCATCAGAAGCGAGATCCCTAGCAGACGGCTTGGACGTCTTGAACAAAGAACGACAGGCGATCGTCAAGGCGATTTCAGAACAAGCGATCGAGCAAGTGGAAGCCCGCTATGGGGAACAGCTGCCACATGTCATCGTCGTTGCGCAGGAAGGCTGGAATCCCGGTGTGGTCGGGATCGTCGCGTCGAAATTGACCGAGAAGTTCTACCGGCCGTCAATCGTCCTGTCGCTCGATTTGGCAAACGGCAAAGCGAAAGGTTCGGCGCGCAGCATCGAAGGCTTCCATCTCTACAATGAACTTGCCAAAAACCGCGACATCCTGCCGCATTTCGGCGGCCACCCGATGGCAGCGGGCATGACGCTTGCTGCAGGAGACGTCGACGAGTTGCGTGAACGTTTGAACGAACAAGCACAAACTTCATTAACTGCAGAGGATTTGGTGCCGGTTGTGTCGATCGATATTCCTGTCACACTTGATGAAGTGAATACGGATGCCATCGAAGGCATGCGCCGTCTCGCACCATTCGGCATGGGCTTTGCCAAGCCGAAGTTTTATTTGGACGGCGTCAAGGTAGCCGGCATCCGCAAGATCGGTGCGAGCCAGGCGCATCTGAAGATGGAGCTGGCTCAAAACAGTTCCACTTTGGATGCGGTCGGCTTCGGCATCGGGGAACTCGGAGATGAACTGACGCCGGATGTGAAGATCGACGTCATCGGCGATTTGCAGATCAACGAATGGAACGGCCGTAAAAAACCGCAGCTGTTGGTGGAAGATATCCGTACGGACGAATGGCAATTATTCGACATCCGCGGCATCCGGCAAGTCAGCCGCTGGTCGAAGCTCATCCCGAAACAAAACCAGGTATTCGTCGCTTTCCAGAAAGAGACGGAAGCGGTGTTCAGTTCGCTGCTCGATGGCCCGATCGTCCCTGCACAATCCCTCGCTGAGCTGGACGCTGCCAAAGACCACCTGGTGCTTCTGGATCTGCCGGATTCCGAGGAGCAGCTGTCGTCCGTGTTGAAACAAACTCGGCCGAAGCGCGTCTATGCCCATTTCTACGCACAGGAGTCCCAATATTTCGAGCGCATCCCGGACCGGGAGCAATTCAAATGGCTATTCGGCTTCGTCAAGAAACGCGGCACCTTCGATTTCAAAAAGAACGGCGATGAACTCGCCAAACATAAAGGCTGGAGCCGGGAAACATTATTTTTCATGCTTCAGGTGTTTTTT
Source organism: Planococcus maitriensis (assembly GCF_003289925.1). Taxonomy (GTDB): domain Bacteria; phylum Bacillota; class Bacilli; order Bacillales_A; family Planococcaceae; genus Planococcus; species Planococcus maitriensis. Next base: position 281,540 of record NZ_QLZQ01000002.1, on the reverse strand, counting down.
GAACTCGGTTTTGTTACACTTAACAATGGAATTACCGAGATTGCACAAGCCCCGGGAAAACGTGACCTGTCAGAAGCGCCGGCTTATCAGAAGCGCGAGCGGCAGATTGCCTTGGAACAAAAGCTGTTGTATGCATCCTATCGGGACCTAAAAGACTGGTTTGACGCCCAAGTGTCAGCCAAGGAGGAAGAATTATGGATTTAAAGCAATATATAACCATCGTAGAAGATTGGCCGAAGCCAGGAATCAAGTTCAAGGATATTACATCTTTGATGGACAGCGGCGAAGCCTATAAATACGCAACGGACCAAATCGTCGAATATGCGAAGACGGTTGATGCGGAAATCATCGTCGGGCCGGAAGCCCGCGGATTCATCATCGGCTGCCCTGTCGCTTACGCTCTTGGAATCGGCTTTGCGCCGGTCCGCAAAGAAGGCAAATTGCCGCGTGAAGTGATTCGCGCACAATACGGCCTGGAGTACGGGACAGATGTATTGACGATGCATAAAGATGCCATCAAACCGGGACAGCGTGTCTTGATCACGGACGATCTTCTGGCTACCGGCGGTACGATCAATGCGACGATCAACTTGGTTGAACAGCTTGGCGGCGTGGTTGCGGGCTGCGCATTTTTGATCGAATTGACTTATCTGGATGGCCGCAAGAACTTGGACGGCTACGATGTCACAACTTTGATGCAATATTAAGAAAATCACCTTGCCTTTTTAGGCAAGGTGATTTTTTTTCTGAAGGTAGGGTATGGTAGAGAAAGAAACTAGCGAGAGAGGTGATTTCCATGATTGAGTTGGACAGACGGTATGACCCTGTGCAAAACAATGAATTGATCGGGCAGCTGCTGAACGATGCAACTCCTTTAGAACAGACCACCAGGGAGACTGAAGCGCTGTTCAATGACATCAAGAAAGACCTTCCTCGCGTACGCATCAAGAGGCCGGTCCATTTCCTCGAGAAGCTCTGGTCGGTATTTGCCGATGAGTATGAAGTGGCGGACGACAACGGCTATGGCACCATCGTGTTCGGCCAGGACCTGTTTCCGGAATGGAAGGGCAAGCTCGACCGCGAATACAAAAAGCTCGATTCGACGATCAACCGGCGCGTCAATATCCGCGATTACGGCGCGGTCGGCGACGGCATCACCGATTGCACCGAAGCGTTCAGGAAAGCGATCGGCAACGGCCGTGTGGAAGTGACAGTGCCGCCTGGCGTCTATATCGTCAAAGGCATCCGCGTCCCTTCATGGAGCCGGATCGTCGGGGCGGGCAAGACTGCTTCGGTCATCAAGTTGCATCCGAAAGCGCCGAAGCGTTCGCGTCTACTGACCAACTCCAATTATGTGACAGGCAACCGCAACATCTCGGTCGAGAGCTTGAGCCTAGACTGGAACGTGGAACGCCTCGGCCAGGCCGACCGCACCAATGCTTGGGGCAATTATTCGAGCTGCGTCACTTTTGCCGGGGTCACGTACGGCTGGGTGCGGGATGTGGAAGCGATCAACCCCGGCCTCCATTGCGTGGACATCACATCGCCGCTTTATAATTACGCAGGCGACGGCATGCGCGGGCGGGGCGGCAGCAAATATGTCTGGGTCGATAAAGTGAACGGCTTCGGCTTCGGGGACGACGGCTTGACGACCCACCACAGCGATTATGTCTTCGTCTCGAACTGCCATTTCTCCGACCCGAGCGGCAAAGCCCATAAAAAAGGCTATTCGAATTCCAACGGCATCGAAATCGATGACGGCTCGAGGCATGTCTGGCTGTTCAACAATTCCACCTCGCGCTGCTTCGGCGGCATCGAGATCAAAGCGCACGCCAATTCGTCTGCAGCATCCGGCGTCTTCATTTCAGGGCATCTGTCCGTCAATGACAACCGCTCATTCAATTTCCGCCATATCGGCCACCATCTCCGGGAAGACCCGGAATCCTTGTCGGCCTATAATATCAAGGCGCAGCGGCTGGTGTCTCTGGCGCCGATCGAAACGCGGCTCTATAAGGATTCATCGCCGCGCTCGCTGGTTATTTCCGGCTACCGCAATGTCGCAATCAACCGCTTCCTGTTCGAAGGCGACCCGCTCTATGATTATAAAGGGCGCCCGGCTTCCGCCGTACAATACCGCGCCGAGCATATTTCGCTGTCGAACGGCGTGGTGCGCGGCTTCCGCACGGCGGGATCTGACATCTCGATCATGGGCGGAAAGCAAAGCGCGCGCAATGTCCGCGTCAAGAACATCATGAGCGTCGACTCGTCGGACAAGACCGTTGCGGTCGGCGATGACAGCAAATGGATCATGGTCGACGGCATCCGCAAGCAAAAAGCTGACCGCCTGTAGCCCCTGGGGTAATTTTTGAAGAGTTATGAAAATACTCAAAAGCTTTACTTTTCAGCGGAAAGTTATCTATAATAAAGAAATACTCTTCTGGAAATAAATAAAGCAAGGTGGGCAATTATGGCGAAAGATCAAGTGAGAACAGTTGAAGATGTATTCGAGATGGTTGCGTCCTATATGAATGCAGAACACGTGGATACGATAAAAAAGGCGTACCAGCTTGCCTATGAAGCCCATGATGGCCAATTCCGGAAATCCGGCGAACCGTATATTGTGCATCCGGTGCAAGTGGCCGGGATCCTCGCAGAACTGCAGATGGATCCGGCCACAGTCGCAGCGGGTTTTTTGCATGATGTCGTAGAAGATACCGACGTCAGCCGCGAAGACATCGTCCGCGAATTCGATGAGGAAGTCGCATTATTGGTCGATGGCGTCACGAAACTCAGCAAGATTAAGTACATGTCGAAAGAAGAACAGCAGGCGGAAAACCACCGCAAGATGTTTGTCGCGATGGCCCAGGATATACGTGTCATCCTGATCAAGCTGGCAGACCGCCTGCATAATCTGCGGACCTTGAAATACCAATCGGTCGAGAAGCAGCGCATCAAAGCGAACGAGACGCTGGAGATCTTTGCGCCGATCGCGCACCGCCTGGGGATCAACACGATCAAATGGGAGCTTGAAGATACGGCTCTCCGTTATTTGAATCCGCAGCAATATTACCGCATCGTCAACCTGATGAAGAAAAAACGCACGGAGCGGGAAGACTATTTGAACAATGTTATGGATGAAATCCGTGTCCAGCTCGACGATGTCGGCATCGAAGCCGACCTGTTCGGGCGCCCGAAACACATTTACAGCATCTACAAGAAAATGGCGATGCAGAACAAGCAATTCAATGAAATCTACGACTTGCTCGCCGTGCGCATCACGGTCGACAGCATCAAGGATTGTTACGCAGTGCTTGGCATCATCCATTCTACATGGAAGCCGATGCCTGGGCGCTTCAAGGATTACATCGCCATGCCGAAGCAGAATCTGTACCAATCGCTCCATACGACGGTCATCGGGCCGCAGGGCGATCCGTTGGAAGTGCAGATCCGCACCGAAGAAATGCACCGCATCGCCGAATACGGGGTAGCGGCGCACTGGGCCTATAAAGAAGGCAAGACTTCAGACAAGCCGATCAGCTCCGTTGATTCCCGCCTGTCGTGGTTCCGCGAAATCCTGGATTTCCAGAACGAATCCGACAATGCGGAAGAATTCATGGAATCGCTGAAATTCGACTTGTTTTCGGACATGGTCTACGTGTTCTCCCCGAAAGGCGATGTCATCGAAATGCCTGACGGCTCCTGCCCAATCGATTTTGCCTACCGCGTCCACAGCGAAATCGGCAATAAGACGATCGGCGCGAAAGTGAACGGCAAGATGGTGCCGCTTGATCACGAACTGCATACGGGCGACATCGTCGAAATCTTGACTTCCAAGCAATCGGTCGGCCCGAGCCGCGATTGGCTGAACATCGCCAAATCGACGCAGGCCAAGAACAAGATCAAGCAATTCTTCAAGAAGCAAGTGCGCGAGGACAATGTCCATAAAGGGCGCGACCTTGTCGAAAAAGAGATCAAAGCACAGGAATTCACCCAAAAAGAAGTGCTGACGGCGGAGAACATCAAACGCGTCATCGAGAAATACAATTTCGCCAGCGAAGATGATATGTATGCGGCTGTCGGGTTCAACGGCATCACCGCGCAGCAAGTCGTCAACCGTCTGGCGGAGCGCCAGCGCAAAAAGCGCGAACAGGAAGAAGCTATCGAAAAGATCACCGTGGAAATGAAATCCAACCAGCCGAAAAAACAGACGGAATCCGGCGTCATCGTGCGCGGCATCGACAATATGATGATCCGTTTGTCGAAATGCTGCAATCCGGTGCCGGGCGATGCCATTCTCGGGTTCATCACGAAAGGCCGAGGCGTCTCGGTCCACCGCGCGGATTGCCCGAATATCCAGGCGGATGAATCCGACCGGCTAATCCCGGTTGAATGGGAAAACGCAGGGTCGCCTGAAAACAAATCATATCAAATCGATATTGAAGTGCAGGCCTATGACCGTTCGGGCTTGATCAACGAAGTGATGCACATGGTCAGCGAGACGAAGACGACGATCACCGCCGTCAGCGGGCGTGCCGACAAAGACAAGATCGCGACGATCAATTTGTCGATCATGATCCCGCACATCTCCCACCTGAACCGTGTCGTGGAACGCATCAAGCAAATCCCGGACGTTTATTCGGTCACTCGAGTGACGAATTAAGGAGGAGCCATGAAAGTCGTATTGCAGCGTTCAAAAAAAGCGTCCGTCACCGTTGACGGGCGCGTAACAGGGGAAATCGAGTCCGGCTATGTGCTGCTTGTCGGCATCGCCCATAGCGATACGGAAGCGGATGCAGTATATGCCGCCAAGAAAATCGCGGGACTTCGCTTATTCGAAGACGAAGACGGCAAGATGAACCGCTCGATCGAGGAAGCGGGAGGCAGCGTGCTGTCGATTTCCCAGTTCACCTTGTATGGGGACGTGAAAAAAGGGCGGCGCCCGAGCTTTGTCGAAGCGGCGCGCCCGGGACAAGCCGAACCCTTGTGGCTGAAATTCAATGACGAATTAAGAAGCCACGGCCTACAGGTCGAAACCGGCGTATTCGGCGCCATGATGGACGTCCAGCTCGTCAACGACGGGCCGGTCACCATCATCGTCGACTCGGACGGGGCTAAAAAATAAATAGAGCAGGGGCTGTCCCGAAGCGTCGTGAAATACGGCTTTTGGGCCAGCCCTCTTTTATTTATGGACACGGCGAATGCTCAAAAGTAAAAAAATGCCCCGCTTCTCATTTGAGGAGCGGGGCATTCGGGTTTATTCACTTAATTCGGAATCGAAATAGCTGATGATGCCGTTGTAGAGGCCAAGTGCCGCTTGTTCACGGAATTGGTCGCTCGATACGATGCGTTCTTCGTTGAAATTGCTGAGAAAGCCAAGTTCGACGAGCACCGCGGCCTGGCGGTTATCCCGCAACACGAGGTAATTGCCTTTCCTTGCGCCGCGGTCATCGAGCGTCAATTTCCCGGCCAATCCGCCGTTGATGTGCTCGGCCAATTTTTGCTGGTATGGGTGCTGGTAATACGAAGTAAAGCCCGAAACCGTGCTGTCTTCCGTGGCATCGTAATGGATGCTGATGAAGGCGTCCGCTGCCACTTGATGGCTTTCGGATACGCGGTGCCGGAGATCGACGTAAACATCGGACTGGCGCGTCATTACGACTTCCGCCCCTGCAGAGCGCAAATGATGGGACAGGATTTCCGCTGTCTTCAATGTCAGGTCTTTTTCATTCGTCTTCCGGACGCCGACCGTCCCGCCGTCATTGCCGCCATGGCCCGGATCCAGGACGATCGTCAAGCCGTTCAGTGTGCCGGCTTTTCTCGGGGGCTGCTCTTTTTCGGCACCGGCCGTTTCAGTGGACGATCCTGTGCGGACGACCCAGTCGGCGATATAAGCTTGGCGGCCGTCTTCAAGCGCTACCAGATACCACTGGCCCTCTTTGCTCGTCACTGGCAACTGCGTACCGGCATCTGCACGGGTGACGACTTCTGAAGATGTGCTTGCCTGTGCGCGCAAGTTCGTGCCATCGGTAAGGACGGTCACTTGTTCATCGGAAGAACCCGCTTGTTGGACGGGCTGGTCGGACAATTCGCCATAAAAGGCATAGACCCAGCCGGTTTTGCCTTCCTCAAGTTCGAGCTGGACCCAGTTGCCGTCCATCCCTTTTACGCTGAACACTTGCCCTTTTTTGACAGAGTCGCGGATTTCAGCATTCAAGCTTGGCTCTGCGCGGACATTGAGTGCGTCGACCGCGATGCGGAATGAAGAAAGTTTCTCGAGAGCTTGTGAAGCTTCCGGCTGGTCGGCGGAAGAAGAGTCTTCGGGAGCCGCATTTTTTTGCTCCGTTAAGCTTATGTACTGTGTCGAGACGAAACCGCGGACATTGCGGAATTGCACTTCCGTCCAGTCGCCGTGGCTCGCGATGACTTGTGCCTGATCGCCGGCGTTCATTTTCGACAGCACCGCGGATGATAGATCAGCCTGCGTGCGGATGTTCAGGCTGTCGACGGACGATACGGCGGTTTGGGCTGTTGGCTCTTGCGCTTGTTCTGTGCTGACGAGCCAGGAAGCGACCCAGCCGTCTGTATTGCCGTGGCGGATCTCGATCCAATCGCCGCTGCGTGAAATCTGCTGTGCTTTGTCGCCTTGTTTCATCGAGCCGATCACTTCATAGCTCAAACCCGGGCCGGTCCGGACATTGACCGTCGAACCGGTCGCGGTCACCTCGCCGTTATCTGCATGGGCAGGGGATGAAACGGACAGAGGGATTGTGCCTGATAAGGCCAAGATAAAAACCAGCAAGGTGAGTAAGAATCGTCGTTGCATAGCGGGCCTCCTAAATAAAATTCATCTTCATCATAATATCAAAAAAATCAGGCAATGTATGCAAAAGCTTGACAAGATTTATTCAGCTGATTAAGATTGATTTATTCTACTTATATAATTTTGCTGAAGACGGAGAAAGTAATTGCTGGCATCGACTGAAAAGAGAGGGAAAGCCCCGGGCTGAAAGCTTTCCTGCAGGGATCTGCAACGAACAACACTCTCGAGGTTCTTTACTGAACGGCGCATGCGCTTATTAGGCTAAGACGGCTCCGGCCGTTATCCGGACAGAGAGGGCGCAGAAGTTTGCGCCAACTAGGGTGGAACCGCGGAAGCTAATTTATAGCTCTCGTCCCTTGCGCAAGCAAGGGGCGGGAGCTTTTTTGTATGGAAAAGGAGAGATGGAAATGGGCAATATCCAAGCACCGCGCGGCACATATGATGTGCTGCCGCAAGAATCAGCCAAATGGCAGGAAGTCGAACGGACGATCAATGAATTATGCAATCTGTATCAGTACAAGGAAATCCGCACGCCGGTTTTCGAACACACGGAATTGTTCCAGCGGGGCGTCGGCGACACGACCGATATCGTCCAGAAGGAAATGTACACATTCCAGGACCGCGGGGACCGTTCCCTGACATTGCGCCCGGAAGGAACCGCATCCGTCGTGCGCTCATATGTCGAACACAAGCTGTTCGGCCAGCCTGACCAGCCGGTGAAACTTTACTATACCGGCCCGATGTTCCGCTATGAGCGCCCGCAAGCGGGGCGTACACGGCAATTCGTCCAGTTCGGCGTCGAAGCGATCGGCTCGAAAGATCCAGCGATCGATGCGGAAGTCATCGCGCTCGCGATGGACGTCTATAAATCGAGTGGGCTGAAAAGTTTGCGGCTCGTCTTGAATTCCCTCGGCGATACCGAAAGCCGCATGGCTCATAAACAAGCGCTGATTGAACATTTCGCTCCGTCGATCGGCGAATTCTGCAGTGACTGCCAGAACCGGCTGGAGAAGAACCCGCTGCGCATTCTCGATTGTAAAGTGGACCGTGAGCATCCTTTGATGGCGACGGCCCCTTCTCTTGCCGATTATTTGAACGAAGAATCGGCCGCTTATTTTGCGCAAGTCAAGGCCTATTTGGACGAACTTGGCATCGGCTATGTTGTCGACCCGAACCTGGTCAGAGGGCTTGATTATTACAACCACACCGCGTTTGAGATCATGAGCGAGGCGGAAGGATTCGGGGCAATCACGACGCTTGCCGGCGGCGGCCGCTACAATGGGCTAGTCGAAGACCTCGGCGGCCCGGAATCACCAGGGATCGGCTTTGCGATGAGCATCGAACGCCTGTTGCTCGCACTCGAGATGGAGAAAGTGGAAATCGGGCAAGGCCAATCGCTTGATGCATACGTCATCGCGATGGACGCTGCCTCGAAAAAGAAAGCCATGTCCATAGTCCGTGACTTGCGCGCAAATGGCATCTCGGCGGATATGGATTTCACGGACCGCAAGATGAAAGCCCAGATGAAGTCTGCCGACCGGAAAAAAGCGCGTTTTGTCATCGTCATCGGAGAATCGGAGCTTGAAAGCGGCAAAGCGGCCGTCAAGGAAATGGCGACGCGTGACCAGCAGGAAGTGCCATTCGGTGAATTGGCTGAAAGCATCCAGAAAAAGAAATCATTGGAGGAATAACTATGTCGAGAACACATTATTGTGGAGAAGTGAACGAAGCGGCGATCGGCCAGCGCGTATCATTGAAAGGGTGGGTCCAGAAACGCCGCGACCTCGGCGGATTGATTTTCGTCGATGTCCGCGACCGTTCAGGAATCGTCCAAGTGGTTTTCAATCCGGAAATTTCGGAAACAGCGTCAACAATCGGCGAATCGTTGCGCAATGAATTTGTCGTCCATATCGATGGGCTAGTCGTCGAACGGGCAGAAGGCCAAGTGAATGCCGCGATGAAAACCGGCAAAGTCGAAGTGCAAGTGGATAACGCGGAGATCATCAATGCCGCGAAGAACCCGCCGTTTGCAATCGAAGACCAAACGGATGTCAGCGAAGACTTGCGCTTGAAATACCGTTATCTGGACTTGCGCCGCCCGGCGATGTTCGAAACCTTGAAAATGCGTTCGGACGTCACGAAAACGATCCGCAATTTCCTCGACAGCGAAGGCTTCCTGGATGTGGAAACGCCGATTTTGACGAAATCGACACCGGAAGGCGCTCGCGATTACCTCGTGCCAAGCCGCGTCCACGACGGCGAATTCTACGCCTTGCCGCAATCACCGCAATTGTTCAAGCAAATGCTGATGGTTTCAGGAGTAGATAAATATTACCAAATCGCACGCTGTTTCCGCGACGAAGATTTGCGCGCTGACCGCCAGCCGGAATTCACGCAAATCGATATGGAAATGAGCTTCCAGACGATGGAAGACATCATCGAATTGAACGAACGCTTGATGATCCAAGTGATGAAGGATGTCAAAGGCGTCGACATCGACTCAGGCTTCGAGCGCATGAGCTACCGTGATGCCATGGAACGTTTCGGTTCCGATAAGCCCGATGTCCGCTTCGGCATGGAATTGACCGATGTATCGGAACTGGTGAAAGACTCCGCGTTTAAAGTCTTCACAGGAGCCGTCGAATCTGGTGGGCAAGTCAAATTAATCAACGCCAAAGGACAAGCCGCCAATTATTCGCGCAAAGACATCGATGCACTTGGCGAATTCGCTGCTCGTTACGGCGCGAAAGGCTTGGCATGGCTGAAAGTGGAAGAAGGCGGCGTCAAAGGGCCGATCGCTAAATTCTTCGAAGGCGAGATGGCTGATAGCTTGATCGCAGCGGCTGATGCTGAAGCAGGAGACTTGTTATTGTTTGTCGCCGACTCGAAAACGGTCGTGGCAGACGCTCTTGGTGCCTTGCGTATGAAGCTCGGCAAAGACTTGGGCTTGATCGACCAATCGATCTTCAAATTCCTATGGATCACCGACTGGCCGCTGCTTGAATACGACGACAAAGACGGCCGTTACTACGCGGCGCACCATCCATTTACGATGCCGTTCGAAGAAGATCTCGACAAGCTTTCCACGGAACCTCAAAACGTACGTGCCCAAGCTTACGACTTAGTATTGAACGGCTACGAACTCGGCGGGGGATCGGCGCGTATTTACAAACGCGATATCCAGGAGAAAATGTTCGAAGTACTCGGCTTCTCGAAAGAAGAAGCGACAGAGCAATTCGGTTTCTTGCTCGAAGCATTCGAGTACGGGACGCCTCCACATGGCGGCATTGCATTTGGCCTTGACCGTTTGGTGATGCTATTGGCAGGGCGCACCAACCTGCGCGACACGATTGCATTTCCGAAGACCGCTTCCGCAAGCGATATGCTGACGGAAGCGCCAAGTACAGTATCATCGGCCCAATTAGAAGAATTAAGCCTAGCGGTAACTATTCAGAATAGTGAAAAAGATTCAGAGTAAAAGGCTTGTACATCTTTTTCGGGTATGCTACTATACTTGTAGAGAGAATCCTGATGTGTTCGTTTTTAGCAATTCGATTTTGACCCAACATTTTGTCGTCGGGAGACCTACATATCACCATGGCTAACATGCCTTAACGGGAAGTTATAAGTGGTGATGCGGTCACCCACCTGCTATAAGCGGGTTCAAACGATGCGCAACACAAAGGACGGCACGATCGGGATTCTTCTTACATAAGAAATCCAAATCCCTCCGGCATTTGCCGGAGGGATTTTCTATGTGTATAATCCCTAGTATCCCTATTTAATATCGAATCGGAAAGGCAGTGTGAATATGTTACATCAATTTTCAAGAAATGAACTCGCCATCGGCAAGGAAGGGATGGAACTGGTGAAAGGCTCGACGGTCGCCATCCTAGGTGTCGGCGGTGTCGGTTCATTTGCGGCTGAAGCCTGCGCAAGAAGCGGCGTCGGAAAAATCATCCTTGTCGACAAGGACGATGTCGATATCACGAACATCAACCGGCAATTGGTTGCGAACCTCTCCACAGTCGGCCAATCCAAAGTCGAAGTGATGAAAAAACGCATTGCGGACGTCAATCCGGATTGCGAAGTCGTGACGCTCCATATGTTCTATACGGAAGAGACTTACGAAGAATTCTTCAGCCACCAACCGGACTATGTCATCGATGCATCGGATACATTGATTTATAAAGTGCATCTGATCAAGGAATGCTATAGCCGGCGCATCCCGATCATCTCGAGTATGGGCGCCGCCAACAAGACGGACCCGACGCGCTTTAAAATCGCGGATATCTCGAAGACCCATACCGACCCCTTGGCGAAAGTGATCCGCAAGAAACTGAAGCAAGCGGGCATCCGCAAAGGCGTTCCGGTTATCTTTTCCGATGAAAGCCCCATTGTCGTCCGTGAAGATGTCGTCGAAACCGTCGGCAAGAAGGATGCAGCGATCCGCAAAGCGCAGATGCCGCCATCTTCCAATGCCTTCACGCCTTCGACTGTCGGCTTGATCGCAGCGAGCTGGGTCGTCAACCAAATCACCAAATCGATCCATATCCAGCGCGTCAACCAATAGGTAAAGGAAAAACGGACGGAGAATGATGTCATTCTCCGTCCGTTTCTGTTTGTAGAAATAGTTATGAGGTCGAGTTTTCCGAAGCTTATTGCTTGCTTTCCGTGGGGCGGGAATCGAGCCTCCTCATTCGCTTCGCTGCTTGCGGGGTCTCTCAAACCCGCTGATCCCACAGGAAAGATAAGGTCGAACTACGTGAGAATTTATCTTTGCGAAGTAATGCGCAGCATTATTGAGCAGAAGGTTTTACAAGCAAACACTTCTCCAAACTTTAAGATATTTCATTGAGTTTTTCATAATAATAAAATCTACATTTAACAGTGAAATATAACCATCATTTCAATGATTGGACACTGAATTCATTCTCCGTCCGTTTCTTTATGCATTATTTTTTGCGGAAGCCTTTCAGCTTTTCGTAGATGCCCGCGAATTTCTTTTCTTCTCCGGCGACGACCGGCTTATAGAATTCCGCCTTTTTCAATTCTTTCGGCAAGTAGTCCTGGTCGACCCAGCCGCCGAACGAGCCGATCGGCGTATCGTGCGGATATTTATAGCCGCCGTGGCCGAGTTCTGCGCTGCCTGCGTAGTGCGTATCGCGCAGATGCGCCGGGATGTCCCCGACCTGGCCTTTGTTGATCGCGGCGGTGGCGGCGTCGATGGCGCGGTAGGCCGAATTGGATTTTTCCGATAGGCACATCTCTGCGACCGCCTGCGCAAGCGGGATGCGAGCTTCGGGCAATCCGAGCCGGTCGGCCGCTTGGCAGGCGGCGAGCACATGGCCGCCGACTGCCGGATTGGCAAGCCCGATGTCTTCGTACGCCATGACGAGCAGGCGCCTCGTCACAGCGGTCAAGTCCCCGTTTTCAAGCAAATGGGCGAGGTAATACATCGCTGCGTTGACATCGCTGCCCCTCACGGACTTCTGCAAAGCCGACAGCAGATTGAAGAAATGGGATCCTTTCTTGTCGCCGAACACGCCGACGCGTTTGATCATCTGCTCGATGATGCCGTCATCGACGAGATATTCCCCATCTTCTTCATCGGAGGCGATGACGATCGATTCGAGCATCGTCAGCGCTTTGCGCGCGTCGCCGTTCGTCCCTTCGGCGATGCGGGCGACCTGTTCATTGGAAATCCGGATCTTCTCGCGGCCGAGCCCGCGTTTTTCATCCTTCAAAGCTTTGTTCAACAGCTCGATGATATCGTCTTGCGTCAGCCGCTTGAGCTGCTTGATCTCGCCGCAGCGGGAGCGGATCGCCGGGTTGACATCATGGAACGGATTTTCCGTCGTCGCGCCGATCAGCACGATCGAACCGGATTCGACATGCGGCAACAGCGCGTCCTGCTGCAATTTATTGAAGCGGTGGATCTCATCCAAAAACAGCAAAACCTTGCCGGTCATGCGCGCTTCGGTGACGACCGCTTCGACATCTTTCTTGCCGGAGGTCGTCGCATTGAGCGCGATGAACGGCAGGTCCGATGTGCCGGCGATGGCATGGGCGATCGAAGTCTTGCCGATTCCTGGATCGCCGTATAGGAGCATGGACGGCACGTGGCCGCTTTTGATCATTTTATACAATGCGGTAGAGGGCCCGATGACGTCCTTTTGGCCGACGACTTCGTCGATTGTCCTTGGACGCATTCGGAAAGCGAGTGGTTCATTGTGCACGAGGAAAACTCCTTCCGTCTATTCATTCCATCAGTATAGCGAATCGGGCGCCGAAAGTCATTGAAAGCCTATGTCCTGTAAGATATGCTATACTTATTTGAAGAATTGACGATAAGGTTCCAGAGGAGTAGTTTTATATGAAAATATCAACTAAAGGCCGCTACGGCTTAACGATCATGATCGCATTAGGGAAACAATACGGGGCGGGGCCGGTGCCGCTGCGCAAGATTGCCGCGGACAATGAGTTGTCGGAAGCTTACCTTGAACAGCTCGTGGCGCCGCTGCGCAATTCAGGGCTCGTGAAAAGCGTTCGGGGCGCATACGGCGGCTATATGCTGACACGCCACCCGAAAGAGATTTCAGCAGGAGACGTCATCCGCGTGCTTGAGGGGCCGATCCAGCCGGTCGAAGGCATTGAAGACGAAAAACAGCCGCAGCGCGAACTATGGGGACGCATACGCGATGCCGTGAAGAATGTCCTGGACACGACGACGATCGAGGATTTGGCGACGACTGAAGAAGGCGACACCGAACATTATATGTTCTATATATAAGGAGTTAATGAATCATGAAGCAAATCTATTTGGACCATGCGGCAACTTCGCCGATGCATCCGGAAGCGGCGGCGGTATTCGCCAAAGCCTTAAGTGAACATTACGGAAACCCATCAAGCATCCACCAAACCGGGCGCGATGCGCGGCGCATATTGGATGAAGCGCGGCGAACGCTCGCGAAAAGCATCCAGGCTGACGATACTGAAATCATCTTCACATCCGGCGGCACAGAGGCGGATAATTTGGCGATCTTCGGAACAGCCAGCGCTAAAGAAGGCCGCCATATCATTACGACGCAAGCCGAGCATCATGCGGTTCTTCACGCTTGTGAAGAATTGGGGAGACAAGGCTACGACGTGACGTATTTGCCGGTGGATGAAACCGGGCGCGTCAAGCCGGAAGACGTGAAACAGGCGCTCCGGGATGATACGATTCTCGTGACTGTCATGCTCGCCAACAACGAAATCGGCACGATCCAGCCGATTGCGGAAATCGGGGAACTATTGAAAGGGACGGATGTCACCTTCCATACCGACGCAGTGCAGGCGTATGGCCTAATGCCGATCGATGTGAACGAGTTGAATGTCGACCTGCTATCGGTCTCTTCCCATAAAGTGAACGGCCCGAAAGGCACCGGATTTTTATACCAGCGCAAAAACACGCCGCTCAAGCCATTGATGTTCGGCGGCGAACAGGAACGTAAACGCCGTGCCGGAACTGAAAACGTCCCCGCCATACAGGCGTTCGCCAGCGCAGTGAAAATCGCGCAGGAAACGATGGAAGATAAACGCCAAGCGTTCACGGAATTCAAAAAAATTTTCCGTGCCGAATTCAAGGGAAATGGCATCGATTTTAAAGAGAACGGCACCGATCAATTGCCGCATATTTTCAATGTATCCTTGGACGGCATCGACATTGAATCATTCTTGGTCAATTTGGACCTGTCCGGCATTTCCGCTTCAAGCGGGTCGGCATGTACGGCCGGTTCGATCGACCCGTCGCATGTACTTGTTGCGATGTACGGGCAAAATGCAGCAGAGCTGCGCAATTCGATCCGCTTTAGTTTCGGCATCGGCCTGACTGCCACGGATATTGCACAAGCAGCCGAAAAAACGGCTCAAATCACGAAGCGCCTGGCGCAAAAATAGAAAAGGTGAATAAATATGGAAACAAAAGCTCCACAAGATACACGCGTAGTCGTCGGCATGTCCGGAGGGGTCGACTCTTCGGTTGCCGCGTATTTATTGAAGCAGCAAGGCTATGACGTCATCGGCATCTTCATGAAAAACTGGGACGATACCGATGAAAACGGCGTCTGCACAGCCACGGAAGATTACGAAGACGTCATCCGCGTCTGCAACCAGATCGGCATCCCGTATTACGCGGTCAATTTCGAAAAGCAGTATTGGGATAAAGTGTTCACGTATTTCCTCGAGGAATACAAAGCCGGGCGCACGCCGAACCCGGACGTCATGTGCAATAAGGAAATCAAGTTCAAGGCCTTCCTTGAACATGCCCTGAGCCTCGGTGCGGATTATCTCGCGACGGGCCATTACGCACGCGTCGAAACGGACGAAGACGGCGTCACGCACATGTTGCGCGGTGTCGATAACAATAAAGACCAAACCTATTTCCTCAATCAGCTCAACCAGGAGCAGTTGTCGAAAGTCATGTTCCCATTGGGTGCGATCGAGAAGAAGGAAGTGCGTGAAATCGCACTTGAAGCAGGCCTTGCGACAGCGACGAAAAAAGATTCGACCGGCATCTGCTTTATCGGCGAACGCAATTTCAAGGAGTTCTTGAGCCAATATCTGCCAGCTCAACCGGGTTCGATGGAAACCCTGGATGGCATCAAGAAAGGCTCGCATGACGGCTTGATGTATTACACGATCGGCCAGCGCCAAGGCCTCGGCATCGGCGGAGCGGGCGACCCGTGGTTCGTCATCGGAAAAGACCTGGAGAAAAATGTCCTCTACGTCGGGCAGAACATCCACCACGATGCTTTGTTCTCCGATAGCCTGACAGCGGTCAATTTGAGCTTTACGACGGGCGACGCTCCGTCCGCAAGCTTCAAGTGCACAGCGAAATTCCGCTACCGCCAGCAGGACATCGGCGTCACGGTCGACATGAAAGACGGCGAAGCGCTCGTCACCTTCGATGAACCGGTCCGTGCGATCACGCCAGGGCAGGCGGTCGTCTTTTACGATGGCGACGAATGCCTCGGCGGCGGCACGATCGACCGCGTATTCAAAAACGGTTCACAATTGGACTATGTAGGATGATGGGGGGATCGGCTATGAATTATAATGAAATCGGCATCAAAGCCCTGCAGGAAGGCAGGGCGGAAGATGCCATCCAGGCGTTCACCAACGCCATTGAAGAACAGCCGGAAGACGCGCTCGGTTACATCAACTTCGGGCATGTCCTGGCGTCGATGAATGAAACGGAGCGTGCCGAGCGGTTTTTCCAGAAAGCATTGACTCTCGATGAGACGTCCGCGACCGCTTACTACGGCTTGGCGAACTTGTATTTCAATGCAGAACGCTACGAGGAAGCGCTGAAGCTGTATGAAAAAGCGGTCCAAAACGGCATCGAAGGATCGGATGCCCATTACATGATCGGCAAATGCTTCGAACGCATCGACCAGCCGAAGCTCGCTTTGCCTTATTTGCAGCGTGCTGTCGAATTGGATCCAAATGACCTGCAAGCGCGTCTCAGCTACGGAATCGCGCTAGCGTCTCTTGAATTATTCGAGATGGCGGAAGAGCAATTCGTCCAGGCGCTGGAAATCGATGTGGACAACTCAGACGTCCATTACAACCTGGGCGTCCTGTACGCTGTATCGAGCGACCGCACGGAAGACGCCATGTACCATTTGCAGCGCGCGTACACATTGGATGACAAGAACGAAATGGCACGTTACGCCTATGACATGATCAACGAACGCTTGAATTGAACAAATGAAAGAGAGGAGACGGCCGCATGTCCGGACAGATCGATTTATTCCAAAAAGAAAGTGAATTCGTGCTGGGGCGTCCGGTCGTCTCGATTTTTCACAATCCCCAAAACCTCTTCTCCATCATCAAAGTGAAAATCCAGCAAACCAACACCCCCTATACCGAAAAGGAAATCATCGTCTCCGGTTATTTCCCGAAGCTGTCGCTTGAAGAACAATACAAGTTCACCGGCAGCGTCAAGAACCACCCGAAATACGGCGTGCAGTTCCAGGCCGAAACCTTCAAGAAAGAAGTGCCTGAAACCGAACAGGGCGTCGTCCATTATCTGTCGAGCGATTTGTTCAACGGCATCGGGCGCAAAACCGCCGAGACAATCGTCAAGAAACTCGGCAGCGACGCCATCAAGAAAATCCTCGAAGACCCGGATGCGCTCGATGGCGTCCCGCGGCTGTCGGATGACAAAAAAGACACGATCCGCTCGACCTTGCAGATGAATTTGGGCCTTGAGCGCGTCATGATCCAATTGAACGATTGGGGATTCGGCCCGCAAGTCGGCATGCGGATCTACCAGGCGTACCGCGAGGACACGATTGATATCCTCACGAAGAACCCGTTCCAGCTCATCGAGGAAATTGAAGGCATCGGCTTCCACCGGGCGGACGAGCTCGGGTCGAAACTTGGCATCACCGGCAGCCATCCCGACCGCATCAAAGCGGCGATCCTCCACGTATTGAACCAGGCATCGTTGTCAGAAGGGCATGTCTTTGTCGATGCGAAGAACCTGATCCCGCTCGTCAAGCAAATGCTTGAAGCGAGCCAGCGCGAGGATATCCCGGTCGAAGCGATTTCGCAGGCCGCCATCGAATTGAATGAGGAAGGCAAAGTGGCGGGGGAGGAAACCCGCCTTTATTTGCCGTCGCTGTACTATTCGGAAGTCGGCATCGCGACGAAACTCGAAACCTTGATCGCTGAACAGGAAACGCGCGACGGCTTCCCGTCTTCCGAAATCCGCAAAGCGCTCGGCGAAGCCGAAGAGCGGCTCGGCGTGAATTATGCGGAGACACAAATCGACGCCATCGAAAAAAGCTTGAATTCGAGCGTCATGATCCTCACCGGCGGCCCTGGTACCGGCAAGACGACCGTCGTCCGCGGGCTTGTCGAAGTGTATGCAGAGCTCCACGGGCTGTCTCTCGACCCGAAAGACTATGCTAAGAAAAAAGAGCCGTTCCCAATCATCCTGGCGGCTCCTACAGGGCGCGCCGCGAAACGCTTGAGTGAATCGACGGAGCTTCCGGCAATGACCATCCACCGGTTGCTCGGCTTTAATGGGCAGGAGAAGGAAGAGGAAACCGAAAAGGAAATCGAGGGCAAACTCATCATCATCGATGAAATGTCGATGGTCGACACATGGCTTGCCCACCAATTGCTAAAAGCGGTGCCCGCAGACGCACAATTGATTTTCGTCGGCGACCAGGACCAATTGCCGCCGGTCGGCCCCGGGCAAGTGCTGCGGGACATGCTGGCATCCGGTCGTATCCCGACGGTCGAGCTGACGGAAATCTACCGCCAAAGCTCTGGCTCGTCAATCATCGAACTGGCCCATCAAATGAAAGCGGGGAAACTGCCGGACAATATCGAAGCGAAGACGTCCGACCGATCATTCATAAAGGCGGGTGCGGACCAGATTCCACTGGTCGTCGAAAAAGTGGTCAAGAGCGCATTGTCGAAAGGCCATACGATCAAAGACATCCAAGTGCTCGCGCCGATGTATAAAGGGCCGGCCGGAATCGATGCGCTCAACCAGATGATCCAGCAGATGGTCAACCCGAACGATGACGGCTCGCGAAAAGAGCTGGTATTCGGCGACATCAAGTACCGCATAGGCGATAAAGTGCTGCAGCTGGTCAACCAGCCCGAGAGCAATGTCTTCAACGGCGACATGGGCGAAGTGGTCGCCATCATGAAAGCGAAAGAGACGGTGGAAAAGCAGGATCTCCTTGTCGTATCGTTCGATGGCATCGAAGTGACGTACCAGCGCAGCGATTTGAACCAGCTGACACTCGCCTATTGCTGTTCGATCCACAAAGCGCAAGGATCGGAATTCCCGACGGTCATCATGCCGGTCGTCCGCGGCTATATGAAAATGTTGCGGCGCAACTTGCTCTACACCGGCATCACGAGAAGCCGTGACTTCCTGATCCTGTGCGGCGATCCGGGCGTGTTCCGCCACGGCGTCGAGCGCACCGATGATTCGAGCCGCCTGACGACCTTGGCCGGGCGCCTGGGCTCATCCACTGCTGAAACGGCGGATGCGCCAGCCGGCGAAGCTAAACAGCAAGCGCAGCCGCCGCAGGAAACGGAAGAAGCTGGATCGAAAAGCCTGACCCAGCAAAATGCACACCTGATCCATCCGATGATCGGCATGGAAGGCATCACGCCACGCGACTTCCAGGATGCATGAGCGTGCTTGACAAGGAACAGCGGGTTTTCTATAATTCAATTTATAACTGATAGACAACACCTTGACGGAGACAGTAAAAAGATTCCGGTCGACCAGAAAGAGGCTCCCTGGCTGAAAGGGCCTTCTGCCGCATCTTTTGAACGCTACTCCCGAGTGCAGCTAATCACTGCCGTCCCGCCGCGTTAAGGCGCTTGAGAGACACAGGGTTTTTTCCTGTGTAACCAGGGTGGTACCGCGAATCGAGCCTTCGTCCCTTTTTATTGGGGGATGGAGGCTTTTTATTATGCAGAAGGAGGAATTTTGATGAAGAATTTGAAAGCTGAAGAAATCCGAAAGCTCTATCTCGACTTTTTTAAGGAAAAAAACCACGACGTGGAACCGAGTGCGCCGCTTGTGCCTTTTGAAGACCCGTCTTTGTTGTGGATCAACAGCGGAGTCGCGACCTTGAAGAAATATTTTGACGGCCGCGTCATTCCGGAAAACCCGCGCATCGTCAACGCGCAGAAATCGATCCGCACGAACGATATCGAAAATGTCGGGAAGACTGCGCGCCATCATACCTTCTTCGAAATGCTCGGCAACTTTTCGATCGGCGAGTATTTCAAGAAAGAAGCGATCCATTGGGCATGGGAATTCCTGACGGACGACAAATGGATCGGGTTCGATGCCGATAAACTATCGGTGACGATCCACCCGGAAGACGAAGAAGCATATGCCATCTGGCTCAACGAAGTCGGCGTGCCGGCTGAGCGCATCATCCGCCTCGAAGGCAACTTCTGGGATATCGGGGAAGGCCCGAGCGGACCGAACTCGGAGATCTTCTACGACCGCGGCGAAAGCTACGGCAATGACCCTGAAGATCCTGAACTGTATCCGGGAGGCGAGAACGAGCGCTACCTGGAAATCTGGAACTTGGTGTTCTCCCAGTTCAACCATAATCCGGACCATACGTATACACCGCTTCCAAAGCAGAACATCGATACCGGAATGGGCTTGGAACGGATGGCTTCAGTGGTGCAGGACGTGCCGACCAACTACGACACGGACCTGTTCGTGCCGATCATCGAGAAGACGGCGGAGATTTCCGGCAAATCCTACGGCGAAAGCCAGGAACAGGATATGGCGTTCAAAGTCATCGCCGATCATGTGCGCACCGTCGCATTTGCGATCGGAGACGGCGCATTGCCGTCAAACGAAGGCCGCGGCTACGTGCTGCGCCGCCTATTGCGCCGCGCAGTGCGCTATTCGAAGAAACTGGGCATCGAAAAACCGTTCATGTACCAGCTCGTGCCGGTTGTCGGTGAAATCATGCAGAGCTTCTACCCGGAAGTCAAAGGCAAGGAGGATTTCATTGTCCGCGTCATGAAACTCGAAGAAGAACGTTTCCTCGAGACCTTGCATGACGGATTGGAGATTTTGTCTGCAGTTGCCGAAAAGCAAAAACAGGCCGGCCACAGCGAAATCCCGGGCGAAGATGTGTTCCGTCTGTATGATACGTATGGCTTCCCTGTGGAGTTGACGGAAGAATACGCGGAAGATGAAGGCATGACCGTCGACCATGATGGATTCGAGCGTGCGATGAACGAACAGCGTGAACGCGCAAGAAACGCGCGCCAAAACGTCAATTCCATGCAAACGCAATCCGAAGTGCTCGGCAATATTAAAGAAGAAAGTGAATTTATCGGCTATACGCACACGGTCGCGGACGCTGAAATTGTCGCTATCGTCAAAGGCGGGGAATTGGTGGACAGTGCACAAGAAGGCGAAGAAGTGCAGCTCGTGCTGGACCGGACGCCATTCTACGCAGAAAGCGGCGGGCAGATTGCCGACAAAGGAAGCTTGTCGAACGATTTGGTCTCGGCATCCGTACTCGATGTGAAAAAAGCGCCAAACGGCCAGAACTTGCATAATGTCCGTGTCGATTCCGGCGAATTGACGAAAACGGCTGTCAAAGCGAAAGTCGATGCTTCCGAGCGCCGCCATACGGTGAAGAACCATACGGCGACCCACCTTCTGCATCAGGCATTGAAAGACGTACTCGGCACGCATGTCAACCAGGCAGGTTCATATGTCGGCCCGGACCGGCTGCGCTTTGACTTCTCCCATTTCGGACAGGTGACGAAAGAGGAACTCGCAACAATCGAGCAGGCGGTCAATGAAAAGATCTGGGAAGGCATTGAAGTCGAATCCGGCTACCACAATCTGCAGGAAGCGAAAGACATGGGCGCGATGGCCTTGTTCGGCGAGAAATACGGCGATGTCGTCCGCGTTGTCGCCATCAGCGATTACTCGCTTGAATTATGCGGCGGGATCCATGTGGCGAACACATCCGAAATCGGGGTCTTCAAAATCGTCTCCGAAGGCGGCATCGGTGCTGGCGTACGCCGCATCGAAGCATTGACCGGGAAAGGCGCTTACGTGAACATGAAACAAAGCGAGAAGACTTTGGACGAGGCCGCTTCTTTATTGAAAGCCAATCCGCGCGACCTCGTGCAAAAAGTCGAAGCGGCACAAGCCGATATCAAAGCTTTGCAGCGTGAAAATGAATCGCTTCTCCAGAAGGTCGCCAATGCACAGTCCGGCGAATTGCTGGAGTCGGCGAGAAAAGTCGGCGATGTGACGGTATTGTCCGCAAAAGTGCAAGCTAAAGACAATAACCAGCTGCGCCAGATGGTCGATGACCTGAAAGCGAAGTTCGAGCAGGCGGTGATCGTCCTCGGCGCAAGCGACGGCGATAAAGTGATGCTCGCAGCGGGCGTGACTAAAGACATTGCCGGCAAGGATTACCACGCCGGCAATATCGTCAAGGCAGTCGCTGAACAATGCGGCGGCAAAGGCGGAGGCCGTCCGGACATGGCGATGGCCGGGGCGAAAAATCCGGGGCAATTGGATGCAGCGCTCGAATCGGTCTACACTTTAGTCAAATAGGTTTAACAAATCCAAGCTTTCAGTTATAATGGGATTCAGCAAGAGGAACGAATTGCCAACACACATTCCGAAAGTGAGGTGCTTGTCGTGAGCTCATTTGATCGCACGATGAAATTCGATTCATCCGATGAATCGATGGAGCAGGACGTAAAGCAGGTCATGCTGCAAGTCCATGCTGCTCTAGAGGAAAAAGGCTATAACCCGATCAATCAGATCGTCGGGTATCTACTTTCAGGTGATCCGGCTTATATCCCTCGCCACCAGGATGCACGGAACATGATCCGGAAACTGGAGCGGGATGAAATTTTGGAAGAACTGGTGAAGTTCTACATCAAAAAGAATAACGAGGAATAATTATGCGAACAATGGGATTGGATGTCGGCTCCAAAACGATCGGAGTGGCGATCAGCGATGCACTCGGCTGGACAGCCCAGGGCATCGAAACCGTCAAAATCGATGAGGCGAATGGCGAGTTCGGGCTTGAGCGCCTTGGCGAATTGATCAAGGAATACAAAGTGACGGAAGCGGTCGTGGGCTACCCGAAGAACATGAACAACTCAGTCGGGCCACGGGCCGAAGCTTCCGAAAAGTTTGCAGCATTGCTGAAAGAAGGATATGATATACCGGTAGTGCTTTGGGATGAAAGGCTGACGACGATGGCAGCGGAGAAAATGCTGATTTCTGCCGATGTCAGCCGGAAAAACCGCAAAAAAGTAATCGACAAGATGGCCGCAGTGATGATTTTACAAGGCTATCTTGATTCAAAAAAATGATGAGGTGACACGAATGGAACATGGTCAAGAGCATATTACAGTAGTGGACGAGCACGGCAACGAGCAATTATTCGAAGTATTGTTCACATTCGAATCGGAAGATTTCGGAAAATCATACGTCTTGTACTTCCCGGTAGGCGCAGATGAAGACGAAGAAGGCGAGATCGAAATCCACGCATCTTCATTCACTGAAAACCTGGATTCCGAAGAGAACGTTTCCGGCGGCGAACTTCGCCCGGTCGAAACGGAAGAGGAATGGGACATGATCGAGGAAATGCTCAATACTTTCCTTGAGCAAGAAGAAGAAAACGAAGAGCAATAACCATAAGGGGGACGGAATTGAACCTTGATTCCGTCCCTTTCGTTTGAATCGCCTTCTGTTTTGGAGAGATGAATAGCTGAGGGGGAACACCCGTGGAAAAGCAGTCAAAGAAAGATGTCATGTTCGACAGGATGAAGGAAAAGAAAAAAGAAGTGAGAGTCGTGCGGCGCATCGTCCTGATCGTCGCGCTCGTCCTGCTTCTGATCGTCGCAGTGGCCGGGTGGCAAGTTTATAGCTATGTCACTGGCGCGCTCGAGCCTGTCGATCCGGATTCCGAAGAAGTCATCGAAGTCGAAGTGCCGATCGGTTCGAATCTGGACAGTATCGCCGCATTGCTTGAAGACAAGGGCGTCATCAAAGATGCCAGAATCTACAAGTATTACGTCAAGTTCAAGAACGAATCGGAATTCCAGGCAGGCAGCTATGGCTTGACCCAGTCGATGACATTGGACGAAATTACGCAAAGTTTGAAAACCGGGAAAGTTTACCATGAACCTTTGTATACGATCAATGTTCCGGAAGGGCTGACCTTGGAAGAAATTGCCGAACGTGTGATTGCGGAAAAAACGGATTACACGGCTGAGCAGTTTATGGAACAAGTGCAAGATGAAGCCTATATCGATGAATTGATGACCAAGTACCCTGATTTATTGACAGAGGAGATCAAAGGGGAGAATGTCAGATATGCCCTTGAAGGCTATCTGTTCCCTGCGACTTACCCGGTCTATGAGGAGAATCCTTCACTTACCTTATTGATTGAGCAGATGCTCGATGCTACGAAAGCGAATATCGAGCCGTACCAAAGCGTCTTGCAGGAGCAGGAAAAGTCGCCGCACTGGCTCTTGACCTTTGCCTCACTGCTTGAAGAGGAAGCGACTGCGAAATCGGATCGCCAAACCATCGCAAGCGTGTTCTACAACCGCATGGACCAAGACATGCCGCTTCAGACAGACCCGACTGTCATCTATGCGATGGGCGAGCATAAGGACCGCTTGTTCAACTCGGATTACGAGTTCGAACATCCTTACAGCACCTATACGAACAAAGGCTTGCCGCCTGGGCCGATCGCCGCTGCCGGCGCATCTTCCATCGAAGCGGTGCTCGACCCGAACCAAACGGAATACCTGTACTTCCTGGCTGACTCAGAAGGCAATAACTACTTCTCGACCAGCTACGAACAGCATCTTCAATACCGCGATGAACATATCGGAAATTGATAAATATAATTTGAACTAGAGAATGAGTAAGTGTGAATAAATCGTTCCAGGCGGACGCTTTCCGCGGGCATGGCTTGAGCCTCCTCGGTCGCTGCGAAAACCTTGTGCTTTCACATCTGCATGGCAGATGCGACGCAAATAAATGTGCTCAGCTTTGCTTCGCTCATTTATTTCCTGCGGGGTCTCAAGACTCATGTCGCTCCGTCGCGGTGCTCCGTCACTGCTCCCGCAGGAGTCGCCGCCTTCCACTCTTTAGTGTATTTTATTCGAGAGATATGGAGCGAAACAGCGCAGACTCCTTGGGGAGCAGAAACGGAGGGGGCTTTCCAACTCCGTTTCGACGAAGTGCTGAAATCCATTCGGGCGTCTAGCCCGAATTAGTTCAGCGCGAGCCCCCAGGAAGCGAATTAGTGAAGCGGAGCTGAACCAATTCGTTGGCGATGCTCGAACATAGTGAGAGTAGAGCAAAGCTTTTTCAGCTGTTTTGCGGAATATCGGTTTAATAAGATTTTAATTACAAAATCATTAGTTCAATTTGTATAAGAAGGAAGGGAGCGTCCGTTTCCCTTCTTCTTTTCTGTTCAAATGAAGGGTGAGAGCATGAAAGGAGCGGACATCCACAATGCCCAATACATCAATGGAAGTTTTATTCGAAACGATGCGATCTTATGCGGCGGAGCATCATGTCCCGATCATGGAAGAGCAGGGCATCGACGAGCTGCTGGCATTATTGCGTCAGCAAAAGCCGCTGCGCTTGCTGGAACTGGGGACGGCCATCGGCTATTCGGCACTTCGCATGGCCGATGCCTTGCCTGACGTCAGCATCGACACAATTGAACGGGACGAAGAACGCTTCGGCAAGGCGCTTGGGTTCATCCGCGAATCGGGGATGGAAAGCCGCGTGCGGGCCATCTGTGCCGATGCGCTCGAACTGGACATCGCCGAATTGTCCCCGTATTATGACGCCATGTTCATCGATGCGGCTAAAGGGCAATACGAGCGTTTCTTCGATAAATATGAAAGCCTACTGTCCCCGGGCGGCATCATCTATTGCGATAACATGTCGATGCACGGCATGGCGGAACAGCCGATCAAGGAAGTGCCGAGGCGCAAACGCACGATGATCCGCAATATCCGTTCGTTCCGCGAGAGAATGGATAAACATCCCGGATTCGACTGCGAGCTTCTGCCGGTCGGCGACGGGCTTCTCGTCTGCAGGAAAAAATGAAAATCGAACCACAAGGAGCTAACGTATATGTCTAAAAACAGACCGGTCGTCATCGGCATCGCTGGCGGTTCAGGATCAGGAAAGACCAGTGTCACCAATTCCATCTACGAAGTGTTCAAAGAGCATTCCGTGGTGGTCATCGAACAGGATTATTACTATAAAGACCAAAGCCACCTCGAGTTCGAGGAGCGCCTCGAGACCAACTATGACCATCCGCTCGCTTTCGACACGGACCTATTGATCAAGCATGTCAACGAATTGCTCGAACGGCGTGCGATCGAAAAACCGATCTATAATTACGCATTGCACACCCGTGCTGAAGAAAGCGTGCTGATCGAACCGAAAGATGTTATCATCCTCGAAGGCATACTGGTCCTTGAAGACGAACGGCTGCGCGAGTTGATGGACATCAAGCTATTCGTCGACACTGATGCGGACCTTCGCATCATCCGCCGCCTGATGCGCGATATCAACGAACGCGGGCGCACGATCGATTCGGTCATCGAGCAGTATTTGACGGTCGTCCGCCCGATGCACAATCAATTCATCGAGCCGACGAAGCGCTATGCGGATGTCATCATCCCGGAAGGCGGCCAGAACGAAGTCGCGATCGATCTAATGGTTACAAAAATTAAAACAATTCTTGAATAGATTGGAAATTTATAATAGAATGATACGAGACTGACGGATGTTAGCGCATCCATAGTCAGCAGTTGAAGGAGTGGGAAGAGTATGGCAAACGATAAACAATTTCCGATGACAGCTGCCGGAAAGCAGAAGTTGGAGGATGAACTGGATTATTTGAAAACGGTCAAACGCAAAGAAGTGGTGGAACGCATCAAAGTCGCAAGAAGCTTCGGGGATCTATCCGAGAACTCCGAATACGATTCCGCCAAGGAAGACCAAGCCTTTGTCGAAGGGCGCATTTCTACATTGGAATCCATGATCCGCAATGCGGTGATTATAAATGAAGAGGAAGCCGGCAACGATGTTGTCCGCCTCGGGAAAACAGTTACATTTATGGAAATCCCAGACGGTGAAGAAGAAGCCTATACAATCGTCGGTTCTGCAGAGGCAGACCCGTTGGAAGGGCGCATTTCCAACGATTCACCGATTGCCAAAAGCATGCTTGGCTGCACTGTCGGCGACCGCGTGAAAGTATTGACGCCAGGCGGGGAAATGGAAGTCAAGATCGTTTCGATCAATTGATGCACCCAGCCATTCCTTTGGGAGTGGCTGTTTTTTTGATGGCTGAAACAAAACTTTAGTTGAAACGTCAAATTTGTCATGCATTAAATATGATAAAATATGTGTAAAGGGGGGCATTTCATGGCTAACGAAGAAAAACCTTATCCCTCTCGTTTGAATAAGAACAAGAACAATAAAAATCGTTCGAATTCCATCCTGAATATCATGATCGCCTTAGTATTTACTTTGGTGGTTATCATCGGGGCGACATTGCTATTCGGTGGCGGCGATTCAGCAAATCCTGAATCCTCAGAAACAGCGCCTGAAACGGAAAGCCAAACGAGCGGCGATGATGACACGCAAGTGACAGCAGAAGAAAATGACCTTGAAGCTAAAGAGAAAGCTGAAGAGGAAGCCAAGGCTGAAGAAGAAGCGGCCAAAAAAGAAGCTGAAGAAAAAGAAAAAGAAGAGGAAGAAGAGACCAAAGGCGGAACCATCACACGTGAGGAATCCAACGATCCGATCGTCAGTGAAACCATCGTCAACACCAGCTGGGAGCCCATCGGCACTAGCCAAACTGGCGACCACGTCTCTTCCTACCAGAAAAACTCGGTTGATTGGAACGAAAAAATTGAAGCGGTCACGTATGCTACCGGTTTGTCCCAAAATGACATGTATGTCATGATGGTCCAAAATGGCGGCGGCCCGCAAAAATCCATCGCGACAGTCCAGTCGAAAGACCAATCCGAGAAGTATCGCGTCTATCTTGAATGGGTGGACGGTGAAGGTTGGAAGCCTGAAAAAATGGATGTACTCAAAACGCTGGACGGCGCCTATTAATCATTAATAGGGCGCCGTTTTTCCGGCGTAATCATGGAAGCAAGGAGCGGATACAATGAGAATCGGTGTAATCGGCGCAATGGAAGAGGAAGTAGAACTGCTGCGCAATCAATTAGCGAACACATCCGTCCGTGAAATCGCCAACAGCGAATTCACGACAGGTACATATAAAGGCCAGGAACTTATTTTGCTGAAAAGCGGCATCGGCAAAGTCAATGCAGCGATGACGACCACGATCCTGATGCAGGAGTTCAAGCCGGATCTCGTCTTGAACATCGGGTCTGCCGGCGGTTTCGACGAGGAGCTGGAAGTCGGGGCGGTGGTCATCTCAGATGAAGTGCGCCACCACGATGTGGATGCGACAGTGTTCGGCTATGAACTCGGGCAAGTGCCGCAAATGCCGGCTGCTTATACCGCCAATAAGGAACTGATCGAACTGGCTGTCCAGGCGGTTGAAGAAATCGGCGAGCACCAGCATGCAGTGGGGCTTATCGCGACAGGGGACTCATTCATGAGCGATCCCGAGCGTGTGGCATTGGTGAAACAGCAGTTTCCCGAGATGAAGGCAGCGGAAATGGAAGCGGCTGCCGTGGCGCAAGTTTGTTTCCAGTACGATACGGCATTTGTTGTCATCCGTGCCCTATCGGATATCGCGGGCAAGGAATCCTCGGTATCTTTCGAGGAATTCCTGCCGGTTGCCGCCAAGCATTCGACAGAAATCGTCCTGCGTGTCATCGAAAAGATGCTCCAGCGCGTATAAAAGAAACTCCATCCCAAAACAAGCAAAAAAGCTGAGGGCATCAAGCCCTCAGCTTTTATACTTTCCGTAATGAAAATGTGCTGATCATCAATAATGAAGAAATCAAGAGAATGAACATATAGACAGCGGGCGACCAATGGCCGAACCCGAAATATGACAAAGTTAGCACAGTTCCGGCTGCAGTGATCGGCAAGCCGGTGAAATAACCATTTGATTCGGTGATATTAAAGCGTGCGAGGCGGAATGCGCCGCATGAAATATAGATAACCGTGAACACCATGCCTGCCAGGCCGAAATCCTGCAATGCCAGCTGATGGATCAACAGCGCCGGGGCAACGCCAAAGGAAATGATATCCCCCATGGAATCCAATTGTTTGCCGAGTTCGGATTCCTGATTGTATTTTCTCGCGACCATGCCGTCAAAACGATCCAGAAATGCAGCAATGAAAATGAACAGCACACTATAACTATAGTATTCGTTCAAAGTCGCCATCAATGAGGCGCCACCGAAAACCATATTGCCGATCGTCAATGTGTTAGCTGCCTGGCTTTTCAGCCGTTTTATGGTGTGATCCATTTTGTCGATCAATATCAATGCAAGCGCTCCTTTTTTGATATGCTTTCGACAATTATACTGCGAATCGACAAAAAATGGTAGACTATTTTAACGACGGAGGTGCTAGCATGAAAAAACGCCTATACCAATCGATGATCGAATTGGGCAATGGAAAAACAAGTTCTGCTGTGCTGAAGCGCTTTGCCCAATCAGCCATCAGCCGAAAGGCCATTCCGGGATTCGTCAATGCTTATAAAATCGAACTCGGCGATATCGGGCGGCCGAGCGGACAATACACGAGCTTGCATGACTTTTTTACGCGCAGTTTAAAAGCAGATGCACGCCCTGTTGCCGATGCCGCACTGGTTTCTCCAGTCGACGGGCGCCTCGAAATCCATGGCGCTATTGAAGGCGGCAGCCGCTTCAAGGTCAAAGGCATCGACTATTCTCTTGCTGAACTGCTCGGAAGCCAGCAGATGGCGGCTCGGTACGGAAACGGCCAGTATGCGATTCTGTATCTATCGCCTGCGGATTATCACCGGATCCACAGCCCCGTAAACGGCCAAGTCGTGAAACAATACATGCTCGGAGAAAGATCCTATCCGGTTAACCGGCTTGGGCTGGTTTACGGAAAGTCGCCGATCAGCGGCAACCGCCGGCTTATCACTGAGCTTGAGACGCCCTATGGCTGCATACTGGTGGTGAAGGTCGGGGCGATGTATGTCAATTCCATCGAATTGACGGAGTTCGGGACTGAATGGGAAAAAGGGGCGGAAGTCGCTTATTTCAGCTTCGGCTCGACAGTGGCTTTATTCTTCGAGAGCGGGCATCTTCAATTCGAGGCGAAAATCAGCGATGGAGACCGGGTCAAGGTGGGAGAACCGCTCGCATATATGGTATAATCAATGGACTTAAGTCCCTAGAAACAGGAGTTGTTATGTGTGTATCGATATTTTATTCCAAGGCAATACGTTAAAGAGGTTTTTGATATTACGCCAGAGTCACTGAAAGAAAAAGGGGTGCTCGGTATCATCACCGACCTGGATAATACATTGGTCGAATGGGACCGCCCCGAAGCGACGCCACGCTTGATTGAATGGCTGAAATCGATGAAAGAAGCCGGCATTCAAGTAGTCATCGTTTCCAATAACAATGAGCTGCGCGTGAAGTCATTCGCTGACCCGCTCGGGATCCCGTTCATTCACCAAGCGAGAAAACCGATGGGCAAAGCTTTCCGCAAAGCGCTGAAAATCATGAGCGTCAAGCGCGAACAAGTTGTGGTCATCGGCGACCAGATGCTGACCGATATTTTCGGCGGCAACCGCAATAAGCTCCATACGATCCTCGTATTGCCGGTCGCACAGTCGGACGGCTTCTTTACTCGCTTCAACCGCATGGTGGAGCGCCGGATCATGAAGAGATTGAAAGAAAAAGGACAATTGATGTGGGAGGAAGAAAATTGACAGAAATGCCATATTGCATCGGTTGCGGTGTACAGATCCAAACAGAACGGAAAGATGATATCGGCTACGCGCCGCCGTCATCACTTGATAAGGAAGAAATTATTTGCCAGCGCTGCTTCCGGTTGAAGAACTATAACGAATTGCAGCCGGTCTCCTTGACGGATGACGATTTCCTGCGCATTTTGAATGGCCTCGGCGAACGCAAAGGGCTGATCGTGAAAATCGTCGACATCTTCGATTTCAACGGCAGCTGGCTGCCGGGCTTGCACCGTTTTGTCGGAAACAACCCGATTTTGCTCATTGCCAACAAAGCGGACTTGCTCCCGAAATCGGTCAAAGAGAAGAAATTGATCAATTGGATGAAACAGGAGTCGCGTAAATTGGGCTTGAACCCGGTTGACATCCTGACAGTATCCGCGCATAAAGGGACCGGTGTCCAAGAAGCGATGGATGCGATCGAACAATACCGCGACGGCGGCGATGTGTATGTGGTCGGCTGTACGAATGTTGGGAAATCCACATTCATCAACCGCGTCATCAAGCAGGCGACAGGCGAAGGGGACGTCATCACAACTTCCCATTTCCCAGGCACGACGCTTGATATGATCGGCATTCCGCTCGATGACGAACGTTCGTTATTCGATACGCCGGGTATCATCAACCATCATCAATTGGCACATCATCTGCACACGGAAGACCTGAAGGCGATCATGCCGAAAAAAGAAATCAAGCCGCGTGTGTTCCAATTGAATCCGGAACAGACATTATTCATCGGCGGTTTGGCACGTTTCGATTTCATCAGCGGCAAACGTTCATCGTTCACGGTGCATGCCGCTAATTCACTGAATATCCATCGGACCAAATTGGATAATGCAGATCAGTTATATGAACAGCATCTGGGAGGCATGCTTGCACCGCCTTCTGCCGAATACAAAGAAGATTTCCCTGAATTGGTGCGCCATGAATTCCGCATCAAAGAAGGCAAGACGGACATCGTCTTTTCAGGGCTCGGCTGGATTACGGCACAGCATGAGGACGTAACGATCGCTGCGCATGCACCCAAAGGGGTGGAAGTCATCATCCGCCCATCGCTCATATAGGAGGTTTTCACAATGAAGAAATGGTATGCGGTCATCGGGGATCCGATCTCCCATTCATTATCGCCATTTATGCACGATCATTGGTTTGAAAAACATGGGATCGACGCTTCCTATATCCCGGTCCATGTCGAACCGAAACAGCTGGAAGAAGCGTTTCACTCTTTGAAATTGCTTGGAATCAGCGGATTTAACATCACCTTGCCCCATAAGCAGGCGGCGATCCCGCTATTGGACGGGTTGGACGAAACGGCACGTATCATGAATGCAGTCAATACTGTCGCTTCAGAAAATGGGCATTTGAAAGGGTTCAATACCGATGGCGACGGGTTCGTCCGTTCGCTCTTGAGTTATCCTGTCGATAAAGATCGGCCGGTATTGGTGATCGGTGCAGGCGGGGCGGCAAGAGGCATCAGTTTCGCGCTCTCCCGTGCCGGCTTCAGCAATATCACCATCACCAACCGCACTTTCCGCAGGGCGCAGGAACTTGCGGACGAAACCGGCAGCGAGGCGATCGTAATGGCCGAGGCCGAGGCGAAGTTAAGTGAATTCGCCACGATCATCCAGACGACTTCTGTCGGATTGACCGAAGAAGCGTTGCCGCTGTCTTTGACGCATCTCGGAAGCGGCTCGATCGTGGCCGATATCATCTACAACCCGCTCGAAACGCCGTTCTTGAAAGAAGCGAAAGCGAAGGGGTGCCTGGCGCTGAACGGTGTCGGCATGTTCGTCAACCAAGGCGCCATCGCCTTCGAGAAATGGACAGGCATCCGTCCGGATACAGAAGAAATGATTCAATTGATTACGGAAAAACTAGGAGGCAATCATGTTAACAGGTAAACAGAAACGTTTTTTAAGAAGTGAAGCGCATCATTTGGACCCGATTTTCCAAGTCGGAAAAGGCGGCGTCAATGAAGCGATGCTCGTACAGATCGGGGAAGCCCTTGAAAAGCGCGAACTCGTAAAAATCAGCATCCTGCAAAATAACGAAGACGGCAAACACGAAGTGGCCCAGCATTTGGCTGAGGGAACGAAAGCGGAATTGGTGCAATTGATCGGCCACACTGTCGTTTTGTTTAAACCATCCGTCAACAATAAACGGATTGAGCTTCCGTGAAAAAGCGCAAAATCGGCATTCTCGGCGGCACATTCAACCCGCCGCATTTCGGCCATTTGATCATGGCGAATGAAGCCTATTACGCGCTTGGCTTGGACGAGGTGCGCTTTATGCCGAATGCCATCGCCCCGCATAAAGAGTCGAGCGGCATCGATACCGAAACGCGTGTCGAGATGACACGCCTTGCGATCGAAGGGCAGGCCCATTTCCGCCTTGAAGACATTGAAGTGGCAGGCGGCGGGGTTTCGTATACGCATGAGACGATGGTCAAGTTGATCGAACGTGAACCGGAATGTGAATTCTATTTTATTATCGGCGGGGACATGGTCGAAAGTTTGCATACATGGCACCGGATCGGCGAGCTGGCTGAATTGGTCCAGTTTGTCGGCATCGGACGGCCGGGTTATATCGCTGAAACGGAATACCCGGTGATGATGATCGATTCCCCTGAAATGCATCTGTCCTCGACGATGCTAAGGGAGCGCGTCTTGGCGGGCCGGCCATTGACTTTTTTTGTACCCGATCAAGTGGAGACTTTTATCCGGAAGGAGCGATTGTATGGACCCGAGCCTGATGCTCCAAAAAGTGAAAGCACGCCTTCCTGAAAAACGCTTTACCCATGTACTGGGCGTGATGAATACCGCAGTTGCACTTGCCAAGCATTACGGGGTGCCGGAAGAACAAGCGCGTATTGCGGCGATTTTGCATGACGTGGCGAAATACGCAGACCGTGATTGGATGCGCGGCATCATCGAAAAAGAAAATATGGATCCCCTATTGCTCGACTATCATCATGAATTATGGCACGCCCCGGTAGGTGCTTACCTGGCCTCTTATGAATTCGGAGTCGAAGATGAAGAAATCCTTGACGCGATCCGCTATCATACAACAGGGCGTGCCGGCATGTCCGATCTTGAGAAAATCATCTATACAGCAGACATGATCGAACCGGGCCGCAAGTTCCCAGGTGTCGACCGGTTGAGAGCCATGAAAAACGATGGCCTCGATCGCTTGATGGAAGCGTCGATCCGGCAGTCGGTCGAATTTCTCGTATCAAAAAATCAACCGGTTTATCCGGATTCATTGAAATGCCTTGAGCATTTTGAGCAACAGAAAGGGAACGTGAAGAATGACTAAAGATACATTATTGCAAGTGGCGTATAAAGCCGCAGAGGATAAAAAAGCAGAGGATATCGTTGTGTTGAATATGGAGGGGATCTCGCTTTTGGCGGATTACTTCCTGATCTGCAGCGCGAATTCGGATCGCCAAGTACAGTCGATCGCCCGTGAATTGATGGATAAGGCCGGAGAAGCCGGTTACGACGTCAAAAGTGTCGAAGGCTTCGACGCAGCGCGTTGGGTCTTGGTCGACCTTGGCGATGTCGTGGCCCATGTCTTCCATCGCGACGAGCGTTCGTATTACAACCTAGAGCGTCTATGGCGCGACGCCCCGCAACTCGAAGTATGAACTACGGGCGGTTTGCGGCAGTTTATGATGACTTGATGGAAGATATCCCACACGAACAATATGTGGAGTGGATTGCTGAAACAATGCGCTCCGGATCGGTGCTCGATCTTGCATGCGGCACCGGCGTGCTGTCTGAATTGATGGCCGAACTCGGCTATGACGTGACGGCCAGCGATTTGTCTGCCGATATGCTCACCGTTGCACAGAGACGCTTTAAAGAATCCGGGCTGGATATTCCGGTTCTTCAATTGTCGATGGACAACCTGGAAGGCTTGGAAGGTTTTGATGCCGTGACGATCGCGATCGATTCCTTGAATTATTTAGCGAAAGAAGAGCAGGTCAAGAAGACTTTCGAACAAGTTTATGCGGCATTGAATACGGGCGGATATTTCTTTTTCGATGTCCATTCGGTGTTCAAGGTCGACGAGATCTTCATGCATAGCCCGTTCGTTTATGACGGGGAAGACCTTGCCTATATGTGGCATACTGAAAAAGGTTCAGCGCCTCACAGCGTCATCCACGATTTGACGTTTTTCGTTCGTGAAGGATGGATGTTCGAGCGTTTTGAAGAAACGCACGAACAACGGACTTTCCCGGTTGACGTTTACAAAGAATGGCTCACAGAAGCCGGATTCACGGTGGAATCAGTGACCGCTGATTTTACTGAGGATGCACCAAATGACGAAAGCGAACGGATCTTTTTCCGAGCGAAAAAATAATCAGCAACATCGAACCCGCCTATTTTTATATGCGGGTTTTTAAAATATTGAAAAAGTCTATAGTTTGCTGTATATCGAAAAGGAATCGCCTTTTCTACTATGAAAAATCAATGATTTCTCTAAGTATTTGGAGAAGCGTTCGCTCGTAACCCCTTCTGCTCAATAATGCTGCGCATTACTTTCGCAAAGATAATGTCTCCCGTAGGTCGACCTTATCTTTCCAGTGGAGCAGCGTAAGCGACGAGACGGCCGAGACCCCGCAAGGAATGAATGAGCGAAGCTTAGCTGAGCGCATTCATTTGCGACGCATCTGCCAAGCAGATGTGGGAGCAAATTTTTTCTGCGATGCTTGAGCGAAGCGAAAGTTGAGCAAGCGGGTTTTCTGCGATGCTCGAACGCAGTGAGAGTTGAGCACAAGGGTTTCAAAGCGACTGAGGAGGCTTGGGCGCGAGCCCACGGAGTCGTGCGATAAGCTTCAGAAAATACGTCTTTTTACTTTTCTCGACAAGCTGCAAACCTGCATATTTTTATATGCTAGTTTTTTTCGTGGAAAGATGGACTTTCGATCAACAGTTATTATATAATTCAGACAGCTTCAGCTGCTTGCTTTCTGCGGAAACGAGGGATGCCCACTGAATATTTCTCCACAACTTGCCAAGTACGGCCGCATCGTTGTGCTGCTTGCCATCGTTTTGGCGCTTCTCTATTTCTTTCTCCTGCACGACCCCCCTGAGGCCACGAGCCTCGACGAACTCACTTCCGAATCCACCGAACCACCGCCGCCTGCAGAAACCGAGGCGGCGATTCCCGCAAGTGTCATGATTGACGTGAAAGGCGCCGTCAAAACAGAAGGCCTTTATGAACTGCCGGCCGGTTCGCGTATCAACGATGCCATCGAAGCTGCCGGTGGCTTTTTGCCGGAAGCCGACAGCCGGTCGATCAACCTGGCTGTCATCGTGCTCGATGAATCAGCGGTCTATGTGCCGAAACAAGGCGAAGAAAGCTTAATGCCGGTAGCGACGGCAGGCACCAGTGCCGAGCCCGGCCTCGTCGATTTGAACTCGGCAACGGCAGATGAATTGACCGAACTTCCCGGGATCGGCCCGGCGAAAGCAGCGGCTATCGTGTCGCACCGGACTGAAAACGGCCCTTTCAAAAGCGTTGAGCAATTGATGGATGTCACGGGGATTGGCGAAAAGAGCTTTGAGCAATTGAAAGAGCTGGTCCGCATAAGATGAGGACGGACGGCACTTGACGAAACAACTGCCTCTGCTACACTTAATTTAACGAAACAGCAGGAGGCAATCAGATGAAGCGAATAACGTGGGATCAATTTTTCATGGCTCAAAGCCATCTTTTAGCGCTAAGAAGCACTTGCACACGGTTGGCTGTCGGAGCGACGATCGTCCGGGACCGGCGTATCATGGCCGGGGGCTATAATGGCTCGATTTCCGGCGGTGACCATTGCATCGACAAAGGCTGCTATGTCGTCGATAACCATTGCGTGCGAACCATCCATGCGGAAATGAATGCCTTATTGCAATGCGCGAAATACGGGGTCAGCGTCAGCGGCGCCGATATGTATGTCAGCCATTTCCCTTGCCTCCAATGCACGAAATCCATTATCCAGGCAGGTATTTCGCGGCTCTATTATGCGGCTGACTACAAAAATCATGAATACGCGATTGAATTGCTCGAACAGGCTAATGTCGAAGTGATCCAAGTGATGTTCGATGAGCGGACGATCGATTTCCTCAGTGTCGAGAAAACGGCGCTGTATATGGAATTGATTGAAAAGCTTGGCGCAAAAGGGGCGAGCGAAGAAGAGTTGTCCCATTATAAAGAACGGGTGAAGGAATTATTCGGAGAACTTCTCGTCTAACGGAAGGTTTATTTCTCTATGCAGCAATTGCGACGGCAATTGCCGCACAAGCAGCACATGGCTCAGCTGGTAAGCTTTTGCTCATGGTGCTGCTTTTTTGCTGGATGATATACCGGAGAGCACGCATGGCGGCGTTGGCGGCTGTCTTGGCTATAGCGTTGATTTCCTTCATTAATATGGATGCCCGCCTGGTGGAAGGGCCGTTACTGACCGGAAACTTTCAGGGGACGATCGATTTTGATGAAATCGCAATCGACGGAGACCGCCTGTCAGGGTTTGCGTCTGCCGATTCCGGCCAAGTCATTTATGCGAGCTACCGGATCCGTTCGATTGAAGAACAGCGGCGATTGCAGGAGCTCGGCCCATCCGCGACGCTGCAGGTGGCGGGGACATACGAGGAGCCGAGGCCGCCTGCCCATCCATACGCATTTGATATGCCGGGCTATCTGGAGCGCCACAACGCTTCGGGCATGCTTGAAATCAAGACGCTCGAGTCGGCGGCTCGGGTTTCAGGTCTACATGCACGCTTGGCCGGGCAGCGCAGCGATTTGATCGAACACATCGACATGTCATTTCCTGAGTCGCTGGCCATGGAAGCCCAGGCGCTTTTGCTCGGGGATCGCAGCGGCATGGATGCTGAACAGGCGAGGATACAGCGGACGCTCGGCATCACCCACCTTTTTGCGATATCCGGGCTGCATGTCGGGATCGTCACCGGAATGGTTTATTTCATTTTGCTGCGCTTGCGTGTCAGGAAAGAAAGCGCGACGATGTTATTGCTCATTTTGCTGCCTTTGTATGCCATGTTGGCGGGGGCTGCCCCGTCGGTCATGCGGGCTTGTGCCATGGTGGTTTTAGTGCTGGGGGCGCGGCTTTTCAGGCTGCATGTATCGGCGCTTCAAGCATTGTCGGTAAGTTTCATCTTGTTTTTGTGGATGGATCCCGGCCTATTGCAGGATATCGGTTTCCAATTGTCATACGGTGCGAGTTTCGGGATCATCGCCTCGCTGAAATTGATGGAAGGGGCTTCTTTTCTAAAAAGCGGCTTGATCGTCACCGCAGTCTCCCAGCTTTGCCTTTACCCTCTATTACTGTTCCACTTTTTTGAAATCTCCGTATCCTCCTTTATAGTGAATGCCTTCTATGTCCCTTTGTTCACGCTGGTGATCCTGCCGGCGAATTTCATTCTATTGGCTGCGACGTTTCTGCCACTGGGCATCGATGGCTTTCTTTTTTCGGCCTACGAGCCGCTGCGCAGCTGGGTTGACGGGCTGACTGTGTCTTTAGCGGGCTTGCCTCACCAAGTCTGGACGCCTGGCAGGCCGTCAGCCGGTTGGCTGTTGTTCCTGGCTGCCAGTGTGCTGCTGTTTTTTATCCAAGCTGAAAAGCGCTTTCGCCTGCGTTTATTGCTCATCTTGTTCATTCCACCTGTGCTGCTGTCCGCAAAGCCGTATATCGACCCGGGGCTCCATGTCAGTTTTATCGACGTCGGACAGGGCGATAGCGCATTGATTGAGCTCCCTTACCGCAAGGCGGTGTATTTGATCGATGCCGGCGGCGTGCTGCGTTTTGATGAAAAGGAGTTCCAGGAGAAAAAACGCCGCTTTGAAGTGGGACGCCAAACGGTAGTGCCGTATTTAAAAGGGCGCGGCATCTCAAGTGTAGACCTTTTCATCTTGAGCCATCCCGATGCAGATCATGCTGAAGGGGCGGATGAAATTTTTGAAGAGCTGGCTGTAGGAGATTTGCACATTACGCCCGGTTCCGCAGCGAATGCATTAATGAAAAAGCTCGCCCCGTTTGCCCACGAAGCCCGTGTAGAGTTGCCGAAGGGCGGGGCGGGCTGGCAAGTGGGCGAAACGAAATTCATGTACTTGTCGCCTGAGGACGAACTATATGAAGGCAATGATGACTCGCTGGTCTTGCTGATGGATCACCAGGGGCAGCGATTCCTCTTTACGGGAGATTTGGAAAGCGAAGGCGAAGCCGGGGTGGTGGAACGCTATGGTCCACAACTAGCCGGCATGACGGTCTTGAAAGTCGGCCACCACGGAAGCAAGACTTCGAGTTCACAACTTTTTCTAGAAGCCTTGCGCCCGCAAGTGTCGGTTGTTTCAGCAGGAATCGACAACCGCTACGGGCATCCAAGCCCGGAAGTGACGGCACGCTTTGGCGACTTGGGCCTGCGGCTTCTGTCGACAGCCGAAAACGGGACCATCCGCATGACGATTGAAAATGGGCGCGTGACAGTCGACACCAGCCGAAAATAAAAAAGCCCCGGCATTGGCCGGAGCTTTTTTGGTATCAGCGGGCTGCGAATTGCACAACGCCAGCGATGATGAAAATAAGAGCAAAGAAACCAAAGGAAACGACGAAGCCCATCCCTGCATCGATGGCATCGTTGCGTTTGGACTGAACATTCTGTTCAAATTCATTCATTGAAAATCCCTCCTAGTTGATTTTATTATAAGGGAACGATAACGAAAAATCCATATCGAACTAGACAATGTCCGCTGTTTTTGGCCGACGTCACACAACTGTCAAAAGCGGACTTGTCCTGCGAGGCAGACCGATGCGGCGAAATCCGGTATAGTTAAGGGCAGGGGGGAGTGAAACGTATGATTACATCAATCTGGAAGTCGATACGCGCGGATAAAATCGACCCGGTTTACCTGATCGTCGGCACGGAGAGCT
Organism: Planococcus maitriensis; assembly: GCF_003289925.1. Taxonomy (GTDB): domain Bacteria; phylum Bacillota; class Bacilli; order Bacillales_A; family Planococcaceae; genus Planococcus; species Planococcus maitriensis. The sequence goes on along the minus strand of NZ_QLZQ01000002.1, from coordinate 242,257 downwards.
ATTTCATCACCAGGACGATCGAATTGCTGAAAGCGCAGATGGCAGAGGCGGGGGAAACGGATGTCTCCAATTTCGACTTGGACGAAGTGCCGATCGGCCATGTGCTGGAAGAAGCGGACACGATCCCGTTTTTCAGCGACCGCAAGCTGATCATCGCGCGCAATGCTTCGTTCCTTAAAGCGGCGGAACGCGGGAAAGAGAAGATCAACCATGACCTCAAATCCCTGGAAGCGTGGCTCGAAAATCCGCCAGCGACCAGTGTAACGGTTTTTGTGGCACCTTATGAAAAATTGGATGAACGCAAAAAAATCGTCAAGCTGATGAAAAAAAATGTCGTGCTCATCGAAGCGAAGTCGCTGCAGCCGCATGAACTGGAAAGCTGGATTGCGCACGAGGCAAAATCCCATGGTAAAACATTGGAACGGCAAAGTGCGCAAAAGCTTATTGAAATGGCCGGGACCAATTTGACATTGCTCGCTTCGGAGATCGAGAAGATGTCTTTATATCTCGGCTCTGAGGAAGAGGAAATTACACAATCGCTCATTGAAGACATGACTGCCCGCACACTCGAGCAGGATGCTTTCAAGATGCTGCAGGCATACCTGGACGGGGACATCCAGACGGCGCTCAGCGTCTATTACGACTTGCTGCGCCAAAAGGAAGAGCCGGTCGCACTCGCTGCCTTGCTGGCGTCGCAGATCCGCTTCATGGTGCATGTCTATTATCTGCAGAAAAAAGGCTACCATGCGCAGCAAATTTCCAAACAGCTTAAGGCGCACCCTTACCGCGTCAAGCTGTTGGTGGAAAAGCGCCGGCAGATTTCCGAGGCGCGCTTGTTGCAAGTGCTCGGGGATTTGGCGGATATCGACTTGCAATTGAAGACCGTTTCGGGCAACCGGGAGCGGGTGCTGGAATTCTTCCTCATGAAACGCGCGGGGCATGCGAAGAAATCCTCTTGAATAGAGAATCACCTAGTGCATAAAAGCGCTGCCTGCTTTAGCTGGCGGCGCTTTTTCCGTTTTTTCGCATAGAAAAAAGCCAGCCCAATATAGGGCCGGCTTTTTGATGCGTTTTACGCTTTTTTCATGAGGCTTGATTTTCTACGGGCAGCAGTGTTTTTGTGGATCAAACCTTTAGAAGCTGCTTTCTCAACTTGTTTGATTGCTGCTTTAAGGGAATCCCCTTTGTTTTCTTCATTATTGGCTACAGCTTTCTCAGCCTTTTTCACAGAAGAACGCATTGCAGTTTTAACAGATGAGTTCTGGGCATTTTTCGTATCGTTCGTGCGAACACGTTTGATTGCAGATTTAATGTTTGGCATATCTTTCACCTCCTAGACAATTTGAGCGGCAGGCACAAGCCTTTGCTCTTCAATGTCTCTATACAACAAAAGTTATTTTATCAAATCGGCTGGCCGAATGCAATAGTTACGTGCAAAGAAGTTAGCCTTGACACTGAAACCTTTATGCGGTCATTCATTGCCCATTACCCGCTTGACTGCTATAATTCAAAGTAGTTTATATGGGAGTGAAGAAAATGGACCAAGAACAGAGATTAGCGAGACAACAGAAGATCCGCAACTTTTCCATCATCGCACACATCGATCATGGGAAATCGACGCTGGCCGACCGCATTTTGGAAAGAACCAATGCACTGACAGCACGGGAAATGAAATCCCAATTGCTCGATTCCATGGATTTGGAGCGCGAGCGGGGAATCACCATCAAATTGAATGCCGTCCAGCTAAATTATACAGCAAAAGACGGAGAAACATACATCATGCACTTGATCGACACGCCGGGCCATGTCGATTTCACGTACGAAGTGTCAAGAAGCCTCGCGGCATGTGAAGGCGCCGTGCTCGTCGTCGATGCAGCGCAGGGGATTGAAGCGCAAACGCTTGCCAATGTCTATTTGGCGCTCGACAACGATCTCGAGATTCTTCCGGTCATCAATAAAATCGATTTGCCTGCAGCCGACCCTGAGCGTGTGCGGCAGGAAGTCGAGGACGTCATCGGCCTTGACGCTTCCGAAGCAGTGCTGGCTTCCGCGAAAGCGGGGATCGGCATCGAAGAAATCCTCGAGCAGGTCGTCGAGAAAGTCCCGCCGCCGTCGGGAGATCCTTCCGCGCCGCTCAAGGCGATGATTTTCGATTCATTGTACGATCCCTACCGCGGTGTCGTGGCGTATATCCGGATTATGGAAGGTACCGTCAAACCGGGAGACAAGATCAAGATGATGGCAAGCGGCAAGGAGTTCGATGTCGTCGAAGCTGGCGTATTCACGCCGAAAGTGACATTGCGCGACGAATTGACGGTCGGTGATGTCGGCTTCCTGACGGCTTCCATCAAGAACGTCGCGGATTCACGCGTCGGGGATACGATCACGCTTGCCAACAATCCTGCAGAAGAAGCGCTGCCGGGTTACCGCCGCTTGAACCCGATGGTCTACTGCGGGATGTACCCGATCGATACATCGAAATACAACGATCTTCGTGAAGCGCTCGAAAAACTGGAGCTGAACGATGCCGCGTTGCAATTCGAACCGGAATCCTCGCAAGCGCTCGGCTTCGGCTACCGCTGTGGATTCCTTGGGCTCTTGCACATGGAAATCATCCAGGAGCGCATCGAACGTGAATTCAATATCGATTTGATCACGACGGCACCGAGCGTTATCTACCACGTCCACATGACGGACGGGGAAGTTCTCAATATCGACAACCCGGCGATGATGCCGGACCCGCAAAAGATCGAATACGTCGAAGAGCCGTACGTCAAGGCGACTGTCATGGTCCCGAACGACTTCGTCGGCGCGGTCATGGAAATCTGCCAGCAAAAGCGCGGCAATTTCATGACGATGGATTACCTCGACAACTCACGCGTCAGCATCATTTACGAATTGCCGCTCGCGGAGATCGTCTATGATTTCTTCGACCAACTGAAATCGGGTACCAAAGGGTATGCCTCGTTCGATTATGAATTGATCGGCTACAAGGATTCCAAATTGGTGAAAATGGACATTCTCCTGAATGCAGAGAAAGTCGATGCCTTGAGCTTTATCGTCCATAAGGATTTTGCGTACGAGCGCGGGAAAGTCATTGTCGACAAATTGAAGACCTTGATTCCCCGCCAGCAGTTTGAAGTTCCGATCCAAGCCGCAATCGGCCAGAAGATCGTGGCGCGCCAAACCATCAGCGCCATCCGGAAAAACGTCCTCGCGAAATGCTACGGCGGCGATATTTCCCGTAAGCGTAAACTTTTGGACAAACAGAAAGAAGGGAAAAAGCGGATGAAGCAAGTCGGCTCCGTGGAAGTCCCCCAAGAAGCATTTATGGCTGTTCTCAAAATGGATGACCAATCCAAATAAACGAAAAAAAGGAGGCGGTTATTCTGCCTCCTTTTCCTATTAGAAAGAAGGATTTTTTATGGTAAAAGGCATGTATATCCATATCCCATTCTGCCACCAGATTTGTTTTTACTGTGATTTCAATAAAGTGTTCTTCAAAGACCAGCCAGTTGACGCCTATATCGAATCAATCGGACAGGAATTGGCGCTGTGGAAACAGGAAGGCGCGCTCGACCAGCCATTGGAAACTGTTTTTCTCGGCGGCGGTACACCGACTGCCTTGACACCGGAACAGCTGGAACGCCTGCTTGAATTGATCCACAAGCATGTCCCGATGGCTGAAGGCGTCGAGTGGAGTTCCGAGGCGAACCCCGATGAACTGACGCGCGAAAAAATGGAAGTGTTGTTTAAGGGCGGGGTCAACCGGCTCAGCATGGGCGTCCAGACTTTCGACCAGGATTTATTGAAGCGCCTTGGCCGCACCCACGCCAATGAGGATGTATTGCGGGCTGTCGAAACCGCCCGGGAAGTCGGGTTTTCGAATATCAGCTTTGACTTGATGTACGGGCTGCCCGGCCAGACGATGGCCCAATGGGATGAGACGCTCGAGCGGGCGTTCGCGTTCGATATGCCGCATTTTTCTGCGTACTCGTTGATCATTGAACCGAAGACGGTGTTCTATAATTTGATGGTCAAAGGCAAGCTCAATACGGTGACGGAAGATTTGGAAGGCGATATGTACGAACGCCTCATGGATGAAATGGAAAAGCACGGCCTGCACCAGTATGAAATATCGAATTTCGCAAAACCCGGCCATGAATCGCGCCACAACCTGCTGTATTGGGACAATGAAGAATACATCGGTGTCGGAGCTGGAGCGCATGGCTATGTAAACGGCGTCCGTTATTCCAATCACGGCCCGCTGAAAAAATACATGGAGCCACTGGCGGCAGGCACGCGCCCGGTGCTCGACAGCACGGAAGTGACGATGAAGGCCCAGATGGAAGAAGAGATGTTCCTTGGGCTGCGCAAAACGGCGGGGGTCGAACTGGCTCATTTCGGGGAGAAATTCGGCACGCCGCTGGAGCAGGTCTACGGGGACATCCTTGAAAAAGAACAGGCAAAAGGCAATTTGGCCGTTGAACAGGGCTATGTGAAGCTCACTGAAAAAGGCCGGTTTGTCGGAAATGAAGTATTCGAGCAGTTTTTGCTTTCATAGAAGCGCATCCGTTGACAAGCAAAAAAAGATTTGGTAATTTTAGTGTAGTCTTAGCACTCGAACTCATAGAGTGCTAACAGAGGTGATGATCATGTTAACAGAACGGCAGCTGCTCATCTTAAAAGTGACAGTCAATGATTATATTCAATCAGCGCAGCCGGTAGGATCGAACCAACTAGCTAAAAAGCCGGGCATCACTTCAAGCTCGGCAACCATTCGCAATGAATTGGCTGAGCTCGAAGGCCAGGGCTACCTCGAAAAGACTCACACATCCTCGGGCCGGATTCCGTCTCAAAAAGGCTACCGCTATTATGTGGACCATTTGCTGACGCCGAATCCTGTACCGCAACAGGACATTGTCCAGCTCCGTTCGGTTTTCGAGGAAAAAGTGACCGAAACCGAGGAAATCATCAAACGCTCGGCTGGCATCCTGTCCGAATTGACGAATTACACGTCGATCCTGCTCGGGCCGGATATCCGGAAACACACCGTCAAGAAATTGTCGATCGTGCCATTGTCCCCCGGAATGGCCGTGGCGATCATCGTCACCGACTCGGGGCATGTGGAGAACCGGGTATTTTCCATCCCGCCGGATCTGGATCCATCCGACATCGAGAAGATGGTCAATATCTTGAACGAGCGGCTCATCGGCGTCCCGCTGCACGATCTGCACAAACGCCTCGAGCAGGAAACGCTCGCTCTCTTGCGCCAGCATATCGAGCGTTACGGGGAATTGTTCCGGACGTTCCAGCAGGCGCTGCTGCTTCCGCACACGGATAATGTATATTATGGAGGCAAGCTGAATATTCTGAAGCAGCCGGATTTCCATGATATCCAAAAAATCCGTGAGCTGATGGATGTGATGGAAGAAGGGAAGCACATTCCTGAAATCCTGCCAATCGGTGCTCAAGGGCTTCAAATCCGTATCGGTTCCGAAAATGCATTGGCGGCCATGGAAGATTGCTCAGTCATCACGGTATCCTATGATATTGGGGATGAGCAGATGGGCTCCATCGCGATCGTCGGGCCAAAACGAATGGATTACCGCCGGATCGTCTCGCTGCTCGATTATGTAAGCGGCGATTTATCAAAAGAGCTGACACGGCTGTTTCAAGGAAAGTGAACCAAAGGAGGCACATATTTTGTCGAATGAAAAAGAAACGATCAAACAACAAGACCTAGAGCAGGAAACTGCGAAAGTGGAAGAAACCGCAGAAACGACAGAACCCGCTGAAGGAACTGAACCGGGGACTGTCGAATCGGCTGAGCAAGCACAAGTTGAAGAGCCTGTGGATGAGGCAACCGAGCTTCAAGCCCAGCTTGAAGAAGAGCAGAACAAGTATTTGCGTCTATTGGCAGATTATGACAACTTCAAGCGCCGCACCAAAAAAGACCAGGAATTGGCAAAGCAGTTCCGTTCCCAGTCATTATTGACGGATCTTTTGCCGGTCTTGGATAATTTTGACCGCGCGCTCGCTGTTGAAGCGAAAAGCGAAGAATCCGCTTCCCTTTTGAAGGGCCTCGAAATGGTCAAGAAATCCTTGATCGATGCCGTAACGGCTGAAGGCTTGGAGGAGATCAAGGCAGTCGGTGAACCATTCGACCCTCATTTCCATCAGGCAGTAATCCAGGAGAACGATCCGGACAGTGAGCCGGGAACGGTGTTACAGGAGCTTCAAAAGGGGTATACACTGAATGGCAGAGTGCTCCGCCCAGCAATGGTGAAAGTGAACGAATAAGCCAAATTCATAGAATCTAATGTTAATGGAGGAATTTTAAATGAGCAAAATTATCGGAATTGACTTAGGTACAACAAACTCAGCAGTCGCAGTCCTAGAAGGCGGCGAACCGAAAATCATCCCAAACCCGGAAGGCAACCGCACGACACCATCTGTCGTATCGTTCAAAAACGGCGAACGCCAAGTCGGTGAAGTGGCGAAGCGCCAATCCATCACGAACCCGAATACCATCCAATCCGTCAAACGCTTGATGGGCACACAGGAAAAAGTGACGGCTGAAGGCAAAGAATACACGCCGCAGGAAGTTTCGGCGATGATCCTTCAATACATCAAAGGCTATGCGGAAGATTATCTGGGCGAGAAAGTGACGAAAGCAGTCATCACGGTACCGGCATACTTCAACGACGCTGAACGCCAAGCGACAAAAGACGCTGGCCGCATCGCTGGCCTTGAAGTGGAGCGCATCATCAACGAGCCGACAGCGGCAGCGCTTGCTTACGGCCTTGATAAAATGGAAAAAGACGAAACAGTCCTGGTCTATGACCTTGGCGGCGGTACGTTCGACGTATCGATCCTTGAACTCGGCGACGGCGTTTTCGAAGTAAAATCGACTGCCGGCGATAACCGCCTGGGCGGCGATGACTTCGATAAACTGATCATCGACTATTTGGTCCAGGAATTCAAAAAAGAAAACGGCATCGACTTGTCGAAAGACAAGATGGCGACACAGCGCTTGAAAGATGCTGCTGAAAAAGCGAAAAAAGATTTGTCCGGCGTTACGACAACCCAAATTTCATTGCCGTTCATCACAGCTGGCGAAGCTGGCCCGCTGCACATGGAAATGAGCCTGTCCCGTGCGAAATTCGACGAATTGACTTCTTCTCTCGTCGAGCGTACGATGGGGCCGACTCGCCAAGCCTTGAAAGATGCAGGCATTTCCGCATCTGAACTTGACCGTGTCATCCTGGTCGGCGGATCTACACGCATCCCTGCTGTGCAGGAAGCTGTCAAAAAAGAAACAGGCAAAGCCCCGCATAAAGGCGTCAACCCGGATGAAGTTGTCGCAATGGGTGCAGCTGTACAAGGTGGCGTATTGACTGGCGACGTTCAAGACGTTGTATTGCTTGACGTGACCCCGTTGTCACTTGGTATCGAAACGATGGGCGGCGTGTTCACGAAATTGATCGAGCGCAACACGACGATTCCGACGTCTAAATCACAGACCTTCTCCACGGCAGCGGACAACCAGCCGGCAGTCGACATCCATGTCCTGCAAGGCGAACGCCCGATGGCAGCCGACAACAAAACACTCGGCCGCTTCCAATTGGCCGATATCCCGCCTGCACCGCGCGGCGTGCCGCAAATCGAAGTCAGCTTCGACATCGATAAAAACGGTATCGTCAGCGTCAAAGCGAAGGACCTCGGCACGCAAAAAGAACAAACGATCACGATCCAATCCAACACAACGCTTACGGATGACGAGATCGACCGCATGGTGAAAGAAGCGGAAGAAAATGCTGAAGCGGATGCGAAGCGTAAAGAAGAAGTGGAACTTCGCAACGAAGCCGACCAAGCAGTGTTCACGACAGATAAAACGATCGAAGACCTAGGCGAAGCTGTTTCTGAAGATGAAAAGAAACAAGCTGAAGCAGCGCGCGATGAATTGAAGACAGCGCTCGAAGGCACTGACATCGAAGATATCCGTGCGAAGAAGGATAAATTGCAGGAGCTGCTCCAAGGTTTCGCCATGAAAGCTTACGAGCAGGCAGCACAGAACCAGCAGGGTGCTGAAGGCGGAGCGCAGCAAGGAAACGATGACGGCGTCGTCGATGCTGACTTCGAAGAAGTGAACGACGATAAAGACAAGTAAGATATGCAAGGCCGGAAAAGTCAAAGCAAAGCAACTGCTTTGGCTTTTTCAATGTCTTTGCAAGCGCAATTTAAACCGTGTACAATTACAGTTGACTGCAAGAGGGAGAGTGACCTATGAATAAGCGAGACTATTATGAAGTCCTTGGCGTTTCTAAGGATGCTTCAAAAGAAGAAATCAAGAAAGCCTACCGGAAGCTTTCCAAAAAATACCACCCGGATATCAATAAAGAAACGGATGCCTCCGAGAAGTTCCAGGAAGTCAAGGAAGCCTATGAAGTATTGAGCGATGACCAAAAACGCGCACAATATGACCAATTCGGCCATCAGGATTCGAACCAAGGCTTTGGTGGCGGCTTCGGCGGGGCAGAAGGCTTCGGCTTTGATGATATTTTCAGCACCTTCTTCGGCGGGGGCACGCGCCGCCGCGACCCGAATGCGCCAAGAAAAGGCGATGACCTCCAATATTCCATGACCATCGATTTCCTGGATGCGGTGTTCGGCCAGGAAACAGAAATCGAAATCCCGAAAGATGAGACATGCGAAACATGCGACGGTTCAGGAGCGAAGCCTGGAACGAGCAAGAAGACCTGCCCGTATTGTGAAGGAACAGGCCAGTTGAATGTCGCGCAAGACACGCCATTCGGCCGCATGGTCAACCGCCGCGCTTGCCATCATTGTGAAGGCACCGGCCAGATCATCGAAGAGAAATGCACCACGTGCCGCGGCGCAGGCAAAGTAAGAAAAATGAAGAAAATCAAAGTGACGGTTCCAGCCGGCGTCGATGACGGGCAGCAATTGCGCGTATCAGGCCAGGGCGGGCCGGGCATCAACGGCGGCCCTGCCGGAGACCTTTACGTGCTGTTCCGCGTCAAACCGCATAAGCAATTCGAACGTGACGGGGATGACATCCATCTGGAATTGCCAATCACTTATCCGCAAGCTGCATTAGGGGATGAAATCGAAGTCCCGACGGTTTCCGGGAAAGTGAAACTGAAGATTCCGGCCGGAACGCAAAACGGCGCCCGGTTCCGCCTGCGCGGAAAAGGCGTTCAAAACGTCCATGGCTACGGCGTCGGCGATCAGCACATCACCATCAAAGTGAAAGTGCCGACCAAATTGAGCGAAAAACAGAAGCAATTGCTGCGTGAGTTTGCCGAAATTTCTGGGGATATCCCGGAAGAGCAAAGCAGCTCATTGTTCGACAAGATCAAAAGAACCATCAAAGGTGATTAATGGGCAAATATAGCCTTGGACAAATGGAAAACTCCCGTGCAACAGGGAGTTTTCTGTCTGTTACATAATTGTTCGATAAAGGAGCTGGTCGTAAGTGAAATGGTCTGAGCTGTCGATTCATACAACGAACGAAGCGATTGAATCAATTTCCAACATCCTGCATGAAGCAGGGGCGAGCGGAGTCGTCATCGAGGATTCCGACGATTTGACGAAAGACCGTGAAGACGTGTTCGGCGAAATCTATTCACTCGATCCCGAAGATTTTCCGACAGAGGGTGTCATCCTGAAAGCTTATCTGCCGGTCAATAGTTTTCTCGGGGAAGCCGTGGAAGGCATTAAACTGGCCATCAACAACCTTGCGGAATTCAACATCAATGTCGGCCGCAACGTCGTCACGATCAGTGAAGTGAACGAAGAGGATTGGGCAACGTCCTGGAAAAAGTATTATCATCCGGTAAAGATATCCAAGAGATTCACGATTGTGCCGACATGGGAAACCTATCATCCGGTTTCAAGTGACGAACTGATCATCGAGCTCGACCCGGGCATGGCATTCGGCACCGGTACCCACCCGACGACCGTCATGAGCCTGCAGGCGCTTGAAAAGCATGTCGAGCGAGGAAATACGGTCATCGATGTCGGGACCGGTTCAGGAGTGCTTGCAATCGGTGCCGCATTGCTTGAAGCAGGTTCGGTCAGGGCGCTCGACCTTGATGAAATCGCCGTGAAAGCGGCAGGGCTGAATGTCAAACTGAACAAAGTGCAAGACCGTGTCAATGTATTCCACGGCAATTTGCTCGAAGCGATCGACGACCCGGCTGATGTGGTCGTGGCGAATATCCTCGCTGAGATCATCATGTCGTTTACAGACGATGCGTACCAGGCAGTCAAGCCAGGCGGCATCTACATCACGTCGGGAATCATCGCCCAGAAGAAAAATGACGTGAAGCAAGCGCTCGAAGCTTCAGGCTTCGCAATCGAAGATATTATGATGATGGAAGACTGGGTAACGATCATTTCAAAAAAACCGCTATAACGGGGTGCGAACATGCAACGATATTTTTTGGAAGAGATAGATTCCGGCAATGGCCGTTTGACGATTACAGGAGACGATGCCAAGCATATCGCCAAAGTGATGAGGCAATCAGCAGGTGACCGGTTGATCGCCGTCGTTTCGGGGAAACCCCATCTGGCAGAAATCACGGATATTGCGGCTGACGTGCAAATCAAGCTGATCGAAGAGCTCGAGGACCGCAGTGAGCTGCCGAAAAAAGTGACGATCGCTTGCGGCCTCCCGAAAGGCGATAAGCTGGAACTGATCACCCAAAAAGCGACAGAACTTGGGATGAGCGCGTTATTGCCTTATTCGGCGGAGCGCTCGATCGTCAAATGGGACGGCGCCAAAAGCGCGAAGAAAATCGGGCGCTTGAAAAAAATCGCCAAGGAAGCGGCTGAGCAATCGCATCGCAGCCGCATTCCTGCCATACATACAGTACATAGCTTCAAAGAGCTGGTAAATGCCGTGAAGGATTATGATGCGGTCATTGTCGCCTATGAAGAAGAGGCGAAACAGGGCGGCGGAAGGCGGTTTGCCGAAATTCTGGAATCATTGTATGATAAAGACTCAATCTTGCTTGTTTTTGGGCCGGAAGGCGGCATTTCGGAAGCCGAAGCGTCTGCCCTGAAAGAAACAGGCGCATCGTTCACAGCGCTTGGCCCGCGCATTTTGCGCACAGAAACGGCTCCGCTTTATGCATTGTCTGCAATATCCTATGAATTTGAATGAAAGAGGTGGCCAACGATGTCAACAGTCGCATTTCATACTTTAGGTTGCAAAGTGAACCATTATGAAACCGAAGCGATTTGGCAATTATTCAAAGAACAGGGCTATGAGCGCACGGAATTTGAGCGTCAATCCGATGTATATGTCATCAATACATGCACCGTCACCAACACCGGCGATAAAAAAAGCCGCCAAGTGATACGGCGCGCAGTCCGCTCGAATCCGGACGCGGTCATTTGCGTCACGGGATGCTATGCCCAGACATCGCCTGCTGAAATCATGGCGATCCCCGGCGTCGATATCGTCGTCGGCACACAGGACCGGACAAAGCTCCTGGAATATATCGAACAATACCGCGCTGAGCGCAAACCGATCAATGCGGTGGGCAATATCATGAAGAACCGCGTGTACGAGGAATTGGATGTGCCCGCATTCACAGACCGTACGCGCGCTTCGCTGAAAATCCAGGAAGGGTGCAATAATTTCTGCACGTTCTGCATCATTCCGTGGGCGCGTGGATTAATGCGCTCGCGTGACCCGCAGGAAGTCATCCGCCAAGCGCAGCAATTGGTCGATGCCGGCTATCAGGAAATCGTTTTGACCGGCATCCATACGGGGGGCTACGGGGAAGACCTGAAGGATTATAATTTGGCGCAGCTCTTGCGCGATTTGGAACAGGACGTGAAAGGCTTGAAACGCCTGCGCATCTCATCGATCGAAGCGAGCCAGCTGACGGACGAAGTGATTGCCGTCTTGAAAGAATCCGAAATCGTCGTGCGCCATCTTCACATTCCGATCCAATCCGGGTCCGATACTGTCCTGAAACGGATGCGCCGGAAATATACGATGGAATTTTTCGCAAATCGCCTGGAGCGTTTGCGTGACGCCTTGCCGGACCTGGCGATCACTTCCGACGTCATCGTCGGTTTCCCGGGCGAGACGGAAGAAGAATTCATGGAGACTTTCAATTTCATCCGCGACCACAGGTTCTCGGAGCTTCACGTATTCCCGTACTCGATGCGCACCGGAACGCCGGCAGCGCGTATGGATGGCCAAATCGATGAAGCGGTCAAGAACGAACGCGTACACCGCCTGATCGAACTGAACGATCAGTTGGCGAAGGAGTACGCAAGCCGTTATGAAGGCGAGCTCCTCGAGATCATCCCGGAAGAAGAATCGAAAGACCATCCGTCAGGCGGCATGCTTGTCGGCTATACGGATAATTATCTGAAAGTCGCCATTCCAGGCGATGAATCGTTGATCGGGAAAATCGTCAAAGTGAAAATCACCAAGGCAGGCTATCCGATGAACGAAGGGCAGTTTGTCCGCGTGATGGACAGCGTGCCTGCCTAAAAGAAAACCTACTAGTAGAATGGAGAACTGAATCATGACGAATATTGCATCTTTAATCGACCATACATTGTTGAAAGCGGAAGCTACGGCACCGCAAATCGAACAGCTTTGCAAAGAGGCCGCAGAATATAATTTCGCGTCTGTCTGCGTCAATCCGGCGTGGGTTTCACTTGCAGCCAAACAACTCGGCAATAGCGAAGTAAAAGTCTGCACGGTCATCGGCTTCCCGCTTGGCGCCTCGACTTCTGAGACGAAAGCGTTCGAAACGAAGGATGCCATCGAAAAAGGCGCAGGGGAAATCGATATGGTCTTGAACATCGGCGCATTGAAAAGCGGCCAGGAAGACCTTGTCAAATCCGACGTCGAAGCGGTCGTGAATGCAGCGAAAGGCAAAGCGATCGTCAAAGTCATTTTGGAGACATGCTTATTGACGGATGAAGAAATCAAATTGGCCAGCCGCCTGTCGAAAGAAGCGGGAGCTGATTTCGTCAAGACATCGACTGGCTTCTCAACCGGCGGCGCAACTGTCGAAGCAGTCCGCCTGATGCGCGAAACGGTCGGCCCGGATCTTGGTGTCAAAGCTTCCGGCGGCGTCCGCAGCCTAGAGGATGTAGAGAAAATGGTCGAGGCTGGAGCGACTCGCATCGGCGCGAGTTCAGGAGTCCAGATCATGCAAGGCCTTACTTCTGATAATGACTATTAACTATTGACGCAGATCGTTGGATGCGTTATAATTTTCTAGTATATAACACTTGTTGTTATTTGCTTCAACGTGTGTTCGGAGGGAGGGAAAAAGAGATGACAAAAACAAATGTTCGTAAAAACGAATCAATTGAAGATGCTCTTCGCCGCTTCAAACGCACTGTTTCAAAGTCCGGAACAATGCAAGAGGTAAGAAAGCGCGAGTACTATGATAAGCCGAGCGTAAAACGTAAATTGAAATCAGAAGCTGCGCGTAAACGTAAATTTTAATTGACTTTGATCTTAAATGACTTTTAAAAATAGTAACGAACAGCTAAGGCCGGAAGCACAATTGTGCTTCCGGTTTTTTTTTGACTTAAAACGGTCACGAAATGATGGGGATGTAAGCGCATTCCATCGTAACTTGGGGAAAATTGCTATATAATGAAAAAAGGAGCCGGCATTTGAAACCACAGCCTGTCTCATCCGTATACATAATTATCCTAAAGTTTTCATGAAGGAGAGGGGGAACTTGCCGTGCGTAGAAAAAAAGCCTGGATCGGCTTTTTGTTCCTGGTTGTGGCGTTTGCTTTAGCGATTCCAGCCATCTCGGCGGATAACGGAAAAGTCTATGTCATCCCGATTGAAGCGGAAGTGGAGAGGGGCTTGCAGTCATTCCTGGAGCGGGGTATTGAAGAGGCTGAAGAAGCCGGGGCGGAAGCCATCGTCTTTGAGATCGATACTCCTGGCGGTTTTGTCAATGCGGCAGATGGCATCGCTCGCCTGTTGGACGAAGCCGATCCTGAGACATTGGCTTTCATCAACCAGGATGCGTTGTCGGCTGGCGCATTTCTTGCCTTGCATAACGACGAAATCTACATGCATCCAAATGGGCGGATGGGGGCGGCTCAAGTCATCGACCAGTCGGGCAACGCAGCTGCCGATAAGGCGAACTCTGCCTGGCTGGCTTCGATGAGAAGCGCAGCGGAATCCTCTGGCCGTGATCCGCAATATGCTTTGGCTATGGCGGATGCCAGCATCGATCTTCCGGAATACCGTGCAGCTGAAGGTGAATTATTGACGCTCGGCGCCCAGGAAGCGCTAGATGTCGGCTATTCGGAAGGAACCGTGTCTTCTCTGGATGAACTTCTTGAGAGTAAAGGCCTTTCCGGCGCTGAAGTGATTCAAGTGGAAGAAAACTGGTCTGAGACGCTCGCGCGTTTTCTGACGAGCCCGATCGTGGTCCCGATTTTACTATCGGTGGCTGGCCTTGGCTTACTGCTTGAGTTGTTCACGCCGGGAGTCGGGATCCCCGGATTCTTCGGATTGTTTTCACTGATGCTGTTCTTCTATGGCCATTTGGTGGCAGGGCTTGCCGGATATGAATCGATCTTGCTGCTGGTCTTCGGTCTCGGGCTTATTCTCCTGGAATTTTTCGTTCCGGGCGGCATACTGGGGATCCTAGGGATACTGGCGGTCATCGGAAGTGTCCTGTTAGCGGGTGAAGACGTCCAGACAACAGCGATCGCGATTTTGATTGCATTACTCGTAGCTTCAGCAGGGATGGTGATTTTAGTGAAATTTTTCGGGAAGAAATTGAACATGTTCAAACGGATCATCCTGACCGATGCCACCGATACCGAGCATGGCTATGTATCGGCTGTCAACCGGCCGGAACTTATCGGCCAGGTCGCCCGCTCGACCACTGCCCTGAGGCCTTCCGGAACCATCCGTCTCGGTGATGAATACATCGACGCGGTATCCGAAGGGCGGTTTATCGACAGCAACAAAGATGTTAAGATTATCAAGGTAGAAGGGTCTCGCATCGTTGTGCGTGAACTCGAAAAACAAGAGGAGGAAGAATAAATGGGACTTGAAACAATCGGCCTAGGCGCCGCGATAATTGGTATTATCGTTGTACTTGCCATCTTTTTCACATTCGTACCCGTCACATTATGGATCTCGGCTTTAGCGGCCGGTGTCCGCATCAGCATCTTCACATTAATCGGGATGAGATTGCGCCGGGTTATCCCATCGCGCATCGTCAACCCATTGATTAAGGCTTCCAAAGCCGGACTTTCCGTACAGATTAACCAATTGGAAAGTCATTACCTGGCTGGCGGTAACGTCGACCGTGTGGTTAACGCATTGATCGCTGCACATCGTGCCAATATCGATTTGCCATTTGAACGCGCAGCAGCGATCGACCTAGCCGGCCGTGACGTACTTGAAGCGGTTCAAATGTCGGTTAACCCGAAAGTCATCGAAACACCGTTCATTGCCGGTGTCGCGATGGACGGAATTGAAGTAAAAGCAAAAGCGCGCATCACCGTGCGTGCCAATATCGACCGCCTTGTCGGTGGTGCGGGTGAAGAAACAATTGTTGCCCGTGTCGGTGAAGGGATCGTTTCTACACTCGGTTCGAGCACAAACCATAAGAAAGTCCTTGAAAACCCGGACCTCATTTCCCAAACCGTACTTGGCAAAGGGCTGGATTCCGGCACTGCTTTTGAAATCCTGTCGATCGATATCGCAGATGTTGATATCGGCAAGAACATCGGTGCCGAGCTCCAGACTGAGCAAGCCGACGCTGATAAGAAAATCGCCCAGGCAAAAGCCGAAGAACGCCGCGCAATGGCTGTCGCCAGCGAACAGGAAATGAAAGCGAAAGTCGTCCAGATGCGCGCGAAAGTTGTCGAAGCCGAAGCGGAAGTACCGATGGCGATGTCAGAAGCTCTCCGTTCAGGAAATATCGGTGTGATGGATTATATCAATTACAAGAACGTGCAAGCCGATACGAGCATGCGCGAATCCATTTCGAAGAGCGGAACGGAAAAGCAAGAAGACGAAAACTAATAAGCTCCGCCATAACTTAAGGGAGGTTTTGGAATGGAACCCCTCATCATGATGCTGATCATTGCGGCTGTCAGTACCTTGTTCGGTAAAGACAAGAAGAAAGACGCCAATCAGCAAAAAGGCCAGCAAACGACGCGCCAACAAGTCCCAGGCGCCCCTCCTCGATCTGCACAGCAAAAGCCACAGCAGGCGCCAAGCGGCGGACAGCGAAGCTTTAAGCGTATTGAAGATTACGCCAAGGAGATTTACGGTGAGTTTCAATCCCAGATGGAGAACGATCCGAAGCGGGCAGAGCAGGCCCGCCAGGTCAAGGAACAGGCGGAACGTGCCAAGGCCCGTGCAGTGGAGGAAGTTGAAAAACGGTCTCCGGCCCAGGCCAAGCAAGCTGGCGAGCCGAAAAATCGCCCTGGAAGATTAAGTACCCATCAAAAAGAGCCGTTGAAACGGGCAATCGCAAAAGAAGAAGAGCAAAATCTGTTTCCATTGAAGGAAAACGACGTAAGAAAAGGCATTATCATGGCGGAGATTTTACAAGCGCCTAAGTCGAAGCGACAAAAGCAAGGCCGGCATATTTAATGCCGGCCTTTTTCTTTTGAATGAATATATTTATAATATTGTTATGTAAACCATCTTCCGATGAATTAATTTACATTCCCATACAGAAAATGATAGAGTTGAGAAGAAGTAAAAACACGATCCAAGGAGCGTCTAAATGACAGAAAACAGCCTACTCGAATTGCATGTGAAAGACCCGAACGAAGCGGTCCTGCTTCTCGGTACATCCGACAGCCATCTGTCGCTGATCGAAGAAAGTTTTGATATACACATCATCACCCGCGGTGAAGTGATTCGCCTCGAAGGGTCCGAAGAAGGCCGCCAAACGGGCAAGTTGCTGCTGGAGCAATTATTGAAGGTCATCCGTAAAGGCATCAATATCGACCAGCGCGATATCGTTTCAGCCATTGAAATGGCGAAAAGCGGGACGATTGAATATTTCGCGGAACTTTACGATGAAGAAGTGGCGCGCAGTGCGACCGGCCGTTCGATCCGTGCTAAAACGATCGGTCAGCGCCACTACATCCATGCCATCAAAAAAAGCGATATGGTGTTCGGGATCGGCCCAGCAGGGACCGGGAAAACCTATTTAGCTGTCGTACTAGCGGTGCAAGCCTTGAAAAATGGCCATGTCAAAAAGATCGTCCTGACACGCCCGGCGGTTGAAGCGGGAGAGAGCCTTGGCTTCTTGCCTGGCGACTTGAAGGAAAAAGTGGATCCGTATTTGCGCCCTTTATATGACGCTTTGCATGACGTCATGGGCCAGGAGCAGACCAACCGCCTGATTGAGCGCGGGACGATTGAAGTGGCGCCGCTCGCCTACATGAGGGGCCGTACGCTCGAGGAAGCTTTCATTATCCTGGATGAATCCCAGAATACGACGAAAGCCCAGATGAAAATGTTTTTGACACGCCTTGGTTTTAATTCCAAGATGATCATTACGGGCGATAAAACGCAAATTGATTTGCCTCGCGGGGCCGAGTCAGGCTTGATCGCGGCAGAAAAGAACTTGCACGGGGTCAAAGGAATCGAGTTTCAATACTTGGAAAAGGGCGATGTCGTCCGCCATCCGCTCGTCTCCAAAATCATCGAAGCTTACGAGAACCAGCCTAGCTAAGGCTGGTTCTTTTTTTGCCGGAAGTTTTCCATGCGAATTATGTTCATGTTTTTCTTCAGGATGGATAAGCTGATCGCGCATCCATGTCCAGGAAATTGTTATTAATTTGTAAGGGGCGATGAAAAAAGCACGAGGTATTGGTATGATGAAAGAAGAATAGTGAGGTGGTCAAATGGCGGGATGGATCAGGCGCATTTATTTGCGGTTCGGGGCTCCTGTAGTCTTGATCGGCATCAGTTTCATGACAGCACTGCTCATGTTTGGATTTGTATACGATACGATGGCAACCGATACATATGAAGTGGAGTTATTCCAATTATCCGAGGAAACGATACGGGCAGCAAAAACGGTCGAGGACCCGGTGAGGACAGAGCTCGAACGAGAGCGGGCAGCAGCGGAAGTGCAGCCGAGCTACCGATATATCGAGGAGATCGCGGATAATCAAGCGGCGCTCGTCGATTCGCTGTTCGGCTATGTGCTGGAAGCGAAGCGCGCCGATCGGGCAGGCGGGGAAGACGAACCGGATCCACGTGAGTTAGATGAGGCGTTAAACAGCCTGCGCGAATCGATCCGCCTGCTCGAACAAAATGAAAACGGCCTTCGCTTGACTGACGACATGCTGTTTTCGCTGCTCACACTGGAAGATGAAGTGCTGATACGCGTGCAACGGGAAGTGCGCAATCAAGTGCTGGCAGTGCTGCAGGATCCATTGCGGGAGGCCGGTCTTACCCAAGCGCGTAATTCGGCTGAGCAGGAAATCCGTGGAAACGACCAAGTTCCGGCTTCTGCCATTCCAGCTGCGGTAGCCATTACCAGAGCTGCCATCATGCCGAATGAAGTCATCAACGAAGAACTGACGGAACAGCAGGCCGAACAGGCGCGGGCGAGCATTGAACCGACACGCATCCTGCAGGGGCAAGTGCTCATCCAGGAAGGCCAGTTGATCGACCGTGAAGTCTACCGGCAGCTTGAACTGGCGGGGATGACCGAGCAGCAATCGAATTACCGGCCTGTGATGGCCTTGAGTTTGTTGGTGCTCATTGCGGCAGGATTATTGCTGCTGGTGCTGCAAAGCTCGAAAGCCGAAGGAGTCAAAAAGGCCATTCGCCTGACAATCGTCTTTGTTGTCGTCGCTTTGTCCCTGGCGATCATGAAGCTGCTTGAAATCATCAGCGGCAATTTTGAAGTGGTCATCGATTTCATCTACCCGACAGCCTTGGCCGGTATTTTGGTGCGGCTGCTTATTGATGAGCGAACAGCGGTATATGTAACGATTTTGCTGAGCGCCAGTGCAGGCATGATGCTGCAGAGCGGCTATGCCGGCGTTTTTCAGATGGATTCCGCTTTTTATGTGTTATTTGGCGGCTTGACGGGGATATATTTAATACGCAATGGGCATAGAAGCATCCGCATCCTGCCGATCAGCTTGGCGGTCGGCGGTGTCCATTTGCTTTACGTGGCATTTTACCTTTTGGTGAACCAAAGCCAGTACTCCACGGAAGAAGTCGCATTCTATGTGGCGGCGGCGCTGGCAGCCGGTTTATTGTCCGGGACTCTCGCGACCGGTTTATTGCCGCTGTTTGAGACGGCATTCGGCATTCTGTCGACGATGAAGCTGCTCGAGTTATCGAATCCGAATCATCCTTTGCTCAAGAAAATCCTGACCGAGACACCGGGAACCTACCATCACAGTGTCATGGTGGCAAACCTTTCGGATGCGGCGTGCGAGGCGATAGGGGCAAACGGCTTGCTTGCGCGGGTCGGCTGTTATTATCATGACATCGGCAAGACCATCAACCCACAGTACTTTATCGAAAATCAATCCCATGGCAATCCCCATGACCAATTGACGCCCGAACAAAGCCGCGACATCATTCTCGCGCACGGCAAAGATGGGGCGGCGATCTTGCGCAAGCAGAAAATGCCGAAAGAATTGATCGATATCGCAGAGCAGCACCACGGCACGACTTTATTGAAGTTCTTCTATTATAAAGCGAAAGAGCAGAATGAAGAGCTCCCTGAACAGGAATACCGCTACACGGGTCCGAAACCGCAAAGCCGGGAAATCGCCATCATCATGATCGCCGACAGCCTGGAAGCGGCGGTGCGTTCGATGGAATCGCCAAGTACGGAGAAAATCCGCAAGATGGTCGATTCCATTACGGAAGACAAGTTGAAAGATGGACAGTTTGATGAATGTGATATAACGTTAAAAGAACTGAAACGGGCTAAGAGCGTCATGTGCGAAACCTTGAACGGGATCTTCCATTCGAGGATCGCCTATCCCGATGATCAAGAATAATTCAATGGAGGAGGGAAAGCGATGCTGACAATCGATTTCATAGACGAAACGGAACAATTGGGAGACGATGCGCTTGCCTTTGTGAGCAAGGTATTGGAGCATGCGGCACAGCACGAAAAGACAGGAGAGGCGGAAGTATCGGTCACATTCATGGATGATGAATCGATCCGTGCCATCAACCGGGATTACCGGGAGAAGGACCAGCCGACGGATGTCATCTCCTTTTCGATGGAAGAACAAGGAGAGGATGAAGTGGCCATCATCGGTGAAACAGGCCCGCGCCTGCTCGGGGATATCATCATTTCCGTAGAACGCACGAAACTCCAGGCAGAAGAATATGGGCACAGCTTCGAACGGGAACTGGGCTTCCTGGCAGTGCATGGCTTCTTGCATTTGCTCGGCTATGACCATATGAACGAGCAGGAGGAAAAGGAAATGTTTGGCAGGCAGGAAGAGATTCTGGCTTCCTTGGGCGTTACGCGTGATGCGCATGAAGCTGAGTAGGTTTCTATCCTCATTCCGTTATGCTGCGCAAGGGATTGGCACGGCCATAAAGCGGGAACAGAATATGAGAGTTCATGCATTTTCGGCGGGGATCGTCTTGATTGCCGGGGTTTGGACTGGCCTCGACCGGACTGAATGGATGCTGGTCATTATGCTGCTCGGCGGCATGCTGGCGCTCGAACTGGTCAATTCCGCATTGGAACGGGCTGTCGATCTCGTCACGGCAGAACGCCATCCGTTGGCGAAGCAAGCGAAGGACATGGCGGCAGGAGCCGTTTTGGTATTTGCTGTGACAAGTGCTATAATCGGTTTACTGATCTTTTTGCCTAAATGGTTTTGAAATCTGGCGAATCGATATTACTGCAATCATAGAAAAGTGAGTGATGACAATGGATAAAAAACAATTGATGGATCAGGCAATCTCGGCGCGCGGCAATGCCTACGTGCCCTATTCGGAATTTCCGGTAGGTGCGGCCCTCTTGTCGAAAGACGGCAAGGTCTACACGGGATGCAATATCGAAAATGCCGGCTATTCGCTGACCAATTGTGCAGAACGCACAGCGGTCTTCAAGGCTGTATCGGAAGGCGTCAAGCAGTTTGAAGCATTGGCAGTGGCTGCCGATACCAAGGGGCCGGTCGCGCCGTGCGGAGCATGCCGGCAGGTGCTGGTGGAATTCTGCGCGCCGGATATGCCGGTTTACTTAACGAATCTAGAAGGAGCGGTGTCGGAGACGACTGTCGCAGAATTGCTTCCGGGCGCCTTCACAACGGAGGATTTAGACTATGCTTCAGGAAAATAAAGGATACAAATCAGGGTTCATTTCCATCATCGGCCGCCCGAATGTCGGGAAATCGACGTTCTTGAACCGTGTGGTCGGGCAGAAAATCGCCATCATGAGCGACAAGCCACAGACGACGCGCAATAAGGTACAGGGCGTCGTGACGAACGAAAACAGCCAAATGGTCTTTATCGACACGCCTGGGATCAACGAACCGAAACATAAGCTTGGGGATTTCATGCTGAAAGTCGCCAAAAACACATTCCGTGAAGTGGATGTGCTGCTGTTTGTCGTCAGTGCGGCTGATCGCATCGGCAAACAGGACCGTTATGTGCTCGACATGCTGAAAGGAATCGATGTGCCGGTATTTTTGGTACTCAATAAAATCGACCAAGTGCATCCGGACAATCTTCCGAAGATCGTGGAATCCTACCGCAACGAATTCGATTTCGCTGAAGCGATTCCGATCTCCGCCTTGCAAGGCAATAACGTCGAGAATTTGCTCGCGAAAATTGAAGAGCGCTTGCCGGAAGGGCCGCAATACTATCCGTCCGACCAAGTGACGGACCATCCGGAGCGCTTCATCATCTCGGAATTGATCCGTGAAAAAGCCTTGCATTTGACACGCGAGGAAATCCCGCATTCGATCGCCGTCGTCATCGATAAAATTGCCAAGGATGAAGAAAACGAAAACATGATCCGCGTCCAGGCGACGATCATGGTCGAACGCGATTCCCAAAAAGGCATCGTCATCGGCAAAAAAGGCGCGCTTTTAAAGGAAATCGGCACGCGTGCGCGCAAGGATATCGAAAACCTGCTCGGCACGAAAGTGTATTTGGAACTGTGGGTCAAAGTCCAGAAAGATTGGCGCAATAAAGCAATGCATCTCCGCGATTTCGGTTTCAGAGACGACGAATACTAAGGAGCCTGGCTCATGCAGAACCAACTCGAAGGCATTGTCATCCGAACGCGTCCCTACGGGGAAACGAATAAAATCGTCACTTTGTTCACGAAAGAGGCGGGGAAGATCACGTGCATGGCGCGCGGGGCGAAAAAACCCGCAAGCCGCCTGGCAGCCATCACGCAGCCGTTCACGCATGGCGTCTTCTCGGTCTATAAAGGCCGCGGCATGGGCACCTTGCAGGCAGGCGACCAATTGGAGTCGCTGCGTCACATCCGCGAGGATATCATGGCCACCGCATATGCGAGTTACATCACTGAATTGATCGACCGCCTGACGGAACAGGATGAGCCGCAGCCGGCCATCTACGATATGCTGTATCAGGCACTCCATGCGATAGCGGACGGCTATGACCCGGAAGCGATCACCTTGTTTGCCGAATGGAAAATGCTGCGCGTGGCAGGACTGACCCCGACCTTGCATGAATGCGCCAACTGCGGGGCGACGGAAGGGGAATTCGCGTTCTCGTTCCAGGAACTCGGCTTTTTGTGCCATCGCTGCTTCCATATCGACCGCTACATCATCCGCTTGAGCCCTGCGCTCGTGAAATTGATCCGCACGTTCTATTTCGTGCCGATCGAGCGGGTGGGGGCATTGACCTTGAAGAAAGAGTCGAAAACCTTGCTCAAGCAAATCGTCCGGACGATTTACGAAGAACAGGCGGGCATCCGGCTGAAGTCGCGTTCGTTCCTCGAACAGCTCGAGCGGACACCCGAATTTTTCCCTGAACCGAAAAAAGACATCCCTGAAGGCGATTAGCCTCGGGATGTCTTTTTTATTAGAATTGGATATGCTGTTCGATGTACGCTTGCACGTCTTTGATCGGCATGCGCACTTGTTCCATTGAATCGCGGTGGCGCACGGTCACTTCACCGTCTTCGACCGAGTCGAAATCGTAGGTGATGCAGAACGGCGTGCCGATTTCATCCTGGCGGCGGTAGCGTTTCCCGATGGATTGGGATTCGTCGTAATCGACCATGAAATGCTTCGCAAGGTCGGCGAACACTTCCGTCGCGCCTTCAGAGAGTTTTTTCGACAATGGCAATACCGCTGCCTTATATGGTGCAAGTGCAGGATGGAACTTCAGCACGGTGCGTGTATCGTCATTATCCAAGCTTTCTTCCTGGAATGCATCCACGAGGAAAGCAAGTGTCACGCGGTCTGCGCCAAGGGAAGGCTCGATGCAATACGGAACGTACCGCTCGTTGGTCTGTGGGTCGATGTAATTGAAGTCCTCGCCGGAATATTCCATATGGCGCTTCAAATCGAAATCGGTGCGGTCGGCGATGCCCCAGAGTTCGCCCCAGCCGAATGGGAATTTGTATTCGATATCGACTGTTGCGTTGGAGTAATGGGACAATTCGTCTTTATCGTGCTCGCGCAGGCGCATATTGTCTTCGCCCATGTTCAGGTCGAGCAGCCAGTTTTTGCAGAAGTCGCGCCAATATGCATACCATTCAAGGTCTTCGCCTGGCTTGCAGAAGAACTCCAGCTCCATCTGCTCGAATTCGCGAGTGCGGAACGTGAAGTTCCCCGGCGTGATTTCGTTGCGGAAGCTTTTGCCGATCTGTGCGATCCCGAACGGCATTTTCTTGCGCATCGAGCGCTGGACGTTTTTATAGTTGACAAAGATCCCCTGTGCCGTCTCCGGGCGCAAGTACACTTCGTTTGTCGATGATTCAGTGACGCCTTGGAAAGTCTTGAACATCAAGTTGAACTGGCGGATTTCGGTGAAATCAGATTTCCCGCAAGTCGGGCATTTGATTTCATGTTCGTCGATCAATTCTTTCATGCGGTCGAACGACAGGCCGTCGACGATCAACTCGATGCCTTTTTCATCCAAGGCATTTTCAATCAGCTTATCGGCACGGTGGCGCGATTTGCAAGCTTTGCAATCGATCATCGGGTCATTGAAATTGCCGAGGTGTCCGGAAGCTTCCCACGTTTTCGGGTTCATCAGGATGGCTGCATCCAAGCCTACATTGTAGGGGGATTCCTGGACGAATTTCTTCCACCAGGCTTTTTTGATATTGTTTTTCAGCTCGACGCCGAGTGGGCCATAATCCCACGTGTTGGCGAGCCCGCCGTAAATTTCAGAGCCCGGGAAAACGAATCCCCGGTGTTTGGCTAATGATACTACTTTTTCCATTGACATCTTCATTACCTCCATAAAATAAAAAAATCGCACACGCCACGGACATATGTCCGAGGACGAGTACGTTACCCGCGGTTCCACCTCGATTGGCTGGAATGAAAGTCCAGCCCGCTCGCATTGCTCATGGCTCCGGATTGCCGTTTCCCGCTTTGCAGGCTTTCACCATCCCTGCTCGCTTCGAATGCGGTACTTATCGATCCATCATTGCCATTATTCGATTCCCGATTATTGTATCATGGCAATCTTTTCTTCGCAATATGGCATGTAATAGTATATAATAATTGGTATTGAGTATAACATATTTGAATTTGAGGCGGTGAGTCCAATCGAACTCAATAAGCGGCAAGAGGAGATTTTACAGATCGTCAAAGGTAATGGCCCGATTACAGGCGAACAGATTGCAGACCGTCTGAATTTGACGCGTGCAACGCTTCGGCCGGATTTGGCAATTTTGACGATGGCAGGCTTTTTGGATGCCAGGCCGCGTGTCGGCTATTTCTATTCAGGCAAGAAACCGGGCCAGGATATTACCGATACGATGAACAATATGAAAGTGAAGGATTTCCAGTCGATCCCTGTCGTAGTCAGGGAGGATGTCAGCGTATACGATGCCATCAGCCAGATGTTTCTGGATGACGTCGGGACCCTTTTTGTTGTGGATAAAAACTCCTGCCTTGCAGGTGTCCTGTCGCGCAAAGATCTATTGCGCACCAGCCTTGGCAATCAGGACCTGAATGCAATTCCTGTACATATCATCATGACGCGCATGCCGAATATCACCTATTGTTTGCGCAATGATTCGCTCATACAGGCTGCAAACCGGCTGATCAACCAGCAAATCGACGCATTGCCGGTCGTCGAAGAACAACCGGAAGGGTATAAGGTCGTCGGCAGGCTGACAAAGACCAATATAACCCGTGCCTTTCTATCCCTTTCGGAAAACCACGAACTGTGAGGTGCAGATTATGAGTTTATTGCGTGTTTTTATCGTCTCCGATTCCGTGGGCGAAACCGGAGAGCTTGTCGCGAAAGCG
Organism: Planococcus maitriensis; assembly: GCF_003289925.1. Classification (GTDB taxonomy): domain Bacteria; phylum Bacillota; class Bacilli; order Bacillales_A; family Planococcaceae; genus Planococcus; species Planococcus maitriensis. Next base: position 216,769 of record NZ_QLZQ01000002.1, on the reverse strand, counting down.
GCCATCAGCCAATACTTGAATACAGAACAGAATGCCGTCTTGAAACGGTTCCCGTATATCGAATCCATCGAACACTTGCAGGAGATCATCAAACTGGCGGAAGGGCAGCGGGCAGTGATTGTCTATACGCTCGTCTCGAAAGAGCTGCGCCATTTTGTCGAACGCGAAACGGCGCGTCACGGTATCAAGGCGATCGACTTGATGGGGCCGTTGCTTGATGCCTTGGAAGAAGAGCTGCATTCCGCACCGATCGGGGAAGCCGGGCTGGTGCGGAAGCTCGATGACGATTACTTCAAGAAAGTCGAAGCGATCGAATTTGCGGTCAAATACGACGATGGGCGCGACCCGCGCGGCATTTTGCTGGCGGATATCGTCTTGGTGGGCGTGTCGAGAACATCGAAAACCCCGCTCTCGCAGTATTTGGCACATAAACGGCTGAAAGTGGCCAATGTGCCGCTCGTGCCTGAAGTGGACCCGCCGGATGAGCTGTTTGACGTGGATCCGAAAAAATGCTTCGGTTTGGTCATTTCGCCTGAAAAATTGAATAATATCCGGAAAGAGCGTTTGATCGCCCTTGGCCTGAACGATGATGCCAATTATGCGAAACTGGACCGCATCCATGAAGAAATCGTCCATTTCCGCAAAGTGGTCGACCGCATCGGCTGCGAGACGCTTGACGTCACGAACCGGGCTGTTGAGGAAACCGCGAATTTGATTCTTGGAAAACTCCAGAAACAATAAGAAGATTCCGCCTGCCAAGGCGGTTTTTCTTATGCCTGTATAATAGAAAGACCTCTTTTCTACGCCTTTCTATGGATTTTTACAAAAAAACGTTTTATAATGAAGAATTGTGGCTAAAGCTTAATAACAACATGATGAGCTTTCCCATCTTTTTGTCGAAATTTGAAGGATTTTAATGGATTTCAACGAATAAAGTAAGGTAAGCAAATAAAGATGGTGATAAGGTGTCCAATCGAATTCCTGAAGAAGTGATCGAAGAAATCCGTTCCAAGGCGGATATTGTGGATGTCGTGGGCGAATATGTCCAATTGACGAAAAGAGGCCGCAATTGGTTCGGCCTCTGCCCATTCCACGGGGAAAGCACACCGTCCTTTTCAGTGACGGCCGATAAGCAGATTTTCCATTGCTTCGGCTGCGGGGCTGGCGGCAACGCCATCACGTTCTTGATGGACATCGAGAACATCAGTTTCCAGGAAGCCCTGGCCAAACTCGGCGAGCGCTCTGGAATCGAGGTCGACGTCCAGCCAGGAGAAGGCAGGGGGGCAGCGCAGGCGAGAAATGACGATCCGCTCATTTTAATGCATGAATTCGCTGCAGATATGTACCATCACATTTTGCTGAATACGGAAGAAGGCCAAGCGGCTCTTGATTATTTGGAGAGCCGGGGGTTCACGCAGGAAATCATCGAAAAATACCGGATTGGCTGGGCGCTTCCTGAATGGAACTATATGGAGGTCGCCTTGCGCAGGAAAGGGTATGATGACGAACAATTGGAAGCCAGCGGGCTAGCGATCAAGCGTGAGAAATCCGATGGCTGGTTCGACCGTTTCCGCGGCAGGATCATGTTTCCGATCATGAACGAAAACGGCAAGGCCATTGCGTTTTCAGGAAGGGTCCTTGAACAGTCCAAACAGGAAGCGAAATACATGAACAGCCCTGAGTCGCCGATTTTCCAGAAAAGCCAAGTTCTCTATAACGTCCATCTGGCACGCGGCGCAATCCGGAAAAACCGGAAAATCGTCCTGTTTGAAGGATTCATGGATGTCATCGCCGCCGGCAAGGCTGGCATCGACAATGCGCTGGCGACAATGGGCACATCATTGACGCCTCAGCATATCCGCCAAATGAAGCGCTTTGCCCAGGAAGTGGTCGTTTGCTTTGACGGTGATGATGCCGGATGGGAAGCGGCAAAACGGGCGGCGGTGCCGCTTGAGGAAGCGAATTTCAAAGTCGGGATTGCGGTGCTGCCGAATGGCATGGACCCCGATGACTATGTCCGCCAAAACGGCGCCGATGCTTTTCGGGAGCACATTATCGAGAAGCCGCAAACCTTTATCGCCTTTGCGATGATGCATGCGCGCCGCCATAAGAACTTTCAATATGAAAACGATCTCCTTCAATATATCCAAGAGGTGCTCCAGCTATTGGCGGGAAAATCCTCACCTGTTGAAAGGGATTTGTATATTAAGCAGCTGTCGGCAGAAACGAAACTCTCGGAAGAAGCCATATTGCAGCAGTATAGGCGCTTGGAAACACGGAGCATTGAACGAAGCCGGCCGAAAGCCGCTGAATCGGTCCAGGCAGCTCCGAAAAGGGAGCAGAAGAAAATCACGTCGCTGCACCGCGCAGAACGATTGCTGTTCGCACACGCGCTCGCAGACCCCGCCGTGATGGACAAGCTGGCCCGTGAAGCGGAAGCCATCCCGTTCATCAGTGAAGAATACCAGGCGCTGTATGTCCAGCTGCTCGGTTTCTACGAGGAATGGGAAAAGGCAGATTTCCATAAGTTCCTGGAAACCCTGACGGACCAGGAGCTCCGGAAGCTGGTGATGGAAACGGCCTTGGCCGAAAGAGATCCCGACCATCCGGAAGAAGAGATCGAAGATTGCCTGAAGCACTTGAACAAGCACCGCATCGAGCAACAAATCAATTTAAAAATCCAGCAATCAAAAGAAGCGGAAAAACAGCATGATTTGAAGCGCGCTTTGCTTCTAGCACAAGAAGTGATTGCTTTACGGAAATCATTGTAGATTATTCCGGTTTTTTCTAAAGGAGGAAGTTGTATGGCTGAGAAATCTGAACGCCAAACAGAAGTCGTAACAAACAGCATCCCGTTGCCTGCTGAAGGCCCGGAAGCAAGTGTAGAAGACGCGAAAAAGCAATTGATCGAACAAGGGAAAAAAACCGGAGAATTGAACTACGAACAGATTGCCGATAAATTAGCTATTTTTGAAATGGAATCGGACCAAGTAGAAGAATTCATTGATCAATTGGAAGGGCATGGCATCGAACTCGAACGCAAGAGTGACGACGAAGAGCATTTGGACCGTCTCATGAAACCGACGGAAGAGAAGTTCGACTTGAATGACTTAAGCGTTCCCCCAGGCGTCAAGATCAATGACCCGGTACGCATGTACCTGAAAGAAATCGGACGGGTCGACCTATTGAAGGCAGAGGAAGAAGTGCGCCTTGCCAAACTCATCGAACAAGGCGACGAAGAAGCGAAAAAACGCCTCGCTGAAGCCAACTTGCGTCTCGTCGTATCGATCGCGAAACGCTATGTGGGCCGCGGCATGCTATTCCTGGACCTGATCCAGGAAGGGAATATGGGGCTTATCAAAGCGGTCGAGAAATTCGACTACTCGAAAGGCTTCAAATTCAGTACCTACGCCACATGGTGGATCCGCCAGGCCATTACGCGCGCCATCGCCGACCAGGCACGGACCATCCGCATCCCGGTCCATATGGTCGAAACGATCAACAAACTGATCCGCGTCCAGCGCCAGCTATTGCAGGACTTAGGCCGCGAGCCGTCACCGGAGGAAATCGGCGAAGAAATGGATCTATTGCCTGAAAAAGTGCGTGAGATCCTGAAGATCGCCCAGGAACCGGTCTCGCTCGAAACGCCGATCGGCGAGGAAGATGATTCGCATCTGGGAGATTTCATCGAAGATTCAGATGCACAATCACCATCCGACCACGCGGCATATGAATTGCTGAAAGAGCAGTTGGAAGATGTGCTCGACACATTGACTGACAGAGAAGAAAATGTACTGCGCCTGCGTTTCGGCCTGGATGACGGCCGTACGCGGACACTTGAGGAAGTCGGCAAAGTATTCGGCGTGACGCGTGAGCGCATCCGCCAAATCGAGGCGAAAGCACTCCGCAAACTGCGCCATCCATCGCGCAGCAAGCGCTTGAAAGATTTCTTGGAATAAAAATGGACAAATCCTTCCGGGCGCAAAGCCAGGGAGGATTTTTTTTTGATTTCTGAAATCGCTGCAGCTATACCGGAGTGTCCAAAACCTCTCCATTCGCCAGCTGAACAACATATTGGAATAACTTTCCGTTAAGCCTTGCTTGTGTCGGAATTTTAGCTATATAATGAATATTGTAAGCGTATTCACAGCGAAGGGGATGTAAGACATGAATTTCGATTTGACGCAAGAGCAACAGATGATCAAGAAAACGATGCGGGAGTTCGCCGATAAAGTGGTCGCTCCCGGTGCAGTCGACCGCGACCGCACGAAAGAATTTCCGAAAGAAGCATTCAAGCAGCTGTCCGACATGGGGATGATGGGCTTGCCGTTTGATGAAGCTTATGGCGGCGCCGGGGCAGACACCACAAGCTTTGCGATCGTCACGGAAGAGTTGAGCCGTGTCTGTGCTTCGACAGGCATCACGTATTCTGCCCATATTTCATTAGGTGGCGCTCCGCTCAGCTTATTCGGGACGGAAGAGCAGAAACAGAAATACTTGACGCCGATCTGTACGGGTGAATCGTTCGGCGCATTTGGGCTGACGGAACCGAATGCCGGTTCGGATGCTGGGGGGACGGAAACCCGAGCAGTGGAAGACGGGGACGATTGGGTCATCAATGGATCGAAAGTATATATTACGAACGCGAGCCACGCGAAGCATTTGGCGATCACGGCCATCACCGGAATGAACGACGGCAAAAAGGAAATCAGCGCCATCATCGTCCCGACAGATGCAGAAGGTTTCACCATCATCGATAATTACGAAAAGATGGGCTTGAACGCATCGAATACGACTGAATTGGTGCTCGAGAACGTCCGTGTGCCAAAGGAAAACCTGCTCGGCAAACGCGGCGAAGGTTTCAAGCAATTCCTCGTGACGCTTGACGGCGGGCGTATCGGCATTGCGGCGATGGCAGTCGGGATCGCACAAGGCGCGTTCAACAAAGCGCTCGCTTATGCGAAAGAACGCAAGCAGTTCGGCAAGCCTTTATCGGAATTCCAAGTGACGCAATTCAAGCTCGCTGATATGGCGATGAAAATCGAACTCGCGCGCAATATGGTCTACAAGGCGGCATGGCTGAAAGACCAAGGGCGCCCGTTCACGAAAGAAGCGTCCATGGCCAAATTGTATGCCTCCGAAATGGCGATGGAAGTGGCTGACGAAGCGATCCAGATCCACGGGGGGTATGGCTATATGAAGGAATACGAGGTCGAGCGCTATATGCGCGACGCCAAGCTCCTGGAGATCGGCGAAGGGACATCCGAAGTGCAGCGCATGGTTATTTCACGTCTGGTCGGCTGCTGATTGCTTTGCAAAACCGTGAAACTTTGACTGCCTGTTTATTGCCGTCAACAGAATCCTTCGAATTTACCGATTTTGTCACAATACGGCAATTATTATCCGTTATGGCTTTTCGTTTACTGGATAATACAGTACAATAATGAATGATACTTATACTATCATCAAGCAGAACACAGTAGAAGGAGGGGTAACGGATGCAAAAGAATGCAATTGTACCTTATATCTTAATCATGGCTTTCGGTATTGGCCTGATTTTCTTCCTGTCATTGGAAGGAGTCGGCAACGAAGCTGAAATCGCTGAAGAACAAGCGGCTGAAGAAGGCGGCGGAGAAGAAGCGGCTGAAGGCGAAGGCGGAGAAGAAGCAGCTAGCGGCGACTTCGACCCTGAATCCCATGCACAGTCAAGCTGTGTTTCTTGCCACGGTTCAAGCTATGAAGGCGGAGTTGGCCCATCATTGGTAGCCACAGAACTTTCACAAGAAGAAATCGAAGAGATTCTGATCAACGGTAAAGGCTCAATGCCACCGGGTACGGTTCCAGAAGAAAACGTATCAGCAATGGCTGAGTGGGTACTGTCACTCGAATAGCATCAAAAACCCTTAGTTCTTCCGGAGCTAAGGGTTTTTTGTCAATTAGGAGGAACTTTATGAACGCGCAGCAATTATCAGTTCGATTAATGAAAGTGGCGGAATATGTCCAGGCAGGAGCTGTAGTGGCGGACATCGGCTCGGATCATGCCTATTTGCCATGCTACCTTCTCCATAACGGCACCGCCAGCCGTGCAGTGGCCGGTGAAATCGTCAAAGGCCCATATGAATCGGCGAAAAAGCAAGTGCGCGAAGAAGGGCTGGAAAGCAAGATCACTGTCCGTCTGGCGCCAGGCCTTGAAGCGGTCGAACCGGCAGACGGCATCACGGCGGTGACCATCGCCGGGATGGGCGGTTCACTTATTGCTTCCATCCTGGAAGAAGGAAAAGGCCGGCTGCAAGGCGTGGAGCGTTTGATCCTCCAGCCCAATGTCCATGCCAAAGCGATCCGGCAATGGGCAGCCCAAAACGGCTGGCATATTGCCGCAGAAGATATCCTGAAGGAAAAAGGCAAGATCTACGAGATCCTCGTGCTGGAACCCGGTGCTGAAGAAGTGCAGCTGGATGCGAAGCAATTATTGTTCGGCCCGGAACTATTAAAACAGCAAACGGATATTTTTAAGGAAAAATGGCAACGCGAGGCGACACAATGGAGAGCGATCGCCGAGCGCTTGGAGAACGCACAACAAACCGAAGACATTCGTACGAGAAGAGAGCAATTGCTCGAGAAAATCGCATTGATGGAAGAGGTGTTCGCGGATGAAAATTCCTAACGGCCAACAGATCATTGAAGAATTCGAGAAATGGTCGCCGAAATATCTGGCGATGGAAGGAGATCCGATTGGGCTGCATGTCGGCACCTTGAATAAAAAGGTTGAACGCGTGCTCGTGACGCTCGACGTCGATGAGGCGGTGGCGGATGAAGCGATCGAAAAAGGTGCAGGGCTCATCATTGCGCATCATCCCCCGATTTTCCGGCCCTTGAAAAATCTGCAGACGGATTTTCCCCAAGGCCAGCTAATGGAAAAATTGATCAAAAATGATATTGCAGTGTATGCAGCACATACGAACCTCGATGTTGCGTGGGGCGGGGTCAATGACTTGTTGGCGGATGCTCTTGGATTGAACGACACGGAAGTATTGGTGAAGACGTATGAAGCAGAGCTCGTGAAAGTTGCCGTCTTCGTGCCTGAAAGCCATGAAGGCCAAGTGCGAAAGGCATTCGGCGATGCGGGTGCCGGAGCGATCGGTGATTACGATTTCTGCAGCTATACCTTATCGGGCACTGGGCGCTTCCGGCCGAATGCCTCAGCCGATCCGTATATAGGGGAAGGGGGCAAAATGGAAGAGACAGCGGAATCGAAAATTGAAGTCGTTGTCAGGAAAGCCGAAAAAGACCGCGTGATCCGTGCGATGATCGCAGCCCATCCTTACGAAGAGCCGGCATACGATGTGTTCACCTTGGAAAACAAGGAGCTGCCGATGGGCCTTGGCCGCATCGGGCGCCTGAAAGATGAGATGACGCTTGATGAGTTTGCCGAGCATGTGAAAAAGAGCTTGGGTGTACCGTTTGCCCGTGTCGTTGGCACCGGCAAGGAAACCATCAAAAAAGTGGCGGTGCTCGGTGGCGACGGCAATAAATACATCCAGCAGGCAAAACGCGCCGGAGCGGATGTCTATGTGACGGGTGACCTTTATTTCCACGTCGCCCAGGATGCACAGGCAATTGGCTTGCCGGTGATCGACCCTGGCCATCATGTCGAGAAGGTGATGATCCAGGGGGTCGTGAACCACATGACCGAAAAAAGCTCAAACTGGCAATGTGAATTCCTGCCGTCCGAAGTGAATACGGAACCGTTTCGCATAAAGTGAACATGAAAAAAGAGGCCCGATTCAGGGCCTCTTTTTTAAGTGTTATTCGTTCACCGGATACGGTTCGATACGCTCCGATGGTTTCGGATGCTTGATTTTCGGCAAGATTTTATTGAGTGGAACGGAACGTTCGAGTGTATGGGTTTCCGGATCTTCGGGATCGTATTGATCCAGGAATTTCATCACTTCTTTGACGATCGGTGTAGGCGTTGAGGCACCAGCGGTCAAGGCGACCGTTTCGACGCCTTCCAGCCATTCCAGTTTCAGTTCCGACAAGTCGGAGATGCGGTAAGCCGGTGTACCGGCGATGTCCTGGGACACTTGTGCCAGCCGGTTGGAGTTATTGCTCATCGGATCGCCGATCACCAACAACAAGTCGGCATCCACTGCTTGTTCTGCGACTGCTTCCTGGCGTACTTGGGTGGCCAGGCAGATCTCTTTGTGGACCTCAGCGTGGGGGAAGCGTTCTTTCAAACGTTCCATCATATGGACGACGTCCCATTGGCTCATCGTCGTCTGGTTGGTGATGATGATCTTGTCTTCGTCCAGTTCGAGCGCATTGACATCATCGAGCGTTTCAACCAAATGGACCAAATCCGGAGCGACGCCGATTGCGCCTTCCGGTTCCGGATGCCCGCTTTTGCCGATATAGACGATATGGAAGCCTTCAGCCGTTTTTTCACGGATTAAATCGTGCGTCACGGTCACATCAGGGCACGTGGCATCGATCGAAACAAGCCCTTTTCTGCGGGCCAATTCACGCACTTGCGGAGATACGCCATGTGCCGTGAAGATGACCGTCCCGGTTTCCACTTTCTCGAGGATCTCGAGGCGGTTTTTGCCGTCGAGCGTGATGATGCCATCTTCTTCGAATGCATCCGTCACATGTTTGTTATGGACAATCATGCCCAATATATAAATCGGGCGCGGCAAAGTTTCATCCATGGCTGCATTTTTCGCGATGACCATGGCATCCACTACCCCGTAGCAATACCCTCTAGGCGAAATCTTTTTTACTTTCATTTTCAAACCGCACTCCTTTCAACATCATGACTTCATTATAACGGAGACGCCGCCGCTTTACAAAAGATGCATCGCGTAGGAGAGCCATTTTATGCTATAATAGCTAGAGCTTAAGGAGGGAACTATATCCCATGACAAAATTCAACGAATACCGTCTCAAGCCGTTTTTGCTTGAAGCGGTCGAACAACTCGGTTTTACGGAACCGACAGCCATCCAAAAGGAAATGATTCCGCAAATCATGAGCGGAAACAGTGCCATTGGCCAGTCCCATACAGGTACAGGCAAGACCCATAGCTTTATCATCCCGATCGTCGAACGCATAGATGTTTCGAAGCAGGAAGTCCAAGCAGTGATCGCTGCGCCGACGCGTGAACTCGGAACGCAGATCTTTAACGAAATCCAGAAATTGATCGGCGACTCCGGCATCGAAGTGAAATCGTTCATCGGCGGAACGGATAAACAGCGTTCGATCAATAAATTGAAAACGCAGCCGCATATCGTTATCGGGACACCGGGGCGTTTGAAAGACCTTGTCAACGAAAATGCGTTGCTCGTCCATACCGCCAAGATCCTTATTGTCGATGAGGCCGACCTGGCATTTGACATGGGCTTTATCGAAGAGATCGACCAGGTCGCAGGGAAAATGCGCGACGACCTGGAAATGTACGTTTTCTCGGCTACGATTCCAGAGAAACTCAAGCCGTTCCTGAAGAAATACATGGCCAACCCGGCGCATATCAAGATCGGCGATAAGCGTCCAACCGCAGAAGGCCTGGATTTCTATTTGGTGCCAGTGCGCAGCAAAAAGAAAGTTGAACGCTTGCAAGAAGTGATGCAAATCATCAATCCGTATCTTGCGATCATTTTTGTCAATACGCGCACCAATGCCGATTACATCGCAGAAGAATTGTCGAAAAGCGGCATTCGCGTAGGGAAGATCCACGGCGATCTGGCACCGCGCGAACGGGTCAAGATGATGAAGCAAGTGCGCGATCTCGAGTATCAGTATATTGTAGCGACAGATCTTGCCGCACGCGGAATCGATATCCAGGGCGTCAGCCATGTCATCAACTACGAATTGCCGGAAGACCTGGAATTCTTCATCCACCGTGTGGGCCGTACAGCGCGCGCGGGACTCAAAGGCGTCGCGATCACCTTGTTCAGCCCGGAAGACGAGGATGCAATTGTCCGCGTCGAGAAGATGGGCATCCCGTTCCAGCAAAAGGATATCGTCAAAGGCGAATTTGTCGATATGAAAGAGCGCCACGGCCGTAAAAAACGTGTGCGCACGGAGAACGAAGCCGATACCAAGGCAAAATCGATGGTCCATAAACCGAAAAGCGTCAAACCGATGTACAAGAAGAAAATGAAATGGAAAATGGACGAAATCAAAAAAGCGGAAAGACGCAAAAACCGCAAAAAGTAAGGGGTTATCCAAATGCTATTAGGATCGCATGTCTCGATGAGCGGCAAGAAGATGCTGCTTGGCGCGAGCGAGGAAGCCGCTTCCTACGGCTCCACGACTTTCATGATCTATACGGGCGCACCGCAAAACACGCGCCGCAAACCGATCGAAGAACTTAATATCGAAGCGGGACGGGCGCATATGGCAGAGCATGGCCTGTCGAATATCATCGTCCACGCACCTTATATCATCAATATCGCCAATACGACAAAGCCTGCAACATTCGAACTCGGTGTCGAGTTTTTGCAGTCGGAAATCGAACGCACGGCAGCGCTCGGGGCAGAACAAATCGTGTTGCATCCCGGTGCGCATGTGGGTGCGGGTGTAGAAGCCGGCACACAGAAAATCATCGAAGGCTTGAATGAAGTGCTGACACAGGATTTCCCGGTCAATATCGCGCTTGAGACGATGGCAGGAAAAGGCAGTGAAATCGGGCGTAACTTCGAGGAGTTGGCAGCGATCATCAATGGCGTAACGCATAATGAGCGTTTATCGGTCTGCTTCGATACATGCCACGTCCACGATGCAGGCTATGACATCAAGGAAGATTTCGACGGTGTGCTGGCGGAATTCGACCGCATCATCGGAATCGACCGTTTGCAAGTGTTGCATATCAACGACAGCAAGAACATACGCGGGGCAGGGAAAGACCGCCATGAAAATATCGGCTTCGGCGAAATCGGTTTTGACGCACTCAATTCGATTGTCCACCATAAACAATTGATGCACGTGCCGAAAATACTGGAGACACCATACGTCGGACTGGATGCGAAAAAGAAAAAAGCGCCATATGCATATGAAATCGAGATGTTCAAAAATGGCGTCTTTGCGCCTGATGAAATCGAGAAGATGAAATTGCCGATCGAATCACAATGATCAATCCGGAAACAGCGCCAATGTGGCGCTGTTTTCTTCTTTTTGGGGGGCAGGAGGCGGGTGACCGGGCGGCTTAAAGTCAACTTGATTGGGAATGGCCGTTCAATATCATGAGTTCCATACGCTTGTTCCATCTTTTAACGGCTTTGTCCAGAAGCCCAAACGGTTTACAGAACCGTGCAACTGCTCTATACTTTTTATAGTAAATCGTAATCATTATTATTGGAAAAGGGGCGTCCCTATGGCAGCGCCATTGATCAACATTAAAGAAGTCAGCTATGAATATGAACAAACGAAAGCGCTGGACCACATTTCGATGACAGTGGAAGAAGGCGATTTCCTGGCGATACTCGGCCCGAATGGGTCCGGTAAATCGACTTTATTGAAAATCATGCTCGGGCTCATCCGGCCATCCGAAGGCAGGGTGGAATTGTTCGGTATTGATTCGAGGCAGTTCAAACACCGTGAATGGATCGGCTATGTGTCGCAGAAGTCGAATTCGTTCAACTCGGCTTTTCCGGCGACTGTACAGGAAGTGGTGGCGGGTGGGCTGGCAAAAAAAGCCGGCTTGTTCCACAAACTGCCGAAAAACACATCCCAGCAAGTCGAGGAAGCGCTCGATGCAGTGGGCATGAAATCCTTCAAAAACCGCAGCATCAGCGAGCTTTCGGGCGGCCAGCAGCAGCGTGTCTTCATTGCGCGCGCACTTGTCGCCAAGCCAAAAGTGCTCATACTCGACGAGCCGACAGTCGGCATCGATGTCCAGAACGTGCAGGCGTTCTACGATATGCTCGCCGCGCTCAACCGGGAACGCAATATCACGCTGGTGCTTGTGACGCATGACGTCGATACGGTGACCGATCGCATCTCGCACGTCGCATGCTTGAACCAGACCATCCATTTCCACGGCTTTAAAGACCAATTGCATATGATGAGCGATGAGAAGCGCGAAGCGTGGTATGGCCATTCCGTCCGGAAAATCCATCATACGGAAGGAAGCCATACGCATGCTTGACGCCATACTGTCCTATGAATTTCTGCAAAACGCATTCGCATCCGGCTTGATCATCGGCGTCATTGCGCCGCTGCTCGGCGTCTTCATCGTCGTGAGAAGGCTGTCGCTGATCGCAGATGCCTTGAGCCATGTGACGCTTGCCGGCATTGCCGGAAGCCTTTATCTAAGCCAAAGTGTCGGGGCACTGGCGTTACTGAACCCGCTGTATCTCGGGATCGCCTCGTCGGTGATGGGCTCGATGCTCATCGAGCGGCTGCGCAGTGTCTATAAGCATTACGAAGAACTGGCCATCCCGATCATCCTTTCCGCAGGCATTGGCTTCGGGGCCATTTTCATTTCCCTGGCGGAAGGATTTTCGAGCGATTTGTTCGGCTACCTCTTCGGCACGGTCTCAGCCGTCAGCCGGCAGGATTTATTTATCGTCGCAGGAATCGCCGTGATCGTGTTGGCGTTTATCCGTATCTTCTTCAAGGAATTATTTGTCTTGTCCTTCGACGATGAATACGCACGGGCATCCGGCCTGCCTGCAAAATGGATCCACTTCCTGTTCATGATCGTCACGGCCTTAGTCATTGCCGGTTCGATGCGCATCGTCGGCATACTTCTCGTGTCATCACTGATGACCATCCCGGTAGCGACGGCAATGCGCGTCGCCAAAAGCTTCAAGCAAACCATCTGGCTATCGATCCTATTCGGTGAAATATCGGTCCTGACCGGGCTGGTCGCTGCGTTTTACTTCGATTTAGCGCCAGGCGGCACGATTGTCGTCACATCCATTGCCATTTTGCTGGTCATTCTGGCTTATCGAAAAATCTCGTTATCTAAGAAAAGGGGGGCAGCCGCATGAATTTACAAAAAGCGTGGGGCATCCTGAAAGAAAACGGTTTTAAAGAAACGACAAAACGCAATCAGATCCTGGAAATTTTCGAAGGGGACGAACGCTATCTAACCGCCCGTGATATTTTGGATGTCATGCAAAAAGACTATCCAAGCATGAGCTACGATACCGTTTACCGCAACTTGGCGACGTTTGTGTCGCTCGATATTTTGGAGGCGACCGAGTTGTCCGGCGAAAAGCATTTCCGCATGCATTGCGAAAGCGACCATCACCATCACCATTTCATCTGCATGGATTGCGGCAAGATCAAGGAAATTCCACTATGCCCGATGGACATGTTGGGGGCGGCGTTGCCGGCTTATGAAATCGACAACCATAAATTCGAAATCTACGGGAAATGCCCGGACTGTAAATAAACGCTAGTAGTGAAAAGGGCCTGACAGCTAATGCTGCCAGGCCCTTCGGCTGTCGGGAAAGTTAAAAAGTCGTATTTTCCGAAGCTTATCGCTCGCTTTCCGTGGGCTCTCGCCCAAGCCTCCTCAGCCGCTTCGCGCCTTGCGGGGTCTCGGTCGTCTCGCTGATCCACTGGAGTCGAGCGAACACTTCTCCAAATACTTAGAAAGATCATTAATTTTTGAATGTAGAAAAAAAGAATTCATTCTAATTCGCAATAGATTAATAGACTTCTTCAAAACTCTGAGAGGGCCTCACAGCTAATGCTGTCAGGCCCTTTTTGTCTACTGACAATAGAAACGGGCAAATAAAAAAGAGCGCAAGTTAGACTTGCGCTCTCTGTTCACCGCTTGAGCAATTCCTGTTGGACGCCGAATTCTTTTTTCACCCATTGCTCGGCTTCGAGCCAATCATAGACGCGGACCACTTTATCCGGCACCGGCTCACGGTTGTAAGGGGTGTCGAATAAAATGACCGGAATGTCCAGTTCCTCGGATATCTCTACTGCATTATCGTGTTTGTCTTCGAAGAACAAATCGACATTATGCGCTTTGGCGGTGCTGATTTTTTTATGCGTGCCGATCAATTCGATATGGTCGTAGGCAATGGCATGCTGTTCGAACCAATCGAACGTGACGCTTTTGACATTGTCCCCGCGTGCGGAGATGTAAAACAGCTCATAATAGTCTTTCCAATTATTGAGGATCTGTTTTGCATCTTTCGAGATGGGGGAGGATGCATAGATTTTAGGTTCGTGCTTTTTGAACCAGGAATAGAACTCTTTTTTATCGAGCTGCGGCAAAGCGGCCGTCAAATCATATTCCCGGATATCTTCGATGGTCAGCTCGCTGCCGAACGCTTCATTGATATGGGGGATCAATGAGGTCGGGCAGGTGACGGTGCCGTCGATGTCGATACCGAATCGGTACATGTAATCACAACCTTATGCTTGTTGTTGTTCGAGTTCCTTTTGCTTTTTCTCTTCAGCCTGTTTAGCGAAATATTCTTCGGCTAATTTATCGATTTCGATCTTCAATTCCTCGACCATCGTTTCTTCAGGCACTTTACGGACTGTTTTGCCATGCATGAAGAGCAGGCCTTCTCCGCGTGCGCCAGCGATGCCGATATCGGCTTCGCGCGCTTCGCCCGGGCCGTTGACGGCACAGCCGAGAACGGCGACTTTAAGCGGGGCTTTGATGTGGGAGATATATTCTTCCACTTCATTCGCGATGGAAATCAAATCGATCTCGATACGCCCGCAAGTCGGGCACGAGATGAGCGTCGCGGCGTTCGATGACAAGCCGAAGACTTTCAATAGTTCACGCGCTACTTTGACTTCCTCGACAGGGTCTGCGCTCAATGAGACGCGGAGCGTATTGCCGATGCCTTTTGCGAGCAATGCCCCGAGCCCTGCAGAACTTTTCACGGTTCCGGAGAACAATGTGCCGGATTCCGTGATGCCGAGGTGGAGCGGGTAATCGAATGCTTTCGATGCTTTTTCATATGCTTCGATGGCGAGGCTCACGTCGGATGCTTTCAATGATACGATGATGTCATGGAAATCAAGGTCTTCAAGGATCTTGATATGGTGCAATGCCGATTCGACCATGCCGTCCGCTGTCGGATAGCCGTATTTCTCAAGGATTTTGCGCTCGAGCGAACCGGCGTTGACGCCGATGCGGATCGGGATGCCTTTCGCTTTCGCTGCATTGACGACCGCTTCGACTTTTTCGCGGCGGCCGATATTGCCCGGGTTGATGCGGATTTTATCAGCGCCTTGCTCGATCGCGATCAAGGCCAATTTATAATCGAAATGGATATCTACGACGAGCGGAATATTGATGCGTTTCTTGATCTCGCCGATAGCGTATGCCGCGCGCTCATCAGGGCATGCGACACGGACGACTTGGCATCCGGCTTCTTCTAAGCGGAGGATTTCCGCTACCGTTGCTTCCACATCGTGTGTTTTTGTAGTCGCCATACTTTGTATGAATAATTCATTGCTGCCGCCAATCGTGATATCGCCGACTTTGACGGGGCGTGTTTTTGAACGGTGAGTTATTTCACTCATGTTAAAAATCTCTCCTTTTTGTGAGTTTCCGGAAATCCGGACGGTTCACTCAGCTTACTATTGCACGGAATTCATGTGCAGGTCTATTTCTCTTGCCTATAGCCATTTTAGCAGTGTCTCGTTTGAAAAGACAAGAAAGACGGCTGTCCTGCGCAGATTCTTTACATCGCCGCAATATTATTGCGGTTTTTTAGCAGGCGGGGCTTTCGGGTAGAAACGCGCTGCACTATATAGAAGGAACAGCGTCCATAAACTCGTCAAGACCGAAATCCACAAGCTATTGATCCAGAAGCTCGCCATATAGGCTGCGATGGTCGGAACGGTAACGGCGAGTGCTGCCGTGCGCCACATATGCCGGTATTCCCCGCGGCGCTTGAGCAAAGCGAGGCAGCCATAACCGAATGCCGCAAAAACGCTGATTTTGATGAAGTGGTAAAGCGTTGTCGATACAAACAGGAAAACGAGCGCAAACGGGTACAGCAGCCATTCGATTTCTTCTATGAATTGCAGCAGGCCTTCCAGTTCAGAAGAGCTCGAGCCGATGCCAAGCGCGAACACGGCAAAAGAGATGAGCGAAAGCACGGTGATGAACAAAAAAACGAACTTAAGGATGCGGCCGATCGGCATGATGCGGACCGCCGCCCGTTTTTTCGGTTCCATGAAGCTTGCTTTCAATAATTGATAGAGATTCACAGCAATCTTCCTTTCCATATGTATTGTAATATTATCATGCCCAAAGAGGAAAAATGGCGGCTTATGTTACGGGTTTGTAAATTTTCAATAAAGGTATTTACATTTACTTAGCGAAGTCTTCATAATAGGTGAGGTGTCATTACGTTATATTTAGGAGTTGAATGTGAATCGTGGAAATGAATTGGCAGGAATTGCTGTTTACCTTCTTTGGGGGACTCGGTATTTTCCTATTCTCAATCAAGTATATGGGTGACGCTTTGCAGAAAGCTGCGGGCGATAAACTGCGGGACATTTTGGACCGTTTTACGACCAATCCGTTCATGGGTGTCTTGGTCGGTATCGTAGTAACGATTCTGATCCAATCGAGTTCAGGGACGACCGTTATCGTCGTCGGCCTCGTTAGTGCCGGCTTCATGACGCTGAGACAAGCGATCGGCGTCATCATGGGCGCGAATATCGGGACGACCGTAACGGCGTTCATCATCGGTTTGGATGTCGGGGCATACTCTCTGCCGATCATGGCAGTCGGTGCGTTCTTGATTTTCTTCTTCAAGAAAAATCAGATCCAGAATATCGGGCAAGTCATTTTCGGTTTCGGGGGATTGTTCTTCGGGATGGAAACGATGAGTGGGGCGATGAAGCCGTTGCGTGAATTGCCGGCGTTCATCGACATGACCGTCAACTTGAGTGAATTCCCAATCCTTGGCGTTGCAGCCGGGACAATCTTTACATTCATCGTCCAAAGTTCGAGCGGAACGATTGCCATTCTTCAAGGGTTGTATGCAGAGAACCTGCTCAGCCTCGATGCTGCATTGCCGGTTCTATTCGGTGACAATATCGGGACAACCGTTACGGCCGTGCTCGCAGCACTCGGTACATCCATTGCAGCGCGCCGTGCAGCAGCTGTCCACGTTCTGTTCAATGTTATCGGCTCCATTATCTTCCTAATCCTGCTGGTGCCGTTTACAGCATACGTCGAATGGCTCACGGGCGTTTTAGATCTTGAGGCGAAAATGCAGATTGCCTTCGCACACGGGACCTTCAACGTTGCGAATACATTGATCCAATTCCCGTTGATCGGTGCTTGGGCATACCTCGTGACAAAAGTGATTCCAGGGGACGAAGTGCTTGTCGAATTCAAGCCGAAGCATCTGGACTTGAACTTCATCGAGCAATCGCCATCGATCGCTCTTGGCCAGGCCAAAGAAGAAGTGTTGCGCATGGGTAAATATTCTGTGCAAGGACTGGAAGAAACGTATAAATACTTGAAAACGAAAAGCAAGAAGCATGCCGAGATGGGTTACCAATTGGAAGATGCCATCAATAACCTGGATGGCAAAATCACCGATTACCTCGTGCTCATTTCCGCAGAATCGATTTCGGCAGCGGATTCCACCCGCCACACGATGCTGATGGAAACGGTCCGTGATATCGAACGGATCGGCGACCATTTCGAGAACATCATCGAATTGATCGATTACCAGGAAGCCAATAAAGTGAAACTGACCGGCGAAGCGATGGAAGACTTGGACGAAATGTTCACCTTGACCATTGCCACGGTTTCGAAATCACTTGATGCACTCGACACGACAAGCCACGAGCTTGCGCGTGAAGTGGCAGAGCAGGAAGACCTGATTGACAAAATGGAACGTAAATTCCGCAAGAAACACATCCTTCGCCTGAACGAAGGCGCATGTTCCGCACAAGCGGGAATCGTCTTCGTCGATATCGTCAGCAACTTGGAGCGGATCGGCGACCACTCCGTCAATATCGCGGAAGCCATCCTCGGCAACCGCACATGATCCACACTCCCTTTCATCCTTTACATTTCCTGAAATGTAGGGCACGATGAAAGGGAGTTTTTATATCGAAAAAAGGAGGGGCCGCGATGCTCGAAATTGTTGGCTGGGTTTTTGTGCTTGTGCTTTTCGCAATCGGTTTCATCGGGCTGGTGTACCCGGTCATCCCCGCTTCGCTGTTCATTTTTGGGGGATTCATCATTTATGGCCTGTTTTTCAGCTTCGATGATTTGCCGTGGTGGTTCTGGCTCATCGAAATCCTGTTCGTCCTGTTATTGTTCGGTGCAGACTTTCTGGCCAATGCGGTCGGCGTGAAGAAATTCGGCGGTTCAAAAGCAGGTTTGGTAGGCAGCACGGTCGGATTGATCTTCGGCCCGTTCGTCATCCCGTTTGCCGGAATCCTCATCGGCCCGTTCCTCGGCGCCATCATTGCAGAGATGCTCGTCAATAAATCATCGATCAAAAAATCGATCCGTTCCGGAATCGGCTCGGTGGTCGGCTTTATCACTTCTGCACTCACGAAAGGCATCATCCAGGCCGTGATGGTCGGCTTGTTCTTCTGGGTGATTTGACCGCCGTCTCCGACTAAGGTCTGAAAAGCACATGCCGATATGCTTTATATTTGTGTCGGTCAGAAAATTTTGATACGCTTAGAAAGTAGAACAAT
Source organism: Planococcus maitriensis (assembly GCF_003289925.1). Classification (GTDB taxonomy): domain Bacteria; phylum Bacillota; class Bacilli; order Bacillales_A; family Planococcaceae; genus Planococcus; species Planococcus maitriensis. The sequence goes on along the minus strand of NZ_QLZQ01000002.1, from coordinate 198,105 downwards.
AGACTCAAGGAGGAATTTAATCATGGCATACGAACTACCGGAACTACCTTACGCGTACGATGCGCTAGAACCGCACATCGACAAAGAAACTATGAACATCCACCACACGAAACACCACAACACGTACGTAACAAACGTAAATGCGGCCTTGGAAGGTCATGACGATCTTTCTTCAAAATCAATCGAAGAATTGATTTCTGACTTGAACGCAGTGCCGGAAGACATCCGCACAGCTGTCCGCAACAACGGCGGCGGCCATGCGAACCACTCGCTATTCTGGCAGCTCCTTTCCCCGAACGGCGGAGGACAGCCGACTGGCGCAGTAGCTGATGCGATCAACAGCAAATTCGGAAGCTTTGACGAGTTCAAAGAGAAATTCGAAGCTGCAGGCAAAACACGTTTCGGTTCTGGCTGGGCTTGGCTAGTCGTCTCCAACGGCGAGCTTGAAGTCACGTCAACGCCAAACCAGGATTCACCACTTTCCGAAGGCAAGACGCCGATTCTTGGAGTGGACGTTTGGGAGCATGCATACTACTTGAAATACCAGAACCGCCGCCCGGATTACTTGGCAGCATTCTGGAATGTCGTCAACTGGGACGAAGTGTCCAAGCGCTACGAAGCTGCTAAATAATTGTTAAATATTGAAACCCAGGCACACACTTTTTCGTCTGAAAAAGTGTGTGTTTTTTTATGTCCGGTGCTATACTAGCAAATGGATATTTTTTTGAAAGGAGCTACGCGCTCATGAAAACCCCTCAAAAAAGGCGTGTTTCGCTGGCGAAGTCCAAACTCCAGTCCAATACGACCTTCCGGATGAACATCCTCTTTTTTGCTATTTTTCTGCTGTTTTCCATGCTCATCCTGCGCCTAGGGTATTTACAGATCGTCAAGGGGGAAGATTATGCCCGGGCGATTGCCCGCACCGAGGAAGTGGCAGTGAACACCAGCGTCCCGCGCGGGCGGATTTTTGATTCTGCCGGGCGGCTGCAAGTCGATAATGAGCCTGTAAACAGCATCACCTATACGAAGATGCAGACGACCAAGAGCAGCGAGATGCTCGAGGTGGCCAAAGAGCTCGCCAAGCTGATCGAAAAAGATACCGATAAAGTGACCTTGCGCGATAAGCAGGACTTTTACATACAATTGAACACGGAAAGCGCCACTGAAAAAGTGACAGCTGAAGAACGGGCTGCGATTGAAGCCGAAGACTTGACCCAAAAGGAAAAGCAACAGAAGCTGGATGCCCTGGTCCGCGAGAAAATCACGGATGAAGAACTCGACAGCCTGACGGACGAACAATTGGAAGTTCTCGCGATCTATCGGGAAATGACTTCGGGCTATGCCCTTTCTCCCCAGATCATCAAAGGCGAGGGTGTAACGCCAGAAGAATTCGCCAAGGTGTCAGAGCGCCTGACGGACCCGAAATTGGAAGGGGTCAATACGGTCACAGACTGGAAGCGTGTGAAAATGACCGACTTGACGATTCTCGGCAGTACGACGACACCTGACCAAGGAATCCCGGCCAACCGTCTTGATTATTATTTAAGCCGCGATTATTCCCGCAATGACCGCGTCGGCACGAGTTTCTTGGAACAGCAATATGAAGATGTGCTGCAAGGGCAGAAATCGATCGTCAAAAACGTGACGGACGGTCGCGGCCGCGTCATCGAGACAGTGCCTGTTGACGAAGGCGAGCCTGGGAAGGACTTGATCCTCTCAATCGACAGCGAACTTCAATACGAGCTGGAAAAAATCGTCGAAGAGAAGTTGCTCGCGCTGAAAGCGGGGCCCAACTCACAGCTTGTCAAAGACGCATACTTGGTCATGATGAACCCGCGCACCGGGGATGTCTTGTCGATGGTCGGCAAACGCGTCGGTGAAGATGAAAACGGCAAGCGTGTCGTCAGTGACTATGCGTTTGGCACATTTACGGCCGCCCATGAAATGGGTTCTACCGTCAAAGGCGCGACATTGCTCACAGGCTATGAACAAGACGCCGTGGAAATCGGTGAAGTGCAAATCGATGAACCGCTGAAGTTCGCCGGCACGAGCCAGAAAAACTCGATTTTCAATACAACGCCTTTCAACCGCATCCCGATGAACGATTTGATGGCGATTGAACGTTCTTCCAACGTCTATATGTTCAAAATCGCTTTGGATATTGCCGACAGGCAGTATCAATACAACCGCCCGTTGAGCGTCGCCCCTGAAAGTTTCGCGTTGATGCGCAATTCATTCGCGCAGTTCGGGCTCGGTGTCGAGACCGGTATCGATTTGCCGAACGAAGGCACCGGCTATCTTGGCGGCACCTACCCGGGGACGAAATTATTGGACCTCGCCATCGGGCAATACGATACGTATACAACGATGCAATTGGCGCAATATATCTCCACTATCGCCAACGACGGCTACCGCATGCAGCCGCATGTCGTCAAGGAAATCCGCAAGGCATCTCCTGACGGCGAGACCCTAGGCCCTATTGAGACAGTCATCGAACCGAAAATCATGAACCGCATCAATAACACGCAAGAAGAGATCGACCGTGTCAAAGAAGGCATGCGCAATGTGTATATCGGCAGCTCCGGCTCGGCACGCGCCCAGTTCAGCGATACGCCGTATACCGCAGCCGGCAAGACCGGTACTGCGGAAGCCTTTTATTTTGAACGCGGCCATGAACTGCACGGTACCGTGAATGTCAACATCGCACATGTCGGTTTCGCCCCATACGAAAATCCGGAGATCGCGTATGCCGTCGTTATCCCATACGTGACGACCAACCCGCGTGAAGTGCCGAGAACGAATAATGAAATCGCCCGCGCTGCAGCGGACAAATATTTCGAATTGAAAGCACAGCGCAGCGAAGATGAAGCGAATGAAATCAAGCCGCCCATAAGCGGCACGCGAATTGAATAAAGAAGCTTTTTCTTCCTACATGGAACAAACCGCCCAACCAAAGTCCTGAACCGGACGCTGGTTGGGCGGTTTTTATTTTTTTCAATGAGGCTTTCGTCATTTACAATTTCTTAACAATGGCTTCATATGCCCTCAACAATGCGGGCGTATAGTTGGTCTTGTAAACAACAAACCATTTAGGGGGAAAACACAAATGAGAAACTGGAAGTTCGCTATGGCATCAACAATTCTTGGGTCGGCACTAGTACTGGGGGCATGCGGCAGCACGGAAGAAGCTGCAACAGGTTCCGAAACGGAAGAAACGACGGCTGATACCGCTTCAGATGAAGCAGTGGTAGAAGGCTCGGTAGCCGGCGACGGATCATCGACAGTCGCGCCGATCATGGAAGGCATTGTCGAGGAATACGCAGCGGCACAGCCTGGCGTGCAAGTGACAGTCGGCGTTTCGGGCACTGGCGGCGGATTCGAGAAATTCATCCAAGGCGAAACAGCTTTCTCCAACGCTTCCCGCCCAATTAAAGAAGAAGAAGCTGCGAGCCTGGAAGAAGCGGGCATCGACTATACGGAATTCCTGCTTGCATATGACGGGCTGTCCGTAGTGGTCAGCCAGGACAATGACTGGGTTGAGGATTTGACGGTCGAAGACTTGAAGAAACTTTGGGTAGAAGACGGCACGACGAAGAAATGGTCAGACATCAATCCGGACTGGCCTGATGAAGAAGTGGTATTCTACGCACCGGGAACGGATTCCGGAACGTTCGATTACTTCAACGAAGTCATACTTGAAGAAGAGGACTTGGTCAAATCAGCGACTTTGTCTGAAGACGATAACACACTCGTGCAAGGCATCCAGGCAGACCCGAACGCTATCGGATTCTTCGGTTATGCATACTATGTAGCGAACCAGGATACTTTGAAAGTCGTGACGATCGATGGCGTCGAACCGACGAATGAAACGATCGAATCCGGTGAGTACGCACCGCTATCCCGCCCGCTCTTCACTTACGCCAACAATGCGAAATTGGCAGAAGACCCAGCGGCATATGATTTCATGCAATACACGCTTGAAAACGCCGGAGCCATGGCTGATGCAGTCGGCTATGTCGCGCTTCCTCAGGAAGAATACGACAAAGGCTTGGCGGATCTTGAAGCTCTAAAATAATCTGGTTGCAAGTTCAGGCTTAGGGTGAGCAGCTGCTGCTCGCCTTTTGCGGTTGAAAGGGGATTCCAATATGCGAACATCGGTTCAAGATATGATCGCACAGTCAAAAGGCAAGAAAAACAAGAAGTTCATTGAAAAGCTCATACCGGTCATTTTGTTTCTGATCGCTTCCGTCTCGGTCCTGACCACGATCGGCATCGTCATGACCTTGATCATCGAGACGATTACGTTCTTCACGAGAGTGCCGATCACGGATTTCCTTTTGGGGACGACGTGGCTGCCATTCTCGAACAAAGAAGCCCAATTCGGGATCTGGCCGCTGATTGTCGGGACATTGAAAGTCACCGCGATTGCGATCTTGGTCGCTGTGCCGATCGGATTGTCGGCAGCCATCTATTTGAGTGAATACGCAACGGACAATGTCCGGCGCGTCATCAAACCGGTCCTTGAAGTCCTGGCAGGCGTGCCGACGATCGTTTATGGCTTTTTCGCATTGACTTTCGTGACGCCTGTATTGCAAAGCTTGTTCCCGGAAATCAAGATTTTCAACGCGATTTCACCAGGAATCGTGGTCGGGATCATGATCATCCCGATGATTGCCTCGCTTTCTGAAGACGCCATGTCTTCTGTTCCGAAAAGCATTCGCGACGGCGCGCTTGCCATGGGCTCGACGAAATTTGAAGTGGCGATGAAAATCACCGTGCCGGCAGCATTGTCGGGAATCATTGCATCGGTCGTATTGGGGATTTCCAGAGCGATCGGTGAAACGATGATCGTCTCGCTCGCAGCGGGCTCGACGCCGAAATTCGACGGTGACTTTGCCGGTTCGATCCAGACGATGACCGCCTATATCGTGCAAGTATCCAAAGGCGATGCGGGTTATGGGACGACGATCTATTATTCCATCTATGCGGTCGGGTTTACATTATTCCTCTTCACGATGGCGATGAATATCCTGGCTGGGTATATGTCAAAACGTTTCCGGGAGGAATATTAATATGAGATACATCGAACAAGAAACAGTCGTCCGCCGCATGAACGGGCGCATGATCATCAACCGCTTGTTCCAAGGCTTGTTCCTTTTCGCGACTTTGCTCGCTTTGCTTGCTTTGGTCATCTTGCTGTACCGGATCGTCACGCAAGGGGCGGGGCATCTATCGCTCGACTTTTTATCCAATTTCGCATCGCGGTTCCCTGAAAAAGCGGGGATCAAGGCGGCATTGGTCGGCTCGATTTGGTTGATGGCCGTCGTCGCGCCGACTTCGATCATCCTTGGGGTCGGGTCCGCGATTTATCTGGAGGAATACGCCAAAAAAGGACGCATCACGACTTTTATCCAAATGAACATTTCCAATTTGGCGGGGGTTCCGTCAGTCGTTTTCGGCCTGCTCGGGCTGACGATCTTCGTACGGGCGCTGGCGCTCGGCAACAGCATTCTTGCCGCTGGCTTCACGATGAGCCTGCTCATCCTGCCGGTCATCATCGTAGCGGCGCAAGAAGCGATCCGTTCGGTGCCGGGGGAGCTGCGCGATGCATCCTACGGCATGGGCGCAACCAAATGGCAGACGATTGTGCGCATCATCTTGCCGGCAGCGATTCCCGGTATCCTGACAGGCAGCATCTTGGCCTTGTCCCGGGCAATCGGTGAGACGGCGCCGCTCATCGTCATCGGCGTGCCGGTCATCATCCAGTTCCTGCCGGCGGGTGTCATGGATACATTCACTGCCTTGCCAATGCAGATCTATGATTGGTCAAGCCGGCCGCAGGCTGAATTCCAGACAGTGGCGGCAGCGGGAATCATTGTCTTGATGGCCGTGTTATTGTTCATGAATTCGATTGCGGTCATCATCCGGAATAAATTCGATAAATCCTATTAAAGTGTCATGCGGAAGGGGAGTTCATTATGAACACAGCAACAATCAAAACGAATATCAATACAGCACAGCCGGCAGCGGAAACAGCGCAACAGGTCGAAAAAGACAGCGTCTACAGCACGCGGCAGCTGAATTTATGGTATGGCAATAACCATGCCTTGAAAAATGTCGACCTTGAAATCGGGGAAAATGAAGTGACGGCGATCATCGGGCCATCAGGATGCGGGAAATCGACTTATTTAAAGACCTTGAACCGCATGGTGGAATTGGTGCCTTCTGTGAAGACTTCCGGTGAAATCCAATACCGCGGCCGCAATATCTTCGATTCGGATTACAGTGTAGAGGAATTGCGTACGCGCGTCGGCATGGTCTTCCAAAAGCCGAATCCCTTCCCGAAATCGATTTACGACAATATCGCCTACGGGCCGCGTATCCACGGCATCAAGAACCGCAAGATCCTTGATGAAATCGTCGAAAAAAGCTTGCGCGGTGCAGCCATCTGGGACGAGGTGAAAGACCGTTTGAATGAGAATGCATACGGCATCTCAGGCGGCCAACAGCAGCGCATCTGCATCGCCAGGGCGCTGGCGATCGAACCGGATGTCATCTTGATGGATGAACCGACCTCGGCGCTCGACCCGATTTCGACATTGAAAGTCGAAGAGCTGGTCCAAGAGCTGAAAGAGCAGTACAGCATCATCATCGTGACGCATAACATGCAGCAGGCTGCGCGGATTTCCGATAAAACCGCCTTCTTCCTCAATGGGGAAGTCATCGAATATGACAGTACGGATGCCATCTTCTCGAATCCTGCAGATAAACGGACAGAGGACTATATTTCCGGGCGGTTCGGGTGAGCTTGCGTATCGGCCAGTGGAGATGATTTTCCTGCTGGCCGCCAGAAAAGGATGAATGGGAGGAACGGAACATGGCAGTACGCGAAAAATTTGAATATGAACTGCATTCAGCACAGGAACAATTGATTACACTCAGCACGATGGCCATCGATGCGCTCGATAAATCGATGAAGGCGCTCATCGCCCATGACATCGACAAGGCGCTTCAAGTGATCGACGATGACGCCGATATCAACCGCCTCGAAGAAGAGCTCAACGACCAGGTGATCCTCTTGATCGCCAAGCAATCACCGGTCGCGACCGATCTGCGGCGCTTGATCGTCACGATCAAAGTGGCCTCGGACATGGAGCGTGTCGGGGATTACGCCGTCAATATCGCAAAAGAAACGATCCGCATCGGGCAACAGGACCTGCTTGAGCCGATCGTCAAGATCCAGCGCATGCACGAACTCGCCACTTCCATGCTGCGCCAGGGCATTGATGCCTTGATCGAGGAAGATGTAGAAAAAGCCAAGGAAATCGCCGACCTCGATGACGAAGTCGACGATTTGTACGGGGAAGCGATCCGGCTGTTGTTCCAGCACAGCGCACAAGAGCCGGAACAGCTCAGCCAAGTGACACAGCTGGCTTTTGTCTGCCGCTATATGGAGCGTTCTGCAGATTATGCGACCAATATCGCAGAGCAATTGTTCTACCTTGTCCGCGGCCGCCATTACGATCTGAACAAATGACAAAAACCACAGCGCCGGCTGTGGTTTTTTATTTGAGGAAATCAATGGGAAGCGGCATTTTTCAGTAGACAATCACTGAAGGTATGCTATAATAATTAAGTCGTATAGATCACGCTTATGAATGAAATGGATTTTTGAAAGAATTGGGAGGGATATCGATGCGTGTAAACATTACACTAGCTTGCACAGACTGTGGCGAAAGAAACTACAGCACTGTTAAAAATAAGCGCAACAACCCTGAGCGTCTTGAATTGAAAAAATATTGCTCACGTGAAAAGAAAATGACAACACACCGTGAAACGAAGTAAGTAATTGACTGCCAAAACCTCCCGGGGTTTTGGCTTTTTCTTTTATTCTGTGCAGAATAGCATGGATCATATACATAGAAATGCCCGACATATCAGAAGAAAGGACGTTTGCGTAATGGAGAAAGCAGTGTTGAGGAAATCGGTCATTGGCCAAATGAATGAACTCACGAAACCGCAGCATGCCCAAATGTCATCTGCGATTTTGGAGAAACTCCTGGAAGATCCAGATTTCCAGCAAGCCGATACCATCGGGGTGACCATATCGCGATGGCCGGAAGTCGATACGCTTCCGCTGATCGAGGCGTGCTGGAATTTGGGGAAGAAAGTCGCCGCGCCGAAATGTTTCGCTAAAGACCGGACGATGGACTTCCGCTTGTTCGACAGCCTTGACCAATTGGAAGTCGTGTATATGGACCTGCAGGAACCTGTCGAAGCTTTGACGCAAGCGATCGGCCCCGAAGATATCGGCTTGTTGATCGTGCCAGGCGTCGTCTTCACAAAAAGCGGCTACCGCATCGGCTTCGGCGGGGGGTATTATGACCGCTATTTAAGCGGGTTTAACGGCAATACCCGTTCGCTGGCATTCGATCTCCAGCTGGCTGGCGAATTGCCTATCGAAAGCCATGACATCCCGGTCGACGGCATCATCACGGAAACGGCAGCGATCGATTCGAAGGCGGTGAGAACATGAAAGACCTTTACGATGTGATGCAATTGCTGAAAAGGTATGGAACGATCATCTACACGGCGGATTTCATCTCAGATCTCGATTTGATGGAATCCGATATCCGGGATCTGTATGACCATGAGTTCATCACGCCGCGCGAATATGCGTCCGCCTTGATGATTTTGCGCCAGAAGCGCACGGAATATGAGAAAAAAGGGAAATCATGAAACCGAAAGCGCTTTAACGCGTCTATTAAGGGTAATTGCTTTCGCTTGAAGGTGATTTGTTCTATACTATAAGGTATTGAATTTCCATTTTACTTGAAACTGAAAATCGTAAGAACCGGGCAAACGCTCCGGAAAGACGAGGAGGATGTGCGGCAATGAAAAACAAAGAATGGCCTAAGCATTCAGTCCTGGCCATCGCAGTCATCACGACATGGCTGACGACATATGCCGTCTATAAAACGGCCTTTTCCATCACAATCGACAATGCATTGCAGGAATTCATCCTGTTCTTGAACCCCTTAAGTTTACTGTTATTCGCCTATGGAGGCGCGCTCTTCTTCAAGAGCAAGAAAGCAAAGAACCGCTATATCATAGCCATCGCCGCCGTGACATCGATCATCCTATACGGCAATGTGGCGTTCTACCGCTTCTTTACGGATTTCATCACACTGCCCGTATTGTTCCAGACGGATAATTTCGGCGACCTTGGATCCAGTGCTGCCGCGAGCATCTACTGGACCGATATCTTCTATTTCGCCGATATCATCATCATCCTCTTGGCGATGCGTTTCGTGAATGAAAAGGAATCTGCACCCAAATCGGCAACGACACACCGCAAAGCGTATTTTGTCCTTTCGGCAGCAGTGCTGTTCTTCAATCTCGGGCTTGCGGAAGCAGAACGCCCGCAGCTGTTGACGAGAAGCTTTGACCGTGAAATGCTTGTCAAGAATCTGGGCATGTACAATTACCATCTGTACGATGTCTATATCCAATCGAAATCACAAGCCCAGCGAGCGCTCGCGGACGGCTCCGAATTGACGGAAGTGACCAACTATGTCCGTTCGAACCAGGCAGAACCGTCAGGGGAAATGTTCGGCGCAGCGGAAGGGCGCAATCTGATCGTCGTGACGCTTGAATCATTGCAGACCTTCGTCTTGAACAATGAAATGAACGGCCAGACCATTACCCCTTTCATGAACGAATTGACACAAGACGAAGATACGATCTACTTCCCGAACTTTTACCATCAGACCGGGCTCGGCAAGACTTCCGACTCTGAGTTCCTGCTTGAGACCGGCATGTACCCGCTGAGCGGAGGAGCTGTATTCTTTACGCACAGCGGCAACACCTTCAATTCCATGGCGGAGAAGATGGGCAATGAAGGCTATTCGACCAATGTCCAGCACGCCAATACGAAAAGCTTCTGGAACCGCGATATGATGTATGAATCGCTCGGCATCGACGAATTCTACGATATCCAGAGCTTCACGGTGGAAGAAGGGCAAGCCGTCAACTGGGGCATGAAGGACATCCCGTTCTTCGAGCAATCGGTCGGCCATATGTCTGAGATGCAGCAGCCGTTCTACTCGCGCTTGTTGTCACTCACCAACCACCACCCGTTCACCCTGGATGAAGAAGACAAGCTGATCGATGAATTCGATTCCAATTCAGGCACATTGAACCGTTATTTCCAGACAGCGCGTTATTTGGATGAAGCGGTCAAATCCCTGTTCGAAGACTTGAAAGAGCAAGGATTGTACGAAAACTCCATCATCGTCATGTACGGGGACCATTACGGAATTTCCGACAACCACAACGAAGCGATGGCTCAGTATCTAGGCAAGGAAATCACGCCATATGAATCGGCGCAATTGCAGAAAGTGCCGTTTTTCGTCCATATCCCGGGATATGAAAAGGGCTATGTAGATGAAGAGATTGGCGGCCAAGTCGATATGCGTTCAACCATCCTTCATTTGATGGGCATGGAAACCGAAAAGGACATTCAATTCGGGGGCGATTTGTTCTCTGAGGAACATGAGGAATTTGTCATTTTCCGTGACGGGCGCTTTGTTACCGATGAGTATGTCTACGCAGCGAATGTCTGCCATGATATCGAAACGGGGGAACCGGTGGAAGACCAAAGCGTATGCGACCCATATGCTGAACGTGCCCTCGAGGAGCTCCAGTATTCCGAATCGATCATCAACGGCGACTTGCTGCGGTTCTACGAAGAAGAAAATGGTCAATTGAAAACATTGGGCGAACAACAATAACCGTAAGTCCAAAAGGGCTGCCAAACCGATAAGGTCATGGCAGCCCTTTTCTTCATGGCAATAAAAAAACCGGCGCAATGGATGCGCCGGTTTTTCTTTCTTAATGAAGGCCAGGTGGGTAACCGTGTGTAATGAGAGTTGCAACGGTGAAACCGCCGAAAATAACAAAGGTCCCAAAATTAAATAAGAATCCTAAAACTTCTTTGTTTTTTAGCGTTTGAACTGTACCGATTGCAGCAAGAACTGCTGTGAGGCCGAAAATTACCATCAAAATCCAACTCATCTTATGACACTCCCTTCAACTTTAACAGCCAGTGCCGTCTTCTACTCTTTATATTGTAAAGAAATCCGTCAAGTTTGTCGAGCCGTAAAAATGTCATTCTATTGAACAAGCAGGGAATCTGTTCATGATATACTGCTAATGAGGTGAAAGAAATGTTGAAAATTGACCGGCTGGAACTAGGACCAGTGCAAACGAATTGCTATATCGTATCAAATGAAGCCAAGCAATGCGTCATCTTTGATCCCGGAGAGGAAGCGGGGAAAATCCAGGAAGTCTTGAAAAGCAAGCATTTGGCGCCGCTTGCGATTCTTCTGACACATGCCCACTTCGACCATATCGGGGCAGTCGACGAATTGAGGGAACTCTATAAAATCCCTGTCTATCTCCATTACAAAGAACGCGATTTCCTTGGCCTCCCGAATTTGAACGGCTCAGGCAAATATGCGGCATTGCCGGATTACCGTGTAGCGGAGGCGGACGAATTGATCACCGATGAACAATCGCTTGAAATCGGCCCGTTCAACATGGAATTGTTCCATACGCCAGGGCATTCGCCAGGCAGCGTGAGCTTTTATTTTCCGCAAGACCGTTTCGCGATTGTCGGGGACACGTTGTTTTCAGGGAGCATCGGGCGCACCGATTTGGCGGAAGGCTCGGAACAGGTGCTGTTGAAATCGATCCGTGAATCGCTATTGACCTTGCCGGAAGAAACCTTCCTATTCCCGGGGCACGGACCGGAAACGACTCCCAAACAGGAAAAGCAGCATAACCCTTTCTTGCGGATGACATAGCAGGACATAAAAAAACGGCCTATTTGGCCGTTTTTTGCGTTCATGTTCAATTGCTATTAATGATCTGCTCCTGGGATGTGGATGAACGTAGAGTAGTAAGTGAAGCCAACGAAAAAGACTGTCAGGTAGGCTCCGAAAATATACATGTACATGCGTTCAGAAATGTTCAAGTATCCAAGAAGAACGAAGAAGCCGGTATTGGCAACCATCAACAATGATACTTCTACCATGTCGCCGACGTAAAATAAAATTGCAAAGATCCCAGTCCACCATCCCATTAATTTAAACATATTATCCATGGGTAATCCCTCCTTTGCCACAATACAATAATCTCCTATTCATTATATAGGAAGACGAGTCAATGTGTAAACAAGGACTTCGGGCTAGTTTGTGACAAAGCGGTGTAGGCTTATCCATAAAGCGTTCCCAGGCTCATGGCGCGTGGGCTGAAAACCTGGATTCCCGGCGTTAAAGGCATTCAAATAATTATTTTGGTATTTTCGATATTCAAGGACTGTCCATGTGCTTATACTAATGGGGAGCGGAGAGGCAGCCTTCGCTCGGAGACCCGGACAGGAGGTGAATATGCAAGAGATCATTGAACGGCGATGCTTCGACCTGCTGCATGCCGCCGTAGAAGAAAAAACCACCGACATCCACATCAGGCCAGAACCCCGCGATTACAGCATTACCTACCGGACATATAACCAATTCAAGCCGGTGGCGAAAATCCCCTTCGATTTAGGCGATCGCATGATCGCTTACTTCAAATACCTCTCCCTTTTGGACATGAGCGAAAAACGAAAACCCCAAACCGGATCATTCCATCTCCAGATGAATGGCCATACCCACCATTTCCGCATTTCGACATTGCCATCCGTGATGACGAAAGAGAGCATCGTCATCCGCGTCATTCCCGACAGCACCGCCCTATTCCTCGACGAATTGGCGGCATTCCGCGACTCGGCCAGGCTGCTCGAGAAACTTGCCGGCGAACGGCAAGGGCTAATGCTTTTGACAGGACCGACCGGCTGCGGTAAATCGACCACTCTGTATTCTCTTTTGCGCCATTGTTCCGAACGTCTCCATCGCAATGTCATCACTCTTGAAGATCCGGTCGAGCGGCAAAATCCTGCCTTTCTTCAAATTCAAGTGAATGAAAAGTCGGGAATGAATTATGCGACCGGCTTGAAAGCCATCTTACGGCATGATCCCGATATCATCATGATCGGCGAAATCCGTGATGCCGAAACGGCTGAAATTGCTGTCCGGGCCGCTTTGACTGGCCACTTGGTGTTTTCGACGATCCATGCCCGGCATTCGGTGGGCTGCCTTCACAGGCTCCATGACCTAGGCATTCCTTACGAAGACATGCTGCAGACGCTCATCGGCATCGCAGCCCAGAAAATTGTGCCGATGTACGAAGATTTGGACCAGCTCGAGACGAAGCATCGGGCATTATATGAAATTCTGTGCGATGCAAGTTTGGCGGACGCCATCCGTTCAGCGAAACAGCAGCAGGATTATGAGCTGCCGGAGCATTTATCATTTGGCGGGCAGATCCGGGAAGGGGTGAGGATCGGTGCGCTTCATTCCGGTTTCGAGTTCTAGGCGCTTGCCGTTCCGGGAACGCGCCCAATTCCTGTCGAGGCTATCGGTTTTGATGTCTGAAGGCTATTTGTTTCCTGTCGCCATGACGCTTCTCTTGCCCATGCACACAGGACGTGTGGAAGAGGCGCTGTCCGGCATGGACAGCATCTTGAAAGGCGGCGGCAATGCTGCCGAAGTGCTGAAATTTCTCGGGTTCCGGGAGCGTGTCCTGTTCCCGGTGGAGATTGCCGAGTTCCATGGCCGGCTCGGTGAAGCGATTCATGGCATCGCCGCAGGCTACAAGCGGACTGAAGAAGTGCAGAAGAAACTGCGCAATATCCTCGTCTATCCTGTTTCGCTGTTGATCCTTACCGCTGCTTTGTTCCTGTTTTTCAGGACCAATTATGTGCCCAATCTGACGGCCTTGATCTCTTCACTGCAGCACGGCGATGAAGGCCCAGGGGTTCCCGTCTATTTACTGCGCATCCCGGACATGGCGATTGCCTTGTTCACGGCTGCTGCATTGCTAGTTGTTGGCTTCCGTGAATATCTGAGGCGGCAGCCTGCCGGGCGACAGATTGCGCTATTGATCAAGCTGCCGGTCATCGGGCCTGCTATGCGGCTCTATTGGTCGCAGCTTGCTTCCCGGGAACTCGGCACGCTTTTGCACAGCGGCATCTCCCTGCAGGAGGCGCTGTTGCTGCTGCGCAGGCAGAGGCACCACACCATCATCAGCCGGATCGCTGAGTCGCTGCACGATGAGGTCAAGACCGGCCTTGCGTTGTCTTTTGCTGTAGAGCGCCATGCTTTTGCAGCGAACGATATGGCGGCATTCATCCGCCACGGGGAAGCGACCGGCATGCTCGGGAAGGAATTGATGCTCTATAGCGAAGTGTTGCTCGACCGAATCGAACTGCAAGCCCAGCGTTCATTGAAGATCATCCAACCCAGTTTCTTTGTGTTGATTGCAGTTTGTATCGTCGCCGCGTATTTGGCGATTCTCTTGCCGATGTACAATCTCGTCCATACGATATAAGGAGGAATAAGATGAAACGATTAAAAAACCAACGGGGCTTTACGCTCATCGAAATGCTGATCGTCATGTTGATCATCACGGTATTGATCGCCATCGCCATCCCGAATGTCTCGAAACAGACATCGGCTGTCGATGAAAAGGGTTGCAAGGCATTCGTCCAGATGGTCCAGGGACAAGTGGAATCCTACCGAATGGATAAAAAAGCGGTGCCGGTGATGGCTGACTTGGTTTCTGAAGGCTATTTGAAAACAGGCGAAACAAACTGCCCGAACGGGGAAGTGATCAATATTTCGGTTGACGGCGTGGTGAGCTCATCAAAAGCCTCCTAAAAAGTAATTCAGGCTTTACGCTCATTGAAATGCTGATTGTGTTGATGGCGGTTGGAATCAGCGCATCGCTTGTTGTGGCTTCTGTAGCACCACTCGAAAAAAAGCGGGAAGAAGACCGTTTCTTCGCATTGCTGGAGCAAGACATCCATTATGCCCAAAGCCAGAGTTATTTGCTCGGCACATCGGTGGTCTTGTTTTTCTGGGACCACAAGCCAGGTTATGAAGTGGTGTATGGCTTGACCCGCCCGGGGTATTCCAGGGCGATGCCCGAGTCGATCACCTTAAACAAATCAAGCAATCTGAGTGAAATATACTTCACGCCGAGTGGGTCGATCCATCAGCCTGGCACTCTGAGCTTTTCAACCAGCAGCGGGGAAAGGACGGTGACGGTCCACCTTGGAAAAGGGCGCGTCGTGGTTTCGAAATGACAGGGGCATCTCCATGGCGGAAACGATGCTCAGCCTGTTCATGGTCTTTCTGATATTCGGTTCGCTATTGCCGCTAGTCCATGACATGCAAGTGAGGCTGGAGCTGAAGAAAGAGCGGCTTGCAGCTTATGAAACTTTACACGAGGCGGCAAAAGCCGTCATCTCATCAGGCAGCACGCATGGCGAGCGCTCCGTGAACGGCACCTTGTATTCCTGGCAAGCTGAAGGGCATTGTGTCGAATACGAGAATTTCAAAGGGGAGCGGGAGCGCCTATGCATCGAGTGAACATCCGGTCGTCAAACGGGTTCGCGTTTCTCGACAGCCTGCTGGAATTATTGGCATTGTCTGTCATGCTGCCGCTTGCTGCGATGTTCTATTTATTCAGCACGCAATTTCTGGTGGAGCTGGATTCCAGCGCCACGGAGTTCCGGCTGTTCACGCTGGAGCTGCAGCCGTATCTGGAAGGCAGCGATCGAGTTTATCTCACGCTCAAAGGAAAGGGAGTGCGCATCGTCAAAGGCAAAACCGTCTACGATATTGAATTGAACGGCACAGTGATACGCAAGCGAAAAGCCGGTCTGGGCCATGAAATCATGTTGACCGATGTGAAGGGCGGGCATTTTGAAGTCGAAGGAGATCGTTTGAAAATCCAGCTGGAGTTCCAAAGCGGCGCAAAAGAGGAGGCCGATTATGCGCTCTCGCTTCCTGACTAGCCAATCCGGCGCAGTCTATCCCTTGTCTCTCGCATTTTTTCTGACCGCATTGACCCTGCTTTCCCACATGGCGCTGCTTTACGCGATTGAATACCAGACTTATGATAGTTTGGAAAATGTCCATAGAAATGCTACTATACAACTACTGATGGAAATTGGGCAAAATAAAATCCCTGAGTAGGGTAGTACGGGTGGGTACAATGAACAGAATATATTTAATCGGTTTTATGGGCTGCGGAAAAAGCGCGGTCGGCAGGAGGCTAAGCTTTTTATTGAAAATGCCTTATTATGATATGGACAAAGAAATTGTCCGTCAGATGGGCATGGCGATCCCCGAGATTTTCGAGCGCTTCGGCGAAGATTATTTCAGGAATCTCGAAACGGAATTTTTGCAAAATTTGCAACAGGATCATTGCATCATCTCTACGGGCGGCGGGGTCACTATGCGCAAAGTGAACCAGCGCATCATGCGCCAGACGGGGCTTGTGTTGTTCCTGGATGCGCCATTCAAGGAAATCTGGCGGCGCATCCACAAAGATCCGAACCGCCCGATCGTGCGGCGATCAACGCGCGAAGAAATCGAAGCGCTCCATAAATCGCGCTACCGTGATTATAAAAGGACAGCGCATATCACCATCCGGACCGAGCACCGCACGCTAAGGCAGATCACGCAATATGCGGCATTCCAAGTTAAACGCTTGAAAAACGAATGATTTATTATTTTTATTGACAATCGTTCGTCATTAGAGCTACAAGGCAAAAAAGATTGCGCTTTCGCCGATTCAATGTTAGGATGTAGTCGAAGTTATACTATTCTGTATAACGGGATGGACCAATTCATCATTGATTTGGGCGGATGATTGTACGGGGAGAGAACGCATTGGGCGTCGCCGAAGGAGCAAATGATCAGTCATGAATCTCTCAGGCAAAAAGACTCGTACAGGACGCATCTCTGGAGAATGCTGACGATGTGCAGCTACCGATGAGGAAAGCCGTTACGGTAAACTTTCAGGTGCCAGGACAGAGAATTCCCTTTTAGAGTGAAGGGGATTTTCTGTCCTTTTTTGTGTGCCTTGAAAACAGGAGGGGAAAAGATTGGGACAATTGAAGCGAACACCTTTGTTTGAATCGTACGCCCGCTACGGCGGGAAAACGATCGATTTCGGCGGATGGGAATTGCCTGTGCAATTTTCTTCCATCAAAGACGAGCATGAAGCAGTCCGCACAAAAGCGGGATTGTTTGATGTCTCCCATATGGGCGAGATCTTCGTCTCAGGACCGGACAGCCTGCCTTATTTGCAGAAATTGCTGACCAATGATGTATCGAAGCTTCAGGACGGGCAGGCGCAATATACAGCCTTGTGCTATGAAGATGGTGGCACCATCGACGATCTGCTTGTCTACAAACTCGGCGATGACCGCTATCTGCTAGTGGTCAATGCATCGAATATCGACAAGGATTTCGATTGGTTGCAGAAGCATCAGGAAGGCGTAATCGACCTTGATAACGCCTCTGACCGTTTTGGCTTGCTGGCGCTTCAAGGGCCGTTGGCAGAAAAAGTATTGTCTGAGCTGACGGAAGAGGACTTATCGGCAATCCGCCCGTTCCGCTTCAAGGACAATGTGGAAGTTGCCGGACAGCAAGTACTGGTTTCCCGCACCGGCTACACAGGGGAAGATGGATTTGAAATCTACGGAAGCCCCGAAGCGGTCACGGTTCTATGGGACCGGATCCTTGAGGCCGGCGAATCCGAAGGCGTCGTGCCGGCAGGCTTGGGCGCCCGCGACACGCTGCGTTTTGAAGCAGGTCTCGCTTTATACGGGCAAGAACTATCGAAAGACATCACACCGCTTGAAGCCGGAATCGGCTTTGCGGTCAAACTGAAAAAAGACGCCGACTTTATCGGGAAACAGGCTTTAGCGGAACAAAAAGAGGCTGGGGTACCGCGCAAATCGGTCGGCATCGAAATGATCGACAAGGGCATCCCGCGCCACGGCTATGCAGTCTACAAGGGCGACGAGAAAATCGGCGAAGTCACGACCGGTACGCAGTCGCCGACATTGAAAAAGAATATCGGGCTGGCCTTGCTGGATTCCAACCATGATGAGCTTGGCACGGAAGTGGATATCGAAATCCGAAATAAGCGCCTCAAAGCAAAAATTGTCGCAGCGCCATTTTACAAACGCTCTAACTAATCCGAATAAAGAAGGGGACTGCACACGATGAAACATCGCTATTTACCAATGACTTCCCAAGATGAAAAAGACATGCTCGAGACGATCGGCGTCCAATCGATCGACGAATTGTTTTCGGATATTCCTGAAAAAGTACGCTTTAAAGGCGAATACAACATCAAGCCTGCCAAATCCGAATCGGCATTGACGAAGGAATTGGCACAGCTTGCCGGCAAGAATGCGGATTCAGTCCGTTATGCGTCTTTCCTCGGCGCAGGTGTTTATGACCATTACAAACCGATCATTGTCGATCACGTCATCTCGCGTTCGGAATTCTATACTGCCTATACGCCTTACCAGCCTGAAATCTCCCAAGGTGAACTGCAGGCGATTTTCGAATTCCAGACGATGATCGCAGAAATCACCGGCATGGATATCGCGAACTCTTCAATGTACGACGGCGGCACGGCACTCGCAGAAGCGGGCATGCTCGCAGCCGGCCAAACACGCCGCAAGAAAATCCTCGTTTCCCGTGCCGTCCATCCCGAGTCAAGAGACGTAGTCCGCACATATGCGCTCGGCCAATCGATCGACGTTGTGGAAATCCCGTTGAAAGACGGGCGTACGGATATTGGCGCCTTGAAGGAAATGGTCGATGAAAACACGGCAACCGTCATGATCCAATACCCGAACTTTTTCGGTCAAGTGGAGGATTTGAAAGAAATCGAACCGATCGTCCACGGAGCGGGTGCTCTTTTCACCGTCTCTTCCAATCCGCTGGCACTTGGTGCGCTAACGCCACCGGGCAAATTCGGGGCGGATATCACAGTGGGCGATGCACAGCCGTTCGGCATTCCTGAAGCATTCGGCGGCCCCCATTGCGGCTATTTCGCCGTGACACAGAAATTGATGCGCAAAGTGCCGGGGCGCCTTGTCGGCGAGACGACGGACGATGAAGGCAGACGCGGGTTCGTCCTGACCTTGCAAGCGCGCGAGCAGCATATCCGCCGCGATAAAGCCACTTCGAATATTTGTTCGAACCAGGCCTTGAACGCCCTTGCGGCTTCTGTCGCCATGACGGCACTCGGCAAGGAAGGCACGAAGGAAATTGCGGTGCAGAACATCGCCAAGACACATTACATGAAGCAACAGCTGAAGAAATCCGGGTTTGAAATCGCATTCGACGGCGCACATTTCAACGAAATTGCCGTCAAGGTCGATTCATCGGTCAAGGAATTGAATGCGGCTTTATTCGAAAAAGGCATGATCGGCGGCTATGACCTCGGCTTGAGCTATGACGAGTTGCAAGGGCATATGCTGATTGCGGTCACTGAACAGCGTTCTAAAGAAGAAATCGACGCGTTTGTACAGGAAATCGATGCATTCGTGCGAGAAACGGAGGCTTCCCATGCATAAAGACAACCAGCCACTCATTTTTGAAATGACCAAACAAGGCCGCGTCGGCTACAGCCTTCCGGAACTTGATGTGCCGGAAGTGGATTTGAATGAACTGCTCGGCCAAGAACTTGTCCGTGAAGAATTTGCGGAATTGCCGGAAGTCTCGGAGCTCGATATCATGCGCCATTACACAGCGCTATCGAAACGCAATCACGGTGTCGATTCTGGATTCTATCCGCTGGGCTCGTGCACGATGAAATACAACCCGAAAATCAACGAATCCGTCGCGCGCTTCTCAGGCTTCGCGAACATCCACCCGCTTCAGGAGGAATCGACTGTACAAGGCGCGATGGAATTGATGTACGACCTACAGGAACATTTGAAGGAAATCACCGGCATGGACGAAGTGACGCTTCAGCCGGCTGCTGGGGCACACGGTGAGTGGACGGGCCTCATGATGATCCGTGCCTTCCACGAAGCGAACGGGGATTTCAACCGGACGAAAGTCATCGTGCCGGATTCTGCCCACGGAACGAACCCGGCTTCTGCGACAGTCGCCGGTTTCGAGACGGTGACGGTGAAATCGAACGAGCACGGCCTAGTCGATTTAGAAGACTTGAAGCGCGTAGTCGGCGACGACACTGCGGCACTCATGCTGACAAACCCGAACACGCTCGGCCTTTTTGAAGAAGATATCCTTGAAATGGCATCGATCATCCACAAAGTCGGCGGCAAGCTGTACTACGACGGCGCGAACCTGAATGCCGTCATGTCCAAAGCGCGCCCTGGCGATATGGGCTTTGATGTGGTCCATTTGAACTTGCATAAAACATTCACCGGCCCCCACGGCGGTGGCGGGCCAGGGTCTGGACCTGTCGGCGTCAATGCGGACCTGATCCCGTATTTGCCGAAACCGATCCTCATCAAGACAGATGAAGGCTTTACATTCGATTACGACCGCCCTGAGTCTATCGGGCGCGTCAAGCCTTTCTACGGTAACTTCGGCATCAACGTCCGTGCCTATACCTATATCCGCACGATGGGGCCGGATGGCTTGAAGAAAGTGACTGAATACGCCGTATTGAATGCCAACTATATGATGCGCCGCCTTGCGCCTCATTTCGACTTGCCGTACGACCGCCATTGCAAGCATGAATTCGTGCTGAGCGGCCGCCGCCAGAAGAAACTCGGCGTCAGAACGCTCGATATGGCGAAGCGCCTGCTCGACTTCGGTTACCATCCGCCGACGATTTACTTCCCGCTCAATGTGGAAGAAGGCATGATGATCGAGCCGACCGAGACCGAATCGAAAGAAACACTCGATAACTTTATCGATGCGATGATCCAGATCGCGCGTGAAGTGGAAGAAAATCCGGAGATCGTCCAAAATGCGCCGCATACGACGGTCATCAACCGGCTGGATGAAACGAAAGCGGCCCGCAAGCCGGTTCTCCGCTACCAGAAAACGACAGGCAGCGAATAATAGAAAAAAACCCCGGAAGCGAATGCTTCCGGGGTTTTTGATTATTTGGATTTGATTTTGCCTGTCCATTTCTTGAAGCCGCCCTGCAATTGGAACAATTGGTCATAGCCCTTTTTCTTCAGGAACAATGCGACACGGCCGCTTCTGGCGCCGTTCTGGTCGTATAAATAGACCGGTTTGTCCGCACGGATTTCCTTATAGCGCTGGCGCAATTGCGATTGCGGGATATTGCGCGCCCCGAGAATATGGCCGGCTGCAAAATCTTTTGGTTCCCGGACATCGATGAGCTGCGCTTTCCGGTAGCCTTGGATGAATTCTTCCTGGTTCAGGTCGGTGACCGCTTTGCGGATGCGCAGGAAGGAGACGACCGCAAAAATGAGGATGGCAATGACGACACCCAATGTGATATACAATAATTCCACTGTTCTTGCCCCTTTCTATACTTACCCATTATAAAAGATAAGGTGACGGATATTCAATGGCTATGTTACAGTAATCTGGGCAAATCAGAGGCAATCCTGTGAAGCCGGCCGGCCGGAACCGCACGGCGCCTGCACTTGCAGTTGTCAAGCGGATTGTGCGGGGAATTAAACCGATTTTTGTGCTCAATTATGCGAACGTACGTGTCTTTCGTCTCATTTTGGCGAGAGCCGAAACGCGGAACCCTTGCCATTGCTCGGTTGTCCGGGCAGGCCGATTTTCCATCATAAAAATGTTATTGCGAGTAAGTTTCAATATATAGTATCATGGGAATTGTAATAATACTATATATAGTGTTTACTCCATATAATACAAAGGAGGATTTGTCAAATGGTTTCCGCCACACAATCCGATTATACATTGAACATTGAGTCCCTGAACAAAGACATTGAGGCTTTTCCGCAAGTCCACGCTGTAACGAAGGATATGAAGAAGACGCATAAAGGCGTATCCCGCCTGGTCATGATCGACCGCTATTCCTTCAAGGATACCAGCAAGAAAACATTGAAAGCCGGTGATTTCGTCGTCCTGACAGTCAAAGAGGACCCGAAGTTCCCGGCACGCGGGCTTGGATACATCGTCTCGATCGATCAGGACGCGAACAAAGCGCGCGTATGGATCGAAGAAGATTACCGCAGCGCCATCGACAACCCTGAAGAAGTGGAACAGGGCATCGTGAACCGCCCGATCGATGTCATCGAGAAACCGCTTGAAGTATTCTACGAGCAAATCGCCAAACGCAACGCCAAAGGGCTGTCTGCGGTCGAGAAAACCCCGGAAAAGCAAAGCGAATGGTTCGAGAAATTCTACGAACAGCTCGTCAACTTGAACTTCGTGCCGGCCGGCCGTGTGCTGTACGGTGCAGGCGCTGACACCGATGTCACTTATTTCAACTGCTACGTCATGCCTTTTGTCGCCGATTCGCGCGAAGGCATCTCAGACCATCGCAAGCAAGTGATGGAAATCATGAGCCGCGGAGGCGGTGTCGGGACGAACGGATCGACTCTTCGCCCGCGCAATACGCTTGCAAGAGGCGTAAACGGCAAATCATCCGGTTCCGTTTCATGGTTGGATGACATCGCCAAACTGACGCATTTAGTTGAACAGGGCGGATCGCGCCGAGGTGCACAGATGATCATGCTTGCTGACTGGCATCCGGATATCGTGGAGTTCATCATTTCCAAGATGCAGAATCCGCGTATCCTGCGCTATTTGATCGAAAACACGCAAGACGAAACGATCAAGCGCCTGGCCAACGATAAATTGAAGTTCAAGCCTTTGACGGAACAGGAAGAAGCGATGTACCAAGGCTTGCTTAACTACCGTGCGATTCCTGGCATGGGCGGCTTCAACGAAAAAATCATGCGTGATGCGGAGACGAAGCTGCGCGACGGCGGAACATTCTCGGTGCACAACGAAGAATTCCTGACAGGCGCTAATATTTCCGTTACGCTGACGAAGGATTTCATGGAAGCTGTAGAGCGAGACGCCGATTTCGAACTGCGCTTCCCGGCAGTGGAGACGTATTCGAAAGAAGAGATGGCCGTCTACAACGAAGAATGGCACAAGATCGGCGATGTCCGCGAATGGGAACGCCTCGGCCATAAGGTCCGCACATACCGCGTGATCAAAGCGCGCGAACTGTGGAACTTGATCAATGTGTGCGCGACCTATTCCGCAGAACCGGGCATTTTCTTCATCGACAATGCCAATGAAAAGACAAACGCGACCGCTTACGGCCAAAAAGTCGTAGCGACGAATCCATGCGGTGAACAGCCGCTTGCTCCTTACTCGGTGTGCAACTTGGCAGCGGTCAACCTGGCGCGTTTCGCGGATCCGAAAACGAAGCAAGTCGACTTCGAGGCACTCAAAGAAACGGTGCGCGTTGGTGTCCGCATGCAGGATAACGTAATCGACGCAACCCCTTATTTCCTTGAGGAAAACCGCGTCCAAGCACTCGGCGAACGACGTGTAGGGCTCGGTGTCATGGGACTTGCCGACCTGCTCATCTACTCGGACCGCGAATACGGTTCGCCTGAAGGAAATGAGCTGGTCGATGAAATCTTCAAGACGATCGCGGTCGCAGCATACGAAGCGTCCACTGAGCTCGCTGAAGAACGCGGCAGCTTCCCGTTCCTCGTCGGCGAAACAGATGCAGAAACGGAGAACTTGCGCCGTGCATTTACTGAAACCGGCTTTATGCAAGGGATGCCTGAAGAAATCCGCCAAGCGGTGCTCGATAAAGGGATCCGCAACTCCCATCTATTGACGGTTGCGCCGACAGGATCGACTGGGACGATGGTGGGCGTATCGACAGGCTTGGAACCGTATTATTCCTTCACATATTACCGCAGCGGGCGCCTCGGGAAATTCATCGAAGTGAAAGCGGATATCGTCCGTGAATATTTGAAAAATAACCCGGATGCGGATGAAGACAACTTGCCGCAAGCGTTCATCACGTCAATGGACCTTGCGCCGGAAGCGCATGCAGATGTGCAGTGCATCATCCAGCGCTGGATCGACTCCTCGATCTCGAAAACGGTCAATGCGCCGAAAGGCTATACCGTCGAGCAGGTTGAAGGCGTCTATGAGCGCCTCTACAAAGGCGGTGCCAAAGGCGGCACAGTCTACGTCGACGGCAGCCGTGATTCACAGGTGCTGACTTTGAAAGCTGAAGACAATACATTCGAAGAAGACCACAAGGAAGAAGACACCGGAAAGCGCCCGGTCGTCTTGATCGACACGATCCAGGACTTGCGTTCAACGAATGTCACGATCGGTTCGGAAGTAGGTAATACTTGCCCTGTCTGCCGCAAAGGGACAGTGGAAGAAATGGGCGGTTGCAATACGTGCACGAACTGCGCAGCCCAATTGAAATGCGGACTGTAAAAGGAAATTCCATAAAGCCGGAGGAACACTCTCCAGTGACAAAAAGCGGAAGCCAAAATAGGCTTCCGCTTTTTTTATGTCCCCTCTTAAGCCCGTCTTCTAGCTTGCTGCGAAGTGATCGTATGCTAAAATGGAAAAGGAAAGCCAAGAAAGGGGTGCAGGGGCATGAGAGTCCTGGTGTTGAACGGTCCTAACCTGAACCGTCTCGGAAAACGCGATAAACAAAAGTACGGCAGCTTCACCTTGCAGGAACTCGAGCAAGAGCTGCAGGAATTCGCCGATGGGGAAGGCTTCGAGCTGATCTGTCGCCAGTCCAATCACGAAGGCGAACTGATCGACTGGATCCATGGCGCGGACGATGATGCCGTCTCGGGCATCGTCTTGAATGCCGGTGCCTATACACATACGAGCATCGCCATACGCGACGCCATCGAGTCGATCCAGGTGCCGGTCGTTGAAGTACATATTTCCAATATCCACGGGCGTGAAGGATTCCGCCACCATTCCTATATCGCACCGGTAGCCATCGGACAGATTGCAGGGCTCGGCAAGCATGTCTACAAGCTGGGGCTCCAGGCGCTCTTGCTTCGACAACAGAAAGGATGAAACAGATGAAATTGATGAAACTGCGCGAACAAATGCAAAAGCGGGAACTGGATTCCCTGCTGGTGACAAATCCATACAACCTTCGTTTTATTACAGGCTTCACCGGAACGGCTGGGCTTGCGCTCATCACGCCGAATGATGCTTGGTTCATTACCGACTTCCGCTATACGGAGCAGGCTGGGGAGCAAGTCAAGGAATTCAAAGTGGTCCAGGCGCAAAAAGGCTTGATTGACGAAGTGGCACGCATTGCAGAGGAAGCGGCAGTCGAGCGGCTGGCATTCGAGCAGGATTATATGACCTTTGCGACTTACTCGCAGTATAAGGAAAAATTATCCGCTGCCCTCGAACCAGTCAGCGGCCTGATCGAAAAGCTGCGCATGGTGAAATCGCCGGAAGAACTGGAAGTGCTGAAAGCGGCAGCCAAGATCGCCGACGATGCATTCGAGCATATTTGCACCTATATCAAACCCGGCATGACGGAATTGCAGGTCTCGAACGAATTGGAATTTTATATGCGTTCACAAGGCGCGACTTCTTCTTCGTTCGACATCATCGTCGCATCGGGCTTGCGCTCCGCATTGCCGCACGGCGTCGCGTCCGACAAGAAAATCGAACAAGGCGACCTCATCACGCTCGATTTCGGCGCCTTGTACAATGGCTATGTCTCGGACATCACCCGTACCGTTGCGGTCGGCGAACCATCCGACAAGCTCAAGGAAATCTATCGAGTGGTGCTGGATTCACAAGTGCTGGCGCTCGATAAAATCAAGCCAGGCATGACCGGCATCGAAGCGGATGCCATCGCGCGCGATTACATCAAATCAAAAGGCTACGGGGAAGCGTTCGGGCATTCGACCGGCCACGGCATCGGGCTCGAGGTCCACGAAGGGCCGGGGCTGTCATTCCGCTCGGAAACTGTGCTTGAACCGGGTATGGCTGTCACGGTCGAGCCCGGCATCTATTTGCCGGGGATTGGCGGAGTGCGCATCGAAGATGATATACTGATAACCGAGACGGGGAACGAGCGCTTGACGCATTCTTCGAAAGAGCTTCGCATTTTATAACAAACGGAGGAACTACTATGATTTCAGTAAACGATTTTAAAACAGGCTTGACGATCGAAGTGGATAACGATATTTGGCGCGTGATGGAATTCCAGCACGTCAAACCGGGCAAGGGCGCAGCATTCGTCCGCTCGAAGCTCCGCAACTTGAGAACAGGCGCGGTCAATGAAAAAACATTCCGTGCCGGCGAGAAAGTGGCGAAAGCGCAGATCGACAACCGCAAGATGCAATATTTGTACGCGAATGGCGATATGCATGCATTCATGGATTCGGAAACATACGACCAAATCGAATTGCCGGAAAAAAGCATCGAATATGAGTTGAAATTCCTGCAGGAAAACATGGAAGTGCAAGTTATCCAATACCACGGCGAAGTGCTTGGCGTCGAATTGCCGAATACAGTCGTCCTCGAAGTGGCTGAAACAGACCCAGGCATCAAGGGAGACACGGCAAGCGGCGGTTCAAAACCGGCGATCCTGACTACAGGCCTGTCAGTACAGGTGCCGTTCTTTATCAACCAAGGGGATAAACTAATCATCAATACCACCGATTCTTCGTATGTATCCCGTGCCCAATAAGTAGAAAAGGCCTCTTTTAAGAGGCCTTTTTTAAAAAAGCAGTCTTGCTATTTCAAAATGATTCAAAAAAGTCTAAAATAGGGAAGTAGCTAAAAATAATACATAACAGGGGAGTAGGTATAATATGAAAATCCAGGAAATTCGCGAAATCATCAAATTGGTGGATAATTCCTCCATCAACGAGTTCAGTTATGAATTCGACGGCGTCAAAGTCAAGATGAAGAAAAATGCATCCGGTTCTTCACAACCGGCAGCAGCGGTCCAACCAAAATCGGTTGAAGAACCTGCACAGGCACCTGCGCCAGCAGCTCCAAAACAAGCTGAAACAGTTGAAGTTGCGCCGACAGAACAGCCGGTCCAAACGGAAGCGCCTGAGACAGACAACGCGTCGAACGAAGACTTGCACAAAATCCTATCTCCGATGGTTGGCACGTTCTATCAATCGCCGTCCCCGGAAGAGGATTCATATGTGGCTGTCGGGACGAAAGTTTCTGCAGACCAAGTCGTTTGTATCGTTGAAGCAATGAAGCTCTTTAACGAAATCGAAGCAGAAGTGGATGGGGAAATCGCTGAGATCCTAGTCAAAGATGGCCAGTTGGTCGAATACGGTCAGCCTTTGTTCCTCGTAAAAGCAAACTAAGGGGGGCTGACGATGATGAAAAAAGTATTGATTGCCAACCGCGGGGAGATCGCCGTCCGGATCATCCGTGCTTGCAAAGAGCTCGATATCAAGACCGTAGCGGTTTATTCAGAAGCGGACAAAGAAGCGTTGCATGTTGAACTGGCCGATGAGGCATATTGCATCGGGCCGAAATTATCGAAAGACAGCTACTTGAACTTCTCCAATATCATCAGCGTCGCAAAACTGACAAATTGCGACGGCATCCATCCGGGATATGGTTTCCTGGCTGAAAATGCCAGCTTTGCCGAACTATGCGAAGCGTGCGATATCATGTTCATCGGGCCGACAGCAGCGGCAATCTCGAAAATGGGCACAAAAGACGTGGCCCGCGAAACGATGCGCGAAGCAGGCGTGCCAGTCGTTCCCGGCTCTACCGGAATCGTCGGAAGCGAAGAGGAAGGATTGAAGATCGCCGAGGAAATCGGTTTCCCGGTCATCATCAAAGCGACGGCAGGGGGCGGCGGCAAAGGCATCCGCGTCGCGAGAACGCGCGAAGATTTTGTTAAAGGCTTGAATATGACACAAAAAGAAGCGGCAGCAGCATTCGGCAATCCGGGCGTATATATCGAGAAATTCATCGAGGATTTCCGCCACATCGAGATCCAGGTGCTTGCCGATTCGCATGGCAATGCCATCCACCTCGGCGAACGCGATTGTTCGATCCAGCGCCGCATGCAAAAACTCGTTGAAGAAGCCCCATCTCCGGCATTGTCGGAGGAACTGCGTGCTGAAATGGGTGAAGCGGCCGTAAAAGCGGCACAAGCGGTCAATTACCGCGGTGCCGGGACAGTAGAATTCATCTTTGATGTAGAAAACCAGAAATTCTACTTCATGGAAATGAATACGCGCATCCAAGTCGAACATCCGGTCACTGAAATGATCACGGGCATCGATTTGATCCAGCAGCAATTGAAAGTCGCTTCGGGTGAGACGCTCGCCTTTAAGCAGGAAGACGTGACGTTCAAAGGCTGGTCGATCGAATGCCGCATCAACGCGGAGAATCCGTTGAAGAACTTCATGCCTTCTGCGGGCCGTGTGGATATGTACTTGCCGCCGGGCGGCCTGGGCGTACGGGTCGATTCAGCGATGTATTCAGGCTATACGATCCCGCCTTATTACGATTCAATGGTGGCCAAGCTCATCACGTTCGCGGATACGCGCGAAGAAGCAGTGGCCAAGATGAAACGTGCACTTGATGAATTTGTCGTCGAGGGCGTCTTCACGACCATTCCATTCCATCTTCGCCTCATGGATCACGAGGTGTTCAAATCCGGGGACTTCAATACGAAATTCCTAGAAAAATACGATGTAATGGGCTCCTGAGGAGGAACTATCTAATGGCAGAAAAAGTAATCCCCTATGTAAAAATGAAATCACCCGGTGCACAGGACCTCGGGAACATCGAAGTCGCCTCAGAAGTGCTGGAAATAATCGCCAGCATCGCTGCGACGGATATTGAAGGCGTTGCCAGCATGCGCGGCAATTTCGCTTCAGGTGTCGTTGAGCGCTTGGGCAAAAAAGTCCATGGCAAAGGCATCAAAACCGAGCTGTCGGACGAAGGGCTGGCAATCGATGTCTATTGCGTCATCGACTACGGCGTGTCGATCCCGAACACCGCCAAGAAAATCCAGGAACAAGTCCGCCAGACCTTGGAGACAATGACTTCTTTGCAGACGCAGGAAGTGAATGTGCACATCACCGGTATACATTTCGACAATCCCCAAGTGGACTGATAAGCAGGCTGGCCGGACATGCTCATGCATGTTCCGGCCAGCCTTCTTTTTTATGCTTGCAGTGCGCCTGCGCTGATTTGTTGGAACATTTCAAACTTGGAAGTTCTGCGGGATTACCTGTATAATGGGGGGATAATCAGCTTGAAAAAGGAGACCGGAATTATGATGAAACGACACGAAGCACGGGAAAAGGCGCTTCAGACGCTATTCCAGCTCGATGGAACCGAACTGACAATCGAAGAGGCGATGGAACATGTCATGGAAGGCGAAACCGACCAGTTCTATAAATTGCTTGTCGAAGGCACGAACAGCAAGCAGCAGGAAATCGACGGAAAATTGAAAGGCCATCTTCAAAACTGGTCGCTCGAGCGCCTGCCGAAAGTCGAACGCACCATTCTGCGCATGGCTGTTTTCGAACTTGAATATATGGATGATGCACCAAGCCGGGTCGTCTTGAACGAGGCGATCGAATTGAGCAAAACCTTCGGGGACGATAAATCCAGCCGTTTCGTCAACGGCGTGCTTTCAAAATTCACTGACCAAACTGCGAACTAACCATTGGAGGAATCTACGTGACTGCTGAATTGATTGATGGAAAAGCCGTAAGCCGGAAAATTAAAGAGCGAGTGCAACAACGTGTAGAGAAACTGAAAACAGACGGAATCACCCCGGGCCTATCGGTCATTTTAGTGGGCGATGATTCCGCTTCGCAAACCTATGTCAAAAACAAGAAGAAGACATGTGAATCATTGGGCATGCGTTCGGATCTTCATTTATACCCTGCTTCACTGACCGAGCAGGAACTGCTTGAAAAAATCGATGAATTGAATAACGACCCGGACATCCACGGCATTTTGGTGCAATTGCCGCTTCCTGCCCAGATCGATGAGTTCAAGATCATCACGGCAATCGCTCCCGAAAAGGACGTCGATGGCTTCCACCCGATTTCCGTCGGCAATCTGATGATCGGCAAGGACACCTTTTTGCCGTGTACGCCACACGGGGTGATGGTGCTCCTTGAGCATTACGGCATCGATCCCGCAGGCAAGCATGCGGTTGTCATCGGCCGCAGCAATATCGTCGGCAAGCCGGTCGGCCAACTGCTGCTGCAAAAAGATGCGACCGTGACCTATTGCCACTCGAAAACACCGGACTTGAAAGCGATGACCCGGCAGGCGGATATCATCATCGCCGCGATCGGCCGTGCGAAATTCATCGGGCTCGACCACATCAAGGAAGGCGCAGTCGTCATCGATGTCGGCATGAACCGGGATGAAAACGGGAAATTATGCGGCGACGTCGATTTCGACGCGGTGCGCGAGCGTGCCAGTTACATCACGCCTGTGCCGGGCGGCGTAGGGCCGATGACCATTGCAATGCTGATGGAAAACACATTGCTATCGGCTGAAAAAGGATTATCGAAAGACAAAGCTAGCGAAAGCGTGTAAAATGAATAGCAAATAGGGCTGTTTTTCGAAAGAAAGACAGCTTTTTACTTTCCATAGACAGGGGTTGACATTTTGGCGACCGACCCGTACTTAAGTGTTGCAGCGTTAACGAAATACATAAAAAAGAAATTCGATGCCGACCCTCATTTGCGTGATGTCTACGTAAAAGGGGAGCTGTCGAACGTAAAAATCCATACAAGCGGGCACATCTACTTTACCTTGAAAGACCAGAAAGCACGCATGCCGGCTGTCATGTTCTCAGCGAAGGCGAAATCGATGAAATTCCGACCGGAAAGCGGCATGACCGTCTTGATCCGTGGGGATATCTCTGTATATGAAGCATCGGGACAATACCAATTATATGCCCAGTCGATGCAGCCTGACGGCATCGGCGATTATTATTTGGCTTTCGAGCAATTAAAGGAAAAGCTCAGCAAAGAAGGCTTATTCAATGCTGCGCATAAACAGCAGCTGCCTGAATATCCTGAAAAAGTGGCAGTCATCACGGCGCAGACCGGTGCAGCGGTTCGGGATATCCTCACGACGCTCAAGCGCCGTTACCCGCTTGCGCAGATTGTGCTGTTTCCTACATTGGTGCAAGGCCAAGGAGCCGTCCAGTCGATTGTCCAGTCCATCCAGCAGGCCAACCGCACAGACAGCGATGTCTTGATCGTCGGGCGCGGGGGCGGATCGATCGAAGATCTGTGGGCATTCAACGAAGAAGCGGTGGCACGAGCGATTTATGCATCGGAGATTCCGGTCATCTCAGCGGTCGGCCATGAAACTGATACGACGATCGCTGATTTTGTGGCCGATTTGCGCGCAGCTACCCCGACGGCCGCTGCAGAACTCGCAGTACCGAGCCGCATCGAATTGCTTGAGCGCATCATGGGGCAACGCCAAGTGATGTTCCGGTTCATGTCGAACGATTTGGAGCAGCGCCGCATCCGCCTGACGCAGCTGCAAAATTCCTATCCGATGGCATACCCGGACCGGCTCTACCGGCCATTCATCGAACGCATCGAACGGGCGACGGATGCCCTGCAGCGCGAGACCGTGATGTCGGTAAGGCGTTCAGGAGACCGCCTGGCCATGCTTTCCCGCCAATTGGAAAACCGCAGCCCGGCTGACCGAATCCGCCAGGCCGAGCGCGATCTCGCGGTTCTTGGAGAACGTCTCGACCAGCGCATCACCCATGTCTTCCGGCAACGGGAACAGCAATTGAAATCAGCGATCCGGACGCTGGATGCGCTCAGTCCATTGAAGATCATGGACAGGGGCTATGCGATTCCGTTCAAGGAAGGCGGAGTGGTGAAATCCGTGGATCAGTTGGAGCTTGGCGATAGGCTGAGCCTTTCAATGAAGGACGGAGAAGTCGAGACCGTCATCGAAGCGATCAACCCAAAAGATAAGGAGCGCGACTAAATGGCAGAAAATAACTTGATGTTCAATGACGCAATGGAGCAGTTGGAGGAAATCGTCAAATTGCTCGAACAAGGCGATGTGCCGCTCGAAGAAGCATTGACGCTTTACCAGAAAGGCATGGAGTTATCGAAGCTGTGCCACGATAAATTGAAAAATGCCGAGAACCAGCTGGTGACGATGATGAAGGATGGCAAAGAAGTCCCTGCTGAAATCGAAGGGGAAGGAAATGCGCAATGAACTTAAAACAATTCAGAACCCATTATGAACCGGTTATCCAACAGGAAATGGCAATGCTGATCAGAGGGTTGGCGATTCCCGAATCCCTGAAGGAATCGATGCATTATTCGCTGCAAGCGGGCGGCAAGCGCATCCGGCCGATGCTCGTGCTCGCAACAATGCATGAACAAGGCGCCGCCCATCCGGATTCCTTGAAAGTGGCGGCTGCAATTGAAATGATCCATACATATTCCTTGATCCATGATGATTTGCCGAGCATGGACAATGATGATTTGCGCCGCGGCATGCCGACCAACCATAAAGTGTTCGGGGAAGCTGTCGCCATTTTAGCGGGAGATGCCTTGTTGACCTTGAGCTTCGGCATCTTGTCGCGCTTGGAAGATGTTTCAGCAGAAGACAAAGTGCGTCTCATCGACTTACTGTCGACAGCGGCCGGCGCAGAAGGCATGGTCGGGGGCCAAGTCCTCGATATCGAAGGGGAAGAAAAACAGCTGAGCCTGGAAGAATTGGAGCAAGTCCATGTATTGAAGACCGGCGCTTTGTTGACGTATAGCATCATTTCCGGGGCGATCCTTGCCGGCGCAAGTCCTGGGCAATTGATGGCGCTTTCTACATTCGGCCGCCATTTGGGGCTGGCCTTCCAGATCCAGGATGATATCCTGGATGTCACCGGCACTTCCGAAGAACTCGGGAAAACAGCCGGAAAAGACGAGACGAGCGATAAAAGCACGTATCCCGGTATCCTGACTTTGCCGAAAGCCAAAGAAAAACTGGATCATCACGCACAACAGGCGCTTGCCGCGCTTGCGGAACTTCCTGGAGAGCAGCAATTATTGAAGGAATTGACTGAGCTGATCGTCCAGCGAAAAAGCTGAAAATAGGGCTCTTGTTTGTACATTTGCCCTGTCTTGCTATAATATGGGGAGACAACAATACAGGAAAATATAGAAAAAGGTGTGTGATGGCAAATGGATCTTCATTCGATAACTGGTCCATCTTTCCTTAAAGAGCTGAATCCAGAGCAATTGGAGCTCTTAAGTGAAGATATCCGTCGATTTCTCATAGAAAATCTCTCGAAAACCGGTGGCCATATCGGCCCGAACCTCGGCGTGGTGGAATTGACGATCGCGCTTCACCGTGTATTCGATAGCCCGGACGATAAATTGATTTGGGATGTCGGGCATCAGTCCTATGTCCATAAAATCTTGACGGGGCGTGCGGATCAATTCGAGACATTGCGGAAATTCAAAGGGCTGTGCGGCTTCCCGAAACGCAATGAAAGCGATCACGATGTCTGGGAAACCGGCCATAGTTCGACTTCCTTGTCCGCTGCCATGGGCATGGCGGCCGCTCGGGATATCAAAAAAGATAAAAATTACGTCATCCCGATCATCGGCGACGGCGCGTTGACCGGCGGCATGGCGTTTGAAGCGCTGAACCATATCGGTCATGCCCAGACCGACATGACCGTCATCCTCAATGATAATGAAATGTCGATCGCACCGAATGTCGGGGCGCTCCATAGCGTACTTGGGCGCATGCGGACGGCCGGAAAATACAACAAAGTCAAAGACGACCTGGAATACTTGCTGAAAAAAGTACCGGCCGTCGGCGGCAAGCTCGCTTCAACGGCAGAGCGCGTCAAGGACAGCCTGAAATATCTGGTCGTCTCCGGCATGTTCTTCGAAGAGCTCGGATTCACGTACCTCGGCCCGATCGACGGGCATGACCTCGAGGAACTTGAAGACAACCTGGAATATGCGAAGAAAACGAAAGGCCCTGTCCTGCTTCACGTCATCACGAAAAAAGGCAAAGGCTATTTGCCGGCTGAACAGGATAGAATCGGCACGTGGCATGGAATTGGGCCCTATAAGATGGAAACCGGCGATTTGGTGAAATCTTCATCCACGGCCCCTTCATGGAGCGGGCTGATCGCCGAGACCGCACGCAAACTTGCCCGTACCGATGAGCGCATCGTCGCTATAACACCGGCCATGCCTGTCGGGTCGAAACTGGAAGGCTTTGCCTCTGAGTTCCCTGAGCGCATGTTCGATGTAGGGATCGCCGAACAGCATGCGACCACCATGGCCGCAGGGCTTGCAACGCAAGGCATGAAGCCGTTCCTTGCGATCTACTCGACATTCCTGCAGCGTGCCTACGACCAAGTGGTCCATGATATTTGCCGGCAGAACTTGAATGTCTTCATCGGCATCGACCGTTCCGGCCTCGTCGGGGCGGACGGCGAAACGCATCAAGGCGTTTTCGATATCGCCTTCCTGCGCCATCTCCCGAACATGGTCCTGATGATGCCAAAAGACGAGAACGAAGGGCAGCACATGGTCAAGACGGCGATCGATTACGATGATGGCCCGATTGCATTGCGCTATCCGCGCGGCAATGGCCTCGGTGTCCCAATGGACGATGAACTGAAAGCGATCCCGATCGGCAGCTGGGAAGTGATGGAAAAAGGGGCGGATGCCATCATCCTGACATTCGGCACGACCATCCCGATGGCACTTCATGCAGCTGAGCAATTGCGTGAAGAAGGAATCCAGGCGGAAGTCGTCAACGCGCGCTTCATCAAACCGATGGATGAAGAGATGCTTGCATCGATTTTCGGCCGCAATGTACCGGTCTTGACGATCGAGGAAGCGGTCCTTCAAGGCGGCTTCGGCAGTGCGGTGCTTGAGTATGCGCATGACAACGGCCACGAAGGCGCTGTCATCGACCGTATGGGCATACCGGATCTCTTTGTTGAACACGGTGATGTCGCCGAGTTGATGGATGAAATCCATCTCAATAGCGACGAAGTGGTCAAGAAAGTCAAATCGCGTGTCCGCCAGAATTCGCAGCAGCAGGAGCGGTCGAACGCTCTATGAATAAAGTGAAAAAAGAACGGGTGGATGTCCTGCTGGTTGAGCGGGGCATTTGCGAAACAAGGGAAAAAGCCAAGCGTGCCATCATGGCGGGAGTGATTTTCTCGGGCAGCGAACGCCTCGAGAAACCCGGCGAAAAAATCCCTGAAGATGCGCCGCTTGAAAAAAAGGGCAATGATTTGCGCTATGTCAGCCGCGGCGGCTTGAAACTGGAAAAAGCGCTTGCTGAATTCGATGTTACGGTGGAAGGCAAAATGATGCTCGACATCGGCTCATCGACCGGCGGCTTTACCGATTGCGCATTGCAAAACGGCGCGCGCCATGGCTACGCACTCGATGTCGGCTATAACCAACTGGCCTGGAAAATCCGCCAGGACCCGCGCGTCACCGTCATGGAACGCACCAATTTCCGGCATTCAAAGCCTGAAGATTTCGGGGAAGGCTTGCCGGAAGTGGCGACGATCGACGTCTCCTTCATCTCGCTGCGCATCATCCTGCCGGTACTGAAGACCATTCTGGTGCCAGGCGGCGACTGTATAGCTCTCGTTAAGCCGCAGTTTGAAGCGGGGCGCGAGAAAGTCGGCAAAAAAGGCATTGTCCGCGATCCGAAAGTGCATCAGGAAGTGCTGCAAAAAGTGGCAGCCTATGCCGTCGATTGCGGTTTTGAAGTAAAGGCGATGACCCATTCGCCGATCACCGGGGGCGAAGGCAATATCGAGTTTTTGTTCCATCTTGTCTCCAACGAGCAGGCGGGGAAAAGTGATTTGCCGGATGCGCATTCGATTGCACAAGTGGTCGAGAATGCCCATTCCGCATTCAAGGAAAAAAACACGTCGCCATCTTAATTAAAAGGACAGGGGAGTTCCTTCCCTGTCCTTTTTTCTGCTTTGCCGCTGAAAATGAGTGAAGCTTGGCGATAAGGGGTAAATAGTTCTGGCACGGGCAGGATGTTTTCTTGTCTTCAAAGCGGTTTAGAGTTACGATATAAAGTATATGGAATAATTATTCACTCAAGGGGGAGCACCATGAATAAAGGACAACGTCATATCAAAATCCGCGACTTGATCTCAAATCGCGAAATCGAAACGCAAGATGATTTGGTCGACTTATTGAAAGCTGCGGGCTATGAAGTGACGCAAGCGACCGTATCCCGTGATATAAAGGAACTTCATTTAGTGAAAGTCCCTTTGCAGGACGGCCGCTACAAATACAGTTTGCCGGCAGACCAGCGCTTCAACCCGATGCAGAAACTGCACCGTGCGCTCACTGACGCATTCGTCAGCATCGATGGGGCCAGCCATTTCTTGGTCATGAAAACCTTGCCGGGCAATGCCCATGCCATCGGTTCCTTGATCGACCATTTGGATTGGGAGGAAATTCTGGGGACGATCTGCGGGGATGATACATGTTTGATCATCTGCCGGGATGTGGAACATCGCGAAGTGCTGAAACAGCGCTTGATCGAAATGCTTTAATAAAGAGGTGGATGTATATGCTGCGAGAATTGGATATACGCAATTTTGCGATTATCGATACATTATCGGTCAGTTTTACAGAAGGCATGACAGTTCTGACAGGAGAGACCGGTGCCGGTAAATCGATCATCATCGATGCCGTGCATTTACTGGCCGGAGGGCGCGGAAGCCAGGAGTTCATTCGTCACGGGGCCCAAAAGGCTGAAATCGAAGGCTTGTTCCACATCGAAAGCGAAAAGCATCCGGTCCATAAAAAACTGGAGGATTTCGGCATCCAGGCGAGCGATGGCGATGTTCTTTTGCGCCGCGAGCTGAACGGCAAAGGCAAGAACGTTTGCCGCATCAACGGCAAACTTGTGACCATTTCCATTTTGCGCGAAGTGGGGGCCGCATTGATCGACATCCACGGACAGCACGAAACGCAGGAATTGATGGATGAAAAGCAGCACCTCCATCTATTGGATCAATTTGCGGGGAAACTTCTGACAAAAGCGAAAGAAAGCTATAGCCACACATTCGAAAAATACACGAAATTGAAACGTGAATTCGCCAGCTATAACGAAAACGAGCAGCAGATTGCACAGCGCATCGACTTACTGACATTCCAATTACGTGAAATCGAAGATGCCCAGCTCGTGCCGGGAGAAGAAGAAACTTTACTGGAAGAACGCAAACGGCTGCAGAATTTCACCAAAATCTTCGAGTCGATTTCACAAGCCCATGAAGCGATTCAAGGGGAGTCGAAAGGGCTGGATTGGGTCGGCAACGCGATGAGCGAACTTGAACATGCCGCAGCGGTCGATGAGCAGTTCCAGGAAGCCTCGGAGTCGGTCGCAGGGGCATTCTATCAGCTCCAGGACACGTCAACCGAAATCAAGCGCATACTGGACCAGCTGGAATTCGACCCGGAACGGCTCAATGAAATCGAACAGCGCTTGGCGTTATTGCAGTCCTTGAAGCGCAAATACGGCGCCTCGGTCGAAGACATCCTATTGTACCAGGAAGAGCAAGCGGACGAACTCGACAAATTGCTCAACCGCGACCAGCGCCTGCGGCTAGACCAGGAGAAACTGAAGGAATTGACCGAGGACTTGCGCATCGAGGCGGAAGAACTGACCATGCTCAGAAAGCAGGCGGCAGCCAAATTGGCGAAAGCGATCATGGAGCAGTTGAAGGAGCTCCACATGGGCAAAGCTTCATTTGAAGTCCAATTCAATCTGCTGCCGAAAGGCAAATTCGACCGTTTCGGGCAGGACAGCATCGCATTCCATATTTCGACGAATGTCGGGGAGCCTTTGAAGCCGCTGACGAAAGTCGCCTCAGGCGGTGAATTGTCACGCATGATGCTCGCGCTCAAGACCATCTTTTCCAAGCACCAGGGCATCACATCGATCATTTTCGATGAAGTCGATACAGGAGTCAGCGGGCGCGTGGCACAGGCGATCGCAGAAAAAATCGCCGCCATCGCACGCCATTCCCAGGTGCTGTG
Organism: Planococcus maitriensis; assembly: GCF_003289925.1. Classification (GTDB taxonomy): domain Bacteria; phylum Bacillota; class Bacilli; order Bacillales_A; family Planococcaceae; genus Planococcus; species Planococcus maitriensis. The sequence continues at coordinate 160,103 of NZ_QLZQ01000002.1, read as the reverse complement.
CATTTCCCATCTGCCGCAAGTCGCTGCGATGGCGGACCAGCATCTGTTCATCGAGAAAAAAGTATCGAAAGACCGCACGACCACATCGGTGAAGGAATTGGCTGGGCGCAAGCGCACTGAAGAAATGAGCCGCATGCTGTCGGGGGCGGAAATCACCGAGTTGACCTTACAGCATGCCGATGAATTGCTGACTTTGGCGAGGGACCGGAAGCTGTTGATGAAATAAAGGTCCGGAGCTTGTATTTTAGGAGAGAAAAATATGGAGAAAATAAAAATCGCCATTGCCGATGATAACCGTGAGCTTGTCGAATTGATGACCGAATTCCTTGATTCACAGCCGAACATGGAAGTGGTGGGCGTTGCCTACGATGGCAGGGAATGCATCGGCATTCTGGAACAGACCGATGCGGACATCTTGCTGCTCGACATCATCATGCCGTATCTCGATGGCATTGCGGTGCTCGATGTGCTGCGATCCGATGAGCGCTTGAGTAAAATCCATGTCATCATGCTGTCTGCATTCGGCCAGGAGTCGATCATGAGCCAAGCTGCTGACTACGGAGCTTCGTATTTCATCATGAAACCGTTCGAGACCGAGCGGCTGGTCGTCCAGATCAACCATATCATGAAAAATGGGGACCAGCCGGCGAAAAGCGGCATGGTGACAAAAGACGAAGCCATCACATCGAGGCTGAAAGATATCGGCGTGCCGCCGCATTTAAAAGGCTATATGTATTTGAAAGCGGCTGTATCGATCGTCGTGGATGAACCTTCTGCACTTGGAAAAGTGACGAAAGAGCTGTATCCGAAGATCGCTTTGAAGTTCGATACGACGGCGGCACGGGTCGAAAGGTCGATCCGCCATGCCATCGAACAAGTGTGGGTGCGCAGTGAATCTGTCGCGCATATCGCCACCGTGTTCGGCTATAGCGAATCGCATCTGCAATCAAAGCCGTCCAATTCAGAATTCATCGCCATGATCGTCGACAGCCTCGGCACCACTGAACCATAATACGCATGGACCGGCTCCTGTGAGGGGGCCGGTTTTTTTTTGCGCGGCAGTGCCCCTTAAAGAAATGTATTAAACTACATAAGGGAATATAAAAAATAAAAAATCGCCCACAAGCAAGCCCAACACTTGCAGCCAATTAATGAAGTGATAAAATAAATGATTAAAGTTGGGTCCTATCCAAAAAAAGGGGAGGAAACTATGTCTGAAATCGAAATCTATGCGCATCGCGGTGCATCTGGGCATGCCCTTGAAAATACATGGCAAGCATTCGAATTGGCGCATCAAATACAAGTGGGCATCGAGTTGGATGTCCAGATGACGCGGGACGGCATAGCAATCGTCTACCATGACGATCAATTAAAACGCCTGGCGAGGACGCAGGAGGATATTTATAGTATGCCGTATGAATCCCTGAAGTCGCTGTCGATCCGGAAAAGGTTCAGGCGCTTCGGGCGCCATTCAATTCCACTGGCATATGAAGTGATTGACTGGGCGAAAAAGAAAAACATTCCATTGAATATCGAATTGAAGTCCTCTGTCGCAAAGCATCCCGACGGCCCTGAAATTATCGCGGCTTTGCTTGAAGGGGTAGACAATATCCATCTCTCATCATTCGATGCTGAGCTTCTTGCGAGGATGAAACGCTTGCTGCCGAGTATTGAAATAGCGTGGATATTGAAACGGGCCTCCCAGTGGAACGGGCTCGAGGATTACCATTGGCTCGACAGTTTCCATTTCCACAAAAGGTTCCATAAACCCAAATGGCTAGAACCGATTGCGGAGATGGGCAAGGCGGTTCGGCTTTATGGGGTATCGGGGAATGAACGTTTTCTCCGCACACTCCATCCTTCGGTCAAAGGCATCATCACCGATTATCCTGCACGCGCAAAAGTTATGCGGCCGCAGGGTACAATGGAATTGCAGCGCTAAAGACAAAAAACCAGCCAGGAACGATTGTTCCTGGCTGGTTTTTTTGTGTTCATTGCAAAGGCCCATTTATCGCTTCTGGAACCGTTCAGACACATTGCCTTTTTTCCGGTCACGATTCAACAGGAATCCAGCGAAGAAGCCGATGCCGATCACTGTAAAGAGCGTCCCGAGTGTAAACTGCATCCACAGAGCGGGATACGGTTCGAGCAATTTATTGAAAAGGGTATCCCGCATTAATTTGATGCCATAAGCGGCCATGACGCCGGGAATGAGCAAAATGATAAATGCAATCAATCGTCCCATCTATTCCACATCCTTCATGTTCCATTGTTTCCAATCCGCTTAAAGTTGTCAAGAATTGTCCCCTGCGGTAGGCTAGAAATATATGTGCAGTACATTGCATGAATCGTGACAGAAAGGTTTGAAGAAAATTGCAAAATGTAATCATTATCGGCGGCGGGATCGGCGGATCTGCAATTTTGAAGCTGCTCGTCGAATCCGGATGGTTCCATGTAGAAGGAGTTGCTGACATCGACGGGGCAGCTCCGGCTCTACAGGAAGCTGGAAAATTCAATATTTCCACTGCTACGGATTACCGGGAATTGCCGAAAGCGGTCGATATCGTCTTCAACGTGACAGGCGACGACGAATTGACGCAGCGCTTGCGCCGTTTCTATCCGCCCCGCACCGTCATTATCCCAGGGAGCGTCGCCAATGTTTTTGTACGCCTGATGGATGAGAAAGAGCATTATATCAACCGGCTGAGCAACGAGAGCCATAAGGGATCGATCATTTTCAATTCAATCGACGAAGGCATGGTCGGCATCGATCTCGACAACCATATTAATTTCATCAATCGCAGCGCTGCACGCATGCTTTCGGTCAAGCAGGATGAAGCGATCGGCCGGCATATCCATGAATTGATTTCGATGAGTGAATTGCCGAGGATCATCGAGACAGGCAGGACGGAATTGAACCGGGAGCTTGAACTGAAAGACGGATCGAAAATCGTCACGAGCCGTTTCCCGATGATCGATGAAACCGGCGAATTGATCGGTGCCTTCGCGGTGTTCAAGGATATTACGGAAGTGGTTTCACTCGCCGAGGAAATCACTGACCTGAAAGAAATCCAGACGATGCTCCAAGCGATCATCCAATCCAGCGACGATGCCATTTCAGTTGTGGACGAAAAAGGCATCGGCTTGCTTGTCAATCCGGCCTATACAAGAATCACCGGCCTTGAAATGGAGCAAGTCATCGGCCGCCCGGCATCTGCGGACATCTCAGAAGGAGAGAGCATGCATTTCAAAGCCTTGCAGACCCGAAAGCCTGTGCGTGGCGTCAATTTAAAAGTCGGCCCAGCCAAACGGGAAGTCATCGTCAATGTTGCGCCGATCATCGTCGATAACCAGTTAAAGGGAAGTGTCGGGGTCATCCATGACACCACCGAAATCCGTTCGCTCATGAAGGAACTGGACCGTGCGAGAAGCATCATCCGCACGCTTGAGTCGAAATACACTTTCGATGACATCATCGGTTTGTCACCTGAGATGCAATTGTCGCTGCAGCAAGCAAAACTTGCCGCACAAACGCTTGTGACCGTGCTGCTACGCGGAGAGTCGGGCACGGGCAAGGAATTGTTCGCGCACGCCATCCACAGTGCCAGCGAACGCCAGTTCAATAAGTTCGTCCGCGTCAATTGTGCGGCCGTATCGAGTGAGCAATTGGATGCCGAATTGTTCGGTTACGAAGAAGGTGCGACGCTTGAGAGCCGGACAGGTGCAAAACGGGGCTTGCTGGAGGAAGCGAACAACGGCAGCATTTTCCTGGATGAAATCGGGGAATTGTCTCCCCAGATCCAAAGCAAATTGCTGCGCGTCTTGCAGGAACATGAAACGATGCGGATCGGCGGGACCAAACCGATCCCGGTCAATGTCCGTGTCATCGCTTCGACCAATGCCAATATGGAAAAGGCGCTGCTTGACGGGACCTTCCGTGAAGACCTGTATTACCGGTTGAACCGCATGCCGATCTTGATCCCCCCGCTGCGCAGCAGGAAACAGGACATTCCGCGCATCGTGGATCGCTTGTTGCTGAAGCTCAACCAGGAATACGGCCGGAATGTGGAAAGTGTATCGGAAAAAGCACTGCAATTTTTGAAGATGTACGATTGGCCTGGCAATGTGCGTGAACTGGAAAATATCTTAAGCCGTTCAATGATTTTCATGCAGATGAACGACAAAGTCATGACAGAAGACCATATCCCCTTGAATATGCTGAAAGCGGCAGAAGCGAAGAATGAAGTGGTCATCCCGGCATCGGCGCCATTGCAGGAACAGCTCGAAACGGTCGAACGTGGGATTTTACACCGTGCACTGGAAGAGGCGAAAGGAAATAAGTCGAAAACGGCAAAACAGCTCCAGATTTCCTTGCGTACTTTATACTATAAATTGGAAAAATTCGGACTACTATAAGGTTTTGCAACTCTCTGCAAGGTTTTGCAATAATTTGCAAAGAGAACTGCCGTATTTTGCAAATAAAACGCTTACATCCCTTATATCTCAAGCTTTCTTCTGTTTTAATAAAAAGGAATGAGGTGATAGAGATGACCACTTTGCAGAACATCGTCGATGGAATCGACTTGCAGGATGAGCACGCAGTCGCGGTGGCAGCAGCTGCTGACCACGCGGTTTTGGAAGCCGTTTCATTGGCGCTCGATCAAAATCTGGCAAGCTTTCATCTATACGATGACGAAGCGACATTGAAGCAATTGATCGCAGATGATTTCCCCCATTTGAAGGGCCATCCGAAACTTTCGATCCATCACGTGAACGGGCCTCAGCAAGCGGCAAAAGAAGCAGTGCGGGCTGTCTTCATGAATGACGCCAGCGTCTTGATGAAAGGGCATATCCCCACCGCAACACTGATGAAAGCGGCACTCAACGCAGATTACGGGCTCCGCACAGGATCGGTGTTATCCCATGTGGCGGCTTTTGAAGTCGAAGGCTATGACCGGCTCATATTCGTTACCGATGCCGGCATGAACATCCAACCATCGCTTCAGGAAAAGGCACAGATCATCCGCAATGCCGTCCAGGTTGCGCAGTCGAGCGGCGTCAATTTACCGATTGTAGCGGCGCTTGCGGCGGTCGAGGTCGTCAATCCCGCCATGCAGGCAACTTTGGATGCTGCAGCGCTGGCCGCCATGAACAAGCGCGGGCAGATTACGGATTGTATCGTTGATGGCCCACTGGCCCTGGACAACGCCATCTCCGTGGAAGCGGCAAAGCATAAACGCATTGAAGGGGACACAGCGGGGCATGCAGACATCTTGCTGGTACCGAACATCGAAGCCGGCAATATCCTCTATAAATCACTTGTCTACTTTTCCAGAGCCAAAGTCGGCGGCATCATTGCAGGCGCAAAAGCGCCGATCGTCTTGACATCGCGCGCCGACAGTGCAGAAAGCAAATTATTCTCTCTCGCTTTAGCCTTGCGCTCAGCGACTTTATAAAGAGCAGCTTCAATTCAAGGGAATCCTTGAAGGATGGCGGCCTCTAACTTAGTAAGCAATAGAAACCATAAACCACTAGGAGGAATTTACGATGGAAATTTTCAAAAAGATGGAAGAACACGATTACGAGCAATTGGTATTTTGCCAAGATAAAAACTCTGGGCTTAAAGCCATCATCTGCATCCACGATACGACTCTTGGGCCAGCTCTTGGCGGCACACGCATGTGGAACTATGAAACTGAAGAAGAAGCGATTGAAGACGCGATCCGCCTAGGGCGCGGCATGACTTACAAAAACGCAGCAGCCGGCCTTAACCTCGGCGGCGGTAAAACCGTTATCATCGGCGATCCGCTGAAAGACAAAAATGAAGAAATGTTCCGCGCTTTCGGCCGTTTCATCCAAGGCTTGAACGGCCGTTACATCACGGCTGAAGATGTGGGTACGACTGTAGCCGATATGGATATGATCCACGAAGAAACAGATTTCGTCACGGGCATCTCGCCGGCATTCGGTTCATCAGGCAATCCATCGCCTGTCACTGCTTACGGCGCATACATCGGCATGAAAGCTGCTGCGATGGAAGCTTACGGCGACGATTCACTTGAAGGCAAAACAGTGGCAGTGCAAGGCGTCGGTAACGTCGCTTACCCGCTGTGCGAGTATTTGCACAAAGAAGGCGCGAAATTGATCGTCACGGACATCAACAAAGAAGCCGTACAGCGTGCAGTGGATGCATTCGGCGCAACTGCTGTCGAGCCGGGCGAAATCTACTCGCAAGATGCGGACATCTTTGCACCTTGCGCAATGGGGGCAATCATCAACGATGAGACGATTCCTCAATTGAAGGTGAAAGTGGTCGCAGGATCTGCCAACAACCAATTGAAAGAAGAACGCCACGGCGATGAGCTTGAAGCACGCGGCATCGTTTACGCACCGGATTTCGTTATCAACTCAGGCGGCGTCATCAACGTAGCGGATGAGCTTTACGGCTACAACAACGAACGCGCCATGAAACGCGTTGAAACGATCTACGACAGCATCACGCGCATCTTCGAAATCGCTAAACGCGACGGAATCCCAAGCTATATCGCTGCTGAGCGCATGGCTGAAGAGCGCATCGAACGCGTCCGTAATTCCAGAAGCCAATTCCTGCGCAGCGGCCACGGCCACGATATCTTGAGCAGACGCTAACCAGAAGGAAGAAATGGAGGAATCGATGTGCAAAAACAGCTGAATCGAATTCTGGTCATTAACCCCGGCTCAACTTCGACAAAGATCGGCGTTTTTGACAACGATGTCCAGATCCTTGAAAAAACAATCCGCCACTCAACAGAAGAGCTGGCGGATTTCCCTGCCATTATTGACCAGTTCCAATTCAGGAAACAAAACATATTGGAAGCGCTGGATGAAGAAGGCATGAACGTCTCGAAACTTTCTGCCGTATGCGGAAGGGGCGGCTTGTTGCGGCCGATCGAAGGCGGCACTTACGCTGTCAATGAAGCGATGCTGGAGGATTTGCGTGAGGGCTATTCAGGCCAGCACGCCTCCAATCTCGGCGGCATCATCGCCCATGAAATTGCCGAAGGGCTGAACATCCCGGCATTTATCGTCGATCCTGTGGTTGTCGATGAATTGTCGCCTGTGGCGCGCGTTTCGGGATTTTCATTGATTGAACGAAAATCGATTTTCCATGCCCTGAACCAAAAGGCAGTCGCGAGACGCTATGCCAAAGAAACAGGGCGCGCTTATCAAGACCTTCGCCTCATTGTCACACATATGGGCGGCGGCATCACGGTCGGCGTCCATGAAGGCGGCAAAGTCGTCGACGTCAATAATGGCTTGCACGGCGATGGCCCTTTCAGCCCGGAGCGGGCAGGCACCGTGCCTGCAGGTGATTTGGTCGAACTGTGCTTTTCCGGCCAATATTACCGCCACGAAATCATGAAAAAATTAGTCGGGCAAGGCGGTTTGGTCGGTTATCTCGGGACAAATGACGCCGTGACCGTCGAAAAACGCATCCAAAAAGGCGATAAGGAAGCATCCTTGATATACGATGCGATGGCTTATCAAGTCGCCAAGGAAATCGGTTCTGCTAGTGCCGTATTAAAAGGGCAAGTCGATGCCATCATCTTGACGGGCGGCTTGGCTTATGGCAAAGATTTCGTTAAATCGATTTCAGACCGGATTTCCTGGATTGCCGATGTCGTGGTCCAACCCGGTGAAAATGAATTGCAAGCGCTCGCAGAAGGCGCCAGCCGGGTCCTCGACGGCGAAGAACAAGCTCGAATCTATCCAAACGGTTAATCATTCCAAAGGAGGAATACCCAATGGCTCAAAATTACGATGTCGTCATTCTAGGCGGCGGTACGGGCGGCTATGTAGCGGCAATCCGCTCTGCCCAGCTCGGACTCAAAACTGCGATTGTCGAAAAAGGCAACCTGGGCGGCACATGCCTGCATCAAGGCTGCATCCCGAGTAAAGCACTGCTCCGCAGTGCGGAAGTATACGCAACGACAAAAAACCATGCCGCTGATTTTGGGGTCAACACCGGCGAAGTATCACTCGATTTCTCGCGCGTCCAACAGCGCAAACAAGGGATTGTCGACCAATTGCATGCTGGTGTGCAAGGTTTGATGAAAAAAGGCAAGATCGATGTCTATGAAGGTATCGGCCGCATTCTCGGGCCGTCGATCTTCTCGCCGAACCCTGGAACGATTTCCGTCGAGATGAACAACGGGGAAGAAAATGAAATGCTTATCCCGAACAACGTCATCATCGCCACCGGTTCACGCCCGCGGACATTGCCGGGGCTTGAAATCGACGGGGAATTCGTCATGAGCTCGGATGAAGCGCTCGCCATGAGCGAACTGCCGAAATCCATTCTGATTGTCGGAGGCGGCGTCATCGGAATCGAGTGGGCCTCTATGCTCAACGATTTTGGCGTCGAGGTGACGGTCCTTGAATACGCAGACCGCATCATCCCGACCGAAGACAAAGACATTTCCAAAGAAATGCAAAAATTATTAAAGAAAAAAGGCGTTAAATTCGCGACAAGCGCGAAAGTCCTGCCGGAAACAATCGAAAAGGGCGATGGCCAAGTGGCGATCCAAGCAGAGATCAACGGCAGCAACGAAACCTTCACTGCAGAAAAGATGCTGGTTTCAGTCGGGCGCCAAGCGAATGTCGAAAATATCGGGATCGAAAACACGGACATCCTTGTGGAGAATGGCTTTATCCAGGTCAAGAATACGTTCCAGACAAAAGAATCCCATATTTACGCAATCGGTGATGTTATCGGGGGCATGCAGCTGGCTCACGTGGCTTCACATGAAGGCATTACAGCCGTGGAGCATATTAAAGGCAACGCCCCGCATGCCATCAATTACGATTTGGTCTCCCGCTGCATCTACTCCAATCCGGAAGCGGCAAGTGTCGGGATTACGGAAGACCAAGCGAAAGAGCAAGGCTATGATGTGAAAACAGGGAAATTCTCATTCAAGGCAATTGGCAAAGCGCTGGTTTACGGAGAATCGGATGGTTTCGTGAAAATCATTGCGGACAAAGAAACGAACGATATCCTCGGCGTCCATATGATCGGGCCGCATGTGACGGACATGATCTCAGAAGCCGGACTTGCCATGGTACTCGACGCAACCCCTTGGGAAATTGCAGATACGATCCACCCGCACCCGACACTTTCAGAGGTCATGGGCGAAGCAGCTTTAGCGGTAGACGGCAAAGCGATCCATAGTTAAAGGAGGAAATTCAATGGCTACAAAACACGAAGAAGTAGGTTTGACGAACGAAGATGTCTTGAAAATATACGAAACGATGTTGACGGCGCGCCGTGTGGATGAACGCATGTGGCTCCTGAACCGTGCAGGGAAAATCCCATTCGTCATCTCTTGCCAAGGGCAGGAAGCGGCGCAAGTCGGGGCGGCTTATGCGCTCGACAACACGAAAGATTACGTCGCGCCGTATTACCGCGACCTTGGTGTCGTCCTTCATTTCGGCATGACACCGAAAGAGTTGATGCTGTCGGCATTTGCCAAAGCAGAAGACCCGAACTCCGGCGGCCGCCAGATGCCTGGGCATTTCGGCCAGAAGAAGAATCGCATCCTGACAGGTTCTTCTCCTGTAACAACGCAGCTTCCTCACGCAGTGGGTGTTGCGCTTGCAGGAAAAATGAAGAAAAAGGATTTCATCACATTCAATACACTTGGTGAAGGGTCCTCCAACCAAGGCGATTTCCACGAGGGCTTGAACTTTGCCGGCGTACATAAATTGCCGGTCATCACGATGGTCGAAAACAACCGCTACGCCATTTCGGTGCCATTCGATCGCCAAGTGGCAAGCAAAAATGTCTCAGACCGTGCGGCAAGCTACGGCATGCCGGGCGTAACGATCGACGGAAACGACCCGATCGAAGTCTACAAACACGTGAAAGAAGCGGCAGACCGCGCACGCAACGGCGAAGGCCCGAGCTTGATCGAGACAGTTTCAGAGCGCATGACGGCCCACTCGTCAGATGATGACCATCGCCAATACCGTTCAGCGGACGAACTCGCTGCGCAAAAAGAAAAAGACCCGATTCTATTGTTCGGTGCTTATTTGAAAGAAAATGGCATCATGGACGACGAACTTGAAAAAGAAATTAACGACCGCATCATGGCGCTTGTCAACGAAGCGACAGATTATGCGGAAAATGCACCATACGCAAAAGCGGAAGATGCATTGAAATACGTCTATGCAGAAGAAGGAGGAAACGAATAATGGCAGTTATGAGCTATATTGATGCCATCACGCTTGCCATGAAAGAAGAAATGGCACGTGACGAAAACGTTTTCGTACTCGGTGAAGATGTCGGTAAAAAAGGCGGCGTTTTCAAAGCGACCCAAGGCCTTTACGATGAATTCGGCGAAGACCGGGTAATCGACACGCCACTAGCTGAATCGGCTATCGCAGGCGTTGGGATCGGCGCGGCCATGTACGGATTGCGCCCAATCGCTGAATTCCAGTTCGCGGATTTCATCATGCCGGCGGTCAACCAAATCATTTCAGAAGCCTCGCGCATCCGTTACCGCTCAAACAATGACTGGTCTTGCCCGATCGTCTTCCGTGCTCCATTCGGCGGGGGCGTCCACGGCGCACTTTATCATTCGCAATCAGTCGAAGCGGTATTCGCCAACCAGCCTGGATTGAAAATCGTCATCCCGTCCACTCCATACGACGCCAAGGGGCTGCTTAAAGCCGCGATACGCGATGAAGACCCGGTCATGTTCTTCGAGCACAAACGCGCGTACCGCCTGATCAAAGGCGAAGTGCCTGAAGACGATTACACAATCGAAATCGGCAAAGCCGACGTCAAACGCGAAGGCGAAGACATCACCGTCATCACCTACGGATTGGCTGTCAACTTTGCGTTGCAAGCGGCCGAACGCCTGGCAGAAGACGGCTACTCGGCACATATCCTCGACTTGCGCACGATCTATCCATTGGATAAGGAAGGCATCATTGAAGCGGCGAAAAAGACCGGCAAAGTCCTTCTTGTCACAGAAGACAATAAAGAAGGAAGCATTATCGGCGAAGTGGCGGCAATCATCGCTGAGAACTGCCTATTCGACCTCGATGCTCCAATCAAGCGCTTAGCAGGCCCGGATGTTCCAGCTATGCCATACGCACCGACCATGGAGAAATTCTTCATGATCAACCCGGACAAAGTCGAAAAAGCCATGAGAGAACTAGCTGAATTTTAAGAAGAAAAGCGGAAATGGCCGTCTAGCTTCGACAGGCATAAGACGAACCGGCGAAGCGGCGCTCTTTGCCGCACAGCCACGAAAAGTGGAAGTGCCTGTTCAGCTCTGACAGGCATAAGACGAACTGGCAATGTGGCGTTCTTTGCCAGATAGCCGGGATGGCTTATGACCCGAAGAGCTAGGCACTGAACTAGACACCGGGATGGCTTATGACCCGAGAAGCTGGCCGTTAACGCATAAACCTTATAGATGAATATGCATTACAGATTGAAAAGGAGGAATCCCTTTGGCTATTGAAAAAATCACGATGCCCCAACTTGGCGAAAGTGTAACAGAAGGCACAATCGAAAAATGGCTTGTCCAGCCAGGCGATCATGTCAACAAGTATGACCCGCTGGCAGAAGTCAATACTGATAAAGTAACCGCAGAAGTCCCTTCATCCTTCACGGGGACGATCAAGGAATTGATCGCTTCTGAAGGGGATACATTGGAAGTCGGCGAAGTGGTCTGCACAATCGAAACTGAAGGCGGAGATTTTGCCCCAGTCGAAGAGGCAAAACCGGTGGAAGGCGAGAAAGCCAATGAAATGCCGGCTGCAGGCGCCGCACCGACCAAAAAGCTCGAAGGGGAAAAAGGCTCTTCGAAACCAGCTAAGCCACAAGGCGGAAAAGCGCGTTATTCACCAGCCGTTCTACGCCTCGCACAAGAACACGATATCGACCTGAACCAAGTTGAAGGATCCGGAAACGAAGGCCGCATCACCCGCAAGGATTTGATGCAATTGATCGAAAGCGGCAATATCCCGCAAGCTGGCGGGGAGACGGCACAAGCGTCTCAAGCAACTGAAGCAGCAGAGCCTGTTCAACAAGCTGCACCGCAACAAGCGCCGAAAGCGCCGGCAGCCAAGGAAGAGCCGATCGAATCGGCACCTGGCGATATTGAAATCCCTGTTACTGGCGTGCGCAAAGCAATTGCAGCGAATATGCTCAAGAGCAAGCATGAAGCACCTCATGCATGGATGATGATCGAAGTCGACGTGACGGACCTTGCGCAATTCCGCGATTCCATCAAAGGCGACTTCAAGAAAAAAGAAGGGTTCAACATCACGTATTTTGCATTCTTCGTCAAAGCGATCTCCCAGGCATTGAAAGAGTTCCCGATGATGAACTCGATGTGGGCAGGGGACAAGATCATCCAGAAAAAAGACATCAACATCTCGATCGCGGTAGCTTCTGATAATGCTTTGTTCGTGCCGGTCATCAAAAATGCCGATGAGAAATCCGTCAAAGGCATCGGACGAGAAATCAATGAACTGGCGCAAAAAGCGCGCACAGGCAAATTGAAATCGGCAGATATGCAAGGCGGCACATTCACCGTCAACAACACCGGCTCGTTCGGGTCTGTCCAGTCCATGGGCATCATCAACCACCCTCAGGCTGCCATCATCCAAGTCGAGTCAATCGTCAAGCGACCAGTTATCATGGAGGGCGGAATGATCGCTGCGCGTGATATGGTCAACTTATGCCTGTCGCTCGACCATCGTGTGCTCGATGGCCTCGTATGCGGCCAATTCCTGGCGCGTGTTAAAGAAATCCTAGAGAAAATGAACAAAGATAATACATCAGTTTATTGACGAAAAGTTTGGAGTCTTCGGACTTCAAACTTTTTTTCCTTTCAGTTACTTGCTGCGTCAGGTAAAATGGAAACAGAAAGCTTTGAGGAGGGAATAGTTTGACGATTGAATCGATGAAGAACATTCAGTTTCCTGAGCGTACATACGAGGAATGGAAACAAGCAGCAGAAGCTGCACTGAAAGGCAAAGATTTTGATAAGGTGATGAAAACCCATACCATTGAGGACATTACCCTCGAACCCCTCTATACAAAAGAGATGCTGGAGCGTACTGTATCCGACATAGATGCGCAAGTAGCAGCAGTCCAAGGCGGAAAGTTCGGCCCTTCCTGGATCGTTGCACAGGAAATCACGGCACATGATGCCGAGCAATTCCTGGCCGTGACGGAAGATGACCTGTCCCGCGGCAATGAAGCGGTCGTTTATTCAGGCGCACAGCCTTTCGACTGGACAGAAGCGCAACTTGAACGGCTTGCGGAATTGATCGTCCGTTATCCGATCTATTTTAAAGTAACCGAGGATGAGGATCCGATTTTGCGCGTGTTCGACAAGCTGTCATCCGAGCAGCAGGCAAATGTCCAAGGCGTGATTTTTACGGAAGAACCTATCCAGGCCCCGGAGAATGTCCGCACAGGCTTGATCGATACGCTGCCGACGCATAACGCCGGCGGCACGATTATCCACGAACTCGGTGTGGCGCTTAGCATGATGGCAGAAGCCCTGAAGCAAGAAGACTTCGAATCGGCTGCGAAGAAGTTCTGGATCCGTTTTGCTGTTGATACACATTTCTTCCAGGAGATCTCCAAAATACGCGCTTTCCGTGTATTATGGCAGGCATTCTGTTCGGCGTACGGAAAACAAGCACCGCGCATCCCGGTGTTCACGGAAACTTCGGTGCGTTCATATTCCAAATTGGACCCTTACGTCAATTTGCTGCGTGCCGGCAATGCGACATTCTCTGCAGTGTTGGCGGGTACCGATGGCCATACCGTGCACCCGCATGATTTCCTGACGGTGCCGACCGGCTCCAGCCGACGCATCGCACGCAATGTCCAATTGGTCATCAAAGAAGAGTCCCATGTTTCGCATGTCATGGATGCCGCGGCGGGATCATATTATATTGAAAACCTGACGCGTGAATATGTGGATGCGGCATGGAAGTATTTCTTGGAAATCCAGGAAGCGGGCGGCTATTCAGAAGTGAAGCGGACCGGCTGGCTAACAGATGACATTCAAGCTAAATGGCTCGAACGCGAACAGCAAGTGGCCAATCGCAAAGCTTCCCTGATCGGGACGAATATTTACGCTAATCCGCAAGAGCCAGTGAAAGACGCAAAAATCGATACGGCCCATTTGGAGTATATGACAGCGAAACGACTGGCGACGCCATTCGAGAAATTACGTGCAAAAAGCCGGGATACGAGCGTGAAATCGGCTGTAATCCTCCTGGAACCACTAAAAGCGGTGAAACCGCAGGCAGATTTCGTGCAAGGTTTCCTTTCTGTCGCCGGAATCGAACCAGACGTCAGCCCATATCTCTCATCTGCTGATGAAGTGAACCGCTATATCCGTTCGGAAGAACTTGATTATGCCGTTCTTTGCGGGAGCCGCGAAACACTCGAGAAAATCATTCCGCAACTGGAAACGAAAGCGGCTGTAGACGTCGCTGGGAAAATCGATGCTGAAACCCTGAAAACCTGGAAAGCAAACGGTGTCCGCGATTCCCTTTATGCAGGGAAGCCCTTGATTGAGAAGTTGGAAGCTGTTTTGTCACTTGGAAAGGAGGCGCTGTAAATGACGGCACCTGATTTTACGAAGATCGATGTTACCAAACTGGATACCGCCAAATTGGGCGAACGGGACGATACCGCTTTTATGACGAATGAAGGCATTGCCGTAAAACCGTTTTATACTTCGAAAGACTTGAATAAAGAACAGACAAGTTTGCCTGGCTTCGCGCCGAACGTCCGCGGCCCTTACCCGACCATGTATGTGTCGCGGCCATGGACAGTGCGCCAGTATGCCGGTTTCTCTACGGCTGAAGAAAGCAACGCATTCTACCGCCGCAATTTGGCGATGGGCCAAAAAGGCTTGTCGGTGGCATTTGACCTCGCCACACACCGCGGATACGATTCCGATCACCCGCGCGTTGTCGGTGATGTCGGCAAAGCAGGTGTTGCGATCGACAGTGTCGAAGATATGAAAATCCTCTTCGATGGTATCCCGCTTGATCAAATGTCCGTCTCGATGACGATGAATGGCGCGGTCGTGCCGATCATGGCGTTCTTTATCGTGGCTGCAGAAGAGCAGGGCGTATCGCCGGAACAATTGGCGGGGACGATCCAAAATGACATCCTGAAAGAATACATGGTGCGCAACACCTATATCTACCCTCCGGCGATGTCGATGCAGATCATCGCGGATATCTTTAAATATACATCCAGCCATATGCCGAAGTTCAACTCGATTTCCATCTCCGGCTACCATATCCAGGAAGCGGGAGCGACGGCGGATATCGAACTGGCCTATACGCTGGCGGATGGATTGGAATACGTCCGCACCGGACTAGATGCAGGCATTGGCATCGATCAATTCGCACCGCGCTTGTCGTTCTTCTGGGGCATCGGCATGAACTACTTCATGGAAGTGGCGAAAATGCGTGCCGGCCGTGAAATCTGGGCGAAAATGATGAAGAGCTTCGATCCGCAGAACGCCAAATCGCTGGCGCTCCGCACACACTCCCAAACTTCAGGCTGGAGCCTGACGGAGCAGGACCCGTTCAATAACGTGACACGCACGCTTCTCGAAGCCAACGCAGCGGCGATGGGTCATACGCAATCCTTGCACACGAACGCGCTCGATGAAGCGATTGCCTTGCCAACGGACTTCTCCGCCCGCATCGCGCGCAATACGCAATTGTTCCTTCAGGAAGAAACGATGATGAACAATACGATCGACCCGTGGGGCGGTTCGTATTATGTCGAAAAATTGACGGAAGAACTGGTGGAAAAAGCATGGGCATTGATCGAGGAAGTGGAAGAACTTGGCGGCATGGCCAAAGCAATTGAAACCGGTCTTCCGAAAATGCGCATCGAAGAAGCGGCGGCGAAAAAGCAAGCGCAAATCGATTCGAATGAAGAAACGATCATCGGCGTCAACCGCTACCGGCTTGATGAGGAAGACCCAATCGATATTTTGAACATCGACAACACAATGGTCCGCAAAAAGCAGATTGAGCGACTTGATCGGATGCGCGACACGCGAGACCAGGAAAAAGTAGAGAAAGCGCTGCTGGAACTGACAAAAGCGGCAGAAAGCGGCGAAGACAATATTCTTGCCTGCGCGATTGAAGCAGCACGCCACCGGGCATCACTCGGCGAAATCTCGGATGCCATCGAAAAAGCTTCCGGCAGGCACAAGGCGGTGATCCGTTCCGTGAGCGGGGTATACAGTTCGAACTTCTCTAACCAGGAAGAAATGCAGATCGTCAAACAAATGACCGAAGAATTCATCGAAAACGAAGGCCGCCGCCCGCGCATCCTGATCGCCAAGATGGGCCAGGACGGGCACGACCGCGGTGCGAAAGTCATTTCGACCGCATTCGCAGACCTCGGCTTTGATGTCGACATCGGGCCATTGTTCCAAACACCTGCGGAAACAGCCCAGCAGGCAGCGGAGAATGACGTCCATGTCATCGGCGTCAGCTCACTCGCAGCTGGCCATATGACCCTTGTGCCGGACCTTGCGGCAGAACTGAAAAAAGTCGGGCGTGAAGATATCCTGATCGTCGTAGGGGGCGTTATCCCGGCACAGGACTATGAATTCCTGCGCACTAACGGCGCAAGTGCGATCTTTGGGCCGGGAACGGTCATTCCGGTTGCCGCCCAAAAAGTCATCGAGGAAATCTATGCGCGCCTCGGGTATGAGGAAGAGACGGACTGATGGATCGCGAGAAGCAGTCCAGACAGGTCATGTCGGGTGTTTCGGATGCTCATGACGGCATGAAGGCTTTGCCGAGAAAAAGATTCAAAAAGCCCACTGGGAACCAGTTTGATTTGGATGAACTTGCACGCGGCGTCGAAAGCGGTTCGCGCTTGCACTTAGGGAAGGCGATCACCTTGCTCGAAAGCACCAACCCCGAGCATAAAAAGCGCGGCCAGGAATTATTGAATGCACTGCTGCCGAAAACCGGCAATAGTATACGGATTGGCATCACCGGGGTGCCGGGAGCGGGCAAAAGTACGTTCATCGAAACTTTCGGGACCATGCTGACAGAGCTCGGCTATCGTGTGGCGGTTCTCGCCATCGATCCGAGTTCCTCCCGTACAGGAGGCAGCATCCTCGGAGATAAAACGCGAATGGAAGAGCTCGCGAGAAATCCGCACGCCTTTATCCGCCCATCGCCGACCGCTGGCACACTCGGCGGCGTCCATAAAAAGACTCGCGAGACGATGCTTTTGTGCGAAGCGGCCGGATATGATGTCATCCTCGTCGAAACGGTCGGTGTCGGACAGAGCGAAACGCTTGTGCGCGGAATGGTCGATATGTTCCTCTTGCTGGTATTGACAGGGGCAGGGGATGAACTTCAAGGCATGAAAAAAGGCATTTTGGAATTGGCGGATGCAATGATTGTCCATAAAGCGGACAGCGACAATTTGCCGCTGGCGACAAAAACCGTGCGTGAGTACAAGCAGATGCTCCATTTCCTGCAGCCGGCGACAGAAGGCTGGAAAACGAGGCCATTGGCAGCATCTTCCCTGGAAGGAACGGGCATGCAGGAAATTTGGGATATGGTCAAGGAATTCGAGCAGACGGTCAAAGAAAGCGGCTACTGGAGTCAAAGGCGACAGGAACAGACGCGTGATTGGTTCCATTCGATGATCACCGATGAATTGCACGGGCGTTTCTACGGGGACCCGGAGCGCAAGCATCAAGTGAAAGAGATGGAACAGCGCATCCTCAAAGACCAATTGACGGTCTCGCAGGCGGTCGCTGAACTGTTCAAGTAAGCTTTTTTGCAACTATGCCCCCGTCCTGATATGATAAGAACAGCAATAATGAAGGAGTGGTACTGATGAGCATGGATTTTAATTTCCTGATGAATGATATCGTTACACAAGCCCGTCAAGAACTGACAGACGGTGGCTATACACAACTTGAAACGGCTGAAGACGTGAACGAGGCCTTCGCTAAACCCGGCACGAGCCTTGTCATGATCAACTCGGTGTGCGGATGCGCAGGCGGCATCGCACGCCCAGCTGCTCTTCATTCGATCCATTATGATAAACGACCAGACCACTTGTACACGGTGTTTGCCGGACAGGATAAAGAAGCAACTGCGCAAGCGCGCGCATTGTTCGGCGACGACCATTTGCCATCCTCGCCATCGTTCGCTTTCCTGAAAGACGGCAAATTGGTGGATGAAATCGGCCGCCATGAAATCGAAGGGCACGATCCGATGTCGGTCATTACACATATCCAGTCAATTTTCGAAGAGCATTGCGAAGAAATGTAAGAAAAAATGCCCCCGGCAGCGGGGGCATTTTTGTATGTTGAGGAGAGATGCCTATGAAACTGAAACCCTACCGCATCGGTTACCGGACCATGAAAACAGCGCTTGGGGCCGCCATCGCCATTTATTTGGCCCAGTTGATCGGACTCGATTATTACGTATCGGCCGGCATCTTGACGATCCTGTGCATCCAGCCCACGAAGAAGAAATCAGTCCGTGCGGCGTTCTCCCGCTTTGTCGCGAGCATGATCGCCATCGGGTTCGCCTTCGTGTTCTTTGAACTGGGCACCTATCACCCTATTGTGCTCGGCGTCATGATCTTGCTGTTCATTCCGGTTCTTGTCAGCCTCGGCTTCTCGGATGGGTTCGTCTCCAGCGCGGTCATCTTGCTGCACTTATATGACGCAAAAAACTTGACCGGGGGATTATTTCTCAATGAAGTGATGTTGATGGTGATCGGTTTCGGGACGGCATTGATCGTCAATATGTATATGCCGAGTATTGAGAAGAAGCTGGATCGCTACAGGGAAGAAGTCGAACGCTTGTATGCGACGATTTTCCGTGAAACGACGATATATTTGCGCCGCGGTGAGTCAGACTGGACCGGCAAGGAATTGGTGGAATCGGAAAAGCTCATCGGGAAAGCCAAAGCGCTCGCCTATCAGGACGTCGAGAACCATTTACTGCGCCATGAAAATAAATATTACCATTATTTCGACATGCGTGAGCAGCAGCTCGAAATCATCGAACGCATTCTGCCGAAAATCACGGCACTTCCAGTGATCGTCGGCCAGACGCAGCTCGTTGCCGACTTTCTTGAAGACCTGTCGGAGCATGTACATTCGGGGAACACAGCCGACCGGTACATCACTAAATTGGACCGGCTGAAAGCTAACTTCGCCGAGATGCCACTGCCGGACTCGCATGAGAAATTTCTCGCGATGGCTGATCTTAACGCCATCATCCAGGAAATGGAGAGCTATCTGGAAATCAAGCAGAGCTATAAAGGCTTCCACAATAAAAAAGGTCTGAACCCCAGCCCATCATAAAAAAACGCCCAGAGAACACTGCTTCTCTGGGCGTTTTACTTGATTGCGTGCATGAAAAAAGAGCATCTCCAACACAAAATGCATGCGTTTGAAGCCGCCCTTCGGGAAAATTCAAATTAAATGACAAAGCTTAAGCCCATCATCAGGCTCGACAGCAGCATCAATCCGACCATTGCGTAGACAATGACTTTACGGAAAGCTTGGTTTCTCATGGATAGCATAGCTCCTTTATTCCTGTACTGTGAACCCATCATATCATATTTCAACGCCAATATAAACTGGCTTGTCCTTCATTTTCATAATATTCGATAACAACTAGAGTTTTTGCCCTTGAATGGGTACAATAAAGGGGAAGCCAAAAAAGGAAGTGAATAAGGATGAAGAAAGTTGATCATATCGGAATCGCTGTAAAAGACTTAGAGCAGGTCCTGCCTTATTACACAGAGACACTCGGGTGTCCGCTGATGAAGATCGAGGAAGTGGAAGGGCAGAAAGTGAAAGTGGCATTTATCGATGCCGGCAACATCAAGCTCGAATTGCTGGAACCGATGAGTGAGGACAGCCCGATCCATAAGTTTATCGAGAAAAAAGGGGAAGGCATCCACCATATCGCATTCGGTGTCGAAGGCATTGAAGAGCGAATGGCGGAACTGCGCGAAAACGGCGTCAAGTTATTGAGCGAAGAGCCAAAACCGGGAGCGGGCGGGGCGATGGTCGCTTTCTTGCACCCGAAATCTTCGAACGGTGTCTTATACGAACTTTGCGAAAAGAAGTAATGGAGGAGTGGGGACATGGATATTTATGAACGCATCAACGAATTATATGACAGAAAAAGAAAAATCGAACTTGGGGGCGGGGAAGCCCGCATCGACAAGCAGCATGAAAAAGGCAAACTGACGGCACGGGAGCGCATCGACTTATTGCTCGATGAAGGAAGCTTTGTCGAGTTGAGCCCATTCGTCGAACACCGCACGACTGACTTCGGCATGGGCGAAGGTCCGGGAGAAGGCGTCGTCACCGGCTACGGCAAAGTCAACGGCCGCCCAATCTACCTGTTTTCGCAGGATTTCACCGTTTTCGGCGGCGCACTTGGTGAAATGCATGCGAAAAAGATCGCCAACGTCATGGACATGGCTGCTAAAAATGGCGCTCCGTTCATTGGCTTAAACGATTCTGGCGGCGCACGCATCCAGGAAGGCGTATTGTCGCTTGACGGTTATGGCCACATTTTCTACCGCAATTCGATTTATTCGGGAGTCATCCCGCAAATCTCCGTAATTATGGGGCCATCTGCAGGCGGGGCGGTTTATTCACCGGCCATTACCGATTTTGTCTTCATGGTCGACAAAACGAGCCAGATGTTCATTACAGGACCGAAAGTCATCGAAACGGTCACAGGAGAAAAAATCTCGTCCGAGGATCTCGGAGGGTCACGTGTACATACCGCTATCAGCGGAAATGCCCATTTCCGTTCAAGTTCAGAACAGGAAGTATTGGAAATGGTGCGCCAATTGGTCAGCTACCTGCCGCAGAATAACCAGGAAATGCCGCCGCGCCTCGAAGCTGACAATGAAGACGATTACCGCCCGGATTTGGCAGACATCGTCCCTTACGAAGCGATCCGCCCTTACGATGTCCGGAAAGTCGTTGAGCAAGTCGTCGACAAAGACAGTTTCATGGAAGTGCAGCCGGAATTTGCACGCAATATTGTCGTCGGCCTTGCCCGCATTAAAGGGGAAACGGTCGGTCTCGTGTGCAACCAGCCGAAAGTGATGGCAGGCGGGCTCGATATCGATTCTTCCGATAAAGCAGCGCGTTTCATCCGTTTCTGCGACAGCTTCAATATCCCGCTCATCACGTTCGAAGATGTCACCGGTTTCTTCCCGGGCATCAAGCAAGAACATGGGGGCATCATCCGCCACGGGGCGAAAATCCTCTATGCTTATTCGGAAGCGACGGTTCCAAAAATGACTGTCATCTTGCGCAAAGCATACGGGGGTGCCTATGTCGCACTCAACTCGAAATCGATCGGCGCAGACTTGGTGTTCTCGTGGCCGAATGCCGAAATCGCGGTCATGGGCCCGAACGGCGCAGCGAATATCATCTTTGCGCGTGAAATTGCCGCGAGCGATGATCCGGAAGCGACGCGTGCAGCCAAAATCGAAGAGTACCGCGAAAAATTCGCGAATCCTTACGTCGCAGCTTCACGCGGCATGGCCGATGACGTCATCGACCCGCGCGAAACTCGCGTGAAACTGATCCAGGCACTTGAAATGATGCGCAATAAAAAAGATGAACGGCCGAAGAAAAAACACGGCAATATGCCGCTATAAAAGCTTCCGCGATCAATCTCTTCCTGTTAAAGGGAAGAGATTGATGCGTTATGCATGAAGAGGGATGTTTCTGGGGTTATAATAGGAATTGGAATAAATGGACTAGAAGAGGAGTTTTTTGAATGAAAACCGATCGATTAATGGAAGAATTTCTGGAGCTTGTGCAAATCGACTCTGAAACAAAAGAAGAAGCCGCCATCGCGGAAGTGTTGACGAACAAATTGGAAGCTCTCGGCTTTACTGTGGTTGAAGATGATTCAAAACAACGCACAGGCCATGGCGCCGGAAATTTGGTAGCGACACTCGAGGGAACGAAAAAAGACGCGCCGCCGATTTATTTCACCGTACATATGGACACAGTCGTTCCAGGGAAAGGCATCAAGCCGGAAGTCCGCGACGGCTATGTGTATTCAGACGGCACGACCATTCTCGGGGCTGATGACAAGGCAGGCGTCGCAGCGCTGCTAGAACTTGCACGCCACCTATCTGAAGAAAACGTCGAGCACGGGGATATCCAATTCCTCATCACAGCTGGCGAAGAAAGCGGATTGGTCGGCGCGAAGGAATTCGATGCATCGTTGCTGAAGGCGAAATTCGGCTACGCAGTCGACAGCGATGGCCAAGTTGGAGGAATCGTAACGGCGGCACCGAACCAAGCGAAGCTTTGGACGACGATTTACGGCAAGACGGCCCACGCCGGCGTTGCACCGGAAAAGGGCGTTTCCGCGATCACCATCGCATCAAAAGCCATCGCACGCATGAAACTGGGCCGCATCGATGAAGAGACGACCGCGAATATCGGCCGTTTCGAAGGCGGCAAAGCGACCAACATCGTCTGCGACGAAGTCCACATCCTGTCCGAAGCCCGTTCGATCAGCGAAGACAAATTGGCAGACCAGACGGCGCATATGGAATCGGTATTTGAGGAAGTTGCCAAGGAAATGGGCGGGCGTGCCGAGACAGACGTCCAGTTGATGTACCCAGGATTCCGTTTTGATGAAATGGATCCTGTCGTGGATATCGCAAAAACCGCAGCCGAACGCATCGGGCGCCCTTCGCCTGTCCTTACAAGCGGAGGCGGAAGCGACGCCAATATCATCAATGGCCATGGTGTCCCGACGGTCAACCTATGTGTCGGCTATGAAGAAATCCACACGACGAACGAACGCATGCCGGTCCTGGAACTTGAGAAACTGACCGAGCTATTGGTCGAAATCGTCAAAGAAGCAGCTACACGTTAATCAAACCATAACAATTGCCCTCGAAGACCATTCAATATGGTTTTTGGGGGCAGTTGTTTGTATATGGATGGTGATGGAGATTACGCTGCAAGGGGCACGCTTGCCGAGGGGCGGGTGTTGAGCCAATATGCCGTAAAAGCGCGGCACATTTGTCTCGCCAGCCCGCGCGGTCCCTCAGGCGTCGGCCCCTTTCCGCTTCATCTCTAGTTTTAGAAAGTAAATCAAATACATCTAGCAATGGAATTAATTTAAATAGTTTTGTTCAGCTTTGTAAGTTCAAATTGAATAGCCACGGCAACTTCATAACCATCAAGTCTAGCTAAGCGTCCCCACCAGTGGATGAATTCAATCAATAGTGATACGTCTTCGCACGCAATATCCAATGAAATCTAAAAGCCGAACCGCGAACAAGGGCGAGCCGACGCAATAAGACAAGCGCTCTTCTTGGCTTGTTGCCAAAAGCCAGCCCAAAGCGGGAGGCGGGTGCTTAATAGATGAAACGAACAACCGTCGGCCATCACACTCACAAGTCCAGCTAAGCGTCGCCACCAGCGGATATACTTGATGCTGCAGTGCCCCATGACGTTAAAAGGGGAACAGGATGCCTGTTCGCCTGTTTTTTGATACACTGAAAGAAAAAGGAAAGCGAAGCGATTGTTATGGCGGGGCGAGTCATTTTCCATATTGATATGAATAGCTTTTATGCATCTGTCGAACAGGCGCATGATCCGTCGCTCAAAGGAAAAGCGCTGGCGATTGCGGGCAATCCGAAAGAGCGCAAAGGCATCATCGTCACTTGTTCGTACGAGGCGCGGGCGCATGGCATCTATACGACGATGCAAGTGCATGAAGCGAAGAAGAAATATCCAGGGCTGCTGCTTATGCCGCCCAACTTTGACCGCTACCGGGAAGCATCCAGGGCAATGTTCGAGATCCTGCGTACCTATACGGATGCGGTGGAACCAGTGTCGATCGATGAAGCGTATATTGATGTGACGGAATTATCGTCTGACCGGCATGCGGTGGACATCGCCGAAGAGCTTCAGCAGCGCATCCTGAAAGAGCTCGACTTGCCGTGCTCGATCGGCATCGCACCGAATAAATTCCTGGCCAAGACAGCGTCCGACATGAAAAAGCCCCTTGGCATCACGATTCTCCGGAAACGCGATATCCAGCGCATTTTATGGCCGCGTGAAGTCATTGAAATGCACGGCATCGGGGAAAGTACCGCGAAAAAGCTCAATGGCTTGAAGCTGTATACCATCGGTGATTTGGCGAAAGCACCGGATGGCTTGATTAAAGAAAAGATGGGGAAAAACGGTGTCCGGCTGCAGGCGCGTGCGAGAGGGGAAGACAGCCGTGAAGTCGATCCGGATTCCATTTACGACCGGAAAAGCGTCGGTACTTCGACGACCTTGGCTTTCGACGAAACCGATTTGGAAAACTTAAAGAAAATATTCCGCACCTTGAGCACGAAAGTCGCCGGCCGCCTGCATGCGAAAAATTTAGCAGGCCCTACCGTCAGCATACAGACGCGCAGCGCGGATTGGAAAAACCGCACCCGCAGCGTCACCTTGAACAACACCGTATGGAAAGAACAAGACATCATGCTGCAGGCGTGGCAATTATTTGAAACGCATTGGAACGGGGAGCCATTGCGTCTTGTCGGCATCACGGTATCGAACGTCGTCGACAAAGGCGACATGACCGAGCAATTATCGCTCTTCAATTTCGAGGAGCATGCGAAAGATGAACCGATCCTGGATCTGGTCGCCAAGCTCGAAAGCCGTTTCGGAAAAGGATCGGTTTCGCGGGGCGTAAGCTACCATCAATCGAAACACGATGCACAAACCAGTTTAAGCAAGGATTTTCTGAGTGACCATGAGAGGAAGAAACGCTAATGCAAGTATTATTTTTAGGAACAGGGGCGGGCATGCCGTCAAAACAACGCAATACATCGGCACTCGCCTTGAAATTACACGAGGAACGCGGAGCCGTGTGGCTGTTTGATTGCGGGGAAGCGATCCAGCACCAGATCCTTGAAACGACGATCAAACCGCGCAAGATCGAGAAAATTTTCATTACCCATATGCACGGCGACCATATTTTCGGCTTGCCGGGACTTTTGGGATCGCGTTCGTTCCAAGGCGGGGATGAACCGCTCGACCTTTACGGGCCAAAAGAGCTGAAGGAATATGTCGAAATGACTCTGCGCTTGAGCCGTACCCATTTGACCTATACGATCCGTTTCCATGAAGTCAAGGAAGGCATTATTTTTGAAGACGATACGATGACAGTCGAAGCAGGTCTCTTGGCGCATGTCATCCCGACCTACGGCTACCGGATCGAACAAAAGCCGCTTCTGCCGAAACTCGATATGGATAAAGCGAAACAGCTCGGTGTTCCGAAAGGCCCGCTCCTTGCCAAGTTAAAGGCAGGCGAAACGGTCGAACTTTCAGATGGCCGCAAGGTGGAATCCGGAGACGTGACAGAACCGGCAGAACCCGGCTTCACAGTCGCCATCCTCGGCGATACCCAGTATTGCGCAATGTCTGAGCAATTGTCGCAGGATGCTGACCTGGTCGTCCACGAAGCGACATTCGACGGGGATACGGAAAAACTCGCCAAGGAATACGGCCATTCGACGATATTGGATGCGGCGAGAGTGGCAAGCCGCGCCGGCGCGCGGAAACTGATCGTCAACCATATGAGCGCGCGCTTCTTGCCGGAACATGAAAAAGACTTATTGAAAAGCATGCGGAAAATCCACGAGAATAGCGACATCGCCCACGATTTCGATGAATACGGATGGAATAAAAAAGACCGCCGCATGATGAAGATGATCGAGAATTGATGTAAGAGGCGTGTTCCGTTTGTTTCGATTGAATCGAATTATGCAACCAGGAGAACGCCTGTTATTGGTTTATTAAGTAGTGGGAAGGAAGTGCTAAAACATGGATTTTCATACAGCCATGATAGAGCTGGAAGCCTTGGGGAAAGAACGGACAAAGAAAATGTACCTGTCGAGCGGAGCGAAGGAGCCCCTATTCGGTGTGGCGACTGGCGCGATGAAGCCGCTGGCCAAGCGAATTAAAATCAACCAGCCGCTGGCAGAGGAATTGTACGCGACCGGCAATTATGACGCGATGTATTTTGCGGGCATCATCGCAGATCCGAATGCGATGACGGAAAACGATTTCGACCGCTGGATGGACGGGGCTTATTTCTATATGCTATCGGATTATGTCGTGGCGGTCACCTTATCGGAATCCCACATTGCGCAGCAAGTCGCGGACAATTGGATCGAAAGCGGAGATGAACTCCGCATGTCTGCTGGGTGGAGCTGCTATTGCTGGCTGCTCGGGAATCGCAAGGACAGTGAATTCTCGGAAGATAAAATTTCCGCAATGTTGGATACAGTGAAAGAAACGATCCATCAATCCCCTGAAAGAGCAAAAGCATCGATGAATAACTTCCTCTACACCGTCGGTATTTCCTATAAGCCCATGAGTGAAAAGGCATTGGAGACGGCGAAAGCTGTCGGCAAAGTCGAGCTCAACCGGGAAAACAAGAAACCGACACAGCTCTATGCCTATGACAGCATCCAACAAGGTTTAGAAAAGGGACGTCTTGGATTCAAGCGCAAATTCGTTAGGTGTTGATCATTAAATGAATTATTTAATGGAAATGAGCATGGAGTCTATATGTGGTACATATGACTTACAAGATAATTTAAAGGAGAGCGGAATCATGGCAAATGAAACCAAAACACTGGCTGGGCTTCATCTGAATTTCTGGAAACAGGATGAACACACGATTCATATGTCTATCAAAAACCCACATGCCGGTAAAGATGCTTGGCTCACGAGTATCGAACATACCGATAAGCACGAGGGAACGCAAATGGCCCGCACACATAATAACTTGTTTCGAGACCTAAAATCAATTCTTGAAGAAAACGGCAAATGGTAAGAACCATTCATGCTTCCCATAATACATCCCGAAGAGGCTTGTTATAGCCACTTTGGGATTTTTTCTATACAATCCGTTGCTTGGTGTGCCTAATATAAGCACGATGCGACTAAACTCTCTTTCATCACTGGCTTTTCCAAAATGTGTTATATGGTAGAATGTTGTCACGGATAGAGAAAGGAAAGGGGGCCCATTATGGATGCAGTAGTGATCGGCGCAACAGGATCGACCGGAAAAGACCTCGTTGAGCAATTGATGAAAGACGATACATTCAAAAGAGTTGATGTATTCGTGAGGCGTTCACTGGATATTCAGCATGACAAACTAATGGTCCATGTCATCGATTTTGGCCGGCCGGATGAATGGTGCGACTTGGTGAAAGGGGATGTGCTGTTTTCCTGTTTGGGCACGACGATCAAAGCGGCAGGAAGCAAAGAGGCGCAATGGAAAGTGGATTATGGCTATCAATATGAATTTGCCAGAACGGCGAAAGAAAACGGGGTGGAACGATATGTTTTGGTATCTGCAGAGTTCGCTTCGCCAAAAGCCCTCAGCTTCTATTCAAAGATGAAAGGGAAGCTTGAAGTAGCGGTAAAGGAACTGGGTTTCCCGCGATTAACCATCATCAAGCCACCTATTCTTATGCGGAAGGAAAGCGACCGCACCTTAGAAGTGTGGGGCTTAAAAGCCATCCAATTCATGAATAAAGCAGGGTTATTCCGCTCCCATGAGCCACTCCCAACCGAAGTGTTGGCCAAAGCCATGATCAATTCAGCTAAGCAAACAGAAGTGGATAGTGAACCGTTAACAGGGAATGCCATACGCGACCGCGCTTCTTGGATTTCTTTTTGAATGAATACATTCATTAAGCGCCGGACGCGATCGTCCTTTGCGGTGAATAGTATTATTCATATGTATTCAAAAGAGCCGGTCGAGCAGAAGGGTAACACCAGCACAACTTACGGCATTAGTTTCCTGGTGAATGAGGCACAGGTTTTCCGTGCTTCTCCCGACATCTTAATTACAAATGACTTGAAGGAGAGTTGGGCAGACGAAACATTCGACTTTGTTCCTGATGCACTGAATACTGCATTAACTGCAGGTTATTCAGTTGAATTATCCGGCATCGAAAGTGACCCAATTGTTTCCGATCGAGATGAATTGCGTTATGAATAAAACAACGGCGGTCTATTCGTTGAGATTGATTGGGCTTGAATCGGATTAGGCGCCCAATCATCAGCAGGCTGCCATGATTTAATATATCCTTGCCGCACCCGGAGACATCCGGCGTTTGGCACAAGTGGGTGGCAACGCAAACTTTGCCCATCAGCATCCGATGTTGGCAAATTGCCAAGATAGCTGGCTTCAATGGGGCCATCAGTTTT
Organism: Planococcus maitriensis; assembly: GCF_003289925.1. Classification (GTDB taxonomy): domain Bacteria; phylum Bacillota; class Bacilli; order Bacillales_A; family Planococcaceae; genus Planococcus; species Planococcus maitriensis. The sequence goes on along the minus strand of NZ_QLZQ01000002.1, from coordinate 131,766 downwards.
TAAGACTGGAAGCTCATTTTAAGTCGAAGGGTTCTTCATTTCTTGTTTACTCTGCAACCGTTTAACGAAGCAAGGGGCGGGTATTTGTGGAGCATAAGAAGAATCCCTGGTTACAAGGAAGGGGGGCTTGAAATGCTTGATACGATTTTATTCGATGGCTGGAAAAGCGTGCTGCGCATCGCGATCATGTCCTTATTGGCATATCCTTTCCTCATCCTGCTTTTGAGGAGTTCCGGAAAACGCAGTTTAACCAATGTGAATATCTTTGACTTCATCATAACGGTGACATACGGGGCGACTTTAGGCAGTATCATTACTAGCGACAAAGTATCTTTTGCAGACGGGGCGGTTGTCTTGTTCATGCTCACTTTGCTGCAATATATTGTTTCGAAACTATCAGTGAATTCCAAAGGCTTTACCCAAATGATCAAAGCCAGCCCAAGTTTCATTTACCGTAACGGTGAGTTTGATGAAAAGAGCATACAAAAACATCGCATCCGAAAAGATGACCTGCGGGGAAAAGTCCGGCAGCAAGGCTTGAGTTCTTTCGAGCAAGTAGAAGCGATTGTGCTTGAGGGTGACGGATCCTTGTCCATCATTAAAAAACAAGAAGGCCTGTCGAAAGATGCACTGGAAAACGTCAAATGAAAATAACGTATTCCATAGAAAACACTGCAAAGGCTATCCGGTTCTCGGGTAGCCTTTTTGACTATGGATGGACTTTGCAGATGCCGCCTGCCGCTTCTAAATACAATTGTCAGTTTTCATCAGGGAAAAATCATCCCATCAATACGGGAAATGGGAAACTCGCGAAAATTCGGAAGCGGAGTCACGGACATCAAAATCTCTTTCGTTTTTCAAGAAGCGGGCGTTTTTTTACGGAATATATCAGATTTTTCGCTATAAAACCAATACAGCGAGTTAGTGCAGATGGCAGCGCTTTCTTTAACGTCACATTCCTTGAACGACCGTTCCATAACAAGGCATTAGAAAAAAATGGGTTTGCGCCCGATTGAAACTGTTTGTATAATAAGCCTTAAATATTTAAAAATTTGGATTATTATTCACGCACTACATTACAGCTGATACAAGAGAGGATTGAAGAAAGTTGCCACATACTTTAACGGATAAGACCATCGAAAAGCACTCGTCTTCTGAATACATAAAAGCTATACATAAAAAACTCGAAGAACGCAATCCTGGAGAAGCGGAATTCCTGCAGGCGACTTGGGAAGTTTTCGAATCGCTGCAGCCGGTATTTGAACAGCATCCCGAATATGTGGAACAAGGCATCTTGGAACGTATTTCCGAACCGGAACGCCTGATCGCTTTCCGGGTAACCTGGGAAGATGATTCAGGGAATGTCCATATCAACCGGGGCTATCGTGTGCAATTCAATAGCACGCTTGGGCCATTCAAGGGCGGCCTGCGTTTCCATCCGTCTTTGACGGCCAGCGTCGTTAAATTCCTGGGATTTGAGCAAATTTTCAAGAATGCATTGACTGGATTGCCGATCGGCGGCGGCAAAGGCGGCGCCGATTTTGACCCGAAAGGAAAATCGGACCGGGAAATCATGCGCTTCTGCCAAAGTTTCATGACGGAGCTGACACGCCACATCGGTCCGGATATCGACGTGCCAGCAGGGGACATCGGAGTCGGCAAACGGGAAATCGGCTATATGGTCGGCCAGTATAAGCGTCTTCGCAATGCTTCTGAGGCCGGGGTCTTCACCGGGAAAAATCCGGATAACGGCGGAAGCCTGATCCGCAAGGAAGCGACGGGATACGGAACAGTCTATTTTGTTGAGGAGATGCTGAAAGACCGGAACCTATCATTCAAGGGCAGCAAAGTTATCGTATCGGGCTCTGGCAATGTTTCGATTTATGCAATGGAGAAAGCTGCTGAATTCGGCGCTACGGTGGTTGCATGCAGTGATTCGGAAGGCTATATCTATGACCCGGACGGCATCAATGTCGAAACGGTCAGGCAATTGAAGGAAGTTGAAAGAAAACGGATTTACCATTACCTCGAAAGCCACCCCAATGCCCAATATGGCACGAACCGATCGGACATCTGGAAAATTCCGTGTGATATCGCCCTTCCTTGTGCCACACAAAACGAAATCGACAGGGAAAGTGCCCTGGCGCTTGTCGAAAACCGTGCGAAAGCCGTTGGGGAAGGCGCGAATATGCCTTGTACTGAAGAAGCTGTCCGGGTGTTGGTCAACAACCGCGTATTGTTTGCGCCGGCAAAAGCAGCCAATGCTGGCGGCGTTGCGGTCTCTGCTATGGAGATGTCCCAAAACAGCATGCGTTACTCGTGGACAGCCGAAGAAGTGGATGAAAAACTCCTGCAGGTCATGAAGAACATTTACAAGACGTGCAGCGACACTGCGTCACAATATGGGGCGCCGGGCAACTTGATCATCGGAGCCAATATCGCAGGGTTCAAGAAAGTTGCTGACGCAATGATCAGCCACGGCCTGAACTAAGTGCTTTAAGCGTTAGCCGGTTCGCCGATCCCAACTGCAGCTTCGAACATTGAATAGTGGAGGGATTTTTAGCGAAGCCATTCTCACAGTGGATCTTGAAAATACCGCCTGTTCATGGCGAGCTGGGCGATAAAAGACGGGCCAAATAAGAAAACAGCAACGGAATTGCAGGTGAGACTGCAGTTCCGTTTTTGTTTTTCCGCAAGGCCATTCAAAGAAACTGGCATGCCTGAAGCAGATGGAATGGCTGATGGGGAACATAGAGTTAAAAACTTCCTGGGGGATTTTAGGACTTTGTTCTTGTTCAGCGATGCCTTTTTGATAACCCATCATTTTCCATTGAGGATAAAGATAGAAATCCGTTTTTGAATAGTAGGTACAATTTTTCAAATATATCAAATTGTCTGTAATCTTATTGATTGGATAAATTTATTTCGTTATACTAAATTTTATCAACGTCGAGGAGGAAAAAAATTGAAGAAAAAGTACATTGTACCTGTGATTTTATCGTCTGCACTCGTCGCAAGTTCATTCACGGCAAGCAACGCGTTGGCAAACGGCCAGCAAGGTAACGGCGCCACTGAGAAAACATGGAATGAGAATGCCAATGTCCCTGTATTTGTGAAGGAGAAATTCGCCGAGAAGCGGGCTGCCAGCAATGCGTCGAATGCGCTGGATTATCTGGCGGAAAATGAAAATAAGACCGGCTTGAAAAACCCTAAGAAAAACTTGAAACAAAAAGCGATTGAGAAGGATGCGCTCGGCATGACGCATGTGCGCTTTAATCAGGCAGTCAATGGCGTGCCGGTAGAAGGCGCGGAAGTAGTGGTCCATTACAACGCCCAAGATGAATTGGTTTCCGTCAACGGGGGCTATTTCCCTGAAGCCGCTTCACGCAGTATCGACACGACACCGGCTGTAAGCGTCATGAAGGCCATCCAAACGGCTAAAGGAGCGGTCGACGCACCGGAACAACTCGAATATGCACCGGAGTCGGAAGTGGTCGTCTATCCATTCGAAGGCGAAAACCACCTGGCATATAAAGTCAATGTCAACTTCCTTGGGGACAAGCCCGGCAACTGGTTCGTGTTTGTGGATGCGAAAAGCGGCGACGTCATCGACCGGTATAACGCGATCATGCATGCCGAAGACATCCATCAATCCGTCGGAACCGGCGTACTTGGCGAGCAGCGCAAAATTCACACGACCAAGAGCAAAGAAGCCCATGGCGGCACAACTTTCAGTTTATCCGATGAGTCCCATGAAGGCTTGGAGGGAATCTATACTTTCGATGCAAACGACGGGGAAATCATGACGAACCATAGTGCATCATGGAAAGAAGAATACTTGCACGCCGGTGTTGATGCCCATTACAATTCGGAACAAGTCTTTGAATATTTCCATGATGAGCATGACCGCAACTCTCTCGATGACAACGGAATGGCAATTATCTCCTACGTCCATTACGGCGACAGCTACAATAATGCATTCTGGAATGGCCGCCATATGACTTATGGCGATGGTGACGGATCGTTCATGGTGCCGCTATCTGCGGGGCTTGACGTGGCCGCACATGAAATGACGCACGGCGTGATCTCCAACTCGGCCAATCTGCAGTACCGTTTTGAATCAGGCGCCTTGAACGAATCCTTCGCAGACATTTTCGGGGCACTGGTTGATGAAGACGATTGGGAAGTCGGGGAAGACATCATGGGCCCTGACGCCAAAGCGGACGGCAGGGAATCGTTGCGCAGCCTAAGCGACCCGAGCAAATACCCTGTCAATAAAGATTATGTGCCGTATGGAAATGGCGAGGGGATGTATCCTTCCCATATGGACGAATTCTATGAACTGCCGATACATTTGGATAATGGCGGCGTCCATATCAATTCATCGATCACCAACCACGCTGCTTACTTGATCGGCGAAGAAATCGGCAAAGAAAAACTGGGACAGATCTTCTACCGCGCATTGACGGTCTATTTGACGCCAACTTCCGACTTCAGCGAAGCCCGCAAGCTCATTATCCAATCAGCGGCTGATATTTACGGAGAAGGCAGCGCAGAAGAAAAAGCCACAGCTAAAGGATTTGACGAGGTAGGCATTTACGAATAACAATATTGAAACCGCTAGCCAAAGTGTCTGATTAGACACTCTGGCTAGCGGTTTTCATTATGAACAGAACTATTTCTTTCTAAACATAGGAATTCCTTAAAGTTGGTGTGATCTAGCGAACGTTCGTAACGTGTTTTGCCGCTTTACAAACGTTCTTTAAGAAGTCATAGGGGGATTTTCTGGTGTTGGCAAAATGTGATCTTACGATAAATTTTAAAGTATTTCGTATTTCGAATTAGAGGGGCTTGTTTTGAAGTTTATCCTAATAGGGTTTCCTTTCAGCTTACTTATTTAACTCACGGTCTTTTTTCATTAGCAAGCTATCTTAGTTTACATTAAATTTTTAATTCGAAAAGGCAGAGGTTTGTTTTTACCCTAACTTAAATAATCTTAAAATTAACAATAATCAAAAAATATTTACTTTAATTAAATTTAAGTATAGGGTTGGGTTAACAGAATAGGAATTCTTAATCACTTTTACTGAGTTGATAATTTCTCAACTGGTGGGAAGTTTACATATAGAACAAGCGATTCTGGACTGCTGTTGAAGAAATGATCTTTTCTGAAGGGCCTGTATGGTGAACACCCATGCCAGTAAAGCATTGTATGTTCAGATATCCGATAAACAAGGAGAACTCTTATAATGATTTTACCTGAAGAATCCTTACAGGCCTTATAGTCAAAAGTTTTTAATGTAAGTTAGTATTATTTGAACATCAGAATACTATGAAGGAGAGGCGAATTTATGGAAAGCTTATGGCTTACTCTGTTGGTCATTGCTGGAGTTGTTTTAATTCTCATAATCCTTCGTAAGATACGTCCATGGAGAAAGAAATGGCTATTCATAATTCCCGTTTTAGTTTTAATGGCATATGCTGCTTTTCAAGTCTTATTTCCTGTCCACCCGCTGGTAACAGTTACGGGTGAATATTCCGTCGGAAAATCAGAAGATTACTTCACATATGCTGTAAACAATGAACAATATGAAACGAGCGATGGAAACCGGGAAGTACCTGTCTCGTTATGGCATCCCGAAAAAATTGATGACATGAATGGGAAACTTATTCTGTTCTCGCATGGTTCTTTTGGTGTCGCTGATTCTAATGATTCTTTATTCAATGAATTAGCTTCACACGGTTATGCAGTAGCAAGCTTAAGTCATCCTTTTCATTCCTTTACAGCAAGCTTAGAGGATCAATCTAACATTAGAATCGACATGGCCTATATGAAGGATGTTTTGGGAACTCAAGGGAGTGATGATTTAGAAAAGACTTTGATTGATTTGGAAAATTGGTCACAGCTTCATGAGGATGACATCATTCAGGTTTTGGAACAGATTCAAGGAGAGGAAACCGAGAATCCGTTTCTTCAAACTGCAAATTCTGATGAAGTTATCCTGATGGGACACTCACTTGGCGGGACAGCAGCCCTGAATCTCGGGCGTGAGCGGGAAGATATCGCTGCTGTAGTGGCTTTAGAGTCTCCTTTTAGTGGGGATATAACCAATATCAACGAAAACAATACCTACGACTTTACTAACGAGCCTTATCCTGTGCCACTATTGAACATTTATTCGGACTCGATATGGAATGTGCTAGATGAGCTGGCACTTTATGAACAAAATTGGAAATACCTTAATGCTGAAAACGGCCAATATAAAAATGTCCATATTATGGGGAGCGGCCATATTGGCTTGACCGACATGCATCGTGTGAGCCCAATTCTGACGAATATATTTGATGGAGGCTTAAATTCAGAGGATTACACTACTATTCTAAAGCAAATTAACGAAGCCGTTTTGGTGTTCCTGGATGAACTGTAAACAATCAGCTGAACTATAGTTTATTGCCTTTAGAGAGTAGGAGTTGCAGTATGTTAAAAAAATATATAAAAAACGATTTGAAAAGAGATCGTCAATAATTATGTGTAAATAAGTAAAACCTTTTCTTGTATGTATGCTGATTAAGCCTGTTTAAACATCTCAGACAGCTCTGCACGAGCTTGATCGAATCCGATATGGCAGCGGGTGGAGAAGTTCTGATTATAAATTTCGAACTGGGAAACCAGGAAACGATCCAAGGAATCTTCGTTCGGGAATTGCTCTTTGCGCTTGCTGTATTTCTTCACTTTCTTGCTGAACGACTCGATGAGATTCGTTGAATAGATGCTTCGCCAAATGGATTTGGGGAAGTCATAGAAGGTGAAGATATACGAATTCGCTTCCACCGATTTTGTCACTTTGGGGTAAGCCGTTTTCCACTTGTCGACAAAGGCTATCAGCGCCGATTCACCCAGTTCCCGGCTCTCTGCCCGGTAGACCGATTTGAAGTCGTCGAGAATCTCCTTTCGATCGGTGACGCGGACTTTGTGGGCAATGCCACGCGACAGGTGCACGCAACACGCCTGATACTTTGCGTCCGGAAAGACCGCGAAGATGCGATCGGTGATGCCTTTCAAGCCGTCGGAGATAAACAGAAGCACCTCTTCGACGCCACGCTCCTTCAAGTCCAATAGGACTTCTTCCCAAACGAATGCGGATTCCGTGGGCGCTACTGTATAGGCCAGCACCTCTTTCGAACCGTCCTCTCGAATGCCGACGGCAATATAGACGGCTTCCTTGGATACGGTATCGCGCTTGAGTGAAATATAGGTTGCATCCAAATAGACGCACACGTAGCGGGCGTCCAGCGGGCGGGATTTGAACGCCTCCACCTGTTCGCTCATCGCTTTTGTCATATTGGAAATGGTTTGCGGCGTGTAGTGATGGCCGTACATCTTCTCGATCAGTTCCGAGATTTCGGACATCGTGACGCCTTTCTGGAACATGTGGATGACGAAGGACTCCAGCGTATCGTTCGAGCGCTTGTATGGTGCAACCGTCTGTTGGTTGAATTCGCCGTTCCGGTCCCGCGGCATCGAAAGCTCCAAATCCCCGTACTCCGTATGGAGTGTCCGCGTGTAGGCACCGTTGCGGGAGTTGCCCGAGTTGAAGCCGATGCGATCGTGTTTTTCGTAATCCAGGAAAGCCGTGAGTTCTGTTTGGAGAAGCGTATTGACTGCTGTCTCCAAGTGCACACGGAAAACTTCGGAGATGTCTTCTTTTTTTACTAGAGCTTGCATAATATCTGTTGTAAACTGAGTCATAGGGAAGGCCTCTTTTCTGTGAATTGGTTGTGGTGACTTAATTCTACAAGAAAAGGTCTTCCTTTTTCTATTTATTCATTTACACAAGATATTTTACGCTCTCTTTCCAAATAATTAGGATGACATTGTTCTCAAAGCTGTTTCATATTTCAACTAGAACCTGGAAGTCTTAACCAAGTTTTAATATTAGGTTTTAGGGGAACTGAATATATAGTGTGGTAAATAGAAAAAAAGGGGAGGAACAACATTGACCAAATTTTCGTGGCCAAGATTAATGTCCCTCACAATGCTAAGCTCTGTATTGGCTTTGGCGGCATGCGGCAATGATGAAACTACAGAAGAAGAACCAACTGATGACTCGGACGCTGCAACAGAAGAAAGCACTGACTCGGATGCTACAACAGAAGAAAGTGCTGAAGAAGGCGCTGATGAAAGCGCTAATGAAAGTGCAGAAACCGAACCAAAAGTCACTGAGTTTGAACCAGCATTTCCGGAACAAACAAGAGCACCTGCAGTAGAGACTGAAACGGAACTTGATGAGGAAGTTGTGGTTGACGGTCTTGGCGTGTCTTGGGGCATGGAAGAATTTGATGCGAACCGCTTACTTGTGACGCAAAGAGATTCAGCAGAACTCCTTATTGTGGACCTTAACGAGTACTCTGTCTCAGAACCGATCGAAGGGACACCAGAAGTAAATAACGAAGGCCAGGGTGGCTTGCTCGATGTAACCGTTGCACCTGATTTTGACGAATCAAGAATGGTATTTCTGACGTTTTCCCAAGATGTTGAAGGCGGTACGGTAACGGCTGTCGGTAAAGGTGCTTTATCAGAAGATGAAGCTTCGCTTGAAAATTTTGAAGTCATCTTCCAAGCAACGCCAGCATATGATGGTGACTTGCACTATGGCGGGCGGATCATCTTTGATGAAGATGGCAACCTATTCCTAACGACAGGTGAGCGTTCAGATGATCCGATTCGCGAACGTGCACAAGACTTGGATGCTTATTTAGGTAAAGTCATCCACATTACACAGGACGGAGAACCAGTGGATTCTAATCCATTTATCGAAGATGAAGACGCACTGGACGGGATTTACAGCTATGGTCACCGTAACATTCAAGGGATAGACTACAACCCTGAAACCGGAGACTTATGGATTGTGGAATTCGGCCCGCAAGCTGGGGATGAACTGAATATCATTGAACCAGCCAATAACTATGGATGGCCGATTGTTTCTTATGGTATCGAGTATACTGGTGAATTGATCAATGAGGGTATCTCAGAACATGATGCGCAAGGCTTTGTAGAACCAAGATATTATTGGGACCCAACAAGTGCGCCGAGTGGCATGTCATTCTATGATAACGATGCAATTCCTGAATGGGAGAACAACCTGTTCATCGGTGGTTTAGCACCGAATTATATTGTGCGTGTCGTTATTGAAGATGACATCATTGTTGGAGAAGAGCGCCTATTGACTGAAGAATCCCAACGTTTCCGTGACATTCTTGTCACTGAGGATGGCGCGCTTATCGCAAGCACCGATGGCGGTATGATCTATAAGATTACTGCAGCAGAATAAATTGAAGCAGTTGGGTGCAATGAGGAAAATGATACTGATGAAGATGACGCTGAATTAGTATTATTCCCCAAAAGCGGCCAATCTTATGTCGATATCATGAATCTAAGGCGCTTAGCGATTTTAAAGAAGCAGGCATTTATGGAAATCGATAAATGCCTGCTTTTTTTGATGTTTGTGCAGATTGAAAAGATAAAGGCAGCGGAATGATGCACAATACCCTTGCTTGAAGCTGTGTATAGGATTAATAGTGAAACTGTTTAAATGTATTGAATCTCCGCGAAACGGTGTGCGGGACGGCGAAAATAACGGACAGCGCTTGAACATCTCGGTGAACTGTGACAAGATAGACCTTGAAAGACAAATGCTAATTTCATAAAACACATGTGGGGGAATCGGTGTTGCCGATTGAGAGAATATCCGTGAGATATTGACCCTTGGAACCTGAACTGGCTAATACCAGCGGAGGGAACATATTCAAATCGGTCTATTCTGCGATGATATGCGCCCAAGGTTTCTATAACCTTGGGCGTTTTTTTGTATCCGCAATTGGATATGTCCCCTGAATCAGCTCCTGAAATCATCTTTTATGGATTCATTCAGAGGGGGAAACAATATGAAAAAATGGACGATTGCCATCGCACCGGTAGTGCTGATGGCGGCATGCACAGAAGAAGCGGAAAATCCGGGAAGCGATGTGGCGAATGAACAACAGGGATTACAACAAGTAACGATGGTCTTGGACTGGACGCCGAACACCAACCACACCGGATTGTATGTGGCACAGGAAAAGGGCTATTTTGAAGAGCAGGGGCTCGATGTCGAGATTATCTTGCCGGGTGAAGCGGGCGCCAATCAATTGGTTGCTTCCAACCAGGCGGAATTCGGCATCGGGGCACAGGAAAGCCTGACGGAAGCGAGAGTGCAGGGCATCCCTATTGTTTCGATCGCCGCGCTCATCCAGCACAATACTTCCGGGTTCGCATCACCGAAGGAAAAAGGCATCGAATCGCCGAGTGATTACGAAGGGAAGACTTACGGCGGCTGGGGAGCGCCAGTCGAAAAAGCGGTGCTTGGGTCCATCATGGAACAGGAAGCGGCTGATGTGGAAAACGTCGACATCGTCAATATCGGCAACAGCGACTTTTTCACGGCGGTCGAACGCGACATCGATTTTGCGTGGATCTATTATGGCTGGACGGGCATTGAAGCCGAACTGCGCGGCGACGAATTGAATATGCAGTATTTGACGGAGTACTCGGACAAACTGGATTATTATACCCCGATCCTGATGACAAACGAAAACATGATCGCAGAAGATCCAAAAACCGTTCGGGCATTCACTAAAGCTGTGTCGGCAGGCTATGAATTCGCCATCGATGAGCCGCAACAAGCAGCGGACATCTTGATCGAGTCGGTACCGGATTTAGAGCCGGAACTGGTGAAAGCGAGCCAGGAATGGCTGTCGCCGAAATATCAGGACGATGCCGCAAGATTCGGCGAACAGCAAGAGCAAGTGTGGGCGGACTACGCTGCCTGGATGTTCGACAACGGGTTGCTGGATGAGGAACTGGACGTCGAGCAAGCATACACCAATGAATTTTTACCGGAGGTGGAAAACTGATGGGCAATGCATTACTAAGTATTCAAATCATCCCGAAAACGAAAAATGGGGAAGATGTCATTCCATATGTCGACAAAGCGATTGCCGTCATTGAAAAGTCAGGCGTCAAATACCAAGTCAATCCATTGGAGACGACGATGGAAGGGGATCTGGCTCAGTTGTTTTCGATTGTCGAGGAAATGAACGAGGAGATGATCGGGAGCGGCAGCCCGAACGTCATCTCGCAAATCAAAGTGCTGTATCAGCCGAGCGGGGCGTCGATGGACAACTTGACGGAGAAATACCGGCCGTGATGCTAGTGCGAAAAGGATGGAGACCGATTGTGGTCCTCATCCTTTTATTGATCATCTGGCAAGTGCTGGTGCCGCTTTTTGAAGTGCCGGAGTGGTTATTGCCGAACCCTTATCAAATCGGGCTGGAAGCGGTAAACAGTTGGCCAAACTACAGCGGGCATTTGTTTGCGACGATCCATCTGTCGATCCTCGGCTTTCTCATCGGATCGTCGGTCGGCCTTGGCGGCGCGATGATGCTCCATCTCGTGCCGAAGCTGCGGGAGACCTTTTACCCTTTGCTGATATTATCGCAAAACATCCCGATCATCGTGTTGGCACCGCTATTGGTCATTTGGTTCGGCTTCGGCTTGCTGCCGAAACTGATCATCATCATTCTCGTGTGCTTTTTCCCGATCACCATCGCGGCACTCGACGGGTTCAGGCAGACGAGCGGCGAATTGCTTCATTACATGAAAATGGCCGGAGCCGACAGACACGAGATTTTTTGGAAGCTCGAATGGCCGCATGCGATGCCGTCGATCTTCTCGGGCTTGAAAATTGCGGCGACCTATAGCGTCATGGGTGCCGTCATTTCCGAATGGCTCGGTGCGCAGGAGGGCATTGGCGTCTATATGACGCTCGCCTCGTCGTCGTTCCAGACGACGCAAGTATTTGTCGCGATCTTGTTGATCATGAGTTTGAGCATGCTGTTTTTCGCGGCGATTGTGTTACTCGAAAAGCGGATCATCCGCTGGAAAACGAGCGGGGGAGGGAATTTGAATGGCTGAATTGGCGATTGAGCAATTGACGAAAAGCTTTGATGGGACCGAAGTGCTGAAAGAGTTATCATTGAATATAAGAGACGATGAATTTGTCGCCGTGCTCGGCCCTTCCGGCAGCGGTAAAAGCACGTTATTTCATTTAATTGGCGGGCTTTATGAGCCGGATGCAGGAAGTATTCTATTGGGCGGCGAGAACATCAACGGCCAAAAAGGCTCCGTCAGCTATATGCCGCAAAGCCCGTCGCTGCTTCCGTGGCGCACCGTGCTGGACAATGTTTTGTTAGGGGCTGAGATCGCCGGTCACAAAGACCAGCAAGCAGCCATTCAAATGATGGAAAAAGCAGGCCTGGCAGGTTATGAGCAATCGTATCCGCACCAATTGTCCGGCGGCATGAAGCAGCGCGCCGCCTTTATCCGCAGCCTATTGAGCCCACAGCCGCTCATTTTGCTGGACGAGCCGTTTTCAGCGCTGGATGAATTCACCCGTTCGGAAATGCAGAAATGGCTGCTTGATATTTGGCAGCATAATAAACGCTCGATTCTTTTCGTCACGCATAATATAGAAGAAGCTTTGTTTCTCGCAGACCGAATTCTGGTGTTATCAAAAAAACCTGCGCGTGTCCTCGCTGAGTTTAAAGTGGGTTTCGCGAGGCCGAGAGCAGAAGACATCACTTTGACAGAAGAGTTTCTGCAATACAAGAAGGACATTTATAAAGTGTTGAAGAAAGGGACAGGGGAATAAGGTTTTAAGCGCATATTGAAGTGGTTTTCGAACTGGATACAGAAGGAGGGGCAGCGATGGATACGTGGTTTGGTGCAAGATCCGATTATCCGTTCGAGCTTTTTTCCGTAAGCCATCTAGTGGTACTGGCAATCGCTTTGACAGGGTTCCTTTGCCTGATCCTTTTGAGAGATAATTTAGCCGCTAAAAATGCCTTGTTCCAGCAATTACGCTGGCTGCTTTTTCTTGTGCTGCTCATCTCTGAAGTGTCCTATCAATATTGGGCCATTAGCCACGAGTATTGGAGCTTCAACCGTTATATGCCGCTCCATCTATGCGGCGTCGCTTCTATCACCGCCATGATCGGCTTAGTCACTTTGCACCCATTTTGGATCCGCCTATCTTTTTTCATCGGCATCGTGCCCGCGGCTTTGGCACTGGTGACGCCGGATATGCCGTATGATTACCAGCATTACCGATTCTGGAAATTCTTCGTCCATCATACGGCGATTGCCTGGGCGTGTTTGTTTTTGGCTTTGGCTAAGCCAAACGCACTCACATGGCGCTCGGTGTTTTCGGTTTACGGCCTTCTGCTCGCCTATGCTGCACTCATCGGGTTTTGGGTCAATCCACAGACAGGCTCGAATTATCTTTACCTGTCGCAGCGGCCTTCTACCGTTTCGCCCTTGGATTTTTTCGGGGAAGGCATCTGGTATTACATCAATCTATGTTTGACTGCCTTCTTTTTATTTGCGGCTCAGTATGCGGTATTTCGCTGGCTGTTCAAGAAAACAACGCGTGAAGAAAACTAAGTGAGCCGAAAAGCTGAAGAGACGGATATCTTTGATTTGATTGCTAGAAAAGCTGGAACCCGAAACGGTTCCAGCTTTTTTGTTTGCCTGGATTCCAATGCCTACAAGCGTTTCTGTGACATGGCTTCACGCATATGGCGGAGTGCCGTCTTGCCTTCGTCTCCGCGTGCGATCATGACGTTCGTGTAGAGCGCATCGATCAAGCTGAGTTGCGCGATGCGGGAAGCGAGGGCTTCCGAGCGGAAATCCGTTTCTTCCGACAACGTGTACAGGACAATATCCGCCTCTTTGGATAAAGGTGATTTAGCGAAATTGGTTACACAGACGATCGTCACTTCTTTTTCCTTCAAGACGTGAAGCACTTCGAGGACGTCGCGCGTGCTGCCGGAGTGGGAGATGACAATGGCCACATCGCCTTTGGTGAGCTGCGATGCGGACATGAGCTGCAGATGCGCATCCATGTTCATCGCCACGTGAAGGCCGAGGCGGACGAATTTATGATAGCCGTCCATGGCAATCATCGCAGACCCGCCGTTACCGAAAAATTCGATCTTGCGGGCGGATAGCACTGCGGCGACTGCTTGTTTCAGGGCCTCTTCATCGACGATCTGCAAAGTATCTTCTAGCGTCTTGATATTGGAACGGAATACTTTTTCAGCCACCGTTTTGACTTCATCGCCTTCTTCGATCTGTTCGTGGATATCCTTTAGTGGCGCCACGACTTCGGCGGCCAGTGCGATTTTGAACGCCTGGAAGCCTTTGAAGCCGAGGCGCTGGCAGAAGCGGAAGACGGTCGATTCTGCCAGCCCGAGCTCATCGGCAATTTGGTTGATCGTCAAATGGATGATGTTGCGGGGGTCATTCAAGATGTAATCGGCGATTTTCTTTTCCTTTTCACTGAAATTCCGGTAATTGCCACGTATGGCTGCCAATGCGAATTGTTGTTGTTTCATTCTGCCACGCCTCTTTCTGTTGCTTGAAGTTTTTTTATATTTCTATCATAACATGCTTGTGTATGGAAAAATTTTTGATATACTGAGTTCATTAAGGAAAAATATTCTTTTATTCTACAGGAGGTTATATGATGGAAATCGGAATCATCGGATTGGGCAAGATGGGGAAGAACTTGGCACTCAATTTAACAGATCATGGCCACACAGTGGTAGGGCATGATGCAAATGCCTTGGAAGTAAGCGGTTTCAAAGTTGCGGGGTCGCTCGAGGAATTAGTGCAGAACCTTCAGGCGCCACGCACGATGTGGTTGATGGTGCCGGCCGGAGAAATTACGGAATCGGTCATCGCTCAATTGGTGCCGCTTTTGGACAAAGGCGATGCCATTATTGACGGAGGCAACTCGAACTACAAGGAATCGGAGCGCCGCGCTGAGGAATTGAAAGCGAGCGGAATTTATTTCTTCGACTGTGGCACAAGCGGTGGAACGGAAGGCGCGCGCCACGGGATTTGCGCGATGATCGGTGGGGACGAAGAAAAGTTCAACGACATCGAACCGCTGTTCCGCGACATCTCAGTCGAAGGCGGCTATCTCTATGCAGGCAAATCAGGCAGCGGGCATTTCATGAAAATGATCCACAACGGCATCGAGTACGGCATGATGCAATCGATTGCTGAAGGATTTGATATCCTCCACAAAAGTGATTTCGATTATGACTATGAAAAAGTGGCCGGCGTCTGGAACAACGGCTCGATCATCAGCTCTTATTTGATGGGCTTGACGCAAAACGCTTTCTCGAAAGACGAAAAACTCGATGGCATCAAAGGGGTCATGAACTCTTCAGGAGAAGGGAAATGGACAGTGGAAACGGCACTTGATTTGAATGTGCCGGCACCGGTCATCACGATGTCACTGATGATGCGCTACCGTTCGCTCGAAGACGACACGTTTACAGGAAAAGTCGTCGCAGCGCTTCGCAATGAATTCGGCGGGCACGCAGTCGTCAAGAAATAAACCATCGTTTATCGGATAGGGGGAAATCAAATGGCTGGTTCAACATTGATCATGATCGCGGTCGCAAGCATTTTCGTTTTGCTATTTTTGGTCATGCGCACGAAATTGCACGCATTCGTCGCATTATTATTGGTAAGTTTACTGCTCGGCATCGCGGCAGGCATGCCGCTTGGGGATGTTATTCAATCGATTCAAAACGGCATGGGCGGGACACTCGGCTTTGTTGCAGTCGTCGTCGGCCTAGGTGCCATGTTCGGGAAAATGCTTGAAGTTTCCGGCGGCGCTGAGCGCTTAGCGGCAACGATGATCGCCAAATTCGGGGAAGATAAAGCACCATGGGCTCTTGGCGTTACAGGTTTCATCGTTGCCATTCCCGTATTCTTCGATGTCGGTTTCATCATTTTGGTGCCGATCGTCTACAGCTTGGCGAAAAAGACCGGCAAATCGCTTTTGCATTACGGGATTCCGCTATTGGCGGGCCTCGCTGTTACACATAGCTTCATCCCGCCGACTCCGGGGCCGATTGCGGTTGCGGAACTGGTCGGGGCGGAACTTGGCTGGGTTATCCTGTTCGGGGTGCTCGCAGGGATTCCTTCCATGATTCTCGCGGGGCCTGTTTTTGGACGCTACATAGGGAAGCGCATTCACTTGACGATTCCGGATTACATGGATATCAAAGAACAGGAATACGATAAAGAATTGCCGAGCTTCGGCATGATCATTTCCTTGATCTTGATTCCGCTTGTGTTGATTCTCTTCAACACCTTGTCAGCCGTCGTGTTGGATGAAGGGAACCAGATCCGTGAGATCTTGACTTTCCTTGGCCATCCATTCGTCGCCTTGACGATCGCTACGATTCTGACGTTTTTCTTCCTCGGCACACGCCGCGGCTATTCACGCCAAGAAGTTCAAGACATTGCAACAAAAGCACTTGAACCTGCAGGGATCATCATCCTCGTTACAGGGGCTGGCGGCGTGTTCAAACAAGTGCTCATCGATTCAGGTGTAGGTGATGTGCTTGGCCAAATGATGGGCGATTCTGCGCTTCCGCCGATTGTTTTGGCGTTCATGATCGCTTCTGCGGTCCGTGTGGCACAAGGCTCCGCTACCGTTTCTATGGTAACGGCTGCAGGATTGATCGCACCGCTTCTGGAAATTACCGGAACAACTGGACCAGCACTTGGCTTGATTGTTATTTCCATCGCTGCAGGCGCTACGGTTTTGTCCCACGTAAACGATTCCGGCTTCTGGCTTGTTAACCGTTATTTCGGGATGAGCGTCAAAGACACCTTGAAATCCTGGACCGTGATGGAAACCATCATCGGCCTCACCGGATTCGTGGTAGTATTGGTTTTAAGTTTCTTTATCACATGAGTACAGAAAAAGAAAAAGGGATTCTCCTTTTTCTTTTTCTGTTATAAGGAAGGAAGAAGAACATGGCTGCACAATCCTATTATTTAGGGGTCGATATAGGGACCACTTCCACAAAAGCTGTCCTATTCAATAAAGCGGGGCTAACCAAAGACAGCCATACTGTTTTCTATCCCTTGCATACGCCGAACCAATTGACCGCCGAACAGGACCCGGAAGAAATTTTCCGCGCTGTCCTGACAGCAGTCAGAGAAACTTTGAGAAAAAGCGACATCAGCAAAGAGTCATTAAAGCTCTTGTCGTTCAGCTCGGCGATGCACAGCCTGATTGCGGTGGACGCCGAAGGGGAGCTGTTGACCAATAGCATCACTTGGGCAGATACAAGAAGCTCGAAGCATGCGAAGCACATCAAAGAAAACTTGAACGGCCATGACATCTATTTGCGCACCGGCACGCCGATACATGCGATGTCGCCACTGTCGAAACTGTTGTGGCTGCAGGATGAAAAACCGGAAATCTGCCAAGCTACCGCGAAGTTCATCAGCATCAAGAGCTATATTTTCCATAAGTTCTTTGGGGAATATGTCGAAGACCATTCCATCGCCTCCGCTACCGGCTTGTTTAATTTAGAACAGCTCGACTGGGACCAAGGCGCACTGGATGTGTCTTGTGTAACGAAAGAGAAATTGCCGCGCCTTGTGCCGACGACCGAGCAGTTTACAGGAGTCGCCCCGGAATTCGCTGCGTTCATGGGCATCCGGGAAGACGTTCCGTTTATCATCGGGGCAAGCGACGGCGTATTGGCCAATCTCGGCGTCGATGCCATCGATCCCGGCGTCATTGCCGTGACCATCGGGACGAGCGGTGCCATCCGCACGGTATCGCCGGTGCCGAAAACCGACCCAAAAGAGCGGACCTTCTGTTATGTATTGACGGAAAATCATTGGGTCATTGGCGGGCCGGTCAATAACGGCGGCATCATTTTGCGCTGGCTGCGCGATGAATTCGCATCATCTGAAGTGGAAACGGCGAAACGCCTCGGGATCGATACGTACGACGTGTTGACGAAAATCGCAGCAACCGTAAAACCGGGAGCTGACGGGCTGCTGTTCCATCCTTATTTGACAGGGGAACGGGCACCGCTCTGGGATGCCAACGCGAGAGGTTCATTCTTTGGCCTCAGCATCCATCACCAGAAGCAGCATATGATCCGTGCCGTTTTAGAAGGCATCGTTTTCAATCTGTATACTGTGCTATTGGCCGTTGAGGAATTGACGGGAGAGCCGGCACGCATCCAAGCGTCCGGCGGTTTTGCCCGCTCAGAGTTGTGGCGCCAGCTATTAGCAGACGTCTTCGACAAGCCGGTCATCATCCCGGAAAGCTTTGAAAGTTCCTGTCTCGGCGCCGTGGTCCTCGGCATGTATGCCACGGGCGAGATTGAGGATTTCAGCATTGTCTCTGACATGATCGGCAGCACCCATACGCATCATCCAGAAACGGAAGCGAGCAATATTTACCGTGAACTGCTTCCGATCTATATCCGTTTGTCGCGTTTACTGAAAGAGGAATACGAAAGCATTTCCGATTTCCAGCGCAAGCATATGAAATAACGACAAAACCCGAAGCTAATGGCTTCGGGTTTTTCTGATTTGCCGATTAATTTGTTATATGGGCGAGGGAGCTTTTGCGGGAAGGTTCTGAAAACAACATGAATGTTAAAGAGCTTTTGATAAACTAATATTTATAAGTGCAGGTCAATGCTGGGCTGGATAGATTGCTGGCATACACATTAAGAGTCAGTATGAAACTCGTTTTATTATTCGGCCCACAAGCTGTCGGCAAAATGGTCAATAAATACTTAATGTTTTTAGAAATCGCTATCCATTCTGTTAGCTATCTGGACAAAAGGAAGTCAAGACATGACTAAGAACTGAGGTGAGCGGCCTATGCTGAATCAGGTGTTAAAACAATTCAAGCTGCAAGCAATTTCCATTAACGAAGTCGAAGATTCTTTCAGTTCAATGGTTTACAAATGCACCCTGCAAAATGGCGAATCCGTCTTCGTGAAAATCCCGTATACCCGCGTAAAATACGAGCGCGAGCTGTCTGCTTATAAAATCCTCGCTGGGCATGTCCCGATTCCACAGCTGCTCGATCATTGGGCGGGTGACGATAAATGTCCGCGGGCTTTTCTGCTGTCCGAACTAAAAGGGAAGCCTTTGTCCGCAACAGCTTCTCCGGAAATTGCGTATCAAATCGGCGCCATGCAAGCATCTATGCATCAAATCACACCTTCTAACAAGACAGCACTCGGCGCTATACAAAACGAATTCCCCAATTGGCATGAATTTATCGCGAAACAGTTTTATAGCTTTGCGGAAGATGTAAAAGAAGTATTGGATGAAGATTTGTATATGGCCAGCTTGCGCAAGTTTGAGGAGATGAAAGGCGAGCTTCCAGAACCGGACGGGCCGAGTTTCGTCCATATGGATTTCCGCCCAGCTAATATCATTGTAGATGAAGGCCAGGTTTCCGGCATGATCGATTTTGAAAGTGTGCGCTTCGGGTCGACAGAAATTGATTTCACTAAAATTCACCGTGATTTTTTAAAAGCAGACCCTGTCTTGCTCGACTCTTATGAGGAGGGCTATAATAGCATCCGGCCGATGATCGATTTGCGAGCCGTCTTGCCTTTTTATCGTTTCATTGATGCTTTTAACAGCATCGGCTGGAGCCAAAGGCGGGGCCTAAAGAAGAATTTTACGTTCTATGAAGCCAATTTGCGGATATTGAAAGAGATGCTGCAGTAGTGAACTTGTGTTGCAGAATAGCTTGTCTTAATATGCAAGAATAAACTCACCTTCCGATAATGCAATCAAAAGGAAATAGAGGTGCCGCATGGAAAATCAAACTTTTGTAGATTGGGACGGACAGATTATAAGCCTGACCTGGCAGCCCTATGAACAGCTCAAAGCAAGCGACCTCGTGACAAGTGTTCACGGCTACTGCTTTTTCGATGGAAAACTTGTGCTTGTTCAAGTAAATGGGCGAGGGTTTAATGTTCCCGGCGGCCACATAGAAAAAGGGGAAGTTCCTGAACAGGCATTGCGCCGGGAAATATACGAAGAAGCATACATAGAGGGAGATCTCGCTTATATCGGTGCAATTAAAGTGGACCATTCGGAAAACGAGAGATTTATGGAAAATGGTAAATACCCAAAAATCGGATATCAACTTTTCTACCGAGTGGATATTACGAAATGTTTTCCGTTTTTGCGTCAACACGAGACCACCGCGCGCATTTGGGTAGAGCCGGAAGAAGTTCCATATGTGATGAATGACCATGAAATAGCGTTGTTAGTATTAAAAGAAGCGGTGGCGAACAAAAAAATGGGTTCAACTATTGAATAAAGATCAATATTTACAAAACGACTTCGCTCGTCTGTGCAAAGCCTCCATGGGCAATTGCACATTGGACAAAGCTTGAGAAAGATAGAAACGATAATAAAGAGACAGGAGGCAAATCAATGATTAAGGGCCTTTACGAAGCGCATTAACCGGTCCGGGATTTAAAACGGTCCATGCAGATTGTGTTAGAAGGCGAAATGTTTGTCATTCAAAAAAATACGGAGCACAAGCCATTTGCCGAGTCGCATGCGAGCATCTTGCTAGTTGAACCTAAAGGCGTCGTCAATACAGGCGATATTCAAAGTGGATAGACGGCAGAAAATGATGTGTGGATCTAAACGGTTTTTTCATGAAATTTGCGCTTTCGCCTTGTGAAATGCGATAGAATAACAGCATACTTTGATTTAGGACGTGATTTTCTTGCCGGATTGGACTTATCATACGATGTTTGAACCGGCACTTTCCCGCTTGCCGGCAAAAGCCGGGAGAGAATTTATCCATAAGGGCATGCACAGAATTGCCTCAATTCCTGGCGGCAGCAAGTTGATTGAATATTTGGGGCACACGGCTCCAGCCAAGCAGCTGGAAACGGAGATTTTTGGGTTAAAGATCGCCAACCCCGTCGGCTTAAGCGGAAAAATCGACCCTTTGCTTTCCGGAACCAAGGCATTCAGCCATTTGGGAATGGGCTTTATCGAGGTCGGTCCGGTGTCGTGGGAACCAGTGGAAGCGGGTTCGCCATCATTCAGCGACTCAAAAGATCATTTGGTTTTTCCATACCATCTAGAATCACCGGGCCTCAAGCGAACGATCGATAAGCTCGAGAAGCTGAAACCGTTCAGTAAGCCGATTTTCATCCGGATAGAAAAAAGCGGTTCTTTGGAACAAACGTGTTCTTTATTGAACAAGCTGTCCGCGTATGGAGAAGCGTTTATCATTGAAGAGCCGTTCAGCGAGGAACAGCGGAAGTCTTTAAAAGAAGCGATTAACGGCAAGCCGATATTATGCGCTTATTCCGTGCGTAGAATCGATGCGGCTATTTTGGAGTTGGCGGTTACTGAGTCATACATAGATGGAATCGTCATCGATGAACTGGGAATAGACACGGGCGAAGGCATTGAATATCCGATCGAACAAGCTGGACTGCTGGCTGAACAAGTATCCGCCATCCGACAGCACAGCAAAGTGCCGGTCATCGTCTCGGGCGGTATCGTTGAGCCGAAAGATGCGCTGGCTTTATACGGGGCTGGAGTGGATTTAATGATGCTCTCTAGCGGGTATGTCAGGACCGGACCCGGATTGCCGAAACGCATCAATGAAGGCTTGCTCGACCAACGAACAGCTTCGCCTCCAGTGTACGATGGCTGGATTTGGCATTGGCTATTCGGATTGTTCATGTTCCTTGGCGGGGCCGCGGCCATGCTTGTCAGCATGACCCTCGTCCTCATGCCTTATGACGAGGCATTTTTGAACTTATCGCGAGAAGAACTCATGGCGATCAATCCGAATATTTACCGTTTCATGCAGCATGACCGAATGACCGTTGCCGGGACCATGGTGTCGGGCGGCATTCTCTATATGCAATTGGCGAGGCACGGGGTCCGTCACGGCCTGCAATGGGCGAAACGCGCCATACACTTTGCAGGCGTATTGGGATTCCTCGGCATTTTACTGTTCATCGGATTCGGTTATTTCGATTGGCTCCACGGCATTCTTTGGCTCATTCTATTGCCGTTTTTTTGGAAAGGCTACCAGGCATCGAAAAATCATAGCGGACATTCGTCTTCGCGCAACCGCACGAACCACCAAGCCTGGAAACAAAGCTTGTGGGGACAGCTGGCGTTTGTCTCACTCGGATTTGCGCTCGCAGCAGCCGGGCTTGTCATTTCGACGATCGGCGTGAACGGCGTATTCGTCCAAACCGACATCGCCTATATCTGCATGAGCCCTGAACAAATTGCTTCCATAAACGAACGGCTCATCCCTGTAATTGCACATGACCGTGCGGGGCTTGGCAGTGCCTTGATCAGTGTCGGATTGCTCGTGTTGATGCTCGCGCTTTGGGGATTCCAGGAAGGGCAGCGGTGGGTCTGGTACACGTTTCTGTTTGGCGGCCTGCCGGCGTTCGGTGCAGCCATCATCATTCATTACGTCATCGGCTATACGAGCTTTATCCATATCTTGCCAGCGTACGTGGCTTTATTGCTATTCGCAAGCGGGTTGATAATGTCCCGCAAGTTCTTTTTTTACCGATTATAATCCCGCACGAAAAAAAGACAGCCCCTTGGCTGTCTTTTTTATACTTCCTAAGCAACGAAAATGTCAAAGAAGCCAACAGGTTCGCAGTCGAAAATCCGCAGCGTTTCAGTCTCCGTTTTCCCGCAACTCTTCACGTTCCTCTTTCGCTTTATCGCGCGTTTCTTCTCTATGATCGTTGCCGCCGCTGCGAAGTTCTTTGCGCAAATCATTGGAAGTTTCTCGCGCAAATTGCCTCATATCGATCGCGGTCGCGCTAATCAGCTTGCGGACTGCCGCCCCGTCGATTTCGGCAGCTTCTTCTAATTCATAACTCAGTTCCTTGAATCGGGTTTCTTCGTCATATGTCGCATTGATGAATTCGGTCTCCTGGTCGTATAATTCGTTGATCCGTTCGGTTTCGGACTTGTACACTTTATTTAGATTCTCGGATTCCCATTGGTACCATTCGTTAATGATTCTCGTCGTTTCCTTCTCAAAAAATGCTTTTAGCTCCTGGTCATTGCGCACGGTAGAATAAGTGCCGTCGCCAGCATCAGCTACATCTTTCAATTGTTTCTGCCCATCATTTTCTACGTCGAAACCGATGATGTTGACTATCGCTTTTGCGCCGGACTGGTTCAATTGCTCCGCCTGTTTCACCGGGTTGCCATTGCACGTCTCCATGCCATCGCTCACCACATAGATCAGGTTTTCAGACTCCCCGCTTTGGTCATCGAAATGATTCTGTGCGGATGCCAAGGCAGAGGCAAGGGGAGTCCAACCCGCAGGTGAGAACGAATCGAGCGCAGCGGTGAACTGCTCTTCATCGAATTCGCCCAATTCGTACACTTCTTCAATCGCTTCGCAGGACTGTTCTTTATCTGCGGCTTTATCTGTCCCTTTATGGCCATATACCGTGAGGGAGACGTTTGCCGAGTTAGGCAGTCCACTAACGAAAGAATCGACTGCCTCTTTTGCGGATTGAATTTTAGGGATGCCGCCGACATCAGCTGCCATGCTGCCGCTGGAGTCAAAAAGAACAGCGATATTAACTTGTTGTTCAGGCGATCCTTGTCCATTCACTTCGCCCGGCTGTGCGCTTGCCGATTCAAAAGACGTATCGACATTGGAGATAAATTCCTCAAATTCCCGGTAATCTTCGCCGGCCAGTGCCAGCATTTCCAAATAAACAGCTTCTGCCGATTGCTTTTCAGTCTGATCTGCCATTTGTTCCAACACGGCGTCTTTCTCATACTGTTCACCGCTATACGGCGCATTTGCCAAATCCAGCTGCAATCGCTCTTCAACCGTTGAAAATTGAAGCGAAGATGTATCGACTTCATTGATTTCTACAGCCGATTCTTCCGTAGCAGAAGGGGAGTCGGCGGCCGTTTCTTCTTTTTGCTGTGCATTGTCATCTGCTGCAGAGCAGCCAGCCAACCAGAGAAGCGTTGCGGAGAGAATGAATAATTTGTTCGTTTTCATGATCATGTGAATAGAAGCACCTCCAGGTCAATGTGAAAAATCCATCAATGCCGCCAATAGAGTGGTGGCAAATATGTACAATTTAAATGGTAATATATTCTTATTATCTTTTTATTAATTTATGTTGTCAAATTAAGTATTGATAAATACATACCCATTTATCCGTAAAGCATTAAAAACCCCCTTTCCGTAATCGAGACGGGAAGGGGGTGAGCTGTTTGCAAAACAATTAATACGTTTTGATTTGTTCTTTTCGGACGGTGGATTCTGGATTATAAGCTTGATCCTGGCTTTTTTTCTTGTCCAGATATCTCATTAAGCCTGCTGCATTATTGCTGTACTGGTTGACTTGAAAACGGTTGGCGGGATCGTCTTCGACTTTTTTGGAAATGCCAGACGTAATGCTGCGGACCACCGAATTCATGTCGACGAATGAATTGATCGTTCCTTTTGCCCCGTCGACCAAGACGGCCACTTTCTCGGATTTTTGCTGGATGTCTTCTTTCAATTCATTTGTCGTGTGCTGCAAATGAGTCGTCTCAAGCATCAGTTTGTCCATGCGGTCTTTCAAGTTGTCTGCCGACCCTTTCATTTCTTTCATCGGCTCCTTGATGCCGGATAGCAGCATGACGACACCGACGACGGCGACAATCAGGCCAAGGACAATGATTCCAAGTGCTATGTAAAGCCAGATAATCGGATTCATATAAACTTCCTCCTTTTTAGTTTGTGTAGTAAGCCATACCCGTTTTAGGCAATCTTTAACACAAAACTTAGGAGAGTGGCCAATCGCTGTGGCAAGGAGCTTCAGGTCTATCGATACTTTTACTTGTGTGGATAGGGAATTCGCTTGCTGGAGCCTTCATTGAATAAAGGTGGGTGACGGCGCTGTTTTTTAGAGCCGGGGTTCAGCGGAAAGGATGAACGCAATATATCCGACGTCTTGGCTAAAGTTCCAATCCATGAAAATTTCATCAATCTCCCTCTGCAAGGAATGGTTCAACGGAGCGGCTTTCAGAAGTTTTTGTTCCAAAGGGCGTTTCGTCAATTTCAGTATTTCAATAAACCCTTCCTCAATTAATGCTTTTTCGATGCCCACCAAAACGCCGCTGCGCTTTAACAGCAAAGTTCGATTGCTCATCCACATGGTTTCAATCGTATCCGGGATGCGCGCAGCTTCTTCGTTGACCCGTTCCACTTGTTTATGGAAAATGTCGCGGTCTGCCTCTTCCGGCCATTCTAGTGGATCTTTAATGTCTTCTTCACCCATTACGCCAATGAACATGCCGCTTTTTAAGGTCAAGTTCCAGTCAGCGTATAGTTCGGTGAATTCCAGCTGGGTAATGGCCCAGAGCTCATTTAAAATTTCTGGTTTCAAGGCATTGAACATGAAATTGCGTGTTTCCAATACTCGTTTGCCTTCTTCTTGATCGAGCAGGATTTTTTCCATGGGGCTGACAAATCCACGGAAATGAATCGTAATATAAGGCCTTTTCATTGTGACGTAAACAGAAGCCGGGCCTTTGCCAAAATGTTGGCGCAGCAGATTTGAAATATACCCCGAAACTTCTGATTGAACAGGTCTTGCATCATGCATAATTACTGGCTCCTTTCCGGCGTATCGCTGCCGGCTAGTTCGTTATACTTTCTCTGTGTTTTTCTAGTCATTTAGAAGGCCTTTGGGAAGCGCTTTTCGAATCCCTGGGAGCTTTCGGCTTGTAAGGGCAAGAGGGATTAGTGGAGGCAGTCGTTGAATTGCATTTAAACGTCTATCCATTTGCTTGCTGCTTATAACATAAAAAAAGACGCCAAAAAGAATGATTCATTCTCTTTGGCGTTATTCCCAGCTCTATTGTCAGGTATATACTCTGCGCAATTCCAATATGGCAGCCTGTGCTGCATTTTTAACTTCCATTCAGCTAGCTGTCATGGAGGCCCGCAGGATGGCCGCGGGATGTGATTTAACTACTGTATAAAGAATTATAGCGAGAATGGGAAAAAATTTCAAGATTTGATTGCAGAATAAGCTCAAGCCACAATGCTTTTTGAAAAGGCTTCGCTATATGAATAGAAAAATAATCATCGTTCATCGATAGAGATCCTGGTATTGCTTCATGAATTTCCTATCAATCAATTGCTTGAGTTTCCAGGCCGATTTGCCATGCATGCTCCATTTGCCGTAAGTCAATAAAGCTTCACCGCCGCCTGTGGAGAGAATCGCAACATAACGTTTTTGCGGAATGAAGGAAGCCAATTGCTCTCCATCGAGAAAATGCAATAGGTTGTCCCATAGCACAGGGCCTTGGCGGACTGCATAGACGCCGTTTTTCGCAAGATCTGGATAGCGGTCGATCGAGACGCAGTCGCCTGCTCCGAAAACTTCCGGGTAACGTGTCGATTGCAGCGTCTCTTTGACAGCGAGAAACCCGGCGCGGTCTACTGGCATACCAGAGTGCTCGAATAGCGCCGAGCTTTTCGGGCCAGTCAGCCAAAGGACGCCTGATTGGGGGTAGGAGTCGCCATTGCTCGCGGTAACGGACATTTCATCAATCTGTTCTATTGTTATATCCGTAAAAAAAGGCAGCGCTTTTTTACGGGCGATTGCCTCCACTTTTTTGGAAGCGGCCGCTCCGTGAGCCGACAGCAACGCGCCGGAACTGAACAATAAAGCAGCAGAAAATTGGCGCGGCATGCGCCAGGCGTGAGTAGAAAAGGCCAACTCCACGCCCGATGCGCCGCCTCCCACAATGACCGGATTGGCGGATTCCCGGAACTTCAGCAATTGTTCCGGGAAATGGTAGTTGGGCTTGATTGGCGAGATGTATTTTTTTAGCGCTTCGGGGATATCGGCCTGTGACCCGATGTCGAAAGACACTGCATCATAAGAATAAGTCACGCCTTGCTGACCTGTTAGTGTGCGGGATTTTGGATCGATGGAACAGATGGTGTCTTGATAAAAAGCTACGCCGATTTTTTTGGCAAGTTGATTCAAGTCAATGCGAATGTCATCCAAACCGTAAACCCCTTCAGTGAAGCCTGAGAACATCCCTGAATAGTATTGATAGGGAGCAGGCGAGATGAGCACCAATTGCACATCTTCCCGCGGCTTTTTTGCGAATTGGGCAAGGCAATGTAAATGGGCGTGGCCGCCGCCGGCCAAGACGATAATTTTCATGTTCAACACTCCTTACGACAAAATCCGTTTGGCTTCGGCCATGCGCTGAAAAATGGTGAAAATCTGGACGGCGATAAACAATAGGGTGGTCGCCGTCAAATAATCTGTCAAGAGGATCATCAAACTAAATAAGATAAACCCTTCTGTCCGTTCTGCAAGACCGGCTTGATAATAGAATGATTTCATGCCTTGCTTTTCGGACAGTGCCCCGACGGTCAAGAAGACGGTCATGGCGACGATAATCGATGCGCTCAGTAACAATAAAGCCCACATCGAATCCGGAAAACGGAAAGCAAGGCCTAAGATGACGCTGATTTCCACCAGCCGGTCAAAACTGATGTCGAGGAGCGTTCCCCATGGTGACGGTTTTGTTTTTCTCGCCATTGTCCCGTCGACCACATCCAAAAAACCGGATAGCCAAAGCGCGATAAGCGCCAAGGCAGGCTGATCCAGGTAGATGAAGACACCTGACGACAAGCCGATGGCAAATGCCGTCTTGGTCACACCGTCAGCCGTCCAGCCTTTTTTCAATAGATAATCGGCAGTTTTATCGACTGCTGGTTGTACATGTTTTCTAGCATATGTATCAAGCATATGATTCACCTTTTCATGTAAAAGATATTCTAAGTATAGAGCATATCATCGTTTATACCCCCGACGGAACTCTTTAAACTGAGAGGATTTTTTATAAGCAGACTATTCAAGGGCAAATAAGGGTAAGTGTATAGAAGTCTTTGTTAAGATGTATTTAATTCACGACTAAGAAAGGATTTGGTAGAAATGGCCAAAAAATATGATATTGCAATTATCGGGGCAGGAGCAGCAGGCCTGACAGCCGCCTTCACAGCAGCTGGATTTTCAAAAAAGACCGTTCTCATCGACAAGAATCTGCCAGGCGGGGAATGTACATGGTCCGGCTGCATTCCGAGCAAATCGCTTATCAATATCGCGAAAGAAGTCCATCACGCCAAAAAGTATTCACCTGAGCTAAAAATCGATACTTCGGAAGTATTGAAAGACATCCAAAAGGTCATTCAAAAAGTATACGCCGGTGAATCGCCGGAAGTATTGAAAAAATCCGGCATCGACTTTCTCAATGCCTACGCCACGTTCACGGGGCCGAATACATTGGACGTGGAAGGGGAAACGATTGAAGCGAAAAAGATCATCCTCTCGACGGGCTCCACTCCGATGGTGCCTCCGATTGATGGCTTGAGCGAAGTCGATTACCTGACGAATGAAACGATCTTCAAACTGGAATCCTTCCCGAAAACGATGACCATTTTAGGCGCTGGCCCAATCGGTGTCGAGATGAGCCAAGCGCTCAACCGTCTCGGCGTTAATGTGACGCTGGTTGAAAAATCGGAGCGCATCCTGTCAAACGACGACGAGGAACTCGCGTTAATGGTCCAGCAGCGCCTTATCAAGGAAGGCGTGACAATCCATGTGGGCGCAGTAGCGGTAAAAGCTGCTCAACAAGGCAGTCAAATTGAATTGACAGTCGAGAAAGACGGCAAACAAATGGCCATTTCAAATGAAGGGCTTCTCGTTGCACTCGGCCGACAAGCGAACGTCTCGGGCTATAACCTGGAAACGGCCGGTGTCGAGTACGATAAGAAACGCATCCATGTGGATGAACATATGGAAACGACTGCCAAAGGCATCTATGCCATCGGAGATGTCGTCGGGCCTTATCAACTATCGCATATGGCGAACGCACAAGGCATCACCGCGACACAAAATGCCATTTTGCCGATCAACCGCAAAATGAATTACGACCATGTGACCTGGTGTACATACACCGACCCGGAACTCGGCCATTCTGGTTTGTCTGAAGCGCAGGCACGCGAACAATACGGCGACTCGATCCGTGTTTACGAACACGATTATGCGGATATCGACCGTGCCAATACGAAACAAGGCTCGATCGGCAAAGTGAAGATCGTACTCGATAAAAAAGGCTATATCCTTGGGGCGAGCATTCTCGGCGACAGAGCTGGCGAAATCATCAGCCAAATTCAGACACTGAAAACACTCGGCATCAATATGGGGAAATTGTCCAGTGTCATTCACCCGTATCCAACGTATAGCGAAGTGCTAGTGAAAATCGGCAAGAAAGTCTATGTCGATAATTTGCTGAATCAACCAGTGGTGAAAACTTTTAATAAAGCAAAAGACGGCGAGTTGCCTGTCGGAAAAATCGGCTTGTATGGAGCGGCAGCGGTGGCTGGGATTGGAATAGCCAATATGGCCATCCAAAATAACGCCAAGCCAAAACTTGGCGTAAAAAATGGCCGCCTCAAGGAAATGCCCTCGACTCCGAATGCCGTTTCCTCCCAGACGACTGACCGCGATAAATTCGTTCCAGCGTGGCCATACAACGGCAGCAAAGAGCAGGCGAAAACGAACGTGATCGGCATGCTAAAAGGCTACGAAGGCGTCCGCATCGCGCAAGTGAACGACAATTACATCCATGCTATCGCGACGAGCAAACGGATGAAATTCAAGGATGACATCGAGTTCTACTTTAATGATGCAGCCCAGCTAATCGAATTCCGCTCGGCGTCACGCGTTGGATATTCCGATGCAGGGGTCAACCGCAAACGTTACGATGAAATGAAAAAACGCTATTCCAGTATCTCGACCCACACGCGTAATTCATGAATAAAAAGCGCGTCATCAAATGGCTGCTTTTGGCTGTAGCGATAGGCATAGTCATTTGGCTCAGCCGCTCGGTCTTTGAGGTGGAGGCGGAAGATCTGCGCAGCTGGATTGTATCGTTCGGGCTGTGGGCGCCGGTCATGTATATAATCGTCTACACCATCCGGCCGCTCCTATTTTTCCCAGCCTCGGTGTTATCGATTGCCGGCGGCCTGGCTTTTGGTGCCTGGATGGGTACGCTATACACCATCATGGGCGCAACGTTAGGGGCGATGTTGTCTTTTCTTGTGGCCAAGTCAGTGGGAAAGAGCATCGTGACAAAAGAGTGGACAGGAAATGCCGCGAAATTCCAGGCGCAAATGGAACACAACGGATTTCTGTATGTCCTGCTGTTTCGGTTAATCCCGGTCATCAACTTTGACTTGATCAGCTATATGGCGGCGATCGCCAAAGTGCGGTTCACCTCATTTGCCTTCGCAACATTGATCGGCATTATTCCAGGAACATTTGCCTATAATTTTCTCGGCAGCAGTTTTCTAAGCAAAAACCCGAAGATTATTGCAGCGGCGGTCGTTGTGTTCGTCATCTTGACGGTCGTTCCGATCGTAATCCGCAAGCGCTGGAATCACAAAACGGCGACAAACTGAATGGATCGGAATAAACGAGACATTTCATGGATGCTTGAATGACAAAAAAGATGCAGCATAAAAGAAATTAGGACGTGGGACCAATGAAAATATATCCAATAACGGCATTTAGCATTGTGGCGCTCGCTTTATCGGCCTGTTCATCTGAAGGCGCGAGCGAGGCTCCAAATACAGACAGCTTGTTGACAGATGACTGGGACCTTATTCAAGAAGCGGCACAAGGCCAGGAAGTCAATCTGTACATGTGGGGCGGAAACGACAACATCAATAATTATTTGGATGAATGGGTCGCCCCGCGCATGAAAGAGCAGCATGGCATCGAGTTGACCAGAGTGCCGATGAATGACGCACAAGACATCATCAACCAATTGCTCGACGAAAAAACGGCCGGCAAAACCAATGGCAGCATGGACATCGTCTGGATCAATGGCGAAAATTTCAAAGCCGCAAAAGACAATGGCTTGCTGTGGGGCGATTTCACCGGCCAATTGCCGAATTTCAATGACTACGTCGATGCGGAAGCACCGGAAATTTCCGAGGATTTCGGAGAACCGGTAGAAGGCTTGGAAGCACCGTGGGGCAAGGCGCAATTCGTCTTTGTGCATGACGAAGACCGGCACGAAACTCCGCCGAGATCGATAGCTGAACTCGCCGGCTGGGTACAGGAACATCCAGGCCAGTTCACATACCCTGCACCGCCTGATTTTACAGGCAGCGCTTTTGTCCGCCACGTGTTGTATGAAACAACCGGCGGCCATGAGCAATATGCGCAGCCTGCTGCAGAGATAGAAGATTTGGAACAACGCCTTGAGCCGATGTGGCAATACTTGAATAGCATCGAACCCTATCTATGGCGCGAAGGCGAAACCTACCCCGAAAGCCTGGCCAAACAAGACCAATTGTTTGCGAGCGGTGAAATCGGCATGACCATGAGCTACGACCCGGCACTCGCTGCGAGTGAAGTTTTGAAAGGACGGTTCCCGGAGTCGACCCGCACCTATCTATTGGACGAAGGGACACTTGCGAATACGCATTTCCTGTCGATTCCGTTCAATGCCTCGGATAAAGCGGGAGCGCTTGTCGCGATCAATGAACTGATGTCCCCAGCCGCCCAAACCGCCAAATTATCCCCTGAGAACTGGGGTGATATGACGGCGCTCGATTTTGAGAAGTTATCGCCTGAAGATCAACAAGCGATGAATGAAGTAGATCTTGGGGAAGCGACTCTTTCAATAGAAGAATTGGAACAAAACCGCTTGCCTGAATTGTCTTCCGATTATATCGACATCATTGAAAAAGGGTGGACGGAACATGTGGCGAAAGAGTAAGCCGTATCTTTTGCTGCTGCCGGCTACCGGTGCAATCATCCTCCTGTTTTTCGGGGGGATTTTTGATGGCTTGCTGAAAAGCTTCGGCTATTTCCCTGCGATTGGGCAGACCGATTTGAACTTGGCAGCCTACGAAAGGCTTTTAAGTTCCGGCGCTTTTTGGGAATCCTTGAGGCTCACGCTGCGGGTCGCGGCACTGTCTTCGCTCCTGTCTGCTCTCATCGGTGCGCTCGTTGCAATAGCATTGTTTTTCCTGAATGATGCCATGAGAACCAAGTCACCGAAAGCCTGGCATCGCCTGTTCCAATTGCCCTTGACCATACCGCACCTGGTCGCCGGTTATATCATCGTGCTGCTGTTTATGCAAAGCGGTTTTGTGTCGAGAATTCTCGCAGCAATTGGCTGGATCGACGACATCGCGGATTTTCCGGTGCTCGTCAACGACCCATTCGGCTGGGGGATCATTTTTACTTATGCGTGGAAAGAAGCGCCTTTTGTTTCGCTCATGCTGTATCCGGTGCTGTCACGCATCCACGGATCCTGGCGCGAAGTGTCACGTGTTTTTGGAGCGGGCAACTGGCCATTCATCCGTGAAGTGGTAATGCCTGTCATGATGCCGGCATGGACGGTTGCGACATTCATCGTCTTTGTCTTTACGTTTTCCGCTTTTGAAGTGCCGTATCTGCTCGGCGTCACTTATCCGAGTGTGCTGCCGGTTTATTCGTATCAGCTTTATACGAGCGGTACGCTTGCCGACCGTCCCGAAGCGCTCGCTATCAATATGATCCTCGCGGCGATGACGATTTTGCTGGGCCTTGTTACGTATTACTTCAGTAAGCGCTGGAATGTGCTGAAGGGATGGGGATAATGAAAAAACATCCGAGGTTCCTGTCCTTGTTTTTATTCATTGGAGTATTCATTTTTGTCATCGTTCCGTTTGTGCCCTTGATTTTCACAAGCCTGTCATTCGGCTGGCGCTGGCCGGATGTGGTTCCGCAAGCCTGGAGCCTTCGTGCATGGGAGTATGTCGTGAATGACGGGCGCACATGGCAAGCGGTCGGCATCAGCTTATCGATTGCGCTGATCGTAACGGCCATCAATATCGCACTTGCGATCCCGGCCGCCAACGCCTTGATGCGTTATCCGGTCCGCGGCAAATGGTTGTTTGAAGCGATCATTTTTTCGCCGATCATCATTCCGCCGTTTATCTCGGTCATGGGAATCCACTTAACTTTTTTGCGGCTTGGCTTGACGGAAACCGTTTTGGGAGTTGTGTTGGCGCATATCGCGCCGACCTTGCCGTATATGTTCCGGGCGCTCATGATCAGCTATCAAACCTTATCAACTGATTGGGAAGACCAAGCGCGCATGTTGGGGGCAGGCGCGATGCCGCGATTCTTTCATGTTGTGCTGCCGCATCTCGCCCCCGGCATAGTGGCTGGCGCGAGTTTGAGCGTCTTGATTTCCCTGAGCCAATACTTGATCACCTTCATCATCGGTGCCGGCCAAGTGGTCACTCTGCCCATTTTGCTGTTTCCGTTCATCAGTGGGGGAGATCCTGGCGTAGCGTCGGCTTATTCGTTACTTTATGCAGCGATCGCTATTTTGACCTTGATCGTCATGGATGCAGCGTTAAGACGCTATTACCAGAGGAATAAAGCTACGAAAGAGCAGGCGAAAGGAGTGAAACCGTGAGCGATTTGCGCATCATCGATATACAAAAGCGCTACATATCCGCACAGGCAAGAGAAGAAAATCCATTCATGCTTCACCCGGTCCGGCTGGCCATTCGTGAAGGCGAGTTCTTTTCGCTTCTTGGCCCTTCCGGCTGCGGCAAGACGACTTTGCTGAAACTGGTCGCGGGCTTATTGGAAGCGGATGGCGGAGAGCTTTGGGTGGGGGATGAAAACTTGACGAACGTGCCCCCTGAATCGAGACGATTCGCCATGGTGTTTCAGCAATCGTTGCTGTTTCCGCATAAAACCATCGAAGACAATGTCGCGTTCGGCTTGAAAATGCAGAAAGTCGGCAAACAGCAGCGCTTGAAAGCCGCGCGTGAAATGCTCGAACATGTCGGTCTCAGTGGATTCGGCAGCCGCTTTCCCGACGAACTGAGCGGAGGGCAGCAGCAGCGTGTGGCACTCGCCAGGGCGTTGGTGGCTAATCCCCGCGTCTTGTTGATGGATGAACCGTTCAGCGCGCTCGATCCAGGACTTAGGCAAGAAATGCGCGAGCTGCTGAGCCGCATCCAAAAAGAATTTCGCGTCACCGTTTTGTTCGTGACGCATGACCGCGATGAAGCATTCGCGTTATCCGACCGGATCGCGGTCATGGGCGAAGGCAAATTGCAACAAGTCGGCAGTGCGCGGGAATTATACGAACGCCCTGAAACAACAACAGTCGCGTCGTTCCTTGGCTTGCGAAATATCTTGGGCGGTGTGATCGAGAACGGCCATTTCGCCTCTTCCGATAAAATAATGGAAGCCGCTGTACATCTGCCGCTTTCAGACGGCGATTATTTCATGGTCATCAGGCCAGAAGCGATCAAAGCGTCGGAAAACGGTCAATCGGGCCACGCCCGGGTGAGGGGCGTCGTCCAGGAAATGAAGTATGGGCGCGGCATATACAGCCTGATAGTAAAAGTTCGAAAGCAGTTGTTGGAATGTGTGCTGACGATTGCACAAGCTGAAAAAACTGCCGTCGGAGAACCGATCGATTTGTTCGTGGATATGAAAGAGGTTTGGTTTCTGAAAGAATAACGCCAATTCAATCACAAAGCCCTTTGCCAATTCGAATGGCAAAGGGCTTTATAATTCCACCAGTTCAAAAGGCACACCCTATCCGCAATGGGGTGATCCTTCCATGCGTCTCGAGAAATTGGGTTATTTTTACTGATTATTTTTACAGTTATCAATAGAACAAGTGTTCTGTTTGTGGTAAAATAAAGGTACAGCTGCATGAGGGCGGTTTGGCCATTCCCTATGGAAAGGGGGTGGTAGCATGACCATGGCAGAAGCATTTTCGCTTGTGTTCACGAGTGTCGGGTTGACGATCAGCGCATTGACGCTTGTCCTATCCTTGATCCTGGTCATTCCGAAAAAAAAATAACCGTCCCATTGGCGTGGGCTGACGGTTATTTCATAAACCTATAGTGTCCAGCCGACCGCCCTCGAAAGGCGGCATGCAGCTGGCCGGATGCACACAGCATCCGGTTTTTTTCGTTACTTTCAGTATACTAAATTACAGCTATTTTGCAACTGTCTCATATCCAACCCCGCTCATAAGGCACAGGAGCTTCGATATCGGCTCCGAGCTCACGTGCGGCGTTGTAGGCCCAATACGGGTTGCGCAGCAATTCGCGTGCCAGGAAGATGAAATCCGCGCGGCCGTTCTGGAGAATTTCTTCCGCATGGCGCGGCTCGGTGATCAAGCCGACTGCGCCGGTTGCGATCGGTGTCTCTTTTTTGATCGTTTCCGCAAAATTCACTTGATAGCCAGGGAACACCGGAATTTGTGCCGGCACGACAGCCCCTGAACTGACATCGATCAAATCGACGTTCTGCTGTTTCATCCATTTGGTCATCTCGACGTATTGTTCAGGCGTCATGCCGCCTTCAGTATAATCTTCTGCCGAAATGCGCACGAACAAGGGCCCGTCCCAAACCGAATTCACCTCGTCCAATATGCGGCGCAGCAGCCGGTAGCGGTTTCCGCTGCTGCCGCCATATTCATCGGTCCGTTGGTTGGTCAAAGGAGATAGGAACTGGTTGATCAAATAACCATGGGCTGCGTGGATCTCAATGACATCGAAGCCGGCTTTCTTGGCCCGTACAGCGCCGTCCCGGAAAGCTTGGACGGTAGCGTCGATTTCTTCTATTGTCATCGCTTTCGGTGTTTTGTATTTTTCATTGAAAGCGATCGCACTCGGTGCCTGGATGTCGCCGTCGACAGTCGCTTTTCTGCCGGCATGCGCCAATTGGATGCCGGTTTTCGCTCCGTTCGCTTTCATCAAGCGGACGATTTCTGCTTGTCCTTCAATATGGGCATCATCCCAAATGCCAAGGTCGCGGGAAGAAATGCGCCCGATCGGCTGTACGGCGGTGGCCTCAGTGATGATCAATCCGACACCGCCGACCGCGCGCGTCGGATAATGGACGCGGTGCCAATCGGTGATGTGCCCGTCTTCTTTATCGCTTTGGTACATGCACATCGGGGCCATGACGATGCGGTTTTTGAAATGGACGCCCTTGAGCTCGAATTCTTCGAAAAGTTTTGCCACGTGAAATTCCTCCTTCAGTATCTATCCAAGGAATTAGTATACCGGAAATTCCCTATGGCTTCGATTCGAAAGCATTGCCTAGCATGCTTCTCTAGCGTATAAAACATCCGTGAAAATGGAAACAGCCCGTGAGAGTCGTCGCTTCCACGGGCTGTTGATCGATTTCTTATTCGAATTCTTTGCCGAGCTCACGGGAACGGTTGGCGGCGGATGTGACGCAATCGCCGACGATACGCTTGAAGTCGTTATCGTAGAGGGCCTGGAGTCCGGCAGCGGTCGTGCCGTTCGGGCTCGTGACGCGTTTACGAAGTTCGCCGAAATCCTCCTGCTGGAGCATTTCCGCTGCGCCATCGAATGTTTGGCGCACAAGCTTCTTCGCATCCGCAGAAGACAAGCCATTGTCGATTCCTGCCTGCACCATGGATTCAGCGAAATAATAGAGATACGCCGGGCCGCTTCCGGCAATGCCGGTCACCGCATGCAATTGGTCTTCTTCCACGACCGTCACGCCGCCGATCGACGACAAGAGCTTTCTCAGCAAGTGCTGCTGCTCTTTTGTGACGAATTTGCTCCAGGCCACGCCTGTTGCGGACTTGCCGATCTGTGCCGATGTATTCGGCATCGCGCGTGCCACGGCGAAATCGCCGACATGTTTCTGGATGGTGTCAATCGAAACGCCGGCCGCGACCGAAACGATGACGGTGTCGCCCGTCAATTTTTCGCGGATGCCTTTCAATGCCACTTCGACATCTTTCGGTTTCATCGCGAGCAGGATGAAATCAGCATCTCCCAGCTCGGTCTGATCGTCACAGACGATATTGACGCCGTATTCATCATGCAAAAATTCCAAACGGTCCTGGTCTGACCGGTTCATGACAGAGATTTCTTCCGGTTTCATGATTCGCTTATTGATCCAGCCGTGGATCATGGATTCGGCCATCGATCCGGCCCCTACGCATACAATTTTCATACATTCCACTTCCTTTTCTCAAAATAAAAAGCGCAATCATCCCTGTTATTCCAAGGACGAAAACGCTTGTTTCCGCGGTACCACCTAAGTTTGCACGATTGCACAACTCGATATCCTTATCGCGGACAGACGGCCGTGTTTGCACGGCAGCTCAGAAGCAGGTTCAGGAAGGGAGCGGGGGTGCGGCGTTTCAGCGTTGGCGGCACTCTCTAGTACCCATCACCTTCCGTACTGATCTTCATCTACGCTTACATATGTTATTAAATTATAAGGAATGAAATTTTATTTGTCAAATTGCTCCGTCTGCGTGACGGCGCCTGCCATTCAAGGTATGATAAGTGAATAGACATTCAGTTTAAGGGAGTGGGAATGATGGAACCGATCAAAATCACCATCCCGACGCCATTTGCGGTCGGAGATGTCAATTCTTATTTATTGAAAGGCGACGCGTTGACGTTGATTGATGCCGGGCCGAAAACGCCGGAAGCTTGGGAAGCGCTCAAGGCCGGATTGAAAGCGGCGAATGTCGCTCCAGAAGACATCGAGCAAGTGGTCTTGACGCACCACCACCCGGATCACGCAGGATGGGTCGACGGCTTCGATGCCGCAAAACTGTACGGCCATCCATATAATGATTTATGGCTGCGCCGGGACGAAGCTTTCTTCGATTATCACGACGCATTCTATCAGGAGTGCCTGAAAGAAGAAGGAGTGCCGGGCGATTTGATGTTCTGGATGAAAAAGATGAAGCGGCCGCTCAATTTGATGGGCAACCGCCCGCTCGATATGGCGATCAATGAAGGGGACACGCTTCCGGGGCACCCGGACTGGCATGTGATGGAAACACTGGGACATGCCCAGAGCCATCTATCGTTCTGGAATCCGGAAGAGCGCATGATGATCGGCGGCGATCACGTCATCGCGAAAGTGTCATCGAATCCGCTTATCGAACCGCCGTATAACCCGGAAGAAGGGCGCCCGAAATCCTTGTTGCAATACAACGCCTCCCTCAGCCGGCTATTGAAAATGCCGATTGACATCATCTACAGCGGCCACGGAAAAGAGGTGCGCAATGTCCACGAACTCGTTTCCACACGGCTTGAAAAGCAGCACTTGCGGGCGATGAAAGTGCTGGACATGCTCGACCGTTCACACGAACAATCGGTTTACGAATTGACGCAGCAGCTGTTCCCGCATGCATACGAAAAGGAACTTGGCCTGACGCTGTCAGAGACAATCGGCCAGGTCGATTACCTGCTCGAAGACGGCTTGATCGAAGAGCGCTTGAACGAGGAAGGCATTTTCGTTTACCGCCAGGCTTGATGCACAGAGTTGCATGCGAATGCTTCAGCAGGTAAACTGAAAATTAAGAGTTGCAACAAGAATCTAAGCGTAAAGGATTGGGATAAAGTGAAAAAAGCTAGTTTATTTCTTGCTGGGTTCCTGCTTTTGGCGGGTTGCTCCGATGATGCCGCACCGGCGGAACCTTCAGCAACTGAAGAAGAACCGGAAATTGCAGTTGAACAAGAAGGCATGACAGAAGAAGGGTTTATTACGCAAATCGGGGACGGACGCATCCTCATCAACAGCATTTATTTTTCAGTACCGGAAGACGTCGAAGTCCAGTTTGCGGAAGGCGGGGAAACGACAGAAGCGGTCATCAGCGACTTGCGCACCGGCATGAAAGTCTCGACGGATTATACAGGCCCGCTAGAGGAGTCCTACCCGATGCAAGGCGAAGCGGACAAGATCACCATCTTGGAAGACGAGGAGTCCAAGCGTCAATCGGAAGCTTTACAGGCCTTCATCAATGGGGAACAATTGTCCAAACTTATCATATTGGGGCAACCGATCGTGCGAGGGGACGAAATCGGATTTCTCTTCAATAATATGGAAACCGGCGAATTGACGGAAGTACGCATCGATATGGATACATTGGAATATACAATGGGCAATGACGAGAACGAAGAAGAAACCGGGGAAGCCGAAGACACCGAGGAGTAAGCGGATGGCGGATCCCGATATGACGAAACCCGGAAGGCAATAAGCCTTCCGGGTTTTTGCGTGTGCATCATTTGTGCACTCTTATAGAAGAAACACGGTTTCTTGCATATTTCCTAAAAAACATGAAAGTTTATGCGCGTCTTCTCTTGCGTTATGAAAAATGCCGTGTTATTATGTGTATATTCATCGCATATAACGTATAAAAATACAGGAGGTCATATTATATGAACAAGAAAATCGTACTCGCATACTCAGGTGGACTAGATACATCGGTAGCCATTCCATGGCTTAAATCACAAGGCTATGACGTCGTCGCAGTTTGCCTCGATATCGGAGAAGGCAAAGATTTGGATTTCATCAAGCAAAAAGCGTTGCAAGTCGGAGCGGTCGAAAGCTACATGATTGACGCCAGAGACGAATTTGCCGAAGATTATGCACTCATTTCATTGCAAGCCCATACTTTATACGAAGGCAAATACCCGCTCGTGTCTGCTCTATCGCGTCCATTGATTTCGAAGAAACTCGTAGAGATCGCAGTGCAAAGCGGCGCTACGGCCGTTGCACACGGCTGCACAGGCAAAGGCAATGACCAGGTTCGTTTTGAAGTTTCCATCAAATCGTTGAATCCCGACCTTGAAGTCTTAGCGCCTGTCCGCCAGTGGGGCTGGTCGCGTGATGAGGAAATCGCTTATGCCAAACAGCATGACGTGCCGGTTCCGGTCAACTTGGATTCGCCATTCTCGATCGACATGAACCTGTGGGGCCGTGCCAACGAATGCGGCATCCTTGAAGACCCTTGGGCGACGCCGCCAGCCGATGCATATGACATTACCAATGCGCTGGAAGACACGCCGGATACGCCGGATATCGTGGAAATCGAATTCGTCAAAGGCGTTCCGACAAAATTGAACGGTGTCGACTATAAACTGACGGACCTGATTTTTGAATTGAACCACATTGCAGGCAAACACGGCGTCGGCAGAATCGACCATGTGGAAAACAGACTGGTCGGCATCAAATCCCGTGAAATCTATGAAGCTCCGGCAGCGATGACGTTGATCGCTGCGCATAAAGAGCTTGAAGATATCACTTTGGTGAAAGAAATGGCCCATTTCAAGCCGGTCATCGAGAAAAAAATGACGGAATTGATCTATGAAGGGCTTTGGTTCTCTCCGCTGCGTGTGGCACTTGAAGCTTTCCTGAAAGAAACACAGGAATTCGTCAACGGCACGGTTCGTGTGAAACTGTTCAAAGGACATGCCATCACGGAAGGGCGTAAGTCCCCGAACTCGCTATACAGCGAAGAACTGGCGACATATTCAACAGACGATACATTCAACCATGAATCTGCGGTCGGCTTTATCGAGCTATGGGGCTTGCCGACAGTGGTCAACTCTAAAATCAACAAGAAAGAAGTTGCCGTAACGGCTCAAGTCAAAGAGGAGGTACAGCTATGACCAAACTGTGGGGCGGTCGTTTCCAAAAGACAGCTGAACAGTGGGTCGACGAGTTCGGAGCTTCCATTTCCTTTGACCAGAAATTGGTGTTAGAAGATCTTCAAGGCAGCATGGCGCACGTCAAAATGCTGTCTTCCTGCGAGATCTTGCCGCAACAAGATGCTGATCTGATTCTCTCGGGCCTCCAGACCCTAAAAGGAAAGGCAGAGAACGGTGAACTGGAATTCAGCGTATCGAACGAAGACATCCACTTGAACCTGGAAAAGCTCCTGATCGATGAAATCGGCCCTGTCGGCGGAAAACTCCATACCGGCAGAAGCCGCAACGACCAGGTCGCGACGGATATGCATCTCTATCTGAAGAATCGCGTGACGGAAATCGTCGAATTGATCGAAGCCTTCCAGTCGGCGATCGTCGAACAGGCGGAAGCGCATGTCGAGACGGTCGTCCCAGGCTATACGCATCTGCAGCGGGCGCAGCCGATTTCCTTCGGCCATCATTTGATGACCTATTTCTGGATGCTGCAGCGCGACAAAGAGCGCATGCAGGAATCCCTGAAGCGCATCGATGTCTCGCCTTTGGGAGCGGGGGCGATGTCCGGGACGAGTTTTCCGATCGACCGCGAACTGTCCGCGGAACTGCTCGGCTTCTCAGGCGTCTACCAGAACAGTTTGGATGCCGTCAGCGACCGCGACTTTATCCTGGAGTTCCTCAGCAACTCCTCGATGCTCATGATGCATTTATCGCGCTTTGCAGAGGAGATCATTCTCTGGTCGAGCGAGGAGTTCCGCTTTATCGAACTCGATGATACCTTCTCGACCGGTTCGAGCATCATGCCGCAAAAGAAGAATCCGGATATGGCGGAACTTGTGCGCGGCAAGACCGGTCGCGTCTATGGCAACCTGTTCGGTTTGCTGACGACCTTGAAAGGCCTGCCGCTCGCCTATAATAAGGATATGCAGGAAGATAAGGAAGGCATGTTCGATACAGTCCATACCTTGATGGGCTCGCTGCCGATTTTTGAAGGGATGATCCGGACGATGAATGTCAACACCGCATCCATGGAAAAAGCGGTCAACTCCGACTTCTCGAATGCGACAGAACTAGCGGATTATTTGGCGGCGAAGGGCATGCCGTTCCGCGAAGCGCATGATGTCACCGGCAAACTGGTCTTCACATGCATCCAGCGCGGCTATTATTTGAAAGATCTGCCGCTTGAGGACCTCCAGGCTGCAAGTGCGCTCATTGAAGACGATATTTATGAAACCTTGTTGCCGCAGACGGCCGTCAAACGCCGCAATTCACTCGGCGGTACGGGATTTGACCAAGTTCATCATCAATTGGGACTAGCCAAGAAACTCATCGGGTGATCTTTAGTCCACTTATATGCGCGCTTGCCTTGTTCGGTACAACAGGCAGGCACTTGCGCCCGGCTCTCTTCCCCCTAAAGAGAGCCGGCTTTTTTTTATGTAGGGGATTAGGCGGGGACAAGAAATGTCCATAAAGATTTCACAGGCAATTTGGCGGTTTTTGCGCATCATCTCTGATAAGATAGAATTCGTGAGAGAGAGGAGCGTGTTCGAATGGCAACCGATATTAATTTACTTTTGGCTTTCGGTGCCGGATTCTTGAGTTTCATCTCGCCATGTACATTGCCTTTGTATCCTGCCTTTTTATCTTATATTACGGGGATGACCATGGATGAGATCAAAAATGACCGGAAAGTGATGCAGCGCCGTGGAATGTTCCACACCTTATTTTTCCTATTGGGCTTTTCCACCATTTTTATCGCATTGGGCTTTAGCACATCATTCTTTTACGAATGGTTCGTGCGCTACGACGAATTGATCCGCCAAGTGGGCGCCTTGTTCATCGTCATCTTCGGTTTAATGATCATCGGTGTTTTCACGCCGAAGTTCTTGATGCAAGACCGCAAGTTCTCGTTCAAGAACCGCCCTTCCGGATTTTTGGGGACTTTCGTTATCGGCCTTGCGTTTGCGGCTGGCTGGACGCCTTGCACCGGGCCGATCACAGCGGCGATTTATGCGCTCGCTGCGACCAACCCGGGATCGGGCATTTGGTATATGCTTGCCTACGTCCTCGGCTTTGCGATTCCATTTTTCGTTTTGTCGTTTTTCGTTACCCGCCTCGGCTGGCTGCGCAAGCATCACAGCACGATCATGAAAGTCGGCGGATTTGTCATGATCGCGGTAGGGGTCTTGCTGTTCTTTGATGGCATGACATACATTATCCGCATGTTGAGCCCGATTTTCGGGGATTTCCAAGGATTCTAAAAAGTAGGTGACGAGATGGAAACCATTTCTTCAATGGATCAATTCAAACAGAAAATAGAAAACCGCGAATCGTTTCTGCTGTTCGTCAAAACCGACCATTGTTCGGTATGCGAGGGGCTGAAGCCGCAAGTCGAAGGTTTGGAGCCGAATGCATCCATCCCGTTCTACCTGGTGAACGCGGCGCGTGTTCCGGAAATCGCCGGGCAGTTGATGCTGTTCACGGCGCCTGTGGTCATTCTTTTCAAGCAAGGGAAAGAACAGCTGCGCTTCGCCCGTTTCGTGCGCATGGAGGAGTTGGAAAGCCGGCTCGGCGAACTGGAGGCAGAATTGGATGGATGAATTATTCAATAGTATCCCGCCCGCTGTCTTTCTCGCCGTAACGACCATCGGCGCGCTTATCATGGGCACACTGGCGATTATCGTCCGGTCGAAATCGGCGAAAAAGCCGGCGTCGGTCAAAAAGATCATCTTGCCGCCGTTGTTCATGTCGACGGGTGCCTTGATGTTCATTTTCCCGTTTTTCCGGGTGGCACCGCTGCAAATTGCCGAAGCGCTGCTCGTCGGGGCTTTGGTTTCGATCATCTTGATCCGCACATCGAAATTCGAAGTGCGTGATGGGGAAATCTATTTGAAGCGTTCAAAAGCGTTCGTCTTCATATTGCTTGGGTTATTGCTCCTGCGCTTGCTGGCGAAAGTCATCCTGAGCTCGTCGATTGATGTCGGGGAGCTCGGCGGCATGTTCTGGCTGCTCGCTTTTGGCATGATCGTGCCATGGCGTCTCGCGATGCTGCGCAAATACCAATTGATTGCAGGGCAAAAAAACGCTGTTCCCGAATAGGGAGCAGCGTTTTTTAGCTTGTCGAGGAAGGTAAGAACTCGTATTTTCCGAAGCTTATCGCACGACTCCGTGGGCTCGCGCCCAAGCCTCCTCAGCCGCCTTGAAACCCTTGTGCTCAACTCTCACTACGTTCGAGCATCGTAGAAAACCCGCATGCTCAACTTTCGCTTCGCTCAAGCATCGCAGAAAAAATTTGCTCCCACATCTGCGGGGCAGATGCGTCGCAAATGAATGCGCTCAGCTAAGCTTAGCTCATTCATTTCTTGCGGGGTCCCGGTCGTCTCGTCGCTTACGCTGCTCCACTGGAAAGATAAGGTCGACCTACGGGAGACCTTATCTTTGAGGAAATAATGCGCAGCATTATTGAGCAAAAGGGTTTACGAGCGAACGCTTCTCCAAATACTTGGAGAGAATATTGAGCTTTAAATAAAGAATAAGTGAT
The DNA here is from genome assembly GCF_003289925.1 of Planococcus maitriensis. Classification (GTDB taxonomy): domain Bacteria; phylum Bacillota; class Bacilli; order Bacillales_A; family Planococcaceae; genus Planococcus; species Planococcus maitriensis. Next base: position 87,663 of record NZ_QLZQ01000002.1, on the reverse strand, counting down.
CTCCTTTTATTCACAGCAAATCACGGAATTCATAAATACTTTGAAAAAAAGCTGTCCCCGAATAAGGGGACAGCTTTTTTATAGTTATTATTCGAAATATTGCTCATATGGCGTGACATCGATTTCGAGTTCGGCCATTTTTTTGCGCAAGAATTTGTGGTCACGCTTCGGCGTCGCTTGGATATAGCCGCGGATGATGTGCTGCAATTCCATTTTCTTGGCTTTTTCCTCCAGCAGGATCTCGCCGATGCGCCCCGCGATTTTCTGTTTCGCCACCGGGCGGAAAAGGTCCGGCACCGGCTGTACCAATTCGTTCAAGAGCTCTTTTTCCTCGGCTCCCCAAAGGTGGATCGTTTTCTCTACATAGTATTCTTCCCAGTTCAGATCCGACAAGCCGTCTTCTTTCGGCATCGATTTCAGGAATTTCCGGAACATGAAATAGCCGCCGATCGCGAACAGCCCGACCAATACCACGACCCAGAATAAAATGAACCATAAAAACCAGCCTTCTAATTCCACTTCGTCTCACCTCAATCATTCTCTCTACCATTATAGAAGCCCGCGAAAAAAAATTCACCTGAAATGTATCCTTTTTTCGTGTTTATGTCTATATAGCGAATGAAAGGGGGTGAGCAATATGGCATTCAGCGATTTCAAGAACGCAAGCATGCGCTTGACGTTCGATAACGGGCTCGATGAACAAGGGCGTTTGAAGCGTAAAGTGAAGGCGTATCAGAACGTGGCGGAAGCGGCTACTGCCGATGGGATCTTCCAGGCGGCGCAAGTGTTGGAAACATTCGGCACGAAACCGCTTATGGAACTGGAGAAGATTTCCGGTTCAAGCATCTATCAATAATGAGGGGGAGAAGAACACATGGCGAAAACACTGGAATTGATTTTTGAAACGGCCGCAAACAAAGCGGTCACCTTGACGGTCGATGAACCGCGTGAAGATTTGACGGCACAGGAAATCATCGCCGGCATGCAGACCATCGTCGACCAGAACATTTTTGAAGTCGGCGGATCGCCGTTTGCGCTCGCCAAAGGCGCACGCGTCGTCGAGCGCACTGTCGTCGAATACGACGTATAAGCAAGACGGCCTTCCCGCATCTGCGGGAGGGCTTTTTTAAAAAAAGAAAGGAGGCGCTTGGATGCAGGAGTGGATGCAATGGATACAGGAACTCGGATTTCCGATATTCGTTTCGTTTTACCTGATGCACCGGGTGGAAGGCAAGCTTGTCGCGATCCACGATGCGCTCATCACGATGAAGACGCCGTAATTCACAAAGTTGTGATTTCTGGAGCGCACACCCCGATTGTTTTCAGGCCCTTGTTCGGCTATGATATAGGCAGTTACGAGAGTGGGGGCAATGATATGAAGTGGAAATGGGCGGCGCTGCTGTCGGCGCTGATGCTGTTTCTCGCAGCATGCGGCGCGGAAACGGTCGAGGAGTTCAATTACACCGACCACCGCGGCGAACAGGTTAGCAAGCAGCAATTGGAAGGGACGCCTTGGCTGGCGACATTTGTCTTCACGAATTGTGAGACGGTGTGCCCGCCGATGACGTTCAATATGGCCGATTTGCAGAAGGAAATGGAAGCAAAGGGCTTGAGTGATTACAAGATTATCGCTTTCAGCGTAGACCCGAAAGAGGACACGCCGGAAAAAATGCAGGAATACTTGTCGCATTACCCGATTCCGGATGAAAGCAAATGGCATTTGCTGACCGGTTATTCACAGGATGAGATTGCGGAGTTTGCCACGGAGAATTTCAAATCCCTGGTCAAGAACGACCCGAACAGCGACCAGGTCATCCATGGCACTTCTTTTTACCTGGTCGATCAGCAAGGGGAAGTCGTCGGCAATTATGACGGCTTTGAGAATGTGCCGACAGCGGAAATCATCGAAGACATGCAGGAATTGGCGCAGTGAAGCCAGAATGAACAAAATGAAAAGCTGCCGAATCGCTTCGGCAGCTCAGGGGAGAACCGGTCATTGGCCGGCTTTTTCTTTTGACAGAAGGTCGCGGATTTCGATCAATAGTTCTTCTTTCTTGTCGAGCACTTCCGGTTCTTCCTCAGCCGGCACATCTTTTTTGCGCTTCATGCGCGTGAACAAGCGGATCACCAGGAAAATGGAGAACGCAATGATGAAAAAGTCGATGACTGATTGCGTGAATGCGCCATAGCGGAGTTCTGCCCCATTAAAAGTATAAGTCCAATCCTCGACACTGAATCCGCCAAGCAGAATCCCCACGGCCGGCATGATGATGTCTTCGACAAGCGAAGTGACAATCTTCCCGAACGCCGCACCGATGACTACCGCAATCGCCAAGTCCAGCACATTGCCTTTCAAGGCGAATTTCTTGAAGTCTTCCCACATAGGCTGTTCCTCCTTTCTGCAGTTGTTATTATACATATTCTCTTCAACTAAAATTTCTCCTGCACCGGCCTCTAAAAACTTTCAGCAAATGGGCAAAGACCTGCGGGCTATGGTAAACTGAGGCAAATGAAACTATAGGTGTGAACATATGAAACAGAAAAAACGAAAAAAACCTTCGCTTCTTTTGAGGTTCCTCTTTTTATTGATGCTATTTCCTGCGGCGATCGTAGCTTTCACGCTTGTCGCGGTGGTGGCGTATTCCTATTACGGCGATACAGTGAAGGAAACGGTGCAAAAAGGGCAGGACCGCGTATTTGAAGTGCCGTTTCCGGAAGATAATATTACGCTCTACCAGGAAGCGGCAGACCGTTACGGAATTCCTTGGACATTATTGGCCGCACACCACCGAATTGAAACGAAATTCTCGACGATGGATCCGTTGTTGTCGCCGGTCGGGGCAGAAGGGCATATGCAGTTCATGCCCTGCACGTTCGTGGGCTGGAGCCACCCGACCTGTTCTGGACAGGGGCAAGGCGAAATACCGGAAGCGGACAAGATCGACCCGGAAGTCATCGCGAAATACGGGGGATACGGGGTAGATGCCGACGGCGACGGCGTAGCCGACCCGTATGACCTGGAAGATGCCCTCCACAGCGCCGCCAATTATCTGGCGCAAAACGGTGCGGCAGAAGGGGATTTGGAGCGGGCGATTTACCGCTACAACCATAGCGATGAATACGTGGAAGACATCCTTCATTATTACGGGCGTTTTGAAGAACAATATAATAATTCATAAAAAAAAGAGCGGACCGGAGTCCACTCTTTTTTCGTTATGCGCGTTTGCGACCTTTGTTCATTGATCCAAGGATCAAACTTAGGACAAAGACGAAGATCAATGCACCGATCAATGCCGGGATGATTGCTACGTCCCAGATGACAGGCCCCAAGTCTCCAAGGAGCAGGCCGCCTAGCCATGCACCGATGATACCTGCGATGATGTTACCGATGATGCCGCCCGGAATGTCTTTTCCGAGGATCAGGCCGGCTAGCCAACCGATAATACCACCCATGATTAGATATAAAATGATTCCCATGTTTTTTCCAGCTCCTTCTAAATGTTTTATTGTTATAAGTGCTACACTTTAGGTATAACCACATTCAGGACTTTTAAAACATGGAACAGTAAAATTTATCGAATTTGGGCGCCTAAAATGGTCTCAAAGTGCCGCAGGGCATAGCGGTGGCCTGCGGCGTCAAAGCTTGCCACGGCTTGTTCGTGGACGACGATCCCGAATCCTTTATTGTATGCATCGATGGCGGTGTGCAGTACACAGATATCCGTGCAGACACCGATAATATGGACTTCCTCGATGTCCCGTTCGCGCAGCAGCAGCTCAAGGCGCGTCCCGGCGAACGCACTATAGCGGGTCTTGTCCATCCAGACGATGTCTTCCTGATGGCGGTCATAGACGTCCTGCAGCCGTCCGTATAATTTCCGTCCATCCGTCCCCTTGATGTTATGGGGCGGGAACAGCTTGGTTTCGGGATGGTAGGGGTCATCTTCTTCGTGTAAATCGACAGGCATGACCACAAAATCGCCGTTTTCAATGAATTGTTCCGTAATGAAGCAAACCGTTTCCTCGATTTCCTGCCCGGGTGCGCCGCACGTCAATGCGCCATCTTCCGCGACAAAATCCACCGTGTAATCCACTACAAGCAATGCTTTCTTCATTTCAATCGCCTCCCATTTTCTATAGTATACCCGTTTACATACAGGCTGTTAACGAACAAGAAACGAGCGGATAATATAAGTTGAATGTATTGCAAATATTCTGAAAATTAATTATAATGGACAAAACAGAAAAGGGGTGTGTCCATGCAATATGAAAATTTGGAAAAACTCAACAAACAGGGAGTATGGTTTACAGTCATCCACACACTCATCATCTTCAGCTTCGCGCTTGATTTCGGCTTTTTGGCCTGAGGGACAGAAGGAAGCCGGAAGACCTGAATGAACAGCCCAAAAAAGACACCCATTTGCATTGGCGAAATGGGTGTCTTTTTCATGCCTTTGGCGGATGGGCTTGCCGTTTCATGCGCACAAGGGAGTCTTTCAGCATGCGGGAAGCAGATTCGAGCGAGACGCCAAGGATTTCCTGGATCTCCTCCAAATTCTTGTGTTCGACCGCATACAGGTAATGGACGTACGCAAATCGGATATCCCCCGACCGCATCGGGGCGCCGACGAAATCGGCAAGCGCCTCGGTATAGTCGGACAGGGACCCCATTTGAAAGCTAGTGAATTGGTCTTTCACTTTCGACGACAGCAAGTAGGAAGTGCCGCGTGTTTTCGCGCGTTCAATTCCTTGTTCCATCACGGCCTCTTCGTCTTTATCGAAATGCAGCGTACAATGGTAACCGTCTTTTTTTTCGACATCCAGGTGGAGGCCGTCTGCGTCATCCAGGAAGTTATCGATATCGATCCTTACCATATCACGGAGGCGCAAGCCCCTTAGATAAAAGACATACAGCAGCTTGGCGTTTAGCGGCAGCTTGGCGGACTTCAGCACATCCGGTTTCTTTTCCAATAGATGTTCGTAATTGACTTCGATATCGTGCGGTTTTAAATCAAGCTTATGGTTCAATTTGAATTTCGGCATGAAATCATTCGGGATCTTGCCGATCTGCCACATATAATCGAACCAGCGGCGGATATAAATCAATTTGCGGTTCAAGGTGCTGTCTTTGATGCCGGCTTCTTTTTGCTCCAACAGGAATTTCTGGATATCGGAAGGGCGGATCTCATGGGGCTCGACCGATTTTTTATAGGTTTTCCGCAAAAAGGCAAAAAGGGCGCGGATCAATTGGACTTCATGGATAACCGTGTTCGGGCTGATGCCGTTATCCAGTCTGTATTTTTCGTAACCGTATGGCATGGGCATTCACCTCTCTACTAGGTTTTATTCATTATACCAGTTTTGGGTCGAAATAGAACGTGCTTTCCCTTGTTCCGGGTGGAAATGACTGAAAAAAGCTGTTTTATTCATTCATAAGTAATGAACTACATAAGGAAAAATGAAAAAATAAAAACCCCGCAAACAAAGAGGGGCATCTAAGGCGAAAAAACGAATGATTATCGACAAAAAGGGTATAAAGAAAGATAATGGGAAAAGAAATGGGGTGCTGTATTTGCAAAATGAAGAAAACGCAAGAATCCGCCATACCATCTTGAAAAAAGTCGAACCATTCAGCGATGAAGACCTTAATCAAAAACCGTCTGAGAGCGAGTGGTCCGCCATGCAGATCCTGGACCATCTCCAGAAAATCGAAACGACGATTGCAGAAGGCGTCGCAAGAGCAGCGAAAAAAAATGAACAGAAAAAAGCCTGGAAGAAACCGATTCAATTATCGGTCAGCCGCAAAGTCAAAGTGGATGCACCGAAGCACACCGTGCCGGAAGAACATTATTTCACGCTAGATGAAATGAAAAAGAAATTGAATTCATCCAGGAACCGGTTATATGAAGTTTTCGCTTCGGCGGATGCGGAAATCCTGAAGAATAATTCGATGCCGCACCCTGTGTTTGGCGATGTGCCGCTTGTGCAATGGTTTCCATTTGTCGGTTACCACGAGAAACGGCATTTGTCGCAGTTGGAACAGACCTTAAGAAAAATCGATGAGAATAAGAAATAGTCATTCGGAAAACTTATCACAAAGTATAATTTTAATGTAATTTACTTATGCACTTTGTTTCGGTATGATGGAAGAGGAGAAAAGACGCGGTAACACGCCTTTTCAGAAGATTTAAAGGAGGAACACGATTATGGCAAAGAGCAGTTTGCACAACAGCCGCACATCGTTCGAGCTAAACGGCAAGACGTATAACTATTATCGTCTCGCAGCACTCGAAGAAGCGGGGATCGCGAAAGTATCTCGCCTTCCGTACTCTGTAAAAGTACTATTGGAATCCGTATTGCGCCAGCACGACGGATATGTCATCAAAGACGAACATGTAGAAGAACTAGCAAAATGGGGCAAAGACGCGAACAAAGAAGCGGAAGTTCCATTCAAACCTTCACGTGTCATCCTTCAAGATTTCACCGGCGTACCGGTTGTCGTTGACTTGGCAGCACTTCGTTCAGCAATGGCTGAAATGGGCGGCGACCCGGACAAGATCAACCCGGAAATCCCGGTTGACTTGGTCATTGACCACTCGGTGCAAGTTGACCGTTACGGCACTGAAGATGCACTGCGCGCGAACATGGAGCTTGAGTTTGAACGCAACGCAGAGCGTTACCAGTTCTTGAACTGGGCTCAAAAAGCTTACGACAACTACCGTGCGGTTCCACCAGCTACTGGTATCGTCCACCAAGTAAACCTTGAGTACTTGGCGAATGTTGTCCACGCTGTACCAAACGAAGATGGCACATTCGAAGCCTTCCCGGATACGCTCGTCGGTACAGACTCCCACACGACCATGATCAACGGGATCGGCGTTCTTGGTTGGGGCGTCGGCGGTATCGAAGCGGAAGCGGGCATGCTCGGCCAACCTTCATACTTCCCGATTCCTGAAGTTATCGGCGTGAAAATGACTGGCGAACTGCCAAACGGCGCAACTGCGACGGATTTGGCGCTTAAAGTCACTGAAACATTGCGTAAAAAAGGCGTAGTCGGCAAATTCGTCGAGTTCTTCGGGCCTGGCGTTACAACATTGCCGCTTGCTGACCGCGCGACAATTGCCAACATGGCACCTGAATACGGCGCAACTTGCGGTTTCTTCCCGGTAGACGAAGAAGCACTTACTTACATGCGTCTAACAGCGCGTACTGAAGAGCAAATCGCGATCACAAAAGAATACTTGAAAGCGAATGACATGTTCTTCACTGTCGACAACGAAGATCCAATCTATACAGACCTTGTGGAAATCGACTTGTCGACAATCGAACCGAACCTATCCGGCCCTAAACGCCCGCAGGATTTGATTCCGCTTTCTCAAATGAAGAAAGAGTTCAACACTGCAATCACGGCTGCTGAAGGACCACACGGTTTCGCGTTGGATGAGAATGAAATCAACAAAACAGCAACTGTTAAATTCAATGACGGCAAGACTGCTGAAATGAAAACAGGCGCTTTGGCGATTGCTGCCATTACATCTTGCACAAACACGTCAAACCCGTACGTTATGCTCGGGGCTGGCCTAGTTGCGAAAAAAGCTGTTGAATTAGGCTTGACGCCTCCGCCATACGTGAAAACGTCATTGGCTCCAGGTTCAAAAGTCGTTACTGGCTATTTGAACGATTCCGGCCTTCTTGACTACATGAACCAAATCGGCTTCAACTTGGTCGGTTATGGCTGTACAACATGTATCGGTAACTCCGGCCCGCTTCTTCCGGAAATCGAAGAAGCGATCGTTGAAAACGACTTGCTCGTTTCTTCAGTATTGTCCGGTAACCGTAACTTTGAAGGGCGTATCCACCCATTGGTAAAAGCAAACTACTTGGCATCCCCGATGCTCGTTGTAGCTTATGCACTTGCAGGAACAGTGGATATCGACTTCGCAACAGACCCGATCGGCCAGGACAAAGACGGCAACGATGTGTTCTTCAAAGATATCTGGCCTTCTACTGAAGAAGTAAAAGATGTCGTACACAACACAGTAACGCCTGAATTGTTCCGTAAAGAATACGAGCACGTCTTCACAGAAAACGATGCTTGGAACGCAATCGAAACAAACGACGATTCATTGTACGCATTTGACGAATCTTCGACTTATATCCAAAACCCGCCATTCTTCACTGGCCTTTCAAAAGAACCGGCACCGATCCAGCCGCTTTCAGGCCTACGCGTCATGGCGAAATTTGCTGATTCGATCACGACTGACCACATTTCACCGGCTGGCGCGATCGGAAAAGACACACCTGCTGGATTGTACTTGCGTGAACACGGCGTTGAGCCGCGCAACTTCAACTCCTACGGTTCCCGCCGCGGAAACCACGAAGTCATGATGCGTGGTACGTTTGCGAACATCCGTATCCGTAACCAAGTCGCACCAGGCACAACTGGCGGCTTCACGACATTCTGGCCGACTGGCGAAGTTATGCCAATCTACGATGCATGCATGAAGTACCAAGAGCAAGGCACTGGCCTCGTGGTTCTAGCCGGTAAAGACTACGGCATGGGCTCTTCCCGTGACTGGGCTGCCAAAGGAACATTCCTTCTTGGCGTCAAAACAGTCATCGCGGAAAGCTATGAGCGTATTCACCGTTCAAACCTTGTCATGATGGGCGTCTTGCCGCTTCAATTCGTTAACGGCGAAAACGCTGAATCACTTGGTCTTACAGGCCACGAAACAATCAGCGTCAACTTGTCTGACGACGTGAAACCGCGCGACGTACTGACTGTCACAGCAACTGCTGAAGATGGCAAAGTAACGGAATTCCAAGTCCTCGCACGCTTCGATTCAGAAGTGGAAGTCGACTACTTCCGTCACGGCGGCATCCTGCAAATGGTGCTCCGCAACAAATTGCTAGAAGCATAAAAAACAAAAAGGCTGCCTCTGGGCGGCCTTTTTGTTTTGAGGAAAAAATTTAAGATTTAGCTATCGATGATGCCGAGAGCCGTTCGGGAAAAGCCAGCAAGTGCAGCTAGTGAACAAGGAGACTTGTGCGTGAACCTGCAACAGCAAGCGGACAAAAAGCTTTTGAAACCAAGGCATTCCAGAGGCTTGTGCTTTTTGATCCCGAGACATGTCCTGTATACTAGAGGAGAGGTGAAGGAAATGTACATAAGCGAAAAGGAAATTGAAATCCGCTACGCGGAAACGGACCAGATGGGTGTCGTCTATCACGCGAATTATTTGGTCTGGCTTGAGCTCGGGCGCACCCAATTGATCGAGGATCTCGGCTTTACGTACGCGGGGATGGAATCGCAAGGGTTCTTGTCCCCGGTGACCGATATCTCTATCCAATACAAAGCGGCGCTGCGCTACGGGCAAAAAGCGCGCGTCAAGACCTGGGTGGAATCACACGGCCGCTTGAGGACCACATACGGCTATGAGGTGCTACACGAGGACGGGACGCTGGCCGCGAAAGCGACCTCTGAGCATGTCGTGGTGAAAAAAGACAATTTCCGTCCGGTCCCGCTAGCGAAAGTGGCACCTGAATGGGATGCAAAATACAAGGAAGTGGTGAGGGGGGGAGAACATGGCGTTCGGAATCCGACGACCTGAATTGGAACGCTGGAAACAGGATGTACAAGCCGGCCATATCTCTTTTTTGACCCATTACTGGGTGGACCACCGTTTTCCCGGCTGTTCGACGGTGACGAAGGTAGGCTGCTCGGATATCGACAAATTGGTCGACTGGGGGAGCCGCTACGGCCTGCAGCGCGAGTGGCTCGATCTGCGGAATGATTACCCGCATTTCGATTTATTCGGGAACAGGCAAGCGGAAATCCTTGAAGCGGAAGGCCGCCTCGATCAATTGAATAGGTTAGTCAAAAACAACGGAAATCCGAATGAATAAAAAAAGAAGCATGACGCCGAGTTGCGTCATGCTTCTTTTGATTCATATGAATAACTCAATTCCCCCAAAGTGTCATCCACGGTGACATGCAGGTCGTGTTCATCGAAATACCAATGATCGGCTTCTTCTATGAAATACAGCACTTCATCCTCTTCCAGCCGGACCACCGCTTCATACGGGCTGTCTTTCGTGACGCCGAGAGAGAAGCCTGGCTGCAGCCCGTCTCCTCCGTAGCGGACGAAAAACCGTACCGCTTCGCCGGCCTCGACTTCCATTTCGTTATGGAACCAATCTCTTGCATCTTTGCTCAAATGGATTTCCATGCCAACACGTCCTTTCAGGTTCTACCACTTGATCTTCGGTTCGGTGCCTGCGCGGATGCGCGCAATGTTCGCGCGATGCCGGTAAATGATGAACGTGGCGAGTGTTAAGATCACGGCAAAAAACAAGTAATCGCCGGTATTGATGGTGTAAATGACCGTATAGATGACCGACACGACCGCTAAAATGATGGAAGACAACGAGACCATTTTCGTGATCTTCAACGCAATCAATAAAACGGCTACGGCGAGTAAAAACAACGGCCACTGATAGCCAAGCAGGATCCCGCCGGAAGTAGCAACGGCCTTGCCGCCTTTAAAACGGGCAAACACCGGAAACATATGGCCAATGACCGCAATAACACCCAGGATAAGCGGGTGGACATCGGTGGCCATGACAAGCGGCAGCAGTGTCGCAGCCGTGCCTTTTAGAATATCCAGGACGGTGACGATAAATCCGGCTTTCGGGCCCAGCACGCGGAATGTGTTGGTCGCCCCTAAATTGCCGCTGCCCTTAGTCCGGATGTCGGTATTGTAGAAAAGTTTTCCGATCCATAATGCTGAAGGGATGGATCCGAGTAAATAAGCGATAATTACCGGAAGCAAAATGTCCATGATTGACTCCTTTGACGTACACTGTTTTCTTTTCTACAGTTTACCATGACCGAAGACACAGAAACAATAGATGGCGGATTATTCAACAAACACCCCGGTTTCATGTATGATAGACTAAAAGGACAGGTGATTTTGTTGAAAAACCCAGACCGCAAAGAAATCAAAGAAGTGCTCGACAATGCCAAGACCATTGCCGTAGTTGGCCTGAGCCCGAATCCGATGAGAACTTCCTATATGGTATCCAAAGCCATGAAAGACGCAGGCTACCGCATCATCCCGGTCAATCCGATGGCGGATGAAGTGCTGGGGGAGAAAAGCTACGCGACGCTCACGGATATTCCGGAGCCGGTCGACATCGTCAATGTGTTCCGCCGCAGCGAATTTTTACCGAGCATTGCGGAAGATTTCCTGAAGATCGATGCCCCGGTGTTCTGGACGCAGCTAAACGTCGTGGATGAAGTGGTGTTTAACCGCCTCCACGGCGCCGGGTACACGGTCATCATGGACCGTTGCATCAAAGTCGAACATGCCATCCTGAAATAGCAGCTTTCACGAAGGGCGCCTAGCGCTCTTTTTCTATGAACATTGACAGGAACGCCCGGAATGGCATACGATTAAAAGAAGAGAGTATACGAACAAATGTTTGTTGGAGGGAAATAGATGGCTAAAACGAACAGCAATGCATATAACGAAGAAGCGATCCAAGTTCTAGAAGGGCTGGATGCGGTACGCAAACGCCCAGGGATGTATATCGGTTCGACCGATGCCCGCGGGCTTCACCACTTGGTCTATGAGATCGTCGATAATTCCGTCGATGAAGCGCTTGCCGGATATGGCGACCGCATAACGGTGACCATTCACGAAGACAACAGCATCAGCGTGCGCGATTATGGCCGCGGCATGCCGACCGGAATGCACAGAAGCGGCAAACCGACACCGGAAGTCATTTTGACAGTGCTCCACGCCGGCGGGAAATTCGGCCAGGGCGGCTACAAGACGAGCGGCGGGCTTCACGGCGTCGGCGCATCTGTCGTCAATGCCTTGTCGAGTTTTTTGGAAGTGACGATACACCGCGACGGGCGCAAATACCGCCAGCGTTTTGAAAATGGCGGCAAACCCGTCACGACTTTGGAAGAGATCGGCAAAACGAAAGAATCAGGCACCTTGATTCACTTCCTGCCCGATGAAAGCATCTTCAGCGTATCCAAATACAATTACGACACGCTGAGCGAACGCTTGCGTGAATCCGCGTTCCTCATGAAAGGCATGAACATCGAGTTGATCGATGAGCGCAGCCAAACCGGTGAGAGCTTCTTTTATGAAACCGGTATCAAAGCCTTCGTCGAATACTTGAACGAAGAAAAAGACGTGCTCCACAAAGTGGCGTATATGGAAGGGCAGAGTGACAGCCTCGAAGTCGAATTCGCGTTCCAGTTCAACGACGGCTATTCCGAAACGATCCTGTCGTTCGTCAACAACGTCCGCACACGCGACGGCGGGACGCACGAAACCGGCGCGAAAGCGGCCATGACCCGCGTATTCAACGATTACGCACGCAAAATCAATTTATTGAAAGATAAAGACAAAAACCTAGAGGGCTCCGACATCCGCGAAGGCTTGGCGGCCATCGTCTCGGTACGCATCCCGGAAGCTTTGCTGCAATTTGAAGGCCAGACGAAAAGCAAACTCGGCACAAGCGAAGCCCGCGGTGCCGTTGATGCGGTCATTTCCCAGCAATTGATGTACTTCCTCGAGGAGAACGCAGAACACAGTGCATCACTCGTCCGCAAAGCAATACGGGCGTCTCAGGCGCGTCTCGCCGCACGAAAAGCGCGGGAAGATGCCCGAAATGGCAAGAAACGCAAGAAATCCGATACCTTATTGTCCGGAAAATTGACGCCAGCGCAGTCGCGCAACGCCAAAAAGAACGAATTGTACCTAGTCGAGGGCGACTCGGCCGGCGGTTCGGCTAAACAAGGCCGCGACCGGACATTCCAGGCGATCTTGCCGCTGCGCGGGAAAGTCGTCAATACCGAAAAAGCGAAACTGGAAGAAATAATGAAAAATGAAGAAATCGCCACCATCATCCATGCGATCGGCGGCGGCGTATCTTCCGACTTCTCCGTGGACGACATCGCCTACAACAAAGTCATCATCATGACCGATGCCGATACTGACGGTGCGCATATCCAAGTGCTGCTGTTGACGTTCTTCTACCGTTACATGAAGCCGCTCATCGAAGCGGGCAAAGTGTTCATCGCCTTGCCTCCGCTCTATAAAGTGTCCAAAGGCGTCGGCAAAAAGGAAGTCGTCGATTACGCCTGGACCGAAGCGGATCTCGACGAGTCGATCAAGAAAATCGGCAAAGGCTACATGCTCCAGCGCTATAAAGGCCTCGGGGAAATGAACGCCGACCAATTGTGGGAAACGACGATGAACCCGGAATCGCGCACCTTGATCCGCGTCACGATCGAAGACGGGGCGCGCGCCGAACGCCGCATCACGACATTGATGGGCGACAAAGTCGAACCGCGCCGCAAATGGATCGAAAGCAATGTCGACTTCGGACTTGAAGACGACAGCAACATTCTAGAAAATGATTTGATTCACGCTGAGGAGGAACTCGTATGACACAAACCGAACGTTTCCAAGATCTGCCCTTAGAAGAAGTCATCGGCGATCGGTTTGGCCGCTACAGTAAATACATCATCCAGGACCGTGCGCTGCCGGATGCCCGCGATGGGCTCAAGCCGGTACAGCGCCGCATTCTTTATGCCATGCACCACGAAGGCAATACTAACGACAAAGCGTTCCGGAAATCCGCCAAAACGGTCGGGAACGTGATCGGGAACTATCACCCGCACGGCGATAGCTCCGTTTACGAAGCGATGGTGCGGCTCAGCCAGGACTGGAAAATCCGCCACATGCTCGTGGAAATGCACGGCAATAACGGCTCGATGGACGGGGATTCCCCGGCCGCGATGCGTTATACGGAAGCCCGGCTATCCGCGATTTCCGGTGAACTGTTAAGAGACATCGAAAAACGCACCGTTGAATTCATTCCGAATTTCGACGACGTAGACGTCGAACCCACCGTCCTCCCGGCGCGTTTCCCGAACCTGCTCGTCAACGGATCGACGGGGATTTCCGCTGGGTATGCGACCGACATCCCGCCGCATGCGCTGCATGAAGCACTCGATGCGGTCCTCATGCGCATCGACAAGCCAGATGCGACAATCGATGAATTGATGACCGTCATTAAAGGACCCGATTTCCCGACCGGCGGCATCATCCAAGGTGTCGAAGGCATCAAAAAGGCGTACGAAACGGGACGCGGTAAAATCGTCATCCGTTCGAAAGCGGCCATTGAACCGTTAAAAGGCGGCAAGGAACAGATCGTCATTACGGAAATCCCGTTCGAAGTGAACAAAGCGAGCCTCATCAAGAAAATCGATGATCACCGCTTCGACCGCAAACTCGACGGCATTTCTGAAGTGCGCGATGAATCCGACCGCACGGGCCTCCGCATTGTCATCGAGTTGAAAAAAGAAGTGCAGGCGGCCGGCATCTTGAACTATTTGTATAAAAATACCGACCTGCAAATCAGCTATAACTTCAATATGGTGGCAATCCATCACCGCCGCCCGACGATGATGACCTTGCCGACGATGCTTGATGCCTATATTGAGCACCAAAAAGAAGTCGTGACGAAACGCTCGGAATTCGACTTGCAAAAAGCAAGCGACCGCATGCACATCGTCGAAGGCTTGATTAAAGCCCTGTCAATTCTCGATAAAGTGATCAAGACCATCCGCGCTTCAAAAGACAAACGCGACGCGAAAAACAATTTGATCGCGAAATTCGAGTTTTCGGAAGCGCAGGCAGAAGCGATTGTCTCCTTACAGCTCTACCGGCTGACGAATACCGATATCACCGAACTCAAGAAAGAAGAGGAAAGCTTGCGCAAATTAATTGCCGAGCTGACCGGCATCTTGACGAGCGCGACGAAATTGAAAAACGTCATCAAGAAGGAATTGCAGGCGATCCGCAAGAAATTCGCGGAACCACGGCGTTCTGAAATCGAAGAAAAGATCGAAGAGCTGACCATTACGCGTGAAATCATGATCCCAAGTGAAGAAGTGATTGTCACCGTCACCAAAGAAGGCTATGTCAAACGGACGAGCACCCGCTCCCATGCGGCTTCGAACGGCAAGGATTTTGCCATGAAAGACAGCGACCACCTGTTGTTCGAAGGCACACTCAATACGCAGCATACCGTGTTGATCTTCACGACCGGCGGGAATTTCGTGTTCCAGCCCGTCAATGAACTGCCGGACATCAAATGGAAAGACCTCGGCCAGCATTTGTCGAGCATCGTCACGCTCGATTCCAACGAATCGGTGCTTGCGGTGTTCCCATTCGAAGATTTCGAACAAGAAGCGTCGATCGTCACTGTATCGAAATTCGGCCAAGTGAAGCGATCCGCGCTGAAAGACTACCAGGTGCAGCGCTATTCACGCGCCATCAAGACGATGAACCTGAAAAAAGGCGATAACATGATCTTCGCGGGGCTCGCGACGGGTGAAACCGAATTGTTCCTGGCCACGAAAATGGCATATGGCGTTCGCTTCCCGCTCGACGAAGTGCCGGTGACAGGGCTTCGCACTGCGGGCGTCAAAGGCTTGAACTTAAAAGAAGGCGACGAAGCGGTGTCTGCGGTCATGATCGACCCGAACCAGCAGCCAGATCTCGTGCTCGCGACGCAGCGCGGGGCTGCCAAAAAGATGAAACTGACGGAATTCGAAAGCGGCAGCCGTGCCAAACGCGGCGTCATCATGCTGCGGGAATTGAAATCCAATCCCCACCGCGTCGTGGCCGTCATCGGCACGACCGGCAAAGAGGAGATCCTGCTCGAAACGGCGAAAGGCCTGCGCATCCCGATTGCGCCAGGCCGCCTGAAAGCGGTTGACCGCTATTCCAACGGTTCGTTTATCGTGGACGAAGCGACAGACGGCGCCGTCACGGCAGCTTACCTAATGCCCGCGACCGAATAACCTTAAAAGGCGTCGAATGATTCATTCATTCGACGCCTTTTTTCTAAACACGCCTATTCATTTATTTTTTTCAGTGGAATGGTTAGGTGAATAAATGAATAATCGCATGCTTTCCGGCGGCCGGACGCCATTTAGAATAACCGGCCAGCGCTATAGCCAAATCTTTTTACGTGTCTGGTCGGGATATTCTTGACATCAAACAGGAGGTGACCCATGAATGCCCACAATAGCGGAAACTGAACGGCTATGGTTGAAGCCATACCGAATGAATATGGCAGACGGGGTTTATGAAGTGGTCCGAAAACAGGAAATTGCAGACACGATGCTAATGATTCCGCACCCGTATCCGAGAAAACAACTCGAGGGCTGGCTGGATTATGTACAGAAAAGCTTTGAGGTCGGGCATGCTTTCGAATATGCCGTCTTCACGAAGGAACAGCCTGCTCGCTATATCGGCAATTGCGGATTGGTGAGCCTATCAAAGGCCCACCGTTCAGGCGAGATCGGCTATTTCATCGATCCCGGAGAATGGGGACAGGGCTATGCCACGGAAGCGTGCCGCAAAGTGATCGACATAGCTTTCGCCGAACACGGCTTGAATCGGTTGTTCGGCCGCTGCCTCGTACGCAACCCCGCATCCCGGCGTGTGCTGGAGAAGGCGGGCATGGTATTCGAAGGCCGTTTCAAACAGGAATTTTTCATGGATGGAGCCTTCGAAGATGTCGATTATTTGGCGATTCTAAAAAGCGAATACGCGGTGTCCAGGGACTAATTGGCCACTTCAATGCCTTCATTCCAAGTCGCATCATTTAGCGAAAATAAAAGAAGCAGTTCGTGGCTTGGCCGGGATGAATTGTGCTATAACACAAAAACTCCATTGTTTCATTTTTCCGCCAATTCCGAAACTTCCGTTGACAGCCCGTATTCGCCTTTCTATACTTGATATATAACAGCTGAACACAAGAGACACGAGAGGGGTTTTTGAAATGATCGTACCATTGACACCGCTGGACTGGAAACGACGCGCGGTAAAGTATTACCCGGAGAAAGTGGCCGTCATCGACGGGGACAAGCGTTTCACGTACAAGGAGTTTGCACGCCGCTCCGACCAGTTGGGGATCGCCTTACATAATGCAGGCATCAACGAAAAAGACCATGTCGCAGTGATGCTGCCGAATACACATTATATGCTTGAAGCCTTTTACGGCATCACGCCGCTCGGCGCGGTCATCGTACCGCTCAATTACCGGCTGTCCGCCAAAGACTTGGGTTATATCATCAAACATAGCGATGCGAAGATGCTGATTGTCGATGCAGAGTATGCCAAGATCATCGAGGATATCCAAGATGACTTGCCGATCGAAAAATACATCATCGTGCCGGCAGAAGGCCATGAGACGAACCTTAAAGGCGTCGATTACGAGGAATTCATCGGCAGTGTTTCAGAAGGGGAGCAATTGCCTGCTGTCGAACTGGATGAAAACCAGATGCTGTCGCTTAATTACACAAGCGGCACGACCTCCAATCCGAAAGGCGTCATGCAGACGCACCGGACGAATTACCTGAACGGCGCCAACTTCCTGCATCATTTGGAGATCAAGTTCGATGATGTCTATTTGCATACCTTGCCGATGTTCCATACGAACGGCTGGGGCGGGGTGTGGGCGATCACAGCGGCTGGCGCGACGCACGTGTGCTTGCGCAAGGTCGATCCGCCGCTCATCCTCGATTTGTTCGAAAACCATGGCATCACCTCGCTATGCGGCGCGCCGACGGTCGTCAATATGCTCGTCAACGAGCCGAAAGCGAAGGAGATCGACTTGAAAACGGAAATCCGAATGGGCACAGCCGGCGCACCGCCTGCTGCGGCACTCATCGCCAAAGCCCAGGAAATTTTGGGCTTGAATATGATGCACGTCTACGGCTTGACCGAGACGTCTCCGTTCATCCTGTACTGCGAATGGAAAAACGAATTCAACGATCTTGATTCCGATGCCCAAGCGAGCATCAAGGCACGCCAAGGCATCGAACTGGCCTTCAACGGCGAAACGAAAGTCGTCAACCAGGACGATGGAAGAGAAGTTGCCTGGAACGGCAAGGAACTGGGGGAAATTATCACCCGCGGGAACGTCGTCATGGCCGGTTATTACAAAGACCCGGAAAAAACCGCAGAAGCGATCCGCGACGGCTGGTTCTATACAGGCGACCTTGCGGTGACGCATCCGGACGGCTTTATCGAAATCCAGGACCGCATCAAGGACATGATCATCTCCGGCGGCGAGAACATTTCCTCGACCGAGATCGAAGGCGTGCTCTATAAACACCCGGCGATCGCGGAAGTTGCGGTCATCGCGGTTCCGGACGAGAAATGGGGCGAAGTGCCAAAAGCAATCATCGTCTTGCACAAAGGCGCAGAAGTGACCGAACAGGAAATCCTTGATTATACGCGTGAGAACATGTCGCGCTTCAAAGTACCGAAATCGGTCGACTTCGTGGAAGCCTTGCCGAAGACGGCGACCGGTAAATTGCAGAAGTTCCAATTGCGTGAAATGTATTGGGGCGGTGGCAAAAAAGTCAATTAACGAAGAAAAGGGCCTCTCCCGGGAGAGGCCCTTTTTATGTTTTCCGGAAAGCCAACGGCCGCCGTTTCCGCCAATAAGCCGAAATAGCGAATACGGCAATCGTCGCAAGCAATAAGCCGTACAGCGCCGGACGCGAAAGCCATAGCGTCAAGCCGAAGACCAAAGCAATTTCAATAGCCACTGCGGGCAATTTCCCGAATGTGCTGGCTGTAAAGAACCAACCCGCCCGAATTTTCGTGATGGCTGCCGCGGCTGTTATAAGACCTGAAGGCATGAATGGCAAAAGCCGGCAGAGCAGCACGGACCAAAAGACATTGCGGCTGGTCAAGGAGCTAAAATAGCGGAACAGGCGATGCTCCCGGAACTTGAGGGGAATCCGATTAGCCCCGAAGCGGTAAAGCCAAAATCCGGCCAATGCCCCAAAAATCTCTCCGGAAAACGTCAAGACGCTTCCCCCCGCCAGACCGAAGCGGTCGAGATTGACGGGCGTGAGGAATACACTCGGCACGAACCCGACGGCCCCGATGGCGATATTCACGAGCAATAAAATGAGGAATTCGAGAGCGGTTGTCCAGTCATTCAATGGTAACCCCTCCGTTTCCAAAGTGCGCTTGATGGGCCTTGCGGTAGCGCATCGGCGTTTCACCGATAATCCGGGTAAACACTGCGTGGAACTGGGTCGCGCTATGGTAGCCGCAAGCAGAGGCAATCGAAGAAAGCGGCTGGCTTGTTTCTTTCAACAGTTTCTCCGCCCGCGCCACCCGGCAATGGATAACGAATTGAAGCGGCGATAGCCCGCAGGCTTCCTTGAACTTCCGGCTGAAATGGTATTTGCTCATGCCCGCGAACTGAGCGGCAGCTTCCAATGAAAACGGCAAATGGCAAGTTTCTTCAAGCTCATGCTGCAGGGGCGCCATAAAGAGCGCTTCCGGTACATGTCTCATCACTTGATCGGCTTCTTTCAGCAAGAGTGAGGCGATCAAAGCGGATTTCCCTGGATCTTCCGGATACAGCCGCTCCAGTTCCATGAAAAGCGAGCTGATATAGCGTGGATTTTTCGGTTGCAGCCGGAAAACTTCCCCGCAACCAACGTCTGGCACCGCCACGACCGCTCGATGCCAGCTGCACGGGACAGAAGGCTCGGAACATAGCCGATGCCAGACGCCTGTAGGCAATAACAGCAACTCGCCGGGCTGGAGCGCAATGCGCTGCGTTCCCGCTTCGATGTCCAATAAGCCTTCGCTCACCCACCAGATCTCGGTGGCCAGCGAATGGCGATGCATTGCTTGGGCGGCTGGAGCGGCTGCGCCCGATGCGATGGAACAAACTGTGACTTCCTGCATAACAGCACTCTTTTCTGTAAGGATGTCTTTCCATTATAGCAATAATGAAGAAAAAGTTTGGAATAATTTCGGGGAAATATCTTGAACAAGCTGAAGGGTGCGCAAGAACGAAGAAGCAGGAGGCAGGGCGATAAGCGGTAAGGGGACGGCCATTTTTTAATCCCTATAAGAAAAATCGGAATTTTTCAAGTTTTTTGGAAAAATGGCGTTGACAGACCGAAAATCTTGATTTAATATGGTCGACATAGCGAATTTGAAACATTCGTCAACGACACGTTCATATCTTATCCAGAGAGGCGGAGGGAATTGGCCCGATGAAGCCCGGCAACCGGCAAGGCAACTTGCCAAGGTGCTACTTCCAACAAACGGATTTTCCGTTTGGCAGATAAGAGAGGGCTAACAGACCTTCTTGGAAGGTCTGTTTTTTTATTGACTGCATGATTCGCGCGAAGCTCAACAATTACATAGCAGCACTTCTTATCAAGAGTGGTGGAGGGACCAGGCCCGATGAAACCCGGCAACCGGCAAGTATTACTTGCACAGGTGCTACTTCCTGCAGCCTATAGTGGCTGGAAGATGAGAAGAGGACATCCCCCTCTTCTTGGAAGTGGGGGATTTTTGTATGGGTCATAAAAGGAGGGGCACTGATGAGACAAACTGTATTGGCGCCGGCATTGGATGCCGGCAATACACCGAACTTAACAGACTACGAAGAGGCATGCCGCACGTTTTCATGGGAACAAGCCGAACGGCAATTCAGCTGGAGCAAGACCCAGCGCGTCAACATGGCCCATGAATGCATCGACCGGCACGTAGAGGATGGCTATGGACACAAGCCGGCACTGCATTACATTGAGGGCGCGCATCAGCGGGTGTGGACATTCGCCGAGCTGAAACAGGAGACCGATCGCTGGGCAACCGCCTTCCGCAATGAAGGAGTCAAGCGGGGCGATATCGTTTTCATCTTCCTGCCGAAAAACGCCGATTGCTATATTGCGATGCTCGCAACAGTGAAAATCGGGGCTGTCGCCGGGCCGCTCTTTGAAGCATTCATGGAAGAAGCGGTGCGTGACCGTATCGATGATTGCAAGGGACGCTTTCTCATCACCGATCCAGACCTTGCTGCGCGTGTTCCGCGCAAAGACTTGCCGTCTCTCGAGAAAGTATTCGTGACAGCCGGGCCGGAATCATGCCGGGACAATGAAATTTCCTGGACCGATATCTTGGCGGATACCTTCGTTTCCGGGTCGCCGACCGAATGGGTGGACTTGGACGCCCCGCTCAATATCCATTACACGAGCGGGTCCACCGGCAAGCCAAAAGGAATCGTCCATGCACACCGGGCGATGATCCATCAGTATCAAACCGGCCATTGGGTCTTGGACATCAAGGACGACGACATCTATTGGTGCACGGCGCATCCAGGCTGGGTGACGGGTACCGTCTACGCCATTTTCGCGCCATGGCTGAACCGCGCGACCATCGTCGTGAACGGCGGGCGCTTTGACGCCGACTCCTGGTATGCAGCGATAGAAAAAGCGGGTGTCACGGTATGGTACAGCGCCCCGACCGCATTTCGCATGTTAAAAGCGGCAGGGGATGAACTGGTGGGACGATACGACCTCAGTACGCTGCGCCATGTGCTCAGTGTCGGGGAGCCATTGAATCCAGAAGTGATCTATTGGGGCGTCGAACAGCTCGGCCTGCGCATCCACGACACGTGGTGGATGACGGAAACAGGCGCACAGCTCATCGTCAATTTGCCGTCCGAACCGATTAAGCCGGGGTCGATGGGCCGGCCATTCCCGGGCATCGACATCCGCATTCTCGATGATGACGGAATCGAACAGGCGCCAGGCGACATCGGCCATTTGGCGATCCGCGCCCCGTGGCCAGGACTGATGCGCGAAGTGTGGCAAAACGAAGAGAAATACCGGTCCTATTTCCAGTTCGACGGCTGGTATCTGTCGGGAGATCTCGCCTATCAGGACGCCGATGGTTACGTCTTTTTCCAGGGGCGCAGCGACGACATGATCAATTCCTCCGGCGAACGCATCGGGCCGTTTGAAGTGGAAAGCAAACTATTGGAACACGGGGCGGTCGCAGAAGCAGGTGTCGTCGGCAAACCGGATCCGCTGCGCGGTGAGATCGTCAAGGCGTTCATCGTGCTAAAGCCCGGATATCAGAATACCCCTGAGCTGCTTCAAGAGATCCGGCTGTTTGTCCGTTCGCAGCTATCGGCCCATGCAGCCCCCCGTGAGATTGAAGTGCTTGCCGAGTTGCCGAAAACGAAAATCAGCGGCAAAATTTTGCGGCGCCAGCTGAAAACATGGAATGCCGATGAAGAACCCGTCATAAACGCCAGCGACTCGGCTTTGTCTACGGCCATTCCCAAGTAAAAAAATGGATTTACTAAAGAACCATTCACCGGAACCATCATTCAAGCCTCTATAAGGAGAGATGAACATGAGCAACATCCTATTGATATCTGGAAGCCCTTCGGCCCATTCAAGGTCAGACCTCGTCTTGCGCGCCGCCGGAAATCGCCTGTCCCATGACACCGCCTACGTATCCGTCCAGGACGTGCCGGCTGCGGACTTGGCGGGTGCCAATTTCAACAGTACGGAAATCCAGCACATCCAGCGCCAAATCCAAGAAGCGGATGGCATCATCATCGCTTCGCCGGTATACAAAGCAGCCTACAGCGGGGTGTTGAAAGCCTTGCTGGACTTGCTGCCGAGCGATGCCTTCCGTGACAAGCCGGTGCTGCCGCTGATGACCGGCGGCAGCGCCAATCATTTGCTCGCCCTTGAATATTCCTTCAAGCCGCTGCTCGCGGCCTTGAAAGGGCAAACCTTGCAAGGCGTTTATATCATCGACGACAAAATCGATAAAACACAGCCCCATGCCCCGATCACAGACGAAGAACTCTCTGCCCGGCTCGATCGGCAGCTGTCGGAACTGACTGCGGCCATCGCTTCACGGAAAGTCCTGCTGTAACCCACAAAAAGGAGGAATGACGATGACGAACAAACGGATCGTTTTGAATGCTTTTGACATGAACTGCGCAGGGCACCAGTCGCCCGGGCTTTGGACACACCCGGAAGACCGCTCGCACGAATACAAAGGGAGCCGGTACTGGATTGAACTCGCACAATTATTGGAACGAGGCAAATTCGATGCCTTGTTTCTCGCCGATGTACTCGGCACGTATGATGTCTACCAGGGCTCGAGGGATGCAGCCGTGCGCCAAGGCGCCCAGTCCCCCGTCAATGACCCGGCTCTTGTCGTGCCATTGATGTCCGCCGTCACCAAGCATCTCGGCTTCGGGGTCACCGCCTCGACGACGCATGAACATCCTTACACGTTCGCCCGGCGCATGTCGACGCTCGATCACTTGACGGACGGGCGTGTCGGCTGGAACATCGTCACCTCCTACCTGAAAAGCGCCGCGGAGAATATCGGCGCCGAACAAGTGAAGCACGACGTACGCTATGACATCGCCGATGAATATGCGGACGTGTGCTATAAGCTCTGGGAAGGCAGTTGGGAAGACGATGCGGTCATCGTGGATAAAGAAACGGGCATTTACGCAGATCCCGCTAAAGTTCACGACATCGAGCACAAGGGGACATACTTCCAAGTGCCGGGCGCACATTTATCCGAACCGTCGCCGCAGCGCACGCCCGTCTTGTTCCAGGCCGGCGCTTCGAAAAAAGGAGCTGCCTTTGCCGGGAAGCATGCCGAATGCGTCTTTATCGGCGCACCCACTATTGAAATCGCCAAACGCTCGGTCGACAACATCCGCCATTCGGCAATCAATGCAGGCCGGGCGCCCGAGGATGTACTCGTTTTGACCTTGATCACGCCGATCGTCGCGCCCACGGCGGAACAAGCCCAGGCGAAATACGAAGAATACAAAAAGCACATCAGCCATGAAGGCGCCCTGGCCTTGTTTGGCGGCTGGACAGGCATCGATTTATCGAGCTACGCCCCGGACCAAAAGCTCGAGTATATCGAAAATGACGCCATCCAGTCGGCGTTAGAGAATTTCACGAAAATCATTCCCGGCAAACAGCCGACCGTCCAGGACATCCGGGATTTTGTCGGCGTCGGTGGCCTTGGACCGGTAACGGTCGGGTCCCCTGAACAAGTGGCAGATGAGCTCGAACGCTGGGTATCGGAAGCTGGCGTGGATGGCTTCAATATCGCCTATGCCGTCACCCCGGGCACCTTCCGCGACTTCATCGAATTGGTGGTGCCGATTCTGCAGGAGCGGGGGCTTGTGCAGGCCGAATACAAAGGGGCGACATTGCGTGACAACTTGTTCCAAAAAGGGGACCGGCTGAACCCGGCACATCCGGGCCACCGCTTCGTCAAGCAGGCAGTACCGATCGGAATTTAGCCGGTCAGCGGCCAAACAAAAAAGGTGCATCCAAATGGGTGCACCTTTTGCATGGTTTATTATGATCAGCACACCGAATCGTTGGATTTCGGGACAGACAGGCCGAACAAAGGCCGCAAGTACAGAGCGAAGAACGTACCGGCGAGTGCCAGAATGCCCCAGATGTAACCGTGCAAGCTAAATGAAGCGATGCCGCCGAAATAGGCCCCGATGTTGCAGCCGAACGCAAGGCGGGCCCCGTAGCCCATCAGCAAGCCGCCGACAATGGATGCCCAGAAATTCCCCATCGTGATTTTGGTGAACTTGAACAAACCGCCCGCTGCTGAAGCGAGAAAGGCGCCCAGGATGACCCCGAAGTTCAACACCGTGGTGGAATCAGCGAAAATCGACGATTCGAGCATCGCTGCGTTTGCCCCTTCCCAGTAGCCCCAGCTCGCGACGTCCACGCCGAAGAATTCAGCGATTTTCGAGCCCCATAACGCGAATGCGGAGGTGATGCCCCAAGGCGTTCCACGTGTCAGCAAGGTTAACGCGTTCAACACAGCAAGTGCGATCGCTGCGGCAAACAACGGCCATGACCCGCGGAAAATGCGTTGCCATCCCGTCGTGGTCGGAAGCGGCGCCATTTTCGGTGCGCGTTTCTTTTTCTCGATGATCAAGGTAATCCAGGCAACGAGCCCAAACAACGCAATTGACACGAGCCATGCGCCGCCGTAGCCAAGCCCTGTAGACGTTGCCAGTGACACCGGTTCAAAAGCCGGCAAATCTTCTGTCCAAAACGGCAGATGATATGCGCCGATCGTCGTTCCGATAATGAAGAACAATAGCGTGATGAACATGACCGAACGCCCCCCGCCGATTGCATACAGCGTACCGGAAGCGCAGCCGCCGCCGAGCTGCATGCCGATGCCGAAGATGAACGCCCCGACGACCAGGCTCACGCCGACCGGGGAAACATAGCCTGACACTTCGGTGCCAAAGAACGAATAGCCATACGCCAGAATCGGCGCGAACAAGGTCACGGCCACCGCCAACATGAGCATATGCGAGCGCATCGCCTGTCCGTTTCCGACCGACATGAAGCGGCGGAACGCGGACGTAAAGCCGAACCGTGCATGGAATAAGGTATAGCCCAGTAACAGCCCGATGCCAAGTAGCACGGTTTGTGCGATATGCTGCGTAGCCAATAGATAGACGGTCAACAATGCCGCCACCGAGATGCCACCGACAATCAAGGATTTCTGCGGTGCGTTCAAGGCGATCGTGTCCCGGTAGACGGGATCGTTTACTTCATTGACGGGTTGGACCCGTGTGCTAGTCGTCATGTAAAACATCCTTTTCTGAGTGATATAGTAGGGAATAAAATATTACATTAAAGCAGCATTTAAGGAAAGTCAACGGAGCGGCTCTTGCTTGCGGAAGAGGAATATTCACGTGTTTAGCGGCCTGTATGAGAAGTTTGCAAACAAGCACGCCGGGAATAGGAACATAACAATCACGGAAGCTGAGCAATCAGAAGGGGGGCAGGAAGGAAAAAGGCCATATAGGATTTTCAACAATCCTCTCCGCATTCGTCTTAGGGATGGAAACGAGGTGAAGCTTAATGGATAGCAGAATGTGGATCAATTTGCCGGTGAAGGATTTGCAGGCGGCCACAGCTTTTTATGAACAAGCTGGATTTTTGACGCCAAAAGCGGATTCCAGCAATGGCCAGCAAGCAGCGTTTTATTTGGAAGGCCAACATCTGTATGTGATGCTGTTTCCGGAAGAAAGCTTTAAAGCCTTTACGCAGCAAGCTATCGCCGATACATCGATCGGCTCTGAGGTATTGTTTTCGCTATCGGCAAAAACCGCTGAAGAAGTGGATAACTTCATTTTCCGTATCGAACAGGCAGGCGGCACCATCTTTGCGCCACCGGGTGAGCGAAACGGCATGTACGGAGCAGGGTTTTCGGATGTGGACGGGCATCGCTGGAACTTCCTTGTGATCGATGACTAATAGAATTTGCAATGCAAAAAACCGGAGCGGCATTCGAAAAGATGCTTCCGGTTTTTTTGCAGGGAAATTAACCTCCAGCAATGCATGAAATGTGGCCAATTTCAAAGAAGTTAAGGAAAACGGAGCGGAATTGCGATACGATAGAACAATAGACAAAACTTTTAGAATATTTTTGGATGAGTTCTTTCATGCAGCTAGGAGCTGATGCACTGTGAACCATAAATTCCTTTTCGCGTTTCTCGTCATCGTCACCACCAGTTTGATGGGTTCTTCATTTGCGGTCGGCAAAATCGGCCTCGAACACGTCTCGCCGCTGCTGTTGGTCGGGATCCGTTTCACGATTGCGGGCATCTTGATGGCCATATTCGTCAAGCTGTTCCGGCGCAAGCACCCACGGCAGCGTTCCGAATGGCTTCATATTCTCATCATCGGCTTTTTCCAGACCGCTGGCGTCATGGGCTGCATTTTCCTGAGCCTTCGGACGATCACAGCCGGGGAATCCGCCATTTTGACGTTCACCAATCCTTTATTGGTGGTGATTTTCGGCACAGTTGCACTCGGCATTCGCTACCGCATCGTTCAATGGGGAGGGGTGCTGCTCGGGTTTTTCGGTGTCTTCATCACGATGGGCAGCCAAGTGAACTTGGAAGTCGGCACGTTGTTCGGCTTCGGCAGCGCCGTGTCCTGGGCAATTGGTACCTTATTGATCAAGCATTGGGGCATCCGGCTCGATACGTGGGTGCTGACGGCGTATCAAATGCTGTTTGGCGGCTTGATTTTGCTGATGGCGAGCAGCTTGTTGGAAACCCAGCGGCTGGCCATCAATCCCGAATCGCTGTTCATCATTTTCTGGCTGGCGATTCCGGCATCGATCATTCAGTTTGCGATTTGGTTTTTCCT
Organism: Planococcus maitriensis; assembly: GCF_003289925.1. Taxonomy (GTDB): domain Bacteria; phylum Bacillota; class Bacilli; order Bacillales_A; family Planococcaceae; genus Planococcus; species Planococcus maitriensis. The sequence continues at coordinate 60,539 of NZ_QLZQ01000002.1, read as the reverse complement.
GCTGCAAAACGGCAATCCCGGGAAAGTGAGCGCGTTTTTATTCCTGGCGCCATTTTTCGGTGTCATCTCGGGCTGGCTGATCTTAGGGGAGCAGGTCGGGGTATCGCTCATCATTGGCGGTGCATTGATCTTTACAGGCATCTTCCTGGTGAATTGGCCGGAAAAGCGGCAGGAAGCGGCAATTCCTGGAAAAGCGATATGAAAGTAGACAACCAGTAAACAGTTAATTAAATTGAAATTTCTGATAATTAATGATAGTATTATAACACGCAATTTCGGTCAAAACATGAATGGTCAAGAAAGGATGGATGTAATGGGGGAACCTGCAAAAACCGTTGTTTTTGAAATTGAGCGGCGAGATCGACCAGAGGAAGATTCTTATTGGGAAAAATTTGAATTACCTTACCGCATGAACATGAACGTAATTTCTGCATTAATGGAAGTCCGGCGTAACCCGATCAATATAGATGGAGAAAGAACCACCCCGGTTTCATGGGATATGAATTGCCTAGAAGAAGTATGCGGCGCTTGTTCCATGGTCATCAACGGAAAGGCGCGTCAAGCTTGCACAGCCCTGGTCGATCAACTGGAGCAACCCATTCGCCTACAGCCGATGAAGAGCTTTCCTGTCGTCCGGGATCTGGTTATCGACCGCAGTTCCATGTTCGATACCTTAAAGAAACTAAAAGCCTGGATTCCTATCGATGGGACCCATGATTTAGGGGAAGGGCCCCGCATGCCCGAAAGGAAACGGCAATGGGCATACGAATTATCCAAATGCATGACCTGCGGTGTTTGTTTGGAAGTATGCCCGAACGTCAACGACAAAACTGACTATATCGGGGCAGCCCCGATTTCCCAGGTGCGATTAATGAATGCCCATCCGACTGGGGCCATGAATAGAGATGAAAGACTGAACCTGCTGATGGGCCCTGGAGGGATACAGGAATGCGGCATGGCACAAAACTGTGTGGAATCTTGCCCTAAAGGCATTCCATTGACGACCTCAATTTCATCCATGAATCGGGATACCACCATCCAGATGTTCCGCAACTTCTTCGGAAGCGACCGAATGGTGGATTAGTTTCAAAATCGATGGAAAGGGAATTCTTTATAAAACAGTTGTAGGAGGGCTTGAAATGGGAATTGACAACAAACCAGAAGAAAGATACACGAGCCGGAGTGAACGCGAAGAAATCGGACGCCGGACAAATGCAGGTTTTGCCAGGGTCGAACGGGTGGAAGTGGATGAAGGTGCCAACGATCTTCCAACAGGTGCTGTGGGAGAAAAGCTGTCGGAAGAAGAGATACGCCGTCGCGTCGGGGAAGGTAATTTTGAAACAGCCAAAGACGATCGGCAAAGCAATTCCATCAATAGTTAAGTCCCAAATGGAAAGACCCGGATCTCTCGAGAGATCCGGGTCTTTCCATTTGGGCTTTTTAACCCCTCACAATGTCGGGGCTAAAAATGTCCATATCAAGCGCGCTTCTTCGGGTGAGCGGGGCGTTATGGCCATTTTTTTCGGATAAGCTTCCGCGGCAGGGCGTTTGTCGATATATTTTTTTACGTAAGGATTTTGGTCCAAAGCTTTCATATACAGCTCTTGCGTGGATGGGGCGTGCAAATTTTTGCGGCGCTGTATGGACCACTTGAACCAAGCATAAAAAGCATTATCGGAGTAATCTTTTTCATAATGCTTGATCAAGCTTTCTGCTTGTTCAAACCTGTTTAACCCGATCAAGGAGGCAATAGCCAAATAACGAGCACCTTGATGGTCCCCTGAATTCAAATGCAGTAATTTCTCGAATTCCGTAAAGGCCTTTTCCAGCTTCTGTTGTTCGAAGTAATAGACACCCCGCGAAAAGACTGCCCGCAAAAACGGCCGGTTAGGAATGTATAACCATGAGATTTCCATTTCAGGTTCGTATGCTGATTGCCCATTCTCGACAGCTTCTTTTAATAATCTCTCTTTCGCCACAGGATCGTTTTGTGCTTCTGCTGCAAGCAGCAAACCATCCGCCAAACGGGGGTCAAGCTGTTGGATTTGTTTTATTTTTTCGATGGGCAACTTAAAGTTATTTTCTGCATAAAGCTCGTAAGCAAGAAGTTGCGCTTGTTCAGCCGCAGACTTCGGTTCATAAGCTTGTGTCCGATAGAATTCCATCTTGCGCTTTAATGCAGCTTCGCTAGCAATGCTGTCGTTTTTCAAATGCATGAAGATTTGCCAGTTTTGAGCTTCGGTGGCCTTTGGATTGGTGCCGACTTCAAACGCATACGCTGCCTCTTTTTCTTCATGTCCATCCGCAGTTTTATAGAAAAGCTGTAACTCTTCTGCAAAGGTATCGATTTCACCTTGAATTGCATCGAATGAATCCGCTATTTTTTCAAGTGGCCAAGAAAGTTTCAACAATTGCTGCTTGACTCCGAAATGCACTGCACCTGCAAGCGCATAGGGAGGCACTTGAGGGAGTTTGGCCAAATAGTGGAAGAATGTTTCCATCAGCACTTCGCTTTTTTCATCTTCTTCAATCAGGAATAGCTCTAGTTTCTTCACGGTCTCTATGACTTCAGTATCGAATTCCTGATTGGCGAGAAGCCCGCTACTGAACATTTGGTAAATGGCAATCATATTTTGGCGATAGAAATTCTCTGCTGTCTCCGCTTCAGAAGAACGCTGCATCTGCTTTAATTTTTCAACAGTCTCTGGTTTGACTTCTGCTGAAATCGTTACACTATTGAGCACCATCAGAAAATGGGAAGCTACACGATTGTCTGGCAAAAAGAAGCCGATCGCAAAGTTTCCGGATTCAACCGGAAAGGATTCATTAACATCTATTTCGTATTGTCTACCGGTCAAAACATCTTTCATCTGTGCGCGGTACTCTGTGATAGAAAGAACTTCCCCGACTATAAAAGCAGGATCCAGCCAATCGGCGAGAACTTTTCGGATGGTTGGACGCTGTTCTTTTTTCATATGCTGCTGAATAAAGTCATTCCATATCGCGACCTGTTCCGAAAAGAAATATACATCTCCGATTATGCTTCCCGACTTCTCTTCCCCGTATAGCGGGACGAGGAGATCTTCGGTTTTGTTTTTCCAGTCCAGTAAGCCTTTCTGTTGGGAAGGGCGGGGATGGTTCTCGAAAAACTCCCGCAGGATCGACTGCAGGATTTGATTCTGCTCCAACACGAAATATTTTCCGGACTCATCTTGACCGCAGCATTTTTTGTATTTCTTTCCGCTTTCGCAAGGGCAAGGGTCATTTCGGCCGATTATATTCCTTGTTTCGCTTGGGCTCTGTGTCATTGGCTCGGTTCCTCGAGCAATAGACGCTCTTCGTCACGGCTATGTATGGCGTTTACTACCAGAAGCGCATGGAATTGTTGCATGACTTCATAAGTTAAGCCTTTCTCTGTGAGCATCTCCTTTATATCCTTCGCGATGATGCGCAGCAAATCGTGGTCACGGCTTAATTTTTCGACCACTTCCTCAAGCCCGGGGTCCTTTTCGAGCATCTCTTGGTAAAACCCTTCCTCTTCTGCATCAGCATGGCTGATAATGCGGGTTTCCCAGTATTCCACTAAATGATCTGCCGCTTGTCGGGCCACTTCGAATTCTTTTGCTCTCAATAGATCTTCCATTTCTTCTGTTTTAGCGATTGCCCCCGATAAAGCACCTTCATGGATTGCATGATGGGCATGCAGTTGACGTAACGACGGTCCAGACATTTTGCTTCATCCTCTCTGATTTTTTCTCAGTATAGCATGGAAAAAAGCCGATTTTTTCGAGCTAGGGGCATTCCCTCACCGAAAGAGGGAAGTCCCTGATAGGTTTTCATTCCTATCCATTTTAAGCTTTTTAGAGAGAGTTGATCCTGGCATGTTGAGGGGTTTCTCTTAGCTAAAAAAATTACTTCCTTTATTGAAAGAGGCTGATTATGAAGAAAGCTATTTTGCTAATGACTATTGTATTGCTGGGAGCGTGCAGCGCTACATCGGCAGACCATCAGCCAGAACTCATGGTTTCGGCCGCAAGCAGCTTGTCTGGCGCCATGAGCGCGATAGAAACTGAATTTCACAATCGCCATCCCGAGATCAACGTGAGGTTTAATTACGGATCTTCCGGCAAGCTTCGGAATCAAATCCAACAGGGGGCGCCTGCTGATGTGTTTTTATCTGCCAGTGCCGAAGATATGAATCTTTTGTTGAAGGAAAGTTTTGTAGCAAAAGATACTATTGTTAATTTCGCTGAAAATCGCTTAGTGCTCGTTTCAGCAAAAACGATAGGAGAAACTGATTTACGGCAAGCGTTGGAAAACGCGACTTCGCGTATAGCCATTGGAGAGCCAGCTAGTGTGCCGGTTGGAACTTTTACAAAAAACGCCCTGTTGGACCTTGATCTCTGGGACATAATCGAAGATCAACTGATTTTCGCAAAAGATGCTAAACAGGTTTTGAGTTATGTGGAAAGCGGCAATGCCGAAATGGGATTTGTCTATTTATCAGATGCGCGAGTGTCGCAAAAGGTAGAAACACTGATTGACGTGCCGATGAGCGGCCAGGAGGTTTTTTATCCGGCGGGAATACTTGAAAAAACCGATAACCGGCAAGCCGCGGAATACTTTATATCGTTTCTTTTAAGTGAGGATGGACAGCAATTGCTGGAGGACTATGGCTTTGCGAATGTTGAAGGAGAGACGTGAAAATGCCCTATGATTTGTCCCCATTTGCTTTGTCGCTTCAAGTAGCCGCTATTTCCACATTCTTTGTTTTTTTCGCCAGCCTGATTCTGGCGCGCTTTATGGGTAACCGTGATTTTTGGGGTAAAAGCATGCTGGAAGCGCTAATTCTGTTGCCGCTTGTCTTGCCCCCAACTGTCATTGGTTTCGGTCTTATCTATTTATTTGGGCTCAATGGGCCACTTGGTTCTGTATTGGAAGAGTGGTTTGGACTCCAGATTGTCTTTACCTGGCTGGGAGCTGTCATTGCCTCGTTTATCGTCTCTTTGCCGTTGATGTACCAAAGCACGATGGCAGCTTTCGAAAAAGTTGATTCCCGCTGGGAAAATGTGGCCCGAACGATGGGGGTGTCCGAATGGCGGATATTCAGGACCATTACATTCCCGCTTTCCTGGCCAGGCATCTTTGCTGGTCTTGTCTTATCTTTTGCAAGGGGACTTGGGGAATTTGGCGCCACATTGATGATTGCCGGCTATATCCCTGGCCAAACAGAAACGATTCCGCTCGCCATCTATTTCGCCTACGAAGCAGGGAACATGGAAAAAGCTGCATTTTGGGTCGTCATCGTCACCTCTGTAGGGTTGGCTGCAATCTCTTGGCTCAATTATTGGAAGAAAAAGAGCAGCATTCGATTCGGGAGGGAGTGAACGATATGTTGGCCGCGGATTTCAGCAAAGGGCTCGAAAACTTTGATTTGAACATAAGCTTTACACTGGGTCACGAGATCATGGCTCTGACGGGGCCTTCAGGCTCCGGAAAAACGACCCTGCTCAATTGTATTGCCGGCATTGTACAGCCAGATCAAGGGGAAATCTCCTTGAACGGCCGCATATTTTATACTGAGGGTAAAAGACCTTTAAAGATCCAAAAACGGAAAGTGGGATACTTGTTTCAAGATTATGCCCTGTTTCCGCATTTCACTGCAGAACAGAATATCTTTTATAGCATGCAGGGAAAACGGGATAGCCCTATGCTGAAAGAGCTGATTCACATATTAGGAATCGAAGAAATCCTGGCTAAATATCCGCATCAGATTTCAGGCGGTGAAAAGCAGCGTGTGGCCTTAGCCAGGGCATTGGTTGCAAAGCCCGATATCCTGTTGTTGGATGAACCCTTTTCAGCCTTGGACGATGATACAAGGGACCGTTGCCATCATCAACTTTTGCGCATCCATGATCGTTGGCAGATCCCGGTCATTTTCGTGACTCATAGAAAGAGCGATGCGGAAAAACTAGCCCATCGAAGCCTCCGGATTGAGAGAGGTCAAATGGCAGAGCAATAGCACAAAGCAGTCAAAGAAAGCATCTTTTCGCGAGTTGAAGGATGCTTTCTTTGTTTTAATTGCCGATATTTTAGGCTCATGAATAATGGATAGGTGACAGAATAAACGTGAACTCTTGAATCATCATGATTCATTGCACAGGCTCTTGTGCCCCGCCATATCCCAGATAAGGGCTTTGGGCTGTGCCGGCATTCATGTGAACAAGGGTTTTCCAACCATTCAATAGGACTTTCCCTAATGGGAACCTGAACACAGGAAATCCATAATAAGGACATACGAATGAGATGGAATTGTTTCCCGCAATGTCTTTCATTCTGAAAAGGAGTGGTTATAAGCACATGAAGAAAAAATATGGTTTCAACTTTTTCAAACCAATTGAAAGTTATTCAGGAAGCTGGTCAATCCTTGAAGAAAAAAGCCGGGATTGGGAAAACATGTATCGTCAAAGATGGTCGCACGATAAAGTAGTCCGCACCACGCACGGCGTCAATTGTACCGGCTCATGCAGCTGGAAAGTCTTCGTGAAAAACGGAATCATTACATGGGAAAACCAGCAAATCGACTATCCTTCCTGCGGTCCAGATATGCCGGAATTTGAACCGCGCGGCTGTCCGAGGGGCGCTACTTTCTCATGGTATGAATACAGCCCATTGCGTGTGAAATATCCTTATATGCGAGGGCGGCTTTGGAGATTGTGGAAAGCGGCCCGAGCGAATCATGATAATCCGGTCGAAGCATGGGCGAGTATCGTCGAAGATCCGGAAAAAGCCCAGTTCTATAAATCTGCACGTGGCAAAGGCGGACATGTCCGGGTTAACTGGGAAGATGCACTGGAATTGATCGCTGCACAATTGATCTATACCATCCGGACATATGGGCCAGACCGAATTGCCGGATTCACGCCGATTCCAGCGATGTCGATGGTCAGTTATGCATCGGGCGCCCGGTTTATCTCGCTGCTCGGCGGACAGATGCTTAGCTTTTATGACTGGTACGCAGATTTGCCGCCCGCGTCTCCGCAAATCTGGGGCGAACAGACGGATGTGCCGGAATCTTCTGATTGGTACAACGCTGGTTACTTGATGATGTGGGGGTCAAACGTGCCGATGACACGGACGCCCGACGCTCATTTTATGACCGAAGTACGCTATAAAGGAACGAAAGTAGTCTCTGTAGCCCCTGACTTCGCGGAAAACGTCAAGTTCGCAGATAATTGGCTCGCTCCGAATCCAGGAACTGATGCCGCATTGGCACAGGCGATGACTCACGTTATATTGGACGAGTTTTACCAGAAGCGCCAGGAACCGATGTTCATCAATTACGCAAAACAATACACTGATATGCCTTTTATGATTTTATTGGATACTCATGAAGATACCTTAAAAGGGGGCCGATTCCTCCGGGCAAGCGATTTGGGGGACGTTTCCGAACACGCAGAGTGGAAACCGGTCATTTTTGACGAAGCGGCGGATCGTCTGATGGTACCGAACGGCACGATGGGCCAACGCTGGGAAGAAGATAAAAAATGGAATTTGATTTTGGAAAATGAAGATGGCACTCGCGTGGAACCTGCCTTGTCTGTAGAAGGACATCAGGAAGAATGGGTCGAAATTGCCTTCCCTTATTTCGACAATGCAGGAAATGGCGTATTCAAACGGACAATTCCAGCTAAAAAAGTGAAATTGGCGGATGGAACAGAACGCTATGCTTCCACTGTATATGACTTGATGATGAGCCAATACGGTGTGGCTCGTGTTGACAGCCCGTTGAACGCTAAAGATTATTACGACGAAGAGTCTCATTACACACCTGCATGGCAGGAAAAAATCACTTCTGTCAAAGCTTCCGTAGTGATACAGATAGCGCGTGAATTTGCGCAAAACTCACTGGATACAGATGGCCGTTCAATGATTATCATGGGTGCCGGGATTAACCACTGGTTCAACAGCGATACGATCTATCGTGCCATTTTGAACCTCGTAGTCCTGACAGCCTCGCAAGGTGTCAATGGAGGCGGCTGGGCGCATTATGTCGGACAGGAAAAATGCCGGCCGATCGAAGGCTGGTCCACTATCGCTTTTGCAAAAGATTGGCAAGGTCCTGCAAGGCTGCAGAATGCCACATCTTTCTTCTATTTTGCGACTGAACAATGGAGATATGAAGAAAGCGGCACTGACAGCTTGAAGTCTGCACTCAGCGGAGAGGTCAGCTATCAGCATCCCGCTGATTACAATGTTCTCGCAGCGCGCCTCGGCTGGTTGCCGTCGTATCCGCAGTTTGAAAAAAACAGTTTGCTGTTCGCAGAAGAAGCAGCAGAACAAGGCAAGAAGTCTAATAAAGAAATCATTGACCATGCAGTCGAACAAGTCACTTCCAGGGAAACCAAGTTTTCTGTAGAAGACCCGGGCGCGCCGGAAAACTTTCCCCGTTCACTGTTCATTTGGCGTTCAAACCTGATCTCCAGCTCGGCAAAAGGCCAGGAATATTTCATGAAGCATTTACTCGGAGCTTCAGACGGTTTGCTCGCGGAACCGAATGTCGAGGAAAAACCCGAAGAAATCGTTTGGCGTGAAGACGTGGAAGGGAAACTCGACCTTATGGTGGCTCTGGATTTCCGCATGACGTCGACGCCGCTTTATGCAGATATTGTGTTGCCGGCTGCTACATGGTATGAAAAAACCGACTTGTCATCAACGGATATGCATCCATTCGTTCACCCGTTCAACCCGGCAGTTAACCCGCTATGGGAATCACGATCTGATTGGGATATCTATAGCAAGCTCGCCGAGAAGTTTTCGGAGATGGCAAAAACCCATTTGCCTGGTGTCTACAAAGACGTCGTCACGACACCGCTGGCACATGACACAAAAAGCGAGATTTCCCAGCCGATGGGTGTCGTGAAAGACTGGACGAAAGGGGAAATCGACGCTGAGCCCGGCAAAACCATGCCAAACTTCAGCATAGTCGAGCGGGATTATACAAAAATCCATGACAAATACATTTCTCTCGGGCCTAACTTGGTGGTCGGGAAGACCGGAGCGCACGGCGTGAGCTTCTCGGTTGCCGATGAATACGAAGAGCTGAAACACATCAATGGCACGTTTTTCGATGAGTCCATCAAAAATGGCTTGCCAAAAATCCAAACGGCCCGACAGGTAGCGGACGCCATGCTCAACTTGTCATCTGCTACCAATGGAAGGGTTTCCCAGAAAGCTTATGCGGAAGCGGAAAAAGATACAGGTGTCGAATTAAAAGATATCTCTGCCGACCGGGCAGCTGAAAAAATCACGTTCCAAAGCATCACTGTCCAGCCGAGGGAAGTCATTCCGACACCGGTATTCAGCGGGTCCAATAAAATGGGCCGACGGTATTCACCGTTCACCACCAATATTGAAAGGCTCGTACCTTTCCGGACATTGACCGGCAGACAGCATTTCTATATTGACCATGAGATTTTCCAGCAATATGGTGAAGCACTGCCCATCTATAAACCAACATTGCCGCCAATGGTGTTTGGCAACAATGACCAAAAAATTAAAGGCGGGGTAGACTCGCTCGTACTGCGCTATTTAACGCCTCATGGCAAATGGAATATCCACTCCACTTACCAGGACAACCAGCACATGTTGACTTTATTCCGTGGCGGCCCAACGGTGTGGATCAATAACGAAGATGCTGCCGCCCATGACATCAATGACAACGATTGGCTGGAAGTTTACAACCGTAACGGTGTCGTCACTGCCCGTGCGGTCGTCAGCCATCGCATGCCGAGGGGCACGATGTTCATGTATCACGCCCAAGACAAGCATATCAACGTACCCGGCTCCGAGATTACCGACACTCGCGGGGGCAGCCATAACGCCCCTACACGAATCCATATGAAACCGACGCAGATGGTTGGGGGATACGCCCAACTCAGCTATGGCTTCAATTATTACGGACCGATCGGCAACCAGCGGGATGTTTATGTAGCTGTGCGGAAAATGAAGGAGGTCAATTGGCTTGAAAATTAAAGCGCAAGTAGCAATGGTAATGAATCTGGACAAATGCATCGGCTGCCATACGTGCAGCGTGACATGCAAAACGACTTGGACGAACCGAAAAGGCGCGGAATACATGTGGTTCAATAATGTGGAAACCAAGCCAGGCATCGGCTATCCAAAGCGCTGGGAAGACCAGGAACTCTATAAAGGGGGATGGCAGCTCCGAAAAGGCAAACTCGAGCTGAAATCAGGAAACAAACTTTCGAAAGTGGCGCTTGGGAAGATTTTCTACAATCCGGATATGCCTGAAATGAAAGATTATTATGAGCCGTGGACCTATAATTACGAGCATTTGACCAATGCCGGGGAATCGGAACATTCACCGGTCGCCCGGGCTCATTCGGCCATTACCGGTGAAAAGATGGATCTCGATTGGGGACCGAACTGGGAAGACGATTTAGCTGGTGCCCATATTACCGGCCCGCTCGACCCCAATATCCAAAAAATCGAAGAAGAGATTAAATTCAATTTCGAAAAATCATTCATGATCTACTTGCCGCGCTTGTGTGAACATTGCTTAAATCCGAGCTGTGTGGCCTCTTGCCCTTCAGGAGCCATCTACAAAAGAGAAGAAGACGGCATCGTTCTCGTGGACCAGGAAGCATGCCGCGGCTGGCGGTATTGCATGACCGGCTGCCCATATAAAAAAGTCTACTTCAACTGGCAGACCAATAAAGCAGAGAAATGTACATTCTGTTTCCCGCGGATTGAATCCGGCTTGCCGACAGTCTGTTCAGAAACATGTACAGGGCGCATTCGTTACTTGGGCGTTCTCCTGTACGATGCCGATCGTGTCCTGGAAGTGGCTTCCACGCCCGATGAAAAAGATCTGTACAAAGCGCAATGTGATTTATTCATCGACCCATTCGATCCCGAAATGATCGCCCAAGCTAAAAAAGACGGAATATCGGAGGATTGGATTGAAGCTGCACAAAATTCGCCTGTTTATAAACTGGCGATCGAGCATCAATTAGCGTTCCCGCTTCACCCGGAATACCGCACATTGCCGATGGTCTGGTATGTCCCGCCCCTCAGCCCGATCATGAATTATTTTGAAGGGAAAGATTCGATTAAAAATCCGGATATGATTTTCCCGGCAATCGAAGAAATGCGGACACCGATTCAGTACCTAGCGAATATGTTGACTGCCGGAGACACGGAAACGGTAAAAAAATCACTTCAACGAATGGCGATGATGCGCTCTTATATGCGTGCTTTGTCTTCAGGGAAAGAGTTCGATAATAGCCGACTAGAACGTGTCGGCATGACACCGCATCAAACTGAGCAGATGTACCGGTTACTTGCCATTGCAAAATATGAAGATCGGTTTGTCATTCCAAGCACCCACCGGGAAGGGCGCGTCAATCCCTACCGCGCACAAGGAATGGAAGGCTATGACAGCGGCGGCATGGGCGGTTGGGGAACCGAGTCAGGCGGAGCATGCGATGGTTGTGGGCCAGCAAGCCCAAGCCCTACCGGCACTGCGACGAAATCCGGAAAAGAAATTTATGAAGAGAACTTCTACGGGGGGATTTGGCGTGATTAATCTGGAGCGGTTATACCATTACAAAGAATCTTTCGGTTTCTTTACCCATCATCTCACTTATCCCGAGAAATTGGATTTTCATCCATCGATGATCGAAGAATCGTTTGCAAGCGACCATCCGGCTTACTGCCATGTCCAAAATTATTGGGGCTTGATGCACGATTATAGCTTGGATGAAATACAGGAAATGTATACCGATACCTTCGACTTCCAAAAAGACTGCACGCTGTTCATGACGTATTTCAAATTTGAGGATGCCAAAGAACGCGGGCAGATGCTGGCAAAACTGAAAGTTCTTTATGAAATGTTCGGGCTGGAGATGCCCGAATCCGAGCTGTCGGATTTCTTGCCGCTCATGTGCGAATTTCTTTACGCTGCAGAATGGTTGGGGGATCCACGCTCTGAACAAAGCTTCAGCATGCTGATTGCCGTTCTCGAAGATGGCACCTTCCACTTGCTGCAATCATTGAAAAAACATGAAAGTCCATATTTCCATTTGGTGAAAGGCTTACGGGAAACCTTCAAAGCCTGTATCGAGCAGGAGGTCCAAGCATGAATGCACTTAACCAAGTCTTGTGGGTGATTTTTCCTTATTTATGTATAGCTGTCTTCATTTTCGGCCATATTTACCGTTACCGGGTCGACAAATTCAGCTGGACGGCAAAATCGAGTGAGTTTATCGAAAAGAAACAATTGATGATCGGCAGCTTATTGTTCCACCTGGGCATCATTCCGGTAATTTTCGGTCACATCGGTGGCTTGGCGGTCCCCAAGTCATGGATGCAAGCAGTGGGAGTTAACGACCATCTCTACCATATCGGGGCCATTTATATCGGCGGCTTTTTCGGCTTCGTCACTTTAGTGGGCATGTTCTTGCTGACGTTTCGCCGCTTTTCCAAGAAAAGCGTGCGCCAACTGAGCTCATTTTCCGACCTCGCCGTCAATACCTTGCTGCTTTTTATCGTTATTATGGGAATGTATGCCACAGTCGTCACCAATGCAGTACAGCCTGATTTTGATTACCGCACGACCATTTCCGTCTGGTTCCGCGGTTTGTTCTTCTTGAATCCAAATCCAGCATTGATGACCGCAGTGCCTTTGTCTTTCCAAATCCATGTCCTTACCGGATTTGCCATTTTCGCTTTCTGGCCGTTTACCCGCCTTGTGCATGTTTGGAGTGTCCCGTTGAATTATGTGGGTAGAAGTTATATTCTATACAGAAGACATAAACCAACAAATTGAAAGAGAGGAGAAATCCTCTTTTTCTTTTTAACTAGGAGATTGAATGATGAAAAACAATGCCGACCATGAAACCCAACTACAACAGTTTCAGGTAGAACATAATTTTGACTTTGTTGCCATTGCACTTGTCGAGCCAGCGGAAAATCAGTACGTCTTGAAATGGAAATATACATCCGGAAATTTAAGCAATCGGATCAAAAAAGTGGTGCTCCATTCCGGAAAAGGCATTGCGGGAACGGTTTTCAAAACCGGGAAACCTTTAATGATTAAAAACCGCAGTGAATTCGAGCAACGTGAAGATCTGTTTAACTATCCAATTCTGGTATTCGAGAATCTCAGAAGCATGGGCGCTGTGCCGATCTGGCATAATGGCAGGGTTGCTGGCGTATTATTGGGCGGCTATCGGGAAGCTGATAGAATGTCGGATGAAAAGCTTCAAATCTTAATTCAGACAGCGGCCAAAGGGATCGGGAATCTGGACGGAAAGGAATTGATGCTGAATTGATGCCGGCGAATAAAGATCTCCGACTTGAATTGATGTTGAAAATGTTTACGAATAGCACGGAAGCTATTTTCTTCTTCGACCGCGAAGGCAAAATCCTTTCCCTTAATCCTGCTGCAGAAAAAATCATAGATGCGACCGTCTTAGAACAGCTCCAGAAGGGAGCCGAACTTGCAATTTGCCGGGCTTGCAGAGGGTACACGAGCTCGACAGAAATCCAGACCTGCATAAACTGTTACCTGAGCAGCACACAACCAGAAGATTTTTCGTCTTTTCAAGTGTTTTTGGAAACCAAAGATAAAGGGGTTGTACCATATGCGGCAACCTTTCACAGCATCGACCCGGAAAACGGCATACGCGTTTTCATGTTGCGCGATTTAAGCGTCCAATTTAAAACCCAAAAACAATTGCATCAAAATACGATGATGAAACATGTCATTGAAGCTCAAGAAAATGAACGGAAACGGATTTCCCGCGAGTTGCATGACAGTGTCGCCCAGGAATTGCTGAGTGCAGTGATTGAATTGCGTGCACTTAAGTATATGAAGGGCGGCCAAGAAATACTGGAGAAAACGGAAGATACCAAAGTAACTTTGACACGGCTTTTGGATGACATCCGTAACTTATCAGTCGAACTGCGCCCTGCTGCACTCGATGACTTCGGTCTTGAGGCCGCTTTTCGCTCGCATTTCAAACGAATCGAAGAAAGTTATGGCATCACGGTCGAATTCAAGGCAGATATCCATAAAAAACGCTATGGAAACGAAATTGAAACGGTTTTCTATCGGGTGTGCCAGGAAGCGGTATTGAATTCGATTAAATACGCTTTCGTGGAGGAATTGAAGGTTTCGCTATTCAAGAAGGATGATTTTCTCCAATTGATTGTGAAAGATCATGGAGTCGGTTTCAAACAAGGTGAAAACCCGCGCGGAACGGGCCTGGGCTTGTATGGGATGAAAGAACGCGCAGACCTTGTGGGCGGCAGGGTTGATATTTTCTCAGAACCAGGAAAAGGAACGACCGTGCACTTGCTCGTTCCTATCGGAAAGGCTGGGGAGACACGATGAAAATTGTCATAGCTGATGATCACGCAATCGTAAGAAGTGGATTCTCAATGATTTTGAATTTCCAGGAAGACATGGAAGTCATCGGGCTTGCCGCTGATGGCGTCGAAGCCTATCAAATGGTGGCCAAACACCAACCGGATATTTTATTGCTGGATTTGAGCATGCCGCCGGGGGAAAGCGGATTGATCGCAACCGGGAAAATCAAAGAAGATTTTCCGGAGACCAAGATATTGATTTTGACGATGCATGACGATGAAGAGTATTTGTTCCATGTATTGAAAAATGGGGCCTCTGGTTATATGTTGAAAAATGCACCAGACGAGGAATTATTGCTCGCCATCCGGACGATACACAGCGGGGGAACTTATATCCATCCAAAGATGGCGACATCTCTGGTGAGGGAATTTGTCAATAAGGATTCCGCTGCCAAGCAAACAGACCCATTTGAACTTTTATCCAAACGTGAAATCGAAGTCCTGCCCTTGATCGCCAAGGGGTACGGCAATAAAGAAATTGCTCAGAAGCTATTCATTTCAGTGAAAACAGTGGAAGCCCATAAAGCGAAAATCATGGAGAAACTCCATTTGAAGAGCCGCCCTGAATTGGTGGAATTCGCTTTGAAGAAAAAACTTTTGAACTTTTGACACTTTGGGAGGGGCAAGCATGGCAAAACCAACAGAATTGCGATTTACAGAGCCTGGAATGCGGCTGCTCGAAAATGAACACCGTTATTTATCTTACTTGATGGAAGACTGGCATGCCATTGTGCGGGAATTCGAAGAAAAGGACATGAGTTTGGAAAAGGGCCGTGAACGGTTAAAGACGCTGCGCCAAAAACTTTATGAATTTGTGGAACCGTTAAAGAATCATACAGATAAAGAAGAAGAACATTTCTTTCCGGTTCTCGGCACCTACATCGGTTTTGAACAAGGGCCGCTCATGGGGATTCAGGAAGAACATCAGGAAATCGATGGCTATATCGGACATTTTTTTCATCATACCCGGGGCAATATCGATATCATGAGCCTGGAGGATATGCAAGCGGTCGCAAAAGACGCAGGGGAAGCCTTTGAAGTGCTGACCATTCATTTTGTTAAAGAGGAAACCGTGTTGTTCCCGATGGCTGAAAAATTGATGAAAGCCGTAGATCAAGATGAACTTTACGCAAAAATGAATACATTGATTACATAAACAATAACCGCCTCCAGTGGAGAGCGGTTATTTTTTTTTGCCTTGAGCTCAATCCTCGGGGCCGAAAGCTGTAGAGGAGTTGGTCATTCCTTTTAACGGGCTGCTTGCCATCACTTTTTAGGGTTTCTCCCTAGATGGTAAGGGGACTCCCTTATTAATATGCACTTCCATTAGAGCTACAATTAAGGCAGGGAATCGACATCAACACTCGTAAAGAAAAATTTTGCGGAAAAGGTGATATGAATGATTAAGAAAGTGCAGTTGCCGCTTCAAACCATGAACTTGGTAGTAGGATTTATGGTATGGGTGATTATCTCCTCGTTAATCCCCTTCATCAGCGAGGACATTACGATCCCGCCTGAACGATTGGCCATGGTGACCGCTGTCCCTGTGGTGCTTGGTTCCATACTTCGGATTCCCATGGGGTATTACGCCAATATGTTTGGGGCACGAATTATATTTTTGATTAGCTTTATCCTGTTATTGTTTCCGGTATTCTATATCAGTGAAGCTTCTTCTTTTACAGATTTGATTATCGGGGGCTTGTTCCTGGGGATAGGCGGAGCGGTGTTTTCTGTCGGGGTTACGTCATTGCCGAAATATTACCCGAAAGAGAAACATGGTCTTGTAAACGGCATTTATGGTGCAGGTAATATCGGGACGGCCATTACCACATTTTCAACGCCTTTGATTGCAACCCAGATCGGCTGGTCCGCTACTGTTAAATTATTCCTTGTGCTACTTATCGTTTTTGCATTACTGAACTTTTTCTTTGGCGACCGCCATGAAACCAAAGTGAAGACCCCTATACTTGAGCAAATCAAAAGCGTATACAAGAATGAAAAATTATGGTTCTTTTCGCTGTTTTATTTCATCACGTTCGGATCTTTTGTTGCGTTCACCATTTATTTGCCGAATTTCCTGGTGAATAATTTCGGGCTGGAAAAAGTGGATGCCGGGATGCGGACAGCAGGCTTTATCGCGGTCGCCACCTTCCTGCGCCCGGTCGGCGGCTGGCTCGGAGACCGACTTCAACCCTTATTGCTGCTAATAGGGACTTTCTTCATCTACACTGTGGCGGCTATCGTTTTGGCCTTTTCACCATCCATTGGCTTGTATACAGTGGGCAGCCTCGCCATTGCCGTGAGTGCGGGAATCGGCAATGGGGTCATTTTCAAATTAGTGCCTTTTTACTTCAATAAGCAGGCTGGCATCGTAAACGGCATCGTTTCGATGATGGGCGGCCTTGGCGGTTTCTTCCCTCCGATTATGCTGTCTATCATCTTTTCGCTGACTGGGCAATATTCAATCGGCTTTATGTTATTGTCCCAGGTTGCTTTGGCCAGTTTGGTGCTGGTTGTCTGGATGTATTATCAAGACCGACTGCTATTGGCTGGGGAAGTGTTTAATTCGACCGGACAAGGGATTCTCGTCACCGACACTTCAGGGAATATCCGTACAGTCAATCCTGCTTTCAGCAAATTAACGGGCTTTGAAAAAGAAGAAGTGATCGGCCAGAATCCAAGTATTATGAAATCGGGGAAACAGACCAGCGAATTTTACCGGAACATGTGGAAGGAAATTAAGGAAAAGGACATGTGGCAAGGCGAAATTTGGAACAAGCGCAAAAATGGGGAAGAATACCTACAGTGGCTGAACATCAGTGCGGTAAAAGATGATACCGGTGAAGTGGTCCGCTACGTCGGCACCTTTACCGACATCACTTCCGAATACAACAAGAAAAGCGGCTTCTAAATGAAGCCATGAACCAGTAAAGGAAAGGAGGGCCACTTTTTGGCCAATCGCTATTCCAGACAGGAACTATTTAAACCGATCGGCATTACTGGGCAACAAGCCCTCAACCAATCAGTGGTAAGCATCATCGGGTGTGGCGCCTTGGGTTCTGCAATTGCCGAAACTTTAGCGAGAGCCGGCGTCGGCGAAATTCATTTGGTCGATCGGGATTATGTGGAATTGTCCAACCTTCAACGACAGCAATTATTCACCGAAAAAGATGCAGAACACATGATGCCCAAAGTCGAGGCGGCAAAGAACAGGTTAAAGGCGATTCGCAGCGACCTCAAACTCCATACGTATCTGGCTCATCTTGACGGGCCTTTGATGGAAAAAATCGCTGATGCCAGTATGGTGGTTATGGATGCCACCGATAATTTCGAAACCCGCCTCTTGATCAACGATGTATCAGTAAAACATCACATTCCTTGGATCTACGGTGCTTGTGTCGGAAGTTCTGGAGTTGTTTTCCCTTTTATCCCAGGTGAAACCGCGTGTTTCCGATGCTTGCTGCCGGTATTGCCCACGCTCAATGAAACCTGCGATACAGCTGGCATCATTCCCACTGCCGTACAAATCACTGCAGCGCTCCAATGTACGGAAGCGCTTAAATGGATGAGCAGCAATCGCGACTCGATGAGGAAAAAAGTGCATCACTTTAATTTATGGGATAATTCGCAATGGGATATCGGCGTATCCCGCATACAGAATGAAGCTTGCGAAACTTGCGGTCCTGAACCCGTATTTCCGGCACTGCACAACGATAAATCCGGCACTTATGCTGTCCTGTGCGGAAGACAGGCAGTCCAGGTACTGCCCGACCCAAAACGCCGTGTGGGATTGGCAGATGCGGAATCCATCGGGCAGCGTCTTGATGCCCAGACCAGGCGTACGCCTTATTTTGTCGAACTAAAGGTTTTTGGCAAAAGGGCTGTCTTGTTTGCTGACGGGCGCTTATTGATCCACGGCATTGGCAGCATCGCGGAGGGTCGGAAGTTTTATCATCAATTATTCGGATGATGGAAGAAGGGACGGGGTGTAATGTCAGAGTCGTTTGTGATGAGGAGAAAGATCCGAATTGCCGTTTTAACTGTTAGCGACACCCGGACGGAAGAGTCGGATACTGGGGGAGCATTAGTGAAGAGCTTAGCGCAGCAGGCAGGCATCGATGTCGTCGATTATCGGATCGTGAAAGATGAAGTAAAGGATATACACGGGATTGTGGTCTCATGGATGGCTCGCGGGGAAATCGATGCCATCATCAGTACAGGCGGTACCGGCATTGCCAAACGCGATCAATCAATTGAAGCCATTGAACCATTTTTCGAAAAGGAACTACCGGGGTTCGGAGAACTTTTCCGCTATTTGAGCTTTTCACAAGACATTGGTACAAAAGCGCTTCTCAGCCGCGCCTCGGCAGGGACCTGTGCAGATAAAGCCATTTTTATCCTGCCGGGTTCTCGCGGTGCAGTGAAGCTTGCGATGGAACGGTTAATCCTTCCCGAAATTCATCATCTGGTCTTCGAACTCGGAAAGCATCGTCAACTGCGGCTGTAATCACCTGATTTCCCACCGGTTTTTTCAAGCAGCAGCGTCGGCCCGATCACCATTTCCTTGCCGGCAGCTTTACACATATCGTAAATCGTCAATGCCGCGGCTGAAGCTGCAGTTAATGCTTCCATTTCCACGCCGGTCGGCCCTTTGGTTTTCACCGTTGCGAAGATAAGCACTTCGAAATGGTTATGTCCTTGATCGACATTCCATTGGAATTCAATATCCACGCCGCTCAATGAGAGAGGGTGGCACATGGGAATAACTTGAGCAGTATTTTTAGCAGCCATAATCCCCGCCACTTGTGCGACAGCCAATACATCTCCTTTTTTATTGGTTCCGTCTTTAATTTGCTGGTAAATGTCGTTATTCAACGAAACAGCCGATTTGGCTTTTGCTGTCCGCACTGTTTCGTTCTTTTCTGAAACATCGACCATTTTGGCTCTTCCTTGCTCGTTGAAATGTGTTAGTTCAGTCATGTTCATCAACCTTTCCTATTCATATGGAACCAGTATATCAGGATTAATCGAGGAGTAGATACTATTGATGGAGACACGTAAACCGATTCCCGTTTCAGAGGCCGTAATGAAAGTGGTGGACCACGCTTATGCGCTCGGTACGGAAACGGTATCACTTGAGAACAGTTACAACCGGATACTCGCAGAACCGGTCATTGCCGCGCATCCCGTACCGCCTTTCGACAGGTCGCCGTATGACGGTTATGCCATCATTTCAAAGTTTTCTGCAGGGGCTTGCGGAGAGCACCGCATTTCATTCGATATTGTGGACCATATCGGAGCGGGAGAGGTATCAAGAGAAATCCTTACCGGCACAAAAGCCGTGCGCATCATGACTGGCGCGCCTTTACCGGAAAATTCGGATGCGATTGTCATGTTTGAACAGGCAGTCGAGTTCGATGGGTCTTTTACAATCCGTAAACCCTTCGAGCCGCTCGAGAACGTATCGCTGCAAGGGGAAGATGTATCTCAAGGCGAGAAGGTCATTGAAAGCGGCAGCTTAATCCAACCTGGTACCGTAGCCTTGCTCGCTACGTTCGGCTACGCCCAGGTTGAAGTGTCCAAACAACCTACAATAGGCATCCTTTCCACAGGGAGTGAACTGCTGGATGTTGCCGAAAAGCTCGTGCCCGGAAAAATCCGCAATAGCAATGGCCCGATGATTGCCGCACAGCTCGCCAGGATGGGCATCGCTTGCAAAACCTATGGCTTATCGGCGGATAAATTGGACGAGAGTTTTGAAATCGTCCAGCAAGCGGCAGCAGAAACCGACTGCCTAATCACCACAGGCGGTGTTTCAGTAGGCGATTTTGATTTCCTGCCGGCTATCTATGAACGATTGGGTGCGCAGGTATTGTTTAACAAAGTGGCTATGCGCCCAGGCAGTGTGACGACGGTCGCTGTCGCGGATGGCAAGTACCTATTCGGCTTGTCTGGAAACCCTTCAGCCTGCTTTACAGGGTTTGAATTGTTTGTTCGGCCGGCACTCCTGAAAATGATGGGGGCGAGAAAGATTTATTTGCCTCACACAACAGCGATTCTCTCGGAAGATTTCACCAAAGCGAACCCGTTTACACGATTCATCCGGGCGGCCTATGACGGGCAAAATATTAAACCTGCGGGTTTCAATAAATCAAATGCCGTGGCATCGATCGCCAAAGGCAATGCATTGATAGTACTGCCGGGAGGCACCAGAGGCTTTACGGCAGGCGATACGGTGGATGTGCTCTTGCTTGGGGTTGAGGAAGGGCAGGCGGAATGGAAACTATGAAAATCCTGCAAATTGTCGGTTTCAAGAACAGTGGGAAAACCACTTTGATGAATCGTTTTATTGAATCGGCACAGGAAGCAGGACAGACAGTTTCTGCTATTAAGCATCATGGCCATGGTGGGCCCCCTGAGCTGCCGGATCGGGAGACGGATAGCATGAAATTTTTGGGCTCAGGTGCAGCCAGTTCTTTAGTGTTCGGCAATGGGGTGGTCCAGATGCATATGCAGGGACAGAAAAAAGAACTAAGCAACTTCATCAAGCTGTCCCTTCTGGCAGATCCGGATTGCATCCTTATCGAAGGATTCAAGCAAGCTTCCTATCCCAAGATCGTGCTTGTCCGCAGTCAAGAAGAGTGGCGGCAATTAAAAGGGCTCGATAATATCAGGCTGGTCATTGTCCCGCATCCCATGCTTCTTGATGGCGCCCAGCCGGTGCTTCGGGATGATCGATCATCAATTGATTCGTTTTTCACAGTATGGATGGAAGGTGATTTTCATGAAACCGTTTAGCGTAATCACACAAGCGATCGACCCCCAGCTCTATGCCGATTATGTGTTGAGGCCTGAAGCAGGGGCAGTGACGCTCTTCACAGGGCATGTGCGTGAATGGACGAAAGGAATCCAGACGGTATATCTCGCATACGAAGCGTATGTACCGATGGCAGAAAAGAAATTGGCGCAGATAGGCCAGGAAATCGAAGGGAAATGGCCCGGCACCCGGGTGGCCATCGCCCACCGGATCGGTGAATTGCAAATAAGTGATATCGCGGTAGTCATCGCCGTATCGTCGCCCCACAGAAGAACGGCGTATGAAGCTAATGAATACGCCATCGAACGCATCAAGGAAATTGTACCGATATGGAAAAAGGAAATATGGAATGACGGGGAACAATGGATAGGAGACCAAAAGAAAAAGCCGGAAGGAGAATGGCAATGATTACAGTGCATTATTTTGCGGGCATCCGTGAATTGACCGGAACGGCCACAGAGGAACTCAGCCTTTCTGGAAAAACCGTCGGGCAATTAAAAGAAGAGCTTATTAAGAAGTACCCCAGCTTACAGGAAAGCTCCATACAGTTTGCCGTAAATGAAGAATACGCCTTGCCTGCCGAATTGCTGGCAGCCGGTGATGTTGTTGCATTGATCCCGCCTGTTAGCGGCGGATGAGGAACACGGTTGGAATACTCCTTGCCGGAGGGCTTTCGAGCCGTTTTGGTTCCCCGAAAGCCTTTGCTAGGGTCGATGGCGTTTATTTTTACGAAAAAGTGTACAAAGCACTCGATGCGGTTTGTGATCAGGTAATCATTGTTACCCGTGAAGAACTTATGCCGCTGTTCGCAAAAGAGCTTGACCTGGTCACGGATTTACCTGACATAAAGGGGCAAGGCCCGCTCGCCGGCATCTGTACGGCCATGAAACTCCGGCAGGCGGCTATGTACATGGTGTTGCCCTGCGATATGCCATATATCGGCCCTGAGGAAACAAACGCATTCAGACAATTGGCCGCCGGGACTAAACATGTCACGGGCGTTCAAACTCCTGACGAGAAAATTCCATTATTCAGTTTATGGAAAGGCAGTTTCGCGGAAGACCTGGAGCGGGCCATCAACAATGGCAACTTAAGCGTATTCGATTTTCTCGCTTCTTTGGAAACCCGTTGGATCGATGCGTCAGTCATACATCAAGACCAAGGGAAATTCCGCAACATCAACAGGAATACATTATAGAGAGGAAGGACGCTAAAATGGCAAGACAACCATTGAAAGATCAACTAGGCCGGCCGATACGTGACTTACGGATTTCTGTTACCGACCGCTGCAATTTCCGGTGTTCCTATTGCATGCCAAAAGAAGTGTTCGGTGACGACTATGCATTTTTGCCAAAACAGGAATTGCTGTCATTTGAAGAAATTCACCGGCTGACCAAAGTATTCGTATCGATGGGGGTCAAAAAAATCCGGCTGACAGGCGGGGAACCATTAATGCGCCGCGGGCTGCCGGAACTCGTCAAGAAAATCTTTTCTGTTGAAGGCGTGGAAGATGTCGGATTGACAACCAATGGTCTCTTTCTCAAACAGCAAGGACCCGCCTTATATGAAGCTGGCCTGAGACGGCTCAATATCAGTCTCGATGCACTCGATGCTGAACTTTTCGGTAAACTGAACGGCAGGGGAGTCAGCCCGGCACCTATACTCGAAAACATCGATTTTGCTAAAGAGCTCGGTTTTGAGATCAAAGTGAACATGGTCGTTCAAAAGGGCGTCAACGAACAGGAAATTTTGCCGATGGCCGCTTACTTCAAAAACAAAGGTATTACACTGCGTTTTATCGAGTTCATGGATGTTGGCAACGACAACGGCTGGAGTTTTAAAAAAGTAGTCACCAAGAAAGAGATCCTGTCTCTTCTTCAATCCGAATACATACTGGAACCCGTAGAGGAAGATTATTACGGAGAAGTGGCCAAACGGTATCGCTATAGTGGCAGTGATGAACAAGTCGGTTTTATTACATCCGTTTCAGAGTCCTTCTGTTCTTCGTGCACAAGGGCACGCCTGTCTTCAGACGGCAAGTTCTATACTTGCCTATTTGCTGTAAAGGGCTATGATATCCGTGAACTGATCCGCAGCGGAATGGACGACGAAGAATTGTTGGAAGCGATAAGTGGTGTATGGAAAGGGCGAAGCGACCGGTATTCTGACGAACGGACGGAGCAAACCGCAAAAAGCCGCAAAAAAATCGGCATGTCCTATATCGGCGGGTAAACAACAAGAGGCCGATGGGGATGGAATATCGCTATATCAGGACTGCCTCCGGCAAGCTAAGGATACACTGCTTGCCGGAGGTTTATTACTTTTCTTTTACTATCTTGATGCAGGTCAATTTGTTCTGGCCTTGTTGACCGTACTATAGAGGTAATAAAAGAAAAGGAAGTGACCATAATGGCCAATTTCTTGCATCAAAAAAAACGGGCATAACTTTCTTGGCGGGTTTTCTACTGGTGCTAGCACTTCTATTCAAGGGTTTGAGGTTCATAGATATGATGCAATTGACGTTAATCTTCTCCACAATCCTTGCTGGCTTTCCCATTAGCTTGAAGGCCGTTCAGGCCGTACGAATGAAAACCTTCAGTATCGAGATGCTTGTCACGATTGCAGTGATTGGTGCCCTGTTCATTGGTGAATATGTCGAATCGGCCGTTGTAACTTTTCTATTTTTGTTCGGTGATTATCTGGAAACACGCACGCTGGAGAAAACACGTTCCTCATTGAAGAATCTGGTGGACATGGTCCCTGATGAAGCGACAGTTATCCGCAATTCACAGACTGTAACCCTTGCGGCACTGGAAGTAGCTGAAGGCGATCGGGTCCTCGTAAAGACTGGCGGAAAAATCCCAGTGGACGGAACCATTATTATGGGTCATGCATTGCTCAATGAAGCAACTATCACGGGGGAACCGGTGCCTTCATCCAAAAAAGCAGGAGACAAGGTTTTTAGCGGAACCGTCATGGACTCAGGGTATATTGAAATTATCGCTGATAAAGTCGGAGATGACACGACGTTTGCAAAAATTATCGAATTGGTTGAAGAAGCATAGGAATCCAAGACAACAACCGAAAAATTCCTGAACCGGTTCGCTGCGATTTATACGCCAGGGATCGTCACCTTGTCGATACTGGTTTACCTTATGACTGCAGACCTTCATCTCAGCTTGCAAAAAGGACAAGTGCTGTACCGGGCTGGTGATCAATCAACTTCTTTGTACATCGTCCATAAAGGAAAAATAAAAGTATACCGGTTATCGGAAACTGGCAAGGAACAAGTTATCCGAATTCTCACCCCTGGAGATTTCACGGGTGAACTGGCGTTGTTCAAAGAATCGATTCACGATGTATTTGCGGAAGCTATGGAGAAAACAGAAATTTGCGGCATCCAACGCAGGCATCTTCAAGAGTTCCTTCGACAGCACCCGCATATATCGTGGAAAATGTTGAATGAATTTTCTAAGAGGCTGGAGGCTCCAGAGCATCAATTGACCAGTTTCGTTTCCGAAAATGCCGAAACCCGCATAGCGGTATATTTAACCCAGCAAGCAGAAGAAAGCCGTTCCATGGAAATTACATTGTCGATGTCACGAAAGGATTTAGCATCTTTTCTCAGGACAACACCAGAAACGATTAGCAGAAAGCTTACGAAGTTTGAAGATAAAGGCTGGATCCGTCAACAAAACCAACGGAAAATCGTGATTTTGGATTTAAAGTCTTTGCAACTATCCTTACTTTAATTAAAAAGGGACGTCCATTCGCATTATTGATTGGGGATTCCTTTAACTTTGTATGATTCGCAGCTGTTAATTTGTGGAAAACTTTCTAAATCAGTAATTGTTTTGAAAGAGAAGGAAGGGTAAGAAAACAACATGCACAAGAGTTCACGGAAATGCTGTATCTTTTACCCTGAAGATGTGACTATGGGTGGCGATTTAAGAGATGGAAGATTTCGGGGATTTACAGAGATTATCATACTGGGGGGAAAAAGTGAATCCAAATCAGAAGCTTTAATTCGGCAGAAAACCGACTGGCAGGAACGACAGCAAAAAAGCAGGCTTACAGCAAGCGGCGAAATCCAAGGCATTGAATTCTGTCATTGTATGAAAACAGACGGGTTTAGCATAATCAACCAGAAACATAAACCGTTGGAAATCGATTTGTTTAAACGCATTAAATAGTATGAACAGTTAACTTGAATATTTTATGCATTGAGTTGGAAAACTTTTTAACGCCGTACATATCGAGAACATGAAGTTAATGATTGAACTGTCGATTAAGTTGCCAGGATTACGAGAACGATGAAAAACGCTCGTTTCACTGAAAATCCTGGTTTTGTCTCACTGTCATGAGTATACTTATTAAATGAAACACAACTTCCTATAATTTATATTATGTAAACTAAATTTTAATTTCAACAAAAATCCTCTTTTTCACCAAGCTCCCCCTACGCTCTCCATTCCGCATACCTGCCCTTAACAAGGCTTAAAAAAATCCCGCGCAGGACTTTCCTGCACGGGATGCTCTCTATCCTATTAAAATTGATTGCTGCGTTTCATATCCCGTATTGCCTGGATCGACAGTCTGACCAGTAAAATGACGCACAGGAACAATCCGCCATATGCTGCTGTATTCAAATAAATCGCATATACGGTATCGATGAATTGCGCAATCGCCAATAACGCTGCGGATATGAACCCGAACGTGATCCCCGACATCAGCAAGACGAACCTTGAGAATAATTGCATGACAAAACCCGAGTTATGCTTATCTGAGAACACATCGTGGTGCAGAATGATCTTTCCGCCCTCTACACGCCGGATCAGTTGGTCGATGCGCTTCGGCAATTTGGCGACTTCCGGCAAAATGAGCACCAATTCTTCTTCTATCCGTTCTTTTGTAGCGCGCGGCTGCTTGAATGGCTTTTTCAACACCGAGGTCTTGTATTCCTTTGCGAAGCTTTTCGCTTCCGTAAACATGTCAAACCCCGGGTCGATGGTATGCAAAGTGCTGTCGAGGCTGATCAAGGATCTTAGCGCAATCCCTACGGATGGATAGAACGCCAATCCGAATTCGCGGATCATGTCGAACAATGAATGAATCAATTCTGCTGTCGGTATTCGGTCGACATAGGAAATCTTCAGTAAAATCTCCCCGATGGCCTGCTCAAATCGCACGCCGTCGATTTTCTCGCTGTTTTCCACAAGTTTTCTGACAGCATCATGGACGATTCCTGCATCGTTTTGCTGGATGCCGATGATGAAATGTTTGAGCGCTTCCTGCTGGGACTCCGTCAAGCGCCCGACAGACCCGAAATCAAGCAAAACAGGCTTTCCGTCCGTTTCGTCGATGAAGATATTCCCAGGATGCGGATCCGCATGGAATATTCCCGAAAATAGCATCTGTTCCAGGAATGAAAACAATACCGTACGGCCGAATTTTTTCGGCTCGACCTTGAAATGGCGCAATACGGCATCTCCTTTTGAAATGCTTTTGCCTTGGAAATACTGCATGACGATAATTGTGGAATTGCTGTATTCACGGTAAACTTTCGGGATCTTGACTTGATTCTTGCTGTCTTCCAAGGCATTGCTCACTTGGATCATATTACGCATTTCGATTTCAAAATCGATTTCCTCGCGCAGGCCATTGGCGAATCCGACAGCCAATTCACGGAACCCGATGTTCTGTGCCCACGTGGATTTGCTGGATACCCATTCGGCGAATTCCACAAGAATGTCCAGATCGTCCCGCATGATGGCACTCACTTCAGGGCGTTGCATCTTGATGATGACTTCTTCATTGGTCTTGCGCAGCACGCCGCGGTGGATCTGTCCGATCGATGCCGAGGCGAGTGGTTCTTTTTCCAGCTTCGAAAACACTTCTTCAATCGGCTGTGCCATGGATTTTCTCAAAATTTCCGTTACTTGCTCTTTTGGCAAAGCTTTGACGTTTTGCTGGAGCTGGCTGAGTTCCTCGATGAACACAGGTGCGAACAAATCCGTCCGTGTCGACAATACTTGGCCGAATTTGATGAACACGCCCCCACTTTCTTCAAGCGTCCTGCGGAAAGCGACCGCCAGTTCACGGTTGTTTTCACGATGGCGCGCATATTTCAAGGTACTGGAAATGCCATTCTTGACAGCGATCTCCAATACTTTACTCAAACGCTTCTGGCGTCTCCAACGGCTGCGCAGCCGTTTCCAGATGAACTTGCGGTTCGTGATGCGCTCACCGCGGTCGCCGAGTTCAATCGGGTCGAATAATTCGAGGATCAAATAAAATAGCATCGATATCATCAGCATGCTGCCGATCCAGATAATTGTACTTGTGTCTGTCAGCATTGTCGCGAAAGCATCATCCATGAATTCTGTATAACGCAAGTATGAATACCAATAAACGAATGTCGTCAGGACGACCCCAAGCACGACGGACAATAAGCGTTTCGTGAAGTTCACTTTCGATCCCATCAACCGGCCGCTGACGAAATAAATAAAAATGGCGATAATCAGCATTTCAGCAATCATCCGTAGGTATATGACCATTCGTGCACTCCTTTCCCTGAAACACGGAAGTGAAGATGAACTATCAGTTCGTATTTCAATAGAATCAACCTTACTCCTTCTATAATAAGTAGTTTCGATGTGGCGCCGCACCCTTCCTGCTTTTTCCTTCCAGGGAATATTTTTTGATTGTTGGCTGTTTTTTTCTTTTTTATAACAAGCCTTATGTAGTTTATTACATTTATATCTTGAATCCATTCTATCCCACTGGATAACCTTCTTTTCAATTTTGGGATTCTGCTTGCTCCTTGACCCTGTTCATGAAATTCAATACGGTGTTCCGAGCTGCTTTTTTGCTGCCTGCCAATAGCATCATTTTTCCCGTGACGTTCATGCCTTTGTTTTCACCTTCATAGATAAACCGCGTGCTCTGTTCCGTCTCTTTTTCCAAGCTGAAGGCATAGCGCACTTTGAACATCTGCCCCATCCCAAACGACGTTTCCCTGTATTTTCGGCCAGGCTCGTCCACATACGACAAAGTTTCGACAATATACCGCTGCTGCTGTTTCCCTTCGGTATACACTTGCGCATGTTTAGCGCCCATGGCATTATTCTCCCCTTCGAGCAGGTCATGTGATTCCACTTTTGGCATGATGCGCTGGATCTGCTCGTCCTGGAAAAGCTCCCAAACCTGTTCGATCGGTGCTTCGATGACCATGCTCTCTTTCCATTTGACCATTTTCCTCATCCTTTCATGAACTCTTTTCTACAATTCCCGTAAAAGCTTACCGCTGGTTCCCAATTCCGTTACAATGGATAGAGCAAAACGATTATGGAGTGATCTGATGAGAACCTCGACAATTCTGTTTATCTTTCTTCTGGTGATGCATCTCTTGACAGTCCTCAACACCTTGTTGTTTGGCGGCAATTTAAACGATTTGGTGTTCTGGTTCAATTCTGCTTTATTCATGGCGGCGCTCGCTGTGTTTGTTTACCGGCGCGGCATTTTCGATGCCAAAACACCTCCTGCCGAAACCGCCAAAAAACGCAAATGAGCAGGTGCTAGCAACAGCGAAATAATCCCCGTAAAACACCGCCTGTAATCGGCGGTGTTTTTTCAATCAATTCTGTCCATAAGCTTGAAGGATCTCTTTACATTTGCCGGCCAGCATTCCAGAGCCCATAAATGCCTTCAGTAAACCTTTGACGGCCAAGTCGGTGAATTTACTGCCCATGGCCGCCGCCTGTTGTTCAAACGCTTTTACGTCGCCCTCATAGTCCCGGATCAATTGGGTAAATGCCTGAAGTTCCGGTTTTGACAAATCGTGCACAACGATCGCTTCATGGATGGTCGGCTTTTGCATTTGGCCTTCCAACAACTCCCCGAGCAATGCCAGCAAGGTCCGGTTATGGAATTTCAGTTTTTCGATTTCTTTATGCAATCGTTCGGATTCATCATGGTCCATTCGCTGAGCTCCTTTTAAGTTAATGCGATAAGTTTGCCTTCGTCTCCAATAGCTCCAGGTGGTCGATGAAATTATATTTCTGGATTTCCCAGCGCTCGCTGGCATAGGCCAAGTGATTCAAGCCCCCGTTTTGCAGCCGGACTTCGCCGTCGTATTCCCCGTGCGCCAATTGCTCGAGTATGGCGCTGATGACGCCTCCGTGCGCAACGACGAGTACACGCCGGTCACCGAACCGTTCATTGAGTTGCGCTAGCCCTTTCGACAGCCTGCTATGGAACTCTTCCGGCTGCTCTTGCCCGGGGTAGTTCTTGTCCGGATAGAGCCCGTAACGTTCCTCTGCAGTCATGCCTTCCACTTTGCCGAAATGTTTTTCCTGGAACTCCTTCATTTCGACAAGCGGCAAGCGCATCGTTTCATTGATGATCGCCGCGGTCTGCTTGGCGCGCTTGAGCGGGCTCGTCACAATGATGTCCCACGCTTCTTCCTTCAAATGGGATCCGCATGCTTTCGCTTGCTGCCTCCCGGTCTCATTCAGCGGCACATCCGTCGTTCCCTGGATGCGCCCGACCTTGTTCCATTCCGTTTCTCCGTGCCGAATCAGGCATATGGTCGTCATCGTCCTCTACTTCCCTTCCGCTGCTATATGATTGCTTCTTGCCAGCCGTCAATCTTCGCGTTGTTTTGTTTTCCGTTGTTTGCTCCAGCGCCAGAACATGACCGCTTCCCCGATCACCACGCCGATTGCGCCTGCAGCGACCAAGGTCGATGTATCCGGGTCATCATTGATCAAAAATGCGATGATGACGCCCAAGATGAGCCCGCTCAATAAGACGGCGTATGCATTTTTTCGTGATTTGAGATAATCCACTGTCTTGCACCCTTTCTTATTGCCTGTAATTCCATCTTGCCGAAGTTTTCGAAAGAACGCAAGAATTGTCAGCATCCACCTGCTTGAAACGGTATATTGTCTTGTGTGCTTGTTTTTAAATTCTTAAACATCCTTATGTAGTTTATTACATTTAAATTTAATGAAAAGAAATAAAAATAGAGCCGCTTCCGGCTCTATTTCGTTTCGACAACGAACGAAGTCATTTTCGTTATTTTCGGATCGCCTTCTCCTTGCCATTCGTAAAAATCGCAATAGCAGTATTTCCGCTCCCTGTCATTGCCCCCCTTTGCGGTCATGACGCCTTTTACTACCCCTTCCTGCCCGCCTGTAATAACCGTATCGATTTCAAACTCCATTTGCGTATAATCCTGCATCCCGAAGGCCGCATCCACTAATGCCTGCCTTCCCTTCAAAGGCATTGCGCCGACCATGATCCATTCCACTCCATCCGAGACATGCTGTTCAATGAACTCTTTCTTGCCATTGAAGAAAGCATCATTGAAATCCCTCAAGAAATCGGCCGTGCTGCGCGTCTTCATGCTCGTTCCTCCCTTGCACTGTCGTTGCATTTTTCTTTTCAATCGACAAGACCATCTTTATTTATCAGAATATTCCACTTATTTATAGTTTACTCTCTTTGCTGTGCCCTGCCTAGTCTCTTGTTTCCGATTTGCATTGTTTCTTTCGCCTGCCCCCACACGACAAGCTTGTTTTCTCCATTACTGCCCTTGAATGGGTATAATGGGAAAATGCACGGATAGACAGAGCACGGGGAGGAAACATCGAAATGGCCAAAAAACAATTTTCATCACCGCAGAGGAAGGCCGGCTGCGGCACTCGTCCGCGAGGCGAACCGTTTCCAATCGGAATTATCGCTGGAATTCAAAAACAGGATCGTCAACTTGAAATCCATACTCGGCGTCATGGGTCTTGGGATTCCGGCCCGCTCTGCCATCACGATCCATGCGGACGGCCAGGACGCACAAGGCATGGTCGATTCGGGACAGTAACCCGTTCCGCCGTGAGGGATCGCTGTTCCATAGGCACCAAAAGACCGCCATCCGGCAATAACCGGATGGCGGTCTTTTATTTATGCAGCTGCCGTAACATTTTTCTTCAGCAAACCGACAAGGATTGCCGTCACGAATGAACCGGCGAGAATGGCGACCAAATACATCAAGATGCTTGCCACTCCCCCGTCCACCAGGCCGATGACGAAGACGCCGCCGTGTGGTGCACGAAGCCCGATATCAAACAGCATGACCAGTGCTCCGGTTGTAGCCGCCCCTGCGATGGCCGACGGGATGACGCGCGCCGGATCGGCTGCAGCGAACGGGATGACGCCTTCGGTGATGAAGCTAGCGCCGAGGACATAAGCCGTTTTGCCGGCTTCGCGTTCGGGTTTGGTGAATTTCTTCTTGAACATCGTCGTTGCAATGGCCAGTCCAAGCGGTGGGACCATGCCCGCTGCCATGACCGTCGCCATGAAATTGAAGTTCTGTGCATCAAGCATGGCGATGCCGAATGTATAGGCGGCTTTGTTGACCGGCCCGCCCATATCGACTGCCATCATGCCGCCAAGGAGAAGTCCGACGAGAACCAGATTGGTACCGCCAAGGCTTTCAAGGAAAGCGGAGATTCCAGTATACACTTGAGTCAAAGGCGGGTTGATGAGCATCATGATGACCCCTGTGATCAGAATGCCGAATACCGGATAGAACAACACCGGTTTCAATCCTTCCAAGCTTTGCGGAATGCCCGAGAACACTTTCTTCACGAGCAGCGTTACGTAACCGGCAAGGAAACCAGCGATCAAACCGCCGAGGAAACCGGAACCGCCGCTAGCTTCCTCGACGCCTGTGACCGTGATTGCAAGCAAGCCGCCGATCATCCCTGGAGCAAAACCTGGACGGTCAGCGATGCTCATCGCGATGAAGCCGGCAAGGACCGGAACCATCAGGTAGAACGCCGTGCCGCCACCGATGGTTGACAGCATTGCAGCGAATTCATTGTACTCAGGGCTATCCGGGTCTGCGGCGTTGATGCCCCAGAAAAACGACAGGGCGATCAAGATCCCGCCACCGACAACGAATGGCAGCATGTTCGATACGCCGTTCATCAAATGCTTATAGAATCCTGATTTCGGCTCTGTGCCGGCATCCGCGTCTTTTGAGCGGTCGTGCTTATAGACAGGCGCATCTTGTGCAAGTGCGCGGTCCAATAGCTGGTCCGCCTCATAGATCGCTTTGCCGACTTGCGTCTGGATGACGTGCTTGCCGTCAAATCTCGCCATTTCGACTTTCGTATCGGCTGCCACGATGATGGCCTCCGCTTCGGCGATCTCTGCATCGGTCAAGCGGTTTTTCACGCCGCTCGAGCCGTTCGTTTCCACTTTCAAGTTGATGCCGCGCTCTTTTGCACGCCCGTTGAGTTTTTCAGCGGCCATATAGGTGTGAGCGATGCCTGTCGGGCAAGCCGTAACGGCCAGGATCTTGCCGGCTGGAGCGGGTTCTGCTGTGCCGGCAACCGGCGCAGCCTCTTCAGCCGGTTCCGGCCCGTCCACTGCCGCTTCTTTCGCAGAGACGATATCGAGCACTTGCTGTTTCGACTGCGCTTCCAGAATATTGACGCGGAATTTCTCATCCATCAGGAAGGTCGCAAGCCGCGATAAAGCTTCCAGGTGATCATCGTTGGCCCCGGCTGTTGCCGCAATCATGAAAAACAGCTGTGCAGGCTGTCCGTCCAATGATTCGAAGTCAATTCCTTCAAAAGAACGGCCGAACGCGATGGCCGGTGTTTTGACCGCTTCGGATTTTGCGTGCGGAATGGCGATGGTATCGCCGATGCCTGTCGTGCTTTGTTCTTCACGGGCCAGGATATCTTCCATGAATTGCTGCTTGTCGTTCAAATTTCCGGCCGTGTCCAATTGCTCGGCCAGTTCATTCAATACTTCGCGCTTGGAACCGGCTCTCAGGTCCAGAATGATAGTGTTTTCCGTCAATAATTGCGTGATTCTCATTTTGTCACATCCCCTTTATCGATTGGCGTTACGGTCACTTCAGGGAGCAATCGTTCCACATCCGCCAGTTCGCACAGATCGCTCCGGAAAGCTGTGGCACTTCCGCTGGCGACGCCGTATCGGAACGCTCTCTCCGGGTCTTGATGCTGAATATAAGAAGCGATGAATCCAGATACCAAGGAATCTCCCGAACCGACGGTGTTGACGACTTTGCCCGCAGGCGCCTGTGCGGTAAAGCACTGTTCACGGGAAGCGAAGATAGCCCCCTTCCCCCCCATGGAGACGATGACATATTCGACTCCTCTGTCCACCAGCAAACTGGCGTAATGGAAAGCTTGTGCTTGGGTTGTGATTTCCACCCCGAAAATCTCCCCCAGTTCATGTTCGTTCGGTTTGATGAGGAAAGGCTCCATATCCAATAATCCTTTCAGCGCGGGACCGGACGTATCGAGCACGAAATGGATGCCCCGCTCCTTGCAGCGGACGGCGAGGTTCTTGAAGAATTGGATCGGTACCGATGCCGGCAAACTGCCTGCCAAGACGAACCAGTCGCCCTTTGCCATGGCGGCAACCTTCTCTTTCAATTGTTCAAGCTGCCCTTCCCCTAGCACCGGGCCTGGCCCGTTCAATTCGGTTTCTTGGCCGGTCTTGATTTTGACATTGATCCGTGTGATTGCGCCGGTGTCGATAAAGTCGGTCTCGATGCCTTCTGCATCCAGGAACTCTTCAATGAAGCGCCCCGTGAAGCCACCGGCATAGCCGAGCGCACGGCTTTTCAGGCCGAGCCGGCTGAGCACGCGCGAGACATTGATGCCTTTGCCGCCGGGGTAATAATACACTTCATCCGTACGGTTCAATGCGCCGCTTTCAAAATGCATCAAATAGGCTGTGTAATCAATGGAAGGGGCGAATGTGCATGTGTAGATCATTGTGCCACCACCTTAATCGTCGTTTGCCGTTCAATGGTTTCGACTGCGTCTTCCGGCAAGCTGTCGATGATGAG
Source organism: Planococcus maitriensis (assembly GCF_003289925.1). GTDB lineage: Bacteria > Bacillota > Bacilli > Bacillales_A > Planococcaceae > Planococcus > Planococcus maitriensis. The sequence continues at coordinate 26,373 of NZ_QLZQ01000002.1, read as the reverse complement.
CGCTGACCGGCTTAGATCGAAGACGTGCGCGAAACTGACATTATCGTATTTCGATCGGTCCGCCAGCACATAGCAGCTTCTGGATAATTCCCCGGCCCTCCGCTTGACGGCCGCTTCTTCGGGGTCAGGAGTCGTGAAGCCATTGACAAGATGGATCCCATTGACGCCGAGAAAGCTTTTATCGAAACGGTAATTCTCCAGCGACTGGGTGGCCTGGGGGCCGACCAAAGCCCGTGTCCGCGATTTGATGAAGCCCCCCGTCAGATAGGAAGTGATGCTGTGGTCGGCCAGGGCTTCCACATGGCTCAGGCCATTGGTGACAACGGTTACATCTTTGCCTTTTAAAAACGGGATCATTTGCGCCGTGGTCGTTCCGGCATCCAGGAATATCGCGTCCCCGGTTTTGACGAGCGATGCTGCATAACGCGCGATAAGCCGCTTTTCCTTCAGATGCTTCGCCGCTTTATCCGATAGGCTCGGTTCCGGCATGTTCGGGTCGATTCGCCTCGCGCCGCCAAAGACGCGCTCCAGCTTCTGCAGTTCCTCCAATTCCGTCAAATCGCGGCGGATGGTGGATTCCGATGCTGAGGTCAGTTCCACCAGCTCCTGGATTTTGATGCTCTGCTGTTCTTTCAAAAGGTTCAAAATCAATTGATGCCGCTCCGTGGTCAGCATTCCCTCACCTTCTTTTCTTTTCTGATTAAATAGATAATACTTGAAATCGTTTTCAAAATCAATCATAATCATTCATAAGCAGTCAAATTCATTCATAAAATAATGAATTTCGCGCAAATACGTTCATCCATAGGAGGAAATCAACATGGTGGAAAAACAATATACGATTACAGACGAAGCGGGCATCCACGCACGCCCGGCATCCGCACTGGTCGGTTCCATTTCGAAATTCCAATCAAACATCACACTCGGCTTCAACGGCAAGCAAGTCAACTTGAAATCGATTCTCGGGGTCATGTCGCTAGGCATCGCGTCGGGGTCAGTCGTGACGATCGCTGCGGACGGAACGGACGAAGAGGAAGCGATGGCCAAAATCGATGAAGTGCTGAAAGCGGAAGGGATTTCAACCCAATGATGACTTCCCTCTCCGGTTTCGCAGCATGCTAAATAAAACCAGCAAAAAACCCCTGGATGCCTTTATGGCATCCAGGGGTTTTTCGTGTCATTAGAATGGGTTGGTCGCCCATTGCTTCGACAACGGGATGAAGATGCGCGGATCCAGTTTCAATTGCGAAACGATGTATTCTGCGATATCTTCGGGTTGCATGAATTTCTCTTTTTCCTCATCTGTTTCATTCCCGGAATCGGTCATGCCCGTGATGACGCGGCTCGGTGCCAAAGCGAAGACACGGATATTGTCCGGGCGCACTTCCTGCATCAAAGACTCGCTCATGCCAAGCACCGCGAATTTCGACGCGCTATAGGCGCTCGAACCTTTGGTGCCTTTAAGTCCCGAAGAAGAGGATATGTTGACGATGTCGCCTCCTTGCTTCTCCATCATCTGCGGCAGCACCGCTTTCGTCATATGGACCATGCCCATCAAGTTGATGTTAAGCATATTTTGCCAATCTTCAGTTTCGAGTTCCATGAATTTGCCGTATTTTCCGATGCCGGCGTTATTGATAAGGATATCGATGGCACCGAGTTCTTCGGTCAATTTCCGGACAGCCGCCTCGACTTGTGCGGGATCCGAGACATCCGCAGCCGCATATGCTGCGCGACCGCGCAGCGAGCGGATCTCCTGCGCCAATTGTTCGATTTCTTTTTCCGTCCGTGCAACCAACCCGACGGCTACGCCTTCATTGGCCAGTGCCAGGGCGGTTGCCCGGCCGATGCCGCGCCCTGCTCCTGTAATGATTGCTGTCTTTTCCGTTAATACTTGTCCCACTGTATTTTCCGCCCTTCAGCTAGATGAATTTTCTGTGCTCTAGTCTTTGCCCGCAAAATAGGAACTGTAAACCGGCCGATTGCTTCCAAATGAAATTTTCAGAAGTGTTCAGCTTTGTTTGCGGAAATAATCCAGCAAGCCCTGTGCGCTGACTTGGAGATCCATTTCGATATAAGGCAGCACGCGGTGGGGCTGTTCCATTCCTTGTTCCGCAAGATGCGCCAGGACCGGGACAGCCAGCCGTTTGGCCAATTGATCCGCGGATTCATCGTGTCGATGCGCAGCCGCTCCCTCTTCGACAAACACCTCGAGCCATTCCAGCACCTGCTTGAGTGCTGCCTGCGGGTCCTTGGCAGCACCGTAATGCCCGAAATAAAGCACATCGAATTGCTGCCGTTCCATCCGTTCGATCGATGCCTTCATCGCCTCGGGGTCGAATTGGTTCGGTGAAGTGGACGGCAAGTAAAAGTCGATGCCGTCTTCGATCAGCTGGGCATAGCGGATGCCGGCTGTATCCCCTGCGAAAAATCCATTCGACACAGGGTCCAGGATGCCGAAATGATGCTTGGCATGGCCAGGTGTATCCCAAAACTCCAGCGTACAACCCGGCCCGATCTGCAGCCGGTCGCCTTCTGTCTTGATGTCGATGCGGTGTTCTGGCACGGGGACGATCGGATTGAACAACTCATCGAATTGGTCGCCGTATACTGCGCGCGCGCCGGCGATGAGGCGGCTCGGGTCTGCCAGGTGCCTGGCGCCTTTCGGGTGGGTGATGAGCGTCGCGTTCGGGCAGTCCTGCAAGAGCAAGCCCGCTCCTCCGGCGTGGTCGAGGTGGATGTGCGTCACGATGATGTAACGGACCTCATCGAGTGAGATGCCGAGTTCTTTCAAACCTTCTTTTACGTGCTCCACCGACGGGCTGGGCCCTGTTTCAATAATGGTCAGCTGCTGTTCCATGATGACGTAGCTGCCTGTGCGCTGTTCGAGGCCGAGATCGAAACCGTCGATCAGCTGAATGCGGTCGTTCAATTTGCTGATGGCCATATGACACCCCTTTTCTGTTTGTCTTCAGTCTAACAAAGCCCAAGCTTGCGCTACAACTCGGCACATAAAAAAACGCCGCCAGAATTTGGCTGCGTTTCCCATCAATTGCTGGACGGCCGATAGGAAGTCAATGGAATGTCTTCGTAATCCTCGGGATCCAATGAATAGACGCTGTCATCGGCTACCCCTTCGACAATCGCTGTCAAGCCGCGCTCCACCGATTTGACCAATTGGCCTTTTTCTTTCTGCCCAAGCGACTGGGTTTGGCCGCGCACTTCAAATAACACGGTGCCGCTGCCATTCAGCGCATAACTGCCAAGCGCTGTGCCCGGCAAATCGAGCCCTTGTGAATAAAGCGAGATATTGGTGAATTTCGAATTGCCGTAGGACTGCAATTCCTCATACGCTGCTACATTCAGCTGGCGTGAAAAATTATAATCGTATCGGTCTGCATATTCGCTGTATTTCGCTCCTTCAGCAGTTGATGGGTCCGGAACGAATTGTGCGGACAGCGATAACGTGACTGGATCCGGCGTGCCATCGACATAATACATCCCTTGATGATGCAGGTCGATAAAAACGTCGACGGTGCCGAATTCCGCTTGCAGCGATTTATAGACGTCGCGTGACACTTGGGCTTCTTTGGTGATAAACCAGCCCGGTTCGTTCGATGCGCCAGGGAAATCTTCCGCTTGCGGTACGTAGTCCAGGTCCGGGTTGAAATCGCGGTTGACGTCGAAGCCTGGGTTGGCGCCGTAATCATAGCTCTGGCTGATGCCGCGGTCCAAATAATTCCATGATGGCGTTGCAGCGGCGAGTTCCGGATAATCCGCCACGACATCACTCCATGTCATGCTATTGCGGCGCTTATCGCCTTCCGAGGCATCCGGGTTCATCATCGGCATGAAGACGATCGTCACTTCATCGCGCAAGGCTTTGGCGGCTTTCGAATTGCCGGACAGGGTTTTCAGCATATTCAAAATGGCCACGGTACCTGTTTTTTCATTGCCGTGGATCTCGCTTTGGATCAATAGCACTTTATCGCCAGTCCCGACCGTCGCAGTATAAATATCGCGGCCTTCGAATGATTGGCCGGCAACATCCACTGATACCGTACCTTTGCTATTGGCTTCGATGCGCTGGAGTTCTTTTTGCAATTCCCCATAATCGATGAATCCGGAAATGGCGTTATCATGATGGTGTTCAGTCGGCTGTACCGGTTCTGCCGCTTGCACCGGCATCGCAAGCATCGCGCAAAGTCCCGCCATCGTCATGGTCTTGAATACGTGTTTTTTCACTATCCCCACTCCTTTTCTTTGAATAGGCTGAGTATAGCAAAGCTTGCTAGGCTTGCCTATAGTTGTCAGAAATTTCAGTTCTTTGGATATATAATCCACCGTACCCCAGGCACTTCACCCGTTACCATTGCCGGGGGTTAAATTTTCAACTTAGCTATTCCCATTGTTTCGTGGGACGAAATACCTGCAGCAACCGTCACCGGCTTGAACCATCCATGCAAGGCTTGAACATCGTCTGCTTGCATAGCTGGCGCTTTTGGGTTTGCCTATGGCTTGGAATCGGCTACAGTTGTTGTAAAGACGCAGAACGGGAGGTTTTCATATGATCAATCCGCAAAATTCGCAAGACGGCATCGCCTGGGCGCAGGAAATGGTGCGCCGCACATTGCCCGAACGTGCACAGGACAGCCATAAAGGCGTGTTCGGCACAGCGCTGTTGGTGGCAGGGGGGCCGGACATGCCCGGGGCTGCATTGATTTCGGGGCTCGGCGCATTGACAAGCGGCGTCGGGAAATTGGAAATCGGCACCTACCGGGAAACCATCCGCAGTATCGCACACGCTGCGGCCGAAGCGACCTATGTTCCGGATGCACTGATCCATATCGCCAATGGCACCCATTCACTTACTTCCTATAAAGCCATCGCCTGCGGCCCGGGTGTCGTGCCGGATGCATTGACCGAAGCGGCTATTGACAGTTTGCTGAAATCATCTGCCCCTCTTATACTCGACGCCGGCGCATTGAGCGAGCGGAGCTATGCGAAAAGAAGCGCCCCGCTCATCCTGACGCCTCATGCCGGTGAATTCAGCCGGATTTCCGGTTATTCAACAGGCCAGATTGCCGAATCTCCCGGGCCATGTGCTTCGGCATTTGCCACGGAACACCATTTGACGGTCGTCCTGAAAGGGCCACGAACGACCATTGCGTTTCCCGACGGTGAACTGTACCGCAATCCGACAGGTAATGCCGCACTTGCAAAAGGCGGTACCGGCGATATGCTGACCGGCATGATGCTTGGCATGCTGTGCTGCCACGAAAATTGGCGCCACGCCGTCCTGAACGCCGTCTACCTGCACGGCGCCTGTGCGGACGAATTCATCAAAACCCGCTCTCCCCACACGATGCTTGCCCGGGACATTGCGCGATTGCTGCCCGAAGTGTGGAAACGATTCGAATGATCCGGTGTTCGGAAATTCGTCACAGATGAAGAAACTCGGCTACGGCAGCATCTTCCTGTTGATTCTTGCTGTCATTGCCATCGGCGTCTTGTCCAGTGAATTGTCTGCTGAAAAATCGAAAACAGCAGAAATCCAGCCGGATGAGACGGAAACAGTCCAAACCGGCCAAGCGACTGCAGGTGTCAGCCACAACCCGCCGTCTTTGGATGACGTGCCGGACGGGCCGGAAGGCGAAGCGGTGAAACGCGGCTACGAACTGGTCAACAACACCTCGGAAGTGTTGCGCGCAGATGCCGCCAGCGTCGAGGATGGCTAACAGCGCGTGAATGAGTTGTCCTGTACAAGCTGCCATGCCGGTGCGGGGCTTGAGGAAGATTCCTCTTTGATGGTCGGCGTAGCGTCGGCCTATCCGATGTATATCGGGCGATCCGGTGAGATCGTCACTTTGGAAGAACGCATCAATGGCTACATGGTCCGCAGCATGAACGGGGAAATGTTTGCAGAAGACGATGAGGACATGGATGCCATGGTCGCCTACTTCAAATATATTTCCGAAGGCATTCCGCAAGGTGCCGAAATGCCGTGGCGCCACCAGAACACCATGGAAGACGTCCCAGTGCCCGATGTCGATAATGGCGAGAAACTCTACCAGGCAAGTTGTGTAGCCTGCCACGCTGCTGACGGCGCAGGCACCGGCTCGAACAGCGGCCCTGCTGTATGGGGAGAAGGCTCATTCAACGATGGCGCGGGGCTTGCACGCATGACGAAGATGGCCGGTTATTTGCAGAACAATATGCCAAAAGGCGCTGAGAATACATTATCCGACCAGGATGCCAGCGACCTGGCCGCTTTCGTCCTGTCACAGAACCGCCCGGAATGGGAAGGGCATGAACAGGATTGGCCTAACGGCAACCGGCCGACGGATGCCATGACAAAAGAGCGCCGCGATCAAGTGAAAGACGGTACGATCGATTGGAATGAAGTGCTCGGAAAAGATGCCGATTAAAAGAACACCCATCGCCGAAAATTGGCGATGGGTGTTTTGCCGTCTATCATTCCGCAGGTTTTTGGCAAGCGAGCTGGATGACATGCGATAAGCCGTTATGCAATTTGCCCTCATGCCGTTCGACTTCACCCGTGAAAAAATGGATGAGCTTAAACCCCCGGAAAGCCTCAAGCACCTCTTCAGGCCGGTACAGGAAAGATTCCTGTTTTGGGCCGACGGTACCGTAAGCGGGCTGGCCGACGGAATAAACTTCCATCAGGAAATGGCCGCCCGGTTTCAATGCACGTTTGATGCCATCGAATGTTTTATGCTGCACGTCTTTTGGAAAATGGCCGAATACGCAAATGATGAGGTCCCAGGCCTCTTCTGCCCATTCAGCCTCTGCCAGGTCCACTTGCTCGGTCAAAACCCCCACGCGGCGTTCTTCCGCCAGCCGCTCGGTCTTTGCCAACCCGCTTCTTGCAAAATCCCACGCGGTGACATGCATGCCTTGCCCGGCTAGATAAACTGCGTTGCGCCCTTCACCTTCCGCTATCGCGAGTGCTCGGCCAGACAGCCTGAGCTTGTTTTGCATCATTTCGATGAATTCATTCGGCTCTGTCCCGTATACATATTCCGTTGTTTGAAAGCGTTCATGCCATGTAGCCATATGGCACCTCCTGATTCAGTCTTGATTCCAGCATAACCGCCAAACAAAAAAGATGAAAAGATTGTGCTTTCAGCTATAATGGAAAGCGCCGGGCATAAGACTTTCAATACGGACGGAGGCATCTTTATAATGAATAGATACCGCACGGGACAAAGCCAATGAGCTATGTCCCGATCCTGCACCTGACCGTTCCTGCGGTCTGGGTTTCTGTGCTGATGGCAGCTGCAGCGGCAAGCCTGCTGATGCGAGCCGCAACTGGCCGCAAACTTGGCGAATGGTTCTGGAACGCGCTGGCGCTTTACATCCTGGCATGGAAGCTTAGCTACATCATTTTCAATTTGCAGCATTTTCTTGACGTGCCTTTATCCATTCTATATTTCAATGGCGGCCTGTATGGGCATCTGCTTGCCATAGCCTTGCTGCTTGCCTATTTGGTCTTCATGCGCCGGAAACACGCTGCTTTGGCGGAACAGGCTGCGAATGCCTGGCTGCTGTTCTTTTTGGCATACCAAACCATCCTGCAGCTATTCGAAGACCAGTTAATGCAGGCCCTGTTGCAAGCATCCCTTCTTGCGGCGGCTGTTTTATCCATCCGCCTGCTGGCAAAACGCCCAGACGTCCCGGACAGCCTGCTACTCGCCACATTTTTCACAGTGGAACTACTGATTTTAAGCGCTTTCGGGCCGCTGTTGACCTGGCAAAATGCAACGCTCCTAGTTCTTGCCGCATTCACCATCGCCATGGACAGACGTTTTGAACAGAAAGGAACGAACACATGATAAAAAAAGCCATTATCGGCATATTGCTTCTTGCAGCGATCGCCATCATCGCCCTCAATTTCTTTGAAGAAGACGCTGCCCCAATCGACACCAGCGAATCCGCCAGTTCCGAAAGCGCACAAGACGCTTCTCTTGCCGAGGGGCTCTCGCAAGGCCAGGCAGCGCCCGATTTCACCTTGACCGACCAAAATGGCGAAACAGTGAAACTTTCCGATTACCGCGGAAAGAAAGTCATCCTGAACTTCTGGGCGACCTGGTGTCCGCCATGTCGTGCTGAAATGCCGCACATGCAGGAATTCCACGAAAACAACGAAGGCGGTGACGTCGAAATCCTGGCCGTCAACTTGACGGCGCAGGATAACGGCGATGAAGCGATCCGCTCCTTTATCGATGAATTCGGCTTGACCTTCTCCATTCCGATGGACGAGACCGGCAGCACCGCACAAACCTATCAAATCCGCACCGTACCGACGACATTCATCCTCAACACAAGAGGCGAAATCGCCCAGAAAATTGTCGGCCCGATGGATGAACAGATCATGAAAGACCAGACAGACAGCATCGACTGAGTTTTCTCCTGAAGCTTGTATGGGCTTAGGGGTTTAAATGAATGCCATTTGCGGAATACTAGAAAGAACTGCAATGAAATGGAGGATATATTCATGGAACTTGATTTGGACAAAGAACAATTGCCATCCACGCAAACGAAAGTGAACGAAAACACCCCCGACTACATCAATCAGCAAATCGAACGGGAAACGGAAGCTTCGGTCAATTATTACAAGCGCCAAGGCGAAAATGAAATCCGCCAGCGGATCGAGGAATTGGAACATGAATGGGATACCGAGCGTGTACTCGAAGTCAATATGGCTTCCATTGCACTTGCTTCATCCCTTCTGGCCCTCGGCAGCAATAAAAAATGGGCGTATTTATCCGGTGCCGTCAGCGTCTTCATGATCCAGCACGCGGTGCAGGGCTGGTGCCCGCCGCTTTCAATCTTCCGGAGAATGGGCATCCGGACGCTGGATGAAATCAACCGGGAGAAAAAAGCGTTGGAAAACCTATTGAATAAGCCCGAATAATATCGAAACCCCCAAGCTTTTGCGCTTGGGGGTTTTTTAAGTATTTTTCGTCACGGCGTCCGTGTCGTTTGCCGTAACTGCAGGTGCCTTGTTTTTTTGCAGCCAGCCTTTAAACCTGCGGTGCAGGGGCAGCTCCAGTTTGAAATGTGCCAAAATCCCGAAAAACAACATCAAAGCCACAAGCAGCAAGCTCATGGCGAAGTTGCCCAGCAGTTCATGCAATCCAACCTGGTCCATCCATTCAGAGAATAGATCCAGCACGACATTGTGGACAAGATAAATCGCAAAAGCGGCATTGCCCAGCTGATGGAATTCTTTCGGAATGCTGATTTCCTTGTTCAGGTCGATCACGCCAAGCCCGGTCAGCAAAAACATGATAGAGACGCTCGCAGTGATTTCGAAGCTGAGTTCCATAAAGGGGTCCAGCGCATTCATCCACGTTACAGGAAATCCGATCAACCCCACAGCTATGCATAAATACCCTAAGGTGGCCGGGATAGGGGCGTGGAGAATGAGCCACGCACAAAAGACCCCTGCTATGAACATCAAATTATAGGAAGCGAATAGAAAATCGAACAGGAAAAAGTCGATATAGACAATGCCCGCAATGCCCAGCAGTGACAGGATTCCCCAGCCGGCAAATAGCGCCTGCCCGATAAAACGCGGGCTCATGAACAGGACGGAAAACATGAGATAGAAATAAACCGTGTATTCCAATGACCAGGCAACGATCAAGAACGGGTCTTGCCATTCGGGATTCGGGACCAAAAAAATCGAAGTCAGAATGACAGCCAGGTCCCGCTCCGCCCCCGTCGCAAACCACGGGAAGAGAAAAGCCAAGAGTAGGAATGCCAAGGTCACGACCCAATACAACGGATAGATCCGGATGAATCGGTTGGTCAGGAAATCCGATAACTGCCCTTTTCGGCCGAATTTTTCGCGGTAGATATAATAAGCCATAAAACCGGATAGGGAAAAGAAATAATAGACCCCGCCCGTCAACGGCAAAAACGCCAGATTCCATATATTATACCCGTAATAATCCATCATGGTCGTCGAGAGATGATGCAGCATGACCAACAACGGCACCAATGCCCTGGACATTTGTATCAGCACTAATTTCCTTCTCACATGCTTCACCCTCCATCCTCAATCAACCTGCTAGGCTAAAGAACTGGAATAAACCAAGAGAACCATCCGCATTTATTTTTTATAGACATAATATACCATGTCCATTTAAAATCACAAGCTTTTCCTCCCCTTAACCACTACTGTCCAAAGGCACTTATCCCAGGCACTCAAAAACCCGGAAACCTTGGAAGGCCCGGGTTAAATCGTTCATCGCCGCTCTTTCGGCAACGCTATGCCGGTCGTCTGCAATGTCTCCAACAGCAATTGGTGCATGATCGCATAGCCCTCTTCGTTCGGATGGATCGAGTCCAGCCAAATGGACGGCAATTTGCCCATTTTCCTGGTGTTTGTGACAATGACGCCTTTCGCGCCGATGGCTGAATTCCACATCCGGAACAAGAGCTGGGTGAAACCGAAATATTGCACTTCTTTCTTCATCGAATTGTATAAGCTGTTTTGAACAATCAACACTCGCTCGTTGCCCTTTTGAATAGTGCCGTAAATTTCCAGTAAATTGCGGCGGTATTTCTTTTTCAATGAAGCGAACTGTCGAATCAGCTCGCTTGCGCCCCCGTTGCGGTACTGGCGCAACAGGTCGTTGCCGCCGATGTTGAGCAGCACGAGGTCGGCTTGGGCCAATTCCGCCTGCCAATGATCGGCCCGCAGCCGTTCAACAAGGCCATCGCTCGTCAATCCGTTGATGCCGAAGTTCAGCACTTCGCTATCAGTAAAACTATCTTTCAAATGTCTGGCGATTCCGCCTTTCGTACCGTAGCCATAAGCGACGGAATCGCCGAGAATGATGATTTTCTTTATATGTCGCGGCTTTGCCGCATTGTGCCGTTTACGTCTGAGTGCCTTCTGATAAAGGGCACTCGACCGGAAATTCCTGCCCAATCTTCTGCACGCCCCCTCTTTATCGTATCCCTACATTTTAGCATATTTTCCTGTTTGTTTGCTTATTTTACGCTTCGATGCATAACCTGAGGGCTTGTAGGGGTATGGACAAGTAAAGCAAAAAGGGGGAATATTGATGGATCTTTTTTTTCTGGTAATCGGAATCATCATCGTCGTCCTCACCTTGATTGATTTCATCTGGACGACTTTATGGGTCGACGGCGGCGCCGGGCCATTGACCAATAAGCTTACTTCCGCCTATTGGACACTCCACAAGCAAGTGAGCCGGAACAACTCTCAATTCTTGAGCCTCGCGGGGCCGATGATCCTGGTCTTCACCTTGGCGACATGGATTTTCATGTTATGGGTTGGCTGGACTTTCATATTTGCAAGCTCTGATATGATCGTTGATACAAAAGACGGCGGCCCCTTGTCCTGGATTGAATATGCGTATTACGCAGGATATTTGATCTTTACCCTTGGCAATGGCGAATTTGCCCCGGATGACGGCATCTGGCAGATTGTGGCGATCTTCGCGACCGGAACCGGCATGTTGTTCATTACATTCGGTGTAACCTATCTATTGCAGGTCCTGAGCGCCGTGACGGAAAAGCGTTCGCTTGCCGCAAGCATCAGCGGCATTGCGAAAGATCCTGCTTCATTAGTCAACAATGCCTGGAATGGAAAGGACTTCGGCAATTTCAATCTTTTGCTTGATACGTTCGCGAATGAATTAAGCAATGCCGTGTCGAAATACAATGCCTATCCCGTCCTCCATTATTACCGCAGTTCGACACATGACCGCTCGCTGCCTGTGAACATCGTAGTGCTTGATGAATCATTGACTTTGCTGAAATACGGAGTGCCGGCGGAAGTCCAGCCGAACACTTTATTGATGGAGGAACTTTCCAGCAGCATCACCAGTTATTTAGACACTTTGCATAGTTCTTCCATAGATGAACCATCGGTTCTCCCGCCCCATCAAGTCCTTGCGAATCTGGATGAATCGATTCCGACAGTCGATGCAAAAACTTACGAAGAGGCGATGGAATCGCTTGAAAAACGCAGAAGAAAGCTACTGGGCCTTGTCGAGATGACGGGCGAGAGATGGCCAGGCACGAAAAATAATGATGAATAAATATTTGAATAACCGGTTAAGCCGGTGGTTGAATAATTATGGTTTAACCGTCCGACCAGATACCCGACTTCCAAAAAAGCGCTAAAAGCTGGCGCTTTTTTTGTTTCCTTTATTTGACGATATTTCTATTAACTTTAAATATAGTGTTTCAAGGGGAAAAATTCAGGGAACAAATTGAAGGATGAGATTTTGAAACTGGGGGTCTAGTGATGCAAACGACAATACCTGCTTTATTGACGAAAGAAGATTTCATGAACCGGAACGACTTGCCAGACTGGCTGCTGCGCGAATACAAGACGTTTCATGAGACAGTGACCGACAAGACATTCCCTTGCTATTTCGGGAGAAGCGGCGAATTGAAAGGTGAACTGCGCTATGCATACATAAGCCAGGCCGATTGGTCGAACTTGCCTGTGGCCGTCGCCGAATTTTTGACCTTGTTCGAAGATCCGAAACATAAGCGCCATGGGCTGTTCGTGTTTGTGGAGCCCTTTGAATCCGAAGGGCAGCTCGATGATTACCGCAAGCAGTTCTGGGAGATTCTGCAGTATCTTCATGATATGGACGAGACTGAGTGGCCGGAACAAGCTCCGCGGGATCCAGACCATTACCTATGGGATTTCAATTTCAAAGGAGAACCTATTTTCATTTTCGGCAATGCGCCTGCCTATAAACAGCGGCGCACCCGCCACCTCGGCAATTCGATGGTGCTCGGGTTCCAGCCGAGAAGGATCTTTGAAGGGCTGACAGGTACTGAAAAAGGCGGCATCATGTCGCGTGAAAAAGTTCGGGAGCGTGTCGAGAAATGGGATGAACTGCCGACCCATCCAGACATTAGCCACTTTGGCGATCCGGAACATAATGAGTGGAAACAATTCTTCATTGGGGACGATATTGAACCGATCAAAGGCAAATGCCCATTCTCCCACAAAGAACTTCAACTATAAGAAAAGCGGCCGTACATTACAAATGTACGGCCGCTTTTCTTATAGTTAGGCTTTGTTTTTTTGACGGTCTTTGAACTTTTTCACAGTTTTTCCGTTATCGAGTTGAAACTCATCGGAGGTGGATTGCGCTTCAGTCTCTTTGCCTTCGATTTGCTGCACAAGGAGATCCACTAGCTTTTGCTCTAATGGCTGTGCAGCGGCTGCGGGCGTGACGGCCGTCAACGCTTCGGCATTCCCCTCTTCCGCTTGCCCTACCACCACGATGCTGATGTCTTTCGGCACTTTGAATCCCGCGCTTTTCAAGGAATTGAATAATTTCAGTCCATCTTCATAACTCGCAGCGACAAATGCGCTGGTCGGCTTCTTGAACGACCGGAGTCCAGCAGCAATGGCATCGAAATCCGAAGGGCTTTGAGTTGTATGGATTCGTTTTTTCCGCAGTTTCAATTGATGGTGGGCTAACGCTTCATAATACCCCTGAAGCTTCCCGCCGTTGTCCGGCAGATCTTCTCCCACCCAGGCGATCTGCTGGTGGCCCTTTTCAGCAAGATGGCCAGTTGCAAGATATGCCGCTTTCCGGCCATCCAATGGCTTTGCATCGCCCGCTGCCTCTTCAGCTTGCAAAAATGCAAGGCCCTTTTCATTTGCATATTCCCGAAGTTCGTCCGGAATCCCGCCGATGCCGATAACGCCAAGAGCGCATTCCAATAATGATTTTGTGTCTTCTACCGATTCATTGCCCGTCAACACATGGCCTGTCAGCTGATAGCCGGATGACTGGGCCGATTCGGCCAATTCACGCAAACGAGCGAAATCATCGGGGGCACAATCCTTTGAAAAAACCACTGCTACTTGTTTCGATGTTGCTGAAGGTTCTGCTTTAGGGACACTCGTGTTCCCATAATCCAATTCAGCCAAAGCTTGCATCACTTTGTCATAGGTTTCTTTTTTGACTTGCTCAGGCCGATTCAATACACGGGACACAGTCGTTTGAGACACGCCTGCATGTTTAGCTACTTCTGTCGTAGATACCATCTCCGCCACCCTTTCCACTTAATTCATTTATTGCATATACTATAACACAAAATACGGCCATATTCAGTTTCATATTCAATAAATGCAAATCTCTCTAAAGAATCACAACAAGCCCGCAAGTCAAAAAATAACCTCAAGCAGGACTAAATGACGGAAAATGAATAGAGGTCCAGGCATCTGTCGATATGTTATTTACCCATGATTATTCATTAACCCTATTAACGAATAATGGTTATTCAAAAATTATTCAAAGGGTGTCGCAATCCATTCTGAGCATAAATAAAAAACGCGCAGTTGCCGCTGCGCGTTTGGGATTCGTTATTCACCAATGAAATAATTGTTTCGATGCCACCTCAAAAATGGCGTATGCGCATCGCTCGCGGTGATGCGCATATTTTTCTTCAAGCCATATCGAGCCGCTTCCTTTTGAAGCGATGTCGACATCCTGAGTGTGCCAGCGCCGGTGAAGGAGATCTGGCCGCTTTCATAGAGCGCGGCATGGTTAGCACATAATAATATGCCGTTTGCCGGATCGGTCTTTTCTGCGTCGCTGCTGTCTTTCCATGGCTTGCTGTAGACTGCCTTCAACAGCGCCGGGTTCGAGTGGCTGCAGATAGCGCATTCGCTTCCCCACCGCTTCAATTGCATGGTTTCAAACCGGCCTTTCAATTTCCTGATTTTTTGCCTCAGCAAGTATTCTGAATCCATCATCCAGGCGGTCAGTGAATTGTATTTTCCCTCCCGCACGGCATCATAAACAAATTCCAGTTGTTCAATATTCTGCCATTTCGAAGACGACAATAATTCCAACAACACCAATGCCAACGATTCATTGCACGGATACAAATAGCCGGAGTTGCCATTGCCGTCGGGCTGGAAGGCGGCATACTTGACCGGCAGGTATTGTGCCACCGCTTCGATACAGGAGATGATTTCCAACGGCTCATCCAACTCCAGATATTCACAAGGCGCAACCCATTCAGCTTTTTGCGTACCTGCATTGCGTTCCTGTGCATCTTCCTGGATGGTGCCGACCGCAACGATCGCGCCCTTTACATAATGGAAGGTCCGGTCTCCTTTTTGCAGCGATTTCACCCGTGCCCACGAATGCGGCGTGGCTCCTGATTTATCTTTCATAGGCGCACTGAGAATTCCATGGCGCTTTTCCTCTCTATAAGTTTCCCCCTGCATGACAATGTAGCTGTTCATTACGTGCCTCCTGACCGATACTTTCTTCTATTCTATCATCCTTTTACTCTTTCCGCCCGGGCACAGAGCCAAAGCAACACACGCTAAACCTCAAAAAACCACTTCCCCGAAAGGAAATGGTCATCATACGCCCCGGGCGATCCGCCCAGGCGCTGTCGCTTTATACCAGCTATAGCAAAAAAAGATGATGATGGCCATATCGACTGCATCGCCGCCATAATACATGATCAGCGCCCCCATTTCCCCGTCACCCGTCGTGACTCCGGCCGGCGGCATGGCATACAGGGATTTCGCTAATACCTTATGGGACGCAAGCGCCGCGATCAAGACAACAACACGCAAGCGGAATGAATGCCGATGCGCAGTCAAGTCAGTGTACAAGATCGACCAGGTAAAGACATATCCCGCCAACAAAACGTGGATATGGACCAATGCGTAAAGCCAGGTCGATTGGTGCATCCATAAGAAGAGATCTGTCCGGTATAGAATGAACAGCCCGCCAAAATTCAAAACGGCGGTGCTGACAGGATGGCTGACAACAGCGATGAAACGGCTATTCATCAGCCGGCTTAGGCGGCGCGCCGCTTTTGTCGGCAAGCCCCTCATCAATAAGGTCAGGGGTTTGCCATGCAGCAGGAGCAGCGGCGCCAGCATGCCGAGCAGCAAATGCCCTGTCATATGGGCAGAAAAGCTTGTATGCGCTGCGTCCGCCAACGGGCCGACCAATGCCGAACCTGCAGCGATGACGCCAGCATACCAAAACAAATACCGCTGTACGGGCCATTTTTTATAGCGTTCATTCGTCCAGATCGCGAGCATCGGGTAAAACATCAACGCCCATGCCAGCAGCAAAGCCGCCGTCAACTGGAACCAGGGGTCCATCGGGCCAAGGTAATGATGTATCATCTCGTCACGCGGACCGCCCTTCCTTGCTGGATTTTGCAAGTACAAGCCCTGCAATGAGCAACGCGGCACCAAACAAGTTCCAGCTCAAGTCATAAGGCAATAATTCCACACCGTAACGAACCTGATGGGTTCTCAGCACTTTATGGTCGATGATGCCGTCAAACAGCTGGAATGCCCCTGCGCCGATAAGCACCGAGGCTATCCAGTACCTCATGCGGACCGCATGCCACCTTCTTAAATCCGCGAACATGAACAGCCCGCCGATTGCTGCAAACCAAGCGAATGAGTTCAATAAGCCATCTGCAAAAATGCCGATTTGCGGTGTCGCCAAATCATAGAAATGATGCCATTGGAGCAATTGGTGAAAAATGACTTCATCGATAAATGCCATCAAGCCGATGCCGAACAATAAACCGGACCAAAAATTCCTTTTCTTAAGCTTCGGGTTTAATTCTTCAGCGTTCAATTGTTCTGCCTTTTCCACGTTCACACCTCTCTTTCTAACAAATCCATACTTATCTAATACATACCCAACCCGTTTCTAAGGAAACGAAAAAAAGAGCCTCTGGCCAGGCTCTTCACTCGATCTCGATGCGCTTGCCATTTCCGGATTCTTTTTCTTCCGGCTTCGGCACAGTCAATTGCAAGACACCGTCCTTGAAATTTCCTTTAATGGCTTGGTCGTCAACATCGCCTACATAAAAACTGCGCTTGAATGATCCAAAAGAGCGTTCCTTGCGGATGTAATGCCCTTCATCTTCCGACGTTTCCGAGCTTTCCTCTTTTTTGCCGCTGATGGACAGGTAGCCGTCTTTGAAATCGACTTGAATATCATCTTTTGAAAAACCGGGGACATCCACCACTACTTCATACTGGCCGTTCGCTTCTTTTACATCGACTTGAGGGTAATTGCTTTCCTTGAAGAATCGGTCGAAGAAATCCGAATCCAGATCGCTTTGGAATAATTTCGGAAAGAAATCCTCTCGTTTTCTGGGCATGAACTTCATGAATCTTCCTCCTCATTTGCCGTTTTGCGAAAAATGCCAGAGGCTCTTGTGCGAAAATTCGTGCTGTTACTGTGAATTATAGGCACTTCCCTTCAAAAGTCAACCAGTTTTTTTACAATTCGAAATAATGAAGCGAAACCACCTATTCCATTGCACGCTGACCTTCCATAACGGGTTATCCCCTTGCATGAGCTTCTCCCTATTTCCGCTAAGCACTTAGCTAAGTTCCACCGGAAGTTGAAGATGTTTCCCTGAGCCCAAAGCTTTGCTGCTCGCAAAGGTTTAAAAAAAGGCGATTGCAGGAATACTACAGGAAGCATATGTGTACTACTAATAAAGGATTCCCTGTTATAATGAAAGATATTACTGAAGGAGATGATAGCGATGGAAATGGGTACAATTAAAGGTTCGAGCATGATGGTGAAAGTGGTGCGTTCCCTTATGGAAGAAGGCTGGTCTTTTACACCGAACGAATTGGACATCATCGTCCGCGCCGAGCATCCTGAAACCGGCGAATCCATCTCCTTCCCTTCATTCGGCAGCCTGAAAATGTGGCTTTACGAAAAAGGGCTTAGCTATTAACTGAAAAAGCTGCCCCTCTGCCAAACCGGCAGCAGGGACAGCTTTTTTTGTTGGTCATTTCATGTTCGTCATTGACGATTCAAGAGGCGCGGAGATTTAAACGGACGGTTCAAGAATAGCCGGCTTTTTGCATAGTGAAGCGTTGACGCCTTGTTTTCGCAGTTCGGAAACGATGGCGCCATTGGTTTTCCTGCACGCTTCATACGATTCATCGAACATTCTCTTCAATTGCTTCATTTGATTGGATTGACGGTTCATTCGACACACCCTCCACTCGGATGACTTCCTAGACCAGTATATAGGGCAACTATGAACAAACTATTAACAAACGGAAAAAACTTCGTGAATCTTCATCTGCGCCATACAAGTATCTATCGCTTACTCTGTAAAGTCCTGACTCCCCAAAAAAATCCGCCGGCAAGGGGCGGATTTTTTCGTTTACATGCGCAAGCTGATGCCAGGGCCGATCGGCAGCCCGGTCAGTGCGAAGACGATCATCATGACCAGCCATACTCCGAAGAAGATAAGGCTGTAAGGCAGCATCAAGGAAATCAAAGTGCCAAGGCCCGCTTTCTTGTCATATTCACGCATGAAGGCGAGAACGATCAAAATATACGGATTTAGCGGCGTGATGATGTTCGTCGATGAATCCGCGATGCGGAAGGCCAATTGGACAAATGCGGGATGATAGTCAAGCAGCATGAACATCGGGATGAAAATCGGCGCCATCAGCGCCCATTGGGCAGAACCGCTGAAAATCAAGAGATTCAGGAGGGCGGCAAGGACGCTGAAACCGACCATGACCGGCAATCCCGTCATATTGATGCTCGTCAAGAACTCAGCGCTGTTGACGGCGAGCCAGATGCCAAGGTTGCTCCAGTTGAAATAATTGATGAACTGGGCAGCCGCAAAGATCAAGACGATATAGCCGGACATGTCCTTGATGGCGTCTCCCATATAGGCAGGGATATCTTTCGACTCGGTGATTTTCTTGACTGTGATGCCATAAGCGACGGCCACTGTAATGAAGAAGAACAGGATGATCGGCACGATGCCGGATAGGAATGGCGACGGGATGATGCCGCCATCTTCATTCCGGACGGGAGAGCCCGGGAAGAACAGCAGCAAGGCGATCAAGCCGATGTATACGGCCCCTGCAATCACGGCATACAACAGGCCTTTGTTTTCCTGTTTTGTCACAGGTTCAAATGAGTTATCGGCCCTGCCCGTGTACTTGCCAAGGCGCGGCTCGATTAATCTCTCGGTAATGATCGCCCCGACGATCGCCATGACGATAACGGATACACTCATGAAATACCAGTTATCGACAGGCGTCACGACGATCGTATCGTCAATGGTTCTGGCAGCTTCCGTGGAAATGCCGGATAGCAGCGCGTCCGTCCCGGTAACCAGGATATTCGCGGTGAATCCCGCGCCGGTTCCGGCAAAGCCTGCAGCAAGCCCTGCGAGCGGATGCCTCCCGACGGAGGCGAAGACCATTGCCGCAAGCGGCGGCACGAGGATGAAGGCGGCGTCTGATGCCAGGTTCCCCATGATTCCCGTGAAAATGACCGCATAAGTAATGAGTGACTTCGGTGCATTGAGGATGGACTTCTTGATAGCGGTCTCCATCAGCCCGACGCGTTCAGCCAAACCGATCCCGAGCATCATGACGAGCACGAGGCCGAGCGGCGCAAAGCCGGTGAAGTTATTGATCGTCTCTGCCAGGATATAACGGATCCCTTCGCCTGAGACGATGCTTTGGATCGCCAGCTCCTCACCCGTTCCCGGATGGACGACTGTCGTGCCGAGTGAACTGACCAGCCAGGACAGCAATACGACAAAGACTGCTAAATATAAAAAATGAAGAATGGATCGGGCAAGCGGTTGCCCCACTTTTCGATGAAATTCAAGAATCCTTTTTTGTCTTGTTGTTCTGTCGGTGTTGCCATTCCCATTCCTCCCTTTTCGTTTTATGAACCGAATATTAAACGGTACAATTTCCGCGGCCGCCCTCGCCGGCCGGCTTCTTCTCCTGCCACTTCCGCAACGCCGATGCTTTCAAGTTCCGTTAAGATCCTGCGCGCATTGCGTTCTGTACTGTTCATCCATTGGGACAATTCCAAGGCGGTAATTTCGTCTTTCGCATAATGGCGGGACAAGGATTCAATCCGGGCGATGACAGTCTGGCTGATTGATGCGCCTTTCAACGCTTCCTGCCATTTCGCCTCTGAACTGCGGCGGCTGTATCGGAGGCGGTCGCCTGATGAGTTGATTTCCGTCACTTTTCCGCCTTCATCGATATAGATGACGATGCCGCTCTCTTTTTCTCGGGCGTAGTCGAGTGCGAGCCGCACATTCTGCTCGGACTCCGTCACGGTCCGGCCATAACCGATTCCGATGCGTACCTGGAACTTGCTATTGGCAAAAATCTCATCTTTTAACTCTTCCGGGTGATGGGATTTGCCGTAAAGCTCGAGTTCTCCCCGGGTCGTATAGATAAAGTAGATGCCATTGCCCATACCGACTTTCGAGCCTTTGACTTCTTCGGCGAAATCGATGAGCACACGGTTCACCGCAAGTTCCTGGCGTTCGATCTTGAACGGTGTCTTGCGCTGTTGCGCTTGGCTCGGATAGATGATTTCGATGCCGATCATCGCCAATTGTTTCATGCGGTACAAATCCGATAGGCTTCTTTCCTTAATGACTGAAATCGCACGGTGGGCTGCCAATTCGGATACGCTGATCCGGTAGACCGGCACGCCCCGCTCCTTCAAACCGTTGTAGGCAGCATGGACGCACGTGAGCGCTGCTTGTATGTGCCCTGAACGGTACAGTTTCTCGTGGTAGTCGATCAATTCCTCAGCTGGAATATAGCCGAGCTCCGGCGCAGTATGGATCTCCATTTTTTCCAAATCGAAATCCTTGAGCATTTTCAGCACTTCACGGCGCGGGACCGAATCCACGCTGATACTCGAAAGCACGGCTCCTTCTTGCATGAACGCATCAAGCATCGTACCGAGCAGGCTCGACCCATGGAGCAGTATATAATCCGCATGATCCGCATCGATTAACTCTTCTTTCAAGGCAAAATGATAAGGCGCAGGACCAGAAAAAAGCCAATGCCCGATGCGCGCTGAATGTTCGTTTATGATGCTTTTCGTTTCTTCGGTATGCTGGTAAATGAATGGGATGAGCTCGATGCCCTCTAAGCTCCCTGCCGCTTTCATTGTTTCCATGACTGAATCGTTCGGGCCGATCAGCCCGACTTTAACTGTTTCCGGCATTTGCAGTGGCCTCCATTAAGAAACGGGACAATAGCTCGACGCCCATTTTCAAGTCTTCCGCAGCAGCGAATTCGTCAGGGTGGTGGCTCAATCCATCCTTGCAGGGAATGAACAGCAAACCGCTCGGCCAGGTTTGTGCCATGTTCATGACATCATGCCCGGCACCACTGTCCATCCGATGCGCCAAATAGGCTTCGTGGTCACCGGCATCGACCAATTGCCGGGCTATCCCATCATCAAGCAAAACGGATGGGTTGTCGACCAACACTTCAATATCAATGGCTACGCCTGTCGTTTCTTCGATGCGCTTCGCTTCGCTCCGTATGGCGTCTGCCATCTTCATTTTCAAGCGATCATCCACACTGCGGATATCGACTCCTGCCGTGACGGTTTGCGGGATGACATTCATCGAATTCGGGGATACCGTCAATGTCGACACCGTCGCGACAAGCGATTTGCCATTGCCATAGGCGTCATTCACTTGAAGCGCCGTTTCCTGGACGAATGAGATGAACGGTGCGGCAGCTGCCAGTGCATCTTTCCTTTGGTCCATCGGCGTCGTCCCGGTATGGCCCGCTTTCCCATTGAACGTGACCGCCAAACGGATAGGGCAAGCGACACCTTTGACGACTCCATAATCTTTTTCATGATTGACGATGTGCATCCCTTGTTCGATATGCAACTCGACAAAGCATTTCAGCTGTTCTTTCGGGCGCTTCGCATTGAGCAACTCCTGCCACACAAACCCTTGGCTTTCGGCCGCTTGCGCGAGCGTGACGCCGTGCTGGTCTTCAAGCGTCCCTATGGAAGGATCCAATAATCCGCTCATCGCTTTGCTGCCGATCGTCGAGACGCCGAAACGCGAGGATTCTTCCGAACGGAAACAAATGACTTCAATCGGCCGCTGCGGTTCGAAATCGGCTTCCTTTAGCATCTTGAGGGCCCCAAGCCCGCATACGACACCCGCTCCGCCATCAAATGCCCCGCCATTCGGAACAGTGTCGAGGTGGGACCCCATCGCCACCGCTGCCTGCCCGCCAGAGACATTCCAACGGGCAATGGCATTTCCTGCGGCGTCTTCTGAAGCCTCGAGCCCCAGTTCTTCAGCGATCGTTTTAAAGACCTCGATGGCCTCTGTTTCTTCCGATGTATAGCCTTCCCGCGTAAATCCTTGGGGCCGGACCAGTACATCACTCAAATTCATCCGCTGCAATTGTTCAACCAGCCAATTCTTCACGGCCTCCGTCCTCCTTCAGCAAGTAATCGGTCGTCCGGATCAAGGTTTCCAGCCCTGCCGACAATGCCTGTTCCTCATAGTCAAAGCGCGGGTGGTGATGGCCAGCAGGCAAAGGGCTGGCAAAAATCATGAATGTCGCCTTGCCCCCTCGCTCACGGACGCGTTCCATCATATAAGTAACATCCTCGGATGCGCCGATCGGCAAATACGGCACAATGGCCAAATCTGTAGATGCTTCACAGGCCCGTTCCACGATTTCAGCGAACCTGGGATCGGCATCGGCTGAAATCGCTTTGCCCATGTGCTCGATTTCCAGCTCGACATCGAACATCGCCGCACTCGCCTGCAGGATACGCAACGCATTTTCCTGCATGTATTCATCCAATTTATTGGTTTCGCCGCGCGTCTCGATTTCCATCAATGCTTGGTCAGCGATGATATTGCGCCCGGACCCTGCGTGCAAAGTTCCGACATTGACGCGCGTCGCCCCATCTTTATGTCGTGAAATGCCGTGCAAATGCAAAGTGGCGGATGCCGCAGCGAGCAAAGCGTTGCGCCCTGTATTCGGCTCCAATCCGGAATGCGCCGATTTGCCATTGAATTTCGCATTGATTTTGGAACTTGCCAAGAATTTCGATGTAGATGCAGCGACCGTGCCGGACGGCAAGTCGTGTATGCCGACATGCCCGCTCAGGAAATAATCGGCATCATCGAGCCACCCTTTATCGACCACGGCCTTCGCCCCGCGCCCGCCTTCTTCGGCCGGCTGGAATAAAATCGTATATTTGCCCCGAAGATGCCCTTTTTCTTTCGCTAGGTATTGAGCGAGCCCCACTCCGATTGCGGCATGCCCATCGTGACCGCAGGCATGCATCATGCCGGGCACACGCGAACGGAATGCTTGCTTGGCCGGCACATGCCCAGGCGTGTCTTCTTCTTCGATCGGCAAGGCATCGATGTCAAAGCGATAAGCGAAGTTCGGCCCCTTTTTGCCGGTATCAAGCACTGCGGCAAAGCCGGTGTGCCCGCCCTTCATCTGTTCAAGAAAATCGGGCGGCACTCCATAATCGAGCGCGCGTTGTTCCTGTTGTTCCAGGAATTGCGCGTCCGGCACGCCCATGCGCTCATCGCTTGTTAGCAGATCCGTGCCATAAAAAATTTCAAATCCTTTGCCTGCCAGTTGTTCACTTAATTCGTAAGTCGTCACGTATTCCGCAAACCCGATCTCAGGATATTGATGCCTTTTGCGCCTTTGCTCGATGAGAAGCGGTTCGATTTCTTCCATGAACCGTTCAATTGCATCTGCCATGTCCATTCCTCCTATCCATTCAATTCCGCTAGCACATCAAGCGCTGCCTGCGCCATCAGGCCGGTACCGATCGGCAATGCCTGTTCGTCGATCATAAAGCCTGGGTCATGGAGCGGTTTCTGGTTTTCCCCAACCGAAGTGCCCAGCCAGTAATATACCCCTTCGTATTTTTTCAGGAAGCGCCCAAAATCTTCGCCCGCCATGCTGCCGATCAGTTCCGGAGCAGCGTCAGCGCCCAATTGGTTCTTCGCGGATTCTCGGACCACCCCGGCCCAGCGTTTTGTGTTGACGGTTGCGGGATATCCGTCCGAATAGTCGATATCACACATGCCCCCCATCATTTCCGCAGTGCCATTGACGACTTCATGGAAACGCTTTTTCAATAATTGCTTTGTTTCATCTGATAATGAACGGATTGTGCCTTCCAGTACCACACTGTCGGCGACAACATTATAGCGGTAGCCACCTGAGATTTTTCCGATCGTAATGACGCCAGAGTCCATCGGGTTGGCATTCCGGCTGATGATCGTCTGGATCGCTGAAATCACTTGGTTGGCGATGACGATTGCATCAATCGTTTGATGAGGCATCGAGGCATGGCCGCCCGCTCCGCGTATCGTCACTTGGAAACGGTCTGAATTCCCCATGATCGACCCGTCAATGACGCCGACTTGACCGGCGGGAAGCCCAGGCCAGACGTGCTGAGCCAATAAGACATCCGGCTGGTATCGGTCGAATACGCCGTCTGCCATCATTTGCTCCGCCCCGCCAGCCGGCGCGTTTTCTTCGGCCGGCTGGAAAATGAGCAATACCGTCCCAGCTATCTCGCCTTTTCGTTCCTGCAGCAATTTGCCTGCGCCGAGCAGCATGGCTGTATGGGCATCATGGCCGCACGCATGCATTTTCCCGTCCGCTTTGGATTTGAACGGGACATCCGCTTTCTCCAAAATCGGCAAGGCATCGATATCGGCACGCAAGCCGATCGTTTTACCCGGTTTTCCCCCTTCGATGACACCCAGCACACCCGTTTTTGCAAACCCGGTATAGTATTGGATGCCGTACTCCTCGAGCTTGCTTTGGATTTTTTTCGAAGTTTCCATTTCTTCGCCGCTCAATTCAGGATGTTCGTGAAGATCCCGGCGGAAAGCGCGAATTTCTTCAAATAGCGTCTGTGCTTGCCCTATCATCGCTGTCACCTGCTTTTCGCATTTAAGGAAATAGACCTTAATCCTTCCGTTAATGAAAAGTGTACCGTACATAGCCGCTGGAACGCTACCCCTCATTTTGATTTTTCTGAATTTCCTCTCAATAAAAAAAGAAGCCCCGCTGTTGCGCAGGCTTCTTACGAAGTCGATTCATTGAAGTTCGATGATGCAATGGATGGAAATTTAGCAATGTCAGCCGTATAGGGCGGCTAATTGATTTTTATATTGTTCGATGGTGGTGAAAATCGACAAGTCATGCAATTCATTGTATTTGACGCCGAGCGTTTCCAAGTAATCAGCCAGTTCGGCATGCAGCCCTTTGTATAGTTCCATGAATTCGGGGCCGGTAAGCTCGCCGATCGTTTTCAGGTGGTCATCCGCCCGTTCACTTTCACCCGCTTGGCCCAGGACGTACAGCTCGCTCAACGAATGTATCAGATGGCGGAACGTACCATCAATATAAGGCGGCGAAAAACTTTCTTCTTTTTTCGCCAACACAAAAGGCAAGCTTCTTAAAAACATGTCTGCGGATCCTTCCAGGCCGTAACGGATCACCGAACTATGGACCTGGCAGAAATACGTTTGCCAGCTTTGATAGCTGTCACTTTTCTCCAGCTCTTTCCACTCTGCGTGGCGCCGGATATCCATGTTCTGCTTGAAATGCTCTATCGCCTGCCCGATGACGAATGCAATCAGCGGGATGGTCTCGTCTCCCGACACTTCGATGCCGATGATGCTCTTGACGCCAAACGGATGATGGACTGCTTTTTTTCCATCGAATTCATCGTCGATGATGCCGTATTCAGTAAAGATCGCATGGCTGAAATCTTTACGCTCATTGTAAAAGAAAAGAAGTTCAATTTTATCTTTGAAATTAAATGGTTTATATGCTGTTTTCGCTTTTTTCACCATTGCCGGGATATCAATCTCCGGCTCTCCATCAATTAATTCAATATAGCGGATCCCTTGTTCCGTAGTTTTCAATGGTTTAACTCCTTCTCTGTAAGTCCATCTTTCCCCATTTTCCAAGTCATTTCCATTCGTATATGGTTAGCCTTATTATAAGAAAAAACTTTTCAAAAACACAAGCAAGAACTTTTTCCCGTTTTCCATTATGCATAAACCCCCGTATTGCCCAGCCGCCAGTTGGTCCCGTTGATGTGCTTGCGGATTGCCCCTCAGATCGTTTAACTGTACCATCGACAGGCGATGAATTGGAACTATTCAGTCTTTCAACCCATAAAATAACTGTTTTAACCACTTTTTCCGTGTTTCGGCTTGCCAACCCCTGTAATTTGCCGGTATCCTGTAAACTTACATAATAATCAGTTAAATCCGGTCCTACAAGCATATGCTTTATTTTTTTGGAATCAAATGAAAGCGCTTCAGAAAAAGGCGCCGCCTGATGTTCCGGACCGGCAACCAGTACAATCAAAAAAGGAGAGATTTTTTTATGACAGCTACAACTAAAGGTTTAGAAGGTGTAGTCGCAACACAATCGGCGATCAGTTCGATCATCGATGATACCCTTACATACGTCGGCTA
>NZ_QLZQ01000016.1 GCF_003289925.1 Planococcus maitriensis | reverse complement strand
TTTATCGGAAGTTGTATGAACACAAAATGGAGAAAAGCGGCCAATCAAAGCGTCTCTTTTCTCCAGTTTTTTCGTCAAGGTATATTTACGAGCAGATTTATTCTGACATAAAAAAAGATAAGAGATATTAGAAAATTTTGATATAATATTAAAAGGGAGAAATATCCCTGCTAATTTATGTAAGTTAGGCTTAGGAAACAATACGGAGGAGGACATTCAGATGATGGAAGAAAAGCGCATGCCGCCTGAAGCAGCCATATTTGGAACAGCAAACGGCGTATTTTTCATGGCGATATTCGGCACATTATGGGCATACACTGGCATTATGGGTTTGCAATGGCCGGGAGGAACGCAAACAGCATTGCTTATCATTGCACTATTAATCGGAATCGCTTTGTGCACAACGGGCTTTCTGCTGCTGCGATCGGGAAGGAAGTTTTCTGGCACCAGCGCTGGTTCAAAGTCCGGAAAAAAACAGCGCAATGCATTTAATCTTATTTTCGCTGCTGAAGGGATTGCCATCGCAATTGCCATCTTTGTTTGTAACGCGACACAAATTACGCAACTCATTCCAATTATCGTGGCGTTGATTGTTGGTGTGCACTTTTTCCCATTGGCTTCACTTTTCGGCGTTCGTGTTTATCATCTGACGGGGGGACTGATTTGTGCAATCGCTCTCGTCGCCTGGATTTTTATTCCGGAGAGAATTTCGATTGGCGGATATGAAGCAAATGCATACATGACGGTAGTTGGCCTGGGGTCTGCACTGGTCCTATGGCTCACGTCTTTGCAGATTGTCCGTATCGGCAGGGGAATTGTTCAGAATGCAGAAGCACGTTAATTCGAACAAAATTGGAGTTAAGAGATGGAGCCCGAAAAGCTTCTTCTCTATATTGATAAGCTCTTTTCTATGTATGAATTGTACTAAATCCAGTTACATATAATTGCTTATCTGAAGGAAAGAAGTGATGGAATAAGCTTCTTTCCTTTCGTTCGTGTAAGTGTACTTTTACGAACG
>NZ_QLZQ01000014.1 GCF_003289925.1 Planococcus maitriensis | reverse complement strand
ACTTGTTCTTTGAAAACTGGATAGATCGACATTGATTAAGAAACAAGCATCAAGTAGCGTGATCGCTTTGCGATCAACTTATTTTTTTGACCATTCAGTGGTTAAGTTAATAAGGGCGCACGGTGGATGCCTTGGCACTAGGAGCCGAAGAAGGACGGCACTAACACCGATATGCCTCGGGGAGCTGTAAGTGAGCTGTGATCCGGGGATTTCCGAATGGGGAAACCCACTGTTCGTAATGGAGCAGTATCCATGTGTGAATACATAGCACATGAGAAGGCAGACTCAGGGAACTGAAACATCTAAGTACCTGAAGGAAGAGAAAGCAAATGCGATTCCCCAAGTAGCGGCGAGCGAAACGGGATCAGCCCAAACCAGAAGGCTTGCCTTCTGGGGTTGTAGGACACTCTATACGGAGTTACAAAGGAACGGATTAAGCGAAGCGACCTGGAACGGTCCGCAAGACAGGGTAATAGCCCCGTAGCTGAAAGTTCGTTCCCTCCAGAGTGGATCCTGAGTACGGCGGAACACGAGAAATTCCGTCGGAATCCGGGAGGACCATCTCCCAAGGCTAAATACTCCCTAGTGACCGATAGTGAACCAGTACCGTGAGGGAAAGGTGAAAAGCACCCCGGAAGGGGAGTGAAATAGATCCTGAAACCGTGTGCCTACAAGTAGTTAGAGCCCGTTAATGGGTGATAGCGTGCCTTTTGTAGAATGAACCGGCGAGTTACGATTGCATGCAAGGTTAAGGTGAGAAGCCGGAGCCGCAGCGAAAGCGAGTCTGAACAGGGCGAGTGAGTATGCAGTTGTAGACCCGAAACCAGGTGATCTACCCATGTCCAGGGTGAAGGTAAGGTAACACTTACTGGAGGCCCGAACCCACGCACGTTGAAAAGTGCGGGGATGAGGTGTGGGTAGCGGAGAAATTCCAATCGAACCTGGAGATAGCTGGTTCTCTCCGAAATAGCTTTAGGGCTAGCCTCAAGAAGAGAATCCTGGAGGTAGAGCACTGTTTGGACTAGGGGCCCATCCCGGGTTACCGAATTCAGACAAACTCCGAATGCCAGTGATTTATGCTTGGGAGTCAGACTGCGAGTGATAAGATCCGTAGTCAAGAGGGAAACAGCCCAGACCACCAGCTAAGGTCCCCAAATATCCGTTAAGTGGAAAAGGATGTGGCGTTGCTTAGACAACCAGGATGTTGGCTTAGAAGCAGCCATCATTTAAAGAGTGCGTAATAGCTCACTGGTCGAGTGACACTGCGCCGAAAATGTACCGGGGCTAAACGGATTACCGAAGCTGTGGATGGACATCGTAGATGTCCGTGGTAGGAGAGCGTTCTAAGGGCGTTGAAGTCAGACCGGAAGGACTGGTGGAGCGCTTAGAAGTGAGAATGCCGGTATGAGTAACGAAAGACGGGTGAGAATCCCGTCCACCGAATGCCTAAGGTTTCCTGAGGAAGGCTCGTCCGCTCAGGGTTAGTCGGGACCTAAGTCGAGGCCGATAGGCGTAGACGATGGACAACAGGTTGATATTCCTGTACCACCTCCCCGCCGTTTGAGTAATGGGGGGACGCAGAAGGATAGGGTGAGCGTGCCGTTGGTTGTGCACGTCCAAGTTGTGAGATGAGAAACGAGGCAAATCCCGTTTCTATATAACATCAAGCAGTGATGGCAAGAGGTTTGACCTCAGAGTCCCTGATTTCACACTGCCAAGAAAAGCCTCTAGCGAGGCGGGAGGTGCCCGTACCGCAAACCGACACAGGTAGGCGAGAAGAGAATTCTAAGGTGAGCGAGTGAACTCTCGTTAAGGAACTCGGCAAAATGACCCCGTAACTTCGGGAGAAGGGGTGCTCTGGTAGGGTGAATAGCCCGAGAGAGCCGCAGTGAATAGGCCCAGGCGACTGTTTAGCAAAAACACAGGTCTCTGCAAAACCGTAAGGTGACGTATAGGGGCTGACGCCTGCCCGGTGCTGGAAGGTTAAGGGGAGTGCTTAGCGCAAGCGAAGGTGCGAACCGAAGCCCCAGTAAACGGCGGCCGTAACTATAACGGTCCTAAGGTAGCGAAATTCCTTGTCGGGTAAGTTCCGACCCGCACGAAAGGCGTAACGATCTGGGCACTGTCTCAACGAGAGACTCGGTGAAATTATAGTACCTGTGAAGATGCAGGTTACCCGCGACAGGACGGAAAGACCCCGTGGAGCTTTACTGTAGCCTGATATTGAATTTTGGTGCAACTTGTACAGGATAGGTAGGAGCCAGAGAACCCGGAGCGCCAGCTTCGGGGGAGGCGTCGGTGGGATACTACCCTGGTTGTATTGAACTTCTAACCCACAAGCCTAAGCGGCTTGGGAGACAGTGTCAGGCGGGCAGTTTGACTGGGGCGGTCGCCTCCTAAAGAGTAACGGAGGCGCTCAAAGGTTCCCTCAGAATGGTTGGAAATCATTCGCAGAGTGTAAAGGCACAAGGGAGCTTGACTGCGAGACGGACAGGTCGAGCAGGGTCGAAAGACGGACTTAGTGATCCGGTGGTTCCGCATGGAAGGGCCATCGCTCAACGGATAAAAGCTACCCCGGGGATAACAGGCTTATCTCCCCCAAGAGTCCACATCGACGGGGAGGTTTGGCACCTCGATGTCGGCTCATCGCATCCTGGGGCTGTAGTCGGTCCCAAGGGTTGGGCTGTTCGCCCATTAAAGCGGTACGCGAGCTGGGTTCAGAACGTCGTGAGACAGTTCGGTCCCTATCCGTCGCGGGCGCAGGAAATTTGAGAGGAGCTGTCCTTAGTACGAGAGGACCGGGATGGACACACCGCTGGTGTACCAGTTGTTCTGCCAAGAGCATCGCTGGGTAGCTATGTGTGGCCGGGATAAGTGCTGAAAGCATCTAAGCACGAAGCCCCCCTCAAGATGAGATTTCCCATTGCGCAAGCAAGTAAGATCCCTCAAAGACGATGAGGTAGATAGGTTCGGGGTGGAAGCGTGGCGACACGTGCAGCTGACGAATACTAATCGATCGAGGACTTAACCAACAAACTGAAACGCAAGTTTCCC
>NZ_QLZQ01000013.1 GCF_003289925.1 Planococcus maitriensis | reverse complement strand
CCAAAAAGTAAGCGAACGAAAAACCCGGAAAGATGCGGTGCTCGTAAATGAGCTGCTGGTGACGTCGGACCGGAAGTTTTTCGATGGCTTAGATCCGGCTGAACAGAAACGGTTTTTCGAGGAAAGCTATAAATTGTTCTCTGAACGCTACGGCCAACAAAACATTGCGTATGCGACAGTTCACAATGACGAGAAAACGCCTCACATGCATTTAGGCGTCGTTCCGATGCGTGACGGTAAACTCCAGGGCAAGAATATCTTTAATCGCCAGGAATTGCAGTGGATGCAGGAAGAATTTCCGAAACACATGCAAACCTTGGGCTTTGAAGTGGAACGGGGCATTGCTTCGGACCGGAAACACATCGAAATGAGCCGTTTTAAGGCATTGACGCTCAATGAAGAGATTAAAACCCTAGAGAAGGAAACCGAAGCCCTTAGAAACGCCTTGACGGCTTCTAAGAAGGTCGATGAGCTGCAAGTCAGCAAACCGTCACTATTTGACCGAAACCACGTGAAATTGCCGGTGGAGGATTTTGAAGCCCTCAAAGCAAGAGCCAAAGCGACCGAAGCCATTGAAAGCACCATAGCGACACATGAGAAGCAGTTTGATGACATGTTTGATGCAGTGGTCTCTAGTGATCGGAAACTGGATCAAGAGAAATCAAAGACCGAACGGCTGCAGAAAGAAAATAGCCAGTTGAAACAAGAAAATCAGGAGTTGCGAAAAGAAAATAAAACCTTGAGAAGCAAGTTGAATCTCTTAGTGGAGTTTGCAAAAACACACTTAGATAAATTCAAGGAATGGCAAAAAGAGCGTGAGCAAGAAAAACAAAAAACCATGGCTAGAAAAAGAGACCAGGAGTTGGAACGCTGAACCGGCATCCATCTCTTTTTTTTATTTTCATTCTGTAGAATATTCATTAAGAAAATTAAGCTGTCCAAATTCGAGTAGGTCATTTACGATGAAAGAAAAAGGAGGCGATCAGCGATGGCCTTTCATGCACCTGAAGATATTGCAACGGTTCTCAATATCAAACCATCAACGCTTCGCAAGTATTCGTTATTGCTGGAACAAAGTGGCTACACCTTCAAAAAGAATGCTCAAGGTCATCGGTGGTACAGCGATACAGATCTCATGGCGTTACGAAAGTTCATAACGCTCAAGGATAGCAGTGGAATGACTTTAGAAGACAGTGCTGACGCAGTTTTCTTATGGTCTAAAACGCAAAGCGTAGCGCGCCAAGCTACGCTCTCTACAGCGACACAAGACGACACAGAACGCCATGAAGCGACCGTAAATGAACTGACGATCGAGGAACGGCTGCTGCGACTGATTCAGCATCAACAACAAACGATTGATCAGATGGCACAAAGTATTCAAAAGCAAGAAGAGCAAAGTGGGCAGATTTTAGAGGAAGTGAAAATGCTGAAAGGCAGTTTGCAGCCACTGGATGCCCCTTCGTCCGATCAACCCAAGATAGAGAGCGTAGAATCGTCCTCACAGCAGCCAGAAAGCGAACCAGAAACGGTCACACCCAAAAAAGATACCCGAGGTTTATGGGCAAGAATCTGGAACAAATAAAGGGTACTGTTTTAGCGGAACCGAATGTAACTTATGTGCAGTTAAGTTACATTCACACTGAAAAATTCTAGTAGAAACGTACTGAAGGAGTGATTGAATGGAGAATCTGGCTATTGATTTTGAATTGGATCCGTTATTGAAATTGGATAAAAAGCTAATTCGACAGAAAAACGGAAAATTATTGATTGATGTGCAAGGGGAATTAACCATTCATATCGGTCATTCGTGTTTCTTTCATGAACCGTCCTTAGCGTTGCTTGAACTGGGTGTTGCTTTAAAAGAGTGGAGAGTGAAAGATTCCGAAGGAGAAAATGATTTTTATTACTTCACGATGGAACATGATGAAAGGGAAGGACCTATTTTATCTTTTATTAGAAAAAGCGAAAATGAATGGCAGCTCTTTTCAATTTGGCAAGAATTTGAACACGAAAGCACGATAGCTTCTGAGGTGTTGTTAAAAGCAGTAGACCAGTATTTAACTAAACTAGAAGATATTTTGTTGAGGAAGTTCAATATCAAGTATTCATACTTCACTCGATTCTGATAAACCGAATGTAACTTAATGTGAATTAAGTTACATTCAATTCAAGAAATTTGTTTCGAAAAAGGAGCATATAAATTGCTGGATTTACAAGAATATTTACATACTACTTTTCCTGGGCTGGTTTTAAAGCCAAGCCTTTATCTTCAATGGAAAAATGGTATTCATTTCGAACTGGGATTAGGAATTTATCAGTTTGAAGAAGGGGACAAACTGAATCTACACCGGTTTGAAAATGCATACAAGCAAACCTTGGCAATCTTTAACGATCTTTTTTCTAAAGAGGATGAATTGGTTTTAGTAACGAATGTCTATCACCGAAAAAATGCCAACGGAAGAACAAAACCTTTCAAGGTATATAAAAATGGCGTCAAAAATAAAAAATTGGCTTTACAACTAAAGCTGAGCACACTGCCCTATGTTTTCGATGAGGATGAAGCAGAAGACTATTATACGGCGCAGTATCATTTGAAATGCAGGAAACATGACTTGCATTATCCTCAGCTGATCCAGGCTGCCTGTAACGAAGATTTTCCCTTGAAGCCTAAATTTAGAAGAGAAAAGGGGATGTATTATCCTGATACTTTTTTCATCAACCTCACCAAAAATGCTATCTTCTTTATTTACGATGATCGAGGCTGTGAAGTGATTGCAGCTGATAAAGAGACGTTACGGCCGTTGTATGAAAAATACTCTGATTGGCTCTATGAGTATAACCGCGAAGATATGAAACAATTATTTACGTAACCGGTTAGGTCCAGGGAAAATAATATGCTATTGCTTTGATCTGAATGTAACTTATTGCTAATTAAGTTACATTCAGATCCCCGATTCCATTGACTTCGTCGAAAAATCAAGCGAAACTGATTTTACTAGAAAAAATGATACATTCAGATCCTTGATTTTCCTGCGTTCGCTTTTCCTTGGCGGCGCTCTTTTTCTTTTCCTAAAATTCCTTACGTACAGCTCTACATCGGTTCGTAAATGGTTCATTTCTCGTTTTTTTGCGAACTTCAAAAAAAAAACGAGAGGAAACCCGTTCTCCTCTCGCCTTCGCTTTTGGTTAGTTCGATTTGGTGGAAACCTTATTTGTTCCGATCGCTCGCATGTCCTTAAATTTCAGGAACCAAATGATGCTGACGAGCACATAATATATCGCTACAATCGACAAATTATCCGTTACATTGTTAGCCAGTGGTTTTTCGACTATCCAATGTCCCCACAGCAGCCCGAGGCCTAGCAACAGCCCAGGCGTCAGCAAATGGACAATGAAATACGCAAAAGTATCCAGTTTCATTCTGTATCCAGCCTTTCCAAACAATTTGATTTCCTCTCCAAGTCTACCGAAATAGCACTTGTTCTTAAACTAAAACCAGGAGTGATAAAAGTGGGCAACAAACAAACGGAAATCAAAGACGTGCAGCCGATCCGATCGCTCCAAAAGATTGAGGACATGAAATGGAGCTTGAAGAAATGGTGCAGCGAACGGGATTATATCTTGTTTCTCCTGGGCATCAATTCCGGCTTGCGTGTCGGGGATCTGTTAAAGGTTAAAACCAGCGAGATTCAGGGCAAAAAGGTGGTGTCGTTGCGTGAAGGAAAGACCGGAAAACGCAGAACCATTCACCTCAGCAACATTTACGAGGAACTGGATGCCTATATTCGCACGTTAGAAGGCGCTGAGTGGCTTTTTCCCAGTCGAAAGGGAAATAATCCAATTACACGTGTTCAAGCGTACAGACAGCTTCAGAAGGCCGCACAGATGGTTGATATCACCGTGGGCATTGGCACACATACTTTGCGCAAAACATTTGGCTATTGGCATTACAAGCAGTTTAAAGACATTGCCGAGCTGCAGAATATCTTGAACCATGCCCATCCGCAGATCACCTTGCGTTATATCGGTATCACGGATGAACAAATTGAGAGCAATTTAAAAGCATTTCGTCTGTGAAATTGATTTAAGCTACCGACAGCATCCGGTGGCTTTTTTCTTTTTTATTTGCCAGTAAAAAATATAGAAAAAGACTCAGCTCTCTTAATTAGTCCCTCTTTTTCTAAGAATGAACTTGATCTGTATGTTCTTTTCTTTGTTTTTTCATTTTTTCAAA
Organism: Planococcus maitriensis; assembly: GCF_003289925.1. Classification (GTDB taxonomy): domain Bacteria; phylum Bacillota; class Bacilli; order Bacillales_A; family Planococcaceae; genus Planococcus; species Planococcus maitriensis. The sequence continues at coordinate 2,585 of NZ_QLZQ01000013.1, read as the reverse complement.
ATGAAATTTTGCCTGTATATATATATTATTTTTAAAAAATTAATTACATTAGTTATATTTAGGAGTGCCCTTGCGCCTTAGAGCCACAAAGGTTTGAAAAATTTACTGTACTTTTTTCTTCCCTTTACTGTACTTTTTTCTTCCCTTTACTGTACTTTTTTCTTCTTTCTAATTGAACCTTAATTAAAATAAAGGTACAATTTAAATTATATGGATACCTATTTACAATTTAAAAGTACATTTAAAGGGAAGTTTTAAGTACATAAAGGGGCTGGGGAAATGGCGAGAAGAAATTCTAAAAGACAAATAATTTCATATGAGAATGCAATAAAGAAAAGTAATGAATTGTCTATGGCAAAACTAAATCAAGGTTTGTCTTTAAATCAAATGCAGTTATTGGCTTTTTCTATTTTCAGCACTCAACAAAATGGGGTAACTGAATTTCATAAAGCTGATTTTGAAAAGAAGTTTAAACTAACAAAATATAATACTGAAGATGCTATAAAAGATTCTGATAAGGTCACTAGTGTGAAATTCAGTACGGCAGATCTGGAAAATGAAGAATTTAAATTTTGGAATGTTTTTATGGGCATGAGTTATAAAAAAGGACATTTTAAATTCGAATGGAATCCTCGTATGATTCCTCATATCTTAAATTTGAAAGATAAATACATTACAACAGATCTAACTATTGCTTCTAAATTCAAAAGTAGTTTTTCTTGGACTTTATATGATTTCGTAAAAGCCCATCATGGTTACTGGCATAGGGTGATATCAAAAGAAGATTTGATGAAGTTATTTGGAGTTCAAGATACAAAAACATATTTAGAGAATACTGGACGCTTTAAAAAATCTGTTCTTGATGTCGCGATTACTGAAATAAATAAACATACTGAGTTAGAAATACGTTATAACGTAGAAAAAGAGGGGCGTACTATCAGTAGCTTTGATTTAATTTGGTCAAATGGCCAAAAGCTAACTAGTGCTACAAAGAAACAAATCAAAGAAATTCAAAGTATTGTAGAAGTGGTTTTTGAAGATATGTTTCAGTACGTAAATGTTGATGATAAGGAAGATCGGCAGCGAGCGATTAATTTAATTCGAGAAATTGAAGGAATGCAAGAATTTATAGGGGAACCAGTAAGTATCACAAAAGAAAAAGCAGATGAACTTATTCGGAAATGCATTTGGAACTTTCAAGAATTAAATCGCTTACTTGAAAAGAATCATCAAGCCATGTCACCTGAAGCTGTAAAAAAAGTTAAATTTTATAATTGGCTAGAAGATAGAAATTAGGAATTCACTAGGAAAATTATGGAGTTTTTAAGGACGGTAAATGCTATCCTGTAAGAAATGAACTGAATTGGGAAGGGGACTGTAATATGGGCATGTTAGATTTTATCTTTAAAAACAGAAATACATCTTCAAAAAAAGAGACAGAAGAACAACCGGAGATAGTTATTCCAGAAGTTAAAGAAGAATATAAAGGTCCAGAAACTATTGCAGAAACCAACTATTCAACCACGATAAAAGAAAAAAACGGTGTCTTTGAACGCTTAGAATTTAAAATAGCTGGAACCTCCTTTCACCAGCCAGCTATCAAAAAAGCGATAAAAGAAGCGAAGGAACATAGCTTTTACTTTGACGAAAAATATAATGGCATGTCGAACAAAGAGATTTTAGAAGAAACCTTCGATGAGCCTGTATTTGAATTTGAGGGAGCTCCTTTTACTGATTGCAGCCTTAAATTGGAGCCTGATAATAAATATGATCCAGAGGCTATTGCAGTTTACATAGGCTCGTTTTTAGTGGGCTACATTCCTGAGAAAGATTTCTCGGAAGGAAAAAAATATATTTATGGTCAGTTAACAGGGGGATTGAAAGAGAATCAAGAACTAAATCCCAGCGCTAGTCTCCGGGGAGGAAAATACAAAATAAACCGTGGAGATGAAAAAGTAGAAATCGGAGAATCGGATTATAAATTAGATGGATATGTAACTATAAAGACAAACTTAGAATAACTTTATATTTATGTTTTGAATGAGTGTTTTGATAAGAAGGAAGAAATAGCGAAAGCTATCTCTTCCTTCTTTTTCTCTGGAAATTAAAAGTCCCAAGAGGGACTGATATTTCCTTGATTTTGAACTTGGGTGATACCTTACGAAGTAAGGCAGCCCTATGCTTTTGACTTTGGGTAGCTGCCTCACTATTGAGGCAGCTACTTGCTTTTCACCCTCGGAGAGCACACCTTTATGCAATAAAGTATAGTGTGCTATACTTTACATGGAAGTTGACCGAAATAGGGGGGCGTGTTTTTGTGAGTTTTGCTGTGGTACGGATGCAGAAAATGAAGAGCCCGGATTTGAAGGGCATGCAATTTCACAACCAGCGAGAACGGGAAAGTCGGACGAATCCAGACATCGATCCGGACCGTGAACATTTGAATTATGATTTGCTGCATCAAGAAAAAATTGATTACAACCAACAAGTGAAAGCTATCATCGAGAGCCAAAAAGTAAGCGAACGAAAAACCCGGAAAGATGCGGTGCTCGTAAATGAGCTGCTGGTGACGTCGGACCGGAAGT
>NZ_QLZQ01000012.1 GCF_003289925.1 Planococcus maitriensis | reverse complement strand
GTTGATTGCTCAATACTGCTGGCGTATCGCCGTCATAAGACGCGCGATTCGCTTTGATCTGCCGAAGCTGATCAGTAAGTTTGCCGCGATCGCTCGCGGCTGTATTGTTGACGTTTTGCTGTTCAGTTTTCAAGGTTCATGTTTGCTGTCGTTCCTGACGACTCTTACTATATTAAAGCACGTCCTTTAGAAAGTCAACACTTTTGGTAAATTAAATTATATTTAAAAACCTTTCTTTTTTTCAGCATTATTTCCATTAAGAAAAGAAAGTAATTCAATCCTTTAAAACAGCTGGATTAAACTACTTCCTTCTATATAACCTTTGATTTCAATTGAACGGAATAATTATACAAATATCATTATTTGTCAGAATATTCACCATTTATCGAGAGCTCAGGAAAGTTCACGCCGGCCTTCAAGTGCTTTGGATAGCGTGACTTCATCCGCATATTCCAAGTCGCCTCCAACCGGAAGCCCATGGGCAATGCGTGTCGTCCGGATGCCGGAAGGCCTTACCAGCCGCGAGATATACATTGCGGTCGCTTCTCCTTCGATGGTCGGGTTCGTCGCCAAAATCAGTTCTTTCACTTGCTCGTCTTGAAGACGCGTCAAGAGCGAAGGCACGTTGATATCCTCCGGGCCGATGCCGTCCATTGGCGAAATAGCACCTTGCAAGACATGATAAAGCCCCGTGTAATCGCGCATTTTTTCCATCGCAATGACGTCTTTCGGGTCTTGGACCACGCAGATCATCGACCGGTCGCGGCTTGTATCCTGGCAAATCCGGCACGGGTCGAGGTCCGTGATGTGGCCGCAGACTGAACAAAAGCTCAAATTACGTTTAGCGTCGACCAATGCTTTCGCAAAATCAAGCACCGTGTCTTCTTTCATTCCGAGCACAAAAAATGCCAGCCGGGCCGCTGTTTTTGGCCCGATCCCTGGCAACTTCATGAAACTCTCCATCAATTTGGAAATAGGTTCCGGGTAGTGCATTATCGCTTACCTCCTAGAACATGCCTGGGATATTCAAGCCTTTCGTGAATTTACCCATTGTAGAATTCGCATGCTCATCCGCTTTTTTAAATGCTTCGTTTGTTGCGACGATCAATGTATCTTGCAGCATTTCCACATCTTCCGGGTCTACGACTGCCGGGTCCAATGCAATATCAAGAACCTCTTTATGGCCGGAGACTGTTACTTTAACCATTCCCCCGCCTGCTGTTCCTTCAAATTTCAATGTGCCGAGCTCTTCTTGAGCCTCCGCCATTTGTTTTTGCATTTTCTGCATTTGTTTCATCATGCCTTGCATATTTCCTCCACCACGCATAATTGTTTCCTCCTCAAATTTTGTATTCGTTAATCATCATGGACTTCGACAAAATCCTTGCCGAAGAGCCGCTCCGCCTCAGAGACGAATGGATCTTCCTCAGGGCTTGCGCCATCACCGGAAAACGGATTGTCTTGCTGTTCCTCCACTTCCTGCGCTTCGCCTTCGTTTTTCAAGCCGCCGTTGCGGATAAACTCTTCACGGATTTTCAGCCAATTGGCGTCCGGCACATAAACCGGCGTGTAAGCCTTGCCGGTATACTGCTCGAGCAATTGGCTGAACGCTGCCGCAAAAGTTTGATTTTCAGAAGCCATCTGGCAATGAATATCATACTTGAATTTTAACACAAAAGCATCCGGGGATGCCGCCACCGGCTCGGCATCGTTGAGCAATGCCGAGTGCGAGCGCTGCAATTGCCCCATCACGGTCGCCCAATTGGTTTTGATCGCCTGGATATCGGGTTTCGTGGCATTTTTCAGCACTTCCTGAATGCGGCCCGTTGGAATTTTAAAGGCGCTTTGCGAACGCTGGCGCTTTTTCTGTTCCGCTTTCGGTGCAGCATTCGACGCGCCTCCGCCATCTTTCAGCTGCTGCTGCAGTTCGCGCACCAATTGCTCAAGACCTGCCACTTTCGCTTCAAGTTCAGGAGACGGCGCAGCTGTCCCAGCCGTTTGCACAGGAGCGTCTGCTTGTACCATTTTTAAGAGTGCGGTTTCCATATAGATTTTCGTATGGTTCGAGAAACGCATCTCTTGCTGGGTCTTCGTTAAAATGTCGATCCAGTTATAGAGTGTCGACGCTTCAAACTGTTCTGCCAGCTCTTCGAAACGCGGTTCGAAAGCGGCAAGCTCCAGCATATCGCGCAGCCCCGGCGCCGTTTGGATCAGCAATAGATCACGGAAGAAGGTGATGAAATCTTCCACTAAACGCACTGGGTCTTTGCCGTCGCGCACCAATTGCTCCAGCAATGTCAATGCTTGGCCGACATCTTTCTTCAACAGCGCTTCGGCAATGCCGTAAAACATATCCTGGCTGATGGAGCCCGTAACCAGAAGTGCGTCTTCAATGGTCATTTCATCTCCACTGAACGATACCACCTGGTCGAGCAGGCTGAGCGCATCGCGCATGCCGCCCGCCGCCGCCTGGGCAATGATCTTCAGCACTTGTTCATTATAAGGAATCTTGGCATCTTCCAAGACGGTGATCATCCGCGCGACGATGTCCGCTTGCGTATGCGATTTAAAATCGAAACGCTGGCAGCGGGAGATGATCGTCAGCGGCAATTTATGCGGCTCGGTTGTCGCCAAAATGAAGACGACGTGTTCCGGCGGTTCTTCCAATGTTTTCAACAACGCGTTGAAAGCGCTGTTCGACAACATATGCACTTCATCAATGATATAAACTTTGAAACGGGAATTGGCTGGAGAAAAACGAACTTTCTCTATGATTTCCCGCATTTCCTCGACCCGTGAATTGGAAGCCGCATCGAATTCGATGACGTCTGTATTCGAGCCTTCATCAATGCTCCGGCAAGAAGAGCATTCATTGCACGGTTCCGCTGCCGGGGCTTGTTCGCAATTCAACGCCTTGGCGAAAATCTTCGCCGCACTCGTCTTCCCGGTACCACGAGGGCCGGAGAATAAATACGCGTGGGTCGTTTTATCATAAAGGAGAGCATTCTGAAGGGTTTGTTTGACATGCGTCTGGCCGGTCATTTCCGAGAAAGTCCGCGGTCTGTACACACGGTAAAAAGCTTGATACGCCACCTTGTTCTCCCCTTTTAAAAAGTCTTTGTTCCGTCCTGTCATTATACCATAAAATGGCCTTGTTCCCGAATCATTTCACCGGACGCTTTGCATTCCGGACAGAAAAAAACCTGCCCGCAGACTGCGGACAGGTTTGGATCATTTAGGTTAAGCCGTGCACCTTTCTTCGACTGCTGTACACAAGCGTTACTCATGTCGTTGGCTCGATCTAGGCAACCCCGCGGCACATAGAAAGTACCACTTAATGCTGCTTCCTTCCGGACCTGACATGGTTCATGGGTTTCCATTGCGCAGGACCCAGATGTCAACACTACGTGCATGAGGCAGACCTTGCATACAAACAGCCTCAGAAAGGAATTCAGTCCTGCTAGAGCGGATTGCAGGTTACAGGACACCGCTACCTTCCCACCTAGCACGGCATTTACTAGTATACGGAGTGCTGGAGGAAAAATCAAACATAAAGTTAATGTCAGAATAGAACAAGCGTCTCCTAGCTCATCAGAATTACACATTCTATCGATTTCCGTAAAAAACACAACTTTTTCTTTTAAAACTGTTGACGGGTTTTTAAATCCGTGATAAATTATATCTTGTCCAACACGGAGGAATACCCAAGTTTGGCTGAAGGGATCGGTCTTGAAAACCGACAGGGGAGTCAAATCCCGCGGGGGTTCGAATCCCTCTTCCTCCTCCATTTTTTGAATAACTACGCGCATGTAGATATGAGGTTGATTCGTTGTGTAAGCAACGAATTTTTCTTCCCATCAATATGTCCGAATATTACGATATAGCCCACAGGATCTTTCCTGTGGGTTTTCTTATTGCCCTATTTCCCGGGAAATAAAAAAGGCGGAGACAATTGTCTCCGCTTTTTTAGCGTCTTAACACAGCAGTCTGTTGCATGAACTTGCCGATGCGTTCCACGATTTGCTCTGAACAATCGGGGTCGTTCATCAAATCATAGTCGTTGATATTGAGGCGCAGCACGGGACAAGCGTTGAACGAGTCGATCCAGCGCTCGTAGCGTTCGTGCATTTCCAGCCAGTATTCAACAGGCGTCTGCTGTTCCATTGCGCGGCCGCGCTCTTGGATGCGCCCGAGGATGTCTTCAATCGACCCTTCGAGATAAATCAACAAATCCGGATGTGGGAAATAGGGCGTCATGACCATCGCATCGAATAGATTGGTATAGGTCTCGTAATCCACTGCATTCATCGTGCCTTTTTCCTGGTGCATTTTCGCGAAAATTCCGGTGTCTTCGTAAATCGAGCGGTCTTGGATAAAGCCGCCGCCGTATTCGAACATCCGTTTCTGCTCCTTGAAGCGCTCTGCAAGGAAATACACTTGCAGATGGAAGCTCCATTTCTCGAAATCTTCATAAAACAAATCAAGATACGGGTTGCCATCTACGTTCTCAAAAGACGTGCGGAATTGCAGTGAATCCGCAAGTGCTTTGGTCATTGTCGACTTGCCGACGCCGACCGTTCCGGCGATAGTGATGACGGCATCTTTAGGGATGCCGTACTTGTCTCGTAAATTTTCATTCATATTGATAAGCTCCTTTTTTCAAGCGTGCCTTCCACATGAGTGAGAATCACTTCAAGGTCGGAACGGTTTTGCACAAAATCAAGTTTGTCTCCATTAAAGCGCAGTACCGGAATTTCCGGATGCTCGCGCTCAAAGCGTTCGATGAATTCATGGTAGTCTGCAGACAATTGCTCCATGTAATCGGGCGTAATCATTTGCTCGAATTCACGACCGCGCAATTTAATGCGCTTCATCAAGGTATCAAGGCTCGCATGCAAATAAATGACCATGTTCGGTTTCGGCATATCGGCCGTCAGGATTTTATAGATTGCTTCGTATTTCGCGTATTCTTCTTCAGGCAGCGTCCGTTTGGCGAAAATCAAGTTTTTGAAGATATGGTAATCCGCAACGACCGGCTCCTGGTTGGAGATGAATTTCTTTTGGATGTCGCTCAATTGCTTATAGCGATTGCATAGGAAGAACATTTCCGTCTGGAAACTCCACTCCTCGATGTCCTCATAAAATTTATTCAAAAACGGATTTTCATCCACGATTTCCTTCAGCAATTGAAATTGATGTTGTTCCGAAAGTGCTTTCGTCAGCGAGGTCTTCCCCACTCCGATCGGACCTTCTACGGTGATAAATGGCACCGGCACAAGAAGTCCCCCTTCTTCGATTCAAGTAAAATGCAATGCCATTTATTTTACCATATCTCCAAAAGTAAAAGTAGAGCCAAATGGCGTTCCAAATTGTGCACGGCTTTGTAGTGCTTTGTCAGGACGAAAAAATGATACACTGAAAGTCGAGGAGCGATGAATCATGAACGGAATGGAAAAAGACCATTATTTTATGGGGCTGGCGATTGAAGAAGCCCAAAAAGCAGCCGAAAAAGGCGAAGTGCCGATCGGCGCAGTCATCGTCCAAGGCGATCGCGTCATCGCGCGTGCCCATAATTTGCGCGAAACGACGCGCAATGCGGTGACACACGCCGAATTGCTCGCAATCCAGCAAGCCTGTGAAGAACTCGACAATTGGCGCCTGGAAAACACAAAGCTTTACGTTACGTTAGAGCCTTGCCCGATGTGCGCCGGCGCTATTCTGCAGTCGCGCATCCCGCATATTGTCTACGGCGCGCGCGACAGCAAGGCGGGCTGCGTCGATTCGCTGTACCGTCTGCTGAACGATGAGCGCTTCAACCATCAATGCGAAGTGACGGAAAACGTCATGGCGGATGAATGCGGCGGCTTGCTCACCCAATTTTTTCGAGACTTGCGTAAACGTAATAAAGAAAAACGGAAAACCCAGGCTTAGGGTTTTCCGTTTTTCTATGCCAAAAATTCCTCGATCAAACGATTCACGATTTCCGGCTGCTCATGATGCACCCAGTGCGTCGCCTCACCGACCCAGACAAGTTCTGCGTCTTCACAGAACTTGAGACTTTCTTTTGCGAGCATCGGCGACAGGAACTGGTCACCAATGCCCCAGATGATGCGCACCGGCACGCCTACACGACTGGCCGGCATTTGCAGGAGGCTGCCTTTTCGGATCGCCCGGTACCAATTGAGCATGCCCGTCAAAGCTCCCGGCTGGCTCCAGGCATGGCGGTAATAACCCCATTCTTTTTCCATAAAAACATCGGGGTTCGCCGTCCCTTGCATTGCCTGCTGCATCATTTCATAATTATTGGCTGCCATCAATTGCTCCGGTACCTCCGGCAACTGGAAAAAGGCCATATACGAGCTTTTCAGCCATTGTGACGGATTTTTCATAAGGACGCGTGGCATTGCCGCGGGGTGTGGAATGTTGATCGCGACCAGCTTTTTGACGCATTCCGGCTTGGCCGAGGCCAAATGCCAGGCGACCGCCCCGCCCCAATCATGCCCGATCACAGTCGCCGAAGTTTCCCCGAGCGCTTCGATCAAGCCGGCAATATCATCACTCAGCTTATCGACTGTGTAGTCTTCAATGGCTTCCGGCTTGTCACTCAAATGATAGCCCCGCTGGTCCGGTGCCGCGACGCGATAACCCGAGGCTGCCAGTGCTTCTATCTGGTGGTGGAAACCATAGGAGAATTCCGGAAAGCCATGCAATAGGACAACGAGCTCCCCATCTTCCGGTCCTGCAATCGCCGTATATAATTCGATGCCATTCGTTTCGACAAAGCGAAAATCCACTTCCTGCATGTAAACCGCTCCTTTCGCCTTTCTTCCTGTTTACCCGATTCATACAAAAAAGACCCGAGATCCATTCGGGTCTTCTCGTTTAGCGGATCGTTGTTTTTCCGCCCATATATGGCTGCAAGACTTCAGGAATGGCAACAGAACCGTCTTCCTGCTGGCAGTTCTCCAAAATCGCCGCTACCGTCCGTCCGACAGCAAGTCCGCTGCCGTTCAGCGTATGGACGAATTCCGGCTTGCCTTTCGCTTCGCGGCGGAACTTGATGTTCGCGCGGCGCGCTTGGAAATCTTCAAAGTTTGAGCAAGAAGAGATTTCACGGTACATCTCCTGGCTCGGGATCCATACTTCAATATCGTATTTCTTCGCTGCAGTAAAGCCAAGGTCTGCCGTGCACATCTTCAAGACACGGTATGGGAGCCCCAATAGCTGCAAGACTTTCTCGGCATGCCCTGTCAGCTTCTCAAGTTCATCATAAGAATCTTCAGGTTTCACAAAGCGCACCAGCTCGACTTTATTGAATTGGTGCTGTCGGATCAACCCGCGCGTGTCGCGGCCTGCAGAACCCGCTTCAGAGCGGAAGTTCGCGCTGTAAGAAGCAAAGGCTTGCGGCAGCATGTCCGCCGTCAGAATATCATCCCGGTAGAAGTTTGTCACTGGCACTTCAGAAGTCGGGATGAGGAAATAATCTTCCTTCTCAATCAAGAATGCATCTTCCTCGAACTTCGGCAATTGCCCGGTGCCGGTCAAGCTTTCGCGGTTGACCATATACGGCGGCAGCATTTCCTCGTAGCCATGCTCCTCCTGGTGAAGATCCATCATGAAATTGATGAGTGCACGCTCCAGGCGTGCGCCAAGCCCGCGGTAAAACACGAAACGGCTGCCCGTCACTTTCGCGGCACGCTCGAAATCGACGATATTCAAATCGGTCGCGATGTCCCAGTGGGGCTTCGCTTCAAATCCGAACTCCGGCTTGTCGCCCCAGGTACGGATTTCTTCATTATCGTCTTCGGAATCACCGAACGGCACGCTGTCGTGCGGGATGTTCGGCACGCGCATCATGATGTACTCCAACTTTTCTTCCACTTCGCGCAATTCGTCGTCGATCGCTTTGATCTGGTCGCCGACTTCGCGGGTTTTCGCAATCGCCTCATCGGCATTTTCCTTGTTACGCTTCATGACAGCGATTTGCTGGGATGCTTCGTTGCGCTCCGCTTTCAATTTCTCGGTCTGGACAATTAATTCGCGGCGCTTTTGGTCTAGCGCTTCGAAATCATCGAGTACGGAAATGTCTTCCCCGCGCTTGCCGAGCTTTGTTTTCACTTGTTTAAAATTTTCCCGTACAAAACGGATATCCAACATAGAAATTCCTCCTTAAGTATTCGTCAAATAAGAAAAAACAACGCAAAAATAGCCCCCGTCCCCTGGTAAAGGGACGAGAGCTACCCGCGTTGCCACCCTGATTGATCGGCACAAGGCCAATCCTCTTCATCACATAACGGCATTAAAACCGGCACTGGCTCATCGCCATGCAACTCCGGGGTGGATTCAAACGCGTTTTACGCCGGTTCGCACCAACCACCGGCTCTCTTCTAGAAAAACTGCGCTTTACTATTCCCATCAACGTTTCTTCTTTGAAATTATTCATATTTTACTATAGTGTGCTGCGGTTGGCAAGAGTTCCCTGTTTTCTACCATTCCCAAAAACAGTTGCATCAAGCGGTGGTCACCGGTCAGTTCCGGATGGAATGAACAGCCAAGAAATGCGCCGCTCCGTGCCAGCACAATGCGCCCCTCGTATTCACACAAAACTTCCACACCCTCACCGGCACGCACGATATGCGGCGCACGGATAAACACTGCCGGAAACGGCGCATCGAGTCCCACAATATCCAGATCCGCTTCAAAGCTGTCCACTTGCCTGCCGAAGGAATTACGCGCCACGGTCATGTCCATGACACCGAGATGCGCAGCTTCCTGCCCGTCAATTTCTTTTGCCAGCAATACAAGCCCTGCACAAGTGCCGAACATCGGCTTTCCGGAATCAGCGAATTCTCTTAATGGTTCCAGCAACTCCGCCCGGTCGATCAAACGGCGCATCGCCGTGCTTTCTCCCCCTGGCAGCACCAACCCATCGAGTTCTGCCAAATCGCCTGCTTTCTTCACCACGATAGCTTCCGCGCCGCATGCCTGAATTGCCTGTGCATGTTCACGTACCGCTCCTTGCAGCGCCAATACTCCGATTTTCATCCTTACCAGCTTCTTTCCTGCATGCGGTCCGCCGCACCGATTGTTGCCATTTCCATGCCTTTCATCGCCGGACCTAGATCTTTCGATAGTTTCGCGATCAATACGTAATCCTGGTAATGGGCAGTCGCTTCGACGATGGCACGCGCAAAACGCTCCGGCTGTTCCGATTTGAAAATGCCGGATCCGACAAAAACGCCGTCCGCCCCGAGTTCCATCATGAGCGCCGCATCCGCTGGTGTCGCGATGCCTCCTGCTGCAAAGTTAACGACCGGCAAACGGCCAAGCAATTTCACTTCTTTCAAAAACTCATACGATGCACCTAAGTCTCTCGCGGCTGTCATCAGTTCGTCTTCGCCCATCGCGACGATATTGCGTACTTCGGCATTCACTTGGCGCAAATGGCGCACCGCTTCGACGATATTCCCTGTGCCAGGCTCGCCTTTCGTACGCAGCATTGACGCCCCTTCCCCGATGCGCCGTGCCGCTTCCCCGATATTGCGGCATCCACAGACGAACGGGACCGTATAATCATTTTTCAGCAAGTGAAATTCTTCATCCGCTGGCGTCAGTACTTCGCTTTCGTCGATATAGTCGACGCCCATCGCTTCAAGCACGCGCGCTTCTGTAATATGGCCAATACGCGCTTTCGCCATGACTGGAATCGATACGGCATTCATCACTTCTTCCGTAATACGCGGGTCCGCCATACGTGCCACGCCGCCTTCTTTGCGGATATCCGATGGGACACGCTCAAGCGCCATGACAGCCGTTGCCCCTGCCGCTTCTGCGATTTTTGCCTGTTCTGCATTGACCACATCCATAATGACGCCGCCTTTTTGCATTTCTGCCATTCCACGCTTCACTCGATCTGTACCTTTTTCACTCATCTGAAAATTCCTCCCTTTTGTCGGTTGTTTACAGTATAATAAACTGTGACCATATAAAAAGACTCAGTTTATGTTAATTTAAAAGGTCAGTTGGAGGGATCCCAATGGATATGCTCATGTTCCAATTACAAAAACACTCAACCACACCACTATATAAGCAGCTCTACCGGGAAATCCGTACCGCCATCACGGCGGGTAAAATCGCGGTCGATACCAAGCTTCCGAGCAAACGCAAACTGGCGGAGTACTTGCAGATCAGCCAGACGACCGTCGAACTCGCCTATTCCCAATTAGTCGCAGAAGGCTTTATTGAACCACGCCCGCGTAAAGGATTTTTCACGATGCCGGTGGAAGAACTGGCTTATTTGGATCTGCCTCAAGAAGAAACGGCGATCCGCGACGTGCCAAAACCTAGTTATGTATATGACTTCAATCCAGCACGCATTGATACACGGTCGTTTCCATTCCCCACATGGCGCAAGACAGCCCGTGAAGTAATCGATGAAGAAAATCATGAACTCCTCCTCGCTGGCCATCCACAGGGAGACGAGTCACTGCGCGCTGAAATCGCCCGTTATTTATACCAATCCCGCGGTGTCGTGTGCAAACCCGAACAAATCATTGTCGGTTCGGGGACCGAACAATTAATGCCGCTGCTGATCCGTCTTTTCGACAAAAACCTAAGCTTCGGCTTTGAAAATCCTGGATATGCCCTCACCCACAGCATTTTCGAACATGACGACAGGCAGGCTTTTCCGATAGCCGTAGACGAAGACGGCATCGATGTGCAGGAACTCGACAAAACCGGCGTCGACATCGCCTATGTCACCCCCTCCCACCAGTTCCCGACAGGCTCGATTTTAAGCGCCACACGCCGCGCACAGCTCTTGAACTGGGCAGCCGCAAGTCCTGAACGCTATATCATCGAAGACGATTACGACAGCGAATTCCGCTACACGAGCCAACCGATCCCTGCCCTGCAAAGCATGGACGTCGGCGGGCGGGTCATCTATATCAGTACCTTCTCCAAATCAATCATGCCCTCGTTGCGCATCGCCTATCTTGTGTTACCGCCAAGGTTGTTGAACGCCTATCGCAACACCTTTTTGCATTACACATCCACCGTGCCGCGCATCGACCAGCAAATTGTCGCGACGTTCATGCAAAAAGGCCATTTTTCAAGACATTTAAACCGCATGCGCAAACTGTACCGGAAAAAGCTCGAATCCCTGATGCAAGCACTCGTCCCTTACCAACCAATAGTGACTGTTTCCGGCGAACAAGCAGGCATGCACGTCGTTTTAACCATCGATACCGAACGCACAGAACAAAGCTTAGTAGACAAAGCCAGCAATGCAGGAATCCGTGTATTCGCGATGCAGAATTACGACCTGCTCAAGCAAAAATCGGCTTCACCAAAAATCGTCCTCGGTTTTGGAGGACTTGACGAAAGCGAAATCCAGCAAGGCATCAGCCAATTGATGCGGTGCTGGAACATACCAAAAAACCAGCTCATCCGCTAAAAGATGAGCTGGTTTTTCTTAAAACAAACCTTTAATGAAATCCACGGCGCCTTTCATGGAAATGGCAAACCAATTGGCGCGTTCCACCGTTTCTGTCGTTGCTACAACCGCAGCTGGCTTTTCACCCTTTAGATACTCCACTTCATTGCCTTCAGAATCCAAAACCCTCACCTTACCTACAAGTTGGCCTTCCTCTACAGCTGCCTCAAGCGGGGTTCCTGCCGTTAATTCAAGCTCAGTCCGGTACACCTCTTGCTGAGTGGATGGGGCCAGCAAACGAACCGGCTCTTTAACCGCGATCGCTACTTGGTCTTTTTCACCTTTCGAGACAGGAAGGGATTCCTGGCCCATGAATTGTTGGCCGGCTTTCATAATTTCAGCTTCCTGAAATTCAAAGCCGTAGTCCAACAATGCGCGCGTCGCATCAAAACGCGCCTGATAGGAACCTTCCCCTTTCGCATCGACTGCTTTCATGACCACCGCGATCAGACGGACCCCGTCGCGTTTGGCAGTCCCTGCAAAAGAATGGCCTGCAAAATCAGTGGTCCCTGTTTTCAATCCGTCCATTCCTTCATATTCATGGTCCATCCCAGGCAGCATCGTATTCCAATTAACCATGCGAATCTGATCAGGCGTTCCTTCCCGGAACATCAATTCAGGAATTTTTGCAGTATCCAGGATTTCCGGATAATCATCCAGTAAGGCTTTGGTTAAAATGGCCACTGAACGGGCCGACATCGTATTTTCTTCGTCTTCTCCCGTCCCTTCAGGATGCATGCCTAATAGAAATGAATTATTAAGTCCTGTCGAATTGACGAAATGCGCGTCTTCAATGCCCAGCTCTTTCGCTTTATCATTCATCATCTGGACAAATTCTTTCTCCGTGCCGGCAATTGTTTCAGCAATGCCGATCGTCGCCGCATTCGCGGAATAAATGGCCATTGCTTCATATAACTCCTTCATGGTATAGGAACCATCCCGGCGCAGCGGGACATTGCTCAAACGCAAATCTTGCGAAATCCGGTGGCTATAATCAGTCACTTCGTATTCATCGTCCCAGCTGACGATACCTTCTTCGATCGCTTCAAACAAAAGGTATTCACTCATCATTTTACTCATGGAAGCGATCCCCAGGACGGCTTCGTCATTTTGCCCATATAAGATTTGCCCAGTTTCTGCATCTACGACAATCGCCGCATCCGCCAATACAGGAACCGTTTCTTCCGCCTGTACGCGATTCGGTACTAGGATCATGAGGCCTACAGCTATTATCGCCAATACTTGAACCCATTTCACTAAACTTTTCACTCGCTTATCCTCCATCACTTCATTCCTTTTGCTATTTTATCACATTCTCTGGAAGCAAAACGAAAAAACGCCCCCTAGGAATCCCTAGAAAGGCGTCTGATCTTACATTGAGTAATTCGGTGATTCTTTAGTGATTTGTACGTCATGCGGATGGCTTTCAATTAGCCCTGCACCAGTCATGCGGATAAACTGTGCTTCTTCACGCAACGTCGCCAAGTCTTTCGTTCCGCAATAGCCCATTCCTGCACGGATGCCGCCGAGCAATTGGTGGATCGTATCGGTAAGCGGCCCTTTATAAGGCAAGCGGCCTTCGATTCCTTCAGGTACCAACTTTTTAGCTTCATCCTGGAAATAACGGTCTTTGGAGCCTTTTTCCATAGAAGCGATCGAGCCCATGCCGCGATAAGTCTTGAAGCGGCGTCCCTGGAAGATTTCGGTGTCTCCTGGGCTTTCGGTTGTCCCTGCAAGTAAGCTGCCTAGCATAACGACATGTCCGCCTGCAGCAAGTGCTTTAATAATATCGCCAGAGAATTTGATGCCGCCATCTGCAATGATTGACTTGCCATGCTTGCGGGCTTCTGTCGCACAATCATAAACAGCCGTGATTTGTGGAACCCCTACACCCGCTACAACGCGCGTGGTACAAATAGAGCCCGGCCCAATGCCTACTTTAACAACATCAGCACCTGCTTCAATCAATGCCTTTGTTCCACTTGCAGTAGCTACATTCCCTGCAACGATAGTCAGTTCAGGATATGTTTCGCGAATTTGTCTGACCATATTCAGAACGCCTTCTGAATGGCCATGTGCAGTATCGATAACCACCACATCAACATGGGCTTTCACCAATTGCTCGACGCGCTTCATCGTATCAGAAGTCACGCCAACAGCAGCGCCGGCTAGCAAGCGTCCCTGCTCATCTTTTGCAGCAATCGGGAACTCAATCACTTTCTCAATGTCCTTGATTGTGATAAGTCCTTTTAGCATGCCATTCTGGTCCACAATTGGCAGTTTCTCGATTTTATACTGCTGGAGGATTTTCTCGGCATCTTCTAAAGTTGTGCCGACAGGAGCCGTCACTAGCTTTTCTTTCGTCATAACGTCTTTAATCTCCAAAGAATAATCCTGGATAAAGCGGAGGTCGCGGTTAGTGATAATGCCCACCAAAGTAAGATCCTCTTCACTTTGAACGATCGGCACGCCCGAAATTCGGTATTTGCCCATCAAATGTTCAGCATCGTAAACCTGGTGCTGAGGAGTCAGATAGAAAGGATCTGTAATGACGCCATTTTCCGAACGTTTAACAGTCACTACTTGTTCAGCCTGCTCTTCGATGCTCATATTTTTATGGATGATTCCAAGACCGCCTTGACGCGCCATTGAAATAGCCATTTTCGCTTCTGTCACGGTATCCATCCCGGCACTGATAATCGGGATATTCAACTTGATTTTCGGTGTCAGCTCCACTGACAAATCAATGTCCTTCGGCAATACTTCTGAATGAGCTGGCACTAGCAATACATCGTCGAAGGTTAACCCTTCTTTAAGAAATTTCGATTCCCACATAATTGACACGCCTCCTGCTTCCTTTTGAATATTATTGTAAGGTTATCAGCGGTTTCAGGGGGTGTCAAGAAACTGGAAAAAGTAAAACTATTCCGACTAATGAACCGTGAAATTTTCTTAATATCTTTCTTCATCTGCTTTCGCTCAATCCATGGTTCGCAAAACTGACTAGCAGTTCCTTGACGGCCTTAAAAAACCTAGTGAAATTCCATTGTTGTTCAAGAGGTATGAAAATTTTTCATACAAAAAAGCCGCTACCGGAATGAACCGGTAACGGCTTTTCGACTTGCCCAGCGACGTCCTACTCTCACAGGGGGAAACCCCCAACTACCATCGGCGCAAAAGAGCTTAACTTCCGTGTTCGGGATGGGAACGGGTGTGGCCTCTTTGCCATCATCACTGGACTCTTGAGCTTGTTCGCTCAAAACTGGATAAATCGACATTGTGGGAAACTTGCGTTTCAGTTTGTTGGTTAAGTCCTCGATCGATTAGTATTCGTCAGCTGCACGTGTCGCCACGCTTC
>NZ_QLZQ01000011.1 GCF_003289925.1 Planococcus maitriensis | reverse complement strand
GAAGCGTGGCGACACGTGCAGCTGACGAATACTAATCGATCGAGGACTTAACCAACAAACTGAAACGCAAGTTTCCCACAATGTCGATTTATCCAGTTTTGAGCGAACAAGCTCAAGAGTCCAGTGATGATGGCAAAGAGGCCACACCCGTTCCCATCCCGAACACGGAAGTTAAGCTCTTTTGCGCCGATGGTAGTTGGGGGTTTCCCCCTGTGAGAGTAGGACGTCGCTGGGCAAGTCGAAAAGCCGTTACCGGTTCATTCCGGTAGCGGCTTTTTTTGCATTGTTTGATGAAAACCCGACTCGCCTTTCCGGAAAAGCGGGGCATTCGGTATAATGGAAGTAACTAAGAATAAAAATGTGAGGATGCAAAGACTATGACACAAAGACGTCCAGTTGTGGATGCAGTAGTTCAATTTCAGAGCAGGCGGCCGATTTCGTTTCATGTGCCTGGCCATAAACATGGCCTTCTTTCGGGCTTGCCGCAAGAACTTAAAGCGGCACTTGCTTACGATATGACAGAATTGGAGGGCCTTGACGATTTGCATGCCCCTAAGGCGGCGATCAAGGAAGCGGAAGATTTACTGGCAAATACATATGGGTCGAAAAAAAGTTATTTTTTGGTGAATGGGACTACGGCAGGAAATTTAGCGATGATCCATGCGGTATGCAGAGAAGGGGAACATGTAATTGTTCAGCGCAATTCGCATAAATCGATCTTCCATGCGCTTGAACTTGCCCATGTAAAACCCGTTTACGTAGCGCCTGAATGGGATGAGGCGTCCAAAAGCGCTGCAGCTGTCGCCCTTTCTTCAATAGTGGCTGCCATAGATGAATATCCGGAAGCGAAAGCGGTCGTTTTGACGTATCCAAATTATTATGGTGTGGGTTCTTCAGAACTGAAGGCGATTATTGAATTTTGCCATGAACATGAGATCCCGGTGCTGGTTGATGAAGCACATGGGGCGCATTTAGCTGCTGGCGAGCCGTTCCCCGCAAGCGCATTGGCGTATGGAGCCGATGTGGTGGTGCAGTCCGCCCATAAAACCTTGCCGGCAATGACCATGGGCTCGTATCTTCATATAGCAGGAGAACTGGTGGAGGAAAGAATGGTGAGGAAGTATTTGCGGGTTTTTCAATCGAGCAGCCCTTCTTATCCGATTATGGCCTCGCTGGATGATGCAAGGGCATATATCCAGAATTATTCCGTTCACGATAAGCGCGATTTTCTCGAAAAACGCTTTTATTTCATTTCCAGCATCAGGCGGATCCCTTCTCTTGAAGTAGTGGAGACGGATGATCCATTGAAGTTATTGCTACGAGTCGATAATAGAGGGGGATTCCAGCTAAAAGGGGCATTGGAACAGGCAGGTATTTATGTCGAATTGGCAGATCCTTTCCAGGTGCTGTTGATCTTGCCGCTGTCGAAGCCTTGGCATGCTTATCCGTATGCCGAAATACGCAGCCGCATTAAAGAAGCTGTGCAAAGCATGCGGCTATTAGAAAAGCTTGCACCAAGTTTCCGTCCTGGTCATCCAAAACCGGTGACAGTGCCTGAGCTGTCGTTTGAGGAAGTGGATTTATCGGTACAGGAATGGGTGCCCTATACGAGAGCGATCGGCCGCATATCAGCTGCTATGTTGACGCCTTATCCACCCGGTGTCCCGCTTGTGGTGGCAGGAGAGAAATGGACTGTTGAAAAAGTCGAGGAGCTTTCGGATTATCTCGGGGCCGGCGCTGAAATACAAGGGGACCATCGCTTGTCGGAAAAGCTCGTTTCGGTTATCCCCTGGTGAGTAGAACGGGCTTTTCGGTGGTATACAATAGCATATGCGAAAGCGAATTTGGGGGTAATAGTATGGAACAGGAAAAGTATGCAATCATCGATATTGGCTCGAATACCGTCCGATTGGTCATCTATACACGGGATAAGAGTGGGCGTTTCTCGGAAAGCGAGAACGTTAAGGCCGTCGCCCGGCTGCGTAATTACTTAACAGACGGTAATGCGCTCTCGGAAGAAGGCGTACAAGTATTGATCGATACCTTGAAGAGTTTCCAGGAAGTGACCCGCCATCATCAGCTCGAAGCGATTAAATGTGTTGCGACGGCTGCTGTGCGGCAGGCGAAGAACCAGGAAGCCATCATCCAGCGCGTCGGGGAAGAGACGGATTTCACGATGCGTATCCTATCGGAATACGAGGAAGCACATTACGGCTATTTGGCGGTGGTCAATTCGATGTCATATAAAAGTGCTATTACGGTGGATATCGGCGGTGGCAGTACGGAATTGACCTTATTCGAAGACCGTGAACTTGTTCATTTCCACAGTTTTCCGTTCGGTGCCTTATCGCTGAAGAAGCAGTTTATCGAAGGGGATACACCGAAAAATAGTGAATTGAGAGCTTTGCGTGAGTTTCTCGAACATCAATTTTTGACACTCGATTGGATTGAAAAGAAGAAACTGCCATTGATCGGGATTGGGGGCAGTGCGCGGAACTTGGCGCAGATTCATCAGGAAAAAGTCGATTATCCGCTTTCCGGTGTCCACCAATACACCATGAAGCGAAAAGAAGTGGAAGAAACGAATAAATGGCTGGGATCGATGGAGTTCGATGATTTGCAACGCGTGGAAGGGCTGTCGCGTGACCGGGCGGATATCATCATTCCAGCAGTGGAAGTGTTCAACTGCCTAATGGAATTGATCGATGCTGAGATTTTCGCCTTGAGCCGAAAAGGTCTTCGGGATGGCGTGTTTTATGAAGAGATGACGAAAGACTTTGAGATGCCGGTGTTTCCGAACGTCATTGAAGAAAGCTTTTATGATTTAGCGATCGACTACGACATCAATTTGACCCATGCCATCCATGTGACCAATAGCTCACTGATGATTGTGCGGGAATTGGAAGAACAAGGGATTCTCAGATTGACAGAGAGGGACCATCAATGGGTCCGCCTTGGCAGTTCCATGTATAATCTGGGTTCATATATCGATTCCGAATCGAGCAACCAGCATACCTTCTATCTGTTGGCGAACCGGACCATCGATGGGCTTTTGCATAAAGAACGTATTATCGTCGCTTTGCTGGCTTCTTATAAAAACAAAAACCTGTTCAAGCGCAATGCAGCACTTTATGAAGACTGGTTCACGGAAGAAGAGTTGGATAAATTCAACATCATCGGCGCTGTCATCAAATTCGCATATAGCTTGAATGCGACAAAGCGCGATATTGTTGAAGACATCCAATTGGAATGCCAAAAAGAAGAACTCATTTTCTCTATCCAATGCCGGGAAGACTGGAAACCGGAGCAATACCAAGTCGAGAAGCAGAAAAAGCATTTGGAGAAATTATTGAAGAAAACGGTCACCGTCCATTTTCATGAATGAAACCTGAGGGGGAGTTTTTGCCGTGGGAAAGAAAAAGGAAGACATGATCCAGTTGAACAATCCTTCTTATTACAATAACCGCGAACTGAGCTGGTTGGCATTCAATGAACGGGTTCTGCAGGAAGCGCTTGACCCGCGCAATCCGCTACTCGAAAAGCTGAAGTTCCTGGCGATTTTCAGTTCCAACTTGGATGAGTTCTTCATGGTGCGTGTTGCGGGATTGCAAGACCAGGTGAAGGTGGGCTTCAATAAGCCCGAGAACAAAGCGGGGATGACACCGAAGCAGCAATTGCGTGAAATTGCCTTAAAAAACCATCAATTGGTGAATTTGCAATATGATACCTTGCGTAAAATATTGTATCCAAAGCTCCAGAAAGAGCATGTCCATTTCCTGAAAGTAAGGGAATTGAACGACTCACAGCGTGAGGCTCTGGAGACTTATTTTGATGAGCATATCTTCCCTGTGCTGACTCCGATGGCGATCGATGCCTATCGGCCGTTTCCGATGCTGTTGAATAAAAGCATTAATTTGGCGGTGGTACTGGAAGACCCGACAAAAGAAACGGATTCTGAACAACGGATGCGCACAGCTATCGTGCAGTTGCCGGCGATGCTTGAGCGCTTTGTTCAATTGCCTGAGAACGGGGGGTTACGCAAGCTGTTGCTGCTGGAAGACATTATCGGTTTCTTCATCGGCAAGCTGTTTCACGGCTACGAAGTCAAGTCGACAACCGTGTTCCGTATCACCCGCAATGCGGATATGACGATACACGAAGAAGGCGCACGCGACTTGCTCAAAGAAATCGAGGAAGAGTTGAAAAAGCGCAAATGGGGAGCTGCCGTCCGGCTCGAAGTGCAAAAAGACGGACTGGACCCTGTTATTTTGGACTATTTAATGAGAGAATTGGAAGTGCATCCGAAAGATGTCTATGAAATTGATGGATTTCTGGATTTGACAGTGTTTTTCAGTTTTTATAAGAAAATGGCACCGATATGGGAGCATTTGGTCTATGAGGGGAAGATTTCGCAATTGCCGGCAGGGATGGAGAACGGCAAGGCGATTTTTGCAAAAATCGCTGATGAAGATGTTTTTCTGCATCATCCTTATGAATCATTCGAGCCAGTCGTCGAGTTTATTTCGGAAGCGGCAGACGACCCTGATGTGCTCGCGATCAAACAGACCTTATATCGTGTCAGCGGAGATTCCCCAGTGATCAAAGCCTTGAAGCGGGCAGCGGAAAATGGCAAGCAAGTGACGGTACTGGTTGAATTAAAGGCGCGTTTCGATGAGGAAAATAACGTACACTGGGCGAAAGAACTGGAAAAAGCCGGTTGCCACGTCATATATGGCATGACCCATTTGAAGACCCATAGTAAAATCACTCTAGTGGTGCGGAAAAAGCAAGGGCGAATCGAGCGCTTTGTCCATCTCGGGACCGGCAATTATAACGACCAGACGGCAAAAATCTATACCGATATGAGTCTGTTCACGTCAAAAAAAGAAATCGGTATCGATGCGACGAATTTCTTCAATTACTTGAGTGGGTATACGGAAAAGCCGGAATTCCATTATCTATCGGTGGCGCCGTTTTCGATACGGAAAGACATTCTTCATCTGATCGACTCCGAGATCCGGTACGAGAAGAAGTACGGCAATGGCCACATCGTGGCTAAGATGAACTCTTTGACGGATAAGATTATCATCATGAAGCTGTATGAGGCGTCGCGTGCCGGGGTGAAGATCGATTTGATCGTCCGGGGCATCTGCTGCTTGCGGCCGGGAATCCCGGGAGTGAGCGACAATATTCGCGTCCGCAGCATTGTTGGGCGCCTGCTCGAACATAGCCGCGTGTACTATTTCCATCAGAATGGCAAAGAGAAGACCTTTTTGTCCTCAGCGGATATGATGACGAGAAACTTGAACAACCGAATTGAAATCCTTTTCCCGGTCCTTGATAAACGTGTGAAAGGACAGGTATGGGAGATTCTTGAGCTTGGCCTGAAAGATAATGTCAAAGCCCGTGCACAGGACGCGGAAGGCAATTACGGTTATGTCCGGCGGATGGAAGGGCAAGCGGTGATCGATAGCCAAATGGAACTGTTCGAACGCGCTTACCAAGTAGCGGAAGACGAGGAATAAGGTCTAAAGGAAGTTGTGGAACAGCCCGTTTTTGCGTTATAGTGGATTTAGTTAAAAGACAAGGAAACAGGTGAAAATATGGGTTATTTTATCACGCTAGAAGGCGGCGAAGGATCGGGCAAGACGACGGCACTGGCGAAGCTGGAAGAACGCTTGACGGCTGATGGGTTTGAAGTGGTGACGACGCGTGAACCGGGAGGCATTGAAATTGCGGAGAAAATACGCGAAGTGATCTTGGACCGGACGCATACGGCAATGGACGCCCGGACTGAAGCGCTATTGTACGCAGCGGCGCGGCGCCAGCATTTGGTGGAGCGTGTGCTGCCGGCGCTTCAGGCAGGAAAAGTCGTTCTTTGCGACCGCTTTGTCGACAGCAGTCTCGCTTACCAAGGGCATGCACGCGGTCTTGGATTAGACGACGTGCTGGCAATCAATGAATTCGCCATCGAAGGGCATATGCCGGAATTGACACTGTATTTTGATGTCAATCCGAAAACAGGGCTGGCGCGCATCGACCTCGATCAAGGACGTGAATTCAACCGCCTGGACGAAGAATCACTGGCGTTCCATTACAAAGTGAGGGAAGGCTATTTGCTATTGCTCGGCCGCTACCCGGAACGCATACAGCTGATCAATGCGGAAAACGGATTGGATGAAGTGGTGGCGGATGCGTATGAAGCGTTGCAGCGCTTCTTGGCTGAAATACAATAAATGAGTATAGACAGCCTTGTTCGTTAAGGGCTGTTTTTTTCATGGCTGGAATCAAGAGACTTTATGCATATAGCCATGAATTTTTCGTATCGGCTAAAGGAAAGATGTGACGGGACGTTCGCCGTTCGTGTTATACTAATACATAGAGAAGCAACCAAAAAAGGAGTGAGTGCTGATGAAACTCGTCGTTGCAGTGGTACAGGATCAAGATAGTAACCGCTTATCCAATGCGTTGACGAAAAATGATTTCCGGGCTACCAAGCTTGCCAGTACGGGAGGGTTCTTGCGCTCAGGAAATACCACCTTTTTAATCGGGGTCGACGATAGCCGTGTCCCGAAATTAATGGATTTGATCCGCGACAATTGCCGTGCGCGCGAACAGATGGTGGCGCCGGTTTCCCCGATGGGCGGGAATGCGGATTCTTATATACCGTATCCGGTCGAAGTGGAAGTGGGCGGGGCAACGATTTTCGTCTTGCCGATTGAACAGTTCCAGCAATTTTAAGCGGTTAAGGCTGGCTGGCCGACAACTGCTGTTTCGTCCGCACTACCCGTGATCCATGTGGAACACGGGATTTTTTACAAAGTTTGAAGGTGGAATCATGCACAAGACAATAGAAGAACTGCAAGAGATGCAGCCGGTCGTATTGAAGCGGCTGCAAGGGGCGTATGCAAATGACCGTCTGGCCCATGCGTATCTGCTCGAAGGGCCGTCGGGTTCCGGAAAAAAGGAACTGACACATTTCTTTGTCAAATTATTATTATGTGAAACACCGATCGATAATGTTCCATGTGAAACATGCCGCAGCTGTAAATTGTATGAAAACGGCAATCACCCGAATATTTTATTCATAGAACCGGATGGCCAGAACATCAAAATTGACCAGATCCGCGACTTGATTTATACGATGAACAAGACGGCGCTGAACAGCGGGCGCAAGATCTACGTAATCGAGCAGGCAGACCGGATGAATAATTCCTCTGCCAACGCTTTGCTGAAATTTTTGGAAGAACCGGAAGCGAATGTGACCGCCCTGTTATTGACGGAGCGCTTGAATGCCATCATGAGCACGATCCGGTCGCGTTGCCAGCTAGTGTCATTCCAGCCGCTGTCACGGCCGAAACTGATGGAGCGTTTGATGTCGGATGGGATGACAGGTTCGATGGCGGCGACGGTAAGCATGCTGACGCAAAGCGAGCAGGAAGCGAAGCGGCTGAGCGAGGAAGAGCAGTTTGCCGACGAGCGGAAACTGGTGCTGAAGTTGGTCGAGACGGTAGCGGCCAATGTCCACGAGGCATTACTTTTGATCCAATCTGATTGGCTGCCGCTGTTCAAGGAGAAAGAAGATGCCGAAAGAGGGCTCGACATGTTATTATTTGCATATCGGGACATCGCGACAGTGAAAGCGGGTCTTGAAACTGCACGCACGTATCCGGACATGGAAGAAACTTGGAAGCAGATGGCGCTTCAGCGTTCGTTCGATGTATTGTCCAGGCAGCTGCAGGCAGTACTACAAGCCAAACAGCAACTGCCGCGCAATATGAACCGGACACTGTTGATGGAGCAATTAATGCTGAATCTGCAGGAGGGGTAAGCAATTGTATAAAGTAATAGGAGTCCGCTTCAAGAAAGCGGGTAAAATATATTATTTCGATCCAGGCGAAGCTGCGATCGAAAAAGACGATTATGTCATTGTGGAAACAGCACGCGGCATCGAGTACGGAAAAGTGGTCGTGCCCGTGAAAGAAGTGGGCGAGAACGATGTCGTCTTGCCACTCAAGCAAGTAGTAAGGGTCGCCACCGAACGCGACCGCCAGCAAGTAGAAGAAAACCGCTCGGAAGCGGAGCGCGCGTTTGAAGTGGGTACGCAAAAAATCGAATCGCACCGGCTAGACATGAAGCTGGTCGATGTGGAATATACATTTGACCGCAATAAAGTCATTTTCTATTTCACCGCGGAAGGTCGCGTCGATTTCCGCAATTTGGTCAAAGACTTGGCGTCGATTTTCCGTACGCGTATCGAACTCCGCCAAATCGGTGTGCGCGACGAGGCGAAAATGCTCGGCGGCATCGGGCCATGCGGGCGCATGTTGTGTTGTTCGACTTTCCTTGGCGATTTCGAGCCGGTGTCGATCAAGATGGCAAAAGACCAGAACTTGTCTTTGAATCCGTCGAAAATTTCAGGACTGTGTGGCCGTTTGATGTGCTGCCTGAAATACGAGAACGATGAATACGAACAAGCGAAAAAGGAAATGCCGGATATCGGCGCGCGTGTCGAAACGCCGGATGGCAATGGCCGCGTCGTCAGCCTGAACTTGCTTGAGCGCGTATTGAAAATCCGCCTGGCTGAACAAGACCAGACGCTGGAATATACATTGGATGAAATCATGAACCAAGGGACGAGAGCGTGAGGTGGTGGTATCAGTGAAAGAAAAGAACTTTTTGGATACGGTCATGGATTTTGAACAGCAATTGGAATCGATGCAAGAGCAGTTTCGCGACTTGAAAGCAGTAGTAGCGCGGACGATGGAAGAGCATCATGCGCTGCAATTGGAAAATCACCATTTGCGTGCCCGCCTCGATGAACTGAATGCCAAAGTGCCGGAACCGGAAAAAGTCGATCCGGTCAAATTGAAAAAAGCCGTCATGGACATCGGTGAAGGCTACGACAACTTGGCGCGCCTGTACCACGAAGGCTACCATGTCTGCAACGTCCATTTCGGCAGCTCCAGAAAAGGCGACGACTGCCTGTTTTGCTTATCTTTCCTCAATAAGCAGAATTAATGAAGCAAAGCGGAAGCAGCCGTTTAGACCCGACAAGCACAAACTGGTTTACTAGAGCGGCGTCCTTTGCCGCATAAGCAAACTGGCTTGTGACCTCGAGGGTCTGGCTGCTGGAGCTAGACCATGAAGAAAAGCCGAAACGGCCGTTTTGGCCCGACAGGCATAACTCAGAATAGAAACAAAAGGCTTCCGACACTCCGTGTGGCGGCAGCCTTTTATTATGGCAGGAGTGAACGATATGTTAACAGATGACGAACGGTTGGATTATTTGCTGGCGGAAAATTTGCGCATCATCCAGAGCCCGTCGGTATTCTCCTTTTCGCTGGATGCGGTACTGCTGGCGCGTTTTGCGTATGTGCCGAAAAAACGGGGCCGGATTGTCGATTTGTGCACAGGCAATGGCGCGATCCCGTTATTTTTGAGCGCCCGTACCGAATCAACGATCACAGGAGTGGAACTTCAGCCACGCCTGGCAGGAATGGCACGGCGCAGCATCGAATTCAACGGACTCGAAGAGCAAATCGATATCATTGAAGGCGACGTGAAAGAAATCTCCGTGCAGCTCGGCTACGAAAAATTCGACACGGTCACCTGCAATCCGCCGTATTTCCAAGCCCATGAGATGAGCGATAAAAACTTAAGCGAACACATGGCGATTGCGCGCCACGAACTGCACCTGACCTTGGACGAAGCGGTCCGTTCCGCAAGCCAGTTATTGAAGCAAGGCGGAAAAGCGGCGTTTGTCCACCGTGCGGGAAGATTGATCGACATCATGGCGGCGATGCGCAACAACCGCTTGGAGCCAAAACGCATCCGGCTTGTCTACCCGAAAGCGGGCAAAGAAGCGAATACTTTGTTGATCGAAGGCATCAAGGATGGCAAGCCGGATTTAAAAGTATTACCGCCTTTGATCGTTTACGGGGAAGACGGCGAATACACGGAAGAAGTGCGGGGCTTGTTGTATGGAAACGAACAATGAACATTATTTCTACGTGCTTGAATGCGGGGACGGATCGTATTATGCGGGCTATACGAATGATTTAGAAAAGCGCTTAGCTAAGCATGAAAGTGGGAAAGGCGCAAAATATACGCGGTCCCGCGGGCCATTGACGCTCCTTTACCACGAGTCATTCGAAACGAAGCCGGAAGCGATGAAAGCGGAGTATGCCTTCAAGCAATTGAGCAAGGCAGAAAAAATCGCCCATATTCGAAACGGAAAGGCGGAACCGACATGAAATCACAGAAAAGTTTCAGCGGCGAACAACCGACGCTTTATTTAGTGGCGACGCCGATCGGCAATTTGGAAGATATGACGGTACGCGCATTGCGGCTGCTGAAAGAAGCGGACGTCATCGCGGCAGAAGACACGCGCAATACACGGAAATTATGCAATTACTTCGAGATCGAAACCCCATTGGTCAGCTATCATGAGCATAACCAAGACAGCGGGGGAGAAAAAATCCTGCGCTATTTGGCGGATGGCAAATCGGTAGCGCTGGTCAGCGATGCGGGCATGCCCTGCATTTCCGACCCGGGCGAAGACATCGTGAAAAAAGCGGTCGATGCGGGTTATCCGGTCGTGCCGGTGCCGGGTGCGAATGCGGCACTCAGCGCATTAATCGCTTCTGGCATCACTCCGCAGCCGTTCCTGTTTTATGGGTTTCTATCGCGCAATAAGAAAACACGTCTTGCAGAACTTGAAAAGTTAAGCCAGAAAGAAGAAACGCTGCTGTTTTATGAAGCGCCGCATCGTTTGAAAGATAGCTTGAAAAGTTTGCTGTCCGTGTTCGGTGGCGAGCGCCGGATTGTGTTGGCTAGGGAAGTGACCAAGAAATTCGAGGAGTTTCTGCGCGGTAGCTTAGAAGAAGCGGTCGCCTGGTCGGAGTCGAATGAAATCCGCGGCGAATTCTGCTTAGTGGTTGAAGGCAATTCGAAGCCTGATGCACTGGAAGTGGATGAGTGGTGGAAAGAACTGACATACACACAGCATGTCACTCAGTTAATGGAACAAAAGCAAATTTCTTCAAAAGAAGCAATCAAGGAAGCGGCAAAAGCGCGTGGCCTGCCGAAGCGGGATGTATATGAAGCATTTCATAAAGATTGAATCGAACCCATAAAAAAAGCCGGTGTGCATAGGCACGCCGGCTTTTTTATTTCTTCAAATTGCTTTGGATCTCTTTGACAAGCTGCTCGGCGCCTTCTGGGCTGAGGATCAGCTTCCCGCCAACCAATTGCATGTTCTCATCGGAAACTTCACCAGTTACCGCACATGTCATATTTGGCATATACTTTTTCAAGATAATTTTGTCGTCGTCGACATAAATCTCCAGCGCGTCTTTCTCTGCAATTCCAAGCGTACGGCGCAATTCAATCGGAATAACCACACGGCCCAATTCGTCCACTTTACGTACAATACCAGTCGATTTCATAATCATTAGCCCCTTTCAATTTTAGCGGCAGAATTCGTCAAAATTCGACATTTACCACTTCTTGTCATAAATCATACCAACTAATGGCAATTAGGTCAATAAAAAACTATGGATTTCATAATAAATTTTGGGTTTTTGAGGCAAATACCCATTATTTCGCTACTTTTTTGCCAATCATTTTCCTTCCGCCCTGTTTTGGGAAGAAGCTCCAGTTTTGGGGTTTGAGTTTTTCTCACAGGAGGAAACATTGTACAAAATTCACGACTTCGTTAAAATAAAGAATATACAAAAAAACTGGAGGAATTTTTCGTGACTGCCAAGAACAAGACATTTTACCTGACGACTCCTATTTACTATCCGAGCGGAAAATTCCATATCGGAACGGCTTACACGACCGTTGCATCAGATGCAATGGCCCGCTATAAACGCCTGCGTGGCTTCGATGTCCGTTTTTTGACGGGCATGGACGAGCACGGCCAGAAAATTGAAGAAAAAGCCCGCGAAGCCGGAAAAGAACCGCAAGCCTTTGTCGATGATATGGCAGAGGCGGCGAAAAAAGTATGGGAAATCATGGACATTAGCTATGATGATTTCATCCGCACGACAGAAGCCCGCCATAAGGAAGGGGTAGAGAAAATCTTCCAAACTTTCCTCGACAATGGCGATATCTACAAAGGGGAGTACGAAGGCTGGTATTGCACGCCTTGTGAATCCTTCTTCACGGAATCGCAGCTTGAAGACGGCAATTGCCCCGATTGCGGCCGCCCAGTGCATAAAGTGAAAGAAGAGTCCTATTTCTTCAATATGAAGAAGTACGCAGACCGCTTGCTTGATTATTACGATAAGCATGTCGAATTCATTGAGCCCGAATCGCGCAAAAATGAAATGGTCAATAATTTCATCAAGCCAGGCCTTGAAGACTTGTCCGTTTCCCGGACATCATTCGACTGGGGCATCCCGGTTCCTGGAGATCCGAAACATGTCATCTATGTATGGGTCGATGCTTTGTCGAATTACATCACGTCACTCGGCTACGGCTCGAATGACGATTCCAATTTCAATAAATACTGGCCGGCGGACGTCCACGTCGTCGGAAAAGACATTGTGCGCTTCCATACGATCTATTGGCCGATTTTCTTGATGGCGCTTGACTTGCCATTACCGAAGAAAGTCTTCGCACACGGCTTCATCATGATGAAAGACGGCAAAATGTCGAAATCGAAAGGCAATGTCGTCTATCCGGAAATGCTCGTGGAGCGCTACGGGCTGGATGCGGCGCGTTATTTCCTATTGCGTGAGCTGCCATTTGGATCTGACGGCGTGTTCTCGCCGGAATCTTTTGTCGAGCGCACCAATTACGACTTGGCAAACGATCTGGGGAACTTGCTGAACCGGACCGTCTCGATGATCAATAAATATTTCGGCGGTGAAGTGCCGCAAGTCGACGGCTTCAAGACTGACTTCGACGAGACTTTGCAGACGATCGCGAAAAACACGGTCGCCGTCTATGAAGAACATATGGAAAAAATGCAGTTCAGTCTCGTGTTGAGCGAAGTGTGGACATTGATTTCCCGTACGAATAAATACATCGATGAAACGCAACCATGGGTATTGGCAAAAGAAGAAGGCGACCGTACGCAGCTTGCGTCGGTCATGGCGCATCTCGCGGAAAGCTTGCGCATGACGGCCGTCATGCTGCAACCGTTCTTGCCAAATGCACCGAAGCAGATCATCGAACAGCTCGGCCTTACGCCGGAATTCCTCGAATGGCAGACATTAGAGTCATTCGGAGCCATTCCTGCAGGTACGACCGTCGTGAAAAAAGGCACGCCGATTTTCCCGCGTCTCGAAGTGGAACCGGAAGTGGCGTATATCCGTGACCAAATGCGCGGCGGGGCTGAGCCGAAAGAAGAACCGGCCCAGGCAGTTCCCGAAAAGCCAGACGTCCCTGAGATCACGATCGATGATTTCATGAAAGTGGATTTGCGCGTAGCGACGGTTACGGCATGCGAACCGGTGAAGAAGACCGACAAGCTATTGAAGCTCCAAGTGGACATGGGCTATGAAACACGCCAAGTTGTCTCCGGCATCGCCGAACATTACAAGCCGGAAGAACTCGTCGGCCAAAAGGTGATCATTGTCGCCAATTTGAAACCCGTCAAGCTGCGTGGCGAATTGTCACAAGGCATGATTCTTGCCGGACAGCAAAATGGCTACTTGACCATCGCTTCCGTAGACCAAAAGTTACCGAATGGCACAAAAGTTAAGTAAATATTCATGTGACAGCCTGCTTAGTTGAGCAGGCTGTTTTTTTTGCGTCTAAGGACTTAATGACTATAAAAACAGCTGAAAAAGGCGTAATGACTTCAAAACATCATGTTTTGTAATCCAAATGTAATGTGGCTGTGAAGAAAGAAATGGCTTCAGCCCGTACAATATAATCTATGTGAAGGAGACTGATGAAGATGTATATCGATACCCATGTTCATTTAAACGCCGATCAATACGATGAGGATTTGCAGGAAGTCATTGATCGTGCGCTAAACAGCAAGGTGGAGAAAATGGTCGTCATCGGTTTTGACCGGAAAACGATCAAACGGGCCATTGAATTGGCGGAGAACTATGATTTTATCTATGCAGTCATCGGCTGGCACCCTGTCGACGCGATTGATTGTACGGATGAAGACCTCGAATGGATCGAACAATTGGCCGCACACGAAAAAGTGGTCGGTATCGGCGAGACAGGACTCGATTACCATTGGGACAAATCACCGAAAGATATCCAACAACAAGTATTCCGCAAGCAAATCCAGCTTGCCAAACGCGTCGGCTTGCCGATCATCATCCATAACCGGGAAGCGACGGAAGATGTGTTGACGATTCTGCGCGAAGAAGACGCACAGGAAGTCGGGGGCGTCATGCATTGCTTTGGCGGCAGCGTCGAAACGGCTCAAGAGAGCATCAAGATGAATTTCATGATTTCGCTTGGCGGGCCGGTAACATTCAAGAATGCCAAGAAACCGAAAGAAGTAGCTGCTGAAATTCCGCTTGAGCATTTAATGATTGAAACCGATGCCCCTTATCTCGCACCGCATCCTTATCGCGGCAAGCGCAACGAACCTTCGTACGTAACGCTTGTGGCCGAAGAGATCGCCCGCTTGAAAGAGCTGCCGGTCGAAACGGTAGCGGAAGCAACGACGAAAAACGCTGAACGATTCTATAAATTTTCGTAAATGACGGTTAATTGAAAAAACGTATGCGTTGACATGAAAGTGTCAGGCGCCTATAATCACCCAAGTGTACAAAGGAGGAGTTATTTTTGACAAAAGAAGCAAATAATACCAAGACCAATAAATCATTCAACGGCAAATCGATGGCTGTCAGCATCGCGACGGTTCTTTTATTCGCAGCTGTTTTGGCTTTTGCGATTTTTGAAGGTACTAAAAACACCGTGACGATTACAGCGAACGGTGAAACAGAAGAAATCCGCACACATGCTGAGACAGTCGGCGATGTATTGGACGAGCAGGCGATTGAAGTCGGGAAAGACGATTTCCTCAGCCATTCAGCCGATACCAAGATTGATGGAGATGCCGCGATCGAATGGGATGAAGCGGAACAATATACAGTAACAGTTGATGGAGAGGCCCGTTCGGCTTGGACAACTGAAAATACGGTCTCCGCTATCTTGGAAAAAGCGGAAATCGAAGTAACGAAGTATGATGAAGTAAGCCCCGCACTTGATGAAACAGTGGACGAAGATACAGTGATCGATGTGGAGAAAGCTTATGAAGTGACCATCGTGGATGGCGGAAAAGACAAAAAAGTGTGGTCCACTTCGACTACGGTCGCTGACTTTTTGAAACAGCATAGTATTGAGCTAAGTAAACTTGACCGCGTAGAACAGGATATGGACGAATTGGTTCTTCCGAATTCGAAAGTCGAGGTCGTGCGTGTAGAAAAAGTCACCGATGTAGTGGAAGACGCTGTGAAGTATGCAGTGGAAACGAGAAAAGATTCTTCCCTTTTGAAAGGCAGCGAAAAAATTGTCCAAAAAGGGCAGAACGGATTGGTCAAGAAAACTTATGAAGTCGTGAAAGAAAACGGCAAAGAAGTAAAACGCGAATTGAAAAAAGAAAAAGTCGTCAAAGAACCGAAACAGCAGATCTTGGCTGTCGGAACGAAAACTGTTGTAGCCAGCGTATCGCGTGGCACGGCGAAAAAAGAAACAGCAACACCTGTTAAACAGGCTTCGGCGCAAAAAGAAGCCGTACCAGCCAAGAAAGCTGCAGCTCCAAAAGCGGTAGCAAAAGCTCCTGAAAAAGCAAAGGCTGTACCACAGCCAGCGAAAAAAGAAGCGGCTTCTGAACCGTCAGGCGGCAAAGAATTCTACGTGTCCGCCACGGCGTATACGGCCAGCTGCACAGGCTGCTCCGGCATCACGGCAACAGGCATTAACTTGAAAGCGAACCCGGGCCTCAAAGTGATCGCGGTTGACCCGCGCGTCATCCCGCTCGGCTCAAAAGTTTGGGTGGAAGGCTATGGTAATGCCATCGCAGGCGATACTGGCGGAGCGATCAAAGGCAACAAGATCGATTTGTTCATGCCGAACCGTTCCGATGCCATTGCATTCGGGCGCAAGCAGCTAAAAGTTAAAATCCTCAACTAATCGAATACAGTATTATATAGAAGGAAAAGCTTTCCCGGAATGCCGGGAAAGCTTTTTACATGTTTGCCGGCTGCGCGGTAAAATGGATAAGATCTGCAGAAACGAGGGATAGACCATGAAAATACAGGAAGTGATCGTTGTCGAAGGCAAAGATGACACAGTGGCGATCAA
Organism: Planococcus maitriensis; assembly: GCF_003289925.1. GTDB lineage: Bacteria > Bacillota > Bacilli > Bacillales_A > Planococcaceae > Planococcus > Planococcus maitriensis. The sequence continues at coordinate 35,246 of NZ_QLZQ01000011.1, read as the reverse complement.
GCGGGCCGTGGGAGCCGATACGATCGAAACGAACGGTTCCGCCATTTCAAATGAGACGCTGCGCCGCATTACGCATGCCCAGGAAAAGCGGGGCGTCATCGTCTTTACAGACCCCGATTATCCGGGAAGGCGGATTCGTGCTATTATTGAAGAACACGTGCCACAAGCCAAGCACGCCTTTTTGGCAAAAGAAAAGACCATTGCAAAAAACGGAAAAGGGCTTGGCATCGAGCATGCCAGTGATGAAGACATCCGCCAAGCGCTGGAGGCGGTCTATACTCCGCTGAGCGAAGAACGGCCTGTAGAGATTACCCTAGAGGATCTGATCGATGCCCGGCTGATTGCCCATCCGTCAGCGAAAGCACGCAGGACAGAGCTCGGAGAAGCGCTCAACATCGGCTACACGAACGGCAAGCAGCTGCACAAGCGCCTGCATGTGTTCGGCATTACCAAACAGCAGTTTATCAACGCAGTGCAAGCGTTAACCCAGGAGGACATAACATGACCAAAGATATAGCAACACCGATCCGTACGCAAGAGATCATGGCCAAACACGGCCTGACGTTCAAGAAAAGCCTTGGCCAGAACTTTTTGATCGACCCGAATATTCTGCGCAAGATTGTTTCCCAGGCAGGCCTCACAAAAGAATCGGCCGCCATTGAGATCGGTCCCGGCATCGGTGCATTAACCGAGCATTTGGCGAGAGACGCCGGAAAAGTATTGGCGTTTGAAATCGACCAGCGGCTGTTGCCGGTGCTCGCGGACACCTTATCGCCTTACGATAACGTCAAAGTGATCCATTCCGATATTTTGAAAGCGGACGTCGAACAAGCGATCCAAGAAGAATTGGCCGGTTTTGAAGATATCATGGTGGTGGCCAATCTGCCTTATTATGTGACGACGCCGATCATCCTCAAGTTATTGCTCGAGAAGCTGCCAATTCGCGGCTTGGTTGTCATGCTGCAAAAAGAAGTGGCGGAGCGCATTACGGCGAAACCCGGCACGAAAGCATACGGCTCCCTGTCGATTGCCATCCAGTATTATACGGAAGCCGATTACGCCATGACCGTGCCGAAGTCGGTATTCATGCCACAGCCGAATGTCGACTCTGCGGTCATCCGCATGATCAAACGGCCGGAGCCGATCGTGAACGTCATCGACGAAGACTTTTTCTTCTTGGTGACACGCGGGTCATTTGTCCAGCGCCGCAAGACGATCCTCAACAACCTGCAAAGCACCATGCCGGATGGGAAAGCGAAAAAAGACCTCATTCTGCAGGCACTTGATGAAGCTGGCATCGACCCGGCACGCCGCGGCGAAACGCTCAGCATCAAGGAATTCGGGCTGCTTTCCGATAAATTGTATCCGCATTTCCATTGAGCCGTGAAACTGTAACAGATTTGGCACAGTTTTTTTCGGAAGTAGAATATTTCGGATAAATAACTGTTGCAATTCCTGAAAAGCATTGGTAAAATTAAAAATTTATTTGACTCCGCGGTCATTTTATGCTAGACTTTAGACTATAGTGAGGTGTAGACAAAATGCCCAAAACTTTGGCGGAGATTAAAAAGTCATTAGACCTGCATTTAGGGAAAAGGTTGCTGTTAAAAGCAAACGGAGGTCGCAAAAAGACGGTAGAACGTGCCGGAATTCTGCGTGAAACCTATCACTCCGTGTTCGTGATTGAATTGGATCAGGATGAACATGCATTTGAACGTGTATCTTACAGCTACGCGGACATCTTAACTGAAGCAGTGGAAATCACTGTCTTTGAAGGAACAGAAGACGCACTTGTCGTTAAATAATTGAACTCTATTTCATACTTACTTTTATAACCCGCTTCGGTGATTTCGCCGTAAGCGGGTTTTTTCTATTGTTCCGGTTCTTCGGAAGCTGTATGTCTGTGGTAAAATAGTCTTCATCAGAACAGAAAAGGAGGCAGTGGAATGCTCTATGTAAAAGCGCCTGCCAAAATCAATTTAACCCTGGATGTCTTGTACAAACGTCCGGATAATTACCACGAAATCGAAATGATCATGACCACCGTCGACTTGGCAGACCGGATTGGCCTGCAAGGGACAGCGAAAGGCATACATATCCAATCGGCGGACCGTTTCGTGCCGAACGACTCGCGTAATCTGGCGTACCAGGCTGCGCAATTGATCAAAGATACATTCAATATCAAAACGGGTGTCATCATCTCGCTCGACAAACAGATTCCAGTGGCTGCGGGACTGGCCGGTGGCAGCAGCGATGCAGCGGCCACATTGAAAGGGCTCAACCAGTTATGGCAATTGAATCTGTCGCTCGATGAACTGGCGGAACTGGGCGCGAAAATCGGCTCGGATGTGTCGTTTTGCGTATATGGCGGCACAGCGCTTGCCACAGGGCGCGGCGAAGTCATCGAAGAACTGCCGGCGCCTCCGCATTGCTGGGTCATTCTCGCAAAACCATCGCTTGGAGTCTCGACAGCGGATGTTTATGGTGCCTTCGATCCGGACAAAGCGGAACATCCAGATACGCAAGCGATGATCGCTGCACTGCGTGAAGGCAATTACGAAGCGATGTGCGACAATCTCGGCAATGCGCTCGAGAGCGTAACGATGAATATGCATCCCGAAGTTGGGCAGATCAAAGAACAAATGATCAAATTCGGTGCCGATGCGGTGCTCATGAGCGGCAGTGGCCCGACCGTCTTCGGCTTGGTCAACCAGGAAGCGCGCATCCCGCGCATCTACAACGGTCTGCGTGGCTTCTGTTCCGAAGTTTATGCGGTGCGTTTGCTCGGCGACAGGGAGCCCCTTGCTTAAATACGTATATTTATGGTAAGTTTTCATTAGAATATTCGTGTTTAGGAGAGGGTAGTAGTGAAATGGAAGCGCAGTGAACGCTTGGTCGACATGACGCATTATCTATTGGAACATCCGCATCAATTGATTCCGTTGACGTATTTCTCGGATCTGTATCAGTCAGCAAAATCTTCGATCAGCGAGGACTTAGGTATCGTCAAGGAAACCTTTGAAGAAAAAGGCATCGGCCTGTTGATGACCGTGCCGGGGGCTTCGGGCGGCGTCAAATACGTGCCGAAGATGAAAGATGTCGAGATTCGCCAGGTCATGGATGAATTGATCACCGAATTGAGCCAATCAGACCGGTTGCTGCCGGGCGGTTATTTGTATATGACCGATGTGCTCGGCAATCCCCAAATGATGAACCGTGTCGGCAAAGTATTCGCCAGCGCATTTGCAGGCGAGAAAATCGATGCCATCATGACGGTCGCGACAAAAGGCATCCCGATTGCCCAGGCGATCGCGCGCCACATGAACGTGCCGGTCGTCATCGTCCGCCGCGACAGTAAAGTGACAGAGGGCTCCACGGTCAGCATTAACTACGTCTCAGGCTCCACGCGGCGGATCCAGACAATGGTGCTGTCGAAACGCAGCATGAAGAGCGGCCAGCGTGTGTTGATCACCGATGACTTCATGAAAGTCGGTGGCACGATGAATGGCATGAAGAACTTGCTGGAAGAATTCGATTGCACATTGGCAGGTGTTGCAGTGCTCGTGGAAGCGGAACATGCGGATGAACGCCTGGTGGAAAAATACTTATCGCTAGTCAAATTGGACGAAGTCAGTGAAAAAGACCGGACCATTACATTGAGAGCCGGAAATTATTTTGAAGGAGCGGATTAATATGAAATACGTAGCGACAGACAAAGCGGCAGCGGCAATCGGGCCGTATTCCCAAGGTGTTATCTCAGGAGATATGTTCTATAGCTCGGGACAGATTCCGTTGAAAGCGGACGGAGAACTCGCGGAAGGCGGCGTAGCGGAACAGACCCATCAAGTGTTTGCCAATCTTCAGGCTGTCCTGGAAGAAGCGGGATCGTCGCTTCAGCATGTTATCAAGACGACCGTTTTCATCAAAGACATGAATGATTTTGCGGAACTTAATTCCATCTATGCTTCTTATTTCGGCGATCATAAGCCAGCGCGCTCTACAGTCGAAGTGGCACGCCTGCCAAAAGACGTGAAAGTGGAAATTGAAGTCATTGCGAAAGTTGCACAATAAAGCCACCTTTTGGGTGGTTTTTGTTTTTTTTACGTTTATTAAGTAAATTTTCTAATAAATTATGTAATTTTTGAAGGAATTTAGTCCTCTTCCCCGAATACAAACAAAAGCGCCAAAAAATTACAGCAAGAGAAGGGGAGATTTGAGAATGGAAGTAACTGACGTAAGATTGCGCCGCGTCCAAACTGACGGACGCATGCGGGCAATCGCTTCAATCACGCTCGACAATGAATTTGTGGTCCATGACATCCGCGTCATCGATGGCAACGACGGGTTATTTGTCGCCATGCCGAGCAAGCGGACGCCGGACGGGGAGTTCCGCGACATTGCGCATCCGATCAATTCCGGCACCCGCAATAAATTGCAAGAAGCTGTGCTTATTGCATATGAACAGAGTGAAGAGCAGGCAGTACTCGAGAATGCCAGCATCTGATACGCCGAAGAACCTTCCACTTATTTGAGAAGGTTCTTTTTTTCATGGGAATTTTTAAATGGCATGAGAAGCATTTCTCAGCCCCTTTATCAAGATGCCCGAAAATGGGTGGAATAGCGCTCGCTTCGGGCTTTGTCATGGGATTGTCATGTCCTGTAACCTTGAAAATCAAGGGTTTTTCAGCTATAGTCAATAAGGAAACGTGAAAGTGGCATTTTTTTGCCTTGAACGGGTAGCGCTTTCGCCAGACAATTATTTTTCAGTTAACCAGATTTCAATAAAGGAAATGGAGGGATTCGACCGATGGACAATACATATGCGGTGATTTTAGCGGCTGGGCAAGGCACGCGGATGAAATCGAAATTGTATAAAGTGCTCCACCCGGTATGCGGCATGCCAATGGTAGAGCATGTAACGGGGAATATCCACCGCCTTGGCGTCGAGAAGATCGTTACGATCGTCGGGCACGGAGCGGAGAAAGTGAAAGAACAGCTGGGGGACATGAGCGAATATGCGCTCCAGGAAGAGCAGCTCGGCACAGCCCATGCCGTGCAGCAAGCAGCGCCACTGATCGAAGGGAAAGCCGGGACGACAATCGTCGTTTGCGGCGACACGCCTTTGATCCGCGCGGAAACGATGGAGGCACTCATCAGCCATCATAAAGAAACCGGCGCCAAAGCGACCATCCTGACGGCCATCGCTGAAAATCCGACAGGCTACGGGCGCATCATCCGGGACACTGAAGGAAGCGTCAAGAAGATTGTCGAGCAAAAAGACGCATCGGCTGAAGAGCAAGCCGTGAAAGAAATCAACACCGGCACGTATTGCTTTGATAACGAAGCCTTGTTCGAAGCCTTGAAAAATGTTTCAAATGATAATGTGCAAGGTGAGTATTATTTGCCGGATGTCATCGAGATCCTGCAGAAACAAGGTGAAATCGTTGCGGCATACGCAACCGACAGTTTCGAAGAGACGCTTGGCGTCAATGACCGCGTCGCGCTAAGCCAAGCGGAAACTTTCCTGCGCCGCCGTATCGCTGAACAGCATATGCGCGCAGGCGTGTCGATTATCGACCCGGCAACAGCGTATATCAGTGCGCAGGCAAAGATCGGGGCAGATACGATCATCCACCCGAACGTTACCATCGAAGGCGACACGGTCATCGGGGAAGATTGCATCATCACGTCGAATACGCGCATCGTAGGCAGCACGATCGGCGACCGCACAGAAATCCGCAGCTCCGAAGTGTATGACAGCACAATCGGCAACGATACGGCTGTTGGGCCATTTGCCCATATCCGCCCGCAATCCTCGCTCGGAAATGAAGTGAAGATCGGCAATTTCGTGGAAGTGAAAAAATCCGAGCTTGGCACAGGAAGCAAAGTCTCCCATTTGAGCTATATCGGGGATGCGCTTGTCGGCAGCGGCGTCAATATCGGCTGCGGCACGATCACGGTTAATTACGATGGCAAAAACAAGCACCTCACGACCATTGAAGATGATTCATTCATTGGCTGCAACTCGAATTTGATCGCTCCGGTGACCATCGGCAAAGGTTCTTATGTGGCGGCAGGGTCGACCATCTCGAAAGACGTGCCGAGTGATGCCTTGGCGATCGGCCGGGCGCGCCAGGAAAATAAAGAAGGCTATGCAAGCAAACTAAACCGCAAATAATAGGAGGGTTTCCCCCAATGGGCATTCAAAATACTAACTCGAAGTTGAAAATCTTTTCGTTGAACTCGAACAAAGAACTGGCTGAGCAAATCGCTGAGCAGGTGGGCTTGCCGCTCGGCAAAAGCTCGGTAACACATTTTAGCGACGGAGAAATCCAGATTAACATCGAAGAAAGCATCCGTGGCTGCGATGTGTTCATCGTCCAATCGACTTCACAGCCGGTCAACGAAAACTTGATGGAGCTATTGATCATGATCGATGCCGTCAAGCGTGCATCTGCGCGTACCGTCAACGTAGTCATCCCATACTACGGCTATGCACGCCAGGACCGCAAAGCACGTTCACGCGAGCCAATCACGGCAAAACTCGTCGCCAACCTGCTCGAGACAGCCGGCGCGACGCGTGTAATCGTATTGGATCTTCATGCTCCGCAAATTCAAGGGTTCTTTGATATTTTGATTGACCATCTGGTAGCTGTGCCACTCCTATCCGATCATTTCCTGAACGATGCGAACATCGACCTCGAGAACGCAATCATCGTGTCGCCTGACCACGGCGGCGTGACGCGTGCCCGTAAAATGGCAGATCGCCTGAAAGCGCCGATTGCCATCATCGATAAGCGCCGCCCGCGGCCGAACGTTGCCGAAGTCATGAACATCGTCGGGAACGTCGAAGGCAAAACAGCGATCATCATCGACGATATCATCGATACGGCCGGGACGATTTCGATTGCGGCGAGCGCATTGATCGAAAGCGGGGCGAAAGAAGTCTACGCTTGCTGTACGCACCCTGTCCTCTCAGGCCCTGCTGTCCAGCGCATCCAGGATTCCGTCATCAAGGAACTGGTCGTGACCAACTCGATCGCTCTTGCAGATGAGAAGAAAATCGACAAGATCAAGCAATTGACGGTCGCACCGCTTCTTGCCGAAACGATCATCCGTGTACACGAACAGAAATCAGTCAGCACTTTATTTGATTGATGCCGCCAGAGTCTTCCAGGTTTCAGCTTTATATGAACAGGGTAGTTATAAACTATGCGTTTAATATAACTGGAGGTTGAAATTATATGGCTATCAAAATGACAGCAGCGAAACGGGAAACAGGAAAGCCGCATTCGGCATTGACCGATTTGCGCGGCGAAGGCAATGTGCCTGGCGTCGTATACGGCTACAAGATGGAAACAACACCGATTGCCGTATCCGAAATCGACTTGATCAAGACTTTGCGTGAATCAGGGCGAAATGGCGTCATCAGCTTGGAAATCGGCGGCAAGAGCACGAACGTCGTATTGAGCGATTACCAAATGGATTCATTAAAAGGAAGTTTCAAGCACGTCGATTTCTTGGCGATCAATATGTCTGAAGAAATCGATGTCGATGCAACTGTTCACTTGATCGGCGAATCGCCAGGCGAAAAAGAAGGCGGCGTCGTCACGCAGCCGAACCGCGAAGTGCATATTCGCGTCAAACCGAGCGATATTCCGGATTCCGTCGACATCGACATCAGCGAGCTGCAGATCGGCGACTCGGTGTCAGTCAGTGACATCCGTGACAAATTCAGCTTTGAAATCTTGAACGACGATGACTTCCTATTGATCTCTGTCACAGCACCACGTACAGAAGAAGAGCTAGAAGAGCTTGAAACAACTGACGAAGGCGAAGAGCCTGAAGTCATCGGCGACAACGAAGAAGAAGCAGCCGGTGAAGAAAAAGAATAATCCCAGCAATGCCCAAACAGGGACTGTCCACAGGCAGTCCCTGTTTTTATTGCATGAGCGCAGATTATGGTAAAATAAAAGGCAGTGAAGAAGTAAAAGGAGTTTGCTATGAAAATGATCATCGGCCTGGGGAATCCAGGAAAAACATATGAAGAAACCCGCCACAATATCGGCTTTCATGTCATTGACCAGTTGGCGAGTGACTGGAACGCACCGCTCACGCAGTCCAAATTCAAGGGCATGTATGCCGTCGTCCACCGGCCCGAAGGCAAAGTGATGCTCGTCAAGCCGCTGACCTACATGAACCTGTCCGGTGAATGCATCGGCCCCTTGATGGATTATTACAATGTTGACCTTGAAGACATCGTGGTCATCTATGACGACCTGGACTTGCCTGCAGGGCAGCTCCGATTGCGCCAAAAAGGCAGCGCAGGGGGACATAACGGCATCAAGTCCCTTATCCAGCATCTCGGCACCCAGCAGTTTAACCGGATGCGCATCGGCATCAGCCGCCCGCCAGCGGGCATGAAAGTACCGGATTACGTACTCGCCCGCTTCCGTGACGAAGAAAAACCGCTGATGAAAGACGCCGTCGAAAAAAGTGCGGCTGCGTGCAATTACTGGCTGGCCAAACCATTCAAGGAAGTCATGAATGAATACAACGGATAACCGCTTTGGCGCATAAAGGCGTCCAAGGCTTTTTCCCGTTTCCTATCGTTTTTAAAAGGGTAATATAGCCATCAAATGGCTTTATTTTGAACAGGAAGGAGGAATCTTCATGAAGCATATTTTGCAGGCATTTTTAGGGGATTCCCACACTCAATCATTTATCAAAGAACTGAAAAAAGGCCAGGACCATCAACTGATCTCAGGCTTATCCGGCAGTGCCCGGCCGATTTTTTACCAGACAGTCCATGAAGAGCTAGACAAACCGCTGCTCGTCGTGACGCCGAATTTGCTGCATGCCCAGCGGGTCTATGACGACTTGGTCAGGCTCATGGGGGAGCAGCGCGTGCGTTTGTATCCGGCGGAAGAAACGATCGCTGCCGATATCGCGTTTTCAGGTCCCGAGCTGCGAGCGCACCGCATCGATACGCTCGACCATATGAAATCGACCGGCAAAGGCATTTACGTCACGCCGGTTTCCGGCTTGCGCAAATTATTGCCGTCCCAGGAACAATGGGACGGGGCAACCTTGCGCGTAGCGGACGGGGATGAACTTGATACCGGGAACTGGTTATTGAAGCTCGTTGCGATGGGCTATTCCCGTACGACGATGGTCACTTCGCCAGGTGAATTTGCTTTACGTGGCGGCATCCTCGATGTCTACCCGCTGCATTTCGAGCATCCGGTACGCATCGAGCTATTCGACACGGAAGTCGATTCCATCCGCCTGTTCTCAGCAGAAGACCAGCGCTCGCTGGAGAAAATCGAGTCGCTATGCATTTTACCCGCTGTTGAATTGGTATTGTCGGCAGGACAGAAGCGCATGCTGGCCGACCGGATTGAAGACCAACTGACCGCGAGCTTGAAGAAACTCAAGGATGACGAAACGAAAGAGTTGATGCTGCAATACATCCAGCACGACATCGACACGCTCCGGAGCGGCGACGAACCGGAACAGCTGGCGAAATATGCCGCTTTGGTCGACTCGCAGTCCGCTTTTCTCGGTGATTATTTCCCTGGAGAAGGGGTCGTATTTTTCGATGAGCTCGGGCGCATACAGGAAATGACCGAAACGCTGGAGCGCGAAGAAGCGGAGTGGACAGTATCGCTCCTCGAAGAAGGAAAGTTCCTCCACGATGTGCCGCTGGCGTACCCGTTCCGGGAGGTATTGTCGAAACTCAAGCAGCCGGCCAATTTCCTATCGCTCTTTACGCGGACTTTCCCGCTCGTCACGATCAAGAAATCGCTCGCCTATTCCTGCAAGCCGATGCAATCGTTCCACGGGCAGATGAATTTATTGCAAGCTGAAATGGAACGCTGGACACTCGGCAAGTTCCGTGTATTTGTCGTGGCAAGTGGCGAAGAACGTATGCAAAAAGTACGTGCCGTTCTGGACGATTACGGGATGGAAGCGGAAATCATTACCGAAAAAACCATCGTGCAAGACGGTAAAACTTATCTCGTCGACGGCGAATTATCTGGCGGTTTTGAAATGCCGTTGCAGCGCATGGCGGTCATTACAGATGCGGAATTGTTCAAAAAGCAGCCGAAGAAAAAAACCCGCGCACAAAAATTGACCAATGCCGAACGCATCAAGAGCTATTCGGAGATCAAGCCGGGCGATTATATCGTCCACATCCATCACGGCATCGGCCGGTTTGTCGGCATTGAGACATTGGAAAGCGGCGGCGTGCATAAAGATTATCTTCACATCGTCTATAAAGGTGATGATAAATTATTCGTACCTGTCGATAAAATCGACCTTGTCCAGAAATACATCGCCTCGGAAGAAAAAGAGCCGAAGCTCCATAAGATGGGAGGCGTCGAGTGGAAGAAGACACGGACGAAAGTATCGGCTGCCGTACAGGACATTGCCGATGATTTGATCAAACTGTATGCAGAACGCGAAGCGCTCGAAGGCTTTACGTTCAGTGAAGACCAGGATATGCAGCGCCAGTTCGAAACGGAATTCCCTTACGAGGAAACGCCTGACCAATTACGCTCTATCGACGAAGTGAAAAAAGACATGGAGAGAAAACGCCCGATGGACCGCTTGATCTGCGGCGATGTCGGCTACGGCAAAACGGAAGTCGCCATCCGTGCAGCATTCAAAGCGGTGCTTGATGGCAAGCAAGTGGCGTTCCTCGTGCCGACCACCATTCTCGCCCAGCAGCATTTCGAAACGATGAGCGAGCGTTTCAAGGATTATCCGATTGAAGTCGGCCTCATGAGCCGCTTCCGTTCGAAAAAACAGCAAACCGAAACGGTCAAAGGCTTGAAGAACGGTTCAGTCGACGTCGTTGTCGGCACGCACCGCATCTTATCGAAAGATGTCGTGTATAAAGACCTCGGCTTGTTGATCATCGATGAAGAACAGCGTTTCGGGGTGACCCATAAAGAGAAAATCAAGCAGCTGAAATCGACAGTGGATGTATTGACCTTAACGGCGACGCCGATTCCGCGCACTTTGCATATGTCGATGATTGGCGTGCGTGATTTATCGGTTATCGAAACGCCGCCTGCCAATCGGTTCCCGGTGCAGAGCTATGTCATGGAGTATAATGGCGGGCTCGTGCGTGAAGCGATTGAACGCGAGATGGCGCGCGGCGGCCAAGTGTTTTATTTATACAACCGGGTAAGCGACATGACTCGCAAAGTGGACGAGATCCAGCAGCTTGTTCCGGAAGCGCGCGTCGGCTATGCCCATGGGCAGATGTCCGAGACCGAACTCGAATCGATCATCCTCGGCTTTCTCGATGGCGAATACGACGTTCTGGTAACGACGACGATCATCGAAACCGGCATCGACATCCCGAACGTCAATACACTTATCGTTCACGATGCTGACCGTATGGGCTTGTCGCAGCTCTATCAATTGCGTGGCCGTGTCGGTCGTTCGAGCCGCGTGGCGTATGCGTACTTTATGTACCAGCGCGATAAAGTGCTGACAGATGTCGCAGAAAAACGCTTAATGGCCATCAAGGAATTCACCGAACTCGGATCGGGCTTTAAAATTGCCATGCGCGATTTGTCGATCCGCGGGGCAGGCAATCTGCTAGGTTCCCAGCAGCATGGCTTTATCGATTCGGTCGGCTTCGATTTGTATTCACAAATGCTCGAAGAAGCGATTGAAGAACGCCGCACTGGCATGAAGAAAGAAGTCGTGCCGGAAGTGGAAATCTCGCTGACGGAAGACGCTTATATTCCAGACAGCTATATTGCCGACGGCTACCAGAAGATCCAGATGTACAAACGTGTCAAAAACATGGAAACTGCAGAAGAAATGGTCGACTTGCAAGATGAACTGATCGATCGTTTCGGCGATTTGCCGATTGAAGCCGAGCAATTGCTGCGCATCGCCCGCATGAAAGTCTGGGCGCGCGCGGCCGGTGTGGAATCGATCAAACAGCAAGGCGATCGCGTAACGGTCAAATTGAGCGAAGCAGGAACGGAGTCGATTGACGGGGGCAAAGTTGTCGAGGCTTCCGGCAGCTACGGGCGTGCAGTCGGCTTCACGATGAATGGCCAAGCACTCGTGTTGACAATCGACGGCAAGAAGACCGGCAAGCACCACCCATTTGACGTGCTTGAAGGCATGATGGAGATTTTAGCTGATTCCATTAGGGAAGAGGCGTCGGTCGGGTGACGAGGGGTGCAAATAGATGACAGCTCAATATTCGATGGCCAGTTTCTTGAAAGGCGCCGCGTTACTTGCGCTCGCAGGGTTTGTCGTCAAACTGTTGAGTGCCGTTTACCGGGTACCGTTTCAAAACCTGGTCGGCGATGAAGGCTTTTATATTTATCAGCAAGTGTATCCATTCGTTGCGATCTTCGGCATTTGGACGTCTTACGGCTTTGCGGTCGCCGTGTCGAAATTATTGGCGGAGCAGCATAATTCAAAGCACGCCGGCATTTTAAGCACGGCTTCCTGGCTCATGGCAATTCTTGCCGCCTCAGCGTTTGCTGTACTTTATTTCGGGGCTGGCATGCTGGCTGGCTGGATGGGCGACCCGGCGCTTTCAGGGGTGCTGCAGGCAGGGGCATTTGCGGTCGTCTTCATGGCACCGCTTGCCATCCTGAAAGGCCGTTTGCAAGCAATTGGCAATATGGCACCGGTCGCAACTGCTCAAGTGGCAGAGCAGGCAGTGCGCGTCGCGGTCATTCTGCTCGGTGCGTTTGCTGCCGTCAGCTATGGCTTCTCGCTTTATGTCGCGGGGCAAGTGGCAATCGCCGCTGCCGGCGCCGGCTCATTCGCGGCTGTGCTGTTATTATGGCGTTCCTACAGGAGGCAAAGAGAGCGCCCTTTTGGTAAGTTCCACAAAGTGACGGCGAAGAAATTGCTATTTATGAGTCTCGGTGTCAGCATGAGTTCGCTGTTATTGGTGCTATTTCAGCTGGTCGATTCATTTACCGTCTATCGCCTGCTCGAACAGCCGCTCGGGACAGAGGCGGCCATGGAACAGAAAGGCATCTATGACCGTGCGCAACCGCTCGTGCAATTCGGGATTTTATTGGCGACTTCTTTGACGCTGTCGCTCGTGCCATTGATTGCCCGTACGATGCAGAAAAAAAGCGGCCGCAGCCCGGCACTTTACGCGAGCCTCGCTTTGCGTGTGTCCGTGTTGTTTGCGGTCGCCGCCTCCGCCGGGTTGACGTTGGTTATGCCTTATGTCAATGAAGCTTTATTCAAGACGCCGGACGGATCTTTTGCACTCATCGTTTTTAATTGGCAAATCGTTTCGATGTCGCTTGTGCTGGTGTTGACGGCGATTCTGTACGGTTTTGGAAAAGTTGGTGTACCGGCACTGTTCTTGTTGATCGGCTTGCTGCTGAAACTGGCCGGCAATTTATGGCTGGTGCCCGGATACGGCATCACCGGGGCAGCGCTTGCCGGCAATATCGGCTTGGCGTTCATTGCGGCAGCGCTCATCTGGTATTTCAAGAAGGTTTGGCCGCTGCAATTTGCCCACGCCCATTTTTACGGCTGGCTCATGGCAGCGTCCTTGGCGATGGCTATTGCGGTTTATGCCTATGTAGTGGTGATCGCGCGGCTAGTGCCATGGTCCGGCCGGTTCGAAGCCGTATTCATCACGCTGACCGCCGTTCCGCTCGGCGCTGCCGTGTTTTTATTGGTGGTGGCGAAATCACGGATTATCACCGAGAGGGAATGGTACATTATCCCGTTCGGCCGCCGCCTGGCTGCGTTGCAATTGGCGCTCAATTCACGAAAGAAAAGGAGTTAGACAATGCATACCATTCATATACTCGGCCTTGGCGCCGGGGATCTTCTGCAATTGCCGCTCGGCGTATACCGTACTTTGAAAGAGGCGGACCCGCTTTACTTGCGGACAGCGGATCACCCGGTCGTTGAAGAACTGGAGACAGAAGGCTTACGTTACGAGAGCTTTGATGCAATTTACGAAAAGCATGATGATTTTGCACCGGTTTATCAGGAAATCGCCGATACGCTTATTGCGCTTTCGGAAAACGCATCCGTTTATTACGCAGTGCCGGGACATCCGCTCGTTGCGGAACAGACGGTGCAATTTTTGATCGAAGCAGAAAAGCACGGGCGCTGCACATTGTCGATTGCCGGGGGGCAAAGTTTTTTGGACGCCATATTCGGCGCGTTGCGCATCGATCCGATCGACGGCTTTCAGCTGGTCGACGGCATTGGCCTCGACAGCGACCGATTGAATATGACCGAACACATTTTGATCGCGCAAGTGTATGACCAATTCAGCGCATCCGAAGTGAAACTGTCGCTGATGGAGAAATACCCGGAAGATTACCCGGTAACGATTGTTACAGCCGCAGGGGCCACTTCAGAGCGCCTGCGTACGGTGCCGCTTCACGAACTCGACCGTTCGGCGGAAATCGATAATTTGACGACTGTCTATGTGCCGCCTGCAACGGAGCAGACCCAGCGTTTGAAAGAATGGCAGACATTCCGTGAGATCATCGCGAAACTGCGAAGTCCTGAAGGCTGCCCGTGGGACCGCGAGCAGACACATGAATCACTGCGTCCTTATTTACTCGAAGAAGCGCACGAATTGCTGCAGGCGATCGAAGAGGAAGATGACGAAGCCATCGCGGAAGAACTCGGCGATGTGCTATTGCAAGTATTCTTGCACGCGCAAATCGGCCAGGATAGCGGCTATTTCCAGCTGGAGGATATCCTAGAAGCCATCAGCGATAAAATGATCCGCCGCCATCCTCATGTGTTCGGTGATGTGGATGTGTCCTCTGCAAGTGAAGTCGTCAATAACTGGCAAGCGATCAAGCAGCAGGAAAAACCGGCGGGCGAATCGTTGCTCGATGGCCAGGATCGCTACAGCTCCTCACTTTTGACCTCATATAATTATCAGAAGAAAGCCGCAAAAGCAGGCTTTACGTGGAAAGATGCAGATGGTGCATGGGCGAAGTTCGAAGAGGAATTGCAGGAGTTCAAGATAGAAGTGGCGAATGGTTCCAAAGACCAGCAGCTCGATGAACTAGGCGATCTATTGTTCACGCTCGTCAACATCGCGCGTTTTTACGGCTTGTCGCCGGAACAGGCGATGGTCCAGGCGAACCGTAAATTCCGCACACGCTTTTCGCACGTGGAGCAGCGCGCAAAAGAAGGCGGCCGCACATTTTCGGATTACACATTAGACCAGCTTGACGGCTTCTGGAACGAAGCGAAAGCTGTACACGGAGAGGACGGAAATCATGAGACTCGATAAATTCCTGAAAGTATCCCGCCTGATCAAGCGCCGCACCTTGGCGAAGGAAGTCGCCGACCAAGGCCGCATTTTGGTCAACGGCAATAAAGCGAAAGCGAGCAGCGTCGTCAAAGAAGGCGATGAACTGCAGATCCGCTTCGGGCAAAAAGTCGTCACCGCCCGCATCGACCAATTGCGCGAAAATGTTCGCAAAGAACAAACTGCGGAAATGTACACGATCTTGAACGAAGAAAAGCTTGATAAAGTGGACCCAAGCTTTGTGGACGACGAATCATAAAGAATGAAAAAGAACCCAGCCGGTTAACGGTTGGGTTCTTTTTGTATGTTGAAAATAAGATGATGTGAATAGTTGGAGTGGAATAGTGATGAGGTGAGATTGCGCTTCAACTGCTGCTTTCCGGGGGGCGGGCATCGAGCCAATGTGCCGCAAAAAAGCGCGACACATTTGTCTCGCCAGTCCCGCTCGGTCCCCCAGGAGTCAGCAGTTTCCGCTTCATCTCTAGGTTTAGATTGGTAAGTAGTTGTGTCATCCTCTCCACTCAGCAAATGAAGAAATAGAGTGCACTTTTTCTCGGTAGACCAGTTTACTGATTTTGTTCAGCACATGCATTTCCAACTAAGCGACGTATTCAAAAGCGGACGAGTCATACAAAACCGGAACCATCTTACTTATTTACTTCAACGAAATATCCAAGCCGCCAAGCGCACAAGGGTGAGCCGAAGCAATGAGACAGCGGGTTTCTGGCTCATTGCGAAAGGCCAACCCCAAGCGGGGCAGCGACTAACAAAGCGATGCAAAATACAATGAACGAACCTCGTCGCACATAAACTTCATGACCCAACTCGCTTAACCCATTAAGCGCATACCCAAAAGCGGACGAACCATCCAGAACCGAATCCATCCGACTCATTCGATTCAACGAAATGTCTAAGCCGCCAAGCGCACAAGGGTGAAGCGAAGCCAAGAGACAGGCGTCCTTCCTGGCTCATGGCGCGAGCTCAACCCCAAGCGAGGCGGCGGCTACCAAGGTGATGAAAAAACAAAACTTACTTCTCCATACATGAAAACTTCACTCCACTAAAAATTCGACAACGCAAAAAAGAGCCTCGCCATTTGCAGGTAAGGCTCTTCATTCGTATCAATAAGTTCAATCGCCCATCAAAGTCACGAGCACCGCTTTTTGGGCATGCAGGCGGTTTTCGGCTTCCTGGAAAATGACTGAATGGGGGCCTTCCAGAATATCGGCCGTCACTTCTTCCTCGCGATGGGCAGGTAGGCAGTGCATAAAGATGTAATCCGCTTTCGCGTGCTGCACCAGTTCCGCATTCACTTGGAAGCCTGCAAAATCATTCAAACGTTTAATGGCTTCGGCTTCCTGGCCCATGCTCGCCCAGACATCCGTATAGATAGCGTCGCTGTTTTTCACGGCTTCGACGGGATCGTGGGTCACTGTCACCACAGAACCGGTATCTTTGGCGATGGCTTGTGCGAGATCGACCATTTCGGCTTGCGGTTCATAGCCTTTCGGGGCGGCGATCGCGATATCGAGCCCGACTTTTGCGGCACCGATCATCAAGGAATTGGCCATATTATTGCCATCCCCGATATACGCCAGCTTGCGGCCTTTCAATTCCCCGAAATGTTCCGTAAGCGTCATGAGGTCAGCCAGTACTTGGCATGGGTGGTAATCGTCCGTCAAGCCATTGATAACGGGAATCGAGCTGAATTCAGCTAGCTCCTCGACTGCAGATTGGTGGAATGTGCGGATCATCAGCCCGTCCAAATAACCCGACAACACACGTGCCGTATCGGCAATCGTTTCACCGCGTCCAAGCTGTGTATCCTGGGAACTCAAGAACATCGCGTGCCCGCCGAGCTGCAGCATGCCGGCTTCAAACGAAACGCGTGTGCGGGTCGATGATTTCTCGAAGATCATGCCGAGCACTTTTCCTTTCAAGAGCGGTAAATGTTTATTTTCCGGTTTCTTCAATTCAATCGCTAAATTAAGCAAGTCGAGAATCTCCTCGGAGCTATAGTCTTTCAAAGATAAAAAATCTTCTTGGGCAACGGTCGGGGCTAGGGGCATGATCATTGTCATTGGGCAAGCACTCCTTTCAAGCGTTCAGATTGTATTTTTAAGCTTGTGGCGAAAGCATCGGCCGTTTCCGGACGCGACCAGGCGTGGAGGCGGTGGATGGCAGCTTGCGCCATGCGGCTGGCGTCGGGTGTTTCGGAAAAGTCGATATAGGCGGCAGCGTCTTTCGATGTTAACCACTCGTTAAACGAAAGTTGGTCTTCGGTCACGATCGTGAAGCCTTGCGCGCGAAAGGCGTCGAGCTCCTGTGAACTGTCGCTGTCCGCCGCGGCAAAAATTGTGGAGCTTTGCTTTAATTGGGCCAGTTGGACAGAAGCGCCGGTCAGCGCTTTTTCGAGCGCGTCTTCAAACAGTTTTGCAGTGCCGATCACTTCGCCGGTCGACATCATCTCGGGCGATAGGACAGGGGACAGGCCAGGCAATTTGATATGGGAGAACACCGGGGCTTTAACAGTGAAGTCCGGCTGTCCGTTGTACATGTCTTCGATACCCAGCTCATCGTACGGCACGCCGAGCAATAGGGCGGTCGCGTGCTGAACGAGCGGCACATCCGTCACTTTCGAACTGATCGGTGCCGTGCGCGACGCCCGGGGATTGATTTCCATAACGAATAATTGATCTTCTTCATAGACAAATTGGATATTGAACAGCCCGGTGTAATCGAGTTGTCTCGCAATATGCTTCGCGGTATCGATCAGCTTTTGCTGCTGGACATCTGTTAATGTCAAGGGTGGTGTGCTGGCGATGCTGTCACCGGAATGGACGCCGGTCCCTTCGATATGCTCGAAGATCGCCGAGACCCAGACATTGTTGCCGTCCGTTAATATATCGGCTTCGGCTTCTTTGCCGGTGACGAAATAGTCAACCAATACCGGAAATGCCTTGTCAGCTCCAGTGAGCCAAGCATCTAGCTCCGCTTGGTCGTGAAGCACGATCATGCCGCGTCCACCGATGACATAGGAGGGGCGAAGCAAGACCGGGAAGCCGAGCTTTTCCGCTGCCGGCAGCACTTCTTCCGGCGCATTCGCCGTTGTCCCGGGGATGGTCGGCAAACCGATCGACTCGAGAAATGCATAAAAGCGGTCGCGGTCTTCCATTTGATCCAGCAAATCGACCGATGAGCCGAGCACGGTAATGCCCGCTTCTTCCAGCGCTTTCGCCAAATTAAGCGAAGTCTGTCCGCCGAATTGGAGGATGACTTGGTGGATGCCTTCAAATTCCAGGACGTTCAAGACATCTTCCGCCGTGATCGGTTCGAAATAAAGCGCATCTGCCACTTCGTAATCGGTACTGACGGTTTCCGGGTTGTTATTGATCATGACCGCTTCATAGCCAAGCTTCTGTGCGGCCATGACACTGTGCACGCAGCAATAATCGAATTCGATGCCTTGGCCGATGCGAATCGGCCCCGAGCCAACGACCGCGACTTTTTTCGCGTCATTCGAGCGGTCGACATCCGCGTCATTGTCCCACGTCGAATAGAAATAATTTGTATTCGAGCGGAATTCAGCGGCGCATGTATCGATCATCCGGTAAGCTGGCGTAATTTTATAGCTTCTGCGTTGCCCCCAGATTTCAGCTGCTGGCACTCCCCAAACATCGGCCATTTGCTGGTCGCTGAAGCCGAGCTTTTTCGCCTGCAATAAGCGCTCAGCGGTTACGGTGTTCCAGCTGATCGATTTGAGGTCTTGCCATTCTGTGACAATATTCGATAAAACGTAGAGGAAATAAGGCGTGATGCCGGTAATGGCGTGCAGTTCATCGATCGTTTTCCCGCGGACGAGCAATTCGAATAAGACGAATAAGCGGCGGTCGTCCGGCTTCATAGCGAGTTCCAGCAAATCACCCGTCGGCAATGCAGAGATGGCGGGAAGGCGGAACCCGTCTATCGGAAGTTCAAGCGAACGCAGCGCCTTTTGCATGGCAGCTTCCATGCGCCGCTCGATCGCCATCACTTCGCCGGTCGCCTTCATCTGCGTACCGAGCGAACGGTCCGCTGAAGGAAATTGGTCGAACGGCCAGCGCGGGATTTTCAAGGCGACGTAATCGAGCGCCGGCTCGAAGCTGGCATAGGTCGTGCCGGTTACCGGATTCTTCAGTTCATCGAGCGTATAGCCGATCGCCAGCTTAGCCGCGATTTTTGCGATCGGATAGCCGGTCGCTTTGGAAGCGAGCGCGGATGAACGGCTGACGCGCGGGTTAACTTCAATCAAAAAATACTCGGAGGTTTCCGGATGGAGGGCGAACTGCACATTGCAGGCGCCGATGATGCCGAGCGCTTCGATGATGTTGATGCAGGATGAGCGCAGCATATGGAAATCCGGGTCGTTCAAGGTTTGGCTCGGGGCGACGACAATCGAATCGCCGGTATGCACACCGACCGGGTCCAAGTTCTCCATATTGCAGATCGTGATGCATGTGCCGGAAGCATCGCGCATCACTTCATATTCGATTTCCTTGTATCCCGCGATGCTCGTCTCGACGAGGCATTGCTTGATCGGGCTTGCCGATAAGCCTTGCGTGACCAATTTGATATAGGCCACCTCGTCACTTGCGATACCGCCACCGAAACCGCCGAGCGTATAGGCAGGGCGGACGATAACGGGATAGCCTGTGCGCTCCGCGAAAGCGAGCGCCCCGTCGAGCGAATAGATGATGTCGCTATCTGGAACCGGCTCGCCGAGTTGCTTCATCAAGGAACGGAACTGGTCGCGGTCTTCCGCTTTTTTGATGGCGGCCATATTGGTACCGAGCAATTCGACGCCGTATTGCTCCAGGATGCCGGCATCGGCCAGCGCCATCGCCAGATTCAGGCCAGTCTGGCCTCCGACAGTCGCGAGCAAGCCGTCGGGGCGCTCCTTTTCGATGATTTTAATGGCGGATTCGAGCGTCATCGGCTCGAAATACACTTTGTCCGACACGCTTTCATCGGTCATGATCGTCGCCGGGTTGTTATTGATGAGCACCACTTCGATGCCTTCTTCTTTTAATGCAAGGCATGCTTGGGTACCGGAATAGTCGAACTCTGCGGCTTGCCCGATGACGATGGCGCCGGAACCGATGACAAGTACTTTTTCAATGGATTCTATCTTAGGCATGCATTTTCACCTTCTTCATTTCATTTACCGTCTCCAGGAACTCGTGGAACAATGCGAGATGATCTGCCGGGCCGGGAGCCGCTTCCGGGTGGAATTGAACCGTCGTAATCGGCAATTGCGGATGGATCAAGCCTTCGATGCTGCCGTCGTTGACGTTTTCGTACAACACTTCAAAAGGCGTGTCCGGCAGGCTCTCTGCTTCAACGACATAGCTGTGGTTTTGGGAGCTCATGCTGACGCGTCCGGTCTTATTGTTTTTGACGGGATGGTTGGCGCCACGATGGCCGTAAGCGAGCTTCGCTGTTTTCGCCCCGAAAGCAGCAGCCAGCACCTGATGGCCAAGGCAAATGCCAAATGACGGATAGCGTTCTGCCCATGAGCGATAGACAGGCAAGCGGCTGTTCAATGCTTGCGGGTCTCCCGGGCCGTTCGAGAACAATAGCCCGTCAACGCCGAGAGTTTCGGGAAGGTCGATTGCCCCGTTGTATGGGATGATGCTGACCGTGCAGCCCAGAGCGAGCAATTCTTTTAAGATGGAGGCTTTGTAATGGAAATCGACCAGGCCGATATGCAAAGGGCCTTCGCCGACCTGTTTCGTCTTCGCCGCTTCGCAGGCCGGGAAAAAATCGGTCTTAAGCATTTGCCATGGCTGTTCAGGGAAGTTCGTATGAAGCAGCTGCGCCGGCATGGTGCCCGTTTCGCGAACCTGTTGGATGACTGAGCGTGTATCGATGCCGCTGAGGAGTGGAACGCCTTGCGCTTCTGCGAATTGTGCCAGCGAAATTGCCTGTTTTGGCAACGGGCCCGCATACAGCTCTGCAACAATGATGCCCGAGGCTTGGATTTTTTCGGATTGTGCATAAAGTGATTCGATGCCGTATTGGCCGATCAATGGATAGGAAAAAACGATGACCTGACCTTTATAGGAAGGGTCGGTAATGACTTCCTCGTAGCCCGTCATGCCGGTGAAAAAGACGACTTCTCCTTGTACTGCCGCTTGTGTGCCGTGCCATGTTCCGGTATACGATGCGCCATTTGCCAAAATCAATTTCCCTGTCATGATCCACACTCCTTTTTTGAATATATATACATTATAATTAATTTTTATAATAAATGATGTGTCCTGTATTATAAAGATGCATAAAAATTAAGTCAACAGCATTTTTATTAATTGTCTGGAAAAGGGGTTAAATTCCGGTTAAATACAGGAAAAAAGGAGAAAGGGCTTACAGAAAATCTTTTAAAATGGAATGTTTTTCATGTATAATAATGACAAAATCAGTTGGGAAGGGGCGTCCATAGATGAAGAGAGAGAAAATGCATGAAAATCAGGGAGTGACCCCGCTGCAAAATGAATACACGCGGGCTGTGGAAATCGAAGACGCACGGAAAAAGCGGCACAAAGTGGTATTGTACAGAAGGCTTGCAGTATTCGGCTTGGTGGTACTATTGACGAGCATTTGGCTCGGCTCAACCATTTATGCACAATCACAGACCATTGCGGAGAAAGAACAGATTCAACAGGAAAAGTTGGCCGAGCTTGAAGAAGTACAGAAGCAGCAGGCCAAGCTTGAAGAACAGATCCGTTTGTTGAATGACGACGATTATTTGTCGAAGCTTGCGCGCAAGGATTATTTCCTGTCGGATGAAGGGGAGATCATTTTCACCTTGCCGAATGATGCCGGGAAATCACAAGAAGATAGCGAAGAAAAAGAGTAGTCGGTTGACACTCACCCTTTCATCGCTATAATTAAAGGTGGGATCAGTCCCGCAAACTGTCAATTTGGCCCGAACCTGGAGTCATCTTAAATTTTAAGGAGGAGCATTTTTTTTATGTCGATTGAAGTAGGCAGCAAGTTAGAAGGAAAAGTCACGGGTATTACAAACTTTGGAGCGTTCGTACAGCTTCCAACCGGTGCAACAGGCCTCGTGCATATTAGTGAAGTCGCCGACAACTATGTGAAAGACATTAACGATCACTTGAAAGTTGGCGAAATGGTAGAAGTGAAAGTGATGAATGTAGAAGCAGACGGGAAAATCGGTTTGTCGATCCGCAAAGCGAAGCCTCAGCCTGAAGGCGGCACAAGCCGTCCAAGCCGTCCGCGTCCGAACAATCGTTCTTTTGACCGCGCCCCTAAGGAAACCTTCGAAACGAAGATGGCAAAATTCCTGAAAGACAGTGAAGACAATCTGTCGACGCTAAAGCGTGCCACAGAATCTAAGCGTGGCGGTCGCGGCGCGAAAAGAGGCTAACTTGCTAGCTGTTTTAATAGCATAGAGAAAATGCTTCAACTTAGTTGAAAAATGAACATGGAACGCTTTTCCTTTCGGGGAGAGCGTTTTTTTATCGGCCGAAAACTTGAAGCGGTAGGAGAAAGGGGTGCGTTTGTCTAAGTAAGTAGACAGCTCAGTAGGCATTAGTCCTGCACGATACAGCGGAAAGGTGTGGAAAAGATGGAACAACAGCAAGTCCTTCAGGCATTTGATGAGTACGAAATCTACTTGGAATCTCTCCAAAAGACCTTATCAGAGTCCGACGACGCACATAAGCCGATCGCGGATGGCAAATGGTCGATTGCGCAAATGGTCCTGCATCTCGCGGAATGGGACCGTTTTATTCGCAGCGAGCGCTTGCCGCATATGAAAGAAGGGGCACATCTGGAACCTTTGCCGGAAGTCGATGAATTCAACCGCCGTGCCATCGATAAAGCCGAAACGATGGATTTTCCGTCAATTGTCACGCAAGCCATCGAAGAGCGCCGAATGTTGAAAGAGCAGCTTGCATCTGCCACTCCTGGTCAATGGAATGCCGTGTTCTACGTCGATGATAAGGATATGACAATGGGGCGTTATTTCGGTGATCTCACCAGCCACGATGCCCATCATTTCAAGCAAATCGACACTTTTTTAACATAAAAAAAGCAGCGCCCTCCATAACGGAGGGCGCTGCTTATAACAGGATGGCGGCAGAGGGGATCGAACCCCCGACCTTACGGGTATGAACCGTACGCTCTAGCCAGCTGAGCTACGCCGCCTTGTTCAAACGAACAGTTTATATCATACTATCCTCAATACATATGTGTCAATTAGCATTTTATGTTTTTGCGATATTTATTTTATTTAGGCTGGAAAACAGTCAGAACAGGAGGGCATGCCATGGATCATTATGAACAAACGATGCTTGCATACCAAAAAAAGCACAGGCTTTTCGAAAAGGGAAATCGTCTTGTCATCGGTGTTTCCGGCGGCATCGATTCGATGGTCCTTTTGCAGTTTCTTGCAAAAAAGCGGCATCAACTGGGTGTGCATCTCACAGCAGTGCATATCGATCACATGCTGAGGGGCGAACAATCTGCGGAAGACCGCCGCTTCGTTGAACATTATTGCAAGCTATGGGAAGTGCCGTGTGTAAGTTTTTCAGTCCCTATCCCTGCGATTTTAGCTGAATATGGCGGGAACGCACAAAGTGTCTGCCGGAACGAACGCTACCGGATATTCGAGCAAGTAATGGAAAAAACCGGATCCACGGTTCTCATCACGGCCCATCATGCAGACGATCAATTGGAGACCATTTTGATGGAAGGCATGCGAGGCAGCCTGGGTAACGGGGCTTTTGGCATGCGTCTCAAGCGCCCACTTGGCAGCGGCATGCTCGTGCGGCCGCAGCTTGCGGTCACCAAAGAGGAAATCACCCAGTACGCACAACTGAACAAAGTACCATACCGTGAAGACCCGAGTAATGCCAGTGACGCTTACACGCGAAACCGTATCCGCAAGACCATTTTACCGGCAATGGCACAGGAAAACCCTCGCGCTTCGTTACACTTTTCAGAGCTTGCCGAACAAATCAATGAAGACTCAGCGTTCCTCCAGCAGCTCGCTGAAGGAACACTAAAGGAATTGCTGTCTTCAGATAAGGAATTGCTTATTTCTGCCGAAAGTTTCAGAAGCCATCCCTCTGCTTTACAAAAAAGGATGGTTCTACTACTATTAAACTATCTATATGATGATAAGCGAGTGTTAATAACGAGCCATTTGGCGGAACAAGTGCGCGAGCTGCTGCAGAGTTCCTCGGGCACTGTTTTTTTACATTTGCCGCAAAATTATATGATGATACGCCAATACGACCAGGTATTCTTTGAAAAGCATTCAGAAAACCTGCAGCGCCAGCGGGCGGATATAGGCCGGCTGTGGTCACCGCCTGTCCTTGGTTCCCGTTACCGGGTTGTGCCGGTCGGTGAAGAGCCGGAAGCAGAGAATGCCGTTTTTTGGTATTTCCATTCCGAAAAGACGGATTTCATGCTTCGCGGAAGAGAGCCGGGCGACCGGATCTTATTGGCTGGCATGAGCCAGGCGAAAAAATTGGCGCGGCTGATGATTGATGAGAAAATCCCGTCGCAGCAGCGGGACGACTGGCCAATCATCGTGGCCGGAAAAAATGAAGTATTACTGGTGCCCGGTTTGCGCATCGCCGCTTGCCTGAGCCGGACCAAGCGTCCGGCAGACAACCGAGTATTAGTTGAACAATGCATAGACTATGCAAAATGAGGAAGAAACTAGGAGGCCCACCATGCTACAAAAGGACATTAAAGAAGTATTGATCAGCGAAGAACAGCTTCAGGAGAAAGCGCGCGAACTCGGGGAAATATTGACGCGTGATTATGAAGGGACATACCCGCTTGCCATCGGCGTATTGAAAGGCGCCATGCCATTCATGGGCGACCTCATGAAACGCTTTGACGGTTATGTGGAAATGGATTTCATGGATGTTTCAAGCTACGGAAACGCAACGGTTTCTTCAGGTGAAGTCAAAATCGTCAAGGATTTGAACGCAAGCGTCGAAGGCCGTGACTTGCTGATTATCGAAGACATCATCGACAGCGGGCTTACACTGAGCTATTTGGTGGACCTGTTCAAATACCGCAAAGCGAACTCCATTAAAATCGTTACGCTTCTCGACAAGCCGACTGGGCGCAAAGTGGATTTGAAAGCGGATTACATCGGATTTGAAGTGCCGGATGCGTTCGTTGTCGGCTACGGCTTGGACTACGCAGAAAAATACCGCAACCTTCCATATATTGGAATACTTAAGCCGTCCGTTTACAGCGGTGAAGAGGAATAGTCAAAGAACGTTCAAAGAGCCGATGATTTCAAGCATGCCGTAAAGGCTTTTCATTGTATGCATTTTTGTCCCTGTGTTAGTATTTAGTATAGTTTTGGGAAACTTTGTGAGGAGGCGCGGGATGAATCGAATATTCCGATACACCATATTTTATCTACTGATATTCCTAGTCATCATCGGTATTCTAGGAACTTTCAATAATAGCAACCAACCGACGCAAAATATTGGCTATGGCGACTTTCTGGATGCGCTGAACGCTGGCGAAATTACAGAAGTGACCATCCAGCCGGACGCACAAGTGTACGAAGTGACCGGCCGCATGACAGATTATGATGAAGGCGAATCGTTTGTAACCAATGTGCCGATCGAGAATGAGGCGTTGGTAGCGCAAATTGACGAGCTTGCAACAGCGCAAGAAGGAGTGGAAGTCGAATTTTTGAAAGCGCCGCAAACTAGCGGATGGGTTTCATTCTTTACCGGCATCATTCCATTCATCATCATCTTCATCCTGTTCTTCTTCTTGCTCAACCAATCACAAGGCGGCGGTGGCGGCCGAGTGATGAATTTCGGGAAAAGCAAGGCGAAATTATACGATGACCAGAAACAAAAAGTTCGCTTCGACGATGTAGCCGGAGCGGATGAAGAGAAGCAAGAGCTTGTCGAAGTAGTGGATTTCCTGAAAGATCCGAAACGCTTCGGTGAAATCGGTGCCCGCATTCCGAAGGGTATCTTGCTTGTCGGGCCTCCGGGTACCGGTAAAACTTTGCTTGCCCGTGCAGTAGCCGGTGAAGCAGGGGTGCCGTTCTTCTCCATCAGTGGTTCGGACTTCGTCGAAATGTTCGTCGGTGTCGGGGCTTCGCGTGTTCGTGATTTGTTCGAGAACGCGAAGAAAAACGCACCATGTATCATCTTCATCGATGAAATCGATGCAGTCGGACGCCAGCGCGGTGCCGGCCTTGGCGGCGGGCATGATGAGCGTGAACAAACGCTCAACCAATTGCTCGTCGAAATGGATGGCTTCGGCGCGAACGAAGGCATCATCATCATCGCTGCAACCAACCGTCCGGATATCCTGGATCCGGCACTTCTGCGTCCTGGCCGTTTTGACCGCCAGATCACAGTCGGCCGCCCGGATGTCAAAGGACGTGAAGAAGTGTTGAAAGTCCATGCGCGCAACAAGCCGCTTGATGACACAGTCGACATGAAGGCAATTGCACAGCGGACGCCTGGCTTCTCCGGTGCAGACCTTGAGAACTTATTGAACGAAGCAGCGCTTGTCGCCGCTCGCCGCAATAAGAAGAAAATTGACATGGCCGATATCGACGAAGCGACAGACCGGGTTATTGCCGGTCCAGCAAAGAAGAATCGCGTTATTTCGAAAAAAGAACGCAATATCGTTGCATACCACGAATCAGGGCATACGGTTATCGGCCTGATTTTGGATGACGCTGACATCGTCCATAAAGTAACGATTGTCCCGCGCGGCCAGGCTGGTGGATATGCCGTCATGCTGCCTCGTGAAGATCGTTACTTCATGACCAAACCGGAACTTCTTGATAAGATTGCCGGCTTGCTCGGCGGTCGCGTTGCAGAGGATATCGTCTTCGGTGAAGTATCCACTGGCGCGCACAATGACTTCCAGCGTGCAACAGCGATCGCCCGCAGCATGGTGACTGAATACGGGATGAGCGATAAGATCGGCCCGATTCAATTCGGCCAGTCCCAAGGCGGAAACGTCTTCCTTGGACGCGATTTCAATTCGGATCAAAACTATTCCGATGCCATCGCATTCGAGATCGACCAAGAAATCCAGCGCATCATTAAAGAGCAATATGTCCGGACGAAAGAGATCCTCACGGAAAAACGCGAGCTTCTCGAACTACTCGCCAACACATTGCTCGAAGTGGAAACACTTGATGCTGCACAAATTATGCATTTGAAAGAACACGGAACCTTACCGGAACGTTCGTATGAAGCCTTGAATGGCCGATACGAAAAAGATGAAGAAGGCGAAACGGATTCAGACGAGGTAAACCCGGATGTGACGGGCGCACCGAATGATCCATCATCAGGAGATTTGCCGGAAGAAGGCTCATCCACTGATTCGCAAGGACCGATCCGAGAAGACCGTAAATAACCGAAAGCCGGTGCCAGCCCTGGAAAGGGCTTGGCGCCGGCTTTTTGCTTTTGTAGAATTATGGTATGATGTGTTGGAAATTCAGCAGATAAATGGGGAGAATTTATGATCTTAGTGATGGATACAGGCAATACCAATATCGTCCTTGGCGTATACGACAACAACACACTGCTTCACCACTGGCGGATGGAAACCGACCGCCACAAAACCGAAGATGAATACGCTATGCAGATCAAAGCATTTTTGAATCATGTCGGTTTAGGCTTTGAAGCGATTGACGGCATGATTATGTCATCCGTTGTTCCGCCAATCATGTTTGCGCTGGAGCGCATGGCACAAAAATATTTCCACACCAAAGCGCTGGTTGTCGGGCCCGGGGTCAAGACCGGACTTAACATCAAATATGAAAACCCGCGTGAAGTCGGCGCGGACCGCATCGTCAATGCCGTAGCGGCTATACAGGAATATGGCGGCCCTTTGATCATCGTCGACTTCGGCACCGCCAACACTTTTTGCTATGTCGATGAAAAGAATCAGTACCAAGGCGGCGCAATTGCCCCGGGGATCCAAAGCTCGACCGAAGCGCTATATACGCGTGCGTCAAAACTGCCGCGCATTGAAATCACGCGCCCGGACTCCGTCGTCGGCAAAAACACCATTTCGGCCATGCAAGCTGGCATCGTTTATGGCTACGTTGGCCAGGCAGAAGGCATCATCTCCCGCATGAAAAAACAAAGCAAGCAGCACCCGACGGTCATCGCGACAGGTGGGCTAGCACCGTTGATTGCTGCAGAATCGGATATGATCGATCATGTCGACCCGTTTTTGACATTAAAAGGCCTACATTTCATTTATAAACGCAATCAAGCGTAAAGGAAGGAAGAATCAATATGCCAGATTATTTAGTACGCGGACTAGGCTTTAACGGCAATGTGCGTGCATTTGCAGTCAATACGACAAAAACGGTGGGGGAGGCGCAGCGCCGCCACCAGACCTGGCCTGCCGCGACAGCAGCCCTCGGGCGTTTAATGACAGGCGGTGTCATGTTCGGGGCCATGCTCAAAGGGGAAGACCGCGTCACCTTGAAAATCGAAGCAGGCGGACCGGTCGGTCATTTATTGGTCGATAGCGACGCCAAAGGTAATGTGCGCGGTTATGTCGCCAATCCACAAACCCATGTCGACAGCAAAGGCGGCAAACTCGATGTTAAAGGGGTCGTCGGCACAGACGGCATGCTCTCCGTCGTCAAGGACCTGGGCATGCGCGATTATTTCACCGGACAGACGCCGATCGTCTCTGGGGAAATCGCGGAAGATCTGACTTATTATTTTGTCGTCTCCGAACAAGTGCCTTCGTCAGTCGGCCTTGGCGTGCTCGTCGACACCGACAATTCGGTGCTCGCAGCCGGTGGGTTCATCATTCAATTGATGCCGGATATCGATGACGAAACCATTACATTGATCGAAAAACGTTTGGCTAATATCGAACCCGTCTCGTCCATGATCAAGCGTGGGCTCACGCCTGAAGGAATCCTGGAAGAAGTGCTGGGTGCAGATAATGTGCAAATCCTCGGGAAGATGCCTGTCCAGTTCAAGTGCACGTGCTCAAAAGAAAAGTTTGCAGAAGGCATCATGGGACTCGGAAAAGAAGAAATCCGCCAAATGATCGATACAGATGGCCAAGCGGAAGCGGAATGCCATTTCTGCCACGAAAAGTATCATTACACTAAAGAAGAATTGGAAGCATTGCTCAATGAACTCGAATCGAACTAACACGACACCGCAGAAACAGAAACGCCACTTAAAAACGAAGCCTGTGTTAATGGTCATCGGTATTTTATTATTAGCCAATTTGCTGTGGTTCATTGCGTGGCTCATCCCTAACGGCAGCAGTGCCGCAAACGAGGAAGTCGCAGTAGTCGATGGGGAAGAAATCACGCGGGCTGAATGGATGGCCTCGATGGAACAGCAGCATGGCCGAAGTGCCCTTCTCGAATTGGTCAATGAAAAAGTCATGGCCGCTGCGGCAGATGACTACGGCATCGAAGTATCCGACAAGGAAATCGACTTGGAACTGGCCATGATGCGGACCGCGCAGGACGGGACCGAAGAACTGCTGTATGCCAGTGACAACGAACGCCAGCGTGAAAAAGTGAAAGCGCAATTGATCTTGGAGAAAGTCTTGACAAAAGATGTCCTCATCGATGATCAGGCCATCAAAGACTTCTATGAAGACAACAGGACCATCTATGACGTCAAAGATTCCTACCGCACAAGCATGATCGTCTTGAATTCCAAAGCGGAAGCGGAAGAGGCGATCAAAGAACTCGACAGTGGCTCGAGCTTTGAAGCACTGGCACGCGAGCGTTCCATTGATAACGCCACAGGCAACCTCGGCGGGGATATCGGATTCGTATCTCCCGGCCAAGAGTCGATCGATTCCCAAATCGCGAAAACGGTCGAAAGCATCGAACCCGGCTCGTGGTCTGCCCCGCTGGCTCTTGAAGATGGACGGACCGCCGTCATTATGGTGAAAGAGAAAATCGAAGGCCGCACGTTCAGCTACGACGAAGTGAAAGAACATATCAGCCGGGAGCTGGCCCTCGAACAATTGCCTCAATCGGTTTCTCCCGAAGCCTTCTGGCAAGAATTCAATGCTGAGTGGTTTTACGGCGAAGGAGAATAAGCTATCGACACGCTCCCAAGATTGACAGCTCGCGCCGCAATTGATAGGATGAAATAAATAATGTCGACAAAAATAGTAGGGATTAGGAGTGGTAAACATGGCACGAGTAGGAAATTCAATTACCGAATTGATCGGGCAAACACCGATTGTTAAATTAAACCGGCTGACAGGACCTGAAGATGCGGAAGTTTACGTTAAATTGGAATACTTCAACCCAGGCTCCAGCGTAAAAGACCGGATTGCACTCGCGATGATTGAAGCAGCTGAAAAATCCGGCGACTTAAAAGAAGGCGATACCTTAATCGAACCGACAAGCGGCAATACAGGGATCGGCCTCGCGATGATCGCTGCAGCAAAAGGCTACCGCAGCGTACTCGTCATGCCTGAAACAATGAGCATGGAACGCCGCAACTTGTTGCGCGCATATGGTGCGGAACTAGTGTTAACGCCAGGCCCAGACGGCATGAACGGCCCGAACGGCGCCATCAAGACGGCTGAAAAACTGGCGGCTGAAAACTCTTGGTTCATGCCCCAGCAATTCAATAACGAAGCAAACCCTGAAGTGCACCGTCTGACTACAGGGCCTGAAATCGTCGAAGCGATGGATCAACTGGACGGCTTCATTTCAGGCATTGGGACAGGCGGCACGATTACTGGTGCTGGGCAAGTATTGAAAGAACACTACCCGAATATCCATATCGTAGCTGTTGAACCGACGGATTCCCCGGTCTTGTCCGGTGGAAAACCAGGCCCTCACAAAATCCAAGGCATCGGTGCTGGCTTTGTGCCAGCCGTGTTGAACACAGGAATCTATGATGAAATCATGCAAGTAAGCAATGAGCAATCGTATGAATTTGCCCGCAGAACGGCACGCGAAGAAGGCATTCTTGGTGGTGTATCATCAGGAGCCGCAATCTACGCAGCGCTTGAACTGGCGAAAAGACTCGGCAAAGGCAAAAAAGTATTGGCGATCTTGCCATCAAACGGTGAACGCTATTTGAGCACTCCGCTTTACCAATTTGACGAAAATAATGGATAAACCGAAGAGCCTTCTGAAAAGGGGGCTCTTTTTGTGCATAAACTGTAGATTCACGATAAGATAAGAGCAGTTTGTATAATAGTATTTCCCGGGAAATGACTGATTCCTCCAATTCAAACATGGACGGTGAACAAAGATGAACTTAGATGTACATGCACAAACACAAGTGATGGGCATATTGAATGTAACCCCGGATTCGTTTTCCGATGGCGGCCGATTCAACAACGTTGAAAAAGCGCTCGCCCGCGCCAAGCAAATGCTAAAAGACGGTGCCGCTATTATCGATGTGGGCGGTGAATCGACGCGCCCCGGCCACACGCAGATTTCCGACGAAGAAGAAATCGCCCGCGTAGTTCCCCTCATCCGGGCGCTCAAAGAACAAACAGAGGCAATTATTTCCATCGATACATACAAATCCGCTGTCGCCCGTGCAGCAGTCGAAGCCGGTGCGCACATTATCAATGATATTTGGGGCGCGAAATACGATCCTGAAATTGCCCGGGTAGCTGCAGACAAACAAGTGCCGATCATTCTAATGCACAACCGCGCCGAAGCGGTTTACAATGATTTTTGGCAAGACGCAAAAAAAGACCTTGAAGAAAGCATCCGCATCGCACAAGATGCCGGTGTTCGGAATGATCAGATTTGGCTCGACCCCGGTATCGGGTTCGCCAAGACGCTCGCGCAAAATGTCGAGATGATGCAGCGGCTCGATCAGCTCGTGGCAATGGGCTACCCAGTGCTCCTCGGTACTTCACGTAAATCATTCATCGGCAAATTACTCGATGCAAAAGTTGATGAGCGTTTGGAAGGCTCTCTTGCAACGGTAGCTTTCGGTATCGCGAAAGGCTGCCAAATCGTGCGTGTCCATGATGTGAAAGAAACGGTGCAGACAGTCAAGATGGTGGATTTCCTAACAGGCAAGACGAAGGTGGAGGGATAGGCATGGATTATATTCATTTAAACGAAATGGAGTTTTACGGCTATCACGGGGTATTTTCTGAAGAACAAAAACTTGGTCAGCGTTTCCGGGCAACAGTGACGCTAGCCGTCGATTTAAAACGTGCTGGGGAAACCGATGAGCTGCAACATACGGTTCATTACGGCGAAGCATACGAAACATGTCGACGAGTTATTGAAGGAAAACCTAAAAAGCTAGTCGAAGCAGTGGCCGAAACAGTAGCTGCCGAATTATTGAACCAATTCCCCTTGGTCCAGGGAGTTCGCATTCAGCTAATCAAACCCGACCCGCCGATTCCCGGGCATTACAAATCAGTAGCGATCGATATTACCCGGGGGGGCTTTCGATGAACGAAGCCTACCTATCTCTGGGGTCGAATATAGGGGACCGTAAAGCGCAGCTTCAAAAAGCGGTTCGTTTGCTTCAAGAGAATCCGTCCATCTCCAACATGAGAATGTCCTCTATCTACGAAACAGCTCCAGTAGGCTATCTCGACCAAGATGTATTCCTGAATCTAGTTATCCGCTTGGAAACCAGTCTCTCACCTTTGGGGTTACTGGCTGCATGCCAAGAAATTGAGCACGCTTTGCACAGGGAGCGGTTGGTTCGCTGGGGCCCCCGTACAGTAGATCTTGATGTATTGTTGTACGGTCAAGAGCAGCTGGCAACAGAAAAGCTCACCATCCCGCATGCCCGCATGTACGAGCGGGCATTTGTGCTCGTGCCTTTACAGGAACTGATGCCATCACTCATGCTTCCGGAAGGTCTAGAAACACAGGAAGTACATTTATGGAAAACGTATAAGGATGTAAATGCATTTTTACTTGATGAAAATTAGTTAACTAGATTAATTACGATTAATAGAACAACAAAGAATTCAGTTAGAAGTTGCCATAAAAGGGCAGCTTTTCTTATGTAACGGCAAGAAAAATTGTGTACAATAGATAAATACACGAAAGCACGTGGTTTTAACAGAAAAAGGAGTGTAGGAAATGTCAGAAGAGTTGAATGACCAATTAGTGGTGCGCCGCCAAAAAATGCAAAACTTCCGGGAACACGGACTTGATCCATTCGGGAAACGTTTTGAACGTACGCATCTTTCACAAGAAATCGTTGATCAATACGATCAATTTTCAAAAGAAGAATTAGAAGAGAAATCCGCTGAGGTTATTATTGCAGGACGCATTATGACCAAGCGTGGAAAAGGGAAAGCCGGTTTTGCTCACTTGCAAGATTTAAAGGGGCAGATTCAAATATATGTCCGCAAAGATGCCATCGGAGAAGATTCGTATGAATTCTTCAAAACAGCAGACTTAGGTGACATCATTGGTGTCCGCGGAACTGTTTTCAAAACAAACGTTGGCGAACTTTCCATTAAAGCGCAAGAAGTAGAATATTTAACAAAATCGCTTCGCCCTCTGCCGGAAAAATTCCACGGCTTAAAAGATGTAGAACAACGTTATCGCCAGCGTTACCTTGATCTGATCACAAGTGAAGAAAGTAAAGAAACATTCATTTTGCGTAGCCGCATCATTCAAGCAATGCGCCGTTACTTGGATAACCAAGGTTTCTTAGAAGTTGAGACA
Source organism: Planococcus maitriensis (assembly GCF_003289925.1). GTDB lineage: Bacteria > Bacillota > Bacilli > Bacillales_A > Planococcaceae > Planococcus > Planococcus maitriensis. The sequence goes on along the minus strand of NZ_QLZQ01000011.1, from coordinate 1,236 downwards.
CCGATGCTTCACTCAATCGCTGGTGGAGCCACTGCACGTCCGTTTATCACTCACCATAACGCGCTAGATATGCAATTATATATTCGCATTGCTATCGAACTTCATTTGAAACGTCTCATTGTAGGTGGGCTAGAAAAAGTCTATGAAATTGGGCGTGTCTTCCGTAACGAGGGTATCTCTACCCGTCATAACCCGGAATTCACTATGCTTGAACTTTACGAAGCATATGCTGATTACAATGATATCATGTCCTTGACAGAGAACTTAATTGCTCATACTGCACAAGAGGTTCTTGGTACAACCACTGTTCGTTATGGGGAAGAAGACATCAATCTAGCTCCGGGCTGGAAACGCCTGCACATGGCAGATGCAGTTAAAGACTACACTGGTGTAGATTTCTGGCAGCACATGTCGAAGGAAGAAGCACAAGCGCTCGCTAACGAACATGGAATTGAAATCAAACCGACTATGGAAGTTGGCCATATTCTCAATGAATTCTTCGAACAAAAAGTCGAAGAACAATTAGTCCAGCCTACATTCATTTATGGGCACCCAGTTGAAATTTCTCCTCTTGCCAAGAAAAATCCTGAAGACGAGCGATTCACAGATCGCTTTGAATTATTTATCGTGCGGAGAGAACATGCAAACGCCTTTACAGAATTGAATGATCCGATCGATCAGCGCGAACGTTTTGAAGCGCAGCTCATAGAAAAAGAAGAAGGAAACGACGAAGCTCATGAAATGGATGATGACTTTATCGAAGCATTAGAATACGGTCTTCCTCCAACAGGTGGATTGGGAATTGGAATTGATCGTTTAGTTATGCTATTGACTAATTCAGCTTCGATTCGAGACGTGTTATTGTTCCCTCAGATGCGACCAAAAGAATAAAGTGTTAGTAAAACCCGAATGAGCTATTTTGCTTGTTTGGGTTTTTTTAAAAAAACTATTGTGTTTATCGTGTTAAGGTGTTAAGATATTTCTTGTCGCGTTTTTAGTAAAAAGCGAGAAGCAAAGAAAAGCGAAATAACTATTGACTCTCCCAAGAGAGTTTGGTAGTATTTAAAAGTCGCTGTCACATTAAGCGAATTAACACATGAACCTTGAAAACTGAACAGCAAAACGTCAATAATACAGCCGCGAGCGATCGCGGCAAACTTACTGATCAGCTTCGGCAGATCAAAGCGAATCGCGCGTCTTATGACGGCGATACGCCAGCAGTATTGAGCAATCAAC
>NZ_QLZQ01000010.1 GCF_003289925.1 Planococcus maitriensis | reverse complement strand
GAAGCGTGGCGACACGTGCAGCTGACGAATACTAATCGATCGAGGACTTAACCAACAAACTGAAACGCAAGTTTCCCACAATGTCGATTTATCCAGTTTTGAGCGAACAAGCTCAAGAGTCCAGTGATGATGGCAAAGAGGCCACACCCGTTCCCATCCCGAACACGGAAGTTAAGCTCTTTTGCGCCGATGGTAGTTGGGGGTTTCCCCCTGTGAGAGTAGGACGTCGCTGGGCAAGTCGAAAAGCCGTTACCGGTTCATTCCGGTAGCGGCTTTTTTGTGTTAAAAATTAAAAAAAGGATTGAAAAAGTATTATAAAGGGAAAAAAGAAGTGAGGTGAAGATATATGAGGGCTGGTTTATATAAAGTGAAAACTGTTGATAAAAGAACTGCATTATTAGTTTCATTAAAGGACTCTGCTGAACAATATACTTATCCTATTGAAGGTTTTACCCATGATGTTAATAATGGAGATGTAGTAGAAGTTTGGCAAGAGGGTACACGCTGGAGAACCAAGTATGTCGAAGAAAAAACCCGTTCGGTGTCTAGCCATACTAAAGACTTCATGAAACGGATGATGGACCAAGAATGAGAGGTCTCGGGATCAGTCTACCCGAGACTTTTTTTGTCTCAAACTAAGTATTTGATATCCGCAAAACGCTTATGTATAATTAAGTCAAATATAGTCAAAGTCAATCATTAGCGCATTAGAGTGCTAAAGAGGTGAAAGCGATGCGGAATATTTCAGACATAATAGAAGGTTATTTAAAAGAGATTATCGAAATAAGCGATAAGGACCATATTGAAATTAAACGAAGTGAAGTTGCTGAGAAATTTCAATGTGTTCCATCTCAAATTAATTACGTAATAAACACTAGATTTACATTGGATCGTGGATACTCAGTTGAAAGTAAGCGGGGCGGGGGCGGATATATTCGTATCAGGAAAATACGCCTTCATAAGAAATCAGATTTAATTGCTCAAATTATTAATCGGCTGGAAAGTGGCGCTTCGCAAACTATGGCGGAAGATATTGTATGGAGACTTTTAAGTGAAGAAGTCATATCAAAACGTGAAGCTAAATTGATTTTGAGTGCGATTGATCGCTCTACTCTAGGGCTGCCTCTTCCAGTCAGAGATGAAGTAAGAGCGCGGATTCTAGCAGCGATGCTGTTTACTATTCAATATGAGTCGAATGGGCAAGGAGTGGTCAAGTGATTTGTGAACAATGCGGCGAACGTCCAGCCACAGTTATTGTTAAGCAAAATCAGCAAGGACATGTAACAGAAAAACATTTATGCCATGTCTGTGCAGCAGAAAACCATAGTATTAATTTTTCTTTTGATCAAGATCCAATGGCGATCCATAATTTATTAGCTAATTGGTTTCCGAAGCAGCAAGCCGCTGTGAGTCCTATAAGAAAAGAAGTTCCGACATGCCCGTTCTGCGGGTTTACTTTTCAAAAATTCTTGAGTCTTGGCAAGTTTGGCTGTGCTAAGTGTTATAGTACTTTCTCACCTCAGTTAGTTGAGATTTTAAAACGAGTGCAAAACGGAAACACGGAACATACAGGGAAGATTCCTGCATCTTATGGTACAACGTTGAAAATTAAAAAAGAAATTGAAGAATTACGAAAACAAATGCAAACTGCAATACAAGGCGAGAACTTTGAAGAAGCTGCAAGGTTGCGGGATCAAGTGAAGGTCTTGAATGAAAAGCTTGAAGGAGGTGGGGACGTTGGCGATTGACCGTTTCCTTCAACCACGGGCGAGCAGTTGGATGGCTAATAACGGTGAACACGTTGATATAGCGATGAGTACAAGAATTCGGCTGGCACGGAACTTAGAAGAGTTTAAATTTCCTTATGCGTTTTCCGAAGATGAAGCATTGAAAGTCGATAAAGCCATTTCCTCTGTCTTATTGGATAAAGGAAAAGAGTTAGGATATGGATTTACCCATATCAATATAGAGGATTTAAATGATCTGCAGCGTGAGGTATTGGTTGAAAAGCATTTAATCAGCCCGTATTTAGCGAATAGCCAGCATTCGAGCGCTGTGTTATTGTCAGACGAAGAAGAGCTTAGTGTCATGGTTAATGAAGAGGATCATATGCGGATTCAAAGCCTGCAGTCAGGCTTTCATCTTCAGGAAGCGTATGACATAGCGAATAAAATGGATTCGCTTTTGGAAGAACATCTTTCTTATGCTTTTCATGAGAAATTTGGTTATTTGACGAGTTGCCCTACAAATACAGGTACAGGAATGCGTGCTTCTGTCATGCTTCATTTGCCTGCTTTGACTATGTCCCACCAAATCAACCGAATCATTCCAGCTATATCCCGTCTGGGAATGGTTGTTAGGGGGATTTACGGGGAAGGCAGTGAGGCGCTTGGCAATGTGTATCAGATCTCCAATCAGGTAACATTAGGGAAATCGGAGTATGAGATTTTTCAGGATTTGCAGAACATGACCGAGCAGATTATTGAACAGGAACGAAGAGCAAGGGAAGCGTTGAATGCGAATTCTCCGCTGCTCCTCGAAGATAGGGTGTATCGGTCATTAGGTGTCCTGACCCACGCCCGCTTGTTGAATACGGAAGAAGCCGCTACTTGTTTGTCAGATGTTAGACTTGGCATCGACCTTCATTTAATTACCGATGTGGACATGTCGATACTGAATGAATTGATGGTCTTTATGCAGCCTGCGTTTTTACAGCAGTATGCAGGACGGCCATTGGAAGCAAAGGAACGGGACCTTGCCCGGGCGGAATTGTTCCGGGAGAGGTTAGCTGATAACGGGATAAATACAAAAGGAGAGGATTTTGCATGATGTTCAACCGATTTACACAACGCGCACAAAAAGTTCTTCAATTAGCTCAAGAAGAGGCAATCCGCATGAAGCACGAATCAATCGGAACTGAGCATATTTTGCTTGGTTTGATTCGAGAAGGCGGCGGAATCGCTGCGAAAGCACTTGAAGCCATTGAAGTGAATACACAATTGATTGAAGACGGCGTCAAAGAACTGGTCGGCGTCGGAGAAAAAGATGTGGGCCCGATTGTTCATTATACGCCGAGGGCTAAAAAAGTGATCGAGCTGTCTGTTGATGAATCCCGCAAGCTTGGCCACTCTTATATCGGAACCGAGCATTTACTGCTCGCTTTAATTCGTGAAGGCGAAGGCGTGGCGGCACGAGTTCTTGGGAACGCGGGTGTCAGCTTGAATAAAGCGCGCCAGCAAGTATTGCAGCTACTTGGCAGCAACGAGCAAGCATCGACTGGAACGAGCCCGAATGCTTCTGCCAATACACCAACTTTGGACGGCTTGGCACGTGACTTGACGCAAGTTGCACGTGAAGGTAGCTTGGATCCGGTGATTGGGCGCAGTGATGAAATCACGCGTGTGATTGAAGTATTGAGCCGTAGAACGAAAAACAACCCGGTATTGATCGGGGAGCCTGGTGTCGGTAAAACGGCGATTGCAGAAGGGCTTGCCCAGCAAATCGTCAATAATGAAATTCCGGAAACACTTCGCGATAAGCGGGTCATGGTACTTGATATGGGTACAGTGGTTGCCGGAACGAAATACCGCGGTGAGTTTGAAGACCGCTTGAAAAAAGTGATGGATGAAATACGCCAAGCGGGCAATGTCATTCTCTTCATTGATGAGCTTCATACATTGATCGGGGCTGGCGGGGCTGAAGGCGCGATTGATGCTTCGAACATTTTGAAACCATCGCTTGCACGCGGCGAATTGCAGTGCATCGGTGCGACAACATTGGACGAGTACCGCAAGTACATCGAAAAAGATGCAGCGCTTGAACGCCGTTTCCAACCGATTCAAGTGGATGAGCCAACGGTTGAGGAATCAATCGAGATCATTAAAGGCTTGCGCGACCGTTACGAAGCGCATCACCGTGTAAAAATTACCGATGAAGCGATTGTTGCGGCAGCGAAAATGTCTGACCGTTATATTTCCGACCGTTTCTTGCCGGATAAAGCGATCGATTTGATCGATGAGGCTGGATCGAAAGTACGTTTGCGTTCGTATACGACTCCACCGGATTTGAAGGAGCTTGAAGCCCGTCTTGAGGCTGCGCGTTCTGAAAAGAATGAAGCGGTACAGAGCCAGGAATTCGAAAAAGCGGCTTCTCTTCGCGATGCTGAGCAAAAGCTGAAAGATGAGCTCGACCAGACGAAGAAAGAATGGAAAGAAAAACAAGGCAAAGAAGAGTCTGAAGTGACAGTCGAAGATATCGCGAAAGTCGTCTCTATGTGGACAGGCGTGCCGGTATCGAGATTGGCGCAGACAGAATCCGATAAATTGCTTAATTTGGAGCAGATCCTCCATAGTCGAGTGATCGGCCAGGATGAAGCGGTGACTTCGATTTCGAAAGCGATTCGCCGTGCGCGTGCCGGGTTGAAAGATCCGAAGCGTCCGATTGGCTCGTTCATTTTCCTAGGGCCAACAGGCGTCGGTAAAACCGAGCTTGCGAAAGCCTTGGCTGAGTCGATGTTCGGCGATGAAGATGCGATGATTCGCATCGATATGTCCGAGTATATGGAACGCCATACGACTTCACGTCTTGTCGGTTCGCCTCCAGGCTATGTCGGTTATGAAGAAGGCGGCCAATTGACAGAGAAAGTCCGCAGAAAGCCGTATTCAGTTGTCTTGCTCGATGAAATCGAGAAAGCCCACCCTGAAGTCTTCAATATCCTCTTGCAAGTACTTGAAGACGGGCATTTGACGGATTCCAAAGGGCGTCGCGTCGATTTCCGTAATACGGTAATCATTATGACATCGAACGTCGGTGCACAGGAATTGAAATACAATAAGTATGTTGGCTTTAACTTGGAAGATTCGAAGACGGATTATAAAGACATGAAGGGCAAGATGCTCGCGGAATTGAAGAAAGCGTTCCGTCCTGAATTCTTGAACCGTGTCGATGATATGATTGTCTTCCATTCGCTTGAAAAGAACGATTTGCGCAAGATTGTCGAGCTGATGACGCAGCAATTGACTGACCGCCTGAAAGAACAGGACATCGATCTGGAGCTGACAGAGGCAGCGCTTGATAAAATTGCCAAAGAGGGGTATGATCCGGAATACGGAGCACGTCCTTTGCGCCGCTCACTTCAAAAACATGTCGAAGACCGTTTGTCTGAAGAGTTGTTGAAAGGTACAGCAATTGCCGGGCAAAAAATCATCTTCGATGTACAGGGCGATGAATTCATTGTCCGCACGAATGAAGGGGCCGTAGAGAAATCGTAACGATATCCCGCCCGCCGGATATGTCTCCGGCGGGTTTTTTCTATATATAGGAGGTAACTATGGCGAAGAAAAAAATAAAATTCATCTGCCAATCCTGCGGTTATGAATCTGCAAAATGGATGGGGAAATGTCCAGGTTGTGCAGCATGGAATACGATGACAGAAGAAACGGAAGTGGCAGCACCGAAAGGCACAAGGGGCGCCTTCCAGCATAGTGCGCCGCAAATTGCCCAAAAAGCGACACCGATCAATTCGATCGAAACGAAAGAAGAGCCAAGGACGAAAACGGAAATGGAAGAATTGAACCGCGTGCTCGGCGGCGGGATTGTTTCCGGTTCCCTTGTTTTGATCGGGGGCGACCCAGGCATCGGGAAATCGACTTTGCTGTTGCAAGTATCAGCGCTTCTTGCGAAAGCTGGCAAGAAAGTGTTGTATATTTCAGGGGAGGAATCGATTCGCCAGACAAAAATGCGGGCAGAGCGCCTGGATGCGGTTTCGGGAGACTTATTGATTTTTGCGGAAACCAATTTGGAGCTGATTCATCATACGATTGAGGAAGTAGAGCCGGATTTCGTTATTGTCGATTCGATTCAGACGGTCTATCATCCGGAAGTGACGTCTGCGCCCGGCAGCGTGACGCAAGTGCGTGAAAGCACGGCGGAATTGATGCGGGTGGCGAAAACGAAAAACATCGCGATTTTCCTGGTCGGCCACGTGACGAAAGAAGGCCAGATTGCCGGCCCTCGTATTTTGGAGCATATGGTCGATACAGTGCTTTATTTTGAAGGGGAACGGCATCACACATACCGCATTTTGCGCAGTGTTAAAAACCGCTTCGGTTCGACGAACGAAATTGCGATTTTTGAAATGCTGCAAGGCGGGTTAAAGGAAGTATTGAATCCCTCCGAGCTGTTTTTGCAGGAACGTTCAAGCGGCACAGCGGGATCTACGGTTGTCGCTTCCATGGAAGGAACACGGCCGATACTGGTGGAGATCCAGGCGCTCGTGACGCCGTCGAGTTTTAATTATCCGAAGCGGATGGCGACTGGGATTGACCAAAACCGGGTATCCTTGTTGATGGCGGTGCTTGAGAAGCGTGTCGGCTTGATGCTGCAGTCGCAAGATGCGTACATTAAAGTGGCAGGCGGCGTGAAGCTGGATGAACCGGCGATCGATCTTGCAGTGCTCGCAAGCATTGTCTCGAGTTTCCGGGACATTGCGCCGAAAGTGGATGATTGCATTATTGGGGAAGTGGGCCTGACCGGGGAGGTGCGCCGTGTGTCGCGCATTGAACAGCGCGTGCAGGAAGCGGCAAAACTGGGCTTTAAGCGTGCTATCATTCCGAAATCTAATATGGGCGGTTGGGATTTTCCGGAAGGAATCCGCGTCGTTGGCGTTGAAACTATAAACGAGGCGCTGAAGGAATTATTCCCGCAACAATAAGGGGCAGCAATGCCTCTTTTTTTCTATTATCGGCAGGGTAAGGTTATGCAGAGAGTTTCATAAATAAAAGGTGTATAATATCAAGAGAAGGAGGTGGAATAGATGCTTCGGAAAATCATTCAGCTATTGTTTTTATTAATAGGCGCTACGGTCGGAATTTTGTTTTTGCCATATGCTTTTGAACTTATTTCTATCTCTAATAATCCATGGATCAACAACCCGTACGTCGCTGCAATTATTGGTGCTGCGATTTTTTATGTATTGTCATTATTGTTCGTCGATTCGATTGTCCATTTCATGAAATGGATGGAAGGCAAACTGCTCCATGCCCCGACAGCGGATTTGCTGTTTGGCACGCTTGGGATGATTATCGGCTTGGTGGTTGCCTTTTTGATCGGATTTGCCTTGAATACCATTGATGTGCCGCTAGTTGCTACAGTGGCGCCGATCATTCTTTCCGTTGTGCTCGGTTATCTGGGATTCCAGGTCGGTTTCCAAAAGCGCGATGAGCTGACGGGGATGCTTGCGCCTGCCAAGCTTTCCAATGGAAAAAAGCCGGAAGATGAACCGGTGGAAAAATCGGTTTATAAATTGCTCGATACGAGCGTCATCATCGATGGGCGGATTGCGGATATTTCAGAGACCGGATTTATGGAAGGAACGTTCGTCGTGCCGCAATTCGTCATTGCCGAGCTTCAGCACATCGCGGATTCGTCCGATACGTTGAAGCGCACACGCGGCAGACGGGGGCTCGATATCCTGAAGCGCCTGCAGACAGAGCGCGTAGGGGCGATCATGATCACGGAAGAGGATTTCGGCGATGCGGCTGAAGTCGATATGAAGCTGATGCGTGCAGCCCAGAAAATGGGCGGGAAAGTCGTGACAAATGATTTTAATTTGAATAAAGTGTGTGAGCTCCATAATGTGCCGGTGTTGAATATCAATGACCTTGCCAATGCGGTAAAACCGGTCGTCATACCGGGCGAGGAGATGCATGTGGTCGTCATTAAAGACGGAAAAGAGCAAAATCAAGGGGTCGCATATCTGGATGACGGCACGATGATTGTCATCGAAGAAGGCAAAGGCCATATCGGCGAGGCGATTGATGTCGTAGTGACAAGCGTGTTGCAGACTTCTGCAGGACGGATGATTTTTGCCAAACCCAAGGGGATGGCTGTAAAGAAGAACGGATCAAAAAAATAAAGGATGTCTGTCATGAAATATACAGTCGTATTGCCTGCTGCTGGCAGCGGGAAACGGATGAAAGCCGACCGCAATAAATTATTGCTCGAGCTCTCGGGCAAACCGATCTTCATTTACACATTGGAAGTATTTGAGCAGGACCTGGATTGTGAGGGCATATGGCTTGCAGTCAAAGGAGATGAGCGCGAGCTGATCGAGCAGTATGTGGAACGGTATGGAATCAAGAAAGTCAAGGGCTATGCGACAGGCGGTGCTGAGCGCCAAGACAGCGTCCGTGCTGGCCTTGAAATGGCAGGGCAACCAGAAATCGTGCTCGTGCATGATGCTGCGCGGCCGTTCATCAGCCCTGAAGTTATTCGCGAATTGGCGGAGCGGGCACATGAATCCGGTGCGGCGATTGCCGGTGTGCCGGTGAAAGATACGATCAAAAAAGCACGCGAAGGCGTCATTACGGAAACGGTGGATCGTGAGGGGCTCTGGATGATCCAGACCCCTCAGGCATTCCGTTATGAACTCTTGATGGAAGCGGCGCAGCGGGCTAAAGACGACGGGTTTCTCGGCACGGACGAGGCGATGCTCGTTGAGCGCATGGGGCATCCGGTAAAGATTGTGGAAAGCACGTATGAGAACGTCAAGATGACGACACCGGATGATTTGATTTATGGAAAAGCGATTCTTGCGAGTCGATTACAGGAGGAATAATGATGATACGAATTGGACAAGGGTACGATGTGCATCAATTGGCAGAAGGACGCCCGTTTATTTTAGGCGGCGTTGAAATCGAACACGACCGCGGGCTTCTCGGTCATTCGGATGCGGATGTGTTATTGCATACGATCACGGACGCAGCACTCGGCGCGATCGGCGGAGGAGATATCGGCAAGCATTTCCCGGATACAGACCCGGAATTTAAAGATGCCGATTCCAAGAAGTTGCTGACGCATATTTGGGAATACGTCAAAGAGCAGGGCTATGAACTCGGCAATGTCGATTGCACGGTCATTGCGCAAAAACCGAAGCTTGCGCCTTATATCGAACAAATGCGCGCGTCGATTGCAGAACTTTTGGAGGCTGATATTTCACAAGTGAACGTCAAAGCGACGACGTCCGAACATCTCGGTTTTACCGGACGGGAAGAAGGCATCGCGGCGCTCGCGGTCATCCTTTTGAATCAGCGCCCGCTTTCGCTGGACGTTCCGGAGTGATAGAATAACTAAAGGATTAAGGCAATTTTAGGAGGAAATCAAATGACACAAGAAGTACGCGTACGCTATGCACCGAGCCCGACCGGACATTTACATATCGGCGGCGCCCGCACAGCGCTATTTAATTATTTGTATGCTCGCCATATGGATGGTAAATTCATCGTCCGCATTGAAGACACGGATACTGCACGCAATATCGAAACGGGCGTCATGTCCCAGCTTGATAATTTGAAATGGCTCGGCATCGAGCACGACGAGTCGATTGATGTGGGCGGGGAATACGGCCCGTATCGCCAGATGGAGCGTTTGGACGTCTATAAAAAATACGCCGATGAGCTACTGGAAAAAGGCGATATCTACAAATGCTTCTGCACGCCCGATACGCTCGAGAAAGAACGTGAAGCACAGCGTGCCTCTGGTGTTGCGGCACCTCAGTACAGCGGGACTTGCCGCAATTTGACGGCTGAAGAAGTCGCTGGCAAAGAAGCGGCTGGCGAGGCCTATTCCCTTCGCATGAAAGTGCCTGCCGATGTCACGTATAAATTCGATGACATGGTGCGCGGCGAGATTTCATTCGAATCAAAAGATGTCGGCGATTGGGTCGTCGTGAAGACGAACGGCATTCCGACATACAACTTCGCAGTGGTCATCGATGACCATTTGATGGAGATTACGCATGTGTTCCGCGGGGAGGAGCATCTGTCGAATACGCCAAAACAGCAAATGGTCTACGATTCATTTGGCTGGGACCATCCAACCTACGGACATATGACCTTGATCGTCAATGAAGACCGCAAGAAGCTGTCGAAGCGTGACGAGTCGATCATCCAGTTCATTTCCCAGTACAAAGACCTCGGTTATATCCCGGAAGCGCTGTTTAACTTCTTTGCGCTGCTCGGCTGGTCCCCGGAAGGCGAAGAGGAGATTTTCTCGAAAGAAGAATTGATCCGCATTTTCGACACTGAGCGTTTGTCGAAATCACCGTCGATGTTCGATAAACAGAAATTGACGTGGATGAACAACCAATACATCAAGCAAATGTCGCTTGAAGAAGTCGTCGGGCTGGCGTTGCCGCATCTTCAAAAAGCAGGCAAGCTGCCGGAGGAGTTATCTGAAGAGCAAGCGCAGTGGGCAGAGAAATTGATCGCCCTGTACCACGACCAATTGAGCTTCGGCGCAGAAATCGTCGAGTTGTCCGAGCTGTTCTTTACGGACGATCTTCATTACGGCGAAGCCGAAAAAGAAGTCTTGAGCGGCGAACAGGTACCGGAAGTCATGGCTGCTTTCAAAGAGCAGCTGGCCTCTTTAGATGCGTTCGAACCGGCTGAAATCAAGTCCGCGATCAAAGCGGTACAAAAAGCGACTGGCCATAAAGGCAAAAACCTCTTCATGCCGATCCGTGTCGTGACGACAGGGCAGACACACGGCCCGGAATTGCCGGATGCGATCGCGCTGCTTGGCAAGGAAAAAGCGATTGCGCGCGTCGGCCAATACGCAGGGGCATAAAGTTTTGACTTATGCGCATAAGCGTGTACAATGAATTTACCAATTAGCAAAGCGTTGACGGGAAGAAGTAAGGAGAGCATGCTCCAAAGAGAGGGTCATCACCGGCTGCAAGTGACCTGTGCCGCTGCGCTCCTGAAATGCCTCCCCGAGTGCTGAGTCGAATCAAGTAGACCAGACGTTTGCCTGCGTTAAAGGCTTCGAGAGAAAAGGACATGTCCTTTTAATCAGAGTGGAACCGCGCGGGAAAGCGTCTCTGTCAAGCAATTGACAGGGGCGCTTTTTATATTGGAATAGAAAGGAGAATGCCGAATGTGGAAATTATTGAAAGAAGATATTGACGTTATTTTTGAACAAGACCCTGCTGCCCGCAGTTATTTTGAAGTGGTACTGACTTACGCTGGATTGCATGCCATCTGGGCCCACCGTTTGGCGCATTTCTTCTTCAAGAAGAAATTGTTTTTCATCGCGCGTGCCATTTCCCAGATCAGCCGTTTTTTCACGGGGATTGAAATCCATCCAGGCGCCGTCATCGGCCGTCGGTTGTTCATCGACCACGGTATGGGGGTTGTCGTCGGGGAAACTTGTGAAATCGGGGATAATGTGACGCTTTACCAAGGCGTGACGCTTGGGGGAACCGGCAAGGAGCGCGGGAAACGCCATCCGACCCTCGCAGATAACGTGCTAGTCGCAACAGGGGCCAAGGTGCTCGGCTCGATTACTGTCGGTGAGAATTCCAAAGTCGGAGCGGGATCTGTCGTCTTGAAAGACGTGCCGCCTAACTCGACGGTCGTGGGCATTCCGGGGAAAGTCGTCATCCAGGACGGCGTCAAAGTGAAAAAACCGGATTTGAATCACCAGAATATGCCGGATCCGGTCATGGATAAATGTGATGGCATGGAAATGAAGATCGCTGCCTTGCAGCGCGAAGTGGAACAATTAAAACAACAAAACAACGAGCAGCAGGAAGAAGGGAAATTGTTATGAGTATCCAGATTTTTAATTCATTAACGCGCCAAAAAGAAGCGTTCGTGCCGCTTGAAGAAGGCAAAGTGAAAATGTATGTGTGCGGCCCGACTGTCTACAACTACATCCATATCGGCAACGCGCGCCCGGTCATCGTTTATGATACGGTGCGCCGTTACTTGGAATACCGCGGATACGACGTGAAATACGTATCGAATTTCACCGATGTCGACGATAAATTGATCAAAGCGGCAAATGAACTCGGCGAGGAAGTGCCGGAAATCGCGGAACGCTTCATCAAGGCTTATTTCGATAACACGAAAGCACTTGGCTGCGCAGAAGCGGATGTGCATCCGCGCGTCACGGGGCATATGCCGCAAATCGTAGAATTTATTGAAGCACTCATCGAAAAAGGCTATGCATATGAATCGCAAGGCGATGTTTATTATCATACTCGTAAATTCGATGGATATGGTAAATTATCCCACCAATCAGTAGATGAATTGAAAATCGGCGCCCGTATCGAAGCGGGGGATAAAAAACAGGATGCCCTGGATTTCGTTTTGTGGAAATCGGCAAAACCTGGTGAAATTTCCTGGGAAAGCCCATGGGGCAAAGGACGCCCGGGCTGGCATATTGAGTGCTCGGTGATGGCAAGAGAACATCTTGGCGATACAATCGACATCCATGCCGGGGGGCAGGATCTGACCTTCCCGCACCATGAAAATGAAATCGCCCAATCGGAAGCCTATACAGGCAAGCCGTTTGCGCGTTATTGGATGCATAACGGGTATATTAATATTGAAAACGAGAAAATGTCCAAGTCATTGAATAACTTCGTGCTCGTCAATGACATATTGAAAGAACTCGACCCGCAAGTGCTGCGCCTCTTCATGCTGTCGGTCCATTACCGCCATCCAATCAATTATTCCAAAGGATTGGTAGAAGATGCGCAAGCAGGGATGGAGCGGATCCGTACGGCTTATGGCAATGTCAAACACCGTTTGGAGCATTCAGCCGGGCTTGGCGACCATAACGATATTTGGCTGGCGAAAATCGAAGCGATCAAGCAGGAGTTCATCGAAACGATGGACGACGACTTCAATACGGCGAATGCCATTTCGAAGCTGTTCGACTTGTCGAAACTCGCGAATACCTACTTGCTCGAGAAACAGACGGCTGAACCGGTTCTTCAAACCTTCATCGATGTGTTCGATGAGTTGGCGGGAGTTCTTGGCTTGCCATTCGCACAATCAGAGCTTTTGGATGCGGAAATCGAAGCGTTGTTGGAAGAGCGCATCGAAGCACGCAAAAACCGTGATTTCGCAAGATCGGATGAAATCCGTGACCACTTGAGAGAACAGAACATCATTTTGGAAGATACGGCGCAAGGCACGCGCTGGAAGAGAGGCTAAGGCGGATGGCGTTAAGAAAACAAGACGTTGATCAATTGAATGCCTTGGCACTTGCTTATATGGGCGATGCGGTGTACGAGACGGCAGTGCGTGCACACTTGCTCCATGCGGGCCGCGTCAAGCCGAATATCCTTCACCGGTCGTCGACGGCGTTCGTGTCAGCCAAGTCCCAAGCACTGATCTTGAAGCGCTTTGTCGATGAAGGCGTCCTGACCGATGCGGAACTTGCCGTCATGCGCCGGGGCCGCAATGCGAAATCCGGTTCAGTGCCAAGGAATACAGATGTCCAGACCTATAATTTCAGTACAGCTTTTGAAGCGGTGCTTGGCTGGCTATATTTAAAAGAAGAGCAGGAGCGGCTGGATGAATTGATCAATTACGCGATCACCATTGCCGAAGAGCCGAGAGGAGTGGTCAAATGACAGAGGAAACGCCTGAAATCATCGGAGGCAAAAATCCGGTGCTGGAAGCATTGCGCGCCAAGCGCGACATCAATAAAATCTGGATCGCGGAAGGCGTCCAGAAAAAAGGCATTGCAGAACTTCTGCAATTGGCGAAAGATCAGAAAGTGCTGGTGCAGTTCGTGCCGAAAAAGAAAATCGACGGGTTGACCGACACGAATCACCAAGGAATCGCCGCGGCAGTCGCGGCATACCGCTACGCAGAACTGGAAGAGTTGTTTTCAAAAGCCCAAGACAAGCAGGAAGATCCATTCTTCCTCATCCTGGATGAACTGGAAGACCCGCATAATCTCGGGTCGATCATGCGCACAGCGGATGCAGTCGGCGCCCACGGCTTGATCATCCCGCAGCGCCGTGCAGTCGGTTTGACCGGCGTCGTCGCGAAATCATCGACAGGGGCGATTGAACACGTGCCGGTTGTACGCGTCAATAATTTGTCGCAGACCGTCGATGAATTGAAAAAGCGCGGCGTGTGGATTGCAGGAACCGATGCTAAAGAATCGGTGGACTATCGGCGCATGGATGCGACCTTGCCGCTTGCCGTCATCATCGGCAGCGAAGGCAAAGGCATGAGCCGCATCCTGCGCGACAAATGCGACTTCCTTTATCAATTGCCGATGGTCGGGCATGTGACCTCCTTGAACGCGTCGGTGGCGGCGAGCCTGTTGATGTACGAAGTCTACCGCAAGCGCCATCCACTCGGGTGATACCATGAATATCCTGCTGGTGGATGGTTATAACATCATTGGCGATTGGGCAGAACTGAAAGCGCTGAAGAAAGAACGCCTGGCAGACGCGCGCGACCGGCTGATCGAACGGATGGCCGAATATCAAGGGTTCAAAGGTTGGCGCGTCATCATTGTGTTCGATGCCCATCTGGTGCCGGGCATCGAAGCGAAGAACTTGCACAGTGAGGTGGAAGTCATCTTCACCCGCTCAAGCGAGACGGCCGATGAACGGATCGAAAAACTGGCGATCAGCCTGAATAGCCGGCGCGACCAAATTTACGTCGCCACATCCGATTCAACCGAACAATGGGTAATTTTTGCGAAAGGGGCTCTGCGGATTTCCGCGCGCGAGCTGGAAATCGAAATGGAAGAAATCGATCAGCGCATCGCCCAGAAAGTGCTGGAAATCCAAGAGCAGCGCTCCATATCGAAGATTCCCCTTAAAGGAGAAGTGGCAGAAATTTTCGAAAAATGGCGGAGAGGCCTCAAATGAACTGTTGACGCTCAAATTTTTCTTCCTGTATACTGGAAATATCGAGGCTCACCCAATCGGAGGGATCACCCGTGGAAAATTTTGAGCAAGTTCGCAACCGTAACTTTACTGAAATGGCAGATGAAGAACTTGTCGGTCTGGTCCATAGCGGCAACACGGAAGCCTTGGATTTTCTAATAACCAAGTTCCGCCCGTTTGTGCGGATGAAAGCCCGTTCCTATTTTCTCATTGGCGCAGATAAGGAAGACATCATCCAGGAAGGAATGATCGGCTTGTATAAAGCCATCCGTGACTTCAGGAGTGATAAACTGTCTTCATTCCGCGCATTCGCGGAGCTTTGCATCGTCCGCCAGATTATCACGGCGATCAAGACAGCTACACGCCAGAAGCATATTCCACTGAATTCCTATGTCTCTCTCGACAAGCCGATTTATGACGAAGAGTCGGACCGGACACTGATGGATATACTTGCCGGAAGCGGCGCAGACGATCCGGAAGAGTTGATGATCCACAACGAGGAATTCCGTTATATGGAAGGCAAAATGGATGAGGTGCTGAGTGAGCTAGAGCGGGAAGTCCTGACGCTATATCTCGATGGGCAGTCTTACCAGGAAATCTCTGAAAAGCTGGAACGGCATGTAAAATCAATCGATAATGCCTTGCAGCGCGTCAAGCGGAAACTTGAGCGGCATCTGCAGGCGAGTGAAAGCCGGTCCTCGTAAGTACTATTGACAGCAAGTTTTTATGATGATACTCTTGAAAAAGCTGTAAAATAGAGCAAGGTGAGAATAATGGCTAAAAAAATCGTGTTGAGCTGCTCGAAATGTGCTTCCCGCAATTATGCGGTACCTGCGAAAGCGGATTCAAGCACACGTTTGGAACTCAAAAAATTCTGTGCTCATTGCAACGAGCATACCGTGCATAAACAAACGAAATAACATTGCTTTGAATGCCGGACGATATAGAGTGATTTTGAAATTCGGAGGTTTTTACGATAATGGGTAACATTGGCGATTTCTTTAAAAATGTCGTTTCGGAAATGAGAAAAGTCAGCTGGCCAAAACGCAAGGAATTGACGCGCTATACAATCGTCGTCCTGTCAACGGTCATCTTCATGGCTCTTTTCTTCGCATTGATCGATACCGGCATATCGGAATTATTCCGTTGGTTCCTGGCACTGTAACACAGTCATCAGAATAACGAAAAATAGCCCGTCATTCCATGGAACGGGTTTTTTCATTTGTAAAAAAGGAGGGATGGACGCTTAGTCCGCTCGAATATGGAGAAAAATTGGTATGTAGTCCATACGTATTCCGGTTACG
The DNA here is from genome assembly GCF_003289925.1 of Planococcus maitriensis. GTDB lineage: Bacteria > Bacillota > Bacilli > Bacillales_A > Planococcaceae > Planococcus > Planococcus maitriensis. Next base: position 49,204 of record NZ_QLZQ01000010.1, on the reverse strand, counting down.
AAAACAAGGTGAAAGCAAACCTGGAAAAGCGCGTAGAAACAATGGGAATGGAAGATTTGATTTTCCGCGTCATCATCCCTGAAGAACAGGAAACAGATTTCAAAGACGGCAAAAAACGCACAGTGATGCGCAAAACCTTCCCCGGTTATGTGCTTGTCGAATTGATCATGACGGATGAGTCCTGGTATGTCGTCCGCAACACGCCGGGTGTGACCGGGTTTATCGGCTCATCAGGCGGGGGAGCGAAACCGACGCCTCTTCTAGAAGAAGAAGTCGATTTCATCCTCAAGCAAATGGGCATGACCGAACGCAAAGTGGACATCGATTTTGCAGTCGCGGATACAGTCGAAGTCATGGAAGGGCCATTCGCCAACTTCCAGGGCAAGGTCGAAGAAATCGACGACACGAAAGGCAAAGTCAAAGTGTCGATCGACATCTTCGGGCGCGAAACGAAAATGGAGCTCGATTTCGAGCAGGTCCAAAAAGTATAATAAGGCCCCTTGCTATTTTTTTGCAATGGTGGTATCATTTCATAGGTCAGACTGCCAAAGGGCAGCATCTGTACAAACCAATTAATTCTATCAACGAAAATCAAGTTGACGGACAGATATGAGTGGGAGGGGCAACCCTATTACCACATCACGGACTTAAGGAGGTGTGTTTCGTGGCTAAAAAAGTAGTTAAAGTCGTAAAATTGCAGATTCCTGCAGCAAAAGCTAACCCAGCGCCGCCAGTAGGACCAGCACTAGGTCAAGCAGGCGTCAACATCATGGGCTTCTGTAAAGAATTTAACGCGCGTACTGCTGAACAAGCAGGACTTATTATTCCGGTTGAGATTTCGGTATTTGAAGACCGTTCATTTACTTTCATTACGAAAACTCCGCCAGCTGCAGTTCTATTGAAGAAAGCAGCAGGTATTGAATCAGGTTCAGGCGAACCGAACCGCAATAAAGTAGCGACTGTGAAACGCGACCAAGTTCGCGAAATCGCAGAAACTAAGATGCCAGATCTAAATGCTGCTTCAGTTGAAGCTGCAATGTTGATGGTTGAAGGTACTGCTCGCAGCATGGGCATTACAATCGAAGACTAATTTCAAGAAGTTGTTTTTGGATGGGTTGCGCAGTTCAACGCGAACAGCGCAGCCCTTAATCGTGGGAGGTTCAATCCGTTAGACCACAACAAGGAGGACGTTTAAAATGGCTAAAACAGGCAAAAAGCTGCAAGAAGCAGCAAAATTGATCGACCGTTCTAAGTTCTACGAAGCGCAAGAAGCTATCGAACTTGCGAAAAAAACAAGCACAGTTAACTTCGACGCTACTGTAGAAGTCGCTTTCCGCCTAGGAATCGACACGCGTAAAAACGACCAGCAAATCCGTGGGGCAGTCGTGCTTCCAAACGGTACTGGTAAAACTCAAAGCGTTTTGGTTTTCGCTAAAGGCGACAAACTGAAAGAAGCTGAAGAAGCAGGAGCTGACTATGTCGGCGATGCTGAGTACATCCAAAAAATCCAACAAGGCTGGTTCGATTTCGACGTTATCGTCGCAACTCCGGACATGATGGGCGAAGTTGGTAAACTTGGGCGCGTTCTTGGGCCAAAAGGTTTGATGCCAAACCCGAAAACAGGAACTGTTACATTTGATGTAGCTAAAGCTGTTCAGGAAATCAAAGCTGGTAAAGTGGAATACCGTGCTGACAAAGCCGGAATCATCCACGCGCCAATCGGCAAAGTGTCTTTCGAAGACAGCAAACTTGCTGAAAACTTGCAAGCAATCTATGACGTGATCTTGAAGGCCAAGCCATCTGCTGCTAAAGGCACGTACATGAAATCCCTAAACGTAACGACTACAATGGGACCTGCTGTCAAAGTAGACCCTGCAAAAGTAGCTGTTAAATAAAATATTGACATTCTTTCACAACTTCGTTATACTGGCGAAGTTGTGAAATAACCATTTGTACCGCAGACAGCAGGGGCGGCTTGCCGCTTAATGAATCCCTGCCGAGGACATGATGAATTCAGATTCCATCTTAATTGATGCTGATTTTATGCCTCTGTGTCTGCACTGGACCAGAGGCTTTTCTTATGGACGGACGGTATGAATGACAAATCTATAGGAGGTGCCCACATGAGCAAAGCAATTGAAACGAAAAAAGTTGTTGTGCAAACAATCGCTGATAAGTTCGACGCTGCAGCATCAGTTGTCGTTGTTGACTACCGCGGTTTGAACGTTGCCCAGCTTACAGAACTTCGTAAACAGCTTCGTGAGGAAGGCATCGAGTTTAAAGTTTACAAAAACTCAATGACTCGCCGCGCGACAGAAGTCCACGGCCTTGAAGCGATCAACGAACACTTCACAGGACCGAACGCTATCGCATTCTCGAACGAAGACGTCGTTGCTCCTGCGCGAATCATCAACAACTTCGCAAAAGACAACGAAGCACTAGAAATCAAAGCCGGTATCATCGAAGGCAATGTTGCATCTGCAGATGAAATGAAAGCTCTTGCTGAACTTCCATCACGCGATGGCCTATTGTCTATGCTACTCAGCGTACTACAGGCTCCAGTCCGCAACTTCGCTGCTACAACAAAAGCAGTTGCAGACCAAAAAGAAGAACAGGGCGCTTAATCTCTTAGCATCCTGAGCATTACAAAAAAAATTACCTATCATAGGAGGAAATTATAATGACACAAGAACAAATTCTAGACGCAATCAAAGAAATGACAGTTCTTCAACTTAACGACCTAGTAAAAGCAATCGAAGACGAGTTCGGCGTAACTGCTGCTGCTCCAGTTGCTGCAGCTGCTGCTGGTGGCGCTGCTGAAGCAGAGCAAACAGAATTCGACGTAATCCTAGCTTCTGCTGGCGACCAAAAAATCAAAGTCATCAAAGTCGTTCGCGAAGTTACAGGTCTTGGCCTGAAAGAAGCGAAAGGTCTTGTTGACGAAGCTCCTAAAGCTCTTAAAGAAGGCGCATCTAAAGAAGAAGCTGAAGAAATCAAAGCTAAACTCGAAGAAGTTGGCGCTTCTGTAGAATTCAAATAAGATAATTTCACAATAAGAAAGAAAGCTCGTCAGTATTTACCGACGGGCTTTTTCTTCTTTTTAAATTCAATCCGGCGAGAACTTTGTGATTGTATGATAGAAGGAGGGCTCCGTATGTCCCAGCATTATTATTCCAAAAATCCTCAAACTAAAAGCAAACCCCAAGAGTGGACCTACACATTGCGGGGCGAGACGTTCCGGTTTCAAACGGATTCAGGCGTGTTCAGCAAAAATGAAGTCGACTTCGGTTCGCGGCTATTGATTGAGGCGTTTGATGAACCAGTTATAGAAGGCCCTATCCTCGATGTGGGCTGCGGATATGGACCAATCGGAATGGCTATCGCCAAAGCATTTCCACAAAGACACGTGCACATGGTCGACATTAATGCCAGAGCCATCGAACTTGCACAAAAAAACACCGTGTTAAACGGCGTTGAGAATGTTTCAGTCTATGAAAGCGACGGCTTGTCCAATGTCGAACAGCAAGAATTCGGCGCTATCCTGACAAACCCGCCGATTCGTGCGGGAAAAGAGACGATTTTCCGTTTTTACGAAGAAGCGCATGCAAAGCTTGCGGCTTCTGGATCGTTGTGGGTAGTCATACAAAAAAAGCAGGGTGCCCCGTCGACTCAAGAGAAATTGCAGAAGTTGTTCGGCGACGTTCGGGTGGCCGATAAGAAGAAAGGTTACTTTATTTTCGAGGCTAGAAAAGTTTGACTTGACAAAACGCCTGTGATATTATAATAAAATGCAAAAAATATTATTTTGAGGTCGTTTGCCCTTTTTCGGGCAGAGCATGGCGGCCAGTTTTAACATGTGTAAACCGAAAATGAGCTCATATGCGGTCTCGTTTTCTTTTTGTCTTTTCGATATCATACACTATTTTACAGATATCGCAAAGTCCTATAATCGTTTTATTGAGGGGTGAATAAGTTGACAGGTCAACTAGTTCAGTACGGTCAGCATCGTCAACGCAGAAGTTTTTCGAGAATCAGTGAAGTTCTAGATCTCCCGAATCTGATTGAGATCCAATCGTCTTCTTACGAATGGTTCTTAGAAGAGGGGCTTCGTGAAATGTTCCGCGACATTTCACCAATCGAAGATTTCACAGGAAACCTTTCCTTGGAATTCGTCGACTACAGCCTAGCGGATCCTAAGTACCCGGTTGATGAATCGAAAGAACGGGATGTTACTTACGCAGCGCCGCTTCGCGTAAAAGTGCGTCTTCACAACAAAGAGACGGATGAAGTGAAAGAACAGGACGTCTTCATGGGCGATTTCCCATTGATGACAGAAACTGGGACTTTCGTCATCAACGGCGCAGAGCGCGTCATCGTTTCGCAATTAGTACGCTCACCAAGCGTCTATTTCCACGACAAAACAGATAAAAACGGCAAACGAGGTTTTGGCGCTACTGTCATTCCAAACCGTGGTGCATGGCTTGAGTATGAAACCGATGCAAAAGATGTCGTATACGTACGCATCGACCGCACACGCAAATTGCCTGTAACGGTTCTTCTGCGTGCATTAGGCTTTGGTTCCGACCAGGAAATCATCGAATTGCTCGGCGATAACGAGTATTTACAGAACACTTTGGATAAAGACAATACCGAAAACACGGAAAAAGCGCTTCTTGAGATTTATGAGCGCCTGCGCCCTGGAGAACCGCCAACAGTAGAAAGCGCTAAGAGCTTACTCTACTCACGTTTCTTCGACCCGAAACGCTACGATTTGGCGAATGTCGGCCGCTACAAGATGAACAAAAAGCTTCATATTAAAAACCGCTTGTTCAATCAAACGATTGCTGAAACACTCGTCGATCCTGAAACGGGCGAAATTTTAGTAGAAGCTGGAACTGTTATTGACCGCCGTGTCCTCGACCGCTTGATCCCTAACTTGGAAAATGGCGTCGGTTTCCATACCGTTTCCCAAGCTGGAGGCGTGCTTGAAGACGACGTGACACTCCAATCCATTAAAATCTATGCACCGAACGACGATGAGCAAAAAGAAATCACCGTTATCGGCAATGCATATATCGAAGATAAGATCAAAAATGTAACGCCTGCGGATATCATCTCGTCCATCAGCTATTTCTTCAACTTGCTGCATGGCGTCGGCAACACAGATGATATTGACCATCTTGGTAACCGCCGTCTGCGTTCAGTCGGCGAACTTCTGCAGAACCAATTCCGTATCGGCTTGTCCCGTATGGAACGCGTGGTGCGTGAGCGTATGTCGATCAACGACACGCAATCGATCGTACCTCAGCAATTGATCAATATCCGCCCGGTTATTGCATCGATTAAAGAGTTCTTCGGCAGCTCCCAATTGTCCCAGTTCATGGACCAAACGAACCCGCTTGCTGAATTGACGCATAAACGCCGTCTATCTGCGCTTGGGCCCGGTGGTTTGACGCGTGAGCGTGCCGGCTTTGAAGTTCGTGACGTTCACTACTCCCACTATGGCCGCATGTGCCCGATCGAAACGCCTGAGGGCCCGAACATCGGCTTGATCAACACGCTTTCAACATTTGCGAAAGTGAATAAATTCGGCTTTATCGAAACACCTTATCGCCGCGTCGATCCGGAAACGAATAAAGTTACCGACCAGATCGATTACTTAACGGCTGACGAAGAAGATAACTATGTTGTCGCTCAGGCGAATTCGCGCTTGAACGAAGACGGGTCGTTTGTCGAAGAAGAAGTCGTTGCACGCTTCCGTGGTGAAAACACAGTTTACAGCCGCTCTAGCATCGATTACATGGACGTCTCTCCGAAGCAAGTTGTATCCGTTGCGACGGCATGTATTCCTTTCCTTGAAAATGATGACTCCAACCGTGCATTGATGGGAGCGAACATGCAACGTCAAGCTGTGCCTCTATTGAACCCAGAAGCTCCGTTTGTCGGAACTGGCATGGAGCACTTAGCTGCACGTGATTCAGGCGCTGCCGTAATCGCGAAGCATGGCGGAATTGTTGAGTTCGTTGAGGCTAAAGAGATTCGCGTTCGCCGCATCGAAAATGTGGAAGGCAACGAAGTCAAAGGCGACTTGGATACGTACCGCCTGCAGAAATTCATCCGTTCAAACCAAGGTACCAGCTATAACCAGCGCCCAATTGTTAAAGTCGGCGATCGTGTAGAAAAACGCGACATCCTGGCTGATGGACCTTCAATGGAACGCGGTGAAATGGCGCTTGGCCGTAACGTGCTTGTCGGATTCATGACTTGGGACGGCTTTAACTATGAGGATGCGATCATCATGAGTGAGCGCCTCGTGAAAGATGATGTCTACACGTCGATCCATATCGAAGAATATGAATCAGATTCCCGTGATACAAAGCTCGGGCCTGAAGAAATCACGCGTGATATTCCTAACGTCGGCGAAGATGCTTTGCGCAACTTGGACGACCGCGGCATCATCCGTGTCGGTGCTGAAGTGAAAGACGGTGACATTCTAGTCGGTAAAGTAACGCCTAAAGGGGTTACGGAACTGACAGCGGAAGAACGCCTGCTTCATGCAATCTTCGGTGAAAAAGCGCGTGAAGTACGCGATACTTCCTTGCGTGTGCCTCACGGTGCAGGCGGGATCGTGCTTGATGTGAAAATCTTCAACCGTGAAGATGGCGACGAATTGCCACCGGGCGTTAACCAATTGGTGCGCGCTTATATTGTCCAAAAACGGAAAATCTCCGTCGGTGACAAAATGGCCGGACGCCACGGGAATAAAGGTGTTATCTCCCGCATCTTGCCGGAAGAAGATATGCCATTCATGCCGGATGGCACGCCGATCGATATCATGTTGAACCCGCTTGGTGTTCCGTCCCGCATGAACATCGGACAGGTGCTTGAGCTTCACCTTGGCATGGCTTCCCGCTCCCTAGGCCTTCATATGGCATCATCCGTATTTGATGGCGCGAATGAAGAAGATGTCTGGGAAACGATGGAAGAAGCCGGGATGCCACGCGACGGAAAAACCATCCTTTATGATGGCCGCTCCGGTGAGCCATTCGACAATCGCGTGTCTGTCGGGATCATGTACATGATCAAACTGGCACACATGGTTGACGATAAACTCCATGCACGTTCAACTGGACCTTACTCACTCGTTACACAGCAGCCACTTGGCGGTAAAGCGCAATTCGGCGGTCAGCGTTTCGGGGAGATGGAAGTTTGGGCACTTGAAGCATACGGTGCTGCGCATACACTCCAAGAAATCTTGACCGTTAAATCGGATGACGTGGTTGGCCGTGTGAAAACGTACGAAGCGATTGTCAAAGGTGAAAGTGTTCCAGAACCAAGTGTTCCGGAATCGTTCAAAGTATTGATCAAAGAGCTTCAAAGTTTGGGTATGGACGTCAAAATGCTCACAATCGACGATGAAGAGATCGAATTGCGCGATTTGGATGAAGAAGACGATCTTCAACCTGCAGATTCTCTTAACATCTTGCCGATTGCCGACGAAGAATCACCAGTAGGCACGATTGACTAAAGTATATATAGAAGAAACCGTCCGGCACAGCGCCGGGCGGAAACTTATCGATTTAGCCATAAACGAGGAAGAGCCGTACAGAAACTCGAGACAAAAGGGAGGTAGGCTCCTTGATAGATGTAAATAATTTTGAGTATATGAAAATCGGATTGGCATCACCCGATAAAATTCGCTCATGGTCCTATGGGGAAGTCAAGAAACCAGAAACAATCAACTACCGTACATTAAAACCTGAAAAAGACGGTTTGTTCTGCGAACGTATTTTCGGTCCTACAAAAGACTGGGAATGCCATTGCGGAAAATACAAACGCGTCCGTTATAAAGGTGTCGTCTGTGACCGCTGTGGAGTGGAAGTAACCCGTTCAAAAGTGCGCCGTGAGCGCATGGGCCATATCGAACTTGCAGCACCGGTTTCCCATATTTGGTATTTCAAAGGAATTCCAAGCCGCATGGGCCTTATCTTGGATATGTCCCCGCGTTCTTTGGAAGAAGTTATCTATTTTGCTTCTTACGTAGTAATCGACCCGGCGGATACGCCGCTCGAGAAAAAACAATTGCTTTCCGAAAAAGAATATCGCGCATACCGCGATAAATTCGGCAAGAAGTTCCAAGCAGCGATGGGTGCTGAAGCGATTAAACGTTTGCTTCAGGAAATCGACTTGGAACGCGAAACGGATGCATTGAAAGAAGAACTTAAATCTGCACAAGGCCAACGCCGCACACGTGCGATCAAACGCCTTGAAGTAGTCGAGTCTTTCCGCAACTCCGGCAACAACCCGGACTGGATGATCTTGGATGTCCTTCCTGTCATCCCACCGGAATTGCGTCCGATGGTTCAGCTTGACGGCGGCCGTTTTGCGACTTCTGACTTGAACGACCTTTACCGCCGTGTCATCAACCGCAACAACCGCCTCAAGCGTTTGCTTGACCTTGGTGCGCCAAGCATCATCGTCCAGAATGAAAAACGCATGCTTCAAGAAGCAGTCGATGCATTGATCGATAATGGCCGTCGCGGCCGTCCGGTTACAGGACCAGGTAACCGTCCGTTGAAATCTCTTTCTCACATGCTGAAAGGGAAACAAGGACGCTTCCGCCAGAACTTGCTCGGAAAACGTGTCGATTATTCCGGACGTTCTGTAATCGTCGTCGGACCGAACTTGAAAATGTACCAATGCGGCCTGCCTAAAGGCATGGCGATTGAACTCTTCAAGCCGTTCGTCATGAAAGAATTGGTTGAGCGCGGGCTCGCTCATAACATCAAGAGCGCGAAACGCAAAATCGAGCGTCTCCATTCGGAAGTTTGGGATGTGCTGGAAGATGTCATCAAGGAGCACCCGGTTCTTTTGAACCGCGCACCGACGCTTCACAGACTCGGCATTCAAGCATTTGAACCGACACTCGTTGAAGGTAAGGCGATCCGTCTTCACCCGCTCGTTTGTACAGCTTATAACGCCGACTTTGATGGTGACCAAATGGCCGTTCACGTACCGCTTTCATCTGAAGCACAAGCGGAAGCTCGTCTTCTTATGCTAGCAGCACAGAACATCTTGAACCCGAAAGACGGAAAACCAGTCGTAACGCCTTCTCAGGATATGGTTCTAGGAAACTACTACTTGACGCTTGAGCGCAAAGGCGCAACAGGCGAAGGGGCTACGTTCTCCGGACCGGAAGAAGTGCTGATTGCCTACCAAACTGGGCATGTGCATTTGCATACGCGCATTGCGGTTCAAGCCGGCTCTGTCAACAATCCAACGTTTACGGAAGAACAAAACAAAATGCTTCTTCTGACTACGGTCGGGAAAATCATTTTCAATGAAATTCTTCCGAAATCGTTCCCTTATATCAATGAACCGACGGATTACAACCTGCAAGTGGAAACCCCTGCGAAATACTTCGTCCCGACAACGACGGATGTACGCAAGCATATCCAGGAAGCAGAGCTTGTAACGCCGTTCAAGAAGAAAATCCTCGGGGAAATCATTGCGGAAGTGTTCAAGCGTTTCCACATTACGGAAACTTCACGCATGCTTGACCGCATGAAGAGCCTTGGATTCAAATATTCAACACAAGCCGGCATCACAGTCGGTGTTGCGGATATCGTCGTCTTGCCTGACAAAGGTGAAATTTTAGTTGAAGCCCAAAACAATGTAGATAAAGTGATGAAGCAATTCCGCCGTGGCTTGATTACGGAAGAAGAGCGCTACACACGCGTTATCTCCTATTGGAGCAATGCAAAAGATATCATCCAGGAAAAACTGATGGCATCCCTTGATACGCTGAACCCGATCTACATGATGAGTGATTCCGGAGCGCGTGGTAACGCGTCCAACTTCACGCAGCTTGCGGGTATGCGCGGGCTCATGGCCAACCCGGCCGGGCGCATCATCGAACTCCCGATCAAATCTTCATTCCGTGAAGGTCTGACGGTACTTGAATACTTCATCTCGACTCACGGTGCACGTAAAGGCCTTGCCGATACAGCGCTGAAAACCGCTGACTCCGGTTACTTGACTCGCCGTCTTGTCGATGTTGCACAAGATGCAATCGTGCGTGAAAATGATTGTGGAACTGACCGTGGTTTATTGGTTGGCGCACTCATGGAAGGCACGGAAGTCATCGAAGAGCTTGAAGAACGGATTGTCGGCCGTCATGCCAAGAAAACGGTCCGCCACCCGGAAACAAAAGAAGTGATTGTAGAAAGAGACGCACTTATTACGCAAGACTTGGCCCGCCTCGTAATCGAAGCCGGCATCAAAGAAGTGACGATCCGCTCTGCATTCACTTGTAATACAAAACACGGCATTTGCAAAAAGTGCTATGGTACGAACCTTGCGACAGGCGACGAAGTGGAAGTCGGCGAAGCAGTCGGAATCATCGCTGCCCAGTCCATCGGTGAGCCAGGTACACAGCTCACGATGCGTACATTCCACACAGGCGGCGTAGCAGGAGACGATATCACACAAGGTTTGCCGCGTATCCAGGAAATCTTCGAATCCAGAAATCCGAAAGGGCAAGCCGTCATTTCTGAAATCACCGGTACCATTACCGAGATTGATGAAATCCGCGAAGGCCAGAAGGAAATCACGATTCAAGGCGACGTGGAAACACGCAAATACTTGGCGCCTTACAATGCCCGTTTGAAAGTTCAAGTAGATGATACAATCAAGCGCGGTGAAGTGCTGACAGACGGCTCTATTGATCCGAAGCAATTGCTTCAAGTCAAAGAAGTGCAATCCGTCCAATTGTATCTATTGAAAGAAGTTCAAAAAGTTTACCGCATGCAAGGGGTAGAAATCGGCGATAAGCACGTTGAAGTTATGGTTCGTCAAATGTTCCGTAAAGTCCGCGTCATTGAAGCCGGAGATACTGACTTGCTGCCAGGTTCTCTTCTTGACATCCATCAGTTCACAGAAGCAAATGAAAAAGCAGTGCTAGCCGGCAACATGCCAGCAACTAGCCGACCTGTCATCCTCGGGATCACGAAAGCTTCCCTGGAAACAGAATCGTTCTTGTCTGCTGCGTCCTTCCAAGAAACGACTCGCGTTCTTACCGATGCGGCGATCAAAGGAAAACGCGACGAGCTTCTCGGACTGAAAGAGAATGTCATCATCGGGAAACTGGTTCCTGCGGGGACTGGCATGCAGCGCTACCGCCAGATCGAAATCGAGCAGAGCGAAAAAGCCCAGCAAGAAGAGATTGTCGGAAGCGAATCATAAGCTAGACAAACTAATCCCGGAGAGCGCTCAGCTCTCCGGGATTTTTTTTGAAGTTTCGGTTGACAGTTACACTTAAGGAATGATAGTATATTAAAGGTTGATGATTATCGATCTCTGCATGTCGGGAACATGATCGTCAGGTACGAAGCAAAAACAGTAAAAGCGTTCAGCTTTGCTGGATGTAGCCATTATGGCATTACTGGATACCGGTTTTTGTGTGAAATCACAAAGACTTTGTTTTTTACCCAAAAATGAACCACCTGGATATGTGGTATTAGAACACCTTTTGAGAGGAGGAAAAATCGATGCCTACAATTAACCAATTGGTTAACAAGCCTCGTAAACCGAAAAGCACTAAATCAGACTCACCAGCGTTGAACAAGGGGTATAACAGCTTCAAGAAGTCACAGACTGACTTGAGCTCTCCGCAAAAGCGCGGCGTCTGCACACGTGTTGGAACGATGACACCGAAAAAACCAAACTCCGCATTGCGTAAATATGCGCGTGTACGTTTGACAAACCAAATTGAGGTTAACGCATACATCCCGGGCGAAGGTCACAACCTTCAAGAGCACAGTGTTGTTCTTATCCGTGGAGGACGCGTAAAAGACCTTCCGGGTGTACGTTACCATATCGTACGTGGCGCACTTGATACTGCTGGAGTAAACGGCCGTATGCAAGGACGCTCTAAATATGGAACAAAACGCCCTAAAGCAAAAAAATAATAACAATGAATTAACGATAGTTTTCGTTGAAAGGAGGAACATACATGCCTCGTAAAGGTCCTGTAGCTAAACGTGACGTGTTGCCAGATCCGATTTATAGCTCGAAATTGGTAACTCGTTTGATTAACAAATTGATGGTTGACGGAAAAAGAGGTACTTCTCAAAAGATCCTCTACGGTGCGTTCGAACTAATTAAAGAACGCAGCGGGAAAGATCCAATCGAAGTATTCGAACAAGCTTTGGAAAACATCATGCCGGTTCTTGAAGTTCGCGCTCGCCGTGTCGGTGGTGCCAACTACCAAGTACCAGTTGAAGTTCGCCCAGAACGCCGTACGACTCTTGGACTTCGCTACCTAGTGAACTACTCACGTCTTCGTGGGGAGAAAACGATGGAAGAGCGTCTAGCTAACGAAATCCTAGATGCTGCCAACAATACTGGTGCTTCCGTTAAAAAACGCGAAGATATCCACAAAATGGCAGAAGCCAACAAAGCATTTGCTCATTACCGCTGGTAATTTCTTGCAAAACTTAAAATCTTATTTCGAAACGGAAGGAGAAAGACCATATGCCTAGAGAGTTCTCCTTAGACCATACACGTAATATCGGAATCATGGCTCACATCGATGCCGGTAAAACGACTACTACGGAGCGTATTTTGTATTACACTGGCCGCATTCACAAAATCGGCGAAACGCATGAAGGTGCTTCTCAAATGGACTGGATGGAGCAGGAGCAAGAGCGTGGAATCACGATCACTTCTGCTGCGACTACAGCTTCATGGGAAGGCCACCGCGTTAACATCATCGATACTCCTGGACACGTAGACTTCACTGTTGAAGTTGAACGTTCATTGCGCGTACTTGATGGTGCTGTTACGGTACTTGATGCCCAATCAGGTGTTGAACCACAAACAGAAACTGTATGGCGCCAAGCGACAACATACGGAGTACCGCGTTTGGTATTCATCAACAAGATGGATAAAATCGGTGCAGACTTCCTGTATTCAGTAGGCACTCTTCATGATCGCCTGCAAGCTAACGCACACCCGATTCAATTGCCAATCGGCGCAGAAGATGAGTTCTCAGGGATCATTGACCTTGTAAACATGAACGCACGCTTCTACGCAAACGATTTGGGAACTGAAATCACTGAAGGGGAAATTCCTGAAGAGTACAAAGAGCAAGCGGAAGAATACCATACGAAATTGCTAGAAGCAGTCGCTGAGCTTGATGAAGACTTGATGGAAAAATACCTTGGCGGCGAAGAAATCACTGTTGACGAACTTAAAGCTGCAATCCGTAAAGGAACGCTTGACGTTGAGTTCTACCCAGTAGTTTGCGGAACTGCTTTCAAAAACAAAGGGGTTCAATTGATGCTTGATGCAGTAATTGACTACCTTCCATCTCCACTTGACGTACCGCCAATGACAGCGGTCCGTCCGGATTCAGAAGAAGAAGTATTGCGTAAAGCGGACGAAGACGAGCCGTTCTCTGCACTGGCATTCAAAGTAATGACAGACCCATATGTAGGGAAATTGACGTTCTTCCGTGTTTACTCCGGTACTTTGAAATCTGGTTCATACGTTCAGAACTCTTCTAAAGGCAAGCGTGAGCGTGTAGGACGTATCCTGCAAATGCATGCAAACTCCCGTGAAGAGATCGCTGAAGTTTATTGCGGAGATATCGCTGCTGCGATCGGTTTGAAAGATACTTCAACAGGCGATACGCTATGCGACGAAAAAGATCAAGTAATCCTTGAGCGCATGGTCTTCCCGGAACCGGTTATCTCACTTTCAGTAGAGCCGAAATCCAAAGCGGACCAGGATAAGATGGGCCAAGCCCTTGCAAAACTGCAAGAAGAAGACCCAACTTTCCGTGCGCATACAGACCAGGAAACTGGCCAAACGATCATCGCTGGTATGGGTGAACTTCACCTTGATATCCTAGTTGACCGTATGAAACGCGAATTCAACGTTGAAGCTAATGTCGGCGCTCCTCAGGTATCTTACCGTGAGACATTCCGCCAGTCTGCTAAAGTTGAAGGTAAATTTGTACGTCAATCCGGTGGCCGCGGTCAGTTCGGACACGTTTGGATCGAATTCTCTCCAAACGAAGAAGGCGCTGGTTTTGAGTTCGAAAATGCTATTGTCGGTGGTGTTGTTCCACGTGAATACATCCCAGCAGTTGAAGCGGGTCTTCGCGACTCTCTTGATAACGGTGTTGTTGCCGGTTATCCATTGATCGACATCAAAGCAAAATTGTTTGACGGATCTTACCATGATGTTGACTCCAACGAAATGGCGTTTAAAGTAGCTGCTTCTATGGCACTTAAAAACGCTGTATCTAAAGTTAACCCGGTAATCCTTGAGCCGCTCATGAAAGTTGAAATTGTAATCCCTGAGGAATACCTTGGCGATATCATGGGTGACGTTACGTCACGCCGTGGACGCGTAGAAGGTATGGACGCTCGCGGAAACGCGCAAGTTGTCCGTGCAATGGTTCCACTTTCTGAAATGTTCGGTTATGCAACAAACTTGCGTTCTAACACGCAAGGACGCGGTGTGTTCTCTATGCACTTCGACCACTATGAAGAAGTGCCGAAATCCATCGCTGAAGAAATTATCAAGAAAAATAAAGGCCAATAATTGAATTTTGACCTTTAATCAAGTATAAATAGTTTGTATGCCCAACATGCAGCTTGCTGCATGTTGGGTGATCAAACTACTACTATTAACTTACATTCTGAGGAGGATTTTTCTAATGGGTAAAGCTAAATTTGACCGTTCTAAAACACACGCTAACATTGGTACAATCGGACACGTTGACCATGGTAAAACAACTTTGACTGCAGCAATCGCTACAGTTCTTGCTAGAGCATCAGGCGGGGAAGCTCGTTCTTACGACCAAATCGATAACGCACCTGAAGAAAAAGAGCGCGGTATCACAATCAACACTTCTCACGTTGAGTACGAAACTGAAACACGCCACTATGCACACGTTGACTGCCCAGGTCACGCTGACTATGTTAAAAACATGATCACTGGTGCTGCACAAATGGACGGCGGGATCCTAGTAGTATCTGCTGCTGACGGCCCAATGCCACAAACTCGTGAGCACATCTTGCTTTCACGTCAAGTAGGCGTACCTTACCTTGTAGTATTCATGAACAAATGCGACATGGTAGACGACGAAGAGCTTCTTGAGCTAGTTGAAATGGAAGTTCGCGACCTATTGTCTGAATATGACTTCCCTGGCGATGACATCCCAGTCATCAAAGGTTCTGCTCTTAAAGCTCTTGAAGGAGAGCCAGAGTGGGAAGAAAAAATTCTTGAATTGATGGCTGCAGTTGATGAGTACATCCCAACTCCAGAGCGCGACACTGACAAACCATTCATGATGCCAGTTGAGGACGTATTCTCAATCACTGGCCGTGGTACAGTTGCAACTGGACGTGTTGAGCGTGGACAAATCAAAGTCGGCGACAACGTTGACATCATCGGTCTTACTGAAGAACCAAAATCTACAACTGTTACAGGTGTAGAAATGTTCCGCAAATTGCTTGACTATGCTGAAGCTGGCGACAACATCGGCGCACTTCTTCGCGGTATTTCCCGTGACGACGTTCAGCGTGGACAAGTTCTTGCTAAACCAGGCTCAATCACTCCACACACAAACTTCAAAGCTGAAGTTTATGTTCTTTCAAAAGAAGAGGGTGGACGTCACACTCCATTCTTCACAAACTACCGTCCGCAGTTCTACTTCCGTACAACTGACGTAACTGGCGTTTGTAACCTTCCTGAAGGCGTAGAAATGGTTATGCCTGGCGACAACATCGAAATGGATGTTGAGCTTATCTCACCAATCGCGCTTGAAGAAGGTACTAAGTTCTCTATCCGTGAGGGTGGACGTACTGTAGGCGCTGGCGTTGTAGCTTCTATCCAGAAGTAATTCGCTTTCGCGAACCCCCTAACTCATAATGAGTTAGGGGGTTTTTTGTGTTCTTTTTCAAATGAAATTGAACATTTCGTGACGATATTGCTGAATCCTGTGGATTATAATCCGGAAGATCCGTGCATTAATCGATGGTCATTTGACTAAAATGAAAAAGAATCATCGGGCTTTTCTATTTTTCGTACGCAATATATCGCATTTTCATAAAATATTCAAACTTTTTTAAAAACATTCCAAACCGCGCTGCAACAACAATGTAAACGGATACAAATGATTTCAATGTTCAGAATTAGCAAAAAAATCTCATTTTGTTTGTTGACACCCTTTGGAATAGGCGATATGATAGCAACAATTTAACAGAACAAAGCATTTACAGCGCTAATCTTCATAAAAAAATTTCGGAGAAAGAAGTGGACATCATGACTGAACAAGTAATCTATATGAATGGTGAATTTGTAAAAAAGGAAGATGCCAAGGTTTCAGTTTATGATCATGGCTTCCTCTACGGCGATGGAGTCTTCGAAGGCATTCGTTCTTACAACGGAAATGTCTTTCGCTTAGAAGAGCATCTTGAGCGTCTTTACGATTCGGCTAAATCAGTGATGCTTGAAATTCCGCACACTTTCGAAGAAATGACGCAGCTGGTTGTGGAAACACTCCGGCAAAACAAATTGAAAGATGCTTATATCCGCTTAGTCGTCTCACGCGGTGTCGGAAATTTAGGGCTCGATCCATTCAGCTGTGCAAAGCCGAATGTCATCGTTATTGCAGAGCCGCTCTCTTTATTCCCGAAAGCCTTGTACGACAGCGGCATTGAAATCGTCTCGGTCGCTTCAAGAAGAAGCCGTTCAGACGTCCTTAGCCCGAAAGTGAAATCACTCAACTATATGAACAATATCCTCGTAAAAATCGAAGCGAGTCTCGCTGGTGTTTCTGAAGCGCTGATGCTGAACGATCAAGGCTATGTGGCTGAAGGGTCTGCCGATAATATCTTCATCGTCCGCAAAAACAAATTGCTGACGCCTCCCGGTTATGTGGGAGCGCTTGAAGGAATTACACGCAACGCGATCATGGAAGTGGCTGCTGAAAAAGGCTATCAAATCGAAGAGGGCGTCTTTACAAGACACGATGTCTATGTTGCAGATGAAGTATTCCTGACTGGGACGGCCGCAGAGGTCATCGCCGTCATTAAAGTGGATGGACGCGTAATCGGTGATGGCAAGCCAGGGCCTGTCACTAATGACCTTCTGGAAGCGTTCCGGGAATTGGTGCAGCAAGATGGCGTCAAAGTTTACAACGAAGAACATCTGAATGCAGTATAAATTCATACAATCAATTCAATGACGAGGTTAAAGCAAATGGAACACAGCATTTACAGAGAGCCGGGGCGGTGGAAGCCGGCAATGCTGCCAGATGCGACATCCCCTCTGAGTGGAATGCTGAACGGCTTCGGCCTTCTAGGTGTTTCCGGTAACTGCAAGCGACGGGTTATCGTTATCAACGGATAAGAAATTATCCATGAGGCTGCAGCTCGCAGCGAAATAGGGTGGTACCATGAAGCTTTTTCATCCCTATGCAAAGAAGAGGTCTTCTTTGTGTAGGGATGGAAAAGCTTTTTCATTTGGCACTTCCGAAGACTTAAGAAGAAGGAGGCGGAAAGATTGGGAGTAAACGTAAAGGTCAGAGAAGAACTCAAACAAGGATTATCCGGCAGCGGGGCGGACGTATTAATTCAATCATTGAAACAGCAGGGTGTTGAGATCATTTTTGGCTACCCGGGAGGCGCGGTTCTGCCAATCTACGATGCCTTGCATCGAAACCCGATCCGCCACATATTAGCTAGACATGAACAAGGCGCGATCCATGCAGCGGAAGGTTACGCCAGAGTATCCGGGAAAGCGGGAGTGGTCATTGCAACGTCTGGGCCTGGGGCCACGAACCTTGTTACAGGCATTGCAGATGCGATGCTCGATTCATTGCCGCTCGTCGTCTTCACTGGGCAAGTTGCTACATCGGTCATCGGAACCGATGCTTTCCAGGAAGCAGACATCGTCAGCATCACACAGCCGATCACGAAACACAATTACCAGGTGAAAAAAGCGGAAGACTTGCCCCGGATCATCAAGGAAGCATTCTTTATCGCTTCGACAGGGCGTCCGGGACCGGTCGTCGTCGATATCCCGAAGGACGTGTCCACGATGCTATTTGCCGGAAGTGAAGAACAAGCGGATGCGGATGTTTACTTGCCAGGCTATCAACCGACCATCTCGCCGAATTATCTGCAGATCCAAAAAGCAGTGCAATTGCTGTCCGAAGCGAAAAAGCCGGTGATTCTCGCCGGTGCTGGGGTACTTGCAGCGAGAGCTTCAGAAGAGCTTCAAGCCTTCGCGGAACACCACCAAATCCCGATTGTGAATACCTTGCTGGGGCTTGGAACAGTCGGAGGCGATCATGAATTGTTCCTCGGCATGGGGGGCATGCACGGAACATATGCAGCGAACACGGCAATTTGTGAATGCGATGTGCTAATGAATATCGGGGCCCGCTTTGACGACAGGCTCACCGGCAACTTGGCATCATTTGCACCGAATGCGGAAGTTATCCATATCGACATCGATCCGGCGGAAATCGGAAAGAACGTCCCGACAGCCATCCCGATCGTGTCAGATGCTAAAGCGGCTTTGGTTGAGCTGTTGAAGAGCAATTTCGAAAGCCCGAATACAGAAGAATGGCGCATCAAGCTTAATGCCTACCAAGAAGCTTACCCGCTTCAGTATCACCAAAAAGAGCGCCAGGGCATCATGCCCCAGCAAGCCGTCGAGTTGATCCACTGTTTGACGGGGGGCGATGCCATCGTGACGACGGATGTCGGCCAGCACCAAATGTGGACGGCTCAGTATTACCGCTTCAATAACCCGCATAACTGGGTGACATCCGGTGGCCTTGGAACGATGGGCTTCGGCTTCCCGGCAGCGATCGGGGCGAAGTTCGCAAGACCGGAAGAAACGGTCGTTGCAGTCGTCGGCGATGCCGGTTTCCAGATGACGATGCAGGAATTGTCGCTATTGCAGGAATACCGGTTGCCAGTGAAAATCGTCATCCTGAACAATCAAAGCCTCGGGATGGTTCGCCAGTGGCAGGAAACCTTCTACGAGGAACGTTATTCCCAATCGATGATGCCGGTGCAGCCCGATTTCGTGAAACTGGCAGCCGCTTATGATCTCGACGGCTATAAGGTCGAAACGATGGAAGAAGCGGAAGAAGTGTTCAAAAAAGCGTTTGAATCAGATGGCCCAGCGCTCATTGATTGCCGGGTAATCCAGCTCGAATGCGTATACCCGATGGTGGCGCCAGGCAAAGGGCTCAACGAAATGATCGGAGTGAAAGGCGAATGAAGCGAGTAATCACAACGACGGTAATCAACCAGAGCGGCGTCTTGAACCGTGTCACAGGGCTATTGATGAAACGCCAATTCAATATTGAAAGCATTTCAGTCGGCCATACCGAGCAAGCAGGTATTTCCAAAATGACATTTGTCGTCAATGTGGAAGATGAACGAAAACTCGAACAGTTGCTCAAGCAGCTGCAAAAACAAATTGATGTCTTGAAAGTGAACGACATAACAGACAAAGCGATGGTCATGAGGGAACTCGCCTTGATCAAAGTGGTCGCACCGCCGGCAGCGCGCAGCGAGATTTACAGCATCGTGGAACCGTTCCGTGCGACAGTGGTCGATATGAGTAAAAACGTTACCACATTCCAAGTAACAGGCGATCCCGAAAAAATCGAAGCCTTCATCGATTTAATGAAGCCATACGGCATCAAAGAATTAACAAGAACCGGGGTATCCGCTTTTGTCAGGGAAACACAAAAAGCCCATACACCGCAATTGAACATCCTATAAAAATAAAAACCCAAACCCGAGGAGGAAATTAAAAATGGCAAAAATGTATTATAACCAAGACGTAAACGAGCAGGCTTTAAAAGGGCAGACAATCGCGGTGATCGGCTACGGTTCACAAGGGCATGCCCACGCACAGAACTTAAATGATTCTGGCTTCAAAGTAGTGGTCGGCGTAAGACCTGGAAAATCATTCGACCAGGCAAAAGCAGACGGTCTGGAAGTGGCGACAGTAGCGGAAGCGGCGCAAGCAGGAGATGTCATCATGGTACTCGTGCCGGATGAGCGCCAGACGCAAATCTATGAAGAGTCGATCAAGCCGCATCTAACGGCTGGAAAATCACTCGTCTTCGCACACGGGTTCAATGTTCATTTCAACCAAATCGTGCCGCCTAAAGATGTGGACGTGTTCCTTGTCGCCCCTAAAGGCCCGGGACATCTTGTCCGCAGAACTTTCGAAGCAGGAGCGGGCGTACCGGCGTTGTTCGCGGTACATCAAGATGTATCCGGCAATGCAAAAGATACCGCTTTAGCTTACGCAAAAGGCGTCGGCGCTGCCCGTGCCGGAATCCTCGAGACAACGTTCAAGGAAGAAACAGAAACGGATCTATTCGGTGAACAAGCCGTTCTTTGCGGCGGGGTGACTTCACTCGTCAAAGCCGGATTCGAAACTTTGGTGGAAGCAGGCTATCAGCCGGAACTGGCATACTTCGAATGCTTGCACGAACTGAAATTGATTGTTGACCTCATGTACGAAGGGGGCATGTCCGGCATGCGCTATTCGATTTCCGATACAGCACAATGGGGTGATTTCGTATCCGGCCCGCGCATTGTCGATGCCGATACAAAAGCCCGCATGAAAGATGTATTGACGGATATCCAAACCGGCAAGTTCGCTAAAGGCTGGCTGCTTGAGAACCAATTGAACCGACCGGAATTCACGGCGATCGAAAACGCGGAAGCGGAACACCAAATCGAACAAGTCGGTCGCGAGTTGCGCGCCATGATGCCATTCGTCAATGAAAATAAAAAACCAAAAGAGGTGGCTGCTAATGTCTCAAATTGATATTTTCGATACGACACTACGGGACGGAGAACAGTCGGCCGGGATCAACTTGAATACAGCTGAGAAAATCGAAATCGCCCGCCAGCTCGAACGTCTAGGCGTGACGATTATCGAATCGGGGTTCCCGGCTTCATCGCCAGGAGACTTCGACGCAGTGCAGCGGATAGCCGGTACGGTGAAGAACTCTATCGTAACGGGACTGTCCCGCTCCATGAAAGCGGATATCGACCGGACATGGGAAGCCTTGAAGGGAGCGGAACAACCGCATATCCACATCTTCTTGGCGACATCGCCCATCCACATGGAACATAAATTGATGAAAACACCGGAACAGGTCGTCGACATCGCCGTCGAATCTGTCCGCTATGCGAAAAAATTCTTCCCGCTCGTCCAGTGGTCAGCGGAAGATGCTTCAAGGTCCGACCCTGAATTCTTGGCTTACATCATCAAGAAAGTGATCGAAGCAGGCGCTACGACAGTCAATTTGCCGGATACAGTCGGTTATGCGACACCGGAAGAATACGGTGCGATGTTCCGTTATATGACGGAAAACGTGCCGGGCATCGAGAACGTCAAGCTTTCTGCGCATTGCCACAACGATCTGGGCATGGCGACAGCAAATACGCTTGCTGCGATTGAAAACGGCGCGACACAAGTTGAAGGCACGATCAACGGCATCGGTGAACGCGCAGGGAACGTCGCATTGGAAGAAATTGCGGTGGCGCTCCATATCCGTAAGCAATTTTATGAAATCGAAACGGGCATTAATTTAAACGAAATCAAACGCTCGAGCCAATTGGTCAGCCAATTGACCGGCAGCATCATCCAGCCGAATAAAGCAGTGGTCGGGAAGAACGCTTTTGCGCATGAATCAGGCATCCACCAGGACGGTATGCTGAAAAACCCGCTGACATATGAAATCATCACGCCCGAATTGATCGGCGATGCGGCAACTGAACTGGTGCTTGGCAAACATTCCGGACGGCACGCATTCCGCGACCGTGCGGTGAAGATGGGCTTCGAGTTGCCTGACGCTAAATTGAATGAAGCATTCATCGAGTTCAAGAAACTCGCCGACCGCAAAAAGCAGATTACAGAAGACGATTTGTTCGTCTTGTTAACCGACCAGCAGATCAATGATAGCGAAACACCGGTATACGAACTTGAAAGCGTGCAGGTGCAATACGGCACAGCGAATATCCCAACGGCTACAGCATCCGCCATTGGCCCGGACGGCACCATGATCCACGAAGCGGCAACCGGCTCCGGTTCTGTCGAAGCGATATTCAATACACTTGAACGCATCGTCGAAGGAAAAGTGCACATCCTGGACTACCGGGTGACATCGATCGGCAAAGGCCGTGATGCACTTGGTGAAGCAGTCATCAACATGAGCTATGACGGGGAGACCGTCACAGGCCGCGACGTCGCGCAAGACGTCCTAGAAGCGACCGCGAAGGCTTATTTCAATGCAGTGAACCGCCAGCTGGTGAAAAAAGGAAACAAAACAAAGATTCAAGCCGTATAAAAAAGCAAACCCACAGAGGAGGAATTACTATGGAAAAGACAATCGCAGTATTGCCAGGAGACGGCATCGGACCAGAAGTAACAGAGGCGGCAGTAAAGGTGCTGAAATCCATTGCGATGCGCTATGGGCACACATTCCATTGGAAATTCGCGGAGATCGGGGGAGCGGCGGTCGATCATGCCGGCAGCCCGTTGCCGAAAGAAACCATCGAAGCGTGTGAAGCCAGTGATGCGATCCTCCTCGGTGCGGTCGGCGGCCCGAAATGGGACAATAACCCAGCAGAACAGCGCCCGGAAAAAGGGCTTTTGAATATCCGTAAACACTTTGATTTGTTTGCTAATGTCCGCCCGGTAAAAGCGGTGCCGGCACTTCTCGGTTCTTCGCCGTTAAAAGAAGAGATCGCGCGTGAAGTGGATATGGTCATCGTCCGCGAACTGACTGGCGGTTTGTACTTCGGGGAGCCGAAGCGCCATAATGAAAAATCAGCAGTCGATACACTTGTCTATACACGGGCGGAAATCGAACGCATTGTCGACCAGGCATTTGAAATGGCCCGTTCACGCCGCGGCAAATTGACATCCGTCGACAA
This sequence comes from Planococcus maitriensis, assembly GCF_003289925.1. Classification (GTDB taxonomy): domain Bacteria; phylum Bacillota; class Bacilli; order Bacillales_A; family Planococcaceae; genus Planococcus; species Planococcus maitriensis. Next base: position 26,201 of record NZ_QLZQ01000010.1, on the reverse strand, counting down.
AGCGAACGTTTTGGAATCCAGTAAGCTATGGAGAAAAGTCGTTGAAGAACGCAAAGCGGGCTATCCGGACGTAGAAGTCGAGCATATGCTGGTTGATGCAGCGGCGATGAAATTGATCACGAACCCGCGTGCATTCGACGTCATGGTGACAGAGAACATGTTCGGCGATATCTTGAGTGACGAAGGGTCGGTCATCACCGGGTCGCTTGGCATGCTGCCGTCCGCAAGCATCCGTTCCGACGGCTTCGGCTTGTACGAACCGGTACACGGCTCGGCACCGGACATCGCCGGCCAAAACAAAGCGAACCCATCTGCGGCGATGTTATCGGCAGCGATGATGCTGCGCCAATCGTTCGAGATGGATTCGGAAGCATCGGCCATCGAAGAAGCAGTCATGAGCGTATTGGATGACGGCTATTGCACAGGCGATTTGTCAGCTTGCGGCAATAAAGTCATCTCGACAGAACGCTTCGTGGAAAAAGTAATCGAAGAATTGGAACGGGAATTGGTGTCGGAACACATCATGTTTTCCTACGTGTAAATGGAAGGGGCATTCTGCTATGGCAAAAACGATTATTGAAAAAATCTGGGAACAGCATATTGTATTCGAAGAGCCGGGAAAACCCGACCTGTTGTATATCGACCTTCATCTCTTGCATGAAGTCACCTCCCCGCAGGCATTTGAAGGCTTGCGCTTGAATGGCCGAAAAGTGCGGCGTCCCGATCTGTGCTTTGCGACGATGGACCATAACGTGCCGACGCGCAACCGCTCGGTGATCAAAGACCCCATTTCCCGCAAGCAAATCAAGACGCTTCAGGAAAACTGCGACGAGTTCGGGGTGCCACTCGCGGGCATCAACCACCCGGACCAGGGCATCGTCCATGTTATCGGGCCGGAACTCGGCCTTACGCAGCCGGGCAAGACAATCGTCTGCGGCGACAGCCATACGTCCACGCACGGGGCCTTCGGCGCTTTGGCGTTCGGTATCGGGACGAGTGAAGTGGAGCATGTATTGTCGACGCAAACGCTTTGGCAATCCAAGCCGAAAACGATGGAAATCCGCATCGATGGCGAACTTGGTTTCGGCGTTTCCGCGAAAGACGTCATCCTCGCCGTCATCTCGAAGTTCGGGGTCGATATGGGGACAGGGCATATCATTGAATACACCGGCGAAGCGATCCGCAATTTGTCGATGGAAGAACGCATGACCATCTGCAATATGTCCATCGAAGCGGGCGCGCGCGCCGGGCTTGTCAGCCCAGATGAAACGACGGTCGAGTATTTGCGCGGCAGAAGAAACGTCCCGGAAGGCGAAGCGTTCGAAAAAGAAGCCGGGCGCTGGCTGGCACTGGCGACAGATGAAGGCGCAAGCTATGATGTGTCGCACACGATCCATGCCGATGACATTTCTCCGTTCGTCACCTGGGGCACGAACCCATCCATGGGTTCAGGCATTGCCGAAAGCGTGCCGAAAGCGGCGGATTACGACAAGCAGGAAGATAAAGATGCCTTGCGCCAGGCGCTTGCTTATATGCAATTGGAAGAAGGCGCTCCGCTCTCTTCCATCGCGATCCAGCACGTCTTTATCGGCTCTTGCACAAATGCCCGCCTGAGCGATTTGCGGGCAGCGAGTGAGATCGTCAAAGGCAGAACGGTACATCCGTCAGTCACCGCAATTGTTGTGCCGGGATCGGAAACCGTGAAACGCGCAGCCGAAGCGGAAGGGCTTGACCAGGTGTTCCTGCAAGCAGGTTTTGAATGGCGCGAAACAGGCTGCAGCATGTGCCTCGCGATGAATGAGGACGCTGTACCTGCGGGCGAGCGCTGCGCTTCCACGTCGAACCGCAACTTTGAAGGGCGCCAAGGGGCCGGCTCCATGACGCATTTGGTATCACCAGTCATGGCGGCGGCTGCTGCGATCGAAGGGCATTTGACTGATGTCCGCAACTATATGAAAGAACCTGTGCCCTCGGCATAGCGGAAGGAGGAACTGAATGTGAAACCCATCAATGAAATTTCGAGCGTCTTGACGCCGCTCGACCGCAAAAACGTCGATACGGACCAGATTATTTCAAAGGAATTCCTCAAGCGCATCGAACGTACGGGATTCGGGGAGTTTTTGTTCTACCATTGGCGTTTTAACGCCGATGGCACACCGAATAAAGACTTTGTCTTGAACGACCCGCGCTTCCAACATTCCGAGATCCTTGTGGCACAAGAAAACTTCGGCTGCGGTTCCTCCCGTGAACACGCGCCGTGGGCCATTCTGGACTATGGATTCCGTGTCGTCATCGCGCCTAGCTATGCGGATATCTTCTATAATAACTGCGTGAAGAACGGCATCCTGCCGATCCGCCTGGAAGAAGCGGAAGTGGCTGTCTTGCTTGAAAAAGGCAAACAGTCCCCCTACCGCCTTGATGTCGACTTGAAAAACCAGACGGTGACAGCAGAAGACGGCGTAAGCTATTCATTCGATATCGATCCGTACTGGAAAGAGATGTTGCTGAATGGCTGGGATGAGATTGCCTTGACCATTCAATACGACTCCTATATCCAGGCATATGAAGAAAAGATGCAACAAGCACAATAAATAACCCCCGCTCTTTGCCCTCGGGCTGAGAGCGGTTTTTTAGTGCCGTTGGGGAGCGGTTTTGCTGTGTTGACATCATTGTGCAGATTTGTTACTTTAGTAAAGTGCTTTAACGCTTTAGCAAACTAAAGGAGAAATGAACAATGAATGCAGTTATTATCGCAGTTTTAGTGATGCTCATATTGAGCCTGCTCCGGGTCAATGTCGTCTTCGCCTTATTGATCGGCGCACTCGCCGGAGGGCTAAGCGGGGGACTAAGCTTCACTGAAACGCTTACTTCCTATACAGACGGTCTCGGCGCGGGGGCGACTATTGCCCTCAGCTACGCCATGCTCGGCGGATTCGCCGTTGCGATTTCGCGCACCGGCATACCGGAGCTGCTCGTTGCGGGCGTGCTAAGACTGGTCAATAAAGACGGGGAGGCGACGCGCGAGAACTTGGCGAAAGCGCTCATTATCTTTGCGCTGTTCGCGATGGCGATCTTCTCGCAAAACTTGATCCCAATCCACATCGCCTTTATCCCGCTCTTGGTTCCGCCGATCCTGCACATCTTGAATGAGCTGCGCATCGACCGCCGCCTCATCGCCTCGGTCCTGACATTCGGCCTGACGGCACCGTATATTTTATTGCCGTATGGCTTCGGTCTGATTTTCCACGAGATTCTCGCCACGCAGATGGAACTTGCAGGCATGCCGATCGATATGGCGGATATCCCGAAAGCGATGGCGCTGCCGGTCGCAGGCCTATTCCTCGGCCTAGTTATTGCGGTCTTCGTTTCTTACCGCAAGCCGCGTGATTACCGGGCGGTGGAAGCAGCTACTATTATAGAAGAAACTCCGAAACGGACCGCTTCCGTAAAAGATATCATCGTAACGGTCATCGCTTTGATCGCAGCACTCTTTGCGCAGATCCAAAGCGACTCGATGATCATCGGTGCGCTCGCCGGCATTTTGATCCTCTACGTCTTCGGTGCAATGAAATGGAAAGAAGCGGACGATGTCCTGACGGCGGGGATGCGGATGATGGCATTCATCGGGTTCGTCATGATCTCGGCGAACGGGTTTGCTTCGGTCATCCAAGCGACAGGCGCGATCGACACCTTGGTCGAGAATGCAGCGAATATCTTCGGCGACAATAAAGGCCTAGCGGCACTTGCCATGCTGATCGTCGGCTTGTTCGTCACGATGGGCATCGGTTCTTCGTTCTCGACGATTCCGATCATCGCGGCGATATTCGTCCCGCTCAGTGTCGAGTTCGGATTCTCGACGCTCGCGATCATTGCCTTGATCGGGACAGCGGGTGCGCTCGGCGATGCCGGGTCGCCTGCTTCCGACTCGACACTCGGGCCGACAGCGGGCTTGAACGTCGACGGCCAGCATAACCATATCTGGGATACAGTCGTCCCGACCTTCATCCATTACAATATCCCGCTCGTGTTATTCGGCTGGATTGCCGTCATGTTTTTAAGCTGAGTCCGAAAGATTTCGACTATTACCGTATCGGTTGAAACTGAAAAGAATCCTGCTATACTAGTAAAAGCGAATGAAAAAGAATTTCGTGCAAAGTCTTGCGGAATTCTTTTTTATTTTGTATAATGGTGAATGTTGGTCTTTGACTGCGAAGAAGCGAGAGGTTACCGACACACCCGGCCGCTTTGCCATGGCGAGTGTGAGGAAAATTTTCGTGGAGAAGTCTATCCCAAAAATAGGCGAAAAGGGAGGGAAAATAATGGCAAAACAAAAAATTCGTATCCGTTTGAAAGCATATGATCACAGAATCCTGGATCAGTCTGCTGAGAAGATTGTTGAAACTGCTAAACGTTCAGGTGCTAGCGTATCAGGTCCGATACCGTTGCCGACAGAAAAGTCCGTTTACACAATCTTGCGAGCTGTCCACAAATACAAAGATGCTCGCGAACAATTCGAAATGCGCACACACAAACGTCTGATCGATATCGTTAACCCGACACCACAGACAGTTGACGCGCTAATGAAACTGGATCTACCATCCGGCGTTGATATTGAAATCAAACTATAATTGGTAAACGAAAATAAAAAACATAAAATTTTGCAGGAGGTGTGACGACATGACCAAAGGAATCTTAGGTAGAAAAATCGGTATGACGCAAGTTTTTGCTGAGAACGGTGATTTGATCCCTGTAACTGTAATCGAAGCTGCTCCAAACGTAGTGCTTCAGAAAAAAACAGTTGAAGTGGATGGCTACGAATCGGTACAACTTGGTTTTGATGACAAACGCGAAAAGCTTTCGAACAAACCAGAGAAAGGCCACGTAGCAAAAGCAAACACTGCTCCTAAGCGCTTCATTCGCGAACTTCGCAATGTAAACTTAGCTGATTACGAGATTGGTCAGGAAGTCAAAGTAGATGTATTCGCAGAAGGCGATGTAGTAGATGTAACAGGAACTACGAAAGGTAAAGGTTTCCAAGGTGTTATCAAACGCCACGGACAATCACGCGGACCAATGACTCACGGTTCACGCTACCACCGTCGTCCTGGTTCAATGGGGCCTGTTGCTCCGAACCGCGTATTCAAACAGAAGAAATTGCCTGGTCAAATGGGCGGCAACACGGTCACTATCCAAAACCTTCACATCGTGAAAGTGGATGCTGAGCGCAACTTGCTTCTTATTAAAGGGAATGTTCCTGGCGCACGTAAATCACTAATCCGTGTTAAGTCGGCTATCAAAGCTAACTAATCACATTTGAAGAAAGGAGGAAACAAGAATGCCTAAAGTAGCTTTACTAAACCAAACTGGTTCACAAGTTGGCGATATCGAATTGAACGATCTTGTCTTCGGCATTGAACCAAATGAATCTGTACTTTTTGATGCAGTCGTTGCACAACGTGCTTCATTGCGTCAAGGTAACCATAAAGTTAAAAACCGTTCTGAAGTAGCCGGTGGCGGAAGAAAGCCATGGCGTCAAAAAGGAACTGGACGTGCCCGTCAAGGTTCGATCCGTTCACCACAATGGCGCGGAGGCGGAGTCGTATTCGGCCCGACACCACGCAGCTACAGCTATAAACTCCCTAAGAAAGTCCGCCGCTTGGCTCTTCGTTCTGCATTGTCTTCGGCAGTAGCAAACGAAAACCTATTGGTACTTGAAGGATTGGCTTTCGACGCACCGAAAACAAAGGAATTCACTAAACTTGTGAATGACTTGTCTGTCGGCAAGAAAGCATTGTTCGTAACAGCTGACCTTGATGAGAACGTGGCACTATCTGCACGCAACATCAAAGGCATGACAGTCGTTCCGGCAAACGGAATCAACGTATTGGACTTGCTTGGCCATGACAAAGTCGTCATGACTAAAGGAGCCGTAGAAAAAATCGAGGAGGTGCTTGGTTAATGGAAGCACGTGACATTCTAAAGCGTCCAGTCATTACCGAGCGTTCTTCTGAGGTAATGGCGGAGAAGAAGTACACTTTCGAAGTGGACGTTCGCGCTAACAAAACTCAAGTTAAACATGCAGTTCAGGAAGTCTTCGGAGTTCAAGTTGAGAAAGTCAACATCATGAACTACAAAGGCAAATTCAAACGCATGGGTAAACACGCAGGCTACACGAACAAACGCCGCAAAGCGATCGTGAAATTGACTGCTGATTCAAAAGACATCGAACTATTCGAAATGTAATTGCATAAGTTCTGAACAAGAACTAATCAAAAAAGGAGGGAAACAACGTGGGGATTAGAAAATACAAACCTACCACTAACGGTCGTCGCAATATGACTACTTCGGATTTCGCTGAAATCACAACGAACAAGCCTGAAAAGTCGCTTTTGCAACCGACGAAGCGTAAAGGCGGCCGTAACAACCAAGGTAAAATCACTGTACGCCACCACGGGGGCGGACATAAGCGCCAATACCGCGTGATCGATTTCAAACGTAACAAAGATGGCATTCCAGGACGCGTTGCTACGATCGAATACGATCCGAACCGTTCTGCTAACATCGCACTTATCCATTACGCTGACGGAGAAAAACGTTACATCCTTGCACCTAAAGGTGTTCAGGTTGGCACGCAAATCATGTCAGGACCGGAAGCAGACATCAAAGCAGGTAACGCTTTGCCATTGCTTAACATCCCAATGGGTTCTACTATCCACAACATCGAATTGAAACCAGGCGGAGGCGGCCAATTGGTACGTTCTGCAGGAGCTTCAGCACAGGTGCTTGGTAAAGAAGGAAAATACGTAACAGTTCGCTTGCAATCAGGCGAAGTTCGCATGATCCTTGCTACTTGCCGCGCAACTATCGGCGCTGTCGGAAACGAGCAGCACGAATTGATCAACATCGGTAAAGCAGGACGTAACCGCTGGAAGGGCAATCGCCCAACTGTCCGCGGATCTGTTATGAACCCGAACGATCACCCACACGGTGGTGGTGAAGGACGTTCGCCAATCGGACGTAAATCGCCAATGTCTCCATGGGGCAAACCGACTCTTGGATACAAAACACGTAAGAAAACAAACAAATCCGATAAATTCATCGTACGTCGCCGCAAAAAATAATTTGATTTCGCTGCGGTTCACGATACGAACCGTGGTGCAATCACGAAGGGAGGATCCCAAATGGGTCGCAGCTTGAAAAAAGGACCTTTTGTAGACGATCATCTTATGAAGAAAGTCGAAGCGCAAAAGGATTCTGAGAAAAAACAAGTGATCAAAACTTGGTCTCGCCGTTCTACAATCTTCCCGACATTCATCGGGCTAACAATTGCAGTATACGATGGCCACAAACACATCCCTGTATATGTGACTGAAGACATGGTCGGCCATAAACTTGGTGAATTTGCCCCAACGCGCAAATACGCAAGCCATGGTGCAGACGATAAGAAAACAAGACGTTAATTGAGAGGAGGATTTCCCCATGCAAGCAAAAGCTGTTGCTAGAACAGTACGTATTGCTCCTCGTAAAGTCCGTTTAGTAGTAGATTTAATCCGAGGCAAGCAAATCGGTGAAGCGGTCGCAATTTTGAACCACACTCCTAAAGCAGCATCCATTGTTGTTGAGAAGTTGTTGAAATCTGCAGCTGCTAACGCTGAACACAATTACGAAATGAACATCGAGAACCTTGTCATCAGCGAAGTATTCGTTGACGAAGGGCCGACTTTGAAGCGTTTCCGTCCACGTGCAATGGGACGCGCAAGCGCGATCAACAAACGCACAAGCCACATCACACTAGTGGTATCTGAGAAGAAGGAGGGATAATTCGTGGGACAAAAAATTCATCCAATTGGAATGCGAATCGGAATCATCCGTGATTGGGAGTCGAAATGGTACGCTGAAAAAGACTACGCGACACTCCTTCACGAAGATTTGAAAATCCGTGAATACATCGAAACACGTTTGAAAGAAGCTTCAGTTTCGAAAATCGAAATCGAGCGCGCTGCAAACCGTGTAAACGTAACAATCCACACTGCGAAGCCAGGTATGGTAATCGGTAAAGGTGGCTCTGAAGTAGAAGTACTTCGTACGCAACTGAACGCGATGACTGGCAAGCGTGTCCACATCAACATCGTAGAAATCAAAAGAGCTGACCTTGATGCGAAATTGGTCGCTGAAGGAATCGCACGCCAGCTAGAAAACCGTGCATCTTTCCGCCGTGCTCAAAAACAAACGATCCAACGCACTATGCGTGCAGGCGCTAAAGGGATCAAAACTCAAGTATCTGGACGTCTAGGCGGAGCTGACATTGCCCGTGCTGAGTCCTATAGCGAAGGAACTGTTCCGCTCCATACATTGCGCGCTGACATCGACTATGCGCACGCTGAAGCAGACACTACTTATGGTAAGCTTGGCGTAAAAGTATGGATCTACCGCGGTGAAGTCCTTCCAACCAAGAAGAATTCTGAGGAAGGAGGCAAATAATATGTTATTGCCAAAACGCGTAAAATATCGTCGTGAACACCGTGGCAAGATGCGCGGGGAAGCGAAAGGCGGCAAAGAAGTCGCATTCGGCGAATATGGCCTGCAGGCTCTTGAGTCTTCATGGATCACTAACCGCCAAATCGAATCTGCCCGTATCGCTATGACACGTTACATGAAACGTGGCGGTAAAGTCTGGATCAAGATTTTCCCTCACAAGCCATACACGAAAAAGCCTCTTGAAGTACGGATGGGTTCCGGTAAAGGTTCACCTGAAGGATGGGTAGCGGTTGTAAAAACCGGTAAAATTATGTTCGAAATCGCTGGAGTATCTGAAGAAGTTGCACGCGAAGCATTGCGTCTTGCCTCTCACAAACTGCCAGTGAAAACGAAATTCGTAAAACGCGAAGAAATTGGTGGTGAATCGAATGAAAGCTAAAGAAATCCGTGACCTAACCACTGCTGAAATCGAACAAAAAGTGAAATCACTGAAAGAAGAGCTTTTCAACCTTCGCTTCCAATTGGCTACTGGTCAATTAGAAAACACGGCTCGCATCCGCGAAGTACGTAAAGCGATTGCCCGTATGAAAACTGTGATTCATGAAAGAGAACTCAGTGGCAACAACTGATAATTCGAGAGGAGGTTGCAAGTATGTCTGAGCGTAACCAACGCAAAGTATACACAGGCCGCGTCGTGTCTGACAAAATGGATAAGACCATCACAGTAATGGTTGAAACTCAAAAGAAGCACGCGCTTTATGGCAAACGTGTAAAATACTCTAAGAAATTCAAGACTCATGATGAGAACAACGAAGCGAAAATGGGCGACATCGTTCGCATCATGGAAACTCGTCCGCTATCAGCTACAAAACGTTTCCGTTTAGTGGAAGTCGTCGAAAAAGCTGTCATCATCTAATTTAAATAAGTTCGGAATCCTAAAAGTTCCGGAGGGAGGTTACCTAAGTGATCCAACAGGAAAGTCGTTTAAAAGTTGCAGACAACTCGGGTGCTCGTGAAGTACTTACGATTAAAGTGCTTGGTGGTTCTGGTCGCAAGACAGCAAACATCGGTGACGTAATCGTTTGTACCGTGAAAAAAGCAACACCAGGTGGCGTTGTTAAGAAAGGTGAAGTCGTTAAGGCTGTCATCGTTCGCACGAAAAGCGGAGCTCGCCGTAAAGACGGTACTTACATCAAATTTGATGAAAATGCATGTGTGATTATCCGCGACGATAAAGGTCCACGCGGAACACGTATCTTCGGACCAGTTGCACGTGAACTTCGTGACAACAACTTCATGAAGATCGTTTCACTTGCTCCTGAAGTTCTATAAAACATCCAACGTGCGATACCAAGGAGGTGCGACAGAATGCATGTAAAAAAAGGCGATACAGTTAAGGTCATCTCTGGGAAAGATAAAGGCAAAACAGGAGTTGTTTTGACTGCTCTACCTAAGAAAGACCGTGTGCTCGTTGAAGGTGTTAACATCGTCAAAAAGCATACAAAACCGAACCAGGCAAGCCCGCAAGGCGGAATTGTCAGCCAAGAAGCTGCGATCCACGTTTCCAACGTGATGGTAGTTGACCCTAAATCCGGCGAGCCGACTCGTGTAGGATACAAAATGGAAGACGGCAAAAAAGTTCGTGTTGCAAAAAAATCCGGTGAAAAATTAGATAAATAAAATTCCTGAATGAGGGGAGGTACAAACATGAACCGCCTACAAGAAAAATATGTGAACGAAATCACACCTGCTCTAGTGAGCAAGTTTGAATATTCCTCAGTAATGCAGGCACCGAAAGTTGACAAGATCGTTATCAACATGGGTGTCGGTGAAGCTGTACAAAACACAAAATCACTTGATTCTGCAGTTGAAGAATTGCAGACGATCACTGGCCAAAAGCCGGTCATCACAAAAGCTAAGAAATCTATCGCTGGCTTCCGCCTTCGTGAAGGCATGCCAATCGGATGTAAAGTCACTCTACGCGGTGAGCGTATGTATGACTTCCTGGATAAATTGATTGCTATCTCACTACCACGTGTTCGTGACTTCCGTGGCGTATCGAAAAAATCTTTCGACGGACGCGGCAACTACACACTTGGTGTGAAAGAACAATTGATCTTCCCTGAAATCGATTATGATAAAGTTTCTAAAGTACGCGGTATGGATATCGTAATTGTGACAACTGCGAACTCTGATGAAGAAGCTCGTGAGTTATTGACACAATTCGGTATGCCGTTCCAAAAGTAAAGATGAGGGAGGCGTAAACGTGGCTAAAAAATCGATGATTGCTAAACAAAAACGCACGCCAAAGTATAAAGTACAAGAGTACACACGCTGTGAACGATGCGGACGTCCGCATTCAGTACTGCGCAAATTCAAACTTTGCCGTATTTGTTTCCGTGAACTTGCATATGTGGGACAAATTCCTGGCGTCAAAAAAGCCAGCTGGTAATCCCCTAAATTGGGAAGGAGGTAAATGTAATGACAATGACAGATCCGATTGCAGATATGCTGACACGCATTCGTAATGCAAACATGGTTCGTCACGAGAAATTGGAGCTTCCGGCTTCTAACGTGAAGAAAGATATCGCTGAAATCTTGAAGCGTGAAGGTTTCGTTCGTGACGTTGAATATGTTGAAGATGATAAACAAGGCATGATCCGCATTTTCCTTAAATACGGTGCCAACAACGAACGCGTCATCACTGGCTTGAAACGCATTTCAAAACCAGGACTACGTGTTTACGCTAAAACTGACGAGGTGCCTCGTGTACTAAACGGTCTTGGAATCGCTCTAGTATCGACATCACAAGGTGTAGTAACTGATAAAGAAGCCCGCGCGAAAAAAATCGGCGGCGAAATCTTAGCTTACGTTTGGTAAGAAGCAACAAACGAATGGAGGTGCAACAGAATGTCACGTGTAGGTAAAAAACCAATCGAGGTTCCTGCTAACGTTACCGTTACTGTCGGAAACGGCAACGACGTAACAGTAAAAGGGCCTAAAGGCGAGCTTACTCGCTCGTTCAACTCAGATATCACAATCACGCAGGAAGACAATGTGTTGACATTGTCACGCCCATCAGATTCCAAAGAACACCGCACAATCCACGGCACAACCCGTGCATTGCTAGCGAACATGGTTACTGGAGTATCTGAAGGCTTCTCCCGCTCACTTGAACTAGTCGGTGTAGGTTACCGTGCCCAGCTGCAAGGCAAGAAATTGGTCTTGAACGTTGGATACTCTCACCCGGTGGAATTCACTCCGGAAGAAGGAATCGAAATCGAAGTACAAGGCAACACGAAAGTCGTCATCAAAGGGATCAACAAAGAGATGGTCGGAGCACTTGCTTCAAACATCCGCGCTACGCGCCCGCCAGAGCCATACAAAGGCAAAGGGATTCGTTATGAAGACGAAAAAGTTCGCCGCAAAGAAGGTAAAACAGGTAAATAATGCTGCTTAGGCAGGCTGAAAGGAGTGACCTCAGTGATTACGAAACTCGATAAAAACGCATCCCGTAAAAAACGTCACGCTCGCGTACGTTCTAAAATCACGGGAACGGCTGAACGTCCGCGTTTGAACGTTTTCCGTTCAAATAAATACATCTACGCTCAATTGATCGACGATGTAAACGGCGTAACGCTTGCTAGCGCATCATCTGCAGATAAAGATTTTTCTCTTGAATCGAAAGGCAACGTCGAGGCGGCTGCTCTAGTCGGCGAAACGATTGCAAAACGCGCAGTGGAAAACGGCTTGAAATCAGTTGTTTTTGACCGCGGTGGTTATCTATATCATGGACGTGTAAAAGCCTTGGCTGAATCTGCACGTGAAAACGGCTTAGAATTTTAAAAGAAGGAGGGACACATATAATGCGTCGTATTGATCCAAACAAACTTGAACTTGAAGAACGCGTAGTTACGATTAACCGCGTAGCGAAAGTTGTAAAAGGTGGACGTCGTTTCCGTTTCTCCGCATTGGTTGTTGTAGGCGACAAAAATGGTAAAGTCGGTTTTGGTACTGGGAAAGCACAAGAAGTTCCAGAAGCAATCCGTAAAGCTATTGAAGATGCGAAGAAGAACTTGATCGAAGTACCTATGGTTAAAGGTACTACTCCACATCTAGTGACCGGGCGCTTCGGTGCCGGCTCGATTCTTATTAAACCTGCTTCACCAGGTACTGGTGTTATCGCTGGTGGTCCTGTTCGTGCGGTATTGGAGCTTGCAGGAGTACAAGACATCTTGTCTAAATCTCTTGGATCCAACACACCGATCAACATGGTCCGTGCTACTATCAACGGTTTGACTCAACTGAAGAGCGCTGATGAAGTTGCAAAACTTCGCGGTAAAACTACAGAAGAGTTATTCCAATAAGGGAGGGAAATTACATGGCTACTAAACTAGAAATTACCCTCACTAAGTCTGTGATCGGTTCAAAGCCGGCACAGCGTAAAACAGTCCAGTCACTAGGCCTGCGTAAAATGCATCAAACAGTTGAGCACCAAGACAACGCAGCAGTTCGCGGAATGCTTGATAAAGTCGCTCACTTAGTCACTATTAAAGAAGTTTAATCCCTGATTTCTATAGAAGGAGGTGCCAACCACATGAAACTTCACGAATTAAAACCAGCAGAAGGTTCACGCAGCTCACGCAAGCGTATCGGACGCGGAATCGGTTCAGGTACTGGTAAAACAGCCGGTAAAGGTCATAAAGGTCAAAAAGCCCGTTCAGGCGGCGGTGTCCGTCCAGGATTCGAGGGTGGCCAAAACCCATTGTTCCGTCGTTTGCCTAAGCGTGGATTCACGAACATCAACCGTAAGGACTACACTGTTGTAAACCTTGACGTGTTGAACCGTTTCGAAGAAGGCACAGAAATTACACCTGCATTGTTGATCGAAACAGGTGTTGTGAGCAAGGAGCGTTCTGGTATCAAGATCCTTGGTAACGGAAGCTTGGACAAGAAATTGTCTGTACAAGCCCACAAATTCTCTGCATCAGCTAAAGAAGCAATTGAAGCTGCCGGCGGTCAAACCGAGGTGCTTTAATGTTTCAGACAATCTCTAATCTTATGCGCGTATCTGATATTCGAAATAAAATTTTCTTTACTTTAGCAATGCTCATCATCTTCCGTATCGGGACATTTGTTCCGGTGCCGAACGTTGATGCGTCAGTACTCCAGGCTACTGATCAGATGGGTCTGATCGGTTTCTTGAATACTTTCGGCGGAGGCGCCCTGGCCAACTTCTCGATTTTGGCGATGGGAATCATGCCTTATATCACAGCATCGATCATTGTGCAGCTTCTGCAAATGGATGTTGTGCCGAAATTTGCTGAGTGGGCGAAACAAGGCGAAGTCGGAAGACGGAAACTTGCTCAATTCACTCGTTACTTTACAATCGTTCTTGCATTTATCCAGGCGATCGGCATGTCTTATGGATTTAACCAAATGTACGGAGGTACATTGATCCAAGACGATTCGATTGCGACTTATGTGGTAATCGCCATCGTACTGACAGCAGGAACAGCATTTCTATTGTGGCTTGGTGAGCAGATCACGGCAAAAGGCGTGGGGAACGGTATTTCGATTATCATCTTCGCAGGGATTGTCGCTGCAGTACCAGGAGCAATTAACCAACTTTATGCGCAGCAGATCCAAGGGGCTGGCGACCAGCTTCCGATTAACATTGCCATCATGGCATTGCTCGCACTCGCAGTTGTTGCAATTACTGTATTGGTCATTTACGTCCAACAAGCGTTGCGTAAAATCCCGATCCAGTATGCCAAACGTGTCGCTGGCCGTGGCCAGAGCTCGAATGGGCAGCAAACGCATTTACCTTTGAAAGTAAACGCGGCCGGAGTTATCCCGGTAATCTTTGCAGTGGCATTCATCATCACGCCGCAAACTATCGCTTCTTTCTTTGGTGCCAACGCGTTTACGGAGGCAATCCAGAATACGTTTGATTACACGCGTCCTGTCGGCATGATCATTTATGTCGCCTTGATCATCGCATTCACGTATTTCTATGCATTCATTCAGGTCAATCCTGAAAACGTGGCGGACAACTTGAAAAAGCAAGGTGCATACATTCCGGGAATCCGTCCGGGTAAAAATACGCAAGATTATTTAACAAGTGTGCTTTACCGGTTAACTTTCGTGGGAGCGATCTTCCTGTCAGTTATCTCGGTTCTGCCGATTTTCTTCATCAACATCGCAAACCTGCCTCAATCTGCACAGATTGGCGGCACCAGTTTGCTGATCGTCGTCGGGGTAGCCCTCGAAACGATGAAGCAATTGGAATCACAACTTGTGAAACGTCATTACAAAGGCTTTATGAAATAATCAATGGAGGGGAACGTGAAAACGTTCCTTATCCACTTGTCTGAGGGGGCAAAACGTATGAATATTGTGTTGATGGGTCTACCAGGTGCCGGCAAAGGCACGCAAGCAGACGAAATTGTCAAGAAGTACGACATCCCTCATATTTCGACAGGCGACATGTTCCGTGCAGCCATTAAAGGCGGTACGAAACTTGGCCTGGAAGCAAAGTCGTTCATGGATCAAGGTGCCTTGGTGCCTGACGAAGTGACGATCGGTATCGTCCGAGAGCGACTCAGCCAAGCGGATTGTGAGAAAGGCTTCCTATTGGATGGCTTTCCGCGCACGGTTCCTCAGGCTGAGGCGCTGGAATCTCTTCTGGCTGATCTTGGCAAACGAATCGAGCATGTCGTAAACATCCAAGTTGAACAAGACGAATTGATTGCACGTTTAACAGGCCGTTGGATTTGCAAAGTTTGTGGAACTGCTTACCATACTGTTTTCAATCCACCTGCAGTAGCAGGCGTGTGCGATAAGGATGGCGGAGAGCTCTACCAACGCGAAGACGACAAGCCTGAAACCGTCACGAAGCGTTTAGAAGTTAACATGCAACAAACTCAGCCGCTTCTCGACTTCTACGAGGAAAAGAACGTGCTGACCAATATAGATGGACAGCAGGACATTGATAAAGTATTTGCTGACATTGATGCTCTTCTAAAGGGCGGCCGAGGCTAAGTCCCGGCGCCGGGCGCAGTTAGTTGCCTCCATGTGGCTTTAAGGAGCACCGGAGATATGAATTTTCGTGAGCTGCAAAAGCAAACAAGGCCTGATTATATGAAACCGGTGAGGCTCGTTGCTCCGTGCAATTCCGCACCGGAGGTAGTATAATGGGTTTCGTGGAAGCATCTGTGTAACGGGTTTGGAACTCATCCAAGGCAGTCCGGGCAGTCGAGGATACGTGGGTCAGACTGATTCAACCGGAACCCCCGAACTCCGCTGTCATAAGTGGGGAGAGGAACCCGGAGAAGGTCTTTCAAATGTCACTCATGCATTCCTTGTGAATGGATAAGAATTATTCAATCAGCAAATACTGTTTGAAGATGAGTACCTGATTTGTATACAGAAGGGAGACTGGGTCGATGGCGAAAGACGATGTAATTGAAATCGAAGGAACAGTCGTTGAGACTTTGCCTAACGCGATGTTTAAAGTGGAGCTTGAAAACGGCCATACGATTCTTGCGCACGTATCAGGCAAGATTCGCATGCATTTCATCCGCATTCTGCCAGGAGATAAAGTGACAGTGGAACTTTCTCCTTACGATTTAACACGCGGTCGCATCACATACCGTTTTAAATAATCTTTTGCACTCCGGACTACTAAGGAGGTTGGGTTAGATGAAAGTGAGACCATCTGTTAAACCGATCTGCGAAAAATGTAAAGTTATTCGCAGAAACGGTAAAGTAATGGTAATCTGTGAAAATCCGAAACATAAACAAAGACAAGGTTAATAAAGAAGGAGGTGCATCGCACACATGGCACGTATTTCTGGTGTTGACATTCCGCGCGACAAACGCGTTGTAATTTCATTGACTTATATCTACGGTGTTGGGAAAACGACTGCTCAGAAAGTTCTTTCTGGTGCTGGTGTTTCTGAAGAGACTCGCGTTCGCGATCTTACAGAAGACGAGTTGAACAATATCCGTGAACAATTGGATCAGTACAAAATCGAAGGTGACCTTCGCCGTGAAGTTTCCATGAACATCAAACGTTTGATGGAAATCGCTAGCGTCCGTGGTATCCGCCACCGTCGCGGTCTTCCGGTCCGTGGTCAAAACACGAAGAACAACGCGCGTACGCGTAAAGGTCCTCGTAAAACTGTAGCTAACAAGAAAAAATAATCAGTAAAGGAGGTTGTTTCTTAACATGGCACGTAAACAACAAACTCGTAAGCGTCGTGTGAAAAAGAATATCGAATCCGGTATTGCTCACATCCGCTCAACATTCAATAACACAATTGTTACGATCACTGATATGCAAGGTAACGCAGTATCTTGGTCTTCGGCTGGTGCTCTAGGATTCCGTGGTTCACGTAAATCCACTCCATTCGCTGCCCAAATGGCTGCTGAAACTGCTGCAAAAACTTCCATGGAACACGGTTTGAAAACTTTGGAAGTAACTGTTAAAGGTCCTGGTTCAGGTCGCGAAGCCGCTATTCGTGCGCTTCAAGCTGCTGGATTGGAAGTTACTGCAATTAGAGACGTAACTCCGGTTCCTCACAACGGCTGCCGCCCGCCAAAACGCCGTCGCGTATAATCGTTGGTCTGAATAGGATTTTTGAACATCACGACTTACTCAATGTGTTCTGAATCGTAGCGAAAGTCTGTGACTATCGAATTCTTATGCAACGAAAATACCGACGTTTTGAAGGAGGGTAAACTGAATGCTCGAAATAGAAAAACCAAAAATTGAAACGGTTGAGATCGACAGCAATGCCAAATATGGCAAATTCGTTGTTGAACCCCTTGAGCGTGGATATGGTACCACTTTAGGTAACTCCTTACGTCGAATCCTACTTTCATCTTTACCTGGCGCAGCTGTTACTTCGATCCAAATTGATGGCGTCTTGCATGAATTCTCCACTGTCGAAGGTGTAGAAGAAGATGTAGCCTCTATCATTTTGAACATCAAGAAGCTCGCTTTGAAAATTTACTCTGACGAAGAAAAAGTCATTGAAATTGATGTAAAAGGTGACGGAACGGTTACGGCTGCAGATATCACTCACGATAGTGACGTGGAAATTCTGAATCCGGATCTATATATTGCAACAATCGCGAAAGACGGCCACTTGCGCATGCGCATGTATGCTAACCGCGGCCGTGGGTATGCCCGTGCAGATCAGAACAAACGTGAAGATCTTCCGATCGGCGTTATCCCGATTGACTCTATTTACACGCCAGTTTCACGCGTCAATTTCCAAGTGGAAAATACCCGTGTGGGCCAACTCGCTCATTTCGATAAATTAACCCTCGATGTCTGGACAGATGGAAGCATCGGTCCCAAAGAGGCAATTGCGCTTGGCGCGAAAATTTTCACTGAACATCTGAACATCTTCGTAGGATTGACGGATGAGGCTCAAACAGCTGAAATCATGGTTGAAAAAGAAGAAGACCAAAAAGAGAAAGTGCTTGAGATGACTATCGAAGAGCTCGATCTTTCTGTTCGTTCTTATAACTGCCTGAAACGTGCCGGCATTAACACTGTCCACGAATTGGCCAACAAGTCGGAAGACGACATGATGAAAGTTCGCAACCTCGGACGCAAATCACTTGAAGAAGTGAAAGTGAAGTTGGAAGATCTAGGTCTTGGCCTTCGTAAAGAAGACTGATTGCCCGAGTCTTTCTGAACTATTCAACAAAGGAGGGAAACTTCAATGAGAAAACTTCAACGTACAAGTTCTCAACGTAAAGCGCTTTTGCGTGACCTTACGACTGACCTAATCGTTCACGAACGCATTCAGACAACTGAAGCACGTGCTAAAGAAGTCCGTTCAACTGTAGAAAAAATGATCACGCTTGGTAAGCGCGGAGACATCCACGCACGCCGTAAAGCTGCAGCATACATTCGCCGTGAACTCGTGACTTCTACTGACGAAGAAGGCAACGAAAACACAATCTTTGCTTTGCAAAAATTGTTCGATGATGTTGCACCACGTTACGCTGACCGTCAAGGCGGCTACACGCGCATCATGAAAATGGGGCCTCGTCGCGGAGATGGCGCACCAATCGTAATTATTGAATTGGTTTAATCAGTTGAAGAGGGTTCATAGCCCTCTTCTTTTAGCATCATGATTTATACGACAATATGAAAAGCTGAGTGTTATGATGAGCGAGCCCTTGCGGCGGCGTCTCGTCTAGCTCTACGCACCTCATTCAACCGGCGGCTTAAGCACCCGCAGGAGCCATAGAGACAGAAAAGCGCATACTCTGAATGAGGTGCGCGCTTTTTTTATTTATTGATCAATTAATTTCCAGTGTTGATATTCCGCAGAAGGGAATATGAACAGTGCAAATTAAGCGTGGCTAGAGAGTTCCCGTTTTACAGCACATGAGGGTAGAGTAGAGAAAGTTTAGAGGAGGCTTCAACACATGAAAGGAAGCATTTTGTCATTCGAACAAGTGACCTTCACATACGTACCGGAAGACGAGGCGGTCAAGCCGGCTGTCTCGGACCTGTCATTCTCGATTGGAGAAGGGGAATGGGTAGCGCTTGTCGGCCATAACGGCTCCGGCAAATCGACAATCGCCAAACTGATGAATGGCCTATTGTTTCCCCAGCAAGGCACCGTCCAGGCGATGGGCTTAAAAATGTCTGAAGAAAGCTTATGGAATATCCGCTCGCAGATGGGGATGGTGTTCCAGAATCCAGACAACCAATTTGTCGGGGCGACGGTGCAGGATGATGTAGCGTTTGCACTCGAGAATAACGGCGTTCCCCACGAAGAAATGGTGGTGCGTGTCCGTGAATCTTTGCAGCAAGTGAAGATGGCGGACTATCTCGATCATGAACCGCATCACCTATCGGGCGGGCAAAAGCAGCGTGTGGCGATTGCCGGGGCACTTGCTTTGCGCCCCCGCCTGCTCATTTTGGATGAAGCTACATCGATGCTCGACCCTCAAGGGCGCCGGGAAGTGATCGAGACTATCCGCGAATTGCGTGAAGCAACAGGCCTGACTGTGCTGTCGATTACCCATGACCTTGAGGAAGCGGCACTCGCTGACCGTGTGCTGGTGATGAATGCCGGGCATAAACAAATGGAAGGCACTCCCGATGAAGTGTTTTCCTCGGGTGAAGAGTTGACCGAAATGGGGCTGGACTTGCCGTTTGCGATGCGGATGGCCGGTTTACTGAAACAAGCCGGAGTGCCGATGACCGGTGAATCTATGACAGAACATGAGCTGGTGGAGGAATTATGGACATATTACTCAAGCAAGTAGGATATAGCTACGCGAAAGATACCCCTTTTGAAAAGCGGGCGCTGACGGATGTCACGCTGCACATACCATCGGGCTCTTACACAGCGATCATCGGGCACACGGGTTCCGGGAAATCGACCGTGCTGCAGCATTTGAATGCCTTATTGCAGCCGACTGAAGGCAGTGTACTGATCGGCGAGCGGAAAATCGAGGCAGGGACGAAAGCGAAGAACTTGAGGGATGTGCGGAAAAAAGTCGGCATAGTCTTCCAATTCCCGGAGCAGCAGCTATTCGATGAAACGGTCCTGAAAGACATCATGTTCGGCCCGCTGAATTTCGGTGTACCCGAAGAGGAGGCCCGCAGACGGGCAATCGCTTTGGTCGAACAGCTTGGGCTTCCGGAAGGCGTGCTGGAGAAATCGCCTTTTGACTTATCCGGGGGGCAGATGCGCCGCGTCGCGATAGCAGGAGTCTTGGCGATGGAGCCGGATGTTTTGGTGCTGGATGAACCGACAGCAGGACTCGATCCGCGAGGACGCCGGGAAATCATGGATCTGTTTTACCGCCTGCATCAAGAGAAAGGCTTAACGACTGTGCTTGTGACCCACAGCATGGAAGATGCGGCGCGTTATGCGGATACGGTGGCCATCATGCATGGCGGCAAATGCGTCGCCACAGGTGATGTGCGGGACGTCTTCGCCAATGAAGAGCAACTCGGCGATTACCGGCTGGAGCCGCCGCGCACCGTGCGCATGCAGCGGGAGTTTGAAGAGAAAACCGGCTTGACACTCGATGAGCTTGCGCTGACTGAAGAGGCGCTGGCGCGGTCCATTGCGCAGGCACTCACGGAAGGGCGTGAGCCAAAATGATGGAGAAGATGATTTTTGGTCGCTTTATTCCAGGAGATTCGATCGTCCACCGGCTGGACCCAAGGGCAAAAATCCTATTTGTCTTTTTGTTTATTGCGATCGTTTTTATCGCGAATAACGCCATTACTTATGCGATTTTGCTCGGATTCACCTTGCTGGCCGTGTTTTTATCGAAAATTCGGTTGTATTTCTTGATCAATGGCTTAAAACCGGTCTTTATTTTGATGGCCTTCACGTTTTTCCTGCATTTATTCTTCACCGAAGGCGGGGCGTTGCTCTTCAGTGTCGGTTTTGTGGATGTCTATGAAGAGGGATTGCGGCAAGGGATATTCATTTCGATCCGGTTTTTAGTCTTGGTGTTCATGACGAGCATACTGACATTGACCACTTCGCCGATTTCGATCACGGACGGCATCGAGGTGCTGCTCGGGCCATTCAAGCGCATCAAACTGCCGGTCCACGAACTGGCCTTGATGATGTCCATTTCACTGCGGTTTATCCCGACCTTGATGGATGAAACCGGAAAGATCTTGAAAGCGCAAATGGCACGCGGCTCGGATATCGGCTCAGGGCCTATTAAAGAACGGGTAAAAGCGGTCGTGCCGCTATTGATCCCTTTGTTTGTCAGCGCCTTTAAACGGGCGGAAGATCTAGCGACCGCCATGGAAGTGAGAGGCTACCGCGGCGGAGAAGGCCGTACACGCTACCGCCAGCTCAACTGGCGCTTTATGGATACGCTAAGCTTATTGCTGCTCGTTGGATTTGCCGGATTGCTCTGGTATTTCCGGAGTTAACCAAAAGAGATGGCGATTCACTTAATTAGATTACGAAAGCTGCATTAAAAGGAGAGACCCCATGAAACGAATGAAAGCGACGATTGCCTATGACGGCAGCGGATTTGCAGGCTATCAAATCCAGCTGAAGACCCGCACTGTCCAACTGGAGCTGTTGCGCGCATTGAAAGAATTGCATAAAGGCGAACCGGTCGAAGTGGTGGCAAGCGGACGGACGGATTCGGGTGTGCATGCCACCGGGCAAGTGATCCATTTCGATACGCCGTTTTCCATGCCGAAAGAGTCCTGGATGCGTGCGCTCAATGTCCGCTTGCCACAAGACATCCAGGTCTACGATATCGAAGAAGCGGATGCCGATTTTCATGCCCGCTATCATGCCAAGGGCAAGATTTACCGGTATAAATGGAACCGCAGCAAACTCATCAATCCATTCCACCGCAACCATCTCGTCCACGTGCCGCAGAAAATCGATGTGGGGCGCATGGAAAAAGCGGCTGAAGCCTTTATCGGCACACATGATTTTTCGAGCTTTTGTGCAGCTAATACCAATGTGGTCGATAAAGTAAGGAGCATTTGGCGGATTGATTTCGAAGAGCATGGCGAAGAATTGCATATGGTGATCGAAGGGTCGGGTTTTCTCTATAACATGGTCCGCATCATTGCAGGCACCTTGCTGGAAGTCGGGTTGAATAGAAGGGAACCGGAAGAACTGGCTGAAATCATCGCTGCCTGTGATCGCGACGCTGCAGGGAAAACAGCGGCAGCGCACGGGTTGTACTTAGAAAAAGTGCATTATTGAAAATGAAGCAACTTTTCCAGGTGTTTTTCCTGAATTCCCTTGACTTAAAGTGCAATCCGTTATATGATGATGTATGGTATTTTCATTACCCCCACGATATGCCCCGGAAGGTTATTTGTGTTAAGGGATAACGAAAACACGGAACAACGGAACCAACATGGAACACTTGGAACTGAATTCTAAAAAAAGAGACGATTCATTAGGAGGACAATATACATGCGTACAACATTCATGGCTAAAGGTCACGAAGTAGAGCGTAAATGGTTGGTTGTCGATGCAGAAGGGCAAACTCTTGGACGTTTGGCTTCTGAAGTCGCTTCAATCTTGCGCGGGAAATACAAACCAACATTCACACCGAACGTCGACACTGGCGATCATGTCATCATCATCAATGCTGACAAAATCCACTTGACAGGTAAGAAACTTACCGACAAAATCTACTACCGCCACACGCAATATTCAGGCGGGCTTAAGCAGCGCACAGCTCTTGAAATGCGCACGAAATACCCAACAAAAATGCTTGAACTAGCAATCAAAGGCATGCTTCCAAAGAACTCTTTGGGCCGTCAAATGTTCAAGAAACTTCACGTATACGCTGGACCAGAGCATAACCACCAAGCACAACAGCCGGAAGCTTACACGCTTCGCGGATAATAATCAGTAAATAAGAGGAGGATACACCTTTGGCACAAGTTCAATATATCGGTACAGGTCGCCGTAAAAACTCAACAGCTCGCGTACGTTTGGTACCAGGAGATGGTACGATCACAATCAACAACCGTGACGTATCTGACTACGTTCCATACGAAACGCTTGAGCAAATCATCAAACAACCACTAGTAACTACTGAAACTCTTGGTAGCTACGATGTATTGGTAAACGTAAAAGGCGGCGGGTTCACTGGACAAGCCGGCGCAATCCGTCACGGAATCGCACGCGCTCTACTAACAGTAGACCCTGAATTCCGTGGAGCACTTAAATCTGCTGGATTCCTAACACGTGACCCACGTATGAAAGAACGTAAAAAATACGGTCTTAAAGCGGCTCGTCGCGCACCACAATTCTCAAAACGTTAATTTTTCCATTCAAAAGCACTTTCCGGTTTTCCGGGAGGTGCTTTTTTGTGTTCTGGCGAATTTTACAGGAAACCGAAAAAAGGGGTGGTAGAATGAACCGCATTAATTTAATCTGCCTGGGCGTACAGGATATGGAAAGGTCCGTGAAGTTCTACAGGGATGGGCTCGGCTTCCAAACGGATGAAACAAGCGATAAACCGGATATCATTTTCTTCAATAGCTCAGGTACCAAGTTGGAATTATACCCTTTAGAAGAATTGGCAAAAGATATTCAGGCAGATAACCCGCCGGTGAAAAATGGTTTCTCGGGGATCACCTTGGCGTATAATGCTAAATCCCGCGATGAAGTAGACCAAGTGATGGAATTGGCTGTAAAAGCGGGAGCGGTAATCGCAAAGGAGCCCGTGGACGTCTTTTGGGGAGGATATTCCGGCTATTTTCAGGATCCTGATGGCTATTACTGGGAGGTTGCTTACGGTGCGGATTTCCAATTCGACAGTAAAGATATGCTTGACTTCGGACCGCGCAAATAACGGCGCCGGATGTGCAAGATAAGGAAAAGGCAGAATGGATTTAAAAACGGATTGCCTATGTTATACTTGACTGTAGCAAAAGCCATAAGGAGTGTAGTGATATGTTGAGTGAAACACAAGTGCGAGAAGCAGTCGGAGCTCTAGAAGATCCGTTTTTACATAGAACGCTTGCAGAAACGAACGGCATCGTGTCCGTGAAGATCAAGGAAGAGAAAAAGTATGTCAGTGTTAAATTGGCAATCGCCAAAACGAACACGCCGGAGCAAATGCAGCTTCAGATGAAAGTGGTAGACGCGATCAAAGGAGTCGGGGCAGATTCTGTCGGCATCCGCTTTGAAGAACTGCCACCAGAAGCATTGGCGCAGTTCCGCGGAACCGCAAGTGAATCAGAAGCACAAGATCTCTTATCGCCATTGAATAAAGTTGAATTCATTTCCATCGCCAGCGGTAAAGGTGGCGTCGGCAAATCGACCGTCTCTGTCAATTTGGCGATTGCGCTTGCCCGTGCAGGGAAAAAAGTTGGGCTCGTCGATGCAGATATCTACGGCTTCAGCGTGCCAGACATGATGGGCATCGATAAAGCGCCGGTTGTGCGCGGCGATACGATCATCCCGGTTGAGCGCTTTGGCGTTAAAGTCATTTCCATGGGCTTCTTTGTCGAAGACAATATGCCAGTCGTGTGGCGCGGCCCGATGCTCGGGAAAGTACTGGATCAATTCTTCCGCGATGTGGAGTGGGGCGATCTAGACTATCTTCTGCTGGACTTGCCTCCTGGAACAGGCGACGTAGCACTTGATATCCATCAAATGCTGCCTGCTTCAAAAGAAATCGTTGTGACAACGCCGCACCCAACAGCGGCATTCGTCGCAGCGCGCGCCGGAGCGATGGCTTTGCAGACTGACCACGAAGTGCTCGGTGTCATCGAGAACATGTCTTGGTTCGAGAGCCAAGAATCCGGCAAAAAAGAATATGTCTTCGGAAAAGGCGGTGGCCCAAAACTTGCGGAAGAATTACAAGTGCCACTGCTCGGCCAGATTCCGCTCGGCCAGCCAGACTGGAACGAGGAAGACTTCGCCCCGTCTGTCTACGCAGAGGATCATCCTACCGGGAAAATCTACGGAGACATCGCACAACAAGTCCTCCAGCAATTCGCGAACAAACAGAACAAGCAGTAAAATATGTGATCCGGAGACCGGCTTTCGGTTTCCGGATTTTTATTTAACGATAATCGACTTTCAAGGTTTGTTCACAACTGCTCCTGCAGATAGGAGGGTTTGTTGATACAATCGAAAGGAACTTTAAATTAACGGGGGCAATATACGTGACTATACGAAATTGGGTTAAGTTTGCATTAACTGCATTATTGATAGGCGGAGGGATTACCGGCTTGCTCGGCATTTTCATCCGCTGGAACGATGTCTTCGCTGAAGCTGCGCAAAATGGGCAATGGGGAGAATTCATCGCGGGCTTCGTGTGGATGATCGTGGTTGGATTGACGATGAGCTTGATAGCACAGATGGGCTTCTTCGCCTATTTGACGATTCACCAGTTCGGCCATAATATGTTCCGCTCGCTGCGGCTATGGAATTGGGTGCAGCTTTTGATCATCGCCATCGTCATTTTCGATTTGATTGTGTTCCGCTTCCTGCCGAATGTGGAAACGGGTGGGCAAGGATTCCTTTATGGAACGTTGCTGTTCATTCTGTTGGCGGTGTCACTCACCACAGCTTATTTCAAGGCGAAATGGACAGCGAAGTCAGCATTCATTTCAGCGCTGTTCTTCATGATTGTCGTCACGACACTGGAGTGGCTGCCGGCTTTAATGGTAAGAGCGGGCAATGTAGACAGCTGGGTGACCTTGTTGTTGTTCCCTTTGCTTGCAGTGAACGCCTATCAACTTCTCGTCTTGCCGAAATATAATGAGAAATCTGAGGAAGACCGTTTGAAACTTGAAGCGCGCCGTGCTGCCAGAAAAGCGCAGGCAGCTGAAGAGAAGAAATGATTTTTCAGAAAAGTTCCGCTTTCTGCCTTCGAGGTGGGGAGCGGATTTTCTTGTTTGGCGCCGCGTTTTCTTGAAAAGCCAGAAACGCTGTATTTACAAGGTTTGAGCCTTCTTGCTGAGTGATTTAAGGGAAGGAGAAAGTTCTTTTGAAAAAAGTTTAGTAAATGCGTTGACATATATTTAAACATGCTTTAATATAATAAAAGTCGTCAGGAACGACAGCAAACATGAACCTTGAAAACTGAACAGCAAAACGTCAATAATACAGCCGCGAGCGATCGCGGCAAACTTACTGATCAGCTTCGGCAGATCAAAGCGAATCGCGCGTCTTATGACGGCGATACGCCAGCAGTATTGAGCAATCAAC
>NZ_QLZQ01000001.1 GCF_003289925.1 Planococcus maitriensis | reverse complement strand
CTTCCGCCAAACGTCGATTTCTATTCGGCATCGGTTTACCACTCCTTGAACATCGAGCATGACCTGTTCACGCCGATCTTCGCGGTCTCCCGTGCGTCGGGCTGGCTCGCGCACATCCTGGAGCAATATTCCAACAACCGCCTGATCCGCCCGCGTGCGGAATACATCGGGCCTGGCATGCAGACATACGTG
Source organism: Planococcus maitriensis (assembly GCF_003289925.1). Classification (GTDB taxonomy): domain Bacteria; phylum Bacillota; class Bacilli; order Bacillales_A; family Planococcaceae; genus Planococcus; species Planococcus maitriensis. The sequence goes on along the minus strand of NZ_QLZQ01000001.1, from coordinate 1,296,089 downwards.
CCAGTTGAAGAACGTTAAGAGGATTACCAATAGCTTGAGCCGCGCCTTTCGATAGGTGTACGGCTCAAGCTTTTCTATTTGCACGAGCCAGCCCGCTATGGTTGTTTCAAGGATTTCATTGCGGCTATAATAACAGAAAGACATGCTCCACAAATTGTCGATAGGAGGCGCTCCAATGAACTACACAGAAACCGGCTGGAAACTGCAGAATAGTTATGCAAGCCTGCCGAAAACCTTGTATGCACCGATGGAAGCCAATCCGGTTTCATCGCCTAAATTGGTCATTGCAAACGAACCATTGGCGAAAACGCTCGGCCTGGACACGGGCCAGCTGGACAGCCCTGAATTCCTCCAAGTGTTCGCAGGCAATCGTTTTCCAGAAAACAGCTTTCCGCTCGCCCAGGCGTATGCCGGCCATCAATTCGGCCAATTCACGATGCTCGGCGACGGCCGCGCTATCTTGATCGGTGAACAGCAAACTCCAGCGGGCCAGCTTTTCGACATTCAATTGAAAGGTGCAGGAATCACGCCCTTTTCACGAAGCGGGGACGGCCGCGCTTCTCTCGGCCCCATGCTGCGCGAGTACATCATCAGCGAAAGTATGCATGCGCTCGGCATTCCAACGAGCAGAAGCCTCGCAGTCGTACTGACAGGAGAAAAAATCCAGCGTTATTCTGCAGAGCCTGGAGCGATCCTGACACGGGTGGCCTCGAGCCATATCCGTGTCGGCACTTTCCAATTCGCCGCAAAATACCGTTCCACTGAAGATTTGAAGGCTTTAGCCGATTACACCATCCATCGCCATTTCCCGGACATCACCGGGCCAGACCGCTATATTGAATTGTTCCGGCAGGCGGCTGGACGTCAGGCTGCACTCATCGCGAAATGGCAGCTCGCCGGTTTTGTCCATGGGGTCATGAACACAGACAATATGGCAATCAGCGGCGAAACGATCGATTATGGCCCGTGCGCTTTCCTGGACCGTTATGATGAATCCGCGGTCTTCAGCTCGATTGACGCCGGCGGCCGCTATGCCTACCGAAACCAGCCGCTCATCGGAGGCTGGAATCTGGCGCGCTTTGCCGAGTCCCTGTTCCCTCTACTGGATGACCGCCCTGAAAAAGAGGCATTGTCTTCTCTTCAGGACGCACTCGAGGAATATGTCAAACTGCAACATCAATTGTATATGGCTGGCATGCGCGAAAAATTGGGCTTGTTCACCGAGATGCCAGACGATCAACAATTGATCGAGGGGTTACTGGAATTGATGCAAGAAAACCAAGCCGATTATACCAACACATTCCGTTCCTTGACCTTCGAGGAAGTTGACGAACCTCAACTGTTAAACAGCGAAGCTTTCATGGACTGGCACAAGCGCTGGAAATCCCGGCAACGGCAAGAGGGCCGTCCAGCCCAGGAAATCCTGGAATTGATGAAGAGCCGAAACCCGGCCGTCATCCCCCGGAACCACCGTGTCGAAGCGGCACTGGAAGCTTCTTTGCAGGGGGATTATGGGGTGATGGAAAAGCTATTGGCCACCCTTCAAAACCCGTATGCCCATTCCAAGGAGCAGCAGCCCTATACGGCCGCTCCGCCCCCTTCAACTCCGCCATACCAGACCTATTGCGGGACATGAAAAAACCCCCTGCCGGCAAAAAGGCAGGGGGTTTTCGGTTGTCTGCGTCGCTCCGATCATTGTCCGTCTTTAACTTCAGTGACGCTGACCATTTTGACTTCATCCATCTTAAACTGGTAATACGTGTCATTGTCGCCGACAAATTCGCGGAAATCATCCGCATCCAGGCCACTGACTGCTTGTTTTGGCGTATCGGCTTCGACGGTACTGGCCGCTTCGACGCCTCCTCCGAAATGATATACGACGCGGAACTTTTTTGCTGCTTCCATTTGTTGGATTCCTCCTCAAAAACTTGTCTCGTCTTCTTTACCCGTTTTTTCACCATGTATTCTTCCCGCCGCAAAAACTGTCGGGTCCTTATCATCCCTAGCCTTCTGATGCCTTTCAAGAGTGACATTTGCATATTGAATAAACACCCTCCTTCTGCAGTGAAGGAGAGCGTTCTGGTTTACATAATAATATTACTTATCCATCGTTTCATTGCTCAGCTATCGATCTTGCCGTACGTGATTTCATCTTCATCTTGGACATCGACGCCATTTTTCACATGGACAATGGTCCGCAAGATCAGCTTCGCATTGGCGTTCTCCAATACCCAGCGTTCATCTGGCACGATTTCGAATTGCTGCATGACCGTGTTCTTTGACTTAACGGCGCCCGCAAATTCCAAGCTCTGCTTGGCAACCGGCGTTTCATAAAAATCAAAATCGCTGTCTTCCCTGTAATCTTCCACCAAGCGAACCACTTGCAGTTCGATGTAATCGATTTCCTGATCGCCGCTCCCCCCGTCCAAGTAGACGGTACCATTCAGTGTTTCGCCTTCCTCAAGATGCGGCCTTTCCACTACAGTGTCCACTTTGACCGAACCGATGCCGATCGAAGATAAAAAGTCTTTGAATTTCATAAAAATCTATACCCCCAACATTTGATAGTTCTCCATACCACTTTCCAGGTTCCTGTAAACAGTGCGCTTTAAAGCTCTGTGTAATCGTATTGATTGTCCAGGTCCGTTTCATACCGGTTATAACGGCGCTTGAACAGCTTGTACAGATGGCTGACGATAACCCGCAGCAATGCATACATCGGGATCCCCAAGATGACCCCTACGACGCCGAATAAAGAACCGGCTGTCAGCAAGACGAAAATGATCGTGACAGGATGAATATACATCGTCTTGCCCATTACTTGCGGAGAGATCAAATTGCCTTCCACCAACTGTACGACAGTCCACACGATTGCGAGTTTCACGAGCATGAATGGCGAAGTGACGAGTGCAATGATCGCGGCGGGCGTAATCGCGATGGCCGGGCCGATATAAGGAACGATGCTTGTCACCATCGCCAGCGCACCGAGCAGCAGCGCATAATCCATGCCGATGATCAAAAAGCCGATATAGACCATGACGCCAATACAAAAAGCGACGATGAGCTGGCCTTGGATATAAGCGCCCAATTGCTTGTCTGCATCCTTTAGAACCTCTCTTGTATCATCCCGAAATCTTGGCGGCAGCAACTTCAGGAAATAGCCAGGAAGCTTATCGCCGTCTTTGAGCAGATAGAACAGGATGAACGGCACGATGACTATCGACAAAATAACGCCCGTAATGGTCGAGATCCAGCTGGTGACGCGTGTGATGATGCCCGTCACGGTCGCTTGAAGCGTGTCAGCGATGCTGGCCGGCAAAGTTGCGATCAAGGCTTCGATATTGAAGCTTGAATCCCGGTAATAATCACCGACCAAGGAATTGCGCAGGAATTGGTCGATATTGTTCAATAAGCGCATGAAATAATCCGGAAATTCCTCGATCAGGTTCTGGAACTGTTCCCTTAAAAACGGAAATACCAAAACGCTCAGCAAAGTCAAGAGCCCGATTCCCCCGAGGAAGATGATGAGGATGCCCCAGATTCTCGGGATCTTGAAACGTTCCAGCAAACGCAGTACCGGACGCAGCAAATAATACAAAATAAGCGCCAGGACGACCGGCAAGACGACCGTTTTCATGAATACATTGAGCGGATTGAAGATGAACGACACTTCCCTGAAGATGAACACGACAAGCCCGATCAAGATTAAGATCAATAAGGTGAAGAGTGTATTCCTCCCGCCCAGAAAGCGGATATAGTTGGTAGCGAAAAACGGCGGTCTATTGTCATCTGGCGGCATGGCAATCCCCTTCTTTGTATAGGTTTCTACCTGTAGTTTACCATATTATCTGACAAATTAGTCGAGAGGCTGGGACAAAAATTCTTCCAGCGCACGGCGGTTTTGTTCCAGGTCAATTTCAAGCACCGATCCGGCTTGAGGATAATTCGCATAACTGTATCCGCCTTCCACCGGGATCGTCAGCCGCTCGATTTCCCCGCTGCCGCCGGTGCCGAGCTGCGTCGCCAATTTGATTTGGTCGACCAAAGGCATATCGGTCTGGACATAGCCTTGTGCCGCTCCTGCAAGTTTCGGCAGTTTAGGGATCGATGACACACTGACCAATTCATCCTTCAATGCAGCAATCACTTGCTGCTGGCGCCGCACACGCCCGAAATCGCCTTCATTATCCGAACGGAAGCGTGCGTAGCCCAGCAGTTCCTGCCCATTCAATTTCTGTAAACCCGGAGATAAGGTCACGCCGATTTTCTCGGACATTTCTTTCTCGACATCGATTTCCACGCCGCCCGGGGCTGCGATATCGACGAGTGTTTCAAAACTCTTGAAGTCGACAAGCGCATAATTATGGATTTCGACCCCGAACATTTCCCGCAAAGTCGACGCCAGCAGATCGACGCCGCCCAAATAATACGCGGTATTTAATTTATAGGATTGATAGCCCGGAATGTCTGCATAGATGTCGCGCATGAACGAAGTGATTTTCACTTCGTTGTTTTCGCGGTCATGTGTCACCATCATCATCGTATCCGTCCGGGATTGCTCTTCCCCGCGTGAATCCACCCCGAGCACGAGGATATTCTGGTAACCGCTATTGTCCTCATCACCTGTAAAGGGTTCCGGTTCAATTTCGGTTTCGCCGGCAATGTCCTGGCCTTGTTGATATTGGATGAAAAAGTAGACCCCTGCGCCGAGCAATAAAATGATCAATAATAAGAAAAGTTTGCCTCTCGGGCGGAATCGTTTACGCTTTCTGGCCTGTCTCGTTTCGTATTGTTCTTCCATGATGATTACATTCCTTTCTGAGCTGTACAATTTGTTTAGACGCATATGAAGAGAAAGAGGTTTCCCTCTGCAATACGTTTTTATTGTCTGGGCCTTATTGGAGTGGTAAAATTCTTCTTATTCTCAGGTGCCTCATTCCAGCTTCAATGACACGTCCAGCCAGCTGATTCAGGCTTTGGCCGTTCCTTGCATGGAAATGAAGATGGCTGCCTATTAGTAGAAGGAGGCAATCCGATGTTTGAAAAAGCAACATTCGCTGGTGGCTGTTTTTGGTGTATGGTGAAGCCGTTCGACCAATTCGATGGCATCGAATCCGTCGTTTCCGGCTATACAGGCGGCCATTTGGCGAACCCGTCATATGAACAAGTGAAAAGCGGCCATTCCGGCCATTTGGAAGCGGTCGAAATCACCTTCGATCCGGCGGTCTTCCCATACGATCAATTACTGGATATTTTTTGGCAGCAAATCGACCCGACCGATAACGACGGGCAGTTCCAGGACCGCGGCGCTTCCTACCGCCCTGCCATATTTGTCCATAATGAAAAGCAGCGTCAATTGGCGCTCGCATCCAGAAGACAGCTCGATGAGAGCGGCCGCTTTGACAAGCCGGTAATCACTGAAATCCAGGATGCCCAGCCTTTCTATCCGGCAGAAGAATACCACCAGGATTTCTATTTGAAAAATCCCGAACATTACGCACAAGACCGCGCCGAGTCCGGACGCGATGAATTCTTGGAAGCTGCGTGGAAGAAAGCCGACGCTTAATGCGCCGGCTTTTTCCATGCCGAAAACCTATAGAAGATGAATGACATCGATCATTGGCTCCCGAGATTTCCGTGAATTTTTTATTGACAGATTATTCACTTAGTTTAAAATCAGGATACGCGGGTCTTCCCGCAACATTGTGTTCAACAGGAGGCATTATTATGCAATGGCTTAGCACACTGGATATCTTTTTCGTGCAGTTGATCCTCTTCCCGCCGTTCGTCATTTTGCTTGGTGTCGCATCTGCCCTGCTGTCGAGCCGGATATTCATCGGCCCCGTCGTCACGCTCATCTCAGCGCTTGAACTGAATTATTGGTACTTCTCAACCATCCTTCCGGAAGCGGACATTCCCCCGATGATGATCGCTTCCTGGGCCATCCTGTTTCCGCTATTGTCGCTTTATTTTTCATGGTTGGCACTAACCCCGTCCAATAGACAAACCCTCAAGGTTTTCGATTGAGCAAATAAGCAAAGAGGATCATGAAAAGGACGAATGCCAAGAACATCCATAAGGTGGCGTCATGGTTGCCTGTCCGGTCATAGACCACCCCGATGATAAAGGGCATGAACGCCGATATCAAATAACCGCCCGATTGTGTCATCGCAGCCCAACTATTTGCTTCGTCGGCTGACGCTGTCGCATCGAGCGGCAACAGCAAGGCAATCGGGAACAACCCGCCGAGCGCTACGCCGATCAAGGCGGCGGCTAGCCACACTGACCAAGCCCCTGCAACCATCAATAACAGGATTCCGGCAGTGCCGAACGCGAGCACAGCCAACACCCATAAAAACCGGTTCGGGTAACGGCTGAACAGCAGCGGGATGGAAATATTGCAGACGATCTGCACTGCCGTCATGACAGTGACGACCGCGCCTGCCGACAGGACGCTTAAGCCTTTGTCGATGGCAATGGGAGCGAGCCATGTCAGCATCGAGAAGAAGAAGGCCGATTGGAAGCCGAAGAACAGCAGCATGTACCACGCCTTCAAATTTTTCCATGGGCTTTCGCTGATCGGCAGCGGATCGTCCGGCATTGCTTGTTGCCCTTTTCCATTCGCTTCAGGCATTCTTAGCCATATGATCAGCGCAGCAATCGCCAAACCTGACCAGATCGCAAGCCCAGCTGGCCATCCGGAAGCGGCATAGACAACACCCGTCAACCCTGCGGCAAGTGTCGCGCCTAGCCCCATGCCAAACGAATAGACGCCGATCAAGGACGCTGTCCGGGTTGGGAAATCCCGTTTGATCATCGCAGACAGCATCGGCCCGATAATGGCAATTGCGATGCCGATGAAAAATGAACTGAGCAATAAGTTGAAATAGCTCGGCCAAAAGCCGCGACCCAAAGTGAACACGCCGATGGCGGCCAGTAAAAAGCCGATGGAACGCTTCAACCCGAAACGGCGGTTGAAGACGATCGCAAACGGCGCGAACACCCCCATGCACAGGACGGGTACAGCGGTCAATAAACTGACTTGGCCATTCGTCAGCGCAAGATCCGTTCGGATCGGCTCGAGCATCGGCCCGATTGAAGAAATGGCCGGCCGCAAATTGAGCGCCACTAACAGGATGGCAAAAATGACTGCGGTCAAGGCCGGTTTTTTTCCAACTTCCTTCATATTTCCTCTCTCCTTATCCCTCAGCACCAAACTTGTGTTCCTGCCACAGCTTCCCTTAAAATAAGACTGGAAAGGCGGGTTGCTGGATGAAGCTCATAAATTGGAGCTACGCAAAACGATATAATATTAAAGCCACTTTTGATGAATTTCCGCACGTCGTCGTGCTGTTCCGCCAGATCGGCGGCTATTACTTTATTTTCTCGATGAAGGGCCTGACGCCGGAACATGTTCCGGGCAGGCGCGAATATGTACAAATGGAATATCTGTTAAATAAAGAACTCGGTCAATTGGACGCATATCTCCGGCGAAAAAGCCGATGAAGCATTTCCTCTATTAGTTTAGCTGACACGGGCTTTGAACGCTACCGGTTTAGGGCGTATTCGTGTTATACTATTCATATTGTGAATTTTAGGAGGACGAATAATAATGATAGCAGTAAATGATGTATCTTTGCGTTTTGGCGACCGCAAATTATTTGAAGATGTCAACATCCAGTTCAACCCAGGCAATTGCTACGGCTTGATCGGGGCAAACGGTGCCGGTAAATCGACATTCATCAAGATTCTTTCCGGCGAACTTGAAGCACAATCAGGGAATGTCTCCATGGGTTCTGGCGAACGACTTGCCGTATTGAAGCAGAACCATTTTGAATACGAAGAGCATGCGGTCCTCGAGACGGTCATCATGGGCCATAAAACACTCTATGAAGTCATGTCCGAGAAAAACGCCATCTATATGAAAGAAGACTTCTCCGACGAAGACGGCATGCGCGCTGCTGAACTCGAAGGCGAATTCGCTGAATTGAACGGCTGGGAAGCGGAATCCGAAGCCGCCATCCTTTTGCAGGGCCTTGGCATTTCCGAGGATCTTCACGACAAGAAAATGGCAGAACTATCCGGATCCGATAAAGTCAAAGTGCTTTTGGCACAAGCTCTATTCGGCAAGCCCGATGTTCTCCTGCTCGATGAGCCGACCAACCACTTGGATTTGAAGGCGATCCAATGGCTTGAAGAGTTCCTGATCAATTTCGATAATACCGTTATCGTCGTATCGCATGACCGCCACTTCCTGAACAAAGTGTGCACGCATATCGCTGACCTTGACTTCGGTAAAATCCAGCTGTATGTCGGGAACTACGATTTCTGGTATGAATCCAGCCAATTGGCGACGCGCCTGGCATCCGACCAGAACGCGAAAAAAGAAGAAAAGATCAAAGAGCTTCAAGCCTTTATCGCCCGCTTCTCCGCCAATGCTTCGAAATCCAAGCAGGCGACGTCACGGAAGAAAATGCTCGATAAAATCGAGCTGGACGACATTCGCCCATCTTCACGTAAATACCCATTCGTCAACTTCACCATCGGCCGCGAAATCGGCAACGATGTGTTGACGGTAAAAGACCTCAGCCAGACGGTTGACGGCAAACAATTATTGAACAACATCAGCTTCAATATGAACAAAGATGACAAAATCGTCCTAATCGGCGACCCGTTGGCAAAATCCGCCCTTCTTCGCATCCTGGCTGAGGAAGACGAACCGGCTACAGGCTCGGCCCGCTGGGGTGTCACTACATCACGTGCGTATTTGCCGATCGACAACACCGAATACTTCGAAGGCAACGAAACTTCCCTCGTGGAGTGGTTGCGCCAGTACTCACCGGAAGACGAGAGCGAAACCTTCCTACGCGGATTCCTCGGCAGAATGCTGTTCTCTGGCGAAGAAGTGAAAAAGAAACCTTCCGTCTTGTCCGGTGGCGAAAAAGTGCGCTGCATGCTATCGAAAATGATGCTGTCGCATGCCAATGTGCTGTTATTGGATGAACCGACCAACCACTTGGACCTCGAATCGATCCAAGCCTTGAACAACGGCATGATCGCATTCAAAGGCGCCATGGTCTTCACTTCCCATGACCATCAATTTATCCAGACCGTTGCGAACCGCGTGATCGAAATCCAGGAAGACGGTTCGATCCTCGACAAGCAATTGACTTACGATGAATTTTTGGAATGGAAAGAAGCGCAAGGCATCGCCAAATAATCTCCTGACACAGGCAAGCCCCTCAGAAATGAAATTCTGAGGGGCTTTTTTTGTGCTAAGGATTTATTTCAGGAAGCGTTTCACGGCTTTGCCTGCTGGGAGCTTCGCCGCCAGCTGGTCCCCGGAATCCGCCAGTTTACTGAGCACTTTCAACAGGTCTTCGTCTCCTGCCCAGTGTTCCGTGACGACTTCTTTCGGGAATCGGTTCAAGACAGTATTGATGACGTAAACCGCTACGATGACGTCGTCCATGAATCCGCCCGGCCCGACAAGGATTTCAGGAAGAAAATCGATCGGTGCCATAAAGTAAAGCACACCGGCACCGACATAGGCTTTGCTTTTTTTATCGATGCGGCTGTCGAGCAGCAGGCGCGTCAATAGATGGAAAAGGTCTGGCGCAAAAAAGACGAACTGGCCTGCTGAATCCAGTTTCGAGGATTTACTTTCCAGCCAATTATGCACTCTCACGCGAAGCTTTTGATAAAAATCCTGTTGTTTTTCCTCACTTGGCAATGGCTTGCTCAAATATTCGTTTCCCATATACGTTCCCCTTTCCTCCGGCAATCAGAAGACCAATGTGACGTTTGTCGCTACCCGTTCCTTCCCAGTTGCACCGTCATAGACGGTGAATTCGACGTGCTGATTCGGCATGAAGCGGCGGAATCCTTCCTCATTGATGTTGATCGTCTCAAAATAGAACAGTTCGCCCGTATCGCCTTCGATATAGCCGAATCCTTTGTCATCATTAAATTCTTTTACTTTTCCCTGCATGGATACTTCCCCTCCAATTTTCTTGGCAATCTATTTAGGATATACCCGAATAAGCGGGAAGATTAAACAATGGATGCAGTTCAGGAGAAATTCCCATAAAAAAAGAACTGCCATTACGGCAGTTCTTGGATTGGAGAATTAAAGTTTAGTTACGTTAGTAGCTTGAGGTCCGCGGTTGCCTTCCTCTACTTCAAATTCCACGCGCTGTCCTTCGTCAAGCGTTTTAAAGCCTTCGCCTTGAATCGCTGAGAAGTGTACGAATACATCGTCGCCGCCTTCAACTTCGATGAAGCCAAAACCTTTTTCTGAGTTAAACCATTTTACTGTACCTTCTTGCATCTTAAATTACCTCCTGTGGTAAACAAAATTTTTCAATATGCGAACTTTCATAAAAAAATTCACATATTCCCAAAAGTACCGGCACTTGCTGATCACTTTTGGGAATATGTGAATAGCTGTTGCGGAAGTTCGTATGTTGAATTACCTTAATTATATCAAATTGACTATAAAAGTCAAACAAATCTAAAAACTTTCTGAATTTTTTCCAAACTATTTTTAATCCTTCTAAAAAATCCTTATAAGCATTATGCCAAATTTATGGGAAATTGTAAAGGATTAATGCGCTGTTGGTCAACGGTCCGGAAGTTTGTATTGACTGTGCCATTCACGTAAAATAAGGGATAGAGATGCGCAAGATGAAACTTTTCCCTGCGCCGCACGTATAGTTTAGTAGCCGTTAAGGAGGTTAGAGCATGAAACCCATTAAGCCGATCGAAAACTTCATCAAAAGACAATCGGTCAGCCTCCCTCTTATGTCCGCCATGTTTCCGATCCTCTATTTAGGGGCAGAAATCGGGCTGCTTGCTTCCGGTGCTGTTGCAGCCGGCACTTATTTCGCCAGCAATACATCGATGAAGCAATACCAGCTGTCGAGCGACTCAAAGCAGCTCGGCATGACAAGAAGCGAATACCGCAATATCCGCGTGCAGATCAAGGAAGGCAAAGAAAAAATCAAAACCTTGCAAAGCCAATATTATAAAGTGCGTTCCATATCATCTTTCAAGCAATTGATGGATATGGTCAAAATCGCCAATAAGATCCTGATGATCGTCCAGCAAAACCCGCGTAAATTCTATTTGGCAGAACCGTTCTTCTATTCTCATCTGGATTCCGCCATTGAATTGACCGGGAAATATACATTATTGGTCGGGCAGCCTGTCAAAGACATGGAGATGCGCATTGCGCTCCAGGAAACCCGCGAAATGCTCCGTTCGCTCCAACAGGTGATGGAAGCCGACCTGAAACGCGTGCTGTCAACGGATGTGGAGCAATTGCGCATGGAACTTGATTATGCGCGGCTCGCTGTCGACCAGCACCATACGCGTACGATTGATCAGCAACAGCAAATCGAACATAAAGGAGACATGGAAAATGACCAACAACCAGACGAGAAATGAGTTGGATGAACTTCTTGGGACCCCTTTTGGCATGGAGGAAACCTCACAGCAAACTCAATTGGCGCAAACGGAAGGCCAGCCAGTCGCGCTGCTCGACCGTTTGAGTGCCGAGGAACAGGAAAAGGCCCGTGAATTGGCCAAGCAGATTCCGACCGGCAACCGTGAAGCCATCCTCACATACGGCGCCAATGCCCAAAACCAGCTGAGCCAGTTCTCGCATAAAATGCTCGATCACGTCCAGCGAAAAGATATCGGCCCTGTTGGCGATGTGCTCCACGACCTTATGAAAAAACTCGAACAGCTGAACCCCGAAGAGCTGACGCAGAAAAAGCAAAAAGGGCTGCGCAAAATGTTCAACCGCGCAAAATATTCCGTCCAGGAAATGATGAGCAAATACCAGAAACTGAGCACACAAGTCGACCGCATCAGCGTCCAGCTTGACCATTCAAAACGAGGCTTGTTGGAAGACGTCCAGATGCTCGAACAACTATACGACCAGAACAAGACCTATTTCCAGGCTTTGAACGTCTATATCGCGGCAGCTGAAATCAAACGGGACGAAATCATGAATGAAACGATTCCCGCACTGCGCAAGAAAGCCGAAGCTTCCAATGATCAAATGGCCTATCAGGAAGTGAACGACATGGTCCAGTATGTCGACCGATTGGAAAAGCGCCTGTATGACCTGCAGCTGTCACGCCAGATTACGATCCAAAGCGCGCCGCAGATCCGCATGATCCAGCAGACCAACCAAACGCTTGCGGAAAAAATCCAATCATCGATTATGACATCCATTCCACTATGGAAAAACCAGATCGCCATCGCGTTGACCTTGAATAAGCAGATGAAAGCGGTCGAGGCGCAAAAGCAAGTGACTTCCACTACGAATGACTTGCTTTTGAAGAACTCGGAAATGCTCAAGATGAACTCGATCGAAACCGCACGTGAAAATGAGCGCGGCATCGTTGAAATCGAGACCTTAAAGCAGACCCAGGAGAATTTGCTTGAAACGATTGAAGAAACATTGAAAATCCAGGCAGAAGGCCGCCGCAACCGTAAAGCGGCAGAGCTTGAAATTGGCCGCATGGAAGAAGACTTGAAGCAACGCCTGCTCGCCATTCACGATGGCCGGGAAAAGAATTGATTAAAAACCCCTTCGCATTTTTTGCGAAGGGGTTTTTAAAGAGTGTTGAAGAAGTCTATTAATCCATTGCGAAATAGAATGGAGTCGTTTTTTCTACATTCAATAATCAATGATCTTCCTAAGTATTTGGAGAAGCGTTCGCTCGTAACCCCTTCTGCTCAATAATGCTGCGCATTACTTTTGCAAAGATAATGTCTCCCGTAGGTCGACCTTATCTTTCCTGTCAAGCAGCGTAAGCGACGAGACGGCCGAGACCCCGCAAGGAATGAATGAGCGAAGCTTCTCTGAGCGCATTCATTTGCGACGCATCTGCCACGCAGATGTGGGAGCAAATTTTTTCTGCGATGCTTGAGCGAAGCGAAAGTTGAGCAAGCGGGTTTTCTGCGATGCTCGAACGCAGTGAGAGTTGAGCACAAGGGTTTCATAGCGACTGAGGAGGCTTGGGCGCGAGCCCACGGAGTCGCGCGATAAGCTTCGGAAAATACGACTTCTTAACTTTCTTGACAAGCTGAAAAAACCCCTTCGCATTTTTTGCGTAGGGGTTTTTAGATTGTTCATTATAATGCCTGTACAACCAAATGCAAGGTGCGTTTCAATAAGCGCAGCGTCTGCTCGACAAATTGCTCCAGTGAATCGGCGCTGACCGATTTATTGCCATAGAGCATCCGGTAGAACGCTGCTTGTTCCTCGCTTGTCGATTCGCCGCTCAAGAACAGATGCATCACTTCGATGCCCATCTTCCCGGTTTCCGACACCGCTTGAGCGGTATCGATAATCCCGTTATCGGCATAATTATAAGCTGAAGGCTCGCCATCCGAAAAGACCAACATGAATCGGTGTTTTTCGGGACGCAATTTCAGGCGCTCGGCCATCCATCGAATTGCAAAACCGTCACGGTTGTCTTCATGCGCATCCAGTGACATTATTTCAGCTGCATGGTCGGCCATGCCATCGGTAAATTTATGCAGCCATTCAAAATAATTGGGCTGTTTATCATCCCCCGCCTCATAGGCATCTTCATAGAACACCGCGATTTCATGCGGAATATTGAGCGACCTGAGCACATCGTGGAACAATAGCACCGCCTGCTTGGTCTCGTCGAGCTTGTCGACCATCGAAGCGGAACCGTCGATCATCAAGCTGAAGACTGCATCCAATTGCTTTGAAGGGGCGGTTTTCCGGTAGAAAGGCTTGGGCCGTTCGTCGGTGACGAGCGGCAATAGGTTTTTCGACAGGCGGCCGGCATGCAGATTCGTCCGCTCGCTTTCGACACGCTGCTGCATGCGCTTTTGCATTTCCTTCAGCAACGCACGCACATATGGCGCTTGCTCGCTGCGCCATTGCTGCAGCTGCTGGCGATCGAAAGGCAATGGTTCGATGCGTGATTCATAATAGACGACGCCATCATTCGCAGAACCAAAACGGCCGTTCGCTTTTTTCGGTTTCTTTTCATCTTTCCTGCGCTCATCAGCCAGGTTGTCCTCCCTGTGTTCGCCTTGTGACTCTCCCGTTCCGGTCTGTTCGACTTCCCCCGCGCCTTCTTCTTCCCTTCCCCCATCGGCAAGTTTTGAATCGCCGCGCTCGAGTTCATACTCAAGGGCTGCGGCATCATTCAACTCGGTTTCCCGGTGCCAGGACTGGAACCATTCTTCGATCGTGTCGATCTCCTCTTCCCCTTCTGGCTGCTCTGCCTCAATGCCTTCATGATACCTCGGAGGCGGCATTTTTTCCGCCGGTTCGCCGAATGTATAATACGTATGGAGGGCATCCGAACCTAGCAAATATTCCAGCCTTGGCAAAATCTTTTGGACGGTTCGCATAGAGTCATCAGTGGAATCGGCACTGAATAATTCCGTCCAGGCCAGAAATAAGGGATCCAGCTCGTCACTTAGCGAGACATCCTTGCCCCGCAGCTTTAAGTATGCTGCATTGAGGAAGGCATCAGCCCAAAATCCCTTTTTCCGGTTCTGTTCCAGCTGGTCTTCGTGAAAACCGGTGACTATTTTCTCCCTTACTTCAAATACAGGCTTCGTCCCGGGACGCTCCGCAACGACACGGTCGCTTAAGCGGAATTCTTCCGCCATAAGCAGCAATTGCGCGGAAAGTTCCGGCAAACCGGTTTCCATCCTTTCAAAATCGCGCCAGGAACGCATGCTGAAATGGCGCCAAAAGCCAGCGCTCACCAAATAAATATCCGAAAGATACCCCGCCTGCTCGATTTCCTTTGGCCGATGGCGCCAGAACACACTCATCGAGACAGCGCCTTCAGATGGCCGGAATTCCCATAATTTCCGTGTTGTCACCTTCAAGTAAGGGGCGGATGACAACGCTCTCGCAAGATGTTCCATCCGGTTAAGGAGCCTTGTATCAACCGTTTCATTATTGAATTGGATAAAGCGATTGATTGAAGTCATCCTGCATCCCTACTTTCGCCAAGTATTCGCCAAATCCATCAATAGTGTCCGTTCACTTTCATCGTCCAGTTTTTCAGCGATGGCGTAGCGGACGGCGCGCAAAGGATCGATGTGCATCGCAAGCGCAGTGGCATCCATTAAACTGCGGATTGAGGCGGCTTCTTCCGACATGAGGCCGCTCTCCACTTGCTTCATCAAATCCGCTGCCAAGTTCAACATGAAAGTTTTCAGCTTTGGGTCTGCATCCGGAAATTCCCTGTCCCATAGGCCCCGGAGCTGATCGCCGGACAAATAAGGAATCGGATAGGAAATGAAACGGTTTTTCAACGCTTCATTCATCGGCGATGTCCCGATATACCCTTCATTGATGGCAGCCATTACCGAAAAGTCAGGATGCGCTTGGATCACTTCACCGGTAAATGGGTTGGTCAGCATACGCCGATAATCGAGCGCACTGTGGAGAATCGGCAAGGTTTCAGCTTTTGCCATATTGATCTCATCAATATAAAGGATATGGCCATGTTTCATGGCCGTGACGACAGGGCCTTCAACAAATTCGATCGCGCTTTTCCCATCGCGCTGAACCAATGTCTTGAAGCCGAGCAAGGCTTCCGCGTCCAAGTCGACCGAGCAGTTGATGCTCTGCATGGGCTGCTGGAACAGGTCGGAAATGCTTTCTGCGAGCTTGGTTTTCCCTGCTCCTGTCGGCCCTTTCAACAGCACCGGCTTTTTCAGCACGACAGCTGTCAGGATGTCGTCCCAGAGATTTTCATCCGGCGAGATATAGCCGCCTTCGCCGATCAGGTTCGAATCTTCTGCATGGTCCCGCTGCGTCCGTTTTTGAATTTCTTCATCGATAATCGTCATCTGCTCCACTCCTGTCTCCATAGAAAAAACCGATGGCTTCATCGGTTTTTGTTAATCACTCGAAATAAGTTTTGTAATAGCCGCCGACTTTCCCTGTATTGTCGACGACAAACAAAAATTCTTCAGTTTCGTTTTTCACGTCATATTGCTGTCCTGCCGTCAGCACATTCGACACCAGAAATTTGTCGGCATCGGTATGCTTGCACTTCACGGTACGGATGGTTTCTTTTTCCAGCCAATTGGTATGTATCATTGTTCTCATCCTTTTCTATCTTAATAATTAATGTTCATCAGCTAGTTTCAGTATAAGGAAAACTCCAGAGGAATTCAAACTTGCCCTCCCTTGCCGCCTTTTCGGACGATTGCCAGATATACCATCAACCCGATGACCGCGATACTCGATAAGGCAATCAAAAACCATTGCAGGTGTCCAAGAATCGCTTCATAGGCGTAGGGGAAACTGCGGCCCAATGTGAAATAGGCGACGGTCCAGATAAATCCAGCAGGCAGGGCATACAACAAATAGCGCCCCAGCGGAAAGCGGTCGGCACCCACGACGTATGGCATTGCCCAACGCACGCCAGGAAGGAAAAAGCTGAAAGCGATCGCCCAATTGCCTTTATGGGCCAAAAATTGCCGGAAGCGTTCAATGCCGCTCTGCAGAAATGTCGACTGCAGCCATTCGATCAACCGGTTCCCGAACAGCCAGCCGAGCCCGTATGCAAATAAATTGCTTGTGACCAGCCCGCTATAAGCGGAAAGAAAGGCTGGCAGCGGCTTGAAATCACTTGTTTCCGTTACGACGCCTGAAAACGCTGCCGCGAATTCATTCGGGATCGGCAGGCCGAACAGCAGAAGCCAATTCACCAAGAACATGCTCAAGTACCCGTATTCCATCGCCATTTCCCATAAAAAATCCAGCTCCATCCAAATCCCCCGTCTCTATGCCACATTATCCCATAACAAAAGGCAGCCCCGCAATGGAGCTGCCTTTTGGTGTGGTCTTAAGATTCAAGCAATAGGTCTTCTGGGTTCTCGATCAATTCTTTCACTGTTTTCAAGAAACCGACAGAATCGCTGCCATCGATGACACGGTGGTCATACGATAGTGCTACGTACATCATCGGGCGGATTTCAACATTGTCGCCCACTGCAATCGGGCGCTTCTGGATCGTGTGCATGCCGAGAATCCCGACTTGCGTACCGTTCAAGATCGGTGTAGACAAGAGTGAACCGAAGACGCCGCCGTTTGTAATCGTGAACGATCCGCCGGTCATATCGCCGATCGACAATTTCTTGTCGCGTGCTTTTGTCGCCAATTCGCCGATTGACGCTTCAATTTCTGCAAAGTTCTTTTTATCCGTATCACGGACAATCGGCACTACAAGGCCTTCCTCAGTCGATACAGCGATTCCTACATCATAGAACTGCTTCAAGAGAACATCTGTGCCATCGATTTCAGCATTGACGTATGGATATTTTTTCAATGCAGCTGTAACTGCTTTTGTGAAGAATGACATGAATCCAAGCTTGACGTCGTGGTCTTGCTGGAATTTGTCTTTCTTGCGCTTGCGCAGTTCCATGACATTGGTCATGTCGATTTCGTTGAACGTCGTCAGCATGGCAGTCGATTGCTTCACTTCGAGCAAACGCTTCGCAATGGTCTGGCGGCGTCTTGTCATTTTTTCGCGGACGATACGGCCGCTTTCTTCATCAGAAGATGGGGCTGCAGCAGCTGAGGCTTTCGGTGCTTCCTGTTTTGCAGGAGCCGCTGCCGGTTTTGAACCATGTGCTTCAACGTCCTGGACGCGCACGCGGCCCATTGGGTCGACTGGAGTGATGGAAGCCAGGTCAATACCTTTTTCACGAGCCAATTTACGGGCTGCCGGGCTTGCGATTGTGCGGTCGGAAGAAGTGCTTTCTTCTTCCGACGGTGCAGCTTCCTGGTCAGCAGGAGCTTCTTGCTTCGCTTCTTCTTTAGCAAGATCTTCTTTTGGAGCTTCTTCTTTCGGTGCTGAAGCTGCCGCTTCGCCAGAACCTTCTCCGACTGTTGCGATTACTTGGCCGACTTCAACTGTATCGCCTTCTTCTGCAAGCAATTCCTGGACGACGCCCGCTTCTTCAGAGATGACTTCAACATTGACTTTGTCTGTCTCAAGTTCAACGATGAATTCCCCTTTTTCCACTGTATCGCCCGGCTGTTTCAGCCATTGTGCGATCGTTCCTTCTGTAATCGATTCTGCTAATTCCGGTACTTTGATCTCTGCCACAATTAATTCCTCCTTAAAAGTTCATCATTTCGATTTAGCTAAAGCTTCATCGATGATGCGTGCCTGTTCGACTTTATGTGACTCGCCGTCGCCTTCTGCAGGGCTTTGGCGCTTCATGCGTCCGTAGTATTTCACTTCTTTGCCGTCTGCAAGTTCGCGCAAGTAAGGGTCGGCAAATGACCAAGACCCCATGTTTTGCGGCTCTTCCTGGACCCAGGCCAATTCCTTGGCATTCGGGTAACGGTCGATGATCGCTTTGATTTTCTCGGATGGGAACGGGTACAATTGCTCGACGCGGACGATATGCGCCCACTCGTACCCTTTCCCGTCTTTGACGCGTTCAGCCAAATCGATGGCCATCTTGCCGCTTGCAAATAGCAGGCGTTTTACCTTCTTCGCATCCTGCCCTGTACCCGGCTGTTCAATGACTGTCTCGAACTTGCCTTCTGCCAATTGGTCAACTTCAGCCCCGACAAGCGGGTGTCTAAGAAGTGACTTCGGCGATACGATGATCATTGGGCGGATGGCTTCCTCTCCCAGCATTTTCGCCTGGCGGCGGAGAATGTGGAAATAGTTCGCTGCGCTGGACAGGTTTGCAACTGTCCAGTTGTTTTCCCCAGCCATCTGCAAATAGCGCTCGAGACGGGCGCTGGAGTGTTCCGGTCCCTGCCCTTCATAGCCATGTGGAAGAAGCATGACCAAACCGGATTTCTGGCCCCATTTCGCGCGGCCGGACGAAATGAATTGGTCGAACATGACTTGTGCCATATTGGCGAAATCCCCATATTGGGCTTCCCAAATGACCAAAGCTTTGTCATTCTCAACATTATAGCCGTACTCGAAGCCCAGGATGGAAGCTTCACTTAGCGGGCTGTTGTAGACGACAAATGATGCTTTCGAGTCGGAAATGTGGTGGAGCGGAACAAGCTCGTTGCCGTTTTTCTCATCATGCAATACAAGGTGGCGATGGGCGAATGTCCCGCGCTGGGCGTCTTGCCCTGTCAGGCGGATCGGGTGGCCTTCTTGCAAGATGGTACCGAATGCCAAAGTCTCCGCATGGGCCCAATCGATTTTGCCTTTTCCTTTGAATGGCTCTTCGCGGCGTTTCAGGATGCGCGCCAATTTGCCGAAAACGGAAAAGTCTTGCGGCCATGACAATAGCTCCTGGTTCATTTTTTCAAGAGCGTCTTTACCGACACCCGTTTCGATTTCCGGGAAACCGTTCAGGACGGCTTCCGGCATCTCCACTTTCGGGTGGTCGTCGGATTTGTTTTCCTTCACTTTATCATAAGCTTCCTGCATCACTTTTTGGATGTCTGCATCGAGCTTTTTGACTTCATCTTCAGAAAGCACACTTTCTGAAGCTAATTGTTTCCCGTATAATTCACGGACCGTGTCGTGCTGATGAACGCCCTGGTACATCATCGGGTTCGTCACTAGCGGCTCATCCATTTCGTTATGGCCGTAGCGGCGGTAGCCGATCAAGTCGATCAAGATGTCTTTCCCGAACTTCTCGCGGTATTCAAACGCCAAGCGAGCGACAGCTACGACAGCTTCTGGATCGTCTGCATTGACATGCAATACCGGAACTTCAAAGCCTTTTGCAGGGTCGGATGAATAATGCGTTGAACGGGAGTCATGCTGTTCCGTCGTAAAACCGATCAGGTTATTGGCGATGATATGGATCGACCCGCCAGTTTGATAGCCTTTGATGCGGCTGAAGTTCAATGTTTCCGTCACGATGCCTTGCCCTGGGAACGCTGCGTCGCCGTGTACGAGGATCGAATAGGCTTTTTTCGGATCGTGAGGGGCTAAACCACTCTGCATAGTCATTTCCTGTGCAGCGCGTGTTTGCCCTGTAACGATCGGGCTCACGACTTCCAGGTGGGACGGGTTATAGGCAAGCTTGATCTTCGTTCCTGCCTTCGAACTATGTGCAGCACCCATATGGTATTTCACATCGCCGAACCAGCCTTTCGTGATTTCAAGCGATCCGTCTTCCGGAAGGAACGCTTCATCGCCGACATGGGCGAATCCAGCGAACATCATTTCATACGGCTTATGGAGGATGTGTGTCAAAACATTCAAACGGCCGCGGTGGGCCATGCCGATCATGATGTTTTCAGTGCCTGACGATTCAGACATGCGGACCAACTCATCCATCAAGACGACAAGTGAATCGACGCCTTCGATAGAAAAGCGTTTCTGGCCGACAAATGTACGGTGGACGAACTTCTCAAATCCTTCCACGCGCGTCAAAAGATCCAATACCTGTTTTTTCTTGTCGGCATCGAGTTTCGGCTTCATATCGCCTGCTTCAATTTTCGACTGGATCCAGCTGCGTTCCTGCGGTTGGATGACATGCGCGAATTCGTAAGCGATTTTGTCGGTATAAAGCGATTTCAGGTAATTGATTGCATCAAGGCCGTTTTTCACTTCGGCTGGAGCGTTTTCCAGGATCAGGGATACTGGGACATCTTTCAAATCGGCTTCTGTCAAGCCGTATTTTGAGATTTCCAGTCTTTCCGTGTCCCGCGGCTGGTCTTTCAGCGGGTAGATATCCGATGCCAAATGGCCATGTGCACGGATCGCTTCCGCTAAATTGACCGCTGCCAGTACTTTTTCAAAGCGGTTCGGTTCGACTGCGGCACCGGAAGCAGTTCCGGCAGCAGCGCCGGTCTGTACGGCAGGCTGCTCAGCAGGCGGGCCGTATTGCTTGAATAGCTCTGCAAACTCAGGGTCGATCAAATCAGGGGATTCCTGATAAAGCTCGTACATCTCCATGACATAACCCAAGTTTGGGCCGGTTATGGAATTCCATGGGGATTTTGTGTCCGGTTGATTGGTAGACATTGAATAACCTCCAACTATTTGCCTTATGGCATTCACTTTTATTTATAGGTCTTTCCTATTTTAGCACGCCCCTCGCCCGACTTAAAGCGGCAGGGCTGTAGCGGTACTGAACGAATTTCCATATCAATCTTACTACTTCCACTGAAAAAAACAATGCTTTTACTTGAAAAGATTCAGTTAAAACACATTGAAGCGCTTACATGCATCCAAGGCGGCAGAATTACCGGTTTCTTATGGAAGAAACTCATTCTTCGCCGTGAAAACAAACGATGCCCCCGCCTTTTTTCTTCGCTTCATAAAGTGCATGGTCGGCTTTTTGGATCAGCTCCTCGAACTCGCTCCCATCTTCTGGATATAAGGCACTTCCGATTGAGCAAGTCGGGGAGAATTGCTGGCCGTCGATAATCCATCCATCTTTCAAGGTTTGCTGGATTCGCGAGATGATGCTCTCGATCTGGCTGCGGCTATCGTTGGCGGAAATCCCTGGCAGCAGGATGAGAAATTCATCTCCTCCGATACGCGCCGCCACATCCCGCTTTCGGATGCTGCGTTCAAGCGCGCGGGCAAATTGATGAATGAATTCATCGCCGATTTCATGGCCATGCTGATCATTGATTTCCTTGAAATTATCGCCATCTATGTATAAAACAGCGACTTGGTCTCCCATCCGGCGGCTATACGCTGCCATTTCACGGAAATGTTTGACCATCATCCGGCGATTCGGCAAATTCGTCAACGGATCGTGATACGCCATATGGTGCAATTGCTCTTCCATTTCCTTGCGGTCGGTGATATCGAACAGGATGGAGAGCATCTGATAGATCCGCCCTTCGACATCAAATAGCGGAATGATCGTGGCATCCACCCAGAACGGCTGCCCATTCTTCTTCAGGCTTCGCACTTGACCGCGCCAGATTTCGCCTTTTTTCAGGACAGACTGGAGATGTGCAAGTTGCTGCTCAGGCATGATGGCTTGCCCGATCGACAGTATATTCATCCCGGTCAATTCACTGCTGTCAAAGCCCGTCAGTTTCTTGAAGTTATCATTGGCAAATTCAATCATACCGGAGATATCCCAAATGAGTACGAGTGCTGCGTAATTCAGTGCATCCTTGTAGCTTTCCAGAATATTCTCCGTCCGTTTCAGTTCATGCTTCAATAACAATTCATTCGTCAGCTCACGGAACACGACATGGAAAGCACGGATGATTCCATCTTCCTTGATCAATGAATAACTGGCTGAAAACTTTGCCTCGCGCCCATCGCTTTTGACACGGTTCAAGAAAATCGAACTCGCTTTGTGGGTACTCCGGCTGTTTTCAAGAAGGAGCTTGCCCGTTTCGAAGAATTTCTGCTTGTCGTGCGGAATGTCATCGTAATTGCGGCCAATCCATTCCTGGCGTTCCACGCCAAAGGTTTTTTCATAAGCCGGGTTCATATCAAGAATGGTGAAATCCGCCGAGATCATCAACATCGGATCGACTGAATTCTGCACAAGCGATTGATAGAACAGATAATCCTCTTCTATTTTCTTTTGTTCAGTCACATCCCTCGTGATGGCCAGCACATATTGCACGCCCTCGTGCCTGAATGGGGTCAGCTCGGTTTCCATCGCGGTGCCGCGGTCGGAAAACAGGCTATAATCACGGTAACGATGCCGTTCATTGCGCTTGATCGCAATCCGGTATTGTTTATGGATTTCATGGGCTAATTCCCTCGGCATGCACTCTTCTACAGTGCGGCCCGTCAAATCGATCCCGAAAATTTCCATGCAGACCGGATTGACCCAAGCATAAACAAAGCCGTTCCCTTGCTGTTCCATGTAATAGACCGGGTCGGCCGCTTTCCCGTACAGCATATCCATTTGCTCTTTCGTAAATGGTCCGGACATCGAATCCACCGCTTTCTGTTATCTCAGCTCTGCTGTCGCACCGCTGATTTTCTCAATGAATCTTTCATAAGCCGGCTGCTCATCCGACTGGTTCATCAGTTCCAGCTCGCCGCCTGCTGAAGCAGTGCCGGCACGGAAGCGATAAACGCCCAGATATGTCGCATTGCCGCTCAATTTCAATTGATACTGGCCGTCCGCGGATTTTACCGAACAGTTAACCATACCACCTGGGTTAAAGACGGAAACGTCACCGAACGGGACGAGCCCCGCAAGGCAGCTGACCAAAGCGGATGCCGTCATGGCTGTACCGCAGGCGTCCGTAAAGCCGACGCCTCTCTCGTAAGTCCGGACAAAAATCCCTTCTTTTAATGGCGTCACATAACTTAAATTGACCCCGTCCGGAAAATAGGGATTGTCGCCGTTAAAATAAGCGGCCCATTTTTCCTGATGGGATGGGTCTTGCTGCAAGTCCTTGCCGACGATCCCGATCAGGTGAGGGTTCGGCACGGCAACTGCCGTAAACGGAATGTCAGCACCCACGAATGGCAACGCACGTTGGCGCCATTCCGTATGCTGATCGAACATCATCGGCAAATCGGCAAGCTGGAAAGACACCGGTGAAATTTCAACACCGTACATGTTTACGCCGGCGTCGACTTCCTGTTCTTTTTGCACCGCCAAATCCGCTTTCATCGTTTCGATTACGGCCTGTTCGATGCCTTCCCGTTCGCAAACATAGCGCGCGACGCAGCGCAAACCATTGCCGCACATGGAAGCTTCGGAACCGTCCGTATTGAAGACACGCATTTTAGCATCGGCACGTGAAGATGGCGAGACGGTCAATAAGCCGTCCACGCTAGGGTCGAGCAATGCCAATTCCTTTGCCAATTGCGGAAAATCATCGCGGTCGCTTCCTTCATAGAGGAAAAATGTATTCATTGAACCATGTACTTTCAGTAATTCCATAACGACACCTCTTCAACTCAAGTTTATTTGGCGTGCGCAGCCACCAACTTCGCCATTTCATAGGCGGTTTTCGGCGGTTCCGCTTCTGTCATAGCTTGTATCAATTGCTCTTCTTCTGCAACTAGGCGTTCAATCGCCGCCATGAAGCTCTGTGCATTCAATTGCTCTTCTTCAAGGACATGGGCAAAGCCTTGCGCCTCAAATAAATTGGCATTCAGGATCTGGTCTCCCCGGCTTTTTTGCTTCGATAGGGGAATGAGCAGCATCGGCTTTTTCAAGGCCAGAAATTCAAAGATCGAATTCGACCCTGCGCGGGAGACGACGAGGTCCGTCAAATGCAAAAGATGCGACAATTCATGCGTCACATATTCGAACTGGCAATACTGTTCGTGGCCTTCAAGGCGTTCATCGATATTGCCTTTCCCGCATAAATGAATGATATTGAATTGCTCGGTCAACATATCCAGGTTCTCGCGCACCGCATCATTGATGAGAGCCGACCCTTGGCTTCCGCCCATCACCATCAATACTTTATGGGTGTTATCGAAATGGCATAATTCCCTGCCGCTCGCTGCAGAGCCATCAAGCAATTCACTGCGGATGACCGAGCCTGTGCAAGTCGATTTCTCTTTCGGCACATGGCGCATCGTTTCCTTGAAGACCGTAAAGATATGGTCTGCAAACGGGATTGCCAATTTGTTCGCAAGGCCTGGTGTTACATCGGATTCATGGATGATGACAGGCACGCCTGCGAGACGCCCTGCCATCGCGACCGGCACTGAGACGAAACCGCCTTTTGAGAAGATTGCGACCGGCTTCACTTTGCGGATGATGTTCAAGGCTTGCGTCAATCCTGCCCCCACACGGAACGGGTCCGTGAAATTCTTCATTGAGAAATAACGGCGCAGTTTGCCGCTTGAAATGGCGTGGTATGTAATTTCCGGATACGAGTCGCGGATCAATTCGTTTTCGATGCCTTCTTTGGAGCCGATATATTCGACGCGGAACCCGAGTTTTTCCAGTTCCGGGATGATTGCCTGGTTCAATGAAACATGGCCGGCCGTTCCGCCGCCCGTTAGAATGATTGTCTTGTTTTCCATCTGTTGTCCTACTCTCCTACTGTGTGCATAGGTGTCTTCATCACTTTGCACGGTTTGTGTGATATACTCGTTTTATTTGGTATTGCAAGTGTATTGGGAGGCTATGAATATGTACGAAACGAAAACGACTCAAGAAAAACTGAAACTTTTAATGAAAATCGTCTTGCCGATTCTCATCACCCAAGTCGCTATGTATATGGTGACTTTTTTCGATATTTACATGACCGCCCGCTACGGGACCGAGGATCTTGCCGGCGTGTCGATCGGATCCTCTTTTTGGGTTCCGGTTTATATCGGCCTTGCCGGCATCCTCATGTCCATTACTCCAATTGTAGCACAATTGATGGGAGCCAAGAAAAAAGAAGGCGTGAAAGACGCGGTGCAGCAAGGGATTTACTTGGCTATCATCCTCGCCGCTGCCGTCTTCGGCTTTTTCTTTTTCGGCATCGGTTGGCTGCTCGGGTTCATGGATCTTGAACCCGCCGTCAACGAAGTAGCTCGCAGCTATATTTTTGCGATGAGCTTAGGACTGGTCCCGCTGTTCGCCTATAACGCGCTGCGCTCGTATATCGATGCGCTCGGTGCTACCCGCGTCACGATGTTCATCACCTTGATGTCTGCACCGATCAATGTTTTCTTCAATTATTTGCTGATCTTCGGAAACTTCGGCTTTCCTGAACTCGGCGGCCCAGGTGCCGGGATGGCGTCGGCCATCACGTATTGGCTAGTGCTCGCGATTGCCGCGTTCATCATCCATACGAATGAACCGTTCAAGTCATTCGGGATTTTCCGCAAATGGGCACGGCCTTCTTTGGCCCGTTGGAAGGAAATCACAGGGATCGGCGTGCCGATCGGCATTTCGATCTTCGCCGAAACGAGCATCTTTTCCGCGGTCACATTCATGATGTCTGTATACGGGACGATCACCATCGCCGCCCATCAGATTGCATTGAACTTCGCCTCGCTCCTCTATATGCTGCCGCTCAGCATATCGATGGGCGCGACGATACTGGTCGGGTTCGAAGTGGGGGCAAAGCGTGCGTCACATGCCAAGCAATACAGCTGGCTCGGCGTCGGTGCAGCCGTGACGCTCAGCGTCATCTCTTCCGCCATTCTCTACTTCTTGCGGGAACCGATTGCCCAGTTGTATTCTTCCGACCCGGCGGTGATCGGGCTCGCTGTCCAGTTCCTGATCTTTGCCGCCTTGTTCCAAGTGTCGGATGCCGTCCAAGCTCCGGTGCAAGGGGCGCTGCGCGGCTATAAAGACGTCAATATCACCTTCATCATGGCGCTCATTTCCTATTGGGTCATCGGGCTGCCTTCTGGCTATCTGTTCGCCACATACACCGATCTCGGCGCATTCGGCTATTGGGTCGGGCTGATCGCCGGGCTCACGGCAGGCGCCATCACCTTGTCGATCCGCCTGTTAATCATCCAAAAAAAACTTGCCGCTCAATGAGCGGCAAGTTTTTTGTATAACTGGATCAATTGTGTTTTTTCCTCTTCCGCAAGCGCCGACTCATGGATTCGCACGATCGCCAGTTGCAGCTTTTCCTCCACCGATTTGCGGACACGCGGGTGGGTCAATTCGTCGTTCAGCTCCACGCGTATGTTTGTTTCCAACTCGTCCTGCGTCGTGATGCACTGTACCCCTTGCCGGTCAGGCCATAAGCTTTTATACGCCTCGATCATGGCATAGCCAGCTCCTCAAGGTTTTCACCGATCAGCACAATCTGGTTGCGCAGCTTCATATATTCGGGAAGCCATTGCACCATGCCATACGCATATTGGAAAGAATGCGGGTAGCTATGGCCTGAAAGCGTGAGATAGCCTTTGATGCGGTAGACCGTATCCGGCAAATTGCGCAGC
This sequence comes from Planococcus maitriensis, assembly GCF_003289925.1. GTDB lineage: Bacteria > Bacillota > Bacilli > Bacillales_A > Planococcaceae > Planococcus > Planococcus maitriensis. The sequence goes on along the minus strand of NZ_QLZQ01000001.1, from coordinate 1,269,267 downwards.
CACTCTTCAAACGCTTCGCGCTCGATGGGCTCATCAAATGAAACGATTTTCGTCTGCAAATTCAATTTTGACACCGGTGCTTGTTCGACCGGCCCTCGCTGTGCAGGGCTCACAGATTCAAGCAATTTTAGCGGCACTTTGGCATGGACCGTCTGGACGATGCGTGCCGTCGGATTGATTTGCTGGATTTCAAAAATCGCCTGGCTTTGTTCCGGTTCGCTCAGCAAATCCATTTTATTCGCCAGCAATAAATCGGCATGGCGGATCTGCTCGATGAACAACGAGCGGATTTGTGGTGACAATTGCTGGCGCTCCAAAAAGCGTTTGCTGTCAGCCACCGTCACGATCCCGCGGAAGTTCAAGCGCTCCGCGAACAGCGGCGAGAATATCGCATCGAGTGCTTCGACAGGATGCGCCGCCCCTGTCGTTTCGATCAATAATACGTCGAATTCCGACTCCGCGAGCAAGGTCTGGATTTGCGCTTCCGATTTTTCCGAGCCGCTGCAGCAAATGCAGCCATCCAGGATTTCCTTGAGCGGCACCCCGTCCCCCACTTCTTCCGAATCGAAATTCATCGAGCCGAGTTCGTTCATGAACACCGCCGGTTTCAAGCCTTTTTCTTTAAACTCCATGATCATTTTCTTCAGTAAAGTCGTCTTCCCGCTCCCGAGAAAACCACTGAATAAATAAACATCAACCATCGACTCACCCTTTCTTCCATGTGCAAGAAAAGGCCCGCCGGAAGCGGGCCTTTTCCACTATCTTATTCTTCTGTGCCCGCTTCTTCATCAGCCGGTTCTTCCGTTGTTAATCCAGCTTGTTCCATCAAGATCGTTGTTGCTTCTTGAAGCTGCGGGTCTTCCGTATTGATCTTTTCGCGCAATTGGTCCATGACCGCATACGTTGTATCTTCGGTCAATACACCGTCCGCTTCCAGATCGTTCGCTTCCTGGAATTCGATGACTGCCTGCTCCATTTCTTCTTCGAACACGCCGTCGATTTCACCGACTTCATAACCGAGTGCATCCAGCATTTTCTCAGCAGTCTGCACTTGTTCGGAAATGCTGCCATCCTTCAATTCGACTGACGGATCAAGAAACGGCAGGGATGCGTATTCCGGATATGGGACCACTTCATCCGGCTCGATGCCTTCTTCGTGGATCCAATTGCCATCCGGAGTCAGCCATTTAGCGGTCGTGAACTTCAGGTTTGAGCCATCCGACAGGTCGTTCGCTGTTTGGACGGTCCCTTTCCCGAAGGTTTTTTCGCCGACCAATGTCACATCCGCGGATTCACTCATCGCTCCTGCCAAAATCTCAGAAGCCGATGCACTGCCTCCGTCGATCAGTAAAGTGACCGGGATATCCAGTTTATCGCCGCCTGTAGCCAAGTACACTTCCGGCTCTTCGCCTTTTGCCTGCACTTCGAACATTTCCTTGCCTTCTTCGATGAAGAGGTTGGAAATATCGAGCGCCGTATTCAACAAGCCGCCTGGATTCTGGCGCACATCAAGGACTGCCGCTTCCATGCCTTGTTCTTCCATTTCAGCAATGGCTTCCTGCAATTCATCATAAGTGTTCTCAGAGAAACTGGTGATATTGATATGGGCGACTTGGTCATTGACCATTTCCGCATACACCGTTTCGATCGGAATCTCATCGCGGACGATCGTGATTTCGATCGGGTCAGCATTCTCGCCGCGCTGGATCGTCAAGGTCACTTCGGTCCCTTTTTCCCCGCGGATCAACATGACCGCTTCGGTCGTAGAAAACCCTTGAATGCTTTCGCCGTCAACTTCTAAAATCTGGTCATTTGGCAAAACCCCCGCTTTTTCAGCCGGCGAGTTCTTGATCGGCGAAACAACCGTTACGTACCCATTGCGCTCTTGGACTTCTGCCCCGATTCCTTCAAAGCTTGAAGAAATGCCTTCCATGAACTGGGCAGCTTCTTTTTCATCCATATAATCGGAATACGGGTCGCCAAGGGCATCCACCATGCCGTTGATGGCACCGTTGATTAAATCTTCCTGTTCCACTTCCTCGAAGTATTCCTGCTCGATTTGGTCATAAGCCGAATAAAGCTTCTGGAATTCCTGGCGTTCGGGGCTGTTCACTTCGACCGCCTTTTCGTCTCCAAAAGTCAATGCGAAAACGGTGATGCCCGCTGTCGCAATAATCAAGGAAAAGACGAGCATAATGAAATAGAATGTTTTCATTCGAATAAAATGCGACTTCGGTTCCTCTGCCGCTTGCGCTTCGGGTTGCTGTTCTTCTCCCGGTCGCTTTTCGTCCATTTGGTTCACCACTTTCTTAATTCACCTGACAGCAAATTTCATAAATCCTCCTGAAACTTGGCGGGGTTAAAAGAAAAAGACTGCCTCGACAGTCTTTTTTCCTGTTAGTCTTGGATCGCAGCGTCCAATGCCACAACGATCATATCATTGAAAGTCGTTTGGCGTTCTTCGGCGGAAGTCACTTCGCCAGTCAATAGATGGTCGCTGACCGTCAGGATCGATAGCGCTTTGCGGCCGAATTTCGCTGCCAGCGTGTACAATGCGGAAGACTCCATTTCAAGGCCTAGAATTCCGTACTGCGCCCATTTTTCATGCTCTGCATGCTCGTTGTAGAAGACATCTTCCGTGAAAACATTCCCGACACGCAAGTTCAAGCCTTTTTCCTGGCCGGCTGCATACGCTTTTTGCAGAAGGTCGAAGTTGGCGATCGGCGCATACGAGATGCCATTGAAGATGATATCGTTCATTTTCGAATCCGTAGAAGCTGCTTGTGCAAGGATGACATCACGCACTTTGACGTCTTTATGGATCGAACCGCATGTCCCGACACGGATCAATTTCTGCACATCATACTCTTGCATCAATTCCGTCACATAGATCGAGATGGACGGTACGCCCATGCCCGTTCCTTGAACGGAAATGCGTTTGCCTTTATATGTACCTGTGTAGCCGAACATATTGCGGACTTCGTTATACAATGTAACGTCTTCTAGGAACGTTTCCGCGATGTACTTCGCGCGAAGCGGGTCTCCCGGCAGCAGAATAGTATCGGCGATATCGCCTTTTTTAGCATTAATGTGGACACTCATCATAAAACCTCACTTTATTTTAGTCGATTTAATCATACTGTTTTTTCATGCCAAGTGCAATGAAGAGCCTCAACCGGCTTCGTATTCTTCCCATATCCGGTCGAATGTGGAAGCTTGGAGAACGGGATGCGCCTTCTCTTCGACATATTGGGAGATTTCATGAAAATCCGTGCTCGTTTTCGGGAAGCTGTGATCCAAAAACATCGCCTCGGCAAACCGGGAGTATTCGTCTTGCACGATTTTACCGCGGTATTTCAGAGCAAATTGATAAAACGAGCGCTCCATGAGAGGCTCCTCCTTTCAGCAAAAAGCCCGGACCGGAGTCCAGGCTGCCATATTATTCGAATAGTTGCAGGTACTCACTATAGCCTTGCTCTTCCAATTGGTCTTTCGGAACGAAACGCAACGCCGCCGAGTTGATGCAATAGCGCAAGCCGCCGAGTTCAGAAGGCCCGTCCGGAAACAGATGGCCGAGATGCGAATCAGCAGAAGCAGAGCGCACTTCCGTCCGTCTCATGCCGTGGCTTGTGTCAAAGCTTTCCTTGATTTCCCCGCCTTCAATCGGCTTGGCAAAACTTGGCCAGCCGCAATGGGCATCGAATTTATCTTTCGAGCTGAACAACGGTTTACCCGAAACGATATCGACATAGATGCCTTCTTCGAAATGTTGGTCGAATTCACCTTGGAACGGCGGTTCAGTGCCGTTTTCCTGCGTAACGTGATATTGCATCGGTGTCAATTTCGCTTTCAAATCTTCTTTCATTTCGATTCCCCCCAATGGTTTTGGATAAATGCCTTGCGGCCGGACCCTGTTGCATAGCGGTTATAATGTGCCGGGTTCTTCTGGTAATAATCTTGGTGATAGGTTTCTGCCGGATAGAATTCCTTCGCCGGCAAAATATCCGTAGCGATCGGCTTGTTAAATTTTCCAGATTTATCCAATTGATATTTAGATTTTTCAGCCGCGATCCGCTGTTCTTCCGTATGGTAATAAATAGCGGTTTTATAGGAATCGCCGCGGTCGAAAAACTGCCCGCCGGCATCGGTCGGGTCAATCTGCGACCAATATACTTCAAGCAAGCGCTCATACGGGTAAAGCTCAGGCTGGAACGTGATTTCAACAGCTTCCCGGTGGCCGGTCAAATTTGTGCAAACTTGTTCATACGTGGGATTCGGCAAATCGCCGCCTGTATAGCCGCTGACGACTGCCTCTATGCCTTCCAAGGAATCAAAAGGCTGTACCATGCACCAAAAACAGCCGCCTGCAAATGTCGCTTTTTCCGTTCTCATCTTACCCCTCCTCACATTATGGCTGGATCGTCACTAAAAGACGGATATCATCTTCTTCAAGGTCGAACGATGTTGCGCGCACCGAAACCCCGCCATTGATCGGGATTTCCGTGAGATTCAGCAAGACTTCCTCTTCTTTCGGCATCACTTCCATAAAATCCGGAAGATCTACAGAGTCCCGAAGTAATTTTAACGCTGACTCCGGTGGAATGTCGAGCTGTCCGACTTCAACCGAACGCTGCTCCAGGAGCAAATTGCCATCCGGCAGCACGGCCGGGTCAAACGTCAACAGGATCGGCAAGGTCACCCCGAACACCGTCAATTCGGTAGACAAACTGACATTGTCGGCCACCGCGAGGCGCAAAGGCATCGGCTGCCCCTCCATCGCATCGGCGATATAGGTGTTCGCAATGCCTTCGAAATCGGCTTTCGTCGTATTGACGACGACGGTATTGCCTTTAGGCGGCGGAACGCTTTCCGCTTGATAGTCTTTGAAATTATCGGATGGTGCCGTTATGAACAGGAAAAATCCAATGACAGCAATCAAGTTCAGCACCAATAGCACGAAGAATGCAAAACGCCATTTCTTCATCTTTCCACCTCCTATCCTTGGAAGCTGATTCCGCATTGACCCATTCTGTCCGAGACCCGCTCAGCCATCAGGTCATAACCTTTGCTGTTCGGATGGAAGAAATCGGTATGGTAAACCAAGTTCTCGTTACCGACGAATAAATCGCTGACGGGCACGAAACAGGCATGCGGGTCGCCTTCCAATGTTTCTTGCATGACCCCATTATAGGAAGCGATGATCTGATCGAATTCTTCCACTTCATCCGTCACCAGAGAAAACGGGTTGTACAGGCCGACGACGATAAGCGGCGCCGACGGGTTCAATGCGCGTATCGATGCGTAGATGGTCTCGAAGCGGTTCTGGTATAGAACGAGTTCTTCGCTGAACGCTTCGATGTTAAGCGAAAACAAATCGCGTTTGACGATGCGCATGACGTCGTTGCCGCCGATTGTCATGAAGATATAATCGGAAGCAAGGAGCGGCCCCGACAGCTTGCCTTGCTGGAACAACGCCAATAATTGATCGCTTCTCCTGCCGCGTTTCGCTGTATTTTCGAGGGCGATGCCTTCCACCCCCGGCCATTCCGCCATTTCGAGCGCAAGGCGGCCGGCATAGCCTCCGCGGTTTTCGGTATCGCCCACCCCTTGTGACAAAGAATCGCCAAGGGCGGTGATGATGACGGTTTGAGGGATGAAGTTCGGCGGGATTGTATACGGGGCGAATTCCACAGGCAGGCGCGGCGCCGCTTCTTCTTTGCCGAAATTGAACGTCGAAGCACATCCCGCAAGCACAATCGATAAGGCGATGACAATATACAGGATGTGTTTCACGTCCGTCTCTCCTTTACGATTACTTAGGCCTGCCCCGTATAATACATGAAACCGATGGCGCCGATTCCCGTATGCGTGGAAATGACCGGAGTCGTGAAATCGTAGCGGATATCGGTGAAGCCAAGTTCCTTGATTTTTTCACGCAGCGGCTCAGCCATCGACTGCCCGTTCGCCTGGGCGATGCCGACGCCTTTGATTACTTTGCCTTTCGTGCGTTCGGCAAAATCTTTCACTAGATAGTCCACGACTTGCTTATGGCTGCGCATTTTCGCGACAGGGGTGTATTCGCCATCGTCGAGCGAGGCAATCGGCTTGATCTTCAGGAACGATCCGATCATCGCACGGCCTTTGCCGATGCGGCCGCCTTTGACTAAATTATCGAGCGTATCGACCACGACATACAGCTTCGTATTGCGGCGCACCTGCTCCACGCGCTCGACAATTTCCTGGACCGTTTTCCCTTGTTTTGCCATGTCTGCAGCTTCGAATACCTGGAATGTCAAAGCATGGGAGATGTAGCGGGAATCGATGACCGTGACATCGGAATCCGTCAATTCCGCTGCTGTGCGGGCAGATTCCACGGTGCCGCTCATGCCGCCCGTCATATGGATGGAAATGATTTGGCTTCCATCCTTGCCGAGTTCATCATACAGTTCTTTGAAGACGCCTGGCGCAGGCTGTGAGCTCTTCGGGAACTCATCCGAATTTTCCATCAGTTCAAGAAAAGCCTCCGGTTCCAAATCGACGCGGTCGAGATAGGTCTTGCCCCCGATCTGGATCGATAAAGGAACGACGTGAAGCCCGTATGCTTCTATTTCTTCTGCTTTCAAATCAGCAGTCGAATCCGTTACGATATGAATTTTCGACATTCGATCACTTCCATTTCATCTTCTGATAGGTGTTAAGGGTTTTGCTTTGCATACAAAAAGTCACTGGACTTCTGCCAGCGCCTGTTCGATGCGGCTCTTGACCAATTGCGCCGCTTTTACGCCCGCAGCGTCCAGCTCTTCGGGGGTGATCGGCTTGAGCACCTGGACGGTCACATGGGCCGGGCGGATTTGGTTATTGTTGTTTTCCATGATGCGCGATGTCCCTTCGATCGCAATCGGCACGACCGGCACTTGGGCTTCTTTTGCGATGCGCATGAATCCGGCTTTGAATTCCTTGAGGCCCTGCCCTTTGCTTCTCGTGCCTTCCGGAAAGATCAGGATGGAATGGCCTTCCTGAAGCTTGCCGATAGTATCGGTAATGGACTTGAATGCGCTGCGCCGGTCGGTACGGTCAAGGAATACGCAATTCATCTCTTCCATATAAGACGGGATGATCGGGAATTTCCTCACTTCTTCTTTGGAAATAAAGCCGAACGGTTTCGGGATCGACGACAACAGCACCGGAATGTCGAAATTGCCTTCGTGGTTGCTGACAAACAGCACCGGCCCTTCCGGCAAATAATCGAGCCCGCTCACTTCCACTTCACTGCCGGTGCGCTTCATGATGCCGGACGCCCATTTCTGGGGCTCGCTATGGATTAGCCGGGAATATTCCGGTTGGCCCAATTGCACTTTGCGCTTTTTGAACTTCGCCAGATTTTTGGCGGCAATCGGCAAATAGCCAAATAGGTAGGAGAATGTTCGGGCAGACTTAAGCAAGCGTTTCTCCTCCCGCATCGCGTTCAAACACCAAATAGGAATACGGGATGCCGTTTGAAAGATGGCGCTCAGACTCGGATACTAACTTCCATTCCCTTCCGTATTCAGGGAAAAACGTATCCCCCTCAAACGGCTGGTGGACCAGTGTAATATAGAGCCTGTCAGCGATCGGCAAGGCTTCGCGGAAAATTTGCTCGCCGCCGATGACCATCACTTCCTCGTGTTGCTGTTTGGCCAATTCGATTGCATCAGCCAGGTTGTGGGTGATGTCGACGCCTTGAGCCGTGTACCCGGTGTTGCGCGTGACGACAATATTGCGCCGTTTCGGCAAGGGACGCCCGATCGATTCGAACGTATTGCGCCCCATTACCATGCCTTTCCCGATTGTATGTTTTTTAAAATAGGCCAAATCTTCCGGAATGTGCCATGGCAATTGATTATCCTTGCCGATTACGTATTCCGGGTCATGTGCCACCATTAATGAAATCATAAGTTTTCCTCCTTGGCCGTTATACAGCGACAGGCGCTTTGATCCGCGGATGCGGGTCATAGCCCTCGATTTGAATGTCTTCCATTTCCATCTCGAACATCGATTTGCCGTCTGTTAATTTCAATGACGGCAAAGCTTTCGGTTCTCTGCCCAATTGCTCCTGCACTTGATCTAAATGGTTCACATAGAGATGCGTATCGCCAGTTGTGTGGATGAATTCACCAGGCTCAAGCCCGCATTCCTTGGCCACCAGATGCGTCAAAAGCGCATAGGAGGCGATATTGAACGGCACGCCGAGGAAGACGTCTGCGCTTCTTTGGTATAGCTGGCACGATAATTTGCCATCCGCCACGTAAAACTGGAACATGATGTGGCAAGGCGGAAGCGCCATGTCATCGATGAATTCCGGATTCCATGCTGTCACCAAATGACGGCGCGAGTCCGGGTTGTTCTTGATCGACTCGACGACATTTTTCAGCTGGTCGATCTGCCCGCCGTCAGTCGCTGCCCACGATCGCCATTGCTTGCCGTAGACCGGACCCAAATCTCCGTATTTTTTCGCAAACCCGTCATCTGCCAGCACTTTTTCCTGGAACAGCGTCATCTGCTGTTTGTACAGTTCCGCAAATTCCGGATCGCGCTGTGCCCGCCGGCCGAAATCAAACATGTCCGGCCCGTCGTATTCATCGCTTTCGACCCATTGCGCAAACGCCCACTCATCCCAGATGTGGTTATTATCCTTCAATAAAGTCTGGACATTCGTATCGCCTTTAATGAACCAGAGAAGTTCGGAGACAATGAGGCGGAACGCCGTTTTCTTGGTGGTCATGAGCGGGAAGCCCTCTGCCAGGTCAAAGCGCATTTGGTGGCCGAATACGCTGAGCGTCCCGGTTCCCGTACGGTCTTCTTTTTTTGCCCCCTTGTCCAGAATGTGTTCACATAACGCTAAATATTGTTTCATGCAATTCCCTCCATTATTAGTATCATCATAACAAAAACAACTCGAATAAGAAAAACTTTAAGAATACCATGATTTCAGAAAAAAATGAGGACATCAAAAAAAACCGTTATGGTGATAACGGTTTCAGGAAAGCCATTTAGGCGGGGTGTCTTTGGACCAGTAGATGTCCCCGATGCTGATGTGGCGCTGGTACTGGTCACTTGCCAAATGGTAATGGAAATTGAACGAATAGCCTTCGAGCGGTTTTTTCTCGGTCCGGACATGGAAACGGATTTCATCTTGCCCGCTGTCTTTGTCATAGACGTGGAAAATTTTCTCGGCATGGTCGCCGGACGGTTTTTCGGAAATCGCCAAATTGCGCAATCTGTCTTTGCCGTATGCGGCCAGTTCCGTGTCGATGACGCCCTGGATCGCCGGCAAAATGCGCGTGCGGAATTCCGAGTCGATCACCGGGCCGATGCGTGAACCGAATTTTATATAGGACTGCTCTTCAGCGGCCTGGCGGAAATCGGCCAAAATCGAGTCGGCCGTCACATAATACTCTTCCGGGTCGATCCATTCTATCGTATATTGTTTCGTATCCCCTTGGCTTGCATGTGATTTCGGTTCCCCTTTTTCATCGAGCAAGGACTCCCAAATCATATGGTTCGGTGTAATTGCGCCCAATGTTAGGACCGCCACTACGACCATCAAGGATTTTTGCCACCAGCTTTTCACATTCATCACCTTCAATTTTGAACATTTTGTCAAGCTTACTATTGTAATAAACGATTTTTATGTGGAAAGGTTTCATCTTCTTCCAATTCATTGTACAATAAAGCGAGTAAGCACGCCTTGTTTTTTTCAAAAAGGAGGAATTTTCATGGACGCGTCATTATTGATTGGATTGGGTCTATTGTTTATGCTTGTGTATTTGACTTCGCTATCCTTTACAGACTAAAAAAATCTCCCGCTTTGGGAGATTTTTTTATTGTGTCGAGAAAGGTAAGAAGCCGTATTTTCCGAAGCTTATCGCTCGCTTTCCGCGGGCGGGAATCGAGCCTCCTCGTTCACTACGAAAACCGCTGCTCCCACATCTGCGTGGCAGATGCGTCGCAAATGATTAGGCTCAGCGAAGCTTCGCTTAATCATTCCCTGCGGGGTCTCTCAAACCCGTCGCTTCGCTGCTCCCGCAGGAAAAATAATATCGAACTACGTGAGAGCTTATCTTTGCGAAGTAATGCGCAGCATTATTGAGCAGAAGGGTTTACGAACGAACGCTTCTTTAAACACTAAACCATATCATTGATTTTTGAATGCGGAAAAGATAATCTTCGTTTAATTTATAATGAATTTCAGACTTCTTCAACACTCCGAAAAAAATCTCCCGCTTTTGGGAGATTTTTTATTGGGTCTTATTCATTTGGATGACACCGAAATGGAATTTCGTATTTGGGCGCACGCGCCGCTTGAAGCCGAACGCCTCAAAATCAGTCGAGCGGAAATGCGCTTTCAAGACGACGCTTTTCCTAGCGACGCGCTTCGCTTCCTCTACCCATTCCTCCGTCAATTGCCCGTGGTCCGCATTGTTCCGGAGCGGCGCGAAGTTCGACGCTTCGGCAATCTGTTCCGTGAACATCGGATCCATGTAAACGACATCGAAGGCATCATCATCAAGGCCCTTCAAATAATCGACCGCATTTTGCGGGACGACTTGGATGCGCCTCATCGATTCGTGCAGCTTTGGCATGTTCTGATAATTTTTCAAGCCTTCCCGGATGACATGGGCGATGACCGGGTCGCTTTCACAACCAACGACTTTTCCTGTGCCACCAACGACAAGCGAAGCAATGAGCGCATCACTTGCCATGCCGAGCGTGCAATCCAGATAGGCATCTCCTGGCCCGAGTCCGGACACTTCAACAAGTGGATCGTTTTCTAATGGCCGCTTCGAGCGAAATGCCGCCGAATTGGGATGAAAAAAGAACGGCTCGCTTTGTCCGACTGGATAAAGCTCGAGCCGTTCTTTTTTGCAGACGATGATGTCCGCAGCCAGTTCTTCGTGCAGTTTGTAGATCGGCCGCTTATTGCGCTCGACTGCCTGCAGACCAAGGAGCTGTGCGGTCTCTTGTGCACAGCGCTTAGTCGCATCAGTCGGCCGGTAAGCGGTCGTGACGACCGTCTTCACTGCGCTGCTTCCTCGATCGCTTGTTTCACGGCATCACGCACTTGTTCCATCTCAAAGCCTTCGATTTCTTCGCGCGGAATGAAATGCGCAAGCTGCCCGTCTTTCAAGACTGCGATTGAAGGAGACGATGGCGGCACTTCCTCAAAATACTGGCGCATCTGCGCTGTCGCTTCCTTGTCTTGCCCAGCAAATACTGTCACCAAATGATCCGGCTTATGCTCAGACAGTTCAACCGCTTCGCGTACTGCCGGGCGTGCAAGCCCTGCGGCACATCCGCAGATTGAGTTGATGATCACGAGGCTCACGCCTTGTGCCGTGCTCATATGTTCATTGACATCTTCAGCCGTCGTCAGCTCCGTGAATCCGGATTCCGTCAATTCTTTGCGCATCGGGACGACAATGCCCTTCATGTATTCATCGTATGCGTTCATATATATCCCTGCTTTCTTTAATTTTTTATAAGAATGGTTTTACTTCTCCACTCTTTATTCTAACTTACTTGAAGGTTAATTTCATTTGTTGACATGTAAATGATTTTAATCACATATCCTGGACTGAAATCATCTTTCCAAAATTGGACATCCATAAAATCTTCTTGCGTTTTCTTCAGACTCCACGAAATATCAAAAAAGTTATTTATTATCATTTTTTTAACATAAAAAATTTACTTATATGTTATAATTAATTTAACTTTTATAATAATTTACCATTGATGATATCAATTTTCAGTGTTTCAAAAATTGGTTTACCATAGTCTCTCTCTTCCGCTGTTATAAACTCACAAAAAAGGTTAAGGGGGGAGTTTAATGCAAGCGTTTTTCATCCTACTGGCTGTGGCTGCTGGAATCCTTTTTGCTGTTTTTGGTATTCAATGGTTAATGGTCAAATCAACTAAAAAAGCCCATGGGCCACAGGGCTATGGGCGAAATGCTTTTATCGCTTTTGCTGTATTGGCGCTTTCCATACTCATTTTTGATTTTCTAGGGACAAGGCAAATGGAAGCCGAGCGTGATAATTTACTGGTGTTAAACGATGAACTTGAATTCGAGAACAGGGAAATTGCCGCTGAAAAAAACGACATAGAAACTAAATACAATGAATTACAGAGCGATTGGAACGACAAAAAAAATGAATTGGCTTTATTGAGTGAAGAAAACACTACGAATAAAGAACTGATTGAAGAGATGACCGTAAAAATGGCGGAAAATGAAAATGCAGCTGACGAATTGAAAAAACAAAAAGAAACATTCAATCAAGAAAAAGAAGGTTTGACGGAAAATATAAGCGCTCTCGAAAAACAGCTCGCTGATGCTCAAGCTGAAAATGACGCGTTAAATGACACCATTTCAGGTTTAACAGCACAGGCTGAAGACTCGACTCCTCAAGTTTCTAATGAACCATCAACAGCTGCCGCAGCCCCGGCTTCATCAACTGCTTCGGTAGAGTATGACAATTGCACTGCGGCCCGGGAAGACGGGGCCGCCCCTGTTTACCGTGGCGACCCCGGATACGGTAAGCATCTCGATCGAGACGGTGACGGTGTCGGCTGTGAATAAAAATCATTGTGATTTTTCTCAGCATTGGTCATCGCTAACTAATCCCAGTAAAAAAATGGCAGCAAACTGCATACATGCAGTTTGCTGCCATTTTCATTTTTGGGATCCAACTAATGTTTTTCTTTATAATGTTCATTAATATACGCCAGCATATCCCCGAAACTATCGTAATGGAACCAGTCATAGCGCATTTTCTGGTCCACTTCGCCTTCCTCATCGATATGCATGGAATTGGCGCTCAACTGCAGGATTTCCGTATCTTCCACATCCGTCGGCTCTTCTTCGAACGCATGATCGGCGAATTCTTTCTTCACCGACTCATAAAACCTGTCGCGTTCGTCTTCCTGCTCGAATTCCCACGATTCGTACTTGCCTCGGCAAAGCACTTCTATCGAATACACTTGTTTTTCAGCCATTTTCTATCTCCTCCAAGTAAAGCGTCGTATTGCTCTTTACCTCAAGGAAGGAGGCGGGAAACATTTGCCTCTTACTTATTGTCTTTCATCGTCTGGCGGGCTTCGGTCATTTGCTTCCATACCGAACCGCGCGCTTCTTCGCCTTGTTCGATGCGGGCGATCGCCATCTTGATCTGGAGCTTCACTTCGAACTCAGGGTCATTTTCCGCTTCCTTCAGTGCCGGAAGCGCTTGTTCTGTTCCAGTTTCGTACAAGAACATCGCGGCACGCCAGCGCACGAGCTTGTTCTTGTCTTGCAATGTTTCGATCATGATCGGTTCGAACGCTTCGAAGCCAAGGTCGCTGATGGTGTCACCAGCTGTGCGGCGGACCGCCCATGACTTGTCTCTCATCGCCTGTTCTGCGTACGGTACGACCGCTTCGTCGTCGATGTCGCCGAGATAGATGGCTGCTTGGCGGCGGATCGACATTTTGTCGTCTTCCAATGCCTTTCCTAACAGCTGCAAATCCTCAAGATCCGCTTCAACCAATTGGCCGAGCAATTGAAAGCGCGTTTCCCAATCCGGTGCGTCGAATTCTTCCAGCGATACTCTGCGTTTGTCGATTTTGCCAGCCGATTCATTTGATTCGGTTTTGCTGGTCAAGGATTCCAAACGGTCGTCAGGGTAAGCCGCTTCGATTTCTTCGACGATGCTTTTGCCGATTTCCTCTTTTTCGCCGTAGCGGACGCCGTAATCTGCCCATTTGCGCTGGAAAATGAAGTTTTCATCAGTCGGGTCCATGACTTTGTTCATCGCCTGCACAAAACGGTTCGGCATCGCAAAGCGCTCTTCCGATTGCGAATCGAACACTTTTACTTGCAACGGAATGCCTTTGAATTCCTGGACATGGACATACACTTCACCGAAATGCTCATCGATCTCGAGTTCTTCCTCGGAGCCATTGCCTTCGCCGAAGACGCGCCGGACATCAGCAAGAATGCCTTCCCAGTCGGATTTTGCGTTGCGTTCGACGGCAAGGAAATCCGCCACATGGTAGACGCCTTTGACGCCATCGATCTCTAAGATTTCCTGCACTTCTTTCGGCGCGCCTTCCGTCTGGTCTTTCTTGTAATTATGGCTTTTCCCGAACGGCAATTCCTGGTCGATGATCACTTTCATCGTATTCGGGCTTGGAGTCGGTTCAATAGCTACTATTTTCAAGATAATCCCTCCTGTGTGTATTACGCTTCTGCCAGTTCCTGCAGATAGCTCCACCGTTCGATCAATTCATCGTACTCGACGGTGTAAGCATCGATTTGGTCGGTCAATTCCTGCAATTTATCAAAATCAGACCCGGCTTTGGACATTTCCGCCTCGGTCTGCTCGATTTTGTCTTCCACTTCCGCGATTTTGTCGAGTATGCCATCATATTCCTTTTTCTCGAGGAAACTCATCTTCTTCTTTTTTTCCGGTGCTCGCGATGCAGAGTCTGCAGCCGGCATGTCATTTGCCACAATAGCAGCTTGCGGCTCAACTACCGGCTTCTTTTCTTTCAGCCAGTCCGTGTACAATCCTTGATACTCTTCGACCGTGCCGCTTCCGAGCGTCCATAGCTTTTTCGCGATCCGGTCAAGGAAAAAGCGGTCGTGGGAAATGGTCAAGACGACGCCTGGGAAATTCTCCAAAAAGTCTTCAAGGACGGATAAAGTCTGGATATCCAGATCATTCGTCGGCTCATCGAGCAACAGGATATTCGGTTTTTCCATCAACAATTTCAGCAAGTACAAGCGCTTGCGTTCGCCTCCTGACAATTTGCCGATCAAGGTGCCGTGGGCATTCGACGGGAACAGGAATCGTTCGAGCATTTGAGTCGCGGACAAACGTACGCCTTTTTCCGCTTCGAAATCGCTCGATACTTCCTGGATGTATTCGATCATGCGCTGGGATTCGTCCATTTCCGGTAAACGCTGCGTGAAATGCGCGATCTTGACGGTACTTCCGTAGTCCAACGTGCCGCTTGTCGCTTCCAGGTCGCCGGCGATCAATTTCATGAGCGTCGATTTCCCGGCACCATTCGGCCCGACGATACCGATGCGGTCGCCGCCTTGCAGTAAGAAGTCGAAGGAATGGAAAATTTGATGGTCGCCGTATGAAACGGCCAAGTCTTCCCCTTCGATGATTTTCTTGCCGAGTCGCTGGCTCTGCATCGATAGTTCAAGGCTCGTGTTATCGGACGTTGATTGCAGGTCTTCCGATAATTGGTCAAAACGCTGGATGCGCGCTTTTTGCTTTGTGCTGCGGGCTTTCGCGCCGCGGCGGATCCATTTCAGCTCCGAGCGGAAACGGTTGTGCATCTTTTGTTTCGTCGCTTCGGCCATTTCTTCGCGCACGGCTTTTGCTTCCAGGTAGTCGCCGTAGTTTCCTTTATGCGTATACATCGTCTGGTCGGCCAGTTCAAAGATATGCGTCGAGACAGCGTCGAGGAAGTAACGGTCATGCGTTACGAACAGCATGGCGCTGTTCATGCGCAGAAGCGTTTCCTGCAGCCATTCCGTAGAGCCTGCGTCCAAATGGTTGGTCGGCTCGTCCAAGAGGATCAAGTCGGCCGGTTCGATCAAGGCTTTGGCGAGCGCTACGCGTTTGCGCTGGCCGCCGGACAATTCGCTGACTTGCTGGTCGTACATATCGATGCCAAGTTTGGTCAATGCCGTTTTGGCCAAGGCGTTGATATCCCAGGCGTTTTCGCGTTCCATGCCTTCCTGGATTTTCATCAATTCTTCCTGCAATTGTTCAGACCCCGAGTCAGCGATCATATTTTGCAGCGCCTTTTCATAGGAACGGTTGAGCGCAAGCAACGGCGAGTCGCCGGAGAAGACCGTTTCCAGGACAGTCAGCGATTCGTCGAATTCAGGCTCCTGCATCAAATAGGTAATCCGGTATTTTTTTGGATGGTCCATTTCCATGGTGTCGGATTCGAGCTCGCCAGCAAGGATCGACAAAAGAGTCGACTTGCCGGTGCCGTTGACGCCGATCAAGCCGGCACGTTCTCCCGGGTAAAGCGAGAATTCGACATTGGTGAAGAGGGTTTTGACCCCCACTGATTTGCTTAGGTTTGTTACGTGTAAGTGGCTCATTTTTTCCCATCCGTTTCGTTTTGTAGTTGCTCTAGAAAGGATAGCATAAATCGGTGGCGTTCTTCAGCCATTTGCTTTCCGCTATCCGTCAACATGAGTTCTTTCAACAGCAAAAGCTTCTCGTAAAAATGCGTCACGGTGCTCGTATCGCCGTTCCGGTATTCGCTTTCGGTCATCGCGGTGCGCGCCTGTTCATCATGGTCATATAATTTACGGCCTTTTGCGCCGCCGTATGCAAAGGCGCGTGCAATGCCGATCGCACCGATCGCATCGAGGCGGTCGGCATCGCGGACGATTCTGCCTTCAAGCGTTGCAGGTTCTTCGTTCGTCCCGCCTTTAAAAGAGACGGTCCGGATAATCGAGCGAATCTCGCTGCGCTCAGCGTCCGTCAGCTCAAGCTGCTGGAGGATTTCTTGTTCCGGGTCTTCTCCCGCCTTTTTGTATTTCGGGTCGGAGACGTCATGCAATAATACGGCAAGCTCGATCAGTGCCTGATCGCCGCCTTCCGCCTTTGCAATATGGCGCGCATTTTCCAGCACCCGTTCGATGTGCTGCCAGTCGTGGCTGGCGTCAAATTGTTCATAGATACTTTTCACTTTCATGCGGCAGTCCGCTATGGCTTGGTGATTCATGGGTTCTCTCCTTTAAATTGTTCTGGCCCCATTATAACGTGTAATGGACTGAAACGGCGCCCCATCGCCGTATTGACCTTATATGCACCATCATGTATAGTTAAGCCATCCATTGGCTCTAAAGCTGAGGGTCCGACAATCTGAATATTAGGGGGAAGGTCCATGCACCACGGAATTGTGAAATGGTTCAATTCAGAAAAAGGCTATGGCTTTATCGAATGTGACAACGGTGATGATGTTTTTGTCCATTTTACCGGCATCCAAGGTGATGGTTTCCGATCGCTGCAAGAAGGCGCAGCTGTCTCGTTCGATATCATTGACGGCAATCGCGGGCCGCAAGCAGCGAACGTCGCGCAGGACCAACCATAAAAATTGAAACAAAAAGACCCAGGAATTTTTCCTGGGTCTTCTTTTTATTCAGGCAAATCCGTGCATACTGGATTGCTATGCTCATGAAAACGCCCTGCAGCGGCTCAAGGGTTCACTTACCGCCCGTGCCGATTTTATTCAATTCCTGGCCCAAAAACTGCAATTGGGTGCCGACTGTGCATTCGCTGATGCAAAAGCGGTGCGCCGCTGTTTTTCCTTCGTCCTTGCGGAGTTGGGCTTTGACAAAGCAGCCTTCACAATACGTATTGAGCATTTCATCGATTTCGTTGATAATGGATACTTTTTTCATTCGGGTCCCTCCGCAAAATGTCATTCTATTATTCTACTATGAATTTGTTTTTTTCCGCAACAATCGGTATACTGGCTTGGGACATTTTCGTCCTTCAGCGGTTCGAAACTTCCCGCTCTACCAAAACTAAGGAGGAAGCAGTTTGTTTAATGAATTCTTAGGGCTCGGCTTCGCCCTGTTCAATTTTGTGTTATTGCTCATCATGTATAAAGTGTTTGGCAAGACCGGGCTGTTCGCCTGGGTCGCTTTCGCCACCATCCTGGCGAATATCCAAGTGACAAAGACGATTGAAATCATCGGATTGACCGCAACGCTCGGCAATAGCTTGTATGCCTCGACTTTTCTTGCAACCGATATCCTCAATGAAAAATACGGCAGAAAAGAAGCGAAAAAAGCAGTATGGCTCGGCTTTTCCTCGCTTTTGATCATGGTCGTGACGATGCAATTCGGCCTTCAGTTCATTCCCGCGGACAGTGATTTTGCCCACGGAGCACTCGAAACCGTATTCGGCCTGGTGCCGCAAATCGCCATTGCCAGCATGATCGCCTATCTGCTTGCGCAGCATATCGACGTCATCGTCTTTTCAGCTTTGCGGAAAGTTTTTCCGAAAGACAGCCAGTTCTGGATCCGCAATAACGGCTCGACCCTGCTTAGCCAATTGATCGACACCTTGATCTTCACATCGATCGCTTTTTTCGGCGTCTTTCCGTTCGATGTCTGGATCCAGATCTTCATCTCGACCTATGTCCTGAAATTTATCGTGTCGGTACTGGATACGCCGTTTGGCTATATCGCGAAGAAAATCCGGCCGCTCGATGAACAGGAGGCCGCGCGATGATCGAATTGTTCGTGGACGCATCGACTGCCGGCGGTGTCAACGTCAGCGCGGTCGGCGTGTTTTTAAGAGGCGAAGGGCATTCCATCAAATGGAGCCAGTATGTCGGCAAAATGGATAATCACCAGGCCGAATTCACGGCGCTGTTAAAAGGGCTGGAGCTCGCTCGTCCGCTCGCGACAGGAATGGTGTCCATCAAATCGGACTCGAAGCTCGTCGTCGATGCCTTCGAAAAACGCTTCGTGAAAAATCCGGTCTACAGAAAACTGCTCGATGAATCCTTGGCGATTGCGGATGGATTCGATTATTGCTTCATCAAATGGATTCCGGATTCCCAGAACAAGGCAGCCCATGCACTTGCCAACGACAAACTAAAAGAGCATAAATAAAGAAAGCAGCCGTTCAACTTTGAGCGGCTGCTTTTTGCTTTGGGCATGCCAGGCACATGCGATTCTGATATGATGGTGACATACTGATTTACTGGAGGCTATTTATGAGATCGAAACTAGGAACCGCACTCGATATTTTCATCATCCTGATCGGCCCATTCATCATCTATGCACGCATCGTGGACATCATGCAAAACGGCGTATCGCTCTATCCCTTATTATCGGTGATCATCGTCGGGCTTGCACTCGCTTTCGCTGTCTACAATTTGATCCAGCTATTGAAAGAACGGCAAAATAGCACTCCGCGCAAAAAATAGCAGAAATGAGGATCTCCCTTGAAAACGCTTTTATTGTATCTCGTTCCATTAATCGTTTACGCATTGATGAATAATCTGGTCAACGACAGCTTTACTTGGCCACAATACTTAATTCTGTTATTCGCTTTTCTGGCGTTCCAGCTCGGCCGGCTGCGCTATCCGAAAAACGAAGTGCCGCCTGCTGCAAAAGTAACACAGGCCGTCTTTTACGTTTTGACGGTCGCCATCATTTTCCGCGATAAGTATTTGGACGCCGGGCTGATCAATTTAATGATTGTCCTCGTAGCAGTGTTTGTCATCGTCGAATGGATTATCGCCAAACCACAGCAAAAAACAAATGCATAACTGCAAAACCGCGAAGCCTAGACTACTGGCTTCGCGTTTTCCTTTGCATTCCCTTTTAATTTACATACCATAGGATGAACAGCACGACTGCGATGCTGATCCATGTGATGATGCGGACCAAATTGCGTTTTTTGCGCAACTCTTCTTGTTCTTTGACGTCTTTTAGCAGCGGCATTTTTCGTCCTCCTTGCTGTTTTACATTTCCCATCGCTTCCTGCTTAGATTATGATGAATAAAAAGGAGGTTTTCAAGTTGAAAAAATGGATTTTCCCCGGGATTCTTGCAGCAGCTCTTGCCGGATGCAGCAATGGGCCCGCGAATCCCGATGAAGCGACCGCACCTGCAGATGTGATCGCCACGGACCTTGAAGCCCCTTGGTCAATCAACAAGCAAGATGACGCTTTCTATATATCAGAACGCCCAGGCACAGTCGCTTACATTGATGCTGAAGGAAAGTTGGAACGCCAAGACGTCAATTTCTCTTCGCCCTTGTCTTCGGCTTCTGAAGCAGGATTTCTCGGATTCGTGCTGAAGCCGGATTTCGATGACTCACAGGAAGCTTACGGCTATTATGTTTATGAAGACAATGGCAATTCTTATAACAAAATTGCGGAGTTTCATTTAGACGGCGGAAGCTGGTCGGAAACGGCCGTTCTCTTGTCAGGCATTCCGACAGGCAATGTCCATCACGGCGGCAGGTTAGAATTCAGTGAAGACGGCACGCTTTATGCGACCATCGGAGACGCATCCGAACCGGACCTTGCGCAGGATCCCGCTTCAGTCAACGGGAAAATTCTCCGCCTTAACGAATTCAATGAATTTGAAATCTATTCACACGGCCACCGGAACCCTCAAGGCATAGCCTGGGACGGGGGCACGATGTACGCCTCCGAACACGGCCAATCGGCGAACGACGAAATCAATATCATCAAACAGGATGCCAATTACGGCTGGCCCGAAATTGAAGGGGAAGAAACGGCTGATGGGTTAGAAGCGCCGTTTGTCACGAGTGGCGCAGATGATACGTGGGCACCTAGCGGGATCGACTTTCACGACGGTGCGCTGTATATCGCAGCACTTCGTGGGACAGCGATCAAAGTAATGGATCCGGAGTCGGCAGAAATCACCGATTCCATCGAAGGATACGGCCGCATCCGCGACGTTTATTCTGACGGCAACGATTTGTATTTCATCACGAACAATACCGATGGCCGGGGCACCCCAACAGAAGGCGACGACAAATTGTATATTTTAAATGAACAATAAAAAAGCGGAGACCCTTGTCTCCGCTTTTTCTGGTTCATTCATTTCCCAGCTTCAGCACCATCATCAATTCGTCGATGTAACGTCCGTCCGTCTGCTGTGCATTCGGCAAGATGCCGATGCGCGTAAAGCCGAACCTATCGTAAAAATCGATTGCGCGCGAGTTTTCCGAATTGACGGCCAGTTCGAGCTGCTCGAGCCCTTCCCACTCCCCCGCAAACGCCAGCAAATGACCAAAAAGCGTTGACGCAATTCCCGCCCCTCTCGATTCTTCCCTTGCATAGACGGCGAGTACTTCAGCTCGGTGGCTGGTTTTTTTCCCAGACAGCCGGAACAGTGTCATTATCGCGAGCAGACGGCCTTCGCCGTACGCACCGAATGTTACAGCCGCAGGATTGGCCAGGTTTTTAGCTGTCGCACTCACCGGCCTTTGTCTTGCTTCGTTAAAATCGGTTGAAAAAGCATCGGCATCCGTCCGCAACGCCATCAAGCGAAGTTCCCTGTACTGCTCGGCGTCTTCTGGCGTTAATCGGCGATATTCCATACGACACCCTTCCTTTCTTTAACGGAATTCCTGGACGACACGCCCTTTTCCATCGTCAACGTGGAAAAGGGCGTGCGCCCCGTTGACCAGAATCACTTGCGGCGGCTGATGGCCGATATCGGCATCATAAACAATGGGAACTTTTAATTGCTCCGCAAGTTCCTGATAAACCATCTCCGCGGTATACCCTTGCACCGGCTCGTTCGCTTCGCTTCTGCCGAATACGATGCCGGAACAATTGTCGAACCAGCCTGCATATTTCATCTGCAGCAGGCTGCGTTTCAAATCCGCCGTGTTCATCTCGCAGTTTTCCAAAAACCAGATGACCGGTTCATCCGGTATGGATTTCTTCCGGAAAGCTTCGACATTGCCGTATGGAGTACCGACCAGGTGGCGGATTACATCGATGCATCCGCCGAGAAGACGGCCTTCCAGCCGTTCGGCATTTCCGGACACGGTCTTCCACACGGTCGGTTCTGTCAAATTGAAAACCGCCGGAGTGGGCTTGTCATGGTCCCAACTTTTTTGGTATTTCTCGGAAGAGACTTGCTTGATAACCGAGGTTTTTGTCGAGGACAGTACATCTATCCAGCATGCAGTAGTCGGATCAGTTTCACTGCCGCGCAAGTCGATTATATTGGTGCCGTGCGCTGTTGCAATTCCGGTGTTCAAGGTGACGGCCAAAGACAGCAAGCTGATATCCGAATACCCGAGCAGCCATTTCGGGGTGAGTTTCCGGAAATCCAGATGTTCCAGGATTTCCAATAACAGCTCCCCTCCCCACGGCGGGATGATCGCATCGACTTTGGAGTCGCGCCAGATGCTGATCAGCTCTTTAGCGCGAACCGCTGCAGGTGACGACTTCGCTTCTTTTTGAGTCCAGGCATTCGCCGTAGTTTTGACAGCAAATCCTTGTTTCTCCAACTGGGCTGTAGCTCCTTCAAGCAAATGATGAAGTTCTTCGGACACCCCTGAAGAAGGTGCCGTGACGCCGATGGTTCTTAACGCTCGATCGGGATAGCGGATCATTGTCTCTCCTCCTTACCAATTGATATAATTGAACAACACATAAACGATGCTCAGCAGTAAAGCAGCCCCAAGCCCGGTCAATACGACATGGACCAAGCCGTCGACTAACAGATTCGGCCGCTTGTCGAGACGCTTGCCTTTGAACTGGGAAAAATCCGGGGGCGTTTCTTTTAGATTGTTTCCCTGCATGGTCAAATCATTTTCCTCGAATTGTTTGCTCATCTATTAACACTCCTATAATTTAACATTTTTAAATTATTTTACTTTTACAATTATACTAAAAACAGCACAAAGAAAACATGCTAGTTTTTTGCATCATATCCTATATTTTGGCTATCGTTCATTTTTTCGGGTATAGCAAGTACGTATTCTTATTTTCGAGGAGGCTAATGAAATGAAAACACTAGTCATCGGAGCAAACGGAAAAATTGGACAGCACTTGGTACGCTTGCTTGCGAAACATCCGGATCATAAGGTGAAAGCGATGATCCGCGACCCAGAACAGCGCCCGTTCTTCGATGGGCTTCAAGCGGAAACGGTGATCGCGAGTTTGGAAGGGAGCGTCGAGGAACTGCAGCAAGCGATGGATGGCTGCGATGCAGTGGTTTTCACAGCCGGCAGCGGCGCCTCCACTGGCGCGGACAAAACTTTGACGGTCGATTTGGACGGGGCGGCAAAAGCTGTCGAAGCCGCAGAACGCGCCGGAATCGGGCGCTTCATCATGGTCAGCGCCATCCATGCCGATGACCGCTCCCATTGGACTAAGGAAATGACGCCGTACTATATCGCCAAACACCACGCTGATCGCATCTTGCAATCGAGCAGCTTGGCGTATACGATTGTCCGGCCCGGCTTATTGACAGACGATCCGGGAACAGGGCAAATTGCTGCAGCCGGGAAACTCGATCCCGGCAGCATTCCGAGAGAAGACGTCGCAGCTGTCATCGTCGCGTGCCTTGAATCCACAGATCTTACAGACAAAGTATTCGAGCTGACCGCAGGCGACAGCCAAATCGAAGACGCCTTAAAACAAATTTAATGAAACGAAAAAGCAGGTGAAGACTTTCTCTTCACCTGCTTTTTTTCATGCTTTTGTATATTCCTGGCCTTTCCAATTGCGGTAGCCAATCACCATTTGGAAAACGAATGCGATCGAACAGACCACAATGGCGATATAGCCAAGTATCGTAATCGGCTGCATCAAAATCGACTGAACGACAAGCAATAGCATCAAAGCCGCGATTCCGAAATTGACGATATAGGGTTTATCGTAGTATTTCTTTGACGCGATCCCGACAAAAACCGCCACCCCAATTATTGCGATAAATAACAACGTATCCATTGAATTCCATCCTTTTTTTGAAAGATTAACTCATTTCTTAAAATTAACTATAGCTACTATAGCATAATTCCAATCCGGAAAGTGCCTTGCTTTCGGCTGAATCGACAGCTAAAAACCCCCAATCCACATGCCGTGAAATGGGGGTTTTTGCTTAATTCGCTTTCAGTTCTGCCACAAGCTTGTGGTAAGTATCGAAATCGAATTCGACGCTTCCTTTTTTATAAAACCACAGCACAGCATCTTTATCGCCTTGTGCGAGCATATGCGTTATAACGGCTTTTGGGCTCGACACATCGACGCCTGCTTGGTCCGCTTCACGCAATTTTGCCAGCTTTTCCTGTTTCGTAGCCAATTGGGCTTCCCCCTTTTTATTGCGGCAGCTCCCTTAAATCGAGCAACACCGGCAGTTCATTGAAATCCGGGCGTTGCATCAACTGGATCAAGCCGGAAGCCGTGTCTTCCGGGCTGCTGAGTTTGCCGCTGCGCTTATAATCGCGGAAATGCTCGATCTGCGGAAAATCCTCTTCCCCGCTTTCCCGGATTTTCTCTTGCATGCCGGTATCGATGATGCCCGGCGCAACCGAAACCGCTTTAAGGTTTTCATATTCAGCATCCAGGCATGTCGTGTAATGATCGAGGCCCGCCTTGCCTGCGCAATAAGCGCTCCAGCCTTTGACCTGTTTTCTGCCGGCACCTGATGAGATATTGACGATGCGGCGCGTCTTTAAGGACTCTGTTCCGCGCAAGAAAGCGGAAGACAAAGCCATCGGTGCCGTCAGATTCAAGGTAATGCTCTTCACGATGTCCTGTCCATCATTCACGGCGGCAAACCCGATCGGTTCGACCGTTCCAGCGTTATTGACCAACGTGACCGCTTTGGCCTCCGCTGAAATTTCTATTGCCGCTTGCGACATGACCTGGGAAATCCCTGCGATATCGGTCAGATCGTGGGTGATGAACCGTGCACCAGTCCAGTCTTCAGGTTTCGAGCGCGCGATGCCGATTACTTGATGGCCGGACGCTGCCAATTGTTTGCTGAGTGCAAGGCCGATGCCTTTTGAAGCACCGGTGATGATAAACGTTTCCATCTTCACACCCCCTCTCCATTTTTCTCATACATGACTTCGCCTGCGACGACCGTCATTTCCACTTCGGCGTTAAGCAATTGCTCCTCAGGCCCTTCAAACAAGTCACGGTCGAACACGGTGAAATCCGCATCGAATCCTTCTTTGATCAATCCCCGGCGATGCTCCATGCATATGGCTTGGGCACTGCCGTAAGTGTACAGGCGGATCGCTTCAAAACGGCTAAGCTTTTGTTCAGGTAAATAACCATCATGCGTATCTTCAGGCTTCCTGCGCGCGACAGCCGCAAACAATCCTTCGCGCGGGTCGACTTCCTCGATCGGCGCATCGGACCCGCCGGCACAGATGATGCCTTCATCCAATAGTGTCTTCCAGGCGTAAGATAGCGCGAGACGGTCGTCGCCGAGCCGCTCCACTACCCAAGGGAAATCCGAAGGCACGAAACTCGGCTGTAAATCTAGTGCAACATCGAGGCGCTTCAAGCGTTCGAGCAAGTCTTCTCTCAGCACCATCGCATGGATGAGCCGGTCCCGTTTGCCTTGAGGGGTTGGATGAGCTTCGATCGCATCAAGCGCTTTTTCCATCGCAAAATCCCCGATGACGTGGATCGCGACCGCTTCCCCGTATTTTCTCGCCACGGATACGAGGCGCTTCAGTTCTTCATCGGAATGGATCGCCACGCCGCTAGTCGACGGGTCGTCTGTGTAAGGGTGGCTAAGCAAAGCCGTCCTTCCGCCGATCGAACCGTCCGCGAATAATTTCATCGGGCCTGGATCGATGAACGGCTCCAAATACTCGGCGTTCTCCATCATTTCCTCAAAGGCGATATGGGCACGCAGCAAATGGGCGCGGAATTTCGTTTCCTTGCCGATCACATTGTGGAAAGCCTGCAGCGGCCGCGAGTAATGGCCGTAATATCCCATGTCTTCCGTGTGTGCTCCTGTCAGGCCTAGCTTGAGCAAATCGTCGACAGAAGTCTTCAGCGCTTTCGTCAAATAGCCGACGCTCACTTCCGGCACGACATTCGCGACGAGTTCCTGTGCTGCATCGAGCAAATACCCCGTCGGTTCGCCGTTTGTATCGCGCACGATGACGCCGCCTTCCGGATCTTCGGTTTCTTTCGTGATGCCTGCCAGTTCAAGCGCACGCGAATTGGCGAGTACCGCATGGCGGCAAACACGTTTTAGCATCATCGGCGATTCGCAGATGGCATCGAGTTCGCTGCGGTGGAAGATTTTCCGGTCCGGGAAATTGTTTTCATTCCATCCTTCACCGATAAACCACTCATCCCCTGAGTGGCCTTCCGTCGAGCGGATCAATTGCTGTTTCATGTCTTCTGAACTGTCGATTTTCGATAAATCGACACGCATCAGCTTTTCTCCGTGCTGGATCAGATGCAGGTGGCTGTCGACAAGCCCCGGGTACATGGTACGGCCGGCCAAATCGATTTCCTTATCGGCCAATTGCCGCAATTCTTCGTAAGACCCTGTTTTTTCTATGCAGTCATCAGAAACGAGCACCGCTTCTACAGTCTCTCCTTCTGTTGCCATCGTATAAATCTGTCCCCCATAAATAAGCACCTTCATCTAGAACCACTCCTTTTCTCTTTGTTCATCATAAATATATTTTTCAGTGCATTCAATAAGTTTGGCTGGAAAGGGCTAAATTTTTCTGCGCCTCCCCGCAGATACAAGCTTCCCCATTTATGATATACTATGCACAACTTTAGAAAGCTGAGGTGAGCTCCCGGACATGGGGGACGAATTGGACAGTATATTTTACCTTTATATCGCAACCGCAAGTATTCTTTTATTTTTTACCGCTTTTTTTGTCGGGGCGGAATTTTCCATCATCCGTGTGCGCTTGTCGCGCATCGAACAAGCTTTATCGGAAGGCCGTAGAAATGCCAATTGGCTGGAAAAAATCAGCAATAATCTGGATTATTATTTATCCGTTTCACGCTTTGGCATCGCAGTGACGGCAATCGGACTGGGCTGGCTGTCGAAAAACATCGCCGAGCTGCCTTCTGTACAGGCAGTGGCGGACAATGCCGGATCGGATGCGGCAGGGCCGATCGCTTATATCACAGTGCTCCTGCTGGTCTTTTTCATCCGGGCCATCATCGGGGAACTGGCGCCGAAAGCATTGGCGGCCCAGTACGCAGAACGCGCGGCCTTCCGCCTCGCCCCGGCGCTGAGCCTTGCCGGCAGTCTATTCGCACCTGTACTTTGGTTGCTCAATGCAGCGGCCCGCCTCCTACTGCGGCCGCTGGGCATCCGCACTTTGCAGCCCGAATACGGCCATTCCGAAGAAGACTTGAAGCATTTGATGCATGAGAGTTACCAGAGCGGCGAAATCAACCAGAATGAATTGGCGTATATGCAAAATATCTTCTCGTTTGATGAACGGCTCGCCAAAGACATTATGCTACCAAGAACGCAAATGATTACCATTTCACTGGAAATGGATCACGCTGAATTAATGGAGATTATTAAAGAACATCAATATACACGCTATCCGGTAACCGAAGACGGCGATAAAGACGCCATCATCGGCTTTGTCAATATCAAGGAATTGCTGACGAGCTACACGACGGCTGGGGATCTCTCGAAAAGCCTGACGATCCATGATTTGCCGTTCGTCCATGACCAGGCGCCGATCCAGGATGTATTGCTGCGCATGCAAAGCCAGCACGTCCATATGGCGATTGTCGTCGATGAATACGGCGGGACAGCCGGCGTCATCACCATGGAAGATATTCTTGAAGAAATTGTCGGCGAAATCCGCGACGAATTCGACCAAGACGAAACCGATGATATCAAGCGGCTGGACCACCACAATTTCCTTGTTAACGGCCGGGTTCTGCTGTCAGAACTCGAAGCCCGCTTCCCGATCGAATTCGAGGAAAGTGAAGACATCGACACTGTCGGGGGCTGGGTCCAGATGATGGATACAGACATCGCAGAAGGCGGCGTCATCGACTTGACCGATTTCCGCTTTATCGTACGCGAGATGGAAAACCATCAAATCATCACTGTCCAATTGAACAAGAAAAACAAATCATAAAAAAACGGCATTGCTACATAAGCAATGCCGTTTTTCTATTTACTTTTTATCTTCCAGGAGCGATTTTTCGTATTCGAATTTCTTCATCAGCATCTCGCCAGTGTAGCCTTCTTCGATCAATTTCGCCAGTACTGCTTTGGTCTGGTCATCAGCCGCTTCCGGATGCTCGTCACGGTCTATTTCGACGACATTGTCCTCATCGGAGATCCAGTCGGAATAGCTGCCGACATACAGCTTCAAGCCTTCATGCTGTTTTTCGGCAAGCATGGCGTATAATGCAGCCGCCGTTACGCCGCTGCCGCAGTAGACGACCGCCGGCTCTTTCGGCTGCAGCAAGCCGCCGAACTCTTCATCTGTCCGGAATGCTCCATTCGACACAAGTTGCGACCAATCGTAATTGCGTGCGCCCGGAATCCGCCCGGCGACCGCATCGATCGGTTCGTTGATGCCAGCGTAGCGTTCAGGAGAACGGGCATCGATCAAGACGCCCAATTCCTTGCCGTCGACGATTTGCTGGACGTCTTTACGCGTCGCAAGCAAGCCACCGTTGAACTCGGGCGTAATGGTTGAAGCCGGATAGGGCGTTGCTTCTGTCGAAGTGGCAATGCCCTGGCGTTTCAGCTCCTCAAAACCGACACGGCTGATATATGCCTGCTCGAATCCGGCATAGCAAAGCAGCCACCATGCCCGTGCGGCAAAAGGAGAGCCGCCCTGGTCATAGATGACAATCGAATCGGTCAATTCCAACCCTGCTGCTTGGAACAATTGCGCCAGCTGTTCTTTACTTGGCATCGGATGGCGTCCATTCGCGGACGCCATATCGGATAAATCGTTCTCCAAATCCCAGTGAATGGCCCCTGCCACATGTTCGGCAGCAAAGCTTTCGCTTCCCCATGCTGGATCCTTCAAGTCAAAACGCGCATCGATCCAACGGTAATTCTCCGTATCTATCGTTTCAATAAAAACAGTCATATTATCCCCTGCCTTCCATCAATTTTTCATGCAATTGCTTCCATTGCGCCAAAATTTCGCTTTGCTGCAGCAAGCTGCGCTCGGATTCGATCTGTTCGATTGCCTGGCGCAAAAGATGCTGGCGAAGCCCTTCCGCTTCCTGTTCGATCCAGAATTCCGCCCATTCGATCATTGCCGCTTTTTCCTGCTCCAAGTAACGGTTTGCGTCCGGTTCCATCATTCCCTGCAAGGCGTCGCGCATCGCTTCTTTTTCGTTTTTCTCGAAAAAGCTCTTATTGTTTTTATAATACGACTTAGCTGTGGAATAATCCGCATCGCCAAACGGCTGATCCGCTTCGAGCAGCTGCGCTTCCTTCACTTCATATGGAAGGAACGAAAACTCGGGATTCCAGTCCTTCAGTTTGGCAGCGTCATCTTTGAAGCGTTCCGTCAACTTCTTCTCGATGAAACGTGCCAGGCGCAGATTGGTCACTCTCATCTCCTGCTGGAAATCAAAAGCCGTCATATCGCGCAAATCGCGCAATGCGGCATCGAGCGCTTGCTTCGAGGATTCCCTTGAAAACAGGGACGGGTTGAACGCTTCCTTGAAGAAATCGTTGAAGCGGTAGAATACCCGCTGTTTCACATAGTACAGCAATTCGCCAAGCTCCTGGCTCGCTTCACGCTCCAATACCGGAGCCATCGTGTCGCTATAGCGTTTGCGCACTTTCTGTTCCAATTGCTTTAATTCTTCCAATCGTTCATCTTTGCGCTCTAGGTTCTTTTCAGTCGACTGGATTAAATTGCGGAAACGGTCAACCGTTTTCTGCTCTTCTTCCGACAATGACTGGACCGCCATCCCTTTCAGCTCTTCTTTCAGGAAATGCTGGAAATTCTCTTCGAACTCGGGCATCCCTGAAATGTCGCGATCTTTCAAGGCTTGCAGGCTCGAAACCCCGAATAGGCGCGGGAAACGGATCCCGAAACGCTGCAATTCATTGCCGACGTACTCGATGACTGCCTGCTTTTCTTCCTCATCATTCGCTAAGTCGATGGCGTTGACGACAAAGAACATCTTATCCATTTCGAAAGCGTCTTTTACGCGTCCGAGCTGGATGAGGAATTCGCGGTCCGCTCGGGCAAATGCATGGTTGTAATACGTGATGAATAATACGGCGTCTGCGTTGCGGATGTATTCGAATGCGACATTCGTGTGGCGCGCATTAATGGAATCCGCTCCTGGGGTGTCCACCAAGGTGACGCCGTTTCTTGTCAGTTCACAGTCAAAATAAAAATCGATTTCCTCGACAAAACAACTGCGTTCTTCTTTGGCGACATACAAGCCGAACTCTTCCCGGTCAACGCGCGGGGTTTCCCCGAGATGGCCCGCAAAGGATTCATAACCGCTTTTGAATGCCAGCAAGAACGATTTATGGATTTGCTGTTCTGACGTTGCATCTTCCGGAAGGATTTCCGTTTTCGCATAGGCCTCTTCCAGCGTCTCTACATTCATGCCAAAGACAGCAAACGAGTTTTTAACATCCTCTGTCATCGCCGACACGGTTTTTAAACGTACGTCGGCAGTTTCATGCGGATGGGCATCAGTCACCGGGCGGATGCGGTTGATGGTCGCAGTCGTCGGGTTCGGTGATACCGGCAGCACCGTCTCGCCCATCAATGCATTCGAGAACGAGGATTTCCCGGCACTGAACGCGCCGAATAACGCAATGGTGAATTCCTGGCCTTCCAAACGCTTCGCTTTGCGCTTCAAGTACTCTACCGTTTCCGAAAACCCTCGCACGGGCTCTAAAATATCGGCGGTTTTCTTCACGCGCGACAGCACTTCCTGTTCATCAAACGATGCCAGATCATGCTTCGGAGCGCTTTCGCCTTCTTCCCCTTGCTGTTCTTCTGTTTCTTCGAGCATCGATGGCGTGAATTCCACCATGTCTTCAGCGGACAAATGAAACGCGTCTTGCCAGTCGGCCACTTGCTTTTCTGCAGCTTCCATTTGCTTCGGCAAAATGGCAGTGAATGACTTTTTCACTTTCTCGATTGCTTCGTCCATTTCCTCGAGCGTGCGTATCGCCAGCACTTTTTGTTCGAGCGACTCGGATTTCATGTCGATTTCCACACCGGCATCGTCCGGAAGCCCTTCGAAGCCTTCCTGCTGCCGGGATTTCCATGGGTCGGTTTCCTGGATGAGCCAGCGCTGCACTTGCGAGGTCAGGCTTTTGCTGACATTGAGTACGGTATCCGCAGTCATCGCAGCAGTCTCGGGAACATTCTTCTCGACAACTTCAAACGGCAAGTCGAATTCCATCTTGTCGATTTCAAGCGACTCGGTATCCGTCAGCAAGCCTGCTTCCCGCAAGGAGGTTTTCATCAATTTCTTCAAGTGGCCGGTCATTTGCGAATCGATCGTCTTCGAAAGCTTGTCTTGAAGGTCTTTTTTACGGTTTTCGCGCTCTTCTTCGGTTTTCTTGCCGCTGAACAACAAGCCCACCTTGAATCCAGGTTGACGCGCTTCGATGTAAGCACTCAGCGCATCCCTCACTTCATAAGGCATGATATTGGCATTTTCAAGCAGCTCTTTGCGCTTTTTCTCGAAATTCGACCGCCAATTGTCGTAATCCTGGACAGAACTGCGGCGCTTGATCAGTTCGTGTTCTTTTTTCAGGTCTTCGCGTGCAGCCCATTCTTCTTCAGACAATACATTCGCGAAGGCTTCGAGCCGCTCCGCTTTTTCGTCTTCCAAAAAGCCGATGTGCTCATCTTTCAATTGACGAAGTGCAGAAGCCGAAGCTTCGCCGATGTGTCCTTGCCAATTGTCCATGACTGAGGAGACGAGCTGTTTCACTTCGGGAAATTCATTGCCCGGGAAGTCATGGACCTTCAATGAAGTGAAAAAGATGCCTTTCGGTTCAACGCCCCAAGCCGCAAAACTGTCCGCGACCGATTGCTGGAATTCCGCAAACGGCATTTCGCTTTCCTGATGCTTATCGATCTGGTTGACGATCAAATAAAGATCCGTGTACTTCTGCAATTCACGTGTGAAATTGAAATTGAGCTCGGATTGCACATGGTTGTAATCCATGACATAGAACACCATGTCAGCCACATGCAAAGCTGATTCCGTCGACATCCTATGGGCGTCGTCCGTCGAATCCACGCCTGGCGTATCCATTACGGTAATGCCTTCTGGCAACACGGAACCCGAATGTCCGATGTCGATTTGAGTCACGTCGCCGCTCTTGCAGAAATCCTTTACGGCCTGGAAATCATAGTTCTCCGGAAAATACACAGGACGGTCTCCCCTGCGGTTGACGGTGGCATAATCTTTTTCTGCCTTGTGGACATTGACGATGTTCGCGCTTGTCGGGATCGGGCTCGATGGCAATAGCGTCTCGCCCGTCAAAGCGTTGATCATCGATGACTTTCCGGAGGAGAAATGGCCGGCAAACCCGATGATGAATTGGTCTTTCAAGATTTTGCGCACGAATAATTCCGCTTTTTCTTCCCGTTCCGTGTCTTCATTGTCCTTGAAAATCCGGTAAAGATGCGCTGTTTCGATTAATTCCTGTTTATGGTCTGTCGCTGTCATATGTATATCTCCTTCACCGTTACTTCCATTCATCATATCATTTTTTCAGCAGAACGAAAAACATCCTTCCATCACTGGAAGGATGTTTCCTCAGGAAAACCCGTGGATCGACATGCCGCCGTCGATGAACAAGGTCTGCCCTGTGATATAACCCGCTGCGTCGGATGCGAGGAACACGACAGGAGAGGCCACTTCCGGCAATTCTCCGACGCGTTTGAGCGGCGTCACCGCAAGGATCGAATCCAGGTATTCTTGATCCGACAGCAAGTTTTCCGTTAGCGGCGTGCGGAAATACCAAGGGCCGATCGCATTGACGCGGATGCCCCGCCCGCCCCATTCCATCGCCATCACTTTGGTCATTTGAATAATCGCCGCTTTGGAAGCGGCATAGACGACGCCTGTTTTCAGCGCCCGGTCGCCGCCGACGGAACTGACATTGATGATCGACGCCCCTTTATTCATATATTTTGCCGCTTCCTGGGAAAACATGAATACGCTTTGCGCATTGGTATCCATGATTTTGTGCCACTCATTGTCGGTCGCATCCTCCAGTTTTGAACGGATATTCATCCCGGCATTATTGACCAGGATGTCGACGCCGCCGAACCGCTCGATTGCCTTTTGGACCGCTGATTGGATATCGTTTCGGTCGGTCACATCCGCGACTGCATAGGACGTGCGCTCGCTCTCCATTTCCTGCATCACTTGCACGAGGTCGCTTTCGGTCCGTGCGACAAGCAGTACATTCGCCCCTGCTTCACCGAGTGCCAATGCAATCGCACGCCCGATGCCTTTTCCCGCTCCGGTAACGATAGCGGTCTTGCCTTCTAAACGAAAGGATGCCAACACAAGCAATTCCTCCTTCAGTCATTCTCCATTCATCTTTTTGCCAAGCAAGAAGATTTCTTCTGCTTCAATCCAATTGATAGATTTTGGCGTATTTCGATTCCAAGTATTCGGCCAAATGATTTCCATTCAAGCCTTCGCCTGTCGCTTCTTCCAAAAGCTCAAGCGGCTTCTTGACAGCTCCGTACCGGTGGACTTTATCATTCAGCCATTCGGTGACCGGTCCGATCTCTCCATTTGCCAGCAATTCATCGAAATTCGGGATGTCTTTTTTCATGGCATTCTTGAACTGCGCTGCATACAGGAGCCCTAGTGCATATGATGGGAAATATCCGAAGCTGCCGCCTGCCCAGTGGACGTCCTGAAGCACGCCTTCGCCGTCGTGTGCCGGACGGACGCCTAGATACTCCTCATATTTATCGTTCCATAAAGCTGGAAGATCTTTCACTTCATAATCGCCGTCGAACAGCCCTTTTTCCAATTCATAACGAATCATGATATGCAGTGCATAAGTCAATTCATCAGCTTCGATACGGATCAGTGAAGGCTTTGATTCATTGATGGCTTCAAGGAATTCTTCAAGCATTACTTCCTGGAATGAATCGGGTGCATACGCCAGGAATTTTTCGTAATTATGGCGCCAGAATGATTCGTTGCGCCCGACAAAGTTTTCAAAGAACAATGACTGTGATTCATGGATGCCCATCGATGAGCCACCGTCGACCGGCAATCCGCTCAGATCACTGCTGATATTTTGTTCGTATAAAGCATGGCCCGCTTCGTGGATCGTGCCAAAGACGGCCGTGCGGAAATCCTCTTCATCGTATTTCGTCGTTACCCGGACATCGCCACGGTTCACTGCGATCATGAATGGATGGACTGTTTCATCCAGTCGTCCGGCTTCGAAGTCATAGCCCAATTGGTTCAGCACATCCAAGCTGAAATCCTGCTGGGCTTGTTTCGGGAAATGCCCATATAAGAATTCGGTGTTCGGCTGGTTTCCAGACTCCTGGATTTGTTTGACGAGCGGCACGATGCGCTCTCTCAATTGCCCGAATACCTCATCCAGTTGTTCGGTCGTGACGCCTGGCTCATACTGGTCGAGCAAAGTATTATAGACACTGCCGTTTTTCATTCCCCAATAGCCGACAAAGCGTCTAGTCGTTTCCACGAGCTGCTCAAGGTATGGTTGGAACATGGCGAAATCTTCCTGCTCTTTCGCCTCTTCCCATACGGATTCCGCTTTGCTCGTCAAGATGACGAAATCGCGGTATTCTTTTGGCGGAATTTTGGCGTTCAATTGGTATTCACGGTCGGCTTCTTCCACAGAACGCTGCATTGCAATTGATAAACCGTCCTGTTTTTTCAGCTCAGCGATTAGCTTGCCATATTCCTCAGATGTCGACATCGCAAACAGTTCTGAAGACAAGGTCCCGATTGTCTCTGAACGCAAGTCTTGGCCTTTTTTCGGTGCGCCTGTCCGCATATCCCAATACAGCAAGGAGATGGCTTCGTTATAGCTTGTCATTTTCTGATGTAGTTCCCTGAATTGTTGTTCCATTGACACAATATTCCTCCTTCTTTACCGGTCTATTGTATCATAAGGAGTCTTTTCCCTGCCCCATCAGCTTTTGAAAATTTCAGTTCTATAGGCAGCTTTTCGGAAAAAGACAAAAAATCAGCGGGGAACTTCCCCGCTGATTCGTCACGTATTCTATTTAGCGATTTTTCGCCGGCACTGGCAAGACATTCTGCCAGAGGTGTTCAATGCGCAATTCCTCTTCGGTCAATAGCAAGTGGATTTCTCCATGGTCGGAAGAAGAACGGATGAGCCGTCCGACGCCTTGCTGCAGGCGCAGCTGCATGAACGGCAAGTCGATCTCTTCTAGCGGATGTTCGCTGAATTTACGTTTCGCGTCGAATACCGGATCACTCGGCGGCATCGGCAAGTCGACGATGATGACTTTCGTCAAGGCATCGCCAGGCAAATCCATCCCTTCCCATAGATGATGGGAACACAGCACTTGGAATTTGCCTTCCTGGAAATTGCGCACGACGGACGATAGCTCACGGTCGCCTTCGAACTCGATGGCAAGTGGAGAGTCTGTCGGCACTGCGCGTTTGAAAGATTGCATAGCAGCTTTTGATTTGAACAACACCAAGGTTTGTCCGCCTTCCGCTGCCAACTCCAGTACTTTTTGCGCTTTTGCGTCCTGTGGAACCGGATGCTTGAAGATCTCCATCACTTCTTCGTATTCAAACGGAGACGGCACAGAGAACGATTCGAAATTGTCGATCCCCAAAGTATCCGCCAAATAAGTGAAATCTTTCGCGACGGATAATGTCGCGGAAGAAAAGACGATCGGCAGTTTGCCATCGAATAATTTCTCCTCGAGAATATCCGTCACAAGGCGCGGCATGATGACCAATGTTTCAATTTCATCTTTTTCTTCGAGCCAGCTGATGGCGTCGCCGTTTTCGACAAACAAGCCCATGGAGAAGTTATACTGCTCGAAATACTCCTCGGCCAAATTCAGTTCATATTCCGGAATGCTGAACAATTCCCCTTCAAAGACGAATTCTTCCAACAGGCTGTCGACAGTGCGGATCAATTCCGTCCCGATGCGTTTCAGCAACGGGTCTTCCTGGATCGCTTTGCGGTCTTCCTCGCTCGGGATCAGATTGCTTCGCAATACGCTGAAAAATTCGGTGTGCAGGTCGATGGTACGTTCGATGAGAGCAAGCGTCTTTTCGCGGACGCCGTCGACCATGATTTTTTCCGTCACATCATACAGTGAGCTTTCCTGCACTTCATAAGTGAGGGCACGCTGGGCTGCGAATTCGAGTAAATGCCCTTCATCAAGCACGATTTGGGAGACTTCCGGAAGCAAGGGCGCCTGGCCTTCATGCTTGCGGTTTTCTTTCGTCCAAATATGCTCCATCAGGAAATCATGCGAGCAGATGACGAGGTCGGTCGCTTCCCGGTAATGGTTGCGGTGCAGTGTCTGTCCGCATTTATTGCGCATATCGCAGGCATTGCAATTTTGGATCGGATGGTAGTTGACTTGCTGCCACTGGTCATCCGTCAATTCCGGATAGCTCGAACGTTCGCCATAAGGATACATTTGCTGCATCGAATAGGTTTTGTTGACGAATTCAGGAAGCGTATCTTCGATATGGTCGAGAAAATCCGCTTCGCTGCGTTTTTTCGCCCCTTCGAAGCGCTGCAGGCATAAATACTGGTCGCGCGATTTCGCGAGTCGGACATCCAGGTTCAAATTGAACAACTCATCCAGACGGTCGATATCCCCGCCTTTTTTCACCAATTGCTCGATCAATGCCTCATCCGCACAAGAGATGAGCGCGGGCTTGCCGGTGTAGCGCGCATATGCAATCGCCGGCAATAAATAGGCCATGGTCTTGCCTGTCCCGACACCGGCTTCTGCAAATAGCACTTGTCGTTCTTTCAGCGCTTTTTCCAATTGAAACGACATGAAAATCTGTTCATCTCGAAGTTCATACCCTTTTTCCGGCAGAATATCGTAGAAGATATCCCCGATCCAGTCGTTCAATGAGTCAAAGAACGTTTTGTCTTTGGATAACGGAAATGGCAAAGCTTGTCTCATATAAAACCCCTCACAGAGAAACGGAAGGGCTGGCGCCCTTCCGTTTTCCTCATTTATTTTTTGGGCGTTCTCCCCAGAATTGGAACAGGTCCGTGCGGATAAAGCCGTTATACAGTTTGCGTTTTTTCGTCGCTTTCTGCCCGTAGAGCTTTTCAAAGCCTTCCATGGAAGACAGCATATAAACGGACCATGTCGGGTATTTGGAGAATATCTGTCCCATATCCCCGATCATTTCTTCGATGACTTCCACTTCACCGATCCGCTCGCCGTATGGCGGGTTCCCGATGACAACACCGTTTTCTTCAGCCGTCGTGAAATCCTTCACTTGGCGCTGCTGCAAGCGGACTAGCCCTGCAAACCCGGCTTCGATGACATTTTCTTCGGCAATTTGGATCATGCGATGGTCGATGTCCGTGCCGAGAATATTGAGTGGCTGGTCGTAATCGGCTTGTTCTTCCGCTTCAGCGCGTACTTCATCCCAAATCTTGGAGCCGACCCATGGCCATTGTTCGCTATCGAATTCACGGTTATAGCCCGGCGCGATGTTCTGCCCGATCATTGCCGCTTCGATGACGATCGTCCCTGAACCGCAGAACGGGTCGACGAACGGGCGGTCTGGCGTCCAGCGCGATAATTTGACGAGCGCGGCTGCCAATGTTTCCTTGAGCGGCGCTTCGCCTTGCCCAACGCGATAGCCACGTTTATGGAGTCCGGCTCCGCTCGTGTCGATCGATAATTGTACTTTATCTTTCAGGATCGATACTTCAATCTTGAAGCGCGGGCCCGACTCATCCAAGAAGGCATTGCGGTGATACGCTTTTTTCATGCGCTCGACAATCGCCTTTTTGACGATCGACTGGCAGGTCGGCACGCTATGGAGTTTCGATTTGACCGATTTCCCTTGTACGGGGAACTCCGCATCGACCGGCAAGTATTTCTCCCATTCGATCGCTTTTGTCTGTTCGAACAGATCATCGAATGTCGTCGCTTCGAATTCGCCGGCAATCAATTTCACACGGTCGGCGGTGCGCAGCCAAAGATTCGCTTTTGCGATATCCCGGACGGTGCCTTCGAAAAACACTTTGCCATTGTCCGTCGTCGTTTCATATCCAAGTTCCTTCACTTCGTTCGCCACGATGGATTCCAGCCCCATCGCTGCTGTGGCCAGTAATTTATAGCTAGTCATAACAACTTCCTTTCCGTCTTGCTTGCATCTGTTTAGTCATCATGGAAGCAATTTGCTGGCATGGCCGGCTTCCGACATGCAGCTGGTGGCTTCATTCCGGAATTTGATCGCTTCCCATTCACCTTCGTCCATATGAAGAAAGGCTCCCCGACAGGAGAGCCTTTCAAAAAAGATAAGTTAAGACCATTCAAAATTCTATAAGCCATGTTTTGTCTCCGCGTACTCAAACAGCCGAAGCCTCGTACTGGCGGATGGCAATCATCTATCTGCGGATTCACTCCGCCTCTTCCGTCGGTTCATTTCCCTTGGAAAAGTGCCCCTACCATAATTTGGGTTTCTCACTCGCGGGGTTTACCTCGTTCCACCTGCATAGTTTCCTATACAGCTCCGTCACTGTGGCACCTTCAGGGTATTTCGGCCATATCCGAAGACTTAGGCGTTCTACCCGCCGTCAGCATAACTGCTGCCCCAGCTTATTGTTTCGCTGGGCGCGATCACTACGGTCATCGCAGATCCGTGTGAGCATGGACTTTCCTCTCCCGCATCGAGTGCGGGAGCGATTGCCAGAATTTCAAATGGCTAACTAAGTATACGCTATTCGGCGGCTGTTGACAAGCTTGTTACCTATTGTCGAGTTTATTGCCGAACACGTGATTCTCCAGATGGGACAATCTGCGCAAAATATCAAAATTGGTCGTTCCAGGGGCGGGAGTCGCTTGCTTTTTTGGCGATTCCTCCAGTTCCGCACGCAAACGGCGGTTTTCATTTTGCAATTGCTCGATTTTTTTGTTGTACAGTTCATAGTCTTGAATGATTTCATCCAGGAAATGATCCACTTCGTCCTGGTTGTAGCCGCGCATGGCTGTTTTAAAGTCTTTTTCTAGAATGTCTTTTGCTGCATATTTGATATCCATTCGAATCGTCCTTCCATTAAAAGAAACTTCGTGAAATATGTCTATTTCCTTACGGCTAGTATAGCATAAGCGCTATTTATCGTGTTCCGTCAACCGTGGATTCCGCGGCTTTTTTTCGTTTTTTCTCCTCGAGCCGCGTTTCGCGCTTGGCTAAGTCATCCGAGATGGACTTCCTGACTTTCGTATGGCTGGCTGCTTCTTTTGCAAACCCTGTCATGACAAGTGCCTGCGCCGGATCCTTGAATTGATGCTCGTGGAGTTTCGCTAAATGCACCCAAGCCTCCACTTCCACGGGGCCTCTCAGATGGGGTGCCGCTTCCTTGAACAATTGAAGCGCTTCTCCATAATCGCCTTTGCGCTTTTTTTGTACTGCTAGCAGAAATCTCGCTAGCGCCCCGGCGTCGCCGCGTTCAAGCGTCACATGTTCGAGGTAGGCAGCGCTTTGGTCGAATTGCTTCAAATCCGCATACCATTTGCCGATATTCGTATAGGCGCCGCTCGATTCGCTCGAAAGATCCTCCATCAGCAAATCGGATGAGCGGATATAAAGCGACACGAGTGACAGGATGTCCAGTTCATTATGATACAGCACTTTCGCCAAGCCTTCAGGAAATCCGCTCTTGACGGCATCGAGATAGATCGCGGGAATCAAATACCCCGGCACGTCCCCGC
This sequence comes from Planococcus maitriensis, assembly GCF_003289925.1. Lineage (GTDB taxonomy): Bacteria > Bacillota > Bacilli > Bacillales_A > Planococcaceae > Planococcus > Planococcus maitriensis. The sequence goes on along the minus strand of NZ_QLZQ01000001.1, from coordinate 1,229,795 downwards.
TGCGGGCAAAGCCGAGCTTCTCTTCCTCGATCACGCTGAGCTTGAGCCGCTGCAATTCGTTTTTCCAGATCCGTTTCGTGCCGTGGAATAAATCGATCTGTTTGGGATCCGGCAGTTTCGGCAAGGTCCCGCGGTGCATCATCCAGCGCGAATGAAGCTGTGGCCAGTCGAAGCTTTTGCCATTATAGGAGAAAATGACCGACTCCCCCGCTTGCCATAAATTCGACTCATAAAGAAAGGCTGCTTCTTGCGAGGGATCCGGCATGATCCATTGGGTCATCTCGAAGCGGCCTTGTTTCCTCTCCAATATGCCAAGCAGGAAAATATAAGCCCCCGTTCCCCCGAGGCCCGTCGTTTCCGTATCGAAAAATACCAAAGGGGTGTCTTCAACCAGTTTGAACGGATGGTCGTAATCGGTTTTCTGCCAAGCCTCAAGCACCCGGCCCAGTTCGCCAAGCACGACGTTGCCGTGACGGTAATTGAGCGGATACTCGATTTTCTTCTCATAGACAAAGCCGAATTTATTTTCCTTCAAGGTCAAGCCGATTTCTTTCCATTGCTTTTCATGAGGCGGCCGTGCAGGTGCCGATGGGGCTTTTCGGGCTGCCGGTTTTTTGTTCAGCATGCCCTTCATCTGCATCAGCTTATTTTCAAAAGACATACGCTCACTCCTCTTTTTCCAATTCCATGAGCAATTCGATGACGCGCCCTTTCATGTCCATCGCCGCATCCTGAGCCCCTATGCACGACGGGCAACCGTCAAAGCATGGGCATTCCGTGACGTGCTGGCGCGCTTTTTCAAGCAATGGCTGCCATAACTCATAGATGCGTTCGCTGATACCGATGCCACCCGGGTAGGAATCATGAATGAAAAACGATGGCTGGTCGTTATGCGGCGATTTCACTTGCGGTACGACGTGGACGTCCCTCCGGTCACATTGCACGAATATCGGGATAAAGCTTTCGATTGCATAAGCCGCACCGGTCATCATATCCGACAAATCCGAATCGCTGAAATCGGCTGGCTTGTCGAAGCTGAGCCAAGTCGATGAGGTATGCAATTCTTCAGCTGGAAGTGAAATCGGCCCTGAGCCAATATTGTCGTGTGTATCAAAGCGGATTTTCTTGAAAATCGTCGGCATGGCAAGAACCGCCACGTCGCCGTAATACACATTGGACTGGTGAAGCTTGCGATGCTTGTCTTCGCTGATCACTTTCAGTTCGATCGCCAAGTTCGCGTCCGTGAAATAATCGACGTCCACTTCGCGCACATACGCTTTTTTCTCTTCCCAATCCAGGATCTCCACTTGGAACTGGGTGCCTTGGTGAAGGTAGATCGCTTCTTCGTGCAGGAGCGTCATGGCACTGAAGCGGTCCATTTCGCCGATGACTTTTGTGTCGGCCGGAACCGATTGGTCGACGATGACGACGTTTTCCTGTGTCGCCGAACGCAAGGAAATATCGTGCGCCGGAAAACGGTCGCTCATCCAATGCCAGCGGTCCGATGTCCGCACAAGGACCCCTTCTTCTTGAAGGTATTCAAGCAAAGACTGGACATCGAACTCCCCATACATATCTTCCGTTGAAAACGGCAATTCGAATGATGCGCATTTCAAATGATCCATCAGGATGATGATGTTCTCAGGATGGATGCGCGCTTCCTCCGGCGATTGGTCGAGCAAATATTCCGGATGGTTGATGATGTACTGGTCAAGTGCCGTAGATTGCGCGACATAGACGACAAGGGATTCATCCTGCCGCCTGCCCGCACGTCCCGCCTGTTGCCAGGCGCTCGCGATATTGCCTGGATAGCCGGTCATGATGCATGCCTGCAATTGGCCGATATCGACGCCGAGTTCCAGTGCATTTGTCGATACGACACATTGGATCGAGCCATCGCGCAAACCTTTTTCGATGGCTCGCCGCTCCGACGGCAAATAGCCCCCGCGGTAACCTTTGATCGATTCGTCCTGCAACTTATATTTCGTGATTTCGTTTAAATAAGTTACCAGCATTTCCACACGCACGCGTGATTTAGCAAAAACGATCGTCTGGACGCCTTGCTTGACGAGATACGTCGCCAAGTCCCGCACTTCGAGCACCGCACTGCGCCGGACGCCGAATGTCGGATGGACAATCGGCGGATTATAGAACAGGATATGTTTTTTCCCTGCCGGAGCGCCGTTTTGGTCGATCAACTCATGGGCGGTATTGGTCAGGCTTTCGGCCAGCTGCTTCGGATTGGCAATGGTCGCCGATGTACAGATAAAGACCGGGTCGCTGCCGTAGAAGTTGCAGATCCGTTTCAGGCGGCGGATGACGTGCGCCACATGGGTACCGAAGACCCCTTTATAGGTATGCAGCTCATCGATCACTATATAATGAAGGTTCTCAAAAAGAGACACCCATTTCGTATGATGCGGCAAAATGCCGGAATGGAGCATGTCAGGATTGGTCATGACGATTTGTCCGGCTTTCCTTACCTTGGTCCGGATCGACGGGGACGTGTCGCCATCATAGGTATAGGACAGGATCGACTGCTCGGTCTTTTCGATCAGATCATGCAAATCGCTTTTCTGGTCCTGCGCCAAAGCTTTCGTCGGGAACAAGTACAAGGCCCGCGCATTCGGGTCATTCAATATTTTGTGCAGCACCGGCAAGTGATAGCAGTACGATTTGCCGGATGCGGTCGGCGTCACGGCCGTGAACGAATGACCCGCTTGCGCCAAATCGAACGCCTGCCGCTGATGGGTATACAACTGATCGATGCCTTTTTTGCGCAAAGCCTGTTTCAGGCTATCGTGCATCGCTTCCGGGAAATCGGCATAGATAGCCGGTTTTTCAGGCTTTGTATGCCAATGGTAAATGCGTTCCATCATCTCCGGCTCCACTTTCCACTCTTTAAGGATTTCCGGTATCGTCTTTTTGATTCTCATTGTTTCTCATCGCCCTTTTCCTCTATCGCTGTAAGCAAGGTCTGTATCGTGTACTGAGCCGCTTGTATCGTTTGGACAAAACGTTTTTTGCTCGTATCTTTATAGAAACTTTGTACGAACACTTGCCCCATTCCGTCCGCTGCATTGTCGATTTGCAATTTATGAACGTATTTCGGGCGTTCGTTCCGGATAAAAGCAAGTGAAGCTTCTTTCCATTCATCTATGGCAGCATGCCATTCATCGGCATACGGTTTTACATCTTGGAAAAAATCAGGATCTGCATCCAGCTCGCGCATTTCCTTGAAGCGTGCGAGACACCTATCGCATTCCTGGTAAAGATTGTTTGATAATTGTTTGAGGTCCATTTTCTTCCCCTCCATAGCCATTAGTTTATCACAATCCGGCAAGCCATATACAGTTTGCCGAACAGGCATTCTTTTCAGTTGGAGCTGGCTCGAAAATCCGCTATCATTAGGGATAAAGTTCGGAAACCTTTCATCATATTTGTCGTCTAGGTGCGTGTGATATGATAAAGTAAGCGAGGTGTATCACAAATGGCGATCAATTACCCAAACGGTAAGAAATTTTCTCCGCCGAAGAATCAGCCGGTGCAGCCGGTGCAGAAAAAGAAAAAAGATATTTCGTTCAGCAATCGAGGGAAAACCTTGGAAGATGAACTGAACGAAACGAATAGCTTTTATTTGCAGCGCGGGCTAGCCGTTATCCATAAAAAGCCCGTGCCGGTGCAGATCGTGCGTGTCGAATACCCGTCACGAAGCGCTGCGGTCATCCGGGAAGCTTATTTCCAAGCCCCGTCTACGACCGATTATAACGGCATCTGGCAAGGCCGCTATATCGACTTCGAAGCGAAAGAAACTGAAATCCGGACTTCTTTCCCGCTGAAGAACATCCACGAACACCAAGTCCACCATATGGCAGACATCATCCGCCACGGGGGCCTGGCCTTTCTGATCATCCGATTTTCTTCGCTCGACCGTTATTTCGTCTTGCCATTCGAAACATTGGAAACCTATTGGAAACGAATGGTTACAGGCGGCAGGAAATCAATGACTTTAGCGGAGGTAGAGGAATCTTCGGTTGAAGTAAAGCCAGGCGCTTTCCCGAGAATCGACTATTTATCCGTGCTCCATCAGCTAATGAAATAGCATATACATGAAAGTGAGGAAGCGCATGTGAGTGATAAGAAAATATCGCGTGAAGAACGCAGAAAATCAATTGAACGGCAACGGAAAAACTCGAACAAACAAAAGAAAGCCGGAGCTAAAACGTGGATCATAAGAGGGCTTCTGGCTATAGCAGCCTTAGCTGTCGCCGGTTTTCTATTCGGGGTCATCCTATTCGCTGTCTATGCGTCCAGCGCGCCTGAGCTCGACGAAGAATTGTTGAGAGACCCGATCAGCCCTGTTTTCCTGGCCAACGACGGTGAAACCGAAATTCCATATTTCACTGCCCAAAACCGTGAATACGTGGAATACGAAGACATTCCCCAAATGATGGAAGATGCAATCCTCGCCACAGAGGATAACCGTTTCTATGACCACTCGGGAATCGACTTGATCCGCCTTGGCGGTGCGGTCGTCGCCAACGTCACGGGCGGCTTTGGGTCTCAAGGAGCCAGTACCATCACGCAGCAGGTCATCAAGAACTCGTTCCTCTCCAATGAAAAAACGCTGAAGCGGAAAGCACAGGAAGCTTATTTGGCTTTCAAGCTGGAGCAGGAATATTCGAAAGAAGAAATTTTCGAGATGTATTTCAATAAAATCCTGATGTCAGGCAATACTTACGGGTTCGGTACTGCAGCAGAGCAATTCTTCGGCAAGGCGCCTGCTGAACTGGAACTTCACGAAGCTGCCCTTCTTGCCGGCATGCCGCAGAGCCCGAACCGTTACAACCCGTTCAAGAACCCGCAGGCAGCTGAAGAGCGCCGCGATGTCGTCTTGAATTTGATGGAACAGCACGGGAAAATCGATGCAGCGCAAAAAGAAGAAGCGTGGAATACGCCAGTCGAATCGACGCTTCTTCCTGAAGAAGAGCGCACCTCCCCGGAAGAAAGCACAGAATACACGGCATTCATGGAAATGGTTGTCGATGAACTTGAATCGCTTGAAGGCGATTATTCGCTCGATGAAGGCTTGACGATCTACACGACACTTGAACCATATGTCCAAGAACGCGTCAATGAAACGATGGAATCGGATCTCTTCTTCGATGATGAAGTCGAATCCGCCATGACTGTCGTTGATACAAAAACAGGCGGCATCAGCGCAGTCGGTGCCGCCCGTGAATACGAAGGCGATGTGCGCAGGAACTTCGCCACGTCAAGAGACCGTGTGATCGGCTCTACGATCAAGCCGCTTGTCAGCTATGGCCCCGCCATCGAATATTTAGACTGGTCAACCGGCCAGACACTGGTCGATGAGGAATACTCCTATAGCAGCGGCCAGGAAATCCGCAATGTCGACGGCCAATTCCTCGGGCCGATGACAGCACGCGAAGCTTTGTACCGCTCGCGCAATATCCCGGCGGTCAAGACGCTAGCGGAAGTCGGATCCGATAATGCCAGTGAGTTCACTCAAAAACTCGGATTGGATTTTGGCAGCATTTATGAATCCGCAGCACTTGGTACTCCGGAATTCAACATTTCCACTGTCGAACTGGCCGGTGCTTTCGCAGCGTTTGGCAATAACGGCGTATTCACTGAACCGCACACGATCAAGAAAATCGTCTTCCGTGACGGTTCTACGGAAGAAGTCGTCGCCCCTGAACCGGTGACAGCAATGAAAGACAGTACCGCTTATATGGTGACCGACATGCTCCGCGATGTCGTTGATACCAGCATTTCCGGATCGACCGGAAAAGAAGCTGCGATCAGCGGATTGGATATGGCAGGCAAGACCGGTACATCCAACTATACGGAAGACAAACTTGAAGAATTCGGCCTCGATTCCAGCTCTGCACCTGATGTCTGGTTTGCAGGCTACACGACCGATTATTCCATTTCGGTCTGGAGTGGATACCCATCCATTTCAACACCGATCGACACGGCATCTGATGAACGCTTGCTTGCACAGCGCTTGTACAAGCAAGTGATGAGCCAGATTTCTTCACCGGAAACGGCAAGCTTCCAGCAGCCGGATTCGGTGACACAGGAAGTCATCGAAGTCGGCACTGAACCGCTTCGCTTGGCAAGCCCGTTCACCCCGTGGAGCATGCGCAGTGAAGAATTGTTCGCTAGGGGGACGGAGCCCAGTACAGTATCAGAGCGATTTGTGGCAGACCCTGACCGACCTTCTGGATTGAGGGCAGACGTCAGCGACAACACGGCTAACTTGAGCTGGAGCCACGGCTCGGATGATGTATCATTCGAGGTTTCCGTCAACGGCGAAGTGCTGACGACGACAGACGATACCAACTATTCCTATGATGGTCTCGAAGAAGGCGTAACTTATACCTTCCGCGTCGTCGCCACTCAAAATGGCAGACGCAGCGACCCTGCTTCCACGACTATCGAGATTTCGCCTCCTCCTGAAGAGGAGCCTGAGGAAGAACCGGAAGAAGAACCGGCTGAAGAAGAGCCGGTTGAAGAAGAGCCAGCCGAAGAAGAACCGGCTGAGGAAGAACCCGCTGAGGAAGAGCCAGCTGAGGAGGAGCCAGCTGAGGAGGAACCAGCCGAGGAAGAACCGGCTGAGGAAGAACCAGCCGAGACCCCAGATGAACCCGTAGACACTCCAGAGCAGCCGGAAGTACCGGAGGAAGGATCAGGCAGCAATGCCTCGTCCAATGGTAATGGGAACGGTAATGGGAACGGCAATGGCAACAATTCAAATGACGAAGACGAGGAAAGCAATGAAGATCAACCTTGACTTCCTGTCCTAGTCTTTAAAGGCCTGTCCCCGATTATGGGACAGGCCTTTTTTATTGCGCAAAAAACCCCGGACAGAAGGATTTTCTGTCCGGGGTTCGTTCATTCAGCCGGATAGCCGATTTTTATGCGTGCAATCTTTTTCTTCAACTCTGCGAATAATTGCGTTAGCTGGCTTGAAGCTGCATGGGCGCTTCTGGAATTCCTGATAAACTCCAGCCGCTCGCTTTCATTCAATGGACATGGCGCAGAGTTCCCGAACAAGCCATAGAGCGCTGTCTTCAATGCTTCGTAAAGCTGCCAGCCTTCGGCAATGAGCGTGCTGCAGCCACTAGCTTCCTGGACAAAACAGGATTCTATCTTTTGCGATAAGGCTGACCAGTCCTCATAAAATGGCGAAACGGCTTGGTCAATTGATTTCCGTGACAGCGTCATGTTTCACAAGCCCTTTTTTATCGCGTTTTTTCCCTTCCCGGCATCGGTCGAACAGCGGGCAGACATGACAGCCGGGATTTTGCGCCTTGCAATGGTAGCGGCCGAAGAAAATGATTTGGTGATGGGTTTTCGACCAATCCTCTGCGGGCGTTTTTTTCATGATCGTCTCTTCCACCTGGAGCGGAGAATCTTTCCAGCGGCAAAGGCCGAGGCGTTTTGATACACGCTCGACATGGGTGTCGACTGCCAAGGCAGGCTTGTTGAATGCCACGGAAACGACCACATTGGCGGTCTTTCTCCCGACGCCCGGCAAGGTCATCAATACATCGCGGTCTTCCGGTACACGGCCGTTGAATTGCTCGATCAGCATGCGGCTGAGCGCCTGGATGTTTTTCGCTTTATTGCGGAACAGGCCGATCGAGCGGATGTCTTCTTGCAATTCTTCCAAAGGCACCGACAAGTAATCTTCCGGCGTATGGTATTTCTCGAAAAGATCCGCTGTCACTTTGTTGACGAGCTTGTCGGTGCATTGTGCGGACAGCAAGACCGCAATGACCAAATCGAACGGGTTGCGGTGGATCAATTCACAATGGGCATCCGGAAACATGCGGTCCATTTCTTCCAGGCAAGCGAGCCATTCTTTTTTCGTCATCATCCTATCACCTGCTAATTCCGTTCTTCCAGCCAATTATAGAATTGCACTTTTTTCGCTGTGCTTTCCTGCGGCTGGATGCGGATGTTTTTTTCCCGGAACGAATTTGCATGCCGCGATACTTGGCTCGACGTCCGGATGTTCTTTTTCTTCCATTCAAACAAGATGCGGTCCACATAGCGCAAGCTGATCTTCTGCGCAATGACGGCTTCTTTCAAGGCCATGCGGATGATTTCCGGCGTATGGCCGTCCTGGTCCATCCACATGGAAATCGTCTCGATCTCCATCGGCGATAAAAAGCGCCCGAATTCTTGTTCAAAGAGCTGGAAGATCTCGCCTTCCTGTTCTTTTTGTGTATGCTCTTTTTCGGTATGCGCTTGTAATTCCAGGCAGTCCACGAGCTTGTCCCATAAAGGCTGCAGAGAAATCGTCTCTGTCAGCATGCCATCAGCCGTCTCCTGGCGTATCGATAAATAGCCTTGCTGCATCAATTTCTGCAGCATCGTCGTTACGCCGTTCTGGCTTGCAGACATGCGGGAGGCGATTTCATCGGGTGTCGGAAATGCATTTCCCGCCTGTTGGAAGGAGTGGATCTGCAATAGCATGATCGCTTCTTCATCACTGATTTTCAAGCGCCGGTAAAACTGAAAAAAAAGCTGGGAAATGGTCACATTTCCCTGCTCAATCCATTGCTGCAATCGGTCAGACTGTTTCATATCCCAACCACCTTTCTATATGCGAATTTCTAGCTGTCTAAATCTATCAGGATATTTCAGCTTGTCGAGAAATTTAAGAAGTTGTATTTCCGAAGCTTATCGCTCGCTTCCCGCGGGTGGGAAGCGGGCGATAAGCTGCTCCAAATCCTTGGAGAGAACACTGATTTTTGATTATAGAAAAGATGATTCTCTTTTTGATCTACAGCAAATTACAGGCTTCTTCAACACTCCGATTTTTCATCAGCCGCGGCAAAATTCTGTTGAAGGGATTTCTGCCAGGCAGCTTCTTATCGTCTTGTTTAACCTTTTTAAGGGTATAGACGGTTCAACAAACGCGGGAATGGAATCGATTCGCGGACATGTTCCGCCCCGCTAATCCAAGCGACAGTGCGCTCAAGCCCTAAACCGAATCCTGAATGCGGCACCGCCCCGTATTTGCTGAGATCCAAATACCATTCGTATGCAGCTTCATCCAGATTATGTTCTTGGATACGCTGTTTCATCAAATCATAATCATGGATGCGTTCAGATCCGCCGATGATTTCACCGTAGCCTTCCGGCGCGATCATGTCAGCGCACAGCACGACATCGTCACGATCCGGATGTGGCTGCATATAGAACGGTTTGATGCCGGTCGGGTAATGCGTGATGAAGATCGGCTGATCGTAGTTTTCAGCCAAAGCCGTTTCGTGAGGCGCCCCGAAATCTTCTCCCCATGTAATGTCATCGTAGCCATTATCGTTCAGCCATTTGATGGCTTCATCGTATGTGACGCGCGGGAATGGCGCCTGGATTTTCTCCAGCTTCGTTGTGTCGCGGCCAAGGCGCTCGAGTTCAAGCTTGCAATTCTTCAAGACGGATTGCACGATATGTGCCACGTATTGTTCTTGCACTTCCAGGCTCTCGGCGTGTTCCACGAATGCCATTTCCGGTTCGATCATCCAGAATTCGATCAAGTGGCGGCGGGTTTTCGATTTTTCGGCACGGAAAGTCGGCCCGAATGAGAATACTTTCCCGAGTGCCATCGCAGCCGCTTCCATATAAAGCTGGCCGGACTGTGACAGATAGGCATCTTCATCGAAGTATTTCGTTGCAAACAGTTCCGATGTGCCTTCCGGCGATGATCCCGTCAAGATCGGCGGGTCCACTTTGACAAAGCCGTTGTCATTGAAGAATTCATACGTCGCGCGGATGATTTCATTGCGGATTTTCATGATGGCATGCTGTTTTCTAGAACGCAGCCATAGGTGGCGGTTGTCCATCAAGAACTCCGTGCCGTGCTCTTTCGGCGTAATCGGGAAATCTTTCGCTTCCTGGATCACTTCGATATCCGAAATCGCCAGCTCATAGCCGAAGGCAGAGCGCTCATCTTCTTTCACTTCACCCGTCACATACAATGAGGTTTCTTGCGTCAATGCTTTGGCTTTCGCAAAGATCTCTTCGCCCGCTTCCGCTTTGACAACAACGCCCTGTACGAAGCCGGAACCGTCGCGCAATTGAAGAAAGGCGATTTTTCCGCTCGAGCGTTTATTGGCGACCCATGCGCCTAGTTTGATGGTTTGTCCGTTATATTTTGCCATTTCGGCGATAGTGATTTTTTTCATCTGTCAAATAGCCTCCAAAAGTATATTGCTTATTCTTTCCAGTGTTTATGCACGAAGTGGCTGATGCGTTCGACCGCCTGCTCCAATAATTCGAGCGATGTCGCATACGACAATCGGATAGTCGAATGGGCGCCGAATCCAGACCCTGGAATCACCGCCACATTCGCTTCCTCGAGCAATGCTTTCGCAAAGTCATCGACTGAAGTAAACCCGGTCTTCGCTACAGCTTCCGAAACGTCCGGCAATAAGTAGAACGCACCTTGCGGACGCAATACGGTGAATCCCGGAATTTCTTCCAGTTTCGGGAAAATAGCTTCCAGCCGGCTTTCAAACGCCTGCCGCATTTCTTCCACTGCATCCTGCGGCCCATTGTATGCTTCAATCGCTGCATATTGCGAAGTGGTGGTCGGATTTGAAGTCGAGTGGCTCGCCAGGTCGGTCATGGCCTTGATCAATTCCTTATCGCCTGCCGCATAGCCGATCCGCCATCCGGTCATCGAATGTGATTTCGAAACCCCATTGATGATGACTGTGCGGTTTTTGGCATCTTCTGACAGTTCAGCCACGGAAGTATGGACAGCATCGCCATAAATCAACTTTTCATAGATTTCATCGGAAACGATGAGTATATCCGCTTCGCGGCATACTTCAGCGAGTGCTTCGAGTTCTTCCTTCGAATATAGCATGCCCGTCGGATTGCTCGGTGAGTTGATGATGACGGCTTTCGTGCGGTCCGTGATCGCTTCGCGCAATTGTTGCGGGGTGGCTTTATAGGACTGGCCGGCCGTTGCCTCTATGTATACCGGCACGCCCCCAGCCAATTTCACCTGTTCCGGATAGCTGACCCAGTAAGGGATCGGGATGATGACTTCGTCGCCTTCGTTCAACAATACTTGGAATAGCGTATAAAGTACATGTTTTGCCCCGACCCCGACCATGATTTCACTTTTGTCATAGCTTAGTCCCTGATCTCGCTGCAATTTGTCCTGGATGGCTTGTTTCAATGCAGGCAAACCGCCGGCAGGTGTATATTTTGTCTTGCCTTGTTCCATGGAGTGCCCGGCTGCGTCGAGGATGTTTTGAGGCGTATTATAATCCGGCTCCCCTGCCCCGAGCCCTATGACGTCGACGCCTTGGGCTTTCAGTTCATTCGCTTTTGCCGTGATCGCCAAAGTCGTGGATGGCGTCAAGGTCTGTACGCGGTTCGCTAATTTCAACAAATTGATCAACCCTTTCACAAATTCAATATGCGTTTCCACCAAGTGCCGTCTTCCGCCAGGAGATAGACGTAGTTCAAGCGCCCAGCTTCGTTCAAAAAGGCGATTTCCCATACGGCACCGGCCTCTTCCATGCCGAGCTTCGTGTGGAGGATTTCCTCGACTTCCATATCTTCCTGAACGATCTCGCGCGCTTGTTGGGCAGTCACTTGGCCTTCAAGCATCAATACTTCCATATCCCCTTCATCAGGAACGAAGGCGGCCTTTATCTGCCCTTCCCCGTCCGTGCCTAGAACCGTCACGGATTGTGTTGAACTGGAATAGACATAGGCCCGCTCCACTTCATCAAGCAGCCCTTCTGCCTCCACTTTTTCAACTGCCGCTTGTTCCGCTTCCGAGAACGGTTTATTGCCGAGGAATAAAATGACCAGCACTATGGCTACAGCCAAAAAAGACAGAAAAACGATGATGAACTTCATCCACTCTTTCATATGATCACCTAGGTTTTATAAATTGTGAAAACCGCTTTTGACTGGTCGTCTTTATCGAGCGCCAGGCCAAACATCAAATCGCGATCTTTCAATGTCCGGTTCAATGCATCGACCACTTTGTACAGGTCGGATTGATATTCGACTTGCACCGTGTTTAATACTTCGATCTTGGATTCCATTGTTCGGCACTTCCTTTCGGTTGAGGGGGGGCAATTCCCGCCTCTTTATCCTTGCCTATTATACCAATGTTCAATATCGGTTACCATCTTTTCCAAAGACACTTTGGCGACCGGTACCTCAGGCAAAGCATGCAGGAATTCCTCACCGTATGATTTGGTTTCAATGCGGCGGTCCAGCACGATAAATAAGCCCTTGTCCTTTTTCGAGCGGATCAGCCGCCCGAATCCCTGGCGTAAGCGCAGCACTGCTTCCGGCAAGGCGTAATGCATGAACGGATTGAAGCCTTCCTTGGAGATGATCCGTGATTTCGCTTTGAAAACCGGCTCTTCAGGAGATGTAAAGGGCAGCCTCACGACGACGACGGCGCGCAGCGCATCACCTGGCACATCGACACCTTCCCAGAAACTATTCGTCCCGAACAGCACCGATTTCTGGAACCGCTGGAACGACTTCAATAATTTCATGCGGCTGCCTGAAGACATGCCTTGCGCAAACAGCATATAATCATCGAGCAGCTGGGAATCCTGGATCAAATCAACCGTTTTCCTCAGCATGTCCTGTGACGTGAACAAGACAAAACAGCGCCCTTCGGTGACAAGCACCGTCTGGGTGACCGCGTCCGCCACGGATTCGATGTATTCCTGTTGGGACACTTGCTGGATGTCCGGCATGTCTTCAACGATATAGACTTTTGCGCCGCTGTAAAATTGATCGGCAGGTTCAAACTTTTCGATCGGCACCTGATTCGGTATGCCGAGCTGGTTGACGATAAAGCGTTCATTCGACGGAACGCTCATCGTGCCCGACAGCCAAATGACCGCTTTTTCGCCTCTCGCCTGGCCGATGAATTTATCGACAAGCGACGCGACTTCATAGGGGCGTTTGTAAAGGGACAAGCTCGTCGGCATGCTGCGCAGGTCACCTTCGATCCAGGAAACTTCATCTTCTTTCGGGAACAGGAAAATCTCACTGAACTCCACCGATTTCAGCATCAGCTCTTCAGTCCAATAACGGAAATCTGCGAGCACAAGCCGTTCATTCATCGTCAGTTCCGTGTAGCGTTCTGCTTTTTGCAGGATGGTCTGGGCGATGTCGATCCAACTATTCAAGAATCTCAGGAAATCCATGAAACTTTCCCGTTCGAAATCCAATTCATCCAATAAAGATGCACATTTCCGCGTGCGGCTATTATGGAATTTGTTCTGGAAAGCCTGCGCAAGATAGAGCGTCACTTCATCGAATAAACTGGTGTACTTCAAATACAAAGATTCCATTTGCAATAGCTCGGGTACCCTGGCAAAGCCGTGCGATTCAGCGACGCGGTAGAATTTTGAAAACAGCTGGTTTTCATCAAAACTGCCCAATTGGCCGAATACATAGCGCCATTGCGTGTAGACGAAAGTTTTCTCTTTATGGGCAACAGCCGCCTGCACGACTTGATGCGCTTCATCCCATATATAGGCCTCGACGTTCTTCAATATTGCCCGTTTTTGGTTATGCGGGTTCAACAGGAATGCATGGTTGGTCACAATGACATGGGCATGTTCGGCTTCAGTCAATGCATGTTCATAGAAATCGACGGTTTTTTCAAGCTTTGTCAATTTCCTCAAATGCGAACGGCGCACTTTGTCGACCAGCAATTGGCCGCCGCTCGACACGTTCAATTCGTTTAAGTCTCCGGTCCGTGTTGAAGCCAGCCAGACCATGATCTGCATGATCGTGAACGTTTCATCATAAGACTCATCTTCCCCGTGAAGCAACTCGAAAAAGCGTCCCAAATCGATATAATGCGACAACCCTTTAATGAGCGCGACGTGGATGTTTGCTCCGAGAAACTCTTCTGCGAGCTTGACTTCCTTGGAGACGAGCTGGTCCTGCAGGTGGGTCGTATACGTACTGATGACCACTTGCTTGCCGGATTCCTTAGCATAAGCCGCAGCCGGCAGCAAGTAGCCCAGTGTCTTGCCCATGCCTGTCGATGCTTCAATTACCAATTCACTTCGCTCATGGATTGCCCGCTCCACCGCTTGCATCATCGCGACTTGGCTCGGCCGCTGTTCGTATTCCGGCTTGACCATTTCCAGCCCTTTTCGCCAAGCGGACTGCTGCGGCGAATCGTCGGAGACTTGCGCGCGCTCCGCTTTCGGGACAATCGGAATGCCGCGGAAACGGCCATATCGATCGGCTTGGCCGTTGCGTTTTTGCTGCGTAATTTCAAACAGCAAACGCGACAGGTCCGATTTCAATTGGAAAGACCGCTTATGCAACAGGACAAGCGTATCATAAGGAAGTTCAGCCAGTTCATGTTTCGCCCGTAAAAACAGTTCAGCTGTCGCCAAGGCATCATCATCAGCGCGATGCGCGTTGTTCAAGCGAATGCCTTGTTCTGCCGCAATGTCCTGCAATTTATAACTGAAGGCCGTCGGATAGACAAGGCGTGAAAGCTCCACAGTATCCATGGCCAGCCCCTGCCATTTCGGCATGCCGGCACGGCTCAGTTCCGCTTGCAAAAACGGTAAATCGAAATGGATGTTATGGGCAATGAAAATAGCGCCTTCCAATTGCCTGTAGATTTCCTCGGCGTACGCTTCAAAAGGCTCTGCACCTTCCACGTCGCGCTCCGTTATATTGGTCAGATCCTGTATAAACGCCGGAATTTTCCGTTGCGGATTAATAAATTTCGTATATGTATCAACGATTTCTCCTTGTTCGATCGCCACCATCGCCAGTTGGATGATCCGGTCACCTTTTGCAGGGGAATGGCCCGTTGTTTCGATATCGACAACGACATATTTTTGGGAATTCATGATAACCCCTCTTTCTCAGGTGATTCTCTCAGGAAAAATTGTAACATATTCGCCAGCTGTTCGCCGGCGGGAACACGCCAAAAAAAGAAACACTCCAAAAGGGGGAGCTTTCCCCTTTTGGAGTGTTCAAGTATCGATCCCTACATGACCGTCGCTTCCGGTTCGTAATGGATGATTTCCTTGATGGAATTGTCTGCGTCCATAATCGCCACAGTCGGTTTATGGCTGCGCGCATCTTTATCCATGACATAGCCGTACGATAAGATGATGACGATGTCCCCGCGCTGCACGAGACGCGCTGCTGCACCATTGACACAGATGACGCCGCTGCCGCGTTCTCCGGCGATGATATACGTTTCGAAACGGGCGCCATTATTATTATTGACGATATGGACTTTCTCATTCGGCAGCATGCCAACTGCATCTAATAGATCCTGGTCAATCGTGATGCTGCCGACATAATTCAAATCGGCTTCAGTTACCGTCGCACGGTGGATTTTGGAATTGAGCATCATTCTAAGCATAGGTCAGTTCTCCTTTAAATTGAAAATGATATTGTCGATGAGCCGCGCTTTCTGGAATTGGACAGCGAGTGCGAGGATCGCTTGCCCGTTTGGTTCTTCAGTCAAGTCCGGATAGGACAGCAGCTCGATGTAATCGATCGTTCCGGATGTTGCCGACTCGATGAACCGGGCCATACCCGGGATCGGGTCTTTGCCATCGCGTGCGGCCGTCACCCCTACTTGCAGGGCTTGATAAAGTTTTGGCGCTTCGGCGCGTTCCGTTTCGCTCAAATAGACATTGCGCGAGCTTTTGGCAAGACCGTCCTGTTCACGCACTGTGTCGATGCGGCGGATTTCCAGCGGAAAATCGAAATCCCGCACAAGCGATTCGATGATGGCCAGCTGCTGTGCATCCTTCTGGCCGAAATAGGCCGTGTCGGGCTGGACGAGATGGAATAATTTCGTCACCACTTTCAATACGCCATTGAAATGGCCGGGGCGGCTTTTTCCGCACATGACATTCGCAAGCGCTCCCGCTGCCATCGTGATTTGCGATTCACGCGGATACATCTCTTCTGCCGATGGCGCAAATACCACGTCGACGCCCGCTTTTTCAGCGAGTTTGCTGTCCCGTTCAAAATCGCGCGGATAGCGGTCATAATCCTCATTCGGCCCGAATTGGGCAGGGTTAACGAAAATGCTAATGACGACCTGGCCGTTTTCCGATTTTGCGGATTCAACTAGCGATAGATGCCCTTCGTGCAAAAACCCCATCGTCGGCACCAATCCAATCGATTGCCCGCTGCCTTTTGTACTCCGGACCCAATTTCTCAAATCCTTAACCGTGTTTATGACTTGCATGTTTTCCTCTCCTTTTTTAGGAGAAAACCATATAAAAAACCTTCTGTCAGAAGACAGAAGGACAGAAAATTCCAATTCGGTTTCCTCCGTCCCTGTCATGTAATGATCAAGGCAGAATCGTATTCATTTAATGCTTCCGTTCATGTGCCACGGTGCAGTTCGCATCGGATACTGCCCGTTATTTTCACTATAGCAGAATTTCTGTGATATGCCTACATCCATTACTTCAGCTCGATGTCTGCCGAATAGATGCCGTGGAGCCTGCCGTCCGCCGTCCGCAGCTGCAAGACGCCATCTTCTGTTATGCCTTCTGCAATGCCTTCTAAGGTTTCGCGTGACATGCGGGCGCGGACGGCTTTCCCGATTGTTGCGGAATGCCCTTCCCATAATTCTTTTAATGGGGCAAAGCCCTCTTCAATATACATCTGTGTATAGATTTCAAGGGAATGCAGGATTTCCTGCACCAACTTCCTGCGGTTTACTAGCTGCCCGGATTCAAGGTGCAAAGATGTCGCAATGTCCTGGACCTCAACATCGAAATCTTCCCGCTCTTGATTGACATTGACCCCGATACCGATGATCAGCGCTTGGATGCCATCTGCATCCGATTGCAGCTCGGTCAGGATTCCTGTCGCTTTTTTCGTTCCGAACAGGATATCGTTCGGCCATTTGATCGATGCTTCCAGCCCGATGACGGCCTGGATTGCACGGACAATCGCCACCGCTGCGACCAATGTGAATTGGGGAGCTTTATGGGGCGGGACGTCTGGCCGCAGGATGACGCTCATCCAGATTCCCTGGCCTTTGGCAGAATCCCATTTTCTCATCAAGCGTCCCCTGCCTTCAGTCTGAAGCTCCGCAATGACGACCGTTCCATCCGGAGCGCCTTCTTGTGCCAATTGATGCGCAACGATTTGAGTCGAGGCGCATTGCTCCAGATATTCGATCCGCCGGCCGATTTTCTCCGTCTTGAGTCCGGCCTGGACAAGAAAGGCTTCCAGGCTGTCCGGGCTTTTTTGGATGCGGTAGCCTTTTTTGCGCACCGATTCGATTTCATAGCCCATTTCCTCGAGTTCCTTCATATGTTTCCAAATCGCCGTTCTCGAAACTCCGAATTCTTCTGCCAATTGCTGGCCGGACACCGGCTCCGCCCCTGCTTCCAATAGCCGTGTCGCCAATTTATGTGTGACGGTGATATTCATCTATAAACCAGTCCTTTATCCGTTCTTTATCATTGGCCAAGCGGCGTTCGACCACTGCTTTTTCAATACGCAAGGTCCAATCTTTCAGCCATGGACCTGCTTTTTTCCCTGCCCATTCCATCAAGTCGCGCCCATTGGCCGCTAGCTCCGATTTCGATTGGATTGGCAATGCCTGCTGCCGCTCTTTCACCGCTTCCGTTTTATGCGTTGCGGCCTGTGCGATCGTCAACTGGCGTTCCGTGAAGCTGTAATAAACCCAGTCATCCCACAGTGGCAACCGGCTCGCTTCCAGTGCCCGCTGAAGGTCTTTTTTGTCCTGGTTGGAAAAACGGTAGTCACGGATGGCGCTGAAAGCCTCGCCATGTTTATGCAATAGGTAAAACCATCCAGATAGCGGATCGAAGCTTGCCGTGTATCCAGACCAATCCAGCTCAAATAAGCCGCCGGATGGCAAAAAACGGGTCAAGCGGGTCTCGACCAAATACTTCATGCTGATGCCCGGGGCTGCGGAAACCATGACTTTGTCCAATTCCGCCTTGACGCGCTCCATCGCGACGGACTGTATGTTCTTTGCGTAATCGCTGATGGCTTGTTTGGTCGCTAAATCGATTTGGAAATTCAACTGGCCCGAAAAACGGATCGCCCGCAGCATGCGCAAAGCATCTTCCGAAAAACGCTCTTCCGGTACTCCGACTGCACGGATGATGCCTGCTTTCAAATCATCCCTGCCTCCGAAAGGGTCGATGATTTCCATTTGCTCAGTCATTGCCATCGCATTGATGGTGAAATCACGGCGTTTCAGATCTTCATGCAATGATTTGACGAATTCCACCTTATCCGGACGCCGATTATCCGAATAGCCGCTTTCTGTGCGGAATGTCGTGACTTCAGTTCCTTGCCCTTCAATGAGGATCATGACCGTCCCGTGTTCAATTCCTGTGTCGATCGACCGTTCGAACAGGGCTTTCACTTGCTCGGGCGACGCGGATGTCGCTACATCGATATCATGGGGCACGGCTCCGCGCAAATAATCCCGTACCGCCCCCCCGACCATATAGGCTTCAAAACCCGCTTCTTTTAAACGCGCGATGATGTACTTGGCCCGTTTCATTGCTTATCGGCCTTTTCCAGCAAGCGCGCGTAAAGCGTTTCGTATTCGGCTAGGATCTTCTCTGAACTGAAACGTCTGGTTGCCGTTTCCAAAGCCGTTGCGGACATTTTTTCGTGGAGCTTGCCATCGGTCAATATGCGGATCGCCGCATCTGCCGCTGCATCGATATCGCCCAGTTCCACCAAAAATCCGTTTTCACCGGGCTCGATGATTTCAGGGATGCCCCCCACTTGCGTTCCGATTGCCGGCACGCCGCATGCCATCGCTTCTAGCAAGACGAGTCCGAATGCTTCCTTTTCCGACATCAGCAATTTCACGTCGCTCATGCTGTAGAGTTCCGATAGATTGTCGCGCTTGCCGAGAAATAAGACTTCCTGCTCGATATGGAGGTCTTTCACTTGCTGATGGATGCGGCTCATCTCAGGGCCGTCTCCTACCAGCAATAATTTGGCGCCGACTTTTTTTTGCACTTTCGCAAAAGTGGAAACTACATCTTCCACACGCTTCACCTTGCGGAAATTCGACACATGGATCAATACTTTTTCATGCACTTCGATGCCCAGCTCTTCCTTCAGCTTGAGGGAATCCCGCAAATAATATTCCCGTTCATCGACAAAGTTATGGACGGTTTCAATCTGTTTTTCCGGCGCGATCATGTCATAGGTCTGCTGTTTCAATGAATCCGAAACTGCCGTCACGACATCGGATTTCTCGATACCGTAGCGGATTGCATCTTTCAATGAACTGTCCGTGCCGAGTACTGTAATATCGGTGCCATGCAAAGTCGTGACGATGCCGATATCGGACCCTGCCATATCGCGCCCCAGTATTGCACAGACGGCATGCGGGATGGCGTAATGCACATGCAGCAGGTCGAGTTCTTCATTTTTGATCACTTCGGCAATCTTGGTTGCCAGCGCGATGTCATATGGCGCGTATTGAAACACCGAATAGCTGTTGACATCCACTTGGTGGCTGAATATATTCGCATACAGCCGGTTCAGCCGGAACGGCGTGCTCGACGTGATGAAATGGATTTCATGGCCTTTTTCAGCCAGCATTTTTCCCAGTTCAGTCGCCACTACGCCAGATCCGCCGACCGTCGGATAACATGTAATTCCAATCTTCATTTTTCGCAAACTCTCTCCTCCTATTTCCGGCGGTCACTCAGGAGCCGCCAATCGACCAATCCGTTTTCCAGGCCTTTCAGGAGGACTTCTGCTGTTCCCATATTGGTCGCGAGCGGGATTTGGTAAACATCACAGAGACGGATCAAAGCCGTGACATCCGGTTCGTGCGGCTGCGCCGTCAGCGGGTCGCGGAAAAAGATGATCATGTCCATTTCGTTCCGGGCTATCATCGCCCCGATCTGCTGGTCGCCGCCAAGCGGGCCGGATTGGAAACGGTGGACCGATAAGCCTGTCCCTTCGACCAAACGGGAACCTGTCGTTCCCGTTGCGTATAAATGATGCTTCGACAAAATAGGTTCATAAGCTATTGCAAATTCTATCAAATCATCTTTTTTCCGGTCGTGTGCTATCAATGCGATATTCATTCAATCGTCTCCTCTAGCCGATGATATGTTCCAGTCCATAAACTAATTCCTTACGCTTGACTACTTCACGAATCGACAAACTGACGCCTGACATGAACGAACCCCGGTTGAATGAATCATGGCGCAGCGTCAACAGCTGGCCTTCCCCGCCAAGCAGCACTTGCTGATGCGCAACTAGCCCCGGCAGCCGGACGCTGTGGATGCGCATGCCTTCATAATCTGCGCCGCGAGCGCCTTGCAAAGTTTCCTTTTCATTGGGATGCCCTTGCTGGTGGACAGTCCGGGCCTCGCTCATCATATGGGCCGTCTTCATCGCGGTGCCTGACGGGGCGTCGAGTTTTTGGTCATGGTGCATCTCGATGATTTCCACATCCGGCAAATACTTCGCAGCCTGCTCCGCAAATTTCATCATCAAGACGGCCCCCACCGCAAAGTTCGGCGCGATGATGCAACCAAGTTCTGAGTTTCTTGCGAGTTCCGTCAATTCTTTCAATTCCTCAGTCGAAAATCCGGTCGTCCCGACAACCGGCCGGATGCCGAGCTGAAGGGCTTGTTTCGTATGGGCATATACATGCTCCGGTGTTGTCAGGTCCACAAGTACAGCTGGGGCGTGCTGGCCGTGAAGCTCTTCGAGATCGGTAAAGACCGGCACTTGGAAGCTTTCGGGAAACAATCCCGTGTCTGCCAAGGTGGCGCCGATGTCTTTATAATCCAGTGCCGCCACCAGTTCCATATCGGCATTTTCCATTACAGTATGTACAGCCTCTTTGCCCATTTTCCCGCGGGCTCCGGCAATCGCTACTTTTATCGTCATCATTGCTCTTCCTTTCTTGTCCAGCGGTCTTTATCACGGGTCCGGAATTTTTCCATGACCCCATCGTGGGCTTTTTGCAAATCGATATCCATTGAGTTGGCCATGCAGATCAAGACGAATAGCACATCGCCCATTTCCTCTTCGATCAGCTTTTCGGCTTCCGTCTCTTTTTTCTTTTTCGGCCCGTACACATGATTGACCTCGCGCGCCAGTTCCCCGAGTTCTTCGGTCATCCGCGCAAGCATCTCCATCGGCGCAAAATACCCTTCCTTAAACTGCCCGATGTGGCGGTCCACTTCTTGCTGCAATTGCCTCATGCTTTTATCTGCGTTCACTGTCATCACACTCCCATTCAATCGTAAAGAAAACAGGGGGTGTTGTCAAAAACGGCAGCATGGCAGATAATACAGAAGTTAATGACAAAAAGGGAGGCTGCTTTTTTTATGAAAGATCTTCAGTTGAAAAATATTTTTTTCATCCTTCTCGGCTCAGCTATCTATAGTTTCGGCTTTGTTCATTTCAATATCCAAAATGAGCTAGGGGAAGGCGGCTTTGCCGGGATTACGCTGATCTTGTATTTCCTTTGGAATTGGGATCCGGCTTTAATGAACTTGCTATTGAATATCCCCTTATTCTTTATCGGCTGGAAACTGCTTGGTCGCAAGGTATTTCTTTATACAATCATTGGCACGGTCGCTGTTTCTGTCTTCTTGAAAATCTTCCTTGTCTACGAGGTCCAAATTCCGTTGCGAGATGATTTATTTCTTGCCGCTTTGTTTGCAGGCGTCTTTGTCGGGATGGGGCTCGGCATCATCTTCCGCTACGGAGGGACGACCGGCGGGGTTGACATCATCGCGAGGCTCGTACAGAAGTACTTCGGCTGGAGCATGGGCAAGACGATGTTTCTATTCGATGCGTTGGTCATCCTGCTGTCCTGGCTGACCTTCCTTGATTACCGTTCCATGATGTATACGCTCGTCGCGGTCTTCGTTGGCGCACGTGTCATCGACTTTGTCCAGGAGGGGGCATATTCCGGCCGCGGCGCATTGATCATCTCCAATTCACAGGAAGAGATTGCGAGCCGCATCGCCATCGAGATGGATCGCGGCATCACCATTCTCAGAGGGTACGGCCATTTCACCAAAGAAGAGCGGGAAGTCCTTTACTGCGTCGTGGCACGCAATGAGCTCGTGCGGCTGAAGAATATCGTCAATTCCGTCGATCCCCACGCATTCGTCTCATTGATTGAAGTGCATGACGTAATGGGCGAAGGGTTCACGCTCGATGAACAAAAACAGCCTCTATAGCTTTATTATGCCAAACAAAAAACGGGAGGGAAAAGCAAATGCTTTTCCCTCCCGTTTTGTTTTATTACGAACGGTCCATGCTTGTGTAGATCAAGATTAGACGAGCAAGTTCAATCACTGCGACAGCTGTTGCTGCTACATACGTCATCGCAGCAGCGTTCAATACTTTCTTCGCATGGCGCTCTTCCTCGTTACGGATGATATTATGCGACAGCAGCTGGTCCATCGCGCGGTTCGATGCATTGAACTCCACCGGCAAAGTGACCAATTGGAATAACACGCCGACCGCCAGTAGCGCGATACCGATCAGCAAGGCGCCGCTCATTTGTGCGAACAAGCCGATCATGATGAATACCCAAGACATGTTCGACGAGATATTGACCATCGGCACAAGGCGGTGGCGGAAACGCAGGAAGGAATAATCCGTGGCGTCCTGGATCGCGTGCCCCACTTCGTGCGCGGCGACAGCCGTGCCGGCTACCGATGGTTCATGGTAGTTATGGCTGCTAAGCGCCACCGTTTTGGTCATCGGGTTGTAATGGTCGCTGAGCATGCCGCGGCTCTCGACAACTTTCACATTGCTCAAACCATTCTGGTCAAGAATGATGCGCGCCACTTCGGCACCTGTATGGCCGGAAGTCGACCGCACCTTGGAATATTTCTTATATGTGCTTTTCAATTTCATTTGAGCCCAAATCGGCACAATCAGCAAGACGATAAAATAAATCAAATAGCCGCCCAATCCCATATTATCGATCAACCTCTCTTTTTGTTTCTATAGGTTTATTTTACTTGTTTTTCTAACTTTGGGTCAACTAATACGCCGCGGTTCCAGATGGCGGTTTTGTGACGCCGTGAACCATGCAAACGCGATGCAGGCAATCGAAAGCCAGAATGTGAAATAGCCGATTTGTGCACTGAACTCGCTTAGGCTTGAGTAGATCGGCATCTGGCCGAATACATAATCGATGACATCATTATGTAAAGTCCATACGGCGGTAAGTGCCACTGATAGGAAGCCGAAGCGGTAATGCTCGAAATACAGCACCGCTTGAAGGGCCATGGCGAAATGGGAAACGACGAGCATCCAACCCAGCCAGCCAATCGACCCGGTTTGCAGGAGCGTCAACAGATTCATGACGACCGCCCATAAACCATATTTAATCAAGGTGACAAAAGCGAGCGCTTCGATGAGTGGGCTATGCTTTCCGATAATCCATAGTCCAAGGACTATCGTGAAAAACAGGCTTGCGGTCGGGCTGTCCGGCACGAATATGAGAAATATCGGTTCGGTGATGCGCAATTGCCAACCATACCATATGTATCCATAGACTGTCCCCCCTAAGTTTATGAAGAACAGCAATATCAAAAACGGCCGGAACATCAGCCAAGCAGAAATTTTCGCTGCGAACTCCACCATCCAATCTTCCTTTCCTGTGCAGAAAAAAAGAGCCGGTTTCCCGGCTCTTTTTCTGTGAGTTTATTCAGCTTCAAGCCCAGCGATGAACTCTGTCATGACTTGAAGGTCTTCGTCAGTTCCATCCCATGATGGCGGCATCAATTGAGTGCCTCCATCTTCGATACCATTCACAGCAATTTCAGCGATTTCTTCAGGTGACAGGCCAGTTCCGATCAAGCTCGGTCCGACTGCCCCTTCCAAGTTATCGCCATGACAGCTGATACATGCAGAAGCAGAGTAGATTTCATATCCAGGATCCGCTGTATCGATTTCGACTTCTTCGGTGATTTCCCCTTGGCGGGCAGCTGCTTCCCAGTCATGGTTAGCTACTGACTCCCAGGTAAGGAATACGATGGATGCGACCGCCAAAAGCATAAAGCCTGTCGGCAATGGGCGCTTGGACGGACGGCGTTCCGGTCCACGGTCAAGGAACGGAGCAAGCATCAAGGCACCGAACGCAAGGCCCGGCATGATGATTGCGCCGACGATGTTGAATGGGCCGGACGCGAATTCATATTTCAATAATTGGTATAAGAACAAGAAATACCAGTCTGGCAATGGAATATATGCCGTGTCTGTCGGATCAGCCTGGCCTTCAAGAGGCGATGGGTGAGCGACAGTCAAAAGCAGATAGCCAATCAGGAAGACAGAACCGATCATCCATTCTTTCAGAAGGAAGTTCGGCCAGAAGGCTTCCGTTTTGCCAGGATATTCGGAGTAATCTTTCGGGATATTCGGTTTCCGAAACTCTTTGCTCGGAACACGTGAATCCCCTACAAATTTCATCCCTTTTCCGCGATGCATAGTGTCCCCTCCTTAAAATCCTTGGTCAAGGATGAATTACAATGGTCCTGAAATACCTTGTCTTCTGATCATGATAAAGTGTGCTGCGAGCAACCCAAGCAAAGCAGCAGGCAAGAAGAAGACGTGGATCGCGAAGAAGCGTGTCAAAGTTTGTGCGCCGAGAATCGTTGAATCCCCTGCAAGCAAAATTTTGATCGTTTCGCCGATCACCGGTACAGAAGCTGCAATTTCAATCCCAACTTTTGTTGCGAACAATGCTTTCATATCCCATGGAAGCAAATAACCTGTGAAAGATAGGCCGAGGATTACGCCAAATAGCATAACGCCGACTACCCAGTTGAGCTCACGAGGTTTCTTATAAGACCCTGTGAAGAATACGCGCAGTGTATGAAGGAAAATCATAACTACTACTAAAGAAGCTCCCCAGTGGTGCATCCCGCGCACGATTTCCCCAAAAGCGACTTCATTCTGGAGATAATAAACCGACTGCCAAGCATTTTCAATATCCGGCACATAATACATGGTAAGGAACATGCCAGACAGGATCTGGATGACTGTGATAAAGAACGTCAGTCCTCCGAAACAATAGACAAATGCTGAAAAGTGGTGTGCGGGGTTTACGTGTTCCGGTACTTCATGGTCTGCAATATCGCGCCAGATCGGCGTGATGTCCAATCGCTCGTCTACCCAATCATATAACTTGTTTAGCACTGGTGTCGTACCCCCTAACTATTAAACTAAAGTATTTGGTTTTACTTGTCCGATGGCTACAAAACCATCCTGCTCTTGAACGTCGTACTCATCAAGAGGTCCGAGCGGCGGTGTACCTGCGATGTTCTGGCCGTTTTTCTCGTAGCGTCCAGCGTGGCACGGGCAGAAGAACTGTGTTGGCTGTTCTGGGTCCCCGCCCCAGTTGACTGTGCATCCCAAGTGTTTGCAGACAGGTGAAAGCGCGACTAGCTTGTCGCCTTCTTTGTAAACCCATGCAGAATTCGTGACTTCAGATGTATACCATGCGTCAACTTGTTCGAATGTAAAGTCGACACGTACAGGCTCCTCTGTGATATCGGCCACAGCTTGGTCAGTCAAAACATAATCGCCGGCGCCTTTTTGCTGCAATACTGGATCGACTGCAAAACGCACCATCGGCATTAACATTCCTGCTGCCATGAAACCACCTACACCAGTCAGTGTGTAACCTAGGAATTGGCGTCGTGATACACGATTATTACTCATTCTTTTCCCCCCTCTAACATTCAAGGTCAGTCCAATGGACATACTCATTCAAATATAATTACTAGGACAACCTAATGATATATCAATCAAAACTTAAGGTCAATATCGCATTCAGTCTATTGGAACAGTTTGTGAACATTTCATGAATGATGTGTCCATTCTTTGGTGAACAGCGGCAGCACCTGCCGCAGCTGGTCTTCCATGACCGATTTCTTGAAGGATTGATCCATATCCCCGGTCGGTATGGCCGGCAGCCATAAAACATTGTCAAGATCATCTACAGAACGCCATTTCGGGTCCGTCGTCAAGTAGAAGATGTGCTTGAATCCCGTTTCAGACAGCTCTTTTTTCAATTGACCGCCGAGTTCTGTCCGATCTGCCGCCCGGACATAAGAAATAGGCGGAAGCAAAAGGATCCGCCCTTTGAATTGCTTTTCCAATATAACAGTTAAGGACTGCAGATATTCTGAGGCACCGGCACTCGCCTTCATGCCCGATGCGGTCAAGTCCAATTCAATCAGCGGGACGACCGCTGTATCGACATAGTCTTTTTGGCTTGCATATAAATCGATGTCTTTGCTGTTAAAATGCATATATTCAGTCACTCTCCATTTTTTTGGCCGATTTCACTGCAGACAGCAGGGCAGACAGTTCAAAGAACCGGTCTTTGTCCCCTGCGTCTAGCGCTTCATCGATTTTTTTGAGGATCGTTTCTTCCTGATAGGACGATAGGCTTTCATTCAAGACTTGTTCGGCCAGCAGGCGGTCCTGCTCGTTGACCGATGCCCCTTTCGGCATATGGGGGTTTTCTTCCAGCACCGCAAGATACAGCGGCGCCGGCGGAATGCTCGGGAAATTCAACTGTACATATAAAGGCTCGTCGGGATGCAGCCGGAGGTCGTGGAATGATTTTTCGGCATCGGCGGTCATCAACTTCCCTTTATAGAACTGGAACGGGATTTCTTTCGACTCAGTCGTCGACATGACCATGGCACGGGGACAATAATGCGCTTCTTCAACAAAATGCGTTTTCTCCAGCAATTCATCATTGCTCAGCAAGTAATTGAGGATCCATATGCATTCGCGCCTTTTCATCTTATAGGATCCGAGGAACCAGCGGACAAATTGTTTTTTCTCGCCTACCGAAACGGATGCAGTCATATCGTCTCCCCCTTTCATTCAAACGATTGGAGCCAATCGAACCATTGCGGATTTTCCGGCTCCAGCGCTTGAAGCTGTTTAATTATTTCGAGGGCGCGGTCGCGTTTCCCTTCCTCCACTAAAAATAAGGCGTAGGATTCAAGGAATCCGGGGTCATCGGAAAATGCCGGGTAAGCTTTTTCATAATACTCCAAAGCTTTGCCGAATTGTTCCGTCCGGTCATACGCGCCCGCCATCATCGGATAAAGCGCGCTCCAGTCGTTCCCGCTTTCGACAGCCATCGCGCCGAGCTCAAGCAACTCTTCGTCCCGCTCTTCTGAATGGAAATAAGACATAAGCGCAAAGAGGGCTTCCATGTATTCGGGATCGAGAGCGATCGCCTGGCGGAGCATCTCGACGCCTTCTTCGCCTTTGCCAAGCTTCAGCCCCAGTTTCCCAGCAAACAAATACAATTCCTTGTCGAATTCATCACGTGCGAGCCCTTCTTTGATGGCATCGTAAGCACGTTTATAGTCTTCCATCATATTGAAGCATTGCGCTTTCAGCAAATATGCGGAGAAATAATCGGGATCGGCATCCAAAAGTTCGTCCAGCCGTTTCAATGACAATTCATATTGTTTCGCCTGGAAAGCGGCAAATGCTGCGCCGTATAATACGTCGGGCTGCGCTTCATCTTCCAATGCGCGCTCATAATAGGGCAAGGCTTCTTCATAAGCCGCCCCGGCGCTATAGACTTCTGCCAGCCGCTCGCTCAGGTTGACTCCATCGATCTTGACATTGCGGCTTTCCAGTTCCTGATAGATCCGGGCAGATTCCAGGTAGCGCCCGGAATCGAGCAGAAGTTCCGCTTTCGCCTGCTGGAGGAGCGGTTCATCGGGCATCAAACCGATCGCTTCGTCCAGCCTTAGTTCCGCTGCTTCGAGAAGTCCCTGCAGCTGAAACAGGTCCGCCAATGTGACGAGTGCCTGAGGGTATAGTTCATCATCTTTCGGGATAGCCATCAGCTCATTGAGTGCCTCATCTTCGCGGTCGGCATCGATCAGCAGCTTGGAACGGTCGACACGCAATTGCGCCTCTTCCGGAAACATATACTGAAGATGTTCCACTATGCGGAGCGCTTCTTCGATAAAGCCGATCTCCTGCAGCCATTCCATGACCGCATATTGTTCATCGGGATCGCCTTTCAGCAAATACTGTTCGAGCAATGTATCAAGTGCAGCCGTATCTCCGGCCTGCACCGCTTCTTGGATATTCTGTAAAGTTGCCATTTGCATCACCTATTCCTTGCCGTTATATAGTTATCGTACACGAAACCATCATGCTAGCATAATAAAAACTCCCCCGAAGGAGAGTTATTGGGCTAGCTTATCCAGATGTTCAAAAAAGTTCGGGTAAGAGATCGAAATGCAGCCCGGGTCGTCAATCGTCACAGGGCCGTCTGCGATGAGCGCAGCGACTGCTGCCATCATGCCAAGCCGGTGATCACCGTAGCTCTTCATCGCTGCGCCAGTCAATGGAGTGGGGCCCTGTATGACCATTCCGTCTTCCGTCGCTTCGATATCGGCGCCAAGTTTTTTCAGCTCGGTGACGACCGCCTGTATCCGGTCGGTTTCTTTGACGCGCAATTCTTCCGCATCGCGGATGACGGTCTTCCCTTGCGCCTGAGTCGCCACAAGCGCAATCAACGGGATTTCGTCGATCAGCCTCGGAATGACATCCCCGGCGATTTCCGTCCCCCTCAAGAGAGTGCTGCGGACCATCAAATCAGCGGCTTGCTCCCCTTCGGCTTTATGCCCACTCTGCTCGATGTCCGCGCCCATGGCTTCGAACACATCAAGCAAACCTGTACGCGTCGGGTTGACACCGACGTTTTTCAATTGGATTTCGCTGCCTACAGCAATGAGCGCCGCACCGATCATAAAAGCAGCGGAGGAGATATCGCCTGGCACCTGGACATGCGCAGCACGCAGCTCCTGCCCGCCAATCAATGAAATGATATCGCCGTTGCGGGAGATGTCCGCCCCGAAATGCTTCAGCATGATTTCCGTATGGTCGCGGGACGGCACCGGTTCGTGGACGGTCGTCGTGCCTTGTGCCGACAATCCTGCAAGCAGCACCGCCGACTTCACTTGTGCGCTTGCGACAGGCATCGTGTAGTCGATGGCCTGAAGAGCTGTTCCTTGGACGGCAAGCGGCGTAAAATGGCCATTGGCGCGCCCGCGGATGTCCGCACCCATCAAGCGCAGCGGTTCGACGATGCGCTTCATCGGGCGGCGTGCGATGGATTCATCCCCTGCCATGACCGAATGGAAATCAGTGCCCGCGAGCAAGCCGAGCATCAAGCGCGTCGTCGTGCCTGAATTTCCGGTGTCCAGGACGACATCCGGCTCTTTCCAGGCTTTCCGGCCGCCGCTTTTTACCGTCACCTGTTCGCCATCTAGTTGGATATCGATTCCGAGCGAACGGAAGCAGCTGATGGTGCTCAGGCAGTCATCTCCCATCAGGAAACCTTCGATGGTCGTCGTTCCCTGTGCCAGCGCACCGAACATGATGGCTCGGTGTGAGATGGACTTATCCCCAGGCACTTGAACGCTGCCCGTTAGCGCAGGTTTTGCGTAGCTGATCGTTTTGGACATGAATTTCATTCCTTTCAGGAGATGTACGTATCGTAAGCGGTGCGTTCGGAAAAAACGCGTTTTGCATTTTCACGGTCTTCCGCCGTCTGGAAACTAAGGACGAGTATCCCGAAAACATCTTCGCGCGTCTCCAAGATCCTCAAATTGACGATGCTGATGCCGGCTTCCGCCAGATAGCCCGTCACTTCCGAGATGATTCCCGGCACGTCGGGAATATCGATATACACATCAAATACGGAATACATGGCCCCGTGCCCTGCCACCGGCAATTCATCACGCGTTTCCTTTGCTTTCGCGAAAAAGCGGTGAATCGGCCCGGGTTCGTTCTTCTGCAGGATCTCGCGCAAATGCGCCATCTGGTCCATCCAATGATCCAGCTGTTCGACAATCATCTCGTTGTTTTGCGTCGTGATGTCACGCCACATATCCGGGTTCGCCGAAGCGATGCGCGTCGTGTCCCGGAAACCGCCCGCTGCGAGCTGCCTCGCGAATGGGAATTGCTCTTCACGGTCCAATTGATGGACCAGAGCAGCTGCGATCAAATGGGGGAAATGGCTGACGATCGCCGTCATATGATCGTGTTCTTTCGCTCCAAGCACTTTAACTTTGGCTTTCGTGACAGATAACAACCCAAGCAACTTCTCGACGTCTTCCTCAGCTGTCTCCTCTCCGGGCGTCAAGATATAGAAGGCATTTTCAAAGAGCACGTCCTTGGCGGCTTCGACACCGCTTTTATGGGAACCGGCCATTGGATGCCCGCCGATAAAGGTGTGCGTCAACTTTGCTGCGGCTTCCATGATTTGGGCCTTGGTGCTGCCGGTATCTGTCAGAATGACATTCTCTTTTAAATCCCAGTACTTGCTCTGTTCCATTAATTTGACAGTCGCCCCGACCGGTGTAGCAAAAACGATGACATCAGCCGCAGCGGCTGCCTGCTCAAGAGAAGGCGGCGAGCTTTGGATGATGCCCATTTTAAAAGCTTTTCTGGCCGTCAAAGCGTCCGCATCATAGCCCGAGACATGAACATCTTCATGGCGCTGCAATGCTTTCGCTAACGAGCCGCCGATCAATCCGAGGCCGATAATGAGGACTTCTGTTTTCACGCTTGGCTCACCTGGCTTTTCTGTGATAGATCGGGACGTAGTTTGACAGCATCATTCATATAGATATGCTGGATTTTATCCTGTGCAAGTCTTGTATTGACGTGCATCATGACACGGATGCATAGCGGCATGCTGCCCGGCACATCCATTTCATGTGTACACATGACCGGCACATACGTCCAGCCTTCAATGGTCCGTACGGCTTTTGCAGGAAAAGCTGCAGAAATATCCGTCGTCGTCGATACGATGACAGAAGCCACTTCGTCCGGTTCGATGCCGTTTTCTTTGGCCATTTTCAAGACCAGGCGGCGCGTTTGCTCCAAAATTTCAGGCGCTTCATCTTTCGTGATGGTGATGGCGCCTCTGACTCCTCGAATCATCAGATCATCTCCTTGATCGTTTTTCTCAGCTTATCGTAAGCCGCTTGTGCCCGTTGTTCCAGGATGGTTTCAATATATGGCCGGCCCACTGCGCCAAGCAACACGAAGTTCAGCGCGGCAGCCGTCGATTTTTTGTCTTTTTTCATATATGGCAGGAGTTCGCTGAAGGGCATATCGAGCAATAAAGCGAGTGGATAGCGGTTCACTTTCGCCCAATCCAGGAAACGCGGCAACTGCGGGCTTTCAGACAATTCAAGCGCATAGGCCATGCCCAGCACGACAGCTTCCCCGTGCGTCAATTTGCCATAGCCCAGATGTGCTTCGATGGCATGGGCCAGCGTATGGCCGAAATTAAGGAATTTGCGGACACCGCCTTCAAACTCATCTTCCTCAACAATCGCCGATTTGACAGCAATTCCTTTTTCAAGATGCCCTTCAAGTTCCCGCCCAGACATTTCGCTGAAATTTTGGTAAGCCAAAAGTTCGTCAAGCCAGCCTTCATTCGAAATGAACGCATGCTTGATCACTTCAGCCATCCCCGAACGGATTTCGTTTTCAGGCAACGTCTGCAGGAAATCTGCGTCGTAAACGACTGCACGCGGCTGATAGAAGGTTCCGATCATATTCTTGCCAAGCGGATGGTTGATGGCAGTTTTGCCTCCTACAGCGCTGTCATGGGCCAAGATCGTGGTCGGCACTTGGATAAAAGGCACCCCGCGCATGAAAGTCGAGGCGACAAAGCCAGCCAGGTCCCCGACAGCTCCACCGCCGAAAGCGACGATGACCGTATTGCGCGAGCAATTCTCCGACAATAAAAAGCTATGGCAATCCATAAAGCTTTCGGCAGATTTCGCCCGCTCGCCCGCCGGCACTTGAAGAACCTTCGGCTGAAAATCCTCCAGCGCCTCGAGCAGCTGCGGCAAATGCAGGGCAGCCACTTGGCTGTCGGCAATTACGACGACTTGATCGGCTGCAGCGAGCAAATCACGATAGCGTTTCGCCAGCAGCTTGACCGCCCCTTGTCCGATATGCACCGTATATGGATGTTCGGTCTCGACCCGCAACTCCCTCATGGATTAAAACTCCTTTGTATAGGCTTTATAGCTTTCGATGTTCTCTTTCAGTCGCGGCAATTGGTCCGCGTCGAATTGATCGAGCAATGCATTTGCCGCTTCAAAAGCAACGACGTGTTCTGCCACGATCGACGCTGCCGGTACCGCACAGCTGTCTGAGCGTTCGATGCTTGCCTGGAACGGCTCTTTTGTTTCGATGTCCACGCTCTTCAAAGGTTTATAGAGCGTTGGAATCGGCTTCATGACACCGCGGACGATGATCGGCATGCCCGTCGTCATCCCGCCTTCAAAACCGCCAAGGTTGTTCGTGCTGCGGGTATATCCCGCTTCTTCATCCCAAATGATTTCATCATGGACTTCACTGCCTGGGCGGCGCGCCATTTCGAATCCAAGGCCGAACTCCACGCCCTTGAACGCGTTGATGCTCATGACGGAAGCCGCAATTTTCGCATCCAGTTTGCGGTCATAATGCACATAACTGCCAATTCCGGCTGGCATGCCTTCCACGATGACTTCTACAGTACCGCCGATCGAGTCGCCGTTTTTCTTCGTGGCATCGATCAGATCGGTCATTTCTTTTGTTTTTGAAGAGTCCGCGCAATAGACAGCATCCTCTTCGACGATATCACGGATTTCATCTGCGGATTTTCCGAGATAGCTTGCCGGGTCGACTTTGATTCCGCCGATTTCTGTCACATGCGAAACGATCTTGACGCCAAGTTCGGCGAGAAGCTGTTTGGCTACTGCCCCCACCGCTACGCGAACGGTAGTTTCACGCGCAGAAGAACGTTCCAATACGTTACGCAAATCACGATGGCCATACTTCATGCCGCCATTCAAATCAGCATGCCCTGGGCGCGGGCGTGTCAATTGGCGTTTCACTTCATCTGTTTCTTCGATCGGCTCGATCCCCATGACATTTGTCCAATGTTTCCAATCATCGTTCTTGACGACCAATGCGACAGGAGAACCCAAAGTCTTCCCATGGCGTACTCCTGAAACGATTTCTACTGTATCTGTCTCGATCTGCATGCGGCGGCCGCGGCCATGGCCTCCCTGGCGCCGTTTCAACTCTTTATTGATCATTTCCGCCGTCAAAGGCAGTTGCG
Source organism: Planococcus maitriensis (assembly GCF_003289925.1). Classification (GTDB taxonomy): domain Bacteria; phylum Bacillota; class Bacilli; order Bacillales_A; family Planococcaceae; genus Planococcus; species Planococcus maitriensis. The sequence continues at coordinate 1,196,560 of NZ_QLZQ01000001.1, read as the reverse complement.
CTGGCAACCCTTCAATAATGGCGGTCAATTGTGGACCGTGAGATTCTCCTGCTGTTAAGTAACGCATGTACGCTTTCTCCCTTCAACGTGCTAAAGTATTTAACTATCACTATACCATATGGCATTTGTTCAATTCTATCCTAAATATGAAGAAAACTAAACATTCTAATAGCAACAAACCCGCGCCAGCAAAAGAAACCGCTTTCATTTTGGCGATTCAATCCCATTTCCGAAACCGCTCTGCAAAATAAAAAAATACGGCCGATTGCGCGGCCGCATTTTTTCTGGATCCGGATCAGTTGACCCAGCTGTTCATTGTTTTTTCGTAGGATACCAATTCTTCTTCCTTGAAGAACAAACCGATTTCACGCTCAGCGCTTTCAGCTGAATCGGAACCATGGATCATGTTTTTGCCGACAGTAACTGCGAAGTCACCGCGGATTGTTCCTGGAGCTGCATCTTTCGGGTTAGTTGCTCCCATCATTTGACGCGCAGTCAAGATGACGTTTTCGCCTTCCCAAACCATAGCGAAAACAGGACCTGAAGTGATGAAGTCTACTAGTTCGCCGAAGAATGGGCGCTCTTTGTGCTCACCGTAATGCTGTTCAGCAAGCTCAGTCGGGATTTGCATCAATTTAGCGCCTGCCAAATGATAGCCTTTTTTCTCGAAACGGGAAACGATTTCACCGATGACATTGCGTTGCACACCATCAGGTTTTACCATCAAAAATGTTTTTTCCATTATAGAACACTCCTCTGTTAAAAAGCTCGGGCACTTTGCCCACCTTAAAAAATACTATCATTGTCCGATCATTTGTCAACTGGAAACTAAAACTTTCGCTTGCCGATGAAGAAGGCAATTTTGCGCATCGTTTTTGTCGCCGGCCCTTTCGGTAAATAATCCAGCTCTTTCAGTGCCTTCTCCAAATAGCGTTCACTCATCCGTTTCGCTTCGTCAACCGCTGCGCTTGTTCGGATGGTACGGACGATTTCCAGCCGTTTTTCATCGGAAATGTCCTGGTTCAAATTCTCGCGGAGCATCTGGTAGATCAGGGGGTCCCGGCGCGCATAGAGAATCGGCAAGGTAATATTGCCTTGGATAAAATCGCTTCCTGCCGGTTTGCCCAATTCCTGGTCGCTCGCCGTAAAGTCGAGGATATCGTCGATGATCTGGAACGACATCCCGATGAAATAACCGAAACGGCGCAAATGCGCTGCTGTTTTCTCATCGGTTCCGGATACCAATGCCCCTAATTCACAGCTCGAAGAAATCAATAAGGCGGTTTTGCGTTTGATGCGCCGCAAATAATCCCGCATACTTTGGTCAAGCCTGTATTTATGTTCGATTTGGATAATCTCCCCACGGCAAACTTCGATCAAGGTCTTTGAGAGGATGTCATGGATCCTCGGCGATTCGATTTCCGTGATCCGTTCCAGCGCTCTCGCCAGGATGAAATCACCGGTATACATCGCCACGCTATTATTCCATTCCGATTTAACGGTCGGGCGGCCTCTTCGGATTTCCGAATCATCGATGACGTCGTCATGGACCAGAGACGCCATATGTATAAGTTCCAAGGGCACAGCTACCCGCTTCAGCAATTCGACATCGTAATTCCCGAATTTTCCGGCAAGCAAAACAAAAACAGGGCGGATCCTTTTTCCTCCGGCCTGCAATAAATGAAGAGAAGCATCATTTAATAGTAGGGATTCGGAATCCACTGCCTGTTCCAATTCTTTTTCGATCAGTTCCAGCTCTGGTTTCAGGTCGGAATAGAGCAATTTCAACTTCATCTTTTCCACTTAATAACCTTCTCCCGCTTGTTTACTTTTTCAATCCCATATGGAGGGCAGCAGCCCCTCCTGAGTAAGGTTTATACTTCACTTTTTCAAACCCGACTTTGCTGAAGAGCTTTGCAAGCTCTTTCATGCCCGGGAATGTTTTAGCTGATTCCTGCAGCCACGAATACTCTTTATAGCTTTTCGCAAAGAGTTTCCCGAATACCGGCATGATAAAACGGAAATACACGCGGAAAAACGGCTTGAATAGCAGGCTTTCAGGCTGTGAAGTCTCCAGGCAGGCAATCATGCCGCCTGGCTTCAATACGCGGTGCATTTCGGAAAGCACCTGCTCATAATCCGGCACATTGCGCAATCCGAAACCGATTGTCGCAAAATCGAATGAGTTGTCAGGATAAGGCAGGGACATCGCATTCCCTTGGACCAGTTCGATTTGAGGCATGTGATCAGTTTTTTGATGTCCGACATTCAGCATGTTCTGGCTGAAATCCAAGCCGACCACGCGCCCAGTAGGCCCGGCGGCTTCACCGAGTGCGACCGTCCAGTCTGCGGTGCCGCAGCAAACATCGATACACGCCGCCCCTGGTGCTACTTGCATTTTGTGCATCGTGTCTTTGCGCCATTTATTATGCTGCTGAAAACTGATGACTGAATTCATCTGGTCATAGTTTTCGGAAATTTTCTCAAACACTTCGTGAACTCTTTGTTCTTTCGTTTTCTGCATCATCGTCATCCTTCTCGCGTCAGCGGTTCAGCACTGTGCCGATGCGGAATAATTTGGTGGAGCAATATATTCTTGAGCTCGAAATCCAGTTCACAATCATTGATGGACTCCAATATGCCATTGCTCAAGGTTTCCATGCGGGCGATGAGCCATCGCTCGATGAACGTCGGGTGGGTCAGCGTCTCGCTCAGTAATCGCAGCACATAGCTGAACTTGCCGTCCCTCAGCGCCTCGAGTTCTTCCGTATACCGGATATACAGCAAGGATTGTTCCATCAGTTGCTTATAATGGCTAAAGCCATTCTCTTCATAGAATGCATTCAATAGCGCTGTTTCGATTACTATCGCGGTTTCTTCCACTTGCTCAGGCTGCTGGATCACAAGCTCATGGAAAGAGGCTTTCTTTTCACTCACCTGGATTATTGCCGTAGCGAGCTTTTGGACCATTTCGATATTTTCTCCTTCAGCCAGCAATTGATAGTAGATGCCGCTGTAAAAGTCCCCGGCGAGCACTGTCAGTTGCTGTTCTTTGCTGATAGGCATGTCTTCTTTCACACGGTCATGTGCGTGCAGCGCAGCGTAGACGATCGCTACTGTCCGAGCGCTTGTCTCCAGTTTACCCGACCATTGCTCCCCGTTAAAAAACGGCAGCAGCAAGAAAAACAGGCGCGCCTCTTTAACAAAAGGCCCTTCCGTCAACTGGTCTAGCGTTCGTTGGCGGACTGCTTTTAGTACGTCGATTTCCATGGAGATGATTTTGGATTGTATTTGTTGTCCGTTCATACTGCCTGCTCCATTCATAGGTTAGCCATAGCTCATATTATAGCATAATGCCCTTATGGCCTTCACCATTAACGCTTATTTTTTCGCGTCGCTTTCAATGATGCCATGCGCGGAATGGATTTCCGCTTTGCCACGAATTTTCATCGCTGATGTATGCTCGGTGAATTGGGCGATCATCACTTCGCCGCGGTCGAGCTTTTCCGTATGATGGAATTTCGTATCATTGCCGCGTGTCAGCCCGATGACGTTGACGCCGTCTTCCTGGGCACGGATCACTACATATTCAGTTTGTGCCATTGTTTACACCTGCTTTTCCAGTTTATTAATCCATATTGATATAAGTTATGACTTCCGAGCGTTTGATATCGTCTGTCTCCAATAGCCCTCTTGCGACAGCCGTCACGGTTTTCGATCCTGGCTTCTTGATGCCGCGCATCGTCATGCACATATGCTCGGCTTCGACCATGACATACACGCCGTGGGGGTTCAAGGTTTCCATCATCGAATCTGCAATGGTGGAAGTGATGCGCTCCTGCAGCTGAGGGCGTTTTGCGACTGTTTCGACCGCTCTCGCCAGTTTGCTGAGCCCTGTGACAACCCCATCACGCGGGATATAAGCGATATGCGCTTTCCCGAAAAACGGCACTAAATGATGCTCGCACATCGAATAGAACGGGATGTCCTTTACCAGTACCAGCTCTTCGTGATTTTCATGGAACACGGTGCGGAAATACTCTTTCGGGTCTTCCTTCAATCCCGCAAAAACTTCCGCATACATTTTCGCGACGCGTTTCGGGGTATCCTGCAGCCCTTCACGGCCTACATCTTCTCCGACTGCCTCCAAAATCATCCCGACAGCTTGCTCTATTTTATCCAGATCTACGTTATGGCTTTTTATATCTATCACATTGTTTCCTCCTGTAGAAAATCACTCTATTTGGGGCAGCGGTTGAAAACAGCCAGAAATCATTGCAGTTTCATGCGCCTTTTCTGCAAAGCCGTGAGCAGCTCCGCATTTCTCACCTGAATTGTAGCATTTACGGGGGGTATTGGCAAAAACGGGGCCGAAAAAAAGAATGGCCTTTGCAAGATCAGATCTCGCAAAAGCCATTCTATGTACAGTAGCCGAAGCTTATTTCACTGCGTCTTTAAGTGCTTTACCTGGCTTAAAGGCAGGAACCTTGCTTGCGGCGATCTCGATTTCAGCACCTGTTTGTGGGTTGCGTCCTTTACGGGCTGCGCGCTCACGAACTTCAAAGTTACCGAATCCGATCAATTGTACTTTTTCACCTTTAGTTAGAGCATCTTGAATCGCTTCAAATGCAGCGTCAACTGCTTTCGCAGCGTCTTTACGAGAAAGTTCAGCCGCTTCTGCAACAGAGTTCACTAATTCTGTTTTGTTCATGCTATTCACCTCCTCTCAAAGGGGATGCTTGCCATCAATCCTGTAAAAAGAGTATCACAACGAAAATCGCATAGCAACAACAAATAGGCCGCATTTCAAAGAAAACCACCAAATACTCCCAATATTTTCAAAAACATGTGGATTTCGGGCAAATCCGTGCTGTATCAAGCTTTTTCATCTGTCAAAAAAATAGGCTCCCCATTTCCATCGATGGTGTATGGAAGTGAATAAGCGGGAACCACCGGGCTGTTTTCATATAGGATGAAACGGATATCCTCGCCTTGTTCAAGTTCGCCTTCATAGCTTTGAATCGCCTCATACAGATCGATGGAATAATCGATATAGACATCTCCTTGTCCGGTGATGACCATCGGCAGCATCTTGCCGCTGTAGGGGCTTTGAACCATCGGTTCTTCATTGAAGCCCATTGCTTCGTGATTGAATTTATAGACGTTATCGGCAATGATCTCGGAGATCGGGGCCCTGCCGCCATTCGCACTCTTTCTCACATTGACAGAACGGATGCCTTCCGCAACCCGGAGGTCGACTAGCTTGACGGTCGGGTTTTCCTCTACGTCCATCAGCACATACTGATAAATGCCTCCGACTTCAAACGCGTTGCTCGGGATCTCAGCAGTAAAATCCGGCACGATTTTGGAAAAGTCGACAGGGTATTTGATGAATTGGTCGACGTCCATGTCCCGCGTCTTGATCGGCAATAAGCCGCCTTTCGACTCCTGATAGCGTTCAACCGCTTGTTGCGCAGTGGCCAGCTGATCTTCATAGGGAATCTGATTTTCCGCCCGCTCGCTGCTGGGATACGCACAAGCCGTAAGCAGGCTTGCTGTCAGCAGGATGAGCAGCAACGCTGTTGTTTTTTTCATTATGTCCATCCCCTCAGGCGCCACCGGTCGGTCCGCTGAATACAGTGAAAACCATGATAAAGAAGCCCAGGATCAGCAGAACGTACGCGATCAGCGCAAATAGAAATTTCAGGATGCCGTTTTGCAATTTGTATCGGCTCAAGTAGATCATCCCCATGGAAATGATCAAAAAAGCGATGCCTGCAAACGATACCCACATTTTATCCAAAGAACTCATGAATAAGCCGCCTTTCGTCGAGTTTCAGTCCATAGTATAGCATAAATAAAGAAGGGGCAGCAGCAAGCAGCCCCTCCGTTTGTGACAATTACAGCAAGTCGATCAAATCTTCCATTTCATTTTTCTTCATCCGGCCCATCAACGCTTCCACGGCGTTCTCGGGCTTGACGCCTTCAAACAAGACCGCATACAAAGCTTCCGTAATCGGCATCGGCACTTTGTATTCCGCAGCCAATTGATGTGCGGCTTTCGTTGTCCGGATCCCTTCAACGACCATACCCATTTCATCCAGCACTTCATCGACGTTCTTGCCTTTTCCAAGCATATTGCCTGCCCGCCAGTTGCGCGAATGGACGCTCGTGCAGGTAACGATCAGGTCGCCTACGCCCGATAAGCCAGAGAAGGTCAGCGGTGTCGCCCCCATCTTCACGCCGAGGCGGGCAATTTCAGCCAGGCCACGCGTCATGATTGCGGCTTTAGCATTATCGCCGTAGCCGAGGCCATCAGTAATCCCGACCGCTAAAGCGATGATGTTCTTCAAAGCACCGCCGATTTCGACTCCGATGACATCGGTATTCGTGTAAACGCGAAAATAGGAGTTCATGAACAGATCCTGGACACGGTTCGCCGCTTGCGTATTTTCGCACGCTGCAGTGACGGTTGTCGGATGCTCCTGCACGACTTCCTCTGCGTGGCTTGGCCCTGACAGGATGACGACATCATCGATCAGCTCGGCCGGAATTTCTTCACGGATCATTTCACTGATCCGTTTGAGCGAGTCCGGTTCGATGCCTTTCGACACATGGACGAACAAGCCTTTTTTCGTCATCCGCTTACGGATATCCCTCGAAACTTCGCGGATTGCCTTGGTCGGGACGGCCAGCACGAAAATATCGGCATGTGCCACCGCTTCATCGAGATTCGCAGTCGCTTTCAGTGATTCCGGCAAGCGCACATCTTTCAGGTAGCGTTCGTTCGTATGGCCGTTGATCTCATCCGCCTGCTCTTGGCGGTGGGTCCATAACAGAAGATCATGGCCATTTTGCGCCAGTACATAGCTGAGTGCGGTCCCCCAGCTCCCTGCACCAAATACAGTGACTTTTTCCATCTTTATCTCTCCTTTGTCCTGCGTTAAGAAAACCAAACTCCCACCTCTTCAAGTGGGAGCCCTAATGGTCTGCAAAGTCCGGTTGGATCAATTAATGCCAGCAGCAAGGTGGAGACACCTGCTGGTTGAGCTTATGTGCGCGCGCGCGTAATCAAGCGCAGCGGCGTGCCTTCAAAATCGAAGCTTTCCCGGATACGGTTCTGCAAGAAGCGCTCGTAGCTGAAATGCATCAATTCCGGTTCGTTGACGAATACAACGAAAGTCGGCGGTTTGACTGCCACTTGCGTCACATAATAAAGCCGCAGGCGGCGCCCTTTATCGGACGGTGCCGGGTTCATCGCCACAGCATCTTCGATCACTTCATTGAGTATGCTGGACTGGATACGGCGTGAATGGTTGTCATTGACGCGGTTGATGATGTCAAGGATGTTGTGCACACGCTGTCCGCTGGATGCGGAAACGAAAATGATCGGTGCATAATCCAGGAACAGGAAATGCTCGCGGATCTGCTGCGTGAATTTATTCATGGTCTTGTCATCTTTTTTCACGGCATCCCATTTATTGACGACAATGACGATCGCTTTCCCTGCCTCATGGGCATACCCTGCAATCTTCTTGTCTTGTTCCTGGATGCCCTCTTCTGCATTCAAGACGACCAGTACAACGTCAGAACGTTCAATCGCGCGTAAAGCGCGCAGTACGCTGTATTTTTCCGTGCTTTCGTATACTTTCCCTTTTTTGCGCATGCCCGCCGTGTCGATGATGACATAAGGCTGCTCGTCGTATTCATACTGTGTATCGACGGCATCGCGTGTCGTCCCGGCCACTTCGCTGACGATGACTCGCTCTTCTCCAAGGAAGGCGTTGACGAGTGATGATTTTCCCACGTTCGGCCGGCCAATCAATGAAAACTTGATGACATTGTCCGGATATTCCTCTTCATCCTCTTTCGGGAAGTTCTTGGCGACTTCATCCAACAAGTCGCCAAGACCCAAGCCGTGCGATCCTGAAACCGGATACGGCTCGCCGATTCCAAGGGAATAGAAGTCATAGATCATGTGGCGCATATCGGGATTGTCGATTTTATTGACAGCCAGCACCACAGGTTTTTTCGTGCGGTAAAGGATTCTCGCTACTTGCTCGTCCTGTTCCGTCACTCCGTCCCGCCCATTGACGAGAAAGATGATGACATCCGCTTCATCCATCGCCACTTCTGCCTGGCTCCGGATCTGTTCGAGGAACGGCTCGTCGCTAAGGTCGATGCCTCCTGTATCGATGATGTTGAATTCATGTGTCAGCCAATCTGCCGAGCTGTAGATGCGGTCACGCGTAACCCCTGGAATATCTTCCACGATGGAAACTCGTTCTCCTACCACGCGATTAAAAATCGTGGATTTCCCTACATTCGGCCGGCCAACAATTGCTACTACCGGTTTTGACATAATTAATTCATCCTTCCACTTCTGATAAGCCTATTATACACGAAAAAAGGGATGGCATCTGAATAATGTCCATCCCTTTAAATTGTCCAATATTCAGTTTTTCGAAGGAACTGCGAAATGGTCCGTCTCAAAGCCTCTTTGCTGCAAATGGGAAAGCAATTCCCCGCTGATGACGGCAGGGACGGAGCGGATCTCTTCAATTGTGCGGGCCCCGAGCGCAGTCATCAGCATGCGCAAATCTTCATGGAGGCCTTCGATCTCTTCGATCAGCCCGGCCTCCCCAAGGCTTACCGCGTGTTTCAGGAAACTGCCTGCGATACCCGCAGCGTCTGCGCCGAGCCGGAATGCGCGGACCAGGTCGCCAGCATCCTGAAGCCCCCCTGAAGCCAATACGGTGCGGCTGAAGCCTTTACGGCATTCGACGACCGCCGCAGCCGTCGGGATGCCCCAGTCTTCAAAATAAGACAGCTTGCGTTTCCTGCGTTCATTTTCGATGCTCGCAAAATTGGTGCCGCCGAAGCCACTGGCGTCGATGGCCGAGACTTGGGTGTTCGCAAGCGCCTCGGCGGTTTCTTGGGAAATGCCGAATCCGGTTTCCTTGACGATCACCGGCACATCGAGTGCTTCTGCAATCATTTCAATACGCTCGAGCGCACCGCGGAACTGGCGGTCGCCTTCTGGCATCGTCAGTTCCTGGACGACATTCAAATGAATCTGGAATGCATCCGCTTCGATCATTTCGGCTGCTTCAAGTGCCTGCCCAACGGTCGCTTCGCTCCCCAGATTGCCGAAGATGACCCCTTCCGGATTTTCCTTCCGCACGATTTGGTAGCTTTCGCGTTCCTTCTTGTCTTTCAGTGCAGCCATTTGTGAACCGACAGCCATCGCGATCCCTGTTTCTTTCGCAGCCCGTGCAAGCATGGCATTCAGCTGCAAGGTCTCGGAACCGCCGCCCCCGGTCATGGCATTAATAAAAACAGGTGATTTTAGTTTCAAATCACCTGTTTTGGGTTCCAACGATACATCATCGATGCCGATCCCCGGCAGTGCCTGATGGACGAAACGGACACAGTCGAGCCAAGTGGCCCGGCATTGCCCGGTGGACAATGCGTAATTGATATGATCCATCTTTCTTTTTGCCCGTGACATTTATTCGGATTTGAACCCTTTTAATTTGTCACCGATTACATCACTGATGGAGAATCCGGATGCTTCTTCCGGCATATCGTATTGCGAGTAATCCTGTTCGGCTTCTTTTTCCTGAAGCTCTTTGATGCTGAGGGACAAACGCTTATCCTCTTTATTGACTTCCAGCACTTTCACGTCCACTTCCTGGCCTTCCTGAAGAACTTCATGAGGCGTGGCGATATGCTTGTGCGCAATTTGAGAGATGTGCACAAGGCCTTCTACTCCGGGAAGCACCTCTACGAATGCACCGTAGCTGACCAAACGCTTTACAGTTCCTTTATGGACAGATCCTTTTGGAGCCTTTTCATCGATAGCATCCCATGGCCCAGGCAAAGTATCCTTGATCGACAGCGAGATGCGTTCAGAATCACGGTCAACGGAAAGTACTTTCACTTTCACTTCCTGGCCTTCCGTCACGACGTCCGACACTTTGTCGACATGCTCGTGTGACAATTGGGAAATATGGACAAGCCCGTCCACCCCGCCGATGTCGACGAATGCACCGAACGAAGCGATGCGTTGGACTTTGCCGTCAAGCACATCTCCAGCATTGATCGAATCCATCACTTGTTCTTTCTTGGACTCTTTTTCGCCTTCCACTACCGCGCGGTGGGAAAGGATCAATCGGTTGTTCTCTTTTTCCATTTCGACAATTTTAAAGGTCATGACACGGCCTTTGTAATCCTCAAAAGATTCGACGAAATAATCTTCCACAAGTGAAGCCGGCACGAAACCACGCACACCCAAGTCAATGACCAAGCCGCCTTTGACGACGTCCTTCACTTCCGCTTCGATGATTTCACCGGATTCGAATTTCTTCTCGAGATCATCCCATGCAGATTCCGCATCGACTTTGCGTTTCGACAATACAAAGTTCTCGTCTTCCACTTTGGTGATGATCAATTCAAGCTCGTCTCCTTCTTGGACCGAGTCCGAAGCTTTTTCGATGTGGAGGCTCGATAACTCGCTGATCGGGATGATCCCGTCGAACGGCGCTCCATCAATTGTCACCGTCACTGCTTTTTCTTCGATTTTGGCAACTATTCCTTTTACGCGATCTCCTGTTTGGAAGTCACGGTTTTCCATCAAATTCATATCCTCTGACATAAGTAGCCCTCCTTCACAAACTATCCATCTTCTATTTTATTCGAATTCTCTAATAAAAACAAAAATAATCACTTATTTCAGGTGTTTTCATCCAGAATTTTTTGAATACTGGCCATGATGGCTTCTGTTACTTCTTCCGCGGAAGCTTTTCGTTCACGATAGGGGCCAATCAGGATCGGGTCGCCATAGACCACTTTCACTTTCCCGAACGGCTTATACGGCCCGATGATGGCGCACGGCATGACATCGGCATTGCCGCGAAGGGCAAAGAAGCCGGCGCCGCTCAAGCCTTTCTTCAATACGCCGTCAGTCGAACGCGTGCCTTCCGGGAACAGCCCCACGACTTCCCCGCCTTTCAGCAATTTCAACGCCGTCCGCAGTGCCTCCCTGTCGCTCATGCCGCGCTTCACCGGAAAGGCGTTGACTTTCGGCAGGATCGAACCGAGCACAGGCGCTTTGAATAATTCCTCTTTCGCCATGAAATGAACGGTTCTCGGCGCTGTCATGCCCACTACAGGCGGATCGAGCGCATGGATATGGTTGCTGCAAAGGAGCACGCCGCCCGTTTCAGGGAATTTTTCGGTGCCGCTGACCTGGAAACGGTATAACGGGCTCAGCGCTGTCTTCACGAGCGTTTTTCCCACTGCATATAAATTCATGACGCCATCAGCCTCTCTTCCGCTAATTTCAGGATGGCTTCCGCTGCTTCTGAAATCGTTAAAGGAGTCGTATCTAAGAACACCGCATCCTCCGCTTGTTTCAAAGGCGCCACTTCGCGCTCGGAATCCATCTTGTCGCGCATGGCGATTTCTTCCTGCAGCTCGACAAGCGGCGTCAGGATATCGCGTTTTTTATTTTCCTCGAAACGGCGTCTTGCCCGTTCTTCGACCGTAGCAGACATGAATACTTTGAGTGCAGCGCTAGGCAAAACATGCGTGCCGATATCGCGCCCATCCATGACGACGCCGCGGCCTTCTGCGAGCTTCTGCTGAAGCTCGACCATGCGTCTTCTGACCAGTTCATGGGCAGCCATTTCCGATACCGCCTTCGTGACGTACTGGGAGCGGATCGCTTCCGAAACATCGTCTCCATCGAGCAGCACTTTCTGTCCGCCTTCTACAGGAACCAAATCGATTTCGGTTTCCTCAAGCAAAGCCCCAGCCTCTTCATTGCTCGCTAAATTGATGCCGGCATTCAACGCTTTCAGCGTAATGGCACGGTACATCGCGCCCGTGTCGATATAGATATACCCTAATTTCCCTGCCACTATTTTAGCGATCGTGCTCTTGCCAGCAGCTGCTGGACCGTCGATCGCGATTTGTATAGCTTTTGTCAAAACTGTCACCTCATCTTATGTAATGATTTCATTTTATCACAATATGCTAAAGGTTTCGGGCAAAATCAAAGCAGCCTCCGAATAGTTACGGAGCCAAAGCAGCACAAAAAGAAAAAGCCCCGCAGCGGAAGGCTTTTTTCTCTTAATGTGGAGTGTGCTTGTGGTAATGGTTGACCGATAATTGATGGGCTTGGTGGACTTTCCGCAAACCGAACCACCATAAGAACAACATGAACGGAACCGCCCCATACAACAAGTTATCGTAAGCATAAAGCGAAGCGTTGTAGGCGATGTGCAACAGCGATGCCGCAAATAAAGCAGCAGCCAGCCACCATTTGCTCTCCGTTTTCCTTGTGAACTTCGCTTTCCCGTAATAATAACCCATGACGACGCCGAACAGGGCATGGCTCGATACGGGAAGGAATGCCCTCAGGAAAGCTGCGCCAAGCCCGAACTCAAGCAAATATAGTATATTCTCGACCGTGGCAAATCCGAGCGACAAACTGGCGCCGTATAAAATTCCGTCATATGGGTCTTCGAAATCGATATGGCGGAACACGGCCGCAAGCAGGACGATCCATTTGAAGAACTCCTCCAATAAACTCGAGAACAAGACGGATTTAACAAAGGCATTCTGGAACACATTCTCGGCTTCAAACACATACTGGATAAATAATATCGGGAACGTCAGAAGAGCGCCATATAAAAAGCAATGGAAAATCAGTTTCGACGGTTCTCCTGCAAATTGATCACGCAAATAGAAATAACTGAACAATGCGAGCCCGGGCGCGATAGCCACCGTCAACAGCTCTAGCATAGACGCCCTCCTCCATTCCATTCAGCCGATGCTGTTAAATTTCAAATGCTGCCCTATCGATCGTTTCATTGCCTGACAGCAGGATCGCCAATTTGATGCGCGCTTTCTTGCTGTCGTAATCGCTGCCCAGAATGACGCCACGCGTCAGCAAGTCGTGAGCGCTTCCCGGATAGCTGTAGGCCGGATAGGCATTGCCTTCTTCGGCGCTCGTCGTCAATACGACGGGAACGCCGGATTTCACGGCGCGTTCGACTGCCCCTACCATATGAGGGGAGATCTGGCCGCGGCCAGCCGCTTCTAAGACGATGCCTTTTGATCCGCTTTCGACAAGCATATCGACAACCGACCCTTCCTGGCCGGAATAGCATTTGACGATATCGACGCGCGGCATGCCCCCTGGCACACGATGCACTTCCCGTAGCACCGGCTTTTGGTAGATGCGGACTTTATCATTGTCGATGATTCCTAAATAACCATGGCCGAATGAATCGAAGCCCTGCAAATTGCTGGCATGCACTTTCTTGACATATTTCGCGCTGTAGATCCGTTCATTGAAGACGACGACCGTGCCGACGCCTTTGATCACCGGATCGACCGCGACGTAAATCGAATTGCGCAAATTGGAATACACATCTGTCCCCACTGCTTCAGGCGCACGCTGGCTTCCTGTCACAACGACCGTACGCTCATCGCCGACTGTCAAATCCAGGAAATAGGCTGTTTCTTCCAAGGTGTCAGTGCCATGTGTGACGACCACACCCTCTACTTCCGGATTTTCCAATTCTTTCAAAATCGCTTCCTTAACGATGTTCATTTCATCGAAACCGATATGCATACTCGGCAATTGATAAACATCGATCACTTTCACTTCGATTTCAGACGGCAATTGGCAAAGCTCCGCCAATTCTTTTCCCGATATGGCGCCGGATTTCAGCAGGCCGCCATCGGAAATGGCTTTACTTGCAATAGTGCCGCCTGTTGTAATCAATGATACTTTCTTTTTCATATTGCACCTCGTTTGGATAATCTAGTCTGTTGGTTTTTTCAGCGCTTCTTTCTTCGCGATTGCCGAGGCGATTTGCCGGCCATGGAAACGGCCGTTCTCGATGAAGATTTCATTGGCGTTGTTTCCGGCTGCAATCACGCCAGCGATAAACAAATCCTCGACATTCGTTTCCATCGTTTCCTCATCGAATGAGGGCCTTCCGCTTGCCGCATCGATTCCGATTCCCATCTGCTGGAGGAAACGATGGTCCGGGTGGTACCCAATCATCGCGAAGACGAAATCATTCGCCAAGGTTTCTTTCGTATCGTTCACGGTCAATTCCACTTCTCCTTCGCGGATTTCATCGACGATGGAATCGAACAGCATGGTAATTTCCCCTTGGCGCACGAGCCCGTCGAATTCCGGCAAGATCCATGGCTTGACGCTTTTCGAATAGCTCGTGCCGTGATAGGACACCGTCACGCGGCTCCCGGCTTTGTGCAGTTCAAGTGCTGCATCCACTGCTGAATTCTTACCACCGATCACCAGAACGTCCCGGTCGAAATAAGGATGCCCTTCCTTGAAGTAATGCATCACTTTCGGCAAGCCAGCACCCGGAACATCAAGCTTGTTCGGATGGTCATAATAGCCTGTCGCCACTACCACGTATTTTGCCTTGTATTCGCCTTTAGTCGTCTTCACGAGAAAGCCGTCCGATTGTTCGATCGATAACGCCGTTTCATAAGCACGCACATCCAACGCGTGCCGCTTCACCACTTCGCGGTAATAGACAAGCGCTTGGTTGCGCTTCGGCTTACGGTCTTCCGTAATGAAAGGCACATCCCCGATCGATAGTTTTTCGCTACTGCTGAAGAAAGTCTGATGCGTCGGATAATGATAGATGGCGTTGACGATATTGCCTTTTTCGAGAATGACGGGATGTAAGCCCATTCTCTGTATTTCGATGGCGGCCGATAATCCGCACGGCCCCCCTCCAACGATAATGACATCTGCATATTCCATTTCAACCACTCCTGTAATAATGTCATATCCATCTTATCCGATTGAAGAGCTTTGTGCCAAATCCTCCCCGGCTGACGCGGGATGAATTTCCAGAACGTGGAATTCCGCTTTTGCGCCCAACCTCAATGGCAAAGTGGTCGTGCCGAACCCGTTGCTGACGAGTTCGGTAATCCCTTCCGAGACAACCAAGGAACCGCGTTCGAATATCCCGAAACGGCCCAGCCTGATTTGGCCGCCATGCGTATGGCCGGCCAGCAGCAAGCTGGCTGGATAATGTTGTTTCACGTGCTTGAAGACAAAGGGCGTATGGGAGATGAAAATGACGGAATCATCTTTATCGACAGTGCGGAAAGCAGCTTCAATACTGTTCTCACGAAAAGCGAAGTAATCAATTCCAGTCAATTTCAGTTCAGTGTTGCCGAACAGTTCAATCGATTCGTCGTCAAGGATGATGGCGCCTTGTTCTTCGAGCAGCATCCTTAACCGTTCTTCACCGATTTCCCTGTCGTTATTCCCGAACACGTAATAAACAGGAGCGAGCCCGCTCAAAACCTTTAAATTTTCGCGAATGCGCTGTTCAGGAACCCCCCGCTCGACAAAATCACCACCGATGACCACAAGATCGACTTTATCGCTAAACATATCTTGCCGAAGCTTGCGCCGGTGAACGTCGGAGATAAAGAGCAGTTTAAAAGGAGAAAACTCAGCGTCTCCCGATAAGCGGACTGCTGCCGTCCTCTCGATTTCAGTGTGTGCGGAGCGAAACATCCATGCCAGTAATGCCAGGCCAGCCAATGCGGACCGTAAAATCCATTTCATATTGTAGCTCCTTTCCAAGGCAACAAAAAAACATAAGCTGCGCTTATGTTTTCCTGTTCAAGCCGCTATTCAATCTTCAGTGATATCAAGAATACGGAAGCCCGATTTTTCCAGTTCCTTCGTGAATTTGTCGATATTGTTCTTTTTCTTGACCTTCAGGACAATGCGGCGCACCACTTTATCTGTCTCGTCAAAAGTAACAAGGGAAACGACAGATTCCTTATATTTCTCGATGATTTCCCCGAGACGGCCGATGCGGCCTTCTGACTCGACCGACGTGAACGTGATGCGGAAGCCGGATTGCTGCATGCCGAACGCGCTTTGCAATTGGTTGACGAGGTCAAAACGGGTGACGATGCCGGCGAATTTCCCTTCATCGACAACCGCGATGATCGGAAAGTCACGCAATTCGACCAAGGCTTTTTCGTATACATCGTCAATATTCAAGTATACATCCTGGTTGACCATGATATCTTTCACTTTTGTCGAACGGATAAAATTATCTTTTTTGGCGTCCGAATAAAAGAATGCGCGGTATGCATGATACCAGGTGAAGATTCCTTGGAATTTGTCGCCATCGACGACAGGCAAAGCATCAATGGAATGCTTTTCCAACAGCTCGAGCCCTTTTTCCATCGTATCTTCCGGTTTTACAGTAAAGCATTTTTCTTTTTTCACCAATGCACTTTTGACAAACATTTGCTCACCTCTTTTTAGATTCTTCTTATCTTTTCCCTAACAGGAGGCATTTAATCTCGCCTTATGGCAAAATCAATGTTTGTCCAGGGCTGATATCGTTAGATGCCAATCCATTGGCCTGCTTGATTTTCTCGACGGCGGCGGCTGCTCCGCTCGCGCCGTAATTATTGACGGCGATGCGGTAAAGCGTTTCACTCGATTGGACGGTTACCGTCTTGCCGCCTGCAGACGGTGTTTCATCTTGCTTTTCTTGCTGTTCTTTTTCTTTTTGTTCAGCTAATGCACGTTGTTCCGCTTCGGCTTTTTCTTTCGCTTCAGCTTCTTCACGGGCTTTTTGTTCTGCCAGTGCTGTTTCCCGCGCTTTTTTCTCAGCTTGTTCCTTGGCCGCAGCTGCCTGCTCTTTCTCTTTTGCAGCCGCCTTTTCTTCACGTTCGCGCGCTTTTTCTTTCAGCTCTTTTTGCTCTGCCGCATCTTTTGTTTGCGAATCTTTCTTTTCGCCTTCACTTTCATCTTCTTCCTGGCCTTCTGTCGCAGCAAGTACCGTGCTGTCAGAAGGCGGCTGGGAGTTCAGTTCGAAACTGACTTCATTTTCGTTTGTTTTGGCAGTTAGCGTGTCATCCGGCTCATAGTAAAACGCAACATAGATCAACAAAGTGACCGGAATCAAGATAAAGATGAAAAACAAGGAAGGCAATAATAAGCCCCTGCTTTTCGGCTTAGGCATCTGGCGTGCACGCCTCGACAATTCTGCCATACGTTCCTGTGACAATTCCTGGCGATTCTTTTCCATTGATTCATGATAATTATCGTTTCCCATTTCATGACTACCCCTATCTGTACTAATATATCTATTATGACGAAAAAAGACTTATTTGTAAATAATAGAAATAGAGATTTTCATATAGGAAGAAGGACCTTCAAGCGCTCTTTCCAGGACCCTTGCGGTGCTGCTTTCACTGCGTTTCGATCACTTTGGAACTGGCTGTGGTCGATTCCATGGAAACTGCAGCAATTTGGCGGTATCTCAGGGTTTTCTTGGTCAAAGCTCATGCTTATATACTGCCGGATGCAGCCAGTTGAATGTATCAGGCCGCGGACAGAGGCGGCTTGATGCTGTTTCTCTTTTTTCAATTGCTCGATCTGGTTCAAAGTGCCTTCAAGGGGGAGTCGCTCACGCCAATAGGATATGATGCGATACGCGGTTTCCCTTATCATTCCCTGCTCAATCAATTGTTTCGCTTCTTCGCCACGCTCATAGATCAGTTCGATTTCATGGGGGCTTGGCAAATCATCCATGAGCAAACTTTCCACGAGCCGCTCGTCGCCTGCGGCATACAATAAAGTCGCAAGTGAAGGCAAAGAATCCCGGCCGGCACGCCCGACTTCCTGGACATATCCTTCTATTGAAGAAGGCAATTGGAAATGGATGACGTGGCGGATATCGGGAATATGGACCCCCATGCCGAACGCATTGGTCGCGCACACCCATTCCAGCTCCTTATTGGCAAATTGCTGCTGCACAAAAATGCGGTCCTGCTGCTCCATCCCGCCGTGATAAAACGCCGCACGAATGCCGATGCCAAGAAGCCGCTCCGCCAGTTCCTGGGATTTCCGGCGTGTTCCGGCGTAAATGATCCCCGGCCCTCCATATGTTGACACCAAGCGCAATAATTCATCCAATTTTTCGCTGTCATTGTCGAATTTCCGGATATCATAGCTAAGGTTCTTGCGGTCCATCGGATGGGAGTAGACGAAGGGATCGCTCAATTTTAAATACCGCTTGATTTCATCCGTTACTTTATCGGTCGCCGTTGCGGTCAGCGCCAATGTTTGCGGATTGCCGAGCAGCGGCAGGATTTCTGCGATGCGCAAGTAATCCGGTCGGAAATCGAAGCCCCATTGAGAAATGCAATGCGCTTCGTCCGCAACGAGCAGCGATATGCCGAGAGCTTTTAGTTTGCTGAGTACATAAGGCTGTACGAGCATCTCGGGTGAAACGAAGATGAATTTATAACTGCCGAGCGTATTCCACACCCTTTCGCGATCTTCCGGTTTCATGAAGGAATTGATGGCAACAACCGATTTCTCCCCCATCTTCTTCAATTGGGCGACTTGGTCTTGCATCAAGGATAAAAGGGGTGAGACGATGACGATCGCGCCCGGCAGCACTTTACCGGGCAGCTGATAACAAAGCGATTTCCCCATGCCGGTCGGCAGCAATGCCAACACATCGCGCCCTGAAAGCACTTGCTCGATCACTTGTTGCTGGCCGGGGCGGAATTCCGTGTATCCATAAGAGTCGTATAACAGCTTCTCAAGGTTCATTTGCCGGCACCTCTCATCGCCAACGCCAGCCGGATCTGGAAATAGCTGGCTTCGGGCAAACGTTCTTTAATATCGCGCAGGCGCATCGTCTTCATCTCCTTGCTGATTTGATGTATTGATGCAAATAACTGATCATCCATAAACGGCGCAGAGCTGAAGGCTGGATCATTCATTGCCATTTCCACGAAATGATCCTCGATCGTGCTGGACTTCAGCTGCCTGAGTTCGGCAATTTGCTGGAGTGAAAATCCGCGTTCGGACAGGTTTTGCGTCCGCTTCGCCGATTCTGTCAAGGCGGATTGCTGGATGATGCCTTCAAGCATCTCCGACAGCAAGGGATACTCCATGCTTTCGAGCATATCCAGCCAAGCATGCAATGTTTCGACTGCCGCAATTTTCGCATCGATCGGCAAGACGCCATGCTCCATGGCTAATTGATCCCAGGTGTGGCCGCCGACACCGAATCCCGATAACCGCTCCACGAGGATCTCCTTGTGCGTTTCGGATATTTTCGCTGCAGCCAGACTGGTTTCGACTTGGTTGCTAAAAGCCTCCTGGACAGCGGCAGAGCGGAAATCGATGCGGTTCAAATAAGCCTTGGCCCATGCCTGCACCGTTTCATCGGTGACGACTGGGTCAAAGCGTTTATGGCCTTGCATAAAATTTGACATCGTCTGGACCACCAAGGATATACGTGCGAAGAACCGGCTTTCATTGCCCCTGTACTTCCAGCCGTTCAACGGCGTAGGCGGAATCTCCAGCTCGATGGCAGAGCGATGGAGCTGGACAGTATTTTCATCCGGTATTAGTAATCCTCTTGCCTCGAGCCTTTCGATGGACGATAGATAGTCTTGCTTGTCCAGCTTAGGGAACACGGCAAAATAAGGATGGAGCCCGAAATAGCCGATGTCTTGAATGGTTTGTCCCGATTTCTTTCCTTTAATTAAATGATAAGGGGAAGACACGGTCCGTTGACCGTCAACCGCTTTCATGATTGCTAAAACGACTTCATCGAATCGCACTGAATTACCCTCCCGGCGGTTTTGGGTTGAAAAAACCTCAAAATATCTATAGAATAAACACGATAGTATAACTGAACTTGTTCGGAGATAAAGGAGAGGAACTGGAATGGCTAAATATACCATTGTTGATAAGGATACGTGTATCGCATGCGGAGCTTGCGGAGCAGCGGCACCAGACATTTACGATTATGATGATGAGGGCATCGCCTTCGTTATTCTTGATGATAACACGGGGACTGAACAAGTGCCAGATGAGCTGATGGAGGATATGGAAGACGCATTTGAAGGATGCCCAACCGATTCCATTAAAGTTGCAGACGAGCCATTTGAAGGGGATCCACTTAAATACGAAGACTGACCAAATTTTGGTCAATAGAAAAAGCGGCCGGAAGAATCATCTTCCAGCCGCTTCTTTTTATGATAAATAATAGGAACGTTGTTTTTCGATCCAGGTATGCATGCTGCCGAAGATCAATAAGACGACGGTGGTAAGCGCCAAGCCTTTGATCAAGTTGAACGGCAAGATCCCGAGAACGATAGTCGCATACAATGCGTTCCCTGTCTGTTCAGGCATGTTCAGGAAATACGTGTACATCGGCAAAAAGACGAAATAATTAAGCAGGCTCATGCCGATTGCCATCGAGAAGGTCCCGACGACCAAACCGAAGGCGATTCCTTTTTTAGTGGAAACTTTGCGGTAGATTGCATAGACCGGCAAAATGAACAATAGGCTCGTCGCGAAGTTCGCCATATGCCCTAC
Source organism: Planococcus maitriensis (assembly GCF_003289925.1). GTDB lineage: Bacteria > Bacillota > Bacilli > Bacillales_A > Planococcaceae > Planococcus > Planococcus maitriensis. The sequence goes on along the minus strand of NZ_QLZQ01000001.1, from coordinate 1,176,117 downwards.
AGGAACGCCAGTCGGGCTTCCTGAAAAAACCCAGTCCAAGACATTTTTAAAGAATGCTACCAAGACGCCTGCTATTGGCCCCATCGTGATTGCTGCGATCAGCGCAGGCACGTCACTGAAATCCACTTTCAGAAATGCCGGTAATGCCGGCAGCGGGAAATTGAAAAGCATCAACACAAATGAGATGCTGCTCAGCATACCGATGACGATCATCGATTGCAATTTCTTGTTCTTCATGTTCCTCTCTCCTTGTCGTGATTCACCAGAAGAAAGGTTCGGAACGCATGCTGCCATAAAAAATCCCTTAAGCAAGTTTCACTTAAGGGAGAGTCAGGCACACTGAAATAAACGGTCTGCCATAAAAAACGGCATGCGTCCGCACCTTCACCTTCTCCCATCCAGACTATACTGTCGGCTTTGGAATCTCACCAAATCCTGCTTTTTACGGCTCGCGGGCTGATGGACCATTATGTCCAATTACCGCCGGTAGGGAATTGCACCCTGCCCCGAAGATGAATCGATATTTTTTTATACAAGTTAATCTTATAAAAAAATGACAGCAATGTAAACCATACTGCTTACATTGCTGTCATTTTTATTTTTCCGGCCAGTCGATCCGGTTGGGCGAAAGCGGCAGTTCCAGTTCGCCGGAGAAGTCGAAGCCCGACCATTCCGTTTGCACAGTATTGGATACGGTCAGCGATGCACCGTAGGAATGGGCAGTGAGCGCCATGCTTTCGAGCATGCGCATCGCCTCCGTTCCATCCATCGCCTCGAAGTCCAATGGCTCCTCGAATGTCAAGATGGCGGCTGCCCCTTCCGCTTCGACACTATAACTGACCTCTTCCGGCACCGGTGAACGGTAATCGTCGTTCGGCGGTTGAGGAAGCGCCATCAACGCCTCCTGCACGTTCCCCGCTGACATGCCGTAAGCGGGGGCCATATACCAATCGCCTGTCGATGATTCGATCAAATAGAAACTTTGCCCTTGTTCACCGGGGACGATTGGTTCAACTGTCCCGACATGGGATAATTGGGCTGTCTCGCCATCTTCAGTCAATACCCGGATTTCCTGCAGATCCATGAACGTTTCCTCTAAACTATTCAGATACAGCAAAGTGGAAGACGAACCTTGATCATAGGAATGGCCGTCCGGCAGGAAATGGCTGATCGTCGAACCGACTTGCTGAAGCTCGCCTTCATAAGGGTGGTACTCATCAAAGCCCAGTCCGGATTCGTCGATCTGCCCGGCGAAATTTTCATACAGCCCAAGACTGTCCGGCTCTGCCGTACCGGCCAGCTGTTTAGGTACGACAAAACTTGCCGGCACCACATAGCCTTGATAAGCGAGCCCGATGCGCAAAATATGGGCATCTTCCAAATCACTCTCATAGACCGCTGTCCGCAGTGTTTCCGGTTCTTCTACGGCTAAGCTAGCCTCCCCGCCGGATTCAGCTCCTGGCCCTTCCGGCGGTTCTGCTTGTTCCGTCGGTGCCTCATCTGTTGCCATTGTCGACTCCGCTTCACTGCTTTCACTCTCGCTGCTTGAGTCGGTTCCATTCTGCTGCAGCAAAGAGGCGACGAGCACCGTAATGCTCAGGAATGCGACTATGGCAACAAGCAACGGCAGCCAGCGCTTTGGCTGCTTAGGCATCCGCTCTTTTCTGGAAAGCTTTTTATAGACTTCGGCTTTTGGCCGCCTGTCTTGTATTTTGGGGAAATCCCGTAACAAATTTTCGATTTCTTCATCGTTCCATTTGTCATTCGGCATATTCTCCTCCCCCTTCTGCTTCTAGTAATTTTTGGCGGAGGGACCGGATCGCCCGGTGCTGTGTCGTTTTGACTTTGCCTTCCGACCACTCCAGGACTTCGGCAGTTTCCGCAATGGAGAGATCTTGGAAATAACGCATGATGATGACGAGCTTCTGGTCGCCTGTACAGAAATCGAGCATTCGGTACAAGCGGATCTTGTCTTCATTGAGCAACGAAACTTCTTCCGGAATCCGTTCGGTCGACACCAATTGCTGGGTTTCCCAGTCGAAGAAATCCATCGAATGCTTTTTCCTCACTGCGGCCTTGCGGAAATGGTCGATTGCGACATTTTTAGCGATCGAGAAGAGCCATGTTTTTTCTGAACTCTTTCCCTGGAAACGGTCATAAGCGCGCAGCACCCTTACATATACTTCATGCATCAGATCTTCTGCCACATGACGGTCCTTCACTAAATACACTAAAAACTGAAAGACATCCTGATGGTATTGATCGTATAGCCGATGAAACACGGAGTCATTCACGCAGCTCCCCCCGTTCCTTGGATTAGTCGTCGCGACAGCAGAAAAGTTACATCGCCTTCAACGGCAATGTGAAGATAAACGACGTGCCTTCGCCGAATTTACTTTCGGCACGGATTTCTCCCGAATGCGCTTTGATGATATTACTGGCAATCGCAAGACCGAGCCCAGTGCCGCCCTTACCGAGCGTTCTTGCCTTGTCGGCTTTATAGAAGCGCTCAAAAACAAATTCCAGGTCTTTCTCCGAAATTCCGGCGCCGGTGTCGTTGATCGAAACTTTTGCGCAGTCTCCCATGTTTTCGACATGCACAAGCACTTGCCCTCCCTGGGGGGTATGGCGAAGCGCATTATCGATCAAATTCGTCATGACCTGTTCGATGCGGTCTTCATCCAGTTCGGCAGCCGCCCAGTCATCGAGTTCAGTCGTGAAGCTCAGCTCGATGCCTTTTTCTTTCGCCGCTTGGCTGAATTTCAAGGTCATCCGCTCGATGGCATTATTGAATTGCACCAATTCCTTATAGAGGCGCATATGGCCAGATTCCAACCGCGCCAAGTTCAACAGGTCAGTGACGAGCCGTCCCATGCGCTGGGATTCCTCATAGATGATCTTGGTCATTTCGTTGCGCTCTTCTTCACTTGCGCCGACGTCATCGAGCAAAGCTTCGCTATAGCCCTGCAGCATAGCGATCGGCGTCCGCAGTTCATGGGATACATTGGCGATGAAATCTTCACGCAGCTTCTCGAGACGGTGCTGTTCGGTCATATTATGGAGTACGGCCACCGCTCCGCGTACGCTTTCGCCACTATAAAGCGGGCTGAAATTGACCGCATAATAAGCCCCTTCAATTTCAAGTTCTTCCTCGATTTCCTCCTGGAACGTCAGGACATGGTCGAGCATATGGAGCATTTCCGATGGCAATGCATTGGCATCGGTCGTCCCGTCTTTAAAGAGCCATTGCCGGAGCAGCTTTTCTGCCGGCGGATTGCTCAACAGGATCGTCTTGTCCTGATTGAAGGTGATTACGGCATCCGCCATCGAGGTCAAGATGCTCGATAATTGTTCTTTTTCCTGATTGATCACTTCGAGATGATGTTTCAGCTGGCGGCCCATCTGGTTAAAGGCAATCGCCAATTGGCCGATTTCATCTCCCGAAGAGACTTTCACTTTCGTGTCGAAATTCCCTTTCGCCAATTCAAATGCCCCTTCACGCATATTGCGCAGCGGGGAAGTGATGCGAGTCGACAGGAAAAACGCAAAAAACGTCGTCAGTAATAAAGCGATGAATGCGGACAGGAAAACGATGTTGGTCGTCCTTTCAGCCGTGCGGTCCATCACTTCCAATGACTGGTAAATGAAAACCGTCCCGTGAAGTTCATCACTCGTCTGAAGGGGCGAAGCCATGACTATATACGATTCCATCCGGTCTGCTTCCGATAAGGAAGGCAACAGCATTTCTTTCGTTACGGTTTCATCGCTTTCGAACACTTTTTGGAATTCATTTTCGCTGACAATCTTTTCCCTTATTTCCTCCCCATTCAACCCATCGTGCAAATAATAGGAGATTTCCCCCGGTTCTTCAGCGATGACTGCATTGGTTTCTGGTCCTAACACTTCGTCAACGATGGACAAATTGCCTTCCCCGGAGTGGTCATTGAAGATCCGGGCTATCATATTCGCCTCATTGTGAAGCGCTTCTTCTACCGTCTCGCTATGGAAATTACCCAGAAACTCCAACAGCAGCACCGTCACGATAAACAGGACAAAGGAAACGAGAAGCAAAATGGTTACCCACAGCTTCCCGACGATGCTATTCCATATTCTATTCATTGCCGACCTCGAATTTGTATCCGACACCCCATACGGTGACGATCATTTTAGCGGCGGATTCCGACACGCGGTTCAATTTTTCACGCAAGCGTTTGACGTGGGTATCCACGGTACGCAAATCGCCGAAAAAGTCATAATGCCATACTTCTTTGAGCAGATGCTCCCGGTCGAACACCTTGTCCGGGGATTTGGCCAGGAAATACAGAAGTTCATATTCTTTCGGGGTCAGGTTCACTTCCACGCCGTCTGCCGTTACGCGGTGCGCGTCGTGGTCGATCGTCAGATGCGGAAACACGACCAAGTCTTTCGAGACAGTCGAACTCGTAGAAGGCGAATACGCAGATGAGCGGCGTAAAATCGCTTTCACGCGCAACACCACTTCCCGCGGGCTGAATGGCTTGACGATATAATCATCCGCCCCGGATTCGAACCCTTCCACACGGTTCGCTTCCTCGCCTTTAGCCGTCAGCATGATGATCGGCGTCATTTTCGTCTCACGAAGTTCAGTTGCCACTTCGATGCCGTCTTTTTCAGGCATCATGAGATCGAGCAGGATGCAATGGTAATCCGTCTCCATCGCTTTTTCCAATGCTTCCACGCCGTTTTCAGCTTCTTCGACTATATATCCTTCACGCTCGAGATACATCTTCAACAGGCGGCGGATCCTCTCTTCATCATCCACTACAAGAATTGTAATTTCTTCAGACATCCTAATCCCTCCAACTTTCGTCTCTATACCTTTCATTGTACCGATAAGGGTTCCAAAAATAAACGAAAAGCCTTTTCCGTGAAAGGAAAAGGCTTTCGGCGTCAAGCGTATGAATGCAGTCCGGCAATAATCAAGTTGACTGCCACCAAGTTGAACATGATGATGACAAAACCGATGACCGCAAGCCAAGCAGACTTTTCGCCTGCCCAGCCTCTGCCAAGCCGCAAGTGCAAATACGCTGCGTAGAACAAGAATGTAACGAGCGCCCATACTTCTTTCGGGTCCCAGCCCCAGAAGCGCGACCATGCGATTTGCGCCCAGATCATGGCGAAGATCAAAGCCCCTAGAGAGAAAATGGGGAAGCCGATGATGATCGACCGGTAATTGATTTCATCCATGAGCTGCAGATTGACGTTTTTCGTAAACGGCTGCAGCATTTCGGAAATCCGTTTGCGGAAGACCAGCCGGATCAATGCGTACAGCACGGTCCCGACCATGACCGACCAGAACACGGTCGTCAATTTTCCGGCGTGGACAATCGGCGGCATTTCCACTAGCGGCGTAAACGCCCCGTCTGTCATTGCTTCGAATTCGTTCATGCCGAATATTGCCGGCATATTGTAAGTGATTTCTGAAGGTTGGCCGTCTTTATTGACATAAGCGAAATCCGCCTCATAATTCGTCAAGGTAAAGAATGTGCTGGTCACCACAAAACCAAGGACCAGGACGAGCGAATACATGATGGCTTCGAGCCAGAAGCGCTGCTTCGTTTTTTTCTTTTGATCGACGACTTTGAGCAGATAAATCAAACCTGCCGCCGCACTGATCGCAAGAATCCCTTCCGCGACGACGACCGTGATGACATGGATTGCCAGCCAATTCGTCTGAAGCGCTGGAATCAGCGGGCTCACTTCACTCGGGAACATGCTTGCATAAGCAATGATCAATAACGCGATCGGCAAGACGATCATCCCGAGCACTGCGGTTTTATATAATGCATAGATGATAATGAATCCGCCGACAAGCGTCATTCCGAATGCTGTCGTGAATTCGAACATATTACTGATCGGCGCATGGCCAGTGACCATCCACCGCGTGATGAAATAGCCTAATTGCGCAAGGAAGCCGATGACCGTAATGGTGATGGCAACTTTGCCCCAGCGCTGTTCAGATTTGTAGGTGCCTTTTTTATTGCCTTTAACGGCCCCACCGAATACAAATGTCGCGATCAGGTAGGCGATGAAGGCAGCGTATAATAGATTGGAACTGATATCGGCTAGTGTCATGTCAATTGTTCACCTTCCCCTTTCTCCTGTGCTTCCATGTCTTCCTGTTGGTCGCGATATGCCGGAAGAGAAGCGTGTTCAGTCACCTGGTCCAGGTCTTTCTTAAGTCCGAACCAGTTCTTGTTTGTATGGCCCGCAAGCAAGATGCTGCCATCTGCCTGCTGCTGGATCCAGAAGCGGCGGTGGTTGAAGTACATGCCTTGTGCCACGCCGATCATGAAGATCAAGCCCCCGAGCCCGAGTATCGGCAAGGTGCGGTCTTTTCGCACCGTCAAGCCTGACGCATCACGGGTTTCGACCCCCTGGAAGGCAAGTTTGTATTCGTTATCGCCGAGTGGTTCGACGGTGTTCTGGATGGTGATGAAACTCGTTTCGCCATCCGGTGTATCCGGAGTCGTCATTTTCACGAGGAAGCCGGGATTTTTCGGCAGCGGTGTCGCTGTTTGCGGTTCACCGTTTTCAAAACCTGAAAAATCAGGATAGTAGCCGAGCAATTCCACAACCGAGCCGTCTTCAAGTTCGTAAGTGGTTTCCGGATTTACCAAATCGATCGTCAAGTCTCCGCGGCTTTCACCTGTTTCCTTATTCTGAAGCGCAAAACTCATCGTTTTTAGCTCGTCCTGCTGGAAATCCATCTGATATAAAGCGTAGCCATCGAATTTGAACGGCTGGTTGACGCGGATGGCGTGTTCTTCAACCACTTCCATATCGGCTGTATCGCCTGGCAATGCACCCTCAGGAATTTTGTAGAGCACGACATCCGTCTGGTAATTTTTCGCTACCGTTCCGACGCGGTCGATCGCTTCACCGAATTTCTCTTCTTCGCCTTCACCTGTGTAGGTTTCCAAAGTAAACCCCTTGCTCTCTAGCACATAGCCGGGGGCATCCGGGATCGCACGCGTCTCGCCTTCACGGATCCACAGCGTTTCGTCGACATAGAAACCAGGCATCATGCGCAGCATGACCCCGAATAGGAAAATGATCAACCCGATGTGGTTAATATAAGGGCCCCACCGCGAAAAACGGCCTTTTTCAGCAAGCAAGCCGTTTTTATCGGTCGACACCTTATATTTCAATTCGGCTAATTTCTCTTCTGCTTTTTTGAGCGTATCCGCTTCCCCCGGGCCTTCCGCCAGGATGCGCTGTTTGCGCATGAAGCTGGAGTGGCGCAGCACCCGCTGGTTTTTCAATGATTTATAGAGCGGCACAAATCGGTCAAGGCTCGCGATGATCAGCGAGATTGCCAGCATACCGACAAGCCCGATAAACCAGAAGGAATTATATAGGTCATGGAAGCCAAGCGCATGATACACAGTCCCGACAGATCCGTAAATATCGGTATAATAAGCTTCGATGTCCGCATCCGTCGCGGCGGGCACATATTGTTTCTGAGGCAGGATCGTTCCGACAGCGGCTGCGACCAATAAGACGACGATGATTCCGACGCCTATTTTAACGCTGGAAAAGAAATTCCAAATTTTGTCGATAATCGATTTGTTATACGTCTGGGAACGCCTTGCCGTTCCTTCATAGCGCATGTCTGCCAACTTTTTACTTTGTTCTTGTTCATTGAGCGGCCGGCCGCACGATTCACAGAGAATTGTGCCTGGCGGGTTTTCATGGCCGCATTTGCAAATCAATTTGTCCATCCCAAAAATCTCCTTATTCAGGTTTGATTTCTTCCATAAAACCTGCGATATCCTGCTCTGTCATTTCACCGGTCACGATGCGCTGGATTTCGCCTTGCGGATTCACCAGCATGGTCGTTGGAAGCGGACGGATATTATATGCAGTCATGACGCTTTTATCGCGGTCGATGACAATCGGGAAATTGAGGCCGTATTGACGCGCGAACGTCTCTACTTCAAAATTCGATTGCGCAATATTCACCGCAAGGATCTGGACGCCTTGATCTTCATATACTTCGTACTGGTTAGCCATTGCGGGCATTTCCTTGATGCACGGTTCACACCATGTGCCCCAGAAATTCAGGAACACGCCCTGTCCTTTGTAATCGGATAGCTTATGGGTTTCCCCGTCAAGATCCGTCAAGGTGAAATCCGGTGCCGGGTCTCCCACTTTCAGCACTTCCACTTCATCGGCTGTCACACTATTGTAGATCGTGTAACCGATGGCCGCGACCAATAGCAGCAAAATAACGGAGCGCATGATCGTCCGGTTTTTCTTCTTGTTTCTTTTTTTCTCCGTACTCATAAAGATCCTCCTTCGAAGGATTGGATGCACATCAATTATAGCAAAGTTTCAAAGGGCGCCTGACTACAGTTTTGAAGGGTTTGTGAACGTTAGCGCCGTTTGCCTGTATCCGCAAGCACGCGCAATTGCTTCACTTCGTGAGGGCTTAGCTCTCTCGATTCGCCGGCATTCAAGCTATGCAATGTCAAGAAGGCGAATTGTTCACGGCTCAGTTTCTGTACTGGAAAGCCAATCGCTTCGAACATCCGGCGGACTTGCCGGTTGCGGCCTTCGTGGATCGTAATCTGGACAATCGCTTTTGCGGACTTCGCATCGGCTGATAATAATTTCACTTTCGCCGGCGCAGTCATGCCGTCTTCCAGTTTGATCCCCCGCTCCAGCTTCTGGAGGTCTTCCTTGGATGGAATGCCTTTCAGGCGCGCCACGTAGGTCTTGTCGATTTCGAATTTCGGGTGCGTCAAACTATTGGCGAATTCGCCGTCGTTTGTCAATAGCAATAAGCCTGATGTATCATAGTCGAGCCGCCCGACAGGATAGATCCGCTCTTCGACGTTCGGGAAGAAATCCGTCACGACCTTGCGGTTCTTGTCATCTGACACTGCCGAAATGACACCGCGAGGCTTGTATAGAAGGAAGTATACTTTGCGTTCTTTTTCCATCTGGACGCCTTCCACTTCGATTTTATCGGACGGTGTCACTTTGACACCCAACTCCTTGACGGTCTTTCCGTTCACTTTCACTTTTCCATCCAGAATCATTTGTTCTGCTTTGCGCCTAGATGCAATTCCTGCATGCGCCATCACTTTCTGCAATCTTTCCATTTCCTGTTCACCCCATCTGTTTAAATACCGGCTGCATAGGCGGCCGATTCACGTTCTTCGCGGTCTTTCTAACCGGAATTATGGCATAATTCCGGTGAAAGAGAAAGCGCATCGCTCAAAAGAAAAGAAGACTGTTGATGCGTCCCAGTCTTCCCAGTAAGCTCCTATGCATTTACTTCTTCTTTGAAGGCTTCTTGGAATTTCGTCATGAAGAGATCGGTGTCTTCTTCGGGTTCTTCAGCCATCTCTTCAGGCAGCGGAGGCAGTTCCTCCAAGTTCTTTAGTCCGAAATAATTGAGGAATTCGCCGGTCGTGCCATACAAGATGGCACGGCCCGTCCCTTCAGCGCGCCCGCATTCCTGAATCAAGCCTTTGGCAGCGAGAGTGGCCAGCGCTTTTTCGCTTTTCACGCCGCGCAAATCCTCCAGCTCGACCCTGGTGATCGGTTGTTTATACGCCACGATCGCCAGCACTTCAAGCGAAGCTTGCGACAATGATTGAGGAGTGGGATTCTCTACCAGCTTCTGGATGGTTTCCGCCATTTCCGGCTTGGTCACCAATTGATAAACGCCTGCCAGTTCTTTCAGCGTCACTCCTGCCGATTCATCGTTATATCGCGTTTTCAATTCCGCCAGCGCCTGCTCCACTTGTTGCGCGTCTGCTTCCGTCAAAAACTGCAATTGGCTGAAACTCATGCCGTCATCTCCTGTGACAAAAAGCAATGCTTCAATTTGGGCCAATAGGTTCTTCTTCATCTTGCCACGTTTCCTTTCTCAGTTCCACCGACAATTCGGTGAAATTCTTTTGCTGTTCGACCATAATCACTTGCCGTTTCATCAATTCAAGCAAGGACAAAAACGAAACGACGAGCACCGCTTGGTCATCAGAAGGGAAAAGTTCGGAAAAATTTGCCCGTCCTTTGAATGATTTCAATCGTTCGACCATCGAGCCCATCTGTTCCCTGATGGACACTTCCTGGCGTGCGACACGTGTCGAAAGCGGTGCCCTCAATTGTTTCCGGCGCAGCATCTTCTGGAATGCCCCGAGCATGTCGTAGGCATTGGCATCATAATCCATGGCATCAGGCTGCTGGAGTTCCGATAGATCAGCAGGCGCTTTTGAATAAAGCACCGCCCGCTCATTTTCCAGTTTTTTTAGTTCGCCGGCCGCCTCCTTGTATTTCTTGTACTCGATCAGCCGCGACACCAACTCATCGCGGGGGTCTTCTTCATCGAATTCATAATCGACTTCATCGATTTCCCCTTCATGTACCGGCAGCAGCGTTTTGCTCTTGATTGCCAGCAAGGTCGCCGCCATCACCAAGTATTCGCTCGCTTCATTAAGTTCGAGCACTTGCATTGCACGGATATGCTCCATATACTGTGTAGTGATTTGTGAAACGGGTATATCGTAAATATCGATTTCCAAACGATGGATTAAATGCAATAATAAATCAAGCGGGCCTTCAAAGGCATCCACTTTCACTTCATAAGACATGCGACTACCACCTGACTGTTCATATTCGTGCTATAACTGATTATAAAAGAAAGGAGATCGAAATGCATCCGCTTAACCATCCCTTATTCCTTCAGTACATCATTCACTTCAATGATGAAAAAGATTATTTCGAATGCCATGAAGTCGGCGAAGAGTATTGGAAGCAAATAGCACCGAGAGACAAGACACATCCGTTGACCGGATGGATCCAATTGGCGGTGGGCATGTACCATTGGCGCCGCAGCAATTATCCGGGTGCGCTCCGTTCGCTTATCCGGGCCAAACCGAAACTAGCCGAGGCGGGCATTTGGACCGAAGGCTTCGACCATCAGCAACTGACCCGGCTCCTGAACGAATCGATACAGGGAGTCACCGACCGCGAACCATTCGAACACCGCGACCTTCCGCTCTTGCCGGGAGACCTGATCCAAGCGATCGAAGAACGCAGACAGCAGTATCTTGCCCCTGCACATGATGAATATTATCTGATGCATAAGCACCGGCTGCGCGACCGAAGCGAAATCATTGCGCTCCGGCAACAGAAAAAAAGGCGGAACCTTTAAGAATTAAAGGCCGCCTTTTTTTACTGGGCATTTATTCAGGAAAGCTTCGGTTTCATCTGTAGCCCGCATTTCCCGGTGCTGCATCATATCTTGAATCTTGTCGATCATCTGATGGCCGATCCCATCGCCCCGATGGGATGGATTCACTGATACATGATGGATGGTGTAATGATCATCTGCGACTTCCACACCTAACAATCCGACAAAATCATCCTCTTTTTTTCCAGAGGAACAATTGCCATTCCGGATTTTCCTCGTAGATGTGCATGGTCTGCTGCAGCTTTTTCAGTTCGCGCTCTTTGGGCATGAAAGACAACAAGCCCATGGCGATCTTTTCAAATGATTTTTTGTATCTGTATAACATAATTGATCCCTCATTTTCATCTTAAAAGCAGCTCTACCCATACTACTATAAACGCCACAATAACTCAAGTTTATGCCAGGTCAGCCGCCCGTGACATTGTCCGCAAAGAACAGCCAATAGGCGATGCCCCAGGCGAACGCCATCACCAGGACGAACAGGAACAGCATGATGTTCTGTTTTCTCAACGCTTAGCCCCCTCCTGCATATACCCCACTTCATTTTTGATCAAGTCTTCAAAGCTTTCCCGCCGGATGACGAGCTGATGCTTGCCGCCTTCCGCAAAAACGACTGCCGGGCGGGTGATCCGGTTGTAATTGCTCGCCATGGAATAGCCGTAGGCGCCGGTGCAGAAAACAGCCAGGATATCCCCGGCAGTAACTTCCGGCAACTCGGCTTCTTCGATAAGCTTGTCGCCGGATTCACAGCATTTCCCTGCAATCGTATACACTTGCCCTGCCTGTTCTTGGGCACGGTTAGCGAGCAATGAACTGTATTTCGCGCCGTACAGTGCAGGGCGGATATTGTCGGACATTCCGCCGTCGACCGCTGCATAGCGCCGTGTATCCGGCACATCTTTTGTCGAGCCGACCGTGTAAAGCGTCGTGCCAGCGTCGCCGATCAATGAACGGCCCGGCTCGATCCAAATCTCCGGGACTGGGAACCCGGCCCCTTCGGATGCCGTTTTGACCGTACGGATCATGTCTTTCACATACACCGCAGGTTCAAGCGGAGCATCTTCTTCTGTATAGCGGATGCCGAAGCCTCCGCCCAAATTCAGCACAGTGCATGTATAGGAATGGTTCTGCTGCCAGGCAGCCATTTTCAGCAACAGCTTTTCGGAAGCCATCTGGAACGCGGCAGTATCGAAAATCTGCGACCCGATATGGCAATGGAGGCCAATCAAATCGAGGAATTCATGGGCATGGGTTTCCTCGAAAGCGCGATCTGCTTGGCCATTGTTCAAATCGAACCCGAATTTTGAATCTTCCTGGCCGGTCGTGATGTAATCATGCGTATGGGCTTCAATGCCCGGCGTGACACGAAGCAGGATCTTCATTCTCTGCTGGCGCCGTTCCGCCGTTTTTTTCAATAAATCAATTTCGTGGAAATTATCGACGACGATGCAGCCGATTTCTTCATCGAAAGCCATGTCGATTTCCGCTTGGCTCTTGTTATTGCCATGGAAGTGGATTTTCTCTTTCGGGTACCCGCTTTGGATCGCCGTGTAAAGTTCGCCGCCGGACACGACATCGAGCGACAGCCCTTCTTGTGCCGCGACTTGGTAGATGGCGATGCCGGAGAAAGCTTTGCTGGCATAAGCGACTTGATAACCGACTTGTTCGTTTTGGAAGGTTTGCTGGAACGCTTGTGCGCGTTCGCGGAATAATGCGATGTCATAGACAAAAAGCGGCGTGCCATATTGTGCTGCAAGGTCTACCGTGTCTACTCCCCCGATCGTCAAATGGCCTTTCTCGTTGATTGATTGTGTCCCGTATAGATGCATGTCGACTCCCCCTGGGCTATGTAAAGTAAAAATCCTGCCGGGCCTGGACCCAGCAAGATTCGTTTAATCGGTGATCAAAGCGGAGACGAGTTGAATCGGTTCAACCGGCTCGTTTGAATACTCGATACTATTGTATAACATTTCCTGGCATTCTGCGAGGTCTTGTGTGTTGGAATAGATGGTGGCCAAGGCTTCGCCTTTTTTGACGAAATCGCCGACTTTCTTGTGCAGCACCAAGCCGACCGACAGATCGATGACCGAATCCTTCGCTGCGCGGCCCGCGCCGAGCACCATGGCAGCTGTCCCGATTTCATCAGCTTCCATAAAGGAAATATAGCCGTCTTGCTTTGCAGGAAGTTCGGTGACGAATTGCGCTTGCGGCAATAGCGTGGGATCATCCACCACAGCTGGATTGCCGCCCTGGTCTTCGATCAATTGGCGGAAAGCTTGTAATGCAGAGTCGTCTTTGATGACGCTTTCTAGCATGGCGCGCGCTTCTTCCAAAGTTCCTGCTTTGCCGCCGACAACGACCATCTGGCTGCCGAGCGCGAGGCATAGCTCCGTCAGATCTTCCGGGCCTTTTCCTTGCAGCGTTTCAATCGCTTCCTTCACTTCCAGCGCATTGCCGATCGCATATCCGAGCGGCTGGCTCATATCCGAAATGATGGCCATCGTTTTGCGACCTGTTGCATTGCCGATACCGACCATGGCGTGCGCCAGTTTCTTTGCATCTTCTTCGGTTTTCATGAATGCGCCTTCGCCTGTTTTCACGTCAAGGACGATAGCATCTGCTCCGGCTGCGATTTTCTTGCTCATGATCGAACTGGCGATGAGCGGGATGCTGTTGACAGTAGCTGTTACATCACGCAAGGAATACATTTTCTTATCAGCAGGCGTCAAATTGCCGCTCTGGCCGATTACCGCCAATTTGTGTTCATTGACTTGGCGGATGAAATCCTGTGTAGACAGCTCCACATGGAAACCGTCGATCGCTTCGAGCTTGTCGATCGTCCCGCCGGTGTGGCCAAGTCCTCTGCCGCTCATTTTCGCGACCGGCACACCGCATGCAGCAACAAGGGGCCCGAGCACCAAAGTTGTCGTGTCGCCGACGCCTCCTGTTGAATGCTTGTCCACTTTGATGCCTTCGATATCAGACAAATCGATCTGGTCGCCTGATTCCACCATCGCCATGGTCAAATCTGCCCGTTCACGCTCACTCATATCCCGGAAAAACACCGCCATCAAGAATGAGCTCATCTGATAATCGGCGATTTCGCCCTCCGTATAACCAGAGACGATAAAACGGATTTCTTCTGTGGACAGCTCATGGCCGTCCCGTTTCTTTTCGATCAAATCCACCATTCTCATCGATCATTACCGCCTTTTCAGTTTAGTTTCGATAAAAAGCTTGTGCCGAATTTTGGCAGTTCACACGCAAAATTATCGGCAATGGTCGCGCCGATATCCGCAAATGTCGGCCCTGTCCCAAGATCGCCTCCGCCGTTGAAACGAGGGGAAAACGCAAGGAGCGGTACATATTCACGCGTATGGTCCGTGCCCGGGAATGTCGGGTCGTTCCCGTGGTCTGCTGTAATGAGCAGCAAATCGTCTTCGCGCAAGCCTTGCAGCACTTCCGGCAGGCGCTCATCGAACGCTTCCAGTGCTTGTGCATAGCCTTCCGGGTCTCTGCGGTGCCCGAAAAGCGCATCGAAGTCGACGAGATTCAAAAAGCTCAGGCCAGTGAAGTCTTTCTCTACGACCTGAATAAGTTTGTCCATGCCGTCTGCGTTATCCGCTGTTCTTAAGGCTTCCGTCACACCGGCGCCGTTGTAGATATCGTTGATTTTGCCGATCGCAATGACGTCTTTGCCGGCGTCTTCGAGTTCATTCATGACGGTCCGGTCAAACGGCGTCAAGGCATAATCGTGGCGGTTGGACGTGCGCTTGAACGCGCCTGGTTCGCCAAGGAATGGGCGTGCAATGACGCGCCCGACCAAGAATTCCGGGTCCAGTGTCAATTCACGTGCCGTTTCGCAGATCCGGTACAGCTCCTCTAGCGGAATCACTTCTTCGTGCGCGGCAATTTGCAGAACCGGGTCAGCGGACGTATAGACAATCAACGCGCCCGTTTCCATGTGCTCCTGGCCGAGTTCATCGAGGATCTCAGTACCGCTTGCCGGTTTATTGCCGATGACTTTTCGGCCTGTCGCCTGTTCAAGCTTATCGATCAATTCTTGCGGGAAGCCTTCCGGATATACTTTGAACGGTGTATCGATATTAAGGCCCATGATTTCCCAGTGCCCTGTCATCGTATCTTTTCCGACAGATGCCTCCTGCAAACGGCCGAAATGGGCGGCTGGCGTTCCTTGTGCCTCGAGCCCTTTGACCGGAACGATATTGGCAAGTCCCAGTTTTTCCATATTCGGCATCTTGAGTCCGCCGACGGATTGCGCAATATGGCCGAGCGTATCCGCGCCTTTGTCGCCAAACGCTTCAGCATCGGGCGCTTCGCCGATGCCAACAGAATCCAAAACGATTAAATGTATACGAGTAAACGGTTTCATTGTCATGTAAGTTCCTCCTTATTTGCCCTTTTATTCTATCACAAGAATCACCCACGTCGGAAGTCAGACCTCTATCATGCGCGAGGATGAAATTGCGAATATACGTCTTTTAAACGCGTTTTGCTGACATGGGTGTAGATCTGGGTCGTCGAAATATCGGCGTGTCCTAGCATTTCCTGTACGGCACGCAGGTCTGCCCCATTTTCAATCAAATGGGTCGCAAATGAATGGCGCAATGTGTGAGGCGTCAATTCTTTCTGGATGCCCGCTTTTTGTGCATGCTGTTTCAACAATTTCCAAAAACCTTGTCGTGTTAAACGTTTGCCGCGCTGGTTGATGAACAGGGCATCCGTTTTCTCGGAAGGGTCTCTCAAGGCGAGACGTCCTGATTCGATGTATTCGCGGTTCGCTTCAAGTGCAGCCCTGCCGAGCGGGATGATCCGTTCCTTACCGCCTTTTCCTATGCACCGGACGAAGCCCATCGTCAAATGGACATCTTCCATGTCCAAGTTAATGCATTCACTGACCCGCATGCCGCTCGCATAAAGCAATTCCAGCATGGCCCGGTCTCGCAGCCCGCTGGCTTTTGACGTATCCGGCGAATTCAGTAACGCATCGATTTCTTCTATAGATAAGATGTTGGGCAGCTTCTTGTCCATTTGAGGCATTTCCAGATGGACGGTCGGATCCGAATCGCTGCGTTTTTCCCGGATCAAAAATTGGTGGAAACTGCGGATCGAGGAAATATGCCTTGCCACTGTGCGCGAAGTTTTCGCCATTTCCTGCAGATGGCGCAGATGATTCAAGATATGTACGCGCTCGATGTCCCCCAGCCGATTCAATTGCTCGACTTCACTCATATACTGTATGTAAACCTTTAAGTCGCGTTCATATGAAGTCAGCGTATTATCAGCCAGCTGCCTTTCCACACGGAGAAAATGCAAATAATCATCAAGTGCATCTTTTGCATCCTTCATTTAATCTCCTCCTTTTCATCCTTTGCTATATGAAGATGAAAAAAGACGGCCTTTTGCAGGCCGTCTTTTATGCGTCTTTTTCCGGCTTTTCAGCACCCGAATCATTGCAGCGCCAGCAAATGCCATGAAAGGTCAGACGGTGGTCTTTGATCTGGAAGTTCCAGCGCTTTTCCACGACTGCTTCGACATCTTCAAGCAAATCTTCCTGTATTTCATCCACAGCCCCGCACTCCAGGCAGACAAGATGGTGATGAAAGTGTGCTGCGCCTTCCTGACGCAAATCATAACGGGAAACGCCATCCCCAAAATTTATTTTATCGACAATTTTCAATTCGGTCAGAAGTTCCAACGTACGGTATACCGTAGCCAAGCCGATTTCCGGTGCGATGTCTTTGACCAAAAGATAGACATCTTCAGCACTCAGATGGTCTTCTTCATGATCCAATAATATCCGTACCGTTGCTTCACGCTGTGGCGTCAGCTTATAACTCGCAGCGTGTAATTGCTTTTTTATACGATCTATCCTTGTTTCCATGCGACGCCCTCCCTCAAACTGTATTCATTATATCAAAAGGGCGTTCTCGATTACAACAATCGATGCCGTTTATTATTTAGAATCATTATTATCTAGTAATTGGATTAATTCTTATCTGACAAGTAGTCTTTGACCCATTGCACCGCATATGCTGTTTTCGCATCGTAGATCCGTTCGTTCCTGATCAACCCTTCCGCTTCTTCCACCGTCACTTCCAGCAATTCCACGAATTCATCATCGTCCGTCACGGCGCCGTTCTCCGCACGATGCAATCCGCTTGCAAAAAACACGTGCACCACTTCATCTGCAAAGCCGGGAGATGTCGAAAAACTGATCACTTTCTCGAGCTTGTCCGCTGAATAGCCTGTTTCTTCTTCCAACTCACGCATGGCGGTATAATCAGGCGCTTCACCAGGTTCCAGCTTCCCCGCCGGGATTTCGACCAGTGAGCGTTCGAGCGCTTTGCGGTATTGTTCGACCATGATGATTTTCTTTTCCTCTGTCAATGCGATGACAGCCACTGCTCCCGGGTGTTCGATCAATTCGCGCTTCGATTGTTTGCCATTTGGCAGCGTTACATCGTCAACTTTCAAATTGATGACCTTGCCTTCATACAATCGTTCGCTATGGAGTGTTTTTTCTTCAAATTTCTTCATGCTGGCCCTCATTTCATTTGTAGTTTCAATACCGCAAAGTATACCATAGAGGAAACAAAATTTTACAATGAGGTGAAATGATGAAATACAATACACTCGGAACTAGCGGATTCAAGGTCAGTGAAATCGCACTCGGCTGCATGTCACTGCCGGAAGACCCGAAACAAGCAAAGGCCATTATCGATGAAGCGATGGGCAATGGCGTCACTTATTTCGATACGGCTGACTTCTACGGCAAAGGAAAGAACGAGGAAATCGTCGGCGATGCACTCGGCAATCGCCGCAAAGACATCATCCTTGCAAGCAAGGTGGGGAATGAATGGTCCGAGGAATCAGATGAAGTGAAATGGAATCCCTCAAAAGCTTATATCAAAGAACAAATCCACCATTCGCTGCGCCGGCTCAAAACCGATTATTTAGACCTGTATCAGCTTCACGGCGGGATGATCTCCGATAACTCTGAAGAAACGATCGAAGCGTTCGAGGACTTGAAAAAGGAGGGCTTGATCCGTGCATACGGGATCTCATCCATCCGGCCGAATGTCATCCGGCGCTATTTGAAAAACAGCGAGATTGCCTCCATCATGATGCAATACAGCCTTCTCGACCGGCGTCCAGAGGAATTCCTGCCGGAAATCGGCAAAACTGGCCGCTCCGTCTTGGCACGCGGCAGCCTGGCAAAAGGCTTGCTGACGGCGGAAGGGCTTAATCGCGCCGAAAAGATGGGCGACTATCTGCAGTATGGCCAAGACCAGTTAATGGCGACGCTAAAGCAGCTGGTTGACATCCATGACAATGTCCATGCACTCGCTTTGCATTCGGTGCTTTCAAACGAAACTGTCTCAGCTGCGGTCACCGGCGCGAGCAGCCTTGGACAATTGCGCGAAACGCTGCAGGCTTATCAGCAGCCTGTCAGTGCACAACAGATTGAAGAAGCCAACAAAGCGACGCGGCAAGACCGCTATGAACAGCACCGCGATTAAACCCTTTCTTCATTAAGAACGGCGTCCCGCCTTATACGGGGCGTTTTTTTTCAGCCTTTCAACGCATCTTTTCAGGGCACGGAATTCCGCTAGGGACCTTTGTACCTTTTTTCGCCGTCAAACTCTTTGCAGTAAATCCGATTGGCCGGTTCAATGCATATGAACCCCTTGTGCGTTGCGGTTCTTCTCTATTTTCACTTCTTGTTTTGAAGAAATTACCCCGTTTTTCAACGACAGATTTAATTTACCGAAAAGGACTTTTGCAGGTTTGAAAGAATGTCCAGAAGTGAATATACTGATTACGACTGAAATTTTCAAACCTTAATTTCAAGAAATCGGGGGCGTGCAAAATGATGAATTTTTATTTGACCCAATCCAAAAAATCTTATCAGTCAGCAGACGGAGATGCCATTTCGATGCATTCATACCTCGTTGTTGAATCTGTGACAAGATCCCTTGGACAGGAGTTTAAAAATCATAAGCTGGCCTGGGAAGCAGAAGACCACTGGCTGCTTGCAGACGCCCCGGAAAAAATCATCCATATGCCGAATGGGTACCAGCGTTTTGAAATCTCAGAGCCGGTCTTCGCTTCTTTGCGCTTACTGGCTGAAACCCAGCCGAAAGAGCTTCACACGTTGACGCCTTTTTCCAGAAAACGCACTTCCGAAACATTCATAGAGCAGCAGCAAGCTGAGGCACGGAAGGAATTTCACCTTAACGACGTAGCCAAAAGCTTAAAACAGATGTTCAAGGACATCATGACGGTCTAACACATCTGCAATATAAAAAAGACAGGGAACATAAAATGTTCCCTGTCTTTTTGCGTTTAGCCCGTTTAGATTTGTTCCGGATCTTCTTTCGCTGCTTCATCTGCAGGCTGTCCGTCGAGCTGCACATCGGGCTGGTCATGTACGGGCTGGCTTATCGGTTCAAGACCCCCTGTATTTCTAGATGTGTAGGTCTTCAGCATGTCTGCAATATCGATGCCGGTCATTTCTTTCAAAGGTTCCTGCATATCAACCATCGTGCGTGTGATGCTTCTGCCGAACGACGGAACGCCTTGCCCGTTTCCGGAATCGATAATTTTCACGGAATCGATATTATTGAGCGGCTGTGCCACTTTCTCGGCGAATACCGGCAGCATGTCAATCAATTTTTCGGCAATGATGACATCGCCATGTTCTTCCATGGCTTCCGCCAGCAATTTACGGGATTCCGCTTCCGCTTTACCGCGTTCACGGATGACTTCCGCTTCGGCAGCCCCTTCATCACGTTTGATCTTCGCTTTTGCTTCCCCGTCGATGACAGAACGTCTCGCTTCCGCTTCTGCCGTACGAGTCGTTTCATAATAACTGGCATCCGCCTTCGTTTTGCGGACTTTGCTTTCTTCTTCTTCGAGACGGACCGCACGTTCGCGCTCCATGAACTGCATATTCAATTCTTCTTCCTGGATTTCCATCGCGAGCTTCGCTTTTTCGAGTTCATAAGACTGTTCGGATTTCGCGCGTGCGCGTTCAGTTTCTTCCTTGAACGCCGCATCTTTCAAGTCTTTCTGTTTGCGCGATTCCGCAATGGCGATCTGGCGCATATACTCTTCTTCTTTCGCTTCCTGGTCGGTCTGCGCACGGTGGATGCGCGTTTCCCGTTCCGTGTTCGCTTCGGCGATTTCCGCTTGCTTGCGGACTTCAGCGATGCGCGGCCGCCCAAGGTTCTCGAGATAGCCATTGTCTTCATCCGCGTCGCGAAGGTCTGTCAACCCGAGTGAAGTGATTTTAAAGCCCATTAGATCAAGTTGCTTTTGCGCGATTTCCTGGACGTCCGTATTGAATTTCTCCCTGTCGCTATTGATATCTTCGACGGTCATCTTCGATAAGATAGCACGTAAATTACTGCCGAGGACCTCGATGATCTCGCGTTCGATTTCGTCTTGCTTCTTCCCAAGGAATTGCTCGGCGTAATTGGCGATGCCGTTCAAGGTATCTGCGACTTTGACCATCGCCACAGCGTCTGCCACGATCGGCACCCCGGCATTCGTGTAGACACGCGGTGTCGACAACTTCAATTGGAACGACGTCAAATTGACCGGCGTCGAGGTCTGGAAGCGCCGCAGCAGATAGCCGCCGCCGCGGATGATCTTCATGGACCGCCCTTCATCGTCCGTAAAAATATTCGTGTCTTTCTTTGGGTCCCCAAGTTTCGGGCCCGTGATGATCAAGGCTTCGTTCGATTTGGCGGTGCGGTAGCGGATCTTCATCCAGAAGAAATAACCGACGCCCGCAAGTGCCGCCAAAATGAGAATCACAATTAAAATTGAAATAATTCCGATTGACTCCATCTTATCCCATCCTTTTCCATAAGCTGATTTTCCCCTGCATTAAAGTGTACGGTTAAATCAGTAAGATGTTTCAAAAAAAGGCAAAGAATAGCCATCAATCTTACAAACTAGTCTGATATCACTTTAATCAGTGAAAAAATGACGGATAATACCATCAGCACGAATACAAAATACCCGAAGTGGATAAGTGGTTTTGCGTACGGATGAATCGGCCTTTGTTCCCCATGTTCTTGAGCTTGCTTAAGTTCTGGGCTTGTCTGTAACTCTTCATCCCTCATCCTTTGCTCCTCCTGCAATCAAATCTTCTTCTTTCGACATTTTCCGTTTCGTTGAATGGTCATGGTGGCATAATCACTGCCTCTATTATACCAATTGACGGAAAGTGGAATATAATTTTTTTTTGGAAATTATTAGTTAAAATTAAAATCCAAGCCCCTGCTTATTTTGTTAAAATGGAAAAAAGCTGTGTGCTAATGATTGCTCTTCACATCGAAACGGGGGATGGTTATGAAATTTGTCGACGATTTAGCAGGCGCAATTTACGATATCTTGATTTGGATTTTATGGGGATTCTCTTATCTTGCCGCTGGGGCCCTTATCGTAGGTGCCCCTTTATATTTAATCGCCTTTCTTCTTGAATGGTTAAGCTAAACGAAGGAGCCTCCTGTCACTAGAAATGACAGGAGGCTCCTTCGTCAATATTTATTTCCTGAATCTCCATGCCGCTCAAGCAACTCTGCAAACGTCATGTTTTTTTCACGTTCTCTACGCTCAAACTGGCGCTGCGCTTCTTTTTCTTCCTCGAGTTTATGCTGGTCCTTCACTAACTCTTTTTTCGCAGCTTTCAATTTCAACAGCTGTTCCTCCGAAAAAAGTCCGTTATCATTGGCTTTGTCTTTCGCCATCATATTCTCTCCTTATGGGCGTTTAACGATCGTTGCGACACCTTGTCCGCCGCCGATGCACAATGTCGCAAGGCCTGTCTTGGCATCGCGTTTTTTCATTTCATGGAGAAGTGTCACGAAAATCCGTGTACCGCTCGCGCCGATCGGGTGGCCGATTGCAATCGCCCCGCCGTTGACGTTCAATTTTTCATGATCGAACTTCAATTCACGGTCCACCGCAATCGACTGTGCCGCAAACGCTTCGTTCGCTTCGATCAAATCGATGTCGCCAAGCGTCATGTTCGCTTTATCCAAAGCATTTTTCACCGCTTGGACCGGGCCGATGCCCATTACCGCCGGGTCGACGCCTGCATTGCCGTTTGCAGAAATGACCGCTAGCGGCTCAAGGCCAAGCTCATCGGCCTTTTCTTTTGTCATGACGATCACTGCCGCTGCTCCGTCATTGATGCCGGATGCGTTGCCGGCCGTGACTGAACCGTCTTTTTTGAATGCCGGGCGCAGTTTGGCAAGCTTCTCTTCTGTGGAAGAAGCTTTTACGTATTCGTCCGTTTTGAAGATGATCGGGTCGCCTTTGCGCTGCGGGATTTCTACAGGCACGATTTCCTCGTCAAAACGGCCGCCTTCGATTGCCACTGATGCACGGGCTTGCGAACGGGCCGCAAAACGATCCTGTTCTTCACGCGAAATATCATAGCGGTCGCACAGGTTTTCGGCAGTCGTGCCCATATGGTAATGATTGAATGCGCATGTCAAGCCGTCGTGGACCATGCTGTCGACCACTTTCTGGTCTCCCATGCGGTATCCGTCTCTTGCGCCTTCTAATAGATACGGCGCGCGGCTCATGTTCTCCATGCCGCCTGCCACGACGATGTCGGCATCACCCGCAAAGATTGCCTGGTACGCCAAGTGGATCGATTTCAAGCCGGAGCCGCATACTTTATTGATGGTCATCGCCGGCACCGTCTCCGGAAGCCCCGCTTTAATGGAAGCCTGGCGGGCCGGGTTCTGTCCGAGCCCTGCCTGCAGGACGTTGCCCATGATAACTTCCGAAACCTGGTCGCCCGCTACCCCTGCGCGCGATAAAGCTTCCTTGATGACAATGGCGCCGAGATCTGTCGCCGGCACATCTTTCAAAGCCCCTTGGAAAGAACCGACTGCCGTTCTGACAGCGCTTGCAATTACGATTTGTTGTGACATTTTCATTTTCCCCCTTGTCTGCTTCTTGCTCTTTTATCCCCCCTATCGCTACAATAAAGCTAAGGGGGGATAGTATGTTTAGTTTACCAAAAACAGCTACGATAATCGAGGTCGGTCCGCGAGATGGCCTACAAAATGAAGCCAGGACCGTCAATACCGAAGACAAACTGGATTTTATCAAAGCATTGCAGGAGGCTGGCTTGCCGGAAATGGAACTGACGTCTTTCGTGTCACCGAAATGGGTGCCGCAAATGGCCGATGCGCGCGAGATCGTTGCCGGAACGAAAAAGTCGGGACGCCAATTCGTGCTGACGCCTAACGAAAGGGGCATCAATGCTGCGCTGGAAGCGGGGGCCGATTCAATCGCGGTTTTTGTAGGTGTTTCCAATTCCTTCAATGAAAAAAACATCAACAAGTCCACAGCCCAGTCCATGGAAGCACTGAAGCCATTGATTGAAAAAGCGAAGCAAGACGGCATTTTCGTCCGCGCCTGCATTTCGACTGCGTTCTACTGCCCGTTCGAAGGCGCGGTCGATCCACAGAAGACCATTGAGCTATGCGGCCAGTTCGTCGATTGGGGAGTCGATGAACTGAGCGTTGCCGATACGATCGGCATGGCGAACCCTCAAGAAAGCCATGAGTTGTTCAGCCAATTGAAAAAACGGTTTCCGGATGTGCTGATAGCCGCGCACTTCCATGACACGAGACGCATGGCGCTCGCCAATGCCTACGCAGCGCTCGTAGCGGGGATCGACCGATTTGATGCATCCGCCGGCGGCCTGGGCGGCTGCCCCTTCGCACCGGGTGCGACAGGCAATGTCGCGACCGAAGATTTGGTCCATATGTTCCACCGCATGAGTGTCGATACCGGAGTGGATCTCGAGAAACTTTACGAAGCGATTTCGTTCATTGAACCCCATGTATCGAATCCATTGCAAACGGGAATGTATACTTTGTACAAAAACAGAAAATGAGGTGTGTGCGCCATGAAAAAGCGACTATTGATGACTTCAGCCATCGTTTCGAGCACATTGACCGCTTCTTTTGCCGTATTGGGTTTTGTTGCAAGCAACCGTTTGATGTATGTAAAGAATAAAGATGCATCCTTGATTTTGGAACGGGAGACCAACGCCAAGCGCTACGATGAAGCTTGGTATGCCGGTGCCAAGAAAAGCGAGCAATGGATTGAATCCGCCAATGGCTATCCGATTAAAGCGATTTTCCTGGAGCCGCACACAACGAACCGTTACGTCATCATCTGCCATGGCGTGACCGAAAGCAAAGTCAATTCGTTTAAGTATGCCCGCATGTTCGAACGCCTCGGATTCAACTCGGTCGTATACGACCACCGCCGACACGGGGAATCCGGCGGCAAGACTACGAGTTTCGGCCATTATGAGAAACTGGACCTGCAGGCGGTCGTCAAAGCATTGAAACAGCATGTCGGCCCTTCCCTGTTCTTCGGCATTCATGGAGAGTCGATGGGCGCCTCAACGACGCTTTTATATGCCGGAATGGAGGACTCGGCGGATTTTTACATCTCCGACTGTGCCTATTCCGATATCAGCGAACAGATTCTGCACGTCATGCGCACGACGACCCCGATGCGCACTTCTTTGGCGCTTCGCCTCGCCAATGTGTTCCTGAAATTGCGTGACGGTTATTCCATTTCCACCGTGTCGCCCCGTGAGGTCGTAAAAAACATTTCAAAGCCTGTGCTATTCATCCATAGCCTACCTGATGAGTTTGTCTTGCCGAAAATGACAAAGGAATTATTCGAATTGAAACAAGGCCCGAAACAGCTTAAATTATTCGAAGAAGGCGAACACGCCCAATCCTTCAATAAAAATCCGGATGAATACGAAGAAACGATCGCGGAGTTTCTTATGGCATACGATTTGCTGACGCCTAAGGAGAAACCGGTCGACAGTGACGCCATTTCCAGCTGAATGAAAACAGCCATTCCAATAATGGGAATGGCTGTTTTTCTTTGTCTTTGCCAAGTACTCACCCCTGCTTTTTGCACATCAAAAGTCAGAATCGTCTTTTAATTAGCATTCCGCCATTATTTCTGTATACTTTTAAATTGTAATGATTACGATTTAAAAACGGAAGGATGAGTTGGATGAAAGTAAAGTGGAAAATCGTCATGCTGGCATCCGCGTTATTATTAGCGGCCTGCCAGCAAAAAGATCAGCAACCGGCTACAGTGGTTGCAACGCAGCAACCCGTTCACCAGGAAAATAATGCCCATAATCATAATCACTCGCATAGTGAAGAAACCGAAATCTATGAGGGATATTTTGATGATAGCCAAGTAGCAGACCGCCCGCTTAGCGACTGGCAGGGCGAATGGCAATCGGTTTATCCCCACTTCGAATCCGGTGCACTCGATGAAGTATTCGAGCATAAGGCTCAGGAATCCCTGGAAAAGACTTTCGAGCAATACAAAGCGTATTATGGGATTGGTTATCAAACAGACGTGGACAACATCACCATGGGCGACAACACCATCAGTTTTCACGTAGAAGGCAAGACGGAGACTGCGGAGTATACATACGAGAAATTCGAGATCCTGACTTATGAAGCCGGCAATCGCGGCGTCCGTTTTCTGTTTTCAAAAACTGGCGGATCTGATGATATGCCAAAGTTTATCCAGTTCAGCGACCATGGCATCTCCCCTCAAAAATCCGATCATTACCATTTGTACTGGGGTGAAGACCAAGAGGAATTGCTCGAGGAAATGGACCGCTGGCCTACCTATTATCCAGCTTCATTGGACGGGCACGACATTGCGCATGAAATGATGGCACATTAACTTAAAACCAAAAAGAACCCCTGTCGCGCTTTTAGCGAAACAGGGGTTCTTCTTGTATTCATCACCTATGGGCGAATAATTGCATAAGCGTTTATTTTTTGCCCGGTTTTGTCGAGGCTTTGTTCATTTGAGCCATCATTTGGTTGATTTTCTTTTGAGATGGTTTTTGTCCCATTTGCATCATCATAATCCGAAGCATCTCTTCGTTGATCGGTGGGTTGTCCTGCAAATATTTCATCATGTATCGGCGAGCGATAAAGAATCCAAGTGCAACACCTGCGAGTAAAGCCACAATAACGATAACAATCCAGATCCATGTATCCATACAAATTACCTCCTTCGTGTTGCCAATTAAATCATGCACCAAAAAGGATTATACTATAAATTTCAGGACGTGACTATATGCACGGCATGAAAATTGCGGAGAAACAAAGGCAGCCGCTCCCGTGCCCTGAATTATGCGGTCTCTTTGAAAACCGGCATGGCCCCCGCTCATCCCTCTTCCCCTTGCCTTGCTAGAGGTGCAATTGAAATGCATGACGGGAGAATTTCCTAGCACAAGTAAAAGCCGCCAGAATCCCATTCTGGCGGCTTTTCTGTACCGGATGAAACAACGTTTGAACAAACGAATCGAATCATCAGGTGATCATGGTTAACCGTTGATCAATTGTTTCACTTTAGTTGCAACATTTTCAGGCGTAAAACCGAATTCTTCCATGATTTTTTCACCCGGGGCACTTGCGCCGAAGTGATCGATCGCTAGGGTATCGCCTTCAAATCCAGTATAACGGTCCCAGCCGAACGATGAGCCCATTTCGATGGCAAGGCGTTTCGTGATGTTTTTCGGCAAGACGGATTCTTTGTACTCTTTATCCTGCTGTTCGAAACGATCCCATGATGGCATCGACACGACAGACACCGCGATGCCTTGTTCTTTCAATTGTTTCTGTGCATCGATTGCTAGGCTGACTTCAGACCCAGTCGCTAGCAGCAAGGCTTGTGCGTCATCAGCTGGTGACACGACGTAAGCACCTTTTTCGACTCCTGTTTCCGCTTTTTCGCCAGTTGTTTCGAGGACCGGCAAGTTTTGGCGGGACAATACGAGCAAGGTCGGCTTGTCTTTAGACGTGAGCGCCAAACGCCATGCCGCTTTTGTTTCGTTCGCATCGGCTGGGCGGATGATGCCCAGGTTCGGCATTGCGCGAAGTGACGCAAGCTGTTCAATTGGTTCATGTGTCGGGCCGTCTTCCCCGACCGCTACGCTATCGTGTGTGAACACATAGGTGACCGGAAGTCCCATCAAAGCGCCTAGGCGGATCGCTGGGCGGACGTAGTCACTGAACACGAAGAATGTGCCACCGAAGACATGCAAGCCACCGTGAAGCGCCATGCCGTTAAGTGCAGCGCCCATCGCGAATTCACGGACGCCGAACCAGATATTGCGGGCTTCCGGATGCTCAGCGTCGAAGTCGCCACCGTCTTTGATATTGGTTTTATTCGAACCAGCAAGGTCAGCGCTTCCGCCGAAGAACGAAGGAACCGTTTTTGCGATGGCATTGACCATATCACCGGACGATGCGCGCGTCGCTTGCTTTTTACCGACTTCGTATTCAGGGAATTGTGAATCGAAATCAGCCGGCAAATCACCACGGATCGCTGCTTGCAGCTGTGAAGCAAGTTCAGGATGCTGCTCCTCGTATTGCTTGTACAATTCGTTCCAAGCCGATTCCGCTTTCGCGCCAAGTGAATCGGTCGCTTCCTTGAAGGTTTCATAGACTTCTTCCGGAACATGGAAATCCTCTTCGAAAGTCCATTTATAGTATTCTTTCGTTAACTTCATCTCATCTTCGCCAAGTGGCGCACCGTGCGAGTCCGCTTTGCCGGATTTGTTCGGTGAACCGTAGCCGATGACTGTCTTGACTTCGACCAATGTCGGTTTGTCAGTGGACTTTTTCGCTTCAGCGATTTTTGCAGACAAATCATCCATGTCGTTACCATCATCCACGCGGAGATAGTTCCAGCCATATGACTCGAAACGCTTCTGGATGTTCTCCGAGAAACTCATCGACAAATCACCGTCGAGTGAGATGTCATTGCTGTCATACAAGACGACCAATTTATCCAGCTTAAGATGGCCTGCAAGTGAAATTGCTTCTCCTGCTACGCCTTCCATCAAATCTCCGTCCCCGCAAAGTGCGAATGTGTGGTGATCGATGATGTCGAGGCCCTCTTTATTGTATGTAGCTGCTAAATGGCGTTCTGCCATTGCCATGCCGACCGCCATGCCGATCCCTTGGCCAAGAGGGCCTGTCGTCGCTTCGACGCCGACTGTATGGCCGTATTCAGGATGGCCTGGTGTCTTGGAATCCCATTGGCGGAAGTTCTTGATTTCCTCCATCGGCAATCCGTAACCACTCAAATGGAGCAAACTGTACAGGAGCATTGAACCGTGCCCTGCCGACAGGACGAAACGGTCGCGGTTGAACCAGTTTGGGTTGTTCGGATTGTGGTTCATGTGTTTTGTCCAGAGTGTATACGCCATTGGAGCGGCGCCCATTGGAAGTCCCGGGTGTCCCGAGTTAGCTTTTTCAATAGCATCGATTGAAAGTGTGCGAATGGTGTTAACTGCAAGTTGATCTGCATGGTTTGACATAGTGACATCCTCTCTGAAACTAAATTTAATCCTATTCTAGTTTAGTCAACTCTAAGGAAGAATACAACGAAAAAGAGAATAAGTATTAATTCAAATACTTATTCTCCCGTTTATTTTTGATCTTGTCTGGCGTTACGTCTTTTCCTTCCGGATCGATGACGGTGACATTTTCAATCGTCCCGCGCATCGACTTGCGGAAACTTTGCAAGTATTCCTGGCGCAGCGCTGACTGTTCTTTTGCTTCTTCTTGCGTCAGCCCGTCGCGCTTGGACTTTCTCGATAGTTCATTGATGCGGCCGATCTTATCTGGAGATAGCATGTAAAGTCCCCCTTTCTACTGCTTCATGGTACAAAAAAAGGCGGGACAGTGCAAGATTTCAGCTTTCTTTCATCTGCTGGTACTCACGGAACCGTCGGTGTACCGTCGCTTTGCTCGCCTGGTAACCGAAACCCTGCAGCGTGACGGCGATTTCCTGGAAGGTCAAGCCGCTCGCTTTCAAGCTGACGATCTGATCCACCGGTAAGTCCAGCCGCTCGCGGCCGTCCGGATTGCCTTTCCCTTTTAGATTGCGTTCCGGCTTGTAACCGTTCTCCACTGCACGCTTCATGCCCCGCTTGATCTTGGCATTATGGATCTTGCGTTGGTATTCTTCCACGATGGCCAAGATCTCAAGCACCATGTCATCCATATCATTCAAGGCGATCGGGCCATTGTCCGACAGCGTATAGACATCGACTTCGTGCTTCTTCATGACATGCAGCAAAGCGATGCGCGCATGCCCCCTGCCAAGCCGTGTCTCATCCTGTATGAAGACGGCATCGACCTTTCCGCTTTTGACCTGGTTAAGCATCTCAAGAAGGCCTTCCCGGTCCATTTCATAACCGCTGTGCTGGTCAGTGTAGACGTCTTCAACCAGATACCCTTGCCCGAACGCAAACGAAAGCAGTTCTTCCTCCTGCCGTTCGAGTGAAGTTTCCTGCTCGTCTTTAGTGGTACTGACACGGCAGTAAACCAGTGCTTTTTTCTTCATTCTGCATCACCTGCGTAGTATTTGGTTTCATCCGGCGAGAAATTCAGCTGTTCTGCCGGAATCTTCAAGGATTGCCCAGCCACGATTTTGGTCGTCTTCAAATTATTCACTTCCATGATCTCTTCTATCCATTCATGATGGGGAGTTTCGCCGCTGAACGATTCAGCCAGCTCCCATAGCGTATCACCTTTTTCAATTTGCAGCTCGCCCAATTGCTGCTTTTCGGCATTGTGGCTGATCACCGCATAAAATGTAAACACCACTATGAGTGAGAAAAAGAAAACCAAATATGAGTTCTGTCGAAAGAATGTCATTCAAGCCGCCTCCTTAGAATATTTGTTCGGAATGTATGTTCTCATATTAAAGCGAACAAGCGTTTCTTGTCAAGATTAAATTCGAACCTATGTTTGCATTTCAATGCCCGAGTTGCTATACTATAGATAGTTAATCTTGAATAAATCCTATAAAGAGGTGAAACTGGTGAAAAAAGTATCTAAGCGTCAGGAAGATATCCTGAATTTCATAAAAGATGAAGTCCGTGCAAAAGGCTATCCGCCCTCCGTCCGGGAAATCGGCGAAGCGGTCGGCCTTGCATCCAGTTCAACTGTCCACGGCCATCTAGCTAGGCTCGAAAGCAAAGGGCTGATCCGCCGTGACCCGACAAAACCGAGAGCCATCGAAATCATCGGATCGGAAGAGGCACTCATCGATAAAAGCCCAGTCCTCCATGTGCCCCTAATTGGTAAAGTCACAGCGGGCATGCCGATCACTGCCATTGAAAACGTTGAAGAATACTTTCCGCTGCCACAAACTTACGGCACGGAAGAAGACCATATTTTCATGCTGGAGATCATGGGTGAAAGTATGATCGAAGCCGGCATCCTAAACGGTGATTATGTCGTCGTCAAACAACAGCAGACTGCCGATAATGGGGATATCGTCGTCGCCATGACCGAAGAAAACGAAGCGACTGTCAAACGGTTCTTCCGCGAGGATAATTACTTCCGCCTGCAGCCAGAAAATTCATCGATGGACCCGATTATCGTCGATCAGGTGAGCATTCTCGGAAAAGTCGTCGGTGTCTATCGACAAATCCATTAAGAACACGGCTTCATCCCGAAAAACCATAGAAAAAAGGAGGAATGTAGGGCTTCCTCCTTTTTTCTATGGTTTTATTTTTTCATAATCTTCTTATGTAACCTAAAAGTCTTGAAAACAACCAGGGAGATACATCCCCGGTTGTGCTAATAGCCTTTTTAATCCGCTTGTCTTTCCGTCACGACAATGTATTTAACCAAGTTGATGGTGATGCGGTAAATCTTGCCGTTCGCTTCGTCCGTCAATTCATAGGTGCCGTTCGATGGGACCTGGCTCATGGCCGATTCCTTATCGATTGCTTTCACTGTATGCACGATGGTATTTCCTTGATCAAAGAAGAATTCTATTTGAAACGTTTTCACCGAGATTCCTCCCTTCAAAATGAATGGAAATGCACTTATTAGTGTAGCATAAACAGCCGCTTAGTTTCGGTTTTGCCATTCCTTGAAGATCATCACTTTAAGGGCCAGCATCTCTTCTTCAGTTAAATCTTCATCGAGTTCTTCCATGACCTGTTCAGCTGTCATCGTATCGTTTTCAACTGCATTTTTCATTTTAAGCAAATTACGGAAACCGACTTTTTCCATCATGACGCTGGCCGCATCCTCTTTCGTGTCAAAAGCCAATCCTTGCTCTTCAGGCACTACAGGTTCTTGGGGCGGATCGCTCTCCAGCGAGTCGCTATCGTTTATGTCTACCCCATCCATGTTCCCCTCGACCTGCTCCTCCACACCGCTGTCAGGCGGACTATCGGAAAACATTTCCTTCGATTCCAGTTCTTCCATATAGCGATTGACTTCAGGGTCGGCTTCGATCTGCCGCACCATTTCCTCCATCTTGCCACTTTGTTCAAGTTCTTCAAATGCTTTTTGGGCTACAGCATCCGAGGACAGGTCTGGACCTACTGCGTATAACGCGATTCCCGCTGCCGAAAAGGCTACGAGAAATACAACGATGACATTCATAAACCGCATTTTATCCCCCCACATATAAAAGTTCTTTCATTATAAGTAAAATCTTACCACGTTTCCAGCATTCAGCGTATGTGCGAAATGGCGCAATCTTTCTGCAAGTCGCCGATGTCTTGGCCGAGTCTATTCTCCGGAAGGCCTAAAGAATCCTTGAAATAAAAAAACCGGAGCTGGTGGCTCCGGTTTCGCGCTCTTAATACATTTTCAAATATTGCTCGCGCTCCCAAGGGTGAACGCTTGTTCTGAACATATCCCATTCGATCTCCTTCGCTTCCACGAAGTTGTTCAGGATATGTGAACCGAGCGCTTTGGACATGACTTCATCGTTTTGCAGCTCATCAAGAGCCGCATACAATGTGCCTGGCAGATCTTCGATGCCGACTTCTTTGCGTTCTTTTCTGTTCATTGCGTAAATGTTGCGGTCTACCGCTTTTGGCGGAGTCAATTCACGCTTGATGCCGTCAAGGCCAGCCCCAAGCAATACAGCCATCGCCAAGTAAGGGTTCGCAGCCGGGTCGACTGAACGCACTTCTACGCGCGTTGACAAGCCGCGTGAAGCTGGAATGCGGACGAGCGGGCTCCGGTTCTGGCCTGACCATGCGATATAGCAAGGTGCTTCGTAGCCCGGCACGAGGCGCTTATAGGAGTTGACCGTCGGGTTCGTGACCGCAGTGAATCCTTTCGCGTGCTCGATGATGCCGGCCATGAACTGAAATGCCGTCTTGCTCAATTTCATATCGCCGTCTTCATCAAGGAAGGCATTTTCATTGCCCTTGAACAAGGAAACGTTCATGTGCATGCCTGATCCGTTGACACCGAATAATGGCTTCGGCATGAATGTCGCATGAAGGCCGTGCTTGCGCGCGATGGTTTTGACGACAAGCTTGAATGTCTGGATATCATCGCATGCTTTGATGGCGTCTGCATATTTGAAATCGATTTCGTGCTGTCCTGGCGCCACTTCGTGGTGGGAAGCTTCGATCTCAAAGCCCATTTCCTCAAGCTCAAGGACGATATCGCGGCGGCAGTTCTCGCCGAGGTCCATCGGTGCCAAGTCGAAATAACCACCATGGTCATTGAGTTCAAGCGATGGTTCGCCACGCTCGTCAAGTTTGAAAAGGAAGAACTCAGGCTCTGGCCCCAGGTTGAAATGAGTGAAGCCCATCTCTTCCATTTCTTTCAATATACGCTTCAAGTTCGTGCGCGGGTCTCCTGCAAATGGCGTGCCGTCTGCATTGTAGATATCGCAGATCAAGCGGGCAACTTTCCCTTTGCCGGTAATCCATGGGAATACAACCCATGTATCCAGGTCCGGGAATAAGTACATATCGGATTCTTCGATGCGGACGAATCCATCGATCGATGAACCATCGAACATCATTTTGTTGTCGAGTGCTTTATCAAGCTGAGATGTTGGAATTTCTACGTTTTTGATAACTCCAAGAATATCGGTGAATTGCAGGCGGATAAAATTGACGTCTTCTTCTTTTACCAATCGAATAATGTCTTCTTTTGAATATTTGCCCATGTACTGTTCACTCTCCTAAGTTATATTATGTAGCCCGTTCATTTAAAGAAACGGGATAGATCCCCTTGTCGATGAAACGCCCGGTCAAACGGCCGTGCCTGATGCTTCATCTCTTCGCGCAGCAAACTGCGGAGTTCTGCATCGCTCAATGTTTTCGGCTCGGCTTGGTCGTTGATTGGCGTCTCCTTGGTTTCATACAATTTTCTGATGCCCGCGACATTAAGCCCCTGCTCCAGGTAATCCTTGATCTCGAGCAAGGCGTCGACATCATTCAATGAAAACATGCGCTTATTGCCTTCTGTCCTGGCTGGACTGATCAGCTGCTGCTCTTCGTAATAACGGATTTGCCGTGCTGTCAAATCCGTTAGCTGCATTACGATGCTGATCGGGAGAATGGGCATGGTGCGGCGAACCCGATTTGTCATAAGTTTCACCCATTTCACTAATTACTACACTTTCAGTTTATTACATGTCAGGTTAATTGTCAAACCAATGTTATATTTTCTGACACGAATTCTGAAACCTTTTATTTTTCCTAAAGCAATTGACCCTTCTCTAAAGCACGCATCGCGTTAACGACTGCTATCTTTACATGCTCGTATGTTAAACCGCCCTGGACGAATGCCGTAAACGGCGCCCGTATCGGCCCATCTGCCGTCAATTCGATGCTTGCGCCCTGGACAAACGTGCCGGCTGCCATGATGACATCATCTTCATACCCCGGCATATAAGCTGGTTCCGGCAAAAATTGTGCATTGACCGGTGAATATGCTTGGATTGCACGGCAAAATGCTATCATCTGTTCTGCCGTCCGGAATGAGACCGATTGGATTAAGTCTGTCCGCGCTGCACTGTAATGAGGGCTGGTCGCCATGCCAGCCGTTTCCAATAATGCTGCAGTGAAAATCGCGCCTTTCAAAGCTTGGGACACGATATGCGGAGCCATGAAAAATCCTTGATACATATCAGGGAGCGCATTGAGAGAAGCTCCAGCCTCCCCTCCTATACCCGGAGAGGTCATCCGGTAAGCGCATTTTTCAACAAAAGCGCTTTTTCCAGCGATGTACCCGCCGATTTTGGCAAGGCCCCCTCCCGGATTCTTGATCAATGAACCGGCTATGAGATCTGCGCCTGCTTCGACCGGTTCTTCGGTTTCCACAAACTCGCCATAGCAGTTATCGACGAATATGATGGCATCCGGCTTGATTTCCCGGATTTTTCCAACCATATCCTTGATTTCACGGATGGTGAAAGACGGCCGGTTGTCATAACCTCTCGAACGTTGAATCGCAATCATTTTGGTATTGCCGGTTACAGCGCGTCCGACCTCCTGCCAATCCACTTGATGCTGACCATCCAGGTCCACGTGCCGGTAGGAAATATCGAAATCCTTCAGCGAACCTGTATCCTTATCTCCACCTGATACGATGGAAGCGAGCGTATCATAAGGCTGGCCAGTGATATACAGCAGTTCATCGCCTGGCCGCAAGATGCCGAACAAGGAAATGGTGATGGCATGGGTGCCTGAAATGATCTGCGGGCGGACAAGTGCCGCTTCCGCTCTGAACACGTCGGCATAGACACGTTCCAATGTATCCCTTCCTTCATCGTCATATCCATAGCCTGTTGAAGGGTGGAAATGATGATCGCTTACTTTTTGGCGATGGAACGCTTCGAGCACTTTCTGCTGGTTATGCAGGGCTATGTAATCTGCAGCCTCCAATTGCGGGCGGATCAGGTCTTCTGTTTTTTTTATCGTAGTATACATAAAAAATCTCCATTTCTCTTTGGTGGTTATTTACTCGTCATGCTATTTGAAAATGTCTCCAATTCTGCTACAATTCATAGAGTTGTTGAAGTTAAGGAGGGCGTCGCATAATGGCTTGGGAAGTATTAAGCGCCATCGGGACCATTGCTTTTGCAATATCCGGCGCAATCATCGCCATGGAAGAGGAATACGATATTTTCGGCGTCTACCTGCTTGGCGTCGTAACCGCGTTCGGCGGAGGGGCCATCCGAAACCTATTGATCGGGGTTCCCGTCTCCGCTTTATGGGAGCAGGAATTCATGTTCCAATTGGCGCTCATCTCCATCACCATCGTTTTCCTGTTTCCGCATAAAACACTCGGCCACTGGAATCGCTGGGGCCATTTCTTCGATGCGATCGGCTTGTCTGCATTCGCGGTGCAAGGCGCTTTATTTGCGGTCGAACTGGGGTTGCCAGTCTATGCGGCGGTTGTGGCTGCAGTGCTTACGGGGTCAGGCGGCGGCATGGTACGGGACCTCCTAGCCGGGAGAAAGCCTTTGGTGT
This sequence comes from Planococcus maitriensis, assembly GCF_003289925.1. GTDB lineage: Bacteria > Bacillota > Bacilli > Bacillales_A > Planococcaceae > Planococcus > Planococcus maitriensis. The sequence goes on along the minus strand of NZ_QLZQ01000001.1, from coordinate 1,140,478 downwards.
TGAAAGCGGAAATATATGCCGTCTGGGCGGCGATTGCGGGATTATTGATCAGCTTTGATGTGATCAGGACCGATTTCATGCTTTATGCCTTGTTTTTGGCCATTACACTATTGAGGATCTTATCCTATACGTATAAGTGGAAATTGCCGACACGAAAAATACTCACCACAACATAAAAGCCGACCGGCAATTGCCGATCGGCTTTTTCTCATCCGTAAACTGTGACGCCGCGCCATGACGACATGCCGCCATCGACATTGACTGAATGGAATCCATTCGACTCCAAGTATTCTGCAGCTTTCGCGCTGCGGCCGCCTGCTTGGCAAACGACGTAATACTCTTTTGAGGAATCCAGCTCCCCTGTGCGCTCCGGCAATTCACCGAGCGGGATGTGCCGTGCTCCCGGGATCATGCCGGCAGCCACTTCATCTTTTTCACGAACGTCAATGATGTGAAGTTCGTCCCCGGCATCCACTTTCTGGTTCAGTTCATCTGTGCTGATCGATTTCATCCGCTATTCCTCCCATTGTTTATTTGCGCTGTTGCGCTATTTATTCCTGGTGCTCGATCGATACGGGTTTTGAAGGCGAAAAAGTAGAGATGGCATGTTTGTAGATCAATTGCTGTTTGCCTTCCGTTTCCACCAGCACCGTGAAATTATCATAGGATTTGATGGTTCCTTTCAATTGGAACCCATTCAGCAAAAACACTGTAACGAAAATATTGTTTTTACGCAGCTGGTTTAAATAGACATCTTGGATATTAACCGGTTTCATGGAACTCCCCCTGTTTCTCTAGCGTATAGTTTTGGCCATCTGTTCAATTCGACGATTCCGGTCGTTTTCCTGCCAGAAGCGCATAATTTCTTCCAAATTGTTTTCCGGGTCCGCTGTAGCATCCAGCCAAAGAATCGGCATCTTATTACGGAAATATGTAAATTGGCGTTTTGCATACTTTCTGGAGTTGCGTTTCAGTTTCACAATCGCCTCTCCCAATGTATCGTGGCCGTCGAAATAACCATACAATTCCTTATAGCCGATCGCTTTGATCGATTGTGCATCGCGCAACCCACTGTCGTACAAACGCCTGACTTCCTCCAGCAAGCCCGCTTCCACCATCCGGTCGACGCGGCCGTCTATGCGCTTATACAATTCAGCACGCGGCACATCGAGGCCGATGATCAATTCATCGTACATCGGCGTTTGTGCCAGGCTGCCATCCTCTTTTTCCTCGCCGCTCAATAAAATCTCCAACGCACGCAGGACACGCCGCGTATTGTTCGGATGGATGTCGATATCCGGATCCAGCCCCATCAACTTGCTGTGCATGGCCTCAGGCCCTAAGCGATCGAGCTCGGCATGCAGCGAATCCCTGAGTTCTTCATCAACTTGCTGCTTGGAGAAACGGTAATCGAACAGGACCGACTGGACGTATAGCCCCGTCCCGCCGACGATGATCGGAAGCTTGTCGCGCTGTTGGATTTCGTCGATTTTTTCACGGACCAGCGATTGGTATTCGGCAACTGAAAACGATTCGTCCGGGTCCCGGATGTCGAGCAGGTGATGCGGAATGCCGCCCATTTCCGCCGGACTGATTTTTGCTGTTCCGATATCCATTCCCCGATAGACCTGCATCGAATCCCCGTTGATGATCTCCCCTTCAAACCGCTTGGCGAGTTCGATGCTGAGGGCGGTCTTTCCGGAAGCAGTCGGCCCGACAATGGCAATCACTTCAACCATGGTCATTTATCCAATCGATGATGACTTGCTGATACGTCTCGGCGTGCAACTCGTGCAACACTTCGTGGCGCCCTTCTTCTGCCAGGTAAACTTTCACGGTCTCTAAGCCGGCCTGGCTGAATTGGCTAGCGGCTTCAAACACACCGTCCCCTTTCGCGCCGACCGGGTCCATCGATCCGCTGATAAACAGGACCGGTAGGCTTTTGGGGATTCGCCTGACCTCGTCCATGCGATGAATGATATCCAACCCTTCAAACAAGTCGACATAGAATTGGTTCGCCATTTCAAATCCGCACCACGAATCCGCTTCATATTGTGCCACCGCTTCACTTTTTCGGCTCAACCAGGAAAACTTGGATTTTTCATCAAGAAAATCTTTATTGTAACTGCCGAAGATCAATTTCCCGAGAATCGGGTTGGTTGCCGTCTTCCCTTCGAGCCTGCTGAAACTCTTCGCTGTCGCGATGCCCGCAGATAAAGAAAAACCGGGATGTCCGCCGGTGCCTGACAGCACAGCGCAATCCACTTCATCTCCATGAAGCTGAAGATACCGCCGCGCGACAAAAGATCCCATCGAATGTCCAACAAGCGTGAACGGCAACTCGCCGATTTCCCTTTGGACATTTCGAATGACTTCGTGCGCATCTTCGACAACACGCAAGAAGCCCTCGGTTTCCGCTAAATAGCCAATTGGCCCATTATGCTCTGCCGTTTTGCCATGGCCTCTTTGGTCATGTGCCGACACGGTAAATCCTTGGGCGTTCAGTGCCTGGATGAAATCCTTGTAGCGGCCGCTATGTTCCGCCATGCCATGGATAATGTGTACATGGCCTTTCGGATTCTCAGCCCTATGCACGCTGCAGTAAAGTTCGTGGTTATCCGATACACGAACGAATGAACTTGTCATTTCCATCGATCCACATCCTTCCGGTAATGATATGATGAAACATCTTCTACTATTCCCTTGAGCGCGCACCGATAAGCGCAGTACTCAATTCATCACGCGCTTGAACATTTTTTCGATATCGTAGGTTTTGAAATGGATGATGACCGGGCGCCCGTGGGGGCAAGTGAATGGCTGTTCCGCATTTTTCAAATCAGCCAATAAACGTTCCATGTCATGCTTTTGCAGAAAGTGGTTCGCTTTGATCGAACGTTTGCAGCTCATCATGATCGCCGCATCTTCACGCAATTTCTTGATATCGACTTTGCGCTCGGCCAGCACTTGCTCAATCAAGTCCTCAATGACTTCCTGTTCAAAGCCTTTCGGGAACCAGGTCGGGTATTCCCTGACAATGAACGTCGTATCGCCGAATTCCTCAAGAAACACGCCGCTTTCTTCCAGGGCATCCAAATGCTCTTTCAAATGCAACGCCTCATCGCGGCTGTAATGGAAGGTTAACGGCAAAAGCAGCGACTGGCGTTCGTTCGAGTCAGTCTCGCCGACTTTTTCACGAAAAAACTCATACTTGATGCGCTCTTGAGCTGCATGTTGATCAATCAAATAAAAGCCGTCCGAGCTTTGTGCCACAATGTAAGTCCCGTGGATTTGGCCGACCACTTCCAGTTCCGGAAATTGCGGACCGTCGTCAATCGCTTGACGGCTTTCGGGCTCATCGAATGGCCCTTGCACGTCTTCTACCGGCTCATACGCCGGTTCAATGACCGGTTCAAGCCTTGGCTCCAGCTTGAAATCCTCAACCCGTTCTTGCAGTTTGTCCTGTTTCCAATCCATCGATGACAGGGGTTCCGGTTGACGGCGCACCGTTTCTTCAACAGGGCGCTTCCACAAATCCAATTGCCGGCTGGGCGCCTGCTTGGCCGGTTTCGGCTTCTCGATGACCGGTGCGCGAACGGCGGTCTGGATGGCCCTGCGTATCGTGTCATGGACAAGTTCCAGCAATTCCTTTTCTTTGCTCAGCCGGATCTGCTGCTTGGAAGGATGCACGTTGACATCGGTCAAATACGGGTCCCCTTTAATGTTCAAGACGACAATCGGCTGGCGCTCCAGTGGCAGGAATGTATGATATGCCTTATGCACCGTATTGGCGATGGCGTAATGCTTGACCCAACGGCCATTGACGAACAGCGAGATGTAATTTTTATTGGCACGCGTAATTTCAGGAAGTGAAGCAAAGCCTTCAATTTGATAATCAGGCGACTCGCCTTCAAACGCGATCATTTTCTTGGCGATGGCCACTCCGTAAATATCCGCCAGCACACGGCGGATATCGCCGCTTCCCGCTGTCTGCAGTAATTGCTTGCCGTCATGGACCAAGCGGAATGAAATACGTGGATAACTGAGCGCGAATCGGTTCATCAAATCAATTGTATGCCCGAGTTCTGTCTGCAAGGTTTTCATGTATTTTAATCTTGCCGGCGTATTGAAAAACAACTGGCCGATGCGGATATCCGTCCCTTGCCGCAAGGCCCCTGCACGCTGTTCTGTGGGCCGGCCGCCTTCAATCTCCAGGTGGGTCCCTGTCGTTCCGTCGGATGTCTGCAACACTACTTTCGAGACGGAGGCGATACTGGCGAGTGCTTCCCCACGGAAGCCGAGCGTGCGGATGCGGAACAGATCATGTTCATTCTCGATTTTGCTCGTGGCATGTCTTGAAAAAGACAATAACGCGTCTTCTTCGTCCATGCCCGCCCCGTTGTCGATAATTTGTATCGATGTCAGCCCTGCTTCCTGCAAGAGCACTTCAATAGCCGTGCTGCCGGCATCGATCGCATTTTCCACCAATTCCTTGACGACGGAAGTCGGCCGTTCGACGACTTCCCCCGCCGCGATTTTATTCGACAGCGGTTCGTCCATCAACCGGATTTTGCCCATGGGATCAGCCTCCTCCGCTTATTTTCTCCTGCAAGTCGTTGATCAGCTGCAATGCTTCGAGCGGCGTCATGCGTGAAATCGACGCATCTTTGATGGTTTGCAGCACTTCTTCATTCACCGTATCCCGTTCATCAAAAAACGATAATTGTTCTGCCTGCTGCTGCGTTTTGTGGTTATCTGCCTCGAAACTAAGCAATAATTCGCGCGCGCGGCGCAAAATCGCTTCCGGCAAATTGGCAAGTTCCGCTACGTGGACGCCGTAGCTCTTATCGGCCGGCCCTCGTTTCACTTTATGCAAAAATACGACTTTTCCGGATTGCTCCATTGCCGAGACATGGACATTTCTCAGCTTTGGCAAAGTTTCTTCCAAAGCCGTCAATTCGTGGTAATGCGTTGAGAACAAGGTATTGGCGCCGATCTGTTCATGGATGTATTCAATCATCGACTGTGCCAGCGCCATGCCGTCATAAGTGGATGTCCCGCGGCCGATTTCATCGAATAATAACAAACTGCGTTCCGTCGCATGGGTGATGGCGTATTGCGATTCCATCATCTCGACCATGAACGTGCTTTGGCCGGAGACGAGGTCATCCGCTGCGCCGATGCGCGTGAAGATCTGGTCGACGATCGGCAATTCCGCAGAAGCCGCCGGGACGTAGCTGCCGATTTGTGCCAGGACGATCGTCAAGGCGACTTGGCGCATATAAGTGCTTTTCCCCGACATATTCGGCCCAGTGATCAGCAGCATATTGCCGTCGTCGCCAAGTTCACAGTCATTCGGTACGTAATGCTGTTTATTGAGCATTTTCTCGACGACCGGATGGCGGCCTTCGCGGATCGAGATTTTTCGCCCGTCGTTAAAGGCCGGTTTCGTGAAGCGGTATTTTTCCGCGACTTCCGAAAAGCTGATATAGACGTCGAGTGCGCTGACTTTTGAAGCCAATTGCTGGATGCGCGAAATGTATTCCTTCACTTGTTCGCGCACGCTGACGAACAATTCGTATTCCAGTGTCAGGCTCTTTTCTTCAGCCGTTAGAATCAAGGTTTCTTTTTCTTTCAATTCCGGCGTAATATAGCGCTCCGCATTGGCCAAGGTCTGTTTTCTTTCGTACCGATCGAGGTCCGCCAAGTGCATATTGGCTTTTGAAATTTCAATATAATAGCCGAAAATCCGGTTATAGCCGATCTTCAACGATCGGATTCCGGTTTTGGCCCGTTCTTTTTGCTCGAGTTCCGCAATCCAATCCTTGCCGTTTCGTGAAGCGTCCCGGTATTCATCCAATTGCGCGTTGAAGCCGTCGCGGATGGTGCCGCCTTCTTTTGCGGATAGCGGCGGATTGTCGCTGATCGCCGCCAGCAACTCGCACACTTCCGGGCAAGGATCTAAACCGGCGCTGAATTGTTCGAGCGAGGCGTGGCCTGAATCTGCAAGCTCACGCACGAGTTCCGGAATCTTCTCCAAGGAATTGCGCAGCTGCGCCAAATCCCGCCCGCTCGCGCTGCCGAATGCCACACGGCCAGACAAACGCTCCAAGTCATACACTTGTTTCAACAATTGCTGCAATTCCACGCGCACGAAATAGCGGTCCATCAAAGCTTCGACCATTTGTTGCCGTGCTTCGATTGCAAAGCGGTCCGCAAGCGGCTGATGCAGCCATTGCTTTAATTTGCGGCTGCCCATGGCCGTGACCGTTTCATCCAATAGCCATAATAACGTGCCTTTATTGTCCCCTCCGCGAATGGATTCAATCAACTCCAGATTGCGTTTCGAGTAATAATCGATGCCTAGGATGCGGGTGTTTTCACGGAATGCGAAGGGCTGGATATGGCCGAGCGATTGCTTTTGGGTCGCTGCGATGTAGGCCAACAGCCGCTTACCGCACATCTCGAGCTCTTTCGGGCAATCGGCGAACAAGGCCGGCTCCGCCGTAAAAGGGCCTTCCATATGCTCAACCGATAAAATGAGTTGCTGGTCTTCTTCCGCGAGCAATAAGCGCAATTGCTCGGAGACGACCAGTTCACGGATATGCAGCGCCTGGAGTTCGTTGAGCAATGCTTTTTCGTTGCCCGCTATGTATGTGGCGGTTGCTTCGCCTGTTGAGATGTCCAAATATGCGAGACCGAAACCGCCTGCCACTTCATCTGCTGCCGCAATGAAATTATTCGCCTTGGCATCGACGCTCTTGCCTTCGGTATGCGTCCCAGGCGTGATGAGGCGGACCACTTCGCGTTTGACTACGCCTTTGGTCGTTTTGGGGTCTTCCACTTGTTCGCATACCGCGACTTTATGGCCTTTTTGAATCAGCTGGTCAATATAGTTTTTCGCGGAATGATGCGGGACCCCACACATCGGGATGCGGTCTTCCCCGTTGCCGCCACGGCTCGTCAATGTGATTTCCAGCAACTGGGACGCCTTGATGGCGTCGTCGTAGAACATTTCATAAAAATCGCCCAAACGGAAAAACAGGAATGCATCCTGGTACTCTGATTTCACTTGCAAATATTGTTGGATCATTGGTGTCGGTGCCATTGTCTACCCTCTCTCATTCAATCAATTGTCCGTTTCCCCATTATAACAAACTCGCCGGCAGAAACGAAAAAACTGAAAGAGCTGGGCTCTTTCAGTTTCTATGAAACCATTGCGCAATTTGTCCTGCGCTGTGGATTATGAGCAGCTTCCGCCGCCATCGTTTCTTACTTTGGATCCTGTCTCGCCGCGCAGCAAGTCGCCGCCGGTATCCGTGATGATGTTGTTCGTCACTTGATTGGCAATCGCCGTAGAAACCATCTGCAATAGCGAGTTGACATCGCTTTGTGATTGCTTGAATTCCTGAACGATCGGCACAGCGTCGATTTCATCTTCGATTTTCTGGATTTTCTTCTCGATCAATTCAAGCGCACGTTCTTTCCCGTAATGCTGGAAATTGACGGCTTGTTTTTGAAGGCTTTTCAAGCTGGCGATTTTTTCGCGGATCTGCTGGTTTTCATTGATCTGTGCTTCCGCACGCTTAAAGAAATCCACTTCTTCTGTTTCAGCGATCATGTCCGCTACTTCACGCGCTTTATCGACGATTTGTTGTTTTGTATAAGTCATTACCGTAGACACCCATTTCCTGGTCCGGTGCCGAGAGCCGGCATCAGACGCTGTATTTTGATTTTCTTTATCTGTCAGAACACTTTCGCTTACGATTGTACAGTGAATCCGCTCAGCCCGACAAGAATTTCGCCTTAAGCCAGCCATTCGCCCACCTCATACCATTATACTGAACGAATGGGGCTTGATACAAGCTGTCCGGCCAATTGTCGTTAAATCGACACCGGGATCACGCCTGGAAAGGGTAATCCTCATTGATATAGATTCTTTCGCAGCCCAGAGCTTTGCCGGTATTGTCGTCAATCTCCGTGAAAAACCCGCTGACGACCGAACGGCCCGATTTAGGCACTTCAAAGCGCGCCGGCATGTTCGTCTTGAAACGGTACAACACAGCATCTTTCTTCATGCCGAGGATTTCATCATACGGCCCGGTCATGCCGACGTCCGAAATATAGGCGGTACCGCCCGGCAATACACGCGCATCCGCAGTCTGGACGTGCGTATGTGTTCCGACAACTGCAGAAGCGCGGCCATCCAAATGCCAGCCCATCGCAATCTTCTCGCTTGTCGCTTCCGCATGGAAATCGACGAAGACGAGCGGGGAGACTTGCTTCGCTTCTTCGATCAATTCATCCGCCATCTTGAATGGGTCGTCATGGGCAGGAAGGAACACGCGGCCATGCAGATTGATAACCGATAAGGTTTTGCCGTTCTTTGTAACCGTCGCCATGCCGCGGCCAGGCGCTTCTTCTGAAAAATTCGCCGGGCGGATCAAATAATCCGCATCGTCGATAAAATCAAAAATTTCTTTTTGGTCCCATGTATGGTTGCCCATCGTCACCATGTCGACCCCCATGAACAATAGGTCCTGGTAGATCGACTTCGTAATGCCGCGGCCTGCAGCGGCATTCTCGCCGTTCGCGATGACGACATCCGGCGCATACTTGCGCTTTAGCCTTGGCAAATACGATTCCAGTGCCTCTCTTCCGATCGATCCGACAATGTCCCCGATAAATAATATTTTCATGCAATCACCTTTCCCCATAAGAAAAAGGCTTCTTTGAATGGATATTCAACGAAGCCTTTTTCGTTTTTATTTTGCGTATTCAACGGCACGCGTTTCGCGGATGACCGTCACTTTGATATGTCCTGGATAATCCAGCTCTTCCTCGATCCGCTTGCGGATGTCGCGTGCAAGGCGGTGCGCAGTCATATCATCGATCTGCTCCGGACGAACCATGATCCGGATTTCACGGCCTGCCTGGATGGCGAACGATTTCTCGACACCTTCATAAGACTCTGAAATCTCTTCCAGCTTTTCAAGCCGGCGGATGTAGTTCTCCAGCGTTTCGCTTCTGGCACCCGGGCGTGCCGCGGATAATGCATCCGCTGCTGCGACAATGACCGAAATGACCGAAGTCGCTTCCGTGTCCCCGTGGTGGGAGGCGATGCTGTTGATGACGACCGGATGTTCCTTGTATTTCGTGCCGAGCTCGACACCGATCTCCACATGGCTGCCTTCAACTTCATGGTCGATGGCCTTGCCGATATCGTGCAGGAGACCTGCGCGTCTTGCAAGGGTCACATCTTCCCCAAGCTCTGCTGCCATGAGGCCTGACAGGAATGCCACTTCAACCGAGTGTTTCAATACGTTCTGGCCATAGCTTGTACGGTAGCGGAGCCGGCCAAGTATCTTGATCAAGTCCGGATGCAAGTTATGTACACCTACGTCAAATGTGGTCTGTTCACCAATTTCACGAATTTGTTCATCGACTTCACGTCTTGACTTCTCGACCATTTCCTCGATTCTCGCTGGGTGGATGCGCCCGTCCGACACTAATTTTTCAAGCGCCAGACGCGCTGTTTCACGGCGGATCGGGTCAAATCCGGAAAGAATGACCGCTTCCGGCGTATCATCGATGATCAAATCGATGCCGGTCAAGGTTTCAAGCGTCCGGATATTGCGCCCTTCGCGCCCGATGATGCGCCCTTTCATCTCGTCATTCGGCAAGTTGACCACGGAAACGGTCGTTTCCGCTACATGGTCTGCAGCAAAACGCTGCATCGCCAGCGACAAGATGTTCTTCGCTTTTTTGTCCGATTCTTCTTTGGCACGGGCTTCCGATTCCTTCACCATGACCGCGATGTCTGTGGACAGCTCGTTCTCTACTTGTTCGAGAATGATGCTCTTCGCTTCTTCGCGTGTCAAAGAGGAAATCCGTTCCATTTCGGTTTGTTGCTGCTGAACCAAATTCTCAGCTTTGCTCTCCATCTGCTCAATATGCTGTTGTTTTTCGGCAAGTGCCTGATCCTTGCGTTCAAGGCCGGCCTCGCGTTTGTTTAATGCATCATCCTTGCGATCCAAATTTTCTTCTCTCTGCAACAACCGATTTTCATGTTTCTGCATTTCCGATCGGCGTTCTCGAATTTCAGATTCAGCTTCAGTACGCAATTTATGATTTTCGTCTTTCGCTTCCAGCAAGGCTTCTTTTTTCAGCGCCTCCGCTTCCCGTTTTGCATCTTCAATGACTTGCTCTGCGGAATGTTTGGCGCCAGCCATTTTGGAATCGTTTGCCTTTTTCAATGCAAAATACCCAACAACTACACCGACGATGATACCAAGCAAAGCGAAGATGAACTCAGTAATACCCATTCGGACACCTCCTCTTGCTATTGATTTTTTACATTTTCAAAGGATGAATCGATAACTCTTTGTGTTTCATCAATCGTTTAAAAATTAGTAAATAATACAATTTTAATTGTATAGATGGACCTATTCCCTGTCAACCCTGCCAAGCCGGTGCCGGTGCTTGTAAAAAGACTGCGAAGCATTCCGCTTCGCAGTCTTTTGGCAAGGTCTTTTATGAAGTTTCAGCTGAAGCTTATTCCTCTTCGTCGATAAGCAAGTTGAATTCTTCTGCATCCTTCTTTTCATCTTTAGGAACGGAAACGGAATACGATGCTGCAGACATGCCGTAATGTTCACGGACTTTCCCTGCGATCTCATTGCGGATGTCTTCATGTTCACGCATGAACTGCTTGGCGTTTTCACGGCCTTGACCAACCCGTTCGTTGTTATAGGAATACCATGAACCGCTTTTTTGGATGATGTCAAGGTCTGCTGCAAGGTCGACGATTTCACCTTCGCGCGAGATGCCCTGTCCATACATGATGTCGACTTCTGCCGTACGGAACGGTGGAGCGACTTTGTTTTTGACAATTTTGATCTTCGTGCGGTTACCGATGATGTCATTGCCTGATTTCAACGCTTCGGCACGGCGTACTTCAAGGCGCACGGACGAATAGAATTTCAATGCACGGCCGCCCGGCGTTACTTCCGGGTTACCGAACATGACGCCGACTTTTTCACGGATTTGGTTGATGAATACAGCAATGGTATTCGATTTGTTGATGGCGCCTGACAGCTTACGGAGGGCCTGTGACATGAGACGGGCTTGAAGTCCGACATGGGAGTCGCCCATTTCGCCTTCGATTTCCGCTTTTGGCACAAGTGCCGCTACGGAGTCGATGACAACGATATCCACTGCGCCGCTGCGCACGAGCGCTTCGGCGATTTCAAGTGCTTGCTCGCCTGTATCCGGCTGTGATAGCAAGAGTTCATCCAAGTTGACGCCGAGCGCTTTCGCGTAAACCGGGTCAAGGGCATGCTCCGCATCGATGAATGCGGCTGTCCCGCCTGAAGCCTGGACTTCTGCAATGGCGTGAAGCGAAACCGTCGTTTTACCCGAACTTTCCGGACCGTAGATCTCGATGACACGGCCGCGCGGATATCCGCCTATGCCGAGTGCAATGTCGAGGGACAATGACCCACTTGATACTGTTGAGACATTATGGCCTGTGCTTTCACCCAATTTCATGACAGAACCTTTACCGAATTGCTTTTCTATTTGTTTTAGCGCCATATCCAGCGCTGCTTTACGATCGCTCAAAAGAAATCCTCCTCTTATGTGAAAAACATTTTTCTAACTGATTTCAGTATACTAGTTTATTGAGAAATTTACAAGAAAAAAGCGAACGTTTATTCGTGTCCGTATAATTGTTTACCGAATTTGATCCCCGCTATCCTATCATTCCCCTGAAATGGGCATGAAAAAACACGCAAAATTAAATTTTGCGCGTGTCTTCATCTGCCAGTGTCCGTATCAAGTAATACAATGCCAATTTCACCGCACGGATGCGGTTTGTGTTTCTCATGCCCGATAGCTGCAGGCGATAGGCTTTCGTCCCTTCACCGCTGGCAATGCCGATCCATACTGTACCGGCCGGTTCCTTGCCATGCGCGTCGGGGCCCGCTGCCCCGGTCAAGCTGACGCTGATGTCGGTATTGAATTTCTCCCGGACAGCCGAAGCCATCGCTTCAGCCGTTTCCTCGCTGACCACGGAATGTTCTTTGAAAAATTCCCGTGCCATGCCAAGCTGCTGGATTTTCATTTGTTCATTATACGTGACGACGCCTCCGTTCAAGACAGCGCTCGCCCCAGCGATGGAAGCGAGTTCTGATTGGAACAGGCCAGCCGTCAAGCTTTCCGCTGCTGATATCGTTTTGCCTTGCTGTTTCAATAAGTCGATGGCTTTCGATGCCAATGAATCATCATCGTAGCCGTACAGATAATCGCCGACACGCTCCAGGATTTCTTCTTTTGCACCGTCGATCAATTTCCATGCCTCATCCGTGGTGTCCGTCTTCGCCGTGATGCGCAGCGTCACTTCGCCCGCGGATGCGAGCGGTGCAATCGTCGGGTTGGTCTGCTTATCCAAAATATCCTGAAGGCGGTCTTCGAGTTCCGCTTCGCCGATTCCGTAGAACCGCAGCACATGTGAAAGAATGATGTTTTCCTCATTGAGCATGCGCACCAATTTAGGCTTCGCCTCGAACTGGAACATCGGCTCCAGTTCATGCGGCGGCCCCGGCAGCAGCATATACATATGATCGCCGTCTTGATACATCATTCCGGGCGCCATTCCGTTCTCATTGACAAGTACTTCACTGCCTGCAAGAACGAGCGCCTGCTTTTTGTTATTGTCGGTCATCGGGCGGCCGGCGCGCTCGAAAAACGCGGCAATCGATTCCATCGCCGAATCGTCCATCGAAAGCGTCGTGCCTAGATGGTTCGCGATGGTCTGTTTCGTTAAATCATCTTTTGTCGGCCCAAGCCCCCCGGAGAAGATGATCAAGTCAGCACGGGATTCCGCGATGGCGATCGTTTCCTTCAAACGCTCCGGATTGTCGCCTACAGCCGTATGGTAATACACATTGATCCCGATTTCAGCAAGATGCCCTGAAATGAAGCGTGCATTGGTATTGGTGATCTGGCCGAGCAGGAGCTCTGAGCCCACTGCGATAATTTCAGCGTTCATAGCGGTCTTCCTTTCGTGTGGCGCTTATTTGGATGCCATAAGCCCTTTGCGGTTGGCGTAGAAATAATCCCAACCGGACCAGACAGTGAACAGCAATGCGATATAGAGCATGATTTCCCCGAACGGAATGCCGATCAGCGCAAAGATCATATTGTAAAGCAAGAGCGAGATGATCGCGAGCAGCTGTGTGACCGTCTTGATTTTGCCCAAATTGCCCGCTGCCACGACTTCTCCTTCGCCTGCCAGGACCAAGCGCAAGCCTGTTACGGCGAATTCACGGCTGATGATGACGATGACGACCCATGCCGGCGCGAATCCGAGCTCGACCAGAATGATCAATGCGGCAGAGACGAGGAGTTTATCGGCAAGAGGATCCAGGAATTTACCGAAAGTCGTGACTAAATTGTATTTGCGTGCATAATAGCCATCGACCCAGTCGGTGGCGGATGCAAAAATGAAAATCAATGCCCCGATGAAATGCGCGACCGGAAGCGTTGCCCCCAGAAGCGTCATGTCTCCCCACCCGAAATCGATGAGCATGAAAGCCATGAAGATCGGGATGAGCAAGATCCGGGAAATGGTGATTTGGTTTGGAATATTCATTTGTTTTTCTCCTTTCAATCCTTGCAGAAAAATAGCCATCGGGTGATGGCTATTCGGCATCATCAAAGCGGATGATGATATTTTGAGGTTTTCGCTCTTGTTCATACGGAACCGTTTCACCGTTCAGCTCAATTGAAAGCATCGAGTAATCCCCGATGCGCATGAACACGCTCGTCTCATCAGATACATCAACGGCTTCCGTCTCACCGGCCTCGAACACGCGGGCGAGGCTCAACAGTTCAGCTCCGTCATCGTCCATGACGGCCAGCCAGGAATCCCCGCTTGCCGTAAACGCAAGCTCCCTGTCCGCCGGGCCTGAGAACGTATAAGTCGTCGTTTCACCCGTTACGCTTTCAAGTTCCAATTGTGCTTGTGGTTCTTGGGGTTCCGGTTGTTCTTCCGGTTCATCAGCGGGAGCTTCTTCCTCGGCCGCTTCCGGCTGTTCATCCGGTTGTTGCTCAGGCGGTGCTTCGTATTCCACATCGCCGCTTTCCTCTTCCAGCTGGACATCATTCCCTGATGTGCTGAGCAGATAGAAATACCAAATAACCAATAGTATGAAAACGATAAATAATGCCACCAGCACTTTCGGCATTGATTCTGCGAAAGGTCCAGAGCTGCGTTTTTTCTTTTCGGGCCTGCGCGTCAAATGCTCAGCAGGGACGGTCCCCGGCTCATCTTCCGGCAATTCGCTTTTGTGCTCCCTTAACAGGGCATCGCCGTCCAAGCCGACTGCCTGTGCATAGCGCTTGATGAACGCACGCACATAAAAACCGCCGGGGATTGAGGAATAATCCCCGGTTTCGATGCCTTCCAAATGATGCTTTTGGATTTTCGTCCGCTCATTAAGCTGTCCTAAGCTTAAGCCTTGATCGAGCCTTGCCTGTTTCAGCTTCGTGCCCAATTGTCCCATCGTCATCACCTGCCTGGTTAAAAGTTGAAACCGTCGCCGAACATGTCCATCTGGTCTTTATTGTCCATAAACGTGTTTTTCTCCAATACTTCATATGTGATCTTTTCTTCCGGGTGATGGCGCAATTCGATAATATAATCGAAATCGTCGATGCTGTACTCGGAGTGTTCGACAAATTTATCCGGATGTTCAACCACTTTGATGGTCGGCATGCGCATCATCTCCCGCACGAGCTGAAGATGGCGTTCATCGGCTGAACGTCGCGTGACGATGCCGTCCAAGATAAAGATGTTATTGTCGTTGTGTTCATCGCCCATCAATTGGTTGCGGACGGTTTGTTTGATCATCGTGGACGACAGGAAAATCCATTTCTTGTTTGCGCTGACACTTGCGGCGACAATCGACTCGGTTTTCCCGACACGCGGCATGCCCCGAAGCCCGACCAGCTTGTGGCCTTCCTGCTTGAAGATTTCTGCCATGAAATCGACGAGCAGCCCGAGTTCATCCCGCACGAAACGGAAAGTCTTCCGGTCGTCTGCATCACGCTGGATATAACGCCCATGCCGCACGGCGAGAATGTCCCGCAATTTCGGTTCGCGGAATTTCGTCACCGCAATCGTTTCGATCGTCGACAGGATCTGTTCGAAGCGTTCAATCTGCACGTCATGCTCTGCACGCAGCAACATGCCGCGACGCCCCTGGTCCACGCCGTTGATGGTGACGATATTGACGCGCAGCATGCCGAGAAGCGACGCAATGTCCCCGAGCAGGCCCGGGCGGTTGACTTGGATTTCATACTCAAAATACCATTCTTTCATGCTTCACTCTCCCTTCCCATACATCATTCGCCATACACTATGGCCCTTTGCCTTTATGATAGCCTACATCGACAATGATGAAAAGCTTACGGGCGCTAGATGAGCCAGCCGCCATTGACACGGATCGTCTGGCCGGTAATATAATCCGCTTTGCCGCTCGCTAAAAAGGCCACCGCATGGGCGATATCTTCAGGTGCGCCCGCACCTAGCGGAATCTCTTCTTCGAGATCCTGCCATTCCTCTTCGGTCAATCCGGCATTCATCTTCGTGCGGATCAAGCCTGGCGACACCGCATTGACGCGTGTGCCGGACGGGGCCATCTCTTTGGCGTAGGCTTTCGTGAATGCGAGTTGCGCGCCTTTTACGGCCGAATAAGCCGTTTCCATCGAAGCTCCCGTCTCGCCCCAGATCGATGCGATGAAGATAACATAGGATTTGTCATGCCTCCTGAAAAAAGGCGACAATAGCCGAACCGTCTCGATCGGGTTCTTTACATGGACGCGCCATAAAGCGTCTTGATCGGCACTGCTGGTGTCCTGTAAAAGGCCTGACAGCGCATGGCCACTTGCACAAACAAGACACGAGCTATCGAAAACTTGGCTTGCGACTTGCTCGGCACCGCCGTCTTTTGTGAAATCGCCTTGTACCGGGATGAACTCCTGCTGCGGGTAGCGCAGGCTTAGTTCTTCCTCCAACGCTTCAAGGGGGTTCGAATGGTAATGAAGATAAAGCGACCAGCCCTCATCCGCCATCTGCCTGGCGATAGCGCCGCCGATGTCTCCCGACGCCCCGAGAATCAGAGCGAATCGCTTCACGCCTGTTCTTTCTCCGGTGATTTGATCGTGAAGACGGATTGCTGGCTTTCCGCACTGACCGCTGCAAATGCTTCCTGCAAATCGGCCACTTCGATTTGCTCAAGCACCGGCACAACATCGAAAAGATTCATGCCATTGAACGCATATTGCGTAAATTGGTTGGCGATGTATTCCGGGGAATTCAAAGCGCGCATGAAAAAGCCGATTTTCTTGCGGCGTACGCGGTCCAGGTCTTCCTGTCCGAAAGGCCATTTTTCCACTGCCTGATGGATCGTCTTCTTGACCTCTTGTGCGAATTTTTCAGGATGGTTCGTGTCCGTGCCGATGAGTGCATAGCCGAATCCGCTTTCCAGTGAATAGTCGAATGAATACGATTCATCGATCCAGCCGTTTTCATAAGCTTCATGGTAGAAATCCGAAGTTCTGCCGAACAATAATTCATACGCTAGCTGTGCGGACAATTCGTGCTTGAGCATTGCCGGCCCGTACAAATCGAGCCGCTCCGGTTTGACGCCGACAAACACTTTCGGTTTTTGCACCGCCATTTCCAATGTACGTTCCTTGACTGCCGCTTCCTTCGGCTCTTCCGGGAAAATGCGCTCGATCGGTGCTGGCTCATCGAATGTTTTTGCCGCCTGGTTGTCTTTAACGAACTGCATCATGCTGTCCGGCTCGACGTTCCCGACGATGAACAACGTCATATTCGACGGATGATAGAACGTGTGGTAGCAGGTGTATAGATGTTCCGCAGTGATGTGTTGGATCGACTCGACTGTGCCTGCGATATCGATTTTCACCGGATGGTTCTTGTAAAGATTCTCGATCATGCCGAAATACAAACGCCAATCCGGCTGGTCGTCATACATGGTGATTTCTTGTGCGATGATGCCTTTTTCCTTTTCTACCGTCTGTTCGGTGAAATAAGGGCTCTGGACGAAATCAAGCAAGGTCGTGACGTTCTCCTGGATGCGCCCTGTCGCAGAAAATAGATAGGCTGTCCGTGTAAACGAGGTAAATGCGTTGGCAGAAGCGCCGTTTTTGCTGAATTCCTGGAAAATATCGCCTTCCTCTTTTTCGAACATTTTATGCTCCAGAAAATGCGCAATGCCGTCCGGCACTTGAATCGCTTCTTTTTCACCAAGCGGGATGAAATGGTTATCGATCGAGCCGTATTTGGTCGTGAAGGTCGCATAGGTTTTCGAGAACCCGCGCTTCGGCAAAATATAAACCGTTAAACCGTTCGGTAATTGTTCGTGATAAAGCGTTTCTTCGAGTTGGTTGAATTCCATTTTATTCATCACTAGCTTCCTCCTTGCCGGACAAGAAATACGTCATTTGCAGGCTCAAGCCTTGAGCTGCCTGCGCAATCTGCTCTTTTGTCACTTTTTCCCATCTCCCGATCAAATAAGCGGGTTCGAAGTCTTCCGAGAGTTCCATGTATTGATCGTAAATATCGATCTGGCCTCTTGCCGAATCGAGTGCTTCTTTTAGTTGATTGGTGAGCAAGGCCTTTGTCTGTTCCAATTCGGTATCGGTGATGTGCCCGTTTTTGACTTCCCCCAATTGATCGAGGATCAGCGATACCGCTTTTTCCTCCAGTTTGCGGTCGATGCCCGCCAGGACAAACATCAAGCCGAACTGAGAGGCATAGGAACTCGATACATAATATGCCATGCTTTCCTTCTCGCGGATATTGGCAAACAACTTCGAATGTGCATAGCCGCCGAAGACGCCATTCATCAATTGCATGACCGGGAAATTTTCATCGCGGAAAGTGACCGGCGTGAAGAACATCATATGCAATTTCCCTTGTTTCATGTCCTCGTATTCAAGCACGCGGGACTGTTTCGGCGATTGCAATTGGTTTTCTGTTTTTGCCGGAAGCTGTTTGCGGTCGGCAAAATGGAAATAATCGCGGATATGGGCCGTGATCACTTCCGGTGAGACGTCTCCTACTACATAAATCTCCACTTCATTATTTTCCAGCATATGATGGTAGGCCGCGACAAGCGACTCGTTCGTCACTTGCTTTACTTGATCGATCGAGCCATTGGAAGTGATTGATGCCGGATGGCCGGGAAGCCCCAGTTCCATCATGCGCTGCTGGGCGTAGCGGGTTTTGTCGTCGAACACCGATTCGATCCGCTGGACGATCGATTCCTGTTCACGCTTGAAAATATTTTCCTTGAATAGCCCATTCTCGAAATTGGGCTTGAACAGGACGATATACATCAAATTCATTACTTTCTCAAGGACCCCTTCATCCGATAGGTATTGATCATTGACGGTTTCGACATTCAAGTTGATGATATGGTCGTCACCGCGTTTGGTGGAATCTATGTATAATGATGTGCCGTATAAATCATCAAGCACCATGCGGAGTGCTGTATGGGATGGGTACATTGCGTTGCTGTGCTGCAAAACGTTCGCCAGAATCGCGCGCTCCGACGCGCTTTTCACGGTGAGCCGGTCCTTGAAGCGAATCGAGAAATTTATCGTCTTGAATTGCGTCGTTTCATGTACGTGTACATTGACGCCTTGTGCAATCTTATTTGTCTCAAACATGTTGGATCCCCTCTCGTGATTCTTACACTAACTATACCGGACTTTTTCCTTTAATTGCAATGAAACCGGAGGAAAGCACTGGAAAAAAGCGGACGAAGTTCAAGCTACTCCCTGATAATGCGGATTCCTGGCAAAATCACCGTTCCATAGTTTCTATTTAATGAAAGATTTCTTTGGAACATGCGTCATCCGCGCCTGATTTTCCCCACAAAAAAACTGGTGGGGCTTCCCCACCAGTTTCACCGGCCGCTAATAGGCGGCGCAGTTTTTTAACGCTGCCCTTTGATATACGGTTTCCCGTTCGCTTTCGGGGCATTGGCGCGGCCGATAAAGCCTGCCAGCGCGAAAATCGTCAATACATACGGGAGGATCAACAGGAAGACGTTCGGGATTTCCTGTATGACCGGGATTGAAGAACCGACGATGCTCAAGGATTGTGCGAAGCCGAAGAACAAGGCTGCGCCCATCGCGCCGAGCGGATGCCATTTGCCGAAAATCATCGCGGCAAGCGCCATGAATCCTTGGCCATTGATCGTCGCATGGCCGAAGTCTCCTGTAATCGTCTGCGCATAGATCGCGCCGCCGATTCCTGCAAGTGCGCCCGAAATCATGACTGCTACATAACGCATTTTCGCGACGTTGATCCCCATTGTATCGGCTGCCATCGGGTGCTCGCCGACTGCGCGAAGGCGCAAGCCGAACGGCGTCTTGTAGATGACGAACCACGCAAGGAACGCGACAGCGATCGCAAAGAATGAGGTATTGTAGACCGATGTAAAGAATAGTGGGCCGATAACAGGAATCTCAGACAATACCGGCACGTTGTAACGAGCAAAGCGTTCGCTGATGAAATCTGTCTGACCTTTATCGAAAATGCTTTTCACCAAGTAAAGTGCCAGTGCAATCGCCAATAAGTTGATGGCGACACCTGAAACGACTTGGTCTGCACGGAATGAAATCGATGCAACCGCGTGCAGCAGCGACAACAGGAGCGCTGCGACCATCGCTGCGATCAATGCCAGCCACGGGGTCATGCCGCCGAATGTATCGGCAAACAACAAGTTGAACAAAATTCCCACAAATGCGCCGATGACCATCAAGCCCTCCAGGCCGATATTGACGACACCTGAGCGTTCAGAGAACACCCCGCCGATTGCGACAAGAATAAGCGGCGCTGCATAGAAAATTGCCGAAGGGACGATGAAATATAGGATTTCCAAAAAGCTCATATCACTTCGCCTCCTTCTTTTTGCCGGCCGCTCGGAGCAGCAGCAAACGAATGATATAGCCGGATGCTACGAAGAAGATGATCACGGCGATGACAATTTCAACAATCTCGATCGGAATGCCCGCAGCATTCGGCATATTAAGTGCGCCGTATTTCAAGGAGCCGAATAACGTGGCGCCGAAAATGACACCAAGCGGCGTGTTCATCCCGAGAAGCGCGACGGCGATGCCGTCAAAACCGATTCCGGTGAAGCCGCCTTTGGACGAAACATACTCAAACGTCCCAAGCGCTTCCATTGCGCCAGCAAGTCCAGCAAATGCACCGGAGATGACCATTGCCATAATAATATTTTTATTGACATTCATTCCTGCATATTCAGAAGCATGCTGGTTAAAGCCGACCGCCTTCAGCTCGAAGCCGAGCGTCGTCTTCTCCAGGATGAACCACATGACGGCGACCATGATCAACGCCAGCAATAAGCCCAAGTGCAAACGGGAAAATTCCGTCAAGTTCTCCAGGAATTCAGAACGAAGGGACGCGCTGGCGAAAATTCGCTCTGTGCGGTCTCCCCCTTCGGATACCGTCCGGATCAAAGCATTGGTAACGTGAAGGGCAATGTAGTTCATCATGATGGTGACGATAACTTCGTGCACGCGGAACTTGGCTTTCAATAACCCCGGAACAAAGCCCCATAATGCCCCCGCTACAGCCGCTGCCAAAATCGCCAGCGGCAAATGGATGATTTTCGGCAGTTCAACCGCTACGCCGACATAAGCTGCAGCGAACCAGCCAACGATCAATTGCCCTTCGACCCCGATGTTAAAGAGCCCTGAGCGGAATGCGAATGCAACGGCTAAACCAGCCAATAGATAAGGTGTAATTTGGCGAAGCGTTTCGCCGATTGTATATAGGTCTCCAAAAATACCGTTCCATAATGCAGCATAACCTTCAATCGGGCTATAGCCGCTGACGAGCATGATGATCGCCCCGACGATCAGGCCGAGCACGACGGAAACGATCGGGACCAGCAAGTTTGTCGCTCTATTCGACACGGTGCTTCCCGCCTTTCTTGTCTTTTTCCGCATGTCCTGCCATGAGAAGACCCAGTTCTTGTTCGGTTGTTTCTTCAGGAATCACGACATCGACGATTTCGCCATCATGGATAACGGCGATCCGGTCGGAAACGTTCATGACTTCATCCAATTCGAATGAAATCAATAATACGGCTTTTCCATTATCCCGCTGTTCGATCAAGCGGCTGTGGATGAATTCGATCGCGCCCACGTCAAGCCCGCGCGTCGGAAGGGCGGCGATGAGCAAGTCCGGATTGCGGTCGACTTCACGGCCGATGATCGCTTTTTGCTGATTTCCGCCGGACAAAGCCCGTGCCGGTTCATGCGGCCCTTGCGTGCGGACATCAAAGTCCTTGATGATTTGCTGGGCTTTTTCCGTAATCTTGTTATAGTCCATGATTCCTGACTTCGAGATCGGTGCAGTATAGTAGGTTTGAAGCGCAATATTATGCCCAATCGGGAAATCGAGCACCAGGCCGTGCTTATGGCGGTCCTGCGGAATATGGCCGACGCCGGATTCCGTCACTTTCCTCGGCTTCATGCCTGTTACATCCTTGCCATGAATCAATATTTGCCCGCTTTTGACTTTGCGCAGCCCGGTGATCGCTTCGATCAATTCCGATTGGCCGTTGCCGTCGATCCCCGCAATCCCGACAATTTCCCCTTTGCGGACGGCCAAGTTCAAGTTTTTCACCTTAGCAACGCCCCGATAATCCTCGACGACGAGGTCTTTGACTGTTAAGGTCTCTTCCGTTGGGTGGGCTGGGCCTTTTTCGGTCTTGAACGTGACTTGGCGCCCAACCATCAAGGCAGCCAATTCATTTGGATTTGTTTCCGACGTTGTGACGGTTCCGATGCCTTGCCCTTTGCGGATGACTGTTACACGGTCTGAAACGTCCATGATTTCTTTTAGTTTGTGGGTGATGAGAATGATCGATTTGCCTTCAGCGATCAAACGCTTCATGATTTGGATCAATTCCGTGATTTCCTGCGGAGTGAGCGATGCAGTCGGCTCGTCGAAAATCAGGATTTCAGCACCGCGATAAAGCGTTTTCAAAATTTCCACGCGCTGCTGCATGCCCACCGAAATGTCTTCGATGATGGCATATGGATCGACATTCAAGCCGTATTGCTCCGATAACTTCGCCACTTTTTGTGCGGCATCTTTCTTGTTCGTCACGCCCATCTTTGTCGGCTCGCTGCCGAGAATGATGTTTTCGGTGACACTGAAATTCTCGACCAGCATAAAGTGTTGGTGCACCATGCCGATCCCGAGATCATTCGCAACGTTCGGGTTGGAAATATCCACTTTCTTCCCTCTGACGCGGATTTCACCGCCTTCTGGTTGGTACAATCCAAACAAGACGTTCATCAAGGTGGATTTCCCTGCCCCGTTTTCACCGAGCAGTGCATGAATTTCCCCTTTTTCAAGCTGCAGGGTGATATTGTCGTTGGCGACAAAATTCCCGAACTCTTTGCGGATATTCAGCATTTCAATAACATATTCCACGGTTTTCACTCCCTCGGAGACTGGTTGTTTCTTGATTTAATGAATTAATACATGAAAGGCTTCTATTGGCAGAAACCTTTCATCTATTAATCTTTCGAAAAATAGACGAAAAAAAATCATAAAGACCGGATACCCGGTCTTTATGATGACCGTATTTGACTACAGTTTATTCGGAAAGCGTTTCAGGAACTTCGATTTCACCGGAAACCACTTTCTCTTTGTACTCTTCGATTTGGCTCATGACATCTTCCGGAATTGCCCCGCGTGAATCCGCAAGGCCGACACCTTCGTCAGACAAACCGTAAGTGACAGTTTCCCCGCCTGGGAATTCGCCGTTCATCGCTTGTTCAGAAATGTTCATAACCGCAGTATCTACGCGTTTCAAGACAGAAGTCAATGTTACGTTCTGATCGCCAGTCTGGCCTTCTTCGTATTGGTCAGCGTCTACGCCGATCACCCATACGTTTTCATCAGGATTGGCTTCTTTGCGTTCTTTTGCTTCAGTGAACACGCCGTTTCCTGTTCCGCCTGCAGCGTGGAAAATGATGTCAGCTCCAGCACTGTACATGCGGTTTGCTGTCGTTTTACCCAATTCCGCTTTATCAAAAGCACCTGTGTATTGAACATCGACTTCGATTGAATCATCAACAGCTTTCACGCCTTCGAGGAATCCAGCTTCAAAGCGTTCGATAACCGGGATTTCCATGCCGCCGACAAAACCGATTTTGTCAGTTTCAGTCATCAATGCTGCAGCAACACCTGCAAGGAATGCGCCTTCTTGCTCTTTGAACATGACGCTTGCCACGTTCGGTGCATCCACTACCGCATCGATGATCGCGATTTGTGCATCCGGCTGCTGCTCAGCGATTTCCTTAACTGCACCTTCCATCAAGAAACCGATACCGAAGACGACATCAAAATCACGGCGGATCAAGTTGTTCAAGTTGGTGTTGTAATCAGCGTCGGAAGCGGACTGGAGGTAATCAAACCCGCCGTCTCCTTTTTCAAGGCCATTTTCTTCACCGAACTGCTGGATCCCTTCCCAAGCTGATTGGTTGAAGGATTTGTCATCGACACCGCCGACATCCGTAACCATCGCCACAGAGAAATCGCTTGCTTCTTCAGTGCCTTCTCCGCCTGCAGCCGAATCGCCGCCGTTTGAAGTGTCTTCTTCGCTGCCGCATGCCGCAAGAACTCCAGCCGCTAGCATTAATGATAAACCTACGCCAAATTTACGTTTAATCAATGTAATAACCCCCAAGGTTTTTTTGATAATAGCAGGAATCAGATGTTTACAGACGTTTTCGAACTACATGGAAGCTGAATTTATCAGCCCGGAAATAGTTCTTTGAATACAGCACCAAACGATCGTTTTCATCGTAGTGATGCTGTTTTAATACGAGTAAAGCGGTTTCCGGATCGCATTCAAGAATCGGAGAGGCTTCCTCATGGTAACCGGTTGGGTCGATGAAGGTGACCGCATACGAGATGCGGATATCGCCGGATTCTTCAAGCGCCGAAAAAATGGAGCTTTCTTTGCGTCCGAGAAAGCCTTCAGGCATGAAGACGGAAGGCACTTTGTCGATGCAATAGACGACAGGCTCCCCGTTTGCCGTTCGGACGCGTTCAATTGTAATGACAGTATCCTCCGGATTGCAATGAAAGCGGTTAACATCTTCCTCAGAACAAATGGACTCCGAAGTGCTCAAATAGACCACCCCAGGTTCCATTCCTGCCTGCCGGATCATATCGGAGACGCTTGTCAATTCCTCGATGCCCGATGAGAAGACCGGTTTCGAATTGACAAACGTCCCGACACCGTGGCGCCTGACGATTACATTATCCTCTTCCAGAAGCCGCAGCGCCTCTCGGAGAGTCGCGCGGCTCACCCCAAGGGATTTCGAAAGTTCGAACTCGGATGGCAGTTTCTCTTTCTCTTTATAGACACCCGAAGCAATGTCCTGCTTCATTCGATCGATCACTTGGAGATACAATGCACGGTGATCCGATTTGATTGTCATACGATTCACCACCCATGACAGAGATCAGACATCTGATGTAAAACATTCCTACTAATCAGAAATACTATACCATTTAATAGAAGTGAAATAAATAGCAATTTGTCGAATTCTGCGAATTTTCCTTAATGGGCCTGCTCAAATACTAAACATTTTGTCACAAATCAGCTATTGACTGATCAGTATTCTTCCTGCTTAGGAACCAGGACCTGACGTGGCTTACTGCCCTCATAAGGCCCGACGACCCCGCGCTGCTCCATTTGGTCTATGATCCGGGCAGCACGCGAATAACCGACACGGAACCTGCGCTGCAGCATCGAGACGGATGCTGTCTGCATTTCCGTCACCAATTGCACGGCTTCATCATAAAGGTCGTCCGTTTCCTGGTCGATGCTTACTTCCTCGACGTCGGATGGAATCATATCTTCCTGATATTGCGCTTTTTGCTGTTCGATTGAAAAGTCGACGATTTTCTCAACTTCGGTATCCGACAGGAACGCCCCTTGCACGCGCACAGGTTTTGACTGGCCGGCACCGAGGAACAGCATGTCGCCGCGGCCGAGCAATTTCTCCGCCCCGCCCATGTCGAGGATGGTGCGTGAGTCGATTGCGGATGATACCGCAAATGCAATGCGCGACGGGATGTTCGCCTTGATGACGCCGGTGATGACATTGACACTCGGGCGCTGTGTGGCGATGATCAAATGGATGCCCGCAGCCCGCGCCATCTGCGCAAGCCTTGTGATGGCATCTTCCACTTCGTTCGATGCGACCATCATTAAATCCGCCAATTCATCGACAATGACGACGATAAACGGCAGCTTCGGATGCTTTTCTTCATTTTCCGCATTGAATGTATCAACATAATCGTTATAACCTTCGATGTTGCGTGTGCCGGTATGGGAAAACAGCTCATAACGCCGTTCCATCTCCGAAACGATTTTCTTCAAGGCTTGTGCTGCCTTACGCGGATCCGTCACGACCGGCGCAAGCAGATGGGGAATGCCATTATAGACATTCAATTCAACCATTTTCGGGTCGATCATCATCATCTTCACTTCATGAGGCTTGGCGCGCATGATAATGCTCGTGATGATGCCATTGATACACACCGATTTCCCGCTGCCGGTCGATCCCGCTACGAGCAGGTGGGGCATTTTATTGAGTTCGGTCATGACCGCTTGGCCCGTCACGTCGCGGCCGAGCCCAAACAACAGCTTCGAATCGGGACGGTTGTTCTCTTCCGATTCCAGTACTTCCCGAAGGCTCACGACCGCCACTTCCGTATTCGGCACTTCGATGCCGATCGCCGATTTCCCGGGAATCGGCGCCTCTATGCGAATGTCACGCGCAGCAAGCGCCAAGGCCAGATCATCGTGCAGGCTGACAATCTTGCTGACTTTCACGCCGACATCCGGCAGCACTTCGTATTTCGTGACGGCAGGCCCCAGATGGACTTGCGTCACTTTCGCGCGAACGCCGAAACTTTGGAAGGTTTTCTCGAGCTTCTTGGCGTTTTTCTGGATGCCCGAATACTCGCCACTTTGGTCGCTATGCGGCGGCAAGGTCAATAGATCGATCGGCGGCAAAGCATAATCTTCATTTTCTGCCTCCTCTTTCATCGACATGACCGGCTCTTTCAAGATCTCCCCGGTTTCCGGATCGACGTGCCTGATTTCTTCAGAAGCTTCAGCTTTAGGCTTTTCCTCCTCTGCATCCTGCCGCTTCGGTTTGACCTTTTCGGTGAATGCCGATATGATCGGCTCTTTTTCCGCTTGCTCTTCCGGTTCGCGCTCGCTTTCCTGATCAAAAACCAGCGTGGTCTCCGTTTCCTCCAAAGTATCGTCATAAGCCAATTGCTCATTCATTTCCAATACTTTTTCAGGCGCATTTTTCCTGCGCGGCTGTTTCTCCACCGGTTTGTGTTCCGGCTTGAAGCGTTCTGCGAGAGACCGCATCGCTTCGCCGGCAGCCGGCAAGCGCTCTGCGATCACCGGCGCTGCCGCTTTGCCGGTCAAGATGATGGCGCCGATCGACAATAGGATGATCGCGATGACCCATGTGCCGGCTGTCGCAAACAGCACATGAAGTAGCGCATACAGGACAGCGCCGAAAAACCCGCCGCCCGTCGCTTCGTAATTGCCCCAGATCGTGCCGGTCATTTGCGTCATTTTCGATGTTTCCGACAAGACATTCGCCGAAGTGATCGGCAAGATCGAACCGGCTGCCCAGATCAAATGGCTGATCAATAATGCACCGGCAAGGAGAAACACCGAACCGGCTGCAATTTTTGCGCGGATTTTCGGCAGCCCCCGCTTGACCATGATATGGAGTGCAGCTGCGATCAATGCCAGTGGTGCGAGAAAGGCCAAATAGCCGAGCAGGTACTCAGCCATGTTATTGAACATGCGTCCGATCAAACCGAGCCTAAAGACCATCAGGATCGCGATGCCGATCATGATGAGCCCTGTCACTTCGTAGGCGATCATCGGTGCCGGCTGGCGCTTCTTCTTCGCTTTGGCCTTCGGTTTTGTGCGTGGTTTGGTGCGCGGCTTTGCGGTGGTTTTTTTATTCGTGCGGCTTGGCGCCATGGGATTCCCTCTTTTCTTACGTAATGAAAAAGGATTCCTGCCGATAAAATCGGTACGGAATCCCTTTACTTGTATTCTTAGTATTCCATGATGATCGGAATGATCATCGGACGCCGTTTCGTCTGCTGGTACAGATACGAATTGAGCGTATCGCGGATTTCCTGTTTGATGTTGTTCCATTCGAACGCATCGCGCGTCACGTATTTATCGACGACTTTGCGCACCAATTGGCTCGACTCATCAAGCAATTGCTCCGATTCGCGGACATAGACAAAGCCTCTGGAAATGATTTCAGGCCCTGAAGCGATGCGCTTTTCCTTGCGGTTCAGCGTGACAACGATGATAAAGATCCCGTCCTGCGACAGAAGTTTGCGGTCGCGGAGGACGATGTTGCCGACGTCCCCGATACCGATGCCGTCAATCAGGACATTGCCTGTCGTGACGCGGCCGCTCATGCGGACTTTTTCTTTTCTGTATTCAACGATATCGCCTTTATCGGCGATGAAGATATCCGATTTAGCGATCCCGATTTGCTGTGCCAATTTCGAGTGGGCGATGAGCATTTTGTATTCCCCTTGGATTGGGATGAAATACTTCGGCTTCATCAAGTTCAGCATCATTTTCAAGTCTTCCTGGCTGCCATGGCCGGAAACGTGGACTTTCTTGTTGGATGTCAGCACTTTCGCCCCGGCTTTCGCCAATTTGTTCATCGTCTGGAACATCGGCACTTCCATGCCCGGTGAAGGCGTGAAGGTGATCAAGACGGTATCCGTTTCATTGATGCGCACATCTTTATGTTGGCGTTTGACCATTTTGTCGAGCGCTTCAAGCGGTTCACCTTGGTTGCCGGTCACGATGATAACGACTTCATCATCATTGTATTTCTCTAAGTCTTTCATGGAAATGACCGTGTCTTCGTCCACTTCCAGATACCCTAGGCGCAAGCCGACTTCATAGCTCTTCTCCAGGCTTTTGCCGATAACGGCGACTTTCTTGCCCGTTTGGTGCGCGATATCGAATACTTGCTGGATACGGATGAAGTTTGATGAATAAAGTGATACAAGAATACGGCCCGGCGCCTGGTGGAATGCCGTCAGGATATGGTCGGCAACGACCGTCTCTGACGTCGTATAGCCCGGGCGTTCAGCTTCGGTGGAATCCGACAGCAGCATCAGGACGCCGTCTTCGCCAAGCTTCGCCATTTTGGCAAAATCCGGGCGGTAGCTTCCTTGCATCGACTGGTCGAATTTGAATTCGCCTGTATGGACGATGGCGCCTTCCGATGTATGGAAGACGATGCCGAGTGCATCCGGAATGCTGTGTGTCGTATGGAAAAAGGTGACGTGTGTTTTGTCGAAATTCATGCGGCTCTTATTCGTTACTTCGAAGAATTTGTAATGCTTGAGTGAGCCGAGTTCCTTCACGTGTTCTTTTGCAAGCGCGATGGTCAGCTTCGACCCGTATACCGGCGCTTGGACTTTCTTCAATAAGTATGCAATCGATCCGATTGCGTCTTCATGGCCGTGTGTCAGGAAGATCCCTTTAACACGGTCTTTGTTTTCCTCAAGATACGTGACGTCCGGAATGACGATATCGACGCCGAGCATCTCATCTTCCGGAAACATCAATCCGCTATCGACAACGAACAGGTCATCGTCGATATCGATGACGTACATCGCTTTCCCGATCTCTCCTACTCCGCCAAGCGGAATGACTCTTATGACTTCGTTTTTAATTTTACTCAATTGATTTCCTCCTAAAAATATTTCACCCGTACAGATCCATAGACTTCATTATACGGTAATCACCGGTAACAGTCCAAAGAAAAAATATCCCAGCCGTTTGTCCCGCGTGCCTGGCGCAAAAACATCCGTTCGTGAAACAAAAAAAGCCACCCGCACACACTAGGAAGAAACAACTTCCAAGCGGCACCGGATGGCGATGGATTTCATGTGCATCAGCCGGTTACCCGTGGATGGGGTTTGGCTGGCAGCTTACAGCAATTGTTCTTCGATAAGCGCTTCAGCGATTTGAACCGAGTTCAACGCCGCACCTTTGATCAAATTATCGGAGACGATCCACAAATGATAGCCGTTCGGGTTGTCGAGATCTTTGCGGATGCGGCCGACGAACACTTCATCTTTCCCGGCTGCCATCAACGGCATCGGGTATTCCTGATTGGCAGGATTGTCTTGCAGCACGACGCCTGGCGCTGAGCTCAATGCGTCCCTTACTTGCTCGACGGACGGCGTGCCATCCAGTTCCACATAGACGGATTCCGAGTGGCCCGTCACGACAGGCAAGCGCACACAAGTCGCCGCGACCGCCAAGTTTTGGTCGCTCATGATCTTCTTCGTTTCGTTGATCATTTTCATTTCTTCCAGCGTATAGCCGTTATCTGCAAATTGGTCGATCTGCGGCACTGCGTTGAAGGCGATCGGATAATGGCGATTTGCTGACTTTACAGGCAAGACTTTCGCTTCAGCATTTGCTGCGTTATCGAAATCCGCGGACTGTTCTTTCAATTCGTTGATCGCATCGATCCCAGCGCCTGAAACCGCTTGGTACGTCGAAACGATGATTTTCTGCAAGCCGAACTGGTCTTTTAGCGGCTGCAAGGCGCACACCATTTGGATCGTCGAGCAATTGGGGTTGGCGATCACGCCGGAATGGCCTTTCAACGCCGATTTGTTCACTTCAGGGACAACGAGCGGAACTTCTTCGTTCATGCGGAATGCGCTCGTATTGTCGACCACGATGGCGCCTCGTTTCACGGCTTCAGGGGCGAATTTTTCGGAGATGCTGCCGCCTGCGCTGAACAAGGCAATATCCACGCCTTCAAAAGATTCAGGGACCGCTTCTTCTACTGTATAGGATTGCCCGTTAAATTCGATTTTCTTGCCCGCAGAGCGCGCAGAAGACAGGAACTTGATGTCCCCGACAGGGAACTGGCGCTTCTCCAGCTGGTCTTTCATTTGCTGGCCGACAGCACCGGTTGCGCCCATGATCGCTACATTATAGGTTTTCACTCGACTCTCTCCTTTTTAGCTGATTTGCGTTATTGTAACATAATTTATCGCATTAGCGCGACAAATTGCCGCAATTCATTTTTCATTGTGAACGGATGATGGAGATGGCTGGCGCAGCGACAGTCAATTGCATTAAATCAAGCACATGTTCACGCTCGACTGCATCGATCAGGCGGATGATGTCGTCAGCGGATTGGTGTTTGCCGTGAAGCAACTCATATTTCCCGTTGCGGCTCATCCTTGCCCCCGTACTTTCCAGCCCAAGCAGCAAATTGCCTTTCAATTGCTCGCGGGAATCCGAAATTTCCAAGTCGCTGATATCCCCTTCCCGCATACGTTGCAGCGATGTCCGGATCAATTCCTCGACTTCCCCGACTTGATGGTCGGCTGTGCCCCCGTAGATCGCGAGCGTGCCGTGGTCTGAATAGGCTGAATGGTAGGAGTAGACCGAATAGGCCAGGCCGCGGTCTTCGCGGATTTCCTGGAACAGCCGGGATGACATAGAGCCGCCGATGATATTGTTCAAAACAGCCAGCGCGAACAGCTTATCGTCTTGCAGCGACAACCCTGGATACCCTAGGCAGATATGGGCTTGTTCGGTCTCTTTATGCTTGATCGATTGCCCTGGAACGAAGGTCGGCAGGACATGGGCATTGCAGGGGCTTTTCCGCTCAAAAGAGCCGAATAAGGACTCGATTTGCGCAAGCAGTTTGCTGTCGATATGGCCTGTCACGGAAATGACCGTATTCGACGGTGTGTAATGGCGCTCCATATAATCCAAGATCTGCTGTCTCGAAAAGCGGTCCAGCGTTTCAACCGTACCTAAAATCGGGGCACCGATCGCATTGTCGGGATACATGACCCGCCATAACTGCTCGTGGACATCGTCATCTGCCATATCTTCTGTCATGCTGATTTCTTCCTTGACGACGAGCCGCTCTTTATCGATTTCTACGGGGTCCATCACCGAATTGAAAAACATATCCGCCAGCACTTCGACTGCCAGCGGGGCATGGTGGTCAAGCACTTTGGCGTAATAACACGTATATTCTTTTGATGTATAGGCGTTCAAATCGCCGCCGATGCGGTCGAATTCCCGCGCGATGTCTTTAGCGCTGCGTTTTTCGGTGCCTTTGAACAATAGATGCTCGATAAAATGCGTGATGCCGTTTTCTTCCGGCCCCTCATCACGTGATCCCGTATTGACGAACACCCCGACCGCAACGGATCGGAAATGAGGAATATGTTCAGAGACGATGCGCAAACCATTTTGGCAAGTATAAGTGGTAACCATTGAAAGCCCTCCTGTATATGAAAAAAATTGCCGGCGAGTGCCACCGGCAATTTTTTCAATGTGTTTTCACTTGCTGTTTCAAGCCTTTTCGGCAGCTTCTTTTTCTTCTTTCAAAACCGTTTTACGGGACAAATTGACGCGTCCCTGGCGGTCGATTTCGATGACTTTCACTTTGACGATATCGCCCATCTTCAAGACATCTTCCACTTCCTTCGTCCGTTCTTCCTGGATTTCGGAAATATGGAGAAGCCCGTCTTTGCCTGGGAATAACTCAACGAATGCGCCGAATTTCTCGATTCGCTTGACTGCGCCTTCATAATATTCGCCGACTTTCGCTTCGCGTACGATATTCTCGATCATCGCTTTCGCTTTGGCGTTCATGTCTTCATCAACGGAAGAGATGAAAATCGTGCCGTCTTGTTCGGTGTCAATCTTGACGCCTGTTTCATCGATGATTTTATTGATGACTTTTCCGCCGGGCCCGATGACGTCGCGGATCTTGTCTGGGTTGATTTTCACCATGATAATCTTCGGTGCGAATTTAGACAAGGACGTGCGTGGTGCATTGATCGTGGCAATCATCGATTCCAGGATGTGAAGGCGACCGATTTTCGCTTGGGTCAATGCTTCTTCCAGGATTTCACGGGATAAGCCGTCGATCTTGATATCCATCTGAAGGGCTGTGACGCCTTCTGCCGTTCCCGCTACTTTGAAGTCCATATCGCCGAGATGGTCTTCCATTCCTTGGATATCGGAAAGAACGGTATAGTTCTCGCCTTTTTTCACAAGGCCCATGGCAATCCCGGCAACCGGTGCCTTAATCGGCACACCTGCATCCATCATGGCCAAAGTGGAGGCGCAGATGCTTGCCTGTGAAGTCGAACCGTTCGATTCCAACACTTCGGAAACAAGGCGGATGGTGTATGGGAAATCTTTTTCGTTTGGAATGACCGCTTCAAGCGCACGCTCGCCTAAAGCTCCGTGGCCGATTTCGCGCCGGCCGGGGCCGCGCAGGAAGCCGGTTTCCCCGACGGAGAACAACGGGAAATTATAATGGTGCATAAAACGTTTTGTCTCTTCCAAGCCGAGGCCGTCGATGATCTGCACATCGCCGAGTGCGCCGAGCGTACAGATGCTCATCGCCTGTGTCTGGCCACGCGTGAAGAGGCCGGAGCCGTGCGTACGCGCAAGGACGCCAACTTCAGAAGAAAGCGCGCGGATTTCGGATGGGCCGCGGCCGTCGGGACGGATTTTTTCATCCGTGATCAGGCGGCGGACTTCATCTTTGACCATTTTATCGAGCACTTGGCCCGCTTGTTTCTTAACATCGTCTTCTGAATCTGCATACGCTTCTAGCGCACGTTCGCGGACTGCCGCAATCGCTTCATTGCGAGCCTGCTTTTCGTTCACTTGGACTGCAGCGTTCATATCTTCTTCAACGGCAGTTTTCAAATCAGCCGTCAAGTCAGCATCCAGTTCGTATAATTGGACAGCTGATTTCTCTTTGCCGACTTCGGCAGCAATTTCTTCCTGGAAAGCGATCAATTTCTTGATCACTTCGTGGCCGAACATGATCGCTTCAAGAATCACTTCTTCCGACACTTCTTTGGCGCCGGCCTCGACCATGTTGATGGCGTCTTTCGTGCCGGCAACCGTCAAATTGATCGAACTTCTTTCCATTTGCTCGCCAGTCGGGTTGATGATGTACTCGCCGTCAATCATCCCGACGATAACGCCGGCAATTGGTCCATCGAATGGAATATCTGAAATCATCAATGACAATGAAGAACCGAACATCGCTGCCATTTCAGACGGGCAATCCTGGTCGACTGACATGACCATTGAAATGACCTGAACTTCATTGCGGAAACCGTCCGGAAATAGCGGGCGCAGTGGACGGTCGATCAAACGGCTGATCAAGGTCGCTTTTTCGGATGGGCGCCCTTCGCGTTTGATGAATCCGCCCGGGATTTTCCCGACAGCATATTGGCGCTCTTCGTAGTTCACCGTCAGCGGGAAGAAATCCAAAGGCTTCGGTGATTTCGATGCGGTTGCAGTGGACAGCACTGCTGTATCGCCATAACGGATCAATGCCGCTCCGTTTGCTTGTTTTGCCAGTTGACCGACTTCGACCTTCAGTTCGCGGCCAGCCCAGTCAAATGTGTAAACCTTTTTTGTTTGCTCCATAGTCGAGCTCCTCTCTTACCGTGTTTCATGTAGTATGTATCTTTAAATAGTGTATCAAAAAAGCACATCAAGTGCGATTCAATGATAAGTTTTAAGCATAAAGAAAAAGCGGGACGAATCCCGCTTTCTCTGCTTGCTATTATCGGCGTAGGCCAAGTCTTGCGATTAACTCACGGTAGCGTTGTACATCGTTCTCGCGTAGGTATTTAAGCAAGTTACGACGGCGTCCAACCATTTTGAATAGACCACGGCGTGAATGGTGATCTTTCTTGTGGGTACGCAAGTGCTCGTTCAAGTTGTTGATGTCTTCTGTAAGAATGGCGATCTGAATTTCTGGAGAACCAGTATCAGTGTCATGCACTTTGTATTCATTGATCAATTCATTTTTACGTTCTTGAGTGATTGCCATGCTGTTCCACCTCCTAATCTCTGATAGCCCCTATTACCTAGCAAACGTTGGTGATTCGATTTGCCAAGCAACGGTTAGTACGTTCAGTACTTTGATATCATAGCACAGTGATTTCCTGAAATCAACTGTCCGACTTATACTTCGAAGTATTGCTTTGCAGTATCTTTGTCCCGCCCGATTTGGGTTTTCAGTTCATCGATGCCGGAAAATTTCTGTTCATCACGGATGCGCTTATGCCATTCGACGACAACTTTCTCCCCGTAAATCGACTTATCGAAGCCTAGGATATGTACCTCGATGACCAGGTTCTTCACGTCGGGATTATTGAACGTCGGCTTGTAGCCCACATTGCAGACGCCGTCGAAGTATGCGCCTTGCACTTCGATTCGCACAGCATAGACGCCGCGCTTCGGAACGAATGTGCCGAGTTCCGGTTCGACGTTCGCAGTCGGAAAGCCGATCGTGCGCCCGCGCTTGTCGCCGTTGACGACCGTCCCGGAAATCCGGTAGGGCCTGCCGAGCAGATGATGGACCGGCTCCACCAGGCCATCTTTCAGCAGGTGGCGGATGCGCGTCGAACTGATTTTTTCATCATCTTCCTCGATTTTACCGACCGTTGTGACATTGAATTGCCCGGCACCGCAGGTTTCCATAAACGCCATATCCCCGCCGCCTTTATAGCCGAACGAAAAATCGAAACCGGCAACGACTTCTTTCACGCCGAGGCCTTCGATGAAATGCTCGATGAATTGTTCCGGAGAAAGTTTCGCGAACTCCGAAGTGAAGCGGACGATATAGCAGATGTCTACGCCCATCTTCTGCAAGATTTCCATCTTTTGGCCAAGCGGCGTGATGTAGAAGACTTCTTCTTTCCGGCCACCGAGCACCAATGAAGGATGCGGATCGAAAGTCATGACAGCGGATTTCATTCCGCCTGCCTGCGCTTTATCGATCGCCGTGCCGATCACTTTCTGGTGCCCGCGGTGGACGCCGTCAAAAAAGCCGATCGCCATCGACAGCGGGCCGTGTTCTTGTGCTTTCATCTCATGCGGATAACTCAAGTGAATGATTTTCATATTACACCTCGTCCGTTGGGGGAAATCCAAACATTTTTTCGGGTTTCATTTTGCCCGGCTTATCCGGATGCCGTTTGTACAATGCTGCCGGTTCGCCTTGATAGGTGAACACGACAAGCGGTTCTGCCTTCAGGGCCGGATGCTCCTCGAGCACTTGACCATTCTTGATGCCGAACAGCAAATCGGCCGGAATCTCTTCAAAAGGAAATGCACTTAAGCCATAGGCGAGAGGCTGCAAAATGGAACCGATATCCCCATTTTGCGCAATTTCCTCCACTTCGGCAAGCGTCACACATTGTTCTTGCGTAAAACTGCCGGATTGGGTGCGTGTCAGCTGTGACATATGGGCCGGATAGCCAAGCGCTTCGCCGATCTGGACAGCAAGCGTCCGGATATACGTCCCTTTGCCACAGCGGATGCGGATACGGAAACGAATATTCTGCCCGCTCCAAGCGTCCGCTTCACCCAATAATTCGATTGAGTCTATCTGCACCGTCCGTACCGGGCGTTCCACCGTTTGGCCTTTGCGGGCATATTCGTAAAGCTTTCTGCCGTCCACTTTGACCGCTGAATACATCGGCGGAATTTGTTGGATTTCGCCGGTCAGGCTTTTCAGCACTGCTTCAAGCTGCTTGCGGGTGATTGTTTTCTCGCTTGTGTCCCGTGCGACTACCGCGCCTTCTGCGTCTTCGGTTTCCGTGGAAAATCCGATCAGCACCTCTGCTTCGTATGTTTTCCCTTGATCTGTGATGTATTCTGCGACTTTAGTTGATCGGCCCAAACAAATCGGCAACACGCCATCCACTTGGGGATCAAGTGTCCCGGTATGCCCGACCTTTTTTGTTCTAAGGATTTTTCTCAGCCGGAAAACACAATCATGTGACGTCATGCCCGGTTCTTTCCATAACGGAAGGATCCCATTCGGTTCCATATCGGAAGCCCCTCTCTTCATCGGTTCTAGGACCGAGCTATAGTATGTAGAAAAAAGCCTGCTGTCTAGTAATAGACTGGCAGGCTTTCGGTTTACTCTTCTGTTGGATCTTTAATATCCCGCAGCAATGATTCAATCCGATTGCCGTATGCGACAGACGAATCGATTTCAAACGCCAATTCAGGAGTCTTGCGCAGACGGATCCGCTGCCCGATTTCCGAGCGGATGAATCCTTTGGACTTCGCAAGGCCGAGCAATGTCTGCTCTTTCTCTTTGTCGTCGCCCAATACGCTGATATAGACTGTTGCCTGCTGAAGGTCGCCCGTCACTTCGACATCCGTCACTGTGACAAATCCGATGCGCGGATCTTTCAGTTTTCTGCCGATAATCTCGCCGAGCTCTTTTTTCATCTGCTCAGCCACACGATTCGAGCGCATTGATGACATTTCGAATCCACTCCGTTCTTACAAATATTCTTTCTGTATTTCCATGCATTCCCACGACGGATTGCTTTCGAGAAAGCGCAGCACATGCTCCATTTCACGTTCCGCCGCTTCTTTCGAAGAAGAAACGGTGACGAACGCGAGGCGCGTGCGCTGCCAGACTTCCTGGTGATCGACTTCCGCCGCCGATACATTGAATTTCTGTTTTGTGCGGGTCATCATGCTTTTGACGACCGCGCGTTTTTCTTTCAATGAATGCGCGGTAGGGATGAAAAACTCGCATTCCATCAAAAGGATCATTTTCGTTCGATTTCTTCCATGATGTAGGCTTCGATGATGTCGCCTTCTTTAACATCATTGAAATTTTTGATTGTCACGCCGCATTCATAGCCTTTAGCGACTTCTTTCGCGTCATCTTTGAAGCGTTTCAATGTATCGATTTCACCTTCGAAAACGACAATGCCATCACGGATGATACGCACGCCGCTATCGCGGGTGATTTTGCCTTCCGTTACATAGCTTCCGGCAATCGTCCCGACTTTGGACACTTTGAAGGTGCTGCGGACCTCCGCCTGGCCGATGATTTTCTCTTCGAACTCTGGGTCCAAGAGGCCTTTCATCGCCGCTTCGATTTCTTCGATCACTTTGTAGATGATGCGGTGCAAGCGGATATCGACGCCTTCTGCTTCTGCTGCACGCTTGGCATTGACATCCGGGCGGACGTTGAAGCCGATGATGATCGCGTTAGAAGCTGCCGCCAGTGACACATCGGACTCCGTAATGGCGCCGGCGCCAGTATGGATGACTTTCACGTTGACGCCTTCCACATCGATTTTCAAGAGTGAAGCAGCCATCGCTTCCACTGTCCCTTGAACGTCAGCCTTGACGATCAAGTTCAACTCTTTCATCTCGCCTTGCTTCAACTGATCGAACAAATTGTCGAGTGTGACACGGTTCTTTTCAGAGCGCATTTCCTGCAGCGCTGTTGCAGAACGCGCTTCCCCGATTTGACGGGCCGTTTTCTCGTCTTCAAAGACAACGAAGCGGTCACCGGCTTGCGGCACATCGCTAAGCCCCGTAATTTCGACAGGTGTTGAAGGGCCCGCAGTCTTCACGCGGCGGCCAAGGTCATTGACCATTGCACGCACGCGCCCGAAGGTATTGCCGACAACGATCGGGTCGCCGACATGCAAAGTGCCGTCCTGGACGAGCAAAGTCGCGACAGAACCGCGGCCTTTGTCGAGCTCCGCCTCAATGACCGTACCGATCGCACGGCGGGCAGGGTTCGCTTTCAATTCCGCCACTTCGGAAACAAGTAGGATCATTTCAAGAAGGGTATCGATGCCATCGCCAGTCAATGCGGAAAGCGGCACGAAAATCGTATCGCCGCCCCATGCTTCAGGGACGAGACCGTGCTCGGTCAATTCCTGCATGACGCGGTCCGGGTTAGCGGACGGTTTATCCATTTTATTGACTGCGATGATAATCGGTACTTCCGCCGCCTTTGCGTGGTTGATCGCTTCGACTGTCTGCGGCATGACGCCGTCATCAGCAGCGACGACGATAATCGCAATATCCGTTACTTTCGCACCGCGCGCGCGCATCGTCGTGAACGCTGCGTGGCCCGGCGTATCAAGGAACGTGATTTTCTTGCCGTCTTCCTCTACTTGGTAAGCGCCGATATGCTGTGTAATCCCTCCTGCCTCTCCGGCAGTCACTTTCGTGTGGCGGATTGAATCCAGCAAAGTCGTTTTCCCGTGGTCAACGTGGCCCATGATCGTAACAACTGAAGGGCGCTCTTCTTTTTTGGCTTCTTCTTCAGGTTCGAAGTAGACTTCCAAGTCGGTTTTATCGACAAGGATTTCTTCTTCCACTTCTACATCGTATTCTGCACAGACAAGTTCAATGGCATCTTTATCCAACTCTTGGTTGATCGTTGCCATGACGCCGAGCATGAATAATTTTTTGATGATCTCTGACGGCTCGCGCCCGAGTTTTTTCGCCAAATCGCCAACAGTCAATGATTCACTGAATGTGATTTTTGACGGCAATTCTTTTTCTTTTTTCGGCATTGGCGGCATCGGGTTCACCGGGCGCTGCTGTTTGCCTTTGCGGTTGCGGTTTTGGCCGCCTCGTCCCGGTCCGTTCGAACGGCCGCGCTGGCCTGGCCCCGGAGCCGGTTTTGCAGCTTTCGGCGTGAAGTTGGAACCGCGCCCTGCTTGGGCCGTTCCTTGCTGAGTGGATTGCGAGCGGTTCTGGCCGCCTTGCCCGCCTGTGCGGTTCTGGCCTTGACCGCCTTGAGGGCGTGATTGGCCGCCTTGCGAGCGGTTCTGTCCGCCTTGGCTTCCTTGTCCGCTTTGCCCGCGGCGCTGGTTTTGGCCTTGTGGGCGGGATTGTGAACCTTGCGCACGGTTTCCTTGTGCAGTTTTTTTGTAAATGCCGTCCAATTTCGTCACAGCAGTGTCTTCTAGTGTAGCCATATGGTTATTGACTTTGATATTCATTTTTGACAATTCATCGATGATGTCTTTGCTCGGTTTATTTACTTTTTTTGCGTATTCATGTACTCGAATTTTGGTCATCTGCTCACCCCCGGTTAGTTTTCATCAAACAAGCTCGTCATTTTCTTGGCAAAACCGGTATCGGTAACCGCCAGGACGACGCGCGCTTCTTTTCCTATTGCATGCCCGATCTCATAGCGGCTAGCGCCTATGCGGACTGGGACGTTATAGGAATTGCATTTATCATGCAGTTTTTTTCTCGTGTTTTC
This sequence comes from Planococcus maitriensis, assembly GCF_003289925.1. Taxonomy (GTDB): domain Bacteria; phylum Bacillota; class Bacilli; order Bacillales_A; family Planococcaceae; genus Planococcus; species Planococcus maitriensis. The sequence continues at coordinate 1,101,157 of NZ_QLZQ01000001.1, read as the reverse complement.
GGACGCATCCTCAGCCACAATGACCAATTTTGCATTGCCGCGCCGCACTTCGCTGATGACCAGTTCTTCACCGGTCACCAGCTTGCGCGCGCGCGTGGCAAGCCCCAAAAACTGCAGGATCTTTTCTTTATTCATGATTTCAGCTGCTCTCTGCGTACGGCATGGACGAGCTCCTCATAGATTTCGCCTGGAACTTTCACTTCAAGCTGCTTGTCCAAAACCTTCTTTTTACGTGCCAGTTCGATGGCATCTTCCGATTTGGAAACATACGCGCCTCTCCCTGACTTCTTGCCGGTAAGATCGACGAATACTTCTCCTTCTTTGGAGCGTACCACGCGGATCATTTCCTTTTTCGGATGCATTTCACCGGTCGCGACACATTTTCTTAACGGAATTTTCTTTTGCATAGCCAACGGATATCACCTTCTCAGCTTATTCTTCTTCGTCGTAAAAATCAAAGCCATCCGCATCTTCATCTGTTTCTGATGCAACAGATGCTGACTCTGCAGACGGGTAGATCCCAAGTTCACGGGCATCCGTTTCACTCTTGATATCGATTTTCCAGCCTGTCAATTTCGCCGCCAAACGCGCGTTTTGTCCACGTTTGCCGATTGCAAGCGACAATTGGTAATCCGGTACGACGACTGTCGTCGATTTATCGTCTTCACTTACTTGCACATCCAATACTTTGGATGGGCTAAGGGCGTTCGCTACGAATACGACCGGGTCTTCCGACCATTCCACGATGTCGATTTTCTCCCCGCCAAGCTCATTGACGATGGTTTGCACGCGTCCGCCGCGTGAACCGACACATGAACCGACCGGATCCACTTCTTCATCGTTCGCATGCACCGAGATTTTCGAACGGTCTCCCGCTTCACGCGCGATCGATTTGATTTCGACGATGCCGTCATAGATTTCCGGCACTTCGTTCTCGAACAGACGGCGCAGAAGCCCTGGATGTGTGCGTGAAACGAACACTTGCGGGCCGCGCGTCGTACGCTCGACCTTAGTGATATAGACCTTGATGCGGTCATGCGGCTGGTAGCTTTCGTTCGGCATTTGTTCCGTCTGCGGCAAGACCGCTTCGACTTTGCCCAATCCGACGTAGAGATTGCGGGCATCCATGCGTTCCACGATGCCGTTGACGATATCGTCCGCACGGTCGACATATTCTTCAAAGATCAAGCCACGCTCTGCTTCACGCACGCGCTGCGTCACGACTTGTTTTGCCGTTTGCGCAGCGATGCGCCCGAAATTGCGCGGTGTAACTTCCTCTTCCACAATATCGCCGATTTCATAAACCGGGTTGAGCGCACGTGCATCTTCCAATGAGATTTGCAGGCGGTCGTCTTCGACTTCCTCAACTACATCCTTGCGGGAATAGACAAGCATCGTGCCGGTATCGAGGTTCAAGTCGACACGGACGTTTTGCGCTTGGTTGAAATTGCGCTTATAGGCGGTGACAAGCGCTGCTTCGATCGCTTCGATCAACACATCGCGTGATATTCCTTTTTGTTTCTCCAACACTTCTAAAGCATCCAATAGCTCACTGCTCATGTTTTTCACTCCTAAATTCTTCTATTCAGCTTGCAGAAAAATCGATCGCCAGACGGATCAAGGCAATTTTCTTTCTCGGGATGCTGATGGTTTTTCTGCGGGTCTTGATCTTGATCTCGATCTCCACTTGTTCTTCATCATATGACTTCAAGTAACCCTCGAATTCCTTAGCGTCTTCAATCGGCTCATACGTTTTGATGTAGATGAATTTCTCCAAAGCTTTTTCGAAATCCTTTTCTTTCTTCAAGGGACGCTCCGCCCCGGGTGAAGATACTTCCAGGAAATAGTTCTGCTCGATCGGATCGGTTGCGTCGAGCTCTTCGCTCAAGCGTTCGCTGACGATCGCGCATTGGTCGATGTCGATCGGCTCCTGTGGATTGTCCACATAGACGCGCAAGAACCAGTTCTTGCCTTCCTTCACGAACTCGACATCGACCAGTTCAAGTTCCAGCTCATCGATGATCGGTTGTGCCATTGCTTCAATTTGATCTGTAATTTTGCTCATAAAATGCCTCCTGCCAATAATATGCCATAACAAACAGAAAAGAGCGGGAGAACCCACTCTTCTGCGACAGAGCTATCAGTAAATGTTATTACAATAATACCACGCTTGGCGGAGCCGCGCAACTGACTAGAACAAGGACAGCTGATTGGCGTCCGGCATCCCTTCAAGGCAGCCGTGGTCATCCATGTACTCGATGATCGTTTTTGAAACGCGGCCGCGCTGCTGCAAATCTTCCTTCGACAGGAATTCGCCTTCCGCTCTGGCGGCGACAATCGATTTCGCGGCGTTCGTACCGAGTCCCGGAATGGCATTGAACGGAGGGATCAGCGTATTGCCTTCGATCAGGAATTCATCCGCAGACGATTTATACAAATCGACTTTCTGGAATGAATAGCCGCGCTCGACCATTTCAAGCGCCAGCTCCATGACCGTCAGCAAGTTCTTTTCTTTCGTCGAAGCTTCCAACCCTTTTGAATTGATTTCATCCACCTTGGCACGGATCGACTGCGATCCTTTCGCCATGGCGTTGACATCGAAATCTTCCGCCCGCACCGTGAAGTACGCGGCGTAGTAGAGAACCGGGAAATGAACCTTGAAATAAGCGATGCGGACCGCCATCAACACGTACGCGGCGGCGTGCGCTTTCGGGAACATGTACTTGATCTTCTTGCATGATTCGATGTACCAGTTCGGGACGGCTTTCTCTTTCATCGCCGCTTCCATCTCCGGCGTCAAGCCTTTCCCTTTCCGTACCGATTCCATGATCTTGAACGCCAAGGACGACTCAAGGCCCTGATAGATCAAGTAGACCATGATGTCATCCCGGCAGCCGATGACGTCTGACAGCTGGCATGTGCCGTTGTGGATCAATTCCTGGGCATTGCCGAGCCAGACGTCCGTGCCGTGGGACAATCCCGAAATCTGGACGAGTTCCGAGAACGTCGTCGGCTTCGTATCCTCTAGCATCTGGCGGACGAAGCGCGTCCCGAACTCGGGGATGCCGAGCGTTCCGGTTTTGCAGCCGATCTGTTCTTTCGTGACGCCGAGCGATTCCGGGCCTGCAAAAATCTTCATCACTTCCGGGTCATCCGTCGGGATCGTCTTCGGGTCGATGCCCGATAGATCCTGCAGCATGCGGATGACGGTCGGGTCATCGTGCCCGAGGATATCGAGTTTCAATAAATTGTCGTGGATCGAGTGAAAGTCGAAATGAGTCGTCTTCCATTCAGAATCCTGTGCGTCCGCCGGAAATTGGATCGGCGAGAAATCATAGATATCCATATAATCGGGCACTACGATGATACCGCCCGGGTGCTGGCCTGTGCTGCGCTTGACGCCGGAACAGCCCTGCACCAAACGGTCGATTTCTGCGCCGCGCATGGTCATATCGCGGTCATTGGCGTATCCGCGGACATAGCCATACGCCGTTTTCTCGGCTACGGTCCCGATCGTGCCCGCCCGGAAGACATTATCTTCGCCGAACAGCACTTTCGTATAATTATGCGCTTGCGGCTGATATTCACCACTGAAGTTCAAATCGATATCGGGAACCTTGTCCCCTTTAAATCCGAGGAAAGTTTCAAACGGGATATCCTGCCCGTCTTTCTTGTAAGGGATTCCGCAGTCCGGGCAATCCTTATCTTTCAGGTCAAAACCGGAACCGACAGAGCCGTCATCGAAGAACTCAGATTTCTTGCATTTCCGGCATACATAATGCGGCGGAAGCGGGTTGACTTCCGTAATCTCCGTCAGCGTCGCGACAAGGGAAGACCCGACGGACCCGCGGGAACCGACGAGATAGCCATCGTCCAGGGATTTTTTCACCAGCTTATGCGATATCAAATAGATGACCGCAAAACCGTGGCCAATAATCGACTTCAATTCCTTCTCGATGCGCGCTTCAACGATTTCCGGCAAGTCATCTCCGTAAATCGAACGGGCCATCGTATAGCTGAGTTCGCGCACTTCCTCATCCGCGCCTTCGATTTTCGGTGTATACAATTCATCTTTGATCGGTTTGACAACATCGATCATCTCCGCAATCTTGCGGGAGTTATTGACGACAATCTCACGTGCCGTCTCTTCCCCGAGAAAATCGAAGGCATCGAGCATTTCATCGGTCGTCCGGAAATGCACTTTCGGCAATGTCGAACGGTTCAGCGGGTTCGCCCCGCCCTGGGAACCGATCAGCACCTGGCGGAAGATGGCATCCGTTTCATCCAAGTAATGGACGTTCCCGGTCGCGACCAGCGGCTTATCGAGCTTGCGCCCCACTTTGACGAGCTTGCGGATGATGTCTTCGAGATTCCATTCGTCGCGGATCAGTTCGCGGTCGATCAAGGGCTGGTAGACTTCTTTCGGATGCACTTCCAAATAATCATAGAACTGTGCCGTGCGCTCCACTTCTTCCATCGATTTCTGCATGACGGCTTCAAATACTTCGCCTTTATCGCAGCCCGATCCGACGAGGAGCCCTTTCCGGTGCCGCTGTAGAAGCGAGCGCGGGATGCGCGGGACGCGGTAGAAATAATTGATATGGGATGCTGACACGAGCTTGAACAGGTTTTTCAGGCCTTCCTGGTCTTTTGCCAGCAAGGTGCAATGTGTCGGCCGTGAGCGCTTATAGGAATCTCCCGTGCCGACGTAATCGTTCAATTGATCATGGTAGAGGATCCCTTTATCGTCCGCTTCTTTCAGAAGATGCGTCAATAGGTAAGCCGTCGCTTCCGTATCGTAGATCGCACGGTGATGCTGCGTCAGTTCGATATTGAATTTTTTCGCCAGCGTATTCAAACGGTGGTTTTTCATTTCCGGATGGAGCATGCGGGCCAGTTCCAATGTGTCGATCGTGGCATGCGTTTTATCGATTCCGTATTTCTTGTAGGCGACATACAAAAAGCCCATATCGAATGAAGCATTATGAGCGACCATGATATGGTCACCGGCCCATTCATGGTATTCACGGATCACTTCTTCGACTTCCGGCGCGTTTCGGACCATGTCATCGGTGATGCCGGTCAAGTCGATGGTCGTTGCTGACAGCGGGTGATGCGGATTAGCAAAACGCTCGAATTTATCGATAATGTTCCCGCCCTTGATCTTGACCGCTGCCAATTCGATGATGGTGTCGTAGACAGCGGATAGGCCAGTCGTCTCCAAGTCAAAGACGACGAACGTTTCTTCCTCGAGAAGCGCATGGCGTTCCTCGTAGGCAATCGGCACGCCGTCATCGACCAAGTTCGCTTCCAATCCGAAGATTGCTTTGATGCCGTGTTTTTGGCTCGCGGCATAGGCATCCGGGAATGCCTGGACACCGGCATGGTCCGTGACCGCGATTGCCGGATGGCCCCATTTCGCCGCTTGGGCGACCAATGATTCGATGGACGACACCGCGTCCATCTGGCTCATCGGCGAATGCAGGTGCAATTCCGCCCGTTTCACTTCAGCGGTGTCCTTGCGTACAGTTGGGTTGATTTCGACCATGTCATTCGACATCATGACCAGATCCCTGACGAATGTATCGGTTTGGATCGAGCCTCTCGCTCTCAGCCACATGCCTTTTTTCGCTTGCGCCATCAACTCTGCGTCTTCTTTGTCACGCGAGAACATTTTGACAAGGATCGAATCGGTATAATCGGTCATCTTGACGGTCAATAGCGAACGGCCGCTGCGCAATTCGCGCACTTCGACATCGAAGACGAAGCCTTCGATGGTCACGCGGCGCTCTTCATCGACAATCGAACGGATTTCGACAATTTGTTCATCCGGCTTGATGGCGGCGCCCATCTGGAATGGACCGGATGGAGCGCCGTTTTCCTTACGCTCGGTTTCGCGTTTTTTCATGTCCGCGACCGCCCGTTTCGCCAGCGCTTCTTCTTCGGCTTTGCGTTGTTCCATGAACGCGGCGCGTGCTTCCTGCTGGTCTTCAGCCGATAATTGAAAATCGATTGAAAATGCCGGAAAACCGAATTGCTGGAAAACCTGGCCCAGCTTCTCAGTGTATTTCGACTTCAACGCCATCATTTCATGTTCATGGCAGCAATCGACAATCAGTTTATTGCCGTTCCACACCGGCGCTTGAGCCAGCAGGCGCTCGCGTAAAGGCGGCGCCATATCTGCCAGTTCGTCGACAACATGCCGCCAATATGCGGCGACTTGTTCACCGTCGGCTTGCTGTGCAGGTGTTTCGATATATACTTGAACGCTCGCAATCGATGAAAACTTGGCTTGCAGCCGCTCGCGGAAAATAACGAATAGTTCAAGCGGCAGCACTTGCTTGAGCTTGACGATAAAGCGCCATGCCCGGTCTTTTTTATGGACGGTCATGCGCGTCAATTCCGCGTCTTCGAAATACGGCATATGTACATCATCGGTTAACTCCAGATGCTGCAGCAGCAATTTAAATCTCATTTTGGCGTCTTGCTCATTTATCATGATTATCCCCTTCGCCATTTATTTCAGAAAAAGAAAGGAAAGTACGTTTGTACTTTCCTTTTATCATATCAGATTATTATTCATTTCTTAAAGAATTCGCGTACCTTCTCAAGCACTTCATCTTTATGCCATTCGACCGTTTCGTTGGTTTGGCGGATTTTCACTTCCAGGATCCCTTCTGCGGCACGTTTGCCGACAGTGATGCGGATCGGCAGGCCGATCAAGTCGGCATCGGTGAATTTCACGCCGGCACGCTCTTTCCGGTCATCGAGCAGCACTTCGAAGCCGTGTGCTTTCAATTGCACATAAATCTCTTCCCCGGCTTCACGCTGTACGTCATCTTTGACATTGACCGGCACAACGTGGATTCCATATGGCGCGACGGCATTCGGCCACGTGAACCCGGAATCGTCCTGGAACTGCTCAGCGACAGCCGCGACAATGCGCGATACGCCAATTCCGTAGCATCCCATGATATAAGGCATCGCTTTGCCTTGGTCATTGAGGAAAGTCGCTTTCATCGGCTCACTGTAAGTCGTGCCGAGTTTAAAGATATGGCCGACTTCGATTCCTTTAGCGAATTGGATCGTGCCGTTTCCATCAGGCGATGGATCGCCTTCTTTTATGAAACGCAGATCTCCATATGCTTCTACCGTGAAATCTTCATCAGGTGTAACATTTTTGAAATGGACACCGTCTTCATTAGCGCCTGTGACGCCGTTGACGATCGATTTAACAGCATTGTCCGCAAATACGCGTACGCCTGCAGGTAAGTTCACTGGCCCGATTGAGCCGATATCGCAGGACAACAGTTCACGCACATCTTCAGGCGTCGCCATATCGATCAGCTTAGCACCTGAAATATGCTTGACTTTAACGTCATTCACTTCATGGTCGCCGCGCGACAATACTACAATCAGCTCATCATCCGCTTTGAACACAAGCGTCTTGATGCAGTTTTCCGGCTTCGTCTCGAGGAACTCCGCCACTTGTGCAATGGTCTTCTGATCAGGCGTTGAAACTTTTTCAACTTGACGCGCTTGCTCATCGGATTTCGGATAGTCCATTTGAACGGCGGCCATTTCAATATTCGCGGCATATGGCGAACTGTCCGAATACGCAATCGTATCTTCCCCGATATCCGACAGCACCATGAATTCATGGTTGTCCTTGCCCCCGATCGCTCCCGAGTCCGCGATGACGGCACGGAAATTCAAGCCGAGGCGGCTGAAGATATTGCTGTAGGCCTGCATCATATCGTCATAGGTTTTATCGAGGCTCTCTGGCGTCGCGTGGAAGGAATAAGCATCTTTCATAAGGAATTCGCGTCCGCGTAACAACCCGAAGCGCGGGCGTTTTTCATCGCGGAACTTCGACTGGATTTGATACAAAGTCAGCGGCAATTTCTTATAGGACTTAATCTCGTCGCGCAACAGGCTCGTGATGATCTCCTCATGGGTTGCCCCCAAAGCGAATTCACGGTCGTTGCGGTCTTTTAAACGCATCAATTCGTCGCCGTAGGAATACCAGCGCCCTGTTTCCTGCCAAAGTTCTGCCTGTTGAAGCGCCGGCATGAAGACTTCTACGCTATTGATCGCTTCCATTTCCTCACGGATGATTTTCTCGACTTTGTGCAGAACGCGTTTGCCGAGCGGAAGGAATGAATAGATCCCGCTCGTATTTTGGCGGATAAATCCTGCCCGCAGCAATAATTGATGTGATTTCACTTCCGCATCAGCTGGAGTTTCCCGTAACGTCGGGATAAAGCTTAATGTTTGTCTCATATCCGAATACACCTCGACTGGTTATTGTATTTGTAAATCCCTATGTAGCAGAGAAAGGAAAGCGTTAGACGCTTCCCTTTCTCTCATTAAAAGAAGAATCGCTGAATGTCATTCCATGTGACGACAATCATCAAGAGCATTAACAGCATGATCCCGACAAAATGGACCATCCCTTCTTTTTGCTTATCGACCGGCTTGCCTCGCAATGCTTCAAGGACAAAGAACATGAGGCGTCCGCCGTCAAGCGCTGGCAGCGGCAACAAGTTCATGATCCCTAAGTTGATGCTGAGCATGCCAGCCCAGCTCATGAGCGTAAAGATGCCGTACTGGGCGACTTCTTCAGTGGTTTTGTAGATGCCGACAGGGCCGGATAAGGCATCGATGGTGAATTGGCCTGTCACTAGCATGCCGAGCAACCGGAATATTTCCTTGAACCAAAAGACTGTCTGTTCGGCGCCATAGGCGAATGAACCGAAAAAGTCTTTCTCCACCGGGCTTTGGTACAAGACGCCGATGACGCCGACTTCTTCTGCCGATTGCTCGGACAGTTCAGGCGTGATGGTAAAGTTCAAAGGCTCGCCATCACGCTCCACTTGAAAATCAAGCGCTGTTCCTGCACTTCCTTGCACCGATTCCACCAGCTCGTCCCATGTGCTGATCGGCTGGCCTTCGATTTCCGTCACCAGGTCGCCGTCTTGCATGCCTGCCTGTTCAGCAGGGCTGTCTTCCGTCACTTCGGAAATGACCGGCTCGAAAGTCGGGACCCCCTGCATCATGCCGATTGCCGTGAAGATAAAGAATGCCAGGATAAAGTTGAAGAACGGCCCGGCGAAAATCGTCATGAAGCGGTTCGGCAAATTTTTCGCGTCGAACGTGCGGTCATAAGGGGCCAAAATCGTTTCACGGCCGTTCTCTTCCACTACCGCATCGCGTGCGACTTTAATATTCACCAGCTGTTCGTCTTCATCATACCCTTTGATATATAATTCTTTTTCCAGATCTGCTTGTTCCACTTCCAAAAACAGAATGTCCGGGTAAACATGCTTTTGGTTAAGGATGACTTTCTTTGCCTGTCCCTTTTCATCCAACAGCAGCCCGATACGGTGGCCCGCCTGCAGATGGATGGCATCCATCTCTTCGCCCGCCATGCGGACATAACCGCCGATCGGAAGCAATCTAACCGTATACAGCGTCTCGCCTCGTGTGATGCCCAAGATCTTGGGGCCCATTCCGATAGCGAATTCACGAACGAGGATCCCGGCCCGCTTAGCGAACAGGAAATGGCCCAGCTCGTGGAAAAACACTAATGCGCCGAAAATGATTATGAACGCTAATACTGTCTCCATTTTGAACCCATCCTTAATAAACCTTATTCGGTTTTAATCTGTCGCTATTTTAGCATGTTTTCCACGGTTTTTCTCGTTTCAGAATCTGCAGCGAGAATCGTCTCGAGATCCGGTGAAGCGATTGTCTTATGGCCAAGCATCGCCCGTTCGATGAATTCCTCGATTTGCAAAAAGCCGATTTGGCGGTTCAGGAACATTGCGACCGCTTGTTCGTTGGCGGCATTCAATACGGTGGTCATCGTTCCGCCTTCGCGGCCGGCGTCGAATGCGAGCTTCAATGCACGGAATCGCTCGTAATCCATCGCCTTGAAGTTGAGCTGGGCGATTTCCGCCAAGTCCAGCCGTTTGGCAGCTGGGCGCGGCAGGCGGTCCGGATAGGACAAGGCATATTGGATCGGCACCCTCATATCAGGCGTCCCAAGCTGCGCCATGACGCTCGTGTCCTGGAATTCGACCATGGAGTGAATGATGCTCTCCCGGTGCAATAGCACATCGATATCGTCGTAGGCAAAATCGAACAAGACATGTGCTTCGATTACTTCCAAGCCTTTATTCAACATCGTCGCGGAATCGATCGTGATTTTGGACCCCATCGACCAGTTCGGGTGATTGAGCGCATCTTCGACCGTAACACCGGCAAGTTCATCGCGCGTTTTGTCGCGGAAGCTGCCCCCTGAAGCTGTCAGGATCAACCGGCTTGCCTGTTCGATCTTTTCTCCATTAAGCGCTTGGAACAAAGCCGAATGCTCGCTATCCACCGGCAAGATATCGGCGCCGTATTTTTTCGCGCTTTGCATGACCAAATGGCCTGCTGTCACAAGCGTTTCTTTATTGGCGATGGCAATCGTGCGGCCAAGCTTGATCGCTTCCAGTGTGGGCTCGAGCCCGACGCTGCCGATCACTGCATTGACCAAAACATCCGCTTCATATGTCGATGCATCAATAAGGCCTTTGTTGCCATGGACGAATAGAATGCCCTTGAATTCGTGCTGCAGCTTCTGCGCGTCTTCAGCGAGCTGGACACAGACGATTTCCGGCTGGAACTCCTGGATCAGCTCGCGTGTTTTTTCCATGTTTCTGCCGGCAGACAACCCGACCAGCGAAAACGCTTCGGGATGTTCCCGGATGATATCCGCCGTCTGGATGCCGATCGAACCGGTTGCCCCGAGCAATATGATTTTTTTCATCTATAAAACAACCCTCTCTTAAATAAAATGCAGGAAATGCAATAACGGCATGACAAAAAGGATGCTGTCGAACCGGTCCAGGATGCCCCCATGCCCCGGCAGCATCTTTCCGGAATCCTTGACATTGAAATGTCGTTTCAATGCTGATTCCACCAAATCGCCCAATTGGCCGAAAATCGAAGCGACGATCGCAACGATGACGACCAAGACCATAGGCTGTTCCATGCCGGCAAAATAGGCAAATATCAATGCGATTCCCACAGCCCAGATGATGCCGCCGACAAATCCCTCAATGGTCTTATTCGGCGATATTTCGGGCCATAATTTGCGTTTCCCGATTTTGCGCCCTGTAAAATAAGCGCCGGAATCGGTGAACCAGACAACAAGCAGCGCAAAAACCAATACCGCGAGCCCTGATTCCCGAGTTTCGATTAAGTAATAGAACCCCAACCCCACATAAAGGGTGCCGAGGATGGCGAACGCGGCATCGTCAAATGTAAAGCTGTTTTTGACGACGACCGTATGTATAAGCAATAAGATGACCGCCATGAAAACAAACTCCACTTTCAAATAGCCGGTCCACTCGTATACTTGCTGTGACCAATCGCCTGGCAGCATGAAAGCATACAAAGCTACAAGAGAAATAAGGCCGGGTACGCTCATGAGGCTCCGGCCTTTCATTTTAAGCAATTCCTGAAAACCGATTGTTGCAAGGATGTAGACCAAAAGAATAAACGGAATCCCGCCGATGATGACAAATGGAATAAATAGGGCAGCTGCTATAGCTCCCGTAACAATGCGTTGCTTCAATTTGCTTCTTCCCCCTTCAAGCCACCATAGCGCCGGTTTCGTTTCTGGTAAACCTCGAATGCCTCAAGCAAGCAGTCTTCCCCGAAATCCGGCCATAAGGTGTCGGTAAACCAAAATTCCGTATAAGCCAATTGCCACAGCATGAAATTGCTCAAACGAACCTCCCCGCTCGTTCGGATCAATAAATCAGGCTCCGGCAATGCGCTTGTCATAAGACGGCTCGTGATCATCTCTTCTGAAATTTCGGTTGGGTCCAGTTCACCTGCCTGCACCAAAGCGGCCAAGTTCTTCACGGCATCGACGATTTCCGCCCGGCTGCCGTAATTCAATGCAAAGTTCAATACCAGCCCATCATTATGTTTGGTCGCTTCTTTCGCTTTCTGGATTGCCTGGATCGTGTGGGCAGGCAAATCCTCCACATAGCCCATCATTTCCACGCGGACGTTTTCTTCGATGAGCTCCGGCAGAAAACTGGACAGGAACTCTTCCGGCAAGCGCATCAAAAAGTCGACTTCCATTTTCGGGCGTTTCCAATTTTCGGTGGAAAACGCATAAAGCGTCAATACGTCGACGCCAAGATGGCTCGCGAGCTTCGTGATTTTGCGGACTGTCTTCATCCCTTCGTGATGCCCCGCCACTCTCGGCATGGAACGCTTTTTCGCCCAGCGCCCGTTGCCGTCCATGATGATCGCCACATGGGACGGGACACCTGCGCCCGCTACAGCCATGGCGCGCTCCCCGTATTCCACCACTACCGGCTCTATATTTCTCTTTAATAGTTTATTGAACATAATTAATCCTCCACTTGTAACCAATCGGAATGTCTATTGCTTATCATATCAAAAAAATGCGCGTTGTGCGTGAACTTTCAAGGCACTTCCGAAATTTTGGCATGAAAAAAGCGTCCTGTTATACAGGACGCCCGGGAACAGATGAAGTTCGCTTTAAACTGCCATAATCTCAGTTTCTTTGTCTTTGACCATGTCGTCGATTTTAGCGATATGGGTGTTGGTCATATCTTGTACATCATCTGAGTAGCCGCGCAGATCATCGGCTGTGATCTCGCTCTTTTTCTCAAGCTTCTTCAAATCGTCGTTGGCATCGCGGCGAATGTTGCGGATCACCACTTTCGCATCTTCCGCTTCTTTCTTCACTTGCTTGACGAGATCTTTGCGGCGCTCTTCTGTAAGGGCAGGAACCGCCAGGCGGATGACGTTGCCATCGTTTGAAGGGCTGAGCCCGAGATCCGATTTCATGATCGCTTTCTCGATTTCAGGCAGGATCGTTTTATCATATGGCTGGATCATGATCAAACGCGCTTCCGGCACAGAAATACCCGCTACTTGGTTGATCGGCGTTGGAGCCCCGTAGTACTCGACCGTAATCTTATCGAGCAAGGACGGTGTTGCCCGCCCTGCACGGATGGAAGCCAAATCACGCGAAAAAGCTTGAATGGCATTTCCCATTTTCGTTTTCGTATCGTTCATGATTGTTTTCGGCATTATAATGATCTCCTCACTACTGTCCCGATTTTTTCACCAAGAACAGCTCGTTTTATGTTTCCTTTTTCCATTATAGAGAATACTACGAGTGGAATATCATTGTCCATACATAATGTGGAAGCTGTCGAATCCATCACTTGAAGCCCTTGTTGGATGACGTCGAAGTACGATAGCTCATCGTATTTGATCGCTTCAACATCGGTTTTAGGATCGGCTGAATAAACGCCGTCCACATTGTTTTTCGCCATCAAGATGACATCTGCCTCGATCTCTGCCGCACGCAAGGCAGCCGTCGTGTCGGTCGAGAAGTAAGGATTACCGGTTCCGGCCGAGAAAATGACGACGCGCTTTTTCTCGAGGTGACGGATCGCTCTTCTGCGGATATACGGTTCTGCGACTTGGCGCATTTCAATCGACGACAATACGCGTGTTTCCACGTCTTGCTTCTCAAGAGAATCCTGCAAGGCGAGGGAGTTCATGACAGTCGCAAGCATCCCCATATAGTCTGCAGTTGCACGGTCCATCCCCATTTCAGAGCCGACTTTACCGCGCCAGATATTTCCGCCGCCGACCACTACTGCCACTTCTATGCCCAAATCGACGATTTCCTTCACTTGCGCTGCGACAGATTTGATGATTTCAGGGGAAAGACCGAAACCTTGTCCGCCTGCCATCGCTTCTCCACTTAATTTCAGTACAATGCGTTTGTATTTTGGAACACTCATCGGTACCCTCCGTTACACGTTTATTGAAAAACAGGGAACACAACATTGTGCTCCCCGGATGTCTCATATAAAAGTTGAATTATTTTTTGTTGACTTGGCTCATGACTTCGTCAGCGAAGTTGTCTTCACGTTTTTCGATGCCCTCGCCCACTTCATAACGGATGAACTCTTTTACAGTGCCGCCAACAGATGCTGCGAATTCGCGGACTTTCTGGTCAGAGTTTTTAACGAATGCCTGGTCAAGCAAGCAAATGTCCTCGAAGTATTTTCCAAGGCGGCCTTCAACCATTTTTTCAACGATTTTTTCCGGCTTGCCTTCATTCAACGCTTGCTCAGTCAATACTTTGCGCTCGCGCTCTACTTCGTCAGCAGACACTTCGTCGCGTGAAACGTATTTCGGGTTAAGCGCAGCGATGTGCATAGCGATATCGCGTGCAGCTTGTGAATCGGAAGAGCCTTCCAAAAGAACGAGTACGCCGATGCGCCCGCCCATGTGCAAGTAAGGGCCGAAAGCGTCGTTGTCTGTTTTCGTGCGGATTTCGAAGCGGCGCAAAGTGATTTTTTCACCGATTTTAGCGATTGCATTCGAAATGTGGTCCTGTACTGTCAAGCCGTTAGACATTGTAGATGCGTTCGCTTCATCTATTGTCGCCGGTTTTGTCGCAAGCAAGTGTTCGCCGATTTCTTTGACCAAAGTCTGGAAACCTTCGTTTTTCGCTACGAAATCCGTTTCAGCGTTAACTTCGTAGATGACTGCTTCGTTGCCTTCTTCAAGGATCGACGTGATCCCTTCAGCAGCGATGCGGTCAGCTTTTTTAGAAGCACTCGCCAATCCTTTTTCACGAAGGAAATCTAGGGCTGCGTCCATGTCGCCGTCAGTCTGTACCAATGCTTTTTTGCAATCCATCATACCTGCGCCTGTTTTTTCGCGCAATTCTTTAACCATTTGAGCTGTAACTGCCATGATTAAATTCCTCCTTCAGCTTGTCTGTGTTTTCTCAAAAAAAGGTGATAAGTGGGGTTGGCCGCTTATCACCTGTAAACATTGCGAATTACTCAGCAGTTTCCGCTGATGCTTCTTCGTCTTCTTCCGGCTTGGACTCAAGAAGAGCGTCAGCCATTTTGCCAGTCAATAGTTTGACCGCACGGATAGCATCATCGTTTGCAGGGATTACGTAATCGATTTCGTCCGGATCGCAGTTCGTATCAACGATACCTACGATTGGGATGTTCAATTTCATAGCTTCTGCTACTGCGATGCGTTCTTTACGAGGGTCTACGACGAACATTACGTCTGGAAGACCGTTCATGTCACGGATACCGCCTAGGAATTTCTCCAAGCGTTCGTGTTGTTTTTTCAATTGGACTACTTCTTTTTTCGGAAGGACTTCGAAAGTGCCGTCTTCTTCCATGCGCTCGATCTGTTTCATGCGGTTAACACGTTTTTGGATCGTGCCGAAGTTAGTCAAAGTACCACCCAACCAGCGTTGGTTAATGTAGTAGTTGCCAGAACGTTCTGCTTCTTCTTTGATAGCGTCCTGAGCTTGTTTCTTAGTTCCTACGAACAAGACTTTACCGCCTTCTTCGCCCACTTGTCTCATGAAGTTATAAGCTTCCTCGAGTTTGCGGACCGTCTTTTGAAGGTCGATGATGTAGATGCCGTTACGTTCCACGAAGATGTATTTTTTCATTTTCGGGTTCCAGCGGCGAGTCTGGTGGCCAAAGTGTACACCAGCTTCAAGCAATTGTTTCATTGAAATTACTGCCATGATGTGTTTCCTCCTAATAGGTTTTTGTTTGCCTCCGCACTCTTCGCTTCTGAACCGTTACCCATACAGGCACCTGCGGAACAGATCGGAATGCGTGTGTATTTAACACCATTTGAAATTATACCACGCAATTGCTGGTGCCTGCAACTGATATTTATAAAAGTTAGTGAAAGCTTGGAAAAGGTATAGGGTCTTCTGGGAAACCTCGGCTATTTCTTCGTCCCGCTCCAGCCGGATGCTTTCGGGCACAGGGTGTGGGCCATGCAGCTGGCGCGACAGAACGTCGCGTTGCCAGCTGCCAGGGCACGGTTCGTCGGCTAAGCCCTGCTTTGAAAGCTGCCGCTTCCCCATCTGCTCAACCCTCACTATGTTCGGGCATCGCACAAAGACATCTGCTAGCAGATGCGTCGCAAATGAACATACTCAGCAAGGCTTCGCATATTCATTAGTCACCGGCTTCCGCTACACTAGCGCCGAAAAGTTATTTATTCAACACGCTTTTTCATCCCCTTAATTATAAACAGGAAATGGAATAGACAATTTGTAATGGAAAGCTGTAACTTCTTCAAAATTCCGAGGTGGTACAGAACGCAAAAGCCGCCCCGGAACTAATAGCTAGTCCGGGGCGGCGCATGGGATTAATTCATTTTCAATTGTTCGAGCTCTGCAAGGAATTTCGTATTCAATACTTTGATATACGTCCCTTTCATGCCGAGTGAGCGCGATTCGATGACGCCGGCACTCTCAAGTTTGCGGAGTGCGTTGACGATGACCGAACGCGTGATGCCGACGCGGTCAGCAATTTTCGAGGCGACAAGCAAGCCTTCGTTGCCGTCAAGTTCTTCGAAGATATGCTCGATCGCTTCAAGTTCGCTGTAAGACAGTGAACTGATTGCCATTTGCACGACAGCCTTGCTGCGCGCTTCCTCTTCGATGCGGTCGCCTTTTTCACGGAGGATCTCCATGCCGACAACTGTCGCGCCGTATTCGCCAAGGATCAAATCGTCATCGCCGAACTGGTCGTTAACGCGTCCTAGCAGCAAAGTGCCAAGGCGTTCGCCGCCGCCGATGATCGGAACGATCGTCGTCAAGCCGTTCTTGAATAGTTCACGCTCTTCTACCGGGAAGATCGTGTGCTCACTGTTCACATCCAAGTTAGCGGATGTTTCCGTGATGTTTGATAGGTTTTGTGTGTATTCAAGCGGGAATTGGCGTTCTTCGAGCATGTTCTTCATGCGCTCGTTTTCGATCTGCTGGTTGACCGCATAGCCGAGGACCTTCCCTTTGCGGCTGACGACGAAGACATTCGCTTCGATGACTTCGCTCAATGTTTCAGCCATGTCCTTAAAGTTTACCGGCTTGCCGGCTGCTGCTTGCAGCATAGAGTTAATGCGTCTTGTTTTTCCCAATAAATTCATAATTATGAACCTCCTACATGATTCGTACGTATTTCGCACCGTTTATTCAATATTCTAAAGGTTTTTACACTTTAATGAAACCAATACGCCTCGTTCTACAGGATAAATTGTGACAAATCTTTGTTTTTCGCCACATTTTCAAGTTTTTCATTGACGTATTGAGGAGTGATATCGATTTGGGCAGGTGAAATCTCAGATGCTTCAAATGATAGGTCTTCCAATAAGCGTTCCAATATTGTATGAAGTCGGCGAGCGCCGATATTATCCGTCTGTTGATTTACTTCATAAGCAATTTCCGCAAGTCTGACGATTGACGCATCAGTAAAGTGTACCATAACTCCTTCTGTTTCGAGAAGCGCTTTATACTGATTAAGCAAGGAATGTTTCGGTTCGGTCAAAATCTTCACGAAATCACCGACTTCGAGCTTGGTCAATTCGACACGGATCGGGAAGCGGCCCTGCAATTCCGGGATCAAGTCTGACGGCTTCGACATATGGAACGCCCCGGCTGCGACGAACAGCATGTAATCCGTCTTCACGGCCCCGTATTTCGTCGATACAGTCGAGCCTTCGACGATTGGCAAGATGTCGCGCTGGACACCCTCCCTCGAAACATCCGCAGAAGAACTGGAACTTTTGCTGGCGATTTTGTCCATTTCATCGATGAAGATGATGCCTTGCTGCTCGGCGCGGCTAATCGCCTCTGACGAGATTTCCTCACTGTCGACCAATTTTTCCGATTCTTCAGCCGTCAGTACACGCCGGGCGTCTTTCACTTGCATGCGGCGCTTTTTCTTTTTTTTCGGCATCAAGGAAGATAGTGCATCCTGCATGTTCTCACCCATCTGCTCCATACCCGACCCTTGGAAAGCGTCAAACATGGATGCCGTGTTTTCCGTCACTTCCACTGTCACCCATTCGTCTTCCAGCTTGCCCGCTTTCAGGTCAGCGGCAATTTCCCGGCGCTTGACGCGCACTTCCACTTCCGCTTCCGGATCTTCCTCTTCCTGCTCCTGTTTTTGCCCGAAGAACATTTCCAGCGGATTTTGCGCAGTTTGCTTTTTCTTCATCGAAGGCGCCAGCAACTTCACGAGGCGGTCGTTGGCAGCAGATTCTGCCCGTTCCTTCACGGCTTCGTATTTTTCTTCTTTGACGATGCGCACGGATGCTTCCACCAAATCACGCACCATGGACTCCACATCACGGCCGACATATCCGACTTCCGTAAACTTCGTCGCTTCGACTTTGATGAACGGCGCGCCGGTCAGTTTTGCGATGCGGCGCGCGATTTCCGTCTTCCCCACGCCGGTCGGGCCGATCATCAGAATATTCTTCGGGATGACTTCATCCTGCATTTCTTCATCGAGGCGGCTGCGGCGGTAGCGGTTGCGCAGCGCAATCGCGATCGAACGCTTGGCGTCTTTCTGCCCGACGATGAAACGGTCCAAGTGATCGGTGATCTGCCGGGGAGTTAAATCGGTTTGTGTTTTCATTCTGACAACTCCTCCATAATGATTTGATGGTTGGTATAGACGCAAATATCTGCAGCCGTTTCAAGCGCGGATTGGGCAATTTCGCCCGCCGTCAGTTGGTCGCCTGCGTATTTCTTCAATGCCCGGCCGGCCGCAAGCGCGTAATTGCCGCCGGAGCCGATTGCCAGGATCCCGTCGTCCGGCTCGATGACTTCGCCGGTGCCTGAGACAAGCAAAAGTTCATCTTTGTTCATGACGATCAGCATCGCTTCCAGTTGCCGCAGCATTTTATCGCCGCGCCATTGCTTCGCGAGTTCGACAGCAGCGCGCTGGAGGTTGCCGTTGAATTCGGTGAGTTTGCCTTCAAACATTTCAAACAGCGTAAAGGCATCCGCCACGGAACCGGCAAATCCCGTCAGCACTTCATTGTTATAGAGCCTGCGGACCTTTTTTGCAGTATGTTTCATGACGACGGCGTTGCCGAATGTCACTTGCCCATCTCCAGCCATGGCCGATTTGCCTTTATGCTTTACTGCAAAGATTGTGGTTGCATGAAATTCCTGCATGATAAATTCTCCTCTCTATGCCCTTGGATGGGATTTTAAATACGTATTGCGCAAATGGTCTTTCGTCACATGCGTATAGACTTGAGTGGAACTGAGATGCGCATGGCCCAGCAATTCCTGGACAGTGCGCATATCCGCCCCGTTATTCAATAGATGGGTGGCGAATGTATGGCGGATCATATGGGGATAAATCGATGAGTTAAGGGACGCTTTTTTCATGCACTCGTTCAGGATATGGCGGACGCCACGGTCCGTCACACCATCTCCACGGCTATTGACGAACAGCATCTCGTGCTCTTTCGCCTTCATTAACCTTGGACGGGCCGAGTCGATATAAAGTTCCAGCGCGTCATGGGCAAACTGGCCATATGGGATGTAACGCTCTTTCCTGCCCTTGCCGAGCACTTTGACGATATGCATATGGCGGTCCAAATCCTTTATCTTGATCGATACGCATTCACTGACTCGCATGCCGGTCGCATAAAGCAATTCCAGCAAGGCGCGATTGCGGAGCGACAGCGCATCTTCACCGGTGAGTGAAGCGAACAGCTGCTCAAGCTCTTCCTCGTAGAAAAACTGGGGCAGCCGCTCTTCTTTCTTCGGATGGAACAGCGAGCGGAACGCCGCTTCGCTAAGCCCGAATTCGCGGTTGCCGTAGCGGAAAAACGACCGGATAGCAGAGATTTTCCTTGATATGGACGTTCTTGACAATTCGGCTTCATATAGTTTCGTTACATAATTTCGCGCATGAAGGTATTCGACTTCGTGCAGATCGCTCACACCTTCTTGTTCCAGGAACAGAAAAAAACCCTCCAGATCCTGTAGGTACTGGTGGACAGTGTGGGCGGAATAATTCTTTTCCAATTGGATATAGCTCATGAACGATTCGAGCATCTGTTCTTTCGTCATCTGGCATGCCGCCTTTCAGGCAATTAAAAAAGCCTCTAAAGTATACCAATACTTAGAGGCTTTTTTCAATTAAACCGTCACTGAATTCATATAATTTTGAATTGATTCCAATGCACGGTTGGCATGGCGCTCAGCGCGCTCTTGCTTCGACTTGATGCGTTCGCCGAGATCCGGGAACAAGCCGAAATTGATATTCATCGGCTGGAAGTTCTTCGAATCCGCTTCGGTGATATAGCGCGCCATGCTGCCAAGTGCCGTTTCGGCGGGCAATACGACCGGCTCCTCGCCCAGTGCCAGCTTCGCTGCGTTGATGCCAGCCAGCAAGCCGCTGCCCGCAGATTCCACATAGCCTTCGACGCCTGTCATTTGGCCGGCGAAGAAGATATTCGGGTCGGCCTTCAATTGATAGGTCGGTTTCAGGACATTCGGCGAGTTGATGAATGTATTGCGGTGCATGACGCCGTAGCGGACGATTTCGACATTCTCAAGCCCCGGGATCATGCGCAGGATTTCCTTTTGCGCTCCCCATTTCAAATGCGTCTGGAACCCGACGATATTGTATAGCGTGCCCGCTGCATCGTCCTGGCGCAATTGCACGACAGCATAAGGGCGTTTCCCGGTTTTCGGGTCTTCCAACCCGACAGGTTTCATCGGCCCGAATGTCAAGGTCTTATCGCCTCTGGCCGCCATCACTTCGACCGGCATGCAGCCTTCGAAATAAATTTCTTTTTCGAATTCCTTAAGCGGCACGACTTCCGCTTCGACCAAAGCCGTATGGAAGCGGCGGAACTCTTCTTCTGTCATCGGACAGTTCAGATAAGCGGCTTCGCCTTTGTCGTAGCGCGATTTCAGATAGACTTTGTCCATGTCGATACTGTCTTTTTCGACGATCGGCGCTGCCGCGTCATAGAAGTAGAGATACTCTTCACCCGTCAGCTTGCGGATTTTCTCTGCTAGCGCCGGGGAAGTCAATGGGCCGGTTGCGATGATGGTGATGCCTTCCGGAATTTCCGTCACTTCTTCATTGATCACTTCAACGAGCGGGTGGTTGCGGACATTTTCCGTCACAGTTCCCGCAAATTCATGGCGGTCGACTGCAAGTGCGCCGCCAGCCGGCACCGATGCTTTATCGGCTGCGTCGATGATGACCGAATCCAGTTTGCGCATTTCCTCTTTGATGACGCCGACCGCATTGGTCAATGAATTGGCGCGCAGCGAGTTGCTGCAGACCAATTCCGCAAATTTATCCGTATGGTGTGCCGGCGTTTGTTTGACAGGGCGCATTTCATAAAGCCTGACATTGACGCCGCGTTTGGCGATTTGCCATGCCGCTTCGCTTCCTGCAAGGCCGGCACCGATTACATTTACAATTTTCGTCATGATAAAACACCTCTATTAATTATTGGACTTCTTCTTTGTAGTCGCAGGCTGTGCAATTGATCTGCACGCCTTTTTTCACTTTCTTTTCGACCATCAAGCTGCTGCATTTCGGGCAAGGGCGTTCGATCGGCTTGTCCCAAGAAACGAATTCACATTCCGGATAGCGTTCACAGCCATAGAATATGCGGCGCTTCTTGCTTTTCCTTTCGACGATCTCGCCTTCTTTACAAGTCGGGCATTTGACGCCGATATGCTTGACGATCGCTTTTGTGTTGCGGCATTCCGGGAAGTTGCTGCAGGCCATGAACTTACCGTAGCGCCCAAGCTTGAAAACCATCGGCGAACCGCATTCCTCGCAATCTTCTCCAGCCGGCTCATCTTTGATCTGGACTTTCTCCATTTCATTCTCCGCCACTTCAAGGTCTTTCGCGAACTCTTTATAGAAGGCATCGATGATTGCGCGCCAGTCGACTTCACTTTCTTCGATGCTGTCCAGATCATTTTCCATTTTCGCCGTGAACTCGATGTTCAAAATATCCGGAAAGAAATCACGCACCAATTGATGCACGATTTCCCCAAGTTCGGTCGGGATGAAGCGCTTCGCGTCGAGTGCAACATAGCCGCGTTTTTGTATGGTATCCAAAGTCGGTGCATAGGTCGACGGGCGGCCTATGCCGAGCTCTTCCAATGTGCGTACCAGGCGCGCTTCCGTATAGCGTGGAGGCGGCTGTGTGAAATGCTGGTTCGGCGTAATCTCCGTCGCCTTGACTTTGTCGCCTTCCTTCATTTCCGGGAGGATATTGTCTTTTTCCTCTTTCTTGTCGTCGGTCCCTTCAATATAAAGCTTCATGAATCCAGGAAACTTCACTTGGGAACCGTTGGCACGGAAAATCGCTTCGCCGTTCTGCAGCTCTGCCATTACCGTGTCCAGCACAGCCGGCGACATCTGGCTCGCCACAAAGCGGTCCCAGATCAATTTGTACAAACGGTAAAGGTCGCGCGACAATATGCTCTTCAGCGATTCCGGCGTGCGGTGGACGCTGGTCGGGCGGACAGCTTCGTGTGCATCCTGTGATTTTTGGGATTGCTTGGCTGCAGGCTTTTGCGTTACATATTCTTCGCCGTATTTATCGAGGATAAAACCGATGGTGTCTTGCTTGGCCGATTCGGAAATCCGCGTCGAATCCGTACGCATATACGTGATCAAACCAGTCACGCCTTCTTTTCCGACCGAAATCCCTTCATAGAGCTGCTGGGCAAGCATCATCGTCTTCTTGGCACGGAAATTCAGCTTGCGTGCTGCTTCCTGCTGGAGTGAGGATGTGGTGAAAGAAGGAGAAGGATTGCGTTTGCGTTCTTTTTTCACAACGCTCTTGACGAGAAAATCCTTGCCTTTTATCGTAGCCAAGACGGCTTTGACATCTTCTTCATTGGAAAGCTTCTGTTTCTTTTCCGGGGTCCCGTAAAACTGTGCCTCGAATGTTTTTTTCGCTTTTTCGAACTCTCCGGTAATCGACCAATACTCTTCAGGCTCGAAATTCTTGATTTCGTTCTCGCGGTCGATGATGAGGCCTAGTGCAACCGATTGAACGCGGCCGGCCGACAAGCCTTTTTTCACTTTTTTCCACAGGATCGGGCTGATGCTATAACCGACAAGGCGGTCTAGGATGCGGCGTGCCTGCTGGGCATCAACCAAATCCATGTCCAATTTACGCGGATGCTTGAACGCATCTTTTACTGCGTCTTTCGTAATTTCGTTGAATACGACGCGACAATCCGAATCGACATCCACTCCGAGCGCATGCGCCAAATGCCAGGCAATCGCTTCACCTTCTCTGTCGGGGTCAGCCGCGAGAAAGACTTTTTTCGCTTTTTTCGCTTCTTTTTTCAGATCCTGCAGAATCGGGCCTTTTCCGCGAATCGTGATATAGCGGGGCTCGTAATTGTTTTCGACATCTACTCCCATCTGGCTGCGCGGCAAATCGCGCAAATGGCCGAGAGAGGCTTTCACTTTATACTTTTTTCCCAAATACCGTTCAATTGTCTTCGCCTTTGCGGGCGATTCGACAATCACCAAATAATCCGCCATCTATACTCCTCCTCATAGAGGTCTCTTCAAATTGTGTAAAGAATCACCTGATGCAAAATGTATAACAGTTTTTGGCTGATTGCAAGGCTTTTCGTCGAACCGCCAGTTTTCAGCTTCTCAATTGGCGGTATTCTTCCAGCACTTGAGCCCCGTCCCAAACAGGTTTTGCCCCTTCTGAAATTAATTTATGCGGGCCGGCGGAAAGCGGGGAGAAGATGTTCCCAGGAACGGCGAAGATATCTTTTCCGTGCTCCAATGCGTGTTCAATGGTACTCCACGTTCCGCTTTTCACTTCTGCCTGCGTGACGATGACCCCTTTCGATAATCCACTGATGATACGGTTTCGCATCGGAAAATTCCATTTCCTAGGGGGCATATACGGCGGGTACTCAGTGACCAGCAATTGAGTTTCTTCTATTATAATGGACAGTGCATCGTTGATTTTTGGGTAGCGATGCAAAAAGCCGCTCCCGATGACGGCAATGGTTTTCCCGCCGGAATCGATGGCGCATCGGTGTGCCATTGCATCAGCGCCTTCAGCCAATCCGCTGACAATGACAAATCCTTCTGCCAACAAGGGCGGAAGCAATTGCTGGATAGCCGAGTGTGAATAGCTTTGCGCCTTTCTTGAACCGATGACCGCTATTTTTTCAGGTGCATCCAGCAAAGCGAAATCGCCTTTCATATATAGAACGGCGGGCGGGTCGATCAACTCATGCAAGGAAGATGGGTAAAGGGGATCGCGGTAAGTGAGGGGGAAGATCTCTTGTTGTGCGTAGATTTCCAGGAATGGGGTGTTTGCATAGTTGAGGTACGAGCGCTTCAAGGCGTTCGCTTTCTCTAAAGGGATTTGCATCGTTTCCGCAAGCTCCCCGGGGCTTCGAAACCGCAAGTATTCAAGTTCGGGATCTTCCTTCAGCAGCGGGGCCAAGCGGTTCAAGGGTTTTGGGTATACGTAATGCAGGGCGAGCAGGCGTTGAGTGAATTCATCGTTCATGACATTCCTCCTCCATAAAAGGTCAGCGCAAAAGAGCTGCGCCTACACTTATCATAGAGCTTCAGGCACAATCCGTAAATATGTTAAAAACGGATTTGCCCTTTATTGCGATGTGTATAGCGCTTATTATAATGCTCGCGAAACTGCTCGACTGCCTTTAACTCCGCTTCCCCCTCCGCTTCCTTTTCGAATGCCTGGAAAATGATTCGCGAGAAATTTCCCCGGCGCTCTCCGCGCAGTTCATCGTCTGCCATCATTTCACGGAATACCCCGGCTTCGATTTCCTTCAATGCACCGGCAAAATACGAACTATGGTGAATCAATTCAAGGACGCTGTCAGGCGCATCAACCTTCAATTCCTCATGGCAAATAAACCACACCGCAAATTGCTTCTCAAGCAGCCTGGCTTCCCGCAGCAGCGGATTCGATTGTTCAAGCATATCTTTTAATATGCCGTTCGAAAAATCAAGATACCAAAATAGGAATTGGAGCAGTTCCTGCCGGTTATTTTTAGCGGGTTCAGCCAATTCTTGCAGATGCCCCAACGCCCCATGGCGGTCTAGGCCCCCATATTCATCTCCGAGGCTCTGCCGATAGATCTTGTCCACCAGCTTTCCCCTGTCTACCGCTGAAAGCGGGTCTTTCCCCAATACTTCCAAATGGTAAAAACCCATTACCTCCGGCAGAAATGGCGTGATGAATTCATCCATAATCACCTGTTCTTTTCTCTCCTGCTTTTTAGATTTCGTCCTGCTGTTCGCCATCTTCATTCCGGAGACCGCCGCTATGGTCCCTGCCGCTATCCCCAAAACCCATTCTGTTTCCATTCCATGTCCTCCTACAAACGCTTGATGCTGATAACCCCATTATAGATGAGGAATGGCCATTACCGCTGTATATCCGCTTGAATTGTTTTCTTTTATGTCCAGAAAGCAGAAAAATCCCCGAGGCATCTAGAAAGATGCTCCGGGGATCCGTTGATTAATGCGTTTTGCAAGCGTCGTATAGGCCTTTTTCCTTGATCACTTTGATCAAAGTCTCGCCGATTACGGATGGTGTGTCTGCAACTTCGATTCCAGCAGCGTTCATTGCTTTGATCTTGTCTGCAGCTGTCCCTTTACCTCCGGAAATGATCGCACCGGCATGGCCCATGCGTTTTCCTTCAGGGGCAGTCTGGCCGCCGATAAAGCCGACAACAGGTTTCGTCATGTTCTCTTTTACCCATTGTGCAGCTTCCTCTTCTGCAGTACCGCCGATTTCACCGATCATGACCACTGCATACGTATCTTCATCTTCGTTGAAAGCTTTCAATACATCGATAAAGTTTGTGCCGTTGACCGGGTCTCCGCCGATTCCGACAGCAGTCGATTGGCCGATGCCTTCTTCAGACAATTGGTGAGTCGCTTCATACGTCAAAGTACCGGAGCGTGACACAACACCGACATGTCCTTTTTTATGGATGTATCCAGGCATGATGCCAATCTTGCATTCGTCCGGAGTGATGACACCCGGGCAGTTCGGTCCGACAAGACGTGTTTTCTTGCCTTCCATGTAACGCTTCACTTTGACCATATCGAGTACCGGAATATGCTCAGTGATGCAGATTGCCATATCCAACTCAGCTTCTGTTGCTTCAAGAATTGCGTCAGCAGCAAAAGGAGCCGGCACATAAATTACAGATACATTGGCACCTGTCGCTTCTACGGCATCTTGAACTGTATTGAATACAGGTACGCCTTCAACTTCAGTTCCGCCTTTGCCTGGTGTTACACCCGCAACGATTTTCGTTCCGTATTCAAGCATTTGCTTTGTATGGAAAAGGGCAGTTGACCCTGTAATTCCCTGTACAAGCACTTTTGTGTCTTTATTAATGTATACGCTCATTTTTGTCCCTGCCCTTCTTTAGCCTACAAGTTCTACGATCTTTTTCGCGCCGTCTGCCATAGTTCCGGCAGCCACGATGTTAAGACCTGATTCGTTCAGCAGTTTTTTACCGATTTCCACGTTTGTGCCTTCAAGACGGACGACTAATGGCACTTCCAGGCTTACTTCTTTAGCAGCTTGGATTACGCCTTCCGCAATGATGTCACACTTCATGATTCCGCCGAAAATGTTAACGAAGATCCCTTTGACGTTCTTATCGGAAAGAATGATCTTGAATGCTTCCGTTACTTTCTCTGCAGTGGCACCGCCCCCAACGTCAAGGAAGTTAGCGGGTGAGCCGCCGTAGTAGTTGATGGTATCCATTGTTGCCATAGCAAGGCCGGCACCGTTAACCATACAGCCGATGTTTCCATCCAAAGAAATGTAGCTCAAGTCATACTTGGAAGCTTCGATTTCTTTAGCGTCTTCTTCATCGTAATCGCGCATTTCCATGATGTCCTGGTGACGGTATAATGCGTTTGCATCGAAGTTGAACTTCGCATCCAAAGCCACTACCTGCCCGTCGCCTGTAACGACCAATGGGTTGATCTCGACGATTGCTGCATCTTTCTCAAGATATGCCTGGTAAAGGCCAAGCATCAATTTGGCTGCTTTGTTGACAAGCTTAGCCGGAATGTTCATGTTGAATGCCATACGGCGGGCTTGGAAGCCAGTCAAACCGACAACCGGATCGATTTCTTCGTAGAAGATACGGTCTGGGGTGTTTGCTGCAACTTCCTCGATGTCCATACCGCCTTCTTCTGAGCCCATCAATGTGACGCGTGAAGTTTCACGGTCAAGGACCAGACCAAGGTAGTATTCCTTCTCGATATTGCTGCCCGCTTCGATGTAGAGGCGTTTGACTTCTTTGCCTTCTGGGCCTGTCTGATGCGTTACGAGGACCTTGCCAAGCAATTCCTTCGCGTATTCACGCACTTCGTCCAAGTTTTTCGCGAGCTTGACGCCGCCTGCCTTGCCTCGTCCACCTGCGTGGATTTGGGCTTTAACAACGACAACATCCGAACCAAGTTCTTTCGCTGCTTTAACTGCTTCTTCAGGTGAAAAAGCAACATGGCCTTCTGGAACTGCTACGCCATATTGTTTCAGGACCTGTTTTCCCTGATATTCATGGATATTCATCTGTCATCCTCCAATCAAACATCTGTCTCTTAATTTTATTACCTCTACCATTGTATTAAAGTTGCCACAGAATGTCCACAGCTTACAGCCACTCTGCATAAAACTTCGAATTTTCCGTCTCTTACGGTCTTTCAGCCATCGATTTTACTGGCTCAAAGGTTTTTCGGTGGATTGGGCAAGGGCCATGTGCATCAAGTGCAGCCAGATGGTCTTTCGTGCCGTATCCTGCATGCTTCGAAAAGCCGTATTGAGGGTACGCCGCAGCGTATTCATCCATCAGATCATCCCGTCCGGTCTTCGCAAGGATCGATGCGGCGGCGATGCATAAACTTTTTGCATCCCCCTTGATGATCGCTTCAGAAGGCATCTGGAGCGATAGGGACATGGCGTCGGCCAATACGACGCTAGGCGCAATGTCCAAGCCATTCGCTGCCGCTTCCATCGATTGTTTTGTCGCCTGGTAAATATTCAGCCGGTCGATAGCTTCAGGCGGCTGGATGTGGACTGACCAGCTGATTGCCTGTTCCTTGATGAGCTGCGCCAATTCATTGCGCTTGGCTTTCCCTATTTTCTTTGAATCGTCCAACCCGATGAATGCGCTGCAATCCTCCGGCAAAATGACAGCGGCCGTCACAACAGGGCCGGCCAGCGGGCCGCGACCTGCCTCGTCGATGCCCGCAACCAGTGAGTCAGCCGTTTCCTTGAACTGCTGATCGAAAGCCTGTTTTTCTTCCAAGTGCTTCAGCAATGCATGCTTCTTGTCGATACGGCGCTGCCAGGA
The DNA here is from genome assembly GCF_003289925.1 of Planococcus maitriensis. Taxonomy (GTDB): domain Bacteria; phylum Bacillota; class Bacilli; order Bacillales_A; family Planococcaceae; genus Planococcus; species Planococcus maitriensis. The sequence goes on along the minus strand of NZ_QLZQ01000001.1, from coordinate 1,072,860 downwards.
TACGAGCAATTGCTGGACGCTTTTGCGCGAATCGCTTTTCAGTTCCTTCATCCAGGGCTCGTAACTTTCTGACTGCAATAATCTTTCCTTGATCGATGCTGTCGTCTCCATTTTGCCACTTCCTTTTCACAAAGAAATAGCGGGCCCTGTTTGAGGACCCGCTGTGTTATGCCAATTCATCTTGCTCTGCAATCATTTCATCCCGGTAATCGAAGGTGATGCGCCCGAGATGCTGGTTACGGATATCGCGGATGATGATCTCGGCCGTCATTTCATAGTCGACTTCGCCGTCAGGGCCGATCATATAGCGTTTTTTGCCGATATGGTCGAAAGTCTTCACCAAATCTTCGTCAATATGGTCAATGCCGTAACGGTCCATTAAACGGTCTGGATAGCGTTTTTCCAAAAACTTCAGCGCATAGATCGCCAGTTCCTGCATTTGGATGACCGAATCTCTGATCGCTCCTGTCACTGCAAGCTTCTGGCCGGTTTCCTGATCCTCGAACTTTGGCCAGAGAATCCCCGGCGTATCGAGCAATTCGATTTCCTTGCCGACTTTGATCCATTGCTGGGCTTTCGTCACCCCCGGCATATTGCCTGTTTTCGCCAGGCTTTTCTTGGCTAAGCGGTTGATCAAGGTCGATTTCCCGACGTTCGGGATTCCGACGATCATGGCCCGTATGGCGCGCGGCTTGATGCCTTTCGCTTCCATGCGGTCCCATTTTTCTTTCAGGATCTCTTTCGAAGCTTTCGTGACCGCCTGAAGCCCTTTTCCTTCCAGGGAGTTGATCGCCACGGCACGTGTGCCTTCCCTTTCGAAATGCTCGATCCATTTTTTTGTTTCCCGTTCGTCTGCCATATCCATTTTATTGAGGATGATGAGGCGGGGCTTTTGCTGGATGACTTGATCGATCATCGGGTTGCGCGATGACAGCGGCAAGCGGGCATCCACCAATTCAAAAATGATATCCACCAACTTCAGTTTTTCTGTTACTTCCCGGCGCGCTTTTGCCATATGTCCGGGAAACCATTGAATCGTCATGCTACCACTCCTTAGTTTACGATGCCGGCTTCATCCACCGGCCAAAAAACGAAATTCGTATTGCCGATCACTTCATCGATCGGCACCAGCCCGATATGGCGGCTGTCTTTGCTCGCCCTGCGGTTATCCCCCATGACGAATACATAGCCGTCCGGGATGGTGGAATAGCTGGTGATATCCTCAAGCACGAAATCTTCTGTCAAGGTGCCGGTAATGCCTGTCTTGTACTGGTCAAGATAAGGTTCTTCCACTGCTTCCCCATTTATAAAGAGCTGGTCTTCCTCATAGGCAACATGGTCGCCCGGTAATCCGATGACCCGCTTGATATAGTCTTTTTGTTCCGGCGCATGAAAGACGATGATGTCGAATCGATCCGGTTCGCCGATATTATAGCCGATTTTGTTGACGATCATCCGGTCGCCGTGTTCAAGGGTCGGCATCATAGATTCCCCGTCCACCACAATGGGGGTGAATAGGAAAAACCGGATAATTGCCGCAAGGCCGAACGCAATCAATAGAGCTTTAGACCATTCCCACACTTCATTCTTCTTTTTCCCTTCAGCTTCCATGCGTGTTCCTCCCCGCGCTTAATGCTTTAATTGTACAGCGAAATAAGGTGTTTAGCAAAGAAAAGAAAAGCAATCCACCTGCATGCGCCATGCTTTTTGCGCCATGAAATGCATATGAAAAGGCCCAGGCGATCAGCCCGGGCCTTTAGGATGCAAAAGAAGAAGGCGTTAAGCCTTCTCCTAGATTTGCGATATTAACGGATTTCTTTGATGCGAGCTGCTTTACCGCGTAGGTTGCGCAAGTAGTACAATTTCGCACGACGTACTTTACCACGGCGAGTAACTTCAAGCTGAGCAATTTTCGGCGTGTGTACAGGGAATGTACGTTCAACACCTACACCGTACGAGATTTTACGGACAGTGAATGATTCACTGATTCCGCCTCCGCGACGGCTGATGACGACTCCTTCGTATACCTGGATACGTTCGCGGGTTCCCTCGACGACTTTCACGTGGACGCGAACAGTATCTCCTGGACGGAAATCTGGAAGATCCGCACGAAGTTGTTCTTTAGTGATTTCAGCAATGATGTTTTGCATGTTTTTTCTCTCCTTCTACAGATGCTCTTGCAATCCGTAATCTTTGCAGCGGAACACCGTGATTCGTGTACTTTACATAAAAGTACATTCTCCATACTATCATTTCGCGCGCCCGCCTGCAAGAGCTATCCGGATTTATTTTTCGGCTTTTAAGCGAGCCAGGATCTTTTCCTGCTTATCGCTAAGTTCGACATGGTCAAGAAGGTCAGGCCGGCGTTCAAGCGTACGCTTCAGCCCTTGCTCCTCGCGCCAGTCTTCAATTTTGGCATGGTTCCCCGAAGTCAGTACGTCCGGGACTGCCATGTCTCTGAAGTTCGCTGGCCGCGTGTAATGGGGGTGCTCCAGGAGCCCCGTCGAAAAGGAATCACGGACGGGCGAATCGCTATTGCCGAGCACGCCCGGGAGCAACCGCACGACGCTGTCGATCACGGTCATGGCCGCAAGCTCACCGCCAGTCAACACGAAGTCGCCGATGGAGATCTCGTCAGTGACCAGATGTTCGCGGATGCGTTCATCGTAGCCCTCGTAATGGCCGCAAATGAACACCAGTTCCTCTTCAAGGGCAAGTTCTTCCGCCTTCTTCTGTGTAAAGCGTTCGCCTTGCGGGCACATCAGGATGACGCGCGGCTTCTTGCCGCCTTTTGTGATGCTTTCGACCGCATTGAAAACGGGTTCAGGCTTCAGCACCATGCCGGCCCCACCCCCGAATGGATAATCATCCACTTGCCGCTTGTTGTCGGCAAACTCGCGGATGTCGACGACGCCTAATGTGACCGCGCCTTTGTCCTGGGCTTTTTTCATGATCGAATGCTGGAATACCCCTTCGAACATGGGCGGGAAAAGAGACAGCACCTGGATGTTCATCATGATAAAAGGCCTTCCAATACATCGATGGTGATTTTCTTCTCATCGATATCGACTTCTTTGACGACGTCTTCGATATAAGGGATGTAATGCTTTTTGCCTTTTGCCGGCGTCACTTCCCACACATCATTGGCGCCAGTCTCCAAAATCTCCGTCACCGTGCCGATTTCGTCGCCTTCAACTGAAAACACTTGGCATCCCAGGATTTCGTGGTGGTAAAAAGCGCCTTCTTCCAAATCGCCCAGATCATGCTCAGCGATCTTCAGATAGCCTTCCTTGAAAGCTTCGACATCATTGATGGTCGGGTAGCCTTCGAACGATAAGAGATTGAAGTTTTTATGGGTACGGTGGCTCGCCACTTTCACCATGATCGGCTTTTTGGCGCCGGCCGTGAACAAGCCGAGCTTATTGCCGATGGCAAACCGTTCTTCCGGGAAATCGGTACGCGACATCACCCGCACTTCACCGCGAATCCCATGGGTATTGACTATTTTTCCTACGTTAAACCATTCCACGCCTAAACACCCTTCCTGTTTTTTTCCTGAAAAAAAGGAAGGAACCGGGGCTCCTTCCTTTCAATCCACAATATCAAGGTACGTTTTCTTCTTATGATAGTTCCCTGCTGCTGAATAGACGACAGAGCGCACAGCTTTCGCTACACGTCCTTGCTTGCCGATCACTTTCCCTGTATCGCTTTGATGCACGGAAAGCTTGTAGACGACTCGGTTAGTGTTTTCGTCTTTTTCAATACGAACTTCTTCCGGATAATCAACTAGCGGCTTGATGATCGTTTCAATCAGCTGCTCCATAAGAACGCTCCCTTACTTGTTTAGTTTTTCGTTATGGAATTTCTCCATTAGGCCGTTCTGAGAGAACAAGTTACGTACAGTGTCAGATGGTTTAGCGCCATCGTGAAGCCATTTCAACGCCAATTCCTCGTCGATTTTAACTTCAGCTGGAATTGTCAGCGGGTTGTAAGTACCTACTGTTTGGATCTGACGGCCGTCACGTGGAGCACGTGAATCAGCGACTACGATACGGTAGAAAGGAGACTTTTTAGCTCCCATACGTTTTAAGCGAATTTTTACTGCCATTTTATAAAGCACCTCCGAATAGTTTCACACAAGATATTATATTAGCAAGCTTTAAAAGGTTTGTAAAGTATTTTTTCTTAACACTCCCAAATTTACTTGAAAAGCGAGTCCAGGCCTGGCATCGACATCTTTTTCTTGCCCTTTTTGCCGGCCATTCCGGACATTTGTTTCATCATTTTCTTCATGTCCTCAAACTGCTTGAGCAATCTGTTGACGTCTTGGATGGACGTCCCGGAACCGCGCGCAATCCGCTTCTTGCGGTTTGCATTGATGATTTCGGGAGTCGTCTTCTCCTGGATCGTCATCGAACGGATGATCGCTTCGACACGGCCCATTTGGCTCTCGTCCACTTTGGCGTTTTCGAGGCCTTTGATTTTATTGGCGCCTGGAAGCATCTTCAAGATCTCATCGAGCGGCCCCATTTGCTTCACTTGGTCCAATTGCTCAAGGAAATCATCGAAAGTGAATGAAGATGTGCGGAACTTCTCTTCCAACTCCTTCGCCTTCGCTTCATCGACGTTCGTTTGCGCTTTTTCGATCAAGGACAGCATATCGCCCATGCCGAGTATGCGGGAAGCCATGCGCTCTGGGTGGAACGGTTCAAGCGCGTCCATCTTCTCGCCTGTACCGATGTACTTGATCGGCTTTTCTGTGACGGTGCGGATCGACAACGCCGCACCGCCGCGCGTATCGCCATCAAGTTTTGTCAGGACAACGCCCGTGATGCCGATTGCCTCATCGAAGCTCTGCGCCACGTTGACCGCATCCTGCCCGGTCATCGCATCGACGACAAGGAAAATCTCATCCGGCTCTTTGATCGACCGGATGTCTTTCAATTCCTGCATCAATTGCTCATCGACATGCAGGCGTCCTGCGGTATCGATGATGACCGTATCGAGATGTTCCGCTTTGGCGTGTTCGATCGCTTCACGGGCGATGTCGACAGGATTCGCTTCCGTTCCTTTGGAGAACACCGGCAAAGACAGTTGCTTGCCGATCGTCTCCAGCTGGTTGATCGCTGCCGGGCGGTAAACATCCGCTGCGACAAGCAATGGCTTGCGGTTATTCTTTTTGCGGAGCACACCTGCAAGCTTCCCGGTCGTCGTCGTCTTACCGGCCCCTTGCAAACCGACCATCATGATGACCGTCGGCTGCCGCGTAGAGAAATCGATCTTGCTTTGTTCGCCGCCCATCAGCTCCGTCAATTCGTCTTTGACGATTTTCACGACTTGCTGGCCTGGCGTCAAACTTTCCATCACTTCAAGGCCGACAGCGCGTTCACTGACTTTCTTGATGAACGACTTGACTACTTTCAAGTTGACGTCCGCTTCAATCAAGGCAAAGCGGACTTCGCGCATCATCTCTTTTACGTCTGCTTCGGACAATTTCCCTTTGCCCTTGATTTTGGTCATCGTCCCTTGCAGGCGTTCAGATAATCCTTCAAATGCCACTATATACCGCCTCCTAGTCCCATTCCTTCAGTTCGTCCAAAAATTTCTGGACATTGTCATCGGTGAATGGCTGTTTTTCAAAAGTCGAGACGAGTTGCTGGCGCCGCTGGAATTTCTCGAACAGCTGCAACTTCTCCTCATATTCTTCAAGCATCGCTTCGGTCCGGCGGATATTGTCATACACCGCTTGGCGGGTGATATCATACTCTTCGGCAATTTCGCCGAGCGAGTGGTCATCCAGATAATACAAGCTCATATAGCTGCGCTGTTTGGGCGTCAGCAGCTCCTGATAGAAATCAAAAAGATAGTTCATTCTTGTCGTTTTTTCCAGTCCCATCAATGACGCTCACCCCATTCATACTCCTGTATACCATACTGAATCCCGAAGCCTCCGTCAAGTAATTTTACTTGTCTGAGCCCAATTCTTCCTGCTCTTCCCGGTCCAAGCCTTCGGCAAATAAACCGTAGACGTATTTCTGCGGGTCGAACGGCTGCAGGTCATCGAGTTTTTCGCCCAGCCCGACGAATTTCACCGGGATATTGAGCTTGTTGCGGATCGCCAGGACAATGCCGCCTTTTGCGGTTCCGTCGAGTTTCGTCAAGACGATGCCTGTCACTTCCGTCACTTCTTTAAAGGTTTGGGCCTGGATCATCGCATTTTGCCCTGTCGTTGCATCGAGCGCGAGCAGCACTTCATGAGGAGCCCCGGGAATTTCACGGGCAATGACACGATGCACTTTCTGCAATTCATTCATCAAATTGACTTTGTTCTGCAGGCGGCCTGCCGTATCACAGATCAAGACGTCGATATTGCGCGATTTCGCGGCGCGCACCGCGTCGTACATGACCGCTGCCGGATCGGATCCTTCGCTTTGCTTAATCGTCTCCACGCCGACACGCTGGCCCCATACATCAAGCTGATCGATCGCTCCGGCGCGGAATGTGTCACCCGCTGCGAGCATGACCGACTTGCCTTCATTTTTCAGGCGCTGTGCCAATTTCCCGATCGTCGTCGTTTTGCCGACGCCATTGACGCCGACCATCAAGATGACAGTTGGGCCGGATTCGGCAAAAGTCAATTCGCTCAATTCCTGATCTCCTGCCTCATAGATTTCGACAAGCTTTTCGGAAATGACCGACTGCACATTGGAAGTGTCTTTGACATTCTGGCGCTGCACTTCAAAACGCAGCTCTTCCATCAAATCCATGACCGTTTCAAAGCCGACGTCCGCCTGCAGCAATACTTCTTCCAATTCCTCGAAAAAGTCCTCATCGACTTTGCGGTAACGCGCAACCAAATCATTGATCTTCGATGTAAAGCCGGTCCGCGTCTTGCTTAATCCTTCGCGGTATTTTTCGGTTGATTGTTCTTCTTCTACATTATTGCTGAATTTATCTTTCAATTTCTTAAAGAAACTCATCGAATCACTCCTTATTTGATGTCTTCCTGCAGTTTCACGGAAACCAGCTTGGAAATGCCGGATTCCTGCATCGTGATGCCATAGAGCACGTCAGCGCCTTCCATCGTGCCCTTGCGATGCGTAATGACGATAAACTGGGTGTCTTCACTGAATTTTTTCAAGTACTGACTGTAACGCACGACATTCGATTCATCAAGTGCCGCTTCGACTTCATCCAGTACGCAAAATGGCACGGGGCGCACTTTCAAGATGGCGAACAGCAATGCGATCGCTGTAAGCGCCCGTTCTCCTCCCGACAGCAAGCTCAAATTCTGCAGCTTCTTGCCTGGTGGCTGCGCAATGATGTCGACACCGGTCATGAGCAAATCTGATGGTTTGGTCAACACCAGATCCGCCGAACCGCCACCGAACAATTCCCGGAAGACCTGGCGGAAATGGCTGCGGATGGCGTGGAATGTTTCATCAAAGCGCAAAGTCATCTCCTCGTCCATTTCTTCGATCAGGCTGCGGAGCGTATCTTTCGCTTCATTCAAATCATCCCGTTGCTCGCTCAAGAAGCGATGGCGTTCCGCCACATGTTCATATTCTTCGATGGCGCCGATATTGACGCTGCCAAGTTCTTCGATCGACTGCTTGAGGAGCTTCACTTGCTTCCTGACAGCGGCTTCCTCTCCTTCAAGCGGATAGCTGCTTGCCGCTTCAAGGTCCAGTTCGTAATGTTCCTCGAGCTGTCCGAGGAGTCCCTGCAATTGCACTTCAAGCCGCGTCGCCTTCACTTCGCAGATACGCACTGCTTCCGTGAAGCCTTTGTGGATGCGGCTTTGTTCACGCAATTGCCGTTCTTCTTCGTCAAGCGCCTGCTGCAGCTTTTCGCGCTCTTTGCGGGAGGCATCGACCGTTGTGTTCGCTGACCGCCGTGCATCGGACCATTTCTTGATCTCCGCCTCGATTTCTTCATCCGAAAAGCTTTTTGAAGCTTCTTCGGATTGGATCCATTCCAGCTCGCGTTCAAGCTCCCCAAGCCTGTTGAGGCTGGCTGTCCGGCGTTCCAATAATTCATCCACTTGAGCAGTCAGCTGCTGGATGCGCTCTTTGCGGACTGCCATGTCTGATTTCAATTCAGCAAGTCTAGCCAGCAATTCACCTCTGGCTGTTTCTTTCTGCTGCTTGAAGCCGGCCAATTCCTCGATTTCTCCGTTCAGGCCCTCCAGCTCGCGTGCGATGGCGTCCATGCGCCCAGCTGCCTCTTCCTTGCGAGAAGCAAGGCCCGAGAGATCCTGCTTGGTCTGCTGTTCTGCACGGAACAGCGCAAAGCGGCTGTCGGTCGTTTTCCACACCGCTTCGATTTCCCGCAGATGAATCGCACTTTCTGCCTCAAGTTCGCGGTAGCGTTCCCCTTCTGTGCGAAGCCGCTCCAATTGCTCTTTTGCGATTTCTGCACGCGATTGCAAGTCACGGACTTTCTGTTCGGCTTCCGCAATGGTGCCTTGAAGTTCAGCTGCCTGTTGCTGCAATTGTTCCAGCTCCGCCTTTCTCGTAAAGAACGAAGCCTGGTTTTTCGTCGCGCCGCCTGTCATGGATCCGCCGGCATTGATGACGTCGCCGTCCAAGGTCACTACGCGGTATCTGTGGCCGATCGCTTTTGCTATCGAGGTCGCGCCTTCAAGATCTTTTGCAACGAGGACATTGCCGAGCAGATTCTGGAAAATCATTGCGTATCGTTTGTCATAACTGACGAGCTGCGAAGCGATATCCACAAATGCAGGATGCGCCGAAACCGATTGCACCACTTGCTGGGAGATCTGCCTCGGCTTCATGACCGTCATCGGCAGGAAGGTGGAACGCCCTGCGCGTTTCGTCCTCAGAAAGCGGATCGCTTCACTGGCACTTTTTTCATCACTCGTGACGATGTGCTGGCTGGCTGCGCCGAATGCCGTCTCGACCGCTTTGGCATAGGGCTTTTGGACATCGGCCAATTCCGCAACGGCACCAATGATGCCTTTGAGTTCCTTGCGCTCCCTTGCCTGCAGGACTTCACGCACTCCATGGAAGAAGCCTGAGTAATCCGCTTCCAGGTCCTGCAGCGTCTCGATGCGTGCAGACAGCTGTTTATGGGATTGGTACGCCTGGAACAACAAGGATTTCTTATGGTCGTAATCCGCAGCCAATTGTTTTGCGCCAGCTTCTTGTTCTTTGAAATGTTGGCGCTTGAGCTCAAGGTCCGCATGGATTTCTTCGTACGCTTTTTCCGCTTGCTCTTTTTCTTTCAGCAGGCGCGACAATTCGTTCTTGAATGACTTTTCTTGTGCGGCGATGCGGCCGCTCGACTCCGTTATTTGCTGTTGCTGGAAATCGATGTTTTTCAGTTCATTTTTCAAGCCTGCCTGTTCGTTCATCAATTCGATATAAAGGGATTTCTTCGCTTCAATTTCATTATCGATATCGGCAGGAGTCAAGTTCAATTGCGCCTCCAGCTGCTGAATCGACTTGCGGATCTGCTGCTGCTCCATTTTTTGCTGCTCAAGCGATGCGCTTTGTTCCGCATGGCGCTTTTCGAGCTTGGCGATTTCCCCGCGTTCGGTCTTGATCGACTCTTCCAATGCCTGCCGCTGCCGGCTTGCATTATGCTTTTTCTCGGACATCAGCAACTTGCGGCCTTCCCATTTTTCGGATTCTGAACTCGCTTCAACAAGGGCTGCTTGTGCCGCGTCGATTTTCTTGTCCAGTACGTGCACTGAACGTTTCGAATCAGCAATCAATTGTTCCGTTCCCGAAATTTCATCCGCCAGCCGCTGTTCTTCCCCTGCGTGCTGCAAGGCTTCTTGCGATAGCTCCGAAAGTTGTACTTTCAAGGCATCCGCATCGTGCGCCAATAAGGCAATATCGGCATCTTTCAACTGGGCGCTCATGTCGAGATAATCACGTGCTGCCGATGCTTGCATCTGCAGCGGCTCCATTCGGCCATCGAGTTCATGCAGGATATCCAGCACCCGGTTCAAGTTCTCGTCTGTTTCATTCAATTTGAACTCGGCTTTCCGTTTACGCTGTTTGTATTTCAATACCCCAGCTGCTTCTTCGAAAATGGAACGCCGCTCGTCCGCTTTGCTATTGAGGATTTCATCTACCCGGCCTTGTGAAATGATGGAAAATGCTTCCTTGCCGAGGCCTGAATCCATGAACATATCGGTGATATCTTTCAAGCGGCATGCCTGTTTGTTCAGTAAATAAGCACTTTCCCCACTGCGAAAAACCCTTCTCGTTACGCTGATTTCGCTGTAATCGAGAGGGGCTTTGCCGTCCGTATTATCCAACACCAATGTGACTTCCGCAAAATTAAGCGCTTTCCTCGAATCGCTCCCGGCAAAAATCACGTCTTCCATTTTTGCCCCGCGCAGCGATTTCGCGGATTGCTCGCCGAGGACCCAACGGATCGCATCGGTTACATTGCTTTTGCCGCTGCCATTCGGCCCGACAACGGCGGTGACGCCTGGGACGAAATCGATGCCGACGCGGTCGGCGAACGATTTAAACCCGATTACTTCCAATCTTTTCAAAAACATGTTCAATCCTCCGCTGTTTCCTGCAATTTAAGGATGGCAAGCTGCGCTGCCTTCTGCTCCGCTTCTTTTTTGGAGCGCCCGTCGCCAAGGCCTAGTTCTTGGTCGCCTAAAGAAACACGCGTCACAAAAATCCGGCTATGTGCAGGACCCTTTTCTTCGATGATTTCATAATTCAAGGTGCCGGTGTTTTTTTGCTGCACCAGCTCCTGCAATTGGCTCTTGTAATCCATCGCATGCGAAAAAGCACCGACTTCCACTTTCGGGAATAACACTACCTCTAAAAAGGCCACGACCTTTTCCAGTCCCTGGTCCAGGTAAAGTGCGCCGACAAATGATTCAAAGACATCCGCGAGAAGTGCCGGGCGCGTTCTGCCCCCTGTCAATTCTTCGCCTTTGCCGAGCAGAATGTATTTGCCGAACCCCAGTTCATTGGCGAATAGGACAAGAGACGGCTCGCAAACGATCGACGCGCGCAGCTTCGTCAGTTCCCCTTCAGCCATTTCGGGATATTTCATATAGAGGAAATGCGACACCGACAATTCCAATACAGCGTCGCCCAGAAATTCCAGGCGCTCGTTGTCGGTGAATTGTCTTCTTCGATGCTCATTCACATAAGATGAATGGGTAAATGCCTGCTGCAGGAGGGCAGGTTGTTCAAACTGGATATCCAGCTCTTTTTGCAATTGCTCAAATGCCTGTTTCGCACTTTCTTTCAGCGCCATTTGTTTGGGGTGTTTCGGTTTTCGTTTCATCGCCATTTTTATCTGCCTTCCTCTATTGTTCTCTTGTTGATTTTACCTGTTTTTCGGGCATTGTGCAAAAAGAGAATTGACGCACAGCCAGGCTGTGCGTCAATCTTTTGTGCTATCAAGCTGGGACGGATCCCGTTTATTCAACTTAAGCTTGTTTTTTTTCGATGTAAGTTACTGCGTCGCCTACTGTTGACATTCCTTCTGCATCTTCATCGGAAATTTCCATGTCGAATTCGTCTTCTAGTTCCATGACCAATTCAACTACATCCAATGAGTCCGCTCCAAGGTCGTTCGTGAAAGACGCTTCAGGTTTCACTTCGCTCTCTTCCACACCAAGACGATCTACGATTACTTTGGTTACTCGCTCCAATACTGTTGACAATGCCGTCACCTCCCCTCAAATCAGTATACATAATTGTGGACTACATGACCATGCCGCCGTCCAGATGCAAGGTCTGCCCCGTAACATAACTTGCTTCGTCCGAAGCCAGGAACAATGCCGCATTCGCCACATCTTCCGGTGCGCCGAAACGGGCTAGCGGAATCTGGGCGAGCATGCTCGATTGCACGTCGTCGCCGAGTTTTTCCGTCATGTCAGTCGTGATGAAACCCGGGGCTACCGCATTTGCTGTAATCCCGCGGCTTGCGAGTTCACGTGCTGTCGTCTTCGTCAAGCCGATAACGCCCGCTTTCGCCGCCACGTAATTGGCTTGTCCTGCATTGCCCATGACACCAACGATCGAGGCGATATTGATGATGCGGCCGGCGCGCTGTTTCATCATTTGGCGTGTCACGGCTTTCGTGCACAGGAAAACGCCTTTCAGATTCGTATTGATGACATCGTCCCATTCGTCTTCTTTCATGCGCATCATCAAATTGTCGCGGGTGATGCCCGCATTATTGACTAGGATATCGATCGAGCCGAATTCCTTCATCGCCGCATCTGCCAGCGATTTCACTGCATCGGCATCCGCTACATCGGCCTTGACGGCGATCGCTTTGCCGCCTGATTGTGCAATCCCGGCTACTACCGCTTCCGCCTTGTCCTGGCTGCCGCTGTAGTTGACGACAATATTTGCGCCTTCCTCAGCAAAACGGCGGGCTATTGCTGCCCCAATGCCGCGCGAAGCTCCTGTAATGATGGCTGTCTTTCCTGTTAATCTGCTCATGTCGTCAGCTCCTCTACCGCTTTTTCAAATGACGCCAGGTCATGGACCGGAATCACTGTCACCGAGCGGTCGATTTTCTTTACCAAGCCGCTCAGCACTTTGCCAGGCCCGACTTCAACAAAGACGCTGACGCCGAGGTCGATCATCTTCCGCACAGATTGCTCCCATAAAACCGGCGAGTACAGCTGATGGATCAGCAGGTCCTGCAATTGGGTCGCGTTTGTTTCCGGCTCCGCTTTGACATTTGTCACGACAGGCACTTTGGCATTGAGCAAGAATGATTCACTCAGCACTTTCGCCAAGTCCTGTGACGCGGAACGCATCAATTCCGAGTGGAATGGGCCGCTGACGTCAAGCGGGATGGCACGTTTTGCGCCGCGCTCTTTTGCCAGTTCACACGCTTTTTCCACTCCCGCTTTCGTTCCGGAAATAACGATTTGCCCAGGGCAGTTCAAGTTGGCCAATTGGACGACACCCGCGCTATTGGTCGCGTCATCCGTCACTTCTTCCAGCTTGTCTGCATCCATCCCCAGAATAGCGGCCATCGCGCCTTCACCTGCAGGCACTGCTTCGTTCATGAATAGCCCGCGCTTATGGACCACTTCCACCGCTTTCGGGAATTCCAGGACGTTCGAAGCGACAAGTGCGCTATATTCACCAAGGCTGTGCCCTGCTGTATAATCCGGGCGCACCCCTGCACGGATCAGCCGTTCCGTGATCATCGAGCTGACAGTCAAGAGCGCCGGCTGCGCGTTATACGTCAAAGTCAATTCTTCCTGCGGGCCTTCAAGCATCAATTTCGACAAGCCCATCCCGAGCACTTGGTCAGCGCTTTCGAAAAATTGGCGGCTCTTGTCATCTTCCAGAAAGCTTTCGCCCATGCCCACAGCCTGTGAGCCTTGCCCAGGATAAATAAATGCGATTTGCTTCCTCATGATGGTTGTTCCTCCTTCAAGGTGCTGTAAATCTTGCCGGCCACGTCATGCTCGACCATTGTCCGCGCTTGGCGGATGGCATTATAGAATGCGGTGCCATTGGATGAACCATGCGCTTTGATGACCGGCGCCTTCAGCCCGAACAATCCGGCACCGCCGTATTCGCTGTAATCCAGCATGCCTTTTAACGCACTCAAATCATTTTTCACGAGCATCGCCGCTATTTTGGTTTTAGTCGAAGCCATAAAGACATCCTTGATCATCGCGAATACGTTCATCGCCGTTCCTTCAATCGTTTTCAAGACCATATTGCCGGTGAAGCCGTCAGTGACGACCACATCGGCGGCACCGTTCAGCAAATCGCGTGATTCCACATTCCCGACGAAGTTGACAGGTGCTTCTTTAAGCAATGGAAATGCCGCTTTCGTCAGTTCATTGCCTTTTTTCTCTTCTGTCCCGATATTCAACAAGCCGACTGTGGGATTTTGGACGCCCCGTACTTTTTCGGCATAAATGCTGCCCATGATGGCGTATTGGACCAAATGCTCAGGTTTGGCATCGGCATTGGCACCGAGGTCAAGCATGAGAAAGCCTTTTCCGTCCAGCGTCGGCAAGGTCGGCGCAAGCGCCGGACGGTCCACGCCGTCGATGCGGCCGACGATGAAGAGTCCTGCAGACATGAGCGCTCCTGTATTGCCTGCGGATACAGCGGCATCCGCATTTCCTTCTTTGACTGCTTCAGCCATGCGCACCATGGAGGCATCTTTTTTGCGCCGCACGGAACGGACTGGATCATCTTCCGCTTCAATCACTTCAGCGCAATGGATAATGGTCAAACGGTCTTGCGGTTTTATGTACTCATCGATCTTTTCCTGTTGTCCATACAGTAAAATCTCTACATCGTTAAACGCTTCGAGTGCTTGTTTGACACCTTCGATGATTTCTTTTGGGGCGTTGTCCCCGCCCATTGCATCAATCGCTATTTTCACGAATTGTCACCTTCACTTTGTTCAGTCATGCGGTACATTTCAAATGTCCCGATAAAAACTACTGCCTGGTCAACCGTCGACACCACTTTGACGAACGCGCGGTGCTTGTGCGGCTGCCTGTCGGTCACTTGCGCTTTCGCGACGACCCGCTGCCCGGCTTTAACCGGCTTCAAGAATTGCAATTCCGATTTCACCGTCAAGGCCAATTCTTCGTTCATCACCGCTACCGCCAAGGAATTCGCCTGTGCAAACAGATGATGCCCCCTGGCAATTCTATTGCGCTGGAAAACGTGTTCCGGTTTGACATCAAAAATCGAGATGGCTTTATTGTCCAGTTCTATATCGATTATTTCACCGATCACTTCATCAATCGGCAAGGATTTCACTTCATCGTCAAAGGTCTTCTCGGCAACATGTTTAATGCGCTCCCGAAGTTCAGGAATCGAAAGCTCCATCCTGTCGAGACGGATGGTCTGGACACTGACACCGAACTCTGCAGATAATTCTTCATCGGTCACGAAGGGATTGTCCTTAATCGAGGATTTCAGCGCAGCTTGCCGCTCTTTTTTAGGTTTTCTCACTATGTCACCGCCCGCTATTAGCACTTGGTACTAATATGAGTATATAAACAACAAAAAAAGAATGCAAGGAAAATCGGTCTCCCTGCATCCTAATCAAGCCTTCCGCCTTCGAGAATGCCGGAGTCTTCGAGCATCGCCCGCAGGCATTTCGTTTCGTCCGAGACCCAGAACGACTCGCTGGCGATCAACGCTTCCGCGTCTTTTCTCGCCGCTTCAAGCGCACGGTAATCGTGGACCAAATCCGCCATGCGGAACTCCGGGATGCCGCTTTGCTTGCGGCCAAAGAAATCCCCAGGACCACGCAGCTCCAAATCTTTTTCGGCAAGGATAAAGCCGTCGTTCGTTTCCGTCATCGAATTCATGCGCTCTTTGCCGATCTCCGTTTTCGGGTCTGCCAACAGCACACAATAGGATTGGTCGCTGCCACGGCCAACGCGCCCGCGCAATTGGTGTAGCTGCGACAAGCCAAAACGTTCAGCGTCATAAATAAGCATGAACGAAGCATTTGGGACGTTGACGCCGACTTCGACCACAGTCGTCGACACCAGCACCGCGATCTTTCCTTCAGCAAATTCACGCATCGTTTGCTCTTTTTCATCCGGATGCAGGCGTCCGTGCATCAACCCGACGGCATGACGGCCTTCGAAATACACCGTCAATTGCTGGTACAACTCGACCGCATTCTGGTATTCCAAGGTTTCGGATTCTTCGATCAGTGGTGCGATGACATACGCCTGCCGCCCGGCGAGAAGTTCTTTTTCCATGCGGCCGACAATTTTGCCGAACATTTCTTTTTT
Source organism: Planococcus maitriensis (assembly GCF_003289925.1). Lineage (GTDB taxonomy): Bacteria > Bacillota > Bacilli > Bacillales_A > Planococcaceae > Planococcus > Planococcus maitriensis. The sequence goes on along the minus strand of NZ_QLZQ01000001.1, from coordinate 1,057,097 downwards.
CATCCAATAGGTTTCGATCTCTTTTCGCCCGGCCGGCATTTCGTCGATGATCGAGACGTCCATTTCACCGAAAGCCGAAATCGCAAGTGTCCGTGGAATCGGTGTGGCGGTCATGAACAGGACATCCGGGTTCAAGGCTTTATCTTTCAGCACACGCCGTTGATCTACGCCGAAACGGTGTTGTTCATCGGTGATGACCAATCCTAGGCTTTTGAACAAAACTTCCGGCTGGATCAATGCATGGGTGCCAATCAGAAGGTCGATTTCGCCGTCGACTAGACGCTTCAACACTTCCTTGCGCCTCTTGCCTTTAACTGATCCCGTCAATAAGGCGACGCTGACGCCAAAGGGCCGGAACCATTCTTCGAGCGTGTTGGCATGCTGCTCAGCGAGGATTTCCGTCGGTGCCATGAGCGCCCCTTGTTTGCCTGCTGTGACGGCGGCATATAGAGCGATCGCGGCGACGACGGTCTTGCCGGAACCGACATCTCCCTGCAATAGGCGGTTCATCCGGAACGGTTCTTTCATGTCGCGACAGATTTCATTGACGACGCGCTTTTGGGCACTGGTCAAATCGAACGGCAAGGCATCGATGAACGCTTTCAAGCGATTCAAATCATAATCGATGAACGAACCGCCCTCCGCTTCCCGGTTCTTCTTGCGCAGCGCCTGCATCTTCAATTGGAATTGCAATAGCTCTTCATACACAAAGCGCCGGCGCGCCTGCTTAAGCGATGCCGCATCTTCCGGAAAATGGACAGTTTCTAGCGCTTCTTCAAACGGCAGCAGCTGGTATTCTTCACGGATGGAAGCGGGCAGGCAATCTTGAAGGCCCCCTTTTGTGGCATTTAACGCCTGCCGCATGAGCTTGCGAAAGGTTTTCTGGTGCATAGAACCTTTCAGGCTGTAAACCGGTTCAAAATCCGCGCCATCCGTCCGCGGTCCGATCGAATGGCTGGAAACCGTGATCAATTGGCGGCCGCGGTCCCATTTGCCGGTCAAGGTGACGATCGCGCCGATTTGAAGCTTGGCTTTCACGTAATGCTGGTTGAAGAATACCGCTTTGACGAGATGGCGGCCGACGAGCACCGTCACAGTCGTCCGTGATTTATTTTTCCCTAAAAAAAGGACGGAAGGCTCATTTTCGACCCTTCCCTCCACCGTTACCCGTTCATTATGGGGCGTTTCAGCCAGATCTTTGAGCTGGAAATCCTCGTGGCGATACGGGAAGGTCATGATCAAGTCTTCCAGACTTTCGATCTTCATGTCCCGTAAGGTTTCAGCCGCTTGCTTCCCGACCCCCTTCAATGAAGAGACGGGTGCTTTATTGTCCACTGCCGACTACCGACCCGCCGAAAATTTTTGATTCTAGCCATTTGCCGGTCGGTGTCGCAGCCAATCCGCCTTTTGCCGTTTCGCGGAACGCGCTAGGCATTGCTTGCCCGATTTCGAACATGGCGCTGATGACTTCGTCGCACGGGATGCGGCTGGTGACACCAGCGAGCGCCATATCGGCGGCAACAACCGCATTGGATGCACCCATTGCATTGCGCTTCACGCATGGCACTTCCACGAGCCCCGCCACAGGGTCGCAGACTAGACCGAGCATATTCTTCAAGGTAATGGCAAAAGCTTCAGAACTTTGCTGAGGCGTGCCCCCTGCCATTTCAATGATGGCAGCAGAAGCCATTGCCGCTGCAGAGCCGACTTCCGCTTGGCATCCACCAGCAGCTCCAGAAATCGAGGCGTTATTGGCCACGACAAAGCCGAATGCTCCGGATGTGAACAGATAACGGATCATCTGTTCACGCGTCGGGTTCAATTTATTCTTGACGGCAAACAAGGTGCCCGGGACAACCCCTGCGGATCCTGCGGTCGGCGTCGCGCAGATCGTGCCCATCGCCGCGTTCACTTCATTGGTCGCAACGGCTTTGCTGACGGCATCGAGCAACAGATCGCCGGACAGGCTATTGCCTTGCTGCATGTATTTTTGGAGAAGCACTGCGTCGCCACCGGTCAAACCGGAAACGGAATGAACGCCTTGCAAGCCTTTTTCGACCGCTTCTTCCATGACAGTCAAATTGCGCTCCATCTGCTGCATGATATCTTCCCGTGAACGGTCCGTGATGAGCATCTCCTGTTCGATCATGATCTCGGAAATGAGCTTGCCTTCTTTTTCTGCCCGTTCGACGAGCTCCCTAACATTTCGGAATAGAACATCCATTTCTCTTACCTCCAGTTTAGTCGGCGATGCGTGTGACTTGCGTAATGTTCGGCAACTCGCGCAATTCGCCCATTACTTCTACATCTACCGTCTGATCGACTTCGATGACCATCAAGGCCATGTCCCCGCGCTCTTTGCGGGATACTTCCATATGGCCGATGTTGATATCGTATTTATATAAACAATTCGCTACATTCGCGATACAGCCCGAGCGGTCATCATGGACGACGAGGATGGCCGGGTGATTGCCCGACAGCCTGAGCGGGAAACCATTCAGTTCCGTAATCTCGATCTTGCCCCCGCCGATGGAAATCCCCATCATCGACATTTCGGATTTTTCATCCCCGATGACGATGCGCGCCGTATTCGGATGGTCGACATGACCCGTTTCGGGAATGAATTCATAATCCAAGCCGAGTTTTTCCGCTTCTTCAAAAGCGGTTTTGATGCGTTCATCAAATGTATCATAATCCAACAACCCGCCGACGATCGCTACATCGGTCGAATGCCCTTTGTAAGTTTCAGCGAAAGAACCATATAAATGGATCTTTGCCCACTTCGGCTGCCTGCCGAACAAATCGCGTGCCACCCTGCCGATGCGTGCCGCCCCCGCAGTGTGTGATGATGATGGCCCGATCATTACCGGGCCGATTATATCAAAAACAGATTTGAACTTCATGTCCAAACCCCTCACTTTCCGTCTCGTATAATTTCATTTTACATGAAATGCGCCAAGGAAACAAAGATAATAAAGCGCATACATTGTCTTAACCGTGGGGATTTCCGCTACAAGCGGCAGCTCTTCCTTCATTGCGATATTTTATATATCGCAATGTGCTTTTCTATTTTGCCAAAATAAAAAAGCGGAAGCCCTTCGTCTTGTTCCCGGGGGCCTCCGCTTATTGTCATTCAACTGCCAAGATATATGGATAGAGCGGCTGCTTGCCGTTGTGGATTTCCACTTCGACCTCGCCGTTCAATGATTCGATGAATGCGCCGAGTTTTTCGGCATCCGATTCAGTGACGTCTTCGCCGAAGAGTATCGTGACGATCTCTGCATCTGCATCGACCAGCTTTTTGCATAGTTCTTCTGTAACTTTTTCGAGGCTTTCATCCGACACGACAATCTTGCCTTCGGAAATCCCCATGAAATCGTCTTTCTTGATGGAGACACCGTCGATTGAAGTATCACGCACCGCGAAAGTGACCGATCCAGACTTGACATGCTTGATCGCATCGCCCATCGCTTGCTGATTGTCCGCAACAGGGGCTTCCGGGTTGAAAGCGAGCAGAGCAGACATGCCTTGCGGGACATCTTTTGTAGGAACGACGGCTGCTTCGATATCAAGAAGCTCTGCCGCTTGTTCCGCTGCCATGATGATGTTTTTGTTGTTCGGCAAGATCAGCACGCGCTCCGCGCCGATCGAACGGACCGCATTGACAATATCTTCCGTGGATGGATTCATCGTCTGGCCGCCTTCGATTACATAGGAAGCGCCGATCGAGCGGAGCAATTCCGCTACGCCTTCGCCCATCGCTACCGTGACGATGGCATAAGGATGCTTCGCCTCTTCTGTTGAAGCAGTCTTTTTATGGTCCTCACCGACAATATCGGTGTGCTGCTGGCGCATGTTTTCGATCTTCATGCTGATCAGGCTTCCGTATTCCTGGCCGTATGTAAGGACTTTCCCCGGTTCTTCGGAGTGGATATGGATTTTCGCGATCTCGTCATCTGAAATGACCAGAAGGGAATCGCCGTAAGCGCTCAAGTCCGTACGGAACTCGGCTTCATTGAAAGAGCGTTTGCCGTCTTCGAATTTGACCATGAACTCCGTGCAATAGCCGAATTCGATATCTTCCGTGTTCATGAAGCCCGCGATGTTCTTGTGGTGCTCCGCACTGACCAGTTCATCCATCGAATTGTCGACATGTTTCTCCGGCAAAGCTTCACCTTTCAATGAGGCAAGGAAGCCTTCGTAGACGTAGACAAGGCCCTGCCCGCCGCTGTCGACGACACCGACTTCCTTCAAAACCGGCAACAGGTCCGGCGTTCTCTCGAGTGATGCTTTCGCTTCAGTGACGACTGCTTCGAACAGCATAATGATATCTTCTTCGCTCTCTGCCAGGCTCATGCCTTTAGCCGCCGCATCTTTGGCGACCGTCAGGATAGTGCCTTCTACGGGCTTCATGACCGCTTTATAGGCGGTTTCCACGCCGTGCTGCAAGGCTTCCGCCAATTTTTTCGATGACAGTTCAGGCTCATCCGCGATGAATTTGCCAAATCCGCGGAACAATTGGGATAGTATGACGCCGGAATTGCCGCGTGCGCCCATCAGCAAGCCCTTCGATAAAGCGCTTGCTGTTTTCCCGATATGCTCTTGCGCTTGGGATTCCGTTTCTTTTGCGCCGGATGTCATCGATAAATTCATGTTCGTCCCAGTATCGCCGTCCGGCACTGGGAAGACGTTCAATGCATCTACATAATCCGCGTTCTGGTAAAGATGATGCGCGCCCATCTGCACCATTTCAGCGAATTTCACTCCGTTTAATGACTTCATAACCGAATTTTCCTCCTCTTACGGGTTCGTCACACGAACGCCCTGGACATAAATGTTTACCGCACTTACCGGCATGCCCAATGTTTTTGTAATTGTATATTTCACTTTGGATTGGACTTGATACGCCACTTCCGAAATTTTCGTTCCGTAGCTGATGATTACGTACATATCAATGACCAAATCGCCATCTTCCTGGCGCACAAGGACTCCTTTGGCGAAGTTCTCTTTGCGGAGAATGTCCGTGAGGCCGTCGCGGATCTGGTGTTTGGTTGCCATTCCTACGATGCCATAGCATTCGATCGCAGCACCGCCGGCTATTTGGGCTATCACATCATTTGAAATATCGATTTGACCATATTCATTATTCAACTCAATCGACATTAAAATTCCTCCTCGAGTCCTATTTCACTCTTCTCATTCTACATGAAAGCCCTTTATAAGAAAAGCCAACGTTTTACACTGTAAAGGTTTTTTTCTTGAAAGGCTGTGAATTTCACTTGCGTCCCTCTTTTTTCTATGGTAAATTATTAAAGTATGTGAAACGAAAAACGAACTGAAATTCTATTATAATTTTCAGCTTCACTTGTGAGGAGGGACTTACATGCCAAAAGTATGTGCAGTATCTGGACGTAAAGCTCGTTCTGGAAACAGCCGTTCACACGCGTTGAACTCGACAAAACGTACATGGGGAGCTAACCTTCAAAAAGTTCGCATCCTTGTTGACGGCAAGCCGAAACGTGTATGGGTTTCCGCGAGAGCATTGAAATCAGGAAAAGTTGAGCGCGTCTAAACCGCTCATGAATAATGCCAGGCCTGACATCTGTCAGCCTGGCATTTTTTCGTGCATTCAATCGGAACTTTCTATGATGATCAAATGGCCGCCCGTGAATTCAACTGTCCCATCCCGCATTAATTCATTGCTGATAAAGCGTGTCGAACCGAACGGAATCCTCTCATCCTCCACTGGATATTTAAATCCTTCAATCGTAAAGCCGCCCACTTCTTCCGCAAACGGATAAAAAGACACATATTTGAACTCCTGATCCGCTTCCATGCTGTACTTTCCGGGTTCCCTGAAACGGATGCGGTTCTGCTTGTTCAATACGATGAAATCGATATGCGGATAGCTTCGTTGATAGGCAAAGACAATATGCAAAGCAGCCATGTAATGGTCCAGCCTGCCGCCGGTCACGCCAGTGATAATGACCGTGTCCGGATTGTAATGCATCGCTTTCTTCAAGGCCAATTCCGTATCCGATTCATCCTTTTCCGCCGGCGACCGCTCAAGTGACGGAAAAGCCGAACGGATTTCTTCGTACTCGCTGTCTGTCACCGAGTCAAAATCCCCGACCGCCTCCACTGGTTCAATGCCGAGCCCAAGCAGCGTCATGACCCCTGCATCCACCCCGATATAGGACGCCCCTTCATATGAAGAAAGGTCCGGCAGTTCGTCTGCCGGACCTCCTGCTGTGATTACGATAATCACGAGATAACTCCTTGCCCCGCCTTTTTGATCGCCTGCAGAGCTTGCGTGCGGTCTTGTTTGCCGAAAATGGCTGACCCGGCCACGAACACATTCGCCCCTGCTTGCGCGCACGGAACAATCGTTTCTTCATTGATGCCGCCATCGATTTGGATATCGACAGACAAGCCTTTGTCTTTGATCAATTGCGACAATGCCGCAACTTTCGGGACGACCGACTGGATGAACTTCTGTCCGCCAAATCCAGGGTTAACGGTCATGAACAGCACCAAATCGATATCTTCCAAAACATGCTGGATCGTTTCGATCGGCGTGTGCGGGTTCAAGACGACACCCGGTTTGACGCCGAACGAACGGATCAATTGGATGGTGCGATGAAGATGCGGGCACGCTTCGACATGGACGGTAATATAATCTGCACCAGCCTTGGCGAAATCCTCGATATAACGGTCCGGGTTCTCGATCATTAAATGAACATCGAGAGGAAGCTCTGTCAACGGGCGCAGCGCGTCGACCACAATCGGCCCCATCGTGATATTCGGGACGAAATGACCGTCCATGACATCGATATGGATCCAATCGGCTCCGGCTTTTTCGACTTCCTGTACTTCTTGTCCAAGTTTCGCGAAATCTGCTGCTAGAATAGACGGTGCAATTTTAATCATGTGAATACCTCGGCTTTCGATTCATTATTTCTTCCAAAAATTTCAAGTAGTGCTTATAGCGATATTCAGGGATGTCCCCTGTCTCAACCGCTTTTTTGATCGCGCATTTTGGTTCATTCAGATGCAGGCATTCGCGGAATTTACAGCCGCCTGCGCGTTGTTCCATTTCCGGGAAGCATGCCGACAATTGTTCTTTCTCGAGCTGTTCAAAGTCGAACGAGCTGAATCCCGGCGTGTCCGCGAGCAGACCGCCATTCACTTCGATCAATTCCACATGGCGCGTTGTATGCTTGCCTCGGTTCAAGGCTTGCGAGATATCATCGGTCTTCAACTTCAGCGACGGCAGAATCGTATTCAGCAAAGTTGATTTCCCGACGCCAGACTGCCCGGCAAGAACGCTTGTCTTGCCTTTGAGGACCGGCATCAGCCTTTCCTGCAATGTCGGGTCGTCTATGAAAGATTCAATGACATCGTATCCGATTGTCCGGTAATCATCAGCATAACGGTCCAGTTCTTCGCGCTCCGCATCCGACAATAAATCGATTTTCGTCAAGCAAATGACCGGCTGGATATCAAACGATTCAACCGCTACCAGGAAACGGTCCAATAACAGCGGATGGAAATCGGGCTGCTTGGCTGAAAACACTAAAATCGCCTGATCAATATTGGAAATGGGGGGGCGCACCAGTTCATTTTTGCGTTCATCAATATCCAGTATCGTCCCTTCGCGATCGTTATCCGCTTTGTACTCGACAAAATCCCCGACAAGCGGCGTGATTTGGCGGTTGCGGAAAACTCCACGGCCCCGGCACTGGGTGTAACGTTCACCGTCATCATCCAATACATAATAGAAGCCGCTCAACGCTTTTCTGATCTGACCTTTCGGCATAGCACCACTCCTTATCCATTCATTGTAGTTGTATTAATCTGCGTTCTCATAGTCCACTGTCTTTTCCAGGATGATCGTGGCATCCCTGACGATACGGTAGGAAGCGCTTGCGCCTTCAACAATCTGCATTTCAATCTGGTGTTCGGTCGTTTCCGTGATTGTGAATTCCTCGACCGGTTCGACCATGCTTTGGTTCTGGTCCTGAATATAGACGCGGATGGTCTGCTCGACCGGGTCTTCACCTTCTTCTGCAGGCTCTGCCGGCTCATAAGGGATTTCCACTGTTTCGACGTAGGTATTCACCGGAAGTTCCGCACTGCCAGAAGACAACACGACTTCAATCGTGCTTCCGACTTCAAGCATCTCTCCGCCCGCAACGTTTTGCGACAGCACCAACCCTGCTTCAACGGAATCGGATTCTTCTTCACGGACGATGCGGATATTGAATCCCGATGAACGGGCATACTCATTTAATTGTGCTTCTCCATAGCCGGTCAAATCTTCCACTTCGCGCATGTCCGGTCCTTTGCTGACGACGAATTCGACAGCGGTCTCGCTGATGGTGACCTCGGTTCCCGCTTCAGGGCTTTGGCTCAAGATCGTGCCGGGCGCTTCATCGGAAAACTCTTCCCGCGAATCGACCGATGCATAATTCGAACCTTCCAACATACGCTGTGCCTGGTCAAGTGACGTGCCGACATAATCACCAAACTCGGCCGTTTCTTTGCCCCTGCTAATGAATAGGCTGATGCTCGACTCTGGATCGCGCATCTTTCCTGCTTCCGGTATGGTACGAATCACGTGATTCTCTTCGACATCTTCAGAGAACTGTTCCGACTCTTCTGCGACAACAAAGCCAGCAGCGGTCAGCTCTTCGTGTGCCGCTTCTCTTTCCATCCCGGAAACATCCGGCACGGCCACTTGCCTAGGCTCAAACAATCCCGGGAACGCAAAGGCCATGATTAACCCGATCAAGATCAAGGCGGCGAAAATCGCCAAGACAATCGGCGTTTTCTTTCGTTTTTTCTTCTCAGGCGGCTTGTTCTTCTCTTTTTTATCCTCTTTGACAGGAATCGCCATCGTTTTGGTCGCATCGGCCTGTTCGTACGTGCCCGTATCTTTGATTGCCGGCATGGCGCGTGTTTCCCCTTCGTCTACCGGCACGGCAAATTTCGGTTCGTTGATTCGTTCCGGAGTGAGCGCCGTCGAAAGGTCTTCTGCCATTTCATCCGCTGAGGCATAACGGTATTGCGGATTTTTCGCGGTCGCTTTCAATACGATATTTTCAAGGCTTTGCGGCAGGTCCGGTACGTTTTCTTTCAATGAAGGCGTTTCCGTTTGCAGATGCTTCAAGGCGATAGCCACAGCTGATTCACCTGAAAACGGCAGCTTTCCAGTCAATAGTTCATACATGACGATGCCGAGTGAATAAATATCGGATTTTTTATTCGCCATGCCGCCTCTTGCCTGTTCAGGAGACAAGTAATGAACAGTCCCGAGTACCGAATTGGTCTGTGTGTATGAAGTGGCACTCAATGCCATGGCAATGCCGAAATCCGAGATTTTGACGTTGCCGTCTTCATCCACCAGCACGTTCTGCGGCTTGATATCCCGGTGGACAATATGGTTGTGATGGGCATGCGCAAGGGCAGATGCCAATTGCTTCATGATTTCCACGGCGCGTTCCGGTTCAACCCGGGAATGTTTGATGATGTATTCTTTCAACGTATCACCAGGTACATACTCCATGACGAGATATGGCAAGTCATTGTCTTCCCCGACATCGAAAATACTGACGATGTTCGGATGGCCAAGGCTTGTCGAAGACAGCGCTTCCCGTTTGAAGCGGCGGCGCAATTCCTCTTCATTGCTGAAGTCGTAGCGCAGCACTTTGATGGCGACATCACGGTCAAGGATCATGTCATGCGCCAAATAGACATTCGACATGCCTCCGCTGCCGATCGCTTCAAGCACCTTATAGCGGCCATTAATTCGTTTTCCGATTAACATCGCTAAACCTCCTCGCCGAGCGCCGTCAACAATACAAATGAAATATTGTCTTCTCCGCCGAGGTCATTGGCCAGCGCAATCAAGGCTTTGCCTTTTTGAGACAGTGAAGCTTTCGAGCGGACAATCGACGAAATGTCCCGCTCATTCAATTTATTGCTTAATCCGTCGGTGCATATCAGGAAATAAGAAGTGCCAGCGAGAGAAAAATGATGCATTTCCCGCTCGATGTCAGGTTCCGTGCCCAGTGAGCGCAGGATCCAGTTTTTCTTCGGATGGTCTTCCGCCTGCTGTTGGGTAATTTCCCCGTTATCGACTAGCACGTTGACATAGGAATGATCACGCGTCACTTGCGCCATCGACGGGCCGATGACATACGCACGGCTGTCGCCGATATGGCATAGTACACAATCATCCTCTTCAATCAATGCGGCGATTAGAGTCGTTCCCATCCCTTTGCATTCGCTATGGGTGATGGAATGTTCATAAACAAGCCGGTTGACTTGCAACACTTGGCCAGATAGCCAGGCCGTCTTTTCTTCTGTCGTTTCAAACGTTTCTTCGTCCGCTTCCATGAACCTTCTGCCGAGTTCATCAACCGCCATCCGGCTCGCAACGTCTCCTGCATTATGGCCGCCCATGCCATCTGCGACAAGCGCGAGCAATAATCCGCCGGGGCGTTTGAGCACAGCGACGCGGTCTTCATTGACTTTCCTTTTTCTACCGGTATCGCTTTCAATTACATACTGAAACAATAGTGGACACCCCGCTTTTTAGCTTTCGGCAACTTGGCCGTCGGTTTTTCTGAAGCTTGCGATAAAAAATCCGTCACTCCCGAAATCCTGCGGGAAGACTTGGACAAATCCTTTGCCTTTGCTCTTGAACGCGGCAGGCAATTCAGCAGGGATCTGTTCCATTTGCGGATGTGTGTTCATGAACTTCTCAGCAGTTCCCCGGTTCTCTTCGGTATCGACCGTACACGTGCTGTAGACGAGAATGCCGCCTGGCTTCAACAGCTTCACCGCTTCATCGAGAAGCGCAAGCTGAATCGTCTGCAAGCGCCCGAAATCATCCGGCGTTTTCGTGTATTTGATATCCGGCTTGCGCTTGATGACACCAAGCCCGCTGCAAGGTGCGTCCACCAGGATCCGGTCGAATTTTTCTTCGCCGAAGCGCTCGCTGCTTTCACGGCCGTCTCCGACTGTGGTTTCGATTGTCTGGTGACCCAAGCGTTTTGCGGTTTCTTCAATCAATTTGACTTTATGGGCGTGCAAATCCATCGCCAGTACCGCCCCATGTCCTTCAAGCTTTTCGGCGATGTGGGTCGTCTTCCCGCCAGGCGCCGCGCACATATCGAGCACGGTCATGCCAGGTTCCACTTGCAGCGCATAAGCCGGCAGCATCGAACTTTCATCTTGTATGGTGATGAAGCCTTTTTCGAATGCTTGCGTGCGCACCGGTTGCCCGCCCGTGACGACAAGGCATTCAGGGATAATCTTGCTTGGTTCGGCAGTCAGCCCTTCCGATTCGAGCATTTCGATCACTTGTTCCGGCGTCGCCTGAACGGTATTGACACGCACCGTCTGGAGCGGCGCTTTATTGTTCTCGAGCGCCATTTCGCGGGCTTTTTGCATGCCGAATTGTTCCGACCAGCGCTTGATCATCCAAGCCGGGTGGCTCGTTTCGATGGAAATCTTTTCGATTGGGTCGGCAATTTCATTGAATGAACGCACGCCTGTACGCTGGACGGAACGCAGAATGCCGTTAACGACAGACGCAATGCCGCCATGCCCGCGCCGTTTGGCGATTTCCACTGCTTCGTTGATGACGGCATGGAACGGGATGCGGTCCAAGTAAACGATTTGATAGAGCGATAAGCGCAGAAGCGTCCGCACCCATGGATCGAGCTTGCCTTTGATATACGGTTCTAAATAATAGTCCAAGGTCATTTGATGCTGCAGCGTGCCATAAGTGATTTCCGTCAACAAGCCTTTGTTTTTGGCGGAAATGCCGTAGCTGTCCATTGTTGTATTCAATAAGAGGTTGCTATATGCCTGTTTGTTTTCCACGGCATAGAGAATCGACAATGCTGCATCTCTTACATTGCCGTGGATTTTTTTGTTTTTCATTCGAATCGGTCCCCTGCCTGTAATTTCGGCCCACGTAAATAATCTTCAGCCGTCATGCGTTTTTTCCCAGCCGGCTGCAATTCTTTGATGGCAAGTGCGCCTTCGCCGGTTTGGACGATAATGGCATCTTTTGTCAATTCGATGATTTCACCCGGCGCGCCGGTTTTCTGGCTGTCGGCAATTTCCGTCCACCACAATTTGACATTGGCGTCTGCTAAAGTTGTGAACGCGACCGGCCATGGATGCAACCCGCGCACTTGGTTATAGATTTCGCGTGCGGATTTGTTCCAGTCGATGCGTTCCTGCTCCCGTGAAATATTGCGCGCAAACGTGACGCGTTCTTCGTCCTGTGGAATTCGCTCATTGGTCCCGTCGATGATCGACGGCAAGGTTACTTTCAACAACTCCATTCCTGCCGCACTTAATTTCTCGAACATGCTGCCGGTATGGTCCGTTTCTTCGATCGGTATCGATTTTTGTGAAATGATATCCCCTGCATCCAGACGATCCACCATATACATGATCGTCACGCCGGTTTCTTTTTTGCCGTCAATGATCGCCTGGTGGATCGGCGCACCTCCACGGTATTCCGGAAGCAGTGAGGCGTGCACGTTGATGGCGCCCAGTTTCGGGGCTTCGAGTACCGATGTGGGCAAGATTTGCCCGAATGCCGCTGTCACAATCAAATCCGGCTTTAGGTCGAGAATTTTTTGCGCTTGTTCGGGATCTTTCAGTTTTTCCGGTTGGTAGACCGGCAATCCAAGTTCCAATGCTTGCTCTTTCACTGGCGTCGGCGTCAGGATTTTCTTTCTGCCGACAGGGCGGTCGGGCTGTGTGACGACCGAAACGATGTCGTATCCCTCATCGGCAAGCATCTTCAAGATTGGAGCCGAAAATGCCGGCGTTCCCATGAAAACAATTTTGGTCAAAGCGAATCCTCCTCTTCCTGCTGGCGGATCAGTTCATCCAATTCTTCCTGGGTGACGTATTTCTCGATTTTGCTCGTGAACAGCACGCCGTCCAAATGGTCCATTTCATGTAGGATGGCACGCGCTTCGTAACCTTCTGCCTCCAGTTCATACCACGAGCCGTCGCGTTCCTGGGCTTTGATTTTGATGCGGCCATGGCGCTCGACTTCCCCGAAAATACCCGGGAAGCTCAAACAGCCTTCGATATCCGTCTCTTTCCCTTCGAATAAAGCGAGTTCCGGATTGACCATTTCAATCGGCTCCTGCCCTTCCTGGAAATCGACGATCGCGACGCGCAGTGAGACACCTACTTGTGGCGCAGCAATGCCGACACCGTCCGCTTCGACCATCGTCTCGTGCATATCATCCAATAAGACTGCAAGCTCGCGGTCGAATTCAGTGACCGACTTGCACGGGGTTTCTAATACTTCGTTCGGGTGTTTCACAATTTCACGGATTGCCATTTCTATTCCTCATTTCTGCTACATGACTGTTGTCGGATTCATGTCGATGGACAAAGTCGCACCCGTTTTGATCCAGTCGCTGCGGTAGATTTTGATCAATTGCTGCAGCACTTCAGCCAGCTTCGGTTCATTTTTGTATTTTATCAAACATTGATAGCGATATCTATTGTTCACACGGGCGATGAGCGATGCTGAAGGGCCGATAATAATGGTTTTGGGCGACAGGCGGTGGCGCAGGTATTCGGTCATCTGCTGGGCATAGCCCGACACCGTCATCAAATCCTCATGGGTGAACTGGATATTGACGACATAATAATACGGAGGGTATCCGCTCGCCCGCCGCATAGCCATTTCCTGCTCATAGAACGGTTCGTATAATTGGTCTTTTGCGAGCGTGATCGCATAATGCTCCGGCGTATAGGTCTGTACATACACCTCGCCCGGCAATACGTCGCGTCCCGCGCGGCCGCTTACTTGGGTCAATAATTGGTAAGTTTTCTCGGCTGCCCGGAAATCCGGCAAATGCAAAGTCGTATCCGCCGATAAGACACCGACCAATGTAATATTCGGGAAATCCAAGCCTTTGGCGATCATTTGCGTGCCGAGGAGAATATCGGCTTTGCCTTCGCCGAACGCTGACAAGATCTTTTCATGTGCGCCTTTATTGCGGGTCGTATCGACATCCATCCGCAACACGCGCGCATCCGGCACGAGCTTCGCCAGTTCCTCTTCAACTTTTTGGGTCCCTGTGCCGAAAAAGCGGATATGGTCGCTTTCGCATTCCGGGCAAGTCGTCGGCACGGGTTCATCATAGCCGCAATAATGGCATTTCATGCGTTCGCTCGCCCGGTGATAGGTTAGCGAAATATCACAGTTCGGGCATTGCAGCACCGTTCCGCAATCGCGGCATAAGACGAATGACGAGTAGCCGCGCTTGTTCAAAAACAGCACGACTTGCTCTTTCCGTGCCAGGCGCGCGCGTATCGCTTCCGCCAATTCCACGGAAAACATCGACCGGTTGCCGGTGCGCAGCTCTTCGCGCATATCGACAATATGAACTTCAGGCAGCGGCTGGTTTTTCGCCCGGTTTTTCAGCGCGAGTAATTCATAGACGCCTTTTTGGGCGCGCGCATACGATTCAAGTGATGGCGTCGCGCTACCAAGGATGACGGGGCATTGATGCTGCTGGCTGCGCCAAATCGCCACATCCCGTGCGTGGTAGCGGGGTGAGTCGTCTTGTTTATAGCTGGATTCATGCTCTTCGTCGAGGATGATCAAGCCAAGATTTTGAAACGGCGCAAAAATCGCTGAACGGGCCCCTACGACGACTTTCACTTCCGCACGCTGGATTTTTCGCCATTCATCGTATTTTTCCCCTGCTGATAAGCCACTGTGCAGCACTGCGACCAAATCGCCGAAACGCTCCTTAAAGCGGATGGTCATCTGTGGCGTCAAGGAAATTTCCGGGACGAGCATAATCGCTTCCTTGCCTTCTTCAAGCACTTGGGCGATCGTCTGCAAATAGATCTCCGTTTTTCCGCTGCCGGTGATGCCGTGAAGCAAAAAGGTTTTTTCCGTGTTGAGCGAGGATTGGATAGCATCGAATGCCGTTTGCTGTTCATCCGTCAAATCCAAGGCGATCTTTTGTTCAATAGCGGTCAGAAGTGAAGGGTCCCTGTACGATTCCATGGACGAAAAATTGGCCAAGCCTTTTTCCGCCAGAGCGTTGACCGTCGGAAGCGAAACACCAGCTTGCTTTTGCAGTTGGGAAGATTCAAAGCTTTGGCCCACGTGTTTCAAGAAAAATTCCTGCAGCTTCAATTGCTGCTTGGCGTTCGCTCTTATGGAAATATTTTCTATATCTTCTGCAGAATCTGTAATATGGACCATGCGTATTTTTTTCACGCCGGTTTTCTGCTGGATGTTCGTATCCGCAAGCACCGTACCTTTATCCATTTCCTTTTTCATAAGCCCATAGACCGCTTCCGCTTCCTGGGCACGGACAAAGTCACGTGTGCCGAAATACGGATGTAGCTCTTTCGGCAGCTCGTCGATAGCAGCATTCAACACGAACCGCTTCTCGTATTTGGCGCGAAGTGCTGCTGGCACCATGACTTGCAGGGCATCGATTTCAAAACACACCGTCTGGCGTTTCATCCATTGTGCAAGCTCGAGCATTTCTCCGTTCAATACGGGCACGACATCCATCAATTCGTGGATCGGCTTGAGCCGTTTTGGGTCAAATTCAGATGTGTCTTTGATAGTTGTAATAAAGCCGAGCACTTTGCGGTTGCCAAAAGGCACTTTGACGCGCATGCCCGGCTCGGTGAGTGCCTGGAATTTTTCCGGCACTGCATAATCGAAGGGCCGGTCAATCGGATGTGCGGCAACATCGACGATGACTTCGGCAATCATTTTGCAAATTCCTTTTCAGTGATAAGCGTTAACAAATCGAGCGCAAGCGCTTTTTTCGGCATGACCGGGAATGCCCTTTCGAATTCCCCGCGGCCGTAGACCGTCACTGCATTCGTGTCATGGTCAAAGCCGGATTGGTCTGCGCTGACGTCGTTGGCGATGATATAATCAGCATTTTTCCGCTCGAGTTTATCTTTGGCATATTGCGCCACATGATCGGTCTCTGCCGCGAAGCCGACCAGGATTTGATGGCCCTTCAGTTGGCCGAGCTGCTGCAGGATATCTACTGTGCGCTCCAGCTCAAGGACCGAATTGCCTTCTTTTTTCTTAACCTTCTGCCCCGCGATGGCCGCCGGGCGGTAATCAGCGACAGCTGCTGTCTTGACGACCAAGTCTGCGCTGTCGTATTCACTAAGCACTGCTTCTAGCATCTGCTGTGCGCTTTCGACTTGAATGCGTTTGACACCGCTTGGCAACGGCAATGACACCGGGCCGCTAATCAAAATTGTCTCAGCGCCGAGTTCCGCTGCCGCTTCTGCCATGGCATAGCCCATCTTGCCGCTTGAAAAGTTCGTCAAAAAACGCACCGGGTCGATTCGTTCCCGAGTCGGCCCAGCCGTCACGACCACTTTTTTGCCTTTTAACGGCTTGTTTTTCGTGAAATGGCCGGCCACCAGTTCAGTGATTTTCTCTGGTTCTTCCAAACGCCCTTTGCCTACATAGCCACAGGCCAAAAAGCCTTCAGACGGCTCGATGAAACGGATGCCGTCATGATGCAAACGGTCGATATTGCGCTTGACTGCCCGATGGTCGTACATATGGACATTCATCGCAGGCGCGACCCAAATCGGTGCTGTCGTTGCAAGCAATACCGTCGAGACCATATCATCGCCTAGGCCATTCGCCATTTTAGCGATCATATTGGCGGTTGCAGGAGCGACGATTACGAGGTCTGCCCAGTCCGCCAAATCGATATGGGCAATGACTGAAGAATCTTTTTCGTCGAATGTATCAAAATAGACATCGTTTCTGGACATGACCTGGAACGATAAAGGCTGGACGAATTGCTTCGCTGATTCTGTCATGATGACTTTAACTTCCGCCCCTGCCTGGGACAATTTGCTGACGAGGGCGACCGCTTTATAGACGGCGATGCCGCCGCTTACACATAATAGGATTTTTCGATTTGCCAACACCGCTAAACACCCTTTCTAAACAACAAACTCCCAAAGAACAGGTTCGCTCTGGGAGTCGTCAATTGAGATCATAAGTTAAATTTCGTCTTCGTAAATCGCGGATGCATCTTGCTGAACCGGCGTCAATGCGCCTTCTGCAATCTCTTCAAGCGCTTTTCCGACCGCTTTGTGGGATACATAGGAATCCAGTTTCTCATCGCCATGTTCGTGCAACTGGCGGGCTCTCTTGGAAGCCAGGGCTACCAAGGAGTATTTCGAATCGATGCGGCTTTTCAGTTTATCAACGGATGGGTATAACATCAGGCATTCTCCTTTAGCATATCTAAGTATCTTTTCTCGACGCGTTCCCGCTTGCAATGCTCCGCGATGATGATGGCATTGATGCGGTCGCATGCATTTTCGACTTCATCGTTCTCGACGACGTAATCATACAGGTTCATCATCTCGAGTTCTTTCCTGGCGGCATGGATGCGTGAAGCGATCACTTCATCCGACTCCGTGCCCCGGCCCACCAAGCGCTCTTCAAGTTCCGATAGGCTAGGGGGCGCAAGGAAGATGAACAAGCCATCCGGCACTTTATCGCGCACTTGCGCAGCCCCCTGTACTTCGATCTCCAGGAACACGTCTCGCCCGGCATCGCGCATTTTGTTGACGTACTCTAGCGGCGTGCCATAATAATTTCCGACATACTCGGCATATTCGAGCAATTGCCCTTGATCGATCAGTTCTTCAAATTCATGACGGGTCTTGAAGAAATAATCGACTTCATCCACTTCCCCTTCACGCGGCGCGCGCGTCGTCATGGAAATGGAATATTCATAGTTTGTATCCGGCTGTTGGAACAGCTCTTTTCGCACCGTGCCTTTGCCGACGCCCGAAGGCCCGGAGAGCACGATAAGCAGTCCGCGTTGTTTTCTCATTTTATCCCTCGCTTGCCTCATCATCATTTTCTTCAATCCGCGCAAGTGCCGTCTCGACCGACAAGGCGGAAATGACCACATGATCGCTATCCATGATAAAGATCGATTTGGTCTTCTTGCCGCCTGTCGCATCGACAAGCAGGCCTTTGCTGCGCGCTTCCTGTATCAAGCGCTTGGAAGGCGCCGAGTCCGGCTGAATCATCGAGACGATGCGGTTCACTGATACTGCATTGCCCGACCCGATGGATATGAACTTCGGCTTTCTCTTCATCTTCCTCACCGCCATCAATGCTCAAGTAATATGTTCGCACTTAAAACTAACTGTCTTATTATATCATATTCTTCCGTGAAAATGATAAGATGGAACAAAACGATTTGAAAGAGGGATTTTTCATGGCATTTGATGGATTGTTTACGAAAGCGATGACGAGCGAATTGCAACAGCTCGTCACCGGAAGGATTTCAAAAGTTCATCAGCCTAATCAGCTCGAACTGCTCCTGCATATACGCGCACAAGGAAAAAACCATAAATTACTCATCTCGATCCACCCATCCTATTCACGTATCCATTTAACGAACACGGCGAACGTCAATCCATCGGAACCGCCGATGTTCTGCATGCTCTTGCGAAAGCATATCGAAGGCGGCGTCATCACGGGAGTCGATCAGCACGGCTCCGACCGGCTGATCATCCTGCGCATCCGCGCCCGCAACGAAATTGGCGATGAGATCGAACGCGAGCTCCATGTCGAAATGATGGGCCGGCATTCGAATATCATATTGGTCGACACTGAGCGCGACATGATTCTCGACAGCCTCAAGCATTTGCCGCCGAGCGTCAACTCGTACCGGACGATTTTACCGGGCCAGGATTATGTGTTTCCGCCCTCACAGGATAAACAGGATCCATTTGCGGCGGATGCAGACTTCGGCGGTCTTACCGACAAGGAAATTGTCTCCCGGTTTGCCGGCTTTTCCCCGGTCACGGCAAAAGAGCTGAACTACCGGCTCGAACGGAACCCTGATGGCGCAGCGGCCTTTCTTTCTGACTTTAATGCCCCGCAACCAGCAGGCTATTACGTCGAACAAAATGGAAAAAGCTATTTTTCCGCGACTGAATTGACGCATCTCGGGCAGGACAATATGCGTTTTGACAATTTATCCGAACTGCTCGACCGGATTTATTATGCCAAAGCCGAACGCGACCGTGTCAAGCAGCAGGCAGGGGATTTGGAGCGCTGGCTTCAAAACGAAATCGCCAAACTGAAACTGAAGCTGAAAAAACTTCAGAAAGAACAGGACCAGGCAAAGAAACGAGATCAATTGCAATTGAACGGCGAATTGATCATGGCTAATCTGCACACCATCAAAAAGGGAATGAAACAAGCGGAAGTCGTCAATTATTATAATGAAGAAACTGTGACGATCACACTCGACCCGCGCAAGACACCGATCGAGAATTCCCAGAAATACTACTCGCGTTACCAAAAAGCCAAAACGGCCGTCGTCAAAACGCATGAGCAAATCGAAAAGACCGAAGAAGACATCCGCTATTTCGAATTGCTCATGCAACAAGTGCAACAGGCGGGGCTCTCCGATATCGAAGAAATCCGCGAAGAATTGGCTGAACAAGGTTATATGAAAGCACAGAAATCGAAGAAAAAGAAAAAGCCGCAAAAGCCGAATGTCGAGCATTATGTATCGAGCACCGGCATTCCGATTTCAGTCGGCAAAAACAATAAACAAAACGATTATGTGACCTTCAAGGTCGCATCGAAATCCGATACATGGCTGCACACGAAAGACATTCCGGGATCGCATGTCATCATCCATTCGCAAGAACCGGATGAAGACACCATCCTAGAAGCTGCCAGCATCGCCGCTTATTTCAGCAAAGCGCGCGAATCGGCCTCCGTCCCAGTCGATTACACCGAAGTCCGCCAAGTGAAAAAACCGAGCGGCGCCAAGCCCGGTTTCGTGATTTATTTCGAACAGAAAACCGTCTACGTCACTCCCGATGAAGATCTGGTGTTAAAATTGAAAAAATAAGTTTGGACATGCCCGTACTGGCTTTTGCAGTGCGGGTTTTTTCTTACCATAAGATAAGTTTACATAATAATATTATAAAATAAATAATGCGGCAAAGCATTGCCCCAAGCTATAGTTAATGCTATCTTTTTATAGGACATCAATTAAGGGGGCCTATCATTGAATATCATGACAAAACGAACATACATAACTGCTGCCCTGTTCGGCACTGCAGCAATTGCATTATCAGCTTGCGGAAATGAAGCTGCTGAAACCGAACAGCCGTCAGAATGGGACCGCATCCAGGAGGAAGGCGTCTTGACTGTCGGTACATCCGGCACACTGTTGGCGACTTCATTCCGCGACGAAGAAAGCGGCGAATTGACGGGCTTTGAAGTAGAAGTCGTACGGGAACTCGGCAAACGCCTGGATCTTGACATCGAATTCCGCGAACTCGGATTCGACGAAATGCTGACAAGCGTCAGCACAGGACAGCTCGATATGGCAGCGAACGATATCGAAGTGACGGAAGACATGACCGATAAATTCCTGTTCTCCACACCGATCAAATATTCCTATGGTACAGCGGTTGTCCGAAAAGATGACTTATCCGGCATCGAATCACTGGAAGACCTGGAAGACAAAAAAGCAGCCGGTGCTTCGACATCGGTCTATATGCAGATCGCCCGCGACTACGGTGCAGAAGAAGTGACATATGACAACGCAACGAATGAAATCTATTTGCGTGATGTGTCGATTGGCCGGACCGACGTCATCCTGAACGATTATTATTTATCGACTTTCGGAGTGGCAGCGTTCCCGGAGCTCAACATCACGATCCACCCGGACATCAAATACTTGCCGTCTGAAGTCGGCCTTGTCATGAATGAAGACAACGAAGAATTGCTCGAACAAGTGAATGGCGCGCTTGAGGAGATGCTTGCGGATGGCACCATCAGCGACATTTCAGCTGAATTCTTCGGCGGTGCCGATGTTTCCATTGAACCGGACATCGAAGAGGAAAACTAAAGGAGGCCCATTGTTATGAGCGATATCGAATGGGGGCTGTTATTCGATCCTGAACTTGCGATCAATTCCCTGCCCTACGTGCTTGAAGGCATTTGGTTGACGCTGTTGATTTCGATGGGCAGCATGCTGGGCGGTTTGGTCATCGGCTTTTTCCTTGCGCTCGCGAGGACATCGAAACAGCCCCTGCTCCATCTGCCAGCCCGGCTTTACATCTCCTTCATGCGCGGGGTGCCGATTCTCGTCATCTTGTTTTTGCTGTATTTCGCGCTCCCTGTCATCGGTGTCGAATTCACCGCCCTGCAGGCAGCGCTTATCGGCTTCACCATCAATAGTGCCGCCTATATCGCTGAAGTGTTCCGCTCGGCACTGGCATCCGTCGACAAAGGGCAATGGGAATCGTCCACCGCCCTCGGCCTCAGTTACTGGCAAACAATGCGCCGCATCATTTTGCCTCAATCGGTGCGCATCGCTGTCCCGCCTTTATCGAATGTCTACTTGGACTTGATCAAAGCTTCGTCGCTCGCTGCGATGATCACGGTGCCGGAAATTTTCCAGAAAGCGCGGATTGTCGGCGCACGCGAATACGACCTGTTGACATTGCTCATACTCGTCGCACTCATCTACTGGGCGATCTGCACGGTCATGACCGTATTGCAGAACTACCTGGAAAAGCGTTACGCCGAATATTTGTGAATACGCAAAACCCGCGCCGAATTTTCCGGCGCGGGTTTTATGTGTTGCTATTCGAATGCCTCGTCTTCCATATACATGACTTCCCATAAATGGCCGTCCGGATCGTTAAAACTCCAGGAATACATGAACTTATTGTCCATCGGCTCGTTCGCGGAACTGCCTCCTGCTGACATCGCTTTCTCTACCCATTCATCGACTTCTTCACGGCTTGACGCCGATAAGGCAATGATCGCCTCTGCACTTTTGGATGTATCGGCAATGTCTTTATGGGTGAAGCTTTTGAAGAAATCTTCCACTAGCAGCATCGCATACATATTTTGGCCGATAATCATGCATGTGGCGTTATTGTCCGTCATCCGCTCATCGAAATCAAAACCCATTTCGCCAAAAAACTTCATCGACCGCTCCAAATCCCTAACTGGCAAATTAACGAAAATCTGGTTCGCTTGAATGGCCATGTCTCCGCTTCCCTTCTTTTTCGTTTATCGTTCACTCTTCTATTCGTGGAATGAAATGAAAATCCTGCCTATTGTCCCAGTTTCTCCAACCCTCTTGCATAGAAATCGGCCGTCTCTTCTTCAGGCACGAGCGCGCCACCGGTCAGCCAGACGATATGGGCAGCTTTTCCGGGATCGATACCATGTTCTTCAGCATAATTTGTCGCTGCCATCATGAACGGCCCGGCAAACCCGGCTGCTGCGGAAGGTTCAACCTTGATCCCTTCGCTGTCTTTCAGCATGGCGAGCAGCGGGAATAATTCCTCATCCTCGACCGTTGCAATGCCCGATATCAATTGCTCAGAACTCGCGGATGCAAAACTCGATGCCCTGCCGACCGCAAGGCCATCCGCTTCCGTCCGGTTGTCGATGCCAATGTCCTGGACACTGATGCCGCTCTTCAAGCCCGTCATGAGCCCGAGCAAGACAGCAGGCGAATGGGTCGGTTCGATGAACACCGGATGGACATGATCGCCGAACATATGGCGCAGCCCGAATGCGATGCCCCCTGGCGCCCCGCCGACACCGCATGGCAAATAGACGAATAGCGGATGCTCTTCATCCACCTGAACTTCCTGTTGCTCCAGCTGTTGTTTCAAACGCAGCGCAGCCACGCTATAGCCGAGAAACAATTCGCGGGACTTCTCGTCATCGACAAAATAGCCGTTCGGCAATCGAAGCGTCTCTTCGCGCCCAGCCGTGACCGCTTCACTGAAGTCACCGCTGAATTCGACTACGCGGACGCCTTTTTTCCTGAGTAGCTCTTTTTTCCACTCTTTGGCGTCCGCTGACATATAGACGGAGACCTTGAATCCAAGCTCTGCACTGATGATGCCGATGCTCAGCCCTAAATTCCCGGTCGAGCCGACGCCGACGGAATGACCTCCAAAGAACGTTTTAGCTTCTTCCGTTGCAAACCATTCATAGGAATCCTTACGCGTGACAAGCCCTTCTTCCAGTGCCAGCGTTTCTGCATAGCGCAGCACTTCAAAAAATCCGCCGCGTGCCTTGACCGAACCCGCAACCGGCAGCTCGTTGTCGCATTTGACGTACAATTTTCCCGGCAGTTGCTCGCCGTAATACGCTTCTAATTGCTTTTGCATGCGCCCCGCTTCCTGCAGCTCCGATTCGATGATGCCCCCTGTTTCCGTTGTTTCGGGGAACACTTTCATTAAATACGGGGCAAAGCGCAGCCATAATTGCTCCGCTTCTTCGAGATCATCGATCGTCACGGGCAGGCCTTGCACATGCCCCATATCCCTGCGTTTCGGGTTGAGCCAAACGACTGGCTTCAAGTCGAGCAAATCCTCCATCAGCGGATGCTCATCTGTCCATTTGCGGATCTCTTGCTTCGTAAAACCCATATCTTACCGCCTCCTTGTCATTAGTTATACCATATCCTTTTTCACTTTCTCTAGTTCCCTGAACGGACGAAAAAACCTTCGCACATCCTGTAGATGCACGAAGGTTTTGTTATGAAGTCAATGCGCCGGCTTTCAGTTTTTCGTGCCATTCGCTGAGCATTGGCAAATCCTTTGACGCTATCGCTCCGCTTTCCTGGGCTTGTTCCACCAAAGACGGGAAATCCGTCAATGTGTGGAAGGTGAATCCGGCTTCCTGTATAGCTTGTGTTGCCTGTGGCAACCCGTAAGTGAAGATCGCAGCGATTCCTGCCACTTCAAATCCGGCATCTTTTAACGCTTGTGCCGCCTGCAGCACGGATCCGCCTTTGGAGATCAAGTCTTCGATGACGACCGCTTTTTGGCCTGGCTCGATTTTACCTTCGATCAAATTCGATTGCCCGTGGCCTTTCGGTTTTGAACGAACATAGACCATCGGCAGGTCGAGGCGTTCGGCTACCCATGCCGCATGCGGAATGCCCGCCGTCGCGGTTCCCGCAATCACTTGCGCGTCGGGATACTCACGGCGAATCGTTTCCGCAAGCCCGTCGGCAATCGCCTTGCGGACTGCTGGATAAGACATCGTCAGCCGGTTGTCGCAATAGATCGGCGATTTGACACCGGATGCCCATGTGAAGGGATCGTTTGGGCGCAGCTCCACCGCGCCGATTGACAATAGCTGCTGTGCAATTTGTTTTCTCATGAACGACCGCTCCATTCTCCATTAATGTAATCATAGCTTTTTTGCGGGTTTTCCGAGCGGGTGATGGCCCTTCCGACGACGATATGGGTCGAACCTTGTGCTTTTGCATCGCTTGGAGTCGCAATGCGCTTTTGGTCATGGCTTTCCGATGCAGCCGGGCGGATGCCCGGGGTGACGCGCAGGAAATCGTCCCCGCACACCTCGCCGATCGCTTTCGCTTCATGCACCGAACAGACGACCCCGTCAAGCCCCGCCCGTTTCGCCAGTTTCGCATAATGCAAGACCGATTGTTCCAGGCTCACCGCAATCAATTGCTCTTGTTGCATCTGTTCTTCGCTCGTCGAGGTCAATTGCGTCACCGCGATCAATTTTGTCCCGCTGCCCGCGAGTCCGCGTTTTGCGGCCTCCATCATGGCCATGCCGCCAGCTGCGTGGACATTGACCATATCGACGCCGAGTTCCGCAATGCGGCGCATGGCAGATTCAACGGTATTCGGGATGTCATGCAATTTCAGGTCCAGGAAAATATCATGGCCGTAACGATTCAATGTATGGACGAGTTCCGGCCCTTCCTGATAGAACAATTCCATTCCCACTTTCAGGAACAATGGTTCTGCGAACTCCGATAAAAACTCTTCCACATCGAGCTTCGACGGGAAATCGAGTGCAACGATCGGTTTGCTGGTCATAGGCGATGGCTCCTTCCGGTGAGTTCTTGAACGGATTCATAGCCCAGTTCGTGCAAGCGTTCCGGCAGCTTGTCGATCAGCTCCGGGCACACGAACGGGTTGACGAAGTTCGCTGTTCCTACTGCGACAGCATTCGCTCCCGCCGATAGAAAGTCGATAACGTCATCCACTTCCGCAATGCCGCCCATGCCGATGATCGGCAAATCCGTATGGCGCCGCACTTCATAAACCATGCGCAGTGCGACCGGTTTTATCGCGGGGCCCGATAACCCCCCTGTAATATTGGCGATGACCGGCCGTCCCGTTTTCGGGTCAAGACGCATGCCGAGCAGTGTGTTGATCATCGTGATACCATCCGCCCCGCCTTCTTCAACCGCTTTGGCGAGCTGGACGACATCGGTGACGTTCGGCGACAATTTCACATACACCGGCACGTCCGAGACGTCTTTTACCATGCGCGTCAATTCTTTCGCAACGTTCGGGTCCGTCCCGAAGGTGATGCCGCCCTGCTTGACGTTCGGGCAGGAAATATTCAATTCCAGCGCATGGACATTCGGTGCCTTGGAAATGGTTCTTGCGACTTCTACATAATCCTCTGCAAGTGAACCAGCCACATTAGCGATAATGGGAACATCAAATTGTTCGAGCCAAGGCAATTGTTCATCGACTACTTTTACAAGTCCGGGGTTTTGCAGCCCGATCGCATTGAGCATGCCGGATGAAGTTTCCGCAACGCGCGGCGTCGGGTTGCCGAGGCGCATCTCGGCAGTTGTCGCTTTGATCATGATCGAACCGAGCTTTGACAGATCATAAAGCTGGGCGTATTCCTTTCCGAACCCGAAACAGCCGGATGCCGGCATGATCGGGTTTTTCAAGTCGAGTCCTGGCAATTGCACACTTAAATCCGTCATGAAATCACCACCCCTGCCGGAAATACCGGACCATCTGAACACACTTTGATGTAGTCCGTTTCGCTTCTGGTCGTCCGGCAGACACATGCAAAGCATGCCCCGATGCCGCAGCCCATGCGCTGTTCATACGATAAAAACCCTTTTTTCTCGGGGTATGCCCATTGCACCGCTTCAAGCATCGGTGTCGGCCCGCAGGAATAATACGCATCGAAATCGTTCGGCAAGCCATTCAAAATATGGGTCACGAAGCCTTCCGTCCCGTGCGAACCATCGACTGTCGCAATATGCGTATCGCCGAGCATGCGGAATTTTTCCTCATAGAATACCGCTTCGCTGCTTTCGAAGCCGAGGATGTGGACGGTTTCCACCCCTCTCGCATTCAGTTGCAGCGCCAGTTCGTATAGCGGCGGCACACCGATCCCCCCGCCGATCAAATAAGCTTTTTTACCAGCTTCCTCAATGGGGAAACCATTCCCGAGCGGTCCCAGGACATCGAGTGTGTCGCGTTCTGTCTTCTGTGACAATAAGCTGGTCCCCCGTCCTTCCGACCGGTAGATCATCGTGAAACTCGATGCTTCCTTGTCGATTTTCGCCACCGAGATCGGCCGGCGCAATAGCGGTTCAAAGCTGTCCGCCACACGCACATGGACAAATTGCCCCGGTTCGTTCATTTCCTGTACCAAAGAACCTGCGACGGTCAGTTCAAAAATATTCTTTGCGATTTCAATTTGGGAGACGATCGCCATTTTTTCCTGTTTGATCATACACCTGCCCCCATTTCCTCTGCCTGGAATGTCATCGATTCGATGACTCTGAGCATCGCTTCCGCTGTATCGAGTGAAGTCAGGCAAGGCACTCCGTTCTCCACCGATTCCCGGCGGATGCGGAACCCATCGCGTTCGGGCTGCTTGCCTTTTGTCAAGGTATTGATGACGATTTGCGCGTCGCCGTTTTGGATGACATCCAGCAAAGTGCGTCCTTCCGCACCGATTTTCCCGACTTCAGCAACGGCAATGCCGGCAGATTCAAAAGCTTGAGCCGTACCGCCAGTTGCCATAATTTGGTATCCGATATCCCGGAAGCGCTTCGCCAGGCCGACCGCTTCTTCTTTATCCTTATCAGACACTGTCAGAAGTACAGTGCCATGGTCTTTCACTTCCATGCCGGCAGCGGCCAATCCTTTATAAAGCGCTTTTTCAAGCGTGACGTCCTTGCCCATCACTTCCCCGGTCGATTTCATCTCCGGGCCAAGCGTAATGTCGACGCGGCGCAGTTTCGCGAATGAGAAGACCGGCACTTTGACGTAGACGCCTTTTTTCAGCGGCGCAAGCCCCGTCGTGTAGCCTTGGTCGATGATGCTTTGCCCCAAGATCGCTTTCGTTGCGATATTCGCCATGGGAATGCTCGTAATTTTGCTGAGGAACGGCACCGTACGGCTTGAGCGCGGATTGACTTCGATGACGAACACCTCGCCTTTTGAGATGACGTACTGGATGTTCAACAGGCCGACAATGTTCAAGCCTTTGGCAAGCCGTGTCGTGTAATCCGTCAAGGTGTCGATTTGCTGTTGAGAAATGTTTTGCGGCGGATAGACGGCAATCGAGTCACCGGAGTGCACCCCTGCCCGTTCGATATGCTCCATGATTCCGGGAATCAAGACATTCTCGCCGTCGCAGATCGCATCGACTTCGATTTCTTCTCCCGTCAAATAGCGGTCGACCAGCACCGGATGTTCCGGGCTTGCTTCGACAGCATGTTCCATATAATGGATCAAATCGCTTTCGTTATAGACGATTTCCATCGCACGGCCGCCGAGCACATAAGACGGGCGGACCAATACCGGATAGCCGATGTCAGAAGCGATGACGACCGCCTCCTCTGTCGACACCGCGGTTTTGCCGAGCGGCTGCGGGATGCCGATTTCATGGAGTGCTGCTTCGAATTTATTGCGGTTTTCCGCACGGTCGATATCTTCAAGTGTCGTGCCGAGAATCTTCACGCCGTTTTTCTCGAGCTTGTCGGCCAAGTTGATCGCTGTCTGGCCGCCGAACTGGACGACAACACCCTTTGGCTGTTCGAGGTCGATGATGTGCATGACGTCCTCGATTGTCAGCGGTTCGAAGTAGAGCTTGTCGGAAATGGAGAAATCGGTCGAGACCGTTTCCGGGTTGTTGTTGATGATGATCGCTTCATATCCGGCTTCTTTGATTGCCCAGACCGAGTGGACGGTGGCGTAATCGAATTCGACGCCCTGGCCGATGCGGATCGGGCCGGAGCCTAGCACGATGACACTTTCTTTGTCGGTGCGGATCGATTCGTTTTCATCTTCGTAGCTGCCGTAGAAATACGGTGTTTCCGATTCGAATTCCGCAGCGCATGTATCGACCATTTTATAGACCGGCATCAAGCCTTGCTCTTTGCGCCATTCGTACACTTTCGCTTCTTCTGTATCCCATAGTTTGGCAATCGTTCTATCTGCAAAACCCATGCGTTTCGCTTTTTTCGCCGTCTCATAATCAAACGGGTTTTGCTGCAGGATTTCTTCGTAGCGGACGATTTTATCGAACTTCTCCAGGAAGAACAAATCGATTTGGCTCCAATCGTGGATCGTTTCGATCGTCACTCCGCGGCGGAGCGCTTCGCCGATGAAGAACAGCCGCTCGTCGCCGGCTTTGCGGATGCGTTTTTCGATCCATTCATCGCTCATGTCCTTGCCGTTTTTCAGCTCCAGATGGAATTGCCCTGTTTCGAGCGAACGGACCGCTTTCAGCATCGATTCCTCGAACGTGCGGCCCATCGCCATCACTTCGCCGGTCGCTTTCATTTGTGTGCCGAGATTGCGTTTTGCCGCTTCGAATTTGTCGAATGGCCAGCGCGGGATTTTCGATACGACATAGTCGAGCGCCGGTTCAAATGCGGCGTAAGTGCGCCCTGTCACCGGGTTCATCATTTCGCCAAGCGTCAAACCGACCGCGATTTTTGCGGCCAGCTTGGCGATCGGGTAGCCGGTCGCTTTCGATGCCAGTGCAGAGGAACGGCTGACACGCGGGTTCACTTCGATGATGTAATAATCGAAGCTGTATGGGTCGAGCGCGAGCTGGACGTTGCAGCCTCCCTCGATCTTCAAAGCGCGGATGATTTTCAATGATACATTACGGAGCATCTGGTATTCACGGTCCGACAAGGTTTGGCTAGGTGCGACGACGATCGAGTCGCCGGTATGGATGCCTACAGGATCGATGTTTTCCATATTACAGACGACGATTGCGGTATCTTCCGCATCGCGCATCACTTCGTATTCGATTTCCTTGAAGCCGGCGATCGATTTTTCCAGCAAGCATTGTGTCACCGGGCTGTATTTCAAGCCGCTCGCGACGATTTCGTGCAATTGCTCATCGTTATGGCAAATGCCGCCGCCCGTTCCGCCAAGCGTGAATGCCGGGCGGACAATGACCGGGTAGCCGATGCGTTCAACGAAGCGCTTCGCTTCTTCCATATTATGGATGATATCGGATTCCGGCACCGGTTCCCCGAGTTCGTTCATCAAGGTGCGGAACAAATCACGGTCTTCCGCTTTATGGATCGCTTCCAGTTTGGTCCCCAAAATTTCAATATCCAATTCATCCAAAATCCCTGATTCGTCCAGTTCGATGGCCATGTTCAGCCCCGTCTGCCCGCCAAGTGTCGCAAGCAGTGCATCCGGCCGCTCTTTTCTAAGGATGCGGCTGACGAATTCCAGAGTGATCGGCTCGATATACACTTTATCGGCGATTTCCGTATCGGTCATGATCGTCGCCGGGTTGGAGTTGATCAAGATGACGCGGTAGCCTTCTTCTTTCAAGGCGAGGCAGGCTTGTGTACCCGCGTAGTCGAATTCTGCAGCTTGGCCGATGACGATCGGGCCTGAACCAATTACGAGGATGCTTTTGATATCTTGTCTTTTAGGCATGTTGTTGCTCCTTCCGCTGTGCGTTCATCATTTCCAAAAATCGGTCGAATAGATAGTTCGAGTCTTCCGGCCCCGGTGAGGATTCCGGGTGGTATTGCACGGTGAAAGCTGGGTAATCGAGATGCGCCAGCCCTTCGTTCGTTCCGTCATTGAGTGCGGTATGCGTCACTTTCAGGCGTGTCCCCTGCAAGGTTTCTTCGTCGACAGCATAGCCATGGTTTTGTGAGGTGATTTCGATTTTTCCGGTTGAAAGGTCACGAACGGGGTGGTTGCCGCCGCGGTGGCCGAATTTCAGCTTGAATGTCTCCGCGCCGCATGCTCTTGCGAACAATTGGTGCCCGAGGCAAATCCCGAAAATCGGCACTGCGCCGAGCAGTTCGCCGACGACTCCCACACATTCCGGGACGTTTTTCGGGTCTCCCGGTCCGTTCGACAGCATGACGCCATCCGGTCCCCAGGCGAGAATCTCCTGTGCGCTCGTATTATGCGGCACGACGATGACATCGCATTTGCGCTTGTTCAACTCGCGCAAAATGCCGTGCTTCATGCCGTAATCGATCAATACGACGCGCTTTCCGCGTCCCGGGCTTGGATAAGGGCGCTTAATCGATACTTGCGCCACCTGGTCGGTCGGCAAATCGGTTTCCTGCAGCTTCTCGATCACTTGTTCAAAATCCGGATCTTCCCCGGCAGCCGTCAAGATGCCTTTAATCGATCCGTTGACGCGGATCAGCCGAGTCAACTTCCGTGTATCGATTCCCGCGATACCCGGGATGCCTTTTTTCTCGAGCAATTCGCTCAAGCTCATCGTGCTTCTGAAATTCGAGGGGAAATCCGCGGCTTCCCGGACGACTATGCCTTTAACGGCAGGTTCGATCGATTCAAAGTCATCGCTATTGATGCCATAATTGCCTTGCAGCGGGTAGGTCATCGTGACGATTTGCCCGCAATACGATGGGTCGGATAGGATTTCCTGATACCCCGTCATGCTTGTGTTGAATACTACTTCCCCGAATGATGCCGTTTGTGCGCCGAACGCTTCCCCAGCGAATACTGTACCGTCTTCCAAGATCAAATAACGTTTCATCAGTTTTCCTCCTGCCATACGATGTCACCGCCAAAAATGGTCATTACTGGCCAGCCGGTGCAAGTTTGCCCGCCAAATGGCGTATTCGTTCCTTTGGAAAGGAAATCTTCCGTGCGGATCTCCTGCTGTTTATTCAAGTCCAGCAGTACCAGATCGGCTGCTTGCCCTGCTGCTAGTGTCCCATAAGGAAGGCCGAACACATCCGCCGGCTTTTTCGTCAGCCAGCCGATCAATTGACTGAGTGTCCATTTGCCGCTCTGGACAAATTCCGTATAAAGGAGCGGGAATGCCGTTTCGAAGCCGACGATGCCGAATGGCGCTTTTTCCATGCCGTTCGCTTTTTCTTCCGCAGCGTGTGGGGCATGATCCGTCGCGATGAAATCGAGCGTGCCGTCAAGCAGCCCTTCATGAAGCGCTTCGTAATCCTCTTTTGCGCGAAGCGGCGGGTTCATTTTGTAGTTCGCATCGTCGCCTGGGATGTCGTCTTCCGTCAACAATAGATGGTGGGGCGTCACTTCCGCCGTTACGCGGACACCAGCCCGTTTTGCGTCGCGGATGACGCGCACCGATTCTTTCGTGCTGACGTGGCATACGTGGTAATGGGCACCTGCCGCTTCAGCGAGCAGGATGTCACGCGCGATATGCACCGATTCCGCAACCGACGGAATCCCCGGGAGCCCTAGCTCTCTGCTTTTTTTGCCGTCATGCATGACTCCGCCGTAGATCAGGCTATTGTCTTCGCAGTGGGCGACGACAGCCATATCAAGTACTGCGGCTTCTTTCATCGTCTCTAGCATCATCCCTGCTTCCTGGATGCCTACCCCGTCGTCCGTGAACGCGAAGGCGCCGTGTTCTTTCAGTTCCTTTAAATTAGTGCGTTCTTTGCCCGCTTCGCGAATCGTAATCGACGCATACGGCAAAACCCGGATGAGCGCATTTTTTTCGATCAAGCCATTGACGAGATCGAGATTTTCTTTCGTGTCCGGTACCGGCCGTGTATTCGGCATGGCACAGATGGTCGTATAGCCGCCGCGCGCCGCTGATTTCGTGCCGCTTTCGATCGTTTCTTTTTTCTCTCCTCCTGGTTCACGCAAATGGACATGGACGTCCACGAATCCTGGTGCGATCATTCGGCCTTTGCCGTCGATTTCCGTTTCTCCCTGCCCGTTCAAGTGTGCGCCGATCTCCTCGATGCGGCCATCCTTGATGCGGATGTTCGTCGCCTCCAGCTGTTCCCCGTTCAACATCTTTACGTTCTTAATGAATAATCCCATTTTATTCTCTCCCTTTCATTGCATATTCAAGTACAGCCATACGGACGAAAACGCCGTTTTCCATTTGCTTGAAAATTCTTGAGCGCTTGCATTCGACGAGTGAATCCGCGATCTCCACTCCCCGGTTTATCGGTGCCGGATGCATGATGATGGCGCCTTTTTTCATTTTCCGCTCGCGCGCTTCCGTCAGCCCGAATTCTTTATGATAGCGTTCTTTGGAAAACAAAGCGGATACGGCGTGGCGTTCATGTTGCACCCGGAGCATCATGACGACGTCCGTTTCGCCGATCAAAGCATCCAGGTCATCAGTCGTGTCGTAATCGCCGCTCCATTCCTCCGGGCACACGAAGCTGACTTTCGCGCCGAGCTGTTTGAGTGCGGCGGCGTTCGATTTGGCGACCCGGCTATGGGCGATGTCGCCGACGATCGTCACGTGGATGCCGTCGATACGCCCGAATTCCTGATGGATTGTGTACAAATCGAGCAATGATTGTGTCGGATGTTGCCCCGATCCATCGCCGCCGTTGATGACCGCCACCTTGCAGCCTGCTAGCTGCTGGTAATACTCTTCTTCCTCGTGGCGGATGATGACCGCCTTGACGCCGATCGCTTCCATCGTTTTCACCGTGTCATACAGCGTTTCGCCTTTTAGAATACTGGAAAACGCTGTTTCGAATGGCAGAACGGATAGCCCGAGCCGATGTTCAGCCATCTCGAAGCTCATCTTCGTCCGTGTGCTCGGTTCGAAGAATAAATTGACGACCGCTCCGTCGAGTGATGCTTTCTCACCCTTTTCGAACTGCTCGGCACGCTTCAGCAAGTTCATGATTTTGTCGTTTTCAAGATTGTTCATCGTTAACAGATTCGGCAATTTGCTCACGCCCTTTCGTTGACTGTACAAAAAAACACCTTCCCAGGGGCAGGAAGGTGTAAGGAAATAAGGGTAGACTGCACCCCTATCCATAACCCTTTCCATGCCTCTCTGGACATTCCTTAAAAGGTAAGTTTATTCAGTTCCATCATCCAATTCCTGTTTATCGAGCCCAGGCAGGATTAAGTTCAAGATTACGCCGACGATGGCGGCTAGCGCCATTCCTTCGATCGCGAACGATTCGCTGAACTCGAGTTTCGCGCCGCCGATCCCGATGACCAGGATGACCGACGAGATGACCAAGTTGCGGTTGTTGCCGAAGTCGATGCCGTTATCGACCAGCATCCGTAGTCCGGACGAAGCGATGATGCCGAACAACAGGATCGAGATACCTCCGAGCACTGCTGTCGGAATCGTGTCGATGACTGCCATCAATTTTCCGAAGAACGAGAACAGGATGGCGAATACCGCAGCACCCAGAATGACATAGACGCTGAACACTTTCGTGATGGCAAGTACGCCGATGTTTTCGCCGTAAGTCGTTTTCGGCGGGCCTCCGACAAGCGAGGAGATGAACGTCCCGATGCCGTCGCCCAAAATCGAGCGGTGAAGTCCCGGGTCTTTTATGTAATTGCGGTCGACAATCTTGCCGAGTACGAGCTGATGTCCGATATGCTCAGAGATTGTGACGATGGCGATTGGCACCATGACGAACAACAAAGTCGGTGTCACTTGGAAAGAGTAATCAATTCCCGGCAGCAAAAATTCCGGTACTTGGAACCAGCTAGCTGCTGCCACTGGAGCAAAGTCGATGATGCCGATGAGTGCCGAGTAAGCGTAACCCGCGATGATGCCGATCAGGATCGGCATGAGCGAGATGATGTTCTTGAAGTAGATGTTGCAGATGATGGCTGTAGCAAGCGTGACCAAAGCGGCTGAGAAATGCAGCAGGCTGTATTCAGAGCCGCCGTCTGCCGTGGGGATGTTCATGGCCATGTCAACCGCAGTGCCAGAGAGCGCAAGCCCGATGACAATGATGACCGGGCCGACGACGATCGGCGGCAGCAGTTTCATGAGCCATTTGTAGCCGGTCTTCCAGATGATCAGCGAGACGATTGCGTAGACGAGCGAGACGAACATCGCGCCGATCATCGCCGAGCCGATGCCGCCTGTTTCCGTGGCGATCTGTATCGGGACGATAAAGGCGAATGAAGATCCGAGGTAAGCCGGCACTTTGAATTGCGTGATGAGGACGAAGATGATGGTGGCGATGCCGCTCGTCAATAGCGCGATCGCGGGGCTCAAGCCAACCAGCTGCGGCACCAGGATCGTTGCGCCGAACATGGCGAACATGTGCTGCAGGCTAAGGGAAATCCATTGCCCCGTTTTTGGTTTATCGTGTATGTCTAGAATGGCATTGCTCAAGTTGTTTCTCCCCTGTCTCTGTAGTAATTCTTAGTCGTTGATGGTGACGCGGTCGGTGCTGTCGCTTTCTGTCATCTCGACCACGATTCGTTCTTCACTCGATGTCGGAATGTTTTTCCCGACATAATCGGAGCGGATCGGCAATTCCCGGTGTCCACGGTCGATCAATACCGCGAGCTGGATCTGAGCCGGCCGCCCAAGGTCCATGACCGCGTCCATCGCTGCGCGGACAGTGCGGCCCGTGTAGAGCACATCGTCAACAAGGATGACTTTCTGGTCTTTGATGCTGTGTTCGATATCGACTTGCTGGACAAGCGGTTCCTGGCCCGGGTTTTTCTGGCTTAAATCATCCCGGTAAAGCGTGATGTCCAGTTCCCCTGTCAGAATGGGCTTGCCTTCGATTTGTTCGATTTTCTCCGCCAAACGCTTGGCGATGAATGCACCCCTTGTCTTGATCCCAACTAAGATGCACCCGTCGATTCCTTTATTGCGCTCGATGATTTCGTGGGCGATGCGTGTAATCGCACGTCCGATTGCCTTATCATCGAGAATGACCGCTTTTTCTGCCATGTGTTCCACTCCTTTATGATTGCATCGAAATTTCTGCATAAAAAAACCCTCCGCCGAAGAGGCGAAGGGTGCATAAGCGCAGAAAAAAACCTTCCGGAAGACACACTTCCGGCTTTGCGAATATCCCTTTTCAGCCTCTCTGGACTGTTCTTAAAGGTGATGCGTATTCAGTTGACTGGTCTAAGTATAAAGAACAGCCATTTCGTTTGTCAACCCCCTCAGCGGAGAGTCTCGAGAAGTTTCTCGAATTCTGTAGGCAAAGCCGACGAGAACTCCAGGTATTCCTTCGTCCGTGGATGGATAAAACCGATAACGGCTGCATGCAAGGCCTGGCCGCCGATATCCATCGTTTTTCTCGGTCCGTATTTCGGGTCGCCGACAAGCGGGAAGCCGATATAACGCATATGGACACGGATTTGGTGCGTGCGTCCCGTTTCAAGTCGGCATTCCACTAATGTGAAATCACCGAAACGCTCAAGCACAGTGAAATGCGTCACCGCATGCTTGCCTTTATCGACAACAGCCATCTTCTGGCGCTCTTTCGGGTCTCTCGCGATTGGTGCATCAATGGTGCCTTTGTCGTGGGCGATATGCCCGTGGACAAGTGCGATGTATTTGCGCGTCACCGATTTTTCGACCAATTGATCCACTAAAGATGCATGGGCGAGATCGTTTTTCGCGACCATCAATAAGCCAGACGTATCTTTATCGATACGGTGGACGATTCCCGGGCGCACGATGCCATTGATGCCCGAAAGATCGGTGCAATGGTACATGAGGCCGTTGACGAGCGTCCCGCTCGCATGTCCTGGAGCCGGGTGGACGACCATACCTTTCGGTTTGTTGACGACGAGCACGTCTTCGTCTTCATAAACGATATCAAGGTTCAAGTTTTCCGGTTCTGCATCCAATTCTTCCAATAGCGGCGGCGTGATGAGAATCTCATCTTCCAAACGCACTTTGTAATTCGGTTTCACCGTTTCGCCATTTACTTTGATATGGCCATCTTTGACCCAATTGCTGATCTGCGAACGCGACCATTCCTCATCGATTGCAGAAATCACTTTATCGATGCGCTCGCCTTTTTGTTCTTCTGTAATGTTTATCGTCAGTTCTTCCATTAAGACACCTTTTTCTTTTGTTGTTTTTCATCCATGATCACATAAATGACCATTAAGACGACACCAATGGTCAATGCAGCATCCGCTACATTGAAGATCGGAAAATCATAATTGATTACTGGAATCAGCACATCGACAAAATCGACCACTTCACCGCGGTACATCCGGTCGATGAAATTACCGATCGCGCCTCCCAATAGCACCATCAGCGCCAATTGAAACAGCGGCTGCCCTCCAGCATGCTTATGGAAATAATAAAGAATCGCCACAATCACCACGACAGTGATAACGGCAAACAGCCACATTTGCCCTTCTAGCATCCCCCACGCCGCGCCGCGGTTTCGATGGGACAGCCATCCGAGATACGGTTCGAGCACAGGAATCCGTTCCCCGAGCTCCATATTTTTGACGACCAGCCATTTGGTCCATTGATCCAATGCAATAATTAGTAGAGCAATCCCATAATAAATCACTTGTATTTCCTCCGTCATTCATCAGTCTATTCATTTTAACACAGAGCGGGCGAAAAAAGAAAAAAGTCCGAAAACCGGATAACCGGCTTTCGGACCGTTCAAACTTAAGCGTATTCGATTTCAACGACTTCTGCACAACGTGGGCAAAGCTCAGGATGTGCTTCCGATTCGCCGACATGCTTGGAGATCGTCCAGCAACGGCCGCATTTCTCACCTTGTGCTTTTTCTACGATGACTGATACTTCATCGAGTGAAAGCGCATTTTCTGGCGCTTGTTCTCTCGCCCCGCCGAATTCATATTCGGAAACGATGAACAATTGCGCGAGATTCGAATCGATAGCTGGCAATAAGTTCGCCAACTCGTCACTTGCATAGACCGTTACTTTCGCTTCAAGCGATTTCCCGATCGTTTTCGCAGCACGCGCTTCTTCCAAAGCTTTCAAGACATCGTCGCGGACGTCCATGAAACGGCTCCATTTCGCTTCAAGATCCTTGAATTCAGGACGCTCTACTGCTTCTGGGAAGTCGGTTAACTGGACGCTTTCTTCTGAAGCGGATTCCAGATACGACCACATTTCATCCGCTGTATGCGGCAAGATTGGGGATGCAAGCTTGACGAGTGCCATCAAGCTGTCGAACATCACTGTCTGCATCGCACGGCGGTGCGGATGGTCAGCGCGTTCGATATAGACGACATCTTTTGCGACATCGAGATAAAACGAGCTGAGATCATTGGCGCAATAGCTGTTCAATGCCAAATAGACAGATGCGAATTCATAATTCTCATAGCCTTTAGTCGCTGTTTCGATCAATTTATTCAATTTCATGACCATGTACTGGTCCATTTCACGCATGTCTTCAAACGCTACACGGTCTTTTGTTTCATCGAAATCAGCCAAGTTGCCGTGAAGGAATTTCAGCGTGTTGCGGATTTTGCGGTACACTTCAGATACTTGCTTGAAGTTATCATCCGATACGCGTACATCCGCTGTATAGTCGACAGAAGAAACCCATAGGCGCAGGATGTCCGCTCCCATTTGGTTCATGACTTTTGCCGGCACAATGACGTTGCCAAGCGATTTACTCATTTTGCGGCCATTGCCGTCCAATGTAAAGCCGTGGCTCAATACGCCTTTATACGGAGCGATGCCGTTGATGGCGACGCTCGTCGTAAGCGAGGAGTTGAACCAGCCTCGGTATTGGTCAGAGCCTTCGAGATAAAGGTCAGCCGGGTATTGAAGGTCTTCGCGCTCATCGAGCACTGCCTGGTGGGACGAACCGGAATCGAACCAGACGTCCATGATGTCCATCTCTTTTGTGAAGATGCCGTTCGGGCTGCTCGGGTGCTTAAAGCCTTCCGGCAATAATTCCGCCGCCGTGCGTTCGAACCAGATGTTCGATCCGTGTTCGCGGAATAGATCGGCGATATGCGCAATCGTCTCTTCCGTGATGACCGGATCGCCGTTTTCCGCATAGAATACCGGAATCGGCACGCCCCACACGCGCTGGCGGGAAATGTTCCAATCACCGCGGTCACGCAGCATATTATAAAGGCGTGTTTCGCCCCATGCCGGCGTGAACGCTGTTTCATCGATCGCTTTCAGGATCTGGTCGCGGAACGCGTCGATCGATACGAACCATTGCGCCGTCGCGCGGTAGATGACCGGTTTTTTCGTGCGCCAATCATGCGGGTAGGAGTGGGTGATGAACGACAGGGCTTCGAGAGCGCCTGCTTCATCGAGCGCTTCGGTGATCGATTTGTTTGCCTTGTCATAGAACTCGCCAGCAAATCCTGGCGCTTCGTCCGTCATGACGCCGCGCTCATCGACTGGGCAGAGAACGTCCAAGCCGTATCTCTTGCCGATCAGGAAGTCATCTTCCCCGTGTCCAGGAGCGGTATGGACGCAGCCCGTACCGGAATCGGTCGTAACATGGTCGCCAAGCATGACGAGTGACGTACGGTCATACAATGGGTGTTTCGCCTGGATATGCTCCAGTTCCTGGCCTTTCACTGTGCGGACCACTTCATAATCCGCCCATTCCAGCTCTTTCGCCACTTCTTCGAGCAAATCTTTCGCAACGACGAACTTCGAACCGCCGTGAGAGACTTCCACGTAATCCAGATCCGCATGAACGGAAATCCCGAGGTTGGCAGGGATCGTCCAAGGCGTCGTCGTCCAGATGACCAGCTTGACGCCTTCATCCAAAACGCCTTTTCCGTCTGTAACAGGGAAGGATACATAGATCGATGGTGATTTTTTATCGTGATACTCGATCTCCGCTTCAGCAAGCGACGATTCACTGGACGGGGACCAGTAGACCGGCTTCAAGCCTTTATAGATATAGCCTTTATTGGCCATTTTGCCGAACACTTCGATCTGGCGCGCTTCATAGGACGGCTTCAAAGTGACATATGGGTTTTCCCAGTCACCGCGTACGCCGATCCGTTTGAATTGTGAACGCTGGCTGTCGATCTGTTCGTATGCGTATTCCTCACATAGCTTGCGGAATTCCGCGAGTGACAATTCTTTGCGGTTCACGCCTTTATTGGTCAATGCCTGCTCGATCGGCAAACCGTGTGTATCCCAGCCTGGGACATAAGGGGCGTGGAAGCCCATCATGCTGCGCGAGCGGACGATCATGTCCTTCAATACTTTGTTCAAAGCGTGTCCCATGTGAAGGTCGCCGTTCGCATATGGCGGCCCGTCATGAAGCACGAAGAACGGACGGCCTTTTGTCCGGTCCTGGACTTTTTTATAGATGTCCATTTCTTCCCATTTCTTTTGCATTTCAGGTTCCCGGTTCGGCAAATTGCCGCGCATCGGAAACTCGGTTTTTGGCATCAATAATGTATCTTTATAATCCATTTTCCATTCCTCCTGTAAGCATAATAAAAAGCCCCCATCCCTGGAAAGGGACGAGAAGCTCGCGGTACCACCCTTGTTGCAGCTGTGTGCTGCCAACTCTACACCGTAACGTGGCGGGAACGGGCCCGATTACTTGCGTTCACCGGTCCAGCTCAGGAGTGATTTTCCAAGACGGACCCGCGCCAGGCTTCCACCGCCCCCGGCTCGCTCGATCGGATTTCCGTTTTGTACTGTCTCCATCAATGCGTTTGTAAGTATGTCGTAATTATAGAAGCAGAATGGGCTTCAGTCAAGAGCGGGCTTATTCCTTCGCCGCGCTTTCCGCTTCGTTCTTCTCGATCTGGTCAAGGTTTTCCGTGTCCAAGTCGTATTCAAGCAATGTGTTCCAGTCTTCCGTTTCAATCAAATCAAGCTGCGCTTCCACAAGCATCTTGAAACGATTGCGGAAAATCTTCGACTGCTTTTTCAACTCTTCGATTTCGGTCGCGATGCGGCGCGCTTTCGCCAAAGATTCATTGACGATGCGGTCTGCATTCTTCTCCGCTTCCTGGACGATCAAATCCGCTTCTTTCTGGGCGTTGCGGCGGACTTCTTCTGACGCTTCCTGCGCGACGAAGATCGATTTCTGCAAAGTCGTTTCCAGATTGGTGAAATGGCCCATGCGCTCATCCGTGGATTTCATGCGCTCTTCCATTTCATTCCGTTCTTTAATGACTTTTTCATAATCTTTCATGATCTGTTCGAGGAATTCATTGACCTCATCTTCCTGATAACCGCGGAATGCGCGGCTGAACTCTTTATTATGTATATCTAATGGTGATAAAGGCATCGTATCTCTCCTTACTCTCTGCATGTTTACACTCATTATACCTGTCATGGCGAGAAATTTCAGTAATATTCACCACATTCGGCAGTGTTTATTTTTTCAATTCCAATTTGCCCACCTGCAGGCGGATCTTGTCCTTTTTCGTCCGCCCTTCGATCGCAATGATTTGCACACGGCCAAGCCCTCTCGCTGAAATCAAATCGGATTCGTGCAATTCGAACGACACACTTTCCTGTACTGTCCAATTGACCTTCACTTTTCCCCCGCCGATCAATGCGGCGGCTTTTTGCCGGGAAATTTTATAGACCGAGCTCATGACCGTATCGAGCCGCAACGAACTGACCGTATGCGCCTCTTCCGCCCACTCCTCGATGACCGGCAGATAGTCGGCGGGGTCGGTCACTTCTTCGAGCTGGACTTTCACTTTGCCGGCACTGGTGAAGTTGGCGCGCAAATACGGGGCGATTTCCGTCATCACAGCGAGCTGCACGGTGCCTTCGCCGATCCGGATGTCCCCGAATTTCCCTCGTTCCAAACCAAGCGACATGAGCGCGCCGAGAATGTCGGGATGCTTCAATGACACGAATTTGACCGGATAGCGCAGCTCGAACATGGTGACTTGGAAATCATTTTCTTCCGGGACGTAATAGGCGGGGTGCAACAGGACGCGCTGGCGCTCTGCCTGACTGAACAAGCCGGAAGCAGCCATTTGCACTTCCCGGCCGCCGATCAGCGATTTGACGATGAAGCGCTGGCGCGGGTCCAGGAAACCCGTCAGCTTCGGCGCATACATATCTTCTACATCTTGCAGCCAGTCCGATGCCTGCTCGATAAACTGTTGTTCGTCTTTACGGAAATGCTGGAATATCTCTTCCATGCTGTTCCCTCCAATTCTCGGATTGCTTCGTTTGTTTAACTTTAACTAGCATTCTACATTTAGCGGAAAAACCCTTTCGCTGTCCGCCCCAAACAAAAAAGACAGAGAATTGGATTCTCCGTCTTCTTATATCAGCTGATATTATTCAGCTACTTATCAGAGAAGGTACTGAGCCAAAGTGATGATCCCTTGGCTTGCGAGGCTCAGAGTGAAAATTGCCACAATCGGCGAGATATCGATCATGCCGATCGGCGGGATGAAGCGGCGGAAAATATCCAGGTATGGATCTGTGATCCGGGAGATCATTTGCCCGAACGCGGACTCCTTGATGCTCGGCACCCAGCTCATGAAGACGCTGATGATCAGGATGTAGAAATAAATGTTAATAGCTCCTAGCAATAGATTAACAAGAAGAATCATTCGATTTTAAGCACCTTTCTATTGTTGATCGTCGTGATAATAATCGGAGATGGCGCCATCCACTTCGACTGTGTCCGGCACGCAAAGGAAGATATCGGTCCCGATGCGCTGGATATCCCCTCCCAGTGCATAGACGGTGCCGCTCAGGAAATCGATGATCCGAAGGCCTTGGTCCCGTTCGATGCGCTGCAAGTTGACCACGACGGCCTGTTTTGTTTTCAAGCTTTCTGCGATATCTTGTGCTTCCGCATAGACGCGCGGTTCCGCCAAGCTGACTTTCGATGAAGAAGCAGATGAATTCTGCAAATTGACTATATTCTGCACGGTAGGTTCCTCCAAATTCTCACGGCGTTCTTTCACTGGCTTCGGTGCTTTAACCACTTTTTTCTGCGGCTGTTCGGCAGCTGCCGGCGCAGGCTTCTCATAACGCTGCACAGGGCGCTGCTTGCGTTCCTCCTGGACGGGCTCTTCCTCGTACTCGTCCAGATAAAAGAAATTCTTGAATTTGTCTTTCATGCTCATCTTTCCGCCTCACTTTCTGACCCTACCAACGCGGTCCCGACGCGGACGAATGTCGCGCCTTCTTCAGCCGCAATCAGGTAGTCATTCGACATGCCCATCGACAGTTCTGTGCAAGGGGCGTGCTCCCATTTTTCAGCAGCAATCTGCAGCTGCAAATCTTTCAATCCTTTGAATGTTGCTCTCAATAGCTTTTCGTCTTCTGTATTCGGCGCCATTGTCATCAAGCCGACCACGTGCACCTTATCGAAATCCTTCAAGGATTCGATGAACGCGGGAACTTCCTCTGGAGAAAATCCGCTTTTGGATTTCTCACCGGAAACATTGACCTGGATAAAGCACTTTACAGGCTTATCGGCACGTTTCTGGATTTCTTTCGCCAAACTCAAGCGGTCCAGTGAATGAAGATAATCGATGAGCCCGATCACTTCTTTGACTTTCCGTGACTGAAGCGTCCCGATATAATGCCAAAAAACATCACCCTTGACCTTTCCATGCTTCAGCTTGAGGCCTTCAGGGCGGTTTTCGCCGAGATGGCGGATGCCCGCATCGATGGCCTCCTGCGTTCTGTCGATTCCGACTTGTTTCGTGACTGCGACGATTTCAATGCCGCTATTGATTTGATTTAATGTATGGGCAATTTCTTCAAATTCCGGTTTAATCGCTTTCATATGCTCACAACTTTTCTATAGACGTTCACTTTATTGTACCAAGCCAAGGCTGATTTATCAATTCAGCCTTGCATTAAAACCATAAAGCTGCCCATTTTCCAACGAAATTATGAAGGAACCGTGGCAGCTGGCTTTGAAAGTGCTTCTTTCAGCTTCCAAAACAAAAACAGCTGCCAATTCGGCAGCTGTTTTCCTATTAACGGCGTTTTTGTCTATTGCGCAGGAATGTCGGGATATCGAGTGCATCTTCACTTTGCTTATCCTGGCGCTGAGGCTCCTGGTTGTAGTAAGGAGTTTGCTCTTCGCGGCGCTGTGACTGTTCTTCGCGGCGTGCT
The DNA here is from genome assembly GCF_003289925.1 of Planococcus maitriensis. Classification (GTDB taxonomy): domain Bacteria; phylum Bacillota; class Bacilli; order Bacillales_A; family Planococcaceae; genus Planococcus; species Planococcus maitriensis. The sequence continues at coordinate 1,013,944 of NZ_QLZQ01000001.1, read as the reverse complement.
TCACGGATGGAAGGAGCCGGGTTTTGCTGTTGGATCGATTGGATGCGGTTTGCGTTCAATCCAGACCCGCGAGGTGCGCGTCCAGCCGGGTTCAACAATTCCTCGTTGAAGCCGGTAGCGATGACCGTTACAACGATTTCGTCTTTCAAGTTATCGTTGATGACGGAACCGAAGATCATGTTCACTTCTTCATCGGAAGCGGAAGCGACGATATCGGCTGCTTCCTGTACTTCATACAAGCTCAAGTTCGATCCGCCTGTAATGTTCATCAAGACGCCTTTCGCCCCATCGACAGATACTTCAAGCAACGGGCTGGATACCGCTTTTTTCGCGGCTTCTGCGGCGCGGTTTTCTCCTGAAGAGACTCCGATGCCCATAAGTGCTGAACCTTTGTTCGACATGATCGTTTTCACATCGGCAAAGTCAAGGTTGATAAGACCAGGCACTGCGATCAAATCCGAGATGCCTTGTACACCTTGGCGAAGGACATTATCCGCTTCACGGAATGCTTCAAGCATCGGCGTGTTTTTGTCGACGATTTCGAGTAGACGGTCGTTCGGGATGACGATCAGTGTATCGACCGATTCTTTCATCGTTGCGATTCCGCCGATCGCTTGGGTCGAACGCTTGCGCCCTTCGAATGTGAACGGGCGGGTGACGACGCCCACTGTCAATGCGCCAAGTTCTTTGGCGATTCCTGCGATGACAGGTGCAGCACCTGTACCGGTGCCTCCGCCCATACCGGCAGTTACGAATACCATATCGGCTCCGCGCAAAGCTTCTTCGATCTGTTCCTTGCTTTCTTCTGCCGCTTTTTTCCCGACATCCGGGTTAGCGCCGGCACCGAGGCCGCGCGTCAATTTCCCGCCGATTTGCAGGCGTGTTTCCGCTTTCGAAAGGTTCAAAGCTTGTGCGTCCGTGTTGACCGCGATGAATTCCACGCCTTGTACCCCATGTTCGATCATCCGGTTGACCGCGTTATTACCGCCGCCACCGACACCAATGACTTTAATTACGGCTAATGCATCGATATTTGTATCAAATTCCAACATTCTATTTTCCTCCTAAGATTGCTCAGCTTTTGAACATAAGCCGGACACAATGATGATTTTATTCAAAAAAACGGTCAAACATTTTTTTGGCTTTACTTACGACGCCTTCATTTTCCTGTTTCGGCTGCTTTGGCTGCTTTTGCTTTTTCGGCTGTTGCTCTACATATTCGGGCTTTTGCGAATGTGCAGCCGCTGAACCATGGCCGACATTCCCGTAGAACAAATCTTCTGCATAAGCGTATTGGATCAAGCCGACCGCTGTTGTGTACTGCGGTTCGCGAACTCCAATGAATTCAGGCGTGAACAGGCGCACCCGCGTTTGGAGGATGCTTCTTGCCAATTCAGGGAGGCCGTCCATTTTTGCCATTCCGCCCGTCAATACGACACCGCCAGGCAACTCGTCGATGCCGAGGCGATATAACTCATCCAAAATCAATTCGAAAAGTTCTTCCATGCGAACTCCGATTATTTCAGATATGTATTTTTGGCTGTATTGTTCTCTCGAATCCGAACCGATCACCGGCACTTCGAACACTTCTTCTTCAGAAGCATCGTCGAAGAACGCATGGCCGTGCTCGAGTTTGATTTTTTCAGCCTGCTCTGTCGGGGTTTTCAAGACGATCGACAGATCCTTCGTCACATGGTCGCCTCCGACTGGGATGACGGACGCCGCACGCAGATGGCCGTCGCGGAATACTGCGATGGAAGTCGATCCGCCGCCGATATCGATACAGGCCGTTCCGTGATTTTTTTCATCTTCCGTCAACGCATAGCTTCCGGCTACTAGCGGCTGGACATATATCTCGCGGATTTCAAGGCCCGCGCGTTCGACACAGCGCAAGACATTGTGCAAGACCGTTTTCGAAGTCGTCACCATTGTACCATCCATTTCAAGCCGGATGCCGATCATGCCTCTCGGGTCTTTGATCTCGCCCAGATGGTCGACGACATATTCTTCTGGAATGATGTTGACCAGTTCACGTTCCGGTGGGATCGACATCACTTGTGCCGCTTCCAGTACGCGTTCCAGATCTTCATCCGTGATTTCACGGTTCTCGCTGTTTACTGCAACGATCCCTTTCACCGGCTGCAACGCCACTTGGTTTGCCGGAATGCCCAGCACCACTTCATGGATTTCTTTGCCGATCATTCTCTCTGCCTGGTCGACGGCTTTTTTAATGGACTGGACAGTTGCATCTATATCAACAATCGCACCTTTTTTGATTCCATTAGATTTGACGTTGCCAACGCCGATGACGTGCAACGATTTATTGGTCATTTCCCCGATCAATACTTTGACGGAGGAAGACCCGATATCCAAACTTACATATAATTCTGATTGACTCAACTCGTGGCACCTCCTTATAAAACTTCTCTACATTACATTCTATTGTAAAATACACACCTTGTCTAAGTAAAATAGCGAAACTTAGAAAATTTTCCTGCAATTCGTCAATTTGCCTCACCAAGCTTCTTTTTTTCAGCCCATCTGGCCAATAAAATGCGGCGGATCACTGCAATGTTCTGGAATAACCGGACACCGAATGCGAAAATGGCCGCCAAGTATAAATCTACACCTAAATGGACACCGAGAAAAGCAAGGCCTGCGGCGAGCACGATATTGAAGAAAAAGCCCGACACGAAAACTTTATCGTCGTATACCTGCTGCAAATGGGCCCGTATGCCCCCGAAGAGTGTATCCAAGGAAGCCAGTACCGCTATCGATAAATAACTGGCGTATTCAGGCGGTATTTGGATATCCGTCAGCAAACCGAGCGAAATGCCCAACAGCAATCCAAGAATCGAAATCCACATGCCTACTCCCCCTCTCCGGCTTCAAGATATTCCATGCTGATCTCTTCATCAAAAGCCGGCAGCGCCAGGTCTTCCTGCGGCTCAGAAATAGCTATCGTCAAATCGTCTATGTAAAAATCATCATGGATCGCGGATGCCGTCAAATAACTGGAAAGTTTCCGCGCTTCCTCCATGCTCTCTGCTGTAATGCCAATCGTGAACGGGGGTGTTGAGATAGGCTCCGTGTTCACCGTTGTGTAGCCATTGATATCGCGTATGGCCGTCGTGTTGATGACACGCTCTCCGGCAATCGCTAATTCGATCCCGTCAAAACGGTTGATTTCATTTACCAAGCGGATCAATAAATCCGGCGGAATTTCCGTTATTTCGGTTCCGAGCGCAATCGCTTCAAGCGATGGGCTGATCTCAAGTTCTATTCCTGGGCCGGTGATTTGCGTAAGGCCCGCGCCGATCCGCAGGTCTTCGACCGTTTCCTTCAAGATGGCTTCCGGCTCTTTGGTCGCTTTGTCGCTATACTTGCCAAGTGTATCATCCAGCAAACTGATTTCCGACAGCAATTCCGAATGAAGTTGCTTTTCACGGGATAATTGCTGGCGGATTTCCCACGTATCCCGGGAATCCCGGGTATTATCCGTGTTCACTGTATTGTATTGTGTCGCACTCATAAAACCGATGACAAAAAGAATGACCGTAAAACGGCCGGTAATGCGTTTTTTCATCGTCATCCCCCTGTATCCAACTCCGACAAAAGTGCCGGCATGCGGATGGCTTGCCCTGAATCGAGCGTTACAATGATGTTATCGTTGACGAGCTGGTCCTGGACGCCCCCTGATAATTGCATGGAGGCAGCCAAGACTTCAGGGTCGCCGATCGCTTCAATGGTAAAAGGCGCTGGGTGCTGAATTCCGTCAACTGTAATGACAGGGCCCGTACAGACAATATGGGAATTGCCGTGGATCCGCTGCCCATTAACGGCAACTGCCTCCGCCCCGGAAATATAGAGTTCATTGATCACTTGGAATACATGGCTTTCATGGACAATGTAATCATTAGGATTCACATGGTCAGCTGTGTAATCGCCGTCCTCGAGAGTCACTTTCAAGCCTTGCCCTTCAACTGGAACAAGCCCGAGGAAGCGTCTCAATTCTTCTGCCTCCCGGGCGTATTCCGTATAGTTTTCCTCGCCATCCACCACGGACCGCTCGAATTCCTGAACGGCTTTTTGCTTATCCCCCAGCTCATCCCGCAATTCTTTATTGCGCTCCTGCTGTTCGATCAGTTCTTTGCGGTATTGTTCTTTCTGCTCGAAAAAGCTGGCTCCCGTAAAATCGCTTTCCGCTTCCCGCTGGTTCGACAAACTGTAGGAATAGGCCATGATGAAACCGAGCACCAGGAAGACCAGTGAGAAGATGATCGACTTGCTGATGCTTTTCCGTTCATTGTTCTTCGGCATTTTCAAGTTCCTCACCCGCTTCCGCCAATCCGAACACATCGTTATAGGAACGGAAATAGATTCCCACTTCCATATCGATAATACCTTTACGGTCTTCCAGTTGGGCGGTGACAGACGGATAATAATTAATCTTCTCTGCCAACGTCGATAAAATTGCCTTGATTTCATTTCCGTCATTCATGTAAATCGTGATGTAATCCGCACGTTCCTGTTCCGTATCCAGAATAACTTGTGAGATGAGATTCTGGACTTCCGGGTCGGTTTTGACCAATTCCTCGATCAGCGCTTCCCGTTTCGCTTCATCTTCGAAATTCGAAAAGATCGGGCCTTCCACGACGCTGATCGGCTGGTTGAGCACTACGCCATTCGACAGGACTACCTGATAGCTGTTGCCTTGGTCCAAATACCCCATCTCGACGAATTCCTCAATTTCAATTTCGACAGAGGTCAGCCATTTCTTTTCGACAGTTGCCGATTCGACCCATTCGAGCGATTCGATTTCCTTTTCGATCTCATCGCTGTTGAATGACCACATCGACTCCCCGACCGATAAGGTGCTTGCTTGCTTATAGCTCTCGCCATCAAACAATTCAGCGCCTGTCACCTTGATGTCGCGAATCTCGCTATAAGTGGATTGGCTGTATAAAAGAATGAACAGCAAGGAAATGAAAACGGTCAGTAAAGCCGCAAACTTGCGGTTCGACCTTCTCCTGCGCCGCTCCCGGAGCGTTGGTATGCGTTCTTCGATGTCTATAACTTTGTCCATATCCGCCGCTCCTTCACCTTATTCGTTCGCTTCTGTATATTTTCGTGCCGCTTCGATGAACGCATCGCCACGGACTTCAAAACTTTCGTATTGATCCCAGCTCGCACAAGCAGGAGATAATAAAATCGTATCCTTCGGTGATGAACTGCTGACCGCTTGATCGACAGCATCCTCCATCAAGCCTGCCTTGATCACGGTCGGGACATTGCAGCTTCCCGCAAATTCAGCAAAACGGTCCGCCGTCTCCCCGAAAGTGACGAGGACTTTTACACGGTCCATATAGGGGCGCAATTCTTCCAGTGAATGTTGGCGCTCCAATCCGCCCGCAAGCAATACGATGTTGTCGCTGAATGCTTCCAGTGCGCTTTTGGTGGCGAGGGCATTCGTCGCTTTTGAATCGTTGTAGAAGCGTCTTCCCTGCCATTCCCCCACATATTGGGAACGATGCTTGACCCCTGTGAAAGAAGTCAACACGCGGATGATCGTTTCTTTCGTTCCTCCGGAAAGAAGCGTTGCCGCAGTGGCGGATAAAATGTTCTCGAGATTGTGCTCCCCCGCCAGCATGATGCGCTTGCGTTCGATCAGCGGTTCCCCTTGCCAATAAATGAATTCGCTGTCTGCACTGATGCTTTCTTCTGTACGGCCTTTCAATGTGAAAGGAATGCCTTGTGCTTTGACTGTCTTGGCATGGTCCACAAGCATCTGCTGGTCGGCGTTGTAGATGAAATAATCTTCTGCGGCCTGGTTTTCCGTGATTTTCTTTTTCGACCCAATATAATCCTCCAGCGATCCGTGGTAATCGAGGTGCGCTTCGTATAGATTGGTGATGATCGAGATATGAGGGCGGAAGGATTCCGTCCCTTTTAATTGGAATGAGGAAAGCTCTGTGACGATGACATTGTCAGCTGTCGCTTTTTCCGCCACGCCGCTTGCCACCGTGCCGATATTCCCTGCAATAAGCGGTGACTTGCCGTCTTGGTTGAGCATATGGAATAACAGTGTCGTTGTCGTGGTTTTCCCGTTCGATCCGGTGATGCCGATAAATGGCGCTTCGCTGATGCGGTAGGCCAGCTCGATTTCCGTCCAGACGGGTATGCCTTTTTCCAAAGCTTTCCGGATCAACAGGTTGCGGTACGGAATCCCTGGATTTTTGATGACCAGTTCAAAGCCTTCATCCAATAAATCTTCGGGATGGCGTCCGCAGATGACAGTTACCCCCAAATTCAACAGTTCCTGGGCTTCGGGGTTTTCTTCGAACGGTTTGGAATCATTGACCGTCACGAATGCCCCAAGTTTATGTAAAAGGCGGGCAGCCGTAAAGCCGCTTTTCGCCAACCCGAGCACTAGCACTTTCTTTTGATGCAATTGCGGTAAATCTTTCATTTACATAACCTCCAATAAAACGGCAATCGCGGCGCTGACGAGGCCGACACCCCAAAATACGGTGACCACTTTCCATTCAGACCAGCCGCTCAACTCAAAATGGTGATGGATCGGGCTCATTTTGAAAATGCGTTTTTTCCGTAATTTAAAGCTCCCGACCTGCAAGATGACCGAAGCGGTTTCGATGACGAACACCAACCCGATCAAGAGCAGAAGCAATTCCTGTTTCAATAGGATCGAAACCATGGCCAAGGCACCGCCAAGAGCCAAGGATCCTGTATCGCCCATGAATACTTTGGCAGGGTATTTGTTGAAGACAAGGAAGCCGAGCAACCCGCCTGCCACGGCAAACGTGAACAAAGCGATCCCGGTTTCCTGCTGGGTGATTGCCAGCATGCCGAATGCAGCAAAAGCGATGGAGGCCGTTCCTGCGACCAGCCCGTCCAGCCCGTCCGTCAAGTTGACGGCGTTCGAGAAGCCGACCAGCCAGAACACGATGAACAGGACGTATACCCAGCCGAGTTCGATGGATGCATCCGTAAAGGGAATGCCTAGTGCTGTATCGAATCCGTTTGCGCGCAGCAAAAAGAAGGATAAGACCGCGATGACGATTTGCGCCAGCAATTTCTGGAGAGAGGTCAGCCCAAGGTTGCGCTTCAACACCACTTTGATGAAGTCATCCAAAAATCCGATCAATCCATAACCGAATAGGACAATCAGCAAAATGACTACTTGGGTCGCCAATTCACCATTGAAAGCGGCTACCAATAAGACCGTCACAATAATAGAGATCAGGAACACCAATCCCCCCATCGTCGGTGTCCCCGTTTTTTTCAGATGCGATTCCGGGCCTTCCTCGCGAATGCTTTGCCCGAATTTCATGCGTTTCAATAGCGGGATGAATACCGGCATCAATACGACGGTCATGATCAATGCGATCCCGAATCCAAATAAATTTATACCTTCCATTAATAGAGCTCCTTTAAAGACGAGTACACTCGTTCATTTATTCATTTTCGTTAGTTACGGATGGTTCCGTCGGTTCTTCCATTGGTCCTGTCGGCTCTTCCGTTGATTCTTCCGGCAGCGGCCCAGCGCTTTCTTGGCTTTCCGTTGCAGCTGATTCACCGTCAGGCAACTGTGCCTCTTCAGCATTCAGCGATTGCTCCGGATAGAACACTTCGGGAGGCTGCAATTCGATGATAACAGATTCACCGCTCTCTGGCACGGCGCCTTCGGCAACACTTTGCGTCATGGCGAAGCCTTGCCCGGCAATCCCAAGCGGCAATCCGCTGAGTGCCTGGAATGCCAGCAGCTCCCGTTTCGACCAGCCTGTGAAATCCGGGATAGCCGTGGTGCCGCCGGTTCTCAAAATGATGTTTTCACCAGCCACCAGTTTCTCGCCGGCGTTTGGATATTGGTCGCTTATTTGAGAATTATCGCCAGCAATGACCGGGTTCAACCCCTTGGCCTTGAGCTGGGAAACCGCTTCTCCCACAGGAAGCCCTGTATAATCATCGACTTCGACAGTTTTTGCTTCCACGGAGTTCTCTGGTGCGATGTTCAAATACTTCAACCCATTCTCCATGACCGAAGTGAAGATTTTGGACACGGGCACCGAACCGTATTCATCCGCTGGCAATTGAGGCTGCTGCACCCCGATATAAATCAACAGTTCCGGATCTTCTGCCGGTGCCATTCCGAGGAATGAGAACAAATAATTGTTCGTGCCCGACATATATCGGCCATCTTCTCCTGGAACTTGCGCTGTTCCCGTCTTCCCGGCAACAGAATAGTCCTGCAATGCGAAGCCTTTTGCCGACCCTACTTCCGATGTGACAGTGGAAGCCATGATTTCCCGCACTTCTTTCGCCGTTTCGGCTGAAATCGGCGTGCCGGCTTGTTCAGGCTCGGATTTCACCGTCACATCGCCTGTATCGGGGTTTTTGATTTGGTCGATGATATACGGTTTCATCATCGTGCCGTCTCCGGCAATGGCAGTAGCTGCCTGGATCATCTGGATTGGCGTCACAGTCGATCCCTGCCCGTAGGAGGTGGTCAATTTATTGATCGGGTATTGATCGAGGATTTTTCCTGCCGCTTCATTCGGCAAGTCAATGCCCGTTTTTTCGCCAAACCCGAAAGCGTCCACGTAATCCATGAAAGTATCCGGCCCGAGGCGTTCAAGCAAATAGCCCATCGAGACGTTGGAAGAACGCTGGAAGCCCTCAAGGAACGTGATGCTGCCCCAGCCGCGGCCGCTGTTATGGTCGCCGATCGTGCGGTCCAGCAATGTATAGGTACCGGAATCGTAATAAGCATTCGGGTCCCATTTGCCTTCTTCGACAGCCGCTGCCAATGTGAAGACTTTCATCGGCGAGCCAGGCTCGATCGTCAGCTCGATGCTTTCATTCAACCAGTTGTCCGATAAGCCTTCGCGCGTGTTCGGGTTGAAGGTCGGGCGCTGGGACATGCCCAAGATCTCGCCTGTATCCGGATCTGCGATCACTGCGATCATGCGCGCCGGATTATATTCTTCCTGGACGCTCGACATGGCATCTTCCAGAAAGTTCTGGAGCGTGCGGTCCAGCGTCAATTGGAGATTGGATCCATCGACAGCGGGAGTGACAGCTTCTTGGCTGTTCGGCAATAAATAACCCCATTTATCGGTGTCGAATTCCATTTTCCCGTTCTTGCCCGTCAATACTTCATCATGGATCGATTCCAAGCCCATCTTGCCTTTGGTTTTCACTTGCCCGTCCTCGAATTCTTCTTTCATGGCGAATCCGATCAAATGGGAAGCGAACACACCGTTCGGGTAAAGGCGTTTAAGGTCCTTGACGAACAATAAGCCCGGCAAATCTTTTTCTTTCATTTCAAGCATCTGGGTATGGCTGATTTCACGCCCGGCTGCGCCGAACTCCACCTGGTAACGGTCTTTTTCAATCCCATTTTCCAAAATGCTTAACAATTCTTCTTTGGGCGTCCCCAATTGCTCAGACAGGTACGCCGCTGTTTCTTCGGCATCGATGACGTGGTTCGGTTGTTCCGGATTTGTCGTCACCGATTCATCCAGCACCGCCACTAGTTTATATGTCAATGTATCTTCTGCAATGACTTCACCGTTGCGGTCCAGAATCTTCCCGCGTTCTGCGGTCAATACTTCTTCCTGGCTGTATTTGGCAGCTGCTCTCGCAGCCAATTCCTGGCCTTCCACTTTGCCCGTCGCTTGAATTGTGATTATTCTGGCCATTAAAAGGAAAAAGAGCCCTGCAAATAGTAAAAATAGCAGAAAGGCTCCTCCTTGAAAACGAAATTTTTTCTTCATTGCCCTGGCACTACCTTTACATTTCGCTCATTTAATTTTAAGCCGTAATCCTTTGCTTTCGACCAAATGCGCTCATATGAAGACAGTTCACTTACTTGCACGGACAAATCGGTATTTTGTTTCGTCGTTTCATTGATTGAATTTTCAATTGTCTGGATTTCCTGCGTGGAAGCTTGGATCGTCGACTGGTTTTGCAAGACGAGCAATGCGCACATGATGCAGACAGCCAGGAAAGCTGTATAAAGGATCTTCTCGCCTTTGGTGATGCGTTTTTTCTTTTTTGCCGGCTGTCTATTCGGACTTTGCGGAACGGCCGGCTGCTGGATGTAGGTTTGGGTTCTCGCATTCAACGCCATTTAAACACGTCCTTAGAGTTTGATTTTCTCCGCAATCCGCAACTTGGCGGAACGCGACCGATTATTATGCGCCAATTCTTCTTCCGATGGCAATATTGGTTTTCGAGTGATTAATTTCAATTTCGGTTCTAGCCCATCCGGGATGACCGGCAAGTTCGGAGGCAACTCCGGAAGCGATGAAGCTTCCTTGAACAATGCCTTCGTCAAGCGGTCTTCAAGCGAATGGAAAGTGATGACGCTGATTCTTCCACCGACTGCAAGCATGTCGATTGCATCCTGCAAAGAAGTCTCAGCAGCCCCGAGCTCATCGTTCACTGCGATACGGATCGCTTGGAACACGCGCTTTGCCGGATGGCCGCCTTTGCGCCTCGCGGGTGCCGGTATGCCCTCTTTGATGCATTCAACCAGCTGCGCTGTCGTTTCGATCGGTTGCTTTTCCCGGGCAGCCTCGATTTTACGCGCAATTTGCTTGGAGAATTTTTCCTCCCCGTAGCGGTAGAAAATGCGCACCAAGTCTTCAAAGCGCCATTCGTTGACGACGTGGTAAGCGCTTAGTTCCGCGCTCTGGTCCATCCGCATATCGAGCGGGGCGTCGTGGTGATAGCTGAAACCGCGTTCCGGCGTGTCGAGCTGGGGCGAGGAAACGCCCAAATCATACAAGATGCCGTCCACTTTCTCGACACCGTGTTTTTCCAATTCATCTTTTAAATGCTTGAAATTCGCATGGATGAAAGTGATCTTATGTAAATGGTCTTTCAGTTTTTCCTTTGCATGCTCGATTGCTGTCACATCCTGATCAAAGCAGTACAGATGTCCCTGATCGGATAGCTGCTGGGCCAAATATTCGCTATGGCCCGCACCGCCGAGTGTACAATCTACATATATGCCATCAGGACGAATGTTCAGCCCATCGACAGTTTCATGCAGCAAAACTGTAGTGTGATTGAACAACCCAGTCCCCCCGTTCGTTAATTAAAAATCAAAGTCAGTTAAGTTTTCAGCAATTTCATTAAAGGATTCTTCGGATTCTTCGAAATACGTTTCCCATGCATCTTTCGCCCATATTTCGAACCGGTTGGAGACGCCTAGTATGACGCACTCTTTTTCGATTTTCGCATATGACAATAGCGATGCAGGTATATTGACGCGCCCCTGCTTATCAAGTTCCACTTCCTGTGCCCCTGAGAAGAAAAAACGGGTGAATGCACGCGCATCTTTTTTCGTAACTGGCATTTCTTTTAATTTTTCTTCAATTTTATTCCATTCATTCATCGGATAACCAAATAAGCACTGATCCAGGCCCCTGGTGATCACAAAATGCTCACCAAGCAATTCACGGTATTTTGCAGGCACGATTAATCTGCCCTTAGCATCAACATTGTGTTGAAATTCGCCCATGAACATGCCTTTCACCCCACTTATTATAATTAATGTACCACATTCCCCCACATGCCACCACTTGTTTTTGAAATATTTCACTATTGTTACAGCATTTCATCTCAAAGAGTTTACTTCATATAAAAAAAGCCTGCATATGCAGGCTTTTCCAAGTTAAAGAATGACAATTTTGTGGGTGGTATCATAATTTAGCGGAAGGGCCAATAGGTCTTCCACCAAGGCCGCACCATATTGATTCAAATATGGGACCGGGTTGTAAACTCTTTCCTGTAAACCGCCCTCAGGCAATAAAGCATTTTCAATCGCTGCCAGCTGATTGAACTGCGTGCTGTTCTGTATTGCCACTTCATCTTGCAGCTTGTTTTTCAGGAAGTCGAGCTGATTCAAGTGGATGCGTAAATTCTTTTCGGCTAAAGGCGTGAGACCGGCGCTCACCGCCGTAAAGCGGCTAACCAGTTCTTCGTACTCTTCAGCCAAGCCTTGCTTGACCTTGTCGATTTTCGCTTCGGTCTCTTCATCCCTTATATGATCGAGCAACTCATTGCGCAGCTGGGGGATTTTCCGCTCGACAACGACATCTTCGAAACTCAGGCCCCTCTTGTCCAATAGCGCTGCCGTCCGCCGGTCGACCAGGCTGACATTGAGCCGCGGCATGACGATCGGCATTTCCATGCCCATTACATCAAAAGCGCCTTTCAATGCTGCCCAATAGGCGATCTCTCCAGGCCCCCCGACAAAAGCGAGAACCGGGAAGACGAGATCCTGCATCAATGGGCGTGTCACGACGTTATTGCTGAGGCGTTGTGGCTCGCGCTTTGCGATATCCAAGAGTTCTTGTTCCGTGTAGCTCAGAGCGGTATTCTTGACGGCAAAACGGCTTCCGTCACGTTCAAGCAACAAGCGCTCGCCTTCAATCGTGATGAAAAGATGCGCCGCTTCCTCTTTGGCATCGATCCCTGCCGAATAGCCATCCTTTTGAAGTGCAGTTTCGGCTTCCACAACGGTTTCCGCTATTGCCCCGCTGTTTTCGATGATTTTTGTAAAAAAGCTTGATTCATAAGCGCGCAATTGATCGTATGCGGCATCGATGTATAGCAAGCCTTCTTTTTCAAAGAAATGGTTGAGCAGGCTTGCGAAAAATGAGGTGAACGTATCCGCTTTCCCAAGATGGCCGAACACTAGGGAATGGATTTCCTTCGTATGGGCGGTCTCAGGCAAGCTGCGGAAATACTCTTCCAAAAACGACTCGATTTCCCCGGTTTTGAGCGGCGCGTATGAAGCAGCGCATTTCCCCAGTTTGGCATGCGGATAATTCAGTTTCTCGACACGCCCGTTCGTTTCGCGGTAAATATGGCAGATCTCTGCCAAGTCGTGGTCCTCACCGGCAATCCAAAAAACCGGAACGACCGGCGTATCCAGCTTTTCAGAAGCTTCTTTCGCCAATAAAATTGAGGAAATCGCTTTGTGCACCGTATATAATGGCCCGGTCAGCAATCCAGCCTGCTGGCCGGTGACGACAACCGATGCGCCTGCTTCGAAATGCGCCAGATTTTTCCTGGACGCTTCAGATATCCCGAAAGGCTCCATATAGCCCTCGATGATGGATGCCAGTCTTTTCCGGTCGACCGGGTGGCTTTCAAGGGATTCAAGCCTTGTACGGGCTTGTTCCAAAGAAGGCTTATAGGAAAAGTATTGCAAAATCTTTGGTTCCTCATTCGTATAATCAGCCATCAATTTGGAGGATGGCGGTATGTATTTCTCCTCTAATTTCATGAATTTGAATCCCCTTTTCGCTTTACATTCAAAGACTACTATAACAAAAGGTGGATTGCTTGAGAAAAAATCCGCTTAGCGGAATGATTGGGCCGCTAAAAATATCAGCCCCGTAAGCCAAGTGGCAGCATAAATTGCAGATAAAGCCAAGAAACAAATGCGCCAGGCTTTGCGCAGGAATTTGATCACTTCCAGTTCTTTCTGGGTCTTCCATTCCCGGATCAGGAGAAAAATCGCAAACAATAAGGCTGCCATGAAGATGAAAGGCTGGACTTCTGCTCCAAACAGCAATTCAATCGATGCCGGCACTGAAAAGAACAAGAGAAAAGCGGTGATATCGGCAGCGATGCCAAGCGCTTTGCGTTTCTTGGATTTATAGCTCAATGCGTAGACAAATAAAAACAAGATAAACGGGACGTAAAGCAATACGTTCCCGGCAGTAGATACCCATTCCATCAGTTTTCCTCAACAGTCTTCAATAAATGGTAAAACGCTTTGAATAAAGGCAGATCCAATTTTGAAATCTGCAGGATATACAGCATCAGGCCATCTACATCCATCGGGTCCCCGGCCATGCGGTCTGCAAGCATAGCCGATATTTCCCCGGGGTGTGAGGCGCAATAAGCTGCGACACGTTCGATCGGCTGCAAGGTTTCGATTTCCGGAAACGCCAAATACATTTCGTTGTACAGATTGCGGAATAATTCGTAAGCATTCGGTTCCGTGATCAAGCGCCCCTTCTCGATTTTCATCATGGCCGTCAACGGATTGATGAGACTGTCCCTCAACAGTTGTTCGAACAGCCGCTTTTCGATGTCCTCTGTCCACTGCACAGCCATCTGGGCCACTTTAGTGAGCGGTTCGAAATGCGCTGGCTCGCCCTTCAATAAACCAAAGCTGAGTTGAGGCGTTTTTGTGTACTTAATTTCATGTGCATTGACTTTGACCGCGTCGCAATCCAATGTGCCGGCCGCGATCTGGCGGTGTGCCAGCAAACGGGCTTTTTCGACATAGAGCATCCCTTGTTGGATAAACACGAGCGGATTGCTCGGACGGCGGATTTTCAGCAGCCTTAATGTGGGCGGCAGTTCTTCTGAATGAACCGTAATGAATATGTAAGCGTTCGGGTCCACCTGTTCGAAATCGGTATAAGCAGCGATCCGCTGTTGTTCGGTTCCACATATGAGGCCATGCGCGTTGAGATCGGCGGCTTGTTCTTCGTCCATGACGATCAGCTGGACTTCGCCTTCTTTTTTCAGTAGATGTGCAAGCAGCAATGCCTGGGCGTTTCCGCCGATAATTGCGAATTTCATGGAAACCCCTCCTTTTTGAGAGCAATCGTAGGCAGGAGACGCTCGCTTGTCTTGAGCGTCTGCTAAAAAAGAAGCCTGCCTTATTAGGCAGACTCCACGTCTAATACTCATTATACAGGAATGATCGGATGTTTTCGATATGGCAAGGGCAAATCTTTCGTCGCATAAATCGACAAGCGCTTGGACAATTCTTCGCGAAGTGCATACGGCGCGACGATTTCATCGACAATAAGCTCTGACGCCAAACGGTAAATATTAATTTCTTCTTTATACTCCTGATGCTTCTGCTGTACATAGGCAAGGCGTTCTTTCGGGTCTTCAATCGCTTCGATCTTGTTGGAATAGACCGCATTGACCGCCGCTTCAGGGCCCATGACGGCAATTTGCGCTGTCGGAAGCGCAATGCATACATCCGGCTCAAATGCCGGGCCTGCCATTGCATACAAACCGGCGCCATAAGCCTTACGCACGACGACCGAAATCTTCGGCACAGTAGCCGCACTCATCGCGGAGATGAACTTGGCCCCGTGGCGGATAATCCCTGCGCGTTCGACTTTCGTCCCGATCATGAAGCCAGGCACATCAGCCAGGAACAGGAGCGGAATCGAGAACGCATCGCATAGGTTGATGAATTTTGCGCCTTTGTCCGCAGAATCCCCGAACAGGACGCCGCCTTTCACTTTCGGCTGGTTGGCGATGATGCCGACCGCTTGCCCGTCAATGCGCGCTAGGCCCGTGATCAATTCAGGCGCGAAGAGCTTCTTGATGTCGAAGAAGCTGTCTTCATCGATCAACTGGTCGATCAATTCATACATATCAAACGGCGCGTTCTGGTTTTCGGGAATGATCTCTTCCAGGCTGCGGCCTGCTTTTTTCGCTTTCGCTTCAATCTTTCCAGGCTTGACCGCAAAATTCGCCGGGAAGAACGCCATATAGCGGCGTGCTTCCGAAATCGCTTCTTCTTCAGTGGATACGAGCACATCGCCGACACCGCTTACGGTACAGTGCATGCGGGCGCCGCCCATTTCCTCGAGCGACACTTTTTCGCCGATGACTTTTTCCGCCATGCGCGGCGATCCCAAATACATCGAAGCGTTGCCTTCGACCATGATGACGATATCGCAAAATGCCGGGATGTATGCCCCGCCAGCCGCAGATGGGCCGAATAATAAGCATACTTGCGGCACCATGCCGGACATGCGCACTTGGTTATGGAAAATTCGTCCAGCGCCCCGGCGGTTCGGGAACATCTCCAATTGGTCGGTGATGCGCGCGCCTGCTGAGTCGACCAGGTAAAGCATCGGCACTTGCATCTTTTCTGCCGTTTCCTGGATACGGATGATTTTCTCCACAGTCCGTGAACCCCACGACCCTGCTTTAACGGTAGAATCATTCGCCATGACGCAGACGGTTTCGCCGCTCACTTTCCCGATCGCCGTCACGACGCCATCAGCCGGAAGATCTTCCGCTTCCACATTCGCGAAGCGCCCATCTTCAATATAATCACCGTCATCGAACAACAAGTTCAAGCGGTCTCTGACAAATAGTTTATTGCTTTCTTTCAATTTTTCATGGTATTTCTCTTGGCCCCCCGCAAAAATCTTGGAAAGCTTTTCTTCTAACCGTGTATTGTACCCCGTTGTTTCAGTCGTTTTCGTCATTTCTCCCACCCCTTTGGATTCAAATGCCTTATTCGCCGAGCGTCACCAATGTGTCCCCTTCGTTGACGAAGCTGCCAACTTCCACATCGACTTTTTCGACTTTCCCGCCGAATTCCGCTTCTACCGGAATTTCCATTTTCATCGATTCAAGGGTCATGACGGTTTGTCCCGCTGATACGGAATCCCCTTCGGATACTGAAATATTCAAGACCGTTCCGGCCATAGTTGCTGTTAGTTGTTTCATACTGTTTTTTCCTCCTTCTGTTGTGTAAGCCACTGAGCCAATACGGCCGTCGCATAATTTCCTTCTATAAATGGTTTGGATTCAATGAATCGGTCGAATAACGGCAGGTTGGTCTTGACCCCTTCAATTGCCGTTCCGTCGAAGAACTTCCTGGATTTCTCCAATACTTCTTCCCGCGAGGCTCCCGTCAAAATTACCTTGGCGATCATGGGGTCGTAGAATGGCGTCACTATATTGCCTTCTTCGTAACCTGTCTCGATGCGTGCACCGGCGGCCCATTTCAAGACAGCTAATGTCCCTGGTGAGGGAAAGAAGGTTTTCGGGTCTTCCGCATAGATGCGGTATTCGATTGAATGGCCGCTTGTGCGGATCGTGTCCTGCCCGGGCAAAGTTTCTCCCCTGGCCACATTTATCTGCCATTCGACGAGGTCCACGCCTGTCACCTCTTCCGTAATCGGGTGTTCCACTTGCAGCCGGGTATTCATTTCCAGGAAATAGAAGTCGTTATTTTCATCAACGATGAACTCGACCGTTCCCGCATTCGTGTAGCCGACCGCGCGCGCCGCTTGAACGGCTGCTTCGCACAGCTTGGCTCTGGCGGATTCCGGCAAGTCCGGAGACGGCGATTCTTCTATGACTTTTTGGTTGCGGCGCTGCACGGAGCAATTGCGCTCGTACAAGTGAACGATATTGCCCGACTCATCCCCGAAAATCTGCACTTCGATATGGCGTGCATTGGCAATGAATTTCTCCAAATAGACGATATCGTTGCCGAAATAGGCTTTGGCACGGTTTTTCACCGAATCAAACTGCTGAGTGAGCGCTTGCTCATTTTCACACAACACCATGCCGATTCCGCCGCCGCCCGCACTTGCTTTCAACATCAACGGATAACCGATCTCTTTCGCTTCCATCACGGCCGCATCAATATCTGATACCCCTTCAGCTGTGCCTGGAACGACCGGCACGCCAGCTTGTTTCATCGTGTGCCGGGAGCCGAGCTTATCGCCCATCGTCTCGATGACTTCAGGTTTCGGGCCGATAAAGATAAGCCCTGCATCTGTGACTTTGCGCGCAAAATCCGCATTTTCCGATAGCAGGCCATAGCCCGGATGGATCGCTTCAGCGTTGCGCTTTACTGCTTCTTCAATGATGTTATCTGCTTGTAGATAGGATTGCGCGACCGGATTCGGGCCGATCGCCGCCGCTTCTGTCGCTTCACTCACATACGGCAGGTCCCCATCTGCCTCGGAGTGGATTGCGATGGTTTCGATACCGAGGCGGTCGCATGTGCGTATGATGCGCCGTGCAATTTCGCCCCGGTTGGCAATCAGGATTTTTTTCATGTATGAAATACCCCCTAAGTTTTCTCCCTTCTCTAGCATATACGAATTTTGTAAGCGATTTCAACTATAGAAAAAAATATTTTCCATAATGTTCCGTCTGTTCGGTTCTGTCACGTGGTGAAGCTATCGTTGAACCATAAAAAATAAGCCCCCTAAGGAGCCTTATTTTTTGCTTTTGTTCAAGAAACCATCTACAGCCTGATGATGAGCTTCTTCCGCCCATAATCTAGCGCATTCACGGATTTCTTGATCGACGCGCTGTTTCAGGTTTGTTTCCTGCCATTTGCGTATGGCGATCTCTTTATACGCGCGGTGAACGGCAGGCAGGACACGGTGCATCGATTCCAAAAACCGGTCGATATCCCCGTCTTCTTCAATGATGGCGCTGGCCCAGCCGTTCTCGAGCAGTTCACTTGCCGTGTATGCGCGCGCATCGCTGAGCATCTTAAGTGCAGCATCTTGTTTCAAGGTTTCAAATAGGTATGTGCCTCCACCCCAGCCGCTTGTGATCGCAAGCGTCCCTTGGATGAAGCCGCATTTGGCGTGGCTTCTGACAAGACGGTAATCGCAAGCCGTCGCAATCTCACAGCCCCCGCCGACCGCCGTGCCGTTGACAAGCGCAATGACAGGCACGGGGATTGTCTTGATGCGGTACAGGGCTTCACCCATGCGGCTGAGCATTGGCCATGCCTGCTGTTCAGTCTTTAGCTCGTGAAAAACGGATAGATCACCGCCTGAACAAAAGGCTTGCTCGCCTGCTGCGGTGATGATGACAAAGCGGATGTCTTCTACCCTTGCTCGTCTGGCAAGTTCTTCAAATCCTTCCATCACTTCGTTATTGATGGCATTGCGGATTTGCGGCCGGTCGATCGTGAATGTCATGACCTGATTTTTCGTTTCGATTATGTATGCCATAATTATGCTCACCTCAAGTTCCATTCTACCTGTTTTTCGGCAAATGAAAAAGGTTATCGGGAGCCATGGCCTCCAGATAACCTCTTTCTAAGCAAATACTGTTTTATTTGCTAGCTACTACTTCTTTGCCTTTGTATGATCCACATGCTTTGCAGACATGGTGAGCCAATTTACTTTCGCCACAGCTTGGGCACGCTACCATACCAGGTACGGATAGCTTGAAATGCGTACGGCGTTTTCTTTTAGCGGTTTTGGATGTTCTTCTGAACGGTACAGCCATTGGTGACACCTCCTTACAATGATTCTATTCATCTGTCTGATCGAAATACTTGGCTAAATCAGCCAGTCTTGGATCCGGTTTTGATTGTGCTTCTTCCTTCTCGGCCTGAACTTCTTCATCTGTCAAATAAGACCAGTCGTTGCCGCCTTTGATGACGGTTTGTTCCGAATCTTCCTTAAAGACCTGTATAGGGACTTCAAGGGCGATCAGCTCTTCCAATATCGGCTGAAGATCGATGACTTCAGTCGTTACCGCGTGGACATATTCGCCCTCGCCTTCTTCACGGCCTTTTTCAGACCAATCGAAGATTTCCACGGTGTCGATGCTGACCGGGTATTCGACATCTTCCCAAGTTCGTGCGCAGGGCAGCGTTAGCGTCCCTTCAAGATGGAGCATGCACGTCATTTGTTGCGAACCAATCGTACAGTGTCCTGTGACGTGTATAGGAGATACGGCGCGAATATCGCTATTGCGCTTTTTCGCCTCATCCAATTGAACATACTGGTCAATCGGCATCCCGTCGTTACGATACTTTTGTAGCTGTTGAATCGCTATTTTCATAAGTAATCACCTCAAGACAACAAAGTTGATTATATAATGTAGAACAAACGATGTCAAGAAAAAATCTTGTCACCATAATTCGCCCATCGTTATACTAGAACTAATCATACCAAAAGAAGGTGCTGTAATGAAAGCGACAGGAATCGTTGTTGAATATAACCCTTTCCATAATGGCCATTTGCATCATGCGGCAAAAGCAAAGGAGCTATCCGGCGCCGATGTCGTCATCGCCGTCATGAGCGGCCAATTCCTCCAGCGCGGCGAGCCGGCGTTCGCCGATAAATGGGTGCGCACTGAAATGGCGCTCTCGGCTGGCGTCGATGTCGTCATCGAATTGCCCTATGCTTTCGCGACAGCTCAGGCTTCAGAATTTGCGCGTGGCGCCATCCACTTGCTCGATGCAGCAGGATGCGCTTCTTTTTGCTTTGGCAGCGAGCAAGGCGAGATCGAGCCGTTCCTGAACAGCCTGGAATTATTGAGTACTGAAAAAGAGCAATACGAAAAAGTCATCCATGACCGGGTCCAGACCGGCATCAGCTACCCGAAAGCGCTGAACGACGCATACTTGAGCTTAACGAATGGCAGCGGGCGTTATGCCGACTTGACCAAACCGAACAATATCCTTGGCTATCATTATGTAGAAGCTGCCCACGCCCTCCACAGCACGATGGCCCCCTTGACGATACAGCGCATCGGTGCGGGTTACCACGACCCTCTGGAGCCAGGCGTCGCAATCGCAAGCGCGACGGGAATCCGCAATGCTTTCTTCGAGGGCGAAGAACTTGCCGAACTGGCTCCGTATCTTCCACCGAGCAGCATCCGCTTGCTTGAGCGTGTTCACGCGGAGCAGGAAGGATTCGTCGACTGGCAAAGATTCTACCCGATGCTGCGTTTCACCATTTTGCGCGAAGGGCCAAAAGCGCTTGCCCGGTTTGCCGAAGTGACTGAAGGCATCGAAAACCTCATTCATGAGTCGGCCAAGCGTTCGGAAACCTTCGATGCGTTCATCAATCGGGTGAAAAGCAAACGCTTTACCCGTACGCGCATACAGCGCATGCTGACCCACATCTTCACCGGGTACACACAGTCGGAAGCACAAGCCGCCATCCGTCCCGAATACCTCCGCTTGCTGGGCATGACAAACAATGGCAGGCGTTATTTGAACGAACAGAAAAAAGCCACCCCGCTCCCTGTCATCAGCCGCGCCGCGGATTTGACAGGAAACATGGGACAGCTCGATATTCGCGCTTCCGCGCTCTACCTTCAAGCGGCAGGCGCAGACTCATTGAAAAAAGAATACACGACACCGCCTATTTACATCGGCGATAGTTCCGCTAGATAATCAAGCGCGGCATCGATGTCGGTGACCGGGACGATATCCATCCCGGTGCCGATTTCCTCTGCCGTTTCCAGGGCTTGGTCGAAATTGCTCGGCAATTCCGAATCGGTTTCATCATCGGGCGCGAAGAAAATATCGATGCCGGCACGGTCCGCCGCCATGACTTTCTGGTCGATCCCGCCGATGCGGCCGACCGTCCCGTCGCTTTCCATCGTACCGGTTCCCGCTATATCATAGCCTTTGGTAATGTCTTCATCCAGCAATTGGTTCAAGATCTCCAAAGTGAACATCAACCCCGCAGACGGCCCGCCGATGGTGTCCGAATCGATCGAAACATCCGGAGTCGTTTCGATTTCCTTGTCTTCGACAAATGAAATGCCGATGCCCGCCCGCTCTGGCTCCGTCGGCAACGGCGCGAGTGTGACCGTTTGGTTGATGGTGCGCTCATCGCGCTCGATCACCAGTTCCACTTCATCCCCCACTTCTTTTGTGCTTAAGTAATCAAGGAATTCTTCCATCGAATCATAGGCCTGCCCATCGATTTCCATCAAGCGGTCGCCGGGCGATAATAAACCGGCAGCAGCTCCGTCTTCGAGTACGTTCAAGATGAAGACGCCGTTGCTTGAAACTTCATACGGCTTTCCAGCCTCTTCAAAGGCTACTTGCAGCGCATTGACCTGGGAATCGGACATCAGCTTCAATTGCCTGACATTGTACTCCTCATCGCTTTCATGCGGGCTTCTTACTTGTTCCGGGTCGAGCACTTTATACCCTTCCTGGAATTGGGCCATGATATACAATGCAGGCGTCGCATTGAACATCGTCACGGTCATCAAGCTGAGTGTGCCCGCGTCATCTTCGTCACGCCCATCGACTTCCACCAGCGGCGATAGCTCGTACGCGTCGCCGGGGCGCGAAATATATGCATCCAGACGGTAGGAGCTGACAAATACGACGAGCGCCATCACCAGCACAAAAAACCACAGTTTTTTATTTTTCATCGGATATCCTCTCCTTTTTGTTCGGCCAACAACAAAAAGCCACGTATCACGTGACTTATTTGAACTTTTCTATTAATGCATTTTCCACCGCTTCGGGTACAAGCCCGGATATCGTGCCTTGATACTTCGCCACTTCTTTGACGATACTCGAACTGAGGAAAGAATATTGGTTGTTTGACACCATGAACAAAGTCTCGATGTTCTCATTCAAAAAACGGTTCATGGACGTAATCTGCATCTCGTATTCAAAATCCGATACCGCCCTCAAGCCGCGGATGATCGCATTCGCTTTTACTTCCACCGCGTAGTCGATCAACAAGCCTGCAAAAGAATCGACGGTCACATTCGGAATGGTTTTGGTCACTTCGGCAATCAAGGCCATCCGTTCATCCACATCGAATAATGGATTTTTTGATGAATTGTTCATGACCACCACTTTCACTTCATCGAAAATCGATGATGCCCGTTTTACGATGTCCAAATGGCCCATCGTAATCGGGTCGAAACTCCCCGGTACTACTGCAATTTTAGTCAATACGTTCTCCCTCTTCCCCCTGGTAGCGGTAAATTGAAATGATGGTGTTTCCATATAATTCCTTTTTAAAACGGACGCATCCCGCTGTTTCATCAGGCAATTCGATATCCCGCTCGTGTTCGCACACGATAATCGCTTCGTCTTCAAGCAGGCCGAGTTCAGCCGCCTTCCCCAACAGCCCGTAAGCTTTTTCCATCTGGTAAGGCGGATCGAGAAACAGCAAGCGCGCCTTTACGCCGTTTTTCTTCATGGCTTTCAATG
Source organism: Planococcus maitriensis (assembly GCF_003289925.1). Classification (GTDB taxonomy): domain Bacteria; phylum Bacillota; class Bacilli; order Bacillales_A; family Planococcaceae; genus Planococcus; species Planococcus maitriensis. Next base: position 991,164 of record NZ_QLZQ01000001.1, on the reverse strand, counting down.
CGCGTTCAGCATCGGCACGGTAGACTTCCGCCGATTCTTTGAATCTGGTTTTTTCCAAATTGGCATGGATCGTCTCCACAGCTTTTTTGTCTTTGTCGGTAAATATGGCATGGTCAACCCCACGGCTCAACGCTTCAATCCCAAGCCCGCCGCTGCCGGCAAACAAGTCCACTGCCGTTCCGCCGTCAAAAAATGGGCCGATCATATTGAAGATGGATTCTTTCACTTTATCAGTCGTCGGCCTCGTCGAATTTCCCGGAACCGCTTTCAAAGGCAGGCCTTTTGCCTGTCCTGCTACTACACGCATACTATCGCCTCTTACTTTATCATTTTAGTACTGCAAATGCCGCCCACAATGGTAGAATGGATTCTGGAAAGGACGTGTTTTAAATGATACAACGTTTTATCGAACTTGGAGAAGGGTACGGCGATATATATGAACTTCGCCAATTGATGGAGAGCAATAAAGAGCGGTTCATGCACGGATTCGTTTTCGTTTCCAAAACGAAAGACGGGCATCCTGTCGTTTCCATCGCCGCTGCATTCAAGCCGGCCCAAGAAGGCAATTTCATGCCGATCTATCTATGCCGCGAAGGCATACCGGACGGGTCTAAGCGCCTGGCCGTGTTCGAGGATGCGGTTAAACGACTTGGCCATGAGCCGATTCGCATGGACGTCAAGCATTCTTCGCAATACGCAGACACCAAACTTTATTTCGGCCATCTCATCGCCATTCTCAGGCTCAACCATTATATTCCGCCGATGCAATGATCACAAGCCGATTTTATAATCGTATTCTTTCGCTTTATCCGGCTTGGCATTCTCATATTCCGTCTTAAGGAAAGGACGCTGGGATTCCAGCACTTTCTTTACGTACGGGAGTTTGGATAATTTTTCTTTCGTGGCTTCGATTTTGTCCTGGTCCATGTAGACGACGACATATTTCAATTTGCGGGAAATAAAATGGACGTGCCCATACTTCCGCAACGATTTGGCTTGTTTCAGCTGATGCACATAGACAATCAGACCTTGGCGATCATGCATATCTATCCCTCTTTTCTAAACTCTAGAATACCATAGGTTTAAAAAAAGCCGCAACCGAATAAACTGACAGCAAGTGCAGCGTTCCGCTATAATGTGGATACTACCAAAACAGGGGGTAATACATATATGGGCAAGAAAACGAAAATCGGCCTGGCCGCCGCCGCAGTCGGCGCCGCTGCCTGGGCCGGTTCAAAAGCATTTACCGAACCGCAGGAACGGCCGCAGAAAGCCGTTCTCGATTATGGGCATCCAATCGTCCTCGCCCACCGCGGGGGCAGCTCACTCGCACCTGAGCATACGATGGCAGCCTTCGACCGGGCTGCAGAACTTGGGGTGCACGGTTTCGAAATCGACATCCGCATGACCAACGATGAGGAAATCCTGGTGTTCCACGATGAGTTTGTCGACCGTACCTCCGGCTCAGCTGGCCGAGTGGCTGAAATGACACTGGATGAGCTGCGCGCGCTTGATTTCGGTTACCATTTCGTCGATGGCAAAGGCGAGAATTCCTATCGCGGAAAAGGCGAAAAAGCCGTCCTGCTTCGTGAATTGCTGGAGAAATTCCCGCAGATGTACATCAATATCGACATCAAAGATGCCCCTGATACCTATGAGGGCAGCCTGGTCCCTTCCAAACTTTGGCGCTTGATCGAATCCATGGGTGCGGAAGACCGCGTCGTCGTCACCAGCTTTTACGACGAGCAGATCGACCGCTTCAATCTATACGCACAGAACCGCGTGGCTCTCGGCGCCGGGGAAAACGAAGTGCGCAAAGCCTTCACTGCATTCAATAGCCAGTTCGGCCATCTTTATGTGCCCCGGGCTGACGTTGTGCAGATCCCGGTGAAGCATTCGGTGTTCCGCCTCGACTCTGCACGGTTCATTGCCTTCCTGGACCGATTGAATGTCCCGGTCCATTACTGGGTCATCGACGACAAGGAAGCGATGGAAAAATTGATCGGCGCCGGAGCCAAAGGCATCATTACCGACCGCCCTGATATCGCCCTTGAATTGATCTCGGCAGTGGAAGAAAAACGCCAATAAAAAAGTGCAACCGACATCGGTTGCACTTTTTTTATTATGCGGAGCAAGAACAGCCGCCGCCTGTGCCGCAGCCGCTCCCGCATGAGGAATCCGAAGAAAAGAACGGATTGCTCGAAGGGATCTTGACCGCTTCTGACACCGACCGGCCAAGGATGAAGCTGACTTGGTCCATCAAGTCCTGCAGCTCGTTTTCCGCGAGCCGAAGCTCTGCAACTTTCTCATTCAGGTCCAGCCGCCGCTTGTCTACACGGATTTGTTTCATTACCCGCTTATAATCCGGGTGGTATTTGCCGAAGCGCTGCACTTCTTCGTACAGCTCCTTCAGCCTGGCGAAATCGTGGATCTCTCTCGCCAATAGTTTATCGCTATAGACAGAGTCATAGGCCTCGCGATATTTCGCTGCCTGCTCTGATTGCAGTATCATTTCACTCAGCTCGTCCGCAGAGTCAGTTATACCGACCCATTCGTAGGTCATGATCACTTTGCATTCCTCCTCTACGCTTACATCATATCAGATTTATTTCCGGATTCCTATGCTGTTCACTCCCATAAATGGCTGAAAGCGATGGATTGTCCAGTGCCGCTGCTTTATTTATTGGCTTTCATAGGCACCGGGAGCCTGTTTCAACAGGATCTGGCTGTAGTATTTGCCAAACACCCCGACGCCGACCTGGTTATATTGCGTGCTCAATAAAGTTCCCCGGTGGGCCGGGGAGTTGAACCACCCGTGCAATGTCTCAGGCGCATCATAGTAACGCGAAGCCGTATTGATGGCAGCGAGGTCGAACGGGATATCCGCCCCTTGCAGGCGGGCTTCCAGATCCGCCACTTCCATCTCTGCGGAAGTGAATTCCATACGCGCCATTTCCTCACTCGTTTGTTTGGCCAATAAACTGATGCCGAAATTTTCCTCGACCAAGGAACGTTGATGGCGAAGCCTATAAACATTGGTCAAATCGACCAATTGCTTGGCGTTCGCCTCATCGATCGACCGCTGCAGCGTCGATGACGGCATTGGCGTCACCAATAGATCCCCAGAGTACATCATATCGTAAGGCTGGTGCCGGATCAGCGTTTCTGCATCCATGAACCTGACTGCCTCCAGTTGCTGGTCTTCAGCATCGATATACAATTGTGCATACAGGTCTTCGAAACTGACCAAGAGCCGCTTATCCATGTCCTGTTCACTTAAATTGAATGTATAGGTATTGGTGCCGTATTTAACGGTCACTTCGTTCTGGACGATCGTAAACCTGTAGAGCTGCTCCAGCGTCTGGCCGATGTCATAAGGTTCGATATCCGTCGATTCCCCTGCCGCAAACACCTGGACAACCCGCCCTTCCTTGACCCCGGCCATGACAAAATTGGAATATGCAGCGTCGTAAACCCACCATTCATATGCATAGGCGGATGGTTCGATACGGTCGGGCTGGCCATGCTCTTCAAGCCAATCTTCCGTTGCCCCCCCGATATGTACGGAAAGCCCGCTCGCCGGCCGTTCCACATCGAGTGCCGACTCCGTTAAGTTATCCGCCGGCAAAGGGTCGGCAGGGCGTGGAGCTTCAAGCAATTCGTTTTCACTGATTGACGGGTCCAAGTAGAACAGCCCAATCAGGACAATCGCCAAGAAAATCATGATGCGTAACAAGTCCTTCATTGAATCAGCTCCTGACACCCATTTTCCCCATTATAACAGCCGCCTGCATTCTGACACAATCTAGCCATTGCATGTACCCAAAATATGATCTATTATTAAAGGAGCATTCAGTCTTTTTTTGTTATAGAGGAGGAGATCCCATGTATTTTGAAAATACAGGACTAGAGAACATCGAAGTGGATATTACATTGCTTGAGGACATCATGAACAAGCATGGCTTGACGAAAGAAGGCCAGTGGGATTATGAGCGCGTCACATACGACCGCAAATTCATGGTCCGTGAAGGCACATATTATTTGCGCGTATTCGCATATGCCATTGATGGAGATGTTGACGCGAACGATGCGGTTGTCCGTGTCTTGAAGCCAGTCATCGGCAAGCATTACTATCCGCACGGCGTGGAATATGGCGAAGACGAGCATTTCCCGGACCACCTATTGAAAACTAGCGCTGAAATTTTGGCTTCCATCAAAAAAGAAATTTCCGAGTTCGAAATCAAAGCGTAAAATTTCCGCAGTTCAATATGAACTGCGGTTTTTTTAAACAAATGCTTTGCCGTGAAATTTCACGCAGTCAATTGAAGGAGGTTTATTGTGGGCAAGTGGTTTAATAAAAAACTGGCGACAATTTTGCTGGTCATCGCCGTATTGGTATTAATCTCTATATACATATTGCCGATTGCAGTTCCGCTGATCCTCGCCTTGCTTACCGCCATCTTCCTGGAGCCCTTTGTGAAATTCGTGCAGAGAAGGTTCAAGTGGGAGCGTAAAGGCGCTGTCATTACAGTGTTCATCCTTTTCCTAGTCATCGCTTCAGGCTTGGTCTATTGGATCATCACGCAATTGGTTGGGCAAATTATACAATTTTCAAAAATGGTCCCAGAATATACAAATTCCCTTTCACAAATGTGGGGTGAAGTGGAAGCTTTCTTCCTGCGCTCCACCGCCGAGATGCCGGTAGAAGTCGTCAATTCATTTGAAACTGAAATGATCACTTTTGCCGAAGGCATCCGTGATTGGATCTTGACCTTCGTCAATTATGATACAGTGACCAATTTATTGACGGGCATCCCTTCGTTTTTGGTCAGTTTCATCGTCTTCCTCATCGCCTTATTCTTGTTCATGCTTGATCTAATGGATTTGAAAGGCATGCTCTTCAACCGGCTGAAGGAGTCGACTGCCGAGAAAGTCCGCTTCATGAGCGCCCGGCTGAACAATGTCGTCTTCGGCTTCCTGAAAGCCCAGTTCCTGGTCAGCTTGATCATCTTTGCGGTTTCATTGATCGCCTTATTATTCATTGCACCGGAATATGCACTGGTCATGTCGCTGGTCATTTGGATCATCGATTTCATCCCGATTCTCGGTTCGATCATCGTATTGACTCCTTGGTTCATCTATATGTTCATCGTCGGCGATATCGTCCAAGGAACGCAATTGGCCATCTTGGCCCTGGTGCTATTGGTCATCAGAAGAACAGTCGAGCCGAAAGTGATGGGAACCCAAATCGGGCTTTCTCCCCTTGCCACCTTGATCGCCATGTTCATCGGCCTTCAATTGATCGGCTTTCTCGGATTCTTTATCGGGCCATTACTGGTCATCCTCTTTACTTCGGCACGCGAAGCCGGAATCATCAAGATGGAGTTTAAAGTTTAAAAGGCAAAATAAAAGCACTGAGCAAATTATGCTCAGTGCTTTTTCATAGTGTTGAAGAAATTTGAAATCGCTATAAATGAAAAAGGAAACCACTTATTCCACAATCAAAAATCAATGTTCTATGCAAGTATTTGGAGAAGCGTTCGCTCGACTCCAGTGGATCAGCGAGACGACCGAGACCCCGCAAGGCGCGAAGCGGCTGAGGAGGCTTGGGCGCGAGCCCACGGAAAGCGAGCGATAAGCTTCGGAAAATACGGTGTCTAACCTTTCTCGAAAACCGAAAAAGCACTGAGCAAGTTATGCTCAGTGCTTTTATTATCCACCCAGAATTGCTTTGAAAACTGATGTCGTATGGCCGCCTTCGTAGAATACATAGAGCAATAAGTAAACCATTACTCCTGTAATTGCAGTGAAGAACCAGACGACGCTCGTGAACGGTCCGATCTTGCGGTGCTTGTCGAGGCGGTTTTTCAAGCCCCAGTAAATGGTCACCAGCCCCATCACAGCCCCGATCGTTGCAAGCGTGATATGGAAAATCAGGAAGACGGTATAATAGATCTTCAACTCGTCCGGCCCGCCGAATGCGGTGTTTCCTACGAACAAGGTGCGCGAGACATAGATGATGAAAAACGTCAGCGCGGCAGCCCCGGCGCCAAGCATCACTTTTTTATGTGCTTCGATACGGCGTTTGAGGATCAAGTTCCATCCGATCGCAACCAAAATGGCGCTCAAGACGATAAAGAATGTACTGATGGTTGGCAAAAGCGGCAAATTCATTTAATTAAACTCCTTTTGGGTCATTGCCCATTATGTCTGTAATACGCCATATCCTTGCGGTCCTGCAAAACTTTGGCAGTGATTTCATCCGCATTGGCGGTTTCGTTTTTAAGCCATTCATGAAAGACCAGCCAGATAAAGACTGTGAACACCAATTCCTGGATGATTTTCATCGTAATACCGCCTGTGCGCTGGTCTTCGATCAGCGACATATTCGTGAAGAGTTCCGGTCCCGATAAGTTAAGCTGGGCCAATGTCCCTGCAGGCACACATAAAGCCATTGCCTGCATCCAGGCTTCCCCGTCTGAATAGGTTGCGTAAAATGGGGTGGTGCTGAAAATGATCAAGGCACAAGCTGGCGTCATCAAGACGCTCAAGCCGAATAAATAGCCCAATTTCTTCAGTCCGTGGAATTTGTGCATGCCTTCCAGATTGTTGACCACCGGCCACCAGTAAAGAAGCGCCGACACGAACAGCAAAGTGCTGACGATGCTGTGGATCAGCATGTCCTGCTTGACGAAATCGAAGACAAGCGGCAAATGATAAACGGAGAAGAACAAGCTGAACAACAGCAAAGCAATCAATGGTTTAGTGAAAAACATGAACAAAGGGTTAATGATTGGCAAAGCGATGAATGCCCGCCATAGATATGAAGGGATTCCCATGATAATTAAAGGGGCAGCCAATAACAGGAGCAGCGCCATCTGGACCATATGCATCGTCAAGGTGATATGTCCAAGCAAATCGACCGGCGATCCTTTCAAGACATAGATCAATGCCATCCCTGAGACGAAAAGCAATGCTTGTTTCGTTTGAAGCGGTTCACTATCAGTGAATTTATGTCTCCACTTAGTGGTAAGCAGAAAGTATAAAAGTGTAATCAGTACGAGAAATCCGAAATACCAGGGGCTCCATAACGCTTCGAAGCCAAAAATGCTGATCGGCATTAGACCGTACCTCCTTTTTCCTTAAGTAACCTCATTATATAGGGGATGCCTTGGCATATCAATGAACGAATCATGACATTTAACCGGCTTAAGCCGTAAACAGAAAAAACTCCGGACTGTAAGAAGTCCGGAGTTTTTCATTTTTACCACCAAACGATGGTGACCATTGCGATGATCGTCATGAATGCGACAAACATGCCGCTGAACATGAAGAATGCCATCATGCCGTGGCCTTTATTGCTCATGTGCATGAAATGATACAGCTGGAGCACTACTTGGATTGCAGCCAATAACAAGATGATCGGCACGATCAAGTAAGTTGAGAAATCAGCTGCCACTAGAGTGAACGCGATCAATGTCAAGAAGATCATCATAGCGAATGATGTTAACTGGCCGCGCATTTCAGCAGCACGTTTTTTCTTGATGAATTCGAATTCCGCTCTGGATCTGTGAATATCATGAGTATCGTGTGCCATATTAACCGATCACTCCCATCAGATAAACTACAGTGAAGATGAACACCCACACTACGTCAATGAAATGCCAGTATAGGGCGGCAAGATAGAACTTCGGTGCGTTGTACATGTTCAACCCGCGTTTAGCGTTGCGGATCATCAATGCGATGAACCAGCTGAGCCCGAATACTACATGTGCCCCGTGAGTTCCAACCAAGGTGTAGAAAGCGGAACTGAAGGCACTATTGGTGTAGCCGAAGCCAAGATGTACATAATGGTTAAACTCGTAAATCTCCAAGCCTAGGAACGCGAGACCCAAAAGGACAGTAATCCCAAGCCATGCCTGCATCGCTTTGAAATTATGGTTCTTCATATGATAGATCGCATAGACACTAGTCAACGAAGATGTCAAAAGGATCATCGTCATGGCAAAAACGAGCGGCAGTTCGAACAGGCCGGCAGCGGAAAATTCCATTCCGCTTGGGCCTTTGTCTTTCAACGCAAGATATGTTGCGAAGAGAGAGGCGAAGGTGACGGTCTCAGCTGCCAGCAGCAGCCAGAAACCAACGAACTTGTTCTTCCCTTCGAGCGTCGCCGTTTCAGGATGATCGGGCCATGTTTGTGGGGTATATCGTTTATTTAAGTCCACCTTTTTTGCCTCCTTCCAACGCTCTTGCTTCTCTTTGAATGCGTTCATTGTCCGCAATCAATTCTTCTTTCGTTACATGGAAACCGAGGTCATCTTTCAACGAACGGACGAGCATCGAACCGAATGTGATCGCAAGACCGCCGATCAATACCGGCAACGCCCATGCTTTATCGTCCATGAAGTACATGGCACCGAATGATGCGATGAACATTCCGAGAGAGATGACGAAAGGAATGAATGATCCGTTCGGCATGTGGATATCGCCGAGCGGTTCTGCATAGACCATGCCTTCTTTATTGCCTTCCATTTTCTCGATCCAATACGGGTCAAGCCCGCGGACAAGCGGTGTTTGTGCAAAGTTATAGAATGGCGGTGGTGACGGGATCGCCCATTCAAGCGTACGCCCGTCGCCCCATGGGTCATTTCCGACGCGCTCATTCTTCGCAACCGTCATGACGACGTTGACGAGGAGAATGATAACACCGATTGCCATGAACAAGGCTCCGACCGAGCTGATAGCGTTAAATAGATCCCAGCCTTGGTCTGCTCCGAACGTGTAAACACGGCGTGGCATACCCATCAAGCCGAGGAAATGCTGGATAAAGAATGTCAAATGGAATCCGATGAAGAAGAACCAGAACGTCCATTTTCCGAGTTTTTCGCTCAACATCGTACCGAACATCTTCGGCCAGTACAAATGCGTACCTGCCAGAATTGCCAATACGACACCACCGACGATTACGTAGTGGAAGTGGGCCACGATAAAGTAGGAATCGTGAAGCTGGTAATCAAGCGGCGCGATCGCCTGCATGACACCCGTTACCCCACCGGCAACGAATGACGGGATAAACGCAACTGCGTAGATCATCGGCACCGTGAAGGAAATGCTTCCTCCCCAGATCGTCAAAAGCCAGTTAAAGATCTTGATCCCTGTCGGAACTGCGATGATCATCGTTGCAAGGGCGAATACCGCGTTAGCTGTCGGTCCAAGACCAACTGTAAACATGTGGTGGGCCCAAACCATGAATCCGTAGAAACCGATCAGGATAGTCGCAAATACCAATGCCGTGTAACCGAATAGGCGTTTGCGGGAGAAAATCGCAAAGATTTCAGAGAAAATACCGAATGCTGGCAACACTAGGATATAAACTTCCGGGTGGCCGAAGATCCAGAAGAAGTGCTCCCAGATGATCGTGTTACCGCCCATTGTTACATCGAAGAAGTTAGCCCCGAACAAACGGTCGAAGACCATGAAGAAGATCCCGACTGTCAGCGGAGGGAACGCCAACAGGATCAAAGCGGACGCTACGAAAGTCGTCCATGTGAAAAGCGGCATTCTCATGTAAGTCATACCCGGCGCGCGCATATTGATGATTGTCACCAGGAAGTTAATCCCCGCAATCAAGGTACCGAAACCGGATATCGTCAAACCAAGTGAATAGAAGTCGATGCCGTGGCCTTCAGAGGCAAGTGCCAGAGAAGCATAGTTTGTCCATCCTGCATCCGGTGCTCCGCCCAGGAACCATGAAAGGTTCAGGAATACGCCCCCGAAGAAGAACAGCCAGAACCCAAGTGAGTTCAGGAAAGGAAACGCAACATCGCGCGCACCGATTTGCAAAGGTGAGACGGCGTTCATGAATGCCAAGAGAATTGGCATCGCCGCAAGGAAGATCATGGTCGTTCCGTGCATTGTTAAAACTTCGTTGTATGTTCCGGCACTAAGGAAATCGTTTCCGGCTTTCATAAGCTGAATCCGGATCAACATCGCTTCCACGCCGCCGACTAGGAAGAAGAATCCGCCGGAGATCAAGTAGAGGATCGCGATTTTCTTATGGTCTACTGTTGTCAAGTAGTCCCATATTGTAGCGCCGAAACCCTTTTTCTGAGAGTTAGAACTCACAATAGTTTACCTCCTTTTTTAACTTTTACTCTTCAACTTTCAAGCCCATCAAGTATGCTGCAAGCGCATCGAGCTCTTGATCGGAGAATGGTTCTCCATTGTTGATTTCTTCTGGGTCAGGCATCAAGTTGCCTGGTTTGTATTGCTGGGGATCAGCAATCCAGTTTTTCAGTGTTTCTTCATCGTGTTCCATGAAGCCGGCGATTGTGTTGCGGTCGCCGAATGTCGTAAGGTTTGGCCCCACGCCAGGAGCTGCTCCCGCTGCGTTGGTTGCGTGGCATGCGATACAGCTCTGCTCGAAGATTTCCTGTCCCTCTTGAGCAACTGTCTCTGTAGGCGCAGCCTGTTCTTCCTGCATTGCAGCTACCCAAGCATCAAAGTCTTCACGGTTAAGCGTTTTGACCTTGAAATCCATCAAAGCGTGTGATGGGCCGCAAAGCTCGGCACATTTACCGAAGTAAACGCCTTCTTCAAGTTCCGAAGATTCTTTATCGAACTCCAAATAGAATGTGTTGACGTTTTCAGGGTTGACGTCGAGCTTACCGCCAATTGAAGGGATCCAGAACGAGTGCTTAACGTCTGCAGCAATCAAGTTGAAGTAGACGCGTTCGCCAGTCGGTACGACCAGTTCCTGTGCAGTGATGATTTCCTGTTCAGGATACTCGAATTCCCACCAGTAAAGCTTACCGGTAACATTGACCGTCAAGTTCTCAGCCGCGCCATCTTCGTCCTGCGCATCCATTGCCGTGACATCAGCCAGGTCGAATGTTGAGTAGACTGTCGGAACAGCGAGGATCAAAAGCAGGACGATCGGGATTGCTGTCCAGATAAACTCAAGACGCGCGCTTCCTTCGACTTGTTCAGGGATCATGTCCTCCCCTACTTTTGAACGGCGGAATTTAACAATTGCCAATACATAGATGATAGTAACGACGACGATAACGAACAACATGACAATGGATGACAAAATCAGCAAGTTGAACTGATCTTGCGCAACCTTACCAGCCGGTATCAGCGTCGAGATCTCTTCGCGCCCGCAGCCTGAAAGAAAAACAAGCAATGCGGTCATCAAGGCGAAGAGGCGCCATTTCTTAGGTCCTTTCATCATAGCTTTTCATACCCCTCTCTGAATAAAGTGTTTTACAGTTAAGTAAAAGAGAAATTTAGGCGAATACAGCGAAAATGATCATCGATACAAATAGAATCGTCATATAGTTCAACGAATAGATGAACATTTTCTTCGCCCATTTCAAATCATCCGCTGCCTTGAAGCCCCGGATTGCCAGAACCAGCCATCCGATGTTCAAAGCTGTAGCTAAGATGATGAAGCCTATCCCGAGTTCCATAAGCAGGAACGGCAATGGGAAAAGCAGTAAAACCCATGCAAGCATCGATTTTTTTGTCCGGTGGAATCCTTTGACCACCGGCAGCATCGGAATATTTGCGGCCCGATACTCTTCCGTCCGTTTCATGGCAAGCGCATAAAAATGCGGCGGCTGCCAAATGAACATAATCAGAAACAGCGCCCAAGCGCCCGTACCGAGCGTCGGCTCCACCGCAGCCCAGCCGATTAGCGGCGGGATTGCGCCGGAAATACTGCCGACGATCGTATTGCCGACATGCCTTCTCTTCGACCACATCGAATAGAGAACAACATAAGCCAAGATGCCGGCGATTCCAAACAGACCTGCTGAAACAGAAGCGGAAAACAAAAAGAGTTCGCCTATAACGATGAAAGAAATGGCGAGTGCCAAGACAGCGGATGGCTTGAACCTGCCCGTAACTGTCGGGCGGCCTCTCTTGCTGGCCATCAATGGGTCGATGTCTGTGTCGATATAATTATTCATCGCCGCAGACCCCGCAATGATCAATGCCGAACCGGCGATAGTGTAGACGAGAATATCCATGTGATCCAGGAAATTCTTATCCGAAAACTGGAAAGCGAGCCACAGTCCCGTAAAGACGGTAATTAAATTGGAATTGACAATCCCAATCTTAATAAGTGCCAGAAAATCTTTAGTGAACGTGCTCGATTCTACAGCATCGGTCGGTTCTGCAGGCAAAGACCGGCCGTTTGACATATAACTCCCTCCTTTCAAAGTTGTAAGCATATTCCGCTAACCATAACTATATCTAAATTCCAGCTTCTTTTCTACATATTACTGAAATTTCCTGATATAAATGATGATTTCACGCAATTGGTCTTACAAATATTCATCTCTAATCATACAGTAGCCCCCTCGTTATTTTAAGATAGAAAAAACGCTGTTTTTGAACAGTTTGTGAAGGTCGCTGTTAATATGTCCAATTCTTGAAAGTTTGGGTGAACCCTGATTTCTCGTTGTATTTTAAACGCAGTTTCGCTATCATCGAGTATGCAGGATATCGTTAAACGCTAAAAGTTTTTCTAGAAAAAGTAGGTGGCATTTTGAAAAGCAACATCTATATAAAAATATTCGGGGTTCTTGCTTCTATCGGCATGTTGCTCATCCTCCTCGGAGGGGCGTTGGTCACCAAAACCGACAGCGGCATGGGATGCGGCCGCAACTGGCCGGACTGCAACGGCAACTTGATCCCGCGGGAAATTACGGCTGAAGTGCTGATCGAGTTCTCCCATCGCCTGGTAACGGGCGTGGTCGGGATCTTGATCGTGATTTTGGCGGTTTGGGCCTGGCGCAAGTTCGGCCATGTGCGGGAAACCAAGTTCCTCGCCTTCATGGCTGTGTTCTTCCTTGTATTGCAAGCTTTGATCGGAGCTGCCCAAGTCCTATGGGGCCAAGGCGATTTCATTCTCGCGCTCCACTTCGGGATCTCCCTTTTGTCATTTGCTGCAGTGCTCCTTTTGACCTTGCTGATATTCGAAGTCGACCGCAAGTTCGATGCGGACCGCGTACAAATCGGCCGCACATTGAAATACCATACACTCGGCGTCGCTTTGTATTCTTACGTGGTTGTTTACACAGGGGCTCTTGTGCGCCATACAGAATCGAGCCTCATCTGTTCGGATTGGCCATTATGCCGCAACGACCAGTTCGCGCTGCCAAGCAATATGTACGAATGGGTCCAGATGGGCCACCGCTTTGCAGCTGCGCTTATCGTCATCTGGCTCGGCGTGATCGCGCTTCATGCATATCGCCATTACCGCGACCAACGCGTCATTTATTGGGGATGGCTTATTGCCTTCATCATCGTGCTTCTCCAAGCGACGACAGGCATGCTCGTTGTCTTGACGAAATTGAACCTGGCAGTCGCATTGCTTCACTCCTTGCTCATCTCGATGCTGTTCGGCTTGTTATGTTATATGGTCCTTCTCGTCTCCAGAAGCAAGTACATCAAATCCAAATAAAAAATCCGGTGCGAATTCGCACCGGATTTTTTATTTTATTTCGGTTCCATTTCAATAAGCAAATCGCCTGTTGAAATGCCATCGCCAGCTGTCACGTAAATCTCCTGGATCGTTCCGTCAAATGGCGCTTGGACGGTCGTCTCCATCTTCATTGCTTCAGTGACAAGCAAATGGTCGCCGCGTTTTACTTTCAGCCCTTTTTCACCGACTACTTTCAGGACAGTGCCAGGCATTGTCGCTGCAATATGATTTTCTTTTGTCGGGTCAGCTTTCGGTTTTGCCGCTGAATCGGTTTCAACCGTCATATCCTGGATGCTGATTTCACGCGGTTGGCCGTTCAATTCAAAATAGATGATGCGCGTGCCGTCTTTTTGCGGTTCGCCGATGGACACAAGCTTGATCATCAAGGTCTTTCCTTTTTCGATCTCGACTTCGATCTCCTCACTGAGGCGCATGCCATAAAGGAAGGTCAGTGTATCAAGCACGGATACGTCCCCGAAGGTCTGGTTTGTCACGCTGTACTCTTCGAATACTTTCGGGTATAGCGCATAGGCCAGCACTTCATGGCTAGTGACGGGGCGCTCCAAGCGTTCGAATAGTTTCTCGCGGATCGCTTCAAAATCAGCAGGTTCGAGCAATTCGCCCGGACGCACCGTAATCGGCTCGCGCTCTTTCAAGATCACTTTCTGCAACTCTTTCGGGAACCCGCCGTGCGGCTGCCCGATATAGCCCTCGAAGAACTCGATGACCGATTCAGGGAAATCGATATTCTCGCCGCGTGTCAGCACTGTTTTTTCATCCAGTTCGTTCTGGACCATGAACAAGGCCATGTCCCCTACGACTTTTGATGACGGCGTGACTTTGACAACGTCTCCAAAGAGCATGTTGACACGGGAATACATTTCCTTCACTTCTTCCCAGCGCATGCCGAGGCCGACAGCTTTTGCCTGCTGCTGCAAGTTGCTGTACTGCCCGCCCGGCATTTCATGGACATAAATCTCAGAATGCGGGCTGTTCATGCCGCTTTCGAAGTCGCTGTAATATTTGCGGACATCTTCCCAATAATGGGACATGGTTTCAAGAGATTCGATATCGGCTTTGATTTTCCGCTTGCCGCCGCTCATCGCATAATACAACGAGTTGGCGCTTGGCTGGGATGTAAGCCCGGCCATGGTGCCGAGCGCCGTGTCGACGATGTCGACGCCTGCTTCGATCGCTTTGGAATAAAGGTAGATGCCATTTCCGCTTGTATCGTGTGTATGCAAGTGGATCGGCAAGGAAACCGTATCCTTCAGTTCAGAAACTAGGCGGTACGCAGCTTCTGGCTTGAGCAATCCAGCCATATCTTTGATCGCAAGAATATGGGCGCCTGCCGCTTCCAGTTCTTTCGCCATATCTTTGTAATATTGAACCGTATATTTGTCGCGGCTCGGGTCGAGAATGTCCCCTGTATAGCAAATCGCCGCTTCTGCTACTTTTCCGGAGTTGCGGACTTCATCGATGGCCACTTCCATTCCTTTGATCCAGTTAAGGCTGTCAAAGATGCGGAATACATCGATTCCAGCTTGTGCGGATGTCCGGGCAAATTCACGGATGACGTTATCCGGATAGTTTTTATAGCCGACCGCATTCGCACCGCGGAACAGCATCTGGAACAAGACGTTCGGAATGTCTTCACGCAATTTGATGAGGCGCTGCCATGGGTCTTCCTTCAGGAAACGGTAAGACACATCAAACGTGGCCCCTCCCCACATTTCCATCGAGAACAAATCGCTTTGGAGGCGGGCCGTTTCTTTCGCGACTGCGAACATATCATGCGAGCGCATGCGTGTAGCCAAAAGCGATTGGTGCGCATCACGCAATGTCGTATCCGTCAATAGGACTTCGTCTTGCTCGAGCACCCATTTCGCCAAGCCTTCCGGGCCGCGTTCATCTAGGATCTGTTTCGTGCCGGATGGAACTTCCGTAATGATATCGATCTCCGGTTTGCGTGGCGCAGCGTGGATCGGTTTCTTTTTCTTTTCGATTCCAGGGAATCCGTTCACCGTCACATTGCCGATATAGCTGAGCAATTTCGTCCCGCGGTCTTGGCGCACCGGGAATTTAAACAGTTCAGGCGTGCTGTCGATGAAGCTTGTGTCAAAGTCCCCGTTGATGAAATTAGGATGTTTCACGACATTTTCAAGGAACGGGATATTCGTCTTGATCCCGCGGATGCGGAATTCCTGCAAGTTGCGATCCATTTTCGCTGCAGCTTCTTTGAACGTTGTCGCCCATGTGGACACTTTCACGAGCAATGAATCGTAATAAGGGGAAATGACCGCCCCCTGGAAACCGTTTCCGGCATCCAGACGTACGCCGAATCCTCCGCCTGAGCGGTAAACCATCAATTTTCCGGCATCCGGCATGAAATCATTCAACGGATCTTCCGTCGTCACACGCGATTGGATAGCATAGCCGAACAGCGGGATGTCTTGCTGTTTCGGCAGCGCGATCGCTTCGCTATGGAGCGAGTGCCCGCGGGCGATATGGATTTGGGCATGGACGATGTCGATGCCCGTCACCATTTCGGTTATGGTATGTTCGACTTGGATGCGGGGATTGACTTCGATGAAATAGAACTCATCACCCGCTACCAGGAACTCCACTGTCCCTGCGTTTATGTAATCGATATTCTTCATTAATTTGACTGCAGCATCGCAAATTTCGTTGCGCAACTTCTCGCTGATGGAGTTGGAAGGCGCAATTTCCACGACTTTTTGATGCCGGCGCTGAATCGAGCAATCACGTTCATATAAATGAATGATATTGCCTTCAGCATCGCCCAGAATTTGCACTTCGATGTGTTTCGGTTTGTCGACGAATTTTTCCACGTACATCTCCTCGGAACCGAAGGCAGCTTTCGCTTCGGATTTCGCACGTTCGTAAGATGATGCCAGTTCACTGGCGTCTTTGACGATGCGCATGCCGCGTCCACCACCGCCTAGTGATGCTTTGATCATCAACGGGAATCCGGCTTGGTCAGCAAATGCCTCTACTTCAGCCAATGATTCGACAGGTCCGTCCGTTCCCGGAATGACAGGAATGCCTGCAGCGATCGCTTGGTCACGGGCTTTGACTTTATCGCCGAACATATCGAGATGGCGTGAGGTTGGCCCGATGAATACGATGCCTTCTTCTTCACAGCGCCGCGCAAAATGCACGTTTTCGGATAAGAATCCGTACCCTGGGTGAATGGCGTCCACTCCTGAGTCCTTGGCGATGCGAATGATGTCTTCGATGTCCAAATAAGCATCAATCGGCTTTTTTCCTTTGCCGACTAAATACGATTCGTCAGCTTTGTAACGATGAAACGAACCGCTGTCTTCCTGCGAATAAACCGCAACTGTCCGAAGATTCAGTTCTGTACAGGCGCGGAAAATCCGAATGGCAATTTCTCCGCGGTTGGCTACTAAGATCTTGTTAATCTCTTTCACTCCGTCGCACACCCTTTACTTTTTCGTTTTTTCGTATTTGTTGAACATGGAAACATTCATCAATACTCCCATAGCTAAAGATAACAAAATTACCGAGGTTCCGCCATAGCTTATAAACGGAAGAGTCACCCCTGTCAGCGGAATGATTCCTGAGAGGCCGCCGAGATTGACAAAAGATTGGATGCCGATCATGCTTGCGACACCGGCGGCAAGCATGCGCGCAAGCGGGTCGCTAGTCGTCATCGCGATCCACAACCCCCGCAGGACGACGAAGCCCAATCCGCCGATGACAACGAAGACTCCTAGAACGCCAAGCTCTTCCGCAATGACCGACATGATGAAATCCGTATGGGGTTCCGGCAGATAGCCAAGCTTCTGGATCGATTGGCCGAGCCCGAGTCCGCCCAGCCCGCCTGAACCGATCGCCAAATAACCGTTGACGATCTGGAAGCCGAACCCGAGTTCATCCGAAAACGGGTTGAAGAAAGCATCGATGCGCCCCATGCGTTTTTCCGTGAAAATCAGGTCTTTGGCGAACAACATCGCAGGAACGATGAAAACAGCGGCAGCTGCAATGACGATTCCCGCCAATTTCACGAACGGCTTTAAACGGACGCCAGATGCCGCCATTACCGACAGGCCGACTGCGCCGATGATGACCATCGACCCTAAGTCAGGCTCAAGGAAAACCAACAGCAAAACAGCCGTCAGGATAATGACCGGCGGAATGATCGATTCGTTCAGTTTGTTGATGGAGCCATTGCGGTATTTATTGGAAAACACGCCTGCCAAATAGAAAATCAAGCCGACTTTGGCGACTTCCGATGGCTGGATATTGGCGAACCCGAGGCTGATCCAACTTTTTGCACCGCCTGCCGCGAAGCCGATAAAGTGGACCAGGATGAGCCCTGTAAAGATGACCGCGAGAACGGTCGCCATCATCCACTTTTTCTTGAAATGCTTATAAGGGAATACGGCAGCGAGCAAGAATACAGGATAAGCGATGGCCAAGTTGATCAATTGCTGTATGTAGAAGCGGTCGGGCGAGTCATTATAATAGTTCACGGACCAGGCCATGCTCGAGGAGTAAATCATGATCAGCCCGAAAATGGTGAGGGCTAGGTATGTAAAGAGAAGCGGGTAGTCTATGTACTTGCCGTATTTCTTGATGTAGGATTTCATTGTTTTTATACCTCATTCAATTGGATTCATTAGTAAAAAAACCCAAACTGGAATCGTTTGAGTTTTGGGTCATTTATTTGTATACGCATCGTGGAGGATGGACAGTTTCTTCTCCAGCGTATCCATTAAATTTTTACCGGTCTCACGTTCGATCAAACCGAGCTTGACGGCGAAATCGATTTCCCGTGATAAGCCAAACATTTGCGTATCAAGAACTTCTTCGTATAAAGGGCAGGACGGCAATGTAAGATGATCCATCTGCACCTTGATCAATTGCTCGATTTTCTCTGCATCAGCTTTAAGGAGTTCCAGCGCTTTTTCCTGATAAGTCTGTTCTTCTGTATGTTCCATGAGGACTCCCCCATCACTTGTATTTCTGCTCCATTAGCCTGTTTAAAGTGTATCTTTTACGCTGTCAAATTGCAAGTCTCTCATAAAAGGGATTAAACCCTTTGGGAATCGGGGCCGAACAGTTATACTGAAGAAGAGAGATACTATAATGGAGGGTTTTATTTATGGAATTCATCATACCATTTAAAGGGGAAGTCCAATACAAAGTGACTTTGGATCCGACCGTGTGGATTTTCGATGACCGCAAACTGGATCTTAAGACATTTTTCACAGAAGAGCATGTCGATAAGGACGATCTAGAAGAGTACAAACGCGGCATGGGCGAACATTGGTCGCGCGAAATCATGGAAGGCGCCACCGTTCCGCCAACCTTGAATTCCGAGAAGAAATACAAGCGCCAGGAAAAACAAGACATGCTGACAGGCACATTCGGCATGCGTTTCCAGCCATTCCTCGAAAATGCAGAGCCGGCCGGCAGCGCGTCGAAGGTCGTATTCGAAACCGCTTCAGGCGAACATGCCTTCCCGATTGAAGAGGCCAAGCAATTGATCTTCAAGTTCAGCCAGGACGGGAAACCGCTCCGGGAAGATGGGCCAGTCCATATCCTCTTGCCGGATGGTTCGAATATCGATCAGCCGATCACCCATGTCACCGCTATCCGGGTCGAATAGGAGGAATATCTATGCGTGTTCAATGCGTCATCTGCGATAAAATCGAAGAACTTGAAGACGATACGCTGCAAGCCAAGCGCCTCCGTAACCGTCCGATCCACACCCATATGTGCGAAGAATGCCATGACCGGATCACCAAACGGACTGAAGAGCGCCTGGCGACCGGGCATTTCCATTTCTTCCGCAGCTCCCGCAGCATCGAGGATGATTTCTGATGAAGGTATTGAAGGGCTTGTGGATCGGTTTCTGGAGCGGACTCATTCTAGGATTGTTGCTGAAATGGATGCAGGCAGTGACCGGCGTCCGGAATTACGAATTGCTATTGAACGTCGATTTCATCCCACTGGTCAACCAAGTGAATTGGTCAGAGCTGACTGAATTCGTTTTGCATTTGATCATCTCGCTGGTGATCGGCATCGTTTATGTGTATATCGCCAAACGCCGGCGCTATACGTTCGGCCAATTGACGATCATCAGCCTGTTGCTTACCTTGCCGACTTACATCCTGTTTTTCCCGCTGGCCATGCTGGCGGTGGAAGCCGATGTCCCGGAACCGACCGATATGGGCGCGTTCCTCTACTGGATCCTGGCTCATCTGACCTATGCACTGCTCCTGCCGATACTCTATAAGACATTTGAACGCAAAAACGCTGCCTCTCATTGAGAAGCAGCGTTTTCGCGTTTTTCGCGCCAAAGGCGGATTTTGTAAAGGATGAGGATCAATGCGGCTATGACCAAGCCTTCGACAACGGGCAGGAAAAAGGCCAAGAATGTCAGGCCGAGTCCTCCCGCAGCCAAGAACAAGATAATGACTGCATTTTTTCCGATCGATAGTTTTTTGGCAAAGCCCAATTTGTACACGACTGCCGATAATAGGAAGATGACGGCAAACAGTGCATATCCCGCCACATCGAAATTCGGCATATTCTGGTAAAGAATGCGGGCTACCGGATACATATTTTCATAGACAAAAGCCTGCTCGTCCACTGATTATACATCCTTCCAGTTGTTTATTCTTCGATGGCTACTTTCTTCTTCTTAGCCATACGCTCACGCTCATTCTTATCCAGAATCTTCTTGCGCAAACGGATCGATTGAGGAGTGATTTCACAATACTCGTCATCGTTCAAGTATTCAAGAGCTTCCTCGAGGCTCATGAGGCGTGCTTTTTTCATCGTTGTCGTCTGGTCTTTATTGGCTGAACGGATGTTGGTAGCCGCTTTGATCTTGACGATATTAACTGTCAAATCGTTGTCACGGTTATGCTCACCGACGATCATGCCTTCATAGATTTCAGTGCCGACTTCCACGAATGAAGTACCGCGGTCTTCAATGCCCATCAAGCCGTAAGTGGAAGCTTTTCCGCGTTCCATGGAAACAAGTACGCCTTGGCGACGGCCGCCTACGCGTCCTGCCGCGACTGGCTGATAGCTGTCGAATGTGTGGTTGATGATGCCGTATCCACGTGTCTGCGTCAGGAATTCAGTCGTATAACCGATCAATCCGCGTGCAGGGACATTGAATACCAAACGGACTTGTCCGCTTCCGTTATTGATCATATCGAGCATTTCGCCTTTGCGTTCGCCGAGTGATTCGATGATCGCGCCAGTATATTCTTCAGGAACATCCACTTGGACGCGTTCAACCGGTTCACAGCGGACGCCATCCACCATGCGGACGATAACTTCAGGTTTTGACACTTGAAGTTCGAATCCTTCACGGCGCATGTTCTCGATCAGGATCGATAAATGCAGTTCCCCACGGCCCGAAACGACCCATGCATCAGGGGAATCAGTAGGATCGACGCGCAAGGAAACGTCTGTCTCCAATTGGGCATCCAAACGCTCCTGGATTTTTCTTGAAGTGATGAACTTGCCTTCTTTACCGGCGAACGGGCTGTTGTTGACAAGGAATGTCATTTGCAGTGTCGGTTCATCGATACGGAGAACCGGCAATGCTTCAGGATGGTCTTGAGGGCATACTGTTTCACCAACGTTGATGTCTTCGAGTCCGGAGATTGCGATCAAATCGCCCGCTTCGGCTTTTTGGATCTCAACGCGCTTCAAGCCCATGAATCCGTGGATTTTCGTGATACGGAAGTTTTTGACAGATCCGTCCAGTTTCATCAAGGATACGGATTGCCCCACTTCGATCGTGCCGCGGAATACGCGCCCGATTCCGATACGGCCGACATAGTCGTTGTAATCGAGAAGCGCCACTTGAAATTGCAATGGCTCCTCGCGGTTATCGATCGGTGCCGGGACGTGGTCCATGATGGCATCATAAATGACCTGCATGTTTTCTTCCTGGTCAGCCGGGTCAGATGAAAGGCTGGCAGTTCCGTTCATGCCCGATGCGAAAATGACCGGGAATTCCAATTGGTCGTCGTTTGCTTCAAGTTCGATGAACAATTCGATGACTTCATCGACAACTTCATCCGGACGCGCGAAATCGCGGTCGATTTTATTGACGACTACAATCGGTTTGAGGTTTTGCTCAAGCGCTTTTTTCAATACAAAGCGTGTCTGTGGCATACAGCCTTCGTAAGCATCGACAACAAGCAGGACACCGTCAACCATTTTCATGATGCGCTCCACTTCGCCGCCGAAATCGGCGTGTCCAGGAGTATCCAGGATATTGATTTTAGCGTCTTTATATTGAATCGCGGTATTTTTCGCCAGGATTGTGATTCCGCGTTCTCTTTCAATGTCGTTAGAATCCATCGCCCGCTCCTCAACATGTTCGTTCGATCTGAAGATCCCTGATTGCTGAAGCAACTGATCCACCAATGTCGTTTTGCCGTGGTCAACGTGTGCGATAATCGCAATGTTTCGTAAATCGTTTCTAAGGTTAGTCATACTTTCACTCCAATATTCTTTTTTCGAGCCTATAACTGTGCTAGTATAGCACATATAGGGGAAAAACCCTACGATTTTATTTCATGCGTATGCAGGAGGTTAGATGGTATGAAAGAAGCGATTGTTGAATCGTGGCATAATATTAAATGGATTTTCGTACTATATTCATTGGCCGCAATCGGGGCTATGGTGCTCATCGGCGTCGCAGTGGCACTTCGCAGCGTGACCGGCATTTTCCTTTCTATTCTATTGTTAATGGTCATCATGGGCTTCGGGTTCAAGCGCAAAAAAGAAATGCGTGAAGCAGGCGCATTATAAACGCATGAAAAAGAGGCCGGGAGATCCCGGCCTCTTTTTTATGTGTGCTTCGGTTTGATATATTCCTGAAGCAATTTCCGGTGGATGGACGGGTTAGCGGCGACGAATGTATCCGACTTCAGCAGGTTGGCAGGTTGCCCCGAAAAATTGCTCGCGACAGCACCTACTTCTTTTGCCATGACCAATCCCCCGGCAATGTCCCATGGCGACAGCCTCATGGATATATAAGCATCGATGCGCCCGCTCGCCAGGTAAGCGAGCTCAAGCGCCGCGGAACCGTATGAACGCATGCCGCGTGCTTCATGAACGAGCCGGATGGTGGCTTCATGCTCCACGTGCCGGTTCGGCGTTGCCCACATGGCGTTCATGCCGATGATCGATTCGCTGATGTCCGTCTCTAAAAGCGGCTGCAGGCGTTCATCGTTATAATAAGCGCCGCCGCCTGCAATCGCATGATACAGATCGTCGTTGACGACGTCATAGATATAGCCCATCTTTCCGACCCCATCTTGATAGATGCCGAGCGAGATGGCGAAATTACGGCGTTGATGCACGAAATTCATGGTGCCGTCGATCGGATCGAGCATCCACACCGTACCGCTTAATTCATCGATCTGGTCCCCAAATCCTTCTTCGCCAAAGACACGGTGGCCCGGAAAATCTTCCCGGATATGGCGGATGAAGAACTTTTCCACTTCTTTATCGACGTTCGTGACTAAATCATTCGCATGGGCTTTCGTATCCACTGAAATATCGCTGAGAAATGAATTGCGGATCCGATGCCCAGCTTCTTTGATCATTGATTTTATGTAACGGTCCATTGCGTGCTGGTCCATGTATGAGCTCCCCCCTTGTTTCTTTTCAGTATAACGAAAAAAGCATCCACTGTCTTTAGCCAGCAGATGCTTTTACGGTATGGTTGTTCGTTTACAATGCATGAAGAGCCTCCAGTTCTACCTGTATTTCTGCCAGCCGTTTCTTGCTTTTTTCCTTTTGGCTGCTGTCGTCTTGCTGCATTGCATCATACAAGGTGGCCAATTCGTAATCAAGTTCCAGCTTCAAGGTATTAATGTACTCCTTTTCTACATCCGCCTTCCGGATAATCTGTATCATCTGCTTCATAAGTGAGCCCCCCCTTCCCTCATAATCGGAATATTCCGACTGCGATGTTTGTTACACATCTTTACCCCATTTTTTCCTCTTGAAAACTTATTTATATTCATTCTTTCCAAACTTCGTTAAAATAAACCGTGATGATCATTTAAGGAGGCGAAGTCCGTGAAACCGTACTGGACTGAACAAGACTTTGAAGTATTCGAAACGCCAGGACTCGAGGCGCGCATGGAAGCTTTAACCGCTCATGTGCGGCCGAAATTCGAAGCTCTGGGCCAAGACTTTTCCGCTTATTTCTCCGGGGAAACCGGGGATGAGTTTTTTCCGCATGTGGCGAAACATATGCGCCGGACCGTCAATCCGCCGAATGACAGCTGGGTGGCATTCGCGCCTTATAAACGAGGTTATAAAGCCGTACCGCATTTTCAGATCGGGCTGTGGGAAAGCCACGTATTTGTCATTCTAGCCGTCATTTATGAAGCGCCGGGCAAACCGGAAATGGCGAACAAACTGCTTTCTGCAGGAACATTAGCCGAACTGCCTTCCGGTTTCGTCGTTTCAGGCGACCATATGAAGCCCGATGCGGATGCCATCGAGTCGCTCGGTAAAGAGGGCGTGGAAAAATTGCTCATACGGCTTCGCGATGTTAAAAAAGGGGAACTCGTCATCGGCAGGCATTTGGCAAGAACAGATGCTGCCGTGCTCGATAAAGACGGATTCTATGCTTTTGCAGAAGAAACATTCCGTGAGCTGCTCCCGATTTACCGGAAGTTGCTCCAGGCAAACGAAAAAACCGCCGTTCAGCGATGAACGGCGGTTTTTCCTTATCTTTTGAGGCGGATCGTTTCATCGCCTGAAGCTTCTTTCATCTTCTTGACAACGGTGAAACTGACATAGCCGCTTTCTTCCTCGAATTCGCGGAAGTACGTCTTTTCCTCCGCCATCGAGGGTACGACTTTCTTGAACTTGCGATACTTTTCCATCAACTCCTGGCGATTGATCCCTTTTTCATAAGCCTTTTCTATCGCTTCGAAAAATTCCACGACATCGACGATTTCATCAGTCGTCCAATCGATGGAAAATGGATATGAGTATTCCATTGCCTTCACCTACCCTTTTTCAATAATTCCCCAGCGTTTCCGTATTTCCTCTGTCTGCTGGATCATCCGGTCGAACAATTCCTGGACAGTCGGCACATCCCGGATCAGGCCCGTCACTTGGCCTGCCCAGCCAAAGCCGCTTTCTTCTTCCCCATCATAGATATAGCGTTTATTGGCGGTGCCGCTAATATAATCTTTCAACGCTTCATAGCTCGGCGCCTCTTTTTCGATTTCCAAAATCCGGGTTGTCCAAGAATTGGACAAAGTGCGGGCCGGTGCGCCGATGCTGCGCTTGATGATCACTGTATCGTTTTCCGTGCTGTCGATCAAATGCTGCTTATACAGCTGCGAGGCGTGAACGCATTCTTTGGTGGCGATGAAGCGCGTCCCCATTTCAATTCCTTCGGCTCCGAGTGCGTGCGCCGCCATCCATCCCCGGCCATCGCCAATGCCTCCGGAAGCGATTACAGGAATCGATACGGCATCGACCACCTGCGGGATCAAGACCATCGTTCCGATATCATCACGGCCAAGATGCCCGCCGCCTTCATGCCCGACGACCATCACCGCATCCGCACCAAGTTTTTCCGCTTTTTCAGCTTGCCGTCTTGCTGCAACCAACACCAATTTCTTGATATCCGTTCCTTCCAATTGCTCGAAAATCGGCGTCGGGTTGCCACCAGTCATCGATACAACCGGTACCTGTTCTTCGATCGCCACATCGAGCATATGCGAAAATGCCCGCCCGTGCTCACCGATCGCAAAGTTCACCCCAAACGGCTTATCCGTCAATTCACGGACTTTACGGATTTCGTCCCGCAATTCATCCGGCCCAGGAAGGCTCATGGCAGTGATTTGCCCAAGCCCCCCCGCATTCGAGACCGCTGCTGCCAGATCGGCATACGCCAAGTATGCCAAGCCCCCCTGGATGATCGGATAGTCGATTCCTAAAAGTTCCGTAATCCTTGTTTCAAACGCCATAATCCCACTCCTTTTTTTCGTCCTCTAATTGTCTATTCGCTTCAATTCCGAAATTCCCTTTTCCACTCCTACAGCTTATGCCCTGCCACGGAAAATTAGCCATACATCTTCACTCTAAGTATAGTAACAAAGCGTCTTGCGTGCTATAATTTCTCTTGTTTTCATTTTGATAAAGTGAGGTGCACGTCCCATTGTCACAACTCGAAACTCCGCTCTTCGATGCACTATTGAAGCATCGGAACCGGCATCCTATACAATTTCACATCCCCGGCCACAAAAAAGGCCAAGGGATCGATCCCGCTTTCCGGGAATTTGTCGGCGACAATATCCTGTCGATCGACTTGATCAATATAGCGCCACTCGATGACCTCCATTCCCCAAAAGGCGCGATTAAACAAGCGCAGGAATTGGCGGCACAGGCTTTTGGCGCAGACCACACCTTCTTCTCGGTCCAGGGTACAAGCGGCGCAATCATGACGATGATTCTGAGCGTGGTCGGGCCGAACGATAAGATCCTCGTCCCGCGCAATGTCCATAAATCCATCATGTCCGCCATCGTATTTGCGGGTGCGATTCCTGTCTTCATCCACCCGGAAGTCGATCCGGAACTGGGCATCTCCCACGGCATTTCGCCTGAATCGGTGGAGAAGGCCTTGACCGAATATCCCGATGCCAAAGCGGTGCTCGTCATCAACCCCACTTATTTTGGCGTGGCGGCTGATTTGAAGCGCATCGTCGATATCGCCCATGCCAAATCGATTCCGGTGCTCGTCGACGAAGCGCATGGCGTGCACATCCATTTCCATAAATCCTTGCCTGTTTCCGCGATGGCGGCAGGCGCGGACATGGCCGCTACATCCGTCCATAAACTGGGTGGTTCCATGACACAGAGTTCCGTTTTGAATGTGCGTGAAGGATTGGTATCGCCGAAACGCGTCCAGGCAACCCTATCGATGCTTACGACGACATCCACTTCCTATCCGATATTGGCATCGCTCGATACTGCGCGGCGCCAGCTCGCTATCCACGGATTTGACTTGATCGACCAAACCATCCGACTGGCACAGGATGCACGCAAGCGGATCAATAAGATTCCGCATCTGCTATGTGTCGGTAAAGAGCTGCTTAATTCTTCCGCGACCTATGATATGGACCCGACTAAATTATTGATCAGCGTCAAGAATCTTGGCATTACCGGCCACCAGGCAGAGGAATGGCTGCGCGAGAACGCGAATATCGAAATTGAACTGTCTGACTTGTACAATATTCTCTGCCTTGTCACGCTCGGCGACAGCCGGAAAGAAATCAATCTGCTTGTCAATGCCTTGCAGCGCATGAGCGAAGCCCTGGAAACTGAGCATGCCGTTTCGGAACCGATTGTCTTGTTACCCGAAATTCCACGGCTCGCGATGACCCCGCGCGACGCTTTTTACGCAGAGACGGAAATCATCCCGATCGACGAAGCGGTGGGCCGCATTTCCGCCGAGTTCATCATGGTCTATCCGCCGGGTATCCCGATTTTCATCCCTGGGGAAATCATTACAGAGGAAAACATTTCCTATATCCATACCAACGTCAAAGCAGGGTTGCCGGTTCAGGGGCCGGAAGATGATTCACTCAGAACACTGCACGTCATAAAGGAACATCAAGCGTTCCGTTAACGATAGACAACAAGCAAAAAGGTTCCGGCGCAAATTGCGCCGGAACCTTTTTTAGGTCAAATTCCTTCTATTTCATCCGGATCCACAAATTCATAGCCTTTATCGCGGAGGCCTTCTATTATTTCCGGCAAGGCTTCCTTGGTCCACTCCCTGTCATGCATCAGCAGATTTCCGCCGTCATTGAGTTCAGGGGCATTGACCATGATTTCTGCCAGTGCCTCCGGTTCCATATAGCCTTGCATAAAATCATAGCCATAAGTCCAGTTCATGCGCACCATGCCTTCTTCTTGCACAAGCGCATTACTGAAATCAGTGTTGACGCCAAACGGGGCACGGAAAAATTTTGGCGCTTCCCCGATAATCGTTTCCACTTGCTCATTCAGTGAAACGATTTCATCTTGCTGAACGCTTTCTGCAGACTGTTTTAAATTCACATGGGTGTTTGTATGATTGCCGATGGCAAAGCCCATATCATGAATTTTCGACAAGGTCTCTTGCTCTTCCTCTGTGTCGAGGAAATGCCCGTTGACGAAAAAGATAGCCGGCACATCAAGCTCTTTCAAGGTTTTGGCCATTTTAAGCGAATATGTATCCGGTGCATCATCGATCGTGATCAGGACCGCCTGTGCATTCGCATCCCCTATCGGTTCAACTTTCGAGTTTTGCGGATTAATGCGATAACGCGGTTCAACAGCCTGTTCGCCAGCTTCTTCCGGCGCCTGCTCTTCCGCATCCTCTTGTTCTTCTATTTCTGCCTGATCGCTTACGGATTGATCTGATGCCACGTCTCCCTCGACATCCGCTTGCGCTGATTCTTCCTGTTTTGCCTCTTCTGGCTCTTGAGCTGTTTCATCAGAACATGCCCCGAGCAGGAATGCTGCACATGCCGGCAGCAGCCAATTTCGTTTTTTCATAATCACCCTCCTTGTGTAAAATTTTAACATACGCAGGGCGTACAAAGCATAGAAAAAAGGACCGCATTTTGCGGCCCTTTATCATTATTTATTTGATGATGTGAATCGGCGTGCCTAGAGCCACTTCTGCCGCTTCCATTGTAATCTCAGCCAAGGTTGGGTGAGCGTGGATCGTCATCGCGATATCTTCCACAGTCATGCCCGCTTCGATGGCCAAGCCAATTTCTGCGATCATATCAGAAGCGCCCGCCCCAACGATTTGTCCGCCTAGCAACAAGCCGTCTTCTTTACGGGATACTAATTTAACAAATCCTTCTGAAGAGTTCAATGCCAAAGCACGGCCGTTTGCGCCGAACGGGAATTTCGCCGCCGTCACTTCAAAGCCTTCCTCTTTTGCCTGTTCTTCAGTCAAACCGACACTCGCAAGTTCAGGGTCCGTGAAGCAAACCGCTGGAATCGCCAAGTAATCGACTTCCGATTTTTCGCCGGCAATCGCTTCAGCAGCGATTTTGCCTTCGTATGATGCTTTATGTGCCAATTGAAGTCCTGCCACAATATCACCGATCGCATAAATGTTCGGGATGCTTGTACGGCATTGCTTATCGACTTCAATCAGGCCGCGCTCACCCATTTTGATGTCGAGCTCTTCAAGGCCCATTTCATCCGTGTTCGGACGGCGGCCGACAGTTACCAATACATAATCTGCATCGATTGTTTTCTCTTCGCCGCCGGCTTCGTATGAAACCGATACGCCTGAATCTGATTCTTCTACGCCTTTAGCAGACGCTTTCGTGATGACTTCGACGCCTTTTTTCTTCAAGCCTTTTTTGACGATGGATGTCATTTGCTTTTCGAATCCCGCAAGGATATCCGGTGCGCCCTCAAGGATCGTCACTTCAGATCCCATGTTTGCATAGGCAGTCCCGAGCTCGGTCCCGATATAGCCGCCGCCGATGACGATCAGTTTTTTCGGTACTTCTTTCAAGGCCAAAGCGCCAGTTGAGTCGATGACACGCTCTGAGTATTTGAATGTCGGGATTTCAACCGGGCGTGAACCCGTTGCGATAATGGCGTTCTTGAATTTGTACGTTTGGGCAGAATCCGCGTCCATGATGCGGACAGTGTTTTCGTCTACGAAATATGCTTCGCCGCGGACGATTTCCACTTTATTGCCTTTTAGCAAGGATTCGACGCCGCCAGTCAATTTCTTGACTACGCCATCTTTGAAAGCTTGGGCTTTTTCGAAGTTCAGGGAAACTTCTTTCGCCACGATGCCCATGTCGTCTGAATGTTGGGCTTCTTCAAAACGATGGCCGACAGAAATCATCGCTTTTGAAGGGATACAGCCGACGTTCAAGCAAACGCCGCCGATGTATTCTTTCTCAACGATGGTAACTTTTTGGCCAGTCTGTGCTGCACGGATAGCTGCGACATAGCCGCCAGGGCCTGAGCCGATGACGAGCGTGTCTGTTTCGATTGGGAAATCTCCTACTACCATAAGTTTTACGCCTCCATTAATAGTAATTCTGGTTCACTTAGTAAACGCTTGATGTGATTTAATGCGTGTTGTGCGGTTGCTCCGTCGATCATGCGGTGATCGAAGCTCAATGATAATGCTAACACAGGAGCCGCTACAATTTCACCATTTTTCACTACCGGTTTTTCGGCAATGCGCCCGATGCCCAAAATCGCGACTTCCGGGTGGTTGATGACCGGTGTGAACCATTGGCCGCCAGCAGAGCCGATATTCGTGATCGAGCATGAAGCGCCCTTCATCTCGGCAGATGACAATTTGCCATCGCGCGCTTTCGTTGCAAGCTGGTTGATTTCGTCTGAAATCGCGAAGACGGATTTGCGGTCTGCATGCTTGATGACAGGAACGAGCAAGCCTTTTTCTGTATCCGCTGCAATCCCGATATTGAAGTAATGCTTGTGGATCACTTCGCCGGTTTCATCGTCGAACGACGTGTTGAGCGCAGGAAATTCACGCAATGTGCTGACCAAGGCTTTGACGACATACGGCAAATACGTCAGCTTGATTTCTTTTTCCGCAGCGATATCTTTGAACTTTTTGCGGTGTGCAACGAGTTCGGTCACATCCACTTCGTCCATCAACGCAACGTGAGGGGCAGTGTGCTTAGAATGTACCATCGCTTTGGCGATCGCTTTGCGCATGCCGGACATTTTTTCGCGAGTTTCCGGGAATTCGCCTTCCGGAGCTGCTGCCGGTGCTTCTTTTGTTTCTTGCGCTTCTTGTGAAGCTGTTTCCTGTTCTGCTGCAGGGGCTTCCTGCTCCTGGCCGCCTTCCAAGAACGCTTCGATATCTTGTTTCATGATGCGCCCGTTGTCGCCGGATCCTTTGACTTTCTTGATATCGACGTCTTTTTCACGCGCGAATTTGCGTACGGATGGCATCGCGATCACGCGTTTGTTCGGGTCGCTGTCAGCTTCATCTGCTTGCGGCTGTTCGCCTGCCCCGGTTTCGCCTTCCGGCTTGCTTTCCGGTGCCGGTTCTTTTTCGACGTTTTCGCCTGATTCAGCTGTTCCCGACTGAACCTGCTCTTCTGTCTCTTCCTGCTGGTCTTCTTGTTTTTCTTCAGGTGCAGGTTTTTCCTCGTCGTCTTTTCCGCCTTTGAAGTGGACATCATCCGCATCAGGGGAATCGATTTTCACGAGTACATCCCCGACCACGGCGACTGTCCCTTCTTCTACAAGCACTTCCTCGATGGTTCCTGAAACAGGAGACGGGATTTCGACGACAGCTTTGTCATTCTGCACTTCACACAGAATGTCGTCTTCTTCGATCGTGTCTCCGGCCTTGATAAACCATTTTACTATTTCACCTTCGTGGATACCTTCACCGATATCCGGCAATCGAAATTCAAAAGCCATTCTAGTCACCCTTTCTATTGTCCATTCGGTACGGTACGGCGCGCCATACGGAATGCTGCTGTTTGGCAAATGATCCAGCACCGGCTCCCGGTTATCAGGGCGGCCGGTTAAGCTGGAATCAGGCTGTTTTCTAATTTCACATGCGAGAAACGGTGTTCCTGAGCCCGCTGTCCATCAATTAGAAAGTCAGTACTTTTTTCGCTGTTTCTACTATATCCTTTGCATTCGGCAGCCAAACTTGCTCAGCTTGCGAGAATGGGAAGACGGAATCCGGCGCTGTTACGCGGAGTACTGGGGCTTCAAGGCTCAGGATTGCGCGGTCGTTGATCTCAGCTACGACATTCGCTGCAATTCCAGCTTGTTTTTGTGCTTCCTGTACCACGATTGCACGGTTCGTCTTTTCAACGGATGCGATAATCGCTTCGATATCGAGCGGCTGGACTGTGCGCAAATCGATGACTTCCACTGAATGGCCATCTTTTTCCAATTCTTCAGCTGCTTTCATGCTTTCCTGTACCATCGCACCGTAAGTGATGATGGAGAGGTCTGTCCCTTCACGCTTTACATCGGCTTTGCCGAGCGGGATCGTATATTCTTCTTCCGGCACTTCTTGGCGGAATGAACGGTACAATTTCATGTGCTCCAGGAAAATGACTGGATCATTATCGCGGATCGCCGAAATCAACAATCCCTTTGCATCGTAAGGTGTCGACGGGATGACTACTTTCAAGCCGGGTTGTGAAGCCATGAGCCCTTCCAGTGAATCAGCGTGCATTTCCGGCGTGTGTACGCCGCCGCCGAACGGGGAACGGATCGTCACCGGCGATGTCAGCGTGCCGCCACTGCGGTAGCGCATGCGCGCCATTTGGCCGCTGATGGAGTCCATGACTTCAAATACGAAGCCGAAGAACTGGATTTCCGGTACCGGGCGGTAGCCTTGCAATGCAAGGCCGATCGCCAGGCCGCCGATTCCTGACTCAGCGAGTGGCGTATCGAATACACGGTCTTCCCCGAATTCTTTTTGCAAACCTTCAGTTGCGCGGAATACACCGCCGTTATTACCTACGTCTTCACCGAAAACCAGAACATTTTCATCGTTTTTCATTTCTGTTTTCAGAGCGTCCGTAATCGCTTGGATCATCGTCATTTGTGCCATGGCTTACTTCGACTCCTTTGCTTTATAGATATCGAGCTGTTCCTGTACATTGAATGGAACTTCCTCATACATGATTCCGAGAAGGTCAGAAACTTTTTGCTTCGGCGTGCCATCTGCTTCTTTGATTGCTGCCTTGATTTCTTCTTTCGCTTTCTCGATTACTTCGTTTTCTTTTTCTTCATTCCACAAGCCTTTTGCTTCAAGGTATTTGCGGAAACGGACGAGCGGGTCTTTCTTTTCCCATTCGCTGTCGATGTCTGAAGTACGGTAGCGTGTCGGGTCATCCCCTGCCATCGTATGCGGGCCGTAGCGGTAGCACATGGTTTCGATCAGTGTCGGCCCTTCGCCTTTCACCGCGCGCTCACGTGCATCGCGAGTGACTGCGTATACTGCCAGCGGGTCCATGCCATCCACAAGAACGCCCGGGATACCGGCTGAAACCGCTTTTTGAGCGATTGTTTTAGCGGATGTCTGCAATTCACGCGGGGTCGAAATCGCGTATTGGTTGTTTTGGACAATAAATATCGCTGGTGCGCGGAATGCCCCGGCAAAGTTGATACCTTCGTAGAAATCGCCTTGCGAAGAACCGCCGTCGCCTGTATACGTAATCGCGACTGCTTCTTTTTTGCGCTTTTGCAATCCGAGTGCAACACCCGCCGCCTGGATGAACTGTGCGCCGATGATGATCTGTGGCGGCAGGATGTTCAAGCCTTCAGCCATCTGGTTTCCTTTGAAATGCCCACGTGAGAATAGGAAAGCCTGGTGCAATGGCCAGCCGTGCCAGATCAATTGCGGTACATCGCGGTATCCAGGCAAGATGAAATCATCTTTCTCCAGCGCGAAATGTGAAGCCAATTGAGACGCTTCCTGGCCCGCAGTCGGTGCATAGAATCCGAGGCGCCCTTGACGGTTCAATGAAATCGAGCGCTGATCCAAGATGCGCGTATAGACCATGCGCTTCATCAATTCTTCCAATTGCTCATCTGATAGATTCGGATCGTATTCCTTATTAACAATTTCGCCTTCTTCGTTCAATACTTGAACCATTTCGAACTTTTCTTCGATCGCCTGGAGTGTTTCCACCGGATCGAATTGCTGATTCTTTTTCGCAGCCATAAAAGCAACTCTCCTTTATCTGTATTAAAATTTTAACACTAGCTTAGTGATACAATCGCCACATTCTTTTTCAGTATACGCCACCACAATATCACGGTCAATCATAGAAGAACAATACATTATACGTGTATACCCGTTTTTGCAGATTCTAAAAATAAAAGCAACTGTACTATAAGAAAAATGCAATCTGTATTATAATACAGCTGATTCAATGCGCGCTTTTATAGCACAGAAAAAAGCAGCCCTCACGGCTGCTCAGTCGTTTTCTGCATTCATTTTTTCAATGGTTTCGTTTTTCAGCTCATTGAACTGTTCCGTCTGTTTGTTGAAGGCTGTGACGGCTTCCTGGACCAAATCATTCTGGTCATTCACTTCATCCGTCTTATCCTGAAGTGTCGCGAGATCCATATCCTCTTCAGCCACCATTCCATACAATTCTTTCTGTCGTTCAATCAACGCCTCGTAAGCGTCCGTGAATTCACTATGCTTCGCAAAGCGCTCATCCATCTGCTCTCTCAGCGCTTCTAAGTCCGATTTCACGTTTTCCTCTTCTGTTTCTTCAATCAATTGGTCGATTCCCTTGAATTCCTCGGCTGCGTTTTGCATCGATTCCCGCTCCGTGCCAAGAAGTTCAAGCCGTTCGTCGGCCGAAGCGATCGCTTCCTGCGATTTCTCTTCTACTTCCGACTGTTGCTCTTTAGTTAAAGCCATGATCGATTCGAAAATTTCCTGCTCGTTCTGCTCACGGCTCTGCAATTCACTCTGCACTTCACGGTATTCGGCCTCTTCTTCGAAAGTCGTCTCCAAAATTTCGTTCAACTGTTCCTCTGTCGATGCCCCCGAGCATGCCGACAGGAAAAGGATGCCGGTCAAGGCCGTGGCGATGGCTAGTTTCTTCACAATAGAGTCCCCCTTGATTTCCATGAATTAACTATAGAATGATTAGCGTTAAAATACAATAACGGCAAGAGCTTTTTCTTTTTTCAAAAAGGCGATCATACGCTACAATAGATATAATAGAGAGCACCATGAAAGGATGAACATACGTGATTTTGATGAATGACATTATCCGTGAAGGGCACCCCACTCTTCGCCAGAAAGCTGAGGAAGTCAAACTACCGCTTTCCGATGCAGACCGCAAGCTCGGCGAAGAGCTTTTGGAATATGTGAAGAACAGCCAGGATGACGAGCTGGCGGAGAAATACGATTTGCGTCCGGGCGTCGGGATCGCCGCTCCGCAGGTTAACGTCTCCAAGCGGATTTTCGCGTTACACTTTGACGAGCATTCCGGCGAGAACTTGAGCCTGGTGGCAGTGAATCCGAAAATAGTCAGCCATTCCGTCGAGAAAGCCTATCTATCCAGCGGTGAAGGCTGCCTGTCGGTCGACCGTTCGGTGCCGGGATATGTCCCGCGCTATGCACGCATCACCGTCAAAGGCCATACGCTATCAGGAGAAGAATTCAAGATGCGTTTGAAAGGCCTGCCAGCCATCGCCTTCCAGCATGAACTTGATCACTTGAACGGCATCATGTTCTATGACCACATCAACCCGAACGACCCGTTCCAGGAAGTTGAGAACGCTTCAGCCATCGACCTTCAAACAGAAACAGTGGATTGATAAAACCCCGTCCGATTTTCATGGACGGGGTTTTTTGCGGGATTGAAAAACTGCCTTTGGCCGGTCCAAAGTTCAGCGGCTGAGGCCAAGGAACTCGAATGCGCTGGCAAGCCCGCCTTCATCTACGTGGCCCGTGATGTGGTTCGCGCGTTTCTTCGTTTCTTCGTGGCCGTTCGCCATCGCTACGCTGAAGCCGGCGATTTCCATCATTTGAAGGTCATTCAAGCCGTCACCGAAAGCAATTGTATCTTCAAGGCGGTGGCCTGTGGCGCGGATCAATTGCTTGATGCCTTCCGCTTTGCTGCCGCCTTTCGGCAGGATGTCGCACGAGACGCGGTGCCAGCGGACAAAATCCACGTTCTGGAATTCTTCATGGTATTGGCTTTCTTCGTGCTCTTCGCAGAAAACGAGCGCCTGATACACATCATTCGTCCGGTAGAATTCCTTGTCCATTTCCGGATGCGGGAATTTCAGGCTCTTGATGCTCTCATCAATATCCGGATGGAAATCGATGGAAGAGACCATCTTATGCTCGTTCAAGAAAACCAACGGATGGTCGCGCTGCTCCGCAAATGCCAGCACTTTTTCCAAAGTATCGGAATCGATGGCCTGTTTGTGCACCGCTTCGTTCTCGAATGCGATGTACTGGCCATTGAACGTGATGTACGTATCAATCGATAGTTCCTCCAGCAGCGAACCGATCATGAACGGGGCACGGCCCGTCGCGATAGCGAGCTGATGACCGTTTGCGCGTGCTGCGATCAACGCTTCTTTCGTAGCTTCCGGCAACTGCTTTTTCGTATCGAGCAAGGTGCCATCGATATCCAATAATAATAATTTCGACATATTCCTATCCCCAATCTTTTAGGCCGTTTCCTGATACGCCCTCTTTGCTTTTGTCAGAAAAAACAGTATACTATACATAAGGAGTGGTGAGCCATGCTGAAACGGTTGAAACGCAGACTACTCAGACAGCTCAACGGCATTATGAACAAAAAGAAGATAGCATAAAGTTCATTTCGGCCCTTCTTAACAAATAGGAGGGCTATTCTTTATTTTAAAACAATGACATGATAATATAAAGAAAGTGCATTTATATTGAACGTGGAAAAAGGAGAGCAAAATATGATTTTTAAAGTATATTACCAAGAAAACCGTTTTGAAGTACCAGTTCGCGAAAACACAAAAAGTTTATATGTAGAAGCTTCCACCGAGCGGGAAGTCCGTCACCACCTGAAGGACCGCAACTTCAATATCGAGCTCGTGCAGCTATTGGAAGGCCAGCACCTCGAATATGAACAGGCCTCCCAAGATTATAAAGTGGAGTCTGTCGACGCCTAATGAAATTCGTGAAAAATGACCAAACAGCTGTTTTCGCGCTCGGCGGACTGGGCGAAATCGGCAAAAACACTTATGGCGTCCAATTCCAGGATGAAATCATCCTCATTGACGCCGGCATCAAATTCCCGGAAGACGATTTGCTCGGAATCGATTACGTCATCCCGGATTACACTTATCTAGTCAAAAATGCCGATAAAATCAAAGGCCTGTTTGTCACGCACGGCCACGAAGACCATATCGGCGGTATCCCTTACCTGCTCAAGCAAGTGAACATGCCGGTATACGGCGGTAAGCTGGCACTTGGCTTATTGCGCAAAAAACTGGAAGAACACGGCTTGCTGCGCCAGACGAAGATGATCGAAATCGAAGAGGAAGATGTCATCAAATTCCGCAAAACTTCGGTCAGTTTCTTCCGCACGACACACAGTATCCCGGATTCGTTCGGTGTTGTCGTCAAAACCCCACCCGGAAATATCGTCCATACGGGAGATTTCAAATTCGACTTCACCCCGGTCGGCGAACCGGCCAATCTGCTGAAGATGGCCCAGATCGGCAGCGAAGGCGTACTATGCCTGCTCTCCGATTCGACCAATGCGGAAATCCCGAATTTCACGATGTCCGAACGCAAAGTCGGCGAGACCATCAAGGAAATCATGCGGAAAGTCGAAGGGCGTTTAATTTTCGCTACGTTCGCATCCAATATTTACCGATTGCAGCAAGTGACCGAGGAAGCGGTGCGCCAAGGCCGTAAAATTGCGGTCTTCGGACGCAGCATGGATAATGCCATAACGATCGGCCGCGAACTCGGCTATATCACGGCTCCTGAAGATGCGTTCATCGATACCCAAACCTTGAATCGGATGCCTGCAGATAAAGTCGTCATCCTATGTACAGGTTCACAAGGCGAACCGATGGCTGCACTGTCACGGATCGCCAATGGCACGCATCGCCAGATCCAGATCCAGCCGAATGACACGGTCGTGTTCTCGTCTTCCCCGATTCCGGGTAACACGAGCAGCGTCAACCGCACGATCAACCTATTGTTCCGTGCAGGGGCTGATGTCATCCACGGTTCGTTGAATGATATCCATACATCCGGCCACGGTTCGCAAGAGGAAAATAAATTGATGCTGCGCCTGATCAAGCCGAAATACTTCATGCCGATCCACGGCGAATACCGAATGCAGGCTCAACACGCTGAACTTGCAGTCGATTGCGATGTCCCGCGTGAGAATACCTTCATCATGGAAAATGGCGATGTCTTGGCGCTTGGCCAAGATGAGGCATCCGTAGCGGGCCGCATCCCTTCCGGCGATGTTTACATCGACGGCAGCGGAATCGGCGATATCGGCAACATCGTCCTTCGCGACCGCCGCGTGCTGTCTGAAGAAGGGCTTGTCATCGTCGTTGTCAGCGTCGATAAGAAGAAAAGCCGTATGGTGTCAGGGCCTGACCTCATTTCACGCGGATTCGTCTATATGCGCGAATCCGGCACGATGATCTACGAGGCTCAGCAAATGCTGAACCGCCACCTGAACAAGAAAATCCACAGCAAGAATACTGACTGGGCTGAACTGAAGACTGAAATCTCAGATGTCCTCGGGCCGTATCTTTACGAAAAAACGAAACGCCGCCCGATGATTCTCCCGGTAATTATGGAAGTATAAAAAAAGAAGCCCTCAGCGGCTTCTTTTTTATAGTGTTAAATATATCTATAAACCACTGTAAAACAGAAATTGGTCACCTTTAATAAACACAAAAATCAATGAAATGACTGAGTATTTGGAGAAGCGTTTGCTCGTAACCCCTTCTGCGAAAGCGACGAGACGACCGAGACCCCGCAAGGAATAAATGAGCGAAGCTTAGCTTCGCTCATTCATTTGCGACGCATCTGCCACGCAGATGTGGGAGCAAATTTTTTCTGCGATGCTTGAGCGAAGCGAAAGTTGAGAAAGCGGGTTTTCTGCGATGCTCGAACGCAGTGAGAGTTGAGCACAAGGGTTTCGAAGCGACTGAGGAGGCTTGGGCGCGAGCCCACTGAGTCGTGCGATAAGCTTCGGAGAATACGGTCTTCTGAATTCACTACAGCAAAAAAAGAAGCCCTCAGCGGCTTCTTTTTTTGCCTTGTTTAGTTCATGACTTTCTTTTCGAAACGGTTGATGTCGGCATCGGACCCGATGATGATCAGGATGTCGTCCCGTTCGATGTCCATATCGGCCTGCGGGGAGACGATGATGTCGTCGCCTCTTTTGATTGCGACGATGTTGATGCCGTATTTGGCACGGATGTCCAACTCGATCAAGGTATAGCCCGCAAGCTTTTCATTCGCTTTGATCTCCATGATCGAATGTTCGTCGGACAGCTCCAGGTAATCGAGCACATTATTCGACAGGATATTATGGGCGATCCGGATTCCCATGTCACGCTCAGGATGCACGACTTTATCCGCACCGATCTTATGGAGCACCTTGGCATGATAATCATTTTGTGCTTTGACAGTGATTTTCTTGACGCCGATTTCCTTGAGCATGAGCGTCGTCAGGATGCTCGCCTGGATATTTTCACCGATTGCGACGATGACCTGCTCGAAATTGCGGACCCCGAGGGATTTTAATACTGATTCGTCTGTTGTGTCGGCTACGACAGCCTGCGTCGCAATCGAAGCGAATTCATCCACCCGCTCATGGTCTTTATCGATGGCCATCACGTCAGCACCTTGTTCGATCAATTCCCGGACGATGCTTCCGCCGAAACGCCCCAAGCCTATTACCACGAATTCCTTTTTCATGTCCATCCCCCATCTTCTTGTTTCCTCTTATTCATCATAGCTTTCTTTCTTCCATAAAAAAACCCCCGCTTATTTGCGGGGATCGAGTGGGCGTTCAGGGCGATTCTCGCAGTACTCGCAGCTAATATCGCTGCAGCGCTCTTCGCGCCATTCGTTGCAGCTTGCACAATAACTTGCGTCGAATTCGTTATCGAAAGTCAAGGGGTCCATGCACGTATGGCAAAACGTATGGACGTCCATCCAATTGATGAACTTCTTGTCAGCCAGCAGATAAAGCCCTTTTTCGTCTTGCTTATAATTCATGATGGATGGTTTTTGCGCTACCCGGCTTTTCGGGTCGAGGAAAAAATTCATCTTTCCGTTCAAGTTGATCACTCCCGTAGTTGGTTGGGCTTTTATGTCCCTGTCATCTGTCAATTTTGCACAACCGACAACTTCTATATCAGTCTTTGCGGACTTTGTAGTTTTTGCACTTTCTCTATAATAGTAATTGCCTTAGCTGATTGCAATAGATTCGGATTCATTTTCGAAAGTTTTTTTCCCTTGAATTTCAGCACAGGTTTTGTATAATGAATAAATACTTTAACTAAACTAAAAGTATATTTTAACTAAACTACCGCTTCTTTTCATTCACTTTAGCAATTTGCATTTATTCTATCTGAAGGGCGGGTCTTGTACCGCCTTTCATAATTTCTTTCTATAATTGTCCCATTACTGAAGAATCGAGGAGACTGTATGCAAATCGGCAAAAAGATCAAGAATCTGCGGCTGAAGAATGGCTTGACCCAGGAAGAACTCGGCTCGAGGACGGATTTGAGCAAAGGGTTCATTTCGCAGCTTGAACGCGATATGAACTCCCCTTCCATCGAAACCCTGTTTTCCCTCCTTGAAGTCCTTGGAACAACTCCTAAAGAGTTTTTTACGGATGCTGAAGAGGCAAAACTTGTCTTCAAGGAAGAAGATCATACAGTCCATATCGACCGAGAATCCGGCTATGAAATCGACTGGCTCGTCCCGACTTCGAATAAAAAGGAAATGGAGCCGGTTTACCTGACCTTGGAACCGGCAGGTAAATTCAAAACTTTCGAACCTTCAGCTTCCGAAACCTTCGTCTACGTCCTAAAAGGCGAAGTCCGCTTGGATATCGGCAGCCGGTCCTATACGGCGATAGCAGGCGATTCCATCTACTATAGCGCGGATCATGAACATCAATTAGCGAACCATTCGACCGGCCGCGCAGAAATGATCATCGTCGCAACGAAATCTTATTTATAATCCAGGAGGTATACTATGACGGACCAAGCGATCATCCGCTTTGATAATGTTGTCCAGACTTTTGAAGGCGCGGGCAATGTATTGAACAATATCAGTTTTGAAATGGAAAAAGGGAAATTCTATACCTTGCTCGGCCCTTCCGGCTGCGGCAAGACGACGATCTTGCGATTGATTGCTGGATTCAACCAGCCGACCAGCGGCGATATTTATATCAAAGGCAAAAAAGTCAATAAGATCCCCGCAAACGAACGGCAAGTGAATACGGTATTCCAAGATTACGCGCTATTCCCCCATTTGAATGTATTCGAGAATGTCGCATTTGGCTTGCGCATCAAAAAGGTCAAAAAAGCAGAAGTCGAGCGCCGCGTCAAAGAAGCTTTGGCATTCGTCAATTTGAGCGGCTATGAAAACCGCGAGATCCACGAAATGTCCGGCGGCCAGCGCCAACGCGTCGCCATCGCCAGGGCCATCATCAATGACCCGGAAGTGATCCTGCTCGACGAACCGCTGTCCGCACTCGACTTGAAGCTGCGTACTGAAATGCAATATGAACTGCGTGAGCTGCAGCAGCGCCTCGGCAAGACTTTCGTCTTCGTCACGCATGACCAGGAAGAAGCCCTCGCGATGTCCGATGAAATCTTCGTAATGAATGCCGGGGAAATCCAGCAGAGTGGCACGCCGATGGACATTTATGATGAGCCGATCAACCGTTTTGTCGCCGATTTCATCGGGGAGTCGAATATTGCCGAAGGTGTCATGGTCGCTGATTATCGTGTGCGCTTTGCCAATAAGGAGTTCGAATGCGTCGATAAAGGCCTGAGCCCGAACGAACAAGTGGAAATTGTCATCCGGCCGGAAGACTTGGAAATCACCAAACCGGAAACCGGCAAGATGGCTGTCCGTGTCGACAGCCAATTGTTCCGCGGCGTCCATTACGAAATTTCCACTTATGACGAAACTGGCAATGAATGGCTCGTACATTCGACAAAACGCGTGGAAGTCGGCGCGCAAATCGGCCTCGATTTCGATCCGGAAGCGATTCATGTCATGCGCTTGAACGAATCCGAAGAAGCATTCGATGCAAGGCTCGAGTCATACGGAGCCGTTTCCAATGACTAATCGCTCATCACGCCCATGGTATTTGGCGCCATATTATATCTGGATTGCATTATTCGTCATTGCACCGATAGCGCTCGTCGTCTATTTTTCGTTCCTTGACTTGTCAGGCGATTTCACATTGGAAAACTACGCGAATTTCTTCTCATCGACGTATTTCCGCATGACACTCAGCTCGTTCTGGTATGCATTCCTCATCACGCTCATTTCTGTGCTGATTGCCTACCCGACAGCTTATTGGCTCACAAAAACGAAGCATAAGCAGCTATGGCTCCTGTTGATCATCATCCCTTCCTGGATCAACCTGTTGCTGAAAGCCTATGCGTTCATCGGTATTTTCGGTTTGTACGGCCCCGCTAACCAATTGATCCAATTTTTCGGTGCGGGACCGCTTCAGATCCTGTTCACCGATTTCAGCTTTGTGTTTGTCGCAGTCTACATTTTCATCCCGTTCATGGTGCTGCCGATCTTCAACTCGCTCGATAAAATCAATCCGGCTTTGATTGATGCATCGCGCGACCTCGGCGCATCCCAATGGACGACGTTCCGCCGTGTC
This sequence comes from Planococcus maitriensis, assembly GCF_003289925.1. Lineage (GTDB taxonomy): Bacteria > Bacillota > Bacilli > Bacillales_A > Planococcaceae > Planococcus > Planococcus maitriensis. Next base: position 949,209 of record NZ_QLZQ01000001.1, on the reverse strand, counting down.
ATTTTCCCGCTCGCGATCAACGGCGTCAAATCCGGCGTACAGGCCGTCTTTATTCCGGCCCTGTCGCTATTTGTCATTACACGCCTGATTGCCGGCAATAAAGTGATCACGCTCGGCACCGCCATCGAACAGCAATTCCTGGTCACGCAAAACTGGGGGATGGGTTCGACGATCGCAGTGTTCTTGATCTTGTTCATGATCATCATCATGCTGCTCACAGGCCCGAAAGAGAAAGGAGGGGCATTGAATGGCAAAGCTAAGTAATCCCGCCAAAATCTATTTGGCATTCGTCTTTTTTATTCTCTATGCCCCGATTTTCTATTTGATTTTCTATTCCTTCAATAGCGGCGGCACCATGTCGGGCTTTGAAAATTTCACGTGGGAGCATTATGCGGCCGTATTCAATGACACACGCCTGCTCATCATCGTCTTGAACACCGTCATCGTCGCTTTGCTGTCCGCACTCATCTCGACAGCGATCGGTGTACTTGGCGCAATCGGCATCATTTTCCTGCGCAACCGGAAAATGCGCAACGCCGTATTGTCCTTGAACACTGTGTTGATCGTCAGCCCGGATGTCATCATCGGGGCATCGTTCCTGATTCTCTTCACAATGGTCGGCGTCAAGCTCGGCTTCGCGTCCGTCCTGGTGTCGCATATCGCCTTCAGCATCCCGATCGTCGTCATCATGGTCTTGCCGAAACTGCAGGAAATGAGTTCAAGCTTAATCGATGCGGCGACGGACCTCGGGGCCTCGCAGCGTGATATTTTGACGCGCGTCATCATCCCTTACATCAAACCGGGGATATTCGCCGGCTTTTTCCTGGCGCTGACGTATTCGCTAGATGATTTCGCCGTCACGTTCTTCGTCACCGGCAATGGTTTCGCGACCTTGTCCGTCGAGATCTACTCGATGGCGCGGGCAGGCATCACGCTAACCATCAATGCCCTATCCGCTTTGATCTTCGTCGTGACGCTCGGCCTTGTCCTCGGATATTATTTCTTTAATCAGCGGTCCGGGGCGAACGCTGGAACAGGAGGGACACGACCATGAAAGGCATCATCAGAGCAAGTGCAGCCATCGTAATCATCTCCGCCATCCTCTTCTATGGCGTCCATCTGCTGGAGAGCAGTACTGCCACAAGCGGCAGCGGCTCGATTTCAGTCTATAACTGGGGCGAGTACATCGACCCCGAACTGATCAGCCAATTTGAAGAAGAAACCGGCATCCAGGTCATCTACGAGACATTTGATTCGAATGAATCGATGATGACCAAAATCGAGCAGGGCGGTACGTCTTATGACGTGGCCATGCCGTCGGAATACGCCATCGAAAAAATGAAGGAAAACGATTTGCTGCTGCCGATCGACCATAGCAAGATCCCGAACCTCAAAAACATCGATCCGTATTTCCTGGACCTGCCATTCGACCCGGGCAACGAATACTCCATCCCCTACTTCTGGGGCACAGTCGGCATTGCCTACAATCCGACACTTCTCGAAGGGCAGACTTTCGAAAGCTGGGATGACCTGTGGAATCCGACGCTCGAACAGGAAGTCATCTTGGTCGACAGCGCACGCGAAGTCATCGGCATGGGCTTGAACAGTCTTGACTATTCGCTGAATTCCACTGATCTCAGGGAATTGCGCGAAGCGACCGATAAACTGAAGACGCTCGGCCCGAACGTCAAAGCGATCATCGGCGATGAAATCGTCGAAATGATGCGCCGCGAGGAAGCGGCGGTTGCCGTCACCTGGTCCGGGCAAGCTGCAGATATGATGTGGATCAATGAAGACATCGATTATTCAGTACCGGAGGAAGGTTCCAACCTTTGGTTCGATAATATGATCATCCCGTCGACAGCCGGCAATATCGACGGTGCACATCAATTCATCAACTTCATGCTCGACGCGGAAGTGGCCGCGCAGAATGCGGATTATGTCGGCTATTCTTCCCCGAATGCGGAAGGGCTCAAGTTGATGGACCCTGAAGTGACGGGTGACGAGCGCTTCTATCCGACGGAAGAAATGCGCGACCGCCTTGAAGTCTACGAAAACCTCGGGCTGGAAATGCTCGGCATCTACAACGAATTGTTTTTGGAATTCAAGATGGATATGGAAAAATGACAGGCAGAACTTCTGCCTGTTTTTTTCTGTTTAAATGAGGTATAGTAAATAAGTTCATAATACCGAAGTTTAGCCACACGAAATAATAACGAGGGAAGGTTAGGCTCATGGCCGTCAAATCCACTAAATTCGCCTTATATATTCTTATGTTCAATATGTTCATCGCCATGAGCGGAATAGGCCTCATCATCCCGATCATGCCAGCTTATCTGGAGACCTTCGGCGTCGCAGGCCAGGCACTCGGCACATTGATCGCTACTTTCGCTTTTGCCCAATTCCTGTTTTCACCGATTTCCGGAGAGTTATCCGATAAATACGGACGCAAGAACCTGATCATTTTCGGGCTCATCGTTTTTGGGTTGTCCCAGCTGGTTTTCGGCTTGGCGACCGAATTATGGATTCTCTATGTCGCCCGTTTCTTCAGCGGCTTGGGCGGCGCTTTCCTGATCCCGCCAATGATGGCTTTTGTGGCCGATATCACGACTTACGAAGAACGGGGCAAAGGGATGGGCTTGCTTGGCGCCTCGATGTCACTCGGTTTCATGATCGGGCCCGGCATCGGCGGATTCCTCTCTGAAGTCAGCCTGCAGTTCCCGTTCTATGTGGCGACTTCGGTCGCTTTACTGTCGGCTCTCCTGTCCTATATTGCCTTACCGAACGTCAAGCCGGCCATACAAGCCGCGGACCGGAAACGCGAGAACCTGTACCAGCAGATGAAGCGCTCTGTCTATACGCCCTACTTCGTCATGCTGCTGGTCATGTTCATCTTCGCTTTCGGCTTGTCGAATTTCCAATCGACGATTGCCTTATACGTGGACAAGCAATTCCAGTTCACGCCGAAGGAAATTTCAGTCGTCATCACCGTCGGGGGCTTTGTCGGTGTCGTTGTCCAAACCTTCGTCATCGACAGTTTGTTCAAGCGTTTCGGCGAGATGCGCGTCATTCTCGTCAATCTGCTCATTTCCGCCGCCGCAATGATCGGCATACTTTTCGTCAATACGTTCTGGACGATCCTTTTCGTGGCAGCAGTCTTTTTCACAGCTGCCTCCCTCCTGCGCCCGGCGATCAATACGCTCATTTCGAAACTCGCAGGTGACTCGCAAGGGTATGCGGCTGGGATGAACAATGCCTATATGAGCCTCGGCAATATGATCGGACCCGCGCTCGCAGGGATTCTTTTCGACATCGATATGAGCTTCCCGTACATTACCGGAACTTTCATCCTGCTCCTCTGTTTCTTTATCGCCTTTAACTGGTCGACACGCAAAAAAGAGTTGCTCCAGGAAAGCCGCAGCAGCTGAATCAACAGTTAATCAACATAAAAAGCGAGACGCCATGTCGGCGCCTCGCTTTTTCAGAGTGTTGAAGAAGTCTATTAATCCATAACGAACTAGAATGGAGTCATTTTTTCTATACTCAATAATCAATGATCTTTCTAAGTATTTGGAGAAGCGTTCGCTCGACTCCTGTGGATTAGCGAGACGACCGAGACCCCGCAAGGCGCAAAGCGACTGAGGAGGCTTGGGCGCGAGCCCACGGAAAGCGAGCGATAAGCTTCGGAAAATACGATTTCTTAGCTTTCTCGACAGCCTGAAAAAGCGAGACGCCATAGCAGCGTCTCGCTTTTTTTCATCGTTGCTTGAAATAATCATAAAGGAATTCGGGCATGAACGACAGGAGCCGCTCATCCGGTGCCAGCTTGGCATGGTGCAAGCCGTAACCCGACCCGGCCCCTGCCCAAAACATCAAAGCCGGCAAACGTTCCGTGAAATAGCCGAAATCCTCACCTGTCATGGCGGCTTTGCTGCGGACGGCTTGTATGTCCGGGACGTCCTGTGCATAGCTCAAAAACGATTCGGCAAGCCGTTCTTCATTGTCCACTTGGCGATAATTCGCCCCGTAATCAATCGACACCTGGCATTCGTAGCCTTCCTCGATCGACCGGCACAGCGATTCGACACGTTTTTTCACGCTTTCCATCGCTTCAGGCGTCAAGGTGCGGATCGTCCCTTCCAGGCGCGCCCGTTCGGCGATGATGTTTTGCACGGTTCCGGCTGACATCTTCCCGACCGTCAAAACGGCCGAATCCATCGGGTCGACATTGCGGCTGACGACCGTCTGCAACTGCATCAATAAAGCCGCAGCAGCCACGGCCATATCACGCGTCTGGTGCGGGTATGCGGCATGGCCGCCTTTGCCGTGCAGATCGATGAACAATTCCGATGTATTGGCAAACAAAAGCCCAGGCTTCGTCGCGACAGTGCCGACCGGCAGTTCAGGTGCAATGTGCAGGGCGAAAAGTTCATCCGGCAATAGGTCCGGTCGTTCTGTTTCGAGCCATTCCAGCAGTGGCTGAGCACCGCCTGGGCCTTCTTCTGCAGGCTGGAAAAAGATTACCGCATCGTCATTGAGCGGACGTTCAACCAGCAGCTCCAGCAAGCCGAGCGCTATTGCCATATGGACATCGTGCCCACAGGCATGCATGAACCCTTCATGGCGGGAAGCAAATGGCAGGCCTGTTTCCTCACGTATCGGCAAGCCATCGATATCCGTGCGCCAGCCGATCGTTTTTTCGGGCGAGCTGCCACTCACCTTAACAACCAGGCCCGTGCGCCATTCAACCAGTTCGATGCGCTCGGATGCCATTCTGCCGATAATATCTTTCAAATAGCTTTGCGTTTTGAATTCCTGAAATCCGATTTCAGGAATTTCATGTAGCTCTCTCCTGATTTGAATAAGATCCATAGGAAGGCCTCTTACAGCTGGCGGAGTTCTTGTTTGATTTCCGTTTTCGAACGGGTTTTTTCATCCATCAATTTCAATACACGCGCTGGTGTCCCGCCGACGACTGCGTTTTCAGGCACGTCTTCGATCACGACAGCCCCTGCAGCGACGACAGAGCCCTTGCCGATGCGGACGCCTTCCAAAACAACTGCGTTCGCGCCGATCATGACGTCATCCTCAACGATTACCGGTGTGGCAGATGCTGGCTCGATTACGCCTGCCAATACAGCTCCGGCACCGATATGGCAGTTTTTCCCGACTGTCGCACGGCCGCCCATGATGACGCCCATGTCGATCATCGTGCCATCGCCGATGACAGAGCCGATGTTGATGACGGCGCCCATCATGATGATGCAATTGCTGCCGATTTCCACATTTTCGCGGATAAATGCGCCGGGTTCAATGCGGGAATTGATGTTTTTCAAGTCTAGCATCGGGATGGCTGAATTTCTGCGGTCGTTTTCCACTACGGAATCTTCGATGACAGAAGCGTGCTGCTCAAGCGCTTTCTCCACTTCAGCCCATTCGCCGAATACCGTTGCATGATTGCCTTCCCCGAACACTTTCGAGCCTTCGCCAAAATCAAGCGCCGCAACGCCTTCACCTTTGACATATACTTTTACAGGCGTCGATTTCTTCGCATTCTGTATGTACGAAATAATTTGATTTGCATCCATTTGTTCCATTGGTCAAAACCTCTTTCTCTCGTGTAATGGTGTTATTATATCTGACTCAGTATAATAATACATCCTTTAGTCTAACAGAGTGGCATGTTTTTTGACAATATCGACAAATGCCTCGACCTGCAGCAGCTGGAAAGACGATTCATAGCCGATCAGCCATGTGTCGCGGGTCAGCTCAAGTTCTTCTTCGCTATTCGTCAGCGGCATCGTGTGGACATCTTCTGCCCCCGTCAAGGTAATGGAAGGCAAAATCGCATAGCCTATGCCATTGACCGCCATCTGCTTGCACGTTTCGATCTGGTCCACCGTGATTTGCCGTTTCGGGTTGGAAGCGAAATGCTTTTGCCACCAATGCTGGATTTCCTCATAATAGGTCGAATCACTTTTGAATTGGATGAACGGCCGTTCCGTCTGCAGCACTTCCTCCAGCGAACTGATTTCCTTATCAACCAAATACAAGGTGTCTTTGAACAAATGGATTTTTGGCCCTTTCCAATCGGTCTGCCCCCGGACGATGCCAATATGGGCTTCCCCCTCGTACAGCGCCCGGACAATTTCCGAACTCCAGCCGGTGATCAATTGCACTTTCGCTTCCGGATACAGGGTGATGAAGTCTTTCAGCACTTTCGGAAGCCAGTTCTGTCCGATGATCGATGCGCAGGCAATTTTTAAGGTGCCATGCACTTTTTCGCTTAAAGTATGCAGCTGTTCGAAAATCTCTTCACGCCGCACAACCGCTTCTTTCGCGTATTGGATCACCAATTCGCCGGCTGAAGTCGGCGTCAGCCCTTTCTGGGAACGCACAAATAATTGCTGGCCCCATTCCTTTTCGATCGATTGCAGCCGCTGAGACAAGGCAGGCTGCGATAAGAAAAGCCGTTCCGCCGCTTTGCGCATATTGCCTTCTTCAGCCAGCACTTTAATGATCATTTCTTCATTTGACATCCCGTTTCACTCCTTTCAATCCACGCAAGCCGAAAATCAGCAGGAAACTGATCAAGGCACAGAGAAACGCAATGCTGTATACATTCCTCAGCCCGAAGGCCAAGGCTTCCTGCAGCACCAGCTTATCTGTTGCCGGAAGCTCCCCACGGCTATCGATACTTAAAATCGAGTTGACGGATTCAAGTGACAGGCTATTTCCCGAACCGCCCAATTGCTTCAATAAAGAGCTGTTCAATATACTGCCGAGAAGCGCCACGCCGATCGTGCTGCCAAGGTTGCGCATGAACATATTAGAAGCGGTTGCCGCTCCCCGCTTATCGTATGGCACGGCGGATTGGATCGAGACGATGAAGGCGGTGCTGGTCAACCCCATGCCGACACCGACGAAGAAGCTTGACATCCCTGCCCATAGCGGACCAAATCCCGGCTGCATCACCACAAACAAGGCTGTTCCGAGCAGAAGGAACGATCCCCCAAGAAGCGAGGTACGGAAATACCCGACGCTGATCAAGAGCCTTCCTGACAAGACGGAAGCGATCGGCCATCCGATCGACATGGTCGTCAAGGTGAAGCCCGCGATTGCCGCTGGCTGTTCCATGACGCCGGTCACATAAGCCGGTAAATAGCTGGAGATGCCGATGAGGATAATGCCCGTTGCGAGCGAAACCAAATTCGCATACAGAATCGCCCGGTTTTGCCAAATTTCAAACGGCATCATCGGATCATTCGATGCACGCTCCGCTTTGACAAACCAAAAGATGAACAAAGCGCCGGTCGCGGCCAGCAGATAGGAAGGCGCAGACAGCCAGCTAAACGATACACCGCCTTCGATCAGCAAATATAACACGCTGCTAAGTGCAAGCGTCAAGAACAAGGCGCCCCTGTAGTCGACCTTTGCACGCTCGCTGCGCACCGGTTCTTTCAAATAAACCAAAATGCCAAGCAGCGCTAAGGCCCCGAGGGGCAAGTTGACCCAGAACACATATTGCCAGCCGATGGTCGCGACTAGAACACCGCCGATGGCAGGGCCCGCGATAGCAGAGATGCCCCAAACGCTGGATAAATATCCTTGGATCTTCGCCCGTTCTTCAGGAGAATAAATATCCCCCACGATTGTCGACGCAATCGGCATGATAGCTCCAGCTCCCGCTCCTTGAATGAAACGAAAAGCGATCAATTGCTCCATCGAATCCGCTAAACCGCAGAGCAGCGAACCAACTAAAAATAATAGCATGCCGAAAGCAAAAATCGCTTTCCTGCCGATAAGGTCCGCCAGCTTTCCATATAGCAGCACAGTAACCGTGCTCATTAACAAATAAGCGGAGAATACCCAACTGTATTTCGAAAACCCGCCGAGGTCTGCGGCAATGCTCGGCATAGCGGTCGAGACGATGGTCGCCTCGACCGCTGAAACGAACATCGCCAGCATGACTGCGATCAGGATGAGCGGGCGTTTCGTTTGTTCCATATTGATCCCTTCTTTCAACCAGCAGAAAAAAAGGCCTCAATGGATGAGACCTTTTTCAGGGTGATTATCGTTTGAACTGGTAAAGTTGTTTTTTCAATTGCTTCAAGACGATGCGTCTTGTCAAAATCCCCATGAACATTCCATCGTCATCCACTACACAAAGGAAGTTCTGGTCGATCACCAGATCCAAAGCTCTTTGGAAGCGGTCATTCAGATGGATCAGCGGCAGGTCGGTCTGCATAATCTCCTCGACTCGAATATCGCCAAGTTTCTCGTACTCTATATGGTCCATTCCAAGAATGGCATCAGTGATGCGCTGGGCATTAATCAAGCCGTGAAACCGGTACTTCGCATCCAAAACCGGGATGGCTGAATAGCCGGTCTTCGTCAAAACCAATAAAGCATGCTCGGCACTATTGCCGATCTGGACATGTGCTACTTTTTCGGACGAGATGACAAATTCTTCGATCGGGGTTTCAAGAAAATCTTTGCTCGGTAATGAAATCATGTGCTCTACTCCTTTTGCATCGTATGGACTGATGCTGAAACACTTCGATTACATCATAACATAACACGTTTCCCGAAACTATTTAATTGGGGATTTTGGATTAAAAAGGGAATTTATTCAACCACTGGCCACCGTCCAAGGTCACGATTTCCCCGTTCATATAAGCCGCTTTCTCTGACATGATAAAGGCTGCAAGATCTGCCACTTCCTCCGGTTTTCCAAGCCGTCCTAAAGGGACAGATTTCAAGGTCCGCTGCATCGCTTCTTGAGACTCGAAAAGTTTATCGGCACCGCCCGTGCGTTCGATCGGCCCGGGAGCGATCCCGTTAACGCGGATGCCGTATTGCGTGCCCCATTCAACTGCCAGTGTGCGGGTCAACGACATGACCCCAGCTTTGGCGGCAGCTGAATGAGCGACGCCTGCACCGGCATTCCAGGCATACGTAGCCAGCATATTAAGTATATTCCCTTTTGTGCCGTTTTCAATCCAATAATTGCCCACGGCATGAGAACAGAAAAACGTCCCGTTCAAGACGATATCGATAACCGAGCGCCAGCCATTCGGCGACAATTTTTCTGCGTGGACAATGAAATTCCCCGCTGCATTATTGACGAGCCCATCGATGCGCCCGAATTTTTCGTGCGCAAAATTGACCATCGCTTTGGCATGTTCAGGTTCACGCACGTCCATCTGAAATGCTTCCGCCTGCCCCCGCAGCCCGGATAGTTTTGTCAATGACTCATTCAGCTTTTCCATATCACGCCCCGTAATGATGACGTTCGCCCCTTCAGCGGCAAATTTTTCCGCCATATGAAGGCCCATCCCGCTGGAGCCTCCGGTCACGATTATCGTTTGTCCATTCAACATCTCAACAACCCCTTTTCTGAATCGTTTCCTGGAGCTTCGGCAAGGCCCGGTTTATGTACAGTGACTGAAAATTTTGATATGATAAACGAAGACTGACCCATCCATTACCGCGAAAGGAATGAGCCCATGCCCTCAAAGACAAAAGATTCGGAAATCGCACAAGCTATTTTCACTGTCAACCGCCATGCTAAGACCGCCCCTGACAATCAATTTCTGTATGCCTTAAAAAAGCAAGCATTGAATCTCATGATCCAGCAAAACCGTGCGCAAAAGCTCGGCCTGCACTTCAGCAAAAACCCCCGAAAAAGCCAACAACAATCATCTGTCCTCGTGAAATGCGGCAATTATTATTTCCACATGCTCCCCAAGAAGGAAGATTTCCATTCGCTTGAGCATTTTGGCGACTTGGATGAATCCTACCGCAACCCGCCAAGCCGCATGAACTTGAAGCACGCGAAAGAACTGCTGCAAAATTACACCGGGCTGGAACCGCCTGAGAAGAAACCCGCCATCTCCGCTTTTCCCAAACGCTACGAACCGAAAGAAATGAATCGGTTTTATTCACCAAAGAAATCCTATTTTGATTGACCCGGCCGGCAGTTGTGGACTGCCGTTTTTTTCTGCTTATTTTTCCGCAAAATCAAAATGGCGGATCAAGGCCTGGGTGCCAAGGTCCCCATCCCCTGCGCGTTCCAATTCCTCATAGATGCCAAGTGACAATTTCAGCCCTGGAAGCTCCAGGCCCCATCTTTCAGATTCTTCCATCGCTATTTTCATGTCCTTGATGAAATGCTTGATGTAAAAGCCTGGATGGAAATCGCCTTCGATCATTTTCGGGGCCAAATTCGACAATGACCAGGATCCAGCTGCCCCGGCTGAAATGGAGCGCAAAACATTTTCGGGGTCCAACCCTGCCTTTTTCGCGTATATTAGTGATTCGCAGACGCCGAGCATATTATTCGCGATATTGATCTGGTTGCACATCTTTGTATGCTGTCCTGAACCGGCGGGCCCCTGAAGAATGATATTGCCCCCGAACAAACGAAACAGCGGAAGCATTTGATTGAAAACGGATTCTTCACCGCCCACCATCACGGATAGCACAGCATTTTTCGCCCCTACATCCCCCCCGGAAACGGGTGCATCGAGGGCGTGCAAGCCATTTGCCCGTGCAGCTTCTGCTATTTCCTGTGCCAACTTCGGCTGGGAAGTGGTCAAATCGATAAGTACCGTGCCTTTGGCGGCATTCGCCAGCAAGCCGTTTTCGCCAAAATAGATTTCTTGGACGTCAGACGGATAACCGACCATCGTAAAGATCACTTCCGCAGATTCAGCCAGTTCACGCGGATTGTCTTTCCAGGCTGCGCCTTTTTCCAGCAGCTCATCTGCTTTTGCAGCTGTCCTTGTGAAGACGGATAATTCATGGCCACCCTCCAACAAATGGCGTCCGATGCTATTGCCCATGACCCCGGTCCCGATAAATCCAATTTTCATTTTATTGCCTCCTTTATATTTCCATAATAGCAAAAATCATCAGTCTATTCACTCTTCTTTTTTGCATAAAAAAAAGGCCGGTCCATAAAGGGCCGGCCACAAAAGGGGGAAATGAGAATGTTGCTGTGTTCAAGTATACTATACCCCCTTCAAACATGGGATAAACCTTTTTTGCAAAAAAAAATTTGATTTTATGCTTTTTTAATTTTTCTTGCCCCAACGGTTAAAAATTAATCGTTATTTCGACGGTTCTTCCGTGTATTCATATTGTGTTTTGCCGTGATGGAAGGCTGTTCCCCGAAAATGCTTAAAGTCTTCACGCCCTGTCAATATTTTGCGGAATTCAAGAAACTCCTCTTTCGGTATATCAAGCTTATCGATCTCGCCATTTTTCAGGCGTTCCAGTTCGTTTGCATAATCAGCCATGAAATGTTCCCCTTTCCTTTCGTTTTGTTAAAATCCTTCTGTTATAATACTATACGGACGAAACCATACCCGTCCAGCCACATTGCGTGCTTGCCCAAAACCTGGGCAGCCTTTGTTGATTTTAGGAGGATTTTTTATGCTTACCGTGTTAAAGCGCCATACGCTGATTTGGCTATTGCCGCTGTCGCTTTATTTGTATTATCTTGCTTTCGAGAACACAGCCATTTTCTGGTATATGTATACATTCGCCATTTTAGTTCTGATGTCGATTGCAATTACCAATTACTCTGTATTCGATGAATTGAAAACCTGGAAATCATTGGTATACGGCACCTTGTTCGGGACCATGATCTATGCCGTCTTTGCCCTTGGCTACCTATTCTTCAACATGCTTCCGCTTAATGTGGCAGGCCCCGTCGCTGCCATCCAAACCCTGTTCGCGCCCACAAGCATCTGGCATTACCTGTTATTGATGTTCGTCATCGTTCCAGGAGAAGAACTGTTCTGGCGCGGCTATATCCAGCAGCAATTGAAGAAATACATGAAGTTGCCGTTCGCCATTTTGGGAGCTTCCCTCTTATTCGGCATCGCACTTGCCTTCAGCGGCTTTTGGCCGAGCATTGTGGCAGGAGTTGTGGCAGGGGCATTGCTCGGCATCCTGTACGAATGGAAGCGCAGCATGCCGTTACTGATCATCACCCATTTGGTTGTGCTCGTGCTCCTGTTCATCATCATGCCACTGCCGGTTTAAGCTTGTCCTTGACTTAAAGGGCTGGCTCTATCAAAAAGTTTGAAACATTTCCTCTTTCTGCCCGTCTAATAGGGAAATTGGAAGGGAAGAATTTGATTCATGAAAAAGAATGCATTATTCGCTCCAACATTATTTGCTGCCGGCATCCTGCTTGCAGGCTGCGGTACTGCAGACCTTGCCGGAGAAGAGACTGATACCGAGCCGGCTGAAACGGCCGAGGAAGAAAGCAGCGAGACGAACCAAGAAACGGAAACAGTTGAAGAGCCGGATGAAGAAACAGAAGGCGGTTCTGGGGATGAACACGGCGAAACACCTGAAGGCGAGCTGACGATGAGCGATAACCAGTCTTACCAGCTTTACGTGCTTGATGGTTATGGGTTCACTGCGGAAGAACCAAACCGCGATGTCATTTTCCTGCAGGAAAACGATGCAGTCTTCATGCGTGTCGAAACTTATTATCCAAATGACATCAATTTCGACGAACTGGCCAGCAATACGCAAGATACCGTACAGGCTTCCAATCCGGATGGTGAACTGGCAGAGTTTACAGGCTATGACAGTTCAGCATTCAATAATTCAGCAGCTTATGAAGTGGAAACGGCTGAAGGGAACGTGACCGGCATCGCCTTCGAATCCGATAATATTGTGGTCCGGGTGACGATCTTCGACCATAGCACAGTCGGCGCGAGGGACGATTTCATCCAAATGGCCCAAACGATCGAGCGTGTGCAGAAATAAAAAGATCCTCCAAGCGGAGGATCTTTTTTCAATAGGACAAGTCTTTGATCGACAAGCCGATCTTCTTCATCAATTCGATGGCCTGCTCTTTTTCTTCCGAAGATAAAGCTGCCGTCAGTTCGTGAAGCTTTTGTTCATGTGCCGGGAAAATGTCCGACATGAACGCTTTTCCCTCATCCGTTATTTCCGCATAGGTGATGCGGCGGTCAGTCGGGCAATTGACGCGTGCAATAAACCCGCGCTTTTCCAGCTTGTCGATGACATAGGTGATCGACCCGCTGGCCAGCAGGATTTTCCCGCCGATTTTCTGCAGCGGCTGGCGCCCTTTATGATAGAGCAGCTCCAGGACGGCAAACTCTGTCGGATTGACACCATTCTCCTGGAAAAATTGATTGGTCTGTTCCGAAATCGCTTTATGCGCACGGGACAAAACGATAAACAGTTTCAATGACTGTTTGATGTCTTCATTCATTTTCGTTCACTCATTTCCGCTATGATTACTCGATTGCTATAATTATATCCTTTTGATGGCCGAATAGCACGCGCAGCCGACTTATCCGATGATGACGCGTTCCTTCGGATAATGGAATTTCGTCGGGTCCGTCTTGCCGCCGATAGTGAACAGGAAGGATATCAAGCCGACTCGCCCGATGAACATCAGGACCATGACGATTACTTTGCCGATCGAGGACAATTCGCTTGTCAGCCCAAGCGACATTCCGCAAGTACCGAAAGCCGAGGTGATCTCAAAGAGAATTTCCACGATGGAGGCATTCGGTTCGGTGATGATCAATAGCATGGTCGCCAGCAGTACCATCGCCCCTGCGAGGAACAGCACTGCAAATGACCGGAATACGTCGATTAATTCAATTTCACGGTTGAAAATCTGGATCGTGTTCTTGCCTCTCGCAAAATTGATCAAAAAAAGGATCGCGATCGCAAAAGTGGTGGTCCGGATGCCGCCGCCCGCTGAACTTGGGGATGCCCCGATGAACATGAGCGCACTCATGAATACATTGGTCGCGTCGCTGAACTGCGTGATGTCGATGGTGACCAAACCGCCGGAGCGGGATGAGACGGAATGGAACAAGGCCCCGAACAAGGTCTGGTGCCAAGACATCCCTTTAAACGCATTGACCGACTCCAAGATCAGGATCCCCACTGTGCCGACCACGAGAAGCAGCCCGAAGATGCTCGTCGTGATTTTGGTGAACAGCGAAAAGCGGAAATTCTTCGTCTCATTCGATAGGAATTCCTTCAGTTCGATCAGTACAGGAAAACCGATCGCACCCAGGATGATCAGGATCATGTTAACGATCTGCACGAAATAATCATCGACATAAGGCTGCAAGGAAGATCCCGTGATGTCGAACCCGCCATTGGTGGTCGCGGTAACCGCACCAAACACGCCGTGCAAAAGCGCTTCGCTGAAAGAATAAAAGTATTGAGTGAAATAGACGGTCAATATGAGCGCCCCGATCACTTCGATCAACAAAAGGATTTTAACGATTTCCGTGATCAGCTTGACGACGCCGGCCATACTTGACTGGTTATGGTCGACCATGATCAATTGCCGCTCACGGAGCCCGATCCGTTTGCCAAGCAAGATCCAGAAAAATGTCCCGATCGACATGATGCCGATCCCCCCGAATTGAAGGATGACCATCAGTACGATAATGCCGAATACCGATAAGGTTTGCGAGACGTCAATGACCGTCAGGCCGGTGACGCTTACTGCGCTGACGGCGGTAAATAAGGTGTCGATATACGTCATGCTTACCCCGGGCTGAAGGACTCCCGGAAGCCTCAGGAGTAAAAAGGAAAAAGCAATCGCCACGAAATAATACGCTACGATTGCCTGTGCAGGTGTAAGATTTCGGACACGTTGAAATGATTTATTCATAGGCGTAAAATTCCCTTCCGCAACTGACTCTCTTCCCATTCTATGTAAAGTACAGAGAAAAGAAAAGGGCTTTTTTGTAAAGCACAGCCCCTTCGCGTAATTGAATGGCAAAGAGCCGTTTTTCATGACTGGTTTTGATGCTACAGAATAAACGCCCATTCCATTAGGTTGCGCCGCTTTCTTGCGGCTCTAACGGAATAGGCGCTATTTACGTGCGTTGTGCTCATTGGTTATTTCTTTCTTGCTTCTCAGCGTCCGGCTTGTTTTTTTCTTCGGCTTTCGATGCATCCGGGAATCCCTTCTCCTTCGCTGGAGGTTTTGCCTGTTCTGGTTTTAAGCTACCCGGTTCTGTTGTTTTTGTACCGTTGGATTTGGGTGAATTGCCGTTATTGCTGCTTTTTTCTTTACCATTGTCCCTGCCATTGTCCCTGCCTTTGTCTTTTCCGTTGCCATTATTGCTTTTCTTTTCTCCAGGCTTCGTATTGCCGGGATTGCCTTTATCGTTTTTTGGCTGCACGGATTTGTTTTTGCCGGATGAAGGCTTTTCTTTCTTGGGTTTTGTTTCAGCTTTTGGCTTGCCGGAATTATTGCCTTTCCCAGCGTTCGGGTTTTTCGGTTTAGCAGGTTCAGGGGGTTCTGCCTTTTTCGATCCCTTTTGTCCGACCGGGACTTTTGGCCCATTATCTTTTGGTTTGCCACTATTTTTATTTGCAGGGGCGGTTTTTTTCTTATCTTCCGCTTTTGGCGTCTTTTCCGGATTGCTTTTGCCTCTACTGGCCGGCTCTTCATTTTTTGGCTGAGGCTTTTGAATAGCCGGGGTTTCAGCTTTGGAAGGGACAGTATGGCCATTCGGGGCTTCTTTTTCCTGTTTCCCTTTATTTCGCGCCGGCTGAACGTCATTTCTTGGCCCTTGCGGTGCTGTAAATGTACGATCCTTTTCGACCAGCTTCGCCACTGGCATTTGTTGTTCTTTCGCTTTGCGCCATTGTTTCTTGTTCGCTTCTTTCATATGGACATGCAATTGCCTGTTGCTGCCGGCGAACAACGCCGCTAGCGCAATTTTCTCCACTTTGATGGCGGCATCCGTTTCATCGCCTTCCTGCACCGTTGTAATCGTGACGTGTTCTGTGTCCTCATCCACTGATAAAGCCAGCACGTTTTCTAAGACTGTTTCGAGTTCACGGTTTTCCCAATCTGCTAATTGGGCGATCAATTGTTTGCCGTCTTCATTCAGTTCCCTCAATGAAATGACGTGCCATTCATCGTCTACACCGAGTTCAATGCCCGGATTTGATTCGACTTGGACATACCCATATGCTTCCTGTGCTGGAAGCATCCATGAGGAAATCAGCAGGAACAGTGCAGCTACCGAGGCGATAAGCGGCATTGCGAGCGGCTTGAAGCGGCGCTTTCTTGAAGCATTCCCTATAACTTCAAAATATGCCTCTTCCCCCACTGAAGTGCCTGTGGTCGGCTTGCCCGTCACAAAACTGCCATCCGCGAGCATGTAGACAGAACGGTCACCGTCGAGTTCCATACATATGCCTTTTTGCATTCGCATCAGTTCAACCGCTCCTTCAAATAATCTTTTAGGTAATGCAAATCGCTCATCATCAATAGCGCCATTGCGATTATGTATTTCCGGTTTCTCTCAATGGTTTTTCTCGAGACCTGGACAAGTTCCTCGATATCCTTGACCGGAAGTTTTTTCTTATCGAGCAAGTACTGTTTGTATTCAGCCGTTTCCGCCACCAATTGTGCGATTTGGATGGCGTTTCGCCTGGCATCTTCATGGGCAGGGGAAACTTTGGCGATCACTTGGAAGGATAAGCCAAAAGCTGAGAGCATTTCCTCGAATTGGATAATCTCTTCACGCCGCTTGCCGGCCCGCTCTTGTTCGGTATGGAAATCGGCCGACGCTCGGTCGCCGATATGATTATGGTGATCTTCATTCGGCGAAGCCATGAAATCATGGCTGAATTCTAGCCGTTTGCTTTCTTTCCGGATATGGTCGATCACTCTCCGCCGGATGACCATATGCGCAAACGTTAAAAACGACGCATCATGTCCCGGACGGTATTGGCGTATCGCCTCATGAAAGGCCAAGAGTGCAATGCTGTATTCATCCTGGTTATCATCGATGAACCGTTTGCATACTTGTGCGGCGGTTTTTTTCACGAATGGGATATGTGAAGAGATCAATTGTTCTTCGGCCTCTTCATCGCCTTGTTGTGCGAGCTTGACTAATGTCTCAGCAGGCCTTTCCGCGCCATATCCAAACAAACCGCCCAAAGCAGTCAATAGCATGCAACTCACCCCGTTTCAAATCCTTTTTCTCTATTGTATCTTTCAGTCCAGGAATTTGGAAGATTGAGGCGGTCCTGCTGACTATTACATTCGTGTGACAACGCCCCTTTCTGTCCGTCATAAAAATAATGGCAGAAAAAATAACCCAGCGGAGAAAACACTCCACTGGGCTATTCAGTCCTTTTTCATCCGCTTAAGCATCTTGTTGCTTATTCTTCTTAAGGCCAGTAAGTACACCCGTCAACACAATGCCCAGAAGGACAAGCCAAAATGTGATTGTCCAAGGTGTCGAATGCGGAAAATCATGCGGCAGGACGCCCAGTTTGTCGTGGGACAAAGTCAACACGACCAATTTGACCCCTACCCATCCGACTACGACAAACGCTGCCGTTTCAAGCTGCGGATATTTTTCCAGCAGCCGGACGAATTTATGGGCAGCGAAACGCATGATGATCACGCCGATTAACCCTCCCGCAAGCATGACGCCGAACTGCCCGCCATTGATGCCGCCGATATCAAAATCCCCGAGGTGCGGCAAAGTGACCGCCAGCGCTACAGCCGCGAGCATCGAGTCGATGGCGAAGGCGATATCGGCCAGTTCCACTTTCAGCACAGTCATCCAAAAACCGGATCCTTTTGTCGTTTCGGGTTCAATCGTATGTTCTTTGCCTTTTCTCTGGTCGTAGATATGCTTGACCGCGATAAACAGCAGGTATGCTGCGCCAAGTGCCTGGATCTGCCAAATGTTCACTAGGAAAGTGATCATGAACAAAGCCGCGAAACGGAAGATAAAAGCGCCTGCCAAACCATAGAACAAGGCCTTCTTCTGCTGGGGTTTCGGCAAATGCTTGACCATCACAGCCATGACCACCGCATTATCTGCAGCGAGCAAACCTTCCAGCCCGATGAGTACCAGCAGCACCCATGCATATTCCAATAAGATAGTATCCATAATTACCCTCCTGTTTTTCCCGACAAAAAAGACCCATGCCTAATAACAGGCAAAGGTCTTGCTAAGCGTTAAAGAGCACGCTATCACAACCGATGGCCAGAAGCCACGTCTTGACGACTGTGAAATAGGTTTCCCCATAGCTACTCCCCTTTGTCGAGAGTTCGAATTATCGGTTTCTAGATATAATTATAGCACTTGAACGTAAAGTGTAAACAATTAGGCGATTGTCACGTGGTATTTGCTTTCTTTTTTATGCTGCTCATAGAATGCCACCATGGCGGGAATTGTCTCCAGAAAATCAGCCGGCTGTATGCCGCTTCCCTCCAACAAGGATTGGGCGATGCGCGTATCGAATTGTGCTTGCCAATCCATATAGTCCAAAGTCTCTGCTTCGACTCCGAGATATTTCCGTATTGCCGGCACAGTCATCGATAGAGCCGCAAGTTTTTTCGGTATCCTTCCTTTCGGATAGCGCCCGGTCATTTCATGGACCATTGCCCGATACACTTCTTCTACAGGATGGGGATGAGGGTCGGTCAAATGAACCGTGGCGGATTCAGCTTTTTTGAGCTCGCTCAAGTAGACGGAAGCATCCAGGATGTAATCAACAGGCACGACGTTGATGGCTGTATTCGACCGCCCGATGTATGGGATGGCAGGCAACTGTTTCATCCGGTCGATCATGTTCAAAAAGAAATACGGGCCATCGAATTTGGAGGTCTCCCCGCTTGTTGAATGCCCTCTGACGATTCCCGGGCGGACGATGGTCGTCGGCACTTCTTTTTTCAATTGTTCGACCAAGAGTTCCGCTTCAAATTTCGTTTCTTCGTAATGGTTTTTAAAGGCATCCGGGCGGACGAGTTCATCTTCGAGCAATAAGCCTTCGCGCTTGCCAGCTACATAGGCCGTGCTGAAATACATATAGCGCTCCAGATGATGATCGAGCGTCTTCACCAATTCATTAACGCGTTGAGTGCCTAGGATGTTAACTTTTCTTGCGATATCTTCAGGGACCGCCAAATCATAAATTGCGGCCAAATGCCAAAAGACAAGCTGCTGCCCAGTTAGCCATAACCGGTCTTCACCTGAAAGTGCCAAGCCTTCTGCAGTGATGTCTCCAGCCATTAGGCGGACCGGGGCACAGCCTGTTCGTCTTTCAGTAATAGCTGCCTGTTTTTTTGCTTTTTCCATTTCGCTGGGCAGAACGATCGCTGCCAAACCCCATCCTTTTCGGGCACATGCTTCCATCAACCGTGTGGCGATAAATCCCGGAAAACCGGTAAACACTGTCATCTTCATCCAATCACACCCCTTTTCTGTATTCTACTAAAAAATGGATGGCTGCGACAGGGAATTCCCAGAATTTAAAAAACCCATGCAGAATTATCTGCACGGGTTTGGCTATTTCTCAGCTTTTGCTGTTTTTCTCTTCTTGCTGTTCATGAAACGGGTTTCACTGTCAAACAAGCTGTAGACGACCGGCACCACGTATAAGGAAAGGAAAGTCGAACTGATCAGCCCGCCGATGACGGCTATCCCCATCGGCTGGTTGATTTCCGTGCCTTCCCCGATGCCAATTGCCAGCGGCAAGAGGCCCAGAATCGTTGTAAGGGCCGTCATCAGGATGGGCCTTCTCCGGTCATGGACTGCTGTCACAATCGCGTCGAAAGAATCCAGGCCTGCAGCTTTTCGCTGGTTGATGTAATCGACCAGCACGATCCCGTTATTGACGACAATCCCGACAAGGACCAGCACGCCGATGACTGCAGTAATACTGATCGGTGTCTGGGTGACAAATAGAGCGATGGAGACGCCAATGACCATCAATGGCACCGTGAACATAATGACCAATGGATATTTGAACGATTCGAACTGCGCTGCCATGACGATGTAGACTAAAACGATCGCCAATACTACCGCGAGCAGCATATCGTCAATTGCATCATCGAACAGTTCACGGTCCCCACCGAAAGAGACTTCCGTCTGTTCAGACAAGTCAAGATCCGCTATGGCCGTGTCGACAGCTGTCGACATATCGCCCAAAGTCTGGTCTGATGCATATTGCAATGTAAAGGATACACTTTCCGCCTGGTCGACGCGGCTGATCGAAACTGGCCCTTGCGCGACTTCGATGTCCGCCAGTTCCTGAAGCTCGACGAAGGCACCGGATGGCGTGCGAAGCGTCAATTCACGCAAGCTGTCTACACTGTTGCGCTGTTCTTCGTCATAGGAGACAAAGACACTAAGCACTTCGTCCTGTTCGTCAATGACCTGTGTGGCGAGCACGCCGCGCGTAATATTATTGACGGTCTGGGCGATTTGTGCCGGCGCCAGATTATTTTCAGTCGCCGCTTCCCGGTCAATCGTCATCTGGATTTCATCGATGGTCTCCTGCCGGTCATTCGTCAATTCCACTACATTCGGCAAGCCCGACAATTCCCCATCGATTGCAGCGACTGCTTCATCCAGGCGCTGCTTGTCCGTATCGGTAACGGTAAAGCTTAAGGTGTTCGGCGTAGAACCGGCAGCTGTCTGAAGATTGAAGCTGACAAGTGCCTCGTCGCCGACTTTCTCCAGCACCTGCGGCTGTACATCATCCACGAATTCGAATACCGAACGCTCGCGTTCATCGAGCGGCACTAATTTCACGTAAATTTCTGCCGTGTTGGATTCTGCACTGCCTTGTGCTTGCCCTTGCTGGGTCGCCCCGATCAAGCTGACGTAAACATCGACGTCTTCTTCAGCCTGGAGCTCTTCTTCGATGCTCTGGACCACTTCATCGGTCGCAGCTGTCGAAGAACCGTTTTCGAGTTCAACCGTGACGCTGACAAACCCTTCGTCAGTCGCCGGCAAAAATTCCGTCCCCACTTGGGAGACGCCGTAAGCGCCGATTCCGAGGAACAAAAGTGCCGTCAAGAGCACTAGGATGCGGTGGCGCAATGCCCACAATACGCTTATCTCAAAGCGCTGCACGCCTTTGGAATCGGGCTTGACGGGTTTGGCTTGGCCATCTTTTTGCCCGAGCATGCGTGAAGCCATCATCGGGATGACGGTCAAGGCGACAGCCAGCGAGGCGATCAAGCTGAATGAAATCGTCAATGCGAATTCGAAGAAAATCTCCCCGATCAGGCCCGAAATGAAAATGACCGGCACGAATACGGCAATGGTCGTCAATGTCGAAGCGGTGATCGCCCCGGCGACTTCACGTGCACCGTCGGAAGCGGCTTTTTTCGGCTTTTTGCCCATCGCTAAATGCCGCTCGATGTTTTCGATAACGACAATGGCATTATCGACAAGCATCCCAATACCGAGCGCCAAGGCACCGAGCGTCAAGATGTTCAAGGCGAAATCGGCAAAGAACATCAATACGAAAGTCACGATGACCGAATAAGGAATCGCTACCCCGATGATGATCGGGCTCTTGATTCCGCGAAGGAAGAAGAACAAGACGAGCATCGCGAAAACCCCGCCCAGAATCAAGGTCTGGCCGATATTATTGATTGCCAGCTTAACGTAATCCCCTTGGTCGAATAGGATATCGGCCTCTACAGCCGAAAAGCGTTCTTCTGCCAGCAAGTCATCCAGGCGCTCCTGGAATGCAGTCGAGACGTCGGCTGTATTGGCGCCGGATTCCTGCAGCACCGACAGCAATACAGCAGACTCTTCATTGGCCCGCGTCTCGCTGCTGGCCTCCCGTTCCGTCACTGCAACTTCAGCTACATCGGCCACGGTGACATTGTTGCCCGACATCGGGTCGACCGTAACGATGAGGCCTTCAATGTCTTCCACACTTTCCAAGGTGCTGACGATGCGCGTCGTCAAATTGCGCCCGTCCTCCGTTTCAATCGGGTCACCTGGCAAGGATATATTGTTTGCCTGGATCAATTGGACGATATCTGCCTGCTGCAGGCCACGTTCTTCAAGTTCTTCAGGATCCAGTTTGATTGAAATATCCTCTATCAATGAACCTGAAATATTCACGCTTGCCACGCCATCTGTCTGGCGCAGCTGCGTTTCCAATTCTTCTGCGATGACTCGGACATCCTGTTCTGCATCAGTCGCACGCAGGGATAATTGGATGATCGGGAATTGGGAAGGATCGAATTTCAGAAAGCGGGGGTCGTTCGAATCATCGGGAATCGGCGTCTGGTCGATCCGCTGGGTGACTTCCGCCTGTACATCATCAATATCCGTATCCCATCCGAATTCCAGCAAGATGAAATTGGAACCTTCCTGGCTGTTTGATTGAACCGATTCGATACCGGGCAATGTCGCCAGGTTCTCTTCCAGCGGTTTGGTCACTTTTTCATTCACTTCCGTCGGGCTGGCCCCCGGATAATTCGTGACCACTACGCCAATCGGCGGATTCAATTCGGGAATCAAAGTGACGGGGATGCGGAGAAATGACACTGCCCCCAAAATGATGACCAACAGCATCGTGACAATGGTCAATACTGGTCGTTTGATGGAAAAATCGCTTAGTTTCATCTGTTCAATCCCTCTCTATGCCTGGTCCCTTTATCATAAGAAAAAAAGCCTTATACCGCAAACTTGAGGACGTGTGTTCACAAGAACGACATGTTTTTCCTGGCTGGCGGAAAACCGTCCCAGGCTTGTCCTCATTAAATAAAAACAGCCTGCCGTAAACGGCGGGCTGTTGAAGATTCCATTTATCAAAGCAAACTGTACAGGCGGATTTCCGGATTCTTATCCTGGAACCAGCGCGTTGCAAAATCATTTTCGAACAAGAACACCAAGTTGTCATAGCGGTCTTTGACCAGCATCGAACGCCCGCTCGACATCGACTCTTTGACGTCTTCTTCGTTCTCGATCCAGCGCGCAATCTTACTGCCGACCGGCTCCATCCTGACATCGACATTGTATTCGTTTTTCATGCGATGCTCGAACACTTCAAACTGGAGCTGGCCGACCGCACCGAGAATGACCTCTTCCAGATGCAGCGTTTTATAATACTGGATCGCGCCTTCTTGAACGAGCTGCAAGATCCCTTTGTGGAAATGTTTTTGTTTCATGACATTTTTCGCCGTCACTTTCATGAACAGTTCCGGGGTGAATTGAGGCAAGGCTTCGAATTCGAACTTCTTGCCGCTTGTGATGGTATCGCCGATCTGGTAATTCCCGACGTCGTGGAGGCCGATGATGTCGCCAGCGACAGCTTCGGATACCATTTCCCGGTCATCCGCCAAAAATTGGGTCGTTTGGGACAGCTTGAACGATTTCCCGGTTCTGGAGAGGGTGACGTTCATGCCGCGGTCGAATTTCCCCGAGACAATCCGGACAAAAGCGATACGGTCGCGGTGTGCCGGGTTCATATTGGCTTGGATCTTGAAGACAAACCCGGAAAACGGCGTTTCCACCGGATCGATGATGTCTTCTTCTTTCGTCAGGCGAGGCTGCGGCTGCGGCGCAAATTGCAAATACGTCTCCAGGAATGTCTCCACCCCGAAATTCGCAAGGGCGGAGCCGAAGAATACCGGTGTCAATTCACCTTTTTTCACCCGGTCTATGGAAAATTCGTTACCCGCTTCTTCCAACAACTCGATGTCTTCCAGCGCTTGTGTATAATAGGAAGTTTTCGTCATTTCGTGCTCCCCGGCGAGATGCCCGTTTTCATCGAGTTCCATAAAACGCTCCCCATCCGTGCGGAACGGCTCGATACGCTTATTGTAGCGATCGTAAATCCCCATGAATTCTTTCCCCATGCCGATCGGCCAGTTCATCGCGTAAGACTGGATGCCCAGCACTTCTTCCAACTCTTCCATCAACTCAAGCGGCTCTTTCCCTTGGCGGTCCATTTTATTGATGAACGTAAAAATCGGGATGCCGCGCATTTTACAGACTTTGAATAATTTCACGGTCTGCGCTTCAATCCCTTTTGCGACATCGATGATCATGACGGCGCTGTCGACCGCCATCAGCGTGCGGTATGTGTCTTCACTGAAATCCTGGTGCCCTGGGGTATCGAGGATGTTGACACGGTGTCCGGAATAATCGAATTGCATGACGGACGATGTAACGGAAATGCCGCGCTGCTTTTCTATTTCCATCCAGTCGGATGTGGCGAACTTGCCGGTCTTTTTCCCTTTGACGGTCCCCGCATCGCGGATTGCACCGCCGAACAGCAAGAGTTTTTCCGTTAACGTCGTTTTCCCGGCATCCGGGTGGGAGATGATTGCGAAGGTTCTTCTGCTTTCGATTGCTTGTTGTAATTGGTCTGACATTGTATACGCTCCTTTAATTTCCTCTCTCTATCTTAGAGAAGGGACGTGCAAAAAACAAGAACTATCGCCTGAAGCCGCGGAAAACGCCACCGGCCAAACGCAAAAAATGAACGGAGAAAAATGCTGCGATTTTTCTCCGTTCCATTTTTATGATCCGAATTTTCGTTGGGCTTCATTTGCTGCAATTTCCTTGTCGCTATGCGGATATTTCGTATTTTCGATAATTTGGTAATCTTCGTGGCCTTTGCCGGCCAAGATGATGATATCACCTGCCTCAGCCTGCTGTACTGCGTGGCGCACCGCCTGTTCACGGTCGCCGATGCAGGCGTAGCGATCATGCCGCATGCCCGTTGCCAAGTCATTCAAGATGCTGTCATACGCTTCATAGCGGGGGTCATCCGTCGTCAGGACGACGTAATCGGCGATTGAAGCCTTTTCCGCCATGATCGGCCGCTTTGTCTTGTCGCGGTTCCCGCCTGTGCCGACCAGGAAAATGAGGCGGCCGGTCTTGAAATCATCGACAGCCGCTATGGCTTTTTCAATTGCATCCGGTGTATGGGCATAATCGATGAAAACCGATACCGGTGCATCGATGTCCACTTTTTGCATACGGCCTTCGACAGGTGAAATGGCTTCGAGTGCAGCGATCACCCGCTCGAGCGGATAGCCTTCTGCAGATAAAGCCGCTATCGCCGCCAATGCATTATAGACATTGAAATGGCCGAGCAAATTCATCGCCACCGGAAATTCCCCCTGGGGGCAAACGAGTGTAAACGACGTGCCTTGTGCTTTGAGCTCGATGTTTGACGCGCGGAACATGGCCTCGTTTTCTACGCCATATGTGTAGACCGGGAATGGGGTCATCGCTGCATATTTCTCAGACCATTCGTCGTCTGCATTCAACACTGCCCGCTTGTTTTGTGTCAGGTCCTGGCCAAGCTGCGAGAACAGCAGCCCTTTGGCATGGCCGTATTCTTCCATTGTCCCGTGGAAATCGAGATGATCATGCGTCAAGTTCGTGAAAATCGCGGTATCGAATTCAACGCCGGCAAGGCGCCCCAGAACAAGGCCGTGGGAAGAGACTTCCATTGTCATATGGGAACTGCCCGCTTCCAATGCACGGCTGATCATTTGCTGGGTGGTCAATGCATCGCTCGTCGTATTCGCCGACGGATGCAATTCGCCGTTCAAATTGAAGCCGATCGTCCCTGTCAAAGCGGATGTATTCCCGAGCTCCATGAGCATGGCGTGAAGCATGCCGGCGACGCTTGTCTTTCCGTTCGTCCCCGTCACGCCGATCATGTTCAACTTCTGGGATGGGTGCCCGTAAAAGCGTGCTGCGAGAATCCCGAGGACCCTTGCCGTGTCGGCTACCGTCACGATAGCTGCCCCTTCTATATCCAGCGGTTTTTCCGCCAAGATGACCGCCGCACCCTGCTGTACCGCTTGATCGGCGAAATCATGGCCATCGACTGTATAGCCTTCAATGCAGACAAAGAGAGAACCTTGTTCAATCTCCCTGGAATCCATCGTCATATGTGAAATCGTTTCCGGCAATTCTCCCTTTATGGATGCTATGGGAATATTATGAAATAGTTGCTTGCTGTCCATCTGAAATCCTCCTAGTATTATGACCCGAGCGGTGAGTTGATATACGCATGAAGAAGCGCTGCCGTCGCTTTCAATGAATCGGTATGCGTTCGCTCATACGCATGGGATGCCTCGATTCCAGGGCCGAACAACGCGTGTTTCACGTCTGCTCCTGCACCGATTGCTGCCGAAGCATCGGATCCATAATACGGATAAATGTCTACTTTATAATCAATGTTATGATCTTTGGCCATTGCAATCAATTGGCGTGTAAGCCCGTAATGGTAAGGGCCGCTTGAATCCTTTGCGCAAATGGAAACCGTGAATTCATCGGAAGCCTGCCCGTCACCAATCGCTCCCATGTCGACAGCAATGTATTCTTCCGTTTCCACCGGAATATTCGAATTTCCGCCATAGCCGATTTCTTCATTGTTTGAGATATAGAAATGGGTCGTCTGGGGCAAGGGATCACCGTTTGCCGATTGTTTTGCCAGCTCCAGCAAAAGTGCCGTGCTCGCTTTATCGTCCAGATGGCGGGATTTGATAAAACCGCTTTCCGTTTTCGTGAAGCGCGGGTCGAAGGAGACGAAATCGCCCACTTCGATGCCTTGCTTGCGGACATCTTCCGCGGAATCGCATTTCAAATCCAACCGCACTTCCATATTGTCCGCAGAACGTTCCGCTGTTCCGGAATCGCGGTACACATGGACAGTTGTCTGATGAAGCAGGATCGTGCCGGTGATGGTCCCGCCGCCTGCCGTGTGGATCAGGCAATTCTCGCCTTCGATGGCATTGAACTTGAATCCGCCCACAAGTGACAGTTTCAAACGGCCCGACGGCTTGATTTCCTTGACCATCGCTCCGAGCGTATCGACATGCGCCGTGAGCAAGCGGTGGCGCTGATCGTCCTGGCCTTTGATCGTAGCGATGACGCCGCCTTTATTGCTGGTTATGTATGGTACATTTGCCCGATCGAAAAAATCCGTCACGAAATCCATCACTTGCATCGTATACCCTGAGGGGCTTGGGATCTTCACCAGTTTCTCCAAAGTGCTGAGTGTTTCCTCTTCTTTCCAATTAAAATCCATTCTAATCACTCCCTGATTTTTTAATCATATCAAAAACAGCCATTTTCGCACAGCCCCGACTATAGTAAGATGAGTAAGACTCTTAGCAAGATGAGGTGCAATTATGGAACGCTCACTGACAACCCGCAAGCGCAATCAATTATTTATCCATCTGTTCGGCTTTGGCAGCCTGTCACATTTGGTGCTGAATTATTTCGTCGACTTCAACGCTTCCATTATAGCGCCGATATTCGGCATGCTCGCCTACTCGATCCTATTCACCTTACTATATACGAAATTGCCCCCTTCCCGGTTGCGTTTTGCCATATTGTTTGCATTGAATGCCTATATTTTGATACTGCAATTCGAATCATTGTCGTTTGTTACGGCTGTTTACTTTATCATCCCCATTGTTGCCGCTTCCCTTTATAACGATACCCGGTCCATCATCGCACTTTCGTTCCTGACCATTATCGAAGTGATCCTTCTAACTTTCGTTTTCGGCCGTTTTCAAACGAGCGGTTCATTGGAATATATCCATGTGTCGATGGTGGTGTTTTTCAGCCTGGTGATGCTACTGACGATTTTGCATAGCTTTTATTTCAGCAATTATTGGCGTCAGCTGGAATTGCGCAATGCGTCGATGGAAAAAGCGCTCACCTCAAAAGAAGGTTATCTCGACTTGTTCTTCCAAGCCGCTAAAGACGCGATTGCCGTCTTCGATTTCGAAGGGCGCATTATCGCGATCAATCCTGCTTTTGTGCAATTATACGGCTGGACTGCCGATGAATGCCTTGGGAAAGCGCTCCCGCTCTACCCGCCTGAACATGCCGAAGCAGCGGAACTGCGGGCAGAAAAAGTCCGGCAAGGCGAAAGTTTCACGCTCGAAACGGACGATATCAAAAAAGATGGCACGCGTTTCCCGGCACAGATCACGCTATCCCCCATCTTCGATTCGCAAGGGCAAGTCATTGCGACATCGGTCATTTCCAGGGACATCAGTTACCGGAAAGAGACCGAGCGGATGCTTCTCCAAACGGAAAAATTGAAGATGGCCGGTGAGATCGCGGCTGGGGTCGCACATGAAATCCGTAACCCGATGACGGTCATTTCGGGATTTGTCCAAATGATGCATAACGACCCGAACCACCGTTACCCAAGCTATACCTCATTGATGCAATCGGAGCTCGACCGTATCAATTTGATCATCAGCGAATTCCTGATCCTCGCAAAACCGCAAGCGCCTCAAAAGAAAGAAATCGATATCGGGAAAATTCTCGACGAATGCTTATTCCTGTTCGGGCCCGAGTTCGTGCTCCATGGCATCTCGGTCCATACAGATGTTTCAGGCCCGTTCGTCGCTGAGGGCGAAGAGCATCATTTAAAGCAAGTATTCATCAATATATTGAAGAATGCGATCGAAGCAATGGAAGAAGGCGGCTCTTTACGTATTACTGCCAGTAACAATGAAGGGAAACTGCGCATCCATTTTCAAGATGATGGACCAGGCATTCCGCCCCAATTGGCAGAACGCGTTTTCGAACCGTTCTACACGACAAAAGCGACAGGTACCGGCCTCGGCTTATTGATTTCACAGAAAATTGTCCAAGAACATGGCGGAAGCTTGCCTATCGGCAACATGGAAGAAAAGGGCGCCTGCGTGATCGTCACTTTGCCGCTATTGACGGGGCAATGAAACCCTAAAATAACCTCCCGCCGATTTTAAGGGCGGGAGGTTTTTTTAGGGTTTCACATTAATCATCATCGTTGTCGTAGTCATCGTGGTCATTATCGTCGTTGTGGTTGTCATCATCGGATTCTACTGACACTACGGTCCCATCCGCTGCATCCACAATGACATCGTAATCGGTTTTTCCATCTTCAAGCTCCACTTCGTAATACGCCCAGCCATCTTCCTTTTCAAGCTCGACATCATCAATTTTTCCCGGAGCTGCACTTTTTGCTGCTTCGATAGCTTGTTGTTTGCCGATCAACTGCTGTCCATTGCCCGTAGATTGTCGTTCGATTGGGGCAACTTGCGCTGTTTTGGATTCAGGTGCAGCTCCCCTGTTTAAATTTCCCGTCCCGTTGTTGGACGATGCCGCGTCTTGGAACTTTTGTACCGCTGGCGCAGTATTTTCCGAATCTGCGAGCACAATTCCGCCAAACGCCAAAATACCTGCCGCTGCTGAAACATAGATCAATTTTTTCAATTTAATCTCCTCCTGTTCTGGTGTTACTTTGAATATAGCCATCAAAGCTTAAACCGTGCTTAAACTAAGATGAGAAATTCATGAGACCGGAAACATTCAGCAAAGTCGATAAAAAACCGTTTTCATGGAATCGGGCTGATGGCAAATCAGCTGTGGCTCCATGAAAACGGTATTCACTCATTCATTCTTCTCAATCATCCCATTCCACTGTCATCGTCTCTCCGCGAATGGCATGGATTTGGATAGTCGCTTCCCGATCGGATGTATCATCATCCATTTCAACCAAATAATATCCACCATCCGTGGTTTGGGTGAACTCGACATCGTCAACTGTCCCGTTCAAGGTCTCTTTTGCAATTGCGATTGCCGCATTTTGGCTGATGATGCGTTCCGGCTCTTGTTGTTCAGGTGCTGAATCCGGTTCAGCCGGGGCTTCCAGCGCTGCTTTCTGGACATCCAGCACTTCCCCGGTTTCTGCAGAAATGGCCAGTACTTTCCGTTCCGTGTCGCTATGGATTTCCACTTCATACTTATTGCCATTTTCCACGTATTGGATTTCCTTTACTTCACCTGGCTCTGCTGCAGAAGCTGCTTCGCTTGCCTGTTCTTCGGATAGCGTTTTTGCCTGTCCGCTTTTCTCCAGCAATTCAAGCGATTCGACCTGCCCATCGGCACGATTGACCGCCGCTATATATGTCCCGTCATCACGCTTGAATTCAATCTGGTAAAACCCATTCGTTTCTGTAGCATTCTCAATCACCCCGCCATAAAGCTGTTCAATTGATAGTTGCGCTTCATCCATTGTCACAGAATCAGCAGCTGTTCTCGGAAACAGGAAAAAGGCCAGCGCCGCAACGCTCAATACGATGATGAATATTCCAATACCCCACCATTTTCGCATGATCATCCCTCCTGCCCTGATTGTAACTCCCCAACATTAAAATCCCCTGAGAAAACGATCGTAACCGTTGTCCCCAATCGTTCAATGCTGTCGATTTCGAGACGAAGGCGCAGCGAATCAGCCAATTCCCTGGCGAGCGAAAGGCCAAGCCCAAACCCTCCAGTCTCGCGGCTTCTTGCTTTATCGACACGGTAAAAGCGTTCAAACACATGAGGCAAAGCATCTTTCGGGATGCCGACGCCGTAATCACGGATCTTGATATACACTGCCCCGTCCGTCCCCGCTTCCAGGTCGATGCGGTCTTCACTATATTTGCGGGCATTGTCCAACAGGATATAAAGCAATTGCTTCAGCTGCTGGACATCGGTTTCGACTATGAGCGGCTGCCCGCTTAGCTGCAAATGAAATTGCCTGTCGTAGGAAGCGTTCATCGCCGTCACGACTTGGCTGAGCACTGGTTCCAGATCCATTTTCCGCCAATCCATCTGGGCCTGGCTGCGCCTTGCGATATGCAGCAATTGTTCGATCAATTGGCGCATGCGTTCCGTTTCAGCACGAATGGCCGTCAAGGCTTCTTCCTGCAGGGCAGGGTCTTGAGAGCCCCGGCGCTGCAATAAATCAGTGTAGCTTGAAATGACCGTAAGCGGCGTTTTCAATTCATGGGAAGCATTTGAAACGAATTCTTCCTGTTTGCGGTAATTTTCTTCCAACAAACCGATCATTTCATTGAAGGTGAGCCCCATTTGGCTCAATTCATCCCGCGACTCCCCTGCAACGGGGAGCTTCTCGAATGAACCGTCGCGCTGGATGCGCCGCATAGTTCCGGTAAGCCCCTCAATCGGGCGTGTCAGCACACGCCCGAGCAAGGCACTCGATAGGAAAATCGGGATCATCGAAAGCAGGGTGACAGAAATGAGGACCAGCCGCAAAGCCGAAAGGTTCGCCGTCACTTCCCTGAGAGATTGGGCCACGATCAACTCTACGACTTCACCGCCAGGCCAGATAACGGGCGTCGTGACGTAGGCGAATTGCTCCCCTTCAACCTCCATTCTTCCAGAATTCCCTTCGACATCATTTGGAATTTGAACATTAACCGATGGATCCTGGATGATTGTATCCAGTAATCCGCTGCTTTGATTTTTCTCTTTGATCAAGCCGTCGACCGGCACATAGGCGCGTAGAATATTATCGGGTGATTCTTCATTGTTATTGGCATTGAATGTGGAGACCATCACTTCCACTTCGGATTCCAGCCGCTCGATTTCTGTCTCATACGCCAAGCTGCTGAAGGAATAGTAAATGACGACAGCCAAAATAAGCAGCACCAAGAACATCAATAAAGTCGAGGACAGGTGGATCTTATGCTTGAGTTTCATGCGGCTGCTCCTTCAAGACATAGCCGACGCCCCGCACCGTCTGTAGATAGGTGGCGTTTTCACCATAGTCGATCTTTTTGCGCAAGTAACGGATATAGACGTCGATGACGTTCGTGTCACCATAGTAATCGTATCCCCATACTGCATTCAGCAGCTGTTCGCGCCCCAGTACTTGTTTCGGATGGCGCATCAGATACAATAGCAGGTCGAACTCACGGGGGGTCAATTCAATCTGCCGCCCCGCTCTTTCGACTTCCCTCGTGCTTTCATTCAGCGTAAGGTCTTCAAAACGGTGCACATTTTCATCAGCCGGATTTTTCATCCTTAGATTGGCACGGATCCTGGCAAGCAGTTCCTCGATCTCAAACGGTTTTGTTACATAATCATTCGCTCCAAGGTCCAGCCCCGCCACTTTATCCCTGACATCGTTTTTGGCGGTCAGCAAAATGACCGGCAATGCGGCATCAGACGCACGGATCCGTTTCAGGACATCGAGGCCATGGATCTCCGGGAGCATCAAATCGAGCAGCACCAGATTCCATTCCTGTTCCCTGAAGTGGATCAAGGCTTCCGAACCCGTCAATGCGACAGCGGTGTCATAGCCTTCGAATTTCAATTCCAGTTCCAAGACGCGGGCGATGCTTTTTTCATCTTCCACGATCAATATGCGCTCCGTCATCTGCGCACCCCCTTTTCCTTAATCATAGCAGGTTCAAAAAGAAAAAAGCGACCTAAAGGCCGCTTTCTATTTCAATACTGTCCGGATCCACTTCGCCCGGTTTTTATAAGGGGGATACGTCAGGTTGGTCGACAATTTCGTGGACTTCCTGACGATCGACTTAGCATGTGTAAAAGTTTCGAAGCTTGCTTTGCCGTGATAGGAGTTCATGCCGGATGGCCCGACGCCCCCGAACGGCAAGTAGACGCTTCCGACATGCGAGACGGTATCGTTGATGCAGCCGCCTCCGAATGGCAATTGATCCAGGAAGAACCGGACAGCCCGGTCATTCTCGGAAAACAGGTAGGCAGCCAGCGGTTTCGGCAAGCGCCGGATGTCCCGCAGCAATTGCGGCAAATCGTTATAAGTGATGATCGGCAACACCGGGCCGAACAATTCATCCTCCATCGATGGGCTATCCCAATGGATGTTGTCGAGCAATGTCGGTTCAATATAACGGTCGGCACGGTCCGAGTTACCGCCATAGACGATGTGGGCTTTTTCTTTTTCGATGATTCCCGTCAGCCGGTCGTGGTGCTTTTCATTGACGATACGGCCGTAATCCGGGCTGTCCTGGGCGTTGTCGCCGTAAAAACTACGAATGGTCTTGATGAAAACTTCCATGAAGGCTTCTTTCACCGATTCATGTACACAAATATAATCCGGCGCCACACAAGTTTGTCCGGTATTCATGAATTTGCCCCATGCGATCCGTTTTGCCGCAAGCTCCAGATTAGCGGTCTGGTCGACGATTGCCGGGCTTTTGCCCCCGAGCTCCAAGGTAATCGGGGTAAGGCGCTCGGATGCCGCCTTCATGACCACTTTCCCGACCGGCACGCTGCCCGTGAAGAAAATGTAATCAAATGATGCGTGAATCAGTGCCGTCACTTCATCGCGTTCACCTTCGACCACTCTCACGTAATGCGGCTGAAAGCTGCTCTCCAAGACTGTTCGGATTACGCGTGCGACGTTCGGCGTCGCTTCGGATGGTTTGACGATGGCGCAATTGCCTGAAGCCAATGCGCCGATGAGCGGTTCCATCACCAATTGGAATGGGTAGTTGAACGGGCCGATGACAAGTACCGATCCGTAGGGTTCGCGGATGATGAAACTCTTGGCAGGCTGCAGGTGAATCGGCGTTTTCACTTGTTCAGGCTTCATCCACTCTTCAAGATTCTTCGCCATGTAACCGATGCTATCGAGCACAAAGCCTACTTCCGTGGCATACCCCTCGAATTCACTTTTCCCCAGGTCCATTTGCAGCGCTTCGATAATGTCATCTTCGTGGGCTTGGATTGCCGACTTCAAACGCTGAAGCTGGGCAATGCGGAAATCCGCCGATTTCGTCACGCCTGTAAAATAATAGCCTCGTTGGTCGGCTATCATATCCTCTACTTCATTAGCTGTAAAATTCAATATTAAATACCTCCTATGGGTCATCGCAATAATTGGTCAATATAACGCTGGACGACTAATCCTTCATCAAACCCGACGAGGAAAGTCGATTGTTCTTTCATTTCATCGAAAAGGGAAGGCACTGGTTTTTCCGTTTGCAGCTCCACACGTGTTTTCCCCCGTTCTTCCCGGTACAAACGCGACCAGTTTTCGAGCGTCAGCACCCCGTCCTCGCCGTACACTTTAAATTGCAGCAGCTCGTCCTGCCCCGCCCCGCTCATGCCCGACAATAAAAACGGTGAACCTTGCTGGGTCTTGCCGTGGGCGATGATCCCCGTTTCACATTTTTCGGTATCTTCCGGGAAGTCCACTTGATGTGCGGCAATCTCCAAAGTGCCGAAAAGCCGATGCATCAGCTGAAGATAATGTGGAAAGACTTCACGCACGAATCCTCCCTGGTCCCTCGAAGCGATCCATGGATTCTGCTGCCATGGCCGCGGCCATTCAGGAAACACCGTATGGAGTTCAATGCGGCGTACTTTTCCGATATCCCCGCTTTTAATGCGTATCGCCATATCGCGGACGATCGGCGAATACATCAATGGAAAATGCATGGCGGTATGGATGCGGTTATTCGTCGCGGACTCGGCCATCGCCTCCGCCGCCTGTGCGTCATGGGCTAGCGGCTTTTCACACAGCACATGCAAGCCCCTTCTCGCCGCAGTTTCCGCAAGCTCCGCATGGCTGTTCGGTGGTGTCCCGATGTACACCCAATCGATGTCAGCCTGGAACAACCCATCCAAGGAATCAGTGACGGCTACGCCGTAATGCTCTTTGATATAATTCAGCCGATTCTTGTCCGTGTCATAAACCGCTTCGACTTGTGCGGCATCATCTTGCTGGATTTGCTTGATGATGCGTTCCCCGACAATTCCAGCGCCAATAATTCCAATCGCTATCAAAACCATCGCCCCTTTTTCGTTTCATTGTTTATAAGTGTAACCTTCCAGGGTATAGAATAGTCAAACAATTACATTCACAAAAATAGGAGGAATCATCATGAATGAACAGAAAAATTGGTGGGAGCCGATCTTCACGGGCACATTGGAAATGGGCGTCGATAAAGAAAGACTGGAAACGATCAACGAAGATAGCTTATTATACTTCGGTGAAACAGCTGGCAGCTTGGAGCAATAACCGATGCCTAAGCATTTTGCATGTACATAGCAGCGCTTGATCCGGCCTCATGCGGAGCAAGCGCTTTTTTCATGGAATCCGGGCCGCTCATTGTCGTCTGCAATGGTTTTCGCTATAATTCGTTATAGAAAGCAGGGATAGCCATGAAAGCATTCATTTTAATAATCACCTTATTATTATTGGCGGGATGCAATATACCAGGCGCCACCGACACTGGGGGTACCACCGACAGGGCCGCTGTGGAAGTCACTGAGGTCATAGATGGTGATACGGTGAAAATCCTGTATGATGGCAAAGAAACAACAGTCCGTTATTTGCTGGTCGATACTCCTGAAACGAATCACCCGAGGTTCGGCGAGCAGCCGCTAGGGCCCGAAGCGACAGAGCGCAACCGCGAACTGATCGAACAGGCGCAGCAAATCGAAATCGAATTCGATGTCGGCGACCGTTTCGATGATTATGACCGCCTTCTCGCCTATTTCTATGCGGATGGGGAAAGCATACAGGAGCAATTGCTTGAAGAAGGCTTCGCGAGAGTCGCCTATGTCTTCCCGCCCAATACCCGCTATGTCGATGAATTCCGGGAAGCCGAGGCCGAAGCGAAAAATGCCGGAATCGGTATATGGGAATACGAAAATTATTCAACGGACCGCGGATTCAATGAGGATGCTTACGGGCACTCCGAAGCTGTGAGCCCGGATCGTGACGATGACTGCCGAATCAAAGGCAATATCAACCGGAGCGGAAATAAAATTTACCACATGCCCGGCTCCCCTTCATATGAAGAAACCAACCCTGAACAATGGTTCTGTACAGAGCAGCAAGCAAGAGATGCTGGATTCCGCAGTTCCGGTCAATAACGAGAGGAGGAATACGATGCAATTGCTTGTCCTGCGCCTTGATTACCGCAGTTCCACAACAATCGAAAGCCTTCAAAGACAGCTCCGCCAGCCCAATTCCAAACTGGCCTTGCAACTGCCGCATATCCCGCTGCTCTCTTATGAGAATACCGCCCCGCTTCAATTGAAGACGGCACTGGAACCGATTGCCACACAAACCGCTGCCCCTTCTTTCCACACCAGCGATATCGGATTCTCCAAAGAGGGCGCGCAATTTTACCTGCAGATCCATCCGAATGAAGAACTCGATCAACTTTACAGTTCGCTGGAATTGGCGGGACATGGATTTTCCAATAGGGCTGATGCGCAGTGGCAGCCCTATATTCCGCTCATCGGCGACATCCCCGCTCCATTTTGGGGCCCGTTGTTTGCAAGATTGGCTCTGGAGTTCAATCCGCTGGATGGTACCGTTGCTGCGTTGGAATGCTGGTCTGTAATCGGCAAGCGAACGACGATTGAATGGAGCCTGTTCCTGGACAGCTGAAAAATTATACCGGTTCTAAAAAGCTGAAAGTTTTTTCACAAAAACTATTGTCTTTTTTCAAACTGGCATATATAATAATAAATGTCCTTGAGATTGCGATTCCTTAGCTCAGCTGGGAGAGCGCTACCTTGACAGGGTAGAGGTCGCTGGTTCGAGCCCAGTAGGAATCATCATATGCATGCTGCGCGCTGCACGAAACCCCAGCCGGAAAATCGGCTGGGGTTTTTTATTATTCCACTACCTTGCGAAAACCAAAAAAGATGGAAGCCCGAGGGCTCCCATCTTTTTTTATTATGCCGTTTGGGCTTTTCTTGTCTTTTTGTCTCTCGACATCCATTGGATCACGAACAAGACGATAAAGACAGCCGCCCCGATAAGATCTGTGAAACCTTCCGGATAGATCAAGGCGATCCCGGTAACGAATGTGATGATACGCTCCAGCCAATTGAGCTTGCGGTACCAATAGCCGATCAAGCCGGCACCGATGGCGATCATGCCGGTGATGGCGGTGATCAATACCCATATCAGCTCGGTCCAGGTCGTATCGATCATCAATAGTTCTGGCGACAAGACGAACATATACGGAATGACGAATGCCGCAATCGCAAGTTTCGCCGCGTTGAACCCTGTCCGTATCGGCTCCCCTCCCGAAATCCCGGAAGCTGCAAAAGCAGCGAGGGCAACCGGCGGCGTGATATCTGCGATAATCCCGAAATAGAAGACGAACAAATGCGCAGACAATGCAACGACGATCGGAACAGCTGCGCCAGCAGGCTCATCGACCATCAACAAAGTAATGATGGCAGGAGCAGCAATGGTGGACGTGATGACATAGTTTGCCGTGGTCGGCGAACCCATGCCGAGAACGATAGCTGCAAGCATCGTGAAGAACAAGGTCAACAGGACGTTCCCGCCGGACGCTGACACAAGCCCATTTGCCAGGGACAGTCCAAGGCCGGTCTTCACGACAACCCCGACAATGATCCCTGCCGTTGCTGTAGCTGCTGCGACCGCAAGTGCAGTTCTGGCACCGTCAACCAAAGCGTGGATAATGTCTTTAAAGCCAAGACGGGTTTCCTTATTGAAGGCACTGACGAAAATCGTCAGCAAAATACCATATAAAGCCGCTTGCATCGTCGGGATCCCTACTAACAAGAACAAGATGATTGCAAGGATCGGCGTCAACAGATAGATTTTCTTCAAGACTTCTTTGCGGTCCGGCATTTCATCCGGCGCCAGGCCTTTCAAGCCGATTCGTTTCGCCTCGAAATGGGTCATGATCCAAACACCCGTGAAGTAAAGGAGTGCTGGGATGGCCGCCGCTTTGGCGATTTCCCAATAAGTGACACCGCCGATGAACTCGACCATGAGGAACGCTGCCGCTCCCATGATCGGCGGCATCAGCTGGCCGCCTGTCGAAGCGGCTGCCTCGACGCCGCCAGCAAATTCTTTCTTATATCCGAGCTTTTTCATCATCGGAATCGTGTAAGACCCAGATGTTACGACGTTCGCGACCGAACTCCCCGAAATAGTCCCTTGCAGGGCAGAGGAGAAAATCGCTACTTTTGCCGGTCCGCCGGTCAAATTTCCGGCCAGCGATACAGCGAGATCATTGAAATACTGGCCCACTCCTGTTTTAACCAGGAAGGAACCGAATAATAGGAACGTAAAGATGAACGTTGCGGAAACGCCGATCGGGGTACCGAGAATCCCGTCCGTCGTATAGAACATCAATTGGATCAAGGATTCCAGGTCCTGCCCCCGGTGCCTCATGAATCCCGGGAAATAAGGGCCGAAGAAACCGTAGGTCAAAAATAGCGCACCGATAACCGTAATCGGCATACCGACAGCCCGGCGCGTTGCTTCAAGCGTCAGTATGACGGCTAAAATCCCGACTATCAAATCCAGTTCGGTAACGCGCCCGATGCGGAACACCAAGTCGTCATACATGATCGGCCAATAAGCACCAATCCCAATAGACAATAGGGCAAGTATGTAATCATACCAGGCCACCTTATGGCGCGCCCCTTTCCGGCGGCGCATCGGGAATAGGATGAAAATCAGCGACAGAGCGAATCCTAAGTGGACAGAACGCTGGATATACGCTGTGTATTGGCCGAAAATGGCTGTGTATAGCTGAAACAAGGAAAATGCCAAAAGCCCGAAAAACACGACATGTTTGATGATGCCTGACAAATCACGGGTATTCGACTCTGGATCGTACTTCTGGAGAATCTCTTTTTGCTTCTCCTCCGAGATATAGCTTTCGTCTTCAGGCGGAAGCTTTCTCTCTTCTCTTTCTTCTGGCGATAGTTTATCACTCATAGATGTTCACTCCTTCTAATTGCTGATAAATGGAAAGGCGTTGGGCACGGAATGTGTAGATCTTGCCTCTTTCCAAACTCTTCTTCAAATCGAGTTCTTTTCCTGCGAATAGGAAAACGAGTTCCGCGTCCACGTCCCCGACTAGCAATCGGAATTCGGGCAGCTTCCGCTTCATATCCTCAATAAAGTATTTCCCGTCTTTTTCGACAAAGCGCTCCCCTTCTCCTGCATTCGACGGCATGCCGATATTGAAATCTTCGTACTCAAGTTCCGTCATCACCAAATTCCCCTCATCATCAAGGCGGTAACTTTCAATCACATCCGATAGATGGATCGAATGGGTATAGCGGATCTTGAAGCGGTCTTCTATAACGGGAACATGCGCTGTGATCTCGTTTGTTTCCGATTCGATGAAGACGAAGTGTTTCTTGTATGGGATGAAGAAAAGTGCGGAGCAGATAAGGATGAGGATGGTAAATATAAGAAGGATTTTGAGAATTCTTTTATTCCGCAAGATAATCCCCCTACCGACAAAAAATAAATAACGACGATAAAGCTTGCGCTTTATCGTCAGTTATTTTGATCAGTTCTTATTGGTTTACTTCATCGAAGTAACGCTGTGCGCCAGGATGGATATCGATCCCGATTCCATCAAGAGCTGTTTCGGCTTTGATGAACTCAGCTTTGGCGTGTTGGATTTGATCTGTGTTTTCATAAATTGCTTTTGTAATATCGTAGACTGTGTCTTCGGAGATGTCGTTCTGTACAACAAGCATCGCAAGAACGGAAACCGTCGGAACTTCTTCAGTCAATCCATAAGTGCCGGATGGTACTACATCCTCTGCATAATATGGGTATTTCTCAATCAATTCAGCTGCTTTATCAGCTGCGACAGGAACGATGTTGACATCGGCAGTTGCACTCAAGCTTTCAACTGCGCCAGTCGGCGTTCCGGCTGTGATGAATGCTGCATCGATCTGTCCGGATTGCAAGCTTTCCTGAGATTCGCCAAAGTCCAAGTTCTGCGCGTCGATGTCATCCATCGTCATGCCGTGGATTTCAAGCAATTGCTCAGCGTTGATATACGTACCAGAGCCAGGTGCCCCGACGGATACCGATTTTCCTGCCAAATCTTCAAATGCAGTGATGCCAGATCCTTCAGTCGTTACGATCTGGATCGTTTCCGGATAAAGAGCCCCGATTGCGGACACGCTGTCGATGACTTCCCCTTCGAACATGTTCGAACCTTCAGATGCGTAGAAAGCCGTATCTGTCTGTACAAAAGCGATCTCGCCCGTGCCATCGGCAAGTGATGTCATATTGGCTGCAGATGCCTGGGACACTTCAGCAGTCGTATCGATGCCTGTCTCGTTCTCGATGATTGTCGCCATCGCTCCGCCTAGCGGATAATAAGTTCCCGTCGTTCCACCAGTCAATACACTGATGAATTCCGGTTCAGCTGCTCCGCCGCCGCCTTCTTCATTTGCTGCATCATCTCCACAGCCTGCTAGGAATACGGATCCGGCCAAAGCGACAGTCGCGTAGAATCCAAACTTTTTGTTTAACATAAATCGGCCTCCCTTTATCTATAGTTTCTTTCATCCTTCATAATACCATGACTTTCTGTCCATCTGTCAATTTAATTTTTTACAATGGAATCGTTTTCAAACCAAATTATTGTTAATATTATCCATCAATCGTATTCTGCGCCAGGAACATGAGTTTCCGGCGTTGTCTCTTCAGGAGTAAGATCCTCAAAGCTTCTGCCCTCTTCCTCCAAGTCGCGCGTGCGGTGTGCGATGCGGGCTGAAGCACAAGCTGCGACACTCGAAACCAAATCATCCAGGAAGGTATGGACATGCTCCCCGTATTTCGTATCGAGCGTATGGATGATGCCGGTTTTGTTTTTATCCAAATGGCCGAACGTCGTCACGGCGATGCTGCCATAAGTGAGTACTGCGCCAAGCCCGATCATTTCATCGACCCCGAACAGGCCTTCGTCGGAACCGACGATTTGCTGGAGCGGCTGGGATAGTTTCCCTTGCTCAGCCAGTTCATCGAGTTCGATGCCGACCAAGAGCGCATGCTGCATTTCCCGCTTGCGCAAGACGCTTTCGACCGACTCGATGCAATGCGCCAAGGTCAATCCTTCATTAAAGGGCAATTGCATGTCCAACACGATTTTTGCGATATCTTCTTTCGTGACGCCTCTTCTTTCCAAAGCTTCATGCGTCGCTTTATTCACTTCTTCTGAATGTACACGGAAATGTCCTCCATCCATGGTGCGATCCCCTCTCTCTATTTGGATTTCTCTTCCTGTCCATTATACCTTGCAGGGGGAATATGTTACAATTTTTGTACAATAGAATTAGAAGGAGGCAACATCATGAACAAAGGACGCGTAGAGGATTTCACGCTTCACAGCGATGCTTTGGGAGAAGATATGCAGGTGCTCGTCCATCTGCCGGCAAATTATTCTCCTCTCTATAAATACAGCTTGGTCATCGCATCGGACGGCAAGGATTATTTCCAGCTCGGCCGTGTGCCGCGCGTTGTCGATGAACTGTTGGAAAATCAGGAAATCGAGAACATCATCTTCGTCGGCATCCCCTATAAAAGCGTGCAAGACCGCAACCGCAAATACGAGCCGGACGGCGAACAGCATGCCGCTTACTTACGTTTCCTGGCACATGAACTGGTGCCATATCTGGACGAAACATACCCCACTTACCAAGTCGGCATGGGCCGGACGCTGATCGG
The DNA here is from genome assembly GCF_003289925.1 of Planococcus maitriensis. Classification (GTDB taxonomy): domain Bacteria; phylum Bacillota; class Bacilli; order Bacillales_A; family Planococcaceae; genus Planococcus; species Planococcus maitriensis. Next base: position 908,088 of record NZ_QLZQ01000001.1, on the reverse strand, counting down.
CGATTCGCTTGCAGCCACCGTTTCCTTGATGGCCGCACTTAAATATCCGAATATTTTCGGGCGCGTCATTCTTCAGTCGCCGAAAGTGGGGCCGGAAATGATGGAAGCTGTCGAGAAATTTCCGATGAACAATTCGTTCACGGTCTACCATGTCATCGGGTCGGAAGAAACGGACGTGAAATTGACCAACGGGGAAACCGCCGACTTTTTATCGCCGAACCGTGAGTTGAATGAGTTGATGAAAAATAAAGGGTTTTCGCTCTTTTACGAAGAATTCAAAGGAGACCATACATGGAAATACTGGCAGCCCGACCTGAAAAGGGCGCTGCTGATGAATTTCGGCATGTAGGCCTTAAGGAAACAAACCGAACAATTTGATACAATTGAAGAGAAAAGCATTTATTAGATGAGGAGGTCTATTGATTATGAAATATGGCATTGCAGCATTTCCATCCAAAAAACTACAAGACTTGGCGAATTCCTACCGGAAGCGCTATGATCCGCATTATGAATTGATCACACCCCATATTACATTGAAAGGGCCTTTTGAAGCGGACGATACGGAAGTCAAAGCGATGGCTGAGGAACTTGCCAATATCGCCAAGCGCCAAAAGCCTTTCCGCATCCACGCAACGCGCGTCAGCACATTCACGCCGGTAACGAACGCCCTGTACTTCAAAATCGAGCCGTCCAAAGAGCTGATGGATCTTCACGAAGACCTCCACTCCGATTTTCTTGGCGGCATGCCGGACCATCCTTTTGTGCCGCATATCACCATTGCACAAAAATTATCGGATTCGGAGCACGCCGATGTCTATGGCCAATTGAAGATGGCTGGCATCGACCACGAAGAAACGATCGACCGCATCCACTTGCTCTATCAATTGGAAGATGGTTCGTGGACAGTGTACGATACATTCCGCTTGTCAGGAGATGAAGCTTAATTGCAGAAAGTGAAAATTGTTGAAACCGAACTCGAAAAAGAACAGGCTTTTGAAATCCGCCGCAAAGTTTTCGTCGACGAGCAAGGCGTCGCCCTTCATGTGGAAATGGACGAGCATGACGACAGCGCCACCCATTTTATCGGTTATGAACTGGAACAGCCGATTGCCGCTGCCCGGATCCGCGAATATGAACAAGGCGTCGGCAAAGTCGAGCGCGTTTGCGTCTTGCCTGAATACCGCGGCCACCATTTCGGCGCCGAGATGATGCAACAGCTGGAGGAATATGCCCGCTCTATCGGCTATTTCCGCCTGCAGCTCAACTCACAGAGCCATGCAATCCCGTTTTATGAACGGCTGGGCTATGATGTGATCTCTCCCGAATTCATGGACGCCGGCATTCCCCATCGCCAAATGGAGAAAACACTATAATAAAAAACCTTCCGGAAAAACTCCGGAAGGTTTTTTTCATGCATTTTACAAAACGTGATAGCCGCTGTCGACGTGCAGGACTTCACCGGTGATGCCGCGGGACATATTGCTGAACAGGAAGACGGCCGTGTCACCGACTTCTTCAGGCGTCGTGTTGCGGCGAAGCGGTGCTTTCTCCTCGATCTCACGCAAGATCGAGTTGAAGTCGCTGACACCCTTGGAAGACAATGTGCGGATTGGGCCTGATGAAATCGCATTGACACGGATATCGTGCTTCCCAAGGTCCGCTGCCAAATAACGGACGGACATTTCAAGCGACGCTTTGGCCACGCCCATGACATTGTAGTTCGGCATGACGCGCTCTCCGCCGATATAAGTCAAAGCCACGATGCTGCCGCCTTCTGTCATCAATGGTTTCGCGTATTTCGAAACGATTGTCAATGAGTACGAGCTGATGTTATGCGCAAGCAAAAAGCCATCGCGGGATGTATCGGAAAAGTCGCCTGATAATTCTTCCGTTTTGGCGAATGCGATGCAGTGCGCAAGCCCATCGATTTTCCCGGCACTTTCTTTGATCGTATTGAAGCACTTCTCCACATCTTCGTCACTGGTCACATCACACGGCAAGATCTGCTCATGGTTGCCATCAAGTGTCGCGACCAAGTCACGCACCGACTTTTCAAAGCGCTCCCCTGCATATGTAAAGATCAGGTTCGCCCCGGCCGCATCCAATGAACGCGCAATCCCCCATGCAATGCTGCGCTTATTGGCAACACCCATGATGACATATGTTTTATCTTTTAATGAAATCGACATATATATACCTCCTAATATTATTACCTGGTACTAATATTACCCCATAAAAAAAGAAAGTGCAATTGCACTTTCCGGGATCTTGTTTCTTTTGGCCATTTACCGGCCTATAGATTCGTCAGGAACGTCGTCGCCAAGCCCAAATAAATGAGGATGGAAATGATGTCGTTCAATGTCGTGATGAATGGTCCCGACGCGACGGCTGGGTCGATCTTCATCCGGTGGATTAACAACGGGATAAATGAACCGGCCAAAGTCGCGACAAATATCGAACTGGCGACCGCAGTGCCGACCAGCATCCCGATCAGCAATTCGGATTTCCAGAAGTAAACGAGCCCAACGACGACAATGCCGCAGATGACGCCTGTGATCAGGCCTGTCCCCGCTTCACGGAACAACAGCTTTATCTTGCTTTCTTCTTCGATGTCGCCCGTTGCAATACCGCGCACGGCCACCGCCAGTGCCTGGGTGCCGCTATTTCCCGCCATCCCGGCAATCAAAGGAATAAATACGGCAAGCAGCGCCACTTGGTCGAGCGTCGCTTCGAACATGCCCATCAAGTTCGCTGTCAGCATGCCAAGGAAGGTCAGCAAGATGAGCCATGGCAAGCGTTTTTTCGCTGCTGTCAGCGGGCCGCGGTCAAAAGTATCCATATCGGAGACGGCAGCTAATTTGGAGTAGTCATCAGACGCCTCTTCATCCAACACGTCGATGATATCATCGACCGTGATGATGCCCAGCAGATGGTCCTGGAAATCCACCACCGGCAATGCGAGAAAGTCATAGTCCTTGATCATGCGCGCGACTTCTTCCTGGTCTTCGCTTACTTGGACACTGACGACGCGGTCGTTCATGATCGCTTCGATCAATGTGTCTTCATCCGCTATTATCAAGTCGCGCAAAGTCACGATACCCGATAGCTTTCGCTCTTCATCAATGACAAAAACATAATAAATCGTTTCTGCGTTCGGTGCGGCATTGCGCAGGATGTTCATCGCGGAGCGGACCGTCGAGTTTTTCGGAATGGCGACAAATTCCGTCGTCATGATCGAACCCGCGGTGTACTCTTCGTAATGCAGCAAGTCCTTGATCTGCTGGGCGGATTCCTTGTCCATGATTGTTAAATAACTGGCCACTTGGTCTTTATTCAGTTCATTCAGCACATCGACTGCATCATCGGTGTACATATAAGACAGGATATCCGATGCATAGCGCGTATCCATTTCCTTGAATAAATCTTCGTATTCGTCATCGTCCACTTCAATGGCTTCAAAAATATCCGCCATTTCTTTCGGAGAGAGATACTGATAGAGCAATTGCCTCGTTTCACCGTCTGCTTTCTCATAAAAGCTTGCCTGGTCGTATGGATGGTGGGACAAAAATTCTTCTCGGAATGCTTCAACATCCCCTTTTTCCAGTAATTCCTGCATCAATTCTTCGTTCAGTTCTTCATCACGGATCTTCGTTTCTTCCATCATGTATACTCCCTCCCCTCAATCGTTTCAGCTTTTTTCCCGAAATGCGTTACACTAAAATCAATGTACACCATATAGGAGCTGAAGAATATGAAATATGATGTTATCGGTGATATCCACGGTTGCTTCGATGAACTGGCCGAACTGATCGAACAGCTCGGCTACCGTTTCGAAAATGGCCTCCCGGTGCATCCGGAAGGCCGGAATCTTGCATTTGTGGGAGATGCCATGGACCGCGGCCCCGAATCCCTCGCGGTGTTGCGGCTATTGTTCGCCATGCAGGACGCGGGCATCCTCTATTATTCCCCCGGCAATCATTGCAATAAACTATACCGCTTTTTCAAAGGCAATCCTGTGGAGCTGCTGCATGGCCTGGAAGTGACGGTTGCCGAATGGCGCGGACTGGATAAGAGAGAGCAAAAAAAGTTCCAGGATCGCTATCTCCGGTTTTATGAGGCCCTCCCCCTTTACCATCAGCTGCGGGACGAGCTGATTGTCGTCCATGCGGGCCTGCGCCAGGACATGATCGGAAAAGCACTGAGCCGCAAAATGATCACTTTTGCTTTATACGGCGAAATCACCGGCAAATATCATGCCGACGGCCGTCCGGTACGCGGCAATTGGGCGAAGGGCTATAAGGGTGACCACTGGATCGTTTACGGGCACACCCCTGTCGAGACGCCTTACTTCCAAAACAATACCGTTAACATCGATACCGGATGTGTATTCGGCGGCGCCCTAACCGCATTGCGATTTCCGGAAATGGATATTCATCAAGTCCCGTCAAGACAGCCCTATCAGCCGGATCGCTTCCATCACTACGATTGAATCAATCCATGCATATCGCCGGCGAGAGCGGATGTATACGACAGCCGCTTCCCGGAGACAGGATGATCGAGCTGCAATTCAGTGCAATGCAGCGCTTGCCTTTCGATCAATTCGCGTCCGCCCCCGTATAGATCATCTCCCAGCAATGGATGTCCGATATGGGCCATATGGACACGGATCTGATGGGTCCTGCCGGTATTCAATTTCAGCCGGACATGGCTGATGCCGCCATCCGACTGGATCAATTCCATCTCGGTCTCGGCAAATTTGCCATCTTCCCTCACTTCGCGCTCGATGATGCTCGTTCCTTTGCGGCCGATAGGAGCGGTGATTACCAGCTTTTCAGCCGCCACTTCACCATGGACAAACGCTTCATAGCGGCGGTTCATCCGTTTTTCCTGCTGCTGCACAGACAGCAAATGATGGACATGGCGATTTTTGGCGATGCATACCAACCCTGAAGTGTCTTTATCAAGCCGTGTAGCGATATGCAGTGTCGACGGTATGCCATGCCGCCCGAAATGGCCGGCAACGTAATTCGCCAGGCTGCCGAAAGGCTGTTCGCGCGACGGGATGGTGTTTTGCCCTGGCGGTTTTTCGACGATCAATAAGGCCTCATCTTCATAGACGATGGCAAGCGGCCCGTTTTCTGCCGTCAAGCCTTTGCCTTGTGTTTCTTTCGGAAAAATAACGGTCACGGCATCCCCGATTTCAAGTGGATGCCTGACCGTCACTTCCGAACCGTTAACCAGCAAATGGCCCCCGCCGTATTTCACGGAAGCCAGCGTCCTTTTGGATATGCCATAGTTTTGCAGCGCTTCCCGCAATAGCCCATGCTCTCGTGCTGTAAATTCGATTTGAAATGCTTTCATGCGGTCAATCCTCCGACAGGTCGCTATCGATGAATGAGTCATGGACACGGCGCCAGAATGGAAATGCACGGAAACGGGCGAAGCGCACTTTTTCTTTCGCCACACGGTACTCGATCGACTCGACGTCTTTATGGAGCAATTGAAGATGGTCGATCGTCACCATGAAATCAGGCGCCTTCACCGGAAGCAGCGTGCAGCGATGGTGCGATGGCAACACCAGCGGCGAACCGACTGTCCGGAACACGCGGTTGTTGATCGATGCCATCTCGGTCAATTGCATCGCAGGCAAGGACGGATGGATAATCGCCCCGCCGAGTGCTTTATTATACGCCGTACTTCCCGAAGGCGTAGACATGCATAAGCCGTCTCCACGGAAACGTTCAAAATGGCTATCATTCAAAAAGACGTCCATGACAAGCGTGACATCCGGCGATTTGACGGTCGATTCGTTCAACGCCAAATAAGTGGATGATTCCTGCTCGCTCCGGTAACGCACCGTCACCTCCAGCAACGGATATTCAATGACTTCAAATTCCTTCTTCGCGATGGCGATCACGAGCTTTTCGATTTCGATCGGCTTCCAGTCGGCGTAAAAACCGAGGTGGCCGGTGTGGATGCCGACGAATGCCACGGCATCCAATCGTTCGCTGTATTTATGGAACGCATGCAGCAAGGTACCATCGCCGCCGATCGACAGGACGATCTGCGGTTCCGCCTCGCTCCATTCCATGCCGAAATCTTCTAGATACGTGCGCGCTTCTTCCATTAATCGATTGGATAAATCATCACTTCTGGATATGATATAAAATTTCATGTATCCTTTCGACCTCCTTCTGCCTCTCCGGGAAATCGCGTTCCTGGGGATTCTTTGTATTCGCTGAAATACGCTTGCGCTTCCTGGATTTCATCCCTGATCTGCGTCATCTCTTCATCGAGCTGAAATGCCGCTTCCGCTGCACGCTGCAGGCGCAGCTTGATTTCTTCAGGAAACACGCCTTTATATTTATAGTTCAGGGAATGTTCGATCGAAGCCCAGAAATTCATCGCCAAGGTCCGGATCTGGATTTCCGCGAGAATCAGCTGCTCGCCGTCGATGGTCTGTACAGGATACTCCACGATGACATGATAAGAACGATAGCCGCTTTGTTTTTCATGGGAGATATAATCCTTTTCCTCGACAATCCGCAAATCATTGCGCTGGCGCAAAAGCTCTACCACGGTCTCGATATCCCCGACGAATTGACACATCATCCGCAAACCGGCGATGTCCTGTAAATTGCGGGCCAACTCTTCCGATGGTTCAAACAATAGCCCCTTTTCCAAGGTTTTATCATAGATGCTCGCCAGCGGCTTAACGCGGCCGGTAACGAACTCAATCGGAGAATTCGTATTGTTCGTTTCAAATTGCTTGCGCATTCCTTTGAATTTCACTTTCATCTCGTCGACCGCCTGTTTATACGGCGCCAAAAAACGATTCCATTGCCCCATATCTGGCCCTCCTCACTGCTTTGCCTGTTTACTATCCTTTAAGCCCAGCACAGGGCCGTCTCTACATACCGCTATTTTACCACAGCAATGCTCTGCGTTGCAGATTGCATCCAACTATCCGATAATGAAATTAACGGCCAAGCCACGGGAAAACGGCGCAAGCATGATTTCCGCCCTTGTCCGGCCAAGCTGTCCTGCTTTTTTTAAAAAAACCGCTCCTTAACTGATAGAAAAGGGGTTTCTATATCATAATGAGGTGAACAAATGGCAAAAGAACTCGAAATCGAATTCAAGAATATGCTGACGAAAGAAGAGTATAGCGAATTACTGGGAGAACAAAAATTGGCCCCCATCAGCCAGACCAACCATTATTTCGACACGGCCGATTTCCGTCTGCGTGACCAAAAGGCAGCTCTTCGCCTGCGCACCATCGGCAGCCGGTATGAATGTACGCTCAAAACACCCGCCGCTTCAGGAAATTACGAAACGACCGATAGCTTGGACGAAGGACAGGCGTCAGCCATGTTAGGTTTAAGGCAGTTCGATGCACCCGAAGTTTCCGCTGAACTCGAACGGCTTGGTGTCTCCCCCTCCGATTTGACGCATATCGGTTCGTTGACGACCCATCGCGCAGAAATTGAATACAAAGGCGGGCTTCTCGTCCTGGACCATTCGGAATACTTAGGCGTGGAAGATTTTGAACTGGAATACGAAGTCACAGATGAGGCGGCCGGCAAGCGGATATTCATCTCTTTGCTCGAAGAAAAACGCATCCCGATGCGCCCGGCAGACAAGAAAATCGCTCGTTTCATGAAGGCGGCTTCCAAACGTTAAAGCTGGCACAACCGTTCGGTGGCATGCGATTTGTTTGAGATATTTACCATGCGTTGATAGAATGGATTTACAGCAACCACAAAGGGGACAAGACTGATGACTGAAAAACCGCTTCTCCCGTACGATCAAATCGGCGCGGAAACATTATCAAACCTGGTGGACGCCTTCTATGCGCGCGTCTCAGCCCATCCGAAACTTGCACCCATTTTCCCTGACGACCTGACCGAAACAGCGAGAAAACAAAAACAGTTCTTAACACAATATTTAGGCGGCCCGAACATTTACTCGGCAGAACACGGGCACCCGCGCCTGAAAGCACGCCACCATCCTTTCCCGATCACTCCCGACCGCGCGCAAGCCTGGTTGGAGTGCATGAGTGAAGCGATGGATGAAGTGGGGCTCAGCGGCCAATTTCGCGAGACGTTTTTCAACCGGCTCGTTTTGACAGCCCACCACATGGTGAATGATTACGACAGTGAGGAGGAGTTGGAGTGAGCAACCTGGATCTGGCAGAGGACATCCGCGAACACCAAGCTTCCTGCAAACCGATGGAATTATACGTGTTCATGGACCCGATGAATCCCGCATGCTGGGAACTTCAATCCATCATCCGCAAATTGCAAATCGAGTATGGCCATTATTTTTCAATGCGGATGATCTTAAGCACACAATTATCCGCCCTGAATATGAGCATGAAGAATACCGATATGGCCGGCGGCGAGCTTGAACACCCCGCACTTCCCTCTGTTGCCATCAAAGCGGCGGAGCTCCAGGGAAAACGGGCAGGCAATCGATTCATGTACAAACTGCAAGAGCATCTCTTCCTGCAATCACGGAACGTCACATCCTACGATGTACTGCTTGAAATAGCGGAAGAAGCAGAACTGGACCAAGCCGAATTCAAAGATGACTTCCACTCGGCCCACAGCGCAAAAGCATTTCAATGCGATCTGCGCATCACAAGGGAAATGGAAATTTCCGAAGTGCCAAGCATCGTCTTTTTCAACGAATGCATCGAAGACGAAGGCGTCAAAGTTTCAGGCCTTTATTCATACGACGTCTATTTGACCATCCTACAGGAAATGCTGGGAAAAGACCGGCTCAACCGGCAATCCCCGCCTTCTCTCGATGACCTGTTCATAAAGTATCCGACGATGGCGACGCACGAAGTAGCGAGCATCTACAATATCAGCGAACAAACCGCAGAACGCGAGCTGAAAAAGCAAGTGCTGCAGCAGAAACTGGAACGCATCCCTATGCAGGACGAAACATTATGGAAAGTGAAATAAGCTAAGCTCCCGTAAACGGGGCTTAGCTTATTTTTCTTCCATAAATAACAGCGAAAGGCGCCTTCCACGTCCGGAAGGCGCCTTTCTTATCTTACACAAAGGGGATGGGAGAAATGTTCACGCTCAAACAAAGGGGTGTATGTTTGTATGTGATTAATTTCACAACCTAATAATATCACGCCATAATAGTTAATGCAATAAATCACAAATCATTTCACAAATCTGTCATAATATCAAGCGCTTACATATAACTCTCTTCTAGATAAATTATTTTTAAATAACTTTAATTAGCGTTTTAAGAGTTCCTATTTGCTTTCCCCGTTCCATTTTTTCATTTTGCAATAATGATGGCGAGGACTTTATCGAGTCCTGTATATATATTCCTGGGTGAATTGGGCGCCTTCTTCAACTCATAAGGAGAAGCCCAAAAAAGCCTCTGCTGGATGTAACCGCAGAGGCTTTTCTCAATGATGCTTCATTTCTTCAATAATAAAGCTTCCAACTCTTCAAGCTTTTGCCCAAAGACTTTGCATGCCTCTTCTACCGGCTCGGAAGAAGTCATGTCAACGCCGGCTTTTTTCAGTACTTCAATCGGGTAATCGGAGCTGCCGGCTTTCAGGAATTCGTTGATATAACGCTCCACGGCAGGCTCGCCTTCTTCCAGGATTTTTTTGCTTAGCGCCGTAGCGGCACTGAAGCCGGTTGCATACTGGAATACGTAGTAATTATAGTAGAAATGCGGGATGCGCGCCCACTCGAGGCCGATCTCTTCATCCACTGCCATGTCTTCACCAAAATACTTTTTGTTCAATTCGTAATACACTTCCGTCAAGCGGTCGGCTGTCAAGGCTTCGCCGTTCTGGTCCATTTGGTGGATCATGTGTTCGAATTCAGCAAACATCGTCTGGCGGAAGACCGTTCCGCGGAAACCATCCAGCCAGTGGTTGAGCAAATAGATGCGCTCCTGCTCATCTTCTGTCGTATTGACCAAATGTTCATTGAGCAGTGCTTCATTTGTCGTCGATGCGACTTCCGCCACGAAAATGGAATAATCGCCGTAAATGAATGGCTGGTTTTGCCGTGTGTAATAGCTGTGGACGCTATGGCCGAATTCATGTGCCAAAGTGAACAGGTTGTCTACATTGTCCTGCCAGTTCATCAAGATATAAGGGTTTGTTCCGTAAGCCCCGGAAGAATAAGCCCCGCTGCGCTTGCCTTTGTTTTCTTTCACGTCGACCCAGCGGTTATCGATCCCGGATTTGACGATGCCGACATACTCCTCACCGAGCGCATGCAAACCTTCGAGCATCATGCCCGTCGCCTTGCCATAAGGGATTTCCATTTTGACTTCCTTGACGAGCGGTGTATACATATCGTACATATGGACCTGGTCGAGGCCCAGCACTTCCTTACGCAGCGCTACGTAGCGCTGCAATAGATGCAAATTGTCATTGACGGTTTCGACCAATTGATCGTACACCGCTTCCGGGATATGGTCATCCGAGAGCGCCGCTTCCCGGGCTGACGAGTAATTGCGGATTCTAGCATGGACGTTATCGCGTTTGACATTTCCGGATAAAGTGGAAGCAAACGTATTGCGGAATTTTCCATATGTCGCATATACGGCTTTGAATGCGTCTTCGCGCACACGCCGGTCTTTGCTTTCCATGAAGCGGATGTAATTGCCATGCGTAATCTGCACTTTTTCGCCGTCTTCATTTTCAATTTCCGGAAATTCCAAATCCGCATTGTTGAGCATGCCGAAAGTTTCAGAAGATGCCCCCACCACTTCGGATAATTGCGCAAGCAGGGCTTCCTGCTCCGCTTTCAGGACGTGCGGGCGCATCTTATTCAGTTCTTCGAGCGCGTGCTGATAAAGCTTCAGCCCCTTATGTTCTTCGACGTAGCGATTCAGTTCCGTTTCATCCAAGGATAGGATTTCAGGTGTCATGAAAGATAATCCTGCCGCGGTTTTGGCAAACAGTGATTTGATGCGGCTGTCCATCGCTTGGTAAGTAGAATTCGTCGTGTCCTGGTCATAGCGCATATGGGCGTATGTGTAAAGCCTGCGCAGCCGTTCCGACAATTCATCTTTATAGCTAAGCGCATCGTATAGGGCATCTGCCCCGCCCGATAAAGTGCCTTCGTATTGTCCAGCTTTCTCAGCCAACGCCGAGACAGCTTTGAATTCCTCTTCCCATTGTGAATCTGTAGCAAAAATATCCTCCAAGCGCCATGTCAGTTCTGCAGGCACTTGATCTCTTGTCATCAGTTTTTCCGTCATTTGGCTGCCTCCTCTTTCCCTTGTTTCGGGAAACGAATTACACCTTATTTTCTCAATTTTCCCACGCTTTTGCAAGCAGATGATAGGAAATATCCACCACTTCCGAAAAGCACATGGAACGCCCATTTCTATAGAGGGTTTCATATGCTGAAAGCACCTGCAATAATGGACGGTTTTCTATACCAGAAGGCGCAGTCTTGACCAGCTTTTCATCTAAAAGCGTTTCCACCGGTTTTCCACACTCGATCATCAGCGCAGCTTTCATTTGCCATAGCAAGGGAGGCTCCAAAAACAGGTGGCCCCCTGTAAGCGGCAAACCGAAAATTTCCGGGATGGCTTCCCTGTCGAGCTGAAGCTCATAGCTCAAGCGCCAGAAAGGATTCCTCATCCGGTTCTTCGCAAATAATTGGGAACGGATATATTTATTCCTTTCTACCCGCATCAGGGCTGCTGCCTGATAGTATTCGGTTTCGTTCAATTTTTTCGGCACGGCAAAAGGATGGACTTGTTCAATCATCGGCAGGAGCGATGCCTTCGCGACCCAACGGTTGCCCTGTATATAAAAAAGATTGGAGTAATAGACGAAGAGTGAATGATCGGGGTTGAATTGCAGGAGATGCGGGTGGAATTGAGTACCGCGGAACATCGCTTGTTCAAACGGGCGGATTTGGAAAACACCGAGGCCAGGAGCCGGAATGTGTTCCGTCCCCCTGATCCAGACAGGATGGAGCCCCATCTTGGCATATCCTTGGCTGCGCTTGATAACCTGCTCTGCGGGCAATGGGCTGCACTGGATTTCAATTGCCGAGTTCCCGGCTAACAGGTCGGGGCGCTGTTTAATACGGGGTAAGTAATGTTCGACATGGACCGGAATTTTCTTGACATGAAAAAAAGAAGCTAAACGGGATTTCCCGAGCAGATGAAGCGGTGTTTCCGGTTCACTGCCTGGCGTACAGGAGAATTGCTGGAGATGGGCGAAATGGGGGATTTTCGTTGTGCCGACTTTCAAGACGACCGGGGCTTCGCAAGCGGGACATTGAAAAGTACAGTCCCTTCGCAGCTGAATCAGTTGTTGCCTTGTGTGATAAGCTTGCAGCGTAAATAAACGGCCTTTGACGAGCGCTGTCAGTATATGAATCACTCTCCTTTTTTTCAGTTTACGCGGAAGAGTCAATGTGCGCAATACAGAAAAGGCTGTCTGCTTCTTTGAAATCGCCTTCGCTCCCTATGAAAAAGGCAAAAAGGCAAAAAAAACCTCCTGTAAAGGAGGTTTTTTAGCCGAAATAATGCAATACATTCGACAGTGCATCTTCTTTGAAGATCGGCTTGCCATACTCTTCCAGACGGTGAATCGTCATCGGAGTTTGCTGCAAATATTCAGTGATGACGCTCAATTGGTCTTTAATGTCTTTTTCCGAATGCAAGATCTCATCAAACTTCACATGCATATAATACTTGCCGTCAAAGTGGTACAATGCCGTATCGACTGGCATGTACATGAGGCGCTTCGCTATCGGAAGCAATTCTTCCACTTCCGAGAGGACAAATGAGTATTCGAGTTTCTTTGCATCGCCTTCGTCATAAACCGGTTCGAATTCATCAAATTCCGGCGAACCAGTTTCTTCTCCAGAAAACATTTTGCGTCGTTCTTCTATATCATCCGGCAAATCAAGTTTTTGCCCGTCTTTCGTCAATTGCGCACGAGTGACAGTGACTTCAAGTCCTTTGTCCATGGCTTGTACTTGGATCCACAGCGGCCCCTCCATAACGAAATCGGCTTCTTCATTGACTTCATCCATCATTTCCCAGAAAAGCTCTTCGCTTTTGTCTCTGTTAAACCAAATTTCGTCACGGCTGAACCCTCGCTCTTCAACATCAAGATAGGAAATGTAAAATTTCACTGTGTTGTCGTTAATGCGTTCTATTTCCATTCTACACCTCTCCTTTTCGGATCGGATTAAGAGGAAGTTCCTCAAAAGCCGTGATTTATTACTACCTTCATTATACCTTTCCTGAAGGCTTAAAAACATTTTTCTGCCTATAGGCGGCACGAGAAGATAATTAACTTAGAGTCTAATCGAATCGACAGACTTTTGCAACTAATCAGGACAGAAACACACGCCCCTGAGGAAAAGATGGACGGGGCGATATATTAACAGGATAAAGAAAAGCCGCCCCATGATCCCTTATGAAAAACCATAAAGACCGGACAGCTTTTTCTCCTTATTCTCAGTTGACCATGCGCTGAGCTTCCAGCAATTGATACGCGCGCACTTTTCTTGGAAGGAATCGGCGGATCTCATCTTCGTTATAACCGACTTGCAGGCGTTTTTCATCCATGATGATCGGGCGTCTCAATAAGCCCGGATGTTCTTGAATCAATTCATAGAGGCGCTGCAATGGCAAGCTCTCTACGTCTACATTCAGTTTTTGGAAGATCTTCGAACGAGTCGAAATGATTTCATCCGTCCCGTCCTCTGTCATACGCAGAATTTCTTTGATTTCACTGATTGTCAAAGGTTCGGAGAAAATATTGCGTTCTGTATATGGGATATCATGTTCTTCCAGCCACGCTTTCGCCTTGCGGCAAGACGTACAGCTTGGAGAAGTGAATAATGTAACCATCATAATGGAGCACTTCCTTTCGGATTCATAGGTGTTGAGGGAATTCATTCTTAAATTAGAATCACTATCGTTTAGAAGCTCTACAATCATTATACAACATTAGGCTTCAGTAATATATAGCTGACAGCGAGAATTTTAAAAAAACATCGATTGTGTCACAGTCTCGCTACATTTTCAGAGATTTTGTAAAACTTATACATTAGAAATTTACCCGCTTCGTTTATCAATTAAACTTCTATAAGAAAAATTTATTCTCATTTACGATTTTTTTTTTGAAAATGAAGCTTCTATTATATAGTACGTTTTATCACTGAAAAGGTTTCAATTCCAGCTTATTTTAAATAGCGGTCCGGAAACGAAAATGCCCCTCCTGGGACAATGACGTCCAGAGGGGCATTTCGATTATTCAGGTGTATAGTCGACGCCAGCCGAATAACGATTCCCGGCGTTCCAAAGAAGGAATTCATCGATTCCCTGATCATTCAATGCACGGATCTGGGCTTCCACTTCCGCCTTGCCGTAACGCTTATAGTTGCCGGCGCCTAAATAGCTGGCGGTGAAATCTTGCAGCCAAGGGCGCGATACAGGCGCTTCGTCCAGTTTGGCAAGAACCTCATTTTCAACTTTCGCATACTCTGCGACCAACTTATACGGTTCCAGGTCAGGCTTTGCGATACCGAAATAAGACGTCCAATGGCTTGGATAAATCATCGATGAGATGACATCGACATTCTCGGAAATTTTCGAGAAGTTCTGCCCGATGCCTGGCGCTTCCGGCAATGTTGCGGCATAGCCGAAAATATCAACTGATACCTCTACATCATAAGGTTCGAGTTTTTCCCTTGCATAGGCAACAAAGTCCGTTACAGCTTCAACGCGGCGCTGCACCGGGTCTAAATTGGATTCTGCGTAATCACCCATCGAATAGTCCAGCTGCTCACCGTAACGCTCAAAACCTTCCGGGAAACGCACATAGTCAAATTGGATTTCTTTGAATCCCATTTTTGCAGCTTCTATTGCCACTTCCACATTATAGTCCCAAACTTCCCGCATGAACGGATTGACGAATGCTTCTTCGCGGCGATTTTTCCACACCTGGCCTCCCGAAGTAAAGGAAAGTTCAGGGCGTTGTTCGGCAAGCACCGTATCCTTGAAGACAACTACACGGGCGATCGGGTAAATCTGTTCTTGTTCCATTTGTTCAAGCATCGCACGCGGATCTTTGATCAATGACGTCCCGATTCCTTTGCCAGCCAACGAAGACCCTTCTTCAGGCATATACGTCAAATGTCCTTTATCTTCCTTGACATCAATGACCATTGCATTTAAATCCGTGTTCCCAATGAGGTTGACAAGCGAAGAAAAACGCTCTCCCCCGGCTGAGTTTCCAGTGACAAATATTCCCCGGACTGCGTCAGGATAATCGAAATTCAATCCCGAATCGAACCGGAAACGTTCCGATGTCCCAAGCAACCCCGAGTCGATGCTCGCTACTTCATATGTACGGGTCGAAAAGTCTTCTGTTGCGGTTTCAGCCGCCTGTACTGAGCTGGCGCTTCCCAATAGGATTAAGGGCGCCGCAAGCCATTTCAAGGATTTCACACAGATTCACACACCTTTTCAGCTTTTCTTCAGTTTACCATTTTTATGAACTTTTAACAGGATAATTTAGTAAATTTAGAGTCGTCGGGACATTTATTTGCCTTAGGGTCGAACTTGACAGAAAGCTTTGGTTCCACCAAAAAACACGCCCCTATAAGGAGGCGTGCTTTCAGGTTCATTTTTTGGCTGCCATGCGTTCCTGGAGCTCTGCGAATTCTTTTTCTGAACAGTTCACGAAATGGTTCGGTGATACTTCACGCATTTTCACATCATCCGCATCCGTGTAGTTATGGACTGCCGGATCGTATGCTTTTCGCGTGCGGTTGCGTTCATAGTTCGGGTCCGGAAGCGGTATCGCCGAAAGCAATGATTGCGTATATGGATGCATAGGGTTTTCGTACAATTCGTCAGCTGGCGCCAATTCCACCAACTTACCAAAGTACATAACGCCGATGCGGTCCGAAATGTATTTAACCATCGACAAATCGTGTGCGATGAACAGATACGTCAAACCTTTTTCTTCCTGAAGCTCTTTCAACAAGTTGACTACCTGTGCTTGGATGGAAACATCGAGAGCAGAAATCGGCTCATCCGCGATGATAAAGTCCGGATCTACCGCCAAAGCACGCGCAATACCTAAACGCTGGCGCTGCCCGCCTGAGAATTCATGCGGATAACGATTCGCGTGCTCTTTGTTCAAGCCAACCGTTTCCAATAGGTCATAGACCATTTTCTTGCGGTCGTTGGCGTCTTTTGCCAAACCGTGGATATCGATGCCTTCAGCGATGATATCCATGACTTTCATCCGTTGGTTCAAGGAAGCATAAGGATCCTGGAAAATCATCTGCATTTTACGGTTGAATTTCTTTAGGTCTTTCTTGTTTTTCTTGCCGTGCACACTTTCCCCTTCATAAAGCACTTGGCCATCCGTCGCATCATACAAGCGAATGATCGAGCGGCCAGTTGTGGATTTTCCGCAACCTGACTCGCCTACAAGGCCAAGCGTTTCCCCTTTATAAATATCGAAAGAAATGCCATCGACTGCTTTTACTTCGTTTGCTTTGCCGACATTGAAATGTTGTTTGAGGTTCTTGATTTCAACCAATTTTTCAGCCATCAGTTCGCGCTCCCTTCATAATAACGGCTTCCAGGGAACTTTTTCATCCGTTCGATAACCATTTCAGGCGGTTCAACTGCTGGCGCTTCAGGATGAAGAAGCCATGTGGCCGCCATGTGCGTATCGCTGACTTTAAAGAACGGAGGCGGCTGTTCCATATCGATCTTCATGGCGTATTCACTGCGCAGCGCGAATGCATCGCCTTTTGGCGGGTCGAGAAGATCCGGCGGCGTGCCAGGAATCGCATACAGTTTTGCATCTTCTGCATCCATTGAAGGCATTGAACTGAGAAGGCCCCATGTGTATGGATGTTGCGGGTTGTAGAAAATCTCATCGACTGTGCCGATTTCTACGATTTTCCCTCCGTACATGACTGCTACGCGATCTGCGACGTTCGCCACCACTCCGAGGTCATGCGTGATGAAAATGATCGATGTATCGATTTTTTTCTGCAAGTCTTTCATCAATTCAAGGATTTGCGCTTGGATCGTCACGTCGAGAGCAGTCGTTGGCTCATCGGCGATCAAGATCTGCGGATTGCAGGCCAAAGCGATCGCGATTACGATCCGCTGGCGCTGCCCGCCCGAGAATTGGTGAGGGTATTGTTTCATGCGAAGTTCAGGTTTCGGCATGCCGACCAAACGCAGCAAATCGATCGCCACTTTTTTCGCTTCATCTTTACCGATTTTTTGGTGTTTCAAAATCGGCTCTGTAATCTGGCGGCCAATCGGCATCGTCGGGTTGAGCGATGTCATAGGATCCTGGAAAATCATCGAGATGTCTTTTCCGCGGATTTTCTGCATTTCCTTATCGCTCAATTTCGTCAAGTCACGCCCGCCGAAAAGGATTTCACCGTTTTTGAATTCTGAAGTTGCTTCGGGCAATAAACGCATGATCGATTTGGTTGTAACGGATTTACCCGAACCGGATTCACCTACGATTGCCAATGTTTCACCTTTATATAGATCAAAGTTGACGCCTCGGATTGCCTTTACTTCGCCACCAAATGTGTGGAAGGAAAGTTCGAGGTCTTTTACTTGAAGTATTTTTTCCATCTAAGGCTTTCCTCCTTAATCTTTCATCTTCGGATCGAGCGCATCACGCAAGCCGTCACCGATCAAGTTAAATGCAATCATGATTAAACTCAACACTACTGCCGGGAACAAAAGGATATGCGGCCGGTACTGGATCAGTTTATATCCATCATTGATCAATGTCCCTAGAGACGCATCCGGAGCCTGGAGCCCGAGCCCGATAAAGCTCAAGAATGCTTCGAAGAAAATAGCGCCTGGAATCGTGAACATCGTGTTGATGATGACGACACCGAGAACGTTCGGCATCAAATGCTTCCAGATGATGCGGCTATCGCTTGCGCCGAGCGTGCGGGCGGCAAGTACGAATTCCTGGCTCTTGTATTTAAGAACCTGCCCGCGCACTACCCGCGACATGCCGGTCCAACCGGTTATCGTCAAGGCAATGATAATTGCGAGTATCCCCGGATCCATGATGAGGATGAAGAGGATAACCACGACCAAGTTTGGAATACCTGTCAAAATCTCGACGATACGCTGCATGACATCATCCACACGGCCTCCGAAGTAGCCGGAAATCCCGCCATAGATTACGCCGATCAGCATATCGATCGCTGCTGCAACGAACGCGATGAACAAGGACACTTGTGTCCCTTTCCATACACGCGAGAACATATCCCGGCCAAGGCCATCTGTCCCGAACCAGTAATTCTGTTCAACATTCTTCATTTCGTACATATCGACTTCACGCCCGCCAAGGGTACCTACCCCGTCCATGATGCCTAGGTTTTCGATGACCGGCATTTTCGGCGGCAAGTTGGCATGTGTAATGGTCTGGTCGTTCGGTTCATAAGGGCTGATCATTGGTCCGATAAAGGACATGAGAACAATCAAGCCGAATAGGATCAAACTGATGATTGCGCCTTTGTTTTTCTTAAGGCTGCGCCAAGCATCTTGCCAAAAACTGACACTTGGTTTGGAGATTTTCTCTGCCTCTTGGGTGTCCCTCGGGATGCGGGTAAACGCATCTTGAGGAAGCTTTTCATAGTTCTGTGTCATTAACTCTTACCTCCTGAAAGACGAATACGAGGATCGATGACGCCATACAAAATATCTACAATCAAAATGACAACGATCAGGAAAACCGAGAAGAAAATGGTCGTACCCATGATGATCGAGAAGTCATTGACCATGATTGATTTTACGAACTGCTCACCGATTCCAGGAATCGCGAAAATCTGTTCGACCACGAGAGAGCCTGTCAAGATGCTGACTGCCATCGGCCCAAGAACCGTGATCAATGGAATCAAGGCATTACGGAATGCGTGTTTGAAAGCGATTTCAGAACCGCTGGCCCCTTTAGCTTTTGCCAAAGTAATGTAATCCGAGCCAAGAACTTCGATCATTTCTGTACGGATAAACCGTGCAGCCGTTGCCAGCGGGAACATCGCCAATGCTATTGACGGCAATACGCTGGACATGAATCCGTCTTTCCATAGCGCCACTGGGAACAGGTCCCATTTTAAACCGAGCCAATATTGTAGCATGGATGCAAAAACAAACGATGGAATGGATATACCGATGATTGCGACAATCGTACTTCCATAATCCACCCAAGTATTTTGCCTGAGTGCCGCGACCATCCCGAACAGGATTCCTAGAACAGTCCCGAGGAGCATCCCTTGGAATCCGATCTGGGCTGACGGCCCCATGCGGCTTAAAATAACATCCGTTACGTTTGCGCCTTTGAATTGGTTAATCGAAATACCCAAATCACCTTTTAGCAAACCAAACATATAATCGAAATATTGAACAGGAAGGGGTTGGTCCAGTCCGTACCGTGCCTCTACGACTGCCCGTTGTTCAGGAGATAGCTTATCTGCGGAAGCAATTGGGGAACCTGGTAATATTTTCATCAAGAAAAATGTAAACGTGGCAATAAGCGCTAAGGTGATGAACATATAAATTAATCTTTTTCCAATATAGCGTGCCATGGTGCACCTCCAAAATAAAATCACTCTATTATATCAAGCATCGATTGACGCCTGTACTTTTCTGATTAAGCAGAATACCGTTAATTTTCGGTGAATTTATTCACAGTAGAAAAGAGAGTATATCAAACCCTTGATATACTCTCTTTCTATTATGTTTTCCTAAAGTACATTCAGTTGGGAATTCTTATTCCTTACCGGAAATGTAAGCCCATTTGTAGCTGTAGTCTCCACCGAATGGGTGTTTAACGATGTTGTTAACATATGGCTTTTGAAGGGACATGATACCGCGCTGATAGATCGGTGCGATAGCAGCATCTTCTTCGATCAAGATTTTTTCAGCTTGAGCCATTGCTTCCCAGCGACCTTCAGCATCCTGTGCCAATTCGCCTTTAGCTTGCTCTACCAAGTTATCGAACTCCTCGTTAGAGTAAGACATCAAGTTGTGAGAAGCGCCAGTTACGAATAGGTCGATGAATGTCATTGGATCCTGGTAGTCAGGGCCCCATCCAGAGTTCTGGATATCGTAGTCTTGTGCTTCATCAAGCTCAAGGCGTACGCCGAATGGTACAGCTTTCAAGTTAACTGTCAAACCTTCAAGGTTTGTTTCAAGCTGCTCTTTCAAGTAAGCATCCATTTTACCAGCAAGCTCAGAGTCGCCGCCGAGAAGTTCAAGAGTGACTTCTGTTTCGCCGATTTCCTCTAGGCCTTTTTCCCAGTAAGTTTTCGCTTCTTCAGCGTTGAATGGAAGCATGTCTCCGTTGATATCACGGAAGTCTTCGCCCGCTTCGTTGAAAGCAAACTCAGTTGGTACAAGGTAGTTAGCTGGAAGAGATCCGTTTGCTAGAACTACATCTACAAGATCTTGCTTGTTGAAGCCAGTAGCAATCGCTTTACGGATGTTTTCGTTAGCAAGTGGAGTTTCTTCGCCGTTACGTTCTTGGTTGAATTTCAAGTAGAACAAAGTTGGCTCAAGCTCGCGCACAACTTCTGGGTCTTCAGCGTATTGCATTGCGAATTCACCAGAAAGGCCTACACGGTCTTTTTCACCAGATTGGTAAAGGTTTACTGCAGTTGATGTTTCTTTAACTACGTCTACGTTAACTGTTTCAAGTTGAACAGTTTCCGCATCCCAGTACTCAGGGTTTTTCTCCATTGTCCAAGTCAAGCCAGTGCCGTCCCAGTTTGTAAGAGTGAACGGGCCGTTGTATAGGATTGTTTCAGAGTTAGAAGCGTAGTTATCGCCTTGCTCAGTTACGAACTCTTCGTTCAATGGGTAGAATGTACCGAAAGCCATCAATGACATGAAGTAAGGAGTCGGGCGCTCAAGTTCCACGACAAGAGTCTTGTCGTCTTCAGCTTTGATTCCTAGTTCAGAGACTTCCATTTCTCCCTCAGAAACTTCTTTAGCGTTTTTGATTGTTCCAGCCATCATGTATGGTCCGTAAGGTGAACCAGTGTCTGGGTCAATCGCGCGTTGCCAAGCGTAAACGAAATCGTTAGCTGTGACCGGTGTACCGTCCGACCAGTTAGCATCACGTAGTTTGAAAGTATACGTCAAGCCGTCTTCACTGATCTCAGGCTCGCCATCAGCAAGTGCAGGTTCTGCAATGTTTTCTTGGTTCAAACGGAACAAACCTTCGTTTACGTTGTTAAGGATGTTGAATGCCACTGCATCCTCAGCAATCGAAGAATCCATTGATGGAATCTCTGCTCCTTCGATCAAGTTTAGTTCTTGTACAGAGTCAGGTTCGCCGCCGTTGCCTTCTGCGCCTTCTGTACCTTCTGTTTCTGTGTTTTCTGTCCCAGTATCAGTGTCGTCTCCGCCGCCGCAAGCAGCTAGGAAAGCACTAAGTACCAAAACCAGGCCAAGTAGCCATAAAATCTTGCTGTTTTTCACTGATTTTGCCCCCTTAAATTTTCTGAAAAATTGGTACATGATTAATTATACATAAATATTTTTTGTTGTACAGCGTTTTTTTTGGAATATTTTACACTTTCACCATTAATCATGCTGTTCCAAATATCACTAATAGGCTGAAAAGCGCGCTATGTAAGCGTTTTCTTCTCAGTTAATTTCCGAATAATTTTTTGATTTTTTTTGTTATTTCTTCTACAATAAGAACGGATAGGGGTGCCAAAATGAAAAAAATAATCATCGGAATCTTCGCCGTGCAATTGCTGATCGTGTTGACGATGCTCATGCGCAGCGAGCCGTTTTCATTGCTGTCATACATCAATAATTCCTTTATCTACGGGGGAATCCTCGTATTTTTCGGTGCCTGGGTCTTTGTGGTCCGGACTGGGGTGTTCGATGTATTTACAATGAGCATGCGCAAAGTATTCAAAAGTAAATCCACCCTCGAGGACGACGAAATGCGCTTGCCGTCGGAGGTGCTGGCATTCTCAAGTTCCCCCCTCTTAATCGTGGGCGGGGCGACATTGATTGCCATGGCCGTTTCCTTGGCGATTTACCAATCGTAGAATTGGATATTGCGTCGATATTCTCTTTTGTATTATAATAAAATCAATACAAAACGGGCGTTGACAAAGAGTAGTAAATGCAGTTTCTTCTATAATAAGAGAGCTTGTGGCCGGTGTAAACAAGCAGAAGATTGCATTGAATGGACTTTCGAGCTAAAACGGTGAAAATACGTAGCCGTTTTCGTGTTCTCCGCGTTATGGAGACAAGTGGCCGCATTGCGGCAATCAGGGTGGTACCGCGGAACCGCACATCATTCGTCCCTTTAGTTTTAGGGACGAAGATGTGCTTTTTTATATCCATTTTTAGTTTATCCATTAGAGGAGGAATTGCATTGAAGAAAATCTTTTCAGGCGTACAGCCGACCGGCACCGTCACACTCGGCAATTACATCGGGGCATTCAAGCAGTTTACTGAGCTGCAGGAAGAATACGACTGCATTTTCTGCATCGTCGACCAGCACGCCATCACCATGCCGCAAGACCGGCTCGAATTAAGAAAGAACATCAAATCGCTCGCCGCGCTTTATCTTGCTGTCGGCATCGACCCGGAAAAAGTGACATTGTTCATCCAATCGGAAGTCCCGGCGCACGCACAGGCCGGCTGGATGCTGCAATGCGTGTCGACGATCGGCGAGCTCGAGCGCATGACACAGTTCAAGGACAAATCATCCAAAGCCGCTTCCATCTCCGCCGGTCTGCTGACTTACCCGCCCCTGATGGCTGCTGATATTCTTTTGTACCAAACGGATATCGTCCCTGTCGGCGATGACCAGAAACAGCATATCGAGTTGACCCGCGACTTGGCGGAGCGTTTCAACAGGAAATACAATGACATTTTCACGATTCCGGACATCCGTATCCCGAAACACGGGGCACGTGTCATGTCCTTGCAGGATCCGACCAAGAAAATGAGCAAATCGGATTCCAACAAAAAAGCGATCATCACTTTGCTCGATGACTTGAAGACGATCGAAAAGAAAGTGAAGAGCGCCGTCACCGACTCGGAAGGAATCGTTAAATACGATCCCGAAAACAAGCCTGGCGTATCCAATCTATTGTCAATCGAAGCCGCCTTGACCGGTGCCTCCATCGATGAACTCGTCGCTAAATACGAAGGCGGCGGTTATGGCGATTTCAAAGCAGGCGTAGCGAAGGCCATCACTGAGCATTTGGCACCGATCCAGGAGCGCTACTATAAGCTGCTCGACTCTGAGGAACTAGACACGATCCTTGACGAAGGCGCAGAAAAAGCCAATTTCATCGCCAATAAAACATTGAAAAAAATGGAGAACGCGATGGGTCTTGGCCGCAAGCGCAAACGTTAACAAATGAATATAAAAAAGGATGGACGCGCTGCAAGCCACGCGTCCATCCTTTTTTGTTCTGTCATAATTATCGCAATGATTTTGGATTCAATGCATCCTTCAATCCTTCTCCGATAAAGTTAATAGACAAAATCGTTAAAGTAATGATGATGGCTGGAGGCATCCAAATCCATGGCTTGCCTTGCAAGACGTCAGGTTCGTTTGCGGATGACAGCATATTGCCCCAGCTTGGCGTTGCTTGCGGAACACCGAAGCCCAGATAGCTGAGGGCCGATTCGATAACGATCATCGTCGCAAAAATCAAGGTCCCTTGAACGATGATGGTCGAGATGACGTTCGGCAACAGGTGTTTCGTGATGACTTTGAACGGAGAACAGCCGATCGATAAAGCCGCCAGGATATACTCATTCTCTTTCTCCGCCAACACTTTACTGCGCACCAAGCGGGCGACACCGCCCCAGCTGAGCGCACCGATGACCATGATCAAGACCCATAATCCGTCCACGATACCATAAAGGATCGTGTTCAGGACGATGACGAAAACAAGGAACGGAAAATTCAGCACGAAATCCGTGAAGCGCATCAGGAGGCTGTCGATAAAGCCGCCGAAAAATCCGGCAAGTGCCCCGACTACTGTTCCTAAAGTAATGACGATAAGTGTTGCGCTAAAGCCGACCAATAGCGAGATCCGGCCCCCGTAGAACAAGCGCGTCAACACATCGCGCCCGCTTTTATCCGTCCCAAGAAGGTGTTCACCGTTCGGCTCGATGTTCATTGCGCCGATATTGACTTTTGAAATGTCCGGCAGCGGCGACAACAACGGTGCGATGAATGGTGCCGATAGCGACATTAAAGTCACCAGCATGATGAAAAAGGAGCTGATCATCGCCAGCTTATTGCGCACGAACTTCCTTCTCGCAATTTGCCAAGGAGACAAGCTTCTTTCCGGCTTCTTCTGTTGGGTGATGGTAGTTGATGATGCCATTTTACTGCTTCCTCCTCAATCCAGGCGAATTCGTGGATCCACGACGCCGTATAGAATATCTGCCAATAAATTACCGAATAACGTAAGGAACGATAAAAGCATGGTCAAGGCCATCAATGTCGGGTAGTCCCGGCTCGTAACGGATTCCAAAAACAGCTGGCCGATGCCAGGATATGTGAAAATCGTCTCCGTGATGATGGCTCCGCCGATCAATGCGGCAAAATCGAAGCCAAGGAAGGTGACCAAAGGAATAATCGAATTGCGCAGGATATGGACATTGTAGATTTTCTTTATCGGTGTTCCTTTCGCGCGTGCTGTCCTGACAAAATCCTTGCGGGAATTCTCGATGATGTCATTGCGCAAAAACTGCGTATAGCTCGCCGTGCTCATCGCCCCGAGGACAATTGCCGGCAGCAATACATGGTGCATGCGGCTGACATAGTATTCAAAGCTGCCCTCTTCCACCAAGATATCCACCGATCCTGCAAACGGGAACCAATTCAACTGGAATGCAAAAATGTAAATCGCAAAAACGGCAGCGACGAAAGATGGGATCGCCAGCATGACATAGTTGAAGCCGGCAATGGCGTTATCGCCCAAAGTGTATGGCCGCCTGCCTGAATACATGCCCATGATGAACGCCATGATATACGTGATGACGAGCGCTGTCACGCCCAATAACAAAGTATTCGGCACTTTTTCCATGATTAAATCGAAAACCGGTATTTGAAAGCGCGTGGATTTTCCGAAATCCCCTTGCATGAACCCGGTGATCCAGTTAAAATACTGCACCGGCAACGGGTCGTTATAGCCGAGCTTTTCACGCATTTCCGCTATGTATTCCGGGCTGGTATTAAGCGGGTCGATTTCCCCGCTGAGTGAATCGCCGGGCATCAGTTTAGCGAGGCTGAAGACCACGATGGAAATCAAGATCAGCATCGGAATCATTCCAAGCAATCGTCTAATCGAATATTTAAGCATAGGTACTCTCCTTGTCTGATAGGTTCTCGGCTGTGCTCTCGTGCACGGTAAGGATTGTTTTTTGAAACAGCCCTTACCGTGCATAAGAGCTTCATATAAAGGTTCAACGATGGGCGGGTTCGCCCATCGTTGAAGGTTTGTTGCTGATTTTATTCTGTCACGAACCATTCAGCAGGGCTGTTTTGACCGGATACGTCATATTCAACTCCACCGACACGCGTGTTCAATGCCTTAATTTCCTCTAGTTCCGCGATGTAGAGCATCGGGAGCTCTTCATTGACGATCTTCTGCCATTCTACATACAATTCTTTGCGTTTTTCCTGGTCAGTGCCGACGATTTCGATATCAAGTGCGTCGTCGAGCAATTGGTCCGCTTCTGGATTGTTGTAGCGCGGGTAATTCCAAAGCTGGTCTGCTTTCCATAGGCCGGATGGATCCGGGTCAGTTCCCGTGCCCCAGCCGCCGAAGAATGTTTCAATGGAAGCATCATCTTTTTCGACCATGTCGTAGTAAAGGTTCACTTCGACCATTTCCACTTCAGAACGCAATCCAACTTCTTCGAAATATTGCGCAATTTGTTGAGCGCGGGATTCGAAGGTCGGGTTACCTGTTGCATAATGGGAGAATTTTACGACAAACTCGTCGCCGTTCGGGTCTTCGCGGAATCCGTCATCGTTCGTATCGACGTATCCTGCTTCATCCAGCATTTGCTTCGATTTTTCAGGATCGTACTCGTATTGAATCAATTCGCTGTCATCAGCAGCGTTCCAGTGGGCAGACGGTACTGGCTTGTTGACAACATCAGCATAGCCGAAGAAAAATGCATCCACCCATTCCTGGCGGTTTAACGCATACATCATCGCCTGGCGGAGTTCTTTGCTTTGGTATTTCGGAAGTTCTTCTGTAATCGTTTGGGATTCGTTGTCGAACTTGCCGAGCTTGAATCCTACATAGTAATAAGTCAATCCAGGGTAAGTAACGATTTCAACATTTTCCAATGGCTCTACTTCAGGGCCGGATACCGGCTGAAGGGAGATCATATCGATATCATTGTTCTGCAACGCGCCGACAACAGAAGAGTTATCGATGACGCGCAGGACGATTTTGTCCAAGTTGACCTCACCGTTCCAGTACTCATCGAATTTCGAGAATTCGACTGACTCGCCAGGGACGATCTTGTCGACTTTGAATGGCCCGATTCCGATTGGAGTCGAACGCACCCACTCCGAAGCTGACATTTCGGCAACCGGTACATCGCCGAGGACGGATTCAGGCAGCGGATAAGCCCATAGGTTGGTCAAGTTGTTGACACGTGCTTCGTCGAAAGTGATGTTGATTTCATAATCGCTGACCACTTCGATTCCTGAGATGGAATCGGCATCGCCGCTGCGGTATGCTTCAGCGCCTTCGATCGTTTGCACGTTTGCGTAGCGGGGACCGTCATAGTCAGGGTCTGCGATCGTTTCAAGCGCAAATACCCAGTCGTTGACAGTCAATTCTTCACCGTTATGCCATTTCACGCCTTCTTCGAATTTGAAGTTGAAGACTTTATTGTCTTCGGTCTCCCAAGAAGCGACGTTCGGTTCCGGCTCCAAGTTTTCGTTATAGCTGATCAATGCTTCATCGAATAGATCGATGACTTCTGCATCCGTGGCGATGCCGTAAAATGCGGAAGAGAACAAACCTTCCGGTGGTGCATCAAGGCCGTACACGAGCGTTCCGCCTTTTTGCGGTTCGCCTTCTGCTGTTCCTTCAGAAGAACCATCGCCTTCTGAGCCAGACTCACTGGATGCATCATCGCTGCCGCCACATGCCGCAAGGAACGCGGATAGGATGAGCACAAGCGCGAAGAGCCAAAGCAAGGATTTTTTCTTCATCTCTTTTCCCCCTAAAAAAATTTTTTTGATTTAATACAAATGGCACGCAACTTGATGGCCAGGCCTTACTTCTGCCAGCGCTGGTTTCTCTTGCGAGCAGATTTCCATCGCCACCGGGCAGCGCGTATGGAACGGGCATCCGGCAGGCGGGTTTTGCGGGCTTGGCACATCCCCCTTCAAGACAATCCGCTCTTTCCGCTTCAATGGATTCGGTTCCGGTATCGCGGATATGAGCGCTTGCGTGTAGGGGTGAAGCGGCTCTTTGTATAAATCTTTATTTGAAGCAAGCTCTACGAGGTTGCCCAAATACATCACGCCGATTTGATCGCTCATATGCTTTACGACACTCAAGTCATGTGCAATGAAGAGATAGGTCAGATCGAATTCGATTTGCAGTTCTTTCAACAAGTTCAACACCTGCGATTGCACGGACACATCGAGCGCAGATACCGGTTCATCCGCTACAATCAGCTTCGGGTGCAGTGCCAGCGCCCGGGCGATTCCGATGCGCTGTCTTTGGCCGCCTGAAAATTCATGGGCGTATTTATAATAAGCCTCTTCAGGCAAGCCAACTCGTTTCAGGAGTGTTTTGATTTCCAGCTCCAGCTCTTTTTTATTGCGCTTTTCATAATTCAGGATCGGCTCGGCGATGATATCGCCTACCATCTGCGTCGGGTTCAGCGACGCGTATGGGTCTTGGAATACCATCTGGAAATCGCGCCGTGCCTTCTGCAATTTGGATCCAGATAATCGGGTGATGTCTTTCCCTTCAAAGAGGATTTCGCCTCCCGTCGGTTTCATCAACCTCAAGATGGTCCGTCCGGCAGTGGATTTGCCGCAGCCCGATTCACCGACCAAACCAAGCGTTTCGCCTTTTCTTATGGAGAATGATACATCGTCCACGGCCTTGACATTGCCGATGGTCCGCTTGAAAAATCCACCGGTTACCGGATAGTATTTTTTCAGGTTGCGGATTTCAAGGAGGTTTTCCCGTTTATCTAAATAATCGATGCGGTCCTGGATGAAATCTCTCGTGATCATAATGCGGCGACTCCTTCTCTTTCTCTTTTTCCGTCCGTAGGCCAGCTTTCTTCATATAATAAGCACGCAGCTTCATGCCGGCCAGCCACTTCCGCAAGCTGCGGTGTCACAGTCAGGCATTCAGGCATCGCCTTTGGGCAGCGGTTCGCAAAGCGGCACCCTACTGGCGGCATATTGACGACCGACGGTACCAAGCCTTCAATCGTTGCAAGTTCTTCTACATCTTCGTCCATTTTTGGAATCGCTTTCATTAATAATTCTGTGTACGGGTGCTTTGGCCCCCGGAACAAGTCTTCGACAAGTGCACGCTCCACGATTTTGCCGGCATACATGACCAGCACTTCGTCGCAGATTTCCGCCACGACACCTAAATCATGTGTAATGAGGATGATTGACATATCGTTCGCTTCCTGAATGCCTTTCATCAACTCGAGGATTTGCGCTTGTACCGTGACATCCAATGCGGTCGTCGGCTCATCGGCGATCAATAGTTTCGGCTGGCAGGCAATGGCCATCGCGATCATGACCCGCTGGCGCATCCCTCCGGACAATTGGTGCGGATACTCCGTGACGATTTGTTCGGCACGCGGAATTCCCACTTGCTTCAAAAGTGCGACAGAGCGAAGCCTGGCTTCTTTTTTCGTGAGATTTTCGTGGTTTAAGATCACTTCTTCTATTTGATAGCCGATGGTGAAAACCGGATTGAGCGAAGTCATCGGTTCCTGGAAAATCATCGAGATGTCTTTTCCGCGGATGCTGTTCATCTGCTTGTCTGAAAATACGGAGATGTCTTGCCCTTCGAACTCAATTTCGCCGCCCCGGATCTTGCCGATGCCGTCCGGCAACAACTGCATGATGGATAATGACATGACACTTTTGCCACAGCCCGATTCCCCCACGACCCCGACGATTTGCTTAGGCCGGACATCGAAACTGACTCCCTCGACCGCATTATAATATTCACCGTCTATTTTGAACCCTGTCTGAAGGTTCTTGACCCGCAAGAGCGGTGTAGTCTCTTTAGATCCATACATAGCTGCCATGAAAACACCTCAAAATTCTTTTTTTTCTGTCAATTCTAACTAGTTTTAAGCATATTACAAAAGTATTACGTGCGCAATATAATTTTTGTATTTTAAGCAATGATTACCAAAATAGATAATCATTGTTCCCTTTCGTTCCTTATTGCTCTTAGGTTTCACTGCTTATTCACGCACTGTATATTTTTTATCATTATAAGAAATGGATAATAAAAAAAGCCCCCGTCGCCGGGGGCCTTCAAGATTTCCTAAACTTTTTTCAATACGAGTGAAGCGTTATGTCCGCCGAAGCCAAGTGAATTGCTCATGGCATAAGAGAAGTCAGCAGTTCTTGCTTCGTTCGCCACGTAATCCAAATCCAATTCTTCATCCGGCGTTTCGTAATTGATCGTCGGCGGCATGACGCCTTCTTTCAAAGCCAAGGCCGTGAAGATGGCTTCAATTCCGCCTGCAGCACCGAGCAGATGCCCTGTCATCGATTTCGTCGAGCTCATGCCAAGTTTGTAGGCATGGTCGCCGAACACGGTTTTGACTGCCATCGTCTCGAACAAATCGTTATACGGAGTGCTCGTCCCATGGGCATTGATATAGCCGACATCGGTCTTTTCGACGCCTGCATCTTCAAGGGCTTGCTGCATGGCACGCGCAGCCCCTTCGCCGCCAGGAGCTGGGGCAGTAATATGGTGGGCATCGCCAGTCGAACCGTATCCAACAAGTTCTGCGTAAATTTTTGCGCCGCGTGCTTTTGCGTGTTCATATTCTTCCAGGATGACAATCCCGGCGCCTTCACCGATCACAAAGCCATCACGGTTTTTATCGAATGGGCGTGATGCGGTGGATGCATCTTCATTTGTCGTCAATGCGGTGTTCGCCGTAAACCCAGCGACAGACAAGCGGGTGATCGGAGCTTCTGCGCCTCCTGAAATCATCACATCGGCATCCCCGCGCTGGATGACTTTAAAGGCATCGCCGATTGAGTTCGTGCCTGATGCACAAGCTGTTACCGAACAGGAATTGATCGCTTTCGCGCCGAAATGGATCGACACCTGTCCAGACGCCATGTCCGGGATGATCATCGGCACGAAGAACGGGCTGATGCGGCGGACACCGCGTGAGTTCAAGACATCCATCTGGTTTTCGATCGTTTCCATCCCGCCGATTCCCGAGCCGATCCAGACACCTGTGCGGAGAGCGGTCTTTTCATCCAGCTCGAGCGCTGCATCTTTCATCGCCATGATGGAAGACGCGAGTGCATAATGGGTGAAGCGGTCCATCTTGCGCGCTTCTTTGCGTTCGATATAATCTTCAATTGAAAAGTCCTTCAGCTCAGCAGCGACTTTTGCAGGGTATTGATCCGCATCGATACGCGTCAACGGGCCGACGCCCGAACGCCCTGCCTTCACCGCTTCCCACGTAGATTCTACGCTATTTCCAAGCGGTGTTACGGCACCGATACCTGTAATGACTACACGACGATTTTCCATTTCTTTTACTTCCTTTCGCATATCCGATTATTTCCCCCACTTCATAGCAATTGCGCCCCATGTCAATCCGCCTCCGAAGCCGACCATGACGACGACATCATCATCTTTGATGCGGCCTTCTTCTAGATCTTCCACAAGGGAAATCGGAATTGACGCAGCTGAAGTGTTTCCGTACTTTTGTATGGTCTTCGACATTTTCTCAACCGGCAAATCAAGACGTGCCCGGGAAGATTCCATGATCCGGATATTCGCCTGATGCGGTATGAGGAAATCGACATCCTCTTTATCCAATCCTGCTTTTTCGATGACATTGATGGCGGATTCGCCCATTTGGCGCACCGCGAATTTGAACACTTCACGGCCATTCATCACCAAATGCTTGTCTTGGTATAGGTGTTCACCGCCTGATCCGTCTGCACCGAGTTCGAACGACAGGATCCCGCGTCCTTCCGACACTTTGCCAATCACCGCAGCTCCGGCTCCATCACCGAATAGGACAGCGGTATTGCGGTCTTCCCAATTGGTGATTTTCGACAGTTTCTCAACACCAACTACTAGGACGTAGCGATACGTATCCGATTCGATAAACTGTTTAGCTGTGATGACGCCGTACATGAATCCTGCGCATGCTGCTGAGATATCCATAGCGGCTGCATTCACTGCGCCGATCTGCTGCTGGATATCGCACGAGACAGAAGGAAACGGACGGTCTGGCGTAACTGTCGCAACCAGGATCAACCCGATGTCTGCTGGATCGATGCCGGCATCCTTAATCGCGCTTTGCGCCGCGACCCGTGCCATATCGGATGTATCTTGTTCATCGTTTGCGATCCGGCGCTCTTCGATCCCGGTCATGGTCCGAATCCACTCATCCGAAGTATCCATGCGCTGCTCCAAATCAAAGTTGGTCAATTTGTCTTCCGGCAGGCATCTGCCGGTACCGATGATTCCAGCATTCATATCTATGTCCCTCATTTCGATTAACATCAATTATTAGTACCTGGTGTTAATGATACGCCCTTTTCTTGATGATTTCAAGTTGCCGCCATATTTCCGACAAAAACTTTTCAAACGCGCGAAACTTTCTTTCTGAAAAGCTTTCCTTATGCTATGATAAAACTAGTTATTCTATATATAGAGGTGAAAATAGATGCAATATATCGGAACACTTTTCTGGTCTGTCCTTATTATTTCCATGTTGAATTATGTCGTAAGTGCCGTGCAAAACGTGCCATTCAATTTCATGATGGGTATCTTCATGGCAGTGGTAGTCACTGTATTGGTCATCGTGATGGATGCCATCATCCCGAAAGAAGCAGCAAAAGAGTATTAATGACGATAAAAACGGAAGCCTCAGTGGCTTCCGTTTTTTATTTGGCTGTATCTGAAGGATTGCATAGAAAAAAGCCGCATTCCAATGAAATGCGGCTTTCCTTATACAGTGATCATCAATTGTTTATTGGCGTCCATCGATACTTTCAATGTCGAACCCGGAGTGATCTCTCCCTTGATCAATTCCTTGGCGATGCGCGTCTCGATTTCACGCTGGATAAAGCGTTTCAGCGGGCGAGCCCCGAAGACCGGGTCTGTACCCGCTTCTATGATGTAATCGATGACCGAATCATCGACTTCCAAGGAAATTTGCTGTTGTTTCATGCGAGCGGCCAGTTCGCCGATCATTTTCTTGGCAATGCCATAGAAATGCTTATTGGACAAGGCATGGAAAATGACGATATCGTCAATGCGGTTCAACAGCTCCGGCCGGAAATGCTTGCGCAATTCCATCATGACGATGTCTTCCGTATCGTGCTCGCTGCTACTTGCGCTTATGTGCTGGGAGCCGATATTCGATGTCATGATGACGACTGTATTGGAGAAGTTCACGAGCCGCCCTTGGCTGTCGGTGATGCGCCCGTCGTCCAGGATCTGCAAAAGGATATTGGCAACATCCGGATGGGCTTTCTCGATTTCATCGAGCAGCACCACGGAGTATGGATTGCGGCGGACCGCTTCTGTCAATTGGCCGCCTTCCTCGTAGCCGATATATCCAGGAGGCGCCCCGACCAGGCGTGAGACGCTGTGCTTTTCCATATACTCGGACATGTCGATGCGGATGAAATGGTCTTCCGAATCGAATAAATTCGCTGCCAGCGATTTGGCAAGCTCCGTTTTACCGACACCGGTCGGCCCAAGGAAAATGAACGACCCGATCGGCTTTTGTTCATCCTTGATACCGGCCCGTGCACGCCACACCGCTTCTGTCACGAGTTCGACGGCTCGGTCCTGGCCGATCACGCGTTCTTTCAGTGTATCCCCTAGGCGCAATAGCTTTTCGCGTTCGCCTTCGACCAATTTCGTAACCGGGATGCCCGTCCAGCGGGCGACAATGCCGGCAATTTCTTCTTCGGTCACTTCTTCGCGAAGCAAACGTTCCCCGCCGTCCCCTGCAAGTTCGGCTTCCATGGCGCCCAGTTCTTTTTCAAGTTCTGGAATTTTGCCATGGCGCAGCATCGCGGCGGTATTCAAATCATATTTGTTTTCCGCATCTTCCAGCTGGCGGCGGTATTGATCCAATTGCTCGCGCTTTTCCTGGATTTTCTGAAGCGATTGCTTCTCTTCGTTCCACTGCTGCTGCATGCCTTCAGAAGAAGACTTCAGCTCTTCAATCTCTTCGCGCAGCGCAGCGAGGCGTGTTTTGCTCGCCTCGTCCTTCTCTTTTCGCAGTGCCTGCTCTTCGATCTCGAGCTGCATAAGGCGCCGCGTCACTTCGTCGAGCTCCTGCGGCATGGAATCGATTTCCGTCCGGATCATCGC
This sequence comes from Planococcus maitriensis, assembly GCF_003289925.1. Taxonomy (GTDB): domain Bacteria; phylum Bacillota; class Bacilli; order Bacillales_A; family Planococcaceae; genus Planococcus; species Planococcus maitriensis. The sequence continues at coordinate 874,435 of NZ_QLZQ01000001.1, read as the reverse complement.
ACATGCTTCATCGATCAAATCGATGGCCTTGTCCGGCAAGAAACGCTCCGTGATGTACCGGTCCGACATCGTAGCGGCTGCAACGATCGCCCGGTCATGGATGCGCACGCCATGATGCAACTCGAAACGCTCTTTCAATCCACGTAGGATCGATACTGCATCTTCCACAGAAGGCTCACGGACCATCACTTGCTGGAATCGCCGCTCAAGTGCAGCATCTTTCTCGATGTGCATGCGGTATTCATCGAGTGTGGTAGCCCCGATGCAATAAAGTTCACCGCGCGCAAGCATCGGCTTGAGCATATTTCCTGCGTCCATGGCGCCTTCCGTTTTTCCGGCGCCGACGATGGTGTGGATCTCGTCGATAAACAGGATGATCTGCCCTTCACTGTCTTTCACTTGCTTCAATACGCTTTTCAGCCGTTCCTCGAATTCCCCCCGATATTTTGCGCCCGCAATCAGCGCACTCATATCGAGTTCATAGATTATGCGGTCTTTCAATCCTTCCGGCACATCGTTGCGGACGATGCGCTGTGCCAGCCCTTCGACGATTGCCGTTTTACCGACGCCCGGTTCACCGATCAATACCGGATTATTCTTTGTCTTTCTGGAAAGGATCCGGATGACATTGCGGATTTCCTGGTCGCGCCCGATGACCGGATCCATCTTTCCGGACTGTGCTTGTTCAACCAAATTACGGCCGAATTGCTTCAATGGCGATTTTTGTTCTTCGTTTGGATTTTGGAATTGAACCAATCAAATCACGCTCCTCTGATTAATTTGACCATCTTTGACTAATTAGATTATATGATTGATCGGCTCCTTTTGCAACGGAAATGCTCATCAAAAAAAGCCGCCGGAAATAAATTCCCTGCGGCTTTTTTGCATGCTTTCACTTGCGCCATCACGCAATGAAAAAGCTTCTTGTTGGTTCTTTTATCGAACGCCGAGCGCCATTTTGGCATAGCGCGACATATGGTCTTTGCTCCAGACAGGCTGCCAGACGATTTTTACATCGACTTCTTCAACTTCCGGCAATTCGTATAAGGATGTCTTAACCATCTGCACGATTTGTGGCCCCATCGGGCACCCCATGGAAGTGAGTGTCATAGTGACAACACAAAAACCATCTTCGGATAATTCCACATCATAGACAAGGCCCAAATTGACAATATCAACACCTAGTTCCGGGTCGATGACATTTTCCAATGCGCCTAATAGGTAATCTTTTGTTTCTTGATCCATTCGGAATCCCTCCTTTTCCTGTTAGTGCTTATCTTACCAAACATTACAGTGAAATGAAATCGACTTGCTTATTCCTTTAAACGATCGGCAATCCAACTAGTCGCAGACAGCATCCCTTTGCGGCTGACCGCATGCGCAGCTTCTGTTTCTTTCATGAAGGCCAAACGTTCGGGGTGGTCGGCGTAATCCTGCTGCAATGCATGGAATAGCCGGTTGGTCGGTTCAAAAGGAACAGTCGGGTCTTTCACTCCATGCCAGAAAAAGACTGGGCGCCCGCCAAAAGCTTCACGGTTCAAGCTGATATCGAAACGGGACAGAGCCTGAAGCATGCCTTCGCGTTCTTCGTCCGTAAGCGGCAAGTCGAAACCGCGCGACTCGTACTGGCGCATTTGCGCTTTTGCGAGCTCTACGTAATTGCCGGAACCCATCATGACGGCTGCCGCCTCGATCCACGGATGGGCCGTCAATGCACCGAGCGTCGTGATGCCCCCCATGGATGTGCCGCCTACAGCCGGTTCTCCGCTTATCAATTGGCGTTTATGCAATTCTTCATGCAAAAATCCAAGTTCCTCGATCGATGTCAAAACGACTTCCCAAAAGCGCAGGCTAATCTGGACTTCGTCAAGCGACTGGTCCCGCTCCCCGTGAAGCAGCGCATCCGGCAAAATGACCCGGATCCCTTTTTTCGCCCATTGCCAGGCGTAATGCAAATTATGTTCCTTTGCACTCGTATGCCCATGCAAAAAAATAACAGTCGGCAACGGGCCGCCTTCATGGCCTTCGGGTGTTATATGTAAAATCGGGATATGCCCCCATATTTCGTTTACTACTTTCATGCATTTCACTCCTCACTCTAAATCCTACCAATTTTTCTCTATTCCCGCAAATTCCGGCATCGCCGTCAGGTTTTTTTGACGGATAGCCTCTGTTATCGCTAAACTGAAGATAGATAGAAGGGAGCCGGATTTTTATATGAAACAACATCTAATCGTACTCGACTTGGACGGAACATTGTTGACCGACCAAAAAGTCATTTCACCAAAAACCAAATCAATATTGAATAAAGCGCGTGAAGCGGGACATCAAGTCATGATCGCTACAGGACGGCCATACCGGGCAAGTGAAATCTATTACCGGGAACTTGGCCTCAACACGCCGATTGTCAATTTCAACGGGGCCTTTGTCCACCATCCGAAAGATGACCGTTGGGGGCTGCACCATACCCCGATCGGATTGGATGTCGTACACGAAGTCGTCGAGTCGATGCACAGTTTCGACTTCCATAATATCGTCGCGGAAGTGCTGGATGATGTCTATGTCCACCATCACGACGAAAAATTGATGGACATCTTCAGTTTTGGCGATCCGAGCATCACGACGGGGGATTTGCGCAATTATTTAAAGACCGATCCCACTTCGATGCTGATCCACGCACCTTACGAGAAAGTCCACGCCATCCATGACCACCTGTCGGAAGTGCATGCCGAAGTCATAGACCATCGCCGTTGGGGCGCCCCGTGGCACGTTATCGAAATCGTCCGCTCGGGCATGAACAAAGCAGTCGGCATCGACCGCGTATCGAAATCACTGGACATCTCGAAAGACCGCATCATCGCATTCGGCGATGAAGACAATGATCTTGAAATGCTCGATTTCGCAGGTGTCGGCGTTGCTATGGGAAATGCCATCGAGCCACTGAAAAACATCGCCAACGAAATCACATTAAACAATAATGAGGACGGCATCGCCGAATTGCTGATGGACCGTTTGAAACTGAAACTCTAAAGGAGGAAGTCCCATGAGATTATTTGCAGATAGCGCATCTGATTTACCAAAAGAATTTTTTGAGCAGGAACAGGTCGTCCTGTTCCCTTTGCGCGTCCATATCGAAGACGCGGAGTACGAAGATATCCGGTCCATCGATTCCATGAAAGTCTATGATGCCATCCGCTCGGGCGTCTATCCGAAGACTTCCCAAGCCTCTCCGGAAGAAATGCTGAAGGCGTTCGAGCAATTGGCAAAAGACGGGGAACAAGGATTCTACATCGCCTTTTCCTCTGAATTGTCCGGCACCTATTCGACAGCCGTCATGGTGGCAGATCAGGTCCGCGAAGAGTACCCGGATTTGAACTTGACGATCGTGGATTCAAAAGCGGCCTCGCTCGGCTATGGGCTCCTTGTCAAAGAAGCTGTGAACTTGCGCAATGCCGGTGAAGAGTTGGACAGCATCATCCCGAAAGTCCAAGCCAAGGCCGATCAACTCCAAAGCCTATTTACAGTCGAAGATTTGGATTATATGGCAAAAGGTGGCCGCATTTCAAAAGGAAGCGCATTCGTCGGCGGCTTGTTGAATATCAAACCGTTGCTTCATGTCGAGGACGGCAAACTGGTGCCGATCGAAAAATTGCGCGGGCGCAAAAAAGTCATCAAGCGGATGGTCGAGCTGATGAAAGAGCGCGGAAGTAATTTGGACCAGCAAGTGATGGCCATCAGCCATGCGGATGACCTTGAATTCGCTACGGCATTGAAAAACGAAATCGAAACTGCCTATCATCCGAAAGAGATCGAAATCCATATGGTCGGTTCGGTAATCGGTGCCCATACAGGGCCCGGCACGCTTGCTTTGTTCTTCTTTAATAAAACCGATTGAGGAGTGGACTGTTGATGAAAAAAGTGATCATAGTCGGCGGGGTAGGCGGCGGCGCAACCGCTGCAGGCCAGCTGCGGTTCTACGATAAGGAAATGGATATTACGGTGTATGACCGTGATTCGACGATGTCTTATGCCGCGTGCGGAACCCCATATGTGATCGGGGAAGTCATCGAGGATGAAACATCGATCCTGATGGCCGACCCGGAACAATTCCGGCAAAAGAAAAACATCGATGTCCGGCTCGAGCACGAGGTCGTGGAAATTCTTCGATCCGAGAAAAAAGTGCGTGTCCGCAACTTGAAGACCGGCGGCGAATTTAACGATTCGTATGATGCCTTGATTTTGTCTCCAGGCGGCAGCGCCATCATGCCGGAAATAGAAGGCACAGAAAAGGGCAATGTATTTACACTGCGCAGTTATGGTGATATGCAAGCCATACATGACTATATACAAAACCAAAAGCCTGCTCATGCCACAATTTCGGGTGCGGGATTCATCGGGCTCGAAATGGCGGAGAATCTTAAGCATCTTGGATTGGAAGTTGATATCGTCCATAAATCGAGTGCCATTCTATCGATTCTGGACGAGGACTTGTCACAGCTCCTGCATGCTGAACTGGAGAAAAACGGCGTCCGCATCCATACTGAAACCGTCATTGAAAAAATCGATGAACGAAACGTCCGCCTATCCACTGGAACGAGCCTGGATACCGATTTCGTCATCATGAGCATCGGATTGAAACCGAACACCGTACTTGCCGAGAATGCCGGCCTCAGCATCGGCGAAACCGGCGGCATCCGGACCAATGAATTCATGCAGACCAATGATGAATCGATCTATGCCATCGGGGATGCTTCAGAGAACTTCGATTTCATCACAGGAGACCCCAAACGTGTCCCGCTCGCAGTTCCTGCGCATCGTCAGGCATTCCTTGCCGCTCAGCATATTACCGGCAATCCAATCCCAAAAAAAGGCCTTCTCGGAACTTCCATCTTAAAGGTTTTTGAATTGGATGCAGCGATGACGGGCTTGACTGAAACGGCGATCAAAGAAAAAGGGCTGACTGCGAAAACAGTGATCCACTCAGGAAATTCAAATGCCGGCTATTACCCGGATCATGAAAAACTGACATTGAAAGTCCATTATAACCCTGAGACAAGACAGATTCTGGGGGCACAATGCGTCGGCGGCAAAGGTGTCGACAAGCGCATCGATGTGATTGCGACTGCCATTTATGGAGGGTTGGCTGTCGATGACTTGCAAGCACTCGAATTGTGCTATGCTCCCCCGTTCTCTTCACCGAAAGATCCTGTCAATATGGCCGGCTACAAAGCGATCGGCTGATTTTCACTGAAAGCACCTGGAAACAGGTGCTTTTTTCATGCAAAAAAAGCTGCGGACAGGAATCGCCTGTTCGCAGCCTTTTGATCAATTATTCTTTTTTGCCGCTTCATCAGCTTTCCGCTGCTTGCCTTTTTTCCAGACAATCCATAAGAAGCCCATGAATATTAAGTACATCAGCCCTAGAGTGACGATATAAGCTGTATTCAAGCCTCTTTTTTCCGTAATATGATAAGTTTCCACCAGTTCGCGGTCCAGAGTGAGACGGTACTGCCCGTCTTCATCCGGGCGGACGATATCGCTTTCGAACAGTCCTCGAAGTTCCATTCCTTCGCCGATGACATCCGGCGCCAAACTCAAGCTTTTTGTTTCAGAAGAGTTGTTGATGGCAATAATCCATGCCTCTTCTTCACTCGAACGTTTATAGACCATCCAGCCCTCTTCTTCGTGAAGCAACTCCAATTCGCCCGTACGCAATGCTTCAGATGAATTGCGCAATGAGTTCAGGTTGGTGATGTAGTCAATCAATTCCTTTTCGACCGCCATGTCCAGAATCTGATGCGATTCCGGCAATTCTTCACCATTCATTGCAGTTTCGGAACCGTATTGGACGACCGGAATGCCCGGCATCGTCAATAATTGCGCAAAGAGCATACGCCAGCGGGTCGGCGGATAGCCTCTCGACTCGACGATGTCAGCTGTGAATCGGGACCCATCGAGCGAATCGACGCGGATCAATCGCCCTTCTGTTTGCTGCATCAATTCAGGGATTCCCTCCAAAGATTGGTCGAAATTACGATAGCTGTCGCGGAGTGCCTGTTCTACACCTTCCTGCACGACTGCATCAAATCCAGGCTGACTCTCCATCTCCGCATCTGCCAATACATAAAAACCTTCTTGCTGTTTCATCGCAGCTGAGAAATTCTCGACGAATGCCGGGTCCAGTTCTTCTGAATCCTGCAGGCGGACTCCGTCTATCCCGTATGTATCACGGAAATCGCCGAACATTTGGGTCAAGGCTTGCTGCACTTCTTCATTGCTTGTATCCAAAGAAAGTGTCTGGTCGCCGTTTTCAATGAACCAGCCAGGATTTTCCTCAGCCCATATATGTTCCGCACTCACTTCTTGCGTCGGCAGATCGACGATGACTTTCATGTCGCCTTCATGCACTTCATCGATGAGCGACTGGAATTCTTCCGCCGTTCCGAAATGGCGCTCCAATTGGCTGTAATCCAGCACTTGCCGCCCATCATAGCTGGCGGTCTGGAAAACAGGGCCGATCGACAGCACGGTGAAGCCCATATCCCGGACATGCGCAATTTCACTTTCCATTCCCGAGAAATCACCGCCGCTGAAAGCCCCTGGATCTGTGGCGTCCACTTCGTAATCGTTCTGGATCTGTTTATTGAAATAGCGGTCTACGAGCACATCGTAGATGCTTTCGTCTTCGATTGTGCGGGTCTCTTCAGCCGCCACACTGGCTGTTGACGGCAATAATAATGCTGCTGCCAACGCCAAAATCATAGTTTTTCTCTTCAAGTCCGTACTCCTCCTTCAATGAGGCCAAGATGATGCTCACCCGGTCTATTTTATCAAACTCGCCTGTTTGCCGCTATGTCGGATTCATGAAAGCGCGGCTGTTTATGACTAGTTTCGTCCAAACTGTGAAATCGCCAAGATGGACGGTCCCAATTCCCCTGTTTTGATGGCAACCTAAAAAAGCTGCGCGTTCCCCGTCAGTAAGAACCGACAAAGAACGCACAGCTTTCAATTGGATAGAACGGCCATCTTATGCCAGGAAGTTAAATCCGATCGGCAATTTGAAGCCGAGGAATAAAGTCACGAGCAAGAATACAGCAAACAAGGCCCAGAATATTGTTACCGGCTTTTGTTTCTTGCCGCGCACGAGCACCATTTCCATCATGCCGATGGTCAATAGCCCGAACAGGAATTTCAATCCATAAAGCATGGCATCGTAGGACGAATGCTCGATGAACAATGTCAGCCCGGTAATGATGATCAAAACATAGATCAATCTCGTGATCATGTGGACGATTTTACGCCCCTTGCTGTCGCGGTGCATAAATGCAGCCACGAGGAAAAGCACGATGCCCACTACCCATGTTGTAATGTGTAGATGTGTTGTATCAGTTAAAAATCCCAAAAGCTCACCTCATTTAATATAGTCCCCTCAAGTTTACCACATGCAGGACAATTGGAAGTGATTGTTCCTTATGACAAATGTGTGACGAGTGTGCCGATCGACTGGATCGACACTTTGATCGTATCGCCCGCTTTCAAGAACTTCGGCGGATTGAATCCTTTGCCGACGCCTGCAGGGGTACCCGTCAAAATGACATCGCCCGGTTCGAGCGCTACGGAATTGGAGATTTCCGCGATCAGCTCGTCGACTGGGCGGATCATGTTTTCCGTGTTGCCGTTCTGGCGGACTTCGTCATTCACTTTGGTGACAATCGACAGGTTCTCTGATTGCGGAATCTCGTCCTTGGTGACGAGATAAGGCCCCATTGGGCAAGATCCCGGCAAGCTTTTGCCCAAGAAATACTGCTGATGCTTTTCCTGAAGGTCACGAGCCGTCAAATCAAGCGCGATAGTATATCCGAACACATGATCGTAAGCCATCTGTTTCGGGATCTTATGCCCCGCTTTCCCGATCACGACAGCCAGTTCGCCTTCATAATCGTATGACTCAGTCACATCCGCATGGACAGAGACGGTTTCTTCATCGGCCGCCACCGTATTCGGCGCTTTCGTGAAGACCACCATGTCGACTGGCGCCTGGCTGCCCATTTCCTGTGCATGGTCGGCATAGTTCTTGCCGATGCACATGAAGTTTTTCGGTGGTCTTGGGACAGGTGCCTGCCATTCGATTTCCGAAAAAGAGTGTTTGAATTGCTCAGGGGTTTCCGATTGGACAGCCGCCTCCGTCAATTTGCGGATCTGTTCCACAAACTCCATCCCTTGCGCCACTCCATCAATCAGCTTTTCCGGAAACTCCGGCAAGACTTTCAGCTGCTCCTGGATTGCGAGGACATCCCACACGGCTTCTTCTTTTTTTACCTTTGGTCCAAAACGTTCTTCTCCTTGAAAGCGAAACGATAGAAGTTTCATTCGTCAAACACTCCTTTTCTATGATTGCATTCATTATACACATTCAGCGTTTTGAATTGTTGCTTTTTTCAAAATTATTTCCGTATGTCCAGCGGCGCCAGATCATTTCGATCGGCCCCCGGTTGAATTTACTGAACCACAGTTCGGCAAAGATCAATTGGATAACGAATATACCGACAGCGATCAAGGTGCCGGTCAACAGATCCACTTGGCCATATAAGCCCAGGCCGAAGGAATAGAAAATGCTGGTTGCGATGACCGATTGCGTGATATAGACCGTCATCGACATCCTGCCCGCTTTGACCAGTGGCGATAGGGCTTTCACGAAGTTCAGGTTCAGTGACAACAAAGCGATGATTGCTGCATAGCCGATCGCCACAAGCGGCCCGCCAAACATCTCCTGGACATATTGATAAGCGTAATTCTTATCAAAAAGATAAGGCATCGATTTCAGCAGCAACCCGGCCGCAAGCGAACTGGCGGCAAGCACGAGCCATGTCTTTTTCTTGACGGCAGCTTGTTCAATCATCCGCCATTTCGCCGCTGCCGCCCCGATCATCATGAGCGGCAGGATCGTGACTGCCAGAATGATGAAGCTGAATGGATTATTGACATAATACCAATCGGTCAACCGCCGGCTGAAAATCTCAGCGAACGTGCCTGATTGATAAGCAGCCACGGATTGTTCAGCTTCCTGGTATCCGATGTAGATGTTCGGGTCAACCATGACCGCCAGAAACATGATGACAGTAAACATCAGGTGCGGGAGCATGTAAAGCAATACACCAAGGCCGAGAAGCCAGCCCGGCGGAAGCCGGAGCATCCCGATCAATAATAAGCCCATGAGCGCATAAGTGATCAAAATGTCCCCATACCAGATTAGAAAAGCATGGATAATGCCGAACGCCAGCAAGACTAATAAGCGTTTGACGGCAATCGGCATAAATGGCTGGCCGTAATCCTCTGCGCGCAGAAACTGCATCATCAGCCCATAGCCGAACAGCATCGAGAATAAAGGATAGAAACTTGCCTGGACGAAAATATCCAAGCCGGTGAAAATGGTCTGATCCATATTTCCGCTGAACCATTTATACGGATCGATATAAGATAAGGGCGTGTGGAAGGCCAGCATATTGATGAGCAGGATCCCGAATAACGAAAATCCTCTCATCAAATCGATGGCATCCACCCGTTCGCGTAAAGAGATCGGCTGTAATTTCAAAATAATCCTCCTAGACTTCCACTTCTTCATTTGAAGAGAACAAATACAAGACACGCTGTGTGATCGGAATGCGCAAAATCGCTTCCACGGCTTCTTGGTAAACCGATAATTGGATGGAGTAGCGTTCTTTCATCACCGATTGGACATTGCCCATCCCGCGCGTCCGGTCGGTTTTATAATCGAGCAGGATCCACTCCCCGTTCTCCTTGAACAGGCAATCGACGATTCCTTGGACGATCTGGTGGTCGCCGTCTTCGTCAGCCCGTGCATAAGTAAAAGGGACTTCCCGCCTGACGTCCTCTGCGTCCATCAAGCGCTGTGCGATGGGGCTATGGAAAAATGCTTCGATTTGTTCGGCCCTGACGGCCTGCGCTTCTTCCTTCGTAAGAATTTCACGACCTGCCAGCTCATCGAGAAACTGGCGGATCTCTTCTGCATCCAAGCGCCGCTCAAGCGGCAGATGCTGCATGACGGTATGGACTGCCGTACCGACATCCGCAGCCGAGAGTTTTCGGTCCATCAGGAAATCAGGGCGATGCGGCGCCTTTTTTTGTGCTTTCGGCTGGTAATTCTGGATGAACGATTCAGGCTCGTCCGCACGCTGCAATAACTGCAACCTCTTCATTTCCGTCACCGATTGCTTGGAGCGTTTTTCGACTGCCGCCTGGTGGGGATAAACAAAATCGAATCGGCTGCGAATCAATCCTGCATCTTCTTCCGCTTCCGGCCGGTCTTGTTGCGCTTCAAGCAAAGGCTGAGGCGCTTCCAAGGAAAGGGTCTCGACAATGTCAATGTGGAATCTTGAATGATGTTCGAGCACTTCACCGCCCGCATGGAGCGCTGCGGCATCGGGATGCCTGGAAACGGCAGGGCCGATCCAATCCAGATAGGATTTTGCACGCGATCGTTTAAAATCAGGCAACAGAACGTCGCCTGATGCGGTCTTCCACTTTTCCAACAACCGGTCGATGTCTTTTACCGAGGCGGTCAAATAGAGCTTTTCTTTTGCACGCGTCATGGCTACATACAACACACGCATTTCTTCTGCCTTCGCCTGCAATTGCTTCATCTCTTTAACGGCGAGATAAGGCAGCGATGTATATTCGATTCGCGTATCCGGATTGACGGCCTTGACTGCAAGCCCGTATTGCTGATCGAATAAATACGGTTTATGGAAGTCCATTTCGTTGAATGGCCTTCCGGTTCCCGCAAAAAAGACGACAGGAAACTCCAGGCCTTTCGACTTGTGGACGGTCATGAGCCGTACGACATTTTCCTTTTCGCTCAATGATTTTGCTGTCCCAAGATCATCCCCGCGCTCCCGCATGCGGTCAATAAAGCGCAGGAACCGGAACAAGCCTCGGAAAGCGGTTTTTTCGTATTCGAGTGCACGGTCGTGAAGCGCACGCAGATTCGCTTGGCGTTGCTTGCCATTCGACATGGCACCCGCCATTTCATAATAATTCGTATCGATGTAAACTCGCCAGATCAATTCAGACAGTGAGCCCCGGCGCGCCAAATCCCGCCATTTTTTCAAGTAATTCGTAAAACGGCCGAGTTTTACACGCGTCGTCTCATCCATTGAACCGATGCGGATGAACGCTTTCAGCGCATCATAAAATGTGCCTTTGGTGTCTGCGAGGCGGATTGCCGCCAATTCATTTTCCTGGAGGCCGAAAAACGGTGCGCGCAAAACGGCGGCAAGCGGAATATCCTGATACGGATTATCAATGACGCGTAATGTATTGAGCATGATCATCACCTCGAGGGCATCGAAATAACCGCCGCTCAACTCCGCGTACATGGGGATTCCAGCCATTTTGAACTCATCGGAAAAGTCACCCGACCAAGTCATCGAACGCATCAATATGACAATATCCCGGTATTCCAAGGGGCGTTCTTTTCCGCTCCACGGATCGTGCACGAGCGTCCCTGAATCCATCATATGGCGGATTTTTTGTGCAATCCAGCGTGCTTCCCACTGTGACTTGTCCATATCCGCAGCCGTTTCTTCATCTTCGGTTTCCGGTTCGTGGATGAGCGTCAGATGAATCGGCACATCCTCTTCGGGGTACGGCGCTTTTGGCTTCAAAGCCGCATCTTCATCGTAGCTGATTTCACCGACGCGCTCGCCCATGATTTGCGAAAAGATGTAATTGGTGCCATCGAGCACTTCTTTACGGCTCCTGAAATTGGCGTTCAAATCGATTCGCAGGCCCGTCCCGCCAGCTTCCCGGCTAAAGCGGGAATACTTGCCGAGGAACAGCATCGGCTCCGCTAAACGGAAGCGGTAAATGGACTGTTTGACATCTCCCACCATGAACAAATTGCCGTCCTGTTCATCCCCTGATTTCACAAGGCCTAGGATCGTTTCCTGCAGCATATTCGTATCCTGGTATTCATCGACCAATACTTCCTTGAATCGCATGCGATAGTCCTGTGCAATCGCAGAAGGCTTCCCGCCATCACTCAGGATTTCCAGTGCATAATGTTCCAGATCCGAGAAATCCACCAGGCCGCGGTCGATTTTAAGGGCTTTATAATCTTCAGCAAAGCGTTTCGTCAAATCGACCAAAGTCTGCATGAGCGGCGCCATTTCCCGCATCTCCTCAAGCAAACGCTCTGGCGCCCGCGTGAAATACCCGTCTTTTACGTCATTGAAGAGTTTTTTCGCTTCATTTCTCCGTGCTTTCGCTTCTTCCGCCAGCTGCGGGTCACAGGAGTCTTTTTTTACGGATGCCAGACGCTCCCATTTGATGTTCCGGGCATATGCATGGAGCGACGCCCAGGATTCATCCAATGCATCGAGTGCAGCGCGGATCAGCGTGGCATCCATCCGGAAATTGTCTTCCAGTACGGCAGGGCCGTCCGGACGGGTGGCCAAATCCCAACCTTCATCAAGCAAATCAAGCGCCGCCTCGAAACTATGGCGGATCGTCATTTTCAGATCTTCCATGAACGGCAGATTGTCGATCGTTGCGTGTTCCGGCACATCGTATAGTGTCGGCAATTGCTCAAGCCACGCTTCCGGTTCCGGGTGCACACGCGAATAATCATATAGTTTGCCCAACAGGATCTCCATTGCCTGATCGCTGCGGTCAGAAGTGAAACTGTCCGCGAGCCTGTAGACCTTCTCACGCTCTTCGCCTTCATATGCGGATTCGAGCACCGCTTCCATGACATCATCACGAAGCAAGGCTGCTTCCGTATCTCCCGCGATGCGGAATCCTGGATCGATTTCCAGCAGATAAGCGTATTGTTTCACGACCTGCAGGCAAAACGAATGCAGGGTGGAAATTTGTGCTTTGTTGATCAGCCGCAGCTGCTTTTTCAAATGAGCGGATTCGGGTTGTGCCGCAACCGCTTTTTCCAGAGCGGCAGACATGCGGTGGCGCATTTCAGCCGCCGAGGCGTTCGTGAAGGTCACGACCAATAGCTCATCGACTGATATCGGGTCCTGTTCGTCGAGCACTTTTTCGATCATCCGGTTGATCAGGACAGCCGTTTTCCCGGAACCTGCCGCAGCCGATACGAGCATATCCTGCCCCTTTGCCCATATCGCCTGCCATTGTTCGTCGGTCCACGTTGCATCATTCGGTTTTTCCGGTATCATCAGCGCTCAACTCCTTGCGTATTTTCTCCACTGCCTGGTCGGGGCTCAATACCGGCAATTTCCGGTAGCTTTGTTCCGGGTCACTCGGGTCGAATTGGCACACCGCGCGGAAATTGCAGAATTGGCAAGGCGTGTCATCTTTCAACCGGTATGGCGATACCTCCGTATTGCCATCGAGAATGCCGTTGCCAGCCCCTTGATGTTTTTTCCGGACAAATTTGCGGATCGTCTCCATATCGTCTTTTTCGACTGTCTTCGATGAGCCCTTCGAGACCGAGCCGTTTTTGTTGAGCCGCACTGGGATGACATTCGAATACCCGTCGATCTGGGCGTCCATCGCCTGTATGACTTCCGGGTCTTCCACAACCAACCCGTTCATCTTGAATGACTTCGCAAGTTCTTCTTCCAGTTCTTCGGCAGTTAATAATTTTGTCATTTTCAACATCGGGTTGTGCATATGGAAATAAAGCACCCCTGCCGGTTCCGCCTGCTCCCCAAGCCAGCGCTTCGAATGGGTCAGCGCCACATCCAAATAAGTAAAGGTTTGAAGGGCCAGCCCGTGGTAGACTTCGCCCAAATCCAGGCCTTGCTTGGAGGATTTATAATCGACGACCCGCAAATACGGCTTGCCGCCGATATCGGTCGAATCGATGCGGTCGATGCGGCCCCTGACATTCATCTTGCGCCCGCGCTCGAGCGGAATGTCGAGCGGCGGAATCGCTTCTTTCGTCCCGAAGCCCACTTCAAGCGCGACCGGTACGAAGCCTGATACTTGGGCATGCTTGCTCAACATGAAAGCCGTCTGGCGGATGATGCCTTCAAGTTTGTACTGGATATACCGGTAGCGATGCGAACTCAACAGGATCTGGTTGACGAAATAAGGCGATAATTGTTCGATCGCCCGTTTCGCGAGATCCGCACATTGTTCTTTGCTCAGCGATGACCAGGAAACGCCGAGTTGCATTACTTCATCGGAAATCCATTTGATTGCGGCATGGAATAAATCCCCCATCGCCGGTGCCGCCAAACGGTATTGGCTGCGCTCTTCGAGTTTCAAGCCATATGCGGCATAATGGGCAAATTGGCAGCTGTGATACGTCTCGATGCGGGATACGCTGGAGGCGATCGGGGCACCGTAAAGCGATTCAGCGATCCCTTCCGATAACTTCTCTGCTTTTGCATGGCTCAAGGGCTTGAAAATCTGGTCGATAATCGACGACCATAACGGGTCTTCCCGGTAGTAATCGAGGACGGCCTGCCAGTGCCCGGCCAGTTCCCCGGCCCTGATTTGTGAAGCCAGATGCGACAGTGTCGCACGCGGATGGCTAATGTATTCCAATGCATCCGGCTCATGAAGCTCTTCCGGGCCGATCGCAGCCAATTTCGGCTCAAGTTGGAGCAGGTCGGCAATTTTCCTGATATATAAAGAAGGCAATAAGGCTTTTCCTTCTTCGTCCGCAATGGGATAGGACACGCTCAACCGATCGGAAGCGGAAGAGAATGACCGATATGCCATATAGGTTTCATCCATCAAACGCATGCGGGAACTCGGCGCGAGTTCGATACCGATCTTTTGGAACCACTCCCGCTCTACATCCGTCAAGAGCCCTTCGTGTTCGATGCGCTGTGGCAAGACGCCGTCATTCGCGCCGATGATGAAGACCGAACGGATATCCATCAAACGCGCAAGATCCATTTTCGCTACAGTCACCTGGTCGAGCGACGGCGGGATGCGGGAAAACTCCAAGGTTTCAAAGCCTTCATCGAGAATCCGCGCTGCGCTTTGGAGATCCAATTCCTTGTCCCCGAACATCAGGACAAATTGGTCGAGCACACCGATCCATTGATTCCATGCCTGCTCGTGTTCCGTCGCGGCAAGCAATTGATGTTCGGCTTCTTCGCGGTCTTTCAGCAGCTGTATTTTCGAATAGACATCGAGCTCTTCGATAAACTGAAACAGCGCAGCGGCAAAGTCGCGGCCGGTGACGCAATCGCCAAGGCGTGTTTTCAGTCGCTCAAGCGGGTCGCGCACCACATCCCGAACGGTTTGCAATTCCATCTGGAGCGCCAATTCTTCATCTGTCTGGATGCCCGAATGGAATTCGAGACCGCGGTATTTTTTATAGATCCAGCGCTTATCATCAAACCAGCGATCGCCATAGATGCCATTGGCAAGGACGAAATTCTCCAGCTGGTCGCCCCGCTCCCGCCATTTGGCGATATTGCCTTCAGGGAAGAACAAATCCGTCTTCAAGGCCCGGAAGACCGGTTCATAGGCATAATTGCCGATAACGGCTTCAAGCGCAGAACGGCTGAACTCGATCAACGGATGATGCAGCATCGATTTTTTCTGGCTGATAAAATAAGGGATCTCGTATTGCGGGAAGATCGTGTTGATCAATTCGTCGTAGACTTCGGGCTGTCGGTACAGCACTGCTATATCGTTATAGCGGCAGCCCGCCATCACCTGCTGGCGGATCGACCGTGCAAGCTCATGGATCTCAGCTCGCCGGTTCGATGCTTCGACCAATTCGACCGCCCCTCGCC
Organism: Planococcus maitriensis; assembly: GCF_003289925.1. Lineage (GTDB taxonomy): Bacteria > Bacillota > Bacilli > Bacillales_A > Planococcaceae > Planococcus > Planococcus maitriensis. Next base: position 858,683 of record NZ_QLZQ01000001.1, on the reverse strand, counting down.
CTTGGATGGAAGGGGCAGGGAAGGTCTCGATATAGCGCTCGACATGCCTAAGTTCTTCATTCATGAAACGTTTTGGCTCTTGCAGGTATACTTCCGGTTCGAGCCCGATCCCTTCCGATGCGGCCAGTTCCATTAAACGGCTTGCCGTGACAGCGGATTGGTAGAATAAAGACTGTTCGTCCTCTGTACTGCTCGTATCATCCATCGGCAAGACGATCGTCACCGATTTGGCATGCTTCAGCAATTCTTCGATGATCTGGAACTCACGCGCTGTAAAGCTGACGAAACCGTCGATATAAATAGCCGACTGCTTGATCGTTTCCGAATGGCGGATTTTCTCGCTCAATAAGCCAAGATGCCCCTCGGAATCCACAAACACCTTGCCAAGCCTGCGGTCGATTTCCAGCAGGATGAGCTCTAAATCCGCTGCCTTGTCCCGCAGTGTCCTCGGGGCTCCGGCTGTTTCCAGGGATGAGCGGATGGTGCCGAGTTCATCGCAATCGATGCAATAGCGCGAAAACTCTTTGATCAATTGCTCGATTTGGTCAGTGAACCCCCGTTTTCCTGCAGCTCTCCTGAATAAGTTAAATTCGTCCTTATGTTCCTCGAGCAGGCTGCGGATCAGCATGCGGTAGCCGAATGTATCGATTTCCTTGCGGCTGATCCCGCCGACTTCCTGCAAGACGCGCCAAGCGAGCCTCTTGAAAGTGACAGCCTGCGCACGGATCATGCCGTTCATGCCGTATGCTGCCGACAATCGATACTCAGTGGAAAATGACATCTGGTCCGGCACGATAAGAAAGATCGGGTCACCGTCCGCCTGGTCTTTTAAACTTGCGGCAATTTCTTCCTGGACAAAACGGGTTTTGCCGGTGCCGGCACGCCCGTAGACAATTCGCAAAGACATATAACGCACCCCTTCCAAATAAGAACATCTGTTCCTATTATACAATAAATAATCGAAAAGAACGACTTTCCTGTTAAGATAGCCTTTCTTTTTCGCGTTCTTCTTTCGCTCTCTTGAAGTCGGCTTCCACTCTCTTGTTCAGCCGCTTCTCGAGGATTTTACCGATGACATACAGCAGTACGATGACGGCAATGACGATGCCTGTGCGGACCGGTTGGGTGAACAATGCGCGGATATCGTAACCGACATAGGAAATCGTCAAGACCATGACGAACTTTCCGGCCATCAATGTCAGTAAATAATAATGGCGGCTGATATTCGATAACCCGGCCACCAAGTTGACCAATGCCGATGGCGTAAACGGGAAACACAGCAGCAAGAACAAAGGGCCGAAGCCATTGCGTTCCACCCAGTGGATGAGCCTTTCGACTTTCTCATGGCGCGTCATGAAATTCATGAATCGCGCCTGCCCGAACTTGCGGATCAGCAGGAAAACGGTATACGAACCGGCGACTGCCCCGCCCCACGACAGGAGAAAGCCGAGCCACAAACCATAAGCTGTCGCATTGGCGAAGACGAAGACAAAAAGCGGCAAAAACGGCAAGAAGGACTCAATGAATGGCAGCAAAAAGCCGATAAAGGGGCCGAATGCCCGGTAAGATTGTGTTAACTCGACGATGTTTTCCATAGTAAAAAAATCCGACATAGGCTCATTCCTTTTAAATTGCGCGATTTTTCAATAATGAATCCAAAAAGCGGGATAAAATATGCTATGCTATTATAATTACTTTACACTCTTTCTCCCGTTTTGGAAAAGAGAAATACTTGCGGCAAAAGGAGCGGAACAAATTGCAGGAACACGGATTTTCTTCGGGATTGAAAGCAGGTGCCAGCATCGCCATCGGCTATTTCCCGGTGGCATTGACTTTCGGGCTGCTGGCGAAGACGACAGGTTTATCGCTCATCGAAGCGACCGCCATGAGCATCTTCGTTTTTGCCGGCGCTGCCCAATACATATCACTTTCCCTTATCACAGCCGGCGTACTCCCGGTGCTCATAGTCGTCAATACATTCATCGTCAACATCCGGCATTTTCTGATGACTGCTGCGCTGAATGAAAAGATGGAACCAGATGCCCGCTGGAAGAAAGCGCTGTACGCATTCGGCATTACCGATGAAACGTTTACGGTGCTAGCCACTCAGCCGGGCGACAAGATCCGCACCTCATTTGCCGCGGGCGTCATCGTTATTTCCTACGGAAGCTGGGTTGTGTTCACCTCTCTCGGGCATTTGATCGGCGCCAGCCTCCCTGCGTTTTTGCAGGCTTCCATGTCAATCGCACTTTATGCGATGTTCGTCGGCTTGCTCGTGCCGTCCATGAAGGGCAACCGGAAAGTCGTCAGCTTGGCGTTGATCGCCGCCCTCTTCAATTCGATGTTCTATTTCACCGGCTGGCTGTCCACCGGCTGGGCAATCATGGTCTCGACTCTCGCTTCAGCCATCGTCATTGAAATGATTTCACGGAAAGGAGTTGCTGCCTGATGGGTGCTTGGTTTTGGTGGATGATTTTTGGAATGGCCGTTGTTACATATATTCCACGTGCAATACCGTTAACCTTTCTGGAAGGCCGCGAGTTGCCGGAAGCCGTGCAGAATGTTTTGCGCAATATTCCTTATGCCGTGCTCGGCGCATTGATTTTCCCTGCCGTTTTCTTCATACAGGAAAACGTCTGGTTCGGCGTCATCGGGGCCGTTTCCGCCTTCGCCATCGCGTTTGCCGGGGCGAACGTTATCCTTGTCGTACTCGGGACCATCGCCATTCTCTCCGTATACGGACTTTGGTTCGGATAAGAAAAAAGCCGTCACTCATTTTCATGAGCTTCGGCTTTTTTTCTTTTATGATACATATTGCTCGCATACCAGAAACCAGCTGTTAAAGAGGCGGCGTTGACGACGAACAACAGCCATGTATGGGTAAAACCGGCATAAACGGCCGCGGCAATCAATGCCACGGTCAATATGAGGCCGACATAATGGTTGAACGTCACGCGCGTAAACAGGATAACAAGAAGCCCGGGCACAAACAGCGATAGGAAAAACTTGGTCACCATTGACTCCATATTCTTCTCTCCTTACTCGACAATCAAGAGACCCAGGCGGTGATGGTCATGGCGGAAGACGACATGCTGCCGCAAACGCATTTCCAGGTTATGATCAATTACTTCCAGGCGGCAATGCGCTGCATTGAGCTGGATTGCTTCGTATAGTTCCGTTTCATTCGTAACGGTCGTGCCGTTTACTTTGCGGATGATTTCCCCGCGCACAAGCCCCATTTTCTCTGCAGGAGATCCCGGAAGAACGTCGATGATCATGACGCCTTGCGCTTGTGGTGTCACGGTGTAATTTCCGCTGCGCTCTTTCTGTGCATAATACAAGCTAATTCCCAAACGGAACAATGCTCCGGCGGCCAGCGCGATAATCGCCATCGGCTGCCAAAGAAAACCGAATAAGGCAAGGACGATCGTCAACACAGCTGACCAAGCGACCGATTTCGCGATTTTTGGATACAAATAAACAGGCAGCGTGCGTTTGCTGCGCCCTTGGAAACCAAATACCAGCGGGAACAAAATGAATGAAAAGGCCGTTTCCCCGATCGGCAGCTGTGGCCAGTACGGTGCGTATTCGGAAATCATTTCTCCAGGGACGACCAGAACAGCCGGTATCAGCCATAGGCGGCGTGAAATATAGGCAGCGGCACGCAATCCGCGAGCCGATTTATGCAAACGCGGCGAAGCGGCAGCGGCAGCTGACTTTTCGACCATGCGGCTTTCGATGAATAGCAAAAGCCCTGCAATCAACGCGACTGAAATGAGCCAGCCGTCCGCAAGCCCCCTGCCCGTCATTTCGGCGAACCCTAGATTGATCACCCAATCATTGGCTTCGAACAACCAAACGACCAGCGCAGCCGCTCCCGCCAAATAGACAAAAGAAGCCAGGTGGTAAAAACCTGTCAGCATGACGATAATGCTCACGATGCTGAGTGCAATCAACCATTCCATCGGCACTGCCAAACCGGCAGCAGCCACGATGGCCGATAAGATCAACGCATACAACCAGCCATCTTTCAGCAAGCGTTTAAATTCTGTTCCGCCATACACGATCCGCGTGCGGAAAATGCGGCGTTCTTTTTTAACGCGAAAATATCCAAGCATCGTCGCAGCAAATAATGCGACATAAAAAACAGGGTTAAGAAAAAACATGGCAATCGCCATCAAAAAATCCGTTAACACTCCACTGACACCATCCTTAAGCTAAATGAACTTATCTTCCATTGTACCAAAGATGCAGGGATAGCCCTACATCTTTTTCAATCAGTTAAACGCCTGCTGCAGCTGCCCAAGGATATCTTCAATGCCCTCGATTCCGGCGGAAAGCCTGACGACGCGCTCAGTTACACCGATCCGCGCTTTTTCTTCTGCGGATAATGCACGGTGAGACGTGCCGAATGGATAAGAGACGGTCGTTTCGACACCAGCCAAAGTCGGAACAATCTTGATCCAGCCGAGTGAAGAAAAGAAGGCTGAGACGTCGGCAGTTTCAGGAAGTTCAAATGAAACAATCGCGCCTTTCCCTGGATACCACACCCGTGCCTTGTCTTGCAGGAAGTCGGCAATCGCCTGTGCATTGGCGTTTTGCTTTTCCATACGAAGCGCCAATGTCTTGATGCCGCGTATCGTTAGCCATGCTTCAAAAGGACTTAAGTTCATGCCGAGATTCACGACACGTTTTGTGGCTTCTTCGATTAAAGCAGGATCGCCTACCAATACGCCTGATGTGACATCACTATGCCCGCCAAGGTACTTGGTGGCGCTATGTACGACCAAATCCACGCCTTGTGTATAAGGTGTAAACGTATAAGGCGTCGCGAATGTATTATCGATCATCACTTTAACGCCGTATTGATTTTTCAATTGGACGAGCCCCTCGATGTCTTCGATCCGCAGAAATGGATTGGTGATCGATTCGCTCAACATCAATTTCACTTCAGGGAAATCAACCAAAATCTGTTCAATCGTGCCGCTTTCCGAGAAATCCGCGAAATGCACCGTAATGCCGAGCCTTCTCAACTCTTCTTTCAATAAATGGAAAGTCCCCCCGTATACATCCTCTGCAGCGAGGATGTGGTCTCCTGCTTCCGCAACGGACAGGATGCCGGCGAGTATAGCTGACATCCCCGAAGACGCAGCAACGCCTCTCGGGGCACCTTCTAGCTGTGCGACCGTCTGGCCGAGTACATCCGTATTCGGGTTGGCTGTCCGTGTGTAGAGATAAGTCCCGTTTCCTTCGTAATAGCCTTCAAGCTCTTCCAAAGAAGAAAAAGCAAAAGCTGATGTCTGGTAGATCGGCATGACTTTCGGGCGGATTGTCCGCTCTTCCATACTTGCCGTGTGTACAGATTTCGTATCGATTGATGTCATTAAGACTCCCCCTCATTGATTTCGTCTATAAATCCATTCATCATTTCTTCATCCATCGGGCCGACAATTTTATGCAGGACACGCCCCTCTTTATCTATGATGTAGGAAGTCGGTATGGAGAACGCCTGGTAGAGCGCGCCAATATCCCCATCCACATCCATCGGGATCGGAAAGCTCAAGCCGAACTCTTCGACAAAGTTTTCGATTTCCGCCATGCCCCGGTCTTCTGTCGTCAAATTGACAGCTACCACTTCGACATCGTTGTCTTGCTGTTTCTCGTAAAAAGTTTGCATATGCGGCATCTCTGCACGGCAAGGCGGGCACCATGTTGCCCAGAAATTAAGGATAACCGCTTTTCCGCGGTAATCCGACAAGCGCATTTCCTCGCCTTTCAAGGTCGTCAATTCGAAGTCGGGAGCCAGCTCGCCTCTTGCCAGGCCTTCATCGGTCGGCAAAAAGTCGACATTGCTGCCAAGTGCCATGTTATTCAGGGCCCGGTCCTCTTTTTGGCTGTCAAAAACCGCCCATACAGCCAAAATGATAACCAAAACGGCGGCTATCAGGAGCCCGGTCATTTTTTTCGACATTCTTTTCACTCCATTCCGTTACCATCATACGATAAACAAACTGCCTGTAGCCAGTAAATTCGCCGTAATTATTCCGCAACAAATTGTGTCATTGAAAAAAACCGCCAAGGCACCTTCCCCAACTTCACAAATACTGAAGCAGAGGGAATGGCCTTGACGGCTTTTCGGTTTAATAAGAAAGGTAATTGGCTGGATTTACCGCATTGCTGCGCGAACCGTTCCAAGACCCAACGTGGATTTCAAAATGTAGGTGTGGGCCTGTCGAACGTCCGGTACTGCCCATCCCACCGATATATTGGCGCTGGCCGACTTTCTGGCCGACCGATACACCGATCGAGCTCAAGTGAGCGTACACCGTCGCATATGGCTGGCCATTGATCGAGTGGTTGATGATGATGACATTGCCGTAACCGTTCATTGAACCTGCATACGAAACGAATCCTGCAGCTGATGCGACGATAGGCGTTCCTGGGCTATTGGCGATATCGTAGCCAAGGTGCGTCTCAGCACCCGCCCCGATGTCACGCCCGCCAAACCCTGAAGTGTGGCGCCCTGATGCCGGCATGACAAAGTTTGCCGATGGCTTGGCGACAGGAGCTGGAGCTGGAGCCGGCGCCGGCGCCGGTGCTGGTGCGGCGCTAGCTTTGCTGGCACTTGCTGCAGAAGATTTAGCTGCCGCTTTTTCCGCCGCTGCCCGTTCAGCTGCCGCTTTTTCTGCTGCCGCACGCTCAGCTGCCGCTTTTTCCGCTGCGGCTTTTTCTGCTGCCGCTTTGCGTTCAGCTTCTGCGATGCGCGCACGTTCAGCTTCTTCTTGCTGGGCCAATTTCGCCATGCGGGATTGCTGTCCCATAATCTGCTTTTCGAGTGCAGCATTGACTTCAAGCGCTTCTTCGTGCTGTGCTTCCAAATTGTTCTTTTCTGAAGCTAAACGCTTCTGTTCTGCTTCCATTTGTTTTTTCAAGCCTGCTTGTTCTTTTTTCTGGCTATCCAATGAAGCTTTCAATGAAACAAGTTCTGCACGGCGCTCTTCTTGGTTGGCGAGGATCGTTTCAACCGCCTCTTTTTTGGCAGCCAATTCTTTTTTATCGGCCGCTTGTTCTCGCATGATTTCACGGTCGGCTTCGATCAAGGTGTTGACTGCCGAAAAACGGTCGATAAAGTCGATGAAGCTATTGGCGCCCAACAGGACATCTATGTACTCGACAGACCCGCCGCTCATTTGAATAGCGCGTGCACGTTCTTTCAGTAATTCCGTACGTTCATCGATTTTGTGTTCAAGTTCTTTGATCGCTTCTTTCAATTCATCGATTTCTTCTTTGGTTTGGTCGATTTCTGCTTGGACTGTATTGATCTTGGCCTGTGTTTCCTGCATTTTCTTATCCAACTGCTGGATTTCAGAGACGATACGGTCGAGCTTTGAAGACGTTTCCTTGATCTCGCCTTCTTTCTTTTGGATACCCGAGCTTAATTCCTCTTCTTTTTGTTCCATTTTTTTTCGTTCTTTTTCCAATTTTTGCTGTTCTTTTTGGACTTGCTGTTGCTCCTGTTCCAATTCATCCAGCTTGCTGCTGTTTGCGTGTGCACTAGGCATCAGCAAAGATAATGCAAGAATAGATGAAACACCGGACAACATCCATTTAGACTTCGAATTCAAGTTCGTTTTCCCCCTTTGGATTTACGTTCTTTTTCTATGTCTGTATTTTATTTCCTAATTTATGTAAGCTTTAGGCCTATGGTTAACATGCGACCATAGGCCTTGGATTGATTATACACGCAAAAACTTGCGAATGGACATAAAACTTCCCCAAATACCGATAAAGACACCCATCGCCAAAATCAACGCGCTCACTTGGTAAATGAAAGGTGAAAACTCCAGCAGCTGGAAGAGTTCTCCGCTTAGTCGAGGCTGTGCGAATTCGGTGATTTTCTGGTAAAGCAAGACGACAAGCCCGATCGGGATGATAGAACCGAGAATCCCGAGCCACATGCCTTCCAGAATGAACGGAACGCGGACAAACCAATTGGTCGCCCCGACGAGTTTCATGATCTCGATTTCCGTACGGCGCGCCACGATCGTGATGCGGATCGTATTCGAAATCAAGAACATCGCTGTAAATAATAATGCCAAAATGAGGACCAGGCCGACATTGCGCCCTGCGTTAAGGAAATTGAAGAGCTTTTCGATTTTCCCTTCCCCATATTCCACGTCTTCGATGTATTCAAGCTGGGCGATTTCTTTCGCTACTGTTTCTGTCTGTTGAGGTTCTGTCGCTTTGACATAGAAAACGTCAAATAATGGATTGCTCTGCTCGAACAAACTGAGCTCTTCGCCAAAATCGAGGACGAGGTCGGTCAATTCCTCTTCTTTTGTTGAGAAATCGGCTGACTCGACGCCATCGAGACCGGATATTTCTTCCTCAAGCCCTGCGACTTCCTCTTCTCCTGCATCAAGCGACACGAAAACCTTGATTTCGACATCGTTTTCAAGGTCATCGGCCACTTTGTTGAGGTTCATCATGATCATGACGAATACCCCTACTAGCAGCAAAGTGACGGTGACGGCGCTGACAGACGCAAAGGTCATCCAGCCATTCCGGCCCAGGCTCTTTAGACTTTCTTTGATGTGGCGGCCAAATGTTCTAATCTTCATAGCCGTAATCACCTCCGGCTGCGTCGCGCACAATCAGCCCGCCTTCAATGGCAATGACGCGATGTCTTAACTTGTTGACGATTTCCCGGTTATGGGTCGCCATGATGATGGTCGTCCCTGTCGAGTTGATCTGTTCAAAAAGATTCATGATATCCCAAGACGTGTCAGGGTCAAGGTTACCCGTCGGTTCGTCGGCAATCATGATTTTTGGCGTATTGACGATTGAACGGGCGATGGAAACGCGTTGCTGTTCACCGCCGGATAATTCCCTCGGAAACATTTTCGCTTTATGCTTCAGCCCGACCATGTCCAGGACTTCCATGACCCGCTCTTTGATGACTTGCGGTTTTTCTTCGATGACCTCGAGTGCAAACGCAACATTTTCATAGACATTCAAGCGCGGCAAAAGTTTGAAATCCTGGAACACAACGCCGATGTCACGGCGCAGGAAAGGCACTTTCCGGTTCTTCAATTTCGCGATATCTTTTCCATTGATGAGCATTTGTCCTGATGATGGCCGTTCTTCACGATACATCATTTTGATGAACGTGGATTTACCGGCTCCGCTCGGCCCGACGATGTAGACAAATTCGCCCTGGTCAATCTCAACATTCAACCCGTTGAGTGCCACAATGCCGTTCGGATATTTTTTGTAGACATTCTTCATTTGTATCATTAATAAACCACCTATATTATTCAGCCTTATGCCAAAATTAGATTTCCCAAGTACATAGCAAATTTTGCAGCACGGTTATTATAACACTCCTAAACCCCTTTTTTGTTACAGTTACATTTCAATTCAGACTCAGTCTCGATACAAAGAATTATCTGAAATTTTAATATTATCAGGTCTTAATTCATCATTTATTACCTTATTTTTACCATATATCTATAATAATGCCTTGTTTTGTGCAAAAAAAATAAACCGGGCTCAATGCCGGTTTATTGTTGGTTCGCAAGATATTCTGCTACAGCTGTTGCTTCTTCACCTTCGATGATGTTCGGAGGCATTGCACCTTGCCCGTTTTCAATAATTGATAGGATTTCTTCTTGTGACAAGCGAGATCCCACGTCATTCAATGCCGGGAAGTTGCCTTGGCCCTCCAAGTTTTCACCGTGGCATGAGATACAGTTTTGCTGGATGACTGCTTCTGCATCCACTGTCGTTGTTTCAGTTTCCGTTTCGCCGCCAGTATCAGCAGGCTCTTCAGGAGATGTTTCTTCACCGCCGCCGCATGCGCCAAGGACCAGAACGGAACCGAACAATACGGTCATCAATTGCTTTTTCATGGAAATCCTCCTCTTTGTCTTGCTATTTTTACCTTCTATAGGAGTATACCAAATTTACGCACGTTTGAAACCTTCCCCAAGCACTTCAGAAGCGTCCGACACGATGACGAAAGCTTGCGGGTCGATTAATTTGACCAGCTGTTTCAACTTCGTGAATTCCGTCTGTGGGATCACGACCATCAAAATCGGTTTTTCATTTCCCGAATAGCCTCCGGTTCCAGTCAATTCCGTAACGCCTCTATCGACTTCCTCGTAGATGGCATCCCGAATTTCCACTTGCTTGTTCGTGATGATATACACCATCTTCGAACGGCTGAATCCGACCTGCACCAAATCGATGGTTTTAGTCGTCAAATATAGCCCGATCAATGCATACAATCCTTTTTCGATATCAAACACGATGGCAGCTGCCAGTACGATCATGCCGTCGATGATGGCAACGCTCGTGCCGAGAGTCAGGCCGGTATACTTGGTGATGATCTGTGCTGCAAGATCCGTTCCGCCAGTTGAAGCTTTTCCGCGGAATACGATCCCCAGCCCAAGACCGACCATGATGCCCCCGAACAATGAGCCGAGCAGCGGATCTAACGTCCACGCTTCCCAGTCTTCAGTCAGGAATACGACAAATGGCAAAAACACGGTACCGACGGCAGTCTTGATGCCGAAATTCTTTCCGAGCAAAATGACGCCTGCAATGAACAACGGTATATTGAATGCCCACTGGACGAATGCCGGTTTCCATTCGAATAAGCCGAATAGAATCGTACTGATGCCGCTGACTCCGCCCGAGGCCACTTCGTTCGGCAATAGGAACACGTTAAATGAAATGGCGACAATCGCTGCGCCAGCCAGAACAGCGAGATAATCCAGCACACTCGTCAATACTGGATGTGGATCTTTTGATTTGCGTATATTTCGTTTACCCATAAGCTGTTATTCCTCTTCTTTCTATATTCACTTGAACCCTGTCAGAGTATAGCAGACCCCCCGTTTTTTGTGAACTTCATCTGGATAAAGCATTGAGGCTTCCGAAACTGGACAGCCGTTTTGCTTGTGTCGTTTGTCGTGCCCTGTTTTTCCGTGTGCGCATTTTCATTGAAGGTTTTTCAATACTTTCGACAAGGGATAGATGCCGATGCTCTGAATAACGAGAGAAAGCAAAATTGCCGCAAAGGCCAGTGAAATCAGTACTTGGTCTTGTCCCGAGGCCGTTTCTTCCAGCCATAGGAGCAGCGCGACTGACATGGCGCCTTTGATTCCTGACCAGGCAGTTAATGTGATTGTCGAAAAATCATTCTTGAACTCATGTCTCCACTTAGGCACCCCGTAAATGAACAGGGCAATGACGATAAAGCGGACGATGACGGCCAACAGGAAAATGACGATCGCGAACCACCAGCCGGAAAAAGCGAGATATTCCGCACCGCGTATGCCGATTAACAGGAACAGCACCGCCAATAAAATTGGCGTGACGATATCCCAAAAACCATCCAGCGATTGCGGTAGCGTATCTTCCTTGATTTCCTTGCCCATTTCATAAGCGACGAATATACCGGCTCCCACCGTCGCAAGCACGCCCGACACCCCGATGGCTTCGCCAATGTAAAATGCCCCGTAAGCGCCAACGACGCTCAACATGACTTGATACTTTTTATCATGTGTAAAACGGATTGTCTTGCTCATCAACCAGCCGATCGCGATTCCGAGAATGACGCCCCCGATTGAAACGAGCAGTAATTCCGCAGTGAATTTCCCTAATGAAAACCCGTTCCCGGTTTGATACATCGACAGGAAAATGGTGAAAAAGACAATACTCGTGCCATCATTGATCATCGATTCCCCTTCGACGACGTCAGCAATCTGTTCCGCCCCGCTGCTTTCCTTCAGGATGGTCGTTACAGATACCGGATCCGTCGGAGTCAGGATAGCTGCCAGCAAAAACGCGGCAGTAAGGGACAACGCGGTAAATATACCTCCCGCCAAGTATATGGACAAGCCAAGCAATACGACAGTGAAGATCAGGCCTAGCGTACTCAATGTGATGATGATGCCGATATTCTCCTTTAATTGCTTTAAAGGAAATTGATAGGCCGACGTAAATAAAATTGCCGGCAAGAAGACGTTGAAGATGATGTCCTTTGAAATATTGAATCCGGCGAAATACGGAATAAATGACAGTCCCAGCCCGATTCCTACCAGCACTACTGGAACTGGGAAAAAGTTCTTTTTGATGTCGATTGTATAGACGATATAGCCGATAACCAGCAAAATCAATAATTGATGGGTCATCATGCCCAACCCCTCCTTGGCAAATTCAAGCATCTTCTACTTCTATTGCCTTTCTGCAAATAAAAAAACCTCGGAAGCCGCCACTCTGTTGAGCAGCCGCTTCCAGGGCCCTTGCTTTTGAAATCCACTGATGGTTTGTTCAGCCTTATTGCATTTTCGAGCGCAGCATTGCATGGATGAATCCATCCAGGTCGCCATCCATGACAGCTTGGAGATTTCCAGTTTCATGGTTGGTCCGGTGGTCTTTGACCATGGAATACGGGTGGAAGACGTAAGAACGGATCTGGCTGCCCCAGCCGATTTCTTTCTGTTCCCCGCGGATTTCCAGCAATTCCTTTTCTTGCTCTTCGATCTTCAATGCATATAGCTTCGCTTTCAGCATTTGCATCGCTTTTTCGCGGTTCTTGATCTGTGAGCGTTCCTGTTGGCACGTCACGACTGCGCCAGTCGGCAAGTGGGTGATCCGGACAGCGGAGTCCGTCGTATTGATGTGCTGACCGCCGGCACCGCTTGCACGGTAGGTATCGATTTTCAAGTCTTCCGTGCGGATATCGATTTCGATTTCGCCAGTGAACTCCGGCATTACTTCACACGATACAAACGATGTGTGGCGGCGGCCGGAGGAGTCGAACGGTGAAATACGGACCAAGCGGTGGACGCCTTTTTCAGCTTTTAAATAGCCGTAAGCATTATGGCCTTTGATGCCGAGCGTGACCGATTTGACCCCGGCCTCATCTCCTGCCAGGTAATCCAAAGTCTCCACTTTGAAACCGCGTTTCTCAGCCCAGCGCGTATACATGCGAAGCAGCATCGAACACCAATCCTGGGATTCCGTTCCCCCAGCGCCGGGATGCAGTTCCAGAATGGCATTATTTTTGTCATACGGTTCACTCAATAGGAGCTCCAACTCGAAATTGCCGAGATCGTCCAGAAACTGCTTCATTTCCTCGCTTAATTGTTCATGCAGGTCCTCATCGGGCTCTTCCCGCAAAAGTTCGAGTGTCATTTCCATGTCTTCCTGGCCTTCTTCGAACTTGCGGTAACGATTGACTGTATCCTTTAAAGCATTGAGTTCGGAAATGACCACTTGAGCTTCTTCCTGGTCGTTCCAGAAATTCGGGTCGATCATCCGTTCATCCAATTCCTGTATGCGGGCTTCTTTGTTTTCTAAGTCAAAGAGACCCCCTGAAGTCCGCCAATTTTTCGGCTGTTTTGTCGAGCTGGTTGCGAATATCCGCTAATTCCATCATATAAAGTTCCTCCTCATAATAATGCCGAAGAGCTGTTGCTCTTCGGCCATCAAACACTTGTTTACGAAGCTGCCCCGTGGCAGTTCTTGAATTTCTTGCCGCTGCCGCATGGGCATAGGTCGTTGCGGCCTACTTCCATTTCCCGGCGGGCGGGTTCTTTCTTCTTGCGTGGTGCCTGGCCGCCTTCTTTCGGGTTGACCGCTTGGCCTTTCGCCACTTCTTCACGTTCGAGATTGTTCTTGATTTCCGCTTTCAACGCGTATTTCGCGACGTCGTCTTCGATCGCCTCGATCATCGCTTCGAACATGGCAAAGCCTTCGTTCTGGTATTCCCGAAGCGGATCATTTTGCCCGTATGCGCGCAGGTGGATCCCTTGTCTCAATTGGTCCATCGCATCGATATGGTCGATCCATTTCGTATCGATTGAACGCAGCAATACGACTTTCTCGAATTCACGCATGCGTTCAGGCGTCATTTCCGCTTCTTTTTCATCGTAATGCGCCGTTGCTTTACTGCGCACGAACTCGATGATCTGTTCTTGCGTCTTGCCTTCCAGGTCTTGTTCGGTGATGGTATCTTCCGGCAAAAGATTGGCGGAAATTACTTCCGTCAATGACTTCAAATGCCATTCTTCCGGCTTTTCAGCCGTTGTATAGCTCGCGACCATGCGGCCGATCGAACTGTCGATCATATTGTCGACAAGTTCGCGCATATTGTCGGTCTCGAGCACTTCCATCCGTTCTTTATAGATGATTTCACGCTGTTCGCGCAAGACATCATCATACTGCAAAAGGCGTTTCCGCGCATCGAAGTTATTGCCTTCCACACGTTTTTGGGCGGATTCGACAGAACGCGTCACCATGCGGGATTGCAGCGGCTGGGAATCGTCCATGCCGAGCTTGCCCATCATATTGCGCATGGAATCCGAGCCGAAGCGGCGCATCAGGTCGTCTTCAAGCGACAGGTAGAATTGCGTCACGCCAGGGTCTCCCTGGCGCCCGGAACGCCCGCGCAGCTGATTATCGATGCGGCGGGATTCGTGGCGCTCCGTACCGATGACCGCAAGTCCACCGGCTTCGATGACACCTTCACCCAATTTGATGTCCGTTCCGCGCCCAGCCATGTTCGTGGCAATCGTGACGGCGCCTTTTTGGCCGGCATCCAGGATGATTTCGGCTTCGTGTGCGTGGTTTTTCGCGTTCAAGACCGAATGCTTGATGCCTTTTTTCGTCAAATAGGCGGAAATGATCTCGGACGTTTCAATCGCTACGGTACCGACGAGGACCGGCTGCCCTTTTTTATGGCGCTCGATGATATCTTCGGAAACCGCTTTATACTTGCCTTCGGTTGTCGCGTAGATCAAATCGACGCGGTCATCACGGATAATCGGCTTATTTGTCGGAATCGAGATGACGTTCATATTGTAGATATTGCGGAATTCTTCTTCTTCCGTTTTCGCCGTACCGGTCATGCCTGACAGTTTCTCATATTTGCGGAAATAGTTCTGGAACGTGATCGTTGCCATGGTCATCGATTCGTTCTGGACCTCGAGGCCTTCCTTGGCTTCAATCGCCTGGTGAAGCCCGTCCGAATAGCGGCGGCCTTTCATGAGGCGGCCCGTGAATTGGTCAACAATGACCACTTCGCCGTCCTGGACGACGTAATCGACATCTTTTTGCATCGTGACATGCGCTTTAAGCGATTGGTTGATCGCATGGTTCAAGCGCACATGGCTTAAATCGAATAAATTGTCGATGCTGAAGGCTTTCTCGACTTTCTCGATGCCTTCTTCCGTCAGCACGACGCCTTTCGTCGTTTCGTCATAAGCGTAATCGGTGTCTTTCTGCAGCAGGCGCCCAAAGGCATTGGCCTGCATATACAGCTGGGCGGATTTCGCTGCCTGGCCTGAAATGATCAACGGCGTCCGCGCTTCATCGATCAAGATCGAATCGACTTCATCGATAACGGCAAAATGAAGAGGCCGCTGGACCATGTCTTCTTTGTAGAGGACCATATTGTCACGCAAATAATCAAAGCCCAGCTCATTATTCGTGCTGTACGTGATGTCCGCTTGATAAGCTTCGCGTTTCTGGTCTTTCGTCAAGCTGTTGATGTTGAGCCCGACCGTCAATCCGAGCCAGTTGTACAACTTGCCCATTTCTTCGGCATCGCGGCTCGCCAAGTATTCATTGACGGTCACGACATGGACGCCTTTTTTCGTGATCGCGTTCAAATAGACGGCCATCGTCGAGGTCAAGGTTTTACCTTCACCGGTCTTCATTTCGGAAATGTTCCCTTGATGAAGCGATGCGGCACCCATGATCTGTACACGGAATGGATACATGCCAAGCACGCGCTTCGATGCCTCACGCACTGTCGCGAATGCTTCAGGCAACATGTCATCGAGCGACTCGCCTTGTTCGAAACGTGATGTGAATTCGGCTGTCTTTGCTTTTAAGGCATCATCGGTCTTGGCCGTATACTCGTCGGCCAAGGCCTCCACCTGGTCTGCCACTTTTTCCAATCGTTTTAAATCCCGTTTATTCGGGTCAAATACTTTGTTCAATACTCCAAGCATGTTTAACCGCTCCCTGCATGGCGATTCAGGCTGTAAGAAGCCTTAAAACCGCTATTGCTCATATTTTCATTCTTTGGGTTTATCTTAATCATATGCAGCATTTTCAAAAAAAATCTCACCATTCATTTTAACACTGCACTATAAAGCGTGCAAACAATGCATTTTCCTCCGAATGGCAAAAGAATATCCAAAAGAAGCGATTATTGCTATAACTTCATGCCCTTTACCGGCTTATGGAAGACAAGCCTCAAAAAGCGCATAACAAAAGCCTCCCGTTACAGGAGGCTTTCATCATCATGAAGTTGTCTCGATCAATCCGTATGAACCGTCTTTTCGTTTGTAGACGATGTTCGTGCCGTTCGACTCCGCGTCCGTGAAGACGAAGAAACTATGCCCGAGCATGTTCATCTGAAGGACAGCTTCTTCTTCATCCATCGGTTTCAAGTCGAATTGTTTTGTACGGACGATTTTCAAATCTTCCTCGTCGTCCGATTCTGCCGCGCCGTTGTTCTGGGCTTCGCTCTCTGCTGCTGCAAAGGCCAGGCCCATGCCTTCGCGGTCACGGAATTTGCGGTTGACTTTCGTTTTATACTTGCGGATTTGACGCTCCAGTTTCGAAACAATCAAATCGATCGCTGCGTAAAGATCATCGTGCCGTTCTTCAGCACGCAGTGTAAGGTTTTTCATCGGAATTGTTACTTCCACTTTTGTTTGGCTATGATTATAAGTTTTTAGATTCACCATCGCTGTTGCATTCGCCCCATCGGTGAAGTAGCGTTCGATTTTCTCTACTTTCTTCTCGATGTGTTCGCGTATTGCGGGAGTTACCTCAATATTTTCGCCTCTGATGTTGAATTGCAGCATGTAAACTCCTCCTTCTGTTTTGCTTATCTATCTATTTCTATTAGTTCCCTGTGTAATCCTTCTTGAAACTTCAAAAGTTTCAGCACTATAGTAAAAAGGTAAACTATGTGACAAGGAGATGAAGCCCATGTTTACAAATAAAACAGTAGTAGTCACTGGCGCTGCGCAAGGCATCGGGAAAACGGTAGCCCACTATTTCCAGAAAGAAGGAGCCACTGTCATCGGCTTGGACATTGCAGAAGTGGAGATCGATGGAGTGGAATACCGCCGCTGTGACGTAGGGAGCTTTCCGGAAGTCGAACGCGTCTTTTCCGACATCCACAAAGCACACGGCAGCATCCATGTGCTGATCAACAACGCCGGGATTTCAGAGTTCACGCCCCTTTGGGAGCTGAAGGAAGAAGATTGGGACCGTGTGCTCGATACGAATTTGAAGAGCGTCTTTATTTGCAGCCGCGAAGCTGCACGCTATATGGATGAGGACATCCGGTCGATCGTCAATATGTCCTCGACGCGAGCGTTCATGTCAGAACAAGGGACAGAAAGCTACTCGGCTTCAAAAGGCGGCATTTTTGCGCTCAGCCATTCGCTCGCAGCGAGCCTTCACCCAAGAGGCATACGCGTCAATTCCATCGCCCCCGGCTGGATCCATACGGGCGATGCCGCGGAGTTGCGCAAAGTCGACCACGAACAGCATTGGAGCGGCCGCGTCGGGACAACGGACGATATTGCCAGAGCGTGCCTGTTCCTGTCGAATCCCGAGAATTCTTTCATCACCGGGGAATGCTTGACGATCGACGGCGGCATGACACGGAAAATGATTTACGAGCATTAACGGAAACGGCTGCCATGCGGCTGTTTTTCTTTGCCTTTACGGATTATCTTCGCTTAAGCACGGATCAAGGCAAGGATGCGGATCGACTCGGCCCCAGCTTCCTGCAATACTTTTGCGGCATGGCGCATCGTCGTGCCGGTCGTATAAAGATCGTCCACCAGCACCAGCTGTTTCGGCACCGTTTCCCCGTTCAAGCGGAACAATTGCTGTGCATCCATCCGTTCCTGCCGGTTTTTCCCGCCTAAGGTTTCACCGCACTTCTCAAGAAGATGCCGATAGGGGATATTTGCGGCTTCCAGCAATTGATCTACTTGTGAAAAGCTCCGTTCGCGGAGCTTTTCTTCATTCAGCGGAATCGGCACGGCCACTGCCCGCTCATTCTTCAAAGCTTCCTTTAAATCGCCTGCAAATACTTGCGCCAGTAAAATATCTTTTAAAAATTTATATTGGTGGAACCAGTCTTTCATGGCATCGTTGTAGTGGAAAAGGCTCTTCCCCGACTGGATGACATCCCGATAGCCGTGCGCTTGCCAATAATGGCAATCGGGGCATATCATTTCGCCCTCCTTGCCGCAAATCTTGCAGCCGGGCCGAGTGATTTTCGCAAATTCATTTCGGCATGGCTGACACGCCACTTCCGGCGGTTCGTAGAGAAGGATGCCCCGCCACGAGGATTTAGGGCGCAGTGTTTGGTCACATAAACAGCAGTTCACGCCTCCCCCTCCTTATTGTAGAAAAGGATATCTTGTCTTGCCGCATCCATTTGCCTCGTGATGCCGCCATGGAAAAAGACGACATCCCCAGTAGGGTCTTTGGCGCTTCTCCCGACCCGCCCGGCAATCTGGATGAGCGCTGCCCGGTCGAATACAGGATGATCGGCGCCGATGACCGCCACCTGCAAATGGGGAATGGTGATGCCGCGTTCCAATATGGTGGATGTAGCAAGACCTGACAGGGTCCCTTCCCTCAATTGCATCACTTTTTCTTTGCGCTGCGGATCGTTGGCATGGACCGATTCAATCCTTGGATCGATTTGGCGAAGGAGCGGATATGCTTGGCCGATCAACTGGATGGACGGGAAGAATAAAAGGAACGGCTGCTTTTTCCGGAGCTTGTCTTCTATCCAGCCTTTTAACGGGGGAGGAATCTTGCCTTTTCGGATCTGGCGTTCATAATTCCACAGTGCCCGGTATGCGGGAACTGGCAGGGGCGCGCCATAATAGCGCCGGAATATGGTGGAGTGGCCTGCAATCTGTTTCCGGAGAGTTTTGGATGGAGTGGCGGAGATGTAGATGACAGGAGCGGACGGCTTGGCGGCTTTTTTCACCGCCCGTTCTAGCGACGGGTCAAGCGAATATGGAAAAGCATCCGCTTCATCGACGAATAGTAAATCGAAAGCTTCCTGGAATCGGTACAATTGATGGGTGGTGGCGAGGACGATTTCCCCGTATCCGGACTGTTCGGGACTATCGCCGTAGAGTGTGTGGATGGCAGCGTCCGGGAACGCCTGATGGAATCTCGGGGAGAGTTCAAGGATGACGTCGGTGCGCGGCGCCGCTACACAGATGCGCATTCCCCTTTGCAGCGCTTCATGGATCGGGAGAAACAGAATTTCCGTTTTGCCGGCCCCGCAGACGGCATACAGGAGATGGTCCTGTTCTTCCCGAATGCTCCCTGAGATGGCTTTCGATGCGTTTTCCTGCAACAACGTCAGATTGCCGGCCCATCCGAATGCACGGGGGGCAGCTTTTGAAGGGGCTGGGGCTGTCCACAAAACCAATTCCGTGCAGCTGCTGATGCGCCCCATCTTGATGCACCTCCGGCAATAATGGCAAACTTCGCCGCACCTGGCGCATTGGAACGGGATTACATAATCGGGTGATTTCTCCAGGCACCTTGCACACTCGCCATCAGCCGATATGCCGCTGACCACTTTCACATGGCCTTTATCGATTGCGGCTTGAACCTGTTCTTCGGGGAACGGGACGAATTGCTTTATCCATATCCTCCCTGTTAAAAATGCTTCGATTGCTTGCATGGCTTTCCTCCTTTTTTATAGCCGAAAGGCCTTGACCGGTCATTTCTTTGCCCAGCCAAGGCCCATTGCGCCTTCTCCTAAATGCGTGCCGATTACCGGCCCGAAATGCGAAATCGTGAATTCCACATCCGGACAGGCGAGTTCAAGCTCCGCCTTCCATTTTTCCGCTTCTTCCAGCCGGTTGGCATGGATAACTGTCGCTTGAAGCGGTTCTTTGCCGCAGTCTTTTTTCAATTCTTCGGCAATGCGGTTCATCGCCTTTTTCCGGGTGCGGATCTTTTCATACGGGACGATCAGCTTATCCTGGAAATGCAGCAGCGGTTTAATCTGGAGCATGCTGCCGACCAAAGCCTGGGCCCCTGACAAACGCCCGCCGCGTTGCAGATGGCGAAGGTCTTCCACCATAAAATAAGCACGCAGCGTTTGTTTCATTTCCTCGAGCTCTGCAAGAATCCCTTTAGCATCCATCCCCTGCTCAGCCAGTTCCGCTGCTTTTAGCGCATAGAAGCCTTGGACTGCGCAAGCGATTTCAGAATCGAACACATGGACACTCACGCCCTCGGCCATCTCCCCTGCCTGCTTCGATCCGGCCATCGTCCCGCTGATGCCGCTCGACAAATGAATCGCAACCACTTCATCGTGTTGTTCAGAAAGCTTCTCATATAACGAGACAAACTCCCCGACCGGGGGCTGCGAGGTCTTCGGAAGCTCTTCCCGCGCTTTTCCGTAAAATTCCCCAGTATCCAATTCAGTTTCCGCATAGGACTCTGTGCCGAAAGTGACCTGTAAAGGCACGACGTGTATGCCCTTATCATTTGCTTGCTGCTGCGGAATATATGCTGTGCTGTCAGTTACAATTGCTGTTTTCATTTTCAATCAGCCTCCATTGCTAGTTTACCAAAACTCTCCTGCCAATAGACAAAAATTCCGGCCCATTGATGGATCTATTTTCATCCACTGGCGCGAACCAAAAAAAGCTTTTCCGGAAACAAGCACAAATTCGCCTGCCAGGAAAAGCCCTTCGTTCAATGATCCATTATTGATTCCCGATAAAATGGAGGCTCGTCACTTTCCATTCGCCCTGCTCTTTCTTGAAAACGACCACCTGGCGCCCGGATTGCTGCATCCCTTGCTCCGTTCCGGCTTCGTTCATCTCCACATTGATAGTGGCAAAGACTTCCGCCCGGTCCTCTTCGTATTTGACGATCGTTTCATCGCTCGTCGTATATGTCGTATCATAGCTTGCAAAGGCCTCACTCAAAGCCTGCCGGTCTTCTTCACGGTCGAAGCCATCCGGGTTTTCAGCGATAGTTGCCATATAACGGTCCATATCCTCGGCATTAAAAGCCGCGATGTATTCTTCATACGCGCCAAGGAGTTCCTGTTTTTCGGCTTGTGGGACCTCCGCAGCGATGACGTCTCCCTCATCATCCAATGTAAACCCTACGTCTTGGTCTTTGATGCCGTGTTCAACCGCATTATTTTCATTGGTGGCATTGCCGTCTTCTGCTGTATTGCCGTTCACTGGCGCTTCGTCTTCGCCTGAACATCCCGCGAGCGCCAGCATGAGCCCAGTTGCAATTATCCATTTTTTCATGATGCATTCCTCCTGCGCTCATTTTGCCACAGCTATCCCCGGAATACAATGGAGAAACGGTGTCAATATGCGACGGGACAATTCCTGCAGCTGTCATGTACAATGGAAGGAAACCCAGAGGAGGCGATCGTTTGGAAAAACGGGAAGCAGAGCGTTTGCTCAACCAGAAGATAAAGCACACACGCGCTTATCCGAAAAGAAGAACCGCTGCACGAGCGAAAAAATATAATTTGACGATGGAACCGGCAGACGACTATATCGTGCTGGATTTTGAAACGACCGGCTTGCGGGCGGGCGATGACAAGATCATCCAAATCGGTGCCGTCAAATATATCGGCCACCAGCAACAGGACACGATGTATCTGTTGATCAATCCGGAACGGCCGATTTCCAGCACGATCACACGCATCACCGGCATCCGCAACGGAGACGTCCGGGATGCGCCGGTCATCGAGGAAATCGCCCCCCAACTGATCGACTTTATCGGCGATTTGCCGATTGTCGCCCACAACGCGCCATTTGATATGGGATTCCTTTATGCGCTTGAGCACATTACGCCGGTGCCGCCTTACCAAGTCATCGATACAGTCAGGCTGGCACGTAAATTCATCACGGAAACGCCGAACCACAAACTGACGACACTATCCGCCTATCTCGAGCTGGAGCACAATGCCCACGATGCACTCGGGGATTGCCTGGTTACGGCATCGATTTACCAATTCTGCATTGGGCGCATGTAAAAAAGCGCAGGAAAGATAAGGTCGAACTACGTGAGAACCTATCTTTGCGAAGTAATGCGCAGCATTATTGAGCAGAAAGGGTTACGAGCGAACGCTTCTACAAATACCCAGATCGGTCATTGATTTTGAATGTTGAAAAAGCCGCCATTTTGTTGAATCACAGTAGTTTACCGGCTTATTCAACACTTTGAAAAAAGCGCAGGAAGCAAATGCTTCCTGCGCTTTTTCGTTCTCGGCAGTGGTTGAACCACTGCCGCTGATTTTTTCAGCGTACTTCCACCCAACCGTTTTTAATGGCTGTTACGACTGCTTGCGTGCGGTCATTGACCTGCATTTTCTGCAAAATGCTCGAGACGTGGTTTTTGACTGTCTTTTCGGAGATGAACAAAGTTTCACCGATGACACGGTTGCTCTGCCCGTCCGTCAATAGCTGTAAAACTTCGCTCTCGCGTTTGGTCAATAAATGGTAAGGGCGGCGGATTTCCGTCTGATGGAAAGAGCCTTTGTTTTCACGCTCGCTCAAGCGGCGGAATTCCATCACCAAATTGCGCGTCACTTTCGGATGCAGGTAAGAGCCGCCTTTTGCGACCACTTTGATCGCCTGGATGATGGCGTCCGCGTCCATTTCTTTCAGCATATAGCCGAGTGCGCCTGTTTTAAGGGCATGCGTCACATACGATTCGTCATCGTGAATGGACAGCATAATGACTTTAGCGTCCGGGAATCTTTCGATCAATTCACCCGTTGCTTCGACGCCGTTCTTTTGCGGCATGTTGATATCCATCAATACCACGTCCGGCTGGTGCTCTTCATATAGTTTGATGACTTCCTCGCCGTCGCCGCCTTCTGCGACCACTTCAAACGATTCTTCGAAATCCAGGATTCGCTTAACACCTTCCCGGAACAATTGGTGGTCATCAATAATAATAATTTTTGTCATTATGTCGTCCTCCTCAAAATACCATATATTACATACCCGCCTTCAGCGGGATATGAAACATTAACACCGTTCCTTCGCCGAGCGTGGAATTGATGAAGAATTCCCCGCCGATCAACTCGATCCGCTCTTTCATGCCGGTCAACCCGAATGACTGGTCTTTGACGATTTCCTGGTCGAAACCGGATCCGTTATCTTTAATGATAATGGACACTTGTTCGGCAAGCCATTCCATCTTGACCTCGATATCCGTCGATTTGCCGTGGCGAATCGCATTGGAGACCGCTTCCTGCACAAGCCGGAAAATGGAAGTTTCAAAATTATTCGGGAGCCGGACCTCGTTTCCATTGGAATGGAAGTACAGCCGGACACCGCGATTGTATTCTTCAATCGTTTCCAGGTATTTCTTTAAAGTCGGCACCAGCCCGAGATCGTCAAGCGCCATAGGACGCAAATCATAGATGATGCGCCTGACTTCCGTGAGTGCTTGCCGTACCATATCCTTTAACGAGGAAATTTCCTTGAAGGCTTTATCCGCACCTTTTTCACGGTAAGTCTTTTCGATCAAATCCGAGCGCAGCAGGACATTCGCCATCATCTGGGCAGGGCCGTCATGGATTTCACGCGACAGTCTCTTGCGCTCTTCTTCCTGGGCTTCGATGATTCTCAAGCTGTAATCCTGCTTGCTCTTCGACTGGTCGACCGCGTCCCCGAAATCTTCAAGATCCGACGACAAATAATTGGTGGCCACATTGATTTGGTTGACCAACCGCTCTGCACGTTCGATCGTCTGAAGAAGTTTCTGGAGTCTGCGCTGCAGGCGATCCCGCTTCTGCCGGAACTTTTTTTCCTCGGCGCGGTTCAAGGATAATTGGACTTGCAGTTCGTTGGCCAACTCAAAAGCTTCGCGAACCTGGCTTTCAGTGAAAGACTCGAATGAACCTGAGAGTTCCGCGAGTCTCCTCCGTGCCGAACGGGTCCGCTCTTCAAGTGCGTCGCCTGCCGCGATAATGCGGCTGATGTTCGTCCTGACATTCTCCAATTCATCCTTCATCTCTTCATAGCTGCGGCGACTTTCTTCGCTAATGGCGAAAATATCCTGTTTCGACTGGTCCATCTTTGCGACCAGCTCGTCAAAGATGGAATCTAACGATGTTCCATCACTTTTCTTTGCCATTCTAAAACCGCCTTAGCTATACTTACTGTAACCATCCGTTTCCTTGTTTCTTTCGCCTTACGGGCTTTAACAAGTATATCACTATATACGCAACGGCATATTAAGAATACATTACAAATTATCTGATTTCATTTTACAACAGGGGGAGTAAAAATGCGAGAAAATTACATAACAGTAGGTTCTTCTGCCAGTGCAGAAATACTCATAAATAAATCCCGTTTCATCGGCCATGCAGCAAGGGCTGAAACGGAAGCTGAAGCGATCGCTTTCATCGAATCCATCAAATCGGAACACCGCCAGGCTACCCATAATTGTTCAGCTTACATCATCGGTGAACATGATTCCATCCAAAAAGCGAATGACGACGGGGAACCAAGCGGAACGGCAGGCGTCCCTATGCTGGAAGTGTTGAAGAAACAAGGATTGAAAGACACGGTGTTGGTAGTGACACGCTATTATGGAGGCATCAAACTGGGAGGTGGCGGACTGATCCGTGCATACGGAAAATCCGCATCGGAAGCGATTGCCGCTTCAGGCGTAGTGGAACGCCGCTTGCATCATTTGATGAAGGTATCCATCGATTATACGTGGCTCGGCAAGATCGAGAATGAAATCCGCCAGTCGGATTATCCGCTGGCTGGAATCGATTATTCCGAAGCGGTGGCGTTGGCCATCCATGTGCCAGTCGAAAAAGAACAGCAGTTTATCGACTGGGTCAATGAACTGACGAACGGGCAAGCTGAAATCGAGTCAGCCCATACGGAATTCCTTGAATTCCCCCACGCCTAGTTTCTTTTCATTTACGCGCAGTGAAAATCACTGTATAATATCCACAGCACAAAAAAATGAAAATTCGTAAATTCACTATGCCCTTAAGATTAGTGAATAGAAACATGCATGTGCCCGGCTAATTCCAAAGCCGCACATAATCCCCTTTAGAGGAGCAACTATAATGAGCAGAAAAATGAAACGGGAGGCAAAATCCAGCCGGCGGCGGAAAATCATCAAAATTTCCGCCATCCTGGCCGTCTCGCTGTTGATCAGTTTATCCGCATTTGGAATTTGGCTCGTGAAGAAAGCCGAGTTTGCCGCGAACAACGCATATGAATCTGCGGATGGCCGTGACAAATCCGACCTCCGGGATGAACAAGTAGAACCGCTGAACGACAATATCTCGATTTTGTTCATCGGCATTGATGACAGTGCCGCAAGAGACCAAAGCAGCGACAATATCCGCTCGGATGCTTTAGTCTTGGCGACATTGAATAACGAAGATAAATCAGTAAAGCTTGTAAGCATCCCCCGGGATACTTACACACTCATTCCTGACTCCGGCTATGAAGACAAAATCACCCACGCCTATGCATTGAACGGCCCGCGCTCGACGATCGAAAGCGTTGAAGGCTTGCTTGATGTGCCGGTCGATTATTACATGACGATGAATTTCGATGCCTTCGTCGATGTCGTCGATGCACTCGGCGGAATCACGGCAGAAGTGCCTTATGACTTGAAAGAAAAAGATGAAACCGATTCCCATAACGCAATCGAACTCGAAGAAGGAATCCAGCAGCTCGACGGCAGTGAAGCATTGGCCCTGGCCAGAACCCGCCATTATGACAATGACATCGAACGCGGCAAGCGCCAGCAGATGATTCTTGAGTCGATCATGGACAAAGCCTTATCAGCAGGATCCATCAGCAAATACGGCAATGTCATAGATGCAGTCGGTGACAATATGAAAACCAATATGAGTTTCCGCGATATGCAGGCATTCTTCGAATACGCGAAAAATGGCAAACCGGACGTAGAAACATTGAGTGTCCAAGGTTACGATGATATGTCGACAGGCATCTACTATTATATGCCTGATGAAGAAGCGCTTGAGGAATTGAAAGACATCCTTCAAAGCCACCTCGGCTTGAAACCCGACACTTCCAACCTTTCGCTGAATGAAGAGGACCTCGCCGAACAGGCTTTTCCAGCCACCGGATCAGAGGAAGAGTAAAAAAACTGGCAACCGATAGCGGTTGCCAGTTTTTTCGTCTTCAATCATTTTGCCCTAAATAAAAAAGCGGCCGCAGCCGCTTTTTACTTCCCTATCATCCTCACCAGATTGATCAATGGGCGGTAATTCTTCCCTGCCAGCCCGACTACTTCCACGAACAATTCGATCGCCAGAAGCATGACGCCGATCAACAGGATGCCTCCCCATAAAGTCGCCTGGGAGAACAACAAGGCTGCAAGCCCGAACAATGCGGAAATGCCGTAGATGATCAAAACGGTCTGGCTATGCGAGAATCCGATGTTCAGCAAGCAATGGTGCAAATGCGATTTGTCTGCTTCTGAAATGGATTTCTTCTCGCGCACGCGGCGCACGATGGCAAAGAACGTATCCGAAATCGGCACGCCGAGCATGATGATCGGGATGATCAGTGCAACGACTGTCACGTTCTTGAAACCCATCAATGCGAGTACCGAAATCATGAAGCCGAGGAATAACGCCCCTGTATCCCCCATGAAGATCTTTGCAGGGTGGAAATTGTAGAACAGGAAGCCGATGGAGCTGGCGGCAAGAATGGCTGCTGTCGACATGACGAAAACATCGCCCATGATGAAGGCCATCGCCGTCAGCGTCAATAGCGCTACCGTGGAGACCCCTGCAGCCAGCCCATCGAGCCCGTCAATCAAGTTGATGGCGTTGGTGATGCCCACGATCCAAATGATCGTCAGCGGAATGCTGAAGTAGCCGAAATCCAAGACGCCACCGAACGGCAAGTTAATGAATGAAATTTCAAGCCCTCCGCCAATGACTACGACTCCGGCCGCAGCCAATTGTCCGAGCATCTTGGCTTTTGCTGTAATTTCGAGCATATCATCCAAGACGCCTGTCACGATGATCAAAAACGCACCGATGATGATGGCTATTTCGATCGGTATCAGCGACGATTCAAATGCAGCTGAAACCGGATCCTTTGGTTGAAGGAAAAGGTAAGCAATCAAAAATGACCCGAATATGGCTAATCCGCCTAGACGCGGCATGATCCTTGCGTGTACTTTTCGGTAATTGGGCCGATCCACTGCCCCGATGCGAAATGCCAATCTCTTCACAAGGGGTGTCAGGAGAATCGAAGCGATAAATGCCACAACCAGTGTAAGGTATAGCATGTCCTTCCTCCTTAAAAAACTCTCATTTTGCATACATATCCATCATTATTATAGCATGGTCGGTAGAAAAGGGAAGTGATATTATGTGCCGTTCCATTATCTTCCCTATAAGTAATAGACGGCCTTCATGGAAAAAAGTTTCCGGCTTTCCAGCTTTCCGGAAAAATAATGATCTCCGTGAAACTTTTAGCATGGGCAATAAATTCTTTTGTTAATTTTCAGAATTAATAGGCACTTTTATAGTATTATATCCATATTATGCTATAATAAACACATAGGTCACGAATATCATACTAATTTGAGCGGGAGTGCGGAATATGGACAGCAATCTTCTATTTTATGCATTCAAGAAAGAATGGTCTCCTTCTGATGAAGCAGCTGTATTGAAAATGGATTATTATAAACGGGCTGAGCTCGCACAATCGATCAATTGCGAAGGGCTTCTCGTGGACTTGTCACTCGACCAACATCCCGAAGTCCGCAAAGGCGTCGCTGCCAATGCAGCAACCCCTTTGACCACATTGAAACGCTTGGCAGAACAGGATTTATGCATCTCCGTACAGGAAAAGGCAAAAGAAACACTCGATGAACAACCCCTCAACTCATAAATTGAGGCTTCCCTACGCTGCGCTGGGAAGCTTTTTTCAATTCCATTAAAGGTTTATCCCCTTCCAAAAAGGCTATACAAACAATAAGGATATTCAAAAGGAGGCATTCAAATGGCTGATAAAGAAGGATTCTCAGACAAACTGAAAGGTGCCGTCAGCAAAGGCAAGGGCGAATTGAAGGACCAGGTCGGCAATGCGACCGATGACCCGGACATGCAAGCTGAAGGCAAGGCCGACAAAACCAAAGGCAAGGTGCAAGATACGGTCGGCAAGTTCAAAGAAGGTCTCAATAAGGATAAATAAGCTCATGAAACCCGGCATAAGTGCCGGGTTTTTTATTTCCAAATTTTAATTTTCATAACTGCGTGAATTCAGTTATAATAAGTCCTTGTGCGACTATGTTTAATTTAAAAGGAGAACTCCTATGAATAAGAAAACGCTTACAAACTCTGAAACCTTGACCATTGGGCTTATGCTTTTCGCGCTGTTCCTCGGGGCCGGAAATCTAATCTTCCCTCCCTATCTCGGCCAATTGGCCGGGGAACAACTGCTTCCTGCCATCATCGGCTTTCTGCTGACCGGCGTCGGCTTGCCGCTTTTGGGCATACTCGCTATCGCAAAAGCCGGCGGTGACTTGCAATCGATCGCCGGCCGGGTCCATCCGGTCTTCGGCATCGTCTTCACGATGATCGTCTATTTGGCGATCGGGCCGTTTTTCGGGATCCCCCGGACAGCCACTGTCGCGTTCGAAATCGGCACTGCGCCATTTCTGTCCGCTGAAATGGCGTCATCATTCTGGTCCTTGTTCCTGTTCACCATCATTTTCTTCACCATCACGGTGCTGTTCGCCTTGAACCCTACCAAGCTTGTGGATCGCATCGGTAAAATCCTGACGCCGATTCTCATCATCGTCATCGGTTTTTTGGCTGTCAAAAGCTTCTTGACGCCCATGGGCCCGATGGGTGAAGCTGTTGGGAATTATGATACGGAAGCCTTTTTCGAGAGCTTCCTCCAGGGGTATTTGACGATGGACGCGATTGCCGCCCTCGTATTCGGAATTGTCATCATCCAGTCCATCCGCTCTAAAGGAGTCGAAGACAAGAACACCATCCTGAAAACGACCGCTTATGCCGGGTTCATCGCGGCAGCCGGTTTGTCGCTGGTCTATATTTCCTTAAGCTATATCGGCGCGACCAGCGTGGAAGCCATCGGAATGCAGGAAAACGGCGGAGAAGTGATCGCGCTGGCTTCACGCGTGCTGTACGGCGAAATCGGCGGGATCATTTTGGCTGCGGCAATCACTTTCGCTTGCCTGACGACTTCCATCGGGCTAGTGTCAGCGACCTCCCAATTCTTCAATAAAATCTTCCCGCAATTGCCGTATGTAGCTTATGTCTTCGTTTTTGCAGGATTCTCAACCATCATTGCCAATGTCGGATTGACCCAATTGATCGCTATTTCCTTGCCGGTGTTATTGGCCATCTATCCGCTCGCGATCGTGCTTGTCGTCCTATCGTTTTTCGATCATTCCTTTTATCAAAGGTCTTACGTCTATATCATCCCGCTTGTGCTTACGGGCATCGTAAGCGTCTTTGATGCACTTAAGAGTTCAGGGTTCGAATTCAATGCAGCCACGCAGCTCTTCTCTTACTTGCCGCTCTATGAACAAGGAATCGGCTGGCTTGTCCCTGCAATCGTCGGAACGCTTGCAGGCATCGTCATCGCGCGCAGCACACATAAACGATAAATGCAGACAAAAAAGGCCGGGGAAATGATACCATTTCCCTGGCCTTTTTCTTATTAGAATAGACGCGGCGTCGGTGGCGTACCGGTCTTTTTCTCCACATCTTTATGGAAATTATCGACGTCCCTAGGGTTCTTCGGTGATTCGAAATCGTCGTGGCGTTCAGCTTCAGCCAGACGTTCTTCTTCCGAATCGCGCCCGAACGGTGCTGGCCCTAGGTTAGGGTCGACTCCCGGGGAAGGTTCATCTTGCCGGCGGTTTACGCCATCTTCCCGGTTCAGTTCCTTTTCACCGTCCCGGTCTCCAAGTTTCGGTTCGTGTTCCATCCGTTTTTCGGATGGTTTCTCCGCCTCCGATGGCTTGGCACGGTCGCTGGTCGGGTGAATTTCAGCGCCTTTCAAACGTGAATCCTGGGACTTGCTGTGCAACTGGGATTTGTTCGTCTGCTCACGTGTGGCATCGGTGGTATAGATCCCGTCAACGCCCGTATCGTGGCGCCCTTCATGCTTTTGGATGTCTTTGTCGATGAGCTTTTCATCATCATGCATCCTGCCATCCCTTTCGACATCGCGGCCAAATGGCGCAAATGCCGTATTGCGTCCTCCAGCATCCATATCCATTGGGTTGTTGTCGTCAGAATGGGAAGAGAAATGTTCGCTTTCTGCATTCCCGCCTGGTGCACCATCCGTATACAAAAGGACAGCGCCGCGTTCGATTTCGCGCTCATAATGGTCTGCTGTGTCGCGATCGACTCCGAATTCATCCAGTTTAGAGCGCGCTTTATCTTCTCCAGTCAATAGGGTTTTGATGCGGTTGCCGAAAGAATTGGCTTTGTTCGAATCCACCCCATAGCGGTCATGGGCTTCGTTCACTAAATTTTTATCATTTGCGAGTACGTGGATATCTTCGTTCCGATAGCCTTTTGAAATAAGCGACTCCAAAGCCCGTTCCATTTCATCCTGTGAATAAACGATTTCAAATTGACGGTTTGTCTGTGCCATTCATAAAACCTCCTGATTTAACTTGTCTTGCTTTCTGTTTACCCGCACTTTATCGGTACTAAAACATTTCGTTTCTTCTACATAATCATTTTAGGCTTCCGCACAGATGGACTTTAGGCATGATGAAACCCCGATCCATAAACGATCGGGGCTGGGGCCTCATCTGTATTTTTTATTGGTTTTGCTTTGTGCTTCGGTCTTGCTCGTTCCGCCTCTGGCTTTTTCGACTTCCGGTTTTTCCTGTGTCGTAAACGAAACGTGGCGCTCGTCTTTCACTAATGTCGGATCCTGGAGGAAAGTCTCCCCGCGGGCAAAACGGTCTTCCTGTTCGTCGTAATTATTATCGACAGATTGGATGAATTGCTGGCGTTCCGCATCTGTCGGTTCCTGCCCGGGCGCCCCTTCCGATTGTTCCAGCGCATCGATGATCCCTTTCCGTTCATTTTCTACATATAATAAAATACCGCCTTTAGCCACGTCTTCCGTATAACGCTTGGACTCCTCTTCAGACAAGCCGAGCGAATCAATGGATTCCTTGACGGCACTTTTACCCGTCACGAAGCTTTTCATCTTATCCCCGAGCGATCCCGCTTGCTCCACTTCCAGTTGGCGGCCTTCCAAATGATCCGGCTGTTCAGCCACCGCATGGATTACATTGGCGGAATATCCCTGTTCATTGAATTGGCGCAATTTACGGTCAAGGTCTTCCTGCGAATAAACAATTCCTAGTACCTTTTTATTTGATGAATTCATGATAAATACCCCCGTTTTATTGAATTGGCTGATGCATTATTCTTCCTTACCCTTCAAGGCACTTTATCTAAACTTTCATGAAATTATTGCGGTAGAACAAAAGGACTAGTAGTAAGTCCAATTACTGTAATGATTTGGCTATAATTTTAGCCATTAGGCACTTTTTACCTTTTTTCTCAAAACAAGAGTTATAGCTATAAAAAAGCAGTTTATTTTGAAAATTGATGCTATCATAGATTTAATATATGTAATTAAAGTAAAATGTGGATGTGGAGGCGGTAATTATCGTACTTAACAATCTCTCGGATATACGCTTGCCAGGGCCGCCTGGCCAAGCGGAGGAAAACTCTCCTACATGGATGATTGAAGTACTGCCCATGCAAACGGAAAGGAGAGCGGACATGGACACTGGAATGCGACTGAAATATCATCGGCTGAAAAAACGTTTCAGCATGGAAGAAACTGCATCGGGCATTTTCTCTCCGAAGGAACTGAAAAAGATTGAAGCAGGATTGAAAGAACCTGCCCTTAAAGAATTGGAAGCATTGTGCAAAAAACTTGAAATCCCGCTAGCCGCCAAAGATAACCCAATCGGCAAGGTGCTAGTGAAAAACTTTAAGAATTCGCTGCTTCATCCACAGAACAAAGGCAAGATCATGGAACACTATGCAGACATCTGCAACCACCCTCTCCTGCGCGCAGACGAAGACGTCGAACTTGAATTCGACATCCAGCAAATCCGCTATTTCATCATTACCGGCGATTTGGAAAGCGCAGAAAAGAAAATCAAAGAAATGGACCGGTTCAAGGAATTCATGGACCAAGAACAGTATTACCTGTTCCATAAATATAACGGAAACTATAACTACATCCTGAATGATTATGAAAACGCTTTGAAAACTTACTTGATTGCTGAAAAGATTGCGCCGAAGTCTATTTCAGCGGCTGAAATAGGGGATTTATACTATTCTATCGGTATATCAAGCAATTATTGCCAAGAACATGAACTAGCCTATAAGTATTCAGACTTGGCATTGAAAATTTACCAGCAAGAGTTTGTTCCTAAACGGATCGTAGAGTGCCATTTGAATATAGCGATCACTCACGAATATTTCGGGAATCACAAGCTATCTATGGAGCACTATAAAAACGCTCTGACTATAGGCAGTAAATTAGATATCGACATTTTAAAGTTCACTACCGAATACAATGTAGGATATTCAAACTTCATATATCAACAATACGAAGAGGCTATACCGCACTTGAACAATTCGCTGAAATATATACCTGACGAGTATATAGCCGATAGTATTTCTGCTCATTGTGTTTTAATTAAATGTCATTTAGAACTAGGCAATAAAGCTAAAGCTAAAGAAATAATGGAAGTTGGCCAAAGATTAGTAGAAGCTAAAGAAGTGAGAATAGATTCCCCTTCAAATGCTGTTTTCAAAGATGCTTATATGGAGTTTGTGTCTCTAACTTACTTATTAAATGAAGAAGATGAGAAATTTGAAGAAATCATATTAGACAAATTGATGACCAGCTTCACAAATTCAAATAGTTATCATGATTTGGGATATTATTTGGGTTATTTGGGTAAGATGTATTTTAGGCAGGAACGTTATAAAGAGGCTGCTGTAGCCTTCGAAAAATCGAAAGACGCTTACAAAGAGGTTCTTAATATTAAATAGGAGTGGATAATGATGAAAAAAGGTATTGCTATATTATTTATGTCTGCTATTGCCCTTAGTACTTTACCGAATTTTAATAGTATATCAGCGTCTGAAGAATTGGCTGCGAAAGCTCGCATTCCTGAGCCTTGGTCCGTTGAAGACCAGTTCGCTGCGAAAGCTCGTATTCCTGAGCCTTGGTCCGTTGAAGACCAGTTCGCTGCGAAAGCTCGCATTCCTGAGCCTTGGTCCATTGAAGACCAGTTCGCTGCGAAAGCTCGCATTCCTGAGCCTTGGTCCGTTGAAGACCAGTTCGCTGCGAAAGCTCGCATTCCTGAGCCTTGGTCCGTTGAAGACCAGTTCGCTGCGAAAGCTCGCATTCCTGAGCCTTGGTCCGTTGAAGACCAGTTCGCTGCGAAAGCTCGCATTCCTGAGCCTTGGTCCGTCAACCCGAAAGCATAATTTACGGATAGCACTTTTAACCCGCCCTTCCATAATGGAAGGGCGGGTTTTTGATGGTGGAATGAGAAAAACGCCGGGGCAGTCCCAGCGTTTTTTCTTATTGGTTCTGTTTTTTGTCGATCAGGCATTCTTTGACGAAATATGAAAAGATATTGCAAGAAGCTTCATCGCCTTGCAGCGCGAATTCTTCAGGATGCCATTGGATGCCCATCGCAAATTGATGGTTCGGGCTTTGCAATGCTTCTACAAGCCCATCTGCCGCGCGGGCGGCCACTTCCAAGCCTTCTGCAACATCTTTGACACCTTGGTGATGGAAGGAATTCACATGGAATTCCTTTTCTTTCATGATTTCATAGAGCAAGCTGTCTTCTTCCAATTTTACGGAATGCGTACGGTGTGTCCGCATGGCCATTTGCTTGTGCTGATAAAGCGTTCCTTCGTATTGGGATTCCAGATCCTGATAAACGGTTCCGCCGAATGCCACGTTGAACATTTGCATGCCCCGGCACATTCCGATAAACGGTTTATCCAACTTCAGGAAATTCAAGATAAGTTCTTCTTCGTATTTATCACTGCCCGGATAGACGGCGCCTAAACGGACATGAGGCTCTTCCCCATAAATATTAGGGTTGATATCCCCGCCTCCGGTGACGATCAACCCATCCAATCGCTCGCAAAGAAGCGGAATATCTTCCTCGTCCACAATCGGGACGATCAAAGGCAATCCGCCTGCCTGCAGGATGGCTTTTGCGTAAACAGGGTCCAAAGAATACATTTGGTCCTCTTCTACACGAGCCGTAATCCCGATAACCGGTTTGTTTTCTGTAGCCACTATAATTCCCCATTTCTGCAACAAAAATTTGTCGATGCAGGTTTATACCCTTTTTAGGGCAAATGATAAACTTACATTTTTTTGCTTACAGATCCGGAAAGTGTTGGTAGCGGCTTAAAGAGACTTTCCCTTCTTCCTCAAAACAAAGCCCTTCCTCTTCCAATAGCTGTCTTTGGGTGAATCGCCCTTCTCCGTCCTTGATGGCGATTTCGCCTTTCGCATTGACGATTCTATGCCACGGAATACCCTGTTTTTCACTCATGCTGTGAAGGATCCGGGCAACTTGGCGGGCAGAGCGGGGGCTTCCCGCCGTCCGGGCTACTTGCCCATAAGACATCACTTTGCCTTCCGGTATGCTTTTCATTACTTCGATCGCTTTCTTTGTAAATGGCTGCATCGCTTAATGATTACCCCTTTTTGGCGTCTGCCGAATGTTTCTTGATTTCCTCAAGCAAATCCCCTGCCTCATATCGCTGAATCAGTTCTTCGACGAATTCAAACAAAGGCAGGTTGGTGGCTTCCACAGCCAATCCTCCGCTTTCGGCATGGATTTGGCGGTAATAGGCACCCATTTTTTCCACCTGCTCCTTGAACCCATCCAAACTGGATTCATCGGTATGCTTCAACGGTTCTTGGACATTTTTCTTCTTTCCTTCATTTACGTAAAGAAAATTCATCTTGTCAAGTTCCCGCACTTTCTCGTCGAATAGGCGCTGGTTATCATCGTATCTGTAAAAATTACGCCAGTATTCGAAAATGGTTTTTGCGACGCCAAGCCGCAGCGCCCCATTAACAGAATCCAATCCCTCCACAACACATAATTCATACATGATTTTTCGCAGCGACTTCTTGTATTCCCGTTCCACTACCCCTTTATATTGCGTATATCTCATTATTATACCTCCCTGTATTTACTGTACACGGCTCAGATATTGCGGTAGCGCCGGATAATGTCTTCGTCGTCCATGGAAATGAATTGATCATATACCTCTCGGTCATGGATGCATTTTCCGATAAAGAAGGTGGATGGCGGCATATTGGCAATCGCCCGCTTCGCATCCCCTAGATCACTGTCCAGGCTTCCTCCCAAATGAAATTCTTCATAATAATTATCCAGGCCCCATTCAGCCACTTTCGCTAGCAGTTCACGGTCCGCCTGATGCTTTTTCCCTTCCGGCAAATTGCCTTCCAAATGGAAATGGATGGTCTTGCCCATCGCCAGGACATAACAGGCGGAGACCAATTTTTCTTCTATATAGGCGCCGAATAAATGGAGGTTCGGCCCTAATGTACTGACTAAAGCTTCGAAATAGTCATTGGTGAAAAAATAATAACTATCAGCTTCTTCCCGTCTCCTGGCATTCGAGTAATAAAGGACCAGAAATTCGAACATATGCCGCACAGTCCCTAACTTCCGGATTTCCACTTCAGATGAAGCCGTTTTTTCTTTGGCGAAATGGCTTCGCCATCTTTTCAAATCAACTGCAAAAGTTTCGTATAAAGGCAATAAGTGCAAATAATTTTTAAAGAACTCAGCATTTTCCCGGTAAGGGTGAAAGCGGACGAATTCAGCGACGATCTGCTCATCCCTGCAGAAAACGGCGAATGCCTCCCTGAAGTTAGCTACAAGCGACGCGCCGTCGGAACGGATCTTCAATACCGACCCGCCATAGCCGAATGGCGTCGCGATATCGAAATACTGCGGCATTCCCTCGTTCACTTTCCTCTTGATGAAAGGATATGCCACTTCCCCGTCTTCACATTGAAAATAAAAGAGGTAAGCTTCTCCGGGATCCAGTTTAAGGGCACTCAGGAAGTATTGGGTCGTGTAGTAAATATCCTGTATGTCCAAGGCATCAAGTATTTCCTGCCATTCGATATGCTCTTGGATGGAAACCAGCTTGTACATATTCTCACCTCTGCTTTAACTGCCGCTTATTTGAAGACGGTTTGTAAATGTGCATTCTTCCTTCTTCCAAATTGGGCATATCGTCTTGCGAAGCCCAACAGCTCGAT
This sequence comes from Planococcus maitriensis, assembly GCF_003289925.1. Taxonomy (GTDB): domain Bacteria; phylum Bacillota; class Bacilli; order Bacillales_A; family Planococcaceae; genus Planococcus; species Planococcus maitriensis. The sequence goes on along the minus strand of NZ_QLZQ01000001.1, from coordinate 822,216 downwards.
TGTCAAGCTCAGCAAGACTCCCGCCGCCAACCCTGCAATTGCTGCAAAAGATAGCAGTAGACTCAAGCTGCTGTTCTCTTCCATCGCATTAGTGGACGTGCCCGCTTTCAAGATGACGCTCACATTGTCGACTTTCAGTACATGCTTCACTTCTTCTTGCAAGCTGAATGCTATGGCATTCGCGATTGAAGCGGCTTCATTTCTATCGCTTGCCGAGACAACGATATTTAGGACCTGGGAATTTTCAGGCCGGGAGATCATTATGCGCTCATGAAGGTCGGCCATCGAATACTCGCTTCCTGTGCGTTCAAGCACTTGGGACAGCACAGCCGGGCTTTTCGCCAGTACTTGGTAGGCTTCGAGCGTTTGATAATCGGATGCGGCTAAAGTTTCCCCATGGACAGTCTCGGATGTTAGCGGTTCGACAAACACTTGGCTTGTCGCCATGTATTCAGGCTCATAAACAAAGACTGATACAAGCCATACGGCAAAGACTGTTGATACGGTTGTACCGGCTACCAGCATGAAATTCCTGCTGATGCAAGCCAACAGCCGGCGGCCGATTAGTTGTTTCCCCATTTCCCATCCTCCTTGCTATGGTGTTACCGAACTTCATATCTAAAAATTCAGATTATTCTAGTACCTTTATATCACACTTTCTTGGTTCGTTCTACACTTTTAAGCGTATTTACATAAAAAATCTGAATAAATATAAGTAAATAGACTGTACATAACCCTCTATTTATTTTAATAACTGATAATATAGTTCCATTTCCCCTTATTGAAGAAATGAAAATCTTCCAAGCTATGCGACTTTTCGTACCCATTCTAGTGAAAGGCGGACATAACAAAAAGACTGGCGGGATACCCGCCAGTCTTAGCTGCGCCGATTCTACGGCCGGTTTAAATTATTCCTGCCACAAACCGATGATGCCGTTTCTTCTATAGATAATCTCTTCTTCCTCAAGCCGTTTCAAAACCTTGGTCAAGGTTTGGTGAGAAATATTCAGATCGTGCGTGATTTCTTTGATGGTCTTAAAAAGCACGCCTTCCGACGAAGCATTCCTAATGAAATATTCCATAAACCTTTCAGCGATTTCTGCTGTTCGAGCAGTTTCCGATGAAAAATAATGGCGGCACTCCTTCAAGATCTTTTCTTCTGAAAATGGGCGCGCACTATTGGAAGCATTATTCTCAACTGCTTTCACGTTCATCACCTCCGTGCAAATTTTATATCATTTCTTGTATTTTACATACCCGATTTACCGCTAAATATACACTCTATATCAATTTAACCTGATAATTCCATAATAAGGATTATTTCATCCATATTTTTCAAAAAATCTTCATAATAAAAAGACAGAGGAGCCCCTCTGCCTTCTTTACGGAAATTACTATGCATTTGCCATTCTAGATTCGATAAACGCTTTCAAGGCATGGACGCCGTGAACGCAATCCGATAGCGACGACCATTCTTTCGGATTATGGCTGATGCCTTCTTTGCTGCGGACAAAAAGCATCGCGACCGGAACATGGCGTCCTACGATCATGGCGTCATGGCCGGCACCGCTCGGGATCCGAACCGGTTCGATGCCCTGCCGCTCCAGAATCCCTGCCAGTTCTTGCTGCAGCTCCTCTGTGATCGGCACCGGAAGGATACTGGTGTTTTGCTGGAGCGAAACAGCAACTCGATGCTTTTCGGCCACTTCTTCCGCCAGGCTTCGGATGCGCTCCACGAGCTGATCCCGCGGCTCTTTATGGATATCGCGCGCATCTACATGCAGCACGACTTGCTCCGGGATGACATTGATGCCGTTTGGCGAGACATCCAACTTCCCGACAGTCGCCACAGCCGTCTCGCTGATCGCTGGGGGAAGTTCGGGCAAGCGGCTGACGAACTCACCTGCTGCCACCAAACTATCCGTCCTGCCAATCATCGGCGTATTGCCGGCATGGCCTGCCTGTCCTGAAAACCGCACTTCCATCCAGGCCGGGCCGGCAATTCCGCTGACGATACCGACCGGCTGATTTTCCTGTTCAAGTTTTTTCCCTTGCTCGATATGCACTTCTGCGAACAATTCCAGCTCCGATAAATTTCGGGCCGAGCCACGGAAAGCTTCGATGGAACTGCCATAGGATTCAAGAACTTGTTCCAAGCCTAGCCCGTCGTAATCCCGCAATTGTTTCATTTCCGCTTCGGTAATATCCCCGGTCATCGCACGGCTTCCAGTCAGGCCGCTATTGAATCTTGAGCCTTCCTCGTCGCTGAAAATCACCACTTCATAAGGTTTTGCGGGAACAAAGCCGGCTTCCTTCCAGGCTTCCACCACCTCGAGCGCTGACAGCACGCCGAGCGGCCCATCAAAGTTGCCGCCATTCGGTACGCTGTCGACATGGGATCCCGAGGCGATAGCCGGGCCATCCGACTGGCCCGGCAGAGAGCCGAAAACATTTCCCGCTCCGTCTTCCCTCACATTGAGGCCGGCTTCTTCCATCCACGCCCTGACCAATTGCTTGGCTTGTTTTTCTTCATCGGATAACCCCGGCCGCTTGATTCCGCCGGGTTCGGTATAACCGATCTCCGATAAGGCATGCAAGCGTTTCGCAAGACGTTCCCCGCTGACTCCTGAATGGTCCAATTGCTTATCGTATCCTTTGATTAAGTCTTCGTATAATGTGCTATTTGCCATAAGCCCCTCCATCGATTCGGTTATTTTTCATTCAAATAACTATAAGCGTATTGCGCATACAGTTCCGCGCCGGTTGAAAGCGCATCTTCATCGATATTGAATCGCCCATGATGATGCGCCCATTCTGTGTCTTTCTCTGGATTCCCCGCTCCGACCAATGCGAAACAGCCTGGCGCTTCGTCCAAAAAGAATGAGAAATCTTCTCCGCCCATCGTCGGCTCTTCATGGTACAAGGCATCTTCCCCGAAAGCTTCCGCTGCTACCGATCGGGCCAATCGTGAACTTTCCGTTTCATTGATGACCGCCTGCGTGCCGCGGATATATTCCAGTTCAGCAGCCCCACCGTAGAGTTCGGCAGTATTTCTGGTATACACTTCGAGCTGCTTCTCGATATGGTCGCGCACTTCCGGGTCGAAACAGCGGACGGTCCCTTCGATCACTGCGTTTTCTGCGATGACATTGAACCGCGTGCCGACCGTCATTTTCCCTACAGTGACGACGGCGGGCTGCTTCGGGTCGATGGTCCGGGAGACGATCGATTGGGCATTCATGACGAACGCGGAAGCCATCACCGATGCATCGATGCAATCTTGGGGCATGGCTCCATGGCCGCCGCGGCCAGTGAAGCGGACATTGAAAATGTCAGCGGACGCGAATGACGGGCCAGCCGTACATGATATCTTGCCGGTCGGGCTCTGCGACCAGATGTGCATCCCGAACACATTATCGACGCCTTCCATCGCGCCCTGTTTTACCATTTCCCTCGCGCCTGTCGCGACTTCCTCTGCCGGCTGGAACAGGAACCTGACCGTCCCTTCGAGCTGGCCTTTGACCGATACGAGCGCTTTTGCGGCAATCAACAGCATCGCTGTATGCGCATCATGGCCGCATGCATGCATTTTCCCTTGTTCTTTGGATCGGTATGGCAAATCCGCATTCAATTCCTCTACGGATAATGCATCCATATCCGCTCTCAGCGCAACGGTCTTGCCAGGTTTAGCACCGGCCAACTCCCCGATGACACCAGTCGGTTCGGTCTTGCGGCATTCGATGCCCAGTCCAGTTAAATAGTTAAAGACGTATTGCGTTGTATTGTGCTCTTCCCATGACAACTCCGGTTCATTGTGAAGTTTTCTCCGGATCTCGGTCAATTCTTCGTTATGTTCTGCAATGTATTGTTTGATTTTTCCAAGAATCATTTCCATAACCTCCTAGTTTTCTCCTACAGGAATCCGACGAAGATCCCTGCCAGGATGACCGACACGATGGTGACCGTAATGAACCCGGCAACAAGCATCGGCGGCAGCATGCGGCTTGTCAGCATTTCGCGTTCTTTTTCATCTTGTGTCAATGCATTGATGACTTCGACAGTGATGATATAATCTGCCGGGAATCCGTATAGCGCCGTCAACGAACAAGCGAACGCCATTTCCTTGCTGACTTTAAGGATCTTCCCGATGATGAACGAGAAGATGTACATGCCGATCAGGCCGATGATGATGGAGCCGATCAATGGATAGAGGATCTCGAGCATCATTTGCGGCGTCGCGGTTTTCAAGCCGTCGAAGATGAACAGCAATAAAGCCATGATCGCAAAGCCGAAACCGTTCGCTTTCTGCAGCGGATGGCGCTCCAGGAAGCCGATCGAACGGGCTAATACCCCAAATAACAGGCACAACACGTAAGGGCTGATCTCAACTACAGGTGCTGCGAGTGTCGACACCAGATAGGCTGCATACCCCACTAACGCAAGGCGGAAGAATTTGAAGAAATCGGTATTGTATTTCTCCGGCAGCGCAGCGAATAGTTTCGGTTTTTCATCCTGCACTTTCTCTTCCGCCGTTCCCACAGCTAAAGGTTCATAATCCGTCAATTCGTTATTGCGGTATTTCTGCAGCAAATTGCGGCCTTCCCGTTTCAACATGACGGATGTGAGCGGATAGCCGGCAAAACCTTGGATGACGTAAATGACGATAGCGAATACAGCGAGCGTCGGGAGCCCTGCAGCAGTTGCCCCTTCCGACATGATCAATGCAGACACCAAACCTCCGACAAGCGGCGGAATCGCGACGATGACCGTCTGGAAATCGAACAGCAGCGTGCCGATGGACAGCAGGAACACGACAATCCCCAAAATCCCGGACAAGGCGATCAAAATCGTGCGCCATTGCTTTTTCAATTCATCCAGCGATAATAAAGTCCCCATGTTGGTGATCAGCAGATAGATCAGCAATGTGGCGACGACCGGCGGAATCCCGCCGATGGTCACGATATCTTCGGGGAAGAACGTCCAATATCCGATCAAGAACAATACCCCGCTGACAAAAATCGATGGAATCCAGGCTTTGGTGCGGATGGAGATCAGTTCTCCAATAAACAGGATGAAAGCCATAATGGCTAAGGCTAACATTTGGGGCATTGTAGTTCATTCCTCTCTCAGCTTCAAAACATTATACGAAAGCAAGTTTTTTAAGAAGCTTATTAGTTTTAAGCAATAGTAGCACAGAATTTCAGGTTCGGAAATATAATTTATAGACTATTTTGAAATAACTTTAAATTGTATTAACGCTCATTTTTCATGTAAGCGCAACCAACAGCGATATATTGCGTATTTCATAAATGTGAATTTTCTTCGTCACTGCTTAATTTTTTTCCTTGGATTTTCAAGCCTGGAGCTTCCTCTGCATGAATTGCCGCAAGTTTAGACAATTTCCAGTAGAGGTATTGACTACAAGAAGCATAATTTAAGGAGGAGTTATGGATGAACGGCAAACACTATATAAATGGCGAATGGACAGATAACGGTAATGATTCAATCAAAGTCATGAACCCGGCGACCGGTGAACAAGTCGGCACTGTCCCAAACGGCGGCGAAGCCGAAGCGACTGAAGCTGTCGAAGCTGCCGCTGCGGCATTTTCTTCCTGGTCGAAGACAACGGCCTATGAACGCGCAGAACTTTTAATGAAATGGCACGATCTCCTATTGGACCATAAAGAAGAAGTCGGGGAAATCCTGACCAAGGAAATGGGCAAGCCTCTGAAAGAAGCGATCGGTGAAGTGGAGTATTCCGCCTCGTTCATTTCCTGGTTCGCCGAAGAAGGCAAACGGGTATATGGCCGGACCATTCCCGCAACCAAAGATGGCAAACGGATCCAAATCAACAAGCAGCCGGTAGGCGTAGTCGCATCCATCACCCCGTGGAACTTTCCCGCTGCCATGATGGCACGGAAAATGGCGCCCGCTCTCGCAGCCGGCTGCACCTTCGTCTCGAAACCCGCGAAGATGACGCCGCTCACAGCGGTGCGCATATTTGAACTCGCAGAAGAAGCCGGATTCCCGAAAGGCGTCATCAACCTGGTGACCGGCAGCGCATCCGAAATCGGCAAAGTATTTACGAGCCACCCATCGGTCCGCAAGCTGACCTTCACCGGATCGACTGAAATCGGCAAGGAATTGATGAAGCAAGGCGCCGAGACGATGCTGAACCTGTCATTGGAGCTTGGGGGGCACGCGCCGATCATCGTCCTTGATGATGCGGATATCGACAAAGCGGTCGAAGGCGTCATGGCGTCAAAATTCCGTAACGCCGGGCAGACTTGCGTATGCGGCAACCGCATTTACGTCCAGGAAGGAATCGTCGAAGAATTTTCCGAGAAACTCAAGCAAGCAGTCGGCCAATTGAAAGTCGGCAATGGCCTTGAAGACGGAGTGGATATCGGCCCACTCGTCGACAAGGATGGTTACGAAAAAGTGGAACGCCACGTAAAAGACGCAGTCGATAAAGGCGCAAAAGTACTGGTCGGCGGAGACGGCAAATCGGCAGGTGACGCCTATTTCTATAACCCGACCGTGCTGGTTGATGCGAAAGCGGATATGCTTGTCATGAACGAGGAAACCTTCGGGCCGGTCGCGCCGGTCATGAGCTTCAAAACCGACGAGGAAGCGGTCAAGCTCGCAAACGACAGCCGCTTCGGCCTGGCCTCTTACTTCTTCACGGAAAGCATGTCGCGTGGCACCTTCATCGCCGAGAACCTCGAATACGGCATCGTCGGCTGGAACGACGGCTTGCCATCCACCGCGCAAGCCCCATTCGGCGGGATGAAAGAAAGCGGCATCGGCCGGGAAGGCGGACAGGAAGGGCTTGACGCATTCCTCGAAACCAAATACATCTCGATCAAACTATAGACATGGCGGCTCAACCGCAAAAAAGCTCCGGATCAGCTGATCCGGAGCTTTTCGTTATGCCACTGTTTCACATGATTTCGTTCCGGCTTGAGCCGGCTTCATGGCCATACTTTCATAATGCGGGAATAGCTCGCTGAGCGCCCCGGCGATTCGTTGTTCATCTCCAGCACTGACCGGGATGAAAAGGGACGGTCCCGCCCCGCTGATTGCATATCCGAAAGCCCCCAGTTTACGGCAGGCCTCACCGATTTCCTCAAAGTCCGGAAAGCGATTTTGGCGATAAGGCTGATGGAATGTATCTTTGCTCATGAGCTTGCCGGCTTTTTCCCAATCGCCACGTACCATCGCTGCCGATAGCACGTTGGCCGCAGCACTTCCCCGCACGCTTTCGGCGTGGTCAAGTTGTTCAGGCAATAAGCTTCTTGACTCTTCTGTCAGGAAAATTTCCTGTGGGATCAATAGCACGACCCCGATATCGACTTGTTCGACATGCACAGTCTCGATCTGCTGTTCATCGTAATAGGAAATGGTCAATCCACCGAGTAGCGATGCGGATATATTGTCCGGATGGCCTTCCATCTCCGTGCCGATTTGGACTTTTTCCTGATCGGACATATGCAGGCCAAGCAAACGATTGGCCAATTCAATGCCGGCTGCAATGGCAGAAGCGCTGCTGCCCAGCCCCCGCCCGAGCGGGATATCTGTCTCGATTTCCAGTTTGGCTGCAGGCAATTCTTTACCGTAGGCCGCAGCAGTGCGTTCCGCTGCCTGCAGGATCAAATTATCTTCGACACCGGACAGATGGGCGTATTCAGGTGTTTTATAATCTAACTGCCACGAATCGGCAGGCGACACATGAATATTCATATGGAGGTCCAGGGCAAGGCCGATGGAATCGAATCCCGGGCCCAAATTGGCAGTGGATGCAGGTACTGCTATCGAAAACTCTTTACCGCTCATACTTTGACCTCCTTTTTTAACTCCTCCCAAAACTGTTCCATGTTCGCCGCTTCGAGCATGCCATCCTGTTTGCTGACTTCAATTGCTGTTGCGGGGTCTTTCAAACCGTTCCCTGTCAACACGCAGACGACAGTCGACCCTTTTTTGATGAGGCCGTCTTCAACTTGTTTTTTGAGTCCCGCAATAGATGCGCAGGATGCCGGTTCCGCAAAGACGCCTTCTGTCTTGGCAAGCAACTGGTATGCTTCGAGAATTTTGTCGTCGCTTCTTGCCAAGATGGTGCCATTCGATTCATCGAGTGCATTGAGTGCCAATTGCCAGCTCGCCGGATTGCCGATGCGGATCGCCGTCGCGACCGTTTCCGGCTGTTCCACTATTTTATTCTGGACAATCGGCGAAGCGCCTTCAGCCTGGACACCCAGCAGTTCAGGGCGTTTTTCGCCAGTACGTTCCGCATATTCTGTGAAGCCTTTCCAAGCGGCGGAAATATTGCCGGCATTGCCGACAGGAAGCGCAAACAAGTCCGGCACTTTCCCGAGCTGCTCGATCACTTCGAAAGCGATTGTCTTCTGGCCTTCAAGACGGTACGGGTTGACGGAATTGACAAGGGCGATGCCCGGTTCCTTGCCGATTTCGCGGACCATTTCCAAGGCTTCATCGAAATTCCCTTTAATCTCCAGGATTTCCGCTCCGTACATTTTCGCCTGGGCCAATTTCCCAAGGGCAATGCGGCCTTCCGGAATGACGACGATCGTCCGCATGCCCGCTCTCGCACCGTATGCAGCGGCCGAAGCCGATGTATTTCCTGTGGATGCACAAACAAGGACGCTTTTGCCTTCTTCTTTCGCCTTGGCGACCGCCATGACCATGCCGCGATCCTTGAAGGAACCGGTCGGGTTGGCACCTTCGATTTTCGCATAGACCTCGATGCCCCAATCAGCAGATAGTTTCTCGAGATGGATTAGCGGTGTATTGCCTTCCTGCAATGTCAGTGAAGGTGTAGCTTCCGTCACCGGAAGCCACTCTTTGTATTGTTCGATCAGTCCAGGCCATCTCATGCTGCATCCTCCCCTTCAATGCGGTAATGGCTGATCAGGCTTGCCATCCCTTCAAGTTCTTTCAAGACATCCAAATGCTGCTGGCGGGAAATTTCATGCGTTTTCAAAATGAGCTCCGCTTTTCCTTCCGTCTCATTAGTCGCCGGGTTCTGTACGATGGACTGGATGCTTGCGCCGTGCTTGCTGTAGATGGCGCTCACTTTGGACAATACGCCGACGACATCGTCCACGAGCAAACGGTGGAAATATTTCGAACAGCTTTTATCCGCAGGCTTGATCACGCGTTCGTGCTGGGCTGCGTGTTCACGTTTCCCGTTCACTCCAAGAAGCAAGTTCCTGCAGGCGGCGATGATATCGGATACGACAGATGTCGCTGTCGGCAACGATCCGGCCCCCGGCCCGTAAAGCATCGTTTCACCGACCGCATCGCCATAGATATAAACCGCATTGAATTCATTATTGACCGAAGCCAGAGGATGGCTGTTCGCCAGGAAAATCGGTTCAACCGAAACATCGATGCCGTCTTCATCCTTTGTCGAAGAGCCGACCATTTTCATCGTATAGCCGAGGCTCTCGCCCATCTCCACATCGCCGTCCTTGATCGTTTCCATGCCGCGGATGTTGACATCATCCAGCTTCACTTCTGTCGAATAAGCGAGCGAGGATAAGATGACCATCTTGCGCGCTGCATCGAGGCCCCCGACATCCGCTGTCGGGTCAGCTTCTGCAAAGCCGAGTTCGGTCGCTTCCGCAAGCGCATCTTCATAGCTTTTCTTTTCCTGCTTCATTTTCGTCAAGATGAAGTTCGTTGTCCCGTTGACGATTCCCATCATGCTCGAGATGCGGTCGGAAGCCAGGCCGTCTTCTAGCGTGCGGATAATCGGGATTCCGCCGGCTACACTCGCTTCATAGAAAAGATCGCATTTCTCTGCGTCTGCCAGTTTCAATAAATCATGGCCATATTCCGCCATGACGTCCTTATTGGCGGTCACGACTTGCTTGCCCGATTTCAACGCTTGTTCCATCGCGGCTCTGGCGCCTTCGATACCGCCCATCACTTCCACAATTATGTCGAGGGAAGAATCATTCAAGATTTCTTCAATATCTGTCGTGAAGATATTCGGATCGAGGCCCGACGGCCGGTCTTTCCCGGCATCACGCACCAACACTTTTCGGATCGCGACTTGAGCGCCAAGTTTATGTTGCAGATCTTCCTGATGCTCCTGGATGATCTTTGCCACGCCGCCCCCTACTGTCCCGAAACCTAATAATCCGATTGAAATTTCATTTTTCATTGACGATTCCTCCCATGGTGTGTACACTGTGAAAAAACAGCTGTTTTTGTCATAGAGACATTATAGTATTATATTTTAGTGAAAACAACCCTTTTCACAGACTATTAAAAAAGATGGGACTTGATAGGATGAAAGTATGCAAATTCGGTGGAACTTCAGTCGCTAGCGCGCAGCAAATCAGAAAAGTCGCAAGTATCATCAAAGCGGACCAGGCACGCCGGATTGTGGTCGTCTCAGCTCCAGGCAAACGCCATAGTGGAGATGTAAAAGTGACCGACCTGCTCATCCGTCTCGCGTCCGCCGCATTAATGGGCGAATCCATCCAGCAGCCCTTGCAGGCAGTCATTGACCGTTACACGGAAATCGCAGATGAACTCGGCCTCGACCGGGATATCATCGACATCATCCGTGCTGACCTCACAGGCCGCTTGCGTGCAGACAGCGGCCAGCATGATTTGTATATCGACTCGATCAAAGCGGCGGGGGAAGACAATTCTGCGAAATTGATCGCCGCTTATTTCACTTCCATCGGAATGCAGGCGGAATATGTCAATCCGCACACAGCTGGCTTGTTCGTCAACGACCCGCCGGAACGCGCACAGGCTTTGCCGGAATCCTACGGCCGGCTTTCCGCTCTAAGCAGCAAACCGTCGATCACTGTCTTCCCCGGATTTTTCGCCTACACGAAATCGGGAATGCTCCGGACGTTTGACCGGGGCGGCTCCGATATCACGGGGTCCATCCTGGCAGCTGCCGTCAAGGCCGAGCTGTATGAGAACTTCACGGATGTCGACTGTGTGTTTGCAGCCAATCCCCAAGTCGTCGATAACCCCGTGGAAATCGAGCAGATGACGTACCGTGAAATGCGTGAATTGTCCTATGCCGGATTCGCAGTCCTTCACGATGAAGCTTTGATGCCTGCATACCGGGCATCCGTGCCGCTGTGCATCCGCAACACCAATAATCCGTCTGCGCCCGGAACGATGATCGTTGCGGAACGCGCCAGCTCACCGCACCCCGTTACCGGTATTTCCGCGGACAGCGGCTTCTCCACATTATATGTCGGCAAGTATTTGATGAACCGCGAAGTCGGATTCGGCCGCAAGCTTTTGCAGATCCTTGAAGAAGAAGAGATCTCCTATGAACATATCCCGTCCGGCATCGACAATCTATCGGTCATTCTCAGAAGCCACCAGCTTGATGACGAAAAAGAACAGCGCATCATCGAACGGGTAAAGAACGAACTTCATGCAGACGATGTCCATATCCGCAACGATTTCTCGATGATCGTGTTGGTCGGTGAAGGCATGAACAACAACAAAGGCCTGACTGCCCGCGCAGCCGCCGCCTTTGCCCGCACCGGTGTCAATATCGAAATGATCAACCAAGGTTCATCGGAAGTCAGCCTGGTGTTCGGCATCCTGAAAGAAGACGAAAGCAAAATCCTCAATGAATTGTACAAAGAGTTTTTCGCCCCGGCACTTGTCGGCCAGTGAAATCCCCTAAACGAAAAAGACGGAGTGCGAGGTCAACCACCTTGCGCTTCGTCTTTTTTTATTCCTTGCTTCATTCATGCCTTCCACTCGGAAAGCAATGGCCCCACATCGCCATATACAGGATCGCTCTTCGGAAGCGGCGTATTCCGGATGTCCTCGAGTACATATGGCCGCTCATCGGGCTCGCCGGTTTTCAAATTGTATTCCACACCGCCCGGATACGCCCCGACAATGCGGAAATCCTCGCTTGCCCACAAGCGTTTATGCCCTGTCCCGGCCGGCAGGACACATACGTCCCCAGCTTTCACTTCCACTTCTTCGCCGCTTTCACCGCCCAACTGCAAGCGCGCTGACCCGCTCACCACCCCCAGGGCTTCGTGTGTATTGCTGTGGTAATGGTGATAGCCGAACAAGCCGCCTTGCCACGTATTGCCCCAACCGTGCTGCTGGAATGCCTGCTCGATCCGGCCTGGCTCCCCGCTGAATGCGCCGGGATATAAGACCGCCGGAAGAGCGGGATTATTCGGTATTGCGCCGTCATCTTTAAAATGGAAAAACTGTGCATCCTTCATTCCGATCAGCTCCTTTTGCCTACCTTTACCCGGCATGCTGAAGCTTAAGCTTGTTTATTCGACAATACTGGCGTGAATTGAGACAGCAACAAATCTTCCAGCAGGACAGGAAGTTCCTCGAATGCACTCTTGCGGTTCAAACGCTCTGTGCGCTGATGCGCATCCCGCCCGAATGGCCCGACATTCAATACCGGCGCCTTCAGCTTTTGCATCGCTTCGAACGGGACGCTGTAGCTTCTGCCGTAAACTGGCGTGTTTTGTTCATATGTCTGCCAGCCTTCATTCTGGTCCTGGAAATTGACGTAACTTAAATCGGAGATGCCGTTGAAGTAATGGCCTTGCTTCACTTCCAGCCCGAAGCGTTCCAGCGCCGTTTCCTGCACTTGCTTGATGCATTTCTGGACGAGCTCTGAATCACTCGAATTGACGGGTGGATAATAAGGCGGCGCAAACAGCAGAATGACTGCTGGCGTCAGCTCGTGGCATTGGATCAATAATTGATCGGTGATGGCATGGGATTGTTCGCGTACGTCGTGATCCACATCTTCCGTTACATTCGACATGATCTGCTCGACTGTTTTTTCGCCCAGTTTTTCAAGTGCATATTCCTTCAGCTCTTCAAAGCGGAACACTTTCACTTCGTTGACCGGCTCGATTCCTTCACGCGAGCACATCTCGACGTAATCGCGGCTCATTTTAGACAGCGCTTCCCGAGCCGTTTCCTCGAACATTTGCATTGTTTCTTCCGCATTGCGTTCGAGCAGGAAAACATTGTACATGGACACTGCGCGGTACGGCGTCTGTGCGGAGTACTCCATTTTAACATCGCGCTGCAAGACCGTGACCGGCAGCGGGGACGTTTCGCCGTAAAGCATTTCGCGGAATTTCGGGTTCCAGCTCATTTCCTGGGTTAAATACGAAGCCATGTAATTAGAAGTTAGCCCGCTGAGCGGTTCGCCGACATGTGTTTCTTTCCCATAGAATAAGGCACTCGGCATGATTTTCCCGATGCTTCCGCTATATACTTTAAAATCGCTTTCTTTCGGGTCCTGGGCGAATACCGGTTCACCGTTCAAGAACAGGGAGTAATGGAGCTGATGCGTTTCAGCTAATTCCAAGAGGAACGGGACAGCGTGGCGCATGCCATTGGAATTGACTTCCTCATCCGGCACCGTCAGCAGCACCAGATTGACCGGCCAATGTTCCGTAGACGCCTTTTCGAGCAAGGCCATATGCAAGGCGAGCCCCGCTTTCATATCCATCGTGCCGCGGCCGAACAGATAATTGCCGGATTCGAGATCAGCCAAAGCTTCTTCAGTGAGCATTTCCTTCCGGTCATGGAGCGCACGCGTCAACAAGCGCGGGCTTGCGGCAAGAGGGCGCAAAACCCCATAATCTTCTGTCGACACCGTATCGAAATGGCTGATCAGAACGACCGTATCCATTGCCTCTTCATGTTTATAGAGCGCCGTCAGGAACGTGCGGCCCCAGTTGACTTCGCCCAGCTCCAAGTGGTCCGGATGCTGTTTGAAATAATCCAATTCACCCAATAATCCTTTTAATTTCACCGGGAATTCCGCCTCTCCTTGCGTCAGGTAAATACTTTCCCAGCTGACCAGCTCGCACAGCAAATCCTCCAATTTCTCCGGTGTATCCCAGAAACGCTCCATGTCGACCAACCCTTTCCTTATTCCATTTAACTTGAATATATGATTTTTCCTTATCATGATAGCGTTAAACTCCATCGATGCCCTTAAATGCTTCGAACAGCCCGTGCGTGTATTCCGCCGCGGGCTGTTCGAAGCTATCGCCGATTGACTTATTTATTATTGAGGGTAGATACAAACTTTTCCAGCCGATCCATGCCTTCTTCTAATACCGGCATGCTGTATGCATAGGAAATTCGCAGGAAGCCTTCCCCATATTCAGTGAAGGCAGAACCAGGAACGGCGGCCACCCCGCCTTCTTTCAACAAACGGATAGCAAATTCATAGGAAGGCAGCCCGAATTTTTCAATCGAAGGGAAAATATAGAAAGCCCCGTTCGGCTTGATGACATCAATGCCCATCCCCTTCAAGCGCTCATAAACGAAATCCCGGCGCTCGATATAGGCTTTGTTCATTTCCGCCGGCACGTGCCGCTGGTTCGTCAATGCTTCAATTGCGGCGTACTGGGCCGGGGCGGAAGCGCAAATTGCGTTGTATTGATGCACTTTCAAGACATGTTCCATCAATTCCGCAGGCCCCAGGATATAGCCGATGCGCCACCCTGTCATCGAATGGGATTTCGATAAGCCATGGATGAGAACCGTTTTGTCGCGCAAGCTCTCGAAGCAGGCAAATGTGCAATGGGTTCCGCCAAATGTGTTTTCACTGTAAATTTCGTCTGTCACGATATACAATTCATGGCGTTCGAAGACTTCTTTTAAAGCGGATAGTTCATCCATCGTCATCGTGACGCCTGTCGGGTTTGATGGAAAGTTCATCAACACCGCCTTGGTCCGCTCATTGATCAATTGCTCGAGCGCTTGCGGATCCGGTTTGAAGCCGGTATCCGATGTATCCAAGTAGACGACTTTGCCGCCGCATAGTTCCACTAATGGCCCATAGCCGGAATAAGTCGGTGCCGGCAGGATGACTTCATCGCCTTCTTCCAGTATCGTCCGGAATACGGAATCCAATCCTTCACTTGCGCCATTCGTGACGATGATTTCATCTTCTGTCCGGTAAGACAAGCCGTAGCTGTCCTTGAAAAAAGACTGGATGGCCTGGCGCAGTTCGAGGACGCCCGCGTTATGCGTGTAATTGGTCTGGTTATTGCGGATGGCGTCGATGCCTGCCTGCTTGACCGCATCGGGTGTCGGGAAATCCGGCTGGCCGACCGTCAAATTGACCGCATCCGGATAATCCACCATTTGGTTGGCGAATTGGCGAATGCCTGAGAAGACAATCGACTCCGCCCGTTTGTTAATTGTCATGCTCATAGAAAAAACAACCTTTCTTAAATTAGAAATAGCCCTTATTCATAAAGACCTGGCAGCCATAGGGAGAGCTGCGGGACGAACGTGATAACCAGCAAACAGATTATCATTGTGAATAAGAATGGCAGGACCGCATAAGCGATTCGCTCGAACTTGACGCCGCCCACACTCGAAGCGACAAATAAATTGACGCCGAGTGGGGGCGTGACAAAGCCGATCGCCAAGTTCGCAACAAGCACGACGCCGAAATGGACAGGGTCCACGCCCACTTCTGTCACAATCGGAAGCAAGATTGGCGTCAGCACGACAAGCGCTGAAATCGTGTCGATAAACATGCCCACTACGAGCAATAATACATTAATTGCGAGCAGAATAACGAATGGATTGGTCGATAAAGCCGTCAAATAATCGGAAATCTCACCCGGTATTTGCTGGATGGTCATGAAATAAGCAAACGAAACCGACAATCCGATGATGATCATCGTCGTTGCATTGATGACAATCGTTTCACGGAAACTTTCATATAAGCCTGTCCATGTAAGTTCCTTATAGACGAATTTACCAATAATGATGGCATACACTACTGCGACAACTGCCGCTTCTGTCGGCGAGAACACCCCGCCGTAGATGCCGCCAAGGATAATGACCGGGATAAGCAGCGCCCATTTGGCATCCCAGAACGCTTTTCCGACATCCTTTAAATGAAACTCCGATTCTTTGCCGGGTTCCGGTTTATAGCCGCGCTTTTTCGAAATCAAATAGGCCGTCAGCATCAACGCCGCACCGACCAACAGCCCCGGCAGAATACCGGCCAAAAACATGCTGCCGACGGAGACGCTGCCGATGACCCCATACAATACGAACGGGATACTCGGCGGGATCATGACCCCGATCGACCCGGCAGACGCCGCTATGGCGGAAGCGAAACCGCCGCTGTATTTCCGTGCCACCATCGCGGGAATCATGAAGCCTCCGATCGCCGCAACGGTCGCTGGGCCGGAGCCGGAGATCGCGGCGAAGAACATGCAGGCAACGATCGTCACCATGCTGAGCCCGCCCGTCATCCAGCCGACCATCGCAGAAGCCAGGTTCAACAAGCGTTTCGAGACGCCGCCCTTGCCCATCAAGACGCCAGCAAGCATGAAGAACGGAATCGCCAGCAGCGGGAATGAATCCAGCGAAGTAAACGCTTTTTGCGTAATGATGCTCAGTGGCATCGTCGTCCCGAAATAAATGGCTGTCAGCGCCGATACGCCGAGTGCGATGGCGATCGGCACGCCAATCAATAAACAGACAAATAAAGTACCGAATAACAGGGCGATTGTCATGCCTGGACACCCCCGTCTTTATGCATTTCGTAATCACCTTTCCAGATTTGGCGCAATTGCACAATCAAACGTATGCACATCCCGATGCCGCCGATTGGAATCGCCAAGAACGGGATCCACATCGGCAACTGCATGGCAGGCGTCACTTGACCGTTGGATAAACTTTGCATGACCAGAATCGTGCCGAAATACGCCAGGAATAAAGCCATCGCAAACCAAACAGTCAAGGAAATGGTTTCCAGGATCTTTCTAGGGAGCCCTTGGAACCGTGTAATGAAAGCTTCCACACGGATATGCTCACGCAGCTTCACTGCATAGCTTGCGCCGATCCATACTTGGAAAATATGGATATAGCGCGCCATTTCTTCCGTCCAGCTCGGCGCGTTGGAGAATACATAGCGCCCGACCACCTGGCCGAAGATCAAGGCGACCATCGCAACAAGCGTCAGCACCAATAATGCTTCTTCTGCTTTCGCGAATTTCTTCATCATCAGAATCTTCCTTTCTAAAAAGAAAAACCAAGGAACCACGTCCTTGATTTTTCATCTGTCATCGCTCAGTTATTCGCCTCAAGTGCACGGTCGATCAAGTCTGCCCCGATCTGCCCTTCGTATTTTTCATAAACCGGTGCTGCCGCTTCGCGGAATGCGTCGCGCTGTTCGTCGGTCAAGTCATTGATCTGCATGCCTTCCGCTTCCAGTTGCTCCATGAACTCGGTGTCTTGCTGTTGAGCCAGTTCACGCTGTTGGTCGCGGAACTCTTCAGACGCTTCCATCAGCAACTCCTGCAAATCTTCAGGCAGGCTGTTGTAGAAATCATCGTTCATGAGAAGCGAAGTCGCTGCATAGACATGACCTGTCAACGTCAGGTAATCCTGCACTTCGTAGAATTTATTCGTGTAGTAAAGCGAAATCGGGCAATCCATTGCATCGTATGTGCCTTGCTGCAAGGCTGTGTACAATTCACCGAATGCAAATGGCGAAGCGTTGGCGCCGAATGCGTTGAATGTATCGGTATGAAGCGGGCTCTCAAGGGTACGCATCTTCAAGCCTTCCATATCCTCCGGTTTCTCGATCGGCCCCTCATTATTGGACACGTGGCGGAAGCCGTTTTCACCGAAGACAAGCCCTTTTAATCCATTGCTTTCAAGGTCAGCCATCAATTCCTGGCCCAGTTCCCCATCAAGCGCTTTGTACGCCGCTTCGTTGTTATTGAACAAGAACGGCAAATCGAATACCTGGAACTTCTCGTTGAATGACGCCATCGCAGCTACTGCCGGAATGGTCATTTCGATATTGCCGAGCTGTACCGCTTCGATCGCTTCGCGGTCAGACCCGTAAAGCTGCCCGTTCGGATACAGTTCCACTTTGATGCGCCCGTCGGATTCGGATTCCAGTTTTTCTTTAAAGTCGACTGCCGCTACATGGGATGACTGCTCTTCCGGCACCAAGTGCGCAAGGCGGATTGTATAGGTTTCGCCATCCCCGCCTTCTTCACTAGACGAACCGCTGCTGTCCGGGCGGCCGCAAGCAGCAAGGATCAATACCAGCATAAGTAAAATTAGTCCTGTAAGTTTTTTCATAGTTCCTCCTGTGAAATGTATTTCAGCAGCCTGTCCTCGATATTTTCGAGGTGGGTAGCCAATTGTTTTTTCGCCTTTCCCAAATCCCCTTGTTCCAATGCTTCTATGATGGTCCCGTGTTCCCGATGGGCGATCACTGCACTATCGAATACTTTTCTCGACAGCAGCAAAAATGCACGGCTGCCTCCTGTATTCACTGCGTGGATCAAATCACGCAAGCGTTTGTTCGGATGGTATTCATAGAACTGGTCATGGAACCATTGATCCCAATCCATGAATTCCGCAAAATCATGCGCTTGAATCGCTTCCCACTGTCGTTCATGGGCAAAACGCAATTCCTTTAAGACATGCTGTTGATCTGCTTTCGATAACCCTTCAATCCCGTAAATCTCAAGCAATCTCCTGAGCTCCATGATTTCCTTGACGTCCTGGTGGGTAAATTTGGCGACAAGCGCCGGTTTTGTTTTCCTCAACTCGATAAGCGCATCAACAGCGAGTCTTTTCAGCGCCTCACGTAAAGGCGTCCGGCTGATGCCCAGCTCTGCTGCAAGCTTTTCTTCCGGCAATTCTTCTCCAGGCTTCAACTCCCCAGTGATGATCATTCGTTTTATGGATTCATATGCCTGTTCAGCCAATGTCGGCTGCTTGACGATTTTTCTCATGATTCCTCCCTTCCCATCCAGAAATTACACAGTGTATACTGTATACAGAAAGTATAGAATAATCAATTTTGTTTGTAAACATAAATTTCAGAATAAATTCACATTTTCGACACATCATTTTCCCGTTGAAGATCCTATACTTTAAAGTCATGGTTCCACCACACGAAAAAAAGGAATGCATACTCTTGCATAAACACTAAAGGAGATGGTTGAATGTCCATTGAAACGACAGCCGGTTGGATCAAAATCTTATCAGGGAGCCTAAGGCCGGACCAATTATACACAAGTGAAGGCGAACGCTATCGCCACAGCCACGATGAATCCGACCACCTCCCTGTCGAACCCGATGCAGTGTGTTTTCCTGAAAGTACGGAAGATGTCCAGAAGGTGCTGTTGATCGCGAAAGAACATCACATCCCAGTCACGGCTTTTGGGGCGGGCTCAGGCCTAGAAGGATCCGCCATCCCGATCAGAAAAGGCATTTCGCTGAATTTTGAGCGGATGAATCAAGTGCTTCATTTTGCGCCTGAAGATTTGCTTGCAACCGTCCAGCCCGGCATCACACGCCTTGCCTTGAACCAGCGCATCAACCGCCATGGCCTGCAGTTCCCGATCGACCCAGGCGCGGATGCTTCAATCGGCGGCATGGCGGCAACCAACGCAAGCGGAACGACTGCCGTCCGCTACGGCGTCATGCGCGACCAGATCTTGGACATGGAAGTCGTTCTTGCAAACGGCAGCATCATCCATACCGGTACGAAAGCAAAGAAATCATCTTCAGGCTATTCGGTCGGCGGGCTGTTTGTCGGCTCCGAAGGAACACTCGGCATCATCACTGAAATCACTCTGAAACTCCACGCCATTCCGGAACACACCATCGCCGCATCCTGCACCTTCGATACGCCCCGTGAATGCGCGCAAGCCGCGAACAGCGTCCTGTTGATGGGCATCCCGGTGCAGCGCATGGAATTCGTCGATGCCCCGAGCATCAAAAAGGTCAATGAATACGGAGGCTATGGGCTTCCTGAAAAGCATTCACTGTTCTTTGAATTTGCCGGATTGACGCAGTCGGCCATTGAAGATGCCCGCCTTACCAAGGAACTCATGATGGACTTGGGCGCACAGAATTGGCACGTAGCTGCCGATCCTGAAGAACGCGCCAAAATCTGGAAAGCACGCCACGAGATGGCCTATGCCTACCGCCACCAGCCCGGTATTTCCGTCACCGGCGGAGATGTCTGTGTGCCGATTTCCAAATTACCGGACCTTTTGGAATACGGGCGCGAACTGATCGGGATAAGCGGATTGGAAGGCGGCCTGCTCGGCCATATCGGCGACGGCAATTTCCATACATGCATCGTTTACGACCCGGCATCTGCCAAGCAAAAACAAGCGGCTTTCGAAATCAACGACCAACTGGCATTCCGCGCCATCGAACTCGGCGGCACTTGCACAGGTGAACACGGCGTCGGCCTTGGCAAACAAAAATTCCAGGAACGCGAACATGGCGAGGCCATGGCTCTTTTCAAAAACATGAAGCACATGCTCGATCCGGACAATCTTTTGAATCCCGGGAAGATTTTTGGTTAAATTTACACTAAGCGGACCCTATCTTGAATACATGGATCAATGAGGAGGAGAAATGATGGCGTATGTCTTGCAAGTGGATTTTAAAATGGATGGGCCATTCGGAAATGAAATGGCGGAAGCCTTTTCCGATTTGGCAAAAAGCATAAACAGCGAAGAAGGCTTCATCTGGAAAATCTGGACGGAAAGCCCCGAAACAAATGAAGCAGGCGGAATTTATCTGTTCGAAACGGAAGCGGCTGCTGAAAAGTATTTGGCCATGCACACGGAACGCCTAGCAGGATTTGGCATCCCGGCAGTCAACGGCAAGGTTTTCGCTGTCAATGAAGCTTTGACAAAAATCAATAAAGGGCCGGTTGAATAAGTTTTTATCCCGTGGCCCTAAAATGCCATGCAACCGAAGTGATAAATAAAGAGAGAAAGCTCAATGCTTTCTCTCTTTTTGCAGTTATTCCAATATTTCTCTACTTAATCCAGTCAATAAAACCACAAAAAGAACACCACGGACGAGAAATTAGCCAGGAAATGGGCAATCGCGCTGACCCAGGCGTTATTTGTTTTATAGAAAACGATGCCGAATAAAACACTGTTGATGAAAACGAACATCAGGTCATAGGCAACGACAGCCGAATCACCCAAAACAGTGTGGCCCAAAGTAAAGAGCAGGGATGATAGCAGCAAGGCCGGAAGGATGGGCATCACCTTGTATAATTGTTTTTGGAAAAAAGCACGCCACGCAATTTCTTCCCCTAAAGCGAAAAAGGCCAGCTGGAAAATCAGCAGAACCAGCAAATCCCAAGTAAGAAAAGCTTCCGTTCTTGTGATGACATGCCTGAGATAATCAGGTAAAAAGAGCAGGGCAATACCGATACTGATCAAGTTCATCCCCACAGGAAGAATGATCCACAGCCATAGGCCGTTCTGTTTCAAATCCCGCCCCACATTCCGGATGTCCAAACCGCTTTCGCGCGATGGTTGTTTCTCGCGCAGCTTATTGACGAAAAAGAAAATGATGCCGATGATCACGGCGAGTCCCGCAATCGTGACGCCTGTAAAATTTGCGAACGACAAAACGGCCATAAGGATTATGCCGATCACTGGCAATAAACCGATGTTTTTCATCCCTTCACCCTTTCGACTGATCTGGAAAACGAAAATGTTTTCCGTTTTCTTCCACCCTTACCATTCGGCCCTCCCCCTCCCTATTCCTCCTTTGCCATAACGCCTCTATTGTTTCACGAACTGGCTCAGCACAGGGAGCCGGAATATCCGCTTTTATCGCTTTTGTTTCAAGGCAATTGGTATACTGTTCAAGACAAGATCCATCAAAGAAGGACGGGATGAATTGAAACCATTATCGCCAATAGGCGGATTCATTTACACATATGCCTATCATCAAGACGAAAAGGATTTATGCCAATTGGAAATGCGCGCATTCTTTGGGAAAGACAGCAACGGGAAAGTTCTCAAAAGCAGCCGCGCCATCGATCCGGGCAGGAGCCCGTTCATCAAGGAACGGATCGAGCTCTTGTTTGAAGGGACGAAATTTGCGGATATTGTGAAACAGGCTGCGGAGTTGGACATGGAAGACTCCACTTTCAAAGTGATTTTCCCGAAAATCAACGGATTGGCCGCAACCGAGCAAGTGGATTTTGAGGAAAAGCGTGACATGGAACGCCAAATCGGCTTTGTCATTAAAGGAAAAGCGGATGTCCATAATCCCGACATCATTTTCGGATTGATCCCATTTAACGGCCGCTGGCATTTCGGGACCTATCAATTAAGTGAATCGGTCTGGTTCAAACATCAGCAAAAACCACGTGAATACTCCACTGCGCTTAGCACGAAAACCGCCCGCGCCATCGCCAATATCGCCGTACCGGATCCAAAGGGAGTCAAAGCGATCGACCCTTGCTGCGGCATCGGGACGGTTCTCGTCGAAGCCTTATCGATGGGCATCGACATCGTCGGCCGTGACATCAATCCGCTCGTCGTCGACGGGTCGCGGGAAAACATAGCGCATTTCGGCCTGTCTGGATCGGTCGACTTGGGCGCCATTGCCGACATTGAAGAGCGATACGACGTCGCCATCATCGATATGCCTTACAATCTGTATACGCACGCAACGCCCGATGAACAACAGGAAATCCTGAAACATGCCTTGCCGGTCACTGAAAAACTCCTGGTTGTCACCATCGAACCGATCGACCATATGATCGAGCGAGCAGGATTCACGATAATCGACCGTTGCATCGCAAAAAAATCCTTGTTTCTGCGGGAAATTCTTGTCTGCGAGAAAACGGGGACAGCACATATTTCCAGTCAACAATACCAGCAAGCGTAAATACAAGGCACGGCCATAAAAAATCACCCGGACAATCTCGTCCGGGTGATTTTTCTCTAGGTGTTTAAATACCGATATTCATTTCTATTCCAACTCTTGCACCGCATAAGAAACCATCTCATACCGCTCCCCTACACGGACGACCGTAAATGTCAGCCTCAGATCATTGCGGTCAGCCAAATGCTGGATGGATTCATTTCCTTGGTAAAGGTTGACCGCGTAATAATCATTGCCGACTTTCACTTCGATCACTCGGCCATCTGCCAGCCCGAAAGGTTCTTCGGTCGTGATTTCGAGCACTTCGCCTGAAATTTTAAGCGGCTGGAGCACTTGTAATTCTCCGCTTGGCAAAGTGACCGTGCTGCCGAATTTGTTTCGCAAGGTGTATTTCGTATCGCCAGACTTCACGTAGTATGTTGCGGAAGTGCGATGAATCACCCCGACATCGGGATACAGCGTCAAGACTTGGCCGATCATGATCAGGTCGGAGGTTAAGTTGTTCATTCTCTTGATGCTGTCGATCGACACGCCTGTTCGTTTGGAAATGGAATACAAAGTATCCCCTTTAACCACCTGATAATTTCTTGCATCCAAGTCTTCCTGATTTCCTGACCACGGTTGGGTTTTATGCGGGATGGCAAGCTTTTGCCCAACGATGATTTTGGTGCTTGTTGTGAAGTTTGCCGCCATCAGCTGCTCGACCACCAAGCCGTATTTTTTTGCGATGCTGTAGAACGTGTCCCCTTTTTGCACAATGTAATAGCTGGCCACTTCAGTAGCCGCACTGGGCGACATGACAGGGCCTGCCGCTGCTGCAGACGAGACTAGCGCAAACGATAAGAGAACTTTGGATAACCGCTTTTTTCCTTTCGGCGTTCGAGGCTCTTTCTTTTTGGCTGGAGGGACGGGCGTCAAATGAAATTTGGTCATTTTACCTCCCTACTTTCCTGTTTAATTTTTGTTGCCATTATTCCTTAAGTACCCTTTTATCAAAATAAACAATCATTATTTTGTTACCTATAATATTTTTTCACGATTTGCCATACATAAAACAGACCCAATAATTAGCCAGTTTTTATATACTTATTGGGCGTCGCCTCTCCAATTGAATAGTCAAAATCGCATGATGGATACTTTGACTTTGCCGATATCTATGGCTATCATAAAACCATGAAATGGAGTGCAGCGGTCGAGCCATGCAACAGGTTGATTTAAATGGCGGGCATTCTTCATGCGTCGGCGTTGGTCCTATTGATAACAGATGATTTTCTTTACTTAAATATATCGGTTGAGTGAGCCAGACGATTGAGCTGGAGTAACGCCAAGAGAGTGCAAGCTTCTTTTTGGCGTTTTTATTTTGCCAATCATCCTATTTGTTTACTTTTGTTTTTACTTAAGACAGAAAGGAGAATTCGATGTTCGGCTTATCCGATTTTATTTCACTCGTTATCTCCGCTTTTATCATTTTGCCGCTGACGATTTTATTGAGGGAATCCGGTTACTTGATTGCCAGTGAACTTGTTGGAGTGAAAAATCCCAGACTGACGATTGGTTCGGGGCCGCGTGTCTTCAAAATCGGGATCGTGGATGTGCGCAAGTATTATCAATTGTATAGCTGGTTTTCTTACGATTCCTTGAAGAGGGACAGCAAAATCGCTTATATCTTCCTTTATGCCAGCCCTATCTTGATGACCCTTACGCTTGGCTTGACCCTTAATGCCCTCCTTGCCAATGGCATCCTCCAATCTTTCGTCACCTTTTGGGAACGGTTTGTTTTCTATGCATTTTTCTACTTATTGTTCGATGCAGTGCCCATGAAGACACAAGGCGGGATGCCCAATAACGGGATGATCATCTATGAAATGATCCGATACGGAAAACGAACGGATTTCAATGAAAGTCCTTTCATTCCGGCAACATCGGATATCGAGAAAGAACAGGAAGAAATCGTTGAGAAAATACATGAGCACCAAAAAGAAAATAGCGAATAAGAAAAAGCCGTTGAACTCTCTCAACGGCTTTTTTCTATAGAAGGAATCTACACCCACCAGCTTCATGAAACGGCAAGCGCGATCACGGAGACGATAATCGAGGCAATGACTGACATCGAACGTTCCCTCCGGATCAACATCGAGCCGATGCCAGAAAGGAGTGCGACCACAAAGGACGCAAGGGACATCAGCAGCAGAAACGACAAGAGCAGGTTATCGGACATCTCCCCCCCGAACGCCAGCGGCAACTCCTGGAATGCACCGGCAAGCGCGATGAGCAGTGCCAATAGCAGCGGGACGACCGTGAAGACAACAGATATATTGCCGAGCTTGGATTTAGGCCAGATTGTCATATCAGCCTCCACCTTTCCCCTCGTTTTATGTTCTGCATAGTGTATTCCACTTGCCGCCCCCACTTCCTGCCGAACGAATTGTAAAAATTGTTAAAATCCGAGGCGGCTGCGCACTTCCGCTGTGTAGTTTTGGCTGACGGGAATCGTCGAGCCGTCACGCAAAGTCAAAACATAATTCGAAGCGACGTCTTTTGCGATTTCTTCTATATAATGCACGTTGACGATAAATGAACGATGGACGGTCAGGAAATAATCGGGCAATTGTTCTTTCAGGTTCTTCAATGTATGGCCCGAACAATATGGATCTTCATCTGCATAGAACCAGGTTTTCTTTTGGCTGCTTTCGATATGGGATACTTTCTCGACGGGAATCGGCCGCCAACTGTCGTCTTGCTTGCCTGTCAAAAAGGCGAGCGGCTTTTTTCTCCCCACTACGTAATCCGGCGGCAAGGTAATGACCAGCACCGCCTCCTGGTTATCGATGGTGATCGGATAGCCGATGCCGTAATAAGCAGATCCAAGAACAGCTTCTTCGACATACATTTCGACTTTGCTGCCTTCTTTTGCGACGCGGGCGGCAATGGTGCCGGATGACACGGGCTGCCCTTCTTTAATGGAGAGATCGTGGACACCGGCTTTATAGTAGATATACTGATTTTCGGCCGCAACCGCGATCGATGCCTCTTTCGGAATCCAGTCCCCGATGATGAATCCTACCTGTTCCAATACAGTGTTTGCCATAGCCATTTCCCCTTTCAAGTCCATTCGTCCGAATATTCCGCCTCTTATCAGCCTATATCGGCTTTTGTCATTTTTTCAGGACAGGCTGAATATTCTGTTATATATTAATATACATCAAAACAAACTGTATTAATACAGTTGATACTAAAAAATATTTCTACACCGGAAAGGGATGGTTGGAATGGTAAACAAACAACAGCAAATCGAGGAATTGAACAAAGCATGGCAGGAAGATAAACGCTGGGAGAATATCGAGCGTCCATATACAGCGGAAGATGTCGTCAAGCTCCGGGGATCGGTCATGATCGAGCACACACTCGCGAAACGCGGCGCAGATCGCCTCTACCGCCAGATTAACGAAATGCCCTTCGTCAACGCTCTCGGAGCACTGACTGGCAACCAGGCAGTACAGCAAGTAAAAGCAGGGCTCCAGGCGATTTACTTGAGCGGCTGGCAAGTAGCGGCGGACGCAAACTCCGCAGGCCAGATGTATCCTGACCAAAGCTTGTACCCGGTCAACTCGGTTCCGGATGTTGTCCGCAAAATCAACCGTGCCCTTCAACGTGCAGACCAAATCGACAGTGTTGAAAACACGGAAGGCTTCGACTGGTTCGCACCGATCGTAGCGGATGCTGAGGCTGGCTTCGGCGGACCGCTCAACGTCTACGAATTGATGAAGTCGATGATCGAAGCTGGCGCAGCTGGCGTTCACTTCGAAGATCAGCTCGCTTCCGAGAAAAAATGCGGCCACCTTGGCGGTAAAGTATTGCTGCCGACTCAAAACGCAGTGAAAAACCTCGTTTCCGCAAGGCTCGCAGCTGATGTCATGGGTGTACCGACACTTATCATCGCCCGCACAGATGCAGATGCAGCGGACTTGATCACCAGCGATATCGATGAGCGCGACCACCAGTTCATCACAGGTGAACGCACACCTGAAGGCTTCTACCGTACAAATGCCGGCATCGACCAGGCTATCGCCCGTGGCCTTGCTTATGCACCATACGCTGACTTGATCTGGTGCGAAACTTCCCACCCGAACTTGGAAGAAGCACAGCAGTTTGCTGATGCGATCCATGCACAGTTCCCTGGCAAGATGCTCGCATACAACTGCTCGCCTTCATTCAACTGGGCTGCGAAGCTTGACCAGGAAACCATCGCGAAATACCAAGTTGAACTTGGCAAGATGGGCTATAAATTCCAATTCGTTACACTTGCTGGTTTCCATGCACTCAACCACAGCATGTTCGAACTTGCTTACGACTACAAGGACAACGGCATGGCCGCTTACTCGAAGTTGCAGCAAGCTGAGTTCGCTTCAGAAGAAAAAGGCTATACAGCAACGCGCCACCAGCGTGAAGTAGGTACTGGCTACTTCGATGAGATCTCGCAAATCGTCTCTGGCGGAACTAGCTCCACGACGGCGATGCAAGGCTCTACTGAAACAGAACAATTCCAGACAGTGAAAGGATGATTTGATTGCTGACGAAATCGAATGTACAGATTACAGGTGAAGCGGTTCCAGGCATGGAGGAGATCCTGACTCCCGAAGCGCTGGAGTTCATTGAAAAGCTGCACACTCGTTTCGACAAGCGTCGGATCGAACTTCTGGAAAAACGCCAGGTGCGGCAACAAGAACTCGATAGCGGCAAAAAGCTTGATTTCCTTCCTGAAACGAAAGAAATCCGTGAAGGGGACTGGAAGATCGCTCCCCTTCCGGAAGATATGAAAGACCGCCGAGTGGAAATCACCGGCCCGACCAATCGCAAAATGCTCATCAACGCGCTGAACTCCGGCGCGAAGATGTTCATGGCGGACCTCGAAGACGCGACAGCGCCAAGCTGGTACAACGTCATCGACGGACAGATCAATTTGCGCGATGCGATTCGCCGCCAAATCGATTTTACGGCCCCTGAAACCGGCAAGAACTATGCACTCAATGAAAAAACGGCCGTCTTGATGGTCCGCCCGCGCGGCTGGCACCTGCCCGAGAAGAACCTTCTCATTGACGGAAAGCCGACTTCCGGCAGCCTGGTCGATTTCGGGCTATACTTTTTCCACAATGCGAAAGAATTGATCGACCGCGGCACCGGCCCTTACTTCTATTTGCCGAAGCTTGAGAGCCATCTGGAAGCGCGCCTCTGGAACGACGTATTCATCTTTGCACAAGATGAGCTCGGCATCCCGCAAGGCACGATCCGGGCGACGGTCCTGATCGAGACGATCATGGCAGCATTCGAAATGGACGAAATCCTTTACGAACTGCGCGGCCATTCAGCCGGCCTCAACTGCGGCCGCTGGGATTACATCTTCTCTGTCATCAAACGGATGCGCAACAACCCGGAATACATCTTCCCGGACCGCTCCCAGGTGACCATGACGGTTCCATTCATGAAGGCGTACACATCCCTGTGCATCAAAACCTGCCACAGACGGGGCGCTCCGGCGATGGGCGGCATGGCTGCCCAGATTCCGGTCAAAGGGGATGACGAAGCCAATACGGCAGCATTCAACAAAGTTGCCGAAGACAAGCGCCGCGAAGTGACGGACGGCCATGACGGCACGTGGGTCGCCCACCCTGGCATGGTACAGACGGCGATGGAGCAATTCGACAAGTACATGCCGACACCGAACCAGATCGACAAACAGCGCGACGATGTCCACGTGACAGCGGAGCAATTAGTGGAAGTACCGGAAGGCTCGATCACTGAACAAGGCCTCCGCTCCAATATCTCGGTCGGCATCCAGTATATCGCCTCTTGGCTCTCCGGAAACGGGGCTGCACCGATCAATAATTTGATGGAAGATGCAGCGACAGCGGAAATTTCCCGCTCCCAAGTGTGGCAATGGATCCGCCATCCGAAAGGCGTTCTGAAAGATGGCCGCAACGTCGACGTCAGCTTGTTCCACGAAGTCATCGAAGAAGAAGATGCCTTGATCAAACAAGCCGTCGGCGAAGAGCGCTATAACACCGGACACTACGCGGAAGCCCGCGAGTTGTTTACAAGTCTCACGTTGCAAAGTGATTTTGCTGAATTCTTGACGCTGCCAGGGTACGAAAAACTAACCTAACAACTGGAGGAGATCACTATGAAAAACATGCAAAAATTTGAGACGCGTACACGCAAAGAATGCCGGGAATGCGGTTGTGAAATCAAGGAACGCCGCGAATCGATCATCTACGAATGCGAACGCTGCATCGCGAATAAAGACGAATAGACAATAAAGAAGGGAGATCCGATTTCGGATCTCCCTTTTCTAGCTTGTGCAGAAAGGTAAGCAGTCGTATTTTCCGAAGCTTATCGCTCGCTTTCCGTGGGCTCGCGCCCAAGCCTCCTCAGCCGCTGCGCGTCTTGCTGGGTCTCGGTCGTCTCGCTGATCCACCGGAGTCGAGCAAACGCTTCTCCAAATACTAAGCTAGATTATTGAATTTTAATTGTTAAAAAGAAATCACTTTATTAAAAGCATAGTAGATTTCATACTTATTCAACACTTTGAAAAAAGAGAGATCATTCCTGGTTTGATGCTTCAATGCGGTAGCTTTCATCAGCTTCGATAGCGTTGAAAATATTGATATAACGCATGCCTTGCTGAGCAGGTTCTTCCGGCGCTTCCTCTTCATCGAGCACTTCCTTGAGCGGCTGCTTGACCGGCTCTTCGACAGTCGCATCGTAGTCTTCCATCAAACTCTGGAGTTCCCCATAGGAATCGATGCCCCTCGATTTTTTCACTTGTTCAAACAGGCGGTCCGATTCGTCTTGCGTCAATTCCACGTAACCGACCGTGATTCGTTGTTTTGCCATGTCTACCCCTCCAGCTTCATTGTTTCTTTTCCATACCCTTGCGAAGAAAACGTCTAAACATGCTTGGTGAAAACTGGAGATTTCCGCTATGATGGAAACAGCAGGAAAATGAGAGTGGAGGGATTATATGCGCGTCGCCATATTCGATTTCGATGGCACTTTATATGCAAAAGAAACATTTCAATTGATGATGGACCATTTGAAGAACCACCCGGTCCATAGCCGCAGATACCGTAAATTCTACCGGGCCATCATGCCGCCTTATATCGGCCACAAACTGAAGATCTACCCGGAAGCCAAAATGCGGGCCCGTTCCGTCCAGGCATACTTGGCCGCACTCGAGACCTTTTCAAAACAGGAACTGGAAGATTATTTCGGTGAAATCGCAGAGCTCATGCACGATGATTTCAACCATGAAGTCGTCGAGCGCCTGAAGCGACATGTGTCCAATGAAGATTATTGCATGCTCGTCTCGGGCGCATTCACGCCGCTCTTGCATGCCGTGACGAAGGAATTGCCGATCAAGAAAATCATCGGCACGGAAGTCCCTTATGAAGCGGACATTCTCGACCATAAAACACCGGTCGTCCATATCCAGGGGCCATTGAAAACCGAGAAAATCCTGGAAGCGCTCGGTGATGCAGCGGTCGATTGGAAAAACAGCTATGCCTACGGCGACAGCCTGTCAGATGTTCCGGTCCTCGAACTGGTCGGCCATCCCGTCGCCGTACGCCCCGAACCGCGCCTGCGAACACTCGCCTCTGAACGCAATTGGGAAATTATCTAAAAAGAACCGCAGCTGCGGTTCTTTTTATTATGAAGCGCTGCGCCATTCCATCAAACGAATGGCAATCGCCATGCAGATGCTGCCGAAACCAAGCAGCAGCAATAATGGAATCGCGACTGCCTGCAGGCCGTTTCCATAGACGGCGACACTCGTTAACGCCTGCAAGCCGTATGTGATGGGCAGCACTTTCGAGACCGCAAGCAGGATTTCATTGGTCACCAGCTCAATCGGCCAGAATGCCCCGCCCACCATCGCCATTCCCGTCGCGACAATCGGAATGACAGCACCAAGCTGTTGCGGTTTGGTGATGAGCGAGATGATCAACAGCCCAAGCGCAACAATGGAAAATGTATAACACGCCGCGATGGCGACCAATAGCCAGAACCGGTCTCCCAGCTCAAAGCCGAACGCAAAGCGGAACAACAGGAAAATAAGGGTAATCTGGGAAAACCCGATCAAAAAACTATAGCCGAGATGTCCAAGGTACACTTGCCATTTCCGGACCGGCGAAATGATCATCCGGCTCCAGGTACCCGCCCTCTTTTCATCGACGATGCGCACCAAGCTGAACATGATTGTATAGATGACAAAAAACAAGGTCATGCCAAACAATAGCTGAAGCTGCCCGTTGTATTGAAAACTGTCATCCGCTCCTTGCAGCGATTCAACCGATAGCGTTAGCGCCGGGCCAGACAACGCCGATTCCATTTCCGCCCTGATACCTGGCGTTGTTTGTTCCGCATTTTCGAGACGCATTTCTTCTGAATAGATGCGGCGCAGGAACGAATCCAAGGCAAAACGCGCGGGATCTTCCCTGCCGACAAGCAACCGGTAATCCGCTTCAAGCAAATTGACCGCTTGGGAGACGTCTCCTTCCGCTACATACGAACGGGCTTCGGATTCGGGCATTAATTCGAACTGGAATTGCTCTTCACTGTTCAAGCGCTCCAGCCAAGTTTGCGCTTGCAGCTCACTCATCGATCCATCCGCATAGACAGGAATCAGTTGCGGCCCGCTTTGCTCGCCCGCCGCTGTGACGGAGACGAAAATGACAGTCAGCCCGAACATCGCCAACACGAGCAGGGGTTTTCGGTAAAAACGGCGCCATTGCAGCAAAAATACAGCTTTCATGCCGCTCCCCCCTTTCTCGGAAATATGGCGAGTGCCAATAGCAAAAAGATTACTGCCACAGCTGCAATCCGCAGAAGCGGGCCCGCCAACTGGCTGAGTTCAGGTTCCAATAGCCAGGAAAAATAGGCGGACAGTGCCGCTCCGTTCGGGGTCCAATTGCCGATCGCCCGCAGCAGTTCCGGCATGCCATCAAGCGGCATAAAGCTGCCGCCGACAAACGCCATCAGTGAAATGACGCCGCCGGAGAAAATCGCCGGCACGGCATCGCTTTCAAGTCTCAAGGTTATAGCGACCATCAGGGCTGCGAGGCAACCGACCGATAATGCCAGTACGATGGAAATGATGGCGATCCCCGACCAAAAAGCCCAAGAATCCGCTGCAAATGTCTGGAACAACAACGCCGACAACCCGAACAATAAAATAAGCTGCACCGAGACAATTGCCGCTGCAGCGATGGCCTTGCTGCTCAAATACAGCAGCGGCGGCCGGTTCGACAAACGGATCCGGTCGAAAACCATCTGCTTTTGTTCAAGATTTGCCTGTCGGGCAATTGTGGACCCGACAAACAACACAAACATGACGGCCATGCCGATCGTATAGTATTGAAACGAAGTGATCGGCTGACGTGCAGTGATCGTTTCAATGCCGCCAGACACTTCCGTTGCCGATTGTTGTCCCGACAGCCTGGAAATCGATGCTTCAAAATTTACGGTGCGCACAAATTCGTTGAGGATGGACTTGAGAACATCTGTTTGTGGAGATGATAAATCCGCTACCAGCAATTCCAGTTCGCCGCTTTTGCTTTCGCCAAACAGCATATTTCTCAGGGAATCTTCTGTAAACCCTTGCGGCAAGGTAATGACCGCATCCACCGTTTCTTCATCCAGGCTTTCTTGCGCCTCTGCCCGGCTCATCCGTTCAATCGTTACCAATTCGCTCAAACTCTCATCTTCCAGAAGGGAGACGAGCATCGTTTGCGGACTGGCCGATTCAGCCGCCTGTTTCAGCGCTTGTGTTTCTCCAGGCGGCAGCCCCATTTCCTCGATTTCGTTTTGAAGCGATGCCACTGCCTGCGCTTCGTCCCCTTGTGATACAAGCGCAATGTCCATTTCCAAAGCTTCCAAATCCCCTGAAAAAATGCCGCGCAGTGAAAAGCCGAGAATCGCAATGAGTAAAAAAGGCATCGCTAAAAGTATCAATAGTTCGGAACGGTCGCGGAGCAATAACATGATGTCTTTTATTAGAAAAGCGCCCATAAAGCTCCCCTCCTCAGTCCCTTAATTTGCGCCCGGTAAGCCGCAGGAATACATCTTCAAGGGTCGGCGTCTGGACATTGACGTTGACCACTTGGGCCCCGTAGCGTTCCGCTTCGTGGAACAAAGCTGCAAGCAATCTTGTTCCTTTCGGGATGATCAGCTTCAAGCTATGCTCCTCTGCTGCCGCATGCTGCACTCCCTCTATTTCGCTGAGTTTCGCGAAAAGCTCCGGATAATTTTGGTCGAAATCGATCAACACCGTTTCCTGATCCGACAAAATCGCTTTGAGCTCTTCTTTCGTCCCTTCGGCGATGACTTTGCCGTGGTCCATGATATAAACCCGGTCACAGAGCTTTTCGACTTCTTCCATATAATGGCTTGTATACAGGACCGTCATTCCTTCCTCCCGGTTGAGCTTGCGGATGGTTTCGAGCAAATGGTTGCGCGATTGCGGGTCGATGCCGACAGTCGGTTCGTCCATGATGAGCACTTCCGGTTCGTGCATCATCGCTGCTGCCAGATTGATCCTCCGCTGCATGCCTCCTGAATAATTCTTGACCAGCTCTTTTTTCCGGTCTGCCAAACCGACGAGTTCGACTACATAATCGATGCGCTGTTCGAGTTTTTTTCCCGACAATCCGTATAGCCGGCCGAAGAACTTCAAGTTCTCATAAGCGCTCAACTCTTCGTATAAGGCGATTTTTTGCGGCACGACGCCAAGCACACGGCGCATGTCACCCGGCTTCTTCAATACACTCTCGCCATTCAGCCTGACATCGCCCGAGCTCGGCTTCATCAACGTGGAGATCATGGCGATTGCCGTGGACTTCCCCGCACCGTTCGGCCCCAATAGACCGACCGATTCCCCTTGCCTGAGCACCAAACTCACGTCATCGACCGCAATGGTGTCTTTGAACTTTTTTGTCAGCTGCTCCGTTTCAAGCATAAGGCACCTCCTATCCTAAAACTCTTGATAAATCCATCCTACTGCAATTCACAAAAAATGCCATTATATTCTATAGGAATATTCACTCTTTTTCTGTGAACTTCTTATTCTACCCATGTTTACAAATAAAAAAAGACAGAGCGCAAAGGCTCTGTCTTTTCGATTTTCATTTTCTATTTAACTTTAATCCATCGTTTCCAAGCAAATCCGCACACCGCGTAAAAGGTCTTCATGGGACCAACTCGGAAGTTTTCCGTGTTCGATCGCCAATTGGTGGTCCGCCGGGATATGGATAAAGCCAGACGGCATGTCCAACTCGTTCACGGCGGCGTAATGAAGCCCTTCATACATAATATTATTGCATAGATATGCACCAGCAGTATTGGAGATTTCCGCCGGGAGCCCTTCCTGAAGCAATGCTTGCGTCATTTTGCGCACCGGCAAAGTCGACAGATAAGCAGCGGGCCCTTGCGCAGAAATCGGTTCATCAATCGGCTGGTAGCCTTCGTTATCCGCATCTCCATCTTTCACATTAAGTGCGACACGCTCAGGTGTAATCTTGTAGCGGCCAGCTGCAAGCCCCAAAGAAACGACTGCATCAGGCTTCAACTCATCGATCCATTGCACTATCAGTTCACCTGAATGATTAAAATCGACCGGCAAGATGCGGCTGATGATGCGGTATCCGCCAATCTGTTCGCCGTCCAATTTCTCCGCAATTCTCATCGTTGGATTGACCGTGTATTCCAAGAAAGGTTCGAATCCTGTCAAAAGCAAAGTTTTCATCATTTCACACTCCAATTTTCTGAACTATTTGAATTAATAATTATTCATAAATATGTATAAAAACTCTTTCGCTTGTCATGTCGTCGTGTTAAGATTCATTTTATCGAATAAACATACAACGGAGGGAATTATTATGAAAAAATCATACTTACTTGCAGGCGGCGTTTCTGCACTGCTATTGACAGCTTGCGGCCAGGAAGACACAGCGACTGGAGCTGCCGAACAAAAAGAGGTATTGGAAATGGGTACATCCGCTGAGTTCGCGCCTTTTGAATCACGCAACCCACAAGGCGACATCGTCGGTTTTGATATCGACCTTGCTAATTATATCGCAGGTGAACTGGGGGTTGAACTGAAAATCACGGACATGAAATTCGACGGCTTGATCGGCGCTTTGCAAAATGACCGTGTCGACCTGGTATTGGCTGGCATGTCCGCGACGGATGCCCGTAAGGAAAACGTCGACTTCTCCACTGAATACAACCATTCCGGCGAAATGTTCGTCTCCCAAAAAGGATCCGGGCTCACAACACTTGAAGACCTCGAAGGATTGACGGTCGGCGTTCAGCTCGGCACGATCCAGGAAGAAGGCGCGAAGAGCATCATTGAAGACGAAGGCATCGATTTCGAATTGAAGGCGCTCGACGATTCCGGTGCATTGATCCAGGAAATCCTCTCGGGCCGCATCGATGCCGCTTATATGGATAAGCAAGTCGCACTGGGCTATATCGAAGCACAAGGGCTCGATGCATTCGATGACCCGACCACCGCTTCTCCTGGCATGGCCGTTGCATTCCCGAAAGGCAGCGATTTGGTAGAAGACGTCAACCAAGTGCTCGCCGAGATGGAAGAAAACGGCAAGCTCGATGAACTGAAAGAGAAATGGCTCACGGACGAGCAGTAAAATTCGCCTTTAGAAAAGAGTTGGAACTGTCATGAATCTAGATTTTTCACAAATTGTCCCGTATATCCCCTTCATGCTCGAAGGAATTTGGGTGACCTTGAAATTCGTCTTTTTCGCGATCATCCTCGGCTCCATTCTCGGAACGGTGCTGGCGCTGTTTAAGATCGGTTCGGCAAAGCCGCTTCGATGGTTCGCCGATGCTTACACGTCTATTTTTCGCGGAACGCCGCTCATCTTGCAACTGATGATCATCTATTATTCCATCCCGCAATTGACCGGCTATGACATCTCGCCGTTCCTGTCCGCGATTCTCGCGTTCGGCTTGAATTCATCCGCCTATATTTCGGAAATCATCCGTGCCGGCATCCAAGCCGTCGACAAAGGCCAGCTGGAAGCAGCACAGGCCCTCGGCGTCCCGTACGGCGCGATGATGAAAGACATCATCTTGCCGCAGGCGCTGAAGAATATCCTGCCTGCCTTGATGAATGAATTCATCACCTTAACGAAAGAATCCGCCATCGTCTCGACGATCGGCTATCTGGATTTGATGCGCCGTGCCCAAGTGGTCGGGGCAGACTTGTTCCGCAATTTTGAGCCGCTATTGTTTGTGGGCCTGATCTATTGGTGCCTGGTCATGGGCTTAACGGTAATCGGACGCATGGTCGAAAGGAGATTGAAGCTTAGTGATTGATGTACAAGCCTTATCGAAAAAATTCGGGGACAACCTCGTATTGAGCGATATTTCCACCAACATCCAAAAAGGCGAAGTCGTCGCGATCATCGGCCCGTCCGGTTCCGGCAAATCGACATTCCTGCGCTGCTTGAATTTACTGGAGACACCCACTTCCGGCGCGATTGAAATCAGCGGCAAGAACTTGACCGCTTCTAGAAAAGAAATCCATAAAATCCGCCAACAGATCGGCATGGTATTCCAGCATTTCCACTTGTTTCCCCATATGACAGTACTGGAGAATTTGATGTATGCCCCGCTGAAAGCGAAAGGCGTCAAAAAATACGACGCTGAAGAGAAAGCACGCCAATTGCTCGACCGCGTCGGCCTGGCGCAAAAAGCCGCTGCCTACCCGAACAGCTTATCCGGCGGCCAAAAGCAGCGTGTCGCGATTGCGCGCGCACTCGCCATGGAACCGGAACTCATGCTGTTCGACGAACCGACCTCTGCACTCGATCCGGAAATGGTCAAGGAAGTGCTGGAGGTCATGAAAGATCTTGCAAAATCCGGCATGACGATGGTCATCGTGACGCATGAGATGGGTTTTGCCCGGGAAGTCGCAGACCGCGTCTTGTTTTTGGATCATGGTATCCTCGTTGAGGAAGGCGAACCAGAAAGCTTTTTCAAGAATCCGGCAAGCGCACGCGCACGCGACTTCCTGGATAAAGTGCTTTAATTGAAAACGTTCATGTGATGCTCAAAACTCTCCCCGTTTTTCGGCCTGTCCCCGTGCTATAATCGGTAGTGCAGGAAATACCCGAAATTTGAGGTGGAAATTTTGTTCAGAAAGACTGTCATACTGATTATTACTTTGTTTTTCATGGCGCTGATCATCTTCACAGCGGTCATGTTCTTGAAAAATGAGGAAACGCTTTATACCCACGAAGACGTTGAACTCAGCATCGACAAGCCGACCTTCATCACGCTTGGCGAAGCACAAACGGAAACGGATGGAAATGCCACAACCATGGTCTACCCGCTGACCTTCCTGACCCTGTCGGTCGGCTCGCTAAGCATCACAGAGGAAACCTTGCCAAACGGAGATGTCTTCCTCTTCGATACAGCCGAAAACACCGGCTGGATGCCATTTACGTTTTCGATGAACCGCAGTGGCATGGCCGATGCTGAAGTGACACGCTGGAACGAGGAGCCGATGTTGCAGCAAGAGGAAGCGACCTTCGGCACCGATGCGACGCGCAATCCATTCGGTGTCATCCGCAGTGCAGACACTGAAACGCTGCAAGGCAATATTTATGTTTCCCGTGGCTTGTCGCTCGGAAACGGCGAACGTGTACAGGAACTGCGCCATGAGATTTACGATTTCCCTATCGAAGAAGGCGTGATGGAAAAGAGCTTATGGCTCCCGCCGAAACACCAAAGCGAAAGCTGGATGCTCATTTCAAGCGAAGCGCTGTTCGATTCAGCTGATACCGAGACTGAATGGGCGCAATTCGCCAATGCCAATCGCCGCGCGCAATTCAATTGGCTGACGCCGGATGGCCCGCGCCAAAAGATGGCATTGACGGATGACTTGCGGACCGAGCTTGCTTACACGATTCCGGAACAAGCGGAATCGGCCTATCCTGAATGGTTCGAAGAAACGTCTTCGCGCTTTTTTGAATCGATGGAACAATATTTAGCTGAATAACCTTAAATCCCCCTCGCCTCGAAATTGGCCAGGGGGATTTTTTAAAATACCTTAAGTGACCGATTCCATCTGTTGATGGATTAAGAGCCCAATGGTCGCGATCAAATGATGGGCTTCCAGTGGATTTCTCGCCCCTTCCACGAAAACCGCAGCGATGGCGAATTTTTCTCCGTTCCCAAAAACCCCGACATCCGCCTGCAGGCCAGCCAGTTCACCGGCTTTGCCATAAAACTCCACTTCATCTTCCTCGATCGCCGCAGTCAGCTTGCGGCTTTGCTGATTGCCCAATATTTCCATGGCCCGTTTTCGCTCCTGTTCCGGCAAAACGCCCGGCATGGCAAACGATTCCATTAAACGGATCATATCACCTGCGGAGGTCCGGTTATCGATCCCGTGTTCAACCGCTTCGAAATCCATGAAGCGGCGATCGATTTTCGTATTGTGCAAGCCAAGGTCGCTGCACGCCTTATTGACGGTTTCTTTCCCGAGCAGTTCCAGCACCGCATTTGAAGCGGCATTATCGGAAACGATGATCATCAAGGCCAATACATCCCATAAGGCTAATTCTCTAAGTGATGGCAGATGGTCCAGTACGCCTGCGCCTCCGGCCGGTTTGTCTCCGAACGCAATTTTCTGGCCGCCCGACAGCGTGCCATTTGCGATTTGCCGGCACGCTTCGAATAACAGGGCCAATTTAATCGTGCTCGCTGCGCGCATCGGGGCCCCACTATTGATATACACTCGGCTTGACCGGAATTCAATTGCCACACTGACGCGGGCTGAAGATCTGCCAATCAGTTGTTTTATCGCATTCTCCACTGCTGCCACACACCTTTCCTTGATGATTCAATTCGGCAAAAATCGGGCCAATCCTTTAAATCAAATTAATATCAAAAAGACAGAATACTCTGTATAATAAAATATGAACATAGAGATGGTCCGTCGTTCTTGCGATTTTTAAAGAAGGAGGATATCGTCATGGAACGCAAATGGGTGGAACGGAAAGAAGTTGAATTGCGGCTCGATGAAGAGTTCAATGCGATTCTGAACATGATTGGCGAAGGCGGCCCGGACTATGCAAGAATCGACGAAGACATGGAACCGAAGGAATTGAGGGATTGGCTTGCTGAAGAATTCGATTCGATCTTGAATATGATCGGCGAAGGCGGCCCGGACTATGCAAGGAACGATGAAGATATCGAAATGCAAATCATGAAGCACGACGAGGCCAAATCCCAAGACCTTCACTGATTGCTCCCCCTTCTTAACCGGAGGGGATTTTCTATTAAAAAAAGCACCAGCTCAGGGCTGGTGCCTCAAAATATTGATTATATTGGCAGTTCATTCAGACTGGTAGAAATTAATGCTTTTCTCGCATGATAAAATCAATGAGCTTTCAGAGCGTTTGGAGGGCGTCCGCTTGTAAAACCTTCTGCTCAATAATGCTGCGCATTACTTCGCAAAGATAAGGTCTCACGCAGTTCGACTTTATCTTTCCTGTGGGATCAGCGGGTTTGAGAGACCCCATAGGCAATGAATGAGCGAAGCAATGCTGAGCACATTCATTTGCGATGCTCGAACGCAGTGAGAGTTGAGCAACGTTTTTAGTGACGAGGAGGCTCGATTCCCGCCCCACGGAAAGCAAGCGGTAAGCTTCGTAAAACACGGTTTGTAAATTTTCTCGATAGCCAAAGCACCAGCTCAGGTTATTCCATCATTTCCGCTAGCAATGAATAAGAATGCAGGCGGTCTTCCTGATAGAAGATCGGTGAATTGACGATGACTTCATTAGCGCGTGTCTTATTGATGAAAGCTGCCAGTTTTTCGCGCACCAATTCCGGCGTGCCGACGATCATCGATTCGGACTTCAGTTTATCCCGGAACATGACGATTTCACGCGGCGTCCACACCGAGCCAAGATCATCAATCGGTGGTTGGAACGTCGTCGGTTCGCCTTTCATCAGCGCAAACATCTGCTGCTGTGAAGACGTGGCGAGCCATTCCGCGCGCTCCTGCGTATCAGCTATGATCACTGACACGCCGACCATCGCATACGGGCTGTCGAGCGCCGCGGATGGCTTGAAATTCTGATGGTACAATTGCAGCGCCTGCATCGTGAAGTCCGGCGCGAAATGGCTGGCGAATGAAAACGGCAAGCCTTTTTGCGCGGCGAGTTGAGCGCTGAATCCGCTCGATCCAAGCAGCCAGATTGGAATGTCCATGCCTGTTCCCGGGTACGCTTTGACCCGGCCGACCGGTTTATCGGAGAAATAATTCTCCAATTCCATCACTTGCTGCGGGAATTCGTCTCCCGTGCTGTGTAGGGTACGGCGCAAAGCATAAGCAGTCGCCTGGTCACTGCCAGGTGCACGGCCAAGGCCGAGGTCGATGCGGTCTGGATACAACGACGCGAGCGTCCCGAATTGCTCGGCGATAACAAGCGGGGCATGGTTCGGCAGCATGACGCCACCTGAACCTACGCGGATTGAGTTGGTTTTTCCGGCGATATGCCCGATCAACACAGACGTCGCCGAGCTGCCGATACCTGGCATATTGTGATGCTCGGCCAGCCAGTAGCGGTTAAATCCCAGTTTCTCTACGTGTTGCGCAAGTTCTACGCTATTTGCAAATGATTCTGTTGCGGTGCTGCCTTCATTGATCGGCGCCAAGTCGAGCACGGCCACAGGAATCTGCTGAAATGTTTTTTGTGTCATATCTTTAAGCACTCCTTTACCCTCCCTATTGTAACGCTCAAGTTTCGGAAGGCGTACGAAAATGCTCAGAGATCCCATTCCATTGTGTCACTTAAGCTAAACTGCCCAGCGCAGGCGTACCCATGTACTGAAGAAAATGTTTATCCAAACGTAAGGTTAATCAATATATGCATTTAACCCTTGGACGATCCTATTCAGTTCGTCCAACTCATCTATAGTGTAATCCGCCGCGGCTTCACTCCAACCAGCATCTTTTTTCCATACCCCGATCATGCCGGCTTTTTTGGCGGCCTCCACATCCGTCGTTGGATGGTCCCCGACAAACAAGCTATGGGCTGGCAAGACATTCAAACGGGCCATCGCCCTTTCGAAAATCCGTGGATCCGGCTTCCGTAAATTCTCGCTTTCAGAAATCAAGATCGCATCAAA
This sequence comes from Planococcus maitriensis, assembly GCF_003289925.1. Lineage (GTDB taxonomy): Bacteria > Bacillota > Bacilli > Bacillales_A > Planococcaceae > Planococcus > Planococcus maitriensis. The sequence goes on along the minus strand of NZ_QLZQ01000001.1, from coordinate 781,257 downwards.
CCACCTCTCGATTCCCAAGGCTTTAATATTATCCATCTGGAATTTCCCCTTGCCATTCGAGATGATGCCTAGTTTCACGCCTTGTTGTTTCAGGCTCTCCAGCATTGCTTGCAGGCCATCGAAAGGATGGCAATGGAAGCGGAAATGGGCGATATAATCTTCCAATAAATTTTCCATCGTTATCTGTTCGATATTAAATTCCTGGATCAATTGAGCATAGACCTGGTCTTTCCATACATATCCCCGCCTGTCCAATTCAATAAAGCGCTCGGCATACACTTCCTTAGGAATATGCCCGAGAGACTGATGCATCCGATCGTATTGATCGTCGATAAACGACATCACTGAAGCATCCCGGTTGAGCAGGGTCCCGTCCAAATCAAACAGCACCGCTTGAATCATTGAGATCCCTCATTCCACAATCGTTCCCCACTCTTTCCATCAGGTGCGTCAGTTAAAACGAACACATCCGGATTGCTTAAAGCACGCCATCCTTCAAATCCGAAGCCTTCCACATAACGCGACAGAAGCAGTGCCATGATGTTGCCGTGGGTGACGATTGCTGCTGTTTGGCCGCTCTTTTCAAGCTCAGCTACTACTTGTGAAATACGGTCCAGTGCTTGTCTGCTGGATTCGCCGCCTTCAAGCACGAGATTGTGGTCATCGAATGTGCTTTTCAAGCGTTCGAACCAATCGGGAAGGTTTCCTGAACTTAAGACCCGTTCTTTCAAACGCTCGTCGGTTTCGATTTCAACAGCCAACGTCTCCGCGAACGGTGCGATCGATTGAACGGCTCGTGTATACGGGCTCGAGACGACCCGCTCGATCCCCAGCTCACTCAAAAAGCCGCTTAATTCTACAGCTTGTGCCATTCCTTTTTCCGTAAGTTCTGCATCCGGCTCCTGTCCAGTTGCGGCACAGTGACGGATGATATAGATTTTTGTCACTTTAAATCACCCCGTTTCCGTTTATAGACCAAGCAAATCCGCCATGATCTCTGCACTGCCTGGCGAGAACATGAATAGCGAAAACCCAATACATAAGGCGCCGCCCCCAAGCAAGCCGATTTTCACAACGAGCGGAAACCCTCTTTTCGGCAAGATCCCAGCGAAAAACACACAAATCCCGATGAATAACAACAGCATATACCAGAAGCCCATCTGCCCACCCCTTTTCAATATGTTAATAACTGGACGCTTGCTGAATGAAAAGGTTCTGCTGTTGTATGTCTATTGTCACTCCTGAATTCAGCTTACCATATGCCTGACTGCTTACTAGACAGAAAATCACCTGCTGCAAAAAATTGCAGCGGGTGATTTTTTTACTTATCCATCACTTCTTTGAAATAGTTCACGGTCTTCATTTCCCCCGCCTATTGTTCGTATGTTCCATTGAACGTAAAGCGCAAGGGCTATCTGCATAAAAAAAGCCAGCAGCCTGTCGAATGGACAGGCTGCTGGCTCCAAATGAAATTATTCAATTTTGTACCATTGCAACGCATTGTGATAGAGAACCTTTTCCGCTTCCTTGTCGCCCAAAGCTTCTTGGATCACTGTCACATCACCCGCCTGAAACACCCTCTTTGCCCGAGTCGACGGAAGATCGGTGCCGAAAAGCAGCGCTTCAGGATTGAGTTCATGGATGGCTCTTATTGCTTACGACGGGTCGAAATCAATCCGCCCGAACCCGGTCGCTTTCACCTTTACACCTTGTTCCACCAGCTTCAACAGTTCGGGGAATCCTTGTTTCGATAAGCCGAGATGATCGATGGAAACGGAAGGCAAGCGGCTGATTACGTCTTTCAGTTCCACGAGATCTTTCGAATCGATGTACAGCTCTGCATGCCACCCGGCGATGTCATGGATGCGCCTTGCGAAATGATCGAGCCGTTCAATCGTTTCCGAGCCGCCGCGCTTCACATTAAATCGCACTGCACGAACGCCTTTTTCATGCAAGCTGAGGATTTCTTCGTCCGATGTGCCCGCCGGCAATTGCGTCACGCCGACAAACCGCTCACCGAGCATGTCGAGCGCATCCAGTAAATACGATTGGTCAAAGCCTTGGAACGATCCCGACACGATGGCGCCTCCGGATACATTGAAGTTTTCAACAGACCTCATATAATCCGGAGCCGTGAATGCAGGCGGCAGATAGCCGTGGTTTTCGGCTACCGGAAATCTCGGATCGATGATATGTAAATGGGCATCGAAGATTTTCACTTTCTTCATCGCTCCAGTTCTTCCGTCAATGCCGAAATCGCTTGCCTGACACTCTTTAGATTCGCTTCATCGTTCATCTCATTTCGCGCATGCAAAAGCGCCGGCCGCACCGACTCGACAGAATGCCCGAATGCGTACATCCAGTCATAGCGCGGTACCATCCACGTATGGAAATGATGCGTCGTGTCTTCATTATAGAAATAATAGACCGATTCGATGCCAAGCACGTTTTGCTGTGCTTTGCGGATTTCCGCCAGGACCGTGATGTAGTCGATCCGCTCTTCTTCAGTCAATTCGTCCAGGCTTTTCAAATGGCGCTTCGAGGCGAGGATGATCAAGCCAGGGATGGGATATGCCACATCCTGATGGGCATGGAAATGCTCCGTCTCCATCACGACGCCGCCTTCCGGTTCGATCAATCCATTCACCAACGCGCAGCTCAAGCATTCCACTTCGACGGTTTCGCCATTTGCCAAGGTGATGGTTCTCATTTCAATCGCCCTCCTCGGCTGTCAGTATTGAATATTTTCATTTACCGGAATGAACCATCCCATGCATAAGTCGAAAAAGAGGCCAATTTCTCGAAATAATGCTCTATGCGCTGATAGACCGAAGGCACGATCAAGCGCTCCCGGTTCATTTGCTGGAACTCAATCCAATTGACCAGCTGCGCGGCGCACACTTCACCCGGCTGGAGCTGCAGGGCATCCATGTCGATGCGTTCCTTGCATCTCCAGACATAGCTGTCCAGGAAATAATTGCCGCCTTTCATCTGGCCTAAAAAGCGTAGTTCATCAGGTCTTGCCAATAAACCCGTTTCTTCCTCCAGCTCGCGGAGAGCCCCCGTCAAACTGCTTTCTCCCGCCACCACGGAGCCGCGTGTCGTTTCCCAAAGCATCGGAAGCGGCTTTTCCGGATCTCGTTGCGTCATGAAAATCCTTCCATCTGCATTGAGCGTGATGACTTCCGCGACAATGTGGAACTCGCCAGGACGCAATTTATTGCCTCTCATATGTTTCTTTCCGAGCGGGTTCCGCTCTCCATCATATAAATCCCAAACTTCCATTTCCCTTTGCTCCCATCCCTTGAACGTGAATTCCCAACATATACTCCTCAAGTAGTTAGTCCTGTTTATACTTTAAAGAATATTCCCATTAATTAACAGACTTTTTTCACTCATTTTGGAATTTTATTTTTCACTAAAAAAAGTGCCGGAGACAGACGCCCCCGGCACTCGATTCATTTTTTGGATCGCTGTTGAACGTATATGGAATTGACTGCTTCTTCAGAGCTATTGTGGCTGTCCGGTCCCGAGATTCCGGGATGTCCGTAGAAAAATGTGTTGTTCATATAATCTCTTGCACAAACTGGCGGTATTCATTTGAAAAAAGGATGAACGCATGATATGACTTGAAGTGCTCGGGCTGCAGACGGCCTCTTCACACCAAAATCCTTTTCGAACTACATCTCTTACTCACCAGTTGCAGCGAAATGGCGGATGCGCGCTTCGATGTCATCGCGTACCGATTGGAACACTTTCCATTTCTCTTCTTCGGTGCCTTGCGCTTTCGCCGGATCCGTAAAGCCCCAGTGGTCGCGTTTTACGTGAGGCGGCGTCATCGGGCATTTATCTGCCGCGTCGCCGCAAAGTGTCACCACAAAATCCGCATTGTTTAAAATTTCGGTGTCGATGACATCAGATGTTTGATTCGAAATATCGATATTCACTTCATTCATCGCTTTTACGGCGTTCGGGTTCAAGCCATGTGCTTCGATTCCGGCACTCAATACTTGCCAGTCATCGCCCAAAATTTCCTTCCCCCAGCCTTCTGCCATCTGGCTGCGGCATGAATTGCCCGTGCATAAAAAGTACAATGTTTTTTTCGTCATATTGATTAGCTCCCTTGTTCCATGAATGGTTTTTAGTATCTCTATGTTTATTCAACGTGATACCTTTTCCGTATCACTATTACTCACAACGAATGCGCAATCCCTGCTCCACCAATCTCTCGATGCGCTCATCCTGGTTCGGAATGAATGCCAAGACTTGCATGAGCATGTCGTATAATTCACTGTCCTGGTTCAATGAATAGAAAATCCATTGCCCCTTGCGTTTTTCCTTCACTAAACCGAGATCGCGAAGCTTGCGCAAGTGCTGGCTGATCGCGGACTGGCTGACGTTAAAGATTTCCACGAATTCGCAGACGCAGCAATCGTTTTTTTCGAGCAATTTGACCATCGACAATCTTGTCTTGTCACCTAATAGCTTCAGCAGCATGCTCGCTTTGTCAATTTCTATTTCGCGCGTTTTCACTTCCATCGGATGATTCCCTCCGCTTCTATACTTAGGTCTGGTTAAATACTGTAATGTCAAACACAGCATATCAGCATATGCTTATATGTTCAAGTGGCGATCTGGACGATAAAACATGTACAGCGCGTATTTTTCATAGAAAAAAGGAGCGGCATGCTCCCGCTCCTTCCTGATTGAATCTTTTCTTCAATGATGATGATGCCCAGCCGCTTCAGTCTCTTCTTGCCCTTGGCAGCGGATCGAGTCGTCATGGGGATGATCTTCGGTTTCCAACTGCACGGTGACATGGCCGATTTTCAGCTCCAACAGCGCATGTTCAATATCCCTAAGCACTTGCTGGCTGTCCTTGAACGAGATATGTTCTTTGATGACCACATGTCCCGACATGGCATTCTTCCCGCTCGTGATGCTCCACACGTGAAGGTCGTGGATACTTTTCACGGCAGGCAGCGCTTCGATCGTTTGCGCTACTTGTTCCAGGTCGACATTTTTCGGCGTGCCTTCCATCAAGACATGCACCGCTTCTTTCGTTACGCGCCAGCCGCTGATCAAGACAAGGATGGCGACAACTACACTCGCCAGCGGATCTGCCCATGCCCACCCGAAGAAAATGATCAACAGGGCCGCCGTGATCGCGCCGACCGATCCGAGCAAATCACTTAAGACATGTAAAAAAGCGGCACGGAGGTTCAAATTTTCTTTCGTATCGCCTCCGCGCATCAAAATCCACGCAACGAGGATATTGACGAGCAAGCCGATAACCGCAATGGCCAGCATGCCCGAAGTCGCAATTTCAGGTGGGTCGGAAAATCGGTGATAGGCTTCATAGAAAATATAGAACGAAATCAACACGAGCGTCACGCCGTTAAAGACTGCCGCCAGAATTTCAAAGCGTTTATAGCCGTAAGTCTTCATTTGGTCGGCTGCTTTTTCGCCAATGGAAAAAGCCAGGTAGCCGACACCGAGCGAAATGGAATCGCTCAGCATATGGCCGGCATCCGCCAGCAGCGCAAGGCTGTTCGTCAAATATCCGCCGATCGCCTCGACCACCATATAACCGGTGATGATCAGAAAGGCGATCAACAATGTTTTTTTATTGCGGCTATGCGCATGGTCATGTGATGATCCCACCGCCAACACCTCCACTGCAGCTTCTTAATAATCCTCTTCTATATGTGTATTCCCGAAATATATTCAAATATACTACAGGGAAATAAACAATCATCCATTCACCGGGCTTCCTGGCCATGAAAAAACCGGCTCTGATGGCCGGTTTCATCAATGCTTTGCTGACGCTGCTGTCAGGATGGATTCCAGTGAAGCTTCGAAACGCAGATTCATTTCCCGTTTTAACAGATGCAATTTTTGGGCATGGTCCGGCTTCACGCCGGTGATGACCGCATCGATTCCCATGACGCCCAAGGTCTGCACGAGCGATTCCAGGTAATTGACGCCTTCTTGCGTCACCGAACCCATCGCCGTCAAATCGACCACAACTGTCTCAGCTTCGTATTCGTAGATTCGCGACACAATATACGGGCGGATCGCTTCAACTTTTTTGGCGTCCAAATTGCCGAATAGAGGTATCAGCACATACCCTCCACCGATTGCGATGCACGGTGCGGAAAGTTCGCGCACTTTCTCCAGCAGCTCATCCGAACGTTCCTTTTCCTTGAGCAATTCATAATCCGTTTCTTTCAAGCGGTCGCGCAGGCGGGCCAATTGCGCGGCGATGGCAGCCATTTGTCCATCTTTCGGTACCAGCACGAGGTTCAGCGAAAAGTCGCTGTCCCAGCGGTAATAGACATCCGCCAAGAAAAAGCCGGCCTCCGTGGTGAAATTCAGTTCTACAGGCTTATTGTCGTCTCGGGTTTTCAGCAAGCGTTCCGCTTTCGGGCGGCTGCCTTCATCGAGCAATTCAAAGAATCCGCCCGGTTTTCCAAAAAGCCGTTCTGCCTCCTGGGAATAGTCGACGACCGCAAAGCTATTGTTCAATTGAAAAGCGGGAAGCGGCCATTCAGCCAATGGAGAGCGTGTCATCGTTCGGCCCCTTTCCAGTGCGGATCCATTCCCTGAGCGCACCAAGGCCCCGGACGATCACCGCTCCTTTTATGTGCAGGCCTGTAAAGCTCGGCAATGTGACGGCCCTGCCGCCAATCAGGACGGCGGGCTTGGAGCCGACTTGCGCAAATGCTTCCGCATAGGTTTTCAAAACCGGCAAGCGGTGTGCAAGTGCTCCTGATAACGCAACGACATCCGGCTGCCAATCTTCCGCCAACCCAAGTGCTGAATCGAGCGGCAGATTCGGCCCCATATAGCGGACTTCGTATCCCTCTTCACGGAACAAGGCTGCGGCCATCTTGAGCCCGATATAATGCTCTTCGCCTTCCGGGCCGAAGATCATCGCCTTTTTGCGGCCCTCTTTATCTTTATTGCGCAGTTCCGTAGCGGACAAGACAAAATCGCAAACGGCGGTTGCCAAATGCTCTTCCGCAACCGAAATCTCATTTTGTTCCCATAGTTCACCGATGCGGTACATCGCCGGGGTCAAAAGTTCGCCATAAAGCTGTTCATGCGAATGGCTTTCCAGGAAATCCTGGACGTATTTCAAAGCTTCCTCTTCCTGCCCTTGCAGGAAAAGATCCGAAAGCTGTGTTGACTCGTTCATTTGATCAGCCCCTTTTGTGGTGAGGGAGCTCCAATAACCGGACTGCGCGATCGAGGCAGCCCCGCATGAAATCTCCTTGCGTTGTTTCGGTGTAGCGCGGCACAATTTCGATAAGCCGCTGGAAATTATCGATGATGAGCGCAGTTTCGACATTGCGGCTCACGAGCACCGTCTCGAGCCAGATGGCGTAATCAAGAAAGGATTGTTCGCTCTGCAGCTCCCAAGCCGTTTCAAGGTAATCCAAGTGGTGATGGTTGTCTTTGACCGTGTGGGCATAGCCCCGGTCCCCAAAACGTTCCCATAAATTCGGATACGCTTCGTAAATGCCGTCTGTCGTGACTTCCGCGATTTGCTGTTTCTGCTCCTGGTTCATTCGGCCACCACTTCGTATTGATGGACTTTCGGCACGATGCCCGCGAGTTCCTGGTCGGGATAGTTCTTCTCCAAATCATGGATCTCCTTGAACTCCTGGCTCTTGACCCAGTTCATATATGACTGTTTGGACTGCCATTCCAGATGGACAGTCAATTCATGCCGTTTTTTCGTGTTTTGGATCAGCCGGAACGAAGTGAAGCCTTCCGCCTGGTCCACGCGGCGCGATCGTTTTTGGTATATTTCAATGACGTCCTGCACTTTGTCTTCCGGTACAATGACGGTCGATGTGACGATGTACATAAGTCAGAACCCCTTTGCAACTGGCCTTATGACGGCCGGGCATGATTAAAGTTTACCTCAGCATACCATTTCAGCTTCCGAAATAAAAGCGAGCGCCTTTAAGGCAATTATAAGAGTTTTTTCAATATTCCGCTTGTATTTCGAAAGTAATTGCCGTATGATGGAAAACATCAACTAACCACAACTATATAAAACGATTCTTATCGAGAGAGATGGAGGGATTTGGCCCTTTGAAGTCTCAGCAACCGGACGTGTTTGTCACGGTGCTAATTCCAATAGGTGAAGCCTAGTAGATGAGAAGATAGCATATACGGCAGGGGCTTTCTTCTTATCATAGAAGAAAGCCCCTGCTTTTTGATTTGAAAGGATGAGGACCATGACGCAACATAGCCTAGAAACACGCCTGGTACAACTCGGCAACCGCAGCGATCAACGCACAGGGGCGGTCAATCCCCCGATTTATCTTTCTACCGCCTACGAACATGAAGGCCTTGGCAAATCCACAGGCTATGATTATACGCGGACGAAAAATCCGACACGCCAGCTTCTCGAAGAAGGGATCGCGAATCTAGAAGGCGGCGACGCAGGCTTTGCGTGCAGCTCTGGAATGGCCGCGATCCAGCTGGTCCTCTCCCTGTTCCGCCCGAACGATGAGATTTTGCTTCCCGAAGACATTTATGGCGGCACCTACCGCCTGCTGGAACAATATGAAGAGAAATACCATATCCGCCCCGTATACGATTCCTTCATCGATCCGAAAACGGCCGAAGCAAAAATCAATGACAACACAAAAGCGATTTTCATCGAAACCCCGACCAACCCGTTGATGCAGGAAATCGATTTGGAATTGTATGCACAAATGGCTAAGCGCCACAATCTTTTATTGATTGTCGACAATACTTTTTTGACGCCTTTCTTGCAGCAGCCGCTCGCAATCGGCGCCGATATCGTGCTCCACAGCGCCACCAAATACATCGGCGGCCATAACGACGTGCTCGCTGGGCTAGTCGCCGCAAAAGGCGAGGATTTATGCGAGCAGCTTTTCAACGCCCACAACTCAGCCGGCGCTGTGCTGTCGCCGCTCGATTCTTGGCTGTTGATCCGCGGCTTGAAAACCTTGCCGCTGCGCATGCGCCAGCACGAAGCGAACTCCAAAGAACTTGCCCGTTTTTTGGAAGCTCAAGATACCGTGACAGACGTGCTGTATCCCGGGAAAGGCGGCATGCTGTCGTTCCGCCTGCGTGAAGAACAATGGGTGGGGGAATTCCTCGAGAGCCTGTCGCTCATCACATTCGCAGAGAGCCTTGGCGGTGTGGAAAGTTTCATCACGTATCCCGCGACCCAGACCCATGCCGATATGCCGGTCGCAGATCGCACGGCACGCGGCGTCTGTAACCGCCTGCTCCGCTTCTCTGTAGGCGTCGAGCAGGCAGAAGATTTGATCGCTGATTTGTCACAAGCCTTGGCCAAACTGGAAAAGGAGGTCGTTTCCCATGAGTGAACGACGCGAGACGAAATTGATCCATTCAGCAGGCATCGATCCATTAACAGGCGCAGTCAATGTGCCGATCTATTTATCATCGACTTTCCATCAGGAAAGCATCGATTCATTCGGGCCTTTTGATTACAGCCGCTCCGGCAACCCGACGCGCAAATCGCTTGAAGAAACGATCGCCAAACTAGAAGGCGGCGCGCGGGGCTTGGCCTTTTCTTCCGGCATGGCAGCCATCTCATCGGCCTTCATGCTATTGAAAGCCGGCGACCATGTGCTGGTCTCGGAAGATGTTTACGGCGGCACTTATCGCTTCATCACGGAAGTGCTGGAAAAATTCAAAGTCGATTACACATTCGTCGACATGACCGACCTTGGCGAAGTCGCCGCAGCATTCCAGCCGAACACGAAAGTAGTCTACATCGAAACGCCTTCCAATCCCGTCATGAAAATTACCGATATCGAAATGGCTGCGAAACTGGCCAAAGCAAACGATGCGATGACATTCGTCGACAATACCTTCATGACGCCGCTTTACCAGAACCCGCTTGAACTCGGCGCAGATATCGTGCTCCACAGCGCGACGAAGTTCCTGTCTGGCCATAGTGACATCACGGCCGGCCTTGCGGTGACAAAAGATGCCGGCCTCGGCGAACAATTGGCATTCATCCAAAATACATTCGGATCTGTGCTCGGCGCACAGGATTCCTATACATTGATCCAAGGCATCAAAACGCTTGGCGCCCGCACAAAACAATCCGGCGAGACGACCGCACGCATTGCCGAGTATCTGCATAGGCACCCGCTTGTCGAAGAAGTCTATTATCCCGGCTTTTCGTTTCATCCCGGAAATCCGATCCATAGCCGCCAAGCAAGCCATGCAGGCTGTGTGCTGTCATTCCGCCTGGCGGATAAGGATGCCGCCCGTATTCTCGTAGATGCTTTGGAAATCCCTGTGTTTGCCGTCAGCCTCGGCGCTGTTGAGTCAATCCTGTCCTATCCGGCCACGATGTCCCATGCTGCCATGCCGCCCGCTGAACGCGAGAAGCGCGGGATCACCGATGGGCTTTTGCGCTTTTCCGCAGGACTCGAGCATCCCGATGACTTGATCAACGACTTCAGCCAGGCACTCGAGAAAATCGCGATCGCCAAAGGGCTTAGCGTCGCTGATTGATTGTGTTCATTCTAAAGGCCGCCCGGTTCGTCAGCTGACGAACCGGGCGGCCTTTTTTGTGTCTACTCATTCCCCCTCAAACCTAAGAAAGCCTGAATTCCAGGGGGAGGGGAATTCAGGCTTTCTTCTATTTATCATAAAACAATCTGCTGGGCAGGCTCTTTAAGCGATACTTTGGCAACGCCCGTTTCTTCGGCAGCTTTTGAGACTGCTTCAGCGACCGCCTGTGCTACACGCGGGTCGAACGGCTTCGGTATCACATAATCTTCGTGAAGCTCATGGGTAGCGATCAACGCAGCGATCGCTTCGACTGCCGCGATTTTCATCGCGTCATTGATATCGCTCGCCTGTACATCAAGGGCACCCCGGAATAACCCTGGAAACGCCAGTACATTATTGACCTGGTTGGCGAAATCGGAACGCCCTGTGCCGATGACCCGTGCACCGGCCGATTTTGCGGCATCCGGCAGGATTTCAGGATTCGGGTTCGCCATTGCGAAGATGACTGGATCTTCGTTCATCGAACGGACCATGCTTTCCGTCAAAGCGCCTTCTGCCGATACGCCGACAAAGACATCGGCACCGGCGATGACATCCGCGAGCTGGCTTTGCTCCATCTGGTAATTGCTCATCTCCGCAACTTCTGCCTTGAAAGGATTCATGCCGTTCTGGCGCCCTTTATAGATGGCACCCTTCGTATCGCACATGACGATATGGCCAAAACCGAACTTTGCAAGCAATTTGACGATGGCGATACCTGCTGCGCCGGCGCCATTCACGACCACTTTCACGTCTTCCACTTCCTTTTCGACCAACTTCAAGGAATTGATGAGGCCTGCCAAGGTCACAATTGCAGTGCCGTGCTGGTCATCATGGAATACAGGGATATTCATTTCCTGTTTCAAACGCTGCTCCACGATGAAGCAAGTCGGGGCGGCAATGTCTTCCAGATTGACGCCGCCGAAGCCCGGCTCGAGCAATTTGACGGTTCGGATGATTTCTTCGGCATCCGTTGTATCCAGGCAGATCGGGAATGCATCCACACCGGCAAATTCCTTGAACAATAAAGCTTTCCCTTCCATCACCGGGAGCGCCGCTTGCGGGCCGATATTGCCGAGCCCGAGCACGGCGGTGCCGTCAGTTATGACTGCAACCGTATTGCCTTTCATCGTGTAGTCATGCACTTTGCTTGGATCGGCATGAATTTCACGGCACGGTGCCGCTACGCCGGGAGAGTAGGCGAGGCTCAAATCCCTCTCGTTTTCCACAGCCACTTTTGAACGAATCTCCAATTTCCCTTGATGCCGTCTATGCAAGTCCAGCGAATCGTTTTTCAAATCGGTCATTTGCCTCATCTCCCTTTTGATTATAATTGTTTATTATATCGCCTTCACGTCAAATTGAAAGACTTTTCTTATAATTCTGATTAATTTCAGACTTTAGGCTGATAGAGAAAGAGTGAAGTCCGATCACTGTTTTTCCATATCCTGTTTAAGGAAATGAATCAAGGCTTCTTCCCGTTTCCCTTGCACCGCTTCCGATTGAGCTTGCGGCCACTGATAGAACCCGCTTCCCGTTTTCGTCCCAAGTTCGCCTTTCTCCAACAACGAACTCAATGTAGGGCCAGGTTTTTGGTCTGTCGACAGGTCTTCGAACAGATAATCGGAAATCGCATGGAAAATATCCAAACCGCCGAGGTCGGCTGTCTGCAGCGGCCCGGTCACCGGCAAGCGCCGGCCGATGCCATAAGTGACGGCTGCATCGATATCTTCTTTTGTTGCCACCCCCGCATCCAGCAAGGCTTGTGCTTCCCGGAACATGGCGAACTGAAGGCGGTTCCCGATAAATCCCGGCAGTTCTTTGTTCAGCAGCACAGCCTGCTTTTTCATCTGTTCAATGAGTGTTTTTGTTTGCTGCAAAGTTTTTTCATCGGTCTTTTCGCCTCCGACAATTTCCACGAGCGGCACTAAATGCGCAGGATTCCAGAAATGCGTCAACACGAAGCGTTCCGGATGTTTCATTCCTTCAGCGAGTGCAGTGGGCATAAGCCCAGAGCTATTGCTGGCGATGATAATATCGTTCGCGGCAAGCCCTTCCAGTTGGCGGTAGATATTATGCTTCAACTCCATATTTTCAGGTACTGCCTCGATGATGAATTCCGCCTCTTTCACTGCCTCTTCCAAGGAATTTGTAAATACAACTCGTTCCGCTATCTCTTTTACCTGCTCATCGCTGATCAGCCCATTGGCTGCCATAAGGCGCAGTTTCGCTTCGAAGCCTTTTTGCGCCGTTTCCAAATCGCGGGCGTCCACGCCGAATATTTTCACTGACTGGCCGCTCCATGCAGCCGATAATCCAATCGAATGGCCCATCGTCCCTGCCCCGATAATCGCGATTTTCTTCATCTTGATCCTCTCCTTTAGGTAATGGTAATATGCCCATTATACAGTCAAAAAACCCGCCAGATCAGCGGGCTTTCCAATGAATTCATCTGTCTACTTCTTTTTTTCGGCAAGCTCGACGGAGGCAAGTGTAGATGTGATCGCCATTTCATCGGAGTCATCGGCATTTGCACGGAATTCACGTTTCACTTCTCCGTAACCTTCCACGAAATAATTGCGGTTGATCGAACCGTCCTCTGTCATTGATTCAAGCACGAAAACATCATCAAAATTTTGATATGGCGTCTCTAAGCTTGTGCCAGTTTCCACCACAGTCGCGTCACCGATTTCCTGGCCTTCTTCGATCGGAAATTCCAGGTAAGTTGAAATCACTTCCAAGGCTTCCAATTCTTCGAAACTTGCCGTGTAGTCATCGTAAAACTCACCTTCCTGTTTAACGAGCTCGATGCGATCCTCATGCAGTCGGAAGACTTTAAGAACGACGGTTCCGCCATTGTCTTCGTAAGTTGCCACATGATTCGCTTCCATGTAATCGGTTTTCAGCGTAAACTCGGCGAACTCATTTCCGTATCCTTCAAATTTAGCAGTAGACCCATCCTCAAGGAAGTAATCATACGGATCGACAGTGGCCTGTTCACTGCCATGGCTGTCACCGCCCGTGCCTTCCGCTGGCATTTCCTCCATTTCTGCTTCTGGCGCCTCTTCCTGGGCTGCCTCTTCCTGTACCGCGCCTTCTTCAGGTTGTTCAATGGTTGTATCCTGCGTTCCGCAGCCGGCCACTGCAAGCATCAGCGCCACCCCTCCTAAACCACTCCAATATTTCATCAGCTCTCCTCCTTTTCTAAATAGACAGTTACCGGGCAATAAAATAACCGAATATTCAGTTATTTATCAGTGTAATTAATTGGAAACGAAAAGCCCTTTAGCTGATTACAGGTGGAGTGAATCGTGGTAAATCGGCTTCAGATGGATATCGTATTCTTTTCGCACTTCGTTCAGGTCGTATATGTGCCCAGGGAATTCCGGGTCTTCCAGCTTCTCGATCTGCTCATGCACAAGATCTGCGAAATAAACGCCGATAGCCACGCCTTTCGGATATTTGCGCTTCACTTCAGCCACGAATTCGTCTGTCAGTTCCTGGTTGAAAGCATGGTAAAGCGCTGCGTTCACCACCGTCAAAGAATCCTTGGTCGCATAGGAAACGACATAATAATTGCCATAATCATCTTTCAGAAGATCGCGCTCAGCCTGTATATCCATTCTCTTCTCCTCCTTTAAACACTATTACTTGTCCATACCCTGAGGGAGCTTGGCGAAAACAGGAATTCCGTCTCTCCCGTTTAGCCTGAAAATGCCCCAGCTGCCTGAAATAGCGGGCTGGGGCGTATACGTCATTCTGTGGCTTGCATATACGAAAGAGTCACTTTCAAATTAGCATTGCGTTCGCGGATCCGGTCAAGCAAGTACCTGTCTTTAACACCTTGTTTCCCGCGAATCGAGAAGGTATAAAGAATCATCGTCCCAAGATTCGCCGTCTCCACTTGGCATAGCTTGAACTCATCGGTATGCTCGACCAAAATATCATCCAGCAATTGTTCTTCATTCAAGTTTTCCGGAACCATGACTTTAAGCAATTGGGTGCTGCGGCCTTTTCCGTAATTGCTTTTGAAAAGGAAATAGAAAACGAAAGATGCAAACAATGTCAAAGCGATTGCCAACTGGAATTGAAACAGCCCTGCAGTCATCCCGACACAGAGGCCGAAGAAAATGTATGCGATATCTTTCGCGTTGGTGACGGCGCTGCGGAATCGTATCAGCGAGAAGACTGCGAACAAGCCGAAAGCGACGCCGGCATTGCCACTGACGACGTTCATGACAACCGAGACGACCACGCTCATCATGACGATCGTGTGGACAAAGTCCTGGGAGTAATGTTGCCCCGTGAATGTCAATTGGTATACTTGCGTGATGATCAAGCTCAAGACAAGCGCAATGGCCATCGCCATTAAACTCATCCACAATGTCGATTCCCCAATTTCTGCATTAACACTAAAAATTTCATTGATCTTTTCCATGCGAATCTCCCCCTATAGTGGTTTGTTCAGTGAAACCCGCCGGTGCGAGCACAGTGTCTGCCAGCTGTTCAGTCGATGTACAGAACTTTGAAGCACTGCGCTGTTCACAATTTTGCTGCTGCAAGATCCGTGCAAGCCAAAGCGGTACACTCTGGTCGACCTTCACTTCCATGACGACCAGATCCGGATCGATGAAATGGCTGCCATGCGGGCCTTTCTCCAGCTGCAATTCATCCCGGCGGCAACGTAAATTGAAATCGAAGGTGATCCGCAAATCACTATTGCTTTTGCCGTGCATGGCGTGGCGGTCATAAGCGACAATCATTGTCGGCTCTAGCCGGTACAAACGGCGAAAATAGTCGATTTCCCTTAGGACTTGCGGATTGGAGCTTTCGTAGTCATCCACTGATTCGAATATTGGCGCGTTTAAATAACGGTGCGCTTCTGAAAGGGGCATCGTCAGCCTGCGTTTATAGACGACTTTGCCGTGTTTTTGCTTGACCTCGAAAAATGCCAAGCCATCCGGGCCAGTATCGCCATATATTCGCAGCCTCAGCTTTTGCCGGTATTTCAATTTGTTTTTCGTCTCGTAGTAGATAGCCCGTTCTGCGTTGTCGAAATACAGGCTGCTCACGGTATAGCGGCCGTCTTCCCCATTCCGGTCATCGCGCATATACGGAGCCAGTTCAGCGATCAATGCCTGGTACTGTTTCCGTGTTATCAAATACTTCTGTTCCCTCCTGCTGAAAATTTCAATAGCCACTTGCTCCCTCCTTAATGGATAGTAATTTGTATGCCATAGAAAAAGTATAGATTTTGAAACTGAGAAAGCACTGAGACTATTCTGAGAGTTTAATGAGAATTATTTATGGTAAATACTTGAATTAACGCATATAAAAAACCTGGAGCCTTTGAAAGGCCCCAGGTTCCGTTCAGGCAGCCAGCTGCACCAGGTCGCCGAACAGCGAAATGAGCAATAAACTGACCGCCCCCACAGAGATGGCTGCAATCAAGCCGATATAGAAAGGCTTCAATCCCATCCCGCGGAATATTTTCAAATTGGTCGATAACCCGACGCCTGCCATCGCAAGACCGAGCATATATGTCGAGCCGAAAGAACTCCAAAAGCTGTAGAACTCTTCCCAGCCCGCGGCGCCGAAAATGCCGAATGCCTGTCCGCCTGAAGCGAGCGTAGCATCCCCAACCGTGCGGAGAAACGACAGCAAAAGAAATCCAAGAATGAAGAAAGGAAACAATTTATACCATTTTGGCATCGTGCCTCCCCCTTGCCCTTCACTCCGGAAAAATAAATAAGCGATCAGCGGGATCACGGCAATGATGAACAAGTTGCGTGTCAATTTCGTGATGGTCGCTACGTCAAGGGCCAATGTCGAGCCGTACATCTGCTCATACATCAAGGCAGCACCAGTCACTTGAGCCGTGTCATGTATGGCCGTGCCGAGAAACAGCCCCGCTTTGATCGGCTCATCTGCAAAAAAGAAATGAGCGAGATATGGATAGAACAACATGCCCAATAAGCCAAACACCGTAATATTGGCGATGGCGTATGAAATTTCGTTCTCTTTTGCGCGGATCACCGGTGCTGTCGCCATGATCGCCGTGACGCCGCATATGCCCGTCCCGTTGGCGATCAATGCGCCGAGCCGGTTGGACTGGCCAAGAAGTTTCGTGAAAAACAAAGTGACCCCGATGCCCACTGTGATACAAGCCACGATAAGCGGCAGGCCCCACGCCCCGAGCGTCAAGGCTTCCGTCAAACTCAAGCGCAAACCAAGCAGGATAATGCCGATGCGCAAGGCGTATTTGACCGCAAAACTGACGCCGCTAATGAAGATCTCCGGCAAACCGATTGTATTGCGTATGAGGATGCCGATCAGTATCGCCACAAAAATCCCGGATACCGGGCTTTTTCCGCCTTCCGGCAATAGCCCGATCGCCCCAAGTGCCGCACCGATCAAATCCGCTCCGTAAATTCCTGCCCATATAACCAACAAACAAATGGCCAGGCCTGGAAGCAGCCTGACCATTCGCTGATTTTTCGTGTTTTTTCCCACGCTCATCTGCTCCTCGCGAACCGTCTTTTGATTTCGTACTAATCGTACCACCAAAATGGGGCTCCGTCTAAGGGCGTTTAGGCCAAGATTTCTTCAAGCAGCCCGATGATGTGCTGTTGCTGCTCCGGTTCCAAGTCAGATCCCGAAGGCAGGCATAGCCCTTCCGCAAATAATTTTTCACTGACAGCTGTCTTGCCATGTGGATTATGGGAGTAGAACTTGCAGCCTGCAAACAAAGGCTGCAGATGAAGCGGCTTCCATACACGGCGCGATTCGATGTTTTCGGACTCCA
The DNA here is from genome assembly GCF_003289925.1 of Planococcus maitriensis. Classification (GTDB taxonomy): domain Bacteria; phylum Bacillota; class Bacilli; order Bacillales_A; family Planococcaceae; genus Planococcus; species Planococcus maitriensis. The sequence continues at coordinate 763,871 of NZ_QLZQ01000001.1, read as the reverse complement.
GCAATTCCCGGACAGCATCAGGCGACCGGTCCGTTTTGGACGGGTCGAGCAGCATGACTGTCAGCCAGCGGTTCGAGCGGGTGCCTTCTAGTTCAGGCTGGAATTTCACCGCTTCGTGCTTGCCGAGCGCGGAAAAATAGCGGTTGAAGACAGCACGGCGGGCTGAGACGCGCAGTTCGATCGCTTCGAGCTGCGCACGCCCGATACCGGCCAGCACATTGCTCATCCGGTAATTATAGCCGACGCGGCTATGTTCATAGAACGGTGCATCATCTTTCGCTTGGGAAGCGAGAAATCTCGCTTGCGCCACGCCTTTTCTATCGTTCGACACCAGCATGCCGCCCCCGGACGTCGTAATGATCTTATTGCCGTTGAATGAATAGATCCCGTAAGTCCCGAGACTCCCTGTCTTTTTTCCTCTATAGGTGGATCCCAGAGATTCAGCTGCATCTTCGATGATCGGCACCCCGTAATGATTGCAGAGGGCAATGAGTTCGTCCATGCGGGCGCTTTGTCCATAAATATGTACAATGATCACCGCTTTTGGAAGTTTGCCCTCTTGTTCTGCTGCTGCAAATGCCTTTTGCAGCGCCCAGGGAGACATATTCCACGTTTCTTCTTCTGAATCGATAAAGACAGGTTCTGCCCCAGCATACAGAATCGGATTGGCACTTGCCACAAACGTCAGACTGGAACAAAAAACACGGTCTCCTTTACCGATGCCCAATAGTTGCAAAGCCAGATGGATTGCAGCAGTCCCCGAAGATAAAGCAGCTGCTGCCTGGGTCGTGGCATACGCCGCCATTTCCGCTTCAAACTGGTTGACATTCGCCCCCATCGGCGCGATCCAATTGGACTCGAAAGCCTCGCTGATATACTTCTGCTCGTTCCCTGTCATATGCGGGGCAGAAAGAAAAATCCTATCTCCTGTTTCTTTAACCGGAACCGGAAATGGCATAACCGATGCTCCTGTATCCTGTCGAATGTTCATGTACAACAGCCTCCTCTTCTTCCTCAGCACGTTCAGTCCGTGCTGTAATCACTTTGGCAAGTTTGCGGGAATTGCAGGTTATTGATGATCAAGCCAGCAGGCCCCGGTTCTTCCGATGCGCCATTCAAGCGGCCCCTCACCGTGAAATTCATGTCTTCGCCGAAGATCCCGGCCATCTCCCGGATAATATTCTGTTCAAGTTCTGCAGGAATGAAATCGGTTCCGCTAAGCCATATTTCAATTGCATCCAAAGAATTTTGGACGAACTGCATAGATGGGGCGGCTTTCTGGAATTTCTCCTGCACGGTCGCCAAGTACAAACTTGTCACCCTGCCCCTGCTCCTCGATTGTAAAAAGGCGGAGACCGGCTTCAGCGGCTTGCGGACTACCGGATGGACGCTCCCGCATGGGCACTGGCAATGCACGGGCATCCATTGGTCCTTGATCTTCAGCCGTATCAGCGGCGTCCCTTTTGTATGGAAGCGGGTCAGGAGGACTTCACCTTTTTCGGTAAACTCCAGCACCCCTGTGCGCATATTGAAATGCAGATTCCCTGCAGGGCATTCAGAAAGAAATGGCGAACGCTCGGTTTTCATGCTCCACCGGCGGACCGAGCAGCCAAACGCATTTTCGATTTCCAGCCGTTCGCTTTCAGACAACAGTTCCGTTTCCACAAAAATGGCAACGACCTGGAAATCCAAAAGCAGTCGATGATCGTTGATAAAACGGGCTATTGCCAAAATCGCTTCAGGCAAGCCATCGATGAAATCGGGCCGGAAACCATCCAGGTTCCGGACCACAGCCGAGAGGAATGGCTCCGTGCAATGATGGGCTGAATACAGGCGCTGATTGAGATAGTAAATATCGCGCCAGAACGCTCCTTCTTTTTGGCCAAGGGGCACAAAATCCCCATGATAGAATGTCGCACGCTTCATATCCAAGTTAATGGCGCCATGCTGCTTCTTGAAATGGTCTACAGCTGCGGTTTGTTTTTGCAGATCCAAGTTGCTCAGCCACAAACGGGGCAATTGGCCTCGTTCTGGACTTTCAGCTTCTCCCCTTTTTTTCCGGACAATGTGTGTACGGATGTCATCGATCCGTTCATTAAAAAGCTCTTCTTCGATAACCGGAAGCTGCCGCAAATCACCGGCAAACCGAATATCGGCTAGGTCATCCCCAAAAACCTCCCGGTAAAACGCACTATGTTCGGCAGCATGGCGAAGGAGCGAGCGAAGTTCCTGGTCCTGGTATCTTTCTTCTGATTGCCGGTCCTTCTCATCCATGCCGGAAAGCTGATGAAGAAAGCGATAATATCCCATGCCGTACCTTTTTCGTGAACTGGCGTATTCACGAAAACTGAGCAACAGATTTTGGAGGTAAATAGGAGAGTTCCCATACAGTTCCGTTGATAGCAGCTTCACTTTACATCCCCCCTGCGCTTGTAGGCAGAAACTGTAATCAGGCAAATCCCCCTTCGATCTTCCATTCTTCTTTCCATGCTGGTTCCTTCTTTTTGTCTTCTTTCGGGCGATTCGCAAGTTTCAATAGAGTTTCGCGTATTTCCTGTTCTTCCATTTCAGGAAGATTCTTCAAAATCCGGCTGATTTCCACTTGGCTGATCGGGGTGGCTTTTCCGATATGGATTTTCGCGAATACTTTCTCCGATTGGATTTCACTCGGGTCCAGCAGCTCTTCGTAGAGCTTTTCCCCAGGCCGCATGCCGGTGTATTTGATTTGGATCTCGTCCTCTTCAAAACCGGACAAACGGATCATATTGCGTGCCAAGTCGACGATTTTCACCGGCTCTCCCATATCCAGCACGAACACTTCCCCGCCGGATGCGAGCATGCCTGCCTGGATCACCAGGCGGGAAGCTTCGGGAATCGTCATGAAATAGCGGGTCATTTTCGGGTCGGTGATGGTCACCGGTCCGCCTTTTGCGATTTGTTCACGGAACAGCGGCACGACGCTTCCTCTCGAGCCGAGTACATTGCCGAAACGCACCGCAGCGAATGTCGTATCGGACGAAACCGCTAAATTCTGGACAATCATTTCCGCAAATCGTTTGGAAGCCCCCATGATATTGGGAGGATTGACGGCTTTATCGGTGGATATCATGACAAAATTGCCGACGCCGTGGCGATCTGCCGCTTCTGCCACGTTTTTCGTCCCGAAAATATTGTTTTTCACCGCTTCGAGTGGATTTGCTTCCATTAAAGGCACATGCTTATGGGCAGCGGCGTGATAAATGATATCGGGCTTGAATTTGCCGACCATTTCGAAGATCCGTTCGCGGTCCTGGATATCGGCGATGATCGGCACGATGTCGATTTCTTTCGGCACTTTTGACCGCAGTTCACGGTCGATCGTGTAAATCGAATTTTCACCGTGGCCGAGCAACAGGAGGCGTGCAGGTTTGAAAATGCTGATCTGGCGGCAAATCTCCGAACCGATCGATCCCCCTGCACCCGTGACCATGATGCTCTTCCCCTCGATCTTTTCAGTCAAGGCTTCCATATCCAGACGCACTTCCTCGCGGCCGAGAAGATCCTCAATTTTCACGTCCCGGATATCACTGACTTTGACTTTGCCGACCATCAGATCTTCAATCCGTGGGATGGTCTGGACTTTAAGCCCCGTATCGATACACAATTTGGTGACTTCCGCCATTTCCCTTTTCGACAGCGATGGAATGGCGATGACGATCTGGTCAATCTCGTTCTCGGCAGCCAATCGAGGGATTTCCGAAATCGGCCCTGCTACCCCTAGACCAAAAATTTCCAACCCCCATTTCGTGCGGTCATCATCGATAAAAAGAATCGGCTTTCTTCCCCATTGGGGGTTCTGCTTCATCTGCCTGACGATCATGCGCCCTGCTTCCCCTGCTCCGACAACGATCGTACGGCTCAATTGCCCTTCGCTTTTGCGCGGCTCCCGCTCATGGTACAGGCGGAAGGAAAAACGCGAGGCCCCCAGGAATAGAATGAGGAACATCCAGGTCAGCGCCAGGATGCGGACAAACACACCGCCCGTCTGGATGTATTGCATGACCGTCGCCACGAACATTGTCAAGGTGACCGCTTTGACGATCGACTGCAGCTCATGTACCGAAGCGTACGCCCACACTTTCCGATATAGCCCGTAATGCCAGGCAAAGGAATGATGGGCGATGAACAACGTAACCGTCATAAACAGCAGTAGCTGGTTCGACATGATATTGTCGAACGGCAGCAAGAACAAATAGCAGAGATACGTTGCTGAGAGGATGATCAGCGAGTCGATTATGAACAATGATGTATAGCGTTTAGTAATCGTCATGTCATTAGCTCCTTCACCTCGCGCAGGTACCGCTTATCAATTGTATTCATGGCTGTAATAATGGTCCTTGCTGAGTTTGTAATTATTCATCACGACACCGACAATAAAGGCTCTCGAAGTCGCCAAACTGTCGCGCGCCTTGATTGCGCTTTGCTTTTCGGTTTTCCCTGTATTGACGACCAGCACAGTGCCGTCGCATTTATTCGCCAGGATCTTGGAATCCGTCACCGACAGGATCGGCGGCGAGTCGAAAATGATCAAATCGTAGCGTTCTTTCATTTCAGCGATCAATCGATCCAGCATCGGCGAATCCAGCAGCTCTGCCGGGTTGTGCGGAACCTGCCCTGATGTCAGCAGTTCCAGGCCGCGGATGCCGCTGTCGCGGACACTTTGCTCAAGCTCCCCTTTGCCGACCAATAGATTCGACAAGCCGATATGGTTGTTCAAATTAAAAGTATGGTGCAGCGTCGGTTTACGCATATCGGCATCGACAAGCAGCACCTTTTTCCCCGATTCCGCAAAAACGACGGCCATATTGGCTGAAGTCGTCGATTTGCCTTCTTCTTTCGAAGCGGATGTGAACAATAAAGTTTTCATTTCGGTTCCAGGCAAGGAAAAATTGATCGTTGTGCGGATTGTCCGGTATTGTTCGCTGATCACCGAATTGGGTTTAATACGTGCTACCAACTTTCGGGCGAGCGGCTGTTTTGACGCTGTCTGGTTCAACATTCTCATCCAACTCCATTCTGTCAGTATGTTTCGATGGTTTATCCGTTTTGTCCAAGTCGCCGACCGGGCTCACCACGCCGAGCACTTGCAGGCTAAGCAATTCTTCGATGTCTTCTTCCGTGCGCACCGTCGTGTTCAATTGATCCAGGACGATCGCAAGGCCTGTTCCGAGCATGAAGCCGATGATCGCGCCGACTGCCATATTGAACAACGGGTCCGGCTTGACCGGCTCAGGGCTGGCAGGCATCGTGGCAGGGGCGAGGATGCTGACGTTATCGACACGCATCAAATTGCGGATTTCCTGTTCAAATACTTTGGCGGTCGTATTGGCGATCAGTACCGCCTGCTGCATCGACCCGTCTTCGACTTCGAGCGTCACGACTTGTGAATCCTCGATGCTGGAGACTTCAATCCGTTCATTCAGCGATTGCACCGTTTCGTTCAATCCGAGTTCGGTGATGACTTCCGTCAAAATCGCCGGGCTCTTGATGATGACGTTATAGGTGCTGATCAATTGAAGGTTCGTATCGATATCCTGCATGCTGAACTCCTGGGCATTGGCAGGGGCCTTATTGACCAGTATCTGTGTCGATGCCTGATAGACCGGTTTCATCCATAAATAACTGACAGCTGCCGCGATGGCGACAAATGCGACCGTCATCGCGATAATGAGCGGCAAGCGTTTCTTCAGGTTCTTGAAAAACTCTTTCATATTGAATGTACTTTCCATGTCTTCACCTCATATCCCCATGTACGGGGTGATTTTGCTTGTTCAATGGAGCTGTTTTTCTGCAAAGCGGCCGATGATCCACAGGCGCAGCGCCTTGCCGTTATGTGCGTTCAACATGAGGATGATCCACATTACCAAGCCGATCGGCATCAACAGCACTTCGGCCACCCATCCTGTCATCGGCATCATGCCGGCTGCTGTAAACAATGTGAAAAAAAGAATCGAGACGTATACGGACTGGAAAGCGTGGTAACGGACAAAACGATTTTCCCGCTCAACCATCAGCAGGATGAAGCCCGAGAAAAATCCGAGCAAATACGCGAGCGACCCTGCGACATTTTCCGAAAGGCCAAGCCCGGTGATGGAAGGCTGTGTGCTCGGGGCTTCCCGGCTTTGCTTGAAGACGGTTTGCTGCTCGAAATCGACAGGCGGTTCATTCGTCATCTTGATCTTGTTCTCAATCATCTGCTTTTCCTCCTTGATATCTGTCTTCCTATCGGTTAAGACCCATACTAAGGAGAGCAGGTTAAAACAAAGTTAAATAGTTCAACTAGTTTCATTTATCTAAAAAAATAATTTCCCGTGGCGCTTTTGTCATGCCCATATCGAAAATTCCTTGGAATTGCGGCAATGAAAAAAGCCGATCCCTTTTGCCTCTGCAGCAAAAATGATCGGCCTTGCCATTTTCAATTCGTGAACTTATAACCGAATCCCCGGACGGTCTGGATGTAGCGAGGAGTTGCCGGATCGTTCTCCACTTTCCGGCGCAGGTTGCTGATGTGGACCTTGACCGTCTGGACATCGCCTTCCGAATAATATCCCCATACTTGATCGTATAATTGTTCGGCTGTCCAGACACGGTTAGGCGTCTGGGCCATCAAGAGCAATAATTGAAATTCCTTATGGTAGAGTTTCACGGGTTTGCCTTTCACATACAGCTCGCGGGCATCGACATGGATATGGAGATCGCCGAATTTCAGGATTGACAGCTTGTCTTCTTCCCCGCTTTTCCAGCCGTTGCGGCGCAAGATCGCTTTGACGCGCGCTTCCAGCTCCGTGAAATCGAAAGGCTTGGTGATGTAATCATCGCCCCCCACTTCAAGACCCTGTATTTTATAGGCCAGCTCTTTCCGGTAGCTGACGAAGAGGATTGGCGTCTTGGTCCGTATCCGTATTTTCTCGCACAATTCCAGACCGCTCATGCCGGGCATTTCGATATCCAGCAAAATCAGGTCCGGATTTTCTTTCGACAGCACATCCATCGCTTCATAACCGTCTTCGGCCTCGATGATTTCATAGCCTTTCTTCACCAAGAACAAACGCATCAATTCGCGGATGCCGTCTTCGTCTTCGACAATCAATACAGTCGCACTGTTCATGAAGATCCCTCCCATGGGTTGTTAGTATCTCAAGGGCAGGGCGATGATGAATGTACTGCCTGCGCCTTCTTCGCTTTCCGCCCAGATTTCGCCTTTATGCGATTGGATGATTTCTTTTGCGATCGCAAGCCCAAGACCGCTTCCTTTATAATGGATCGATTCGTCGATTTTGAAGAACCGGTCGAATATATGCGGCAACGCCTCTTTTTTGATGCCGCAACCATTATCTTCTACACGGATGATCAACTCGCCGTCCGCCTCTGTTTCATCCAGCACATTCGCGCTCGCCCGGATGCTTGCCGACAAAGTGATGCGCCCTTCTTCCGGCGATGTGTGCTTGACCGCATTCCATAATAAATTCGAGAAAACCTGATCGACGCGGTCCACATCGACCATAAGCCGCCAATCCGCAGGCCGTTCTTTTTCGCCCGGCCCTACAAAACGGAAGCGCCTGCCGCTTTGCGCAAGGTCAGCTTCCATGGAAGCTGCAATCCGCTCCAGCCACTCATCAAGCTGCAATTCACCGAAACGCAAGGTCATATTGCCCGATTTGTATTTCGACAGTTCGACCAGATCTTCCGTCAAGCGCTCCAGCAATAAGAGTTTTTTGTGGATCATATCCAAATAGCGGGGGTTGTTCTCTTCGATCAAGCTTTCCTTCACTGCCTGGATATAGCTGTGGATCAAGGTGATCGGAGTGCCCAGTTCATGCGAAATCGCCGACAGCATCTCATTGCGTGATTTTTCGACTTCCTGGATTTCGTCATTCACTGTCAATAAGTTCATATTGGTGATCTCCAAGGCCATCGTCCGCTCTTTGACATTGCGCTCAAGGAAGAAATTCAAATTGGTGATTTCCTGTGTCATGCTGCGAAGCGTGGCGAGTGTTTCCACCCTCATGAGAAATTCCTCAACATCGCATGGTTTAACTAAATAATCATTGGCCCCCGCACTGAAAGCATTTGTTTTTTCCTTAACGCCTTCTTTATCGGATAGCATCAAGATCGGCAATTCCGTCAAGGTTGCATTGACCCGGATGCGCCGGCATAATTCGTCCCCAGCCATATCCGGAAGTTCATCGTCGAGAATGACCAAATCCGCCGGCCGGTTATCCAAATGCACGAGCGCTTCTTCACCGCAACTGACCCCTTCCGCCTTATAGCCCTCCCCTTTAAGCTGATGGACCAGCATCAGGCGATTGACTTCTTCCGCTTCGACGACCAAAATGCGCAAACCTTTCTTGACGTTCTTTTCTTTGATCAGCGAGTCTGCCAGCTGGGAAGCCGTCAATTCCCTGATCTCAGTGGACGGTGCAGACTCCGCAGCCCGTTCTTCTTCAGTGAGCGGCAGCGTGAATGTAAAAGAAGAGCCTTTTCCCGGGACCGATTCCGCTTTCAGCCAGCCCCCTTGCATCTCCACAAGCCGTTTGGTGATTTTCAGCCCCATCCCGATGCCCAGGTGAGGGGTCGTTGAAGTGCCGATCGGTTCAAACAAGCTATCCAGTTGTTGTTCTTCCATTCCGCTCCCAGTGTCTTTGACCGTAATGGCAACTTGTTTTTTGATGATTTTTGCGGAGATGATGATCTCGCCGCTCTCTGTATGCTCCACTGCATTTCCGACCAGATTATAAAGGACTTGGCGCACCCGTTCCGGATCGGCGATCGCTTCCGGGAAATCAGCGGGTATCGTGTGCTTCAAGCTGACTTCCGCTGATTTCCGCAATGGTGTACACAGCCGGATGACAGAGTCCGCAACCGCAGGAAGCTTCACTTTTTCCAGGTGCAATGACAGCATATGGTGTTTCGGCCCTGAGAAATCCAAGGTTTCATTGATCATCCGTGCCAGTTTTTTGCCGCTTTCAGAAATCGTTTCCAACTGCTGTATGACGGAAGGCGGCATTTTGCTGTAAGCCGATTCCTGGAGAGATTCCGCTATTCCCACCATCCCGTAAAGCGGCGTCCGCAAGCTGTGCGAAGTGATGGCGAGCAATTCATCTTTGCGTTCATTGATTTGCCGGAGCCGCTCGATTTCAATGCGCTGCCGTTCAGCGGAATTGCGCTCACGCTGAATCCTTTCCTGTTCCCTGATTTTTTCTTTGTCCCTCACCGCCAGTGCAGCGAACAGGACAGCCAATACCCCAAAGAAGAAAATCAAGCCTTGCGCCGCCATTGTGATCGGTAGAATCCCCGACACATACAAGGCATTTAATATGGCAGCGGCTAGAAAGAAGAGTAAAGATACCAAATAGTAACGGGCATGCACGACTCCCCTCTTCATGCCATAGGCCGCCAATAACAGGCTGACAACCAAAGTGGCACCGAGAGCCAGCGTCAGCAGCAGCCTGGCCCATTCGAGTGAAATGAATAAAGTCGTCAGAACCACTGCATTCAATAAAAGCAGCGACTTGATCATCCGGTCCGTCTCGGGCAAATGGCGCTTCGTGTTCAATAAGCCTTCTGTCAGCAGCGTCACCGATAAAGCAGCAAGCCCGACCGCGAAGAACACGCTATGGCCATTCCATAAATCCAGCTCCGGCCAGATGACGTCCAAGCTCAACCCGCCTGCAGAAGAAAACAGGAAAAAGGCTGTAATGGCATAAATCACGAAATACAGATAGGCACGCTGCCGGATCATAGTGAAACGGTGGATATAATAGAACAAAAACATTAAGCCGAGCCCGCCGATCACCCCGACAAACGCGACCTGTTGCCTCGTCTGGCTCTCAAATACTTCCCGCTCCCAGACGGTCACCGGTAATTGAATCGGGGCAGAAGATTCAATGCGCATCCAGTAAACGGTACGCTCTCCTGTGGGCGGCGCTATTGGAAACACGGCCGTCCTGTGGACAATTTCCGCCCTTGTCTCCTGGCCACTCCGCTCAACCGTAAACCCTCCGTCACCATCTTCCGTATAGAGGCTCACTTGATCGACACTCGAAGAACCCAGTTCAAGAAGCCATTCCTTCTCGGCTTGCGCCTTGTTTTCCACTTCCAGCATCAGCCAATACACCGATGGGCTGAAACCGATATTCAACGGATGATCGCCGGCAGGCATGAAATTCCAAACATGGGGAGGCTGTTGGATATCTTCAATTTGCAGCTTGCCTGAGACATCTTCCAGAACGGAAAGCCGGCTGCCCGCAGCAACTTCTTCTTGATCGTTATCCAGGATGAGCTGATTGCCGGAATCGGCGGATATATTCATTCCCGTACCTGAGATGGCTATACAGCATATAAGAAAAAAGAATAGAACTGAGTTTATCTTTCTATTGGAATCACTCACAGCACAGCACCTCTTTTATCCGAATTATCAGATATCTATAGTTGACAGCAGCTCTTTCGTTGATTGGAACAAGGAATCAGCAGCAATAATCATTTGACCTAAGGCAAAAGATTTACTTTTAATTTTTTTAATCCATATTATGTATATTAACTAGGTTTATAGATTTAACGAAATCATATCATTTATCACAGGAAAAGAAAACCATTTTAATTTCCGAATATTCAAATATATATTTAGAACTATGATAAATACACCTCTTTTTAACGGTTGGTTCGAAAGCATCAAAAAACCATAAGCTTCCGCTTATGGCTGTAAGATTTCTATTGTATTCGCTTCGCTTCCTTTTGCTTTATACATCGCTTCGTCCGCACGCCTTAAAATCGAGGAAATGCTTTCTTCTGCAGATAATGCTGAAGCCGCACCCAAACTGAAATTGACCGGGATTGAAATGCCATTGATAGCCAAGCCGCCTGAAAGCACCGACCGGATTTTTGCGGCAGCCCTTTGTGCCGCCGAATCCGTCCCGCCCCCTTCAAGAACGACGAGGAATTCATCACCGCCCATCCTGATGGGAATGTATCCTTCCTCTTCCAGTTTGCTTAAACGCATGGCAAACTCGGCCAATACCATGTCCCCGAAATCATGGCCATATTCGTCGTTGATCTGCTTGAAATCATCGAGATCCAATACAGCCAGGGCTATTTTTTCGCCTGCTTTAGCCTGTTCTTTCAATTTGCTGCTGTATTCCTGAAAATAGCGTCGATTCGGCAAGCCGGTCAACGAATCATGGAATGCATAATATTCCAGTTGGGCTTCGTATTTCTTCTGCATCGAAATGTCTCTGACAATCATGACCATATGCGAGAATATGCCTTCCTCGTCATAGACGGGCGTTCCGTTCATCTCGGCCCAAATCCAGCCACTTTCCGGATGGTCGAAGCGCAGCTGCAAGGAATAAGGCCCCGCCTTTTGCACTGCCTCCTGGAACTGCTGGTGCACAAGCCCTAAATCATCGGGATGCACGTTAAAGAACGGCTTCTGTGCAATAGCTTCTTCAGACGCGATGCCGAAAATTTCCTGGCTCGACGGGGATATGTATAGATACTCCTTTTGCCTGTTCATCAAGATGACCACATCATAAACATTTTCCGCGATCACCCGGAAATTCTTCTCACTCTCCAAATATTTGCTGACCAGCATATCCAGCTCGGTCATGTTTTTAGCCATCAAATAATAGCCTGTGACCTTGCCGTTGATGCTGATCGGGATGAATTTCACGAGACATCCGATCGCTTTCCCGCCCTTGGGCTGCAAGCTCAGCCGATGGTCTTTATAGAGCCCTGAGGCCGCTTCCTCGAAGATTTCTTTCGACCTCATGCGTTCGTTTTGTTCGACCAAGTCACAGAAATCCCTTCCAGCCAATTCACTGATCGGCCGCTTCACAAGCTCCCTGGCCATCCGGTTCCCGCCATTGATCTGCCCAGCCAATGTTAAAGTGAATACTGCATCGCCATTGCTTTCGAACAGGGAACGATATTTGGCATTACTTTCCTCCAAACGGCTGAGCGCTTCCTCCCGTGCATGCTTTGCCAGCTTTTCTTCCGTCACATCGTTGACCACGCTGACGACGTGGCTGCAACGGCCTGATTCGTCCACCATCGGCGTTAAGCGTGACTTGGAATACCGCAGCTCCCCGTTCGGAGCATGATAGGAATCTTCATAGAAAATGCTCGCCCCTTCAGTTAAGGCCTTCTCATAATAATAAATCAGCTGTCGGGCAACTTCCGGTTCATGCACTTCCAGGAAAGACTTCCCGAGAGCTGTTTCATCCATCTGAGTATGGGCTTTCACCGCCTCGTTGATGAATTCATAAACCCAAGCATCCGGCTCGACTCTGACAATGAAAACCATCTCTTCTATCCCTTCGAACAATACACGTTCCAATGCCAATCGTTCAGGCCTGCTCCCCATCTTCAATCCCCCCACTCCGCGTGATGCCACTGGCTTGTTTTGATTTCTTTATATCTTATCAGATTTTCAATCCAGCAGGAACTTTCTGCCCAGCTGAAAAACCTGCCGGCCTTTTTCCGCTTTCACCCCAACCGGTTCCCCCGTCCCAGCTTCCGAGCGCTGCGTGAGCCAAGCGCATCCGTATCCGCTATAATTAAATCAGCTTCATCCAGACGAATGGCTTTTGCATCCATTTCCTGTCGAATCGACAAAGGAGGCCCATTATGTGTTTGATCAATCTGCAATTCCAACAGCATCCGCGATATAAATTAATCGTCGCCGCAAACCGCGATGAATTTTACGGCCGTCCCGCTGCGCCCGCCCATTTCTGGGAAGATTCACCCCGGATTCTCGCAGGCCGTGATTTAAGCCAGATGGGCACCTGGCTCGGCGTGAATAAAGCTGGACGCTTCGCTGCGCTGACCAATTACCGTGACCCCGGACATATGGCAGCTGGCGCCAAGTCACGCGGCGAACTGGTCACACAATTCCTTGATGGCCATCTCTCCCCGCAAGATTACCTGCAGGCAATCGACGACCGGGAGTATGCAGGATTCAACTTGATCGCCGGGGATGCCGAGGGTTTGTATTATTACAATAATATCCACGGGGAACCAGTGGAAATCCCGCCTGGGACGCATGGATTGAGCAATCATTTCCTGAACACGCCATGGCCGAAAGTCGAGCGTGGAAAAGAAAAACTCGAAGCTTATGTAGCGGTAAATGAACAATTGGAACTCGACCGCCTGTTTGAAATTTTAGCGGATGCCGAACAAGCGCCCGACCACTTGCTTCCAGAAACCGGAGTCGGCCTGGACTTGGAGCGAGCGCTTTCTCCCATGTTCATCAAAATGCCTGACTACGGGACACGGTCCGCAACAGTGTTGCTCGTCGGCCACGACGGGCTTGTCACTTTCGCTGAACGAAGCTATGAAGATGGCGAGTTCCGTGAAGACCGTAAATATGAGTTCCAGATTTCCTGAAGCAGCGGGCAGCGACGCACATGCCCATCCCGGGGCTTTTCATCGAATTCATAGGATGCAATTTACCCCCTTCTTTTCCTTGGAAATGACCCCGATAAAATTAGCCCATAAGAAACCCCAAGCGGACCGGCCGCTTGGGGTTTCTTCAAACTTCTACGCAAAATCGACGCCCATGCTTTCGAACAGGCGCTTGTATTCAGGATACCAGCGCTCCCATTCGGAAGTGCGCTCAATTCCATGGCCATCTAAAATAGCTTCCATAATATCCAGCGCTACGTGCCATCCCGCCACGTCTTTTGGGGTTTGCCCTGTAATGTCCGGCAAAGTCTCCACCATCTTCACCCTCGTTCCCTGGCCATCCGGGCCCAGTTCGAAACGTACATGGTCTTCTCCCCATTCAAAGGCGAGGATTTCCCCTTTTTTATAGTCGGTAATCGGAAATTCCTTCTTTTTACCGTGGCCCATTTCCAGTGTCAGGTGGCCTGATTCACCCTCTTCCTCCATTTGGAGCCCTGAAAACCAGCGATGGATTTTTTGGTTGTCTGTCAGCATCGCCCATACTTGCTCTGGGGAATGCTCAAAATATCTGTCGAATGTCGCATTATAGCCGGTAGGATTTTTGGTGATTTCTGCTGTCATTGAAATTCCTCCTCCACTCGTCTTTATTACTAGTATACCCAAGTTCCGTGTGTTTTCTACTTAAATCGGGTATATTGTGCGGGAGGAGCTGAAAACGATGAGATTAGGATATGCGTGCATGAACACAGAGCTTAAGACGGTTTTCCGTACGCTGCGTCTAGCTACGGCTGAAAAGGAAGGAACCGGAAAAATTAAGGAATTGACGATCCAAAACATGGAAACCACTTTAGAGGTCATTCGCTGGAATTTGGAGCAAGGCATTCTTTTCTATCGCGCCTCCAGTTCCATCGTCCCCCTTTCAACGCATCCGATCAACGATTGGCGCTGGTGGGAAGATGAAGACTTCCTGGCGATCGCCAGTGAAATCCGCCGGCTGGTGAACGAACACGGCATGCGGGTTTCCGTTCACCCTGGGCAGTACACAGTCTTGAATTCACCTAAGGCCGAAGTAGTCCGCAAGTCGATCGAAGACCTTGAATACCACGACAAATTGATCCAATTGCTTGGGGGCACAGATATCATATTGCATACAGGCGGCGCATATGGCGACAAGGAAACCGCCAAACGTCGTTTCGCCGAAAATTACTTGGCGCTGTCAGATAGCATACGGCAGCGGCTCAGGCTAGAAAACGATGATAAAACTTTTACATTGCGCGATGTGCTCGATGTGCACGCCATGTGCAAAGTTCCGATCTGTTTCGATATCCATCACCACAATTGCAATAATGACGGGGAACCAGTCGATTTTTCGGAAATCATGGCTACCTGGGAAGGATCCGGGAGGCCGAAAATCCATATCAGCACCGGCCGCGAAGGTTTCACTGACCTGCGCCATCATGACCTTATTTCAGAAGAGGACTTTTCTGAATTATTGAAGCTGGTCGAAGGCTATGAAGTAGATATCATGTTTGAAGCGAAATTGAAGGAACAAGCGGTGCTTCCGTTTCTCCACAAACTCCAAAACCGATAGGAAACCGCCTGGACAGCCGTCAATCGGCCGCCCAGGCGGTTTTTTAAGCATCCGGGAGTTTCGGGAACTCAAATGTAAATCTTGTGCCTTTACCGGCTTCGGATCCGACTTCGATTTCCCCGCCCATCTGGTTGAGAATGCTGTAAGTGA
Source organism: Planococcus maitriensis (assembly GCF_003289925.1). GTDB lineage: Bacteria > Bacillota > Bacilli > Bacillales_A > Planococcaceae > Planococcus > Planococcus maitriensis. The sequence goes on along the minus strand of NZ_QLZQ01000001.1, from coordinate 748,690 downwards.
CCATGAGCCCAAGACCGGTCCCTTTCGACTTATTGGAGAAATAAGGTTCGCCGAGACGCTTGAGCTGTTCTTTTGTCATGCCCACGCCTTCATCTTCGATATGCACACAAACCGATTGCGCAGATGTTTCCAGCTCGACCATCAGCTTCCCTCCATCCGGCATTGCTTCTATTCCGTTCCGGATGACATTTACAAGAGCTTGATGGAGTTTTTGCGAATCGCCCAAGATCGGGCTGGCCGAATCACCGGGCTGCACAAGAATTTCAACGTTCCTGGCATTGGCATAAGGCGTCATGATTTTGATGACATGGGATAGTTCCGGTTCCACTTCAATGCGTTTCAGTTCGCCATAGATCGGTTTTGCATAGACCAGGTAATCATCTATCAGGTCCTCGGCTACTTTGATTTCCTCCAGGATGGTTTGCTGGAACTCCAGCTGTTTCGCACGGGGGTAATCATATTGCTGAAGCAATTGGACAAACCCCTTCACGCTTTGCAGCGGATTACGCAATTCATGCGACACGGCGGCTGCGAAATGGCTGACCGTCTCCATCTTTTCATGGCGCATGAGCGAATTATATAAATACTCCTGTTTTTGAAGATGTTCGATAAGCAGAGCGGTCAATATGATGATGCCGCCTTGATTGAGCATCAACATCAACCAAATTCCGATCAAGTCGTGGATTGGATCCCCAAAAAAGAAATAGCCTGCGAATAAATTGAATAACAGCGACACGATCGAAATGGAGAAAACGAGCCCGGCTTTCCACCAGCGGTTGACTTTCCGGTAAATCGGCCCCAGGAAAGGCACGCCCGCTGCCACTAACAGCTGGTTCAGGATGGCGATATACATGCCATCCCCACCAAGGGCTATGCGCCCGACAGCTGATACAATGAATAGCACTGCACTCACCAAGGGGCCGCCGTACAAAGCGCCGACAATCATCGGCACTTGCCGGAGGTCGAATATATAATCCTCCGTCAGAAATTGATATGGAAATACCATACACAGGATGATGGAGATCGAAAACAGGATGGTCATGGTAATCCGGTGGCTGACAAAGAAGTTTCTCTGCCCGGCTGTCGCGAACATCTGGTAAAGGATGATCGGAAAAATGATGAAGAAAATATTGTTGATCATGCCGGTCATCATCGCTTCCATGTGCGTACCTCCCTTTACCGTTTCAGATAACCATTATACCGATAACTTCCCCTAGCCTTCCAGTTATTTTTAGCGATCCTTGTACGGATGGTGGATGGATGCCCGTATTTTAGACAAGGTTCGCTCCCTGCGTTTCTTCATGGCGGATAAGGTGACGCCGTAACGTTTCTGCAATTCCGTGAGGCTGTACCCATCGACATACAGCTCCTGGAGCAACTGCCTTTCTTTCGGGCTCAAGAGAGCATCATCCAGCCAGTAAGGCAATTGTTCAGCCACCCACTCCACCGCTTCTTCTTCTTCCAAAAACAAATCCGAATTCTTGACCTTCTTCCCTCCTTTTTGCCGCCTGGTCAATTCGTCTTTCATCGCGCCTTTGATGCTGCGGTAGGCGAACGGCGCAAAATGGCCGATTTCAGGATCGTGCTTTTCCCATGCCTGCCATAATGCGATAAACCCCAGTTGACGAAACGCTTCATAATCTGTGTAAATATTCAATTTGCGGATAATCGATGAGATCATCGGTGCGTATTGTTCTGCCACTTCCGTAAAAGCTTCCATCTTCTTTTCCTTCTGGACGTCCTGTTATTCCCGGGTGAGTACAGCTTATGAAAGCCTGCCAGCTGAGTCCATATTGGAATCTGCAAAAGAATGCTTATTGAATTGGATAAAAAAACCATTTACTAGTATTTGTATATCCAATAATCCCTATTGTTTTTATAATTATCTGTCAATTGATCTTTTTATCACTTACCGTTTATTTTTTTGGTCGGTCAATTCAAAAGATGCCCCTTTCTTTACCGGCAGTAGTATCCAGTAAGGAAAGAGACACCTTTTTTATGCAGCATGGTCAGCGAGCAGCAAGATGAATAGTTCAATTGCCCAGGCGTCCGGCGTCCTTTTTTCAACCGGGTCGGTCACAAAAAAAGCCATGTGCCCATCCCATATCTTCGTCTCGCCTTCGTAGCGCAGCGCTGCCGAAAGCCCTTCGCTTTCCAGCCAGCCCGCCAAATGGTCGGCAGATGACCAAAAATGCTCCGGCGGCCCGTTGTGGATCGCGTGGGCAAAATCCCCTCCCGGCAAGTACCCCGAGATGATATGATGATCCCCCTGCAGCAGCTTTTTTGTCGGAATGCCGACTTCGATCAGCCGTTGTTCATGATCCTCCAAACACCAAAAACGGATAAACGGCAGACCGGCAGCCGCTTCATTGCGCGCCCTCAACCATGCCAGCACTTCCGCTGCGAGTTCAGGCGCTTCTTCGACTTGCTCGGTAACCCTGGCAGTGATGCCAACATACGGCTGTTCACCGCGCTCTTCAATGGTCGGTTCGTTCATATATTGCATGCACATAGCCCTCCCATTCCATCATTTGCTATTCCATACCCGCAGCGGGCCTTTTTCAGTCACTCATCTTTTCCGGCAAGGAAAACCATTGTCCGGCCTGCCCGCGAAAGGTTTCCAAGTAGTAGTAAAGATTTCTCATTTCCTGCTCAATATTGACTGAATTTTCAAACACAAAGATAGTTTTTAAGACAGAACGTGATATAATAAGACTATAAAAATCCTTTTTTATCGAGAATTCCATAAAAGATAAGCCTTGGTTCACACAATCTTTTCCATATACATAAGCCGTCTGACGGCTAATTCAAATGAGGGGTGAGCAGAATGTTATCCAGATGGAGCAAGTTGCTAGCGATTACAGGATTATTGCTCTTTACACTGCTGTCGTTCACGGGCCAGGCTGATGCAGCCTCCTCGACGTTCGTCACGAAAGGCAACACAAGCAGCAAAGTTGTCGCGCTGACTTTCGATGATGGGGCGGACGGGACGAATATCAATAAAATCCTCGACATCCTGAAAACCAATAACGTCAAGGCCACCTTCTTTGTGACGGGAACCGGCATCAATCATCACCCAAGCTGGATCCGCAATATCGCGAACGCAGGGCATCAAGTCGGCAACCATTCCTATACGCATCCTGACTTCACGAAAATCAGCATTGCTGCTATGCAAAGCGAACTGGCAAAAACAGAAACTGCCTACAAAAACGTCACCGGCAAATCCACTAAACCGATTTTCCGGCCACCCTTTGGAGCATATAACGCCACTGTCCTGAAAGGCGTTGGAGATGCAGGCTATACCCACACCATCCAGTGGAATATCGATACGGTCGATTGGAAAGGCATATCTTCAACTGAAATAACGAATAAAGTCGTCAATAATATCGTGCCCGGCTCCATCGTATTGATGCACACCGGAGCAGGCGCGCCTGGTACCCCAATTGCGCTGCCAGGCATGATCAGCAAACTGAAAGCGAAAGGCTATAAATTCGTCACCGTATCCGAGCTCTTGAAATTGCCGCCAACCGGCGGAACGACTTATACCGTCAAAGCCGGGGACACGCTTTACAGCATCGCCAAAAAGTATAATGTCACTATAGCCGCTCTTGCGAAAGCCAATAATATCACGAATTACAATTTGATCCGCGTCGGCCAGGTGCTGGTGATTCCTGGCACAACCGCACCGACACCGCCGCCTGCAACGACCGTGAAATACACCGTTAAGGCCGGGGATACACTCTATAGCATCGCCAGTAAATATAATACGACGGTAGCAGCTATTGCATCTGCCAATAAAATCACCAACGTCAATCTCATCAGCGTCGGCCAAGTCCTGATCATTCCGGTCAAACAAGCACCGCCGCCAGTGACGACCATCAAGTATACGGTCAAAGCCGGGGACACGCTTTACAGCATCGCCAGAAAATACAATACGACCGTCACCGCCATCGCCAAAGCAAATAACATCACCAATGTCAATTCCATTCGCGTCGGCCAGGTGCTGATCATCCCACGCTGATATCGAACATAAAAAAGCCATCCCCTCGGATGGCTTTTTTTTTACGTTCCCTTATAGACCCGACTATTGATCGGGCAAATTATGACGCTGGGCTTTTCCTATACAGAAACCGTTTATACAAGCGAAAAATGACGATTGCCATCAACAGTAGAAAAACGACAGCCAGTATAGGGACGATGAAGATCAAAATCGGCGCAATGGTGGCCGTGACGTCTTCAGCAACGGACACCGCCGGGCCCATCAAGGCAGTGTCGCTCACTCCCTTAACCGCCGTCAAAGTTGAATGTGATGCAGTAGCCACACCGCCTCCCCCAATGATCGCGATCGCCCATTCGAGAAATGGGTTCATATCGCCGATAAATGATGCGGTCAGTAAAATTCCCGCCAACGCTGCAACAGGGGTGGAAATCAATTTCATGAACGACCCGACCGCCGGAATGTAATTGACCAGGATTTCAAATATCGTAGCAGCACCGAACGCGATAAGCGCCGGTGTACTGCCAACCCAGCTGAAACCTTCGGACAAGGTGATCCAATCCACCCGTTCGAAAATCCCAGTTATCAATAAGGGGGTAAAAATGCGGAATCCGACCGTCGCGCTTAACGCAAGGCCGATAAGTATCGCCATTGCCGTCTCCATACAAACACCTCCAGAAATCTTCTCCTTACCGATTCCATACCCTTCTGGAAAGTAAACTAACTACCCGGCAAGAAAACGCAAAACCTCCGCAGCAAAAAAAGGATGAAAAGTGCCCCTTTTCATCCTTTCCGCCAAAACGGCCCGGTTATTGAGCTTGCATCATCATCTGATAATGAATGTAATCAAAGAAATGCAGTTCACCCGGCAATTCCTCCCCTGCCAATGATTCCGCACGCTGCACTGCCTGTTCTGAAAATTCCGCTTGGCCTATGCGCTCGAAATACTGCCATAAGTAATAATAGACCGCAAGTGATTCATAATCGACAGCAGGCTTGCCTGTTTCACGGTCATACCGCCCTGCCAATCGGCCTTGGCGATCCCACTCTTCAATCAGCCAATTTTCGAATTCCGGGGATTCAATCCCCTGGTCATAGCGATTGACCGCAATCAATAATTGGTCGATCATATGGACTTCATCGCTTTTCATGTATTTTTGTCCTTCGAAGTCATAATACTCGGGAAAAAAAACTTCAGTTTCGCCTGTATCCAATACGGCAAACGACTCGGGAAGCACTGTCAGTTCCTCGATCAAATAACTGAGCGTAATCCGGTTCCCCGCAAGTTTGTAGGACCAGTCGTAATAATCAACCGCAGTTCCTTGCTGGTGCTGCCGGTCTTCGATTGCAGACATGATCCGGCGGGAAAGTTCCAGATAGCCGGGTTCATCAAATTGCCCAGCCGCCCCTTCAAGAGCAGCTGCAATGCGCACATCATCGATCAACGCATTCACGTTCGCTTCTTCGTATAGGCGCCAAGGGATAAACACCTGGCCGCCAGTTTCGACTATGAAACGGTCTTTTAATATCGTTGCTTGTTCCGCAAAATCCCCTTCATCCCCAACTTGTAGCAAATACTCCATATACAAGCCAAGGCTCTCCGATAAATATTCAGATTCCCTATTATCTGGATAGGCATGGATGACACCATCATCGTTCATATAATGGGCATCGACTGTTTCCTGGACGGTCGTTCCTTGGCCATTGGCCATTCCGCATCCCCCCATCGCCAAGCTTCCCAAAACCGACAACATCAATAATTTGCTTTCTTTTAATCGCTTCAACTGAGTAAGCTCCCCATTTCACCGACCGTAGTAATCGCTGTTTTTTTGATTTTATATCGTGCAGGTTCGTTCTCTGCACCCATTAATTGCTCGATTCGCTCCAATAAAGGCTGCACCGAATCTTCTCCCGTTTCCTTGACCAGCACATACACCGCACCATTTCTGCTTGTCACGAGATCGCGTTGCCGAACGATCGACAGGAGAGCTGCCCGTTCCAATTCCGAAGTCTGTACTGGGCAATTGACGAAAGGCGTGACTTCCATCAGCCAAGCACGCTCTTTGCGTTTGCTCGTTTTCAACATCCATAAAGCCTGTTCGACAAATTCCTGTAGATCCAGCGCGCGAAGTTCCCCGTTTTTTTGCAGCAGTGATTGGCGCTGCGCCTCCAACTGCCCTGTTTCCTCTTCCAGTGACTTTACTTGTTCGGAAACAGCCCAAAGTGAAAACTGAAAGACCGACATCAGGAAATAAGTGCCGATCGATGTCAGTGAAGCAGCCGGTACCTGGATGGCCATCCCCAACGCTGCGGCCAGGATCAAAAATAGAAATGCCGGCAGCCATGTCCTGGGCAATAATAAGATAAAAGGGACGGATAGGAGTGCAGCCGCTACAGCATATTCATATAGGGGCCAACGGAAATAAAGCAAAGCAACGCCAGAAAAAAAGGCTAAGCATATTAGAAGTGGTAAAAATTTCATTTTATTCATTATATTATCTTCCTTGTAAAATAATTGGTAAAAACTCAAAAAGATATTGAGATTCATTACCAAAATTATCTTACACTAGCTCGGACAAAAAAACTATGGGGCAGAGAAATTCTCTGCCCCAATCTTTCCCAGATAACCGGCGTCATTGTTTTTCCCAGAATTCACTGTCTGTTTTGCGTCTGCGGAATTTTTGCGCCACAGCAGCTACTGCAATGAGAACGAAAATGACTATCGGGATGGACGCCCACCAAAGATCCCTTGTCGTCTGGGCAACAAGCACACTCATCGGCCGTGAAACGTTAATGTCGCCATCCGCGGTTTCCACCACCATTCCGTCCACTTCGGTTTTATGGTCCATCTCTTTCAAGTCGACCCACTCGTATTGATCGTATTTTTCCAATTTGGTCATCACTTCATCGAATTTCTCGATTCCCAAATATGGATGATAGAAAAACGCTAAATAGCTATCGCTGAATTGAGCGGTGTAATCGGCTTGCTCGATCATTTCATCGACCGCTTTATCATTTTCCGGATCGATATAGCCCATCGTTTCCGGGATGACTTTCATGCCGTGAAGGCCTGCCGGAGTCGATTCATATACCGGCACGAAAGTTCCATCATAGGTCCGGTCGGAAATTTGGATCTGGCCGACATAAGTCGTGAAATACTTGGAAAGCTCTTTATAGCCGGTCTGCGACATGGAATAATGGGGCGCTTCGAAAGCAATCGGATACAATCCTTCCGCCGTCATTTCATAGACCCCGTTCACGATGGAATCGTAAATATGCTCCTGTTCGTAGGGCAAACCGACATTCTGGACGAAATCCCCGTATTCTTCATCTGTTGCGAAATCTTCACGCAGCTTTACTTCATCGGTATTCGACTGGAAGATCGGACGGTCATTCTCCACATCCCAATACTCGAATCCTTCACCGGTTTCATCTTCACGATACTGGTGAAGGTAACCATGTTGAATCAGGCTGGCGCCGTTTTTCTGCATTTCCTTCAGGACATCCACCAATTCGATCGCTTGGGATAGATGGATTCGCTGGCCAGTTTCGGGATTTGTATAGACTGGAACGACCGTCACCGCATAAGGTATATTCCGCTCCGCCAAATAATCGCCGACTTGCTTGACGAGAACCGGATCACTTCTCGGATGGATGTCTTCCAGGCGGATTAATTTCTTCGGCGGTGATTTCTCTTCATCGAAAAAGTCGAAGAAAGATTCACCTACGATATCACTGAGCCTGCCAGTGATCGAGTTGGCAGCGACATAATACAGATTGTCATTTTTAAAGATCAGTGGGTATGTGCCATCGGCTGCCTGCCCTTCATACAGGACATCCATTTGCTCGATACCATTGATGAGCATCATATCCTTCTCTTCCTTCAAATCGAACACTTTCCCATCACCGATTACGCCATCAATTGCACGATAATTCCTGATAGACAGCTCCGGTGCTTCTTTGAAGTACTCAAAATAGTTTCCGATGAACATTTTCTTGACATCATCGTATTGGTCGACAATGAATAATTCCTCTTCTGTCAATTGCCGTTTCCCAAGGCCAAAATAAATGACATGGCTGTAATCGCCTTTCACATATTCAGCAGCAGCTTGTTCAATGGACTGGACGGTGATGTCCGAACTGAAATGCCCCGCCAGCATATCCAGAAGCGGCACTTCTTCCCTTTGCGTCTGTTCTTCTGCATGATACAGTATCAGCACTTTCGCTTCCTTGCCTGGCCCACCATCAGCAGCTGCCATTTGCCACGGGCTCACGGCCAGGATGGTGAGCAGCAATACGAAAGACATGAGTTTCTTCATCGACAGCGCCCCCTTTCCTACTTTGACTCATCTTCCATCATGAGATGGTAATGGATGAAGTCGAAGAAATGCGTTTCGCCTTCGCCATTTTCTTCTATCATTTCTGTCGCGCGGACTTTCACTTCCTCAGCAGCTTCCTCTTCGCCGATCATGAGAAAATATTCGTTCATGAAAAAGTACATTGCGAGCGATTCATAAGTCACTGCCGGTTGAAGGGTCTCACGGTCATACCTTCCGTATAACCGGCCTTCCTCCTCCCACTCGGCCTTAAGCCACTCCTCAAAAAGATCTGAGGATAAACCGATGCGTTCCCGGTTGATGGCGATGAGCAATTGGTCAATCGGATGGACTACATCGCCCTTCACATACACTTCCTCTACCACATCGAAATATTCTGGGAAAAACACTTCATCCTCGTCTACGTTCTCCAGCACACGGTCTGCGTTCATGTCTTTCGGCACATCATCGATTAAATAACTCAAGGTCACTCTCTGTGCCGGGAACTCCACTTCCCAATCATAATAATCGACTGTATATCCATTATTCGTCTGGATACGTGAAATGGTTTCGATAATCCGATCCGCGGTTTCCGAGTACTCTGGCCGGCCGAATAATTGGTCTGCCTGCCTAAGCGCTGCCGCTATGCGTATATCATCGATAAGCGCATTGACTGTTGCGTCTTCAAAAACCAGCCAGTTGATGAAAAAGTTATCCCCTTCTTCCACCACGAATTCATCCATGAGATTTTCATACTGCTCTGCAAATTTCCCTTCGTCTTCCATCATGACCAGGTATTCCATATACAAACCGATGCTTTCGGACAAATATTGGGAATCAGGAGTGGACGGATAGGCATGGATGAACCCATTTTCATCAAAATAGGCTTCCCCAAAACCTTCCGGCACCGCTTGTTGCTCCACCGGCTGTTGTTCATCCGGCGCCTCCTGTCCATCAGGTTGAGGTGAGGGTTCGCTTGCTTCCTCGCTGCAGGCAGCGAGCATCGCTGCCCCCATCACCGGCAAGAGCCATTTCCTCATGAATCCACTCTCCCTTTGAAGCGCTGGGTTTTGTCCCAGGCAATCGTTTTCCTGCGCAATTTGCTCCATGTGTAAGTGGCAACGCTGCGGATCAGCAACAAGATGAACAATTGGGCGTAGGTGAAATACATGATCAGCACATACAGCACATTAGTCAGTGAGACGTTCCGGTCAATGACCAGCGCACTCAAAAGCTGCGCGGTATAGACGATATAGGTCATGAACCACAGCATCATGAGCGGTGCGCCGATGTTCGGGATATCCACTCCCGAGATGCTCAGGATGAAGAAGATGTCCGATATCAGCAGCATCAACACGAAAATAAGGTACGTGAAGAGATGCTGCAAACTGAGCACGAAAGTCCTGCCTTTCCAATGCGACCAATCCTTCATCGATTTCTCCAGCAAATACAGATTGCCCGTCAGCCAGCGTGTCCGCTGCTTGATGAAAGCTTTAAGCGTTTCGGGCTCCTGCTCCCATGTGCGCGAAGTCGGGATGACCGGCAAGACATAGCCTGCAGCCGTCAGCCGCACAGTCAATTCGGCATCTTCCGCCAAGGCATACACATCATAGCCTCCCAATTTCTCGATGACCGATCGGCGCAAAAGCATATTCGTCCCAGCCAGGGATCCAAGTCTGAAAAGTGCCCACCGGCCGCATTGCATCAGCAATTGGAACACTTGGAATTCAAGTGCGATCATGCGGGTCAAGACATTCGTATCAACGTTCTTCGTCTTGACGTATCCGACAGCCCCTGCTGCGTTCGGAACCGTTTCTGCTGCTTGGACCATTTTTTCCAATGCGTCCGGCTCAGGTTCATTATCGGCGTCATAGACGACAAAATAATCCGACTCCGTTACGCTCAACCCGTAATTCAAGACCCGCGATTTGCCCTTCGGGTTACCGGGTGGCACAGGAATATAATGGATGCGGGAAAAGACTTCAGCGAATTCCTGGACGATGGCAGCTGTCCCATCCTTGGAACTGTCATCCAAGAGATAGATGTCGAGCTTGCCTTCGTATTTCAAGCGCGCCATGGCACGCAATGTATTTTCGATGACGATTTCTTCGTTATGGGCAGGGATCAACACGGCCACGCTCGGATAATGTTCGATTTTCGGCGGATTGCGGAACCGCAGCCGATACCAGACACCTCCGATTGTCACCGCGGAATAGAACAGCAGCAAAATCCAAAACAGGACAACTGTGGCTGTGATGAGTATATTCATATCGCTTTACCCAAAGCACGTGACAATTCATTCAGATTGGACACCTGCTCCTTCCTGACTTCATAGGGCGAATCCAGTAAATTCAATTCCTGTTTCACTTTATCGCGGTAGCGCTCCATCATGAGGCGCACGCCTTCCTCGTCTATATCCTTAAGCAACAGGTAGATCGACTGCCCGGTCGAAGTGGCCAGGTCGAACTTCTGGCGGATTGTCGACAAAGTCGCCCGCTCCAATGATTCTTTGATATTCTGTTGGGTGCGCTTGTTTTTCGTAGTGATCATGATTTCCACGAACCACGCCTCTTCCTGGCGGCGCTCTGTGGTCTTGAGCACCCATTGCGCCTGCTCCGTGAACTCATTGACGGTCAGGATGTCCGTTTCCCCATGATATTTCTGGAGAAGCTGCACTTGCCGGCGCAATTCACTCGCCTCGTAGCCGATTTGCTTGATCTGGTTCAGCAGGAGCCAAAAAGACAAGATGAAGCCGGTAAACAGCAGATGGCTGTAAACGTACATGAGTTCCAAATCCGGCCGCTGCGTGAAGAAAAACGCAAATATCGTCAAGAAAACCCCATAGCTCAAAATGATGCTTATGCCGTACAGGAATACATAACGCTCATGGATCAATGTCATGAATAAGATGGATAGCCCCGCCACGAGCAGCATTTCGGTGGAAAAAGGCAGAACCAGCGAGAATAACGCCCAACCGAATCCAAGCACCATCAAAATCAGAATTCCGAGCTTCAAATTGTTTTTCATTCCGCCCACCCCATCGCATAGGTTAATATACCTGTTATTTATTCCAATATTATAAATATTGAAATATCATAAACCTATACTACTACAGAACGGTAATTTAAACTAGTATAAATAGTATTGTCAGTAATAATATCCTGTTATTTTTTAATTTTAGTAGTCATTAATGACTATATAATTCTAATTTTCAGATATCATTGCTGCCATGCAAAAAGGCATATTAAGCCCAATCCAAAGCTGATGAAAGCGGATGCAAAGATTGCGCATGGATTTCTGGATTTATTTGATAGAATTTTTCCGATCCGCACCCATGTCCCCCGCCTTTTCCATCTACAGGCAAATAAAAAAGCTGCCTGGTTGGCAGCTTTTTTCTATAAATACGTATACATGACAGGATTGTCCATGTTTTTCTTTAAGCGCTTGAAACCGTTTTTCTTATAGTAGGCACGGATTTTTTTATTATAGGCTTCATCCTGCTTGGATGTATTCGTATAATAGCCCGGAATGACGACCAGCAGTTCAACATCCAGAAAACGCAGCTCATCAAGCATCTTCTGCCCGAACGATTCCCCGATGCCTTTGTTGCGCTCTCCCTCGACAACCTGCAGATCGTCGAATACGGCAACTAAGCCAAAGACATCATCAATATCCGGTATATGCTTCAGATCCCGGTAAACTTCCCCCAGGCCTTCGGAGATGTGTTCTGCATACATGGCCAGCGATTCAAGCGAACTGCGCTGGGGATTGAACAAATAGAAATGGGCATCACCGACTTGCGCCTGCTCTTCCTGGCTTTTCAAGATACAATCTGCTTTACAGGCAAAGATTTCAGTCCCCGGCCGCATCTCCATCCGATAGTCGACGTGGATATCGTCTTCTGTAATCATCGAATCTCCTCCTTCACAGTGTCTATTCAGTTATTTACATCAAGTATGTCATTTATTGTCTGAAAATTCAATCACTATCGGGAACTATTCTCTCTTCTTTTCTTCAGCCAGTTTCCTCTCGAAGAGTTCGAGCAACTGTGTTTTCAGTTCAGGGCGCTGCAGGGCGAATTCGATCGTCGTTTCGATGAACCCGTATTTTTCTCCTACATCGAAACGCTTGCCTTCAAAAGCGAGTGAATGGACGGGGCGGATCGCATTCAGCTTTTCGATGGCATCGGTCAATTGGATTTCCCCGCCAGCCCCCGGCTCCTGCTCTTCAAGCAAACGGAAGATTTCCGGAGTCAGGACATACCTGCCCATGATGGCAAAATTGGAAGGGGCGTCGCCAGGCCCAGGCTTTTCGACGAAATGGTCGACCTTCATGAGCGGCCCAACGATATCGGACGGGGCGATGATGCCATAGCGATGGGTTTCATCCTCGCTTACTTCCTTGACGCCGATGACCGGGCTGCCTGTTTTCTCGAACTGCTCGATTAACTGAAGGAGCGCTGGCGGATCATTTTGGACAATATCATCCCCGAGCAGCACAGCAAACGGTTCATCACCGATGAAATGACGCGCCGACCAAATCGCATGGCCAAGGCCGAGGGGCTGTTTTTGGCGGATGTAGTGTATTTCCACATTCGAGGTGGCAAGAACCGAATCGAGCATATCGAGCTTTCCTTTTTCTTGGAGGATATGCTCGAGTTCAAAGGCATGGTCGAAATGATCTTCGATGGCACGTTTCCCTTTTCCCGTAACGATGATGATGCTGGTGATGCCTGATGCAATCGCTTCTTCAACGATATACTGGATGGTCGGTTTATCGACAATCGGCAGCATTTCTTTCGGCATCGCTTTTGTCGCAGGCAAGAAACGGGTCCCGAGGCCAGCTGCGGGGATGATCGCTTTTGTAATCTTCATGGTTCTCCTCACCTTTCCAAACACAGTCGTTTACTTGTGAGTATAGCATTTATTTCCAAAAACAAAAAAGCCTCCGCGATTGCGGAGACTCCTGCTTATATGAAAAGATGGGCGAACAGGACGATGACCGGCAAGGTGATCGCTGTGCGCAACAGGAAGATGGCCAACAGTTCCCAGAACTTTACCGGGATGTTCGAACGCAGGATCAAGATGCCGATTTCCGACATATAGATCAATTGCGTAAGCGACATGCCGGCGATGACGAATTTCGTCAAATCGCTTTCGATCCCGCTCCCGAGCACTGCGGGCAGGAACATATCCGCGAATCCGACCAATAAAGTCGGTGCCGCTTGCGCCGCTTCCGGCAAGCCCAGAAGCGTCAGCAGCGGAATGAGCGGATAAGCGATGATGCGGAAAATCGGCGTATATTCCGCGATGACCAAAGCGGCCGTTCCGAGAGCCATGACCAGCGGGATCAAGCCAAGCCAGATATCCATGACCGTGCCGATGCCCGACTGCGCCAGTTTCTTGCCGCTTGCGGCTTGGCTCGCTTTCAAGCGTGCGGCTTCAAATCCCCATTTGAGCAAGGAAACATTTTCCGGAACGCTGTCGTCGATTTGTTTCCCGACACCTTCCCGGTATGTATCGGTTTTGCGCGACAATGGCGGAATGCGCGGCATGATGACAGCCGCGACGAGGCAGGCGACTGAAACCGCCAGATAGAACGGCAGGAACAGGTGGCCGATCCCGATGACATTTGCGACGACTAGGCTGAATGCGACTGAAGCGATCGAGAACGTCGTCGCGATGACCGCAGCTTCGCGTTTCGTGTAATAGCCTTCATCGTATTGTTTCATCGTTACCAAGACCCCGACAGGCGCAGCGCCCATCCAGGAAGCCATCGCATCGATCGAAGAACGCCCCGGAAGCGTGAACACCGGGCGCATGATTTTATTGAGCAAAGTTCCCACGAATTCCATCAAGCCGAACTCGACGAGGAGCGGCAGGAGAATGCCGGCAAACAAGAACCAGGTCAACAGCACCGGCGCCAGATCGTAAAGCACGACGCCGCCTGTATTGCGCGATGCAATCGCTTGCGGGCCGATTTCATAGAACGCCATGATGCCGACCGCAAATCCGAGAAAGCGGATTGCCAAGCTGACGGGCACGATGATGAAAATCGGGCGAAGCATTTCTGAATTCCGGATAAAGCCGGGTTTCGCGACCGTCGCCGCCAAGCCTGCGAATGCCGAGAAGCCGAGAAGAATTAAGATGAAGCCAGGAATCCACTCCCCGAATGTCGATAGCAGGAATGAGGCCAGAATGCCGACCCCGATCGTAATTTGCCCATCATATGAAACTGGGACAAGGAATAATAATGCCCCGATCAAGGATGGGATGATGAATTTCCATGTTGCGGATGACGATAAGGCCTGTTTCTCTTTTGGAATGCTGGTCATGAACGTTTCCCCCTTTTGTAAAATCCCCTTCAATTGTTACTGCAAATTCGCCAATGCCTTGTCCAGTACTTTGATGCCCTCATTGATCTGTTCTTTTGTGACCGTCAGCGGCGGAATCATCCGGATGACTTCCCCTGAATTGCCGCACAAATAGAACAGCACCCCTTGCTTCAGGCAGTCGTCCAATACCGTCATGACCGCTTCGCCGTCCGGGCGCCCTGTTTTGGGGTCCGTCAATTCGATGCCGATCATCAGCCCGACGCCACGCACTTCTCGGATGGCCGGATGTTTTCGCTTCAGCTTGCCCAACTCCTCCAATGCATAAGCACCGAGCGTCCGGGCATTCTCCAATAGCCGCTCTTCTTTCAGCACTTCGATCGATGCAAGCGCTGCGGAACAAGCGAGCGGATTGCCGCCGAATGTCGTCCCGTGCGTGCCGAGCGGCCATTGATCCATCAATTCTTTCGATGCGACTGTCGCACTGAGCGGAAGCCCGGCAGCGATGCCTTTCGCCACAGCCATGATGTCAGGCGTGACGCCAAAGGTCTGGGCAGCGAACCAATTGCCGGTGCGGCCGAAGCCGGTCTGCACTTCATCGAATATCAACAGGATACCGTGGCGGTCGCAGATTTCACGGACTTTCTCGAGCCATTCTTTCGGCGGGATGATGTAACCGCCTTCCCCGAGCACCGGCTCCAGGATGATGCAGGCGACTTCTTCGGGCGTTACTTGGTGATTGAAGAGCTTTTCCATATCGCGCTCCAGTTTTTCAGGGAAGAACACAGAAGGATCCGCCCCTTCAGGCAAATCATCCGGATGGGCATAAGGCAATTGATAGGTCAGCCAAGACGGCTGCATGTGCTTGCGGTATTTGCTTTTCGACGTCGACACGCTGAGCGCGCCCATCGACCGGCCATGGAAACAGCCGGTGAACGACACTACGTACGGGCGTTTCGTGACGTATTTCGCAAGCTTGATGCCGCCTTCGATGGCCTCTGTCCCGCTATTGGCGAAAAAGAAATTATCCAGTTTTCCGGGCATGATTTGCTGGAGTTCATATGCCAGCTTCAAGATCGATTCATAGATGATGACGCCGGATGGGCCGTGAATCAACTGGTCCGCCCCGTCCTTGATTGCCTGGACGACTTTCGGATGGCGATGGCCGACATTCTCCACCGCGATCCCTGAGGTAAAATCCAAATAGGTGCGCCCATCCGCCCCGTAGTAATAACATCCTTCCGCTTTGACGACCGGAAGATTCGGGTGGTCTTTCGCCATGCTCGGCGCCAGCAGATTGCCGATCGAGTTCGTCATTTCCATCCAGCCCTGTGTTTGTTTCGTTGTCATAAGTCTTCATCCTTTCCTGTTGCAATGGCATGCTTTTTCAGTTTGCGCACGACGGACGGCTGGCTGATGCCGAGCCTTTCCGCCATTTCAGTCGTCGTCCGGTAGCGTTTCTTGGCGTTCTCCAGCACTTTCTTCTCGACCACGTCAAGCAGATGCGGCAAGGTGCGGCCTTCAAGTTCGATGCCGACCTGTTCGTCTTTTGCCGGGCGGTAGCTCGCGGGAAGATCCCCGAGCTGGATTTCAGCGTGCTCGCTTTCGAGATAGCTGCGTTCGAGCACATTGCGCACTTCCCGGAAATTGCCTTTCCATTCAAGCTGCAATAGATGGACATACGCCGGATCCGCCAGCTTTTTCCGGGTGCCGTATTTATCCCCGAGTTCCTCGAGCGTCTGCGACAAGAACGCTTCCAGGTCTTCCGGCCGTTCACGCAGCCCCGAAAGCCTGATAAGTGAAACATGCAATAGGTAGAATAAAGCTTCGCGGAATCCGCCATCTTGCATACGCTCTTCCAGCGAAGTTTCGCTGATGGCGATCAGCCGGATGTCGCGTTTTTTCGCAAGCATTTTTTCAAGTATCGACTGCGTCCGGGCTGATAGCTGGTCAATTTCGTTCAAAACGAGCGTGCCGCCTTCCGCTAGGCTGAAATAGCCGCCTTCGCCTTCGAACGATTCAATGAAGATCGTTTCCGGGATAGATCCGCAATCGACTTCGATAAAGGCTTCATCCCTTTTGGCGCTATGTTGGTGAATCAATTTGGCAAATAGGCTTTTGCCGGTTCCACGCGGGCCTTCAATCACGAGGGAAGCATCGTATTCCGCCATCTTCATGGCGCTGCGCAGCGCACGTTCGGATTGTGCGCTGTGGGCAATGATTCCCTCCACAGGCAACTGCCTGCCGCGCAAATATGCCAACTCCCCCTTGACCCGGTCCATCTCCGTTTCGAGCGATTCCAGGTATTCTTTCATGACCATCAACTCCGACACTTCATAGGAATAGCTGATGACATATTCCACTTCACGCTGTTCATCGAATACCGGCATTCCGGTGATGAGCATTTTTTTGCCGGCTGCGGTCTGCTGGACGAGCGCCATTTTTTTCTTTCGTTCGATCACAAGCGGCGTGACAGCTGGCGTAAAGACACCTTCCTGTTCCAACTCATAGATCGACCGGCCCAGCAAAGCGGAAGGTTCCAACCCATAATGCAAGCCGCTCATTTCCGTTACTTTAATGATGCGCCCTTCCCGGTTAGTGATGATGATGTCTTCATCGTGCATGGCCATGACCTCTTCAACGGCGTCCGGCACAAGTAAATGTCGGTGCATGTTTTCACCTCATCTATTCATTATTGTATAGACTATACGATAATGAATAATTAAAAAGCAAGACAATTCGAACAATTATTTCTTTTAATTTCGAAAAGCTAACGATTTTCAATTGGAAAACACTTTTTATAATCAAATAGACCTATTCCAGAAGACTTACTTCAAGACTATACTATTCTAGATATTCCATTTATTACACATATAGGAGGATTCAAATGAAGGGTGCGTTAACAATGATCACTGCCCTCTTATTGGCTATCGCGATCGGGACGGTTCCGGCGCTTGCCATTTCAGAGGACGACCGCGGTTTTAACCGCTTATTGGCCGAAATTGGCTGGGAAAAAGCGGATTACATCGATTACCTGGATAGCAAAGGTTGGACGCTGGATGATTTTTATTCTTCCAGGGAACTCGGCACACCTCTCACAGAAGAGGGCATTGCACAAATCATGGACACATACGGCTTGACACGGGCTGAATTGAACAGCCTTCTAGAGGAATTCGGCGACTTGGATGAAGGTGTGGATGTATTGGATGGGGATTTCATTATTTTTATGGAAGAACTGGAAGGCTCGGTCGATTTCTACGTGAATTTCGATCAAACATTGACGCCGATCACCGAGGCGAACTTAGCTTTATTGCTTGAGGATTTCGGCTTTGCTTCCAAAGAAGAACTGGAGGAATTCCTTAACTTATTCGATGATTCAATCGCCAATTATGAATTCATCGAGGACTTGGAGAGCTCCATCATGTTCTATCAGGAAGACTGGCTGTTTGACATGGATTTGGAGGGCGTATTCGCTGAATTCGGCTTGACTGAACAGGAACTTGAACGCCTCGCCCAGCATTTTGAAACGCTTGATTACACGAATCCGCAATTCGAAGAACGCTTGATGGAACTCAGCGAGCGCATGATGGCAATCGAGGAATTCTCCACGGTGACCGAATTATCCGCCGAACAAATCGCGGAACTCCTGTCAATCTACGACGAATTCATGGAAATCTTCGAAATGGAAGCCAAGTACTATTTCGTCAAAGGCGATGAGAAAAAAGAAATGAGCGTCCAATCCCTCATTTCCCTTGAGTCGACGGACGGATATGACCTCCTGATCGAACTCTATAATCTGCAAGGCGATTTTCTGGCGGATATCTTGTTGACAGCGGACATGTTCGGGTCGGAGCTCATCATCGATACCGGAAAAGAATTGGAAGACAGCACACCGGCGGTTACACCGCCGCCCAAAAAGCCCGCTGATAACACGAACCAAACTGTCAAGGGCGGAAAGTTGCCGAAAACGGCCAGTGATTTCGCCCAAAACGCTGCTGTCGGGCTTGGCTTTGCCGCATTCGGTGTCTGGTTGTTCAGGCGTTCGCGGGTGAAGCGCGCAGCATGAACAAAAAGAAAATTTCCTGGCTAATGACAATGGCGGCAGCGGGAATGATCGGCTTCGGCCTTTGGTTCAGCGGCACGCAAGCAGCAACTTTCGCGAAAGGCTACCTTCTATATAAAGCGGATTCAGTCGCTGCAGAGGATTTCGCGCCCAAGCTCCAGACGACAAACGCTGAAGTCTCTCTGCCGGATGCTGCGCCGAATGAATCCCCACAGGGTCCAATCGAAGAAACTAAAGAAGTAGCCCAACTCCCGAAAGACATCCAGTATCCGACAGATCCACAAATCGGTGACTTGATAGGCGAATTGATCATCCCGAAACTCGGGGCAAGCCTGCCGATCATCCACGGCACCGATGAAGACGAATTGGAGAAAGGCGTCGGCCATTATGCGGGAAGCGTCCTGCCGGGGCAATCCGACAACTCCGTTCTGTCGGGGCATCGCGATACGGTATTCCGGGAACTTGGAAAAGTCGGCAAAGGGGACGAGTTCATCGTCAATACCGCTGATGGCACGTTCACTTACCGCGTCCGCCAAGTGCGCATTGTCGATGAAGACGACCGTACCGTCATCGTCCCGAAACCGAGGGCGACGTTGACGGTCTCGACGTGCTATCCTTTCGATTTCGTCGGCTATGCGCCAGAACGCTATATTCTCGTAGCTGACCTCATCTCGAGCAGCTAAACGAAAGACCGCAGACTTCCTAAAGGAAGCTGCGGTCTTTTTTATTCAATAGAAAAGTCTATTAATACATTTCGAATTAGAATGGAATTGGTTTTTAGTACTTTCAAAAATCAATGATCTATCTAAGTATTTGGGGAAGCGTTCGCTCGTAAACCCTTCTGCTCAATAATGCCGCGCATTACTTTCGCAAAGATAATGTCTCCCGCAGGTCAATTTTATCTTTCCAGTGGAACAGCGTAAGCGACGAGACGACCGAGACCCCGCAAGATGCGCAGCGGCTGAGGAGGCTTTGGCGCGAGCCCACGGAAAGCGAGCGATAAGCTTCGGAAAATACCACTTCTTACCTTTCTCCACAAGCTGAGAAAAGCCCTGAATTCTCATTCA
Source organism: Planococcus maitriensis (assembly GCF_003289925.1). GTDB lineage: Bacteria > Bacillota > Bacilli > Bacillales_A > Planococcaceae > Planococcus > Planococcus maitriensis. Next base: position 728,916 of record NZ_QLZQ01000001.1, on the reverse strand, counting down.
GGGCTTTTCACTATTCCACGTTGACGATATCGGAAATATAGAAGAATCCGTAATCGTCCATGACGATCGTATAAACTTTCGTGCGTTCCTGCACCGACCAATTGCCTTCCGCATCCTTGAACTCGAATGCTTCTTCCGTATGGACAAGGGCATGGTCTTCCTTGATTTCGATATTGGTGATATCAAGCTTGTTGAAAATATGCTCCATGTTTTTGCCGGCAATCTGGTCGATGTACTCGATCATGCTATTGTAGATATCGCTTTGGTAGACCAGCAAGTTCTGGACATAATAGAAATCTTCTTCCTGCAATGCCAGTTCGTAGAATTCCTGATAGCTCACGACAAATTCCGTCAACGACTCTTCGGTGAATTCATGTGTCGTGCTGTAATCGAATTCGTAGTTTTCATCTTCATAGCTGCTGTCGAAATCATCGTAGACCGGGAAAATCTTGGCGACCGCTTCACGGCTCATCGGATTCTTCGCCCACGCATCCAATTGGTCATACATCGAATAGAGCGGGATGGAGAATCCGATTGAATCCCCTTCAGGGAAAAGCAGTGAATTGATGCCGATCACTTTCCCTGTTCCTGCGTCAAGAAGCGGACCGCCGCTTGAACCCGGCGCAAGCGCCGCATCGATCTGGTAGATATTCTCATACGTGAACTCCTGGTAGAAATCACGGTCGATGCCCGTCAAATAACCCATAGACGCGGTATTCTCAAAACCGGACGGGCTGCCGAGCGCGATAACTTCGGTCCCCACATCGGTTGCTGCCATCTCGACTTCCAAAGGCTCGATGCCCGTTAAATCATTCACTTGGATCAAGGCGATGTCGGATTCAGCTGAAATACCGACGACTGTCCCTTCATGGTCCTGGCCATTGATATTGCGCACGATGACATCCGTGTACCCTGACACAACGTGAGCGTTTGTCACGACCATGCCCGTTTCCGTAAACAGGAACCCGGACCCCTGGCCGCCTTCCGTCAAGATGGTGTAGACGCGTGACTGTGCGTCTTTAATGATGGCCGTCTTGTCTTTTTTCTTCGGCTCGACTTTTTCTTCCTGGTCGGAAGGATGGGTGATATTTTCCGCTTTTGTCACGGTACCCTCTACCGGTTCTTCAGAAGACACTTGCGTTTCCGGTTCTTCTACCGGCATTTCCTCTTCCGCCGGCTCTTCTTCCACCGGTTCTTCCTCAGGCACCTCTTCAGGAACCTCCTCAGACGCCTCGGTATCTTCCTGCGGCAATGCCACTTCCGGCTCTTCCTCGCCCAATAGCTGCCCTAGTCCAAATCCAAGCCCCAATAATACGGCCAACAATACGAGCGCATAAACGAATTTATTGCGCTTCGGTTTGCGTTGCTTTCTTGTGGCAAGCGGCGCTCCGCAATTATCACAGAACTTTGCAGACTCATCATTCATCGTGCCACACTTAGTGCATTTCATAGCTGTACCTCCTGCCGGACATAATTCATCCCCGAATTTTCTTCATTATAAACCTTAGAACGCCAAACCTCCACCTTAGGTTGCCTTTGTAATATTTTGTTCTCAATTGGTAATAAAATTCAAAATTCAGAACGGTAATCAGTAGGCCTTTGTATGTATGAAAAGCGTTTGAAGCGTTGATTTTCTTGCCTTCTCCAAAAATCGAATAAAAATAAGGTCTCGTTCTTTTGGGAAATGCTTTGGAAATATGGAGTAGGAGATTAGGGCTTGCCAGCTTCGGTACATTATAAAAGCTTCTTTTTTTGCGGTTTATGTCACTTAATTGGGCCAGACAGCCAAATGGATAGTTTACGTTCTGTCCCATCCCCGAATAATTGTCTCCCGTTTGGGCTGGCCTCCCCCTAATAAGTGTAATTTCCACTAAAAAAAGCAATGCCTCAGCATCGCTTCCTGCACTCGTGCCTATTGCAACCCTCTACAGAGTCAGCGGACATCGATTCCGTTCACCGATTCCTGCAACTCCAAGACCTCGCCGAATAATTCTGCGTCCGCTTTCCCGCTCGCTTTAGCTTGCTCATTCACGCGTTGCAGCAATTCGTCCAACTGGCTTTGAATATCCTGATATTCATCGATCGTCAATATATCTTTGCTGCCCACCTGCCGTTCCAGCTGTTCCAATTCTTGATCCACATCGCCGTGAGGGCCTAAGCGTTCGATCACTTCACGCCCCGGCTCATGTTTTTTGCCGCCCGGTGAATTCTCGCTTGCCAAAGTCGCAGGATCGAAATGTGCCGTGAATACCAGTCCAAAAGCGAATGCCGAAAGTGAAATGTTCAGAGCAGAAATCTTCAAACGATCGTCCTCCTTCGAATGGGTCTGCTTTCACTTCTAGGCTAACCGATTTTCCCGTTTCCGTAACCCCTTTGGCGACAGTCTTCATCAATACTTAACAAACTTTACACTGCGTTTTCAGCACAAAGAAAAAAACCGCTTCGACAGCGGTTTTTCCTTATCTGTAATCTTCACGGGTCATGCGCCCATTGTAAGGCAAGCGTTTTTGCTGCTCCAGATCACGTTCACGGTTCTCGATCTTGGCGGCAACGATGCCGAGCAAGGTGCCGAATGCGGCTCCCGCGAATACTTCAATCGGCTGGTGGCCGAGCAGTTCTTTCAATTCTTTATCACGCTCCACAAATTCAAAGCTCGGGAACTCCCCGGAAATTTTCGTGAAGCTGTCCTCGAGGTCATTGACCAGCTGGGCGATCTCGCCTGTGTGGCGCCGTATGCCTTGTGCATCGTACATGACGATCGCACCGAACACGACAGCGAGTGCCGTTTCCGTGTGGCGCGCGCCTTTATTCGATGCAACATATGCGGCAAGTGCCGAGACCCCCGCCGAGTGGGAGCTTGGCATGCCGCCGGTCGTGAAGGCTTGCTGCCAATCCCATTTTCCTGCCACCACTTTATGCGTGACGATTTTCAAGCCTTGTGCGATGCCGATCGCCCCGAGCGACGTGATCATTCCGCGGTTCATCTTTCTCATCTTTTCATCCTCCAATACAGTAGCTGCTGCGGCAAGTGCCGCCTGATAATTCCCTTTACCCTGAAATCCCCAAAGATATGTAAAGGCAGGGAATATTTTTGGAGGAAACGCCCGGAAAAAGTGTTTTGCCCTTTATTTTAATTGCAAATCGACTTCGAATTTCACATCGGGCGCCACTGCGCCTTTGCTGCCGAAGATCGTAAATGCCGGATACACGGGAAGCAAGCTTTTTGTCGGGGACGGCACCGAGTTTGCGGCAGTCAATAAAATTGGCGCGTCCTTTTTCGCTGCCAGGACCGAGCCCGCTAAAGCGTCGGGAAAATTCGTTCCGGTTGCGATAAAGGCTTTCTGTTTCCCCATCGGCAAGCCTTGGTTGATCAATTTGCCGGTATCGTAGCGGCTGGTCCCTCCATAGCGTGTGGCGCCAGGCAATTGCGCCATGACGGCATTGCTGACTGCACCGGTCCCCCCGGTGACGATCGTCGAAGTCTTACCGGACAGGGCGGCTTTTGTTTCAGCTGGCAATGTGCCGGTTCGCGTCAGCAAAATCGGGATGCCGTTTTTCGCCGCATACGGGGAAACGGAAAGGACATCCGGGAAATTTTGCCCGTTGGAGACCACTGCCCGGTCACTGTCGATTTTTTTAGCGATCAAGGCGGCCGTATCATAGCGCGTCTTGCCGCCAATGCGGTCGACATGGGCCACTAGCTGGCGCACTTGCTTTTCAACCGTAGCCGATAGCGCCCCGCTGCTGCCGAGGAGGATGGCATTGACGGGCTTCAATCGGCGGATTTCAGCGGCAGCGGCCGGATGGAGGGCATCCCCTTTCGTCAGCAGGATCGGCGCGTTTTCCTGGTAGGCAAGCGGACCGCCGGCCAATGCATCCGGAAAGTCAGTGCCTGTCGCGATGACGACTGTCGAGGCGGAATTCCATCCAGCTTTGGAAATGGCAACTGCCGTATCGTAGCGGCTCGCGCCGGCCAGCCGGTCCGACCAATGGCCGGCATCCAAAGTGAGGGCACGGTCGACATTCACGCGGCCGTGGCCGTAATAATCATCTTTTCCAGCTGCCCCCAAGTCTTTTGCGGTCAGCATTAAGCGCCCCGCGATATCGGAGTTGCTGAGGTTCGGCTCATTCGCTTTGACCAGCGCCGCAGCTCCCGAAACGATCGGCGTAGACATGGAAGTACCGTCCATTTCGCCGAATAATTCATTAGGTAATATGGAGAAAACGCCTGAGCCCGGGGCAGCGATATCAATCGTTTTGCCGAAGTTCGAAAATCCGGAGCGCGCATCTGCCGCATCGGTCGAGGAGACCGAAACGACTTCTTTATAGGCAGCCGGGTAATATGGCGAGCTGATGCCATCGTTGCCGGCCGCAGCTACAACGAGGACATTTTTGGAATGCGCATATTGCACAGCTTCTCTTAAAACCTCCGTGTCGGCATAAGCGACCAGGCTCATATTGATGATGTCTGCCCCATGGTCCACTGCGTGATAAACGCCGGCGGCCACATCCGAGATGAAACCATCCGCCCCGTCGAATACATCAATCGGCATGATACTCGTCGACGGTGCCACGCCGACACCGAACGATCCATTATCCATATTGCCGGCGATAAGCCCTGCAACATGTGTCCCGTGGATTTCTACGCTCACATCCCCGGGTTTCCCCGTGATGATATTGAATGGCGAAACGGTACGCCCTTTCAGATCGGGGTGCAGCAAATCGAATCCATCATCGATTACCGCCACGAGCACATCCGCTTTTCCGGTCGTCTTATCCCAGGCGGATTCTGAACCGATCAGCCGGTGGTGGTATTGATACCCCGCGTAATACGGGTCGCCCGGGATGGCGGCCAATTCCACGCGCCGGTCCGGTTCGATATATTCTATATCGCCTTGCTTGGCGAGCTTCGCCATGAACGATTCCATGTTCTGGCCCTCTGGCACATCGAACGTGACGATTTGCCCGTTGCCTGTTTCCGTTGTCATGACTTTCTGTGCAGCAGCTGCGCCTTCCATGATGGCTTCTTCCCGCAGTTTGACGATGACCCGTTCTGCAGGTTTTTCCGTCGGCCCCTGCGCTTGTGCCGTTGTAACGATACCGATCAGAGAAAGGGCTATTGTCATAGCCGCCAATGCTATAGATGTCTGTTTCATGGTCATTCCCCTCACTATCCCATAGTCTTTCCACCCTATATTTTCTGATAATTCAAATAGATATTTACGAAAATTATACGTCGTTTCCGGACAAATGCCTAGACTATGTAAAAATTCTTTGGAATTCCGATAAAAAATGGATATTAATCTCTACCCGTTGAAACCCAGCTTTTAGCACTAATGGCATAAGTTTTATTTTTTCAATCAAAAAAACAGCCCCTTATCAAATGGATGATAAGGGGCTGGCAATGCAATTAGAACTTATTTACTTAATTCGGATTGCGGGGTCGGAATGACAGCTTCCTGAAGAAGGATTTCCAACTCTTCCATATAACGCGCTTTCTGTGAGGCGGTCCAAGTGAATACGCCTGCCATGTAATCCGCAGCGGCTTCTTTATGGGCATGCACCCAGTGGATATCGAAATACAATGCGCCGGTACGGCGGATGAAGAAATCGGCCGGCTTGCAGACAGCCTCCGATTCGATTCCATAGCGCAGCATCGCATAGACGAGTGGATCGAGATTACGCTCAGCGGCCTCAGCCAATCCGTCCGTGTAATGGCGCAAAACATGATCGACGTTCGCGCCGTAGCGGTTGACGAGCAATTCCATCGCATCTTTTGTCAACCCAAACTCAGCGGCACGTTTCAAGCGATCGGCTTTGAATGCCTTAAAGCCTTTCGATCCGCCGACTTCCCCGCCCGAAAGCGCCATTTTCTTCGTCGATACTTTCTTGAAAGCGACGCCATATTCCTCTTGGAGCTGCCCGGTGACCAGGTCCATTATGCTTTCGCCCATTTTACGGTAGCCGGTGAGCTTGCCGCCTGCGATGGAAATCAAGCCCGAATCCGATACGAAGATCTCGTCTTTACGGGAAATCTCGGATGGGTCCTTGCCTTCTTCGTGGATCAGCGGGCGCAACCCTGCCCAACTCGATTCGATATCAGCAGCCGTGATCGCCACGTCCGGGAACATGAAATTGACTGCTTCGAGAACATAGTCACGGTCTTCCGCCGTCATCGTCGGGTGTGCAATGTCCTGTTTGTATACGGTATCGGTCGTTCCGACATACACTTTGCCCTGGCGCGGGATGGCGAATGCCATGCGGCCGTCCGGCATATCAAAATAGATGGCCTGCTTGAGCGGGAAGCGTGCTTGGTCGAACACCAAATGGATCCCTTTCGTCAGCTGCAAGGTCTTGCCGTTTTTCGATTTGTCTTCTTCACGCAAGGTGTCGACCCACGGGCCGGCCGCATTGACGATTTTCTTCGCGAAGATTTCGTGGATCGTGCCGTCGAGCTGGTCTTCCGCTACCACGCCGACCACTTTTCCATTGTCATAAAGGAACCCTTTCACTTTCACATAGTTCAGCGCAAGCGTGCCTTTTTCAACGGCTTTTTTCATGACTTCCATCGTCAAACGCGCATCGTCTGTCTTGTATTCGACATAATACCCGGCGCCTTTCAACCCTTGTTGTTTCACGAGCGGCTCGCGGCGGATCGCTTCCTCGCGCGACAGCATGCGGCGGCGTTCGGTTTTCTTGACGCCCGCCAGGAAATCATAGACGCGCAGGCCGATATTCGTGCTGAGCGGCCCGAAAGTTCCACCTTTATGGAAAGGCAGCATCATCCATTCAGGCGTCGTGACATGAGGCCCGTTTTCGTAGACGATTTCACGTTCTTTGCCGACTTCTGCAACCATCTTCACTTCGAATTGCTTCAAGTAGCGCAAACCGCCGTGCACGAGTTTCGTTGAGCGGCTTGAGGTTCCTGCTGCGAAATCCTGCATTTCCAGGACGGCCGCGCGGACACCGCGTGCTGCAGCATCGAGCGCAATCCCCGCTCCCGTGATCCCGCCCCCGATGATCAATACATCGAGTGGTGCTTGTTTCATCTGTCCATAAGTTTCTGTACGTTTTAGGCTTGAGAATTTCATTCTTAACCGACTCCTTATCCAATATTTTCCACATTAAAAAGAGAGACCCGTACACAGCTGCAGATTTGCATCTGCTGTACTGGCATGGTCTCTCCTCGTCTCCGGCCATTTATCTCTCAGGTAATTAACTTGTAAGTTTAATTGATGGGCTTGAATGTACGAGTCGCGGCTACCGCATTCTGCCACCCCGTGTAAAGGCGCTCGCTCGTTTCCTCCGGCATGGACGGCTCGTACGTTTTATCGAGCTGCCATTGTGCGGCAATCTCGTCTTTGTCTTTCCAGAATCCTGTAGCGAGGCCTGCTAAATAAGCAGCGCCAAGCGCCGTCGTTTCCTGGATGCTCGGGCGTTCAACAGGAACATGGAGCAGATCCGACTGGAACTGCATCAACATGTCGTTGCCGACTGCGCCGCCATCGACGCGCAAAGTTTTCAATTCAATCCCTGCATCTTCTATCATAACATCTACAACGTCTTTTGTCTGATATGCGAGCGCTTCAAGCGTCGCGCGAATGAAATGCGCTTTTGTCGTGCCGCGTGTCAAGCCGAAGATTGCGCCTCTGGCATCGGTGTCCCAATAAGGCGTGCCGAGCCCGACAAATGCCGGCACCATGTAGACGCCGTCTGTCGATTCCACTTGCTTTGCATAATCTTCGCTCTCAGGCGCTGTCTCGATGACTTGCAGCCCATCACGCAGCCACTGGATCGCAGAACCTGCCACGAAAATACTGCCTTCGAGTGCATATTCGACTTTGCCGTCGACGCCCCACGCGAGCGTAGTGAGCAATCCGTGCTCGGATTCAACCGCTTTTTCGCCGGTATTCATCAGCATGAAGCAGCCAGTGCCATAGGTGTTTTTCGCCATGCCTTTCTCGAAGCAAGCCTGTCCGAACAGGGCTGCCTGCTGGTCGCCGGCAATTCCGGCAATCGGCACTTCATGCCCGAAGAAATGATAGTTGACGGTATGGGCATAGATTTCAGATGACTGTCGCACTTCAGGAAGCATGCTCTTCGGTACAGTCAAGATGTCGAGCAGTTCCTCGTCCCACTCAAGATCGTGGATATTGTACATGAGCGTGCGGGATGCATTGCTGTAATCCGTGATGTGCGTCGTGCCGCCAGACAAGCGGTAGACAAGCCATGTATCGATCGTGCCGAACATCAAATCGCCATTATCCGCTTTCTCCCGCGCGCCTTCGACATTGTCGAGGATCCATTTCACTTTTGTGCCCGAGAAGTATGCATCGATCAGAAGGCCGGTCTTTTTGCGGAATGTTTCGTTCAATCCCTGGTCTTTCAATTCATTGCAGATGCCGTCCGTTTGGCGTGATTGCCAGACGATCGCCTTATAGATCGGCTTGCCGGTATTGCGGTCCCAGACGACGGTCGTCTCGCGCTGGTTGGTGATGCCGATGCCCGAAATTTCGGATGGGGCGACATCTGTCTTCCGCAATACTTCTGCGATGCAGGCAAGGACCGAAGTCCAGATTTCATTGGCGTCGTGCTCGACCCAGCCCGGTTTCGGGAAAAATTGCTGGAATTCCTGCTGGCCCGTGCCGACGATCTCGCCGTCATGGTTCAACAGGACCGCCCGTGAACTGGTTGTTCCCTGGTCGATCGATAAAATATATTTTTTACTCACTGGAATCTCCTCCACAAACTTATGAAATGGTTTTTTCTCTTAATTGCTTGGCCTTCACACGGCCATTTTTCAATTCTACACTGGCTGCCCCGACAAATACCAGGAGCAGCACTAAACTTAATGCGTAGAACGGCAATCCGTAATCTCCCGTAAACAAGGCTTTATAGAAAACCGCCCCGTAGATGCCTCCCAAGACAGGCCCGGCAACAGGCACCCAGGCGTAGCTCCAGTCGGATGGCCCTTTACCCGGAATCGGAAGCAAGGCATGTGCGATGCGGGGGCCCAGATCACGCGCAGGGTTGATCGCGTATCCTGTCGTGCCGCCGAGCGACATGCCGATCGCGATGATGAGCGCGCCGACAATCAGCGGGTTCAAGCCTTCCGTAAAATCATTGGCCCCGATGAACAACAAGCCCATGACGAGCACGAACGTCCCGATGATTTCACTGATCAAATTGGAAAACGGCCGGCGGATAGCAGGAATCGTTGCGAACACAGCAAGTTTCGATTCCGCTTCCTCCGTCTTGTTCCAATGCGGAAGATAGTTGAAGAAGACGATCACGGCACCGATGATGGCGCCAAGGATTTGTGCGGCAATATAGGTTGGCACCTGTGACCATGGAAATTCACCGACAAATGCAAAACCTAAGGTGACCGCCGGGTTCAAATGCGCGCCCGAGAAATTCCCGACCGCATAGACGCCCATTGTCACTGCGAGGCCCCACGCAATCGTGATGACAATCCAGCCGGAGTTTTCCGCTTTCGAATCTTTTAAAACTACACCCGCTACAACACCTGCACCAAAAATGATGAGAATCATCGTACCGATCAATTCCGCTAAAAACATTGTCATTTCCATACACCCCTTTTCGGACATCCCGCTTTTATCGCCACCTGCCATCCGGCAGGACAAGGATTCAAGCAGCATCTCCATGAATAATTTAAGTCCCGAACGCAAAAAAATCCGCACCGAACGAAGGCCCATTGAAATGGGGCCTTGTCCGATGCGGATCTCCTAATCTCCTGCACGGTCCTTAACTTGTAAAAACAATTTAGCAGTTATTGAAAACGCTGTCAACAATTAAATCGGGCACTTCGGGGGAAGCCCGCTGAAAAATGAGCGTGCCCCTTCTTTCAAGGGCAGTGCCCAATGACCGGGCTATCGGCTGGTCATGTATCCCATAGTTCGGCATGGGACGTCGAAACGGCTTCCGCCCCGCCCTCAAAAGCAAGTTTGATATCTTCTTTCGTGCGGATCAAGCCCCCTGCAATGATGGGAATGCCAGTCCGTTCATGCACTTCTTTGATGATCGACGGGATGAGCCCAGGCAGTAATTCGATGTAATCGGGCTTAACTTGGTCGATCAAGCTCAAATTATGCTCGAGCGCATGGCTGTCGAGCAGGAACAAGCGCTGGATCGTCGTCAATTTGTTTTTCTTCGCGAGCGCGATGACATTGCTTCTTGTCGAGACGATGCCGTCCGGTTTCACTTCGCGGACCAAATACTCAATGCCATAAGCGTCCGTTTTCAAGCCTTGGATCAAATCCGCATGCAAGATGACTTTCTTGCCCGCTTTCTTGGCAGCGGCGACAAGCGGCTTTAGCTGGGCGAGCCTGACTTCCAGGAAAATGATGGTCTCCTGGTCGCTTGCAAGCAGCCGCTCGAATTCCTTCAGGTTGCGCATGACAGGCACCACGCCTTTTAACTTAACCAACAGCTTTTCCTCCTCCGTTAAAAACAATCTAGGGATATTATGCGCCAGCTTCGTATCCGGCACAACTATTTGCCACCGGCTTCATTTCAGCGGCCGATTGCGCTAAAATGGCAGTAATCATCCAAAAGGAGTTGGCGGCCATGCGGGTCAAGAAAGTGCAGAATGTCTATCAATTGGCTTTTATGCCTTCAGTATTTCCGGTAAATTGTTATTTGGTCGAAGAACAGGAAGGCTTGACGCTCATCGATTGCGCCTTGGGTTTTGCGGCAAGGGACATCGCTTTGGCAGCGAAAACCATCGGCAAGCCGATTACCGAAATTGCGCTGACGCATGCCCATATCGATCACGTCGGCGCACTCGATGCATTGAAGAAACAGTTTCCCGCAGCACAGGTTTCCGTCTCTGAAAGGGAAGCGAAAATCCTCGCCGGGGATAAGAGCGCTTCCCCGGAAGACGGGGGCAAACCCGTCAAAGGCGGAATCCCGAAGAACATCCAGACCAGACCTGACCGCCTGCTGGAAGAAGGCGACCGGGTCGGCTCGCTCGAAGTCATCCTGTCCCCCGGCCACTCGCCGGGCTCCATCTCGTTTTTCGATAGACGCTCCGGCGTCCTCCTCGCAGGAGATGCTTTCCAGACACGCGGCGGCACAGCCGTTTCCGGGACATTCAAGCCGCTGTTCCCGTTTCCGGCGATGGCGACTTGGGACAAGCGCACGGCACTCGACAGCGCAAAGAACTTGACTTTGCTGCAGCCCAGCTTCCTCGCCGTCGGTCATGGGCGCATGCTCGACCATCCCATACGCTTCATGGAACAGGCAATCCGTGATGCCGAGCAAAAATTGAAACCCTAGCCGTTTTTGGCTAGGGTTTCTTCTGTTCCAGCTGCTTTCGCCCGACACGCATGAACCAGACCGGCCGCGTGATTTCCGACACTTCTTCCACGCGCCGGACGATTTCGAACCCCACTTTTTCATATGCCCGGATCGCCGGTTTATTGCGGATATCGGGATCGGTGACGCAGCAAGTCACCGATCCGTCACGAAACACCACTTCCTCCAAAAAGCGGCGGATGATCGCTTGCCCGAAACCTTTGCCGCGGTAGGCTGGCGTCCCGATAAGGATGTCGAGCCCGGCCGCCTTCTGCAATTCCATGAATTGTTCGCTGCCCGGATAATCGCTCCAGCGGAATGTCTGGATATAGCCGATCGGTTCCTCCAGGTAATAAATGAGATACGGCTCGGTCGGATCCCGCCCTTTGATGCTGCCGACAAATTCGTGCACGAACTCCCCGTAAGTGCCGTTATAGCTATATCCCCAAAAACGGTTGATTTGCGGTTCCTTCGTGATCCATTCATAAAGTTGCGGCAAATGTTCCCGCCGCAAACGTTGGAAACTGACATGTTCAACCTGCAAGGCCATGAAGCATCCCTCCCCGTGGGCGCAGCTACTCCCGGTCTTTGTCTACCGGCGGCCGCAAATATTCCTCCAAATGCTCATTCGGCAATGAAAACATCGATTCGACTGGCGAGTAGTTCCCCGCAAGCCGCCCGATCGGCGCCAGCTTTTTCGTATCGATCCTGCCCTTGTCGTATAATTCATCCTGGATGTGATAGCGCAGCACTTTGCCGATGACAAGATGGTCGTCCCCGAGCGGAATGACCTGCACCAGTTCACATTCCATGCTGACGGGCGATTCTTTTACGCGTGGCACCGAAACTGCTTCAGATGGGACAGGCGTCAATCCGGAATATGCGAATTCATCGACGTCCGGCGCAAGATGTTCGCCGGTTTTCGCCATTTCATTCGCAAGATGGGCAGAAACGATATTGACCACAAATTCGCCCCGCTCCTGGATATTCGTGAGCGTGTCTTTTACCGTGCCAGCCCGCGCCTCGACACCTTCGCCAATCGAGAAGGCCAGCATCGGCGGGTTGCGCGAAGCGACCGTGAAAAAGCTGAAAGGGGCTAGATTCAATTCGCCCCCTCCGGATACGGATGAGACCCACGCAATCGGGCGCGGCAAGACACTGCCGATCAACAGTTTATAATTTTCCTTGCTCGTTTGTTGTGTTGGATCGATGATCACCGATGTCCACTCCCTTTTCTATTCTTCGGAATCGTTCTGCTTCGCATGGCCGACCGATTTTTGGAGTATATAACCGAATAGCGAGATCCCCGCCAAATAAGGCAGGATCATCATGCCGAAACCGGTTCCGTACTCTTCCATAGTTCCTGCAGCCTGCAGATAAAGCCCCCACGCGATATAAAACAAATAGCCGGCTGCCACAAAACCAAGCCAGATATACCGCTTCAGCCACCATGGCAATAATAAAGGCGCCAGCAGGAATACCCCCAATTGGATGTGGCCCATCCATTCATACACGAACTCCACTTCTCTCACACTCCGCCCTTACAAAATCATGTAGCCGGACTCCCAGCGCCGATCCGATATTCTTTCATTTATTCTATAGTAATTTTAACTTTCGCCATGCAGCAGCCTGAACCCTCTTTATATGATTACTTTCCTGCAAAAAAGACAGCTTGCATGGCAGGGATGCTTCCTTCGAAATCCAATATTACGCTTGCCGAATCACTAGAAAAGGCCTAGAAAACAAGAACGCTTTCTGTCATTTCTGACAATATAGGTTTATAATACAGTTAATAATTAGGGAGGTGTCCTGTATGGAATGGGAACGCAAACTCGCCCAATGGCGCGCGGAAGGGCTGATCGACCAAGAGGCCGTCGAGCGCATCCAGGCATTTGAAACCCGCCAGCCGAAAAAACGCAAATTGCCTCTTTTGCTCATCATCGGCTTGATCTTTTTCGCCCTCGCCGTCTTTAGTTTCATCGCTGCCAACTGGCAAGCCATCCCGGCAATCGCGAAAGTCGGCATGGTCGTATTGCTCATGTGGGTTTTCTATGTAATCGGCCATTTCTCGGAGAAAAAGCATTTCGGCCATCCGATCATTTTCCGCATACTCGGTTATCTGATGTTCGGTGCAAGCTTAGTCGTGACCGGCCAGACTTTCCACCTCGGCACCGGATCCAGCATCGTCCCGTGGGCATTGTTCATTGCCGCCATCGCGCATTTCTTCATTTGGCGCCACGCTGCATTCACTGTATTGGCGTTCATCAGCGGGATTTCCCTCCTGACATCGGCGGCTCCCGGTATCGGCTTGATCGAATGGCTGCTGATCATCGCCGTCACGCTCAGCTGGTTCTTTTTGAGCAAAGAGGGGCCGGTGATGATCTTCAGCTGGCTTTTGCTGCTCGGTTCCGGTTTTCTCGTCTGGAGCATATGGGACATCGATAGCCCACTCGTCCCGATCTGGACTTTGTTCGCGCTTGTCTTGCTGTTACTGTTGATCCCGAAAGACAAGCAGAAGCTGTTGGCCCCGCTCTATCTGATTGTGGGCGGGATCCAGCTGATCGTCTTCCTGGCGATACGCGGGGAAAGCGACCTGGCCTTAGTCGAATTATCGATGCCGGAATCGATCGCCCTCGCCGCCGCAGGTATTGCAGTCGCGGCACTTGCGTATTTCCGGGAGCGCCGCTTGATGTGGCTCGGCGTGATCGGGCTGGTCGGCTTCATGCTCTACGATGAAACGGCCATCGCTTTAGCGGTCGCCGCGGAATTGACCGCACTGGGCTATTTGATCATCGCGCAGCGGCAGGACCAGCCGCTCGCCTTGGGATTCGTCTATTTCATCGTTGTCCAGTTCGTCATCTATGTCATCTATGCGTGGGAACGGCTCGACATGTCGCTGTTCTTCCTGATCGGTGCCATCCTGTTGTTCGTGCTGTCAGGCATCGCCTGGTGGCTTAACCGCAAGAAAGAAGGTGCAGTGACATGAAGAAATGGCTAATGCCTGCCTTGCAGACCATATTCGTCGCGTTGCTCGTTGTCAGCTTCTACGCTACTTCCTGGTTCGGCGACCAATATTTGCTGCGTGCTGAACCATTCGACCCGTTCGATCCATTCTACGGCGAATACGTCATGCTGCAGTACCCGGATCTTGACGCGCCTGCCGGAATAAGCGACGGAACCGTCTACTTCACTCTGGCCGAGGGCGAAGATGGCTACGCCGTCATCGACCGGATCGAAGAGCAGCCGTTCTTCGGTGCCATCAACGGCAGCAAATATGACCGCCGTGTCGTCGCCCCGCAGCTTGAAAATTTCTATGTCGAACAAGGCCGCGGCCCTGAACTTGAAGAAGCGGTCGACCTCGAAGTCACTATCGACGTTGCGCCTTGGGGTTCCATCCGCCCGATCAGCATCGCCCCAAGGGAAGAATGAAGGCATAAACAAAACCCGGCATACAGCATGCCGGGTTTTTCTTTTGGCTTACATCCGTCTCCAAGAGGGAAACGAGTTTGCACAGGCAACACTCACTGCGCTTCCCCGAGCACACTTGACCGTTCCAGTAAACAAGTCCGGTAATAAGTATCCATCTCTTCCCACAAGGCTTCATTGCTGAAATTCTGGCGCACCCATTCCTGCCCGGCGGAACCCAATTCTTTGCGCAGTGCGGGATCATCGATCAATATTTCCAGTTTCTCCATGACATCCCTGTGGTTGTCGGGGTCGGCCAAATAGCCGGTCTTCCCGTCCACCAATGTGTCGCGCGCGCCCGTCACGTCCGCCGCGATGACCGGAATTCCCGTCAGCGCAGCTTCCGCCGAGACATTGCCGAAGCCTTCGCGCTTTGTCAGGAATAAAAACAGATCCATCAAATAATAAAACGGCACCGGGTCCAATTGGTAATCTTCGTGGACGATATCGGGGTGATCTGTGATCGTATTGCGTGTCCATTCGGAAACCGCATCCGCCGATTCATAATCCCCGACGATGAGCAGCCTTAAATTCGGATGGCGCTCATTCAATTCAGTGAACGCCCGTACCGTTTCGTCGATGCCTTTGTCTTTGGTGATCCGGCCCATCGAACCGAGAACAAGCTCTTCACCTGTCCACCCATAAGCGAGGCGTTTTTCTTCCACACGCCTTTTCATGTCCGCATCCAGTTCAAAACGCTGCAGGTCGAAGCCGTTGACGCTGCCATGGCCGAGAATCTTGATCTTATCGGCTGGCGCGATGCCGAGTTCGACGATTTGCCGCTTCAAACTCGGTGATACTGCAAGCATATGTGTCGACGACGCAGCGGCAATTTTCTCTGCCATCAGCAGGATTTGGCGCTTGATGCCCCCGGTCGTCTCCAGGCGCAACCCGAGCACATTATAGACGCGCACCGGCACCCTGCAGAAATACGCAGCGAGCGACACGATCAATCCCGCTTTTGGCGTCCCGGCATTGACGATATCCGGCTTTTCGGAACGGATGACACGGATGCACTCAAACAGCGAGTCCAGGTCCTTCTTCAAGGCGATTTCGCGTTCCATATTGACATGGAGCACCCGCACGCCTTCCTCTTGTTCGAAAATCTCCGCGTAGCTTCCTTCCGAAGTCAAAGCTTTCACTTCATAGCCGCGCGTTTCCAAAGTTTTCAATTGCCCCCTTACCAATTGCAGGCTTTGGGCAATGGTCATGGCGTGCAACACTTTTGCTGACATGATGGACCGCTCCCTTTCAGGCGCCTTGCACCGCTTGGGCTGGTGCGACCGGGCTGCCGATTTGTTCCAATAATTCCTCCGCATAATGGGTGGCGTTATTCTTTTTCACGGAGAACACTTTCTCGCTTCCCCGGATCAATTTCGTCAAGATTTCGCGTTCATTGGCGAGCGCTTGGTCGATTTTCAATTCGGGATTGAAGAATTCATAAGCCGTCAACAGCGGTGAACGCAAATAGTTGAATTCATAGCGGTTCAAGTTCATCAGTTTCTGGAGCGCCACCGCTTCGCCCTGTTCTGCGACATAGTCTTCACCGCGTTCCAGGATGGCGACATGCGTCACAACCTGTTGATCGAGCAATGTCTGTTCGCCGACATATTCCGTAATCGGGTCCGGCTTTTTGAAGCTGATGTATTCCATGACCGGCAACAGTTTATCGACACGGTTCTTGATCTTCGCGCCCATTCCCTGCTCAACAGTGGAATAATAGCGGAATGTGCTGGTCCACGGAACGGAATGGATCGTCCTGCCGTCGGTGATGGCCAGATCTTCTGCGATGAATTCAGCGCCGTGCTCCATGCAAGCCGTCATGCTGCTCAATGTCTTGCCGGTATCCGGCGGGGCGAACACCGTCAAAGTCGATTCATCCTTCTTGAACGCGGAACAATGGATCGGCGCATATCCTTTCTTCAATAACAGCAGCGTCGCGAGATCGGTCATGATATAGCCTATGGAATGAAGGTTCATGATCCGGTGGGTAATGAGTTTATAGTAAGCGCGGTTGACGGTGATTTTCGGCTCATCCGTCAAAAACCCTTCCGCGCGGATGCGCATGCGCCCTTTGCCTGCGTAATTGCGTGTGTAATAGATTTTGTCCGCTCCTGGCGTGCCGCTGAAATAATGGTATTTGCCCATCGTCTCGTGTTGGGCATCTTCATTGAATTCCCTTAAATCGACCTGCATGCGGACCGCACAGCGTTCGTATTGTTCCATGGTGCCTTCCGGAACGTTATGGCCGTATGACCAGCCGAAATTCTTGATATTCGTCTTGACCCCAAGCACTCCGGCAGACGCAATATAATAATATGTTTTCAAATGAAACTCCCCTTTGTTTTTGATTTTCCCCGCATGACCTGAACCCTTAGTTCAATTCGCCGGCTGGTACCAGCGATTCGCCGAGACAGTTTTTATAAAAACTGTCCAGCTCTTTCCATAGCACCTCGTTGCTGAAATGGGTGTTTGCCCATTCCCGCCCGGCTTCCCCAAACCGTACGCGCAAACTTTCGGATGCTATCAACCGCCCAACCGTTTCGGTGATTTCCTGAAGGTTTTCAGGGTCCACCAGGCAGCCGGTCTTTCCATCGACAATCGTGTTCCGTGCACCCGTGACATTGGATGCCACAACCGGCAGCCCGCATAAAGCGGCTTCGATCGACACATTGCCAAAACCCTCACGTTTCGTCAGGAACACAAAGATGTCCATCAAATGGTAATAAGCCACCGGATCCGGAAGAAATCCGGTTTTGATGATTTTCGGGTTGTTCTCGATTTCCCATTTCACGCCTTCTTCCACCGGGTCATCATCCTCATAATCGCCGACGATGAGCAAGCGCAGCTGCTCGTTTCCAAGGCTTAGCTGCTTGAATGCGGCAACCAGTTCATTGACTCCCTTGTCTTTTGTCAGCCTGCCGACAAACCCGAGAACAGTATGCTCTTTTCGGATGGCGTATCGTTCTCGAAGTTCATCCTTGGCTGCCGCGATTTCCGGGGTCTCCTGGAATTTCGCGACATTAAAACCATCGCCGCTGCCTTTTCCGAGCACGCTGATTTTCCCTTCACCGGCAATCCCGAATTCGACCGCCCGCGCCCGCAAGCTATCGGATACCGCCAAGCAATGGGTGGCGGAAGATGCGGCCATCCTTTCCATGTTCAACAACAAGCTGCGCTTCCACCCTGCTGTCGTTTCCAGCCTCAAGCCCCGCATCGTATAGACCCGGACGGGCACACGGCAAATCCGGGCAGCGATCGTGACCACCAGTCCCGCTTTCGGTGTGCTGGCATTGACGACTGACGGGCGTTCCCGCCGGAACAGCGAGACGCAACGGGCAAGCGATTGGAGATCGTTCAGCGGTGAAATGCCCCTGTCCATCGGCAATTCGAGCATTTCCACTTGTTCGCTTGCACGGAACTCCTCGAAACCCGGCCCTTTGGAACTCAACGCTTTCGGTTCGAACCCCCGGTCTTTCAAGTAGCGCAATTGGCCATCCATAAAGCTCAAACTTTCCGAAACAGTGACGGCATGGATCAGTTTCGTTGTCATGGCATTACCCTCCGCTCAGCTTTTTTCATAAATTTCTTCTGTCCGGAATACTTTGACCACCGTCTGGGCCAAGATATATAAATCCAGGCGCAGGCTTTTGCGGTTGATATAATCGATATCGATATCGATTTTTTCATCCCAGCTCAAGCTGTTGCGCCCGCTCACTTGCGCGAGCCCCGTGACTCCCGGCTTCACCATCAGCCGCTGCTTCTGGTAATCGTTGTAGTTGTCGGTCTGGTCGGTGACGGTCGGGCGTGGCCCGATGAACGACATATCGCCTTTGACGATGTTGATCAGCTGGGGCAATTCATCGATGCTTGTTTTGCGGAGAATGTTGCCGATTTTCGTAATGCTCGGGTCACCGTCGAACGGGTCGATGCGGTTGCGTTTTCTATCCCGACCGTGCTCCATCGTCCGGAATTTATAAATCGTGAAATGCCGTCCGTAAAGCCCTCCGCGCTGCTGCTTGAACATTGCAGGGCCTTTCGACTCGAGACGGATCAATAGAGCGACCGTTACCAATAATGGCGATAAGGCCAATAGCATCAAAGCGGCAATGACGGCTTCCAGTACCCTTACCGCCACATTCGAGCGCTTCGGCTGCTTTTTTTCTTCACTGAAATCTCCAACAATCATGGGCTGCCCCCTCCTCACATTCTCCATAAGGTCACCTTCTCGGGTTTTTCATTCCGTTCAAGTATGCTTTTGACATCGAATACATAACCTGACTTGCCGTCGAGCAATCGCTCGTATAACTTCCATCCCGCTTTCCGGTAAGCTTCATGCGGCACCGCGAGTATGACCGAAACCGCCGGAAGCAATTCCTCCTGCTTCGTCAGCAAAACGCCGCCTGCGCATTCCGCCTGCCACATTTCGAGCCTGGCATCCGCGACCTGGACATCCATGCCATATTCCTGGAGCTCCGATACAAGTTCGATCACCCCCGCTTCCGGCGCTTCGCTTGTCCCGTCTTCTCTCGTGACACCGAGCACCGTGATGCGCGCTTCATGGATGATGACTTCGTTTTGGATCAGTTTCTTGATGACCCGCTGTGCCACTTGCCGGCCCTTCTGTTCCCCCTTGCACCAGAATTGGTCCATTCCATGCCAGGGCACGGCATGGTCCCCGAGGAGATCGGGTTCTAATTTGATAAAGCCCCGCCTGGTGTTGGCGGTTTCCAATACATCATGCGTATCGATTCCTTGCTGGTTCAAGGTCAGCGCCACTTCGTTCATCAAAGCGATATTCACTTCTTTTTGCGCGATCTCGAGCAATTGGGCCGCTTCGGCGACACGGATCGACTTCGCTTTGTATATGCCGCCGTCATGGACCGGGGCGAATAGATCTGCGAGATAATCGGTGACCGGGCCGCTTTGCCCGGCGATCACTTTGCGCATTTTCGCCACCTTCCCCTGGGCTTCACCGCCCTGCCATCTCGCCGGGACGAAACCGACGAAAAATTCCTTTCCGGCGGCAAGGCCGGAATGCTGCTCGAGCAGGGGGATGCAGGTTTCTTCGGTTGTGCCAGGATAGACCGGGGCTTCGAAAATGAGCACCGAGCCTTTTTTCATATGGCTTCCGACGATCCGGCATAGCTCCGAAAGCCCGTCCAATGTATAGACAGGGCGCTTGGAACCAGTGATCAGGAGGATGCCGGCATCAGCCAGTTCGCTGGCTTGATCTGTAAAAGCGATGCCCTTTTCATCAAACCTTGCCCTTTTGGAGCGATCCGGATCGAATACGATGACCGGATAAACGGTGCCGAATGTCGCCGCTGCAAGCAAGCTTGTCTCCCCGGCCCCAACAATTGCGATTTTCAGGTTTTCCATCATGAGCCCACCTTCTCCCCCTTTTTCCCCGTCCATTTCATTTTGGTGAATTCCAGCAATTGCTTGCTATTCGCTGCCGCATAGGACAGCAATAATAGCGGGATGATTTTATTGCGGTGGCGCATCGCCGTCCCGGCACTTTGCGTCCCGTACGAATAGATGAAAACGGTCATCCCGATCACCAGCAGGATGAATATTTTCGTCCTCACCGGCATTTCGCTCCGGAACAGGCCGTAAAGCGTAGCGCCGATCAGGAACAGGTAAACGGTGGAATCAAACAGGAAACTGACGATATCCCCGCCTCCCCGCCAATCGAGCGGAAGCGGCGAAAACAGGAAGTAGAACATTTTAAGCGGTGCGACGAGCAACGCCGCTATGCCGGATAATCCGCTGAAGCTCGCCAGGTAGACCGAACCGCCTTCAGCGAAAATCTCGTAGTCGACCGTCCCGCCTTCTTCCGTGACGAATTTACTCAAGAAGACATCGGCGTTCTGGAAGACGAGAAATGCGATGCCGCCGACAAATAACAGATAGATGAGCGGAGTTGAAATTTTCCTGCCCATCTTCCCGCGCTCCAGCCAGACGAACGATGCGATATAGACGAGCAGCAAGCCGATCATGCCGGTGTGGAACATCATCGCAAGAATCGACAGCACCACGGCCCAGCCGAATTGGAGGAACGAACGCTCCCCGATCCAGCGCAGGAAGTAATAAAGCGAAACCGTCGTGAAGAAAATGATCAGCGCTTCACGAAGCAGGATGCTCGACATGAAAATGCTGTTCGGCATAAGCGTGAAGATGAGCAATGCGATAAAGCTCAACTTTTTTTCGATCTGCAAATAGTTCAGCGACTTGAAGAGGAATACGGCCGAGAACACCCAGCAGGCGATATTGAGGAATTGCGAGTAAGCACGCTGGTCCCCGATCATGTAGTAGAGCCCTGAAAGAAACGGCACATACACCGTCGAAGTCTGGTCCAGCGGATATTGGCCGTTCGCTACCAGCACGGAAACTTCATGGAAATATTCCGTATCCGTGCCGCTCGAGAAAATCCCGATGGACGGTACATACAAATCGATGAATAAAATGACCACCCGCACCGCGAACCCCGCAAAAATGACAAACAGCCATTCATTCTTCAAAGTGCGGTACAGGTACAAGGATATGGCGACGATTCCAGTGAAGACGAGAAGCATCGCATATCCATCACCCGGCGGAAGAAAATCTTTGATTAAAAATGTTGCGAGAATCTGTATCACAAAAAACCCAAGTACATAAATCATGAACCCCACCCCCTCTTTTCAACGTCTGGCCAAGGCCATCAACCGTGCCTTGTAATAAGCGATATCGCTTAATTGCAGCAGCCACAGCATCGCCGCATAGACTATGACCCCTGTCAGCACGCCGATGAACAATGCCGGAATGTCACCCACAGCGAGCAAAGAAACCGTAAATGCCGTCCTGGCCGCGATGCCCATGACGATGGCGGCGATTATGCCTTTCGCCAAGTCGACCATAAGCCGGCGACTGTCGAGCGAGCCGATTTTCCGGACCAGCGATGCATATAACAGCACCGTACTGACGATCGCCGCGATGCTGGTCGCAAGCGCCAAGCCGTTCAGCCCGATCACACGCGATAGCACCAGGTTCAACGCGACGTTCAAAAACATGGCACCGAATGCGTTGATCATCGGCGTCCGTGAATCTTCCAGGGAATAAAACACTTTCGACAGCACTTCCCGCAGCCCGAACCCGAGCAGGCCCAGCGCGTAGAAGAACAATAATCCGGTTGTCATCGCAATCGCCCGTTCCTCGAATGCCCCGCGGCCGAACAGCAGCTCCGTAATCTGCCGGGCGAAAATCATCATGCCGACCGCAGCGGGAATGACAATCAACGACACTGTCGTGATGATCTTCCCGACTACAGCTTTTAACTCTTCCATATTTTTCCTTACTGCCAATTTCGAGATTTTCGGGAACATCACTTTCACGACCGCCAGCACGAAAATCGCCTGGACGAAGAACACGATGCGGTGTGCGTAGGTCAATGCGGAAATCCCGCCTTCTGCTAGCTGCGAAGCGATGGTCCGGTCTACCAGGATGTTGATTTGGTCCGCCGATACCCCGATGATGACCGGAATTGCGAGCATCATCATCTGCTTCAGGTCGCGGTCTTTCAGGTTCAGCACCAATTGGTGGCGGTAACCGCTTTTCCGTATAGCCGGCACCATGTACAGAAATTGCACGATGACCGCAATGACTGTGCCGATGGCAAGCATCATGATGTCCATTTTCGAACTGACCACAATCGTCGTGATCAACAGCACATTCAGCGGCAACCCGCTCAGCACCGTCGGCAGGAAACGGTCTTTCACTTCCAGGTAGCTGGTGAAAATGAAGATCAAGGCAGTGAAGTAAAGCGTCAGCGAAATGATCCGCGTGAACAGCACCGCGATGCGCAGCGTCTCCCCTTCGAACCCGTAGGCGAACAGTTTGACGATCGGCACCGGGAACACCAAGAGCAGGATGACCAGCACCGTCGACAGCAGCAAGACCGCATTGGTGACGTTGGCGGTAAAGCGCTCTGCCGCTACATCGCCCCGTTCTTCACGGATTTTCGTGTAGACGGGTATATAGCTCGCGGCGATGCCCATGCCGATAAAAGCAAAGAACACCGTCGGGATATCGGTCGAGATCAGGTAGGCGTCGGTCAATCCATCGGCACCGTAGAAAAAAGATAGGAAGATATCCCGTGAAAAGCCGAGAACTTTCGTGATGATGACGACGAACATGATGGCGATGACTGTTTTCTCCATAGTTTCAACCTCTTTTGCGTTCATTCTGGAAGCCAAGATCCGCTCCCGAAGCAGTGGTGCAGCATATCATTTGATCCGGCCATCTGTTTGCGGCGGCGATCCTCCTTAGTTTGGCGCGGATGGAATCCTGTTGTTGTTAATCCTATGGGGCGGAGGTTAAAAGAGGGTTAAACTGATTAGGCGTTTTGAAAAAGCTTTGGTGAATTCAGCAACTTTTTAGTGAAGAAAGAGTGATTAAAGTTTTTTGTGGCGGAGATTGCGCTACAGGGAGGACGCTTGCCGAGGGGCGGGCGTCGAACCCTTGCGGCAAGCCGCATAGGTTTCGCCAGTCCCGCTCGGTCCCCCAGGCGTCGCCTCCCCTTCGCTCCATCTCTAGTTTTAGTCAGGAAATAAAATTCATTAGGCGTTAAAATTAGCGTGAATACTTTTGTCAGCGCTTCGAAATAAAATTGGAAAGAAACAGTTTTTTTACAACTGACATGCCTAAATAAGAGTCTCCAACAAGTCGACGAAATCGATGGATAAAGATACTACTTCACACAAAAATTCCAATGGAATCTATCAGCCGAACCGCGCTCACGGGCGAGCCGACGCCATAAGACAAGCGCCCTTCTTGGCTTAGTGCAAAGAGGCCAGCCCCAAGCGGGAGGCGGCTAGCATAAATTGAAAAGATCAATGAATTATCCAGCTTACTCTCAAGTCCAGCTAAACTTTCACTCACATAAAGACCCCCATCAACAACAAGACAATAAAAAAAACGCCAGCCAAAAACGCGGCGGGCGCTTGGGGGTTTCATGAAGTTTCATACGCTGCTCAATTGCTTGCTGGCATTCGCCCGGTACGCCGGGAAGAAAGGTTCGTCCGCGTTGGCTCTGGACTTTTTGCACAGTTCTTCGTAAATCTCGGCGTTCCAGATTTTCCGGCCGGTGTAGAAACGGAAGCCGGTATGCTGGCCGAATTTTTTCTTGAATTTGTAAAGCGGATCTTCCGCATCGTTCGTCCGGCCGCCACCCGCATGGATGAGCTTGACGCCGTTCTCCTTGCCCCAGCGCACGGCGCCGTATTGCAGGACGTAGATCGGCGACAGCTGGTGGAAATCGTGGACAGTGCCCGAAAGATGCGTGTGCATGATGCCGTCATAAAGAAAGTGCAGCTCTGCAGCGATCACTTGCCCTTCATACATGGCTTCAGCCAAGACAATTTTGTCGGCGAATTTCAGCAGGCAGCTATCGAAATAATCATCGTCAAAGAAATAATACGCGTCGGCATGGACACGGCTCATCGTTTCATAATAGATTTCCTTGAAACGGTTAAGGTCGCTCGGCGCTACGGTAATGCGGCACGTGACCCCCGCATTCAGCGAACGGCGCAACGTTTTTCGGGCAGATTTCGAAAACTCGGAAGCAACCGGATCGTCGAAGCCGTCGAGTGTCGTTCCGACGGTTTCGCGCTGGAATGTGACGTCGTAGCAATTGGAAAAGTCGCGAGCGTTGTCGAAAATCGGATGAAAGCGGACGAATTCGCTGACGATGCGCTGGTCCTTGCAATATTCACGGAACGCAAGCTCAAAATCAGTGACCAAGTCGGAATGGCAGCCGGTCGTACAGTGCATGATCCGCGGACCTCCATACCCATACGGAGTGATGGCATCATACCATCTCTCCCCGTGAATCAGCATCGGAATTTCACGCTTGATAAACAGATGCCTTATTTCACCGTATGCGCTTTGGAATACGAATTCCTCACAGGCTCCATGCTCCATCCTTTCATAGAGCTTGCCGTAAGCTTCTTCAAAAAACAGGTCATTCAATGGGTCCACGTCCTTTCATCATACGCCGCTTAGACACGGCTCGCTTCCAAATGCTTTTTGCAGCGGTAGGCCGGGAAATAATCGGTCGCTGCGTCCGCCGCGTTCAGTTCGCATAATTCCTCATAAACCGGCTTGTTCCATATCTTCTTTCCGATATAGAAATCAAAACGGGTATTTTTCCCGAATTGCCGCTTGAACATCAACAAATTATCGTTCGGGTCGTTGGTCCTCCCGCCGCCGTCATGGATCAGCCGGTAACCGTTCGCTTT
This sequence comes from Planococcus maitriensis, assembly GCF_003289925.1. Lineage (GTDB taxonomy): Bacteria > Bacillota > Bacilli > Bacillales_A > Planococcaceae > Planococcus > Planococcus maitriensis. The sequence goes on along the minus strand of NZ_QLZQ01000001.1, from coordinate 703,858 downwards.
CCCCCAGACCGTCAGCGCGTATTGCAGTACGTAGGCAGGATAAGCATGGTTGTAATCACTCAAAGTCCCGGATAGATGCGTGTGGATGCGGTCTTCGTAAGTGAAATTCAAGCCCATCCCGATTACTTGCCCATCGTAGATCGCTTTCGTCAACACGATGCGGTCGGCAAAATATTTCAGGCATTCCGTGAAATAATCCTCTTCGAAATAATAATAGGCATCCGCATTATTTCGTTTCATGGTTTCATGGTAGATGTCTTTGAACTCGCCCAGGCTTCGCGGATTTTCGATGATTTCATAAACCACACCCGCCTCAAGCGCTTTGCGGATATTCTTGCGTGTCGACTTGGAGAACTCGCTTTGGACCGGATCCTCGTAGTCCCCCAGATTGGTCCCCACCGTCTCGCGCAAATACCGCACCTCATAGCAATCTTCAAAATCCAGCGCATTGCCAATGACCGGGTGGAACCGGACGAATTCGCTGATGATGCCATGTTCCGCGCAATATTCCCCGAAAGCTTGCTCAAATGCCTCCACCAATTGGGCTCTTCTGCCTTCTGTACAATTTTTGATGACCGGGCCTCCATAGCCATACGGAGTGACGATGTCGAAATATGGTCCACCTGTTACGGGAATCGGAATCTCACGGCGGATAAACTGATGATGGACACGGCCGAGCGGATGTTCAAACTCGAACACTTCGCATCGGCCATTCTCGATCACTTCGTACAATCGGCCGTAATTTTTTTCGAAAAACAAATCCTTCACATGCTAAACCCCATTTCTTCTTTTGTTGTTTGCGTGCTCCCCCTCTGGTTTCTCTCTGTCAAACCTCGCTCGTCTCTTTCGCCGGCCGTTTCCGGTAAGCCGGGAAAAAATCATCTGTCACGGCAGTATTCGCTTCCTGGCAAAGCCTTCTGTAGACATCCTCATTCCATACTTTCTGGCCGCTATAGAACGAAAAGCTCGTATGGCGGGCAAATTGCTGTTTGAACCGGAGCAAGCTATCGTCCGGGCTATTGGTCCGCCCGCCTCCTCCATGGATGAGGGTAATCCCATGTTCTTTAGCCCACAAGACCGTTGCATATTGCATGATGTAAACGGGCGATAAATGATGAAATGCTTCATAGGTTCCAGACAAATGCGTATGGATTAAATCGTTGTAGACAAATTGCAATTCCATGCCGATCACTTCGCCCTCATAAAGCGCTTCGACCAGCAACAGCCGCTCCCTGAACGACTCGAGCAATTGATTGAAATACTTTTCATTGAAGTAATAGAATGGATCGGCATGATTGCGGTCCATCGTCGCAAAATAAATCCGCTGGAATTCCCGCAGGTCGCGTGGCCCGAGCGTCACCCTGAACTCAACGCCATCTCGCAGCGCTTTGCGGATGTTCTTGCGCGCTGAAGAGCTGAATTCCGCTTTGACAGGATCGTCATGAGCCGTGATCGAGGTTCCGACCGTATCGCGCAGATAACGCACTTCGTAGCTGTTTTCGAAATCCTGCGCATTGCCGAGTACCGGATGGAAACGGATAAATTCGCTGACCACGCCTTCAGCTTCGCAATACACAGCAAATGCTTCCGCAAAAGCGGATGCCAGCTCTTCCCGATGTTCCGGCTTACAGCCCGTCATCAACGGGCCACCATATCCATAAGGCGTGACGATATCGAAGTAGCGTTCAGACCCGAGCAGTATCGGAATCTCCCGCTTGATGAACAGATGCTGGACGCGCCCGAGCGAATGATCGAACTCGAATACTTGGCAAACGCCTTTCTCTATTTCTTCGTACAGCTTTCCATAACGTTCATCGAAATAAAGATCCCCCATCATCTTTTCCTTCTTTCCCATTGTAAGTTGCGAATGATTCCTCCAGCGATTGGTGGAGTTCCTGACATCGCATGCACTCCTTTCCAAATGAAACCTTTCATTAGCACCTATCCTAAAAGGCCCAGGTTAAAGTCAGGTTAAACAAGGCAGGAATATTTTTTTCGGCTTATATATAGACAAAACTGCCTGAAAAGGAGACAACATTCTTTGCGAAAATGAATTAATTTACTTAATATAAGAAATGTAGAACTTCCAAAGAAGAGGTGCATACCGATGAAGCTTTATAAATGGCTCGGCAATGAACAGGAAACCGATACACTGAAAGACAATGGCTGGTTGATTCTCACAAGCGGCAGCGACGCGGCAGCCATCAATGAACAAGGAGCTCCGGCTGGCGACAAGGTCGAATCTTACGAAGTCCTTGACCAAAAAGGGAAGCTCGAAGACGGGGCTTTCGCCGTATTCAATAACATCCCGCTCACTGAAGAAGGCCGCGAATTGTTCGAGTCGCGCTTCCAGAACCGCGCCGGCCTTGTCGAAAAAGAACCCGGCTTTGCAGCGATCCGCATCTTGCGCCCGCTCGATTCCGACACGTATGTCATTCTCACGATGTGGGAAGACGAATCCGCCTTCACTAATTGGCAGTCGTCCCAAGCTTACTCACACGCACATAAAAAGCGCGGCACGTCAGAAGGCATCGACAAACGCCCGAACATCTTCCCGCGCCCATCGTTCGTCACCACTTATTCCAAATAGCAAAGAGGCTTCCAGTTGGAAGCCTCTTTTTCTGTGGAGAAGTATGTGTGCATCGATAGATTTGAGTGCATTGGACAGGTGCGCAAAGTGGAATGCCTTTGGACATTTCTTCGTCAGCTAGCCCGTGTGCGCGGTTCGGCTGATAGATTTCACTATATTTTGCATGCGAAGAAGTGTCGCTGTTCATTGTCTTCATCCGATGGTGGCGACGCTTAGTTGGACTCGGTAGCTACGAAGATGTTTGGTCTCTATTCAATGTGTTGATTCAGAGCTGTCCAAACTATTCATGCTAATTTCGATGACAGATGAATCTCTTTCATTTCCACACTAAACTTAGAGATGGAGCGGAAAGGGGCCGACGCCTGAGGAATCATGCGGGCTGGCGAGACAAACGTGCGATTGCACATTGGCTCAACACCCGCCCCTCGGCAAGCGTGCCCTTTGGAGCGCAATCTCTAGCACGAGCATTTACTCAATCTCATCTCGATTTTATTTCTGGATGAATTCAATTTCTACTCTACACTTAGCCATGGAGCAGAAAAGAAAAAAACCGCAGCAGCCGCTGCGGTTTAGCCCACTTTTTCTCCTGCCAAATAACGGGCGAGCACCATGTCCTCACCGTTTTCCGAGACGACTTTAAGCGTCCGGTTGATTTCGCGGATCGTCCCATTCAGCTCTTCCATCGTCTGGCACACGATATTGAAACGGCCCAGCATCTGTGAGTAGGAGCCGGTCACCGTGATCTCATCGCCCACTTCACGCGTAGGCACCCAGGAAATCACCGACGGCAAGTCCATGATTTCCTCCAAGCCGCGAATCTCGTGGATCGTCCCTGGACCGAGCAACACCGATAGATTGCAGGATGGGTAGCGCATGAATCCATCATCGAAATCACTTAAATCATATTGCGAGATGTCTTCCCCTACCGCAAAATCAATCATCATCTCCAATAAGTTAACATCGGTCTGGCGTTTGACGATCTGGTAATGCTGCTCCCCGCTCAGCCTGTAGCCCATCTCGTAAATAAAGAACTCCCCATTGTCATAAAGCGACTGGATCAGCACGAGCCCATTCTTGAGCCCCATCCCCCTCAGCATCTCCCGGATATTGGCGTCGTGAAGCGCGATGAATTCAGCGAGATGGCTGGAAGGGTAGATCGTTGCGACCGGCAGCGGCGGGCTTTGGTACCCTTGGTTATGGACAAAACGGTCGGTGACAGCGGATAAGATCACTTCCCCATTTTGCAAGGTGTAATACATTTCGACGCCGTGGTTCGTATCGATAAAGCGTTCGACGAGCACGCGGCCATGCCGTGAAAAGCGTCTGGCTTTTTCGGCTGCTTCATACAGTTCCGCTTCGTTTTGGCACACCGTGATACCCTTGCTTGCGTAGCTGTCGACCGGCTTGACGATGACCGGGTAACGCACCGGCACCCCGTCGCCTTTTTCATATTGTTCGATGACCGGCACATCGAATCTTCGGCAAAACTCCTTGAAGCGGTCTTTATTGGAACTGATTTCCAAATGTTCTTTCGTGGCATAAAACGGCAATCCAAGCCTATCAGTCAATAGTTGGGCATTCCACGTGTTGATGTCATCAAAAGCCGTCAGCACGCCGTCGACCTGTTCTTTTCGCGCCAATTTTTCCAATGCGTCAATGTCTGCAGTGCTGACATGATAGGCTTTATCGGCGTTTTTCTTTGCCGGGGATTCCTCGTTGTTATCCGTAACGATTGTGTAAAGGCCCATGTTTTTAGCGGTTTCGACCACATCGATCATATGCGTTATGCCACTGAGAATGAGCAGCTTTTTCTGTTTTCCCACGGGAAACACCCCCTTCAGTCTTTTCGGGTAATATTGACTAGTAATTACTCGGTCTATTATGAAATGACTCAATTTCCGCCTTTGTTTGTAGAACAAATTTACCAACCGGGGTATTGTTTTGTCAATCCGAAAATCTGAAAAAAATAATATTTCTTCCTATTTAAAAAGCTTTACCTCTTTTTAACTTGAAAACCCTACTGTAAAAGTAGCAAGCATACCATTTATTTTAAGGAGGCAGAGAACCATGGCAGTTCCTACTAAACAAGCGGTTCCCGATATCTTCTTTACGCCCGAATGGAACGCAGCATATGCCGCACACGAGGGAGGGGAATACCATCAGTTTGAATGGAAAAGTGAACTTGGGCACATCATCTACCCTTTCATCAAACGGCCGGTCCCGCTATTGGAAGGCTGGTTCGATACGATTACCGCATTCGGCCAAAGCGGCCCTGTCATCATCCATGCCGAAGAAGGAAAGGAGCGCGCATTGGTCGACGAATTCGACGCGGCATTCCAGGATTTTTGCGATCAGCAGCACATCGTTTCCGAATACATCCGTTTCAGTTCATGGATCAAGAATGCGGAAGATTTCTTCCCGCTCTATGGCTTGGATATGCGTGGCATCGTCATGTACATCGATTTGACGGTCGACGACCCCTTCCGCTATGAATTTTCCTCTGCAGCCCGGCAGCAAGTGCGCCGGGCGTTGAAAAATGGCGTAACGGTGGAATATGATTTCACGGGGGAGACCCTGGATGATTTTTGCAGGCTATATGATCTTACCGCGGACCGCAACGAGTTTCCTGATCATTATCTATTCGATCCGGCACTGCTGAAGGAATCCTTCCGGCATCTTGAAGGGAAGCAATTCCTGCTCAACGCGAAATACGAAGGCAAGACCGTCTCCTCGGCATTGATCGTCCACCATGGCGATTATATGCATTACCATCTGGTCGCGAATGACCCCGAGTATTTCCGCTGTGCCGGCAATTCTCTGATTTTGGCGGAAGCCTGCCGTTACGGCAAAGAACATGGCTTTTCCCAATTTCACCTGGGCGGTGCTTCAACCGAAGCCCTGTACCGCTTCAAACGGCGATTCACCAAGACGGAACCGCTTGAGATCCTGACTGGCAAGCGCATTCGCAACACCGATATGTATGGCAGGCTGACAGAGCTGAAACGCCTCCAGTCCGGTATTCAGAACCCCGGCCATTTCCCTTTATACAGAGGCTGAAAAAGCGCTGGACCCCGTAGCGGGCCCGCGCTTTTTTCATGCCGTTCTATAGGCATAAAAAAAAACAGCGGTGAGCACTCTTCCGCTGTTTCAATGATACTATTACGAAACGTTCACTCTTGCGGGTTGGAAACGGGCCATGATCATATCGCCGCCGTCTTCAGAACGGATGTCCAGCGTATGATAGATCCGTTCGATGGTTTCCAGGAGTTCCTGCTGAGAGTTTGCGACCACATTGAAGCGGCCGAACATTTGCGAATAGGAGCCTGTCCGCTCGATCGTCTCGCCTTCGGAGCGGTTGATGACACAGGAAATCACTTCCGGCATCGCTTTCACTGTCTCCAAGCCGCGGATTTCCGTAATCGTCCCCGGACCGAGCAAAATCGGCAAATTGGCGGAAGGATACGGCATCGGTGCATGGTCGAATTGCTCGATCGGATGGCTGGCCGTATCTTCACCGACAGCGAAATCGAGCATCATCTCCAATAAATGGACGCCTGTCTGCTTGTGGATAATATGATAATGCTGCTCCCCGCTGAAACGGAAGCCCATTTCATATACATAAATCCTGCCGCCATCATACATCGTCTGTATGAACACCAATCCATTTTCGATGCCCATATTGCGGATCATATTGCGCACCGTCGGATCGACTTCCTCAATATACTGCTTCTGGTGCTGCGAAGGAAACAACATCGCCACCGGCAGCGGCGGATGTTCTTTGGACTGTTTATGGGTAAAGCGGTCAGTGACGGCAGTCAGGACGAGATGGCCATCCCGTGCGGTATAGAATGCCTGGACGCCGATGTCCGAATCAACAAAGCGCTCGAGCATAATCTTGCCTGACTTCGATTCCCCGACTGCCTTTTCGACCCCCTTTGTAAGTTCCTCTTCCTCATAGCACACCGTGATCCCTTTGCTTGCGTAACTATCGACGGGCTTGACGATAACCGGAAATTCCACAACCGGAAGCTCGAGGTCCTGCGCTGGGTCGCATTCGTATTCCTCGATTACCGGGACGCCGAATGTCCGGCAACATTCCTTGAATCGGTCTTTATGCGAAGTGATTTCAAGCTGCGCGGGCGTGGCGTAGAATGGCAAATGGAGCATCTTGCACAGCGCGACTGCATGCCATGTATTGATATCGTCGAATGCGGTGAAAACGCCATCGATCTGTTCGCTCCTTCCGATTTCAGCAAGCTTCCGGATATCTGCGGTACTGATGTCGTACGATTGGTCGGCAATTTTCTTCGCTGGCGAACCGGCCATATTATCGGTGACAATCGTGTAATAGCCGATGCGTTTGGCCGTTTCGACTACATTGACCATATGGAATGTGCCGCCAAGGATCAAAATTTTCTTTTTATCCATCTCAAACCCTCCACTTCGCGATAATCATGCATACATAGTATAAGTGCTGATTCAAAATAACTAAGTAATTCGATAGGTGTAATACAAAAATACCAATTAAAAACAGAAAGGTCAATTGAAATCTGAAAATTCAGGTATAAAATGCGTCTTAAGCTAGGGGTGTCGTGTGGGAAACCATCCAGCTCTTATCGCTCCTATTGTAATAGGCGGTGATTTTATACCCGATTCCCGCCGGCGCAAGCACCCCCTCGCTACCCGGCCGGTTATTGACTTTGGCATTATCGCAGACGAGCCTCACTTCCTGGCCGCCGCTGTGTTCGACGAAAATCTCCACTTCTTCGCTGAATTTATGGGTCGGCGCTGGCGGCAGCTTGACGGTTTCTGCTTCGGACGCGCCGCTTTTCTTATTGACCGTCATACGCGGCTCATCTTTCATATCGATCGGCGAGCGCCTCCCTTCCGGAACGTATTGATGCAGGCGCCCGTTATAAAGGATGCTTGTCGTATCGTATTGGTATTCCTCATTGTATAGGGAAGTGATCGAAGCAAGGCCGCCCGCCATGCCATCGCGCGGTTTCGCGAGGAGCGGCTCGATGACGCTGAGCCCTGCCGCATAATCGAGCAAAACATTCGCATAGCCGTTGTTCTCGAAATAGCTGTGGTTGATGCTGCCGGAATACGCTGGCGTCGTGTTGATCGCGCCGCTGCCGATATGGATGCCCGCGATGCCGTTCGAATCGAAATTGCCGCCTTGAATATGGTGGCCATACAACCCGCGCACCATCAGGCCGGTCGCGGCGTTGCCGACGAAATGGCAATCGTAAATCCCGTAGACGTTATTATCGCTGCCACGGTCCGTCTGCAATCCGCAGCCAAGATGGATTTTATACGGCGTTCCCGGCGAAATCGTCTCTTTCAGAGGCGGCGATACTTTAATGCTGCGCGGCCCGACTTCATCGATGTGGTAGACAGACCCTTCTCCGGATCCTACCTTGAAGTAAGCGCCGACATGGACATCGCGCGCGGCTGGGTCGAGTTTCATGAATGAAACATTCGCCCCCCTCCCTGAAGCCCCGCTGCCTTCGATAACCGAGCCGTTTTGGGAAAACTGGCACAGCCGGTCGAATACGCACAGATTGTTATTGCCTTCCCCTAAAATCTGCAAGCCATGGACAGACCCCCACATGAACGCCGCGCCTGAGAATAATTTATCGCGGATTTCGCTTGCGACCATACAGACCTTGACCAATTGCGTATAGCCGTTTTCAGGATCGGTCCCCATGAACTGGATGCCTTTGACCGAGCCGCTGCCGCCGCGCATGCGCACCAAATAATCCATCGGTTCAGACGGTGCGATGCGCGTCGTTTCCGAACTATGCCCGATCCACGAGACAGCTGCCCCCATGCCCCATTCCGGCACTTCAATGGGGCCGCTGATGCGATACAAGCCTGGCGGAAAAAACAGATTACCGCCTTTACTCGTGCCATATGCGGCATCGATCGCTTTTTGCAGCGCTTTCCGGTCATCGGCTTTGCCGTCGCCGATCGCTCCGTATGATTTCACGTTGAATAATTGGTCTGCAGTCTTTTTCGGGCTCCACATTTCGCGGACGATATCCTCTTTATTGCGCGGAAGCAATTCTTTCTCCCTCGGTTTTTTCCAAAATGCCATGATTGTGCCGCCCCTTTGCTCACTGAATGTCGTACGACGATTCTACCTGCTAAATGTTAAAAAACGGTTAAAAAATTTTAAAATGAAAAACAGCTCCCAATAACCGGAGTTGTGCCGGCGGGAGCTGCCCATGAAAGGTTCTATTTTACTAAGGTCGGTGCATGGCCTTTCATCAATTCCATTCCTTCGATCAGTGCCGCTGCCCGCAGCACTTTCTCTTCTTCAAAAGCCGGACCCATGATCTGCAATCCTACTGGCAAGCCGTCTTTCACCCCCACTGGAATGCTGAGTGCCGGTAAGCCGGTCAGATTTCCCGGCCCCGTAAAGCGGATCACTTCATCCAAGAAACTTAATTCCTGGCCGTTGACATCCACTGTCTGTGAACCGATCGGCGGCGCGAGGAACGGCAGGGTCGGGCTGATCAGCACATCGACGCTGTCAAACGCCGCGGCGAATTCCAAGTCGAGTTTCCGCCGGATCTGCTGGGACTGGACATAATCGACGCCGCTCATCAATTCGCCGACTTCGAGCAAAAAGCGCACGTCTTCGCCGAATTTCTCCGGCGATTTCAACAAATTCGCATGATGTACAGCGCTCGCTTCTGTCGTGATCGTCACGAGTTCCGCGAATTCCGCCTGCTTCAAGGATGGGATGCTGACCGGCTTGATGACCGCTCCCGCATCTTCCAGCTGTTTCAACACGAGCCGCACTTGTTCGTCCACACGGCTATCGACGTTCTTGAAGAAATATTCCTCCTCGATGCCGATGACTAAATCTTTCACATCGCTTTCCAGTAGCCCTGAGAAATTCTTCGCCGGGCGGTCGATCGAAGTCGGGTCTTTCGGATCGTAACCGCTCAATAATTCCAATAGCAAGGCCGCATCGTACACCGTCTTCGTCATCGGCCCGATATGGTCGAGCGACCAGGCGAGCGGGAAGCAGCCGTATTTCGAAATGCGCCCATGCGTCGGCTTAAGCCCGATGATGCCGCAGCTCGACGCCGGGATGCGGATCGATCCGCCCGTATCCGTACCGAGCGACGCAATCGACATATGGGACGCCACCGCAGCACCTGACCCGCCGCTCGAACCGCCCGGAATCTTCGTCAGGTCCCACGGGTTCTTGCACGGCCCGAAATGCGGATTGGTCGTTGTCGCGCCCCACGCGTATTCGTGCATATTGAGTTTGCCTGTGAATGTCACACCTGACATCTTCAGCTTCGAGACGACCGTCGCATCGAAATCCGCCACGAACTCACTGTGGATGCTCGATCCCATCGTCGCCTTCTCGTCTTTAAAATAGAGAATGTCTTTTAACGCCATCGGGATGCCGTGGAGCGCGCCGCGGTAGTTGCCGCTTTGGATTTCCTGTTCAGCCTGGGCGGCAGCTTCCAGCGCTTGTTCTTTCTGGACGGTTATATACGCATTGACCTCCCCGTCATATAAATCGACGTTTGACAATACCTGCTCCGTCAGCTCGACAGGCGACACTTGTTTCGATTGGATGAGCGGCGCCAGTTCCCCGATGGATTTTTGCGCGAGTTCATTGCTCATTTCTGCTCACCTCCCGGCACATGCGTCAATGCCATATCCAGGTCTTTCAATTGTTCCTGGTTCACCGTCTTGCGCAACTCCTCGAATCCTGCCATCTGCCCTGCAAGCATTTCCTTGTGATGATCCGGGACGTCAATGCCTTTCCTCTCCAAAACTTCGTGAATGTCGAACGCCACATGAATCCCCCATTCCTGAATTTTTTCTGAGGTGTAGGTCCTGCTGATTACCGACAGTTTACCATTCTTATTTGTAAATTAACAGATTGTTCTGAAATTAAATGACTTATATGTAAGGTAAAAGAAGTGATTGGAATAGCTTTCGCTTTTCGACTACGTTTCAGGAGGCCGCTTGCCGTGGGGCGGGTGTTGAGCCAACGTGCCGCAAAGGGCGCGGCACGTTTGTCTCGCCAGCCCGCGCGGTCCCACAGGCGTCAGCCTCCTTCCACTCCGTCTCTAGTTTTAGAACGAAGAGAATTTCTTCTATCCGATCGACTGAAAATGTAGAAATGCTTCATGCTTTGTAGCTCATATCATTTGGAACAAGAGAAGGTGATAGTGAGTACTAGTTTCACCAAAAGTTTTTTGACTTAAACGCTATAGGACCAGATGCTTCATCGTAGGAAGTGATTCCCCCACTAGACGGGAACTTCATTTAGAAGCAGAACTGTTTGATCAGTCTTCAACCAATGAAATCTCTCAGCCGCCTGCGCCAAGGGTGAGCCGATGCCGTAAGACAAGAGTTCTTCTTGGCTTATGGCAAGAGGCCAACCCAAAGCAAGGTGGCGAATAGTAAGCTGACGCAGAAATAGAATGTAAGAACATTCTCACTATCAAACTACTGTACCCTTCTTTCCATTTTTTCTTGAGAAACCCTTAACCAACTAAACTGCAACGAAAAAAGAAGACACAGCCAAAGCCGTATCTTCTATCAACTACTATTTATTTCGCCGTCACGCCGCCGTCTACCGGAAGCTCGATGCCCGTGATGTGGCTCGCTTCATCTGATGCGAGGAACAACATCGCATTGGCGACTTCGACTGCATTGCCGAGCTCAGGCAGCGCGATCTGTGCCAGGAAATGAGGGCGGAACTGTTCGCTTTCCATGTATTCAGCGCTCATCGGCGTCACGATATAACCCGGATGAACCGAGTTGACGCGGATATTATGTTTGCCGTAATCGACAGCTGCCGCTTTCGTGATCGACCGTACCGCGCCTTTTGAAGCTGTATAGACGCCGGCACCCGACATGCCGGTCAAAGCAGCGATAGATGACACATTGACAATCGAGCCGCCGCCGTTTTCGATCATGCGCGGGATCGCCAACTGCATGCCATACATGACGCTGTTCGTATTGATCGCAAAGCCTTTCGCAAAATCTTCTTCCGTCTGTTCCAGGAAATCTTTAGCGACTGAAATGCCCGCATTGTTGACGAGAATATCAATCTTGCCGAACGTTTCCATAGTCTGCTGGATGACCGCTTCCCAATCCGATTGATCGGCCACGTTCTGCTTCATCGCCACCGCTTCAAAGCCTGCTTCCCTTACTTCGTGCGCCACTTTTTCCGCCGCTTCCACATTAATGTCAGTGGCAACGACTTTCGCTCCTTCTTTCGCAAACAAGCGCACGGCCGCTTCGCCCATGCCGGATGCTCCACCTGTGATGATGGCTACTTTGTTTTTCAATCTCATTATGATCACCTCAAATTAAATTTTGATAGTCTGACTATCAATTTATTCCAAGTATACTCCCATATCGCCATCCCATCAATTAAAGCGCTATACTAATATGCAAGGAGTGAAAACGGAATGCCATCAAAACGACAAGAAAACAGACAACTGCAAACCGATAAAATCGTCAAAGCCGCAAAAGAACTCTTCACTGAACGCGGGCTGAACGACGTGCAAATGAAAGACGTCGCCGAACGCGCCGGTGCCGGCGTTGCGACCGTCTTCCGCTATTTCCCGAAGAAAGACGAATTGATCGTCGAAGTCGCCATCCGGTCACTTGACGCCGTGGAAGCTGAATTCCGGCGCATTGTCTCCCTGGAATCAAGCGCCTTCGACCGGCTCGAACTCTTGCTCGACACCTTGCTCGATGCCCAAAAAGCCGATCATTATAAAGCCGCACGTTTCCGGGAAGCGTTCGAAAGCTATGCCTCGTTCCGCACCGAACCGCTTCCTGAGATTGACCGCTACCTGGCAAGGCAGCGCCAGATCATGGATTTGCTGGAACCGCTCATCACAGACGGTGAAAATGATGGCTCGATCAACAGGTCCATCGCCATCAAGCCACTCATTGTCACAGTCATCAACAGCTATTCAAGCTTCACCAACAACGTCGCGCTCAAATCATCCATTTCCTATCTCGATCAAGACATCCAACCCGATATCCAGCAGCAAGTGTTGAAGAAAATCCTGCTCGACTATTGCAGGGCTCATTAACGTTACTGAATTGATCTTATACGTTCCTTATTAGCTGAGCAGCTTAGATGTCTCGCGACTCCAAAACCACCCATCACCCGATGCAATACCCGGGAAGCGATTCCCCCACTAGCCGGTAACTTCATATAGAAGCAGATCCGATTAAACTCAAAAGTAGCAAGGCAATCTCTTAGCCGACCAGCGCCAAGGGTGAGCCGACGCAGGAAGACAGGCGTCCTTCCTGGCTTACAACCCAAAGCACGGCGGCGACTACTCAGGTGAAGCACAAACAGAAGACCGGAATAGTTCAACATGCAAACACTCACTATCTCCTCAACACTTGTCCAAGAAAGCGATTCCCCCTGCCCCTTATACCCAGCAAAAATCGCTTCATTAAAACAAAAAACAGACGCAGCTGATCGCTGCGCCTTTTCATATTCAATATAAAACCGGTGCATGGAACAGCCCGTTCGGCTGCTCGAGATACTTATCCCACACCCTCGCCGCCTTATCGGCAGGGAGCGGCCGGCTGAAATAATAGCCTTGCCCGATCACTTCGTATTGCCGCATCAAAGTGACTTGCTCGATCGTCTCGAGCCCTTCCACCACCACTTCCGCGCCCAGGTTCTTACCGAGCTCGATGATGGTCGCCAGAATCGCCATGCTGCGGTCGCTGCCGAGCACTTCATCGACCAGGGACTTATCGATTTTCAAGGTATCGATCTGGATGTTCTTGACCGCGTTGAGCGAAGAATAACCGGTGCCGAAATCATCGATCGCCAGCTTGACGCCGATTTCCTGCAGCTCTTCGACCAATCCAGCGGCGGTATCGAGATCGATCATGACACTTTCAGTGATTTCAATTTCCACACATCCCGCAGGCACGTTCGTTTCATTCAACACCCGGGCCACTTTTTCCGCAAATTCGGGATCCAGGAACTGCTTCGCGGAAACATTGACCGACACGTGAATGTCCGGCCGGCCTTCCCGGCGCCAGGCATCCAATTGCCTGCATGCTTCACGCAGCACCCATTCGCCGATCGGATGGATGGCCCCGCATTCCTCAGCCACCGGGATGAATTCGGCTGGCGGCACGGCGCCCAGTGCGGAATTCCAGCGCAGCAAGGCTTCGAACCCGATGACCCGGCCACTCAACAACTCCACTTGCGGCTGGTAATGGACCGAGAACTCCCCGTTCACCAATGCCTGTTGCAGCGCCGCCGTTATTTCCTGCTTGCGGATCGAACTGTCCAAAAGTTCCGGGGAGAAAAATTCGTAGTTCTCCTTGCCGGTGCTTTTCGCCATGAACAGCGCAAGGTCCGCTTGCTTGATCAAACTCTCCTCATTAAGCTCCGCAATTTTTTGGCAGCTGATGCCGAGGCTGATGCCCGAAGCGACCGACCGCTCCCCGATCTGAATCGGCTCATGCATGACCTTTAAAATATCCTGGCACAGCTGCCCAAGATAGGCTTTATTGGCATTCGGCACCGCAAAGACAAATTCGTCCCCGCCGAGCCTTGCGAGCGAGACACTCTCCGGCAGCACCGATTTCAAGCGTTCGACGATTTTCTTCAGGAACTGGTCGCCGCCGTCATGGCCGATCAATTCATTGATGGATTTAAAATCATCGAAATCGAGCAGCACGACACCGACCGATTCGATTTTCCCGTCCGCCCGATCCATCAATTCGCGGAAATGGGCAAAAAACCAATGGCGGTTCGGGACGCCCGTCAACTGGTCGGTATACGCGAGCGTCCGGAATCGGCTTTCGCTTGCTTTCACTTGCCGCAACAGCCCATTCTCCGTCTCAAGCGCATGCAGATCGACCAATGCCAGATTCGCCGCAGACAATAGCAGCAAGGTCACGATCGAAGCCACCAAAACCGCTGTACCGACGGCCCAAACACCGCCCGCCGCCGCTTCCGGAAGAGCCATATTTGTATAGAAGGTCCTGGTCGAGGTGTAATGAAGCAAGGTCAGCACAAGCCCTAAAGCAGCTGCGTTCCGGAGCCGCTGCTTCTCCGTCACTTGCTTCGCGTTGGATTCCAGCATAAAGCGGAAACTGAAATAGCAGATACCCAGCACCATAACCGCCGATACTAGATAATAGCCGGGCGAAATTGCCGAGAAACGGACGTCCAGGACGCCCGCCAACCCGAGAAATTGGACAGCCTTCACGAAAAACGCCGTAATAAGCACGCGTTTCACCATCTCCCCCCGGCTGCGGATGCCTCTTGGGAGGATCTTCAAGACATATGCCGCCAATAAACAAGCGGCAGCCAACGACAAAGCCAGCAGCCAAAAGCGCGGCGTGAACCGGTATTCCGCCATGAAGGTCAGGATCCCGATCACTTGCATGCCAAAAAAGCCGCTGCCCAAAGCCAATACCGCCAGCAGCCAGGAACGCGAGTTGACAGCCGCTTTCCGCTTATTGACGTATTCGATCATAATGAGTACCGTATAGCTGGTCGCGATCGAAACGATGATGGTTAGAAAAATCAAACTGATATGCGGAAGCATGGACATGCAATCCCCCCTGACTTGGCAAACCATTGCTGTTCATCAGCAGGCTTTTCCATGATTGTAGAAGAAAATCTTTTGATAAAAGGACTTTATAACCAACAATCAGTTATTACACTGATACTTAACACTCTTTTTTTTGGAATATAGTAAACATTATACCGGCGATTCCCTTCTTTTTACATAGACCTTAATACCTTCAAAATTCACAAAAACTTACTACAACAGGCCAAATCAACTTCAAAAACCCTGAAATATACCCACCTTTCTTGAAATTAAAAAAGCGCCGCTTCTGCAGCGCCGCCTCGCATCCCCATTATTTTTCCGCCTTACCACTGTGGCCTTTCTTCTTTAAAGTCACGGTCATCCCCGCCTCTGCTTTACCTGCGACGATGAATTGCAACAGGCCGCCTGTTTCTACCGCCCCGACCACATTCAATTCGATCGTCTCTACTTCATACCCTTCAAAACCGCGCACCAGCTCTTCCAGTTTGTCCCGGGAAATCGGTGCATGCTCGCGGCTTTCACCTCCAGAAGCCATCTTGAATTCCTTGCTGGCGATATTGCTTTGGACCTGAACATCCTTTCCCTGCTCTTCCTTGACGACCGGCAGCCAGATGAACGGCTCATTGGATTCGCCCATGCCCATCCCTCCTTTCGCAATGTCTCCTATATTCCATATTTTCTGCCAATTTCCTGCCGCGGGGTGACCAATGGACATTTTTCCCTTAGAATGGAGAGAGACACATCAAAACGCATCAAGGAGGAAATGGGATGGCAACTTTAAGCGATATCGCTCTATCTGACGATTTAGGGCAATTTGAAATAAAGGAAATTTACGGGGCGACGCATCAGCTCCTGCAGGAAATGCAACAGGCGAAAGCCGAAGCTTTCCCGGGACGCATCAACGCCATGATCAATCACTTGAAGGAGCGCCTTCAAGGAAAGGCGGCGTATCCACTCGCCGTGCTGCTCGAGACCAGCTATCTGTCGATCCAGCACCAATTTAAAAAAGATTGGAATTCCGATTTGAAACAGCGCCAATTATATCTATACGATAATACGGTCGAAACCTACCGCGGGCGCATTCCGTCAAATGTCTGGAACCAGGTATGCCTGAACTTCGCGGAAACGCTCGTCCACACGGGTCGCTCGATCGACGCACAGGCGGTGCTCAAGGAAATGGTGAAAGATGACAACGACCCGTCCTACCAGCGCTTGAACGGCGAGTTCGGCTGGACCTTGATTTTCTATTCGACTTTCCTGCCGGTCAAAGCGGAACGCCTCAGCGCGCTTGAAAAAGCGCTCGATTTGTTCAAGACGGCCAAAACTGACATCAAAGACGAAAAAGGCCAAGCCCTTTATGACGAACGCATCAAGCTTGCCGAGAACATGATCGACCAGCTCGGCGAGGTGGAGCCGGTGAAACTGGCCCAGCAGCCGGAACCGGCTGCAGACGAGCAGCGTTACCTTGACTGGTGCGCGGAACAGCAATTATTCCTCAACAGCGGCAACGACATCGAGCCGGATACGATGGCGAAGCGCGATTTGCCGCTGCGCATCCAGAACAACGCATTCCTCGGGAATTTCCTGGATTCACTGACGCATGAATTCACATCGATGCGCCGTTCGCTCTACCTCGCATCGAACAGCGAAGAAGTCGCGGACGACCATAAGATGGACGGCGACAACACGCGCTACACGAAACGTTACGAAGACCTGAAGCAAATCTACCGCCAAGCCTATACCTTATTCGATAAAATGGCGCTATTGTTGAACCAGACGATGCAGCTCGGCGTTGAAGAACCACGCGTCAACTTCCAGCGCATCTGGTTCGAGGAAGAAGACTTGAAAAAGCCGCTCAAGCCATTCGTCCAGAACACGAAAAACGATGCCTTGAAAGCTTTGTACTGGCTGTCGAAAGAAGTGTATGGCTATGAGTTATCCGACGAACAGAGCCTGTTCGTGAAAAAAGCCTTGCACATCCGCAACCGTATCGACAACAGCTACCTGCAAGTGGTCGAAAAAGCGGAGCCGTTCGATAAAGACAATGCCCGCGCACAAAGCCACCACATCACGGAAGCAGAACTGGAGCGCATGACGCTCGCCATGACCCAAAAAGCGCGCAACGGCATGATGTACTTGCAATTCGCCTTGGCGATCGGCAAGAAATAAGCAAATCAAAAAACCGTGCAGTTTTTGCTGCACGGTTTTTCAGAGTGTTGAAGAAGTCCATGATCCGCTACAAATAAAAAGAAATTCCCTTTTTTCTACATTCAAGTTTAATGTGCTACCTGAGTATTTGGAGAAGCGTTCGCTCGACTCCTGTGGGACTAGCGGGTTTGAGAGACCCCGCAGGGAGCATAGCGAACGAGGAGGCTCGATTCCCGCCCCACGGAAAGCGAGCGATAAGCTTCGGAAAATACGATCTCTAACCTTTCTTATTGCCCATATTGCTGGATAGCGATGGTGACTTTATAGCTTGCGAACTCGCTGATGCCGTTCAGGAAATCGTCGAGTTCCTGATGCGTCGGGAAATGGCATTCGATCAAATAACAGCCCTCACCGCTCGTCTTGAAATAACGGCTGACGGTGTCCGGCTGGCTGTCCAGCTCGTCGAGAAACTTCTGGTGACGGGGCTCGTGCATAATGGCCGTGACGAACGCATGTACAGGATACCCAATCTTTTCTTTGGGCACCCGGATCGTATAACCATCGATAATTCCCGCTTCCTCTAGTTTCAAGACGCGCGCAGCGGTCGCTTGCCCGGTCAAATGCACCTTTTCGCCAAGCTCTTTCATCGTCATTCGGCCGCTTTGGGAAAGTTCACGCAGGATGAGTTGATCTGTCGGATCCATTGCACGGTCAATTCCTTTCATTAATCAAGTGAAAACGCCAAAAGACCTTCACGAGGCCATCGTCTCTATCGTGAGTTTCAGTATATACTAGGGGCACACCTCATGAAAGGAGTTCGAATCATGAAAATCGAACAGATCCGCAACGCCACTTTACGCATCCAATACGCAGGCAAGCATTTCCTCGTCGACCCGTTTCTCGGCGACAAAGGAAGCTACCCGCCATTCCCGAATTCCGCACGCCAGGACCAAAACAATCCCTTGTCGGAATTGCCTATCCCGAAAGAACAGCTCATCGAAGGCATCGACGCGCTCATCATCACCCACCTTCATCTGGACCATTACGATGAAGCAGCTAAAGAAATCCTGCCGAAACATTTGCCGCTCTTCAGCCAAAACGAGGAAGACGCCCAAGTGCTCCGCAACGACGGCTTCACGAATGTCACCGTTCTCGGTGAAGACACGAGCTTCGAAGGCATTTCCCTGATCAAGACGCAAGGCGAACACGGGCGTGGCGAAATCCTGAAAATGACAGGGCTTGTCTGCGGTGTTGCCTTTAAACACGAAGATGAAAAGACGCTTTATATTGCAGGCGACACCGTCTGGTACGCGGGCGTCCAACAAGAAATCGAGGCGCATCAGCCGGAAGTCATCGTCGTCAACGCCGGCGACAATCAATTCCTGGAAGGCGGCTCGCTCGTCATGGGCAAAGAGGACGTCCTGCAAACGCACAAAGCGGCCCCGCAAGCAATATTGATCGCGAGCCATATGGAAGCCGTCAACCACTGGGCCCTGTCACGCGAAGAACTGAAAGCCTTCGCAGCCGAGCAAGGCTTCTCCGATAAATTGCACGTCCCTGAAGACGGCGAAGCATTCGAATTGTAAACATCAAAAAGCCAGGAATTTTGATTCCTGGCTTTTTTCTATACATGGATCAGACGATCGACGCCGCATGCTTCTCCTTGCCACAGCGCTTGCAGCGATACCAGCGCATGGCCGGAAGCTCTTCGACCCGTTCCTGGCGCTCGAAATCATGGAACCCGATCCGGCACAGCCAATGCTTCTCACGACTCCCCGCCAGCTGGGCAATGGTTAGCACCAGCAAGCCGCTGACAACGAAATAAACCGCAAGCCCATCCAAAGGCGCCAGCACTTCCGCATCCGCGAAAAACAGAACGATTCCCATCAAAACAACAAAACCCGCAATCGTCTTCATAGACTCTCCCCCTTAAAAAATCCATTATGTTTCAGATCTTGGCTGATCTTTATATACACATTGACTATAAAGGCTGATGAATTGCTTTTCTTCTCTAAAACTAGAGACGCAGTGCAAGGGCCGACTCTGGAGGGATCAGCGGGTTTGAGAGACCCCGCAGGGGATGAATATACGGAGCAGTGCTGAGTATATTCATTTGCGATCTTGCTCGCAGCAAAAGTATCGCACACCGAAGAGGCTCGATTCCCGCCCCTCAGAAAGCGTGCCCTGAAACGAAGTCTCCTCCACGTATATTCAGCTCTCTGAACTTAAGTTTTTTCTGATGCCAGGACAAAATCCCCTTTCTCCACAAAGAAAAAGAGAATCCGTCCTACAAAGATTTCAGATTTAACTTATATTAATTTACTGAACATGGGTTATTGGTGATGTTGAATTTATTTTCTTCCCTAAAACTGGAGATGAAGCGGATGGCGGTGACGCCTGGGGGACTGCGTGGGACTGGCCAGACAAATGTGGCGCGCTCTTTGCGGCACATTGGCTCGGCGCCTCCCGGCAAGCATCCGCCAGGAGCGGACTCCCAAACCATATCGTTTTTGACAAAAACCCCTTTCTCCACAAAGAGAAAGGGGTTCTGCCTTACAAGGTATTGCCTTCTGCCGGGATCGGGTGCTCCTTCAGCATATTCGCCAGATGGTACGTATTATAGGCCAAGCGCTGGATCGCGGCTTTCGAGAAGTCGTTGCCGCCGGTCTCGCCGTACGACGGCCCCGGCCCTGCTTCCCCGACCCAATACGCATCCACATTCGGCGGGATGGCAAAGCCGATATGCGACAAGCTGTACAGGATGGACGCCGCTGAATGCTTCGCGCCGTCTTCATTGCCGGTGATGACCGCACCGCCGACTTTATTATAGAAAATTGCCTGGCCTTTATCATTCGTCACGCTGCTCGAGCCATACAGGCGCTCAATGGCTTGCGTCGCGATCGAACTTTTTTCGCCGAGCCAGATAGGTGTCCCGAGGATCAGGATATCGGCGTCTTTCACCAATTCCAGGATTTCCGGCCACTCGTCGCCATCTTCCATGTCTTCTTCGACACCGAAGGCGATGTAATAATCGGCCAGCCGGATGACTTCGGATTCGACGCCGAGTTTTTCATAATGTGCCTGGACGTCTTTGATGAACACGTCCGTGTTGGATTCTTCTTCTGAACTCTTCAAGGAACAATTGAGGAATACTGCTTTCAATGCCACAAGAGCACATCCTTTCATTTTCCGTCTGCCTTTAGGTTTCCCTGAAAGAGAGGGGCGGAAACCTTAGTTCAAATCATCGAATTCCTTGGCGATCCGTTCCATCGCTTCCTGGATGAGCGGGCGCGGCGATGGGATGCAGATGCGCTGGAACCCGGCGCCTTCTTCCCCGAACATCGTGCCGTCTTCCAAAATGACGTTCGCTTTATTGTAGATGCGGTCATGGATTTCCTTATCGTCAATTCCGTATCCGCGGAAATCGAGCCACATGACGTAAGTGCCTTCCGGAATGCGCACTTTCACTTTCGGCATGCGCTCCTCAAGGAACTCTTTCACCCATTCGAGCGTGCCGTCGAGATATTCGTTCACTTGTTCGAGCCAGTCATCGCCTTCCGTGTAGGCAGCGATGAGTGCCGCGACCGTGAACGGCGTCGGCAATTGCATGCCGAGCTCTGCGGTGAATTTCTCGCGCAGGCTTTCGTTTTCGATGATGACGTTCGTGCAATGAAGCCCGGCAACATTGAAGGTTTTATTGATCGCCGTGCACGTGATGATATGGCCCGTTTCATCCGCTGCGAGTACCATCGGCGTGAACGTTTCGCCGCTGCGCACCAAGTCGCCATGGATTTCATCGGCGATGATCGTCACATCATGGCGCTTGCAGATGTCCGCGAGCTTGTTCGATTCTTCCGGCGTGAACACGCGCCCCGTTGGATTATGAGGATGGCAGTGGATGAACAGCTTCGTCTTCTCGTCTTTTGCGAGTTCCTCGAATTCCTCGAAGTTGATCGTGTAACGGCCATCTTCATCCTGCACGAGCGCATTGTTTTTCACGACGCGCCCATTGCCTTCGACAGCGGAGGTGAACGGCGGATAGACCGGGCGCTGGATGATGACGCCGTCGCCTTCTTCGGTCAATGCTTTTACGGCGATATTCAAGGCGTGCACCGTTCCCGGGCTGAAAACGATCTGTTCTTTGTCGATCGCCCAGTCGTAACGTTTTTGGAAGTACTGCTGGATCGCCCCGAAATAGGCATCCGGCAAAATCGTATAGCCGAAGATGCGGTGGTCGACCGTTTGATGGAGCGCATCGACGATCGGCTGTGCGACCGGCAAGTCCATGTCCGCTGTAAACAGCGGGATCGTGTCTTCGTCGTAGCGGTCGGTGATGCCGAATTGCTTGATCAGTTCCGCGCCGTCCCATTTCAGTGAATAGGTATTGCGGCGTTCGACCGTTTCATCAAAATTATACTTCATGCAAAAACTCCCTTTCTCGAATGGATTCAACACATCTAGTGTACCGCTCCTGTCCGGTGAGTTGGTGAATTTTGCTTATGGTCAACGCTCGAATTTCTTGATCAAGTTGCCGCGCAGGACGTCGTCCGAGATTTGAAGTTCTTTCGAGCCTTCCTTGAACGGTTCTTCACACGCCTCGACTCCCAATTCTTCACCTGTCATGCGCCAGAAGCAGCTCCCGTTGCTGAAGACCCCATCGGATGATGCGATAAAGCTCAGTTCGCCCGTGATGAACGAGCCATCACGGAACGTCGCGCGCCCGCCTTCTGCATCCCACATATTGCGGCCGATGAAATGATGCTGTGCTGGGTCGCCGCCGAGCACATCGAGCAAGCTCGGTGCAAGGTCAAGCTGGCTTGCCACTTGGCTGAAGGTTTTCGGCTCCGCTCCCGGGATATGGACAATGAGCGGCACGTTTTTATTCATTTCGAAATAAGTAAGCGGGTCATTCGCTTCGGTGAATTCGATGAACGCTTTTGTGTTATCGGTCATCCCTGTACTATGGTCGCCGTAAATGACCAGCATCGTGTCATCGAGCATGCCTTTTTGTTCCAAGCCGTCGACAAACTTGCCGATTGCCTGGTCGACATAATGGATCGATTGCAAATAATTCTTGAAGTGGCGATCGTGATAGCCGCCATAGCCTTCCGTGTTGAGCAATTGCAAATCCTCCGGCATCTCGAACGGGTGATGGCTCGTCAAGGTGACGATATGCGAATAGAACGGTTCCGCGAATGTTGCCATCTCCTCGAGCGATTGCTCGAGCATCGCTTCATCGTTGATGGCCCAGCCGATCACTTCCGCTTCCTCGAAATCATCATCCGAATAGAACCGGTCGATGCCGAGCTGCGGATAGATGATGTAACGGTTCCAGAAACTTGCTTTGTACGGATGGAACACACTGGTCCCGTAACCTTGCTCTTTTAAAATGCCCGGAAGCGCATCGAATGTATTTTCGGCATGCAGCATATAGGCGGAACCTTCAGCTGTCGGATACAAGGAGGTATTCAACAGGAACTCGGCATCCGAAGTCCGGCCGAGCGCCGTCTGTTCGTAGAAGTTCGGGAAATACAGGTTTTCCCTGGCCAAGCGGTTCAGGTTCGGCGTGATTTCCTCCCCGTTGACGTCACGGTTCAAGACAAAATTCTGCAGCGCCTCCACTTGCAGGACAACGACATTCTTGCCTTCTGCCGCACCCGAATAAGGGCCAGACAGCCGCTCGGCATTGCGCCCGTCGAACCAATCCTGGCTCGCTGAGATCTCATCCTCACTATAGACTTTGCGGTTGATGAAATTATCGTCGATATAACGCGTGATATTGGCGCTGTGGAATCCAAGCAAACCGGTGAAATTATACACCCGCATATTCGAGATCAATTTATTGAACTGCCAGGCGCCGCCGTTTTCCATCGATTTATTGAACGGCACCGCCGTCAGTTGCCAGCCGAGCACGAGCACCAATAGTGCCGTCCCGACTTTCGCCCAACGGGATGGTTTCCGGACAGCCGCTTTTTTCCGGCTGATAACCAGCCATAGAATTGCCATCAGCAGGACATCCACCAATAGCAGCGCATCGCTCAAGCGGAATAAAGCGAAAATACTTTCGCCGACATCGCCCACTTGGCGCATCTGCATCAATACCGTCACGGAAATGATATCTTCGAAATAACGGAAGTACAAAGTATCCGCCAAAATGATGAAACTCAGCACCAGATTGGTGACCGCCATCCAAAACAGCCGTTTCCGGCCGTGCAGAAGCAATAGCCAAAACGTGCCAAGCAGGAGCGTCCCAACGCTGATCATTAGCACCCCTTCAAAAATCCGTTCATTGTCACCGCCGAACAGCCAAGAAACGAATTCCCTAGCATACGCGAACGGGCCGAGTGTCGTAAACAGCGTGCCGCTGACATTCGAAAAATAATAGACCTTTCCTAACAGCAATAATACAAACAACGCATAATCCCATTGGCTGAGCAGAAATTTCCCGGCCGCTTTCACTTTTTCCAATCACAAAACGCCCTTTTCTCTTTTTCTCATAATTTTACCATAATAAAAATCCATATTTCCATTTTTTGATTAATTATTGGTTTTTTCGGTCCATCTTTCTTTCGCAAAGAAATTACGCATACCTTTTTAATGGAACGGGTAAAGATTCCTATAAATTATTTCAAGAAAGAGGAGGGGTCCCGTGAAACATCTCATCGCACTCGCTGTGAAATTCGTGATCATCACCCTTGTCTTGTTGGCCGTTTTGACGTGGGCATTTGATGTCAGCTTCATGAACACCTTAATGATCAGCCTTGCGCTTACGGCTTTGTCCTATGCAATCGGCGATTTGCTCATTTTCCTGAATGCCGGGAAGCCGGAAAACCAATCAACCCGCAACACGATCGCGACATTCACCGATTTCATTATGGCACTAGCCGTCATCTTGCTGATTGGCTGGCTCTTGACCGGCGAATTCGCCGCCCTGGTCGCCCCTGCACTCGTCAGCGCATTGGTGCTGTCGGCAGGCGAATGGTTCTTCCACCAATACGTCGACCACAGCGTTGTCCCTTGGTATAACGAGTACAAATCGGCGAAGGGCTGAAAACTGAAAAGACCCGGCTATTCCGTTATTTATGGAATAGCCGGGTCTTTTCAATTGGACACAACAAACAGGTTGTCAATTAGGATTAATTTCCTTTGACGATATCATCATTGCCTTGCTCATTCGTTTCATAACTTTGGATATATAAGCCTTCGTCTTCCGCCCATTCAGCATATAAAACTTCTTCGATATCATCGACTCCCTGCGAATGGAGTTCATCCTTCAACCATTTCAAGTCTTTTCCAAGATAATTCAAGATACCTTCATTGACTTCCCCTTCATCGATGAATAAAAAATTCAAGGCTTTATCCTTCGGTTTCAGATCGAGCATCTCAGGCGTGACTTGATCTTGTGCTGCGTATTTTTGAAGCGAAATCTCCCCACCCGGCTCGAGATACAAATCCTTGACCTCCCTGAATGAAAAAATGCCTTGCTGCCTCAGCATTATACGCAATTGCTCCATTTCCAACCGGTTGCGGTTCAGCTCCCCTACGTTAAATTTACCGTCTTTAATCAAAATGGAAGATTCACCTTTCAACCACACCCTCAAGCGGTCGGATTTCAGCGTTGCCTTTCCTGTCACGTAATGAAGCAATCCCCATACCGCCACCGCAAACCAAACATGGCGCCAAGATGCCGTGTCTTCATAAATGCTTTCCTCCACGATGCCGCCTAGGACAATCGCATAAATGAAATCAAAAGGGGTGAGTTGAGCCAACTCTTTTTTTCCGAGCAGTCTCGCCATGACCATCAATGCAATAAACCCAAAAAACAGTTTCCCTGCAATATCCAAATACATATCCACTACCTCCCCGTCCTTGCTTCTTAATTTAGCTTTACCCGCTTCTATTATTTTGAAGCACTTCCATCAGGGAGTCGGCGTATATCCAAACATAAAAGCGCAGGAGCTATTCAATAGCCCTGCGCTTCCGTCATGCATTCACCCGGTATCCGTCTTCTTTTTTGGCGCTCGCTTTGCTTGATGCAACCGTCACTTGGTTGCGTCCCGATTTTTTCGATTGGTAAAGCGCGCGGTCAGCCTGTTCGATCAATTCGTCGAGCGGCTGTTCCGTTTCGGAAATGGCAACGCCTAGCGACACGGTCAAGCGCCCGCCCGGCTGTTTATCGGCACCATAGAACGGATGGTTTGCGATTCGTTCCCGCAAGGCATCGGCCAGTTCGTAGGCCTGTTGTTCAGTGGCTACACCCGTGTAGCACAGGATGAATTCTTCCCCGCCGTAGCGGGCGATGATATCCCCCGGCCGGGTCGATTCTTCCATCAATTGGCCGATCGACCGGAGCACGCCGTCTCCTGCCGGATGGCCATGCGTATCGTTGTAGTTCTTGAAATGATCGACATCCATCATGACAATCGCCATCGGGACCCCCCGGTACTTCAATTGGCGGGCCTTTTCATGGAAAAAACGGAGATTCGGCAAGCCCGTCAACAAGTCATGGGTCGAATCGTGTTCAAGCGTTTTCCAGCGGATGATGTGGCGATGCGTATCGTTGAGGATCAAGCCCAGCGCCAATACGCCGATCATGGCCATCAAGGCCATCATGAGCGCCATCCCCGCAGTCGCAGGCGTCGACCACACCATCCAGATCGATTTGATGATTTCATATACCGCAAAGCCGATCATCATGCGTTTGATATTGGCCATTGCATAAGGCGGCCGGTAGTTTTTCCAGTCATGGAACAGGCTGCCGATGAGCACCGGCAAAAAGATTGCCTGCATGATGCCGAGCCATACAGTCGGCCCTTCCATCACCATCCTGTAGACAAACGGAATAACGATGGCGATGGCGCCAGGCAGCCAGCCGCCGACAAACGCGATGAAATAAAGCGGTGCTTCGCGGAGGTCGATGCGCATGCCTTCGTGAAGCAGCGGGTTATACATGATGGCGAACGCCAAAAAGCCCGTCAGCAAGCCGTTCAACAGCGGCGCTTTTTTCGACTCCGCCAGTTTCAGCACGAGGTATTCCCGGGCTTTCAAGCCGAGATACATCATCGCAATGATCAATGCCATATTTTCAAGGAAATAAAAGAAGTACGCTTCCATCCATCCACCCCGCTCCAGTCAGTCTCCTAAGTTTAGCAGGAAATATCTTTTGGTACATGGATTTAGAAAATAATATAAAAATATAAGGACTTTCGCTTAGTTAATGGCACAAAAATACCGCAATCGCCTTCAATTGGCGCTGCGGCACATTCCTTACATATCCAATAATAATTTCGACAGGCGGTGCGATTGTTCGTCGAGCTCCTCGTGCTTTCTCACGAGATCGCCGAGCTTGCCTTTCATGGCGTCGACGTCTTTATCGTCTTCGAACTGTTCGGTGATCTCCACCTGTTCCTGCAAAACGTGGATCGTCTGCTTTAAGTTCTCGCGGTATTCCGTGCTCACCGCCAGCTTCTCTTCCTTGTCTTTCAGCTTATCTTTATCTTTCATCGATATCCACCTCCTG
This sequence comes from Planococcus maitriensis, assembly GCF_003289925.1. Taxonomy (GTDB): domain Bacteria; phylum Bacillota; class Bacilli; order Bacillales_A; family Planococcaceae; genus Planococcus; species Planococcus maitriensis. The sequence goes on along the minus strand of NZ_QLZQ01000001.1, from coordinate 677,001 downwards.
CTTGTCCTATTCCCGTTGTACGCGTTCAAAAACACCGGGTTTCCACAAAACAAAAAAGGCCATTCACCAACTGGTTTCGGCCTTTTTGTTTTGTTGCCATTTGAACGATGCGAAGAGCCAATAGGCCATCAAGCCTGTCGCCGCCCCTGCACTGTCGATCAAGACATCGCGCAATTCCCCGCTGCGCCCCGGGATGAACAATTGGTGGAATTCATCGGACGCCGCATACAGCACGCTCAAGGCGAATGCCATAAAAACCGCACGCTGCAGGGCCACACTGCTTTTTCGGAGTGCCCTCGCGAATAGCAGCCCAAGCACGAGATAGGCGAAGAAATGTGCGCTTTTACGGAACAGTGTATGGAGCGTATCGAACGCTACCGGGACGAACGATGCGATCGACTCGAACACTTGCCGGACGATTTCCGAACTGATGCCCCCGGAAACCCCGGCTGGCTGATGCGATAAAGAAAAGATAAGAACCATCCATAAGGCCGGCCATAGCCAAGCCAGCAATTGCTTTTTCATCCTGCCAAATCCTTTTCTTTCTTGTCGTTCTTCAATTATACCCTAAGGCGCTCAATCGACAAGCGCTTCGAGTGAACGGACCATCCCTTCATCGATCAGGTCGCCCGAATCGACGACCAAAAACGATTCATACCGCTCAAGCTGCTCTTTCAGTTCTTTCGTCAAGCCGCCATCGCCAATCAAATACAAAGAAGCGTTGCGCCTTGCGGCTGCGTTGGCCCCCGATAAGGCATCGGTGAAATTCGATGCAGGCGCCAAAACGGCCACCCGCCGCTCTGCATCTTCCTCTTTCGTGCGCGCTTCGATCGACAAGCGGTCAGCGGCCAGCACGATATCGCTGCGCCCTGCCATCGCTTCGGTTGTCTCGCGCGGCATCCGGTTTCCTTTTGACAACAAGATCGGATATTGGTGTTGCGCTGCGAATACGGATGCCAGTGAAACATCCTTGAAGGTCGCACCGTCCGCAACGACCACGCCGTCCGACTCGATGCGCTCGGAAACCAGCGCCGCCGTTTCATAGCGGTTGCCGCCGCCGATACGTTCGGGCTCAACGCCCATCCTGGCCAATTCCTCCAGCTGCGCATCGGAAATGACCGGTTCGCTGCCGAGGATGATGGCGTTCGTGGCCCCGAGGCGCTCGATTTCCGCTTTAGTAGACGCGTTCAGCTCATTTTTTTCCGTGAACAACAAAGGCCCGCCTTCCTGATAGGCGAGTGGCGCACCGGATAATGCATCCGCGAAGCCTTCACCTGTCGCAAGCACGACCGTCTCAGCCGAATCCCATACCGCCTCCGACAATAAAGCCGCCGTCTCGTAACCATCCTCACCACTGATTTTGGTCACGGCTGGCGCTTTCGGGTCGGGTTCCCCGCTGTACGCCGCAATGCCGCTGCCGCCGTAGACATACATCGTGCCGCCAGCGGAAGCGAGAAGTTCACTGCCTTGCGGGACGCTCTCCTGCGCCACTTGATTGCCTTTTGCATCGTAGAACTTCAATGTCCCGCCGCCCAGTACCGCTGCGCCGCCGGAGGGTGACAATGCCGCCGCTTCGACGGAATGCTCCAGCACTTTAGTGAACCCGCCGCTTGGCGCCATTACTTGCAAGGCGCCGAGATGATACGGATTGCCGAACGCGCTCGTTCCCTGTTCCTGGAGCAACAGCAAGCGGTGATCGCTTTGTTGCTGATGGCTCAGTGCGGATTCGGTGACGACCGGGCGGTAACGGTTTTCCAGCGCGCGGAATGAAGCCGAGCGGATCGGCTTGCGCAAGCGCTCGCCTCCTTTGGCGTCCAGGAACGCCCATTCACCCGAATCCGCAAATTCCACGATCGCCCCGTCCTCATCGGTCCCCGCCAGCCGCACATCTTGCGTCGCAGGCAAGGCTTTCTCATACTCGACTTTTCCATCGTCAAGCGAGCGTGCGATCAAAGTCGGCACTTCGACTTCTTCGTTCGGCGCTTTAATATAGTAGATGATGCCATCTTTCACCGCATACGGCTCCAGCACATGGGGCGACTGCCATTCTTTGCCGCCTGACAGCAACCGGCCGTGGAGCACCGAACCATCAAAATACATTAAATGGCCGCTTGAAATGGCGGCTTGCCGCAAATCACCGCCCGTCACATCCACGACCGGCGTGCCGTCGAGCTTATGCACGAGCAACCGCGCGCCCAGGTTGCCGGTGATGATCACGTGACCGGACTCGAGCGCGACATCCGCTCCCGAACCGCTCATGCGAAAGCCTTCCGAAAGCGGAAAGGTTCCGGTTTCCTTGCCGTCCGACAAATCATGCACCGCCACTTCATTTCCGGAAATCACGACAAAAGCCTGATCGCCGACCGCATAATGGGCGGACTCAAGCTCTTTGCGCCATAATTCCTTGCCGTCACCGCCGTAGCTGACGATCGCTTGCGCCCCCAGCTGGTTTTCGAGCACTGCGATGACCTGGTCATCCACAACCGATAGCTCGCCCGCCTTGACCCCGTCCGGCAACTTGACCAGTTCCCGGTATTCCGTTTCTGCAGCGAGCGCTCCGTGCGTTAAGATGCCCGCCCCGCCCGCCGCTGCGAGCAAGGCGATGCCTATCCCGATCTTGACCTGTTTCATGTGCGTCCCCCTCTTCTCCTGGCTGTCTTCTTTCAGCCTAATGACAGAAGGTTAAGGAAATGTTAAAAAAACGAGAAAACGCCCCGTCCGGATTGATGGAATCCAGTCAGGGCGCAAGTTAAGTCATACCGTTTCTTCGCGTTTCGGATGGGGCTGCGTGATATCGACCGCATACACTTCGATTTTATTGACCATCAGATCTTTGATGCCATAGACCGGGCGTTCGCGGCTTTCGACGCCCGCGACGAATTCGTTGAGCTTCTCCTGCAGGAAGACGCCGACAGGTTTATCAGGATCCGTGATCTGCGACGCTCCGTATTGGAAAGAAGTCTCGAAGTACAAATTGGAGATCTCGATCGCCTTCAGCGTGTCTTCGTCTTTATGTAAGCCGACCACTTTATAGTAATTGCCGTACTCGTCGCGCACCAAATCATGTTGTTCGATTTTCTGCATGCTCATCAAAATTCCTCCTTCAATTGGTCTCGTTTGGAATTGCCTCAGTTATTCCTATAGACCAAACAGGGGACGCTTAAACAATTTTCTTGTTAATGGGAGCCGTTTGGTGGTGAATGAGTTGAAAATGGGTGAAGTGTGGCTGCTTATCGTTTATGTTTACTCCAATCGTAAGGCTCTTTCGCCCAATCCCATAAGAAATATAAAAGGAATATGATAATCCCGAACACCAAGGTGCTGGCCCATTGGATTTCTCCGCCCGAAAGAAGGTCCTTGATCGAGAAAAAGAGAACGACTGCCAAGGCTATTTTCACGTTTTTTTTTAGCATATGCTCTCCCCCTTTTTATTTCTAAGCCCAAGCTTCATTACTTGCCGGATGTTTATAAAATTGCATTTAAAAATGCGTCTAAAATGAAGCTTTCAGCGCTTTCATCCGTAAAGATACATAGAGGTGAGCATACATGACTTTCCATTCAAAAATCGACTCGTCCTTTCTCCGTTTCATCCTGGCGGCCATCCTGTTCATCGCTGCAGTGTCATTTCTTCCGCTTTTATTCGATGATGCACCGTTCTCGGCTGTCGTGATCGTCACAACCACATTCCTTGTGACTGCGGCGCTCATCCTATGGGTCACTTTCGACATCCGATACGTCTTTCTGGAACAACATCTGCTCGTGAAAGCCGGCCCTTTCAGAAGCCGCATCCCGTACGGAAGCATCTTGAAAGTCGCCCCGACACGCGACATTTTCACCGGCTACCGGCTGTTGTCGTCTCGGGATGCGCTCGAACTCATCAATAACACGACGATGTTCGGGACGGTGAAAATCTCTCCGGAAAACCAGGAGGCATTTTTAGCAGAACTGAAGAAACGTTGCCCTGATGTGAAGCTTGATGAAAAGACCCGTTGAGCCGATTGGCTATTCATTCCATCATACACGAGCTGTAACTGAAGTTAAAAAATTCTCAAGGAGGTGTGATTGATGGAACATACAAGAGTATTGCCTGCACCTCACCGATATGCCGTTTGTGCTCCGGAGGGCATGGCGGTCAAGGAATTCTATCAAGGCATATTTGAAGAAGTGTTCGTGTTCTTCCATCCCTTTATCAAGCCAAAGTCAAGCGCTTATGATTTATTCGATCCAGCTGCCGATACCAGCAGAAATGAAATCCGGAAAAATTGTGAATCCGTTGCGTGGAAGCAGTTTTTGACGCTAGCTGGGATAGACGATTACAAGCAATTGGATATCGGCTTAAGGACAAGCATCTCGGGGTTAAAAGAAGAATATCAGGATGCACGGACAGCTGAGTTAATCCACGAGACTTGCATGAAAAACGGGATGTCAGCGCCGAGTGAGGGAAGTTTTCCCGACATAATCATGAACGATCTGCTTGAGGCCTTCAAAACACTGGGCCATGAGTGGCTTTGGTTCGGGGATGAATTCTGTACCGAAAGAAAGTTAGTGTATATCGATGAGTTGATCCGCGACAATGATATGCTTGACCAAGGCAAAAACTTATTTACACACGATAACGGGATTTTAATCACCACGCATTGGGACAGCCATTTTTCCTTCCTATGTTCCGATAAAGAGACAGTGGAGCAATTGGTCCGTTTGAGCGGCCTGGAAGGCTTTTACTGCAATAAACACACGAAAATCTATTGGAGCCTGCCATCCGGCAGTTAAACCAAAACAAGCCCCACGAAACCACTGCGGATTCGTGGGGCTTGTTGGTTTCACTCAATGGAACTGGCTGTTATAGGAAAATGAAGGAGGCCATCGCTATTTCTTCAATACCCCAATGACCCGCCCGTTGATATAGACGTCTTCGCTGCGCATCATGATCGGTTCGAATTCGGGATTTTCCGCGACGAGCAGGATCTCGCTGCCCATCGGCATGTATTTTTTCATCGTCGCTTCGCCGTCGATGACCGCAATGACGATGTCGCCGTTCGAGGCGGTATTCTGCTGGTGGACGACGACCATATCGCCTTTGTCGATGCCGGCACCAATCATGCTGTCGCCTGTCACCGTCAGCAAGAAGCTGTCTTTCGGGGAGACAAGCCAGTCGCGCGGCAAGGTATGTGCCGTCTCGTAACTCTCGGCGGCAAGCGCAGGGATGCCTGCCGCGACGTTTCCGATGAGCGGCACTTCCACCAATTCGTGCACTTGGATCAACACGTCTTCACCCGCTTCACGCACTTCGATGTCCGCGCCGGGTTCCTGGGCGTATTCGTAATCGCGCCCGTTCTTCAAGTTTTTGTACAGGCTGCACTGCTTCGTATCCGGCAAGAAGCGCGGCTGGCATTTCGGCAAGTCCTGCACTTCTTCGCCTTGCCGGTCGATGATTTTCACCGACAAGCCGTCCGTTGCGATGCCGTAGAACGCCTTCCCGTCCGCTTCCAAATAACTCTTCAGCTGATTCACCGCGTCCTCGATGCCCGTGCCGAAACGCTTCACTTCAGCGATGATGTACGGCCGCGCTTCGCCGTCTGCATGGATTTCCACGGCGATATCGCAATAGCCTTTTTTCGAAAATTGCTGGACCGGGTATTCGAGCTGCATGAGTTCGTACGGATAGCCGTAAGTTTCGTGAAGTTCACGGATGAGCCATTGGCGGGTCAATTCCTCTTTGGAATGCAAGTCGACCAATTGATCGGCCAACCGGTACTCGGTCATGCTGATGGACTCGAATGGGCGCAGCGATGCATCTTTTCGCATGCGCAAATGCTTGCGGTCGATTTCCTTGATGAATTTCGACGGCTTTTTCACCGATGACATATACAACAGTTCATTCGCGCGCGTCATGCCGACATACAACAGCTTGCGCTCGTCGGAATCGACCGTCTGCTGGTCTTCCGGGTCGTCGTAAAGCTCCATCGGAATGACGCCCTCGTTCAAGTCGATGAGGAAAATGACCTTGAATTCCAAGCCTTTGATCGAATGCATCGTCACGAGCTTCACTTTATCCGATTCGAAGTTCGGATTATTGCCCTGCAAAACTTCACAAGGAATCCCGAGGCTCGCTAAATCAGCGGCGGCACTATCGACCGAGCGTTTGCTCTTGGCGACGACGCACATTTCCGACAAGCGGTAATCGCCGCGCAGCCGTTCGATCTCCCGTGCCAGAAAAGCCGCTTGCTGTTCGGGTTGCCGGAAGAATTGGTAAATCGGCGGATGGCCGTGCCGGTCGATGAGCGCCGGCTTGACGAAATCGACGTTCGATTGGATCGCTTCATCCGCTTCGATCAAATCGAATGCGGCTTGCGAAATTTCCGTCGTCGTCCGGTAGTTCTTGCTCAAGGCACGGGATTTCCCGCTCATGTCAAAGCCGATCGTCGTGTACGGCCGCCCTTTGCCGAGCCAGGAATCCGGATAGATGCTTTGTGTATTGTCCGCTACGAACATCAAGGACGAATGGTCTTTCTCTTTGTACAATTCCTTCAAGAACTCCAGCTGCACGCGCGTCAAATCCTGGCTTTCGTCGATGATGATGTGGGTATACTGGCCGCCGCGCGCTCGCCTCACTTCGGCGAGTGCCAATTCATTTAATTGCTTGAACGACACATAGCCTTCATTTTCAAGAAATTCACGGTACAGGCGGGCCATTTCGAAAATCGCCTCGCGCGTCGGAGAATTCTTGAGCAGTTTCTGCGGCGTACCGCTATTGCCGGAAGCACGCCCGATCCGGTCCGCAGCTTGATAGGTCTCGACATCGGTCATCGAACATGCCGTAATCCACTCTGCCTCTTCTTTCAGGAACTTCTGGTTTTTCGGCGTCAACAGCTTCACATCCGGATAGGACTTTTTCGCTTCATGGAGCGCCTTTAACAGGATGGACCATTCTTTTTCCTTTGGCGCAACCGCCAGCTTGCGATTGGAACGCTGCAAGTATTTCTTGAACTGCCCGTACATCAGCGAATCGATCGTCGCGATCTTCACTTCCGCATTCGACGCAAACAGCCGCTCCGCCTCGCCAGCAGCCGCATCGGCCAGACGCTCGTATTGAAATTTTATGTAATTAAGCAAGGTCTTGTTATACGTCACCAATAAAATCCGGTCATCTTCCTCGTGGCAGTAGTGGTCCATCAAGAAATGGATCCGCCGAATCGCCACCGTCGTCTTGCCCGATCCGGCCACGCCTTTCACCAACATCGGCCCGCCCGGCTCCAATTCCACTATGCGCCGCTGCTCCATATTTAACTTCATCCCACGCACCCTCTCCATTTACAACTTATACCTTTATTCTAAGAATATTGTCATGCAATAGCAAGGTCTTATTGCACAGGCAATGAATTTGCCGCCTTTTAGCCGGTTCTGCTTGGACGTGTCACACCTTCTCGAAAAAGCATTTCCGAACATACTGCAGGCTGGCAACCTTTTCCCCTTTATTCCCAGTAATTTGAATTCCCATTGAAATTAAGGGTATACATAGTTAACTGGATGTATTGAGGTACATGGAGAAAGGAGCAAGCCGATGCCACAGTGTGAAAACTGCGGAATGGAATGGAGCTGGTGGGACGCATTTATCATTTCATTCCTCACGAAACGAACATGCCCGGCCTGCGGCGAGACCCAGCATCTGAAACCGCACGCCAATGCGAAAGCATTTTACGCGGCCGCCGCGTATCCGTTCATCTTGAATATCCTGCGTCCTTATTTAGACATCCCCTCCACTGTTTTTGCCGTTTCCATCGGCCTCTACATTATCGCGGTCCTGGTTATCCTGCCGTTCAATGTCCGTCTCTCCAGCCAGCCGAAAACCCGATAAAGAAAGGAAGAAGCCTATGCCGACTTGCCAAAACTGCGGCTTCAAATGGAGCTGGAAGGATACGATGAAACTCAACTTCAAAGGGAAATGGCCATGCGCAAACTGCGGGCGGGAACAGTACGTCTCGGGCAAATCGAGTTTTTGGGGCTCCCTGCTCTTTTCCATGCCCTTCGTTTTCCTGATGAATTACCTCCGGCTCTCCCACGGCGTCGGCTGGCTGCCGATCATTTTGCTGTTCATCGTTTATTTGCCAGTGGCTTCGTTATTGATGCCGTTCGTCTTTAAACTGTCGAATGCGAAAAACCGCTTCGGCAAACCCATCGAGTAATTTAGTCAATTGAATAATTGCACAAAAAACGCAGCCTATCTAAAGGCTGCGTTTTCCTGTCATTCCCTGTTTCCCGTCATTCATCAATTAATAAATTCGCGTCATTGAATTTGATTTTGCCTTCATCCGGAGCAATCGCCTGTCCTATACCCAGACAGACGAGAATGCGTTGTCCTATGGCATCTTGCAGGCCTTGAAGTAATCTCCACTACACAAAGTTTACTGTTAAAAGTCTACATAAAAAAAGAGCCACTAATGAGCGGCCCTTACTCCACATCGCCTTCCCATGACGACATGCCTTCCGATACATTCACCACATCATATCCAGCCTCATGCAAAATCGCGCTCGCTTCCTGGGAACGGTTGCCCGACTGGCAAATCACCACATACTGCCGGTCTTCCGGCAAGCCCGAAAACTCCTCTTCCCGAAGCGCACTGAGCGGCTTGTTCTCCGCCCCGGCAATATGCGCTTCCTCATACTCATACGGCTCACGCACATCGAGCACCGTATAGCCCGCCTCCTGCTTCGCCGATACCTCATCGATCGCAATCGTCTCGTATTCCCCGCTGCCGCATGCCGCAAGCATCAGCACCAGCAGCACAATCAGTCCCAACAGTCTTTTCATCCTGCGTCTCCCTTTCACATCGTTCTACTCGAATTGTATGTAATTCCGCCTCCGATTACTATTTATAAGCTCAAAAAAACACCTGAACAAAAATGTTCAGGCGTTGACTTTGGGTGTCTCTGGGTGTAAATAGCTGTCAATGAACTGCGCCGCTTCTTCAAGCGTTTTGTATTCCCACGCCATGCCGCTCGACACCTCGCGGATAACCAGCTCCCCGGTGCTTGGCTCACATTGGACGATGAGCGTTTTGCCGTCTTCGGAGTTGAAAGTCTGGGTAATGCGAACGCCGCGATATTCGAGTAGCGTGGATAGAAATGTGCGGATACTCTCTAACTTCATACGAAACGCCCCTTTCCGTTTTAAGGCCCGTGACTCGTAATCCGTGCAGTCTTATTCTCCTACAGAGTACCACAGGCAGGACCGATTCACGAGAGACTTTCTTCCTCTTTATGGACTAGAAAGTTCCACAAGAAATGAAGCGAATAGGTCCTCTTCCACTGCCATCTCCCAAATCGCAGGAGCCTCCTCCGTCCCGAGTAGTTCCTTTAGAATCGCCTTGGCGGCCAATGGCTGATGGCGTGCCGCTTGCGCACGCGCCAGTTCGTATTTCGCCGGCACGAAGCCCGGCATGTCGGCAAGGAGCGGCTCGATCAGCTCTTTCGCCCGCTGCCCGTGCCGTTTCGTCGAGTAACTCGACGCCCTTGCAAGAATCAGCCATTCCGCGTAACGCATCTCTTCCGGCAAATTGTCTTCAAACGCAGCGCGCATTTCACAATCCAGCGGCTCCATGGCATTCCATTTACGCGTATAGAATTCCGGATTGAACGGCTCCAGCGCAATAGCGGTTTCCAGTTTTTCGAGCGCACCGGAAGTATCCTCTAAAACATCCAAGGCCTCACTCCACCAGACGAGCATCTCGCCGTCTAGCGGCAATTGTTTCCCGTACTGTTCCAGCTGCCGGATGACTTCCTTGAAACGCTCCTGCGCCCCCGTTTCATGGGCGTATTGCAAACTCGCGTAAATGAACAGGCGTTTCGCCCCGCCCGCTTCATCCGCAAAGGGCTTCACTTCCTTGATGGCATCTTTCGGCAAATCCAGCAGCAGGTAAAACTGGCTGAGCCGGATCGCCGCTTCTTCGCCGCCCGGCAATAGTTTCGCCGCCGTCTCGCACAGGCTGACGACCACTCCCGAATAAACGACGCGCTTGCTCCTGAGGCGCATGCGGCTGATGAATCCCTGTGCCTGTGCGCTGTCGAGTTCTTCGACGAATAAAGCAACTTGGTCCGCCGCGAGCAAATACGCTTTGCCGAGCATATCGGCAGGCAATGCCTTCTTCAGGCGCTTCGCCGCATATGGCACTTTATTGACAGCGTCGAGCGCTGCGATGTATTCCGCATATAAATCGGTTTCTTCCGGCTCCTGGCGCAATAATTCTTCCAGCAAGGCAGCGGCGCGTTTCGCTTCGCCCGTGCGGTTCAAGAACTGGGCATATTGATAGCGCGACGGAAACGCGCCCGGTTCCTGGCCGGCCTGTTCGAAGAGCTGCTCCGCCGCGGCCAAGTCCCCTTGTGCTTCTGCGACATGCGCCCGCGCGGCCAATAGCCATTCCGCCGGCACTTGGTCTTCGAGGCGCGCCAAGGTATCCGTCAGGCGCTTGAAATCCGCTTCGCTTTCCGCAAACTCGGCAAGTTCCGGCAACACCGCCGATAAGGGTTCCGCCGCTAAATAATCAAGTGCTGCGGCGAACGCTTTCTGTTGGTTCCCGAGTTCACGGTAGCAGCGCACCAAACCGCCGAGCGCTTCGGCAAACCCGGCTTCCTGTTCGGCCGCCTGCTCATAGAGGCGGATCGCTTCCCTGTAGCGCCCTGCCAGTTCCTGCAAGAGCCCGAGCCGCTGCAAGGCAAGCGGGTAATTTTCGGCCTGTTCATACAAACGTTTCGCAAAACGCGGGTTGCCCGCCGCCTCGTGAAGCCCCGCCTCCATACAGAAAATATGCGGATCGTTCCGGCTACGCAGTTGTTTCAAGCCAAGGATGACGCGGTGCCGGACGGATGGGTCGCTGCCGAACTTCGCGTAGCGTTCTGCGAGCATGCGCAAATCGTCGGCCTCTGCCCCGGCAAATCCGCCTTCGATGAATTGGAGCGCCTGCGCTTTTCCGTCTGCATCGGCCAGTTGATCCCAGGTAATATCCGCGGCACGCAAGCGGTATGCGGCGTCCGCTTTTTCGAGGTAGCCCGCCAAAAACGTGAGCGCTTGTATCTTGCGCTGTTGCCTGAACAAGGCGTGCGCAACGTGGACCGGCGTGAACAAATCGTCGGGATCGAGTGCCAGCGCACGCCGGTAAGCCGTTTCCGCTTCCCCGTACTCATGCTGTTCGATGGCGATATGGCCGAGGTAGAGATGCAAAATGTCCTGCTTGCCGTCTTCCGCCAAGCCTTCTTCAATGATCTTTTGCGCTTCTCCCCAGCGCTCGTTTTCCATGAACAATTCCGCCATGCGCAAATACGCGAACGGCAAGCCGGGATCCAGTTCAAGCGCGCGGCGATAGGTCTTCAGTGCTGCTTCCGTCTTTTCCAGCGCCTGTTCGCAGCGCCCCACTTCGTAGAGGAAATAGCCATCGTCCGGATAGCTCTCATGAAGCGCTTCAAAGCGTCGGTAGGCCTGTTCGATCGCGCCGTATTCGAATTGGATGAGGCCATGGGTGATTTGCGCAAACACGTCTTCCGGCAATTGATGGATGGCAATGGACGACCATTTATAAGCCTGGAAAATGCGACCGCTCTCTAGATAACAGCGAGCCAGATGGCTATAGGCGAGCGGCTGGTAATGGTCGATTTCGATTGAGCGCTTGAGCAGCGGGATGGCCTGTTCGGTATGCCCTTCATTCATCGAAATCGCCGCCTGCAAGAACAAGGCATACGGGCTTCTGGTGTGCGGCACTTTCTTCAAGGCTTCGAGCGCTTTTTCGCCTTGTTCTTTCTGGAAATACAGATGCGCCGCAAGCAAGGCGATCTCTGCGTCGTCTTCCCCGAACTCATCGGCTAGACGCGCAAGCCATTGCCCATGCCATTTTTCATCCTGGCCGGGAAGCGCAAGCATCAAGCCGACGACCGCCGCATAGCGTTCGTTTTCATGCTGCGCCAAAAATTCCGTGAACGCCTGTTCCTCGATCGGTTCGACGTCAAGAAGGTCATACAGTTCCGTGAAGAAGCGGTGTTCGGACGGGTTGAGCATCGCGGCGAGCTCCTGCCTTGATTCATCCAGGAACACCATGCTCAAGCCATCCGTCAGCCGGTACATTTTCGGCACTTCGTCATATGCGACAAGTAACGGGCCGAGGTCGTTCGGGTCCTGGATGGCGAGCGCCTGCAGCCGGTCATCGTAACCCACGACCACCTGGACGTGCGCGCTGTTTTCGATCATCATGCTCACCAACACCGGAACGCCGGCGTCAATGAACGCTTGATACTGGGCGACCGTCCCTTTGAAATAATGCGCCGTGAAGCCTTGCGTTTCCATGTATTTCATCGTTGTCTGCAATTTCGAGCCCGTCACGTCAAACACGTGCAAGGCGATATCGTCCTGCGTCGCCCGTTTGCCGAAGGCCTGCAGCATCAACGACAAGGACGCGGGCACACAATAATTAAGCTTCTGCACTTCCGGCGTCAGCGCCAGCTTTTTATGCCGGCCTTGCGGGTCGATCTGCGCTTTCGTGTAGAGGCTTTCTTTCAGCTCATCCGGATTCGCACCGATCCATTTCTCGAGTTCCCCGAACCGTTCGAGCTCGTACAAGCAATGTGCCGCGAGATGGACGAACTGCCGCCGCCGCGAGTGATATGGATTGCGCTCGAGCACCGCATCCATTTCCTTCAGGCATTCCTGATAGCGGCCGAGCTGGTGAAGCCGGCCGACGCGTTCCGTCCGGAAGGCATGGACATGCGGAAAGCGTTCTTCGCCCGTTGCCAATAAATCGAGCGCTCGTTCCGGCGCGCCGCGCATCGACAATAAATCCGCATACAATAAATGGACCGTCACGCTCCACCGGCTCCCCGTATCGCCTAGCGCCCCGTCGAGAATTTGCTGCGCCTGTTCCCAATCGCCGCTGTAAATCGCAAAAAATGCCTGCTGGTCAGGGCGTGCGCCCCCGAGCTCTTCAATGCGCGCAAGCTGTCCTTGCGCTTCCTGGATGCGGTTCAGCTGGCAATACACTTTCAGCAATAGATGATGCGCATGCAATAAATCCTCCTTGCCATACGCATGGGCATGGATGCCTTACAGCCGGGCGAGCATCTTCTCTTCCGCCTCCAGGCTGCGGCCGTTTTCGGCAAGCCGCGCGCAATGCCACGCATACGAGCGCAAGGTGCCGAACCGCTTATAACTCGCCGTCGCCAGCAAATTGCTGTAGCCGAATAGATCCGCCTCATCCGCAATCTTGATCAAGCGGTAAAATTCATCTTCAGACGGGATGTCCGCCAAGAATTCCTTGGCCGCCCGCAACGATCTCTTCTTCCATAACTCCCCAATCACCCGGACCATATCATCCGCCGTTTCGATGTGAACCGTCGCCATCATGTCTCTATCCCCTTTTTCATTCCCCATTGACTATCTATAAAAATCCTAACGATCTATAGCTGGTAAGTCCTTCTTTAAATGAACCATTGAATTTCCAAACACGCTTCACTTTCTGGCAAATAAAGCAGTTGATTTATTATATAGTGGGAAATTCTAGGTCGCAATTACTATTTTTCTTTCCCTTCATATTCCAGCATATTGAAAAAAACCGCTCCTGCAACGGATGCGGGAACGGTTTCAGCTTTCTTCTATTATACAGTCAATCCGCGTGCCTGGCGGAATTCAGTGATGCGCTGGTCTTTGATGACGCCGCCTTCGATGACGATGGCATTCTGGACCATTTCGGAAATATGGCCTTCAAGCAACTCATCAAGCATCAGCGCAAAGCCTTCGCTTAGCACTTTCGTAATCGTGTGCGGGAACATCGCCGGCGTATTGTCGACCGCATAATGGATGACGCCGTCCACCGTGTAGACCGGGTTGTCGATCGTCGTCGGCGTCGATGTCTCGATTTCGAGTTCCGGGTCGCAGCTCACATCGATGATCATAGCGCCTTTTTTCAAACGCTTGAGGTCTTCGCGGTAGATGATGCGGTCGGTGCGTGTCGTATCCCACATGACGCAGTTGACGAGCACATCGTAATCGACCATCTTTTCCTTGAAGAGATTCTCAAGCCGTTTGCCGTAGACATCCACTTCCGCGCCGAGCCCATGAAGGATGCGCATCGCGCCTTTTGCCGTGTGGCCATTGCCGAGAATCGCGACACGCGTCTCGTATGGCATCTTGCCGCAATGCTGGTACGCCTGCAAAACAGCCGCTTCCCCCGCCACTTCGCGGTTGCGATAGAAAATATAACGCCCGCCTTCAAACAACTCTTCCCAAGCGAGGACCGTATGCTTGCCGGCGATGGCGCCGTCCGTGAACTTGATGTCCTGGATTGCATGCGCCCAACCGATCAGAAGCTTGCCTTCTTCGAGCTGGTCCAGGTAATCCGCGTTGCCCAGCTTGACGTCGACAATCGCATCGCATTTAAGTACTTCTTCCCGCGTCGCGATTTGGGCGCCTGCTGCGCGGTAATCGTCATCCGACAAACCGAGCACATCGCCGTACCCTTGCTCAAAAACCAATTGAGCCGCGTGCTTCACTTGCTCCAAATCCACCGGCAAAATCGCCCGCCGCTTCTCGTTATTCTTGCGGCTGATTACAAATCCCATCGTCTTCAAAATCCATTCCCCCATTATCGTCTATCGGCTAGGCCGTTAAGCTCATATTATCACTGCTTGCCGTTCTTGTCCCTGTGCATCACACAATTTATCGGACCAGATTCGCGGCATGCCGGCATTTTGGCGCGTGAAGGTCCCTGTGCACCACACAATTTCGTCCTCTTGTGCACCATATATTATTCCGTGTGCCTTATAAAATTCTGTATACTATTTTTCACCCGTCGATTATACTGGACGAGATTACATCTTCCATAGAAAGAAGGGATTTCTATAAGTACATTTTTCATTCCCCCGTATCCCGATTCTGCACTTTGCGCAAACTCAACATTCCCCCAGCAAAACTCCCCACTTCGCGAAAATTCCGGTCCCCCTCATTTTGCCGAGGCCGCCCGAACGAAAGGCGGCTGCCCATGACGAGAAGACGCGAGTTTAATCCGGATTCCTATTATCACGTCATCATGCGCGGCAATAACCGGCAGCCCATTTTCAGTACAAAAGAAGACATGAACGAATTGAAGCGCGCCTTCTCCTATGTCCACGACCGCTATCCGTTCACGATTCTCGCCTGGTGTTTCATGACCAACCATTATCATATCTTGATTAAACCGAAAGAGGATTCACTCAGCAAAATCATGGCCATGATCAACCGCCGCTATAGCTACTCCTATAGCAAGCGCTACAACCATGTCGGGCGCATCTACCAAAAGCGCTTTTTCGCCAGGGAGATCGCTTCGGCGCATGGATTGCTGGCCGTCAGTAGCTATATCCACCGCAACCCCATCCAGACTTCCACGCCCATGGTCACGCGTCTCGCGCATTATCCGTATAGCTCGTTTCCGTATTATTGGGACGAAGACCTTCCTGCCCCGCCGTTTTTGGACCGCCACTTCCTCTCCACGCTGATGCATCATCCCCACGAAAAAACCAACGCCTCCTATTGCCAGTATTGCTTGAAGTACCGGCAGAAAGCGGAAGAAGACATGAAAGAAGAAGAGCTCGAACCGCCGGAAATGTAGTGTGCAGGCGGTATGTGATGCTCGGGCGGCATCGGCATCGGCCTGTGTCCCTGTGCACCACACAATTTCAACGTCGTTTTTTCTAGGAATCCCTGATGCCACAAGGGTTCGGCGAGTTTCTTTTTCTGACGCGCCCCTGTGCACCAGACAATTTAAAGAAGCATCCATCCGCCTTTCGGGCGGATGGATGCTTTTTTTCTGCTGAATTGTGTCACGCACAGGGACAAGCGGGAAGCGAAATCCCGCCACTATGCGTTTCTGCCTCTGCGAATTGCGTCGTGCACAGGGACAACTAACAACTAATCACTCACTGTTATCGTCCGCTTTTTCAGCGCGCGGATCCAAAAACCGCCGTAGATGGTCTTCGCATCATAGGCAACGATAAATGCATGGGGATCCAATTCCTTGACGACACGGTACAGCTCGGGCTCCTGTTTTTTCGGCATGAGGATCTGCAGCGAACTGCGCTTCCCTTCGTAGCCATTGGTCTCCCAATCCGTGACACCGTATCCTTTGTCGCGCAATTGAATGGCAAGCCGGCCGCTGCTGTCCTGCGAAATGACGTTCGCCGTCACATAGCCGAGGCTTAATTTGTCTTCGATTTTCGAACCGACGATGATGCCGGCCGCAAAACCAAGCGCGTATGCCAATAGATTCTGCACATTCGCTAAATTATCCAGGACCAGCCCAAGCCCCAGGATGTTGATGATGACCTCGAGAATCGACAAGCCGGCAGCTGAATATTGATAACCCTTTACCATCAAAATCATGCGGATTGTCGACAAAGTGACAAAACTCAAACTGATGCTGAAAATGATCAGCACCAATAACAAGGGATGTATTTCCACTGACTCTTCTCTCCTTCCCGCATGCTTTAAGATCTTAATGACATTTTCCCGGTGCGCATCGCGATAAACGCATGCGCCCCCTTTTGATTCGATGGGCATAAGTACAGCCGCGCATTTGCTGAAAATAAAAATTCCGCCATACAAAAAGCCCGGAAAGCAGACGCTTCCCAGGCTTTCAAATTGTGTCGTGCACAGGGGCGATCCCCTGCCAAAACCCCGTCGCATCAGCATTTCGCCTCCGCGAATTGTGTGCTGCACAGGGACAAGGCGGCGTCATCAGCGATGACCATAGCATGGGGGTGCCGCCTCAGCACAGAAGCTGGAAACCCCTCTTCGACCGGCCCTTCGAGCAAGCGGCACAAAGCCGAACTTTTCCCCTCACCCGACACGAGCATTAAAATCTCCTTGCTTTCCATGATGGTGGCGATGCCCATGGTGATCGCCCGCCTAGGCACCAGATCCAAACTTCCAAAAAACTTCGCATTCGCGCTTCTCGTAGCTACAGTCAATTCCACGACATGCGCCGTCGAGCCGAACGGGGTCCCCGGCTCGTTAAAACCGATATGGCCGTTGCCGCCTAACCCGAGAATCTGCAAATCCACCTTTCCGCTGTCTCGAATGAGCTGTTCGTAAGCCTCGGCTTCCGCAAAGGCATCCTCTACATCGCCTTTCGGGAGATGGGTGTTCGTTTTATCGATATCGATATGGTCGAATAGGTGGCTGTCCATATAATATCTATAGCTCTGGCTATCCCGGCTGGACAATCCGATGTACTCATCCAGATTGAATGTCTGGACGCCTTTATATGAAGTGCCGTTCTTCCGATGATCGGAAACCAGTTCCCTATACAGTCCTTTTGGCGTGTCGCCTGTTGCCATCCCCAATTTGATTTGCGGGTTTTCGTGAAGTTTAGCGATAACGTAATCAGCTGCAATCCGGCTCATTTCATTGTAGTCCGCCGCTTTGATCAACTTCATGCCAGGTTCTCTTTCCTTTCATAATTAAATATCCCTGCGCCACTCAAGTTTTCACCGCATCAAATACTGAGTCGCCTATGGGCCGCGCATATTCTTCTTGTTAAGATAAGAATACATCTTTTAATAAATTCTTGCTAATTACCGATACAAAATCAACAAAATATTATTAAAAATGTGAACTCTTTTTGACGATCCGCACTTGGATACACGACACAGGATATTCACCGCTAAAGACAGCAGTTTTTCGGTATATCCAATAATAAAACGCCGCATCCATCCGCCAGTTCGGCAAGAAGGATACGGCGTTGAATTGTGTGGCGCACAGGGACAAACGAACAAACAAACCCCTCTATACCAGCATTCGCACCCTGTGAATTGTGTGGTGCACAGGGACACTCTACACACCTACAACGGAAACAGCAGCGGGATCATGAC
This sequence comes from Planococcus maitriensis, assembly GCF_003289925.1. Classification (GTDB taxonomy): domain Bacteria; phylum Bacillota; class Bacilli; order Bacillales_A; family Planococcaceae; genus Planococcus; species Planococcus maitriensis. Next base: position 659,121 of record NZ_QLZQ01000001.1, on the reverse strand, counting down.
CATCATGACGGCGAACATGATCAACTGGAGCGGGATGCCCGCTTTCGCGAAATCGCTGAACTTGTAGCCGCCGGCGGTCATGACGAGCGCATTGGTCGGCGAGGCGATCGGTGTCGCGAACGCCATGCTCGAAGACACGGCGATGGCGATCAGGAAGGTCACCGGGTTGGCGTCGAGTGACACCGCCGCCTGCAGGGCGATCGGCGCGAACAGGACGGCGGTCGCGGTGTTGCTGATGAACTGGCCGAACACCATCGTGATCATGTAGATGCCGGCGAGCACACCGATGACCCCGAAGCCGCCGAGTGCGGAGACGAGCCCGGATGAGATGAGCTCCATGCCGCCCGATTTCTCGAGCGCCGTCGCCATCGGTAGCAGCGCCGCGATGAGGATGATGCTTTCCCAGTTCATCTTGCTGTAGGCGTCGTCCATATTGCGCAGCGAGCCGGTGAGGACCATCGCCGCGGCCGCAAGCAGGACCGTGAATACCGGCGCGAACACTTCGAGTACCATCAGGACGATCATCGCCAGCAGGATCACGCCGGCGACCGGCGCTTTACCGGACGCCACGGCCGTGCCCGCATGTTCTTGCGGCTGGCCGACCACGACGACGTCCATCGTCGCGCGCTGGAGCAATTCGATGTCTTCCCAACGTCCCTGCACGAGTATCGCATCCCCGAAGCGCAGCTTTTCCTTGATCATGTCCTTGACGACGTAATCGCCTTTCCGGTTGATCGCGAGCGCGTTGACATTGTATTTCTCGCGAAACTTCAACGAGGTCAGCGTTTCATTGATAAAGCTGGAATGCGGTGTCAACAGCACTTCCGCGATGCCGAACTGGCGGCTGACGAGCGCATCGCCTTCCGTCACCGCTTCATCAAAATCGAAGCCGAAATCGTTCGCAAAGCGCTCGGCGTTCTCCAAAGACCCTTGGACGTACAGCTTATCGCCGGCTTGGATTTCACTTTGCGGCCCCGCCATTTCCTCGAAGCGCATCGGCAGGATATCGAAGCCGCTTTTCGTCCGCCGTTCGATTTTCAAGACGGCCAGCTGGTAGTGCGCGGGAATCTGCAAATCGCGCAATACCTGACCGACCGCTTCCGAGTCCGCACTGGCCATCACTTTATGCAGATTGCCGCCGAGCGCATAATCGGCCGCAAGCTGCTTCGGCGATAGCTTATGCCCCTCGTTCACTTGGTTTTTGCGGCTTTCCTGCGGCAGCACCCATTTCCGGAACAGCACGAAATAAAGGATGCCGACAGCGATCGCCGTGACGCCGAGCGGGGTGATATCGAAAAACGCCAGGCGGCCATAGCCCGCTTCCGCGAGCACTTGGCTGACGATCAAGTTCGCCGGCGTCGCGATCAAGGTCATGAGCCCCGACAGGCTGCCGATGTACGACAGCGGAATCAAGTACTGCGTCGGGCTCTTCATTAAACTCAGCGCCACCCCGATGACAATCGGCAGCATCAAGGCGACCGTCCCCGTATTGCTCATGAACGAGCCCATGAGCCCGGTGATGAGTAAGATCAGGACGAATAATTTCGTCTCGTTCGCCCCCGACCATTTCAGCAATTGATTGCCGACCATCGCGGCGAGCCCCGTGCGGACGATGCCCGCCCCGATGACGAACAGCCCCGCAATCATGATGACAACCGAATTCGAGAATCCGGCGAGCGCTTCTTCCGGCTCCAGCAGCCCGAACACCACAAACGCCAAGAGCGCAAGCAGTGCCACCAGATCCGACCTCAGCCAATTCACCAAAAACAGCACGATCGTGACCCCCACGATCGCAAACGTCAATACCATGTCCATTGTGCCACTCCTCTGACTTGCCGGTACCGCAGGATACATAACGGCCGGCGCTTATGCTTCCAGTATAGCGCGGCAGCCCGGAAAGCCCCAGCACTTCAGCAGTGTCCCTGTGCGCCACACAATTCTCGGGACCCAAATCGCGCCGTGGAGGGATTTTGCTTGTCGCTTGTCCCTGTGCACCGCACAATTCACCCCGAAAATCACCGCAAAAAAAGCCTCTCCGTCGCGGAGAAGCTTTTCATCTTTTTATTTCCCATGCACTAAGCCAAGGATCTCATCCCGGTTCCGTTCGAATCCGATAAATTGATGCGCCAGTTTCTTGCCGAACAGGCCTTTCTTATAGAACGCAAACACCGGGACGATCTTGGCGCCGGAAATTTTCTTCATCTCTTCCTCGAGCTCCGGCTTTTCTTCAACGTTTTTGTGCTCGTATGGAATGCCATGCTCCGCCAAATAGGCTTTCGCGTCGCTGCAATCCGAGCAGGTCGGCCGCGTGTAGAGCACGAGTTCCAGTTTCTTGTCCATAGCGATTCACCCTCCTTGCGCCACGCATAATGGAACCGCCCCCTATAGACATCCAGGAGCGGCTCCTTCCCTTCATTTCAAGAACTTCGAACCTTCCAGATTCAATGCATCCGCGACGGGACAGTAATACGTCACGCCTTCCCCGACTTTCTGGGCGCCGAGAAATGCCAGGCCGAGCTGTGCGCCGGATGTGCCTTCGCGCGCCATCTTGGCCGTCGCATACGCCAGCACGGTCAGGCCGCCGGCAATGCGGAACATCGAGTTGTAAGTGCCGATATTTCGTTTCATGGAAGAACCTCCTTGAAAAATGTCGTTGCTAAGGAAGTTCCCGCCTGTCTCGTTTTTTAAACGGCTTCTGCACATCCATCCCGAAACGTCACTTTCTCGCCGCGATCCTCACACCCATAACTGCCCCAACCACCAAGCCAATCCCCGCCCCCACATAAGCCGCCAGCTCATAGCCTTCCATCCCGGTATTTTCGTAAATATCAAATCCGCCCAAAAACGTCCCGCCGATGACCAGCCCGAGAAAAGCGCCGACCAGAATCCCTATAATCAATCCGATTATTGCGCCCGCAAGTTTCGTCATCCCGTTTTTTTCATGCCCGTCCCTCCCCCATCCACTTCATCGCTTTCCCCTATGTTCTCCATTAATCCAGCGATTCCTTCATTCCCCAACCGTGACTTATGGCTCAAACGAAACGAATGCATCTAATTTAGATAGAATATTCAGACTACTAATTTTATACTATAGTTGAATGAAAAGAAAGGGAGGGTTCTATGAAAAAGCTCATCAAAACCATCGTCGTCGTATTGCTCGCCAGCTTGCTTGCATCGCCAAGCGCTTTTGCCAAGAGCGATAACGCCAAAGAGTCGCTCGTCGCAGTCGGTGATTCGATTCCGTTCGGCTTGAATCTCGGCCAGACCAACCAAAATCCCGCAAAGACCAGCTATCCGTACCTGATCGGCAAACTCGCCGATCTCCGGGTACGCAACCTCGGCGTCTCCGGCTGGCAATCGCATCAGCTGCTCGAAGCCTTGCAGAGCGACCAGAAGTACCGCCAAGCCGTCATCCATTCGGATTATGTCGCCGTGACGATCGGCAATAACGACTTGCTCGCCATCCTGCGTGAAGCAGCGGCCGAAAGCGGCGGCAATCAAGCCCTGTTCCAGCAGCTTCTCCAGCTGAAACTCAGCCAAAGCGACGTCTTTTCGAATATCCAGCAAATCATCACGGAAACCCGCTCCCTCACCGATTCACCGATCGTGCTCTATAATGTCTACAACCCGTTCCAGCTGAACGACCCGCTCCATTACGTCGCCGATGCCATCCTGCCGGGCATTAATGATGCATTCGCCGGGCTCGCCTTGTCGAATGAAAACGTCCATCTGGCGGATGCCTATATGGCATTCGGAAACGATCAAGCGCTGTACGTCTTGCCTGGAGATATTCACCCGACCAACGCCGGGCAAGCGAAACTCGCTGAAATCGGCTTGCAGGCACTCGGCCTGTACTGAGCGAATAAAACCGCCTCCCTTGAAAGCAAGGGAGGCGGTTTTTTTGCGCCGAATTGTGTGGCGCACAGGGACGCAAACCACAACCCACAACACAAAAACCGCACCCCGGCGCCGTTTTGGCCACCGGGATGCGGTTGGAATTGTGTGGTGCACAGGGACACACCCAGCACGCAATCAGTCAACAGCTGCTGTCCGGGTTTCCAGAATGAACTTATTGAGCACGTGCAGCACGCCTTCTTCGTTGTTCGACAAGCTGGTATAGTCCGCGAGCTCTTTCAATTCGTCGACAGCGTTGCCCATGGCGATGCCGAAGCCGGCTGCTTTGACCAGATCCGCATCGTTGTGGTTGTCGCCGATGCCGATCACTTGTGAACGGTCGATACCGAGCTGTTCCGCCAAGAAATTCAAGGCACTGCCTTTGTTCGCTTCCGGATGCGTCACTTCGAGGTAGCGCAGTTTGGATTTCTCGATGCACGCTTCGTCGCCGAGCACCGCCTTCAATTCCGCCTGCATCGGCGCGAGCGCTTCCGGTTCATCGATAAACAGCAATTTCATGAAGCCATTTTTCGCGAGCCCGAGGAGATCCGGTTCGATTTTATACCCCACGCCGACCTCTTTCGAATAAGCCCTTACCTGCTCGTTATCCACTGCACTGTAGAGCACATCGTCCTGATAGACTTGGATGTGCATTTGTTTCTCCGCTGCCAGTCGGATGCACGTTTGCGCAATGTGGAACGGCACGACGCGCTCTCGCAGCACTTCTCCGCTCGTCGCCGATTTGATCATCGCCCCCTGGTACGTGATCATTGGGGCGTCGAGGCCCAATTCCAAAGCGATACGCTGTGCGGACGGGTACATGCGCCCCGTCGCAATCGTCACGACCACGCCAAGTTCCATCGATTGCCGAATCGCCGCCATCGTATCCATCGTCACCGTCAACTCATCCGTCAGTAAGGTGCCATCCAAATCAATCGCGATCATTTTATACATACAGTTGCTCCTTCTCATCGTATTCTTTTCTTCGACGGGCCATCCCGTTTACCCAGGTTCAGCATTCAGCGGCCCATCATTCGTTTCAATTAAACCCACTCTGTCACCGCAGTTCTCTTAAACCACCCATTTTGCACCTCTGTGAGCGCTTTGTCCAATAAATTGTGTGGTGCACAGGGACAAGCAAGCCACTCCCCGCCGAAATTGTGTAGCGCACAGGGACGCAAACCACAACCCGCAATACAAAAACCGCATCCTGGCACCGTTTCGGCCACCGGGATGCGGTTGGAATTGTGTGGTGCACAGGGACAGTAACAACCCCTACTACTTCTTCAACGCCCGATACTGCCGCACGACTTCCTGCGCCAGTTCGCTGTCGGCTGCGAGCCCGCTGACTTCTGTCAACACGCGCTCCGGCCCGCCTTGTGCGATCATCTCCTGGATTTTCACCGCTTCTTCGTCTTCTGCATAATCGAACAGCATCGCCGCGGCGATGGCTTTGGCGAGATGCGAATACGACAGCCCCGCTTTCTGCGCTTGCACGGCCGGGCGCACGAGGCGGTCTTCCGGCCCGAGCTTGCGGATCGGTGCACGGCCGACGCGCGTGACGCCGTCGTTCAAATAGGCGTTTTTGAAGCGCGCGATGTTTTTATCGATATACGCGAGGTGCTCCTGTTCGTCCAAGCCGTATTGCTTCACGAGGTACGCGCCGGTCTCTTTCAAGGTTTCGCGCACTTCGCGTTCGATTTCCGGGTCCGCCAAGGTTTCATCGATCGTCGTTTTGCCGGCGAGGTATCCGTAATACGCGATGACCGCGTGCCCCGTGTTGACCGTGAACAGCTTGCGCTCGATGAACGGCGCCAAGTCGTCGACGATCGTCATGCCTTTCACTTCCGGGATGTCTTCCGTCGTCTCGACGACCCACTCGTAATACGGCTCGACCAAGACATCGAGCGAGTGCCCTTCCTGGATCGGCACGATGCGGTCGACCGCCGAATTAAAGAAATACACCTTGCCGGCGAGATCCGCTTTCGCTTCGTCGCTCAAATGGCTCAAAATATGGCCTTTCAAGATATCGGTCGCGCCGATCTGGTTTTCACAGGCAATGATGTATAATTTTTCCGAACCCGCGCTCATGTCCGAGGCCACGTCCAATTCCGACATCGGTTCCAGATCCGCTCCCGTCGCAAAATTCCCTTTGACGCGCGCTTCGATGCCGCGCGCGATCAAGGGCGCAATGCGCGGCAAGATGTTCGGCCCGATCGCTGTCGTCAAATACGTCGCCTGCTGGATCTTCGCGATGACCGCCGCTTCGTCTTTCATATTATTGATGCCCGACACATTCTCCACCAAGACGCTCTCTTCCGTCTCCTGCGCCATGTTCACGCGGTACTGGCCCTGTTCGTTCAACCCGTCGATGACCTGTTCCGCCACATCGACGAAACTGACGTGGTAGCCGGATTCCGAGAACAACGCCCCGATGAACCCTCTGCCGATATTTCCTGCCCCAAAATGGATCGCTTGTTTCATTCCAATCAGTCCTTCATCAAATTATTTTGTAGGTAGCCGTAAAACAGCTCTTCCAGCTTGCCGCGGATGGCGCCTTCATTCGACGACGAGAAAATCATCATCGCCGCTTCGCTTTCAATGAGGCTTGAACTGATCAAGCTCATGATCTCCTGCTCGCGCTCGCTTAATTCCACCGGCGTCAGCATCAACAACAGATTCGTCATGTGCACGTCTCGGCCGTCCATCCCTTTGACCGCACTCGGCGTATCCAGATGCACCACTTGGAACATCAACTGGCGGACCGATGCGTCGCGGCAATGAAACAGCGCCATATTGGTCCCGGGAATCCCGAGGCCGCCTTTCGTCTCGCGGTCTTTCAGTTGCCGCAAGGTGCTCGGCGCATCCAGCAAGCCGTCCGCTTCCATCCCGGCGAGCACATCCGAAAGCACCCGCCAATAATCGGTGCCGCGCATTTTCACGACACTGAAATGCTCGAGAATCGCTTCCATGCCGCCCTGCACTTGCTTGATGTCTTCGAGCAATTGCCCGAGATCCGGCCGGTGCTTGTTGCCTGGCTCGCCCAAATCCTCCGCCGGCAAATACTGCTTGTTGCGCGTCACTTTCTGGATATTGTGCTGCAAATAATTCTCGATATGGCTGATGTCCTGTTCGTTCAAAAGCGGGCTGACCATCAAATAATCCACATCGGTCACCGGCAAACGGATCGTCGAGATGACGAGATCGTAGTCCTCAAAATTCGCCGCCTCGAAATCGTGGATCGACAAGATCTTCACCGAATCGATTTCCGGCAGTTCTTTTTGGATGCGGCTCGCGAGCATTTTCGACGTGCCGATGCCGGTCGGGCACACGACGACCGCGTCGATCTGCACGCGTTCTTCATTCATCAATAAGGCCGATCCGAAATGAAGCACGATGAACGCCACTTCATCCGCCGAGAACTCGAGGTCGTCAAACTCGGTCTCCAAAGCCTGCTTGACCGCGAGAAACAGCATCGGGTATTTCTTCTTGATCTCATCCGTCAGCGGGTTGAACGATTCGAGCTTTTGCTTGAGCCGGAAAATGAGCGGCTCCATATGCGCAAGCAAGCCTTGATACAAGGAAAAATCCTTCGTCAAATCGACGCCGAGCTGCCCCGACACATCGCGGATCATGTTCTTGACGAGTTTCCCGAGCAGCACGCTATCGTAATACAGCACATTCGACGCCTGGATTTTCGAGCCCTTCAACACCACCGCGAGAAACTCGATATCGCGCTCCGTCAACTGCACGCCGAGCCGCTCCCGCAAATCATGGCAAATCGCTTCGATCACTTGGTACTCCCCGTTCGGCTCGCTGTCGGCCAGTTGCGCATCGAGCAACAAGCCGCTTTCGGTGCGCTGCAGCGCCAAGGCCAGATGCACGACCAATCCGGTATAATCGCTGTCGGCCAAGCGGATCTGCTCTTCGCTGATGTGCTCGCCGACCAATTTATTCGCCGCAGCGAGATAGTCCGGGTTGAAATAGCCGAGCACCTTGTCGCCCAGGGCCTTGCCTTGCTGCAGGTAGTACAGGCTTTCAATGAGCTCTTCGTAGAAATGAATGAGGAAATACGCCGCGAGCGCATGGCGCTTATGCGCTTCCGCACCGTCCACTTCCACGCCGACGCCGCGCTGACGCGATAAAGTGACCGAGAACTTGCGCAGCCAATTGCCGAGTTCATCCAAATAAGACGTCAGCGTCGTCATGCTGATGCCGAGCTGATTCGACAGCACCTGCCGTTTAAAAAACGAACCTTCTTCCATTAAAATGACCAACAAGCGCAGCTTCTTCTCCTCTGGGGTCGCTTCCGGCGCGCTCGATGCCGCAAGCTTCTGCATCAGCCGGTAGATCTTCTCGTTATTGCCGTCAATAAAGAGCGCATCCGCCGCATTGCGCTTCATCGTAAGCCCGAACTGCTCCAATAGCTTATCCACCGATTTCAAATCCCGCTGGATCGTCCGCGCGCTGACATCGAGATACGTCGCCAAGGAATTGACCGTATGCTTCGCCGACATGCGCGTCACCAGCTCAATGATGGCCTTTTCCCTCGCCGTGACAAACATCCACTTCACCTGCTCCCTTGTCACCTTTCATTGATAAAGAATATACAAGTTTTTCAATAACAGCATTTCACTACTGAAGATATTCCGCAAAACCACTACGAAACCCTTGCTCTCACATTTACTGCGTAAATGCGTCGCAAATGAATTAGCTCAGCTTACCCATCGCTAATTCATTTCCTGCGGGCGAGCGCCAAGCCTCCTCAGTCGCTTCGCGCCTTGTGGGGTCTCGGCTGTCTCGCTTTCCCGCGGGAGTCTCCGTGATTTTGCTCCATATCTAGGGTTATAAGCCATTTCAATAAGGATTATTTCTAGCAGGTTCACTAGCTTTTTATATTACCTACTTATTCAATATAATTTTAGAAGCTTATCAATTTCTTTATCTATCCTATATACAGTTTCTCACTACTCCACATATTCCGCAAAACAGCTGGCTTTCATTTTTTATCTCAATAAAGTTAGAAACACTTACCCAGTATTCAAACTAAATTTAAAGAGCGGCAGGCGGCAACTAATGAATAAGCGAAAGGCAGTTGAGCTTGTTCATTTGCGACGCATCTGCCCCGCAGATGTGGGAGCAGCAGCGTTTCAAACTGATTCATTGGTAAACTGGAAGCGGCTGAAACCGCGGGCAGCTGAAAGCGCGACGTCCTGTCGCATCAGCTGCATGACCCGCATCCTGCGGGCCTAAAACGTCCGCCTGAAGCGATTTCCCCACTAACATTTACTATATCTGGTTCCTTATTGATCTTGCTCACTTTGAATAACCCAAAGAAATAGCACAAAAAGGCAGGAGCTCCCCTGCCTTTTCATGGTGCCGCTTATTTGCTGTTCAAGATGTCGAGCAGCTCTTTAGGGGACTTGGCGGCGACAAGTTCGTCGACGTTCGACTGCTCGGCGCAGATGACCGCGATGCCTGACAGGATCTCCAGGTGCGTGCCGTCTTTGCCGGCGATGGCGAAGATCAATTTCGCTTTCTCTCCGTCAAAGTCCACCCCATCCGGCACTTGGACGACCGTGAAGCCGGATTTGATAACCGCTTTTTTCGCTTCTTCGGTGCCGTGCGGAATCGCGACATCGTTGCCCATATAAGTCGTTGTGATTTCCTCGCGCTTGATCATTTCGTCGACATACGACGGTTCGACGTATCCAGCCGCCACAAGTGCGTCTCCGGCGAAGCGGATCGCTTCTTCCTTCGTGCGGAAGCTCTTGTTAATGAAGATATTGTCTTCCGTCAGCAGCGGAGCATCGCCTTCGTCGCCAGTCGCTGCATTCGCTTCGCTGTCTTCGACCAGTTCGCTCTGCTCTTGTGTCACGCCGTGCTGCAAACGCTCGATCAAATGGTCATACTCGGGGCTCGACAGGAAGTTGTCGACCGAGATATGGTATGCATCCGGGTGCCTGTCTTTTGCACGCGGCGTCAATTTGTCCTGCGTGATGATGATCTGCGTATCGGCTGGAATGGAACTGATCGCGCTATTGGTGACTTTGATGTCCATGCCCGCTTCTTTCACTTTCTTGCTGAGGAGCGAAGCGCCCATCGCGCTCGACCCCATGCCGGCGTCGCACGCAAAGACGATCTTGTGGACATCTTCCGGGAACGTCCCAGCTGCAGAAGCCGTACCCGCTCCACCAGCGCTCGCGCCAAGTGCGCCGGCAACCGAGCTCTTCTTGCCTTTCATTTCTTCCATGCGTCTTGTTGCCGCTTCGACGTCTTCATCAGATGCCGTGTCTTTGCTGCGCTTCAAGATGACCGCTGAAATCAAGAATGAAACCGTCGCTGCGACCAAGATCGCCGTGAAGTTCGCGACATACGCCATGCCTTCAGGCGGTGTGACCGCGGCAATCGCGAAGATGCTGCCTGGTGATGCAGGGGCCATCAAGCCGCCGCCCATCAAGACCAGCGTGAACACGCCGCTCATGCCGCCGAGGATGACCGACAACAGGAGCATCGGTTTCATTAACACGTACGGGAAGTAAATCTCGTGGATCCCGCCGAGGAAGTGGATGATGACTGCCCCGGGTGCCGATTGCTTCGCGATGCCTTTTCCGAAGAACATGAACGCGAGCAGGACGCCGAGGCCAGGCCCCGGGTTCGCTTCGAGCAAGAACAGAACCGAACGGCCTGCCTGCTGGACTTGTTCAAGCCCGAGCGGCGTCAGGATGCCGTGGTTGATGGCGTTGTTGAGGAATAAAATTTTCCCCGGTTCGATCAAGATACTTGTTAATGGAAGCAAGCCTGTTTCCAAAAGCCAGTCGACGCCTGCGACCAAGACTTGCGTCAACGCGCTGACGGCCGGCCCGATGCCGAGGTAAGCGAAGATCGCCAATGCCCCGCCGATGATACCGGATGAGAAGTTATTGACGAGCATCTCGAAACCCGAGCGGATCTTGCCTTCGATCAAACGGTCAAACTGCTTGATGACCCAAGCCGCAAGCGGCCCCATGATCATCGCGCCGAGGAACATCGGCGTATCCGGTGCCCCGACGATGACCCCCATCGTGGCGATCGCGCCAATGACGCCTCCTCGCTGGTCGTGCACAAGCTTACCGCCCGTGTAACCGATCAATAGCGGAAGCAAATACGTAATCATCGGCCCGACAAGTGACGCGAATTGCTCATTCGGGAAAAAGCCTGTCGGAATAAACAAGGCCGTAATTAGCCCCCAGGCGATAAACGCGCCGATGTTCGGCATGACCATCGAACTGAGGAAGTTCCCGAACTTCTGGACTTTCACTTTAACGCTCGAACGTTCACGTTCCATTCCTTTCATCCTCCTTCTTTTGGGCCTATGCCCTCGTCTTTATCTGTTAATTCAGATTATACGCCTAAGTTGTAAGCGTATTCAATTCAATGAAAAACCATCTTTGTCGCCGCTGTCCGGACAAGGCTGTCGTTGCCGTGAATTGTGCCGTGCACAGGGGCGTGCGCCAATCAAAACCCCGCCATGCCGGCATTTCCGCCTCCCGAATTGTGCGGTGCACAGGGACGGCACAAACCTGCCCCCTCAAACGACACGTCTCTCCCCTGCAAATTGTGTCACGCACAGGGACACCCGAACACCAAAACCCCGCCACACCGCGAATCCCGCCTCCCGAATTGTGTTGTGCACAGGGACACAACCACTCCTGTCGCCCATCCCCCGACAAGTCTGTGTTTTCTGTTTTTTCCAGCCAGAAGGCCACCGCTATGCAATTCGCGCGGAAAATGTCATAATGGTTGATAAATTCGCTTACAATTCAATCACCCCAAGGAGGAATTATTCATGGTAGAAAAAACATTCACAATCACAGACCCGGCAGGCATGCACGCACGCCCGGCTTCAGCGCTCGTGGGCTCCCTGACGAAATTCCAGTCGGACATCACGATGGAATTCAAGGACAAGAAAGTCAACTTGAAATCGATCCTCGGCGTCATGTCACTTGGCGTTCCTTCCGGGTCGCAAGTCCAGATCGCCGCTGATGGCGCGGACGAAGCGGAAGCGATGGAAACGATCGAGCGCGTACTTAAAGAACAAGGGATCTCGAACGAATGAACCGCATCTCCGGAATCGCAGCCTCCAACGGCATCGCCATCGCCAAGGCCTTCCGCCTGGAACATCCGGAACTGACAGTCGACAAGAAAAACGTAGCGGACACCCAGGCGGAAATCGAACGCTTCCAGCAGGCGGTCAATGAATCGATCGCTGAACTCGAAGTCATCAAGAAACGCACCGCGGAAGAAATCAGCGACAAGGAAGCGGCCATTTTCGGCGCCCACTTGCTCGTGTTGGAAGACCCGGAATTGATCGGGCCGATCACCGACAAGATCAACACCGACAGCGTCAACGCAGAGTTCGCGCTTCACGAAACTTCGACGATGTTCGTCGACATGTTCGAAGCGATGGACAATGAATACATGAAAGAACGCGCCGCCGATGTGCGCGATGTCACGAAACGCGTGCTCGCCCATCTATTAGGCGTCAAGATCCAAAACCCGAGCATGATCACCGATGAAGTCGTCGTCATCGCAGAAGACTTGACGCCTTCCGATACGGTGCAATTAAACCCGAAATACATCAAAGGCTTCATCACCGATATCGGCGGGCGCACGTCCCACTCCGCGATCCTCGCGCGCACTTTGGAAATCCCGGCAGTGGTCGGCGCGAAATCGGCGATGAGTTCCATCGATAACGGCACGATCGTCATCATCGACGGCCTCGAAGGCGAAGTCCTCCTTGACCCGGACGAGGCGACACTTGCCGAATACAAAGAAAAGCAACAAGCATTCGCTGGCCAAAAAGCCGAATGGGCCAAACTGAAAAACGAAGCGACCGTCACCAAAGACGGCGTCGCCGTCGAACTCGGCGCCAATATCGGCACGCCGAAAGATTTGGTCGGCGTCTTGGATAACGGCGGCGAAGCGATCGGCTTGTACCGGACGGAATTCCTGTACATGGGCCGTGACGAGTTCCCGACCGAGCAAGAACAAACCGATGCCTATGCGGAAGTCTTGCAAGGCATGGACGGCAAACCGACCGTCGTCCGCACGCTCGACATCGGCGGCGACAAGGAATTGTCGTACTTGAAATTGCCGAAAGAACTCAACCCGTTCCTCGGGCTCCGCGCAATCCGTTTGTGCCTCGAGATGCCGGACATGTTCCGCACGCAATTGCGCGCACTGCTTCGTGCAAGCGTCCACGGCAACCTCAAGATCATGTTCCCGATGATCGCGACACTCGACGAGTTCCGCGAAGCGAAAGCACTGCTAATGGAAGAGAAAGCGAAGCTCGAAGCGGAAGGCATCCCGGTCAGCGACCAAATCGAAGTCGGCATCATGGTCGAGATCCCATCGACTGCCGTCATGGCCGATACTTTCGCCAAAGAAGTCGACTTCTTCTCCATCGGCACGAACGATCTGATCCAGTACGCGATGGCCGCCGACCGCATGAACGAATCCGTGTCATATCTGTACCAGCCGTACAACCCGGCCATCCTGCGCCTCGTGAAGACCGTCATCGACGCGTCCCACAAAGAAGGCAAATGGACCGGCATGTGCGGCGAAATGGCCGGCGACGAAATCGCCATCCCGATTCTCCTCGGCCTCGGCCTGGACGAATTCTCGATGAGCGCTTCGTCTATCCTGAAAGCCCGCTCCCAGCTGAGCCGCCTCTCCAAAGCGGACATGGAAGGGCATATCGAACACATCCTCGGCCTTTCGACTTCCCAGGAAGTTGAAGACTACGTGAAAAACCTATAATGCAGAAAAAAGCCGTGAACTCGATTGAGTTCACGGCTTTTTTGACGATTGAATTGTGTGGCGCACAGGGACATTCAAGTACGAGAATCCCGCTGCGACGCGAATCTTTCGCCCTGAATTGTGTCATGCACAGGGACAGCTTCAAGCTACCGATTGTTTAGTTTGTTGATTTTGTTGACTTTAAACTGTATAATTACATCAAACAGGAGGTGGAGAAAATGATTCCTACCATCGATCAAGAACAAGAAAAACTCTGGGCTAGTGTAGAAACCTTGTCCTCTATCAATACTGAACAAGCTGAAGCTGTCTTAAAAACGACAGTTGAACGTTCCTTGAAACAAATGGGTTTCACAACTCCCGCCATCTCGAGTCTTGCATTAAAAATAACCGATCCTCAATCGGTAATAGAATTGCATCGAATCGAACGAGAAATAAATCTTCAATTAAATAATAAAAATCTCGAAATGGCTTATGAACTGTTGATTGATTATCTGTCAAAACTAAGCGAGATGACCGACAAAGATCCGTCATTAACCCACAAAAAGCTGATTGCCTCCCTCATGGCGAACAGTGCCAAGAACTCGCTAAGAGCATCTCTCGTTAATCGCCCAAATAGACATCAGAAAGCAGGAAACTCTTTTTATTCTCCTAGTGAAGCGGCTAAGAAAATCGGGTTGAGCGATCAAACGATTAGGAGAATGTGCGAGAAAGGTAAATTTGCCGGTGCCTATAAGACAGATGGCGGTCACTGGAGAATTCCAAAGGAAAACTTCATCACAACAGATCAACAAGATAAGCGAGCAAAAGCTTTTTTCGACCGAATCGACCTAAAAAACCAGGAAGCAGGGAACGTAGATGAATTCGATCTATGACTCGCCTATGCGACCGAAAGTTTATATTGATACCACCATATTGTGCGGGGCATTGCGAACCGATGGAATCAACCGAAAAGTTCTGCAAGCTGCTAGATTCCCACATCTCTTTCAGCCTGTTTTTTCTAAAGTATGCTTGTTCGAATTTATCCGCACCGCGTCTGAAGGGTTAGGCAAAGGAAAAAATCGCGTGATTTATTCAGCAGACGAGATTGAAGAATTTTTCCAAGCATTTCTAAACCCCATCTTTGAGTATTACGAGGGTCAGCCGGTCAATAGCATATTAGGGCGATATAGCGTGGAAACGATTCTTCGGGAGCATTTATCCATAGGTGACGTTTTAATCGAATTAAGCGGATGTGACCGTGTCACTGCACAGAATATCGCGGAAAAGCGAGAAATGTCTGAACCGCTCTCTAAATTCGATCAAGATGATTTTCATGTATGGGTAACAGCCTTACGGGAAAACTGCAACTTCATACTGACTTCAAATCATCGCCGATTCCCTGCTGAAATAGGAGAAATGAAAAGAATACATCCAAAAGACTTTTACGAGGAGCTCCTGAATGAATAAGATTTATCCTCAAAAAAGCCGTGAACTCAAATGAGTTCACGGCTTTTTGACGATTGAATTGTGTGGCGCACAGGGACATTCAAGAACCAGAATCCCGCTGCGATGCGAATCTCCTGCCCCGAATTGTGTCATGCACAGGGACAGCAAAAACAAATCCTACGCCTCCACGCGCACGTCCACGCTATCGCTGTCCACGTATGTACGCCCCTGCAAATCAGCTTTTTCCAGCTTGTATTGCTTGTAGCCGTTGATATGTTCCTCATAAGTTTGCAAATAGGTTTTGTTCGGGATCTCCATTGTCATTTCTTCTTTTACAATTGCAGTCATCCGATTCATCCTCCTCGATTTTGGTCCTTACAAGTGTTGATCACGCGGCCGGCAACAGATTACTTCGGCATTGCGGGTGATACTAAAATAAAGGCAGCCATTCCTTCTGTTGAATGAAAGAAAGGATTTGCCGTATTCACTTTTGTCGCGGCAGTACACTAAGCGCGTCCGCCAGGCGTTTGACGAAGTCAGGGAAAGCTTCCTTCGATGCGATCCGCAGCATATACGTCCCGCCTTCCGCCATAGAACTTTGGGAATAACTCGTCGGCAACGGAATCGGATGCTCAATCAGCGCCTGTGTGAAACGCTGCATATTCTCGAGTGAAATCAGCATTTCCGCCTCGTTCAATCCCTCTTGCTCGTCCCGGGACACTTGAACGGAAACTTCCCGGTCCAGCGGCCAGCTGATAAATTGATGAAGGCCCGCCTGCACTGCGCTTTCCGGCTTGTCGCCCATCCGGCAATGCCCCGTTTGCGTGACCACTTCTTCAGCCGCAGACTCCGCTGCCTTCTCAATGGTTGATGTTGCGTGGTGTGTTCCCATCATGTCACCATTCCCCCGCTCGTTTTGATCTATCCGTCCGTGTCCCTTTGCGTCTCTTATTGCGTAACTCTTACCATAGAAATTGGATTGAGCTGTGAAAAACTCTGCCTGAAAACTTTGTTGCGTAATATTAATTTGAATAATCTGAAATGAATTGAAATTAACAAAAATAAACTATTTAATATCACTTTTTTATTAAATAATTAAATTTAATTAATGTTTACCACTACATTAAACCTACAATAAGGTCCAAAATATGTAAAGTGGCTTATGAAAAATCTTATAATTCAGATAATATTTTGTTTTTCTTATATACTTTTAATGTCAGTTCATCAATTAACTAAGCGGAACAGATGAAATCCTAATCCACCAGACTCCACTGCCTACAGCTTTCCTGGCCCTTATGGATTTCAGCCATTCCTTAAAGATACCCTGGCGGGTTCCCATTAAAAGGTAAATTGAAATAATGTTTTTTCAAAACTTTTTCCACCTGTTTCCCGCGATTTCATCCCTCCCACTCAATTATGGCTATCCACCCTGATTCATAAACATGCAGAAATTGAAGCTGGAGAGCTCTATTCATGCAGAAAATCTATATTCTCTCCTGTGTAAACATTGCATAAAATACTATGCGCCGCCTTTTGAAAACGGATTTGGAAGTTTTCCTGGAGACAGCGGCTTCCCAATAAGTCGCTGCTCTCCCCGAGCATCTGCCCTACACAAAAAGCCTCGAACTCGATAGAGTTCAAGACTTTTTTGCTTGGAATTGTGTGGCGCACAGGGACAAGCAAAGAGCAGAATCCCTCTACGCCGCGAATCGGCAGCCGTAAATTGTGCCGTGCACAGGGACAAATCCCTGCCTACGATTCGTATCCTTCCCTTGCCGCTTTCTGGCGTTTCGCGCGTTTCTTCACTTTCAGGTCTTTTCGGTAATACTCATCCGAACTAAAGAACTCGTTCTTCAAGTCTTTGACTTTGTTGCTCAAGAGCAAAATCGCGATGACGTTCGGGATGAGGATCGCGGCAAGCATGATGTCGAGGAAGCCCCAGATGACTTCAGCTGCACCGATTGCGCCTAAGACGACGGCGATGATGTAGACCACTTGCATGCCGTGTGCCGCTTTCAAGCCGAACAAGAACTCGGCTTGCTTGGCGCCGTAGAACACGACGACCAAGATCGTTGATAAGACGAAAAAGATGAGTGCGATCGTCACGAGGATCGCGCCGAAGTCACCGAAGTACTGTTCGAACGCTAAGCTTGTCAAAGCGGAGGAGTTCTCCATCGCACCTTCTTCTGTCCACACGCCGGAAGACAAGATGACGAATGCTGTTGCCGTACAGACGATCAGCGTGTCGACCACGATACCGATAACCGCCCAGAAGCCTTGGCGCACCGGGTGGTCGGTTGTCGCAGCTGCGTGGGCAATCGGAGCCGTCCCGAGTCCTGCTTCGTTGGAATACAAGCCGCGGGCAAAGCCCCAGCGGATGACTTCCACAATCGCCGCACCGGCAAAGCCGCCCATGACAGGCGCCGGTGAAAAGGCGTTGCTGAAGATCAGCATGAAGAATTCCGGAACCGCTTTGACGTTCATCAAGAGGATGACCACGGCCCCGCCGACATACAGCAAGGCCATGAACGGAACGAAAATCTCTGTCACTTTACCGATGCGCTTGATGCCGCCGAAGACGACGATGGACACCAGCACCGCTGTGATAATTCCCGTCCATAATACCGGTACATTGAATGTTGCTTGGACCGTGTTCGCGATCGAGTTCCCTTGCACCATGATGCTCGGGATCAATTCGATCATCAACGCGAACGAGAACCAGACGCCCAGCCATTTCATGTTCAAGCCCTTCGTCATGTAATACATCGGCCCGCCGACGAATTCGCCGTTGCCATTTTTCTCGCGGTATTCAACCGCCAGCACGCTTTCTGCGAATTTGAGCGCCATGCCGATCAATGCGATGACCCACATCCAGAAAATGGCGCCCGGGCCCCCGAACATGATCGCCGCCGGAACACCGACGATGTTAGCCGCGCCGATTGTCGAGGACAAGGCAGAGGTCAATGCCTGGAACGGTGTAACCGTCCCTTCGCCTTTCGGCCGCCGGAAAATGCTGCCGAAGGTTTGGCCGAATATGTAGCCGATATAACGGAATTGGAAAAACCCTAGTTTAAACGTCATATAAAGTCCAGAAACCAATAACATTGTGATGAGCGGGATGCCCCATAACCATGCTGAAAAGTCAGCTACCCCCTGTAAAAATCGCTCCAATTGTTTTCCCCCTATAGTATTTCAAGATATGAAATAATTCCCCTACTACATAAGGGTTAAACAGTATTCAGGAAAATCTTTTGTAAATCCAGCAGAAATCGGCAATTAAGCCCAGACGGCAAAGACCCTTTTAATCCAATCAACCCGCCATCAACTACAAAAGCCTCGGATTCCATCAAGGAATCCGAGGCTTTTGTCCGATATTCAAAAAAGTTTACCTTATTTCATAAATATAGTTTAATTCTGTTAGCTTACCCATTGATATTCAATCTGAAGATTTTCTTCAGATTCAATTTGCGTAAGTAGACCTTCTTTCAGCAAGTAATTGTTAAAAGAAACTTCTTCTAAGAATTCATCTAATTCTTTTACATTCGGAAATGGGATTTCTTCTCGATAAGCCATTTTCCAAAGCTTGATCATTACTAATTCTAAAAACTCTTTTTCCATTTTATCTTTTTCTAAAAACCAAGTAGTCAATTGTGATTTTCCATCAAGCAAAATATCAACCACATCGACGCTATTACTATGATTGTTCGATACAATGACTTCGATTCGAAACCCAAATTTCCAAAGACCGGTATTAAATAAACGAAATTGTCTATGCTCTCCTTGAACATATCCCCACTTTTCATTTACTCTGACAAATTTTATTCCACTTTCGGATTCTGAATATTCCTTAGTTTCTACCACTTCTTTCACCGTACTTTGAATGGGGGCAATAATTGGTGTTCCTCTCTCGGCGACAATTGGATTTTCTGATTCTGGAGTATAGCCCACAAGTAAACGGTAGCAATATCTCAAAACACTATAAACAGTACTTACTACTCCAAATAAAATAAATAGAACAAATAAGAATATAAAAAAACTTGATTCCATTAAGATATTTACTAGATGAATTACGCCCATTATCATACCAATAAAAACCATTAGGTAGGCTATTATTTTAATCATAATTCCTCTTCTTCCTTCCCATACGATTGTTGAAATACTACACGTATGGAATTTACATAGAAATTTATTATCTACTCTCCGCCAGGATTTGAGCGTGTATATCCGCCGCCCATTCCAAACGGACGGTCAATTGATGTATCTCCGTCCCCGTCTCGATAATAGCCTTCTACCAATGTCCCGTCTTCTCGAATATAGGGAGCTACGTAATGAGGTTTGACGATATGCGACCCTTCAACATTCAATTGCAACGGCGTGAAATCAAAAAGGTGGGCGTACTTCAATGGATCCTTATAAGCAAATACCTCTTGGCTGCCCAGGGACGTTGAAGCTGGAAGAACATCGACTTGTGTTGAGTTATCCGTAGAAAGCACTTCGTATATTGCTTCAGAAAAGACTTCACCAATTGAGTCATTATCCATAAATTTCAACTCCACTTCTATAGGATGTTACAATATTTTTTAATTCTTCAAGCTTAGACTCTCGTTTCTTAATATCAGCCGTCTCATTGTGATGTTTATCCATTTCATCATTTAAGATAGTCTCATAGGAGTATAGCAAGCGCTTAAATTCTTCTAAAGAGCGGTCCCTAATATCATTTGTTGCCTCTTTAATATATTCACTCAACTGCCGGTCAAAGTCTTTTACCATTTCATTTACTTTTTGCCTTGCTGTCATAATAAGTTCCGGTTTTACCGCAGCCAATTGTTTTTCTGCTATTTTCTCTGAAATGTAAGGCAACCCGGCCATGCCGACAATCGGCAAGAAGAATGGAGCTCCCAATAACAAGGCAACAGATCCAACACTTCCAAGAATTACCCCTGCTTTTACATGAGCGTTCCCGCTTTTCGCGTCGAAAATAGGAATTGTGGACAAATGATTAAAGGAAGCGCGCTGGTTTTTTTGTAACTGAATTGATTGGTTGAAAGAACGTGTAAGTCCTTGAGAAACTTCCTTTTCCAATTTAATTAGTAATTGATGGATTTTATCTTCATATTGATCAATCCATGTGGTGAATTGAGATTTAATTACCATGGGAAGTTGATTTTCTACTAAATTCTTTATAGCAGCACCTTGGAAAGTATGTATACGCGTTTCTATGTCATCATTCAATCGCTCACCGAAGTGGCTTAATGATTTACTGACCATAAAATTAATTTCAGCTTCCCGATCGTACAAATAGTTTTGTAGGTCCGTTTCTTGTGCAGCTAAATCACCGAACCACTTCTGAATGGCCGCAAATTGAAGCTCTAATTCTGTAATTGTCTGCGATGAGGCGATTGAAGCAGTCTTTATTTCATCTTCAATGACTTCACAAATATTAACTAATCGTTCTGTGAAGTTTTTAATTTTTTCCTCACCTCTGGAGCCAGACTCGATACGCCGAAGTATTTCCTCTTCCAATTCTGGCAATCCCGAATACCTTAATAGTTCAGCGTCGTTCTCCAGCTTTCCTTCCACAGCTTCGAGTGCAGACAGTGGATATAAAGAGTTCAAATGCACACCAGTAATCGTCTCGAGACGTCGTTCGACAAACTCAGTTAGTTCGTCCAGTTCTTCTTCATCGATACTATCCATGAAATTAGCAGCAAAAATTACACGGTCAATTCCATTCTTAATCAACCGTTCCCTAATAAACTTTTCCTCTGAAGCCTTAATGGGGGAGGTCAATGACCCCATAAAAAGTACAACATCAGCCCGTGGCAAAAATTGATGGGTAACTTCAGATCGCTGCTCACTCAAATCATTGACCCCTGGGGTATCGATTAATACAACCTTATTTTTCAATAGAGTAGAATCCACAGTCAGTTTGATATGCCTAATTTCATCTGAATCAAAATCATCATCAGCCGTATAGTTTTTTAAAATATCAAGGGTATCGAATTCCTCAATGGTTTGGTTTCTTTTATGAACTGACGCCTTTTCTTCTTTACCATACTCAATGACATTTATCGTAGCTGTGGTAGGTGTAACTCCTCTCGGCATAATATCCCGTCCCAATAGTGCATTAACGAATGTAGACTTTCCATGTTTGAATTCTCCCACTACCATTATCGTATAGGAATCTTCATCGAGGTCTTCAATCAAATCCGTTAAGACTTTCATCTGCGAACTTCCTGGCAGGGTACCTTCGAGCTTTGTTAAAGCGGCCTCAGCTAATTTTCTAATTCGTTCTTTCTCATCAATATAAGTCACATCAGACGCCTACTTTCCCTGCAGATTGCCGTTTAAGCGTTAAAGCTAATCTCTCCAAAGTAATAGCAATACGGTTCAGCTCTTCTTCCTGTTCTAACAGAACTAACTGTCTTTCTGTAATTTCATTACCTTCTAGTTCAGTTGATCCGATTAATTGTTCCAGCTGTTTTTCAATCATCAATAAATGTTCTTTTATGATTCCTTGATATTGCTCTTCTGCATATTTACTCATAGTGCGATATTCGGACTTCATAGTGATCATTTTTTGATTAGCTACGCTATTATAATGAGCGACCAACTGGCCCCTCAGTTGAATTTTTTCATCCACGCCTGTGAGGTGAGACCATCCCCAGCTAAAAAGTTTGGTAAGCCCATGCGCCAATACACTGACAGCTACGCCTACCCCCACTGCTGCTTTATCCCAAAATCCACGCGAACTGCTCCAAGCATTGTCTAACTCCTCGTAAATGGAGTTAAAGAAGTCGTCTACACCATCGGATGCAGGATCTTGGTCAACTATTGTCGACAATTCGTAAGACGATTCACTTTCAGGCATACTCTTCATTTCAAAATCCATCTTTGCCCATTCTTCATTGATTTTTCCTGAAGCTGTTTGAATCGCATCTTTCACAATTGAATTCATCTTTTTCTTTTTTTCCTCAAAAAGTGTCTTCTCGTATTTGGCTACTGCTAAATCCACTTTTTGACTTATCTCTGATTGAGAAAGATGAGGATGCTGATCGAACGCTACCAATGCCTTCTTTGCAATCTTAGCTAATTCGAGCTCATGCCATTCCATTAATGTTTTTTCCTTAGACTGCAACTGCATTTTCAATACTTTAAGAGAATCGTTGGCATGCTTTTCAGCTAAAGTCACTTTCGGCTTAAACGCTTCAACCTTTTCTTTTAATCCGTTCATCTGTGAATTTAAGATTTTCTTCTCGAATTCAATATATTCTTTCTTCACATCCTTGATGTTTTCTAAAGTTCTTTTAATAGGCTTCATCAATTTAATACTGCCTCTTTCGAACTGTAGAAAATCAGCAAGTTGCTCTTCCAACTCCGGGAATCCTGTTCTTTCAAAATCCCATACTTCCAATGGTCTTCCTCTTCTACCTTTGAGTTCTTCGCCACCAGCTTTTCTTCTAGCATTTAAAGCATGCTTGGCAGAGACTAGGTATATCTTCGGGTCTCCTAAGATCTCTTTTAAGTTGGCGTAAGCGAAGTCCAGCACTTTTCTTTCATCTTCTGCAGATTTCAATTCATCCTTGAAATTTATAACAAGAAATATTTTTTGAATATCGTTCGCCAACAGGCGGTCCCGCAATAAACTTAATTCCGATTCAGAAAGGATTTTTACGGCACTCAATACCAAAATTGCAGCATCCGAACGCGGGATTATCGTATTCGTTATTTCTTCACGTAAAGGATCCAAATCATTTGTCCCTGGGGTATCTATAATCTCCACTCCATTTTGACAAATTCCTAGATTTCTTCCGATTTCAGCGTACTGAATCCCTTTCACAAAACTCACTTGCTTAGCATATTCTTTTTCAGATTCAGAATTTCCAGGAATAGGATCCATCGGCGCTACCAAACTTCTAAATCCATCTTCTGAAATCGTTTCTACTTTCTTCTTACGATCGTGGAAATGCAACTTGATGGCCGGCTTTTCACTATATGTTATTTTATTTAAAATCGTTGTTGTCGGTTTAGCCGACGAAGGTAAAATATTTGTCCCTAATAATGCATTAATGAAAGTTGACTTCCCCCTAGAGAATTCACCCACTACAACCAATTGAAAAGTATCTCTTAAGATATCTTCTTTGTAGTGAGTAAGCTTTTTTTGATCATCTTTCAGCTCCATTTTTTGGAGCCAATTATTATAGCTGTCTAATTCTTTGATCAATAAGCTCCTGTTTTTTTGATATTCATCTAAACTGATACCCACGTCCTGCTCCCTTCCACTTGTTTAAAGTTCATATTTATTCAGGATATCCAATGACAGCATTTCTTCTATTAGCATATCCCCGTATTCCGTCACCTTTATTAAGTATTGTGCCCGGACTTCCTTTATATCTCCCGCACCGCTTTGATAATGGTACTCATCTTCCAGATAAACCGTCGCTACGTAATGATTTGAATCATGTATTTCAATATTTTCTACGATCAGTTCGTGATTGATCATCTTCATATTTTTATCTATGGCTTTCTCAATATATTCTTTAGTTGGTTCATACTCTGCCCCATCATAAGAAAGATAATAATCAACCATTCCAAATCCGCCGCCATTAAACCCATTTTCCAAGGCGATGTAATAAGACCTCACCATACTGTTTATCTGCTCTTCCGTTACTTGATAAACTGTCTCTATACTTTCTGTATCGGTATCAAACTCTTCATCTTCTGTTTCAGCCGCTTTGATCATCTCATTGGACTTTTCAATCGTTTCATACCCTAAAATCCATAATTCTCCATTAATGTCAGCAGCAAGGGTATACTCCTTAGTTCGGCTATTATAAAATTCGCCGCCATCTTCCCCGTATAAATAAAAAGTCTCTCGAGCGAGCATTTCATATTCTCCAGCTTTTCCTCGCTGGATAGAAAGAACTTCATTTTCTTCAAAATCGTAATAATTATCGGTGTAGTTATTGTCGTTTACAAAATCACTTAAAGCAGCGTATAAATCGCTATCCGTATCGATATAATCAGCTATCCTGTCAGTTGACTCACCATTCAAATCGCTCATATAAACTGTTCGATATTCTTGGAAAAACTGTTCAATTTCAATGTTACTGAAATCAAATTGTTCTTTTTCCCACTGTTCTGCTGCAACTGCTCCTTCTAATTCTTCGTTTTCAGTTTCTTCCTCGAACTCACTTTCTTCAAAAGCATATTCAACGGTACCTGGTTCAGTACTTTCTGATGTAATATTTCCATCTTCTACAAACCATTCTTCTGTATCGGAAGAATCGTCTTGTACTGAATAACTTCCTGTGCTCATATTTGGATTAGAAATATTAGCCTCTGCATCGTTTATTCCATTTGAAAAAATTAACCCAAGTATTACGAAAAAAACTGCAACTACTGCTGACAATATTAACGAATTATTAAAAGCCCTCTTTTCAATATTTTCTCTGTTCCGTTCTTCAGTAATTTTATATTCAACTTCCAACGGCCGATAAAGTTTTAAACCGAATGCACTTCCTTTAATAAAATTCAAGTCAATTTTCGAGCCATTCAACTCATTGAAATTATATGTTATTACTCTTTGCAAACGATCAAGAGATAGTTCATAGTTTTCTCTAAAGTAAATCGATGAGATTGCATTTAACTCGTCTCTTACTTTACTTAGTTCTTTAACGTTCACTAAATTTAGTTTTTTCGGAAATATAAACGGAAAAACATCTTGATGGAAGCTCTCATGTAGTCTAATATGATTTCTGATAATTTTAATTTCTTCTTGAGAAATTCCCTCGAATCGATTTTTCACTAACTCAATAGTCTTTTGAAGATTTTCCTTGAATGGCAATGATTTATTTAACGATGCAATTAACTTCTGTTCAATTTCTTTTTCCAGCAGAGCTTTAAATGCAGTGATTTTTTTCTCTATTTGCCTTGTCTTTATTTCTATCTGTTGCACATCTTCGTTCCATTTCTTCACTTTGTCCATGTGCTCAATCTCGTATTTTGTGAAGTTAATTTCCTGAGTGAGTGTTTTCTTATTTGAAATAATGGAATACCATTCAGTTTCTAAATCCTCTTTTTCCTTTAATAATATATATAAAAAATTGTCCATCTTCTCATAATTTTCTTTTAAAGATTTTATTTCAGGCAAAACTTTTTTACTCCACATACTGTTCAACTTTGTCGGACTACCTAATCTTTTTATGATAATCTCTATTCTAGTAAAAATATAAGGACTTTCGGTTAATAAATTGCTCCATGTTGCACGGTCATCTTCAACTTGTTTAAGACTCTTTTCATAAGCTTTTTGTTCTTTCAAAAATGATGGATAGGAAATTTCGTTAAATATTCTATAGCACTTTGAGTCCCCAACAAATAGCAATGAAGATTTCACACCTTTATGTATTTCTTTAAACTCTTCAAGTATCGGTACTAATTTTCGATAAAAACTCTCAATTTTTCTTTCTTCGACAGAACCGATATCATTCAGTAATTCTTCAATCGCTTGCGCATTGCCCCAGTCAAGCAAATTAGCATTTCGCTCCATCTTGCCCTTCAAAATATCCTGGGCTGAAACTCCATAAAGCTTATTAATAAGCGGATACAATCTGCGCTCATTATATTCAAGGAATTGATCTAAATCCTCTTCCTCGTCTAAACGGTCAATTGCATTCACTACTCCATATGTAGGTATATTCAAATCGTGCATTTTTTTCAGCCATTCTAACTCCGAAGCAGTTCCTACACTCATGGCATTAAATAGCCATATTCCAATTTCATTACGTTTCATAAATCTTTCAGTAACAGCGGTATGATGGGAGTGAAGGGCAGTTAAACCTGGACTATCGATTAGCGTGAATTTTTTTAGAAAATCCGCAGGTAATTGATATTCAACATAAGAAAGTTGCTGACGGATACACTCACCTTCTCCTTCACGTTCAGCTGTTAAATTCTCAATCCACGACCAATCAAATTCTTCCTGACTGCCGTTAGTGTAATGTGCTATAACTCTCTTTTTATCACCATATGTTAGCTTTGTAATCATTGCTGTTGCAGGAGTTATATCGACTGTCAGTAATTCCTCTCCCAGTATGGCATTGATAAAAGTCGATTTTCCGGCATTGAATTCTCCACTTACCATGATCATCAATCGATCTTCGAAGTCTTCCTTAATAGAGTTCAATTTTTTGTGAAAATCCGCGTAATGATCCTTATCATTCAATAAAATCCACTTATTAATCCCTTTAATAATACTTTCTTTTTCTATCATCTTCTTCACCCGTTCTACAATTTATATTCGAAAGAAATCACGCTACGTCTTTCACACTGATCATGGTGTGAGAGGAAATTTTCCTTATGTAAGATATTGACTATTTGTTAATCTCATTAATAAAACTCTCTCAACCATAAAGAACTATCTTTTATAGCCATTTTTTGGTTCTTTAATGATAAAATTAAGCACTTTATATGAGATAATTATCTTATTAAATACATAATTTTTCATGAGAATTTATACCTATAACTTTACAAAAAAATCTAATTATACATACTTTTATAATCTAACAATATGAAAAACTGCTTTTACATTAACCCATTAAACTTTTATTTTTTGTGTTTATCTTCACGAAATTTTAGAGATTTTCACTATTAATTTTTACTCTTATATTTTTCACTTGCGCTCTAACTAATTCATAACTCTAATCTTATAAAAACCCCAGGTGTCAGACACTTTTTAATAAGTGACCTTCATCTGGGGTTAAGTTCATTAAACCTATTATTTTATAAAAAAATAGCCTGCCAAAGGCAGACCATTATTAGTTAAAATGCTTCTCCACAAATTCCGCTTCTTGTTCTTTCGACATCATGCCCGTCGCGCGTCCGACGGTACCGTTATGCCATTCCCAAATGGTGTTGTGCACCTTGACGGCATTGGAGAAATCGCCTTGTTCCCAAGCAGTCAAGCTTTGTTCGTAGAAGTCGTACGCTTCATAGGCTCCTTCGTTCGCACGCAAGATTTTGATCATCTCGTCGATACGTGCCGGCGTCATTTCGATCGCCCCCCGCTTTTCGGTCGCTTCGATTTTCTGATGGGTCATCTGGTGAAGCTTGACCTGGAACTGGACTTCATTCAAGCCCACAGTTTCAACCTTGTCGTTCGCTTTCGGCGCTTCTGTATCTTCTCCTCGCTGCAGTTTTTCGTCTGCCTCTTCTGCGGCTTTGGAGATTTGCTGCTCATCGGTCGAGGTCAAGCTCTTATACGCCCAGTATCCCGCTCCCGCGAGCACAGCCAGCCCTACCAGCAGGATAATGATCGTCCGTAATACAGTCTTCAAATAGACACGTCCTTCCTTTCATCGGGCCCTTCACCCAATCAAAGCATTTTAAATCAGTAAGGACCATTATACAGTAATTTTCTGTGAAATGTTGTTTTTCTCCTATCTTTTTTCCTATTAGACTTTTCTTCCACCATTACTACAGCACTTCTATTCTTCCACTTATTAAAAATAATCCATCTTTCATTCAATCATCCGGCAGCAACCGAACTTCTACCTGCTATACTTTACATAAGCATTTATACACGTACATATTACCTTTTGAATGAAGGGAATTTTATGAACCACAAGAAACGCAAACGCCTCATCATCGGTATCCTCTTGCTTATCGTCTCGCTTCCGTCCATGACGCCGATGCTCATGGAAATCGCCTATAAGACTGAAATGGACACCCGCTACGATATCGACGAGCTGAATAGCCACCGGACCGATTACGCCGGGGCACCGGATGATGCCAATTACTACGGCCATATCATCCGCGCCTCGCACATCACGACCGGCGAGCCGTATTTCAACGCCTGGGACAGGTTGGTCCATCCGAGCGACATCCGCATCACCGTCAACGGCGAAACGGTCGAGACTCTCAACGGCTATCCGGTCCAATTGCTTGAATACGAAGAACTCGCCGTCGAAGGCCTCGACCGCTATAATGGCGCCATTACGTACTGGACCGTGGAAGACAAGTTCACAGACAGGGATTTCTTCGCCATCACGGTCTCCCGGAACGGCTACGATATGCGCTTCCACCGCGACGGCGAAGTGATGCCCGGCTATGTAGACATGGAAGACCGGGAGTTCAAGCTCATCAAGATCGCAAAGGACGGCACCGTCTCGGAACAGCTGTTCACCTTCGAAAACAAATCCAAGCTGCAGACGCAATTGATCACCGAAGACTTTATCGGGCCGATCCATTATTACTTGCCCCCAGGCTATTACTACCCGTCGCTGTTGTACCCGCTGCTCTACCCACGGGTCACGGCAATCGCGGGGCTGGGCTTGATTCTTTTTAACTTCCCGTATGGAGCGGTGAAAAGACGGCATACGAAAGACGAGCTAATCAACTAACATCCATTGCGGAGGGAACCATTACATGAAAGCCAAATACACCCCCGCCCTGCTGTGGGCGCTGTGCATCCTCATCGCCACCAATAATTACAATTTCACGGCGCTGTTTGTGAGCGACATCGACTTCAATTTTCGGCTGTTCCCGGACCTGTCCGACCTGCTCATCACGAGCGATATCCACCTCGACTCCCGTCTCTATGTGTTCCAGAAGACCGGCCACGCCTTGTCGTTCGGCATCCTGTACTTATTAATGAACCAAGCCATCAAAGAGCATCGCGTCGCCATCGTCCTGTGCAGCCTGTTTGCCTTGTTCACCGAGTTCCTGCAGCTGTTCTTCGAGCGGAGCGGGAGGCTGTCGGATGTTGTCATCGACATCGCAGGCATTTATGCGGCGCATCGCTTGAGCGAGTATGTGAAAGCGCATGGCGGCATCGTTCCCGCTTTCTTCGCGGCCATCCAGAAAATCTTCCATGCCTTAAAAGACGATAGGCCCCATTAATTGCATACAAAAAGCCGGAAGTCTCGAGGTGACGAGACTTCCGGCTTTTTTCAATCGAACAACTCCACTAATTCCTCGAAGCGCTCCACCTTGTAATCATAGTCCTCCACGTCGCCGAACCCATACGCCGCATAGACAAACGGGATCCCCGCCAGTTCTGCCGCCTCCCGGTCGCCTGTTGTGTCACCGATATAGACGGCGCGCTCCACACTGTTGCGCTTCATAAGCAGTTGGATGTTCTCGCCTTTCGACAAGCCTGTTCTTCCCGGATTCTCGAAATCGGCAAAATACTTCCCCAGCCCATGGTACTCATAGAAGCTTTCGATATAGCCTTCCTGGCAATTGCTGACGATGTATAACTCGTATTGCTGCGACAGCCGCTCCAGCACAGACTCCACGCCAGGATATAACTGTCCACCTTGTTTCCGCAAATACACGCATTCCAATTGCGAGGCTTCTTCTGTCAGTTTCTCGCATTGCTCTTTCGGCAAATGGGGAAACAGCTTCTCGCCGACTTGATCCGCTTGCAGCCCCATGATGCCGCGCAAGTCATCTCCCGTCAGCGTTTCCTCTACACAGTTGTCCGCCAATACCCGGTTCCACACCGCCACCGACACGTCGAGCGGATTCCAAAGCGTGCCGTCCAAATCAAAAATGATACTGTCCATATACTACTCCCTTTCTCTATGCCTTTTATCCAGTCTACCGTATGCGTTGAATTGTGTCTTACACAGGGGCGAAAAAGCAAGCATCCCCCGTAAGAACCCATACCTGACGGTCTTTCTCATGCCGTAAGATCACCCGAATTGTGCCATGCACAGGGACACTAAAAAAAGAGCAGGCAAAACGCCCACTCTCCTCTCAAAAACTTATTCCGCCTGATGCTCATAATTCACTTGGCCCGCCTGCTTCACCAAATGATACTTCGTTTCCGGCAGCGCCCGGGCGCTTTCGAAAAACCGCTTTTGCGCTTCCATCTTGAACTGCAGCTCGTATGCTTTTTCCATGCGGCGCTGGATGGACTTCTTGCTGCCGTCGAGGACGATCGAACTGCCATTGCTCAAATTCACTTTTGTCGTGCAGCCATCGATGCTGGTGCATTCCATGATGTGCTGCAATGACAGCCAAACGCAGCCCTCCAATAGCGCCGACTTGCTCGGCAACAAGATAATCCCTTGATCGCGGTCGATGATGATCGGGTTCTTGTTGAGCTTCCCGAGAATCGCCGCCGATCCTTCCACCGCACCGCGCATGCTCGAGCCGCGGAAGCGCAAATTCGTGTCGATCAAATCGAAAGGCTTCGAGTCGATCTTGATCATGCCGTCCGTATGGTAAATCACCGAGTTCAAGCAGCCATTTTCATCGTAGTCCGGCAAAATCAATACGGTATCTTGCCCGATTTCCTTCTCTATGTTCATATCCAACTTGAAATTCTTGCGCTTTCTCATCTTTCTATCCCCTTTTGTGGTTTTTGGTTTATTTCTTAACCGAAAAAGGAGTATACTAACTAATAGTTGGTACACTCCAACTGAGTGCCTCCGGATGTCTGTCTCCCAAGACCATTACATCCGGAGGTTTCTTTTTGCCTTCATCCCCCTTGCAGCGAACACAGCACACCTCCCCATCCCCAAATTCTCATTTCACCGTCAGTTTCGAGAACAGCTATCCGATTCAACGATATGCCGCAATCCCTATTGCGGCATATCATCTTCTTCCACGTTTTAGATAAACCCTCATCAGTAAAACTCAACTGACTCTTCGTCAATCCAATCGGGCTTTCGCGGCCGTTGATCTCCAGCGGATCGTGCTGGATTCCATCCGGCCGCCAAAGCGGAATTAATTTGTCACTCTATTCTAACTTTTATTATTATATAGTTTATTAGTATCATTTGTATACAATTATTTTCCTATTA
Source organism: Planococcus maitriensis (assembly GCF_003289925.1). GTDB lineage: Bacteria > Bacillota > Bacilli > Bacillales_A > Planococcaceae > Planococcus > Planococcus maitriensis. The sequence continues at coordinate 628,189 of NZ_QLZQ01000001.1, read as the reverse complement.
TTTAAGAAATAATAACTTGTTATTTTAAATTTAAATTATCCACATTTTAATCTTCATGAGGACTTAATTTTGCTATTATTCGCTTGAATTCTTTATGAATTAAGCATACTTTGCATGATGCCAGTTTGTTTAAATTCCATGATTCGATCAAAAAAAGCCGGCTTTTCAGCAGGCTCTCCTCTCTTCCGGTTGCGGATCATGGTGTCAGTTCTTTCCTTTTGGAGCTTGACTTTGAATGTTACCTGAAACAGGGATGCGATTGTAATTTCCATCATTTTAAACTGCTGACAGCTTCAAGATCATTCGTGAAGATCCCAGTTGCTCCCCAGGATTTCAGCTTCTCCCCTTCTGCCAGTTTGTCGACAACAAAAGGGTGGACCAATAAGCCAGCTTCTCTTGCAGCCGCAATATATGCCTCGTCCGCCTTCCTGTGACTAACTCCAATACCGACGGCATATTCCCTATACAACTCAAAAGTTTCAGAAGAAGGGATTACTTGCTCAAAGTCGTCCATCAATTGGATGAGTGGTATATTGTTGTCCAATTGACGAATCGTCTTTAAACTGTCTGCACTAAACGACTGGATCATCACTTTGCCATCCGGTTGAGACTCTTCCAACAACTTGAACTGATCGAGCAATTCCAGCAGGTTCTCTTCCATTTCTTCACTTTCATCCGGCTGCTTGGTTTCGATGTAATAATTGGCACTATCACCGAAAGCTGTAAAGATTTCCTCAAGCGTCGGGACTTGAATGCCTACGTACTCGTCTTTTGCTCTGTCCGGTTTTTCGGCATTAAACCAGGAACCTGCATCCATTCTTTTAATGTCTACCAAGTCCATTTCCGCTACTTTACCGCTGCGATCGGTCGTGCGGTCCACAGTATCGTCATGTAAGGCAACCAGCACACCGTCTTGTGTCATTTGTAAATCAATTTCAATGAAATCTGCATCCATATCCATCGCCAGCTGATAGGAGGCCAACGTATGCTCAGGGGCAATGGCGCTCGCCCCCCGATGGGCAATCAAAAGAAAAGCATCTTCATCCAATAAAGCAGAATGCTGATCATTTTTACCAGCATACCCTAAAAGATAAACAGCCGCACAGATCATCACTACCATTAGAACAATCACATATTTTTTCAATTTTATCACCATCATTCACATTATAGTATTGTGAATACCCTGAATCGTCTTTGACATAGGGATGCGAATTTATTGTTCCATACAGCTAAAGCTTCCATAAAACCATTCAAACTTTCATCTCTCCAACAACAGCCCACTCACCCCAGCCTCGCTCCACTTGTTCCAGCTTTTCGTTCCAGTACTTCACATACAGCCCATCTGCCTGTTCGCGTGTGAAAAATTGCCGGTGCTGCTGTTCGGTCAAATAATAAGCCGGCAGCTCCGTCACGCCCATACGCCTTGCCTTTGCCACTCGGTGATTGCCATCGATCAACTTAAAAAACTCGGGCCGCATCCGAACGGCCAGTATCGGTTTCGTGAGGTCCGCCTCTGGTATCCACGCTTCGTCCAAAAAATCCGAGTCGGCTCCCGGTGAAGGCAGCGCTACTTGCACGAACGACCGCTCCACTTGATCTAAATTTTCCTCGATCCACGACTCAGCGCGCGTGATATTCCAGGTAAACGGAAAGCCGCCAAAAGTTTCATCATCAACCACCGGCACACAAGGGATGAAGTTAGGGTTTTCTTTTAGTTTTGCCATCTATCTGCCTGCTTTCTAGTTCTTTGATACACAGAGAAAAATAATGAAAAATTCATCAATCATCAATAGTATTTTAAAACTTTTTGTAACATGCTTTACAGAGGTTTGCCAGATTTCCGTTAATTTTTAGAGGATAAACGGCCTGTTCTTTCATACACACTTCACACAAAGGCTCCTTTTCATGAATATCTTCACCATCGTCTTGAGGTTCGACTGAGGGCTCTTCATCAACTTGATTGATACCATTCGCTGGTTCGTCTCTATTTTCTATAGAAGACGTTGAGTCTTGTTCAGTATCTTTATCGAGTTCACAGATGCTTTTCTCTCTATCTTCATTATTATGCATTGAAGAAAGCTGATGAAAAACTGGTGGTATGCCCTTTAATTCAGCCAACTGATCGAAATTAGCAGTTTTTTTCTCTTCCTGATTTTCTTTATTAATTGGATTAATTCTCATAGACTTATCGAGCATATCTTGAAAGGTCTTTTCATTAACTTTCTTTTCATCTTTCTGAATTCCCTTTTTATAAATTTGATTATGTACTGACCTTGTGTTCCCATTTGAAACTGGATCGATTTCGTTAAACATATTAACCACTCCATTCAAGTTTTTATAGTCATATTCTCTACAGTAAACAGTTTGAACTGAACAGGGACACCTACAACATAAACTTCCTTCTAGCCAGCAACATCTTCAATGTATACTTAGCAGCATTGGTGAGAGAATGACCCTTCACGAAGCGACTCAGTTCTTTTTGCTTGAACGGAATGGATACGATCCCATCTGTCTCAAGCTCTCCATCTTTTGAAATGTCATATAAAGAGTTCAGTTGATTCCTCCGCATATCCAAACGAACAAATGAAGTAAGACCGATTTCGAATCTATTGGTCTCAAGGAATAAGTCCATGAAACGTTCATCTATTATGTATTTATGATGCTCTTCGCGGATGCCCAGCTCCTCGCGAAGTCCACGGTGAAGGCATTTGATCAGGCTCACTTCTTTTCCTTCCCGGTCCGTCTCTGTCAATCCTTCGTTCATCGACACATGCCACAGGCTTTCTTCAGTTCCTGTATTCAAGTACTTCGATCGTTTTGCAAAGACGATCTCACTCTCTGCGTGATTCTCTAGTAAGATAAATGCATTAATGCCAAACGAAGTCAGGAAAGGCGAATAGCGATGGATCTCCTCCATCTTTTCGATTTTACTGATAGGATGCCCTTCTGCTTTCAACTCTTTATAGATGGAGCGGAAAACGTGATGAGTGAAATAATCCGTTTCAAATAAATCCAATTTTAATGAGGCGTTCTCTTCTCCATCGGCCACACGCTTTCGCCGAATATTGAATACCCTGTACTTTTTGCCATTAAAGATCGTATGGCCATTTTCCAGTTTGGCGATAAAATGCCCGACCGCCACTCTACTGTGCTTGTCAATCAAGCCTGGCAAGTTTGCTATGCCCGTAATCTCTGCTAAATCATTAAAATCTGAAGAGCGATTAAAGGATGTGTTCTGAGAAAAGACAAAATCGGGATCATGCAGACGAATGATTTCTTTATACTCTTCCGGACAATCAATAAACAGCTTCTTTCCTGACTCTCTCACAAAAATATCGTGCATCTCATATGTAGGATCCGCATGATCCAACGAAATAATATCTTTCCCCTCTAAGACAATATTGTTATGGTTCTTCAATGCCTTATGCAATTTGCGTTTCTTTAACTTCTTGTCACTCCAGTTGATGCCATACTTTATGAGCTCTCCCAATAACAGACCCAGTAAAATCCAAAGGATTTCGTAGCCTACCGAATCCTTAACCGTTTCCACAAATTCATTCATCCCCATCCGCCTCTCTGATGTAAGATTTATCCTTAGCTAATTATATCAATAATCGAGGCATAAATTTCAATGTGTTCCATCTTTTTGATAATGGATATTATAAAAGTAAACATCCAGCATAGACTCTAATCTTGGACTTTTATAAAGAAGCCAAAGCATGATCGAAGAAACGCCCTCAGCCACTTCAGAACAGTTAAGGAAAATCGTCACGTGCGCACGTAACCGGCAACGACTTCGTTACGGCGCAAATTACACGAACGCCATCGTGCCGATCAAACTATTCGAAGAAAAGGTTTCTTTCAACGCTGCCCAATTGGAGCGAATTGAGTCAGAAAGCTTCCGCGAAAATCTGAGCAGTCGGTCCACATTGAAGGTTCTGCGACTTGCAAGGACGATTACCGATGTGATGGATGAAGAGACAGTGTCGGACATGGCACTCGATGAAGCGCTGAAATGGAAAATCTCTGCAGCGACCATGCAGAGTTCCTTATTGCGGTGAACCTCCATGACAAGAAAACGAGAGTTCAACCCCAACTCCTATTACCACGTTATCGTGCGTGGCAATAACCCACAGCCGATTTTTAAGACTAAAGAAGACATGTTCGAACTGAAGCGCGCCTTTTTACACGTACACCACGACTACCCGTTCTCCATGCTGGCCTGGTGCTTCATGACCAACCATTACCATTTGTTGATTAAAGCTGAACGGGACCCGCTCCACAAGATTATGAGCTTAGTGAACCGGCGCTACAGTTCTTCCTATTCGAAGCGCTACGGGCATATCGGCCGCATTTACCAGAAGCGCTATTTCGCAAAGGAAGTCGATTCACGACTTGGCCTTCTCACCGTCAGCAGCTATATCCGCCGCAACCCGATTCAGACAAAAGTGCCGATGGTCGAACGCTTGGAAGACTACCTGTATAGCTCGTTCCCACTGTACTGGGACGAGTCCCTTCCTGTCCCGCCTTTTTTGAACATGACGTTATTAAAGGAATTGTTGCCAGAGCCGTTCGAGAAAAACAATACCGCCTTATGCATGTATTGCCTGACCTTCGCGCAGAATGCCGAGGAAGACCCACATATCGAAGACATGGAGCCGCCGGTCATATGACCGGCGGCTCCATATTGTCTATTGATCTTTCCTCAAAGAAACGAATTCAGATGAAATCTATACTTCCAGCAGTTCCCATATCGCCCCTGTGCCCAGAACAATTATGTATATTCGATTATCTCAATAATTATAGATATACCAAAACCTAAATCCTTGAATTTTACTGGGACAGATTTTCATAGCATGCATTTGTTGATTATAAACAGAATTGTCTCTAACACAGGGGCGCGATTTTCAGCAGGCCCTCCGCCAGTGTTTTTGATAGAGAAATTAACAAAGTTAGAATTCTTAGTATCCGGAACTAAACTTAAAGTTACTATAGGTTCTTTTTCTACAATACGCTGTTTTTTACTATCTGAAAAAGTAAGATAAGTAACAAATAAAAGTGATATCCCTCCAACAGCTGCAAACGTTGTTGATACAGCAGAAAGTTGTGTGTAAAAATCTATTGAAGAATATTCCCTTCTCATAACGTATAGGGAGACACCTATTAATAAAAACGAAGGTACTATTAGAACGATTAACTTAAATAGTAATGGTATGTACATAATTTTTTTTTCATTAGATCTCCTTTAGTAGCTATTATTGTATTAAAATTTTAAAGATGTTGTAAATATTTTTATACCCTTTCAAAACCGATTATCTTAAGTTATATGAATTTTTAGTTACTAAAAGAATAACTCTGTTAACCAAAAAAGGATAACTAATTCTAGTTATCCTAAATTTTTTACTTCTTATATGAATACGACTCCTGAATCTTCTTCTCAAACAACTTCAACAACTGATCTCTCAATTCAGGACGCTTCAAAGCAAACTCAATCGTCGTCTCTATAAATCCAAACTTCTCTCCAACATCAAATCGCCGGCCATCAAATTCATAAGCATATAATGATTGAGTTTCATTAAATTTCTGAATCGCATCAGTTAATTGAATTTCTCCACTAGCACCTAATTGATGTTCACCCAGAAAATCAAAGATTTCCTGTGTAAGGACATAGCGGCCCATGATGGCGTAATTCGAAGGAGGCATTCCTGCAGCCGGTTTTTCTAAGAATTTGTTAACTTTAATCAATTTGCCGTCAACAGTCACTAGATCGATAATTCCATAGCGCTGCGTATCTCATCAGATACTTGTTTACCTCCAATGACATTTTTACCGATTTCCTCATGCTGTTTTATCAACTGAAGCAAACCAGGTTCTTCGTTTTCAACAATGTCGTCGCCGAGTAAAACGGCAAATGGCTCATCACAGATAAATTTAAGGGCTGACCAAATTGCATGACCGCATCCTAAAGGCTGATTTTGACCAATATAATGAATTTCTACTTTAGAAGTTTGCATGACTGAATTCAATACATCGAACTTGCCTTTTTGTATCAAAATATTTTCCTGTTCAAAAGCATGGTCGAAATGATCTTCAATTGCTCGCTTTCCTTTACCTGTTACAATGATTATATCTTCAATACACCAAGCAATAGTTTCTTCAACTATGTATTGTGGATATTCGATTTATTTACAATCGGCAGCATTTCTATTCTTTTTATTAATCTCCAACTTCATCTTTTTTTCTGTTGTATAAAGATGACATATTGCCTCCCATGCCTGGCGAAAGCCGAACTTAAAAAACTTGCGATTCTTATATTTGACCTTTCCGACATGCAAGTAACATATATAATCAATTTTTCAACGAAGAGTGATTTGCTGATGGAAAGAGCCTATTTGGTGCTTCCTATACTAGGACAACAGACATTTGCTATTATAATTTATTAATGTGCCTCCCTTTATACAATAACAATAATAATAAAAAGCTAATTAGAAGCGCAAAATTTCCTTTCAAAAAATTAGTAGGTTCTGCATAAGGGATTCTTAATGGAAGAAAGAATAAAAAATGTGCATAAAAAACTATAGTAATGTTTACTTCTTTAAGTGAAAATTTCCTTTGAACATATCCAATTAAAATACCAAAGCATATTGTAATGAGAATCACTCCAGCAAGACCAAAACTATGATATCCAAGAGAAATCATATCTATCGGTATACCAGAAATATCACCAAAAGATTCTGTATTTAATTGTGTTACGTTTTTAGGCACATCGAATGGAATAAGAGCTGAAGGTAGTAAATTAACAAAAGCTATTATAAAATCAACAAAAAGCCTAGGTGAATCATTAAAAAACGGATACTTTAAAGTATTTGCAAGAGTATAAAAAGGAAAAACAAACTCACTCAAAATAATTTCTAAACTAAACTCCCTATTTATTATAGGGCGATTGTTTTGAAAAAAAATGTTATATATTGATTTTCCATACATAATAAACCAAAGAATTATTGGCGAGAATATAAGAAGGTACTTTTTTATATTCCTTTTAGTAACTAAATTATAAATTACAAAAAAAGTAGCTAGATAGATAAGCAAAGACAATCTACCCGCACGATTATAATAGATAAGCAAACTTGTTAGAAAGCTTAAAATAGTCATAAGTAATTGGAAAGAAAAGATATAATTTCTGTTTTTTATTAAATTATAATAAAAAATATGGCTTGCAACTGGAATAAACATCGATAAATTTCGTGCAAAGGCAACTGAACTAACTTCAATATCTCCACTTCTATATAAGGTGTTTGTTTCAAGGAAATTTGAAAATCCTCCTACTCCTTGAATAAATAAGATTAAAAAAAAGAATCCTACAAAGTATAAAGATATTGCAAAAGAAAAATTTTTCTTTTGATCTTCAACTAAATTTAAGGGTTTTACACTTAATTTCAAGGAAAAAGAATAAGCTAAAATAATCAGAAGATAGACTATAAGCGAAATGAAAGATCCATATAAATAATATATTTCATTAATATCATTTTTTTGAGTCCAAATATGCAGATTTTCAAAATAAAAATATACTAATATTGGAACAATAGAAAAACTTAAAAGATAAATAACGTTTACCATTGTCAAAATTTCAATATGCTTGTTACTGTTTTTCTTCCTAAAAATTTCGTTGAACACAATCATAAAACCTAGAGCAAATGCAATTACTGTAGAATATATACCCATTAATTATACCTTTCTTCTAAAAAATTTTATGACTTATTTAAAGTGAAGTTGAATTCATATTCCTAGTATTTTTAATTTCTACAAACCCTATATAAATAATAGTTAGATACTGTAAAACGTTTATGAAAATGAGGGAAATTAAACTTAACATGAGGCTGTGTGTGATTAAAGATACAATTATGAAAAAAGAAATCTTTAAGATTGAACTAACTAATTCTATTTTTAAATTTAATCCTTGTTTTCCAAATATCTGGATTAGAGCGACAGCCGGGCGAGAAATCATAATAAATATAACCCATATAGATACCCATCTAGAGATTTCTCCAGCTTCTGTCCACTCTTCTCCAAATAAGGTACTAAAAATCTGAGGGCCCCATACTAAGAACACTAACGAAAAAGGCACAAATATAAACGTCAACGTGAGTAAAGACTTTTTATAAAATAATTCCAAATCGATCTTTTTATTATTTAGCTCAGTAGCTCTTTGAAAGAAAACGTCTTTAAAGGCATTGCCTACTATCCCAACCGGAACAAAAAGCACTCGGATTGTTAAAGCGTATACTCCAACAATCATAGAATTATATAAAATTCCTATTAAGATAGGAATCAAATTGATAGATAGTGAATTTAGAAGGGCTTGAGGAACATTATACAAAGGATACTGATAATAATTTATAAAGTTTCTTTTTATGTCTATAAAGTTAATAAACTTCTTTGTGAATCTGTAATCTTCTTTCAAAAATTGTAAACCAATTATAAACCCCGATACTATTAATCCTATTACTTTACCTAAAACCAATCCAGACTGTAAAATATTTAAAAAACCAATTGTCACTTGAGAAATATTTGTCGAGACAGAATTTCCTAATTGTGAGCGAGTCGTTCTAAAATAATTTTGTTTTCTGATATTCCAGTATCTTAATGAATTATATGTACCTAATAGCAACATAGAGAAAGGTATAAGGAAAATATAAACAGATGCATTACTAGTCCAAAAATTAATAAGTTGTAATTTATTTAAAATTATTAATGCAATGAAAATAATACAACTAATTATAGATGTTAAAAATATAGACAGGTATAAAATACTTGCCGCATCTTCATCTTTTTGTGGTGAAATAATTGCAATTTCAAATCTTAATGTAATTACAACCGTCAATATACTAATGATCGCCATAAAAATAGCAAACTCGCCAAATTCTTCTGGACTATAAATTCTTGTAAGAATTGGCGAAATTAATATAGTAATCAATTGAGCAAGTGTACTTCCACTAATTAATATCAATAGGTTCTTGAAGAAATTATTATTTTTATTGTTTAATTTACTTTTAATTCTGTTACTCACACCAAACTTCTCCTAGTGACTTTAATGTATTACATAAAATTTTTTAAAATACTTTGCTTTCTTTTATTTATGTCTTTAGTGACGGGCAATTCAATAATACTTTGCTTAATCTTATTTGCAAAACTTTCTATTTCTCCTATTTTTTTCGCTGGGTTCCCTCCAACTATCCATCCTTCTGGCACATCTTTCGTAACAACTGATCCTGCTCCAACAATACTGTTAGGGCCTATAGTAACTCCAGGCATGATAATACTATTGACCCCTATCATACAATTATTTTTAACAACAATTCTTCCCATCAATTCTTTTTTAAAACCTTCTTTTATCCTTGGTATGTTATGAAAATTTAACGCAACTTCTATTGAAGCATCGTGATTAATAAATTTAACACCCGAAGTGATAGTACAATTATCGCCAATTTCAATTAAGTAAGGTTCTGAACCAAAGTTGTTAAAAGATGTAAGTATTCTTGTATTTTTACCAACCTTAATATTTTTCTTTGTGAAATTTTTAGCTTTGTAGATTTTTAATAATCCTCTCAATTAGATCCCTCCACTAGTAACATAAAAAGCTACTATGTTAAATGAATTTTCATTGTAAACAAATGAAATTTAGTATATAAAAGTCAAGAGAAAAATCATGAAATCTAAAATCTAAATCCATTTCTTAAACTAGAAATCATTGTTTATATTTGAGTCAAACTTGTAGTTTTAGAGCCTGAATATTCAAAGGAGTTTTGGCACTAGGAATAAAAAGTTTAAAACTAAATTACTTTTTAAATTCTATAGCTAACTTACTTTGTCATATCTAGCAATTAATAGATAAATGGTTTATGCCTATTATAAAGAAAGATAAGCTGCTAAATATGCGAAAGCTATCTATACTCTTATATAATTTAACGCTATTTTTTGAAGTTAAAAACCGAGCATTATAATTGTAGCTTTTGGTGTAATATTTACCAAATTGGATTATTTATATAATACTATATATTTTCTCCATAAAGTTTTCTATAGAAAACTTCTTGCTATGAACTTTTAATTTTTCTCGATTTACTTTTTCCGTCTTTTTTAAAACTTCTTTCGCAAAGCGTTCTTTTTCTCCTAAAGGAATTAAAGAACCATTTATATTCTGAGTTATCATCTCCCTTATTCCCCCTGGCATATCGTAGGAAATTACATAGACTCCACAAGCATTTGCTTCGATAACTACATTTGGAGAAGATTCTCTGTGGGATGTCAATAGTAATAACTCTGAAGCTTTTATAAATTTATACGGATTAGTGACATAACCATGAAGTGTTACTCTATGACTCATTTTTTTACTTGAAATATACGACAACAGATTCTCTTTTTCTTTGCCGTCTCCTAATATGTTTAAATGGTAAGCTTCTGGAAGCTCTTCTAATATATCAATCATTGCTGGGAAATTCTTTACACTTTCAATCCTTCCTACTGCTACTAAATTTTTCTTGTCACTATTCCAATTTGAAAGTTCCGTTTCTAACGAAAGCTGGTGTATCTTATCATTTTCAATTGGATTTTTAATAATAATTATATTTTTTTCATTCACTTTAAAATATTTTTTAATCTCTTCTGCCATAAATTTTGATTGCACAACAACAACATCTAGTTTTTTTAATAGTATTTTGTATAATATATTCATTATTATTTTTTTAGGAGTTTTCTCTTTATACAACCATTCGCTATATACTACATTTTCTCTTCCAATGAACTTAATTTCTTTAAAAAACATAACTTTTAAGAATGCCATAATTAAATTAATGTGTCCTATAATAGAAAATACATAATCCGGTTCTTCTTCTCTTATTGTTTGGACCAGTTTAGGGATTGATAACAATGTATTAGTAGATTGTAAATCAACTACCTCCACTTTTTTTCCTATTTTTGATAAATGATCTCCCTGTTTTTTAAATAGTACAAGTTTCACTTCAAATAAATTAAGATTAATATTATTTATTAATTTTATAAGCACTGCTTCTGCACCTCCATGGTGCAGATTTGGTGCTATAAACAAAACTTTCTTTTTCTTCATAATTTGTTCAATCCTTTAATCAATCAAAACAACTAACATATCTATATGCGTTGAAGTCATGAATCCATTAATTATATTTAGTATTTCTCAAGATTTAATAATATGCCGAATAGGTCTTAAAACAAGTAAAGATTATAGGATAATTATTATTAGTTTTTATTTTTTGTTAATTTTAAAATTTTCAAATACTCTTAGCTGTCTATCCAAAACTTTTTGTTCCTCAAATTCTTCTAAAAATATACTTCGAGATTGTTTCCCGTAATCATTTAACTTATCATCGTTTGTTAGCAATCTTTCTAATGCACTTACTAATGAATCTACATCTCTGTCCCTACATAGATAGCCATTAAACCCATCAAAAACTTCTTCTCTACATCCTCGAATATCAGTAGCAACAATGGGTTTCCCCATAGCCATCGCTTCAATAATCGATCGAGGTAACCCTTCCCTATAAGAGGGAAGGGTAAATACGTCAGAAGCTGCTAATATTTTAGGTATATCATCTCTTAGGCCTAACAAATGAATATCTTGTCTCACAGAACTAGACATTTTATCAACTATTGCTTGAGGAGAGAGTCCATCTCTATCCCCTGTGACCCCTCCTCCAACTAACAGAAGTGCTAAGTCACTATGTTTAGAAGAAAGAATTTCAAAAGCTGCGAGTAATTCACGAATCCCCTTTTCTTTTACCAATCTTCCTATAAACAAAATTACTTTTTTTCCTTCTACATTTAGCTCTCTACGTATTATATTTCTGTCATAATCCAGAGGATTAAATTTGTTACCTGATACACCGTTGTTTATATGCACTAATCTATCTGGCTTATTGAATTTTTTTTGAAGTGCTAGTTCGTAATCTTCTTTGCTCTGGAAAAATATATAGTCAGTAAGATACTTACCCCAAATTTTTTCCAGAGAATAAGTCATCTTGTAAACAAATGGCTTCATATTCTCATGAAAATAAAATCCATGTGCAGTATACACATTCAAAGGAACATTAGTTATTTTTGCAGCCAATCTTGTAATCAAACTAGCAACAGGTGTATGAGAATGGATAATATCGTATTTCTCTTTTCGAATTAAGGTGACCATTTTTATCAATGATTTAAAATGATTAAAAACGTTTATATCTCTTGAAAAAGGTATGTGTTTAATAGCATAGCCTTTATTCCTAAGATCTTCACCAATCTCATTCACATTGCACGCTATATGAACCTCATAATCTTTGTTATCTAATTCATCAACTAAAGGTAATAAAAACTTTTTCACGGTAAAATCTACAGCAGTAACCTGTAATATCTTCATTTAACTATTCCTTTTTCTCTTAGTAGATTTATTTCTTGGATTATTCCTTCATTAAAAGTTCTTGGGCTATATTTTAATAAGTTTCTAGCTTTCTCATTAGAATAAGCTTTATCTTCTTGCAAGCGTTTAACCTGCTCTACAGAAATTATGGGTTTAGGCATAATCCTACTTGATACTTCGGCACCGAAAATCGCAAGCTTAATTGGAATATAAATTAATTTCGTTTTCTTACCTAAACCATCTCTTATAGCAGTGATTACATCGTTGTATGTAACCACGCTCCCACCTGATAAATCGAAATCTTCATTATATAGACCATCCGATTGGTGAGCTGCCACTGTGGCAGTTGCTAAGTCATCTACATGTACTGGTTGCATTAGAGCAGAACCATCTCCGAAGACTGGAAAAATAGGACTTCTATTTATAAACTTAATTAACTTATGCATATTATGATCACGATGATTTCCATATATCATAGTCGGACGTAATATAATAAAATTTGTATTCGGATAAGTATTATTCAATATCTCTTTCTCTATTCGTTCATACAAAGAACTATAGCTTCTGTATTTAGAATAGACTCCTGTTGTATGAATCAGAACAACTTTTTCAACTCCGTACTCATTTGCTTTAATTAGTAAAGAAGGAGAATACCTTATATTAGCAATGTGGATTATTGACTTAATAGGATACTTTTCAAACAATTCATTTAAAGAGTTAGCATTATTTAAATCTCCAACAAAGACCTTGATATTATATGCATTATCCTGTACCGGTGTTCTAGAAACGCCAACAATTTCATTCGTATCTATAATTGTTGATAGTTTTTTTAAAACCAACGTCCCAGTATTACCAGTAAATCCTGTTATTAATATCATAAATTTTTACTTCCCCTTATTGACAAACTCTTTTTATAATCTCCACAACTCAATTGATTCAGGTTTTTCGTCTTTCTTCAAAGAACTTTTTACATCAACTAAGGTTCCGGATTCATTTTTAAGCAAGTTTTTTATGAATTCCCACCCACCATCAAGATATTCCTGATGTGGTACAGCAAATATAACTGCGTCAGCTGGCTCTATTTTAGCTATATCGATTAAATTTATTCCATATTCTCTCATTGCTTCAGCACTTTCTGCTTCAGCATCTGTAACATTAACAGTTACATCAAATTCTTGGAGTTCACGTATTACGTCAATAACTTTTGAATTTCGCAAATCTGGCACATTTTCTTTAAATGTTAGTCCTAAAACTGTGACATTGGCTCCTTGCACGCCAATTCCTTGCTTAATAAGTTTCTTAACTAAAGTTCTCGCAATATACTTCCCAAGATCGTCGTTTATACGTCTACCAGCTAGAATTACATCCGGTTGGTAACCAACAGCTTGAGCCTTATGAGTTAAATAATAAGGATCTACTCCGATACAATGACCTCCAACTAAGCCAGGAGAAAATTTAAGGAAGTTCCATTTCGTTCCCGCTGCCTCCAACACTTCAGAAGTATCAATATCAAGACGATCGAAAATCAATGCCAGTTCATTCATTAAAGCGATGTTTACGTCACGCTGTGTATTTTCAATTACCTTTGCTGCTTCTGCAACTTTAATTGAACTTGCTTTATGTACACCAGCTTTAACTACGCTAGAGTATGTATCTGCCACAACTTCAAGCACTTCCTGAGTTTGTCCGGAAACTACTTTGGTAATCGTTGTAAATGTGTGCTCTTTATCACCAGGATTGATTCGTTCAGGAGAATAACCTACAAAGAAATCCTTTCCGCATTCTAACCCTGAGAATTTTTCAAGCACAGGTACACATACTTCTTCTGTAGCTCCCGGATATACTGTAGATTCAAAAACAACAATTGTTCCCTCAGATAAGTTCTTACCAACTGTCTCAGACGCTTTAACTAGTGGAGTTAAATCGGGCTGGTTATGCTCATTAATTGGAGTTGGTACTGCAACAATCAAAAAATCCGCTTCTTTTAATTTTTCGGGATTTGATGTAAATTCTATTGTTGCCGCTTTTAATTCTTCAGCAGTTACTTCATTAGTATAATCAGTTCCATTAATTAATGTAGAAATACGGTTCTCATTAATATCAAATCCCACAATTTGATGTTTTTTTCCAAAAGCCACTGCCACAGGTAATCCTACATATCCAAGTCCTACTACACCGATTTTTCTATCCATTATAATCTCACTCCATAATATTCGACATACCAGTCGATAAATTTGCCTACACCGTCTTTAATATTTGTTTTAGGTTGGAAATTTATATCTCTATAAAGATCCGCTACATCCGCATAAGTTGCGGGAACATCCCCATCTTGAAGAGGCATGTAGTTTTTGATTGCATTTTTTCCAACTTTTTCTTCAATCGCTTCAATAAACTCCATTAAGTTGACCGGACTATTATTACCTATATTATAAATTTTGTATGGCGCGTAGCTTGTACCTGGATCAGGATTTTTTCCTGTCCACTCTGGATTTGCTATTGCCGGTTTTTCGACTAGTCTTCTAATAGACTCTACAATATCATCTACGTATGTAAAATCTCTCATCATTTCACCATTATTAAAAACATTGATTTCTTTGCCTTCAATGATGTTTTTCGTAAACATAAATAACGCCATATCCGGTCTGCCCCATGGGCCATACACTGTGAAGAATCGTAAGCCTGTGGTCGGAATATTGTATAGCTGACTATATGTATGCGCCATTAATTCATTTGCTTTCTTTGTTGCTGCATATAAACTCATAGGATGATCCACATTATCATGAACAGAAAAAGGAAGGCTAGTGTTGGCTCCATAAACAGAACTAGAAGATGCATAAATTAAATGCTCGACTTGGTTATGTCTCGCACCTTCTAAAATGTTCGTAAACCCAACTATATTTGCCTCAATATAAGCATGCGGGTTTTCCAAGCTATACCTTACGCCTGCTTGTGCAGCTAAATTGACAACAATTTCGGGTTTGTATTTAGAAAAAAGATTTTCCATACTTTCTTTATCTTCAAGTGATATTTTTTCAAATTTAAAATTTTCATTTTCTTTAATTGGCTCTAATCTAGAAAGTTTTAAGTTCACATCATAATAATCGTTCAAGTTATCAATTCCAATAACTTTAAATCCATCAGCTAACAGCCTTTTTGAAAGATGTGACCCTATAAAACCTGCTGCTCCTGTAACTAAAACCTTTTTCATTAATATTTACTCCTTCTCCTTCTTTTTTCTCACCTAGTGAAAGACAAGAAATAGCGGAATCAATTTTGTACAGACTTACTTTCCTTCTTTAACCCCATCACTTCTTAAAACCCCAAAAACCGTCTTAACAAAAATCTCCGAATCCAAAAACGGATTCCTCTTCTCCACATAATATCCATCCAGCTTGGCTTTCACATCAATCGGCAATTCATCTCTGCCGTTAACTTGTGCCCAACCAGTCAGTCCTGGAAGAACATCATTCGCCTTATACTTGTCCCGCTCCGCAATCAGATCCTCCTGATTCCATAAAGCAGGTCTTGGCCCTACAATGCTCATTTCACCTTTTAAAATATTCACCAACTGAGGAAGCTCATCCAAACTTGTTTTACGCAGGAATTTGCCCACTCGAGTTATGTATGCGTCCGGCTTATCCAGCATATGAGTAGGCATATCATTTGGTGCATCAATTTTCATCGTTCTGAACTTCAGAATATGGAACTCTTTCTTGCCTTTGCCGATGCGCTTTTGTTTAAACAGAATCGGGCCAGGTGAATCTATTTTAATGATTAAACATAAAATGAGAAAGACCACGGATAAACAAATAAGAATAAATAACGATAAAGAAAAATCTACAATCCTTTTGGCCATTGAGAACACTTTCAGTTCCCCTTTCTGCTTTTACATTTTCTTTTACTTACTGCTTCCAACCAATAACTTAGAACTCTCAACATTCTTCCTATTAGCCAAATCCACCAATACATCCCGAAGCTCCAAACTGTCCATCTCACCAAGCTTCTCCATCAAATACAGCAACTCCAGCTCTGCAGCCGGGTTGGCCTTCCCAATATAAATCTTCGGAAACACCATCTCGCTCTGAATCTCATCCTCATTCAAAAGCTCCTCAAACAGCTTCTCACCAGGACGCATGCCCGTTTCCTTAATTTCGATTTCGCCTTCCGCATATCCAGACAACCGAATCAAGTTCTTCGCAAGATCAACAATCTTTACAGGTTCGCCCATATCCAGCACGAAAACTTCTCCGCCTTCCGCAAGAGTCCCTGCCTGAATTACAAGGCGTGATGCTTCCGGTATCGTCATAAAGTATCTTGTCATTCTCATATCCGTCACAGTTACAGGGCCGCCTGCAGCAATCTGCTTTTTGAACAGCGGGATAACCGACCCCCGTGATCCCAGCACATTCCCGAATCGTACTGCCGCAAACTTCGTCTCACTCCGCTTCGCCAGATTCTGCACAATCATCTCCGCAAAACGTTTCGATGCTCCCATCACGTTAGGGGGGGTGACCGCTTTGTCAGTAGAGACCATAACGAAGTTCTTCACTCCAGCCATATGAGATGCTTCTGCTACATTCTTAGTGCCGTAAATATTATTCTTCACAGCTTCCATTGGATTTCCTTCCATTAAAGGAACATGTTTATGTGCTGCAGCATGATACACAACATCTGGCTTGTATTCATCCAAGATTGCTATAATACGTTCCCGGTCTTGGATATCGGCAATTAAAGGAATAATCTCCGTTTCATTTCCGATAGCTTTCCGCAGCTCCATATCAATTAAGTAAATAGAGTTCTCGCCATGACCTAGTAAAAGGAGCTGTTTTGGGCCAAAGCGAGAGATTTGGCGGCAAATTTCAGACCCAATCGATCCCCCTGCGCCAGTTACCAAAATTGTTTTTCCAGTCAACTGGTCAGCAATCATGTTCATATCGAGCTTTACTTCTTCACGGCCAAGAAGATCTTCAATTTTTACATCTTGAATATCGGTAACAGAGACTTTACCAGTCATCACATCTTCGATGAGAGGGATGGTTTGTGTCTTAATCCCAGTATCCATACAATGTTTGATTAATTCTGCTGATTCTTGCTTGGTAAGTGACGGAATAGCTAGGATAATCCGTTCAATGGCATTATCTTTTGCAATAGAGTCAATATCTTTTGTCTGACCATGCACCACTCGTACATCATAAATGTCTAAACCATGTTTATTCTTATCATCATCGACAAACAAGACTGGCAAAAATCCATTTTCAGGATTGTTCAACAGCTGCCGCGCGACAAGCGTGCCGGCTTTTCCAGCACCTACGATCATTGTGCGCTTAAGTTCCTGATTTGAAGATTTCAACTTGAAAGCTCGACCACGCATCATCCGCCAAGAAAGGCGAGATCCGCCGATCAATAGCACGTGGAGCATCCATGTTATGGCAAGAGCTCGGACTAAAATGTCCTCACGAACTAGCAGTTGAACCAGTCCAACCGCTAATACTGATAAAGTTACTGCTTTTACAATAGAAGAAAGTTCACCAATTGAGGCATATTCCCATACTTTTCGGTAAAGTCCGAAGTACATGGCAAAAACATGATGAGCGATAAAGATGGTTAACGCGCTGGCTAAGAGGAATTGGTTCTGGAAGATATCTACATAAGGGTAGAGGATGTAGTAGCCGACGAAAATAGAGAAAAAGACGATTAGCGAATCGATTACTATGAGTAAAGACATTCTGTTTTTCAGGGACATGCGGGTCCATCCTTTCACGAGGCGTTACTTTTTACACAAGTGCTGGAAATCTGTTGCTAATTTTAACATGACTTTTACAGTAAAGATAGAGCATAAATGTAAAATTCATACTAAATTATTATGTTTTAAGCAAAGATATTCCACCATTTGCTCTTTTCTATGTCTTGTGGCTCAAGAACGTACAAGTCCTGGTCCAGGAGGATACGGTCATTGTTCTCGAGCAGGATGTCAATCATCTGGTGACGGTTCTTTTTCTCGAGCACGTCGAGCCCCGCATTGAAATGGAACGGCCGCACATCTTCACTGTGCACATCCGAACCGTATACATGGATCATATTGGCATCGACCAGCTGAAGCGCCGTCTTTTGGATACTCTTGCCGAAGCTTCCGGCGAGTGATCCAGCCGTTACTTGCGCCATGGCACCATGAATCAAAAGCTTCTTCAAGCGCTCAGGCTTTTGGATGATGCCTTGGTTGCGCTCTGCGTGTGCGATGATCGGGATGTAGCCGGAAGTGATCAATTGCTGGATGACTGGCACAGTGTAAGCCGGGATGCCGGATGAAGGCAGCTCCAATAAGACGTAGCGCGATTCTGCCAAGGTCAATGCTTCACCCGTCGCGAGACGCTGGGGCAATTTATCCGATAAGCGGCATTCCTGACCGCTATAGATTTCAAGCGGTAATTGCGCTTCTTTTACATAGTCTTTCACTGCTTTTAATTGCACATGAAGTGCTGCGATGTCCGTCTTGAAGTTCGGGTGGTGGCCGTGCGGTGTCGCGATAATGCCGGTCAGTTGTTCATTGACCGCCATATCGAGTAACCGTTTCGTGTGTTCCATCGTTTCTGCGCCGTCATCAAGTGCAGGTAAAATATGTGAGTGCGTATCGATCATGTTTGGTTCCCTCCTGTTGCTAGGCAATCATTTCTCATGTCCAGGTGTTCATTTCTCTATAAGCGTTCTCTATGTATTCGTTTTAAGGTAGAAATCTGTCAAATATGGCTATCTCTTATTCTTTCTTTGAAAAAATTGGCTATAGCATTTAAAAGAAAAAGCAAAAGGAGGGAACCCTCCTTTTACTCAGCATTGCCGTAGTATTGGTAATAATAGCTGTCTTTTGCCAGCTCAAAATTGTTCAATACGGCGCCGATCAATTTGCTATTGGACGCTTCGATTGCTTCTTTGGCTTTAGCGGCCATTTCTTTTTCTGTACTTCCGGAATTGACAACCAAAATGGCTCCGTCGCATTTATTCGCAAGTACCTGTCCGTCCGTTACAGACAATACAGGTGGGGCGTCAAAAATCACGACGTCATATCGTTTCTTCAAGTCAGAGATAAGCATACCCATTGCGTTGGATGCCAATAGCTCTGCCGGGTTCGGCGGAATCGGTCCGCATGTCATCAAATCTAGACGTTCAATCGTCGTCGGACGAATTGCGTCTTCCACGGTTGCTTGACGTGTCAAGACGTTTGATAAGCCGATTGTATTCGGCATGTGGAACGTATAGTGAGTTGTTGGTTTCCGCATATCACCATCTACCAACAAGACTGTCTTTCCTTCTTGCGCGAATACAGTCGCTAGGTTGGCAGAAGTTGTCGACTTTCCTTCTCCTGGCGCTGCTGAAGTAACCACAATTGAACGCAGTTCCTGATCAGGGGATGCAAAATTGACGTTCGTACGCAAGGTACGGAATTGTTCAGAGACGACCGAGCGAGGCGTTGTGTGCGTAACGACTTTCCGTGCAGTTGCTTGCAAACTCTGTTTTTTCTTAGCCATTCAATTCCGCCGCCTTTCTGCGATTGCTCGTTGTTGTTTCAAGTTCTGCTTTTTCTTTAATCGGTGAAATCACACCTAGTAGCGGAACTCCAAGAATGTCTTCAATGTCTTGTTCAGTCTTCATCGATGTATCGAGGTATTCACGCAAGAACGCGATCCCGACGCCTAGCATCAATCCGACAACCGCTGCGATTGCCATGTTAAGGATAGGATTCGGCTCGACCGGGCTCGGGTTTTCTTTCAATACGGCAGGCGATAGAATCGATACGTTATCGACGTTCATCAGTTCTTTAACATCATTTTCAAATACTTCCGCTGTCGTGTTGGCGATTTCAACGGCTTGTGCTGGGTCTTCGTCACGTACGACGACGTTCACCACTTGAGAGTTTTCTGCTGTATTTACTGTAATCTTTTGAGTCAAAGCTTCAGCGCTCATATCCAAGTTCATCTGCTCGATGACTTGATCGAGGATAGCCGGGCTTTTAATGATGACCGAATAAGTATTGATGAGCTGCAAGTCGGTCTGGATGTTTTGGTTCGTCAGCTGCGCTGCTTCGGTTTGTTCCTGGTTGACGAGGATCTGTGTCGAGTTCTCATAAATCGGTGTCAGGAACAAGAACGAAACCGCTCCTGCAATGGTGATCGCCAAGATGGTCGTCAGGGCAATGATTCCGATGTTCTTCTTCAATGTCTTGAATAAATCCTGTAAGCTAATCGTCTCTTCCATGTAGTAAAAGGCTCCTTCTATGATTTCAATTTAATTAATAGACAAATTTAAACAACATAAGACAGTATATCACAGGAATATATCATTTGGACTTCCAATTTTAAAAAGTTATATAGGAACAAGGATGGATTTATGCTATCTTTAATTTATAGAAATGGCTTTTATTGAAAGGAGTAAAGTATGAAATTGTATAAATTAGGTGGGCTCGTGGCAGTCCTTATCTGCCTAGGAATCCTTGTCTATTCTTACTTATCCTGGCAGGACAAATTGCAAGGAGCTGCCGGCACAAACGCTGAAGCGAGCACCGAGAGCAAAAACACCACTAGCGAAACCGAAAACACCCAAATCGAAGAAAAAAGTGGCGAATCTGTGAACAGCGATCTGATCGCCAATATGGACGAACAAGTCCAGAAGCTGTTCATCAAAAAAAGTTCCGAAGGCGAAACGCTGAAATTATTGATCGCGGGATCCGAAGCACTCGAGTCAGGTGACCCGGGATACGCGGAACGCTTGAAGACTTCCCTTGAAGAAGCTTACGGGGAAACCATCGACGTAACCATCCAGGCGATCGAGGGAACCTCTTATGATCTTCAATATGTAGACTTGGATGCGGCTTACGATTTGGTGTTATTGGAACCCATGACACTTATGAATAATGACCGTATCTCCATTGAAGACGAACGCAAGCATGTCGAGGATTTCTCGATCCGTCTGGAAGAGGAAAATCCTGATGCGCTAGTCGTCTTGCATGCGCCGCAGCCGATCTACGGTGCCGGATTCTACCGTTCGCAAGTCCAGGCACTCGAGGAATTCGCCAATCTTTACAGCTACCCTTACATCGAGCATTGGGATGCATGGCCGGATACGGATGATGTCGCGTTGAAGGAACATTTGACCGAAGACGCCGTCCCTAATGACAAGGGCGCTGAAACTTGGGCAACCGAATTGAGCAATTATTTTATCGCAAACTAACGGAGGATCGATATGAAGAAGAAACGCAAATGGCCCAAGTACGTGCTCATCGCATTGCTTTTGGCAATCATCGCTGGCGGCATCTATGTCTATAGCGTCTACTCGAATTTCACCAACACCATCGACACGATGCACGAACCTGTCGAACGCGAACAGCCTTCCGTCGAACGGACCGAAATCATCGAGTTCGACCAGCAAGACCCATTCTCTGTCCTGTTGCTTGGCGTCGACGAACGCGAAGACGACCGCGGCCGCTCGGACACGATGGTCGTCATGACCGTCAACCCGGAAACGCAGTCGACGAAAATGGTGTCCATCCCGCGCGACACCTACACTGAAATCGTCGGGCGCGGCACGACGGACAAGATCAACCATGCCTATGCA
This sequence comes from Planococcus maitriensis, assembly GCF_003289925.1. GTDB lineage: Bacteria > Bacillota > Bacilli > Bacillales_A > Planococcaceae > Planococcus > Planococcus maitriensis. The sequence continues at coordinate 606,162 of NZ_QLZQ01000001.1, read as the reverse complement.
TTCGGCGGCATTGAAATGTCGATGAACACGACCGAGAACTTGCTCGATATCCCGATCGATTACGTCGTGCAAGTGAATATGGAAGGTTTTGAGGATATCGTCGACGCAGTAGATGGTGTCGATGTGAACAACCCGATGGCGTTCGACAATTTCGCTCAAGGCGAGATCCACTTGAACGGCGAACAAGCTCTCGATTACGTCCAAATGCGCAAACAAGACCCGCGCGGCGACTTCGGCCGACAGGACCGCCAGAAACAAGTCATCCAAGGCATCATGAAAAAAGGTGCTTCCATCAATAGCCTGTGGAACTACAAAGACATCTTTGACGCGCTCGGGCAAAACGTCCGCACGAACATGACATTCGACGAGATGGTCGACGTCCAGCGCAATTACCAGGACGCCGTCACTAATGTCGACCAGATGATCGTTGAAGACGGCTACGGCGAAACCATCAACGGCATCTGGTACTACATGATGGACGATGCGGAACTCGCGGAGATCCAGTCCACGTTGAAAGAGCATCTGGAATTGGAAGAGACACAGGAATAACAAAAAGACAGCTGCACTGGCCGGTTAGCCATTCGTGCAGCTGTCTTTTTTTAGGTATAGTGAGCCGTTCTACCTTGAGCTTCGCTTGGACGAACCGCAGTGCCCGCTTTGGGTTGAGCTCCCGCGATAAGCCAAGAAGAGCACTTGTCTTATCGCTTCGCTTCACCCGTGGCGCGGGACTGCTTGGGAATTTCATTTAAGATTGTATGCGAACTTTGAGTGCTTTTTTACTTTTCCTATGGCTGATCAGCGCTTCATTGCTATCGTTCACGAAACTTATTCAATCCGCCATGATGAATAGGTGTTAAGCTCGTTCATCTGAAGGGCGGCTTCCCCTACAGACTTGCTCCGCTTCCTTAACAGCTCATCGATCAAGAAAAATGCAAAGGCTGAAATCACCGCGAAGAAGGCAAAACCATCAAGGAAAAAGTAAGAGGCGAACGCGAAGCCCATATGTATGACGAACGCCAGCACAAAACGCCATTTACCGGCGCCTGCAGTCGCCCAGTCGGATACGAGCGATACCGGCAGGCCGTAGACGAAATTGCCGAATAAAAATGCGAGGAAAATGTAAACCCCGAACATGTAATCTGCATATGTCATGTGCGAGATCATGGGCCCGCTAGCCAGATATAACAGCCACCAGACAAGGTTCGGTCCGACAGCTGACCATATAGCTGCTTTCGCTTTTCTTTTCACCAGCACCGGCTTATACAGTGCCCGCCTGATGTTCGGTATGTAGCTAAGCGCGATGATCCCTAACGCAATATAGACTTCTATGAACTCCAGCCTAGCCCAAATAACCAACCCGAGCACGATGGCAAACGGTGCGTATAACAGCAGCTTAATCATAGGCAACCTCCTTTCTTTTATCCTAACAAACCGGCTTTAGCACCGGTTTGACAATTCAGATGATAGTTCGGCCCCATTACTTAAAAGCACAAAAAAACCGCCTCAGAAGGCGGCGGCTGCTAAGCTAATGGAGCTCAGCGCTTTTTTTTTGATTAGCTCGTACTTTGCGGATTGCAGGCCGCATTGTTGAACAAAGTAGACGAACGCGCGGCGCGGGATCCCTAATTCTTTCGCCCCTACTGCCGGCCCTAAATCTTTTCCGATATAGAGATCGCTGATGATTGACCCAATCTCTTTTTGGTGTTTAGCCTCTAACTGTGCTTTTAGCTCTTCGAAGTCAGTCATTGCCAATCAACCCCCTTCAACTTCCAGTTCCCCCGAACCGAATTCTCTCTTTATTTGTAATATGTATTCATTATATTTCTTTTTACCTGATTTGACTAGCCCTTTTTACACATTAATTCCTATATTTTTCACTTTTTCATGTAATTTCGAATCTCATCGGTGCATTTCGTCCCTGTCCATCTAGGCTTAAGTCCCTTTTGAGACAGTTTTCTGTCACGGTTATCCAGGCAATGAAAAAGCTGCAAACCCGATTCCCGGGATTTGCAGCGTTTAGAGCCGTTCGAGTTTTTCCGCTTTCAAATTGAATTCATGGACAAAATGCATAAATGCTTGCCTCGGGATCCCGAGTTCCTGGGCACCTGTTCCAGGACCCAAATCTTTGTCGATGTAGACGGTTCGCATGATTTGTTCGATCGGTTCCCCGTGCTTTTTCTCTAAGCGGTGTTGGTATTCAGCAAAATCCATCCTGCTCCACCTGCTTTCTGCTTATTCAGGTAGAGACTGGAGTCCCTTCCTGTATCATCTAATTTGAGTATACAGCAGGATTTGCACGATTCCTAGACCAAAGGGCACAAACTGGCGATAAAAAATTTCCGTTTCCATCAAATGTCCATAACACCGACATTTTTGAAAGAACTTTCAGACAAATTACTTATGATGATGATCCGTTACTTTTTTCCTCCCCCAGGCAACTGGCGGTTCGCTAGCTCGATGAAGTCCGTCATCACCGCATCAATCTCGAATTTCCGCGCTTTATGCTTGCAGCGCTCCGCCACTTTTCGGTAGGCGTTTTCCGACACCAGCAGATTTTTCACGAGCTCGCCGATTTCATACGTCTCCGGCGCTTCCCAGTAGGATTCCCCCACTTCGTAAGGCGGCAATTCATGAAAATAGCCTTCCGACAAAGCTTCAGCATCATTCGCCCGCGACGTGATCCCCGGCACTCCTAATCCGCACGCTTGGATCATCACCGCACCGGAGCCGATAAAGCAAAAACAGTCCTGCAGCACGTCTTCGATCGCGCCGCTCCGCGGCATCGGATGGAGGAAGATATGGTCGCGCGCTTCGGATTCCGCGATGCTTTTCCGGAGGCGCGCTTCGTCCGGCCCTTCACCGAAGATATGGTACGTGAATTCCGGATCGATCTGGATGAGTTCTTCCATCAACTCGATCACTTGCGCGTAATGCGTCGTGAAAGCTTGGATGGCCCCGACCGAGACGATGCGCCTCGAATTCGGGCTGCCGAGCTGTTGGGTTTGTGCGCCCAGTTCGACAGGCGGCGGCATGAACTGTTCCGGCAGTTCCGTCCCAAGCGCCCGTTCCGTATAGCGCCGCACCGTCGGATTCATGAAGACGAGTTTTTGATGGAACTCTTTATCGATCGCCTTCAGCGCACGGATGATTTTTTTATTGCGCTCGAGCTTGTACATCTCGGGCTGATAGACGCCTGATAACCGCACTTTTGCCGGCATCGCATACGACAACAGCAAGCCCGATGGACTGAAGGAATAGACCAGGTCGTATTGATCGGACCGCACGAGCTGGTTCAATACCGACAAATCGAGCGTCGGTTCTTTGCCGTTATCCCGGACGATGATTTCGAGCCCGTCGATCTGTTGGAGATGTTTCAGAAGGGGCCCGCCGCTGCTATAGAGATAGAGGCTGACGCGAAAGCCGTTTTCCGCCAGCCAGCGGGCCATCCGCACGATGAGCGCTTCGACACCGCCCGCTTTCATATGTTTATGGACGAGGGCGATTTTTCGGATCTGCCCGCCCGTCCTGTTGTTCTCTTGTTTATCAAACGTTTCAAATGGAATCATGGGACACCTCGTGGCAACTGTCATGTGGTTTACGTGTTATACAACTTCCCATAGGCGCTTTTTCGAAAGCGTCCAATCGATTGTTTCCTTGATGCCTTGGTCGAACGCCGTCTCGGGTTCGAAATCGAATTGCTGTTTCAACTTATCGGCAGAGACCGCAAAGCGATGAGGCGGTTTCGCGCCTGTTGCCGGTTCAACAAAGCGGATCTGGTTTTGATACGATTCATTTCCCGGGAAATGACGATCGAGTGATTCGCAGATTTTCTCGACGATTTCTATTGTCTTAAGTGGCGCATTGCCACCCGCGAGATACGTTTCCCCTGCATCCCCTAAGTGGAAGATGGTATCCGCCGCCCGCCAGAAATCATGGACCGAAACCCAGTCGTGGACATCTTCGCCACCTGAATAGACGGGAATGACGCCGCCGGATAGGGCTTTTCGCAGAATGATCGGGATGAGCTTATCGTCTTGCTGATGCGGGCCGAAGACATTCGACGCCTGCAGAACGACCGCATCCATTCCGTAGCTTTCGTGGAACCCGGTCACCATCAAATCCGAACTCGCCTTGCTCGCCGCATACGGGCTGATCGGATCGTATTTCATCGTCTCATCTGCAAACCCATGTTCGCGCGGCCCATAGACTTGGTCTGTCGAGATGTGCAAAAAGCGCGAGCCTTGGTAGCGCTCTTTCATCTCGAACGGGCCGTCCATCCATTGCTTGCGCGCTGTATCGAGCACGTGGAACGTGCCGAGCACATTGGTCTCCGCAAAGATCCCCGGATTTCTCAATGACTCGCCGACATGCGTTTTCGCCGCAAAATGGACGACGTCCGTAATTTCGTATTGTTCGAATACCTGCTCGACCGCGTCGCTATTGCGGATATCGAGTTGATGGAAAGAATAGCGCTTGCTCGCAAATAACGGCCGTACCAGTTCCGGCACGTTCTCCGCTTCCACGTCGATCGCCACCACCTGGTACGCCGGGTATTTGATCAAGAGTTCATGGATAAAGCGCGAACCTAAAAAGCCGTGCCCGCCCGTTACCAAAATCGTTCTCATGGTTGGCTCTTCCTCCTTCCCTGCTGTGTTGAATCCCAGAACAGTTCTCATGGTGCCCCCACCTCTTCCGCCGTTTTCTTTAGTCTATTGGCTGGAAGTTAAAAACAAGTTAAAACTTGTATTTTAAATAGTGGTTTAAGTATACAGAACATTTAGGTATTATGGAATACTTTCGGCAGTTTTAAAGTGACTTTCGGTTTAATTATTTCAAGATATTATCCATTTATCTATTAATATGTGACCAGTATCTAGACAAATCCAGCTTTTAGAAAAGGAAATGTTATTCCAAATCGAGTTTTGTATGAAAGATCGGGAAGAAAGGTCGAGGAGGAATCTGGTTTGAAGAAGCGTATTGCTGATACATAGAGGAATTTGAATGGGGTATGTTATGGTGATTGGACAGAAAGGGGCTGTCGCATATCGAATTATCCATCGTTATGTATATTCTGCTTATAGGTTCTGCGCTCATCATGGGGGCACTGTCTGCCATTATTTTCATGAATATTTACCGCAAGAACAAACGGGTTGGCGTCTTCCTCGGCGTGTTGCTCGTTCTTTGGTTCTTCTATCAGATGTTCTCGCTGTCCACAATCTCCGTGCCGCTCGCTATGACAGTGTTTGTGATTTACCTATTCTTCGGGATTGCGGCGTATCGGAAATTGAAAGCCGAGGGAACTATAGGATTAAAGGGATAGCCCCGTCGGAGGATTACCTCTTCTCTTTCACCAATCCCTAGTTACAGTAATTAGAGACTGGGTTGTCATATACAATTTGGTTCTATCCGCAGTCGCCGCTTAGGGTTGAGCTTTCGCAATAAGCCAAGAAGAACACTTGTCTTATTGCTTCGCTTCACCCATGGCGCGGAACTGCTTGTAGATTTCATTGTGAAGAGTTAGTTAGATGTGAGTGGTCCTATAGTTTTCGCATGATTTTATCAACGCTTAATGTTTGGAATGTTTGGTCTGAATTATTAAAGTTTGGCTATTACATTTTCCAAGAAAATCATTCAGAGGGCTAGCATTTTTTATCATTCATTGCAGAACGTGACGATTTTTAATACTCACTCTCCCCATAGAGATGGAGTGTAAAGGCGCGACTCCTGCGGGAACAGCACGAGCCGAAGACCCTGCAGGAGCGTTAGCGACGAAGCGGCTGAGGCCGTGCCCGCGGAAAGCGTCGCCTTGTAACGGAATCTCCATACTATTCCTATATAAAACCAAAAAACAGACCCGAGATAAAATCTCTCGGGTCTGTTTTTGTGTTTACTGGATCGTGTAGCCGTATTTTGCGAAGCCGTTTTGTGTGGCTTCGATGTACTGGATATTTGCTTCATTCTCAGCTAAGGATTGTGCCGAGTTCGACGTTTCGAACACGAGGTTCGGGTCGCCTGTTACCGGCGCAAACTGCCAGTTGCCGTCAGCGGATGGGTCGATCGTACCGACATCCAAAATGTAATCCTGGAGCACTTGGCGGTTCTCATACGCGAAGTCGATCGCTTCTGTTGCATTGCGCACGCCCGGGAAGTTGCCGCTCGCACGGTAGTTGTTCGTCACAACGAGGAATTCCTGGTTCGGGTCGATCGCTTCCCCGTTGTACTGCAGGTTCTCGATGCGTTCAGCGCCTTCATTGACAACCGCGCCTTCAGCGTCGTATTTCGCCGGCTGTGTGATGTCGATATCGTAGGTCACGCCGTCGATGACATCGAAGTTATACGTGCGGTATTCTTCATTGATGAACTCCTGCTCGCCTGTCGCATTCGGGTCGATTTGCTGGAACTGGACAGCAGACATTTCGAGCCATTCCTTGACGTCCGCGCCTGTCATTTTCAGGACGAAGACGGTATTGTCGTAGACGTAGAGGTCAGCGACGTTCTTGATGGCGATTTCGCCGGTTTCGATGTTCGTGTAATAATCGCCGCCGTTGCGCCCGCCTGCTTTAAACGGTGCCGCTGCGGACAACATTGGAAGTTCTGCGTTTTCCGTGCCGGCGAGTTGCTGCTCGGCGTACCAAAGCTGTGCATTGTTGACGATCTGCACGGATGGGTCATCCTGCACGAGTGAGAAATAGCTGTTGATCGGAGCCGTCGTTTCGCCGACAGGGCTGCGGATGTATTCCACCGTGCCTTCATGCGTTTCTTTCACCGCTTCGATGACTTGTTCTGCCACTTCATCCGTCGTGGAGTCGATGGCGCGCAGTTCCGCTTCCCCGTTCAGGATGCGCCAGTTCTTGCCGCGCGGCTCGAGCGTCAAATCGATGACGCCAAGATGGCTGCCGAATTTACCTGGCATGACGACAGGGACGCCGTTGATCGTTCCGTTTTCCTGGTCGACATTCGCCAGTTCGCTAAACGACCCCGGGAAGACGTCGTGGTTGTGGCCCGTAATGATCGCATCCACGCCGTCCACTTCCGTCAATTGATACGTGACGTTTTCTTCACCGACCGTATGGACCTCATCGCCCATGCCTGAGTGGGACAGCACGACGACGACGTCAGCCCCTGCTTCCTCGACTTCCGGAATGAATTTCTCGACCGTTTCGACAGCATCTTTTGCGATGACTTCGCCTTCAAGATGCGCGCGGTCCCATTCCATGATGCCCGGTGCCACGACGCCGATGACGCCGACTTGGATCGTGTGTTTCTTGCCTTTGCGGTCCGTCACTTCTTTATCCATGATCGTGTACGGCGTGAAACGGTTCTCGCCGGTTTCTGCGTCATAGACATTGGCGTTGAGTACCGGGAACGGCGCTTCTTCCAGCGCGTTGTCGAGATAATCAAGTCCGAAGTTGAACTCGTGGTTGCCGAGTGTCGAGGCATCGAAATCAAGTGATTCGAGCGCTGCGAATGCCGGGTGCAATTCGTCTTGTTCCAGCGGGTCGACACTCACTTTATAGCCGCCGAACGGAGTGCCTTGGATCAAGTCGCCGTTATCGAACAGCAAAGTGTTGTCATTTTCTTCGCGTGCGTCTTCAATCAATACGCCGGTTTTCGCGAGCGACAATGCATTGGATTTCGCGTCGCGGTAATAATCGTAGTTGACGAAGTTTGTATGTAAATCCGAGGTGCCAAGAATCTGTAGTTCGACTTCTTTAAGCTTCCCTTTTTTGCCGTTGTTCTTCCATTCCTGGATGTGCTCTTTAAAGCTTTGCCCCTTGCCTTTTCCAGGGTTCTCCTGTGCTTGCGGATTGCCTTCTCCTGCGGCAATCGCCGGAGCACCTGCCGTCAAACTGCCAAGCGCCAACACCGAAGCGGCGAGCGTCAAGGATAGTTTCTTGCTCATCTGTCCATCTCCTCTTAATTCATAATGGTCAAGCAAGCTTATTATACTATTTCGGATTCCAGAAAAGAATGCGTTTACATAAAATTGCATCTATTGTAATAAGGTTTACGTGAGGGATACATTTTGAGGGGAACCTGGAGTATAAATAGTCACGGAGGAGTTATGGCTATTTGATTAGTTGTGTGGGATGGGACGGGCTTTGACTGAAGAAATCCTTTAAGGGATGCTGCTTACCTTATACTGAAAGACAAATGAGATAGGTTCAATTTGTAGCATCTGCTTGAGGAGCCGCAGTGTCCGCTTGGGGTTGAGCTTTCGCAATAAGCCAGGAAGACCGCCTGTCTTATTGCTTCGCTTCACCCTTGGCGCGGAACTGCTTTTAGATTTCATTGAGAAAAGTTAGTGAAGCGGGATTGGTTCTCTAATGATCACATGACCGTATAGAAGCTCAATCGATAGGATGAAATTCGAAAGCTTGCTCATTTTACTGCAGGTATTAAATCCAGTAGAATATTTTTTCTAAACACCTATTAAAGAATATGACACTTTTAACATATGATCTATTTATAAAGATGTAGCGTAGGGCAGCGACTAATGACAAGCGAAAGATACTTGAACTTGTTCATTTGCGACGCATCTGCTCGCAGATGTGGGAGCAGTGGGATTTACTACTACTTCCCGAGCGAGCTGGAAGCGGCTGAAGCCGGCCCCCTCAGAAAGCGTCCGCCCGAAACGCAATCTCCCCCACTATCCATCCCTATATAAATTAAAACAAAAAGCCCTGCAAATAACAGAGCTTCATCACCTTTATGCCATTTATACATTCTATTGAAGGATCTTTTTCAAGTCTTGCGTCTGTTCCGCCGTCAGCCTGAAGAACTCCTGGTTTTCTTTCGGGGACAGGACGTTGCGTTCATTGGACATGATCGCCCGGCCGCTGTCGCGGTACCAGACGAACCGGCGGACTTCCTGCACGCCGTCATCCGGGCGATCGATGGTGAAGACGGCTTGCGGTTCGACCGCCAATCTGTCGAGCGAGTCGAACTCTTTTTCGTTTTGCAGGATCGTCCTGAGCGTGACGATCGAAGCCCGGTCCTTGATATCTTTTTGATAATGCACGCCTTGTGTCAAGCCATCCGTGAATGGCACCCCGACCCGAATCACTTCGTTGCTGTTTGAACATGCCGACAGCATAATCGCCACCGCTGCCAGTACTCCCAGCCAAATCGATTTCTTGATGCTATCACCCCTTTATACCCATAAAACCGCCTCAATTTACAATTAAATACAGCTTATCATGATACTTATTCAAATACGAGTTATTCTATCAGATCCATCAAATTCTTAACCAATTCCCCTTACCATGCACTGCCACACTAACCACCCCGTCGTTCAGCCACTGAGAGAAACGGCTGAACCGGCAGTTTTGCTATGGCACCAGCCGCCTGACAACCGGCGTCTTCTGCATCAAGCGGATGACGGCATACGACACGATGAAGATGACGATCCAGGACAAAGGCACGCCAACCCACACATTGATCGTGGTTTCATTGAAATCGAACAGGCGGTTCAAGTAGGTCTGGATCAGCGGATGGATGATGTAGATGCCGAACGTGGCGGTACTGATGCGCGTGATGAGCGGTGTCGACTTGAGGTTCTTGCCGAGCTGCTGGAATGCCACGAAGACGAACAGCGAGATGAAGATCGCATGCGGATAATAATGTTCGTAGAAGAAATCGTCGAAATCGCCCGCTTCACGCCCCGTGTTCGCGGAAACGGTGCCGTAAAGCGTCACGGCATAGCCGATGATCGCGAGTACGCCGAGTGTCGGAAGCCAGCGCTTCGGGATCGGGTACATGACAAGATAGGCCCCGAGCAGGAAATAGCCGATGTACGGCGCGAACATCTGCCCGGCGAAGGCGACTTCATAGCCGGTCGCCCGCGTGAAGACCGGCACCGCTGCCGAGAACAAGAACCAGAACGCGAAGAAATAATGGAACATCGTCTTGTCCATATGCTTGACGAGGAGGCGCAGGAACGGCGCCATCAAGTACAGGCCCGTGATGATGTAGAGGAACCAGAGATGATAGTAGACATCGTCTGACACGAATGCACCGAGCATCTGCCCGACCGTGTATTCCTCTTCGAGCTGGAAGATATTATAGGCCATGTAGACCGCGCTCCAAAACACCAGCGGCAGCAGCACTTTGCCGAGGCGCTTGCGCAAGAATTCGCCGATTTGTTCTTTGCTGTCGCGCGTTAAAAGCAAGGCGCCGCTCAGCATGAAGAAGATCGGCACGCACCAGCGGAGTGCGCTATCGATTGCATTTGCATAATGCCATTCCCAATCGCCGGTGGTGTGGTTATTGATGATTTTCGAGACGACGTGGACGCCGACGACCGTGACGATCGCGAAAACCCGCATCCAATCCATGTATCCGTATCTTCGTGCCATTGGGTTGACCTCTTTTCGTAATGATTCCTCGCTTATTTTAACGAGGCGCCACTGTAATTACCACGACAAACGCATTACACTTCGATGACAAGTCATAACAAGCGGCATAATTTATCGAGTTCAGCGCTTTGCTTCTCGATCATCCGCTTTCCTACCCGGCGAAGCCGTGCGAGGTTTTCAGGCGTGACGCGGTCGAGCTGTTCAATGCCCGAATCGTCGGCGGGCAGTTTTTCCTGGAACCGGTAATAGCGCTGGTCGATTCCTTCGTCTTTCAACAGGTGGCGCAGCTGATGATCGACCGAGTCGGAACTACCATCCATCATCACTTTCAATAAAGACCGTGCCCAGCCGTAATGAAACCATGCCCGCCAGCCGGTCACTTCCACTTCGCGCTGCGCTTCCCCGGTACCGAGCGACACGAGCAGGAAATCTTCTTCTTCGTCTCCGTAGAGTTCGAGCCCTTCCGTATAAGCGCTCATCCCGGGGTCATTGGCGAACACGCCGCCATCGATGAAGGTGGATTTCGGATAATCCGGGATTTTCGCCGGCGCGAAATAACTCGGCGCGGCCGTGGCTGCCCGGATGATGTGGCGGATCTCACTGTCGGGCTGGCGTTCGTTCAGATCAATGACGGTGCTTTTGAAGAAATGGGCATGCCGGCTGTGGATGTCGTAAGCCGGAATGACGGCCGGCTTCAGGAGGTCCGATAATTTCAAGCGGTTGAAGTAATATTTGAGCACTTGTTCGAATTCACGGTGGCTGTACTGCGTGTGAAGAAAACGCCCGACGAGGCCGAACGAGCGGTGAAGGAAGGATTTCCGGAACATGCGCTCAGCTTCTTGTTCGTAGAGGCTGAGGATGTCATTTGCTGTATAGCGCGGCTTCTTGCCGTCCGGAACCAAGAGGCCGAGTGCCAGGATCGCACCGGTCGAGGTGCCAACGAAGATATCGAATTGTTCAGAGACCGGTTTTCCCGTCCGCCGCTCCAGCTCACACAGCATCATCGCCGGCAAAATCCCCCGTATGCCCCCGCCATCGATCGATAGAATCTTCTTCATATGGACAGCCTCCTTCTATAGATATGTATTTCGTTTTTTCTATTAGCTAATGAATGAGTGATAAGTGTGATAGGTGTGATAGGTGAATTGAGACTATTGGATATAGGGTCCGGTAACGCAGCGCTTGGCGCTTTGGGCATGGCTCTTGTGACAAGCCCGGAAAACCACCGGTCTCATCACTTCGCCTAGCCCTTGGACGCGCCGGCGCTCGGGTCAGTTCATTGTGAAATGGGTAGATCACTTGGATTTCATTGTTTTATGTTTGTGGCGAGACGAAGCATGCGAGACTGCTCCCAGCGCTTCACGCTGAGTCGCGGTGAGCTAGTTGATAGAAGAGATTTAGTAGCTTCTGCTCTGGGATAGTTTTCTAGTGAATCTCTTCGCTTGGCGCTCTGGGCATGGCTCTTGTGACAAGCCTGGAAAACCATCGGTCTCATCACTTCGCCTAGCCCTTGGACGCGCCTGCGCTTGGGTCAGGTTATTGTGAAATGGGTGGATCATTTGGATTTCGTTGTTATTAGTTTGTGGTGATATGTAGAATGCGAGAGTGCTCCCAGCGCTTCACGCTGAGTCGCGGTGAATTGTACGAACGGTGAAGTGAAATTTTCTAGAATCGATCTGTGATTCGGTAAACTACTTACTTCTATAATTAGTGAGCAGAGACCCAAATCCGTAACAAACTCTCTGCAAGCAACACCTACTCACCAGTGGAATATGCTCCTTATTAATCCCTCTCAAACTAGAGATGAAGCGGAAATCGGCGACTAATGAATATGCGAAGCTTGGCTGAGCATGTTCATTTGCGAAGCTCGAGCCCAGCGAGAGTTGAGCAGCGTTATTTACGTGATGCTATGAACAATGAAGTACTGAGCGCAGCGACGAAGCGGCTCAATGCGAGCCCTCCGGAAAGCGTCCGATTGCAGCGCAATCTCCCCCCACTTTAAAACTCCTATTAATTCCCGTATACCCCCAACCCACGAAAATAAAGCACTGAATGGATTGTTACAATTGTGTAACGAAGCTTTATTGCTATAATTTTTGATTTTTCTATTAATTATATGATTAAACTGACTAAAAAACTGCTATAGAGCGACTCTTTGTCCCAAATTGGAAATTATAGGGTCTTAATTTCCGAATGAAATTTATTCTCTCGTAATATTTTATGTATTTCAACATGCGAAAATCACTTTTATTTCCCGTTTTCCAGAGAAATAAACATCGGCTTGTAAATATTACCACTTTCCAAACCCTTGCTGTGACTGGTTTTATTAGCAGTCATTCATTTGTAATATGACTGTAACCTAAATGAAACTGATCAGACATTGTTTTTGTAGGATGCAGTCTATATAGTAAGTGGCAGAGCAAATTAATGATAATCTTTATATCCAGATAACATAAATTTAAAAAAACTATCCTTCGGAGGTACTGACAAAATGAAAAAAGCATTCTTTACTTTACTCGCAGCAGGCGCATTGGTCTTTTCAAGTTCAGCTACAGACGCACAAGATACAGTACAAGCACAGCCACAGACTGAAGTAGCACAAAAAGCATCTGAGCCAGCGATCGTTCAGGTCTCTAACAGCACTTATAAATTCAAATACGCAACAAACGTCCGCAGAGATGCCGGCACAAGCCACGGCGTCATCAAAGTCGCTTCTAAAGGCGCATCTGCAACTGTGACAAAATCCGCTACAATCGGCAGCGGCAAATGGTTCAAAGTCCGCACTGGCGGAACGCACGGCTGGGTGCACAGCTCACTCGTCACGAAATCATCAGGATCTGGCGTAGTCCAAGCATCATCAAGCGTTTCTTCTTCAGCAGTCGTTTCCAAAGCACTAGCGCTTAAAGGCATTCCGTACCGTTTCGGCGGCACGACGCCAGCTGGCTTTGACTGCTCAGGATTCGTACAATATGCATTCAAACAAGCAGGCAAAAGCGTTTCACGCACAACGCTTTCCCAATATGCCCAGTCCTACAAAGTTTCAAGCCCGCGCCCAGGAGACTTGGTCTTCTTCGCAAACACTTACCGCCCAGGGATTTCACACGTTGGGATCTACATCGGGAACAACCAGTTCGTACACTCTGGCGGCTCTAAATCAGAAGTGAAAAGCTTGAACGGCCCATACTGGGGCAAGAAATTCCACAGCTTCAGACGTTTCTAAGTTGAATACAGGATTCAGGGAGTATCCGAAATCTCGGGTACTCTTTTTTTTGCGCATTTTTTGAGATGAACGCAAACAGCAGCAAAGGCCCTGGCTTCTGCTGCTGTTTTTCGATTCTCTTCTTTAAAGTTTCCGCATATACCGGACCGACATGTTGCCCGAGTCTTCCGGCATGTCGTAAGCCGGTTCCTCGTATTGAAAGGCAAAACCGCGCGCTTCGTAGAACGGAATCGCCATTTGGTTGCCTTTGGCGACCGCTACCCATTGCGTTTCAGCGCCGCGGGCTTTTTGGTCTTCCGTGATCGCTTCGAGCAGTTTAGTGCCGATGCCTTGGTATTTGCGCTCCGGATCTAAATACAGGACATAGACTTCCGCAACCGTTTCATCTGTGAAGCCGCCGCCTCCTGCTCCCACCACTCCCCCTTCGTCCACCGCGACAAACCAGCCGTTCCAGTCCTGGCTCGTGTTGTCGATTTCATGGAGTATGCGTTGTTCGTTGTAGAACTTCTCGATGACGCGTTCGATTTCTTGATGAGGCAACAAGCCGGGGTATGTTTCACGGTTGCCGGCTGCGCAGACTTTTCGGATGCCTGCCGCGTCTTTTGGCTGCGCTTTACGGATTTCCATTTCGGTTTTCTCCTTCATTTGATAATAGCTGTTAAAATCATGCCTGTGATGATGCCGAGTGTGAAAAACAGAATGAGTTTAGGTGTTCTCTTCATTGGTCTCCTCCTTGTAAATTCGCTATATGATCAGTGTATCAAAACTCCATGGCTGGGATTGTGGATATTCCATTTTTATGTAAAGATGGGATTTGCGCTTTTATTTAACAATGGCTAAGTATTGAGCCAATCAAGGAGTGATCGTTATGCGTGATTTACTATTATCGAAGAAGTTTGTTCCGGTGTATTTCATCGTGGGCTTTCTGGCCATCCTATTGTTCCGCTTCATCGGCGCTTCCTGGGTTGAAGTGTTTCTTGTGAGCTTTCTATGCTTTCTCGTCGGCGTCCTTTCATTCGCCGAAAACTTCCTCGTTTCATTTGGGTTAAAACGCTCCGCTTAAATGGCTGGAGTGGAAAGGGATTTCCATCTCCCCATCGAATTGTATGGAGACGGGAAGTATCATTTCATTCGGAGGAGGAGACTCAATGATTGCGAAAATCGGGCAGGTCATGGTGTATGTCCGCGACCAGGATGCAGCAGTCGAGTTTTGGACGGAGAAGATGGGCTTTACGGTCTTGCATGACGAAGAAAACGATGGCATGCGGTGGATTGAAATTGCGCCCCGGGAAGATGCGGAGACGAGCATCGTTTTGCACGACAAGAATTTGCTTGAGCAGATGGATACGGGCTTGAGTTTGGAGACGCCGTCGCTGTTGTTTTACGCGAAGAACTTCGAGCAATTGCGCAACGAGTTGGCCGAAATGGCGTCACGGTCGGCGATATTGTCGAGATGCCGACGGGCCGCACGTTCAATTTTGCGGATGCGGAAGACAATTATTTCGCGGTGCAGGAGACGGATTGAGGCACGAAAAAGAGCTTGGAGGGGATTCTCCAAGCTCTTTTGTATGCGCCCTGCCGAATTTGGCGGCTAATGGATGCCCTGAACTTCATTGGCACTTGAGCAAGCCGGTGAGGTCCGAAAACACATGATCTGGCTCGAGCCCCAGTTGTTCGACCGGCGCTTCTTTGCGGTTGATCCAGGCGGTGCGGAAACCGAAATTCTTCGCACCGGAAATATCCCAGCCGTTCGAGGACATGAACAGCACTTCGTCGCGCTCGATGCCCAATCGGTCCAAGACGTATTGATAGGCGGCCGGTGCCGGTTTGAATTGCTTGATTTCATCGACGCTGACGGCTTTGTCGAGCAAATCCTTGATTCCTGCATTTTCGATCAAGGGGTCGAGCATATCGTGGGAACCGTTCGAGAACACGACGAGCTGATGATCTTGCAGTTCACGCAATACCGCTTCCGATTCCTTATACAGCGGCAACTGCAAATAGGCGTCCATCAATTGCTGCTCGATGGTTTCCGTCGATTCTAGCCCTTCGCCTTCGAGTGCGTATTTCAAGGCGCTGCGGGTGACGGCCGAAAAGGCATCGTATTTCCCCATGAGCTGCCGCATCATGAAATATTCGACTTGCTTCGTGCGCCAGGTTTGGCTGATGGCGTCGCCGTGCCCGGGAAACAGTTCCTCGCATTGCTCTTTGATGGCGATGACGTCGAATAAGGTGCCATAGACATCGAAGACGAACGCTTTGATCGGTTTGTCCATAGGTTTCCCTCCTTTGATTCCACTGATGGATTGTACTGCTTTTCCTTGTATCCCCTGTTGAGCGAAAAAATAACGGCACAAAAAAAGCATCTTCTGCGAGATGCCATGGGCGTGTATTTAGTTATCCCGTTTTTTGTCATTCTCAAAGTCCCTGATGAACTTTTCATCCTTCTTCTTTTCAACGAAACTCCAAACGAGAAAAATCAATGCCGATATCCCGAGAACAAGGAGCGAAGCAATGAAGACAAACTCGAAATCCATCTCCTCCACCACTTGGTCGACGCCAGCCCTTTGGATGTGGTGTGTCCAGCTGCTCTCATAATCCATGAAACTGAAGGACAGGATGAGCCCCAGGGCGAGGCCACCTGCTATCGATAAGAAAAACTTCTTCACCCCGCAGCCACCTCCTCTTTAATGCTGCCCAGTCAATCGAGCTGATTTTCCGTTAAAAGAAAACTGTAGAGCTGATCAGCGTCATTCTCTTCCAAGGTATAGAGAGTATAGGTATCCTCTAAATCCATGACGGAACCGTAATCTTCCGCAATCCACAAATAGAACGCTTTCTCACCGAACTCCACTTTGAAATCGGGGTCTGCTACATCCGCAACGCCCGATACTTGATCGGCACGGGAAATGGCTTTGGCGAATAACTCGATTGTTTGTTCATCCGTCACTTCGAACCGCGAATTTTCTTTCACTTCCCCGAAACTCTCCATTTGATGCAGGACGATTTTCTCTGCTTCTTTTTGTGCGGAGTTAAGCAAATCGTTCTGGCATGCCGAAAGGATGCCCATCATCACAAAAAGCATCAGTATGACTTGTAATCTTCTCAAGGGCCACCCTCCCGGCAAGCGATTTTCGTGATTTCGGAAATGGCTTTTTCCGCTTGTTTTTCATTCGCCACAATGAATAGATACTCCGCTTCGCCTGGTGTGGGAGTGACGCCAGGGTTGCTTAGAGATTCAGCTTGTTGACGGGCAAGCACTTCTTTAAATGAAGAAACGGTGCGCAAGATGGCTGTGCTGCGCCCGGCCTGGTCGATTCTTGTTTCCAGAATATCGTCCGCGATCTCAAAGTTCACCAAAATGGTGGTGAAGCCTTTCGTTCGGTAAAAATCCAGCAGCTTCGAACGGCCTTGCTGGTTGCGGTTGGCGTTGCACAAGATGATGTGGCAATCGGTCTGGTCGACGGCGTGATTGATGATCGTCTCGGTCAGTGCATACTTGATCGCGTTCGCTCCCTCTTTCGGGACAAGCGCCGGATAATAGCTTTGCAGGATTTCCGCATGGTTGTCCTGGTCGAATACAATGGCATGGGCAAGCTTTTTTTCGAGGGCTTTCGCGAATGTCGTTTTGCCGCTATGGGTTTTGCCGACGGTGATGACCGCTACTCTGTTCACCTATGCCACCCCGTTCTTTTACAAGATTAATGAACTCCTCTATCGATTGCTATTCATTTCTCAAGACGAATTCCTCGACTTGCCCGTCCCATTTGATCTCCACATCCAGCTCTTCATCTCGTTGGATGACCGCACAGCCTTCGCAGGCACTCTTGCCGACCAGCACTTCACCTTCATCGACCAAGACATTTCCACTCGATGCACCGGCAGTCGATTCGATTGAATAGATGATGGTTTCAGGAGACGGCTCTTTTCCGGTGTAGACGATTTTCCCGGTCGCTTCCTTGCTGTCTTGCGAAGTGACGTCGACCGTATAGAAGACATCCCAATTGTCGCCGCTTCCTTTGAAGTTGTAACGGTCGCTCTCTGAACAGCCGCCAAGGATGAGCAGTCCGATTAAAAGTGAAGCGAGTTTTTTCATGAGATATGAGCCCCTCTCCTGATTAGTCGATGTGGCTTAGGAACAGTTCAAGTGTTTTCGCATGCAGTTCAGCTTGTTCGGCATGAACCAAGTGGGATGCGAATGGGATGATCGAGACGTGTACATTGTCATGCTTGTCCGGATAATAAAGGACGCCTTTCGTTTCGTTCGGGTTGCCTTCTCCGGAGATGTAGAGGATCGGCGAATCAATTCCTGACAGATCTTTTGTTTCTTCGAACGGGTACCATTCTTCTTGCTGCCCCAGCGCGATGAGTTTTCGCCAATCGCCTTTATGCAGCTGATTGAAATAAGCATTCGTTTCTTCGTATTGGAAAATCTGTTGCTGGTTGCGGCATTCCTGTTCGCGCAGCAACTCCCAGTTGTCCGGCTTTTCCGCCATCACGCCAGAAATCACCAGGCTTTTCACTTTGGATGGAAAGCGTTTTGCGAACACGATACCGACCAAAGCACCGAACGACGCCCCGACAATATGGGCTGCGCCGATTCCCAGCTGCTTCAGCGTCTCTGCCAAATCCTCTGCATTGCGTTCAAAGATATCGCTTAAATCCGTGCTGACGGAATTCCCGTGTCCCCGGAGGTCCGGCACAACGACGTGGTACTGCTCCTTGAAGTAATTGCGCTGGTATTCAAAATCGGTGAGTCCTGTCTGCAAGCCGCTATGGAGAAACACGATCGCTTCTCCTTCGCCAAAACTTTCGGTATGTAAAATCATTTTATCTCCCCTTGCCTGTAAATCCGTCCGCTGAATCGCCAATCTTTTAAAATTGATAATATTGAAAATATGGTTAATTCTAGTGTAACTTATTTCCCCTGATTATTCAGTACAAAGTGACAGGTTTCTGTTCATCCTGGTGGTATAATGGAATCAACTATTAATCCACCCAGCTATGCCGAACGATAGGCAGCCGCCATGCATCCCCCTCCATTCCCCATGCTCCTTACATAAAATTTGAGGAGGGGTTCCGATGAAACGCCGATTATTTGTGCTGTTTCTGGCCGGTGTTCTATTGCTTGCAGGATGCGGCGAACAGAACAAAAAGCCGCAATACGAAGCGATGGAACCGGTGATTGCGGCTGGTATCTGAGACTGGTGGGTGCAGGATTCCGGCCTGCGCCGCCGAACGCTTAAAAGGGACAAAGCAGCTGCTTTGTCCTTTTTTGTTTTAGGCTGTGTCTGCACATCCTCATCTCAGCCGGTTTTTATTTCGCATAGTTCCATAGACTTCGGCTTGTTACAATAAAAGCAGGAGGAATTTAAATGTACAAAGTTTTTTTATATACACTGGTTTTTTCCGTATTGGCATTTATTGTGTGGGGCAGTTTTTTAGAAATTGAAGTGAAAATCACATTAAGCCTGATTGCGTTGACCTTATTGCCGACTATCCGAAAAAAGCTTTATAAAGACGATTCTGTATTTCGCAAAGGCAAAGCAGCGCTCTATGCTTCACTGCTTTTGACCACCTTCGTATTGTTGCTGACTATTGGTTCAATCATTATGGGTAGCGGTGTAGATTTTGCAGCGTTATGGCTTGCTGTTTTTTTGTTCATGATTTTACTATTTGGGTGCGTCTTTTATGGGATTCCCGTTTCATCGTTATCTGACTTAGCGACTTCCAATGTACAGCATTATCGCTTTCCGCTCGCTTTCCTTATCCATTTGGGATTCGGCTTAATCTCTTATTTATTTCTCGGCCTGCTCATGTATTTTGTGTTACTTGTGGCGGTGGTTTTCTTCCTGTTTGATGAGTTTTTGCGGAAAAGGGAGTTAACACGCTTCAAAACAGCAGCTTAGGTGTAACTATGCTCGGTTTGATTGGTTTTAGAGCCGCCCAGAAATTTTCTCTTTCATTTTACAATCGCATTCTCTCTACAAAAAAGCCTATACTCATCACGAGTATAGGCTCTTGCTAATGCTTCTTTACGCTTTCAGCAGTTTCGCATTGATCGCGACGATGACCGTGCTCAAGCTCATGAACACGGCGCCGACCGCCGGGCTGACGATGATGCCCCACGGTGCCAGGACGCCTGCTGCGAGCGGGATCGCGAAAATATTATAGCCGGTCGCCCACCATAAGTTTTGGACCATTTTGCGGTAGGTCTTCTTCGACAAGTCGATGAGCGCGACGACATCGTTCGGGTTGCTTTTGACGAGGACGACGTCTGCCGTTTCCATCGCGACGTCCGTCCCAGCGCCGATTGCGATGCCTAGGTCGGCGGTCGCGAGTGCCGGGGCATCATTCACGCCGTCACCGGTCATGGCGACGCGCCAGCCTTTGTCTTTGATTTTCTTGATTTGGTTCGCTTTGTCGTCCGGCAGCACTTCGGCGTATACTTCCTCGATACCGAGCTGTGCGGCAACCCAGTTGGCGACTTTCTGGTTATCGCCTGTCAGCATGATCGAGTGGATGCCTTTTTCCTTCAAAGCCGCGACCGCTTGTTTCGCCGTGTCGCGCACCATGTCCGCAAGCGCGATCATGCCGGCAAGCTTGTCATCGGCCAGGACGAAGACGACCGTTTTGCCTTCTTCCGATAATGAGTTAAAGACAGATTCGTCATAAGCCAGGTTTTCGCCTTTGATATAGCCAGGGCTGACGGCGTTGACTTTCATCCCGTCCACTTGCCCTTGTATGCCTTTACCGGTGATCGATTCGAAATCGGTGACTTTGCCGATCGTCAAATTCCGCTCTTTTGCCGATTGGACGATTCCCGTCGCAATGGGGTGTTCCGAGTTCTGCTCGATCGCTGCAGCGAGCTGCAAGACTTGTTCTTCGCTATAGCCTTCACTCGCGATGATGTCGGTAACCCCAAACTCGCCCTTAGTCAGGGTTCCGGTTTTATCGAAGACGACGGCGTTTAAATTGCGCGCGCCTTCGAAATCCGCGCGGTTGCGGATCAATAAGCCTTGCTTCGCTGAAATCGAGGTCGATACCGCAACGACAAGCGGCGCTGCAAGCCCGAGTGCGTGCGGGCAAGTGATGACCATGACCGTCACCATGCGTTCGATGGCAACGTCAAAGGCATAGCCGAGTGCAAGCCAGGCGAACAGCGTGGCGAATCCGGCGGCGAGCGCCAAATAAAACAGCCATTTCGCGGCACGGTTCGTCAAATCCTGCGTTCTCGATTTCGATTCTTGGGCTTCCTTGACCATCGTGATGACTTGGGACAAATACGAATCTTCCCCGGTTTTCTCGACTTCCACGACGAGCGAACCTTCTTTATTGACCGAGCCCCCGATGACCGCATCGCCGTCTTCTTTTTCAATCGGGATCGATTCACCCGTCAGCATCGATTCATCGACTGTGGAACGGCCTTCGACGATGACGCCATCGACCGGGATCTTCTCGCCCGGCTTGACCAATACCCAGTCCTTGTTGCGGATTTCGGACAAGGGCACATCTTCGACTTGTTTATTGTCATCCAGACGGTGTGCTTCATTCGGCATCAATTTGACGAGCTGTTCGAGCGCGTTGGACGCCCCCATGATCGAGCGCATTTCAATCCAATGCCCCAGTAGCATGATGGTGACCAATGTCGCGAGCTCCCAGTACAGCTGATTGCCGTCCCAGCCGAACACGACGACAGTGCTATAGCTGTAGGCGATGGTGATCGCGAGCGCAATCAAGGTCATCATGCCCGGCGCTTTGTCTTTCAATTCGGCGATGCCGCCGACAAGAAACGGCCAGCCGCCGTAGAAAAAGACGATGGAAGACAAGGCGAACAATACGTACATATCGTTGGCAAAGCGCCAATCGACGCCGAGAAAATGCTGAATCATCGGTGAAATCGCAAGGATCGGGAGGGTCAGGATCAGCGAGATGAAAAAGCGCTTCTTGAAATCCTCCACCATGTCTTCATGTCCGCCGTGCCCGTGATGGCCGTGTCCGCCTCCGTGATCTTCCGAGTCATGTCCGTTATGCTCATGTTCTGTGTGCACATGCTCTTCCTGCACGGTCGAATCGTCTTCATGCATGCCGTGATGGCCTGTACCTGGTGATTGATCGTCTGCATGCGGTTTCGTTTCGTCATGTTTTGCCATTAGCTTTCACCTCTCGGATTGTTTTTCGGTTCTCTTGACTACATTATAAGCGCCAATTATCGAGAAATTATCGAGAACCGCCAAGCACTCCCTATCCGGAATTTGTGCAGTTTCTATGGAATTTTTATGGAGTTCGGCACATTCCGTTTACTTCCAGTTCAAGCGGGAAATTTCCTTACTGACAAGTTAAATCTAATGAGGAGGTTTTTGGAGTGGCTCACGAACAACACCAGCAATTGCTCGAAACGCTGCACGATTGCATGGCAGCGTGCAACCATTGCTTTGATGCTTGCCTACAGGAAGACGATGTCAAGATGATGGCGGAATGCATCCGTTTGGACCGGGAATGCGCAGATATGTGCGCGTATCTGGAACAAGCGATTACCCGCAATTCACCGTTCGTTTCCCAACTGGCTAAAGTATGTGCAGAAATCTGCCAGACTTGCGGCGACGAATGCCAGAAACACGCCGATATGCACGACCATTGCAAACGCTGTGCAGAAGCTTGCCATAAATGCGCGGAAGCTTGCCGTTCAATCGCATAAGACAGAGAGAGCCAGCTGGAACGTTTCCCGCTGGCTCTTTTGTGCGTTTATTCGGCTTCGTTCAACCATTTATAGCCGACGCCCCAAACGGTCAGAAAATGCTTATCGATTGGAAAGCCGGATTGGCGGATTTTCTCCCGGACGTTGCGGACATGCGAATCGATCGTGCGCCCTTCTGTTTCCGAGTCATAGCCCCAGATGAGCAAAATCAATTGGTCGCGTGAAAACACTTTGCCCGGGTTTTTCACTAATTGCCCGACCATGAAGAACTCTTTAGGCGTCAGTTTGATCGGCGTGCCCAAATAGCTCAGCTCGAAGCGTTCCTCGTCCCATTTCAAGCCGCCCACTTCGATGATGTTTTTCGGCGCCTGCCGCCTGAGCAGCGCTTCGATGCGGGCGAGCAATTCTTCTTCGTTGAACGGCTTGGTGATATAGTCATCCGCTCCGAGCTTGAGCCCTTTGACGATATCTTCCTGCTGCTCGCGCGCCGTCAGCATGATGATGGGCACATCGGAAAAGCTGCGGATTTTGGCGCATAGCTCAAAACCGCTCATCTCGGGCATCATGATGTCGAGCAAGACGATATCGAACGCCTGCGTTTCCAAATAACGCAACGCTTCCCGTGGCCCTTGCGCTTTTGTGCATTGATACTGATGGGGCGTTAAATATAAGGACAATAAATCGAGCATGCGCTGCTCGTCATCGATCAATAAGATTTTATGCACGCCCGTCCCCCCTTTTCAATGTAATGGTGACCGTCGTTCCCGATTTCGGCGCAGAATCGATGTTGATGTGGCCGCCGTGCGATTCGACCAGCTCCTTGGCGATCGCGAGCCCAAGGCCACTGCCGCCGGACTGGCGGGACCTGGATTTGTCGACACGGTACAGGCGGTCGAAGACGAATGGCAAATCTTTCTGCGGGATGCCCTCGCCCGCGTCGGTCACGGTGATGGTGATGGATTCCTCGTTTTGGCGCCCTTGCAAGATCACCGTAGTGTTCGGCTCGGAATGCTTGCGCGCATTGTCGAGGATATTCAGCAAGACTTGCTGGAAGCGCGCCGGGTCGATCCACGCGGTGATTTCCGGATCGCATTCGACCGAAATCGTGATGTTCTTGTCATTGAATGCCGGGCGCACGAGCGCGGCGACCGAATGGCATAGCGCATCGATCTGCACTTGTTCTTTTTGGATCGAAAACTGGTTATGGTCGAGTTGTGCCAGTTCGAATAATTGCTTGATGAGCTTCGTCAAATGGCCGGTTTCCTCGCGGATGATCGCGAGGTATTCCTCCCGCTCTTGTTCTGTCAGTCCCGGGCGGCTTGCGATATCTGCGTAGCCTTTCATATAGGTGAGCGGCGTGCGCAGTTCATGGGAGATGCTCGCAAGAAAATCGTTGCGTTCTTGCTTGAGACGGTCCAAATCATCGGATAGATGGGTGATGGCATTCGCCAGTTCACCGAGTTCGTCATTGCGTTCGATATGAAGCGCCACTTCGCTTTGGCCTTTGCCCAGTTTCTCGGTCGCTTCTTTCATGTGAATGAGCGGCAAGGTGATAAAGCGCGACAATAGGAAAATGGTGATGACCGTCAACAGCACCGAAATCAAGCCGCCGAGAATGAATTGATTTCTCATGCGGTCGACCATTTCTTTAATATGATTCGTTTCCGCGAACATGAAGACATGGCCGCGGTGCTCGCCGCCGATGGTGATCGGGCTGTCGGTCGCGATAAAGCGCTCATCGCGCCAATTGTCCTCGAGGATTTCGCCTTGGTCCGGTATATGTTCGATATCGGCATGGCCGAGCACGTCGAGCATTTCCGGTTCGATCCTGTCGGAATGGGTCAATTCGTTGCCGGTTTCATCGGTGATGATGACAATGAAGTCCGAAGAAGATTCCATCATAGCGACGTGGGACAATGTCGTTTCGTTGAAGCTGTCCTCGAGCACTTCGCTATGGGTATTGCCCCTCGCGAGTAAGTTCGACATCACTTCATCGACGCGTTCATTGACGTAGGTGATATAGAGCGTCGAAAACAAGAACAATTCGATGCTGACGATGAAGACGAAAAATAATAGGCCGATTTTTAATGCCAGTCGATTGAACATATACTCCCTCTTTCAGCGTGTCCGCCAGAAATTCATCAGGCTTGCGCTTTCATCTTATGCTTAAACTTCGAGCTACGCGTTCCTTTGTCCTGCCCTAAGCAAAGACAAAGCATGTTTATCCTTTTAAGTGTACCGGATAAGTTTCGAGTTTTTGTGCATATCCGGGAAAAACAGCTTGCTTCTGTCCCAGAAAAACTTAATTAATTTCCATAAATATAAATTGTCACGTTTCCTGCACACATTATGCAGAACTTCGGGGTAGCTTAATCATAAGGGCATGATTAAGGCTTTAAGCTGTGGGTGGTCTGCATTGCGGTACTCTATTGTCTTGAAAGCCAAAAATGTAATCTGCTCGTTTTATATAAGTTGAATTACTATTTTGTAGATTCCATCGCAATCGATATTCCGCAAAACAGATGAAAAGCTCGGCTCAACTCTCGCGCTGAACTAATTTAGGCACGTGTCCGAATGGACTTCAGCACTTCGTTGAAACGGAGTTGGAAAGTTACTTCCGTTTCTAATCCCCAGGGAGACTGAGCTGTTTTGCTTCATATCTATTGAGTAAGTCAGATGAAAAAGCGAAAGGCGGCGACTCCTGCGGGAGCAGTGACGGAGCATCGCGACGGAGCGACATGAGTCTTGAGACCCCGCAGGAAGCGCAGCGACCGAGGAGGCTCAAGCCATGCCCGCGGAAAGCGTCCGCCTGGAGCGATTTCATCACTTTCTCTAAGTGTATAGTTCAACTTGTATAGTATTCAATTTAATTCCAGGAAGCATACAACTAAGAAAAGAGGGGTAGAAAATGATTAAAGACAAGATGATGATGGGTGCGATGTCGATTGTGGCTGCTTTGGCGCTAGGTGCGTGCAACGCAGATCCTTCGCCTTCCGATGCACCGACGGATATGGACGAGCAGATGGATGAAAACATGGGAGAGAATTCCGATGAGATGAACGACCAAATGGACGAGAATATGGACGGCGATGACGGCCATATGATGGATCATTCCAGTTCCGGCGAAGTTCCGGACGATTTGCAGGAAGCACAAGATCCTACGTATGAAGTTGGAGAACAAGCCATTATCGAGACAGATCATATGAGCGGTATGCAAGGTGCTGAAGCAACCATCGCTGGCGCATATGATACGACCGTGTACGCGGTGAGCTATACGTCTGAGGGCAGTGGCGATCCTGTCGAAGACCATAAATGGGTTATCCACGAAGAATTAGAAGATGCACCTGAAGAACCTTATGCAGCCGGAGATGAAGTCGTGCTCGATGCCGACCACATGGAAGGCATGGACGGTGCTTCTGCAACCATCGATTCTGCCGAACAGACGACTGTTTACATGATTGATTTCACAACAACCGATACTGAAGAAGAAGTGACCAACCATAAATGGGTCACCGAAGATGAATTAGCGCCTGTGGAGTAACACACGACCAAAAAATCATAAAGGAGAGAGATGATGAACAATTATTTGAAATTCGGAATCATGATCGGGACATCCACATTTATTATGTATTGGCTGATGTATTTGAATGTCTTTGAATTTGCGCATGTCAGCTATAGTGAAACGCGGCTCTATATGGCTTTGATCATGGGCTCGGTGATGGCGATTGTCATGATGCTGTTCATGTGGCCGATGTACAAGAACAAGAAAGCGAATGCCGGAATCCTTGCCGGTAGCGCGCTGATTTTCGCCTTATCGCTTTATCTCGTGCGCAGCCAAGTGCTCATTGAAGACACAGGCTGGATGAAAGCGATGATCCCTCACCACTCGATCGCCATCTTGACGAGTGAACGCGCGAACATTTCCGACCCGCGCGTGAGACAGCTCGCGGATGAAATCATCGAAGCGCAGCGTAAGGAAATCGCGGAGATGGAACAATTGATCGAGGATTTGGAGAATGGAGAATAAACATAAAGAAAGGCTTGCCGGATGTCCGGCAAGCCTTTCTTTATGTTGTGGCTGGCGTTCCGCCTTCCAATACTGCCTAAGCCAAGACGCTTTCTTTGGATTGCTTGAGACTCACCGCCCGCAGCTGAAGCGATGACGGCTCATTGGGCGATGGCGAGTTCTGACGCCAGCCCGATAGCTGCGGGCGTCCCGATGATGAGCAAAGCTTCCCAGATTCCATTAGCACGATAACGGGAGCGGACGCCGCATCATCCACTAGGTTCCGATGCGGTGCTCAGAGGCTTGCTTCGCCCGCACCCTTTTGCCCCGTTCCACCACCCCGGAGCTCTCTAGGAAAAGGATGCGCCTGATCCTGTTCTCTTCAACGCACTGCCTGTTGATTTTCATTAGATGACGATGAAGTGATTAAAGCGGGACATAATAAATTTCTTCCCGTTTTACCAACATTCATTCGACAATTACCCTAGCAGCAAGAAAATAAGGAATTTCAGGACTCGTATTGAATGGAGCCACCTCCACGCGGTCTCCCACTTCCAATTCTTCGAATGTGTTAATGGCCCCGCTGAAAACTGTATGATCGGTAAGATGGATTTCTTCGGATGGCGGCTGCCTTGAGTCATCCGAGCTGACTTCCAATATAAAGCTCGCCTCTGCCTTTTCTGCTACCGTGCCTTGTAAACTTCCGCAGCCCGCCAATAACACCGATGAAATGATTAATAAGCCAATCAGCTTTTTGATCGTTCCCACTCCCATCCCCGAAACATTTTATACTGATCACCAATGCATGAACTGGTCATTTGAAGCCATCTATCGTTTTCTTGATCGCTTTGATGGCGAAATAGACGAACACAATGGCCAGAACAAGCATCGCGAGCATTGCAACTGGCCCCATGATTTTGCCCCCTTTGCTCTACTTCAATTAATATGGTTTATATGGAAAATATTGATAGATTCATCTTATCATATATAATCAGCACAGAACATAGCCGATCACCTGCAATTTTGCATAAAGGCCGGGTTGGCGGAGCCTGGACAAGGGAGTTAAGCAAAATCGTTTTGGGGTAAGGAGTTAATAGATAGAGCTTGTACAACTGCATTTCCTGATGATAGCGTATCAGTCGCTTCCTAAGTTCGTTCAGCACAATAGATAGAGGGAGGAATCAGTATGTCCGAAAACAATACACCCGAGGAACAGCGCGACCGCCTGCAGCTGAAAGACCAAAACGACCACGCAGGCAGCAATGTCAGCGATTCGGCCAACCGTGCGCAAAGCGGCATGCCCGATACGCGCGGCATGGGATTGAAAGAAATCGGCGGGGTCATTTTGCTGCTGGTGATCTTGGTGATTGCCTATGGTTTGTATCAGGTATTTTTCGGTTGAGGCGGCCGTTAAGCAGAAGGGATTGGGGAAGTTGAATAAGAAGATTTTGATCGTGGTGTTAAGCTTAATGGTGTTTGTTGCTTTAGCGAGTGGGACGCTTATTTTTTTGAAGAGCAACCCGCCGCTTGAAACGAATACATTGGCTTCGAATGAAAACCAGCATTCTGTCATTGTCGGGTTTGGCAATAAAGGATGGGGCGATATCCATTTGACGGAGGTGGCAGTCAATAATTACGAAGAGCCGATGGAAAACAAAATCCAGATGAGCAATGCGATGCAAGGGTTCATCATCACGGATGATTTCCGGTCTGATGAAGCACAGCCTTACCGCTTCACGGATATCGATGAGGCCACGATTAAAACCGGAACCTCTCCTACCGAGACACTGGAAAAGCAGAACGACGGCAGCGCTTCTGAAGACGATGAAATCTACGGGCTTAGTGTGATGCATGACGAGGAAATTCGTACCGTCCATATCCAGTACAGCTATTTCGGCGTTACCTTGT
Source organism: Planococcus maitriensis (assembly GCF_003289925.1). GTDB lineage: Bacteria > Bacillota > Bacilli > Bacillales_A > Planococcaceae > Planococcus > Planococcus maitriensis. The sequence goes on along the minus strand of NZ_QLZQ01000001.1, from coordinate 577,972 downwards.
TTGAGGAAGTAGAGCTGGATTTTTGATTTGGATCTCAAAAGAACGACGCAGCTTTTCAATAAGTTGCGTCGTTTTGTTTATGGCAGTTATGATTTCTAATACTCTTTCTGTTCAATACGCCAAGCGATATACCGCACGATTTCACTGACGAAAAATGCACCGAGCACCCAAGGGACCAAACTATACCCTGCCCCGTCGGCAAAAATACCCGCTATCGCCAAAGCGATAATGGCGCCGATGAGGAATGACAGATGGTAAGCTTTGTTTTCATTGAAGTATTCCTTCATCCATCGCCATCTCCCTCACATAAACTGAATACATAAAAGCACCTCACCGAATGATCGTCCATCTTATCGGAGATTCCATGCTATGAGGTGCTGCTTAACAAGTTGTACATACACATCCGAAACGCTCATTCCGAGCTTTTGAATGACTTTCGCAGACTGAAGAGCACGAGTAGAATCAGTAATGCTGCGAAAGCGAGCGCCCACGGATTTCCTTCCCCGAACAATCCAGTAAGGATCACCTCAAAAGACGGTACGCCTAGCGCATACAAGAGCGGCAAGACAATCAGTGTCGCTGCGACACCTGATACAAACGTAAGAATAGCTGTTTTTCTGTTAACATCCAAAAAAACACCTCCTGGAACAACTTTACCATATAAATTAAAATTGACGAACTATTCCGAATGCAATTACTGGTGGCCGAATGGCTGTTTCGGAAGCAGCACCCGATCCAAAGTCTTCGCCGTAAACGGCATGATGGCATTCAAGATGAAGCCGGCAAAACACACCGTCAGGACGGTCCCGATCCCGATCGGGCCGCCAAAAGCCATTGCCAAGCCAAGGAATAAGAGATAAATCGCCGTTCTCGAAACGAACAGGTTGGTTTTAGCGAGCTCTTTAACGAGCAGGGTCAGGCGGTCAACCGGTATCGGCGCGAAATTCGTGTGGAGGTATATCGCCGTGCCGACCCCTACCGCAAACAGCCCCGCTGTAAAATACAATATCTGGCCCGTGATGCCCACTGGCGCAATGACTCCAACCAATGTATGGAGCCAGAAGTCGATGCCGATGCCCACGATGATGGCCGTTACGATCCCGAGAAGTTCCGGTTTTTGCCAGCCGAGCATGGCGTTTCCGGCAATCATGATGGCGGCGATGATGATTTCCCAGCTGCCGACCGTCAAGCCGATATTGAAGCTAAGCCCGACGAGCAAGGCGTCGAACGGCGATGTGCCGAGGTCCGACAGAATGGTCAGTGCAATACCAAGTGACAATAACAGCAGCCCCATGACGTAAAAGAAATATTTCATTTTTTGCTCCCCCTTCTTGCATTGGCCGATTGGTTCTTGTACACTCAATATAATTCATTATTGTTGCAAATGCAACATAATATAAGGAGTATTCCTATGGCAGAAATCCTGCGTGAACTCGGCATGATTGCCCGTGCCCTCGATTCCATCAGCAATATCGAATTCAAAGAACTGGAGCTGACGAAAGGGCAATATCTCTACCTCGTCCGTATCTGCGAAAATCCCGGTATCATCCAGGAGCAATTGCTCGACCTCATCAAAGTCGACCGCTCCACCGCGACGCGCGCGCTCCAGAAATTGGAGAGCAATGGCTTTATTGAAAAACGGAATGACCCGGACAACAAGAAAATCAAAAAGATCTACCCGACTGAAAAAGCACGCCAGGCCTACCCCTTCATCATCCGGGAAAACGAGCATTCCAATGCGGTCGCACTCGATGGCTTTACAGAGCAGGAAGCAGCAGAAATCGAGCGCTATTTGCGCCGCATCCGAGAGAACATCGAAGTCGATTTCGAATCGGTCAAAAAAGGCCATAAGCGCGATTATTAACGAATAAAAGGAGCGAATCTTCATGGCGACAATACGTAAATGCACAGCAGACGACCTACAACAACTGCAGGATATCAGCATCCTTACCTATAAGGAAACCTTCGACGAACACAATAGCGAAGAGAACATGAACGCTTATCTTGAAGCGGCCTATAATTTACCGAAGCTCGAGAAAGAACTTGCCACCCCTTCTTCCCATTTCTATTTCGCGATGGTCGACAATGAAGCGGCGGGTTATCTGAAAATCAATACAGACGAAGCGCAAACGGAACCGATGGGCGATCAGGCCCTCGAAGTGGAACGCATCTACATCAAGAAGAAATTCCAGAAAAACGGCACCGGGAAAGTACTGATGAACCAGGCGTTCGAGATGGCGGAACGACTCGGCAAAGAAAAAATCTGGCTCGGCGTCTGGGAGCATAACGATAACGCCCGCGCGTTCTACGAAAAGAAAGGCTTTGTCGAAACCGGCAGCCATTCATTCTTCATGGGGGACGACGAGCAGACGGATTTGATCTTGACGAAGACACTCTAATATAACCAATACTACTGTGTAGATTGCTATGAAGATACGAAGCAAAAGCGCGGAGACTCCCGCAGGAAAGCGAGACAGCCGAGACCCCGCAAGGCGCGAAGCGACTGAGGAGGCTCGGCGCTCGCCCGCAGGAAAGCGTAGCGGTTTTGTGTAGTATCTCTAAAAAAACATCTATACATGCACTATCAATATTTTAAAGGCGGTGCGTCATGTATATTCCAAAATACTATAAAGTGAACGACCCGGAAGAGATCCGCGAGTTTATCCAGGCGAATGCGTTCGGCACGCTCATCACGATGAGAAAAGGCCGGCCGATTGCGACCCATCTCCCCTTGCAGTTAAAGAAAGAAGGCGAGGATTATTACCTGACCGGCCATTTCGCTTATGGCAATCCGCAATGGCGTACGATCGAAGAGACGGATGAAGTGCTCGTCACGTTCCAAGGGCCGCATTCCTATGTCTCCTCTTCCTGGTACGAGCAACCAAACGTGCCGACCTGGAACTACCAATCAGCGCATGTATACGGCACGGGGCGCTTGTTGCCGGAAGATGAACTGCGCCAGGACTTGGTGACGCTATTGGAAACTTACGAGCAGCATCGCGACGAGCCGGTACTGTGGGATACTTTGCCAAAAGAGATGCTCGAGCAGGAAATCAAAGGCATCGTCGGGTTCAAGCTGAAAATCACCGAAATCCAAGCGGCCTATAAGTTGAGCCAGAACCGCACAGCGAAAGATTACCAGAACGTCATCGATGGATTGCGGAAAGAAGAACATCCCGCTTCACACGGAGTGGCGGACGCCATGGACAACAGGCGCCCTTAAGCATTCGACCCTTCTCGCTTGAAGTTCGGGCCCATTTCTTATATAAATAAGGTAATTGAATTACAAAAAAAGTTTTCTAGGGTTCCGCAGCATAGCTGGCCTGGTCCGAGAGAAAACACACAGCGCTTGCTGTGACACGGAGGGACAAAAGCCTGGGAGAAACTGTTTTTACAGTTCTCCCGGGCTTTTTATTTTGCTTAGTAGCTTTCTTCAACGACAAACATTCCGCAAAATAGCTGCGCTTTCCGGTGGGCTTGCGCCGAACTAACTCGGGCTTATCGCCCGAGTGGATTTCGGCACTTCGCTTTCCCACGGGAGTCTCCGCTATTTTGCTCCATTTCTTCAGCACATTAAAAATAATTAAGCTGAAATTTGGACTTTGTATAGGCTACTTTACACTCTAATGAAATTTAATTAATTCGTACGTACAGGAGGAATTCCAATGAATCTTCAATGGGGAAAAGTATTGATCGCGGCATTGTTCGAAGTGGCGTGGGTCGTGGGATTAAAGCATGCGGATTCGCTCGGCGATTGGCTGATTACCGTCGTTGCGATCGGCGTCAGCTTCACTTTGCTGATCGATGCCGGAAACAAATTGCCGGTCGGCACGGTGTATGCCGTGTTCGTTGGGCTCGGGACGGCCGGGACGGTCTTGTCCGAAATCCTGTTCTTCGGTGAACCCATCAACACCGCAAAACTGGTGCTGGTCGGGATTTTGCTGCTCGGCGTCATTGGATTGAAACTCGTGACACCGGATTCTGCACCTGAAAGGAGTGAAGCGTGATGGCTTGGATTTCGTTAATATTTGCGGGGATTTTTGAAATGGCCGGCGTGGCCATGATCAATAAATGGCATCACGACCGCAAATGGCAATCGCTCGCCATGCTCATCGGCGGTTTTGTCGCGAGCTTCTTGTTCTTGTCGTTTGCGATGGAAACACTTCCAATGGGTACGGCATACGCCATTTGGACAGGTATCGGGGCATCGGGGGGCGCGATTATCGGCATGATGTTCTACAACGAATCGAAAGACTGGCGGCGCATCCTGTTTATCGCGATGGTGCTTGGCTCTGCGGTCGGGCTGAAGCTCGTTTCTTAATTTATCAATGGCAAAACTCCTCCGCTTCCCCTACTATGGGAATTAGAGATTCTTTGGCAGAAACATCCTTTTCTGCCAATACACCAAGACTTTCATCATCTATTCAAAGGGAGTGGGATGGAATGGATTTCAAGAATGTCACGGTCGCAGGAAGCGGTGTGTTGGGGAGCCAAATCGCTTTTCAATCTGCGTATCACGGATTTGATGTCGCGGTATACGATATCACGGATGACGCTTTAACTCGTGCGAAAGAACGTTTCGAGGTGCTGAAGAAGCATTTCAAGAAAGACTTGAAAGCGACAGATGAACAATTGGACGCGGCATACGGCCGTTTGTCGTTCCATACCGATTTAGGCGAAGCAGTAGAGAATGCCGATTTGATGATCGAAGCGGTGCCTGAAGTGCTCGACATCAAAAAGGAATTTTATACGGACTTGGCGAAAGTCGCACCGGAACAGACCGTCTTTGCGACCAATACCTCGACGATGCTGCCGAGCACGTTCGCGGAATATACGGGACGCCCTGAGAAATTCCTGGCGCTCCATTTCGCCAACGACATCTGGCGCAGCAATACCGCAGAGGTTATGGGACATGGCGGCACGGACGAATCCGTCTTTAACGACGTCGTCGAATTTTCCAAAGCGATCGGCATGGTCGCGCTGCCACTCCATAAAGAACAGCCGGGCTATATTTTGAATACCTTGCTCGTGCCATTCCTCAATTCGGCGCAGTATTTGGTCGTCAACGGCATTTCGGACCCGCATACCGTCGACAAGACCTGGATGATCGCAACCGGTGCACCGCGAGGGCCTTTTGCAATCTTAGATGTGATCGGCATCAACACGCCGTATCACTTGTCTGTCGCCAAGGCGAACGCCGGCGACGCGGAAGCGGCGAAAGTTGCGGACTATCTGAAAACGGAATTCCTCGACAAAGGCCGCATGGGCATCCAGAACGGCAAAGGCTTCTATGATTACCCGAACCCGCGTTATATGGATCCGGATTTCTTGAAGGAATGACATAGCAAAACCCGCAACCCCATGTGCGATCCACACGTGGGGTTGCGGGTTTCTTCAGTTTCTGGCGGTTATGACCGATAAGCTTATGCCTAGAGGTGTCGTTTCCGCCACATGCAAACACTATTGGCCGTGAGCTTGCTGCTCGGCATATAGGACGATTCCTTCATTTTCAAGAATGTCATGGAATTCCTCGATTTCCGTTTCGGTTAGATTCAGTTTGTTTAATTCGTCGCGTACCGCGTCCTGTCCCGTGAATACCGATTTGAATTTGTCGGTAAGGGTTTCCGTTTCGTGCGTCTGCACTTCTTCCTGGGTTTCAATCGCATTTAGGATATCCGCATTTTCCGCTAAGACATGGATATTATTTTTGGCATACCCATGCGATTTCATCCCTTCCACTTTCGCTTCAAGTTCCTGTTCAGTATAAGCTACTTCAAACACATGGTTTGTCGATTTCATACTAACCAGCCTCCAGTGAATTGTCTTGCTCCATGTTTACCCGTTTATCGAAAAAGCTAAAACAAGAACCACCGTTAAAGTGGTTCTTGCAAGACGAAATATTGGGCAGTCAAATCAATACCCTACCCTTCCCTCAATGGTTTATTTCATCAATTCCAGCACCTCATCTTTCGTCGGCAGTGAAGAAATCGCCCCTTTTCCAGTCGTGGCCAGCGCCCCGCTGGCGTTCGCGAAAGCGAGAATCTCTCCGTGATGGTCTTTCAGCAACGTCTCCACATTGTCCTGTCCTGCCCCCAACTTCAATAATTGGTACAGGAAAGCGCCAGTGAAGGCATCGCCCGCCCCTGTGGTGTCTTCGACTTTCACCGAATATCCCGCGGACGTGAATTTTTCATTTTGTACATGAAGATCTGCGCCATTAGCGCCTTTTGTTAACACCACCGCCAATACATCGCCCGTGAACAAAGAGGCGATGGCGACCGACTCGTCCGCGATGCCGGTGATGAACTCCAGCTCGTCATCGGCGACTTTAAGGATGTGGGCTGTCGGGATGAATTCCTGGATGGTCTCGCGGCATTGCTTCGGATTGTCCCAAAGCGGCAGGCGTACATTGGGGTCGAAACTGATGAACGCGCCATTCGTCTTGGCGGCAATGATCGCTTTCACATGGGCTTTTTTCATCGGGCTGTCGACGAGATCGACCGAGCCGAAATGCAGCACATCGCCCGGCCCAAACCAGCCGGCGTTCACTTCGGAAGCTTCCAAAAGCAAATCCGCAGAAGGGTTCCGGTAAAACGAAAAGTCCCGTTCCCCGTCTTCGCGCAACGAAACAAACGCAAGCCCTGTATTCGCTTCTTTTGTTCGTGCAATCTTATCGGTCTTCACTCCTGCCTCGGCAAGCCGTTCCAATAGAAAATCGCCAAAGGCATCCTGCCCCACTTTGGTGATCAGTGAAGCCGTCCCGCCAAACTTCGCAACCGCCGCTGCCACATTGGCCGGCGCACCGCCAGGCACTCGCGTAAAAGAATCCACGTCCTTTAACGCGATGCCTTTTTGATGGGGAATAAAATCGATTAATATTTCGCCAATCGAGAACAGATTTCCCATTCAGCACCTCTCCTTCTTCCGACTTTCATTTATCAAAATCCCATTTCACCGCTTTAAACGCAGCATTACCGCCTGTTGCAAAGAACCGGATTTCCTGGCTCCGGGTATCCGGGAAAATCCGTGCGGTAAACACTTCTTCCCCGTCGTTCACGAAAATCTCCACCGAAGAGGAATCGACAAACAAATGAAATTTGTAGACATCGCCATCGATCCGGCATTTGCGTTCGGTGCCATGCTTGCTGCCGATCACTTTGCCCGACGACGTGCGGTCCATGACCACTTTTCCCTGTTCCGCATCGAATTTGATGACCGTTTTTTCTTCATTGCCCGCACGGAATTCGATGCCGTATTCCAGGGCGTCCCCTCGTTCAAACTCACAGACGAGTTCGTACGTGACTCCTGAGAATCCTTCAATCACTTTCGTTTCATCCCGAAGTTCGCCTTGTGCTTCGGTCTTGGTTTTACGGAGTGATTGAAGTTCCGGAATCGGCGCCTGGATGATTTTCCCGTCCCGAAGCGATAATTCCCGAAGGATGGTCAGGCAGTTCGCCCATCCGCTGCTATCGGTCGGATATTCGATTTCCGGCAAGCCCATCCAGGCCACCATCAGCCGCCTGCCACTCGGGTCTTTCATCGTATGCGGGGCGTAAAAATCAAACCCGCGGTCCAATTCGATAAAATCCCCGTGAGTCAGTTTGCGCCGCTCTAAATCAATTTTCTCGCCCAGCACATAACCGGCCTGGTAAATATTCTGGTAAAGATCCCCCTCTGGCTCCAGCCCTTGCGGCGAGAAGATCAAGATGCCCCGGTCATCCATTTCAAAATAATCCGGGCATTCCCACATAAACCCGAAATTGTCCAAGTTGGTGGCCAGTTCCCCTTCGAACTTCCATTCCAATAAGTCGGATGAACTCAATAAACAGACAGCCCCTGTTTCATCGGTTCGCTGCGCTCCGATGACCGCGTAATACCGGTCTTCCACTTTCCATAATTTCGGGTCGCGGAAATGCTCGGTATAGCCCTCCGGCACTTTATCGAGCACGGATTTCTTCGATTTGATGATATTCCCCTCGTCATCCATCTGCGCGATGCACAGGTAAGGATGCCTCACAAGATTCTCATCCCGCGTGTTGCCGGTGTACAGCAAATACAATTTTCCGTCATGCTCCACAGCACTTCCCGAATACGCGCCGTGGCTGTCAAAATACTCGTCCGGCTTGATGGCGATCCCGACATTCTCCCAGTTGACCAGGTCCGTCGATTTCGTATGGTACCAATACTTCAATCCATGGAAAGGCCCGAGCGGATGCCATTGGTAATACAAATGAAACTCACCGTGGTAAAAACAGAAGCCGTTCGGGTCATTGAGAAGCCCAGACACCGGTTGGATATGGAAGGTTTGCCGCCACGCGCAGCTATTGACCCTCAAAATCAAGTTTTCGATGTCTTCCTCGCTGACCTGGTCGAGCCGAATATAACTTTTCCCCCGTGGTAACTCCATCTTTGCCATCTTTCTCATTCCCCTTTATAAAAGCAGAATTTCGCCAATAATGAAAGCGCTTTCTTGAATAAATTGTATTATTTCCACAGGATATTATCAATGCAAGCAACTTGGATCATCATATATCCGATCGGATATTTGAAAGGAATGTGCCTGCCTTTAAGCGCTTCTGCCACGGCCTTGCAACGGTAACCACTGCACATACGTCGATGGAAGAATGGCCTTGAATTCATCCTTCCTTAGTAAAACCCGTGCTATCCAAGTTCTTGCTGAAATCGGCACAATCGAAAAAAGCGAATGTAACTTCCTGCCAAAAAGTCACTTTCACTTGGATTCTTTTATGCTTTTAACTAGCAAATTCGATAAAATAATCGAAAGAACAGCAATAACAGGAAGAATGATGATGCCGGATATCAATTGTGCCTGAGTGTTCAAAGGGATATGCGTATTTGCTATCCACGCAACAATCTTGAAAAGCAACAAGAAAACAAAAAGGCTTATTAAAAAATAAATGAATTTCTCCAAGAGAGTTTTCAAGGTAATCTCCTTTGAAATTTGCTGAATACAAGATGTATCCAATGCTTGAATTGAATGCGGTTTACCTATCAATGAGTTACATGCAGTTTTAAGTGAAATCTTAAGCGTTCACTATGAATCCCTGTGCCGAAACAAAGAAAATAAATATAGAAACAATGACAAACATGTAACCCCAAAACTCTTTTCTATCCTTTTGAATTTTTTCAAATCCAGCTACCAGCATAAAAATCCCCATTGTCAGCATGACGTAAGGCATTAACGTAAAATCCTCGATGAACAGTACATAAGCTGCAAAGACAATTACGATTACATTCAATATGATCCTAATTATTTTCAAAATGAAATTTTTCCTCCTCTAGATAAAAGTTTTATGTATGATTCAAAGCTTGGCTGTAATTTGATTGAACATAAGTTACAGCCTGCTTCAAGAGTCACTGGCGTATAAAAGGACTTGGATGTCGATTTTGGAACGCCAGAAATTCACATGCATCCGATTCAAGAGCTAAGATCTTCTTGAATGAATAAAGGCATCAGGCTCTCCGCTGGCCAAACGGTTACGGGGCAATTTATTGCAGCTTGAAATCGAGCCTGCTATGGCCGATAAGTTCTTCCCCATCTCGCCATAAGTATTGAACCGAATATTGTTTTCCAAGCTCTTGTTCGCTTACCTCGATCGTTATTGCAGTAAGGTCAGTCGCGATGGCTTCTTCGCTTGCTTCTTCTCCATCGACTATTTCGATCAACTGGACTTCGCTTGGATTTGGTTCCATCATTCCCCAGTCAACCACGATTCTATCCCCTGCTTCCGCATCGCCAGAGTGAACATCGGGCATATTATAGGCTCTCTTATCTTCACAATCGTTCCAGCAGACTTCTGAATAGCTATGGTCGAATATCTCGCCATTTGGGTCAGCGGAATCAAGTTTCGTGAGCGAAGGCATCTCGACATGTGTAAATCTGGGCAAATGCCCAGCCTTTTGCTCTGCTGGCTCTTCAATGACGATATTCCCTAGATATTGGGCTTCATTGGCTCGATCAATGAATTCCACTTCCAAAACATAATTCCCTTCGGTTTGCGGAAAGCGGAATTCACTTATATCGTCCAGTTCAAGCTTCGTTTCTTCTCCGTCTTTCCATAAAGCAGCCGTGATCGTCGGATCCGTCCAGATGTCCCCGCCGTTTTCTTCATTCTCCTTGAAATCCAAAGTGGCCGGCTGGTTTGGGGAAACTTTGACAGGCTCTTGCGATAAGCCGAGTTCTTCAATGTCCTCTATCTTTTCCGTTACTTCCCCAGTCGATGAACTCCAGCTGATGTTGGCTTCTGTCAGTGGCATGGGTTGGCCTCGCAAGCCATCATCTGCCAGCAAATATGCCCTTGGCACACCGACATCGTAATCTTCGGCAAAACAGCCTGCCAGTGCCGAGACCATCAGATTGCCAAAGCGAATTTCAAATGTTTTTTCATGTAGCGCCACCCCTTATAGGTTTTGAACAGACAGTTTTCAGTCCACGAACGATCATTTCGGCGTGAATTTCATGACCGCGTTGAACAGGTCGGAAGTGGTTTCCTGCAATCCCCGCTCCTCGCTCTTGAAGCTGTCCAATAAGGTATAGCCGAAGACGAGCCCGGCGATTGTCTGGGCGGTCGTGCTGCTGAAGAGGAGTAAGCTGATGCGGCTGTAGAATTCCGGATACGCCACATTTTCGAACGGCAGAAACGGCAGAAGAGACAAAACAAGCACGATAAAGGCAGGAATCCCGACGGCCAGGAACTTGCTCCAATCGAAGCCCTGGATCCGGTGCTGTTTTCGTTCGAGCATGAACTTCGGTGTGCGCAATAACAAGCCGATGACGACCGGGAAAATCGTGACATAAATCCAGTAAGGAATCGGATTGAAGGTCATGTCTGTTCTTTCGTCCAATACTTGCTGAAGCTGCAATCCCAAATACACTACGAGTACGATGGCGATGCTCCAGATGAAATAATAGAAAAATCGTTTCATTGTCCTTCCCTCCTTCTATTGATTGCTTTTTCTATATACCGTTTAATTTAAGATTGCGTTTCGTTTTGTTTCGAACTAGCAGAATGGAACAAGAAGAAAATATTGTTTCACATAAAATTAAAATGGATTTGAACAAGATACATTTCCATATTTTCACTCTAACATATTCAGTTTTTGCAGCGGTTCCTATTCATAAAGAAAACAGCGGATTTCCCTAAGGTTTATACGCTGTTTGACCTTTAACTCTTCAATTGCTGGACTTTCGAATCTGTAATTCCTTGTTCCGCACCAAACAAAAACGAACCCCAAATACGCGCCGTCTAGCTGACACGCATTTGGGGTTCGCTTCATTTCTCTATGATCATCCTTCAAACAAAGGGCTGACCGGCTTTTCGTTATGCACGTGCTCGATCGCTTCTGCGAGCAATGGCGCGACGGACAGGATGGTGATTTTCGGGATTTGCTTTTCCTCCGGCACGCGGATCGTGTTGGTGACGACGAGTTCCGTCAATGCGGAGTCCTGGATGCGCTGGACGGAATCGCCCGACAACACGGCATGCGTACAGCAAGCGTAGACCGCTTTTGCGCCATTTTCCACAAGCAGGTTCGCTGCATCGGAAACGGTCTTCGCAGTATCGACGATGTCGACGATGATGACGGCGTTCTTGCCTTTGATGTCCCCGACGATGTTCATGCTTTCGGTTTCATCCGGCATCTTGCGCTTGTCGATGAAGCCGATCGGCACATTGAGGCGATCCGCAAGCCTGCGCGCCCTGCTCAATCCGCCGTTATCCGGTGCCATGACGATGGCGTCTTCGAGCTTTTTGTTGATGAAATGCTCGGAGAGTTCGGTGATGCCGAGCAATTGGTCGACCGGGATATTGAAGAAGCCCTGCACTTGCGGCGCATGGAAATCCATCGTGATGACGTGGTCCACGCCCGCTTTCACCAGCATGTTCGCCACGAGCTTCGCCGTGATCGGTTCGCGTGAACTTGCTTTCCGGTCCTGTCGTGCGTATCCATAATATGGAATGACCGCTGTGATGGAGTCTGCCGATGCCCGTTTCAAGGCGTCGATCATGATCAATAGCTCCATGACGTGCTCATGGCCTGGCTGCGAAGTCGATTGCACGACGTAGACTTCTGCCCCGCGCACGCTTTCTTCGATATGGATTTGGATTTCCCCATCGCTAAAATGGGTGATGGAGTTTTTGCCCAGCTCACAGCCGAGTTGATCCGCGATCTCCTTAGCCAGTTCCTGGTTTGAATTCAACGAGAATAGCTTGAAGTTTTCTCTTAATTGATAAGCCACCGTTCAACTCCCCTTTCAGCAAATTATAAATTCCTGGATTGATAGCTGACTGTTTCCCATGAAAATTTCTGATCATGCGGCTTGTATCAGTTGGTTTCATGATAGCTGTTTCTTGGCGCAAATGCCACCGATGACGGAGAATCGCGCCCTTGTTTACCGGCTTAGTAGAAAATCTGCCACAAAATCGAGATAGGCAACCGCTCTATTCCCTTCAATATCGAAACCATTTCCCTGTTATCCCGTACAGTAAGGTAAGGCTTTTAAGATATTCACACAGAACTCAATCGAAACTGCCAAAAGGAGAATTGGATGCTATTTTCAAAATGGACTGTTTACCAAGTGGCCGCTTTGGCAGGCTTGATCGCCCTGGCTTTCCTGGCCGAATTCTATTCAGTCAATATCGGAAACGTGCTTACGTCGGGTGCCGTCAGCTCAATGCTGATCGTGCTGACCTTCATCTTGCTGAGCACGAGCTTGATCCATTTGTTTTTCATCTTCCACAGCAAAAAAAGCGGACGCTTCCTGTCGCCCCCCTTGTGGAACAAGATGAACGTGCTGTCGGGACTGTTGCTCGCGGTTTCTGTTGTTTTGTTCATTTCAGCTGCCGTCTTCACTCCTTTGAGCGGCTGGATCACGGATGCCCGCTGGATTCTATACGGGATTCTTTATTTCTTTTTATTCCTCTACAGCCTGTTTGTGCTTTCGGTGGTGCATAAAGTGAAACACGAAAGTGCGAAAGAAACGAAAATCGAAATCTCATTCGGTGCCACTTTCGTGAGCTTGTGCGTATTGCTGTTCCTTCTTTAATTCCACAAGAAAGCCTCCGGTTGAGACCATTTTTCGGCTCGAACCGGAGGCTATTTTATTTGCTGGAAGACAATGCTTTAAAGTCTTGTTCTTTTGGCATGATGCCGAGTTTGGCAATGAACATCCCCAGCAAGCAGACGAATGCGCTTAAGCTAGCCGCATTGGCCGTGCCTTGTGGCTGTTGAATGTATTGATTGAATACAAGCAGATTGACAATCAATGACAGGACAAATCCTGCAAGAGTCAATGTATATAGGTGATTTCCAAAAACCGCTCGTTTATTGCTTGTTGTATCCCATGGCACCGACTTCACGATGAACAGAGATTTTTTGATCTGCACAATCAATTCATATGCAAACCCTGCTATGAATAGGATCGGCATGATATTCACCAACCATTCCATTTGAACACCTCCGAATTGGATCATGAATCCTTAATCCGTCCGTTCGGCTGCCCGGCGCATCCATTTCTTATTGTTGCGGTACAGGATCAGGAGGAGCGTCAAGAGGCCTGAAAGCCCGAAGAAACCGGAGAACAAAGTGAGCCCGGCCGTCGGCGAGTTCAGCAGCATCGCACTCATCAAGAGCAAGCCCACCGCCATCAGCGACAAAAAGACGATATGCATGGTTTTCCGGTCCCTCAACAGCCAAGCCGATAGCTCGAAGACGATGAACAGGAACGATGCTGCCATCAACAACGGAAACAGCGGCTCGAATTTCGCCGCGTAGACGAAATGGTCGATTACCAAGATATCACTTGCCTCGTTCACTGGCCCGTTCAGCCAAGTGGAAAATACCGCTGAGTACTTCCATTCCCACGAGATGTCCCTCAGCTGCCCGCCTTCATACCAACTGGCGAGTGTTGCAAATACAAATACCAGTATTGCGCCGATCAGGTAAATGATGTGTTTGAATTTCATGCAATTCCCCTTTCGCTTTCTTCCTGTTACCTTCATTATGCTTATTGCTTTAACTATACTAATAAGACACCGGCATTTCTACATAATTATGGTAATTCCCATTCCGTAACTTTTGTCCTTTCGTAGCGTAATGATCAGCCGGCAACCCAGTACGAAGCAAATGACGGTAATGATTCAGCTTCCAGACTTTGCGCAAAATCCAACCGCCAGTCCCCTCAGTCTTCGTGCATATTTTTTTCAATTGCTTTAAGATGTATAGTATCGATCGTTTGAATTCGTGAAGTTCTTTTAGCGCATGATTTTCATTTGAGAAGACCATTCCATTGAAGGGAAGAAGAAAATGTTTAAAAACCTTGAATTGCAGGATTTTTTATTGGAAAGAACTAAGGGATTGACTGAACAATGGTATGAAACGCTCGATAAGGACGCGGGCGGCGTCTACGGGGATACAGAACCCCAGGCAATCGAGAAGCTGAAGCAGCAGAATTACGAGTTCCACGAGCTGTTCTGCTCGGCCCTCAGCAAGGAGATAAGCGATTGCATCGAGATCTTCAAAGAGTGGATCTTGCGCGTCGCCAATGACGAAGCGCATTTATCGACACCGTTCAACGCGGTCATCAAGGAATTCTTCCGCACACAAAAGCAGTATTTGGAGCTGATCGAGGAATTTGCGGTATTGCAGGAAGAGACCATTACGCATGCCCAGTTGAATGCATGGAATCAAGCCGTGGTCGACACGACGAATGCCATCATCCTTGAATTCATCGACCAGAACACGAAAGCGGCCGAACGCCGGCTGAATGCACAACAGGAAATGATCGTCGAAATGAGTGCACCCGTCATCCTGCTTTCCAAAGACAGCGGCTTGCTTCCGTTGATCGGCGAGATCAATACATACCGTGCTAAAATCATTTTTGAAAACGTCCTGCAGCAATGCCATGAGAAATCGATCGAGCGGCTGTTCATCGATCTTTCCGGCGTGCCCATCATCGATACGATGGTCGCCCACCAGATCTTCCAGCTGATCGAAGGCTTGAAAATCATCGGCGTTCGCACGGCACTTGCCGGCATCAGCCCGGAAATCGCCCAGACTGCGATCCAATTGGGCGTCAACTTCGGTGAGATCGATATCTACAATAAATTGGACCAGGCCTTGCGTCATCACCAATTGGAGTTTACGAATAACTAAGCTGCTCCCATAAGAATCAAGAAACCGTATTCTCCGAAGCTTATCGCTCGCTTTCCGGGGGCTCGCGCCCAAGCCTCCTCATTCGCTTCGCTGCTTGCGGGGTCTCGGTCGTCTCGCTGATCCACAGGAGTCGAGCGAACGCTTCTCCAAATACTTAGCTATCTCATTGATTTTTGACTGTCGAGTAAGAAGTTAGATTTGTCTAACGCTTTGAAAAATCCATCCGCGGCATATATGCGGATGGATTTTTTTATGCTTATCGGTTTTCTGCGATGCGCTTCAATTCAGCTGCGCGCGTCGACAGGAATTTCTCCATATGGCGTTCGAGAAATAATTTATCGGCGATTTTTCCGATGACGCCAAACGGTGCCCGGTAGACGAACCAGTCTTTCATCAGCGTGCCGCTTCCGCTTTCAGTGAATTCATGTGTGTGATGGAAGGAATGAAAAGCGCCTTTGACCATGGCGTCGCTGAATCGGTACGGCCGCTCCATCTCGGTGATTTTCGACGTGAGCTTTTGGCGGACGCCGAGATGCGTCGCTTTCCATGTCACCCAGTCGCCCAACTCCATCAGCCCGCTTGTCGTGCCGGCAATGGCGCGTTCGTTGGTTTTCGGGACGGTTTCTATATGCACTTCGATGCTCCGCGCCAAGTCGAATACGCGCTCAATCGGTGCTTCAATATACGTTTCATGGTAGATCATGGGCATGTGATTCCCTCATTCCTTACTTTGGCTATTTGTCTTTCTCCTTCATTACCCTTAACGTCCCCGCGTTATTCGCTGCTCCCTTATTCTACAGGAAGGAGATTCTTTCACTTCCCGAGAATGATTAAAGGACAGGGGGAGTTTAAGTGAACATAGACATTCTGAAACAAAACCGCACGAGCTGGAACACGGTCGCCGGCCATTTCAACGGTGTCGATGCGCTGCCTGGCTACGGGCCATTTACCCAAAGCGAGGAAGAATTGCGCTTATTTGATTCGATTGAAGGGAAAAATGTACTCGATATCGGCTGTGGCAGCGGCCATTCCTTGCTTTATATGAATGCGCAAGGCGCCAAAGATATTTGGGGCGTCGATTTGTCCGATAAGCAAATCGAACAGGCGACCGAATTGTTGGATGGCTTGGATGCACAGCTCTATTGCGCTGCGATGGAAGAAGATATCGGGTTGCCGGAAGCCTATTTCGATATCGTCTACTCGATTTATGCGATCGGCTGGACGGTGGATCTCGACCGGACGTTTGAGTTAATCTATTCGTACTTAAAGCCTGGCGGGTCGTTCGTTTTCAGTTGGGACCACCCGCTCTATGTCCATTTGAAAAGCGAAGATGGGCTTGTTTCACTGAATGGATCTTACCAGGATGAAGGCAGCGTGCATTATGCCAATTTTAAAGGCGAAAATGCGCCGATGACCATCCCGAAACGCAAGTTCAGCACGTATTTGAACGCATTGGTGAAAGCCGGTTTTTCGATCGAGCAAGTCGTCGAACCGGATGTTCCGCAAGACTTGAAGGCTGTGAAGGCGAAAGTGTCCGACCGTTATTACTCGCTTTACAAAGCGCAGAAATTCCCGACGAGCTTTATCATTAAAGTAAGGAAATAACTAAAGACCGTGTCTGCGCTTTTGCGTGAACACGGTCTTTTTCATAATCATAATGCCGATCTTCTGCCAGATATTTCGGCGGGCTACTAGTGTGCTATCGATAACTCCATACTTATCACGCCAATAATTTACTGCTTTTCGTTTTCTTCAAACGGTACACTAACACTACGCCAAGTACTGCACCGCTGATGCTCGATACGAGAAATGGCGGCATGAAGAACAAGGCACCGACTTCGGTTCCCATGAGAATGCGCGCATAAGGCACCGCGACGAGCGAGGCGATGATGCCGGTTCCAAGGATCTCACCCGCTGCCGCAAAACCGATCCGTCCGCTGTAGCGGTAAAAGACACCAGCAAGCAAGGCGCCGATCATGCCTCCCGGAAAAGCGAGCAGCGAGCCGGTCCCCGTTAAGACACGAACCGCACCTGTCAATAAGGCGATGACGACTGCAGGTCCTGGCCCGAAGACGACAGCTGCGATGACATTGATGGCATGCTGTACCGGATAGGCGCGGGCGATGCCGGCTGGGAACCAGACGAACGCAGATCCGGCGACGGCGAGTGCGACGAACATCGCCATGAGTACGAGTTTTTTCGTATTCATCCGACACGCCTCCCCGGAATCGATTGTTTAAACCGTTCGATTTGTTCCGCGACATCTTGTGCCCCTGCAATGGAGGAAATAACGGCGATGCCCGAAACACCTGCCCGCCAGACCATTTCGGCGTTGCCCGGTTCGATGCCGCCGATGCCAATGACCGGTACGTGCGGATATTGGGTTTTCACTTTAATGATTTCAGCAACACCCGCCGGCGGTTTCGCATCGCTTTTTGTGCGTGTGCCAAATACCGGTCCCATGCCGAGATACGTGGCGCCGCACGTCAGCGCTTCATTCGCTTCTTTGACTGAATGTACCGAAACGCCAAGAGCCATCGACGCGCCGATTTGTTTTCTCACTTGTCCGCAGTCCATATCGTCCTGGCCGATATGGATGCCGTCCGCTTCGATTGTGCAAGCCAGTTCGACATCGTCATTGATGAAGATCGGAACTCCGTATTCGCGGCATAGGCCCTTGCATTCTGCGGCGAACTCTACAAGCGCATCGCCCGTCAACGCCCCACGCCCTTTTTCGCGTAACTGGAAATGGGTGATGCCGCCTTGAAGCGCTTCTTCGAGCAGCGCAAGCGGCTCTTTAGTACCGGCGTTGGCCGTACCCATTAGAAAATAAATCGCTGGATTCCCGAACAAGATGAACCACTTCCTTTTCGATAGATTCTTTGTACGCCGCATGATGTGTCGGGCCGTGGCCGTGGCCGATGTGAAGCGGATGCGCGAGAGCTGCCTGGATGAATTCCTTGGCAGTGAACAGGGCTTCTTCCACCGGCTTGCCTTTGCCGAGTTCAGCTGTCAGCGCCGCTGAAAACGTACAGCCGGTCCCATGCGTCTGTTCCGTCTGGAGCCGTTCCGAGCGCAGCAAAATCGCTGTGCCTTGCTGATCCAGATAGAAGTCTTCCGCTATGTCAGGGTCGGTGCTATGGCCGCCTTTGATGATCACGGCTTCGGCACCGAGCGATAAAATCGCTTCCGCCGCCATTCTTCGAGATGCCTTGTCTATGATGTCTATCCCGCTCAACACTTCCGCTTCCGGGATGTTCGGCGTGATGATCGCAGCGAGCGGCACGAGCATCGTTTTGATGGCTTCCACTGCTTCCTGTTGCAATAAGGAAGCGCCGCCTTTTGCGATCATGACGGGATCGATGACGAGCTGTTCCCAACCGTAGCGCTTGATGCCTTGAGCTGTTTCTTCGATGATGCCGGCGTCAAACAGCATGCCGGTCTTGAGCGCGCGGATATCGAAGTCCGTCCCGATCGCATCGAGCTGTTCTTTCACTGCTTTTCGGTCCATGGGATAAATGCCGTGGACACCCAATGTGTTTTGGGCAGTCACCGCCGTTACTACTGAACAGCCGAATGCGCCGAGTTCCTGGAAGGTTTTCAAATCGGCCTGTATGCCTGCACCGCCGCCTGAATCGGATCCGGCGATCGTCAGTACTTGCGCTTTAGTTTCCATAAAGAACCGCCTCCTGTCGTTTGGATAGTTCGTCCAAAAAGGCCATCTGGAAAGTTCCTGGATTCAAGGCGATTTTCGAGGCACGGCTTCCTGCATTCGCATACATCTGCAAACCATAAGCAAGCGCATCTATCGGGGTAGATTCTTTGTCCGTCAAGAAGGCGGCAAGCACCGCACTGAGCAGGCAGCCCATCCCGGTGACCGACGCCATTAACGGATCTCCGCCTGTGATGTGACCGGTGCGTTCGCCGTCCGTCACTAAATCGCTAGTCCCAGTCACCGCGACCAAAATTTGATATTCATCAGCCACTTGCTTCGCGAGGGCTTCCAAGTCGCCTTGGCCTTCCCCGGCATCGACGCCGCGCGCTTGCCAGCCGGCTCCTGCAATCGCCGCGAGTTCGCCGGCGTTGCAGCGGAGCAACGTGATATCGAGTTCCGCGAGCAACCGCTTTACTGATTTCAGCCGGTAGCTCGTCGCCCCGGCACCTACCGGATCCAATACAATCGGGATGCCTGTTTCCATCGCCGCGCGTCCCGCGATGAGCATGCTTTCGAATGAACGCTCCGTGACCGTGCCGATATTGAGCGATAGGGCATCGGCGTGTCCCGTTAATTCCGCGACTTCCTGCCGTTCATCGCCCATGACCGGCGAGACGCCGAGCGCGAGGAGTCCGTTTGCCTGGAAATTCGAGACGACGTGGTTGGTGATGCAATGGATCAATGGTTTGCGTGCGCGCAACTCCCTAAGCATGGCGGGCACTCTCCTTTTGCGCCGGCAGCTCCCAAGTTTCCATCGTCCACGCCTGCTGCCAGAACTGCCATTCATAATAGCTGCTCCTTCTGAAGCGTGTCTTCAATTCCTCGCGGCGTTCTTCCGGCAAGCCTTCAGCCAACCGGTCCATGCGTGCGATTTGTTCATTGACCAGTTCCCCGAACCATTCGGAGCCGTATGTGCCGATCCATTTCTGGAATATCGGTTGTTCCGGCGTTGCGGTCTTTAAGCGTTCGCCGATTTCGTAGTAAAGCCAATAGCACGGAAGCAAGGCTGCGAGCACATCCGCCAAATCCCCTTCTGCCGAGCGGTACATATGCGAAACGTACGCATAGGCGTGCGGCGACGGTTCGAATAGTTGCCAATCTTCTTCAGTCACCCCAAGCAATTCCATAAACGATTCATGAAGCGCAAGTTCCGCGGCGCAGGTCTGTTCGGCATGATGCGCGAAAGACTGTGTGGTTTTAAGATCTTTGGCTTTCGTGGCACCGATCGCCTGCACTTTCGCGAAATGGGTCAGGTAATAGGCGTCTTGCATGACGTAAAATTTGAAGACATCAAGCGGCAAATCGCCTTTCGCGATGCCTTTCACAAACGGGTGTTCAAAACTTGCGTCCCATAAATCTGCGCATTCCAACCGGACTTCTTTACAAAATGTCATGTCGCTCTCTCCTTTTTTGGGCAAAATAAAACACCGCTTCCCAGGTAAGGAAGCGGCGATAAAGGTCAGCTTAAGAAATTGGAGAAAGGCTCACAATTCGCCCACTTCCCTACGCTGGTATGATCCAGATCAGGTTCAAAGGGTCCGGACTCTTGTCCGTCTCAGCCAACATGGCTCCCCTAGTGGAATAGCGATATTTTTTTATTGTCGGCAATAGAATACCATAGCTTACGGATGAATTCAAAACTTTTCGACATTGATGATTTTACCGCAGGAGTTTTTAGCGGGAGTTTTGGTCTTTAGTCTGGAAGGAGGTTCACCGTTTTTGTGTGATGGGGGTCCGCAGCCCGCTTGGGGTTGAGCTTTCGCAGTAAGCCAGGAAGGACGCCTGTCTTACTGCTTCGCTTCACCCTTGGGCGCGGGGCTGCTTTAAGATTTTGCTGAATTGGCCAGAGAAACTGTGAATGGGCTTGTGCATTTCATCCGCTTTGATTCGTTCGCTTAGCTGCAAATGCGAATGGGTGGAAGCCGCGAGTTCATTCGCTTGTTCATTAAAAACAGCCTGGCGTCTGGGCCAGGCTGTTGGGTCATTTATTGCGGATATGGATCAAATACTGCGTGTTGGCAATTGCCATGATGGCGGCGATGGTGAAGATACCGACCAATTGGGAGGTCCCGCTCATGACCGAATAGAATAGTAGCAGCAGGATCGCCCCGAATAATAAGGTATTCATGGAAAGGAAGCTTTTGTACAAGCCGCCGAGCATGACGTGTTTTTCCCCGTCGTCGGACATTGCCAGCAGTTTTTCTGCGTAGTCTTTATCACTGACTGATGGGAATCGGCGTTCGGGATACATTTTCTTCATGAGCCCTGGCATAATGAACGTCATGGCAACGCTGACAAGCATCGCAGCAATCGCGATGAGCGCAAGCCAGCCGGATTGGCCGGCAATAACGATTAAACTGAGTGCCGCCAAGCCCAAAATCATCCCCAGGTTGCCCGCCAAGGTTGCATCGCTATATTGCCGGTACATGCGCCCTTCCGCTAAATCCTCGTCTTCCCCGTACAGTTCGATGCCTGCACTCTTGCGGATTTTCAAGTAATAATAAACCGTCAGCAAAACGGATACGACACTTGCCGCGACAAGCACTAGCGTCACTGGGTAGGCGAGCGGCTGCAGATCCATTTGCCAGCTCCCCTCCATGGCGGCATGGGCTACTGTAAATCCAATGATTGCACCGATAAGCATGCGGATTGCTATTTTCATTCCATTCTTCATCGCAATTCCTCCTCGTCGAATTGAAAAATCTCTTCGATCGGCTCCCCGAACACTCTGGAAATCTTCATCGCAATCAGCAAAGACGGCATGAATTCCTCCCGTTCGATTAAACTGACCGTCTGTCTCGAGATATTGGCGCGCTTCGCCAGCTCCGTTTGGTTGATGCCGTGACGCGCCCGCAATTCCTTCAATCTCGTCTTCATAAGACTCACCTCTTTATACATCCATTGTAACGAATCAGTTTCATTTTGACTAATATAGTTGTCAAAATGAAACTGATAGTAGTCTTTTTTCGATTAAAAAAACTTCTCTGCCATCAATTTTTCGAGGCAAAGAAGCAAGGTCAAACAGGATTTTCTCCGGATTTATTCCGCTCGGTTGAGACGCGAATATGCGGCTAACAAAGATTGCCTGGGAAATAACAAATCCAATAGCGGCACTAACTGCCCCGTGCTTTTGACAGTTGGTCTGCCCGCCGGACGCTGAATGCCAATAGCAGCAGGTTCAACAAGATGAATACGACCCACAAGCCATTTCCGGCCACCGCCAAAATAATGGCGCTGATGCTCATCAGAAATGCCAATGAAAAGCCCAACAAGGTTTTTTTATCCTTCAGAATCTCTAGGTTCATACGCTTCCTCCCCCATTTCCGGCGTTTGTCTGTCATGTCGCTCTTAGCTGTCTATGTATTCCATCATATGCTTAAATTTCCTGTTTCTCAATCCCCTTAAATTCCAGTTCCTGCACCTGTTTGAGTGGGAATGTTTCCCGGAATCATTAAAAAGGAGCCTCCACAACTGGAGGCTCCTACACTTCTTCCACATATTCGATTTGGTAATCCCCGTACTCATCAATCACGATGGTGTAGCGCCTCCGGTGGTCGATCGTCCCGGTCTCGCCGTTTGCTTCATGATAATTGAATACCGCGCCTGCTTCAACGTATGCACGGTCGCCTTCAATTTCCACGGAACTGACGTCGGGCACAACCGAATCGAATACGCGGCCCTCTTCGGAATACTCCTGTATCACACTGTCCACCGCTTCCACCGCCTGGCTTCCGGGCACTAAATACGAAGAGTAATAATTCAGCTCCTCGTCATTCATCGAATACGGCAGCAAGTCATAATAGGCTTCGATGAAACTCGACAATAGCGCTTCATCAAAATACGCATCCTTCACCGACGGTTCGACCAATTGCGAATCGGGCAGCGGGTCTGGATTGTCCGCCCAGCCATCCAACAGTTCCTTTTTCAAATAAAGCGGAATCGCATAGCCGATTTCGGGATTGTCTTCAAGCATGACCGAATTGATGCCGAGCACGTTGCCGGTGCTTGCGTCCAGCAGCGGCCCGCCGCTTGAGCCCTGCTTGATCGAGGCATTCATTTCATAGAGGTCCGTATAGACGAACACTTCCGAGAAGTCGACGCCGGTATCGGTGATTTCCCCTTCCGTCGCTGTGTTCGCCGCGTTTTCAGGGCTGCCGATGGCGATGACCGGCGTGCCGATATCGACCGGCTCCATTTCCTGCTCGAGCGGCTCTTTGCCGGCGAGTTCCCCGACGCGGACGAGCGCCAAATCCTCATCGAGCGATATGCCGATCACTTTGCCGGCGAATTCCTGGCCGTCGCTGTTGACGAGCGAGATAAAAGTCGCATCGCGCACAACATGGGCATTCGTCAAGATATCGCCTTGGTCATTGTATAGAAAACCGGACCCTTGCTCGAAATCGGTATAGATCGTGTAGACATGCGTCTTGGCATTCGCAATCATCACCGCTTTTTCCTGGGCAGCCGTATCGACCGGCGAATCCGCCTGCTCGGTTTCAGCTTGCGGCGGCGCTTCGGTATCCGTCCCTCCGCAAGCTGCGAGGACCATCGCTGACAAGAAGACCATCAGCCATTGCATCATCCGTTTTTCCATAGTCTCAACCCGCTTCCGTTAATGTGAGTTCATTATAGCAAGCCGTAATTGAAAAAGGAACGGGAAAGGGCACTCGGACAGGCCGGCCCCCGGCATTCACTGCCGGCCCCCCACTGCACGGCCGGCATCAAAAAAACTGCCTTGGCGCACTGCTTTCGCAGTATCCAAGACAGTTTTCAATTCCTTATCGTTCTTGAGCTTCCAATGCGTCCAGCAACGGCTTTTCGAATACCGGCGCAAAGGTTCTGGAGAAAGTCGCCGTTAGATGATTGCTGTCGAAATGCGTCACGATGTTTCCGATCACGTAATAACAGGATTCCTGGTCACAGAAATAATCGGTCAAGTCGACGGTGACAGCACTTTCCGGCATATAGTCCACTTCTTCCAAAGGACTCGGGTCACGGATGATGTCCTCCCGATCGGATTTGCAGTGTTCCGGATTGTCTGGATTTT
The DNA here is from genome assembly GCF_003289925.1 of Planococcus maitriensis. Classification (GTDB taxonomy): domain Bacteria; phylum Bacillota; class Bacilli; order Bacillales_A; family Planococcaceae; genus Planococcus; species Planococcus maitriensis. The sequence continues at coordinate 554,036 of NZ_QLZQ01000001.1, read as the reverse complement.
CACTCAGGCACGTCAAAACGTTTTGATCATACCAAGGCGTATCACGGACAAGGAATAGCGGAACTTCATGCTGTTCGAAAAACTTCCAGGCTTCAATGAACCCATCCGAAACTTCATCAAAATCTTCTTTTGAACTGCCTACATTCCCGACGGTAAAAATCAGGTCGGGTTTGTCCGCCACCAATTCCTGCTTGACGTTCTGGAACCAGGTGTCGCATTCTTCAAAACCTTTCCGGCTCTCTTCGGTAAATCGGCAATTCCCTTTTAAGTAGGTAACAATCTTCAGGTCATGGGCTTCAGCCAACTCCGCAAGCATCGGCTGCCAATGGGCCGCATGCGATCCCCCGACCAAGGCAATTGTATAGTCGTAATCAGTCAATGCCCCGTATTCGCACGGTTCGGCTTCTGTAGTCCCTTTGCCCGACAGGCAGCCATCTTCATATATTTCAGAGCGATCCTGCTTCACGAAGTCCAAACCCGGCAGGAAGGATTCCTCGAATTCCGATGGAGGCGTCAACCGCCCATCCTCCAGATAAGTGACGGCACCCGGATGTGTCTCGAAACTTTCACTCAGCAACTCGGAACTGACGGGCGGCCCCGCCAAGTAAGTTTCTTGATAAGCGATGGTCGAGACCCAAATGGCGGCAGAGAAGACCGCGATAATGCTGGCGGTTTTCCAGACCGGGAACTGGATCTTCCGGATCGGCAACTCGAAACCATAAATGGTGAAGTAGGCAAAAACCGCGGCTGTAGCGATAATCCCTAATCCGCCCAGGAGTGACACCGATTCGACGCCGAATAACGCATAGTAGAAAATCAGCAATGGCCAATGCCATAGATAGAAAGCGTAAGAGATGCTCCCGAACTTGACGAGCGGCTTCCAGCTAAGCACTTGGAAAGCCGAGAAATTCGTGGACTGGTTCCCGGCGATGATGATCAGGACAGCTGACAGCACCGGCCAAAGTGCGGCATAGCCCGGGAACAACTCGGACACTTGAAGAATGATGCCGCAGCTGATAAGCCCGATCAAGCCAAGCCAGCCGAAGAACCAGGCTACGCGGCTCGAGACGGCAAGCTTGTGGATGGTCAATGCCACCAAACCGCCGATCCCGAACTCCCAAACCCGGGTGAATGTATGGTAATAGGCCACGGGCTGATTGGCGGCCGTCAAATAGACTGAGTAGCTGAACGATGCAACGGCGATGAGGGCAATCAATACCGTCAACATCCGTTTCATGTGGTTTCCGGAAATCAACTTCAGCAAGGAAATGGCCGCAAAGAAGACGACGAGCCATACCAGGTAGAATTGGAACTGGATGCTCAGCGCCCAGAAATGCTGAAACGGGGAAGCGCTATTGTTCTGCGCTAAATAATCCACCGAATCCATCGCAAGCCGCCAATTCTGGAAGTAAGACACCGAGGCTAAAAATTCGTTGATGTTCTGTTGTTTTGTAAACGGGGGCAAGATATACAGGCTTGCGACCAGGACGGTAATCCCTATCAGCCATGCCGTTGGCAATAAACGTTTTAATAGTTTCACAATATAGGAAAAGTATAAAATGCGGCCATTTTTACGGTACATCGAAAGCAGTGAGGTCGTGATCAGAAAGCCTGAGACGACGAAAAACACATCCACTCCTCCGGATACCCGGTTAAACCATATATGATACACCGCCACCAATAACGCGGCGATGGTCCGTATTCCTTCTAATTCAGGCCGTATGCGTCTTTCAGGTTCCATAAAATTTTGCAGCTCCTTGCATATTGGGTAAATCACACAAATTTCATATTAGCATATTCTTCCTTCTATATCATAAATCCTGACAAAAATTTTCACTATTTCATGATAAGAATAGCATGCCATTCTTATTTCTGATTCTTTCCATGCAAAAGGCTGCCAAAGATCCAGCAATTACTGGATTTTTGGCAGCCTGTTTCCATTACTTCTTGCTCTTCTTCAATTGCCCTTTGTTTGTGATGACGGTGTAGTTTCCGAACTCGTTCACTTCGAGCGTGAATGTTTCACCGTCCAGCTCGCCTTGGATGATCTTCCATTTGCCTTTATCGTCCTGGCGTGCGCCGAACTGGACTTTGACATCCGGGTTCGTCAGGAAGTTCAATTCCATCGGTTCGCTGAGCGTCAACCCGATTTCTTCACCGTCAGCCCCGAGCACAGCGATATCAAGCTGGTCGCTGAGTGCCGGACGGTTATCGACTTGCTCTGCGTCATCGACTGCCAGTGCAAGCGTCATTTCCGCGCCTGCCGCTTCAGCCAATTGCTGGAGGTTGGCTGCAGTGAATGTGAAGTTCGCTTGTTCCAGTTGAACAGTCAAATCCTTGCCGCTTTCAAGAAGTTCATCGATCGTGCCTTCCGTGAACGTGATGTCGAGTGTGCCTTCTTCATCAAATTCACCAGCTGTGATGACTGCTTCTTCACCGGTTAGATCAGGATCCGCTTCCTGTTCGCCCGGCACTTGCGGTTTGTCGAACGTGATCTGTGCAAGGAGTGGATCATGGTCCGATGCGCGTCCATGCTCTTCCATGAACATCGAGTTGATGTGGACCATATCAAGTTCAGTGTTGTCCGCCAAGTTGTTCGTCACCAATAAGTGATCGAGCACTTGTGAGTTGCCCTGGTAGTAATAAGAGAAACGGTCTTCTTCCGGCACATCGTTGACTTTGTTCGTCAAGATGTCGCCTTCCAGTGCATCAAGTGCCGGCGTGAATTCGAAATCGTTCATATCGCCAGTGACGACGACATTGAGTTCCGGATTCTTCTCGAGCCCTTCTGCGATAAAGTCATTGATGGCTTTCGCCAATTCAATGCGCTCGATTTCAGACGTGAATTCCGGCGGCTGGTTTTGCCCAAACAAGGCTTGGTCTCCGCCTTTGGAGTTCAAATGCGTGGCGATGACAACAATCTCTTCGCCTTGGAATTCAAATTGTGCCGCAAGTGGCTTGCGTGTGTTCGGCATTGCGATCGGCTGGACGCGTCCAGGGTTCAAGACGAGGTCGCCTGTATCCGTCCATGAATTGTTTTCAGTAGCTGTGCCTTTTTCGCCTTCAGACAAATCGACGCGGTCCGGGTTGTACAGGAAGCCGACGCGGATGTTACCGCCTGGCTCTCCGCCATCCTGGTTGTACTCCGGTGCGATGTCTGTCCAAGCGTATTCAGGCCCGCCTGCTGCTTGGATGTCTGCGATGAGGCGCTCATAAGAAGCCGATGCATCACTATTCCCAGATTTTTCAGGCCCATCATTGTCCTGCACTTCGACCATCGCGATGATGTCCGGTGAGTTCAGGTCGTTGACGAATGATTCAGCGATGCGCTGTGCTTTTTCGTCCGATGTGTGGCTCGGGTCTGCAGAGTAGTTCTCGACGTTGTACGTGGAGACCGTCAATTTATCGTCTGCGTTCTCGATCCAAGTCTCTTCCGCCTGCACTCCGCCGTCTACGATTTCCGGCACGTCCGTTTCTTCCGTCCAGATCTGGTAGTTGCCGAATCCGTAGCCGAGAACGCCGACTGGCGCTTCAGCGAATGTATCGCCCGCTTTTGCGACGACGTTTTCACCTGTAGTGACAGTGATACGTTCCGGGTTGAAGTCATCTTCTTCCAGAAGGATTCCCTCTTGTTTGTGGAATTCGTTATTTGTTGCATTTTCCGATACGACAAACACTTCACCGTATTTCTGAGGGCCGACGATTTGTGCATCGGCTACTCCGACACGCATCAATTCAAGCGCTTCCCAGAAATCGATGCCGTCTTCTTCCGGCTGGAATTCCGTCAAGCCGTCATTTTCGATGTTTTGAGTCGGCGGGAACACGTCTTCACCGATGATGATCGGCTCTGGAAGTTCCGCCGTCCCAGCTTTCACGACGTCCGTTGAACGGATGCGCGTGAGTGGCAAGTCGTTGTCGCGCATATCGGAATAGCCTTTATAGAACCATTCTTCGACCGTACCTGCGACTGTTACGACATCCCCAACTGCAAAGTCGCTTGATGCAGATGAACGGTTGACGATGATCGCTTCAGACGTTTTCCAGTCGCCGTCACCTTCTGTGTCCTGCATGACGAAGTTTGCGCCGTTATAGAAATGCGTGATGACGCCCGTTACTTCATTGACAGTTACATCCTCATATTTCGAGTAATGGCCTTGCCCTTGGATGTCGCGGATCTTCAAGTCCTCTGATTTCAGGACCGTGTAATCAAATGAAAATACTTCAGACGTTTCGCCTGTCACTGCGATCGCTTTGATCACCGTATCTTGCGTCAGGACAATCGGCTCAGCGTAAACTGCGCTCTCCGTTGTCGGTTCTGACCCGTCTGTCGTGTAATGGATCGTTGCGTTATCCCACCCGCTTGCGAGCGTGATTTCAGTGCCTTCCGAAACGACGCCCGGGAAGATGTCTGTGTACACAGCCGGCTTATTGACGAGCTCGAAGCTCTCGAAGCCGAGCGTTTTCACTTGATACGTATCGTAATATTTCGAAGCGATGCCTGAAAGGTAGATCAAGTCGCCTTCTTTGTATCGCTTCGTGAAGTCTTCGAACGTCAAGCCATTGCGGTTGTCGTTGCGGACGGCGACTTGCTCGCCGTTTTCCGCGACTGCCGTGAACTCGAACGTCCCGTAATTGTTAACGGCTTTCAAGTCGGTGATTTCGACGCGTTCGATCGAAATGCGTTCGCCTTGAGTCTCTTCATTGACGCCTGCTGGCGAGATCACTTGTGCTTCCGGCAATTCGTTGCCGGTAGGGAGCACTTCTACTGTGTTCGGCTGCAATTGAAGCTCGCCGCTGTATGTAGAAACGGTGCCTTCCAAGCGGACGTTATCGCCCGGCGCTACAGTTGCGCTGGATGTGAAGACATAAATGCCTGCTGTTTCATCCTGCACGTAGAAGCCATTGCCGCCCCAGAAACCTGTTCCCGTCGTCACGGTCGCTTCCACGGAAATCAAGCCTTCAGAGTCGCGTGCTTCCTGGACACTGTCTACAGGTGTCGCGGTCGGCGGCTCTTCGCCCTCAGTGAGGATCGTGTAAGCTGAAGCTGAACGTAAACCAGGAACTGTGAAATAAGCTCCAAGCGTTCCGCTGATGGTCACTTCTGCTTTGAAATTAGCAGGGTTATCGACCAAGTTCAAACCAGCACGCACGGATCCTGATGGTAATTGAACCGGCAGGATTTTCGCCGGGTCAGTTTCATCCGAGGAATCCGCCAAACCAACATTGGTTGCTGCTGTGAAAGGTGCTTCCTGATCATAGCTGGTTCCACTATTTGCAGTACCAACGATAAATCCTTTCACCGTTGCTGTTCCTGTATTGTTTTCAATGGCTTCTGCAACCGAAATGGTTTCCGCTGCATCGGCTGTTGCCATGTACGGCAAAGCAGCTGACAAAGCCAGTAAGAGACTCAAAAAGATCTTGCTGAACGCGCTTTTTGTCACAAACTTTCACTCCTCTGATAATTTATTGTCATACGAAACCAGTATACTAAAAATTTGTAAGCGCTTTATTAATAAATTGTAAATTCTAACTATTTGTACCCAAATTATTCACCTTTCTTCCTTTTTTATCCTCCACAATAGTCCTGAAACTGTTTTTAGACACAACATTCATTTCAATATAATCCCATAGGCCCACTTCCTTATCAGATGTGAATTTTTCCGCAACATAATCGGCTCCGGGACGTCTAAAAGGGAGGTTTCGTGATAAGATAGGGAAATGGAATTGGGAGATTATCGCTCCTATTATATAAGGAAAGAATTTGGTTTCGCGTTTCACCGCTAAACCATTTGAAGAAAGTAGGATTTTGTTTTGGGCAGAAAACTCGCACTTACCGGCATTTTGTTCGTCATCGCTTCGCTGTTCCTGAAAATTTCAGGATTGCTGCGCGATATGGTGATCGCCTTCCAGTTTGGGGATTCCTATCAGTCGGCAGCATACTTCGCGGCCTTCACATTGCCGAATATGTTCATACTGTTTTTCACGACCGGCATGAAGAACGCGTTCGTGCCAAGTTTCATCCATGCACAGGCGGACGGCAAGGGCCATCATCATTTCTCGCAGATCATCCGCGGGACGATGGTGCTCGGCTTCATCGTCTCCGTCATTGGCGTTGTGGTCTCACCGCTACTATTGCCGCAGCTATTCCCGTTTTCCAACCTGGAGCCCGGCCTTCAGGCTGAGGCCATCAAGTTGAGTGTCGGCCTAGCGGTCGTCTTTTTCATCGCCGTGTTCCTTGTTTCATTGAACTCGGTTTACGAAGCCTATCTCGACGCAGAAAGCAAGTTCTCGCTATCGGTCATCTCGCAGATCATCGTCATCGGAAGCACCATTCTCGGTGCCGTTCTATTCGCTGATGAGCTCGGGGCCTACTCGCTCGCCTTCGGTTATTTGACCGGCGCGCTATTGTCGTATATCGTCAAGCGTTTATGGTTCGTCCCGAAAGACAGCCATAAAGTGTTCGGTAAGCTCGACTGGGAAGAGATCAAGCCGTTTTCGATCATTTTTGTGCCTGTCGCCATCACGGTCATGGTCGGGCAAGTCAACTTGACGATCGATAATATTTTCGCCGGCTCGTTCAGCGATTCCGCGATCAACTATATCAACTTCGCGAAAAACATCGTCCACTTCCCGCAGGCGATCATCGGCGTGACAATCGGGACGATCATCTTCCCGATCCTGTCGAAAGCGATCGCGAACGCCAACGAGAAAAGCTTCAAGCAAGGCATCGAATACGGCTTGATGCTGACGCTTCTGGTTTTGCTTCCTGCTGTGGCGGGAATGATGTGGCTGATGGAAGATCTCATCACGATCGTCTACGAGCGCGGGGCCTTCACGGCGGACGCGACGGCGGCCACTGCGACAGTCGGTTATCTCTATATGGGATCGGTGCTGTTCTTCAGTTTGCAGAACATCCTGAACAAAGCCTTCTATTCGAAAAAGAAAGGCCATGTCATCTTGCGCATTTCCTTGTTCTCGATCGCGCTAAATGTCGCCTTGAACTTCCTGTTCATCGCATTGCTCGATTCGTATTTGGCGATTCCGCTCGCCTCGTCCGTCATGGCGCTCGTCTATTTCGCGCTCAACTGGATTGTCTTCAACCGGACGCAGGGCAAGCTCAACTCCCGCTTTATCGTAAAAGACGCAGCCAAGATTTTTGCGGCGACCGCTGCTATGCTATTGGCCTTGTGGCTCGCTTCAGGAATTCTTGAAGACCTGCACATCTATATCCGATTCGCCTTGACTGCCATCGTTGGCGCCATTGTCTATGTGATCGCGGCGCTGGCCTTGAAAACGGAGATCGCCCGCTTCCTCATCAGCAAGCTCAGAAAATCATAAGGAGTTTTTCGCATTATGAAACAGGCATTAATAAAAAACGCTGCGCCGGTGCTGAATCCGGCGATCAAAACATCCTTGAAACGCTTTTACAAAGCGGATAAGCCGCTCACTCCCCTTGAACCGGCCAAGCGCGTATTGGTATTCGCGCCGCATATCGACGACGAAACGATCGGGCTCGGCGGGACCATCCGCCGCTATGCCGATTCCGGGGCGCAAGTCACCATCGCCATCATCACCGATGGCAAAAATAGCAATGCTGCCCCTGTGGAAGCCGATGCATTGGCCGAAACCCGTAAACAGGAGTTGCGTTCAATCCAGGACTTGCTCGGTTTTACGGACGTTCGTTACCTCGATTATCCCGATAGCGAGATCAAACACGTCACAACAAGCGCCCGCTTCGGGGAGCTGATCGACGAGATCCGCCCTGATACAATCTATACGACGAGCTTGATCGACGCCCATCCCGATCATGTCTACAGCGCGCATTTGGTGGCCGACGCACTTAAGCATACGGCCCATCAGCCGGCAATCGTGCGCGAATATGAGATCAATTGCCCTGTACCGCCGGAGGAAATCAATTGTATCCTGGACATTACGGATCAATTTCCGCTCAAACAACGCGCTACCGAAGCGTTCAAAAGCCAAGTGATCGCATTCGATGGGTTTCTTGCGCTTGCGGAGATCAAAGCTGCGCAGACCAACGCAGCACATGCGCGCTACGTGGAAACTTTCATCGAAAACACGCCACAGCAGTTCATCCAGGCGGCCGACCACCTGAAGGCCGAAGACCGCCAATACGAAAAGCATTTCAAGCAAGCAAACCGCACTGTCACTTTGTGGTGGGCGATTTTCAAGAATTTGAAATTGAAAAAGGCGATTTATCAAAGCCGCTAATTATAAATGCATCTGGAGGATATTATGAACTTTTTTAAGAACGATAACGAAAAATGGTTTTGGCTCATCGCCTTGATCGCGATCATGCTAATAGGGTATACAGAGTTCCCCATCATCGGTTATGCCCTGACAGTGGTGTTGTTCGCCTATGCGTTCATCAACCCGAAACACGGCATCCTGCTGCTGTTCGTCTACATCCCGATCCGTGAATTTATCACGCAGTACAATCCAGGACTCAATTACTTGACCGAAGCCCTCGTATTCGGTGCGCTGTTCCACGTTTTCTGGATGAACCGTAAATCGATCGGGCAATTATTCCACTTCAAAAATTTCGAATATGCTTATTTCGCATTCCTTGCCATCGGTTCGATTTCCGCACTCATCACAGGCATCAGCCCGGTCCTGATTGCGATGACTTTGCGCCAATTCCTGCTCTTTTACCTTGTCTATTACATCGTCTATCGCCTGGGGATCACGCGCAAGGATTTGGTCAATCTCGTGTGGATCTTCGTCTGGACAGCAATCCTGGTCATCATCCAGGCAATGGCTGAAAAATTGTCCATCCGTAATTTCTTCCTGCCTGAATCCTGGCAGGCAATGGCCTTGTCGGCGAAAAACCGCGTGCGTATCTACGGCATGCTCGGCAACCCGAACGTGCTCGGCATCTATTTGATGTTCGCGTTCATCGCCTTCTATTATGCGAAGAATAAATTGAAGGAATTCAACCCGCGCTATATGGACATCCTGAATGTCTTCCTGGTCGGGATTCTTGTGTTGACGTATTCACGCGGTACATGGCTAGGTTTCTTGATCGCTGCCGCCGCATTCCTGATCATGACACGCAAGATGAAAGTGCTCATCGACTTCGTCAAATACTTGGTAATCGCACTCGTCCTCGTCGTGCTGCCGCTGAATCTTTTGACCAATTACTTTGAAAGCACAGACATCGGTTCCGAAAAAGTGAACAATATCCAGCAATTCGACGTCGGCGGCGAGTCCGGGTTCCGTGACCGCATCGGCAGTACTTTCAGTGAAGATACTGTCACCGGCAGCCAAAGTTCCGGCCGCTTGTTCATCGTCAAAACCGGCTTCGAAGTATTCAAGGATCATCCGATCATCGGGACCGGATTTGCCACGTTCGGCGATTCCACTACCCTTTCGAACGGTTCGCCGATCTACGATGAATACGAAATCGGCCATAAATTCTATTCCGATAACCAATATATCCAAATCATCGTCCAAACCGGCGTGCTCGGCGTGATCGCCTTTGCCGCCTTCCTATTGTCGATGCTTTGGCGGTATGCGAAGAAGCATAAAGAAAGCTATCTGTATTCATTGACTGCCAGCATCTTGCTCGGCGCGTATTTCATGGGAATTGTCTACAACTTATGGGAATCCGATATTTTCGGGCTTGCGTTCTTTGCACTCTTGGCCGCAGCGTCCCGCCGTGAAGACTTCGGCCTGCAGGATGACGGTGAATCCTTATGATCCGCCTATACCAGCCAGGCGATGAAACTGGCATCAACGCCCTTTACGAGAAAGTGTTCAGCAAAAAACGTTCGCTTGCCGAATGGCAATGGAAGTTCGAAACATTTCCGGAGAGTGCCACGATCGTCGTCTCAGAACAAGACGGCCAGATCAACGGCCACGCCGCATTCTTGAAGCTCACTGCTCGGAAGCAAGGCAAGGAACTGCTGCTTGGCGAACGGGTCGACATCATGGTCGATCCAGATTTCCAAGGCCGCGGCATCTATAACCAAATCGTTTCCCGCATGACCCAGGAATGTGAAGCCGAGGGGCTTGACATCCTTTACGGCTTCCCTGCTGAAACGGCGAAGCAAGTGTTCATGAAAGTGGCTGGCGGCAAGGATCTCGGAAACGTTCCCCGCTTTCTTGCCGTCAACAAGCCAGGCGCTCTGCTTGCGGCAAAAGTAGGCAAATTGAAAAAGATCCAGGCCCCGCTCGATAAAGCATTCTCTGTCAGCGTCCCGAAAAAGAGCACGCATCATTTGCGTGAACTTGGCGACCGTCTCGCGGTGGCGGATATGCTGTACGGGCGTTTCGAAAAACAGTACCCGCTTCATGCAAAACGAAATGGCGATTATCTCCAACGCCGCTTCCTGGACCACCCGACGAAGGATTACCAAGTGTATACGCTGGAACAGAATGGCTATGCAGAAGGCTATTGCGTGCTGCATGAGGAGACGAAAGATAATGGGGTTACGTTCGCGACGATTGTCGATTTGTTCGGCCCGAACGATGAAGCCATCATTGCGGACCAATTGAAAGCCATCCGCCGCTTCACAAAAGCGGATGCGCTCAATTGCTGGGCAGTGCCGGACAGCCCGCGCTACCGCGCACTCAAGAAAGCCGGCTTTTTCCATATCAATAGCCCGATGCCGTTTGTCATCAAGGATTTCACCGGCACGGGTTCATATGACGAACTGTCCGATTGGCATTTGTCGCAGTCGGATGTTGATTCGTATTAACGCTTGCCCTTCTTCCGGGATTCCGGGAGGAGGTTTTTTTATGGGTTGGGAATTTTGTGTGGAGATGCAGGAGAAGATAGTGAGGGTTTGTTTGTGGACTTGTTACTTTGTTAGATTTTAGCTTCATTCCAGTAGTCGCCGCCTTGCTTTGGGTTGGCCTCCTGCTGCAAGCCAGGAAGAGCACCTGTCTTACTGCGTCGGCTCACCCTTGGCGCCGGCTGGCTGAGAGATTTCATTGTTGTAGATTGTTTAATCGGATCTGCTTCTATATCAGGTTGCCGGCTAGCGGGGGAATCGCTTCCCGGAACGCAACGTCTGGTGCTGTACTGTTTGAATCGAAAAGCTTGTGGTGAATTAGCACACATAATTGCATTGTCTTTTTTCCAAAAGATATAGGCTATAATACAGGACGCAATTTCATACATAACAATGAGTGGAATGAAGAAGTTTTCTTCTCCTCTAAAACTAGAGACGGAGCGGAAATGGCTGACTCCTGGGGGACCGAGCGAATGAATAAGTGAAGGGGAGCTGAGCTTATTCATTTGCGACATATCTGTTTGCAGATATGTCGCAGGTTTTTTCATTGGCGCGTTGGCTCAACACCCGCCCCCCCGGAAAGCAGCCATTGGAGCGCAGTCGAAAAGAGGAAGCTTTTCTACTCTCTCCTTGTCATTCCATGTATCCCACCTCATTAAAAAACAGGCACCCATTCATTGCAAATGGGTGCCTGTTCTCTATTCACTCGATAAACGCTTCATATGTACCCAGTTCGCCGGCTTTGATGACATGTCCGATAAAGTCTTCGTAGCTGACGATGCCGAGTGCTGTGGCTTCATCGAACAATTCCTGTACGCGTGCGGTGTCTGGATGGATTTCTGCGTTTTTGGTTGGGTGCAATTTGCCTGAATGGTCAATGATCTTGCCTTCTTCGTCAAAGACCACCTTCAGTTCGCCGAGATTTGTATCATACTCACCAGTCTGGACGACGAGCGTGTCACCGATTTGGTTTGGCGGGTTGGTGGTGACATGCGAGTGGCCGCCGATGATGACGTCGATGCCTGGTACTTCCTCAGCCAAAGTGCGGTCATGGCCGATGCCGATATGGGTCAGTGCCACAATCTTGTCGATGCCGATTGATTCGAAATGGGCGACAGCTTGTTTGGCCGCTTGCGTGTAATCGGAAAACGAGACATCGCCTGGAACCGTCACGACTTCCTTGTATTGCGTGATGCCGAATATGCCAATCTGTTCGCCGCCTACTGTTTGTACGAAGCCTTTATTGATACGGCCATCGACCGGCTCGCCCGTATAGCTGTAGTCAGCATAGGGCGCAAGGAATTGGTCTTGCGAGAAGTCGACATTGGCGCCGAGAACCGGGTGCGCGGCGTGTTTTACGTAGCTGCTGAGCGGGCCGTGATCGACCACGCCTTCGCCTATGTCGAACTCATGGTTTCCGAGCACCATCCCATCATAATCAAGATGGTTCATGAAGACGGCATTGGCAAGCGAGTCCTGGGCTTTTCGGCCGATTTCCCAAGAAGTCACGTCCCCTGCCGATAATAAAAGATGATGCGTGTGCGCTCCTCGAATCTCTTCGATCAGTGAGGCACGGCGGGCGATATTATCCAGGACGGTATGGGTATCGTTCGTGTGGATCAGCGCTAACTCAAACGGTTCCGGTTCCGGCGTTTTCTCCGGTGCTGGGCCTGCCGAAGCTGTTTCTTTCCGGTCCGGTGCTTCTGCGTCCCCGAAACCCTCGCCTTGGTCTTTTTGCGGCCAAATGAGGAAAGCGGTAAAGGCGACCATTATTGCCGCTAATAATGTCACGATTTTCTGCATTCTTGTCACGTCCGTTTCTATAGAAGATCTCTATGGACAGTCTACTATAAAATATGGAAAAAATACGGAATCTCATGGATTCTTAACCATTTCTTCACAAGCTTTTAATAAAGCTTTGGGTATTGGATAGCTTTCAGTCTATAAGCAGGCCACTTCGCTCAATAATCCTTCTGGATATAACTGTATTAACTGAGCAATTTTTCATCTATTTATTTTATTTCCTATTTCAGCTTATAATAAGACTATGAAAGAAATAGAAAGGATTTTTTTATTGACTCTTACAAAACGGGTTGTTTTATTCAGCAGCATTGCACTTATCGCCTTATTGCTTATCGCCTATTCGCCTTTCACCGCCAAGAATGAGTTCAAATTGACTTCAAACGGTAAAAGCATTTCAAGTGGCGATACTGAACAACTGACAATCGAAGATATATATCAAACAAAAACCGCCTATGCCATTTCCGATTCGGGAAATCATCAAGCAACGATCACTATAACGACACGGGAATTCCCGAATGGGGATGCGGTGGTCTATATTGAAGGGGCATCGGATGGGTACCTCGAGCCAATCCATGTCGAACTTCCGGCCACCGGCGAGCCCGCGCTTGACTATACGGAAGACAAGACGGTGCCCGAATTGTATCCACATCGCAAGGAACGGAAGTTTGACGATCCATTGTCGACCACCCTCCGCTATATCGAAAATGAAACCAATAGCGTGCTTGTCGGCACATCCGCCTATTTTAACGATATTTCCCATAGTTACGAAGATGGCCAAGTAAGCCGCGTGATCGAACTCCAGCGGGAAGCGGAAAGTTTGAAGACAGGCGAGGAGGCATGGGAAATCACAGTCCAATTCGAGCCTGGCGAAGAGAATTTTTCGACATGGCTGATGATTTCAGACGAAGCGTTGGTGAATGGCGAAGCTGAATTTCAACAAGTCCATAAAATAGCTACAGATGAATTCCGCTGGGTCACCCCCAATACTTTATGGTCGCACGGGTTGAATGCCATTTTCCCAAGAACTGACCGTGCATTTGTGCGCTCCCTTGTCAGGCAGAGCGGAAGGGCCAGCGCCGTCATGCTGGAAACCGCCCCTTCCCGCATTTGGGAGAATATCAACCGTGCCCAGTTTGCATCCTTGGAAACTGCCCGTAACGAAGACGGTTTATGGCATAGCGATTACACAAGCACTTGGCTCGAACGCTCTTATGGAATTGGCCCCAATTATATCGACACGAGGCATAACGACAATCTATTCCGCGCCCAATTAAAACGCGCCGAACAATTGGGATACGATGCGTATGCGCAAGAGCGCTCTGTCTATGCCGATTTCCTGATCGAGATGACTGAAGCCGGCTATACGATTCCCCAAGGCCCAGGTTATTACTTAATGGATTATTTCGATATGGAGCATGATACCCACAGTTCGCTGAACCATGCACTTAGCTTGATGAATTATCAGTACGACGCCTATCTCCATCTTGGGGATGCGAAATATCTGGAGAGCGCTGAGGATCAATTCGCTGCCCTCCTTCACACAGGCACAGGATGGGTCAATGATGAAAACACGATCATTTACCAAATGCGCCCGGATGGCACAATGAGCGGCAAGGATTATAACCTGGTCACTTATTACGATTTGCTGTACACGAAAAAGCTGCGAAACGACCTGGGCCTCGCTTCTTCAGAAACACTCGATCACTTGATCAAGGTGAAAGAGCAGAACCTACACGATAAAGGAATGGCGATCGAAGGCACACTTGAAAACGTCGAAGAGTTCGTCGGATTAATAGAATGAATGAAAGTAAAAACGGAGCTTCCATCTATAATGGGAGCTCCTTTTTCGTGAATCGGGCCGAAAAGAAAATGCCGCTGGGAACTTTATCGTTCCCAGCAGCATTCAGTTAAAGCGTGGTGATGAACCGTAATTTACTCTTCGTGCAAAGCTTTCACGACTTCTGGAGATACTGCCAAAGTTCCGCCTGTCGTGAATACTGTGCCATAGTAATGGGCTCTTGTTTCAACGGCTTCATTGACGCTGTCTTGTTTCACAAGAAGCATCGGCGCGTCATAAGCTGCCGCAAGAACGTTTCCAGTCAAAGCATCCGGGAAGTTCTGGCCGTTTGCAGCCAAGCCTTCTACAGCATTTTCAAACAATTGTTCCGCTACAGCGAGTGAAGTCAAGTAACGGTTTGCGCCGCTGACACGTGTAGCATTCGGCAATGAGTCCGCTACATCTTCGGAAACAGCCAAAGTTCCGCCGATTACAGTAGTCGTTTCGTATCCTTCAAGCTCTGCCTCAATGACAGCCGGGACGCTATCCGGGCGTGTCAATAAGATCGGCTTGTCGTTAACCGCTGCGTAAGATCCCGCTGACAATGCATCCGGGAAGTCCATTCCGCTTACCACAACTGCATCAGTAGCATCCGTTTCCAATTCATCGGCAATCGCTACAGCTGTATCGTAGCGTGTTTTCCCGCCGACTCTATCTACTTCCAAGCCCAAATCGCCCAATTGGTCAGCAACATCTTCTGAGACAGCTAAGTTACCGCCCAGTACGATCGCTTTCGTTGCACCCAAACGTTCGATTTCTTCCGCTACCGTTGCCGGCAATGAACCTGAACGAGTCAATAGCACTGGCGCATCTTCCTGGTCAGCCAATGGCGCTGCTGTCAATGCATCTGCATACTGGTCGCCGCGAGCGATGACTACAGTATCCGCAGAATCCCATCCTTGTTTCGATACGGCAATCGCTGTGTCGTAGCGGTTTTCACCGGACAAGCGCACTTGGTTGATGCGGCGCTCTTCGTAAGGCTCTACGCCCTCGTCAGCAAATGATTGCGCGTGCTCTTCGAACATTTCCCAGTCCGTGAATCCTGGCTCAGTGACACGGCCTTCTTCGTAAGCTTTTCCGAACATGTCATAGCCGTCGCCGCCTTTAGCGGTGAAGGAGTTTGTTGCGACTGTGTAGGTTTCTTCAAGGTCCAACTCGCCGTAATACTCTCCATTGTCTACGAAGACAGACAAGACGCGGTCGCCGGCTGGCGCTTTGCCGTCATAGTTGAAGAACATGCCGGACACGTGAAGGAACCCGCCGTTTTCTTTCGGGTATTCTCGGACACTGTGCTCAAGCGCGTCTTTGATTTCCTGGCCAGTGACTTCCATGATTGCCAAAGCGTTGCCGAATGGCATAACTGTCAAGACTTCACCATAAGTGATCGGCCCTTCGTCGATAGACTCACGGATGCCGCCGCCGTTTTGAAGCGCGATTGTCGTATCAGGGTTGATTTGCTTCGCTTTTGCGAGCATGCCATCCGTGATGAAGTTCCCAAGGTTCGTTTCGCTTGCACGGACCCCAAACTCTCCGCGCGTGCCGTTCAAGAAGACATTCGCTTCAACACCGATTTCCGTGTCTTTCAATGCATCCACTTCTTCTTTATACGGCGCAAGAATAGCTGCTGCCTCAGCATCTTCTTCTGCAAGTGCAACTTCATGATGTTCGCCGGCAAAATCTGTCACGTTTCCAGCTTCATCGAAAGTTACGTCCAGTTGGCCGAGGAATTTATTGTATTCATTCGCTTGGACAATCACTGTATCTTCGACTTGCTGCGGTGGCAATAGTTTCGTATGCGTATGCCCGCCGACGATGACATCGATGCCCTCAACTTCTGCAGCTAGCGTACGGTCGTTGTCGACTGCTGCGTTGTCATCGTAGCCGATATGCGTCAATGCGATGATCTTGTTGACTTCCTGCCCCTCAAACCATGTTACAGCCTCTTCTGCCGCTTCAAGATAATCAGTGAATTCAACATTGCCAGGACTGGAAATGTCCGCGGTTTCAGCAGTCGTCAAACCGAAGATCCCGACTTCCTCGCCGTCCACTTCTTTCACGACGCCACTGTAGATTTGTCCGTTAGCAGCCGTTTTCGTAAACGCTTCATCCGCTACAAGCGGTGACATTGTAGTATCTCCAGAAAAATCAATATTCGCCCCAAGCATCGGGAAATCTGCATTTCCGACGAATTCACCAAGTGCAGCGTGCCCTTCTTCACTCGAACCAAGATCGAACTCATGGTTACCGAATACCATGGCGTCATAACCCATGTGATTCATCAATGCCAAATCCGCTTCCCCTTGTGATGTGTTGAAATACAATGTGCCCGAGAAGACGTCCCCTGCATCAAGCAATAGGTTGTTCGGGTTCGCCGCGCGAAGCTGATTGATCAAGCTTGCGCGTTTTGGCGCGTTGTCCAGGTTCGCGTGCGTGTCATTCGTGTGCATGATCGTTAACTCGAAATCGCCTTCAGCTGCCTCCGCTTTTTGCGAATCGTAGATTCCGACGACTGTCAAAGCCAATGTCGTCGCCATTACAGAAGTGAAAATCTTTTTCGGCATTTCTACACCATCCTATCAATTTTTTTTGACGAACGTCTCTCAGGGATGTATCTTTCTGACTATGTATGAAGACGTTTGTCCCTATTACCCATAATACTACAAAAGATTTCGAAGGTAAGTAAAATTATGATAAAATTTTTGAAAACGTTTACATTTTTTCTGTTTGTATTAAATGATTTGAATTAATACCATATAAAGGTAATTTAAATTAGTTCTTTGTGCATCTGAAATCGGTTAAAACTCTATCTCATTCTCCCCGTATGATGAGTTTCTACTATTATTATAATAGAGGTACTAATTTCCCTTTAAATCAGACTACAACACAAAAGCGGAGCGCCCTCAGGCACTCCGCTTTCATAAATCTTACTTGTTATTCAAGTACTCGTCCAATTGCTTGAGGATTTCATCGGATACCGCTTGCGATCCACCGATCACTTTCGCGTATTCGACGCCATTCTTCTGCAAGTGTTCGCCAAGTTCTGCTGGTACGGATTTTCCTACCAAGTAAACCCCAGTGTCATGTTTCGCAGCCAGCGCGCCGCCTGCTAGAGCATCCGCAAACGCTGTGCCTGTCGCAATGTACACTGTGTCAGTAGGGCTGCCGAAGTATTTCGCCACTTCTAGGGAAGTTTCATAACGGTTAGATCCCTTGATGCGGAACGAATTCGGAAGTTCGGATGCCGCTTGTTCGCTGATCGCTTGAGTACCACCGATGATCAAGCTGTTTTCAGCTCCCATTTTCACCAATGCCGCTTTCGTGGCATTCGGGATAGATCCTTCGCGTGCCAATAGGATTGGCGTGCCTTCAGACCCTGCATAGCTTGCTACGCTGAGTGCATCCGGGAAGTTCTCGCCGCTTACGACGATCGCAGAATCAGATTTGCCGAATTTCTCAGCAATCTTAGCTGCTGTCTCATAACGGCTTGCCCCGCTGATACGTTCCACTTCAATGCCGTCAGATTTCAATTGCTTCACGACATCATCAGAAATAGCGATTGTTCCACCCAAGACTTGAACTTTCTTCGCGCCTAGACGCTTGATTTCTTCGTATGTTTCAGATGGCAATTTCGCTGTGCGAGTCAGAAGAAGCGGTGCGTCTTGTTTCTTCGCAAGCGGTACGCCTGCTAGTGCATCAGCATAGTTATCCCCACGTGCAAGGACGACTGTGTCTGAAGACTCCCATCCTTCTTTACTCAATTCAACAGCTGTGTCATAACGGCTTACGCCGGAAATGCGCTCAGCGCGAAGTTCAGAATCAGAACGGTCGATCTTCACTTCTTTTTCGACCTTGTTGCCAGCGCCGTCTTCAGCAACCACTTTGAATGTGTTAAGGCCTGGTGCCAAGTCGACTTTCGCCGTTACTGTTTTGCTTACTGGATCAGCTACAGTGATTTCGTCAAAAACATCCTGGTTGTAAAGAACATCTCCGTCAAGGGATAGTTTCACCAAGTTGAAGTTGTCTTTTACCGTGATGTCGAATTCCACTGATTCCTCGTCTTGGTCAACAACGCCAGGAGCGTCGATTGCAAGCGTCGGGTTCACTGTATCCACATAGACTGGGCGGATGATCGAAGACGTGTTGCCGTTGTAATCCGTCGCTTCGAACTTCACATCGTGGCGGCCAGTTTCAAGCTCGATTGTTGTATCGAACGCAAAGCCTTTATCCGTTTCAGTGAATGCCACTTCTTTGCCGTTCACTTTCAATGTTTTCAAGTTTTCTTCAACTACATAACCTTTGACCGGCACAGTGTTCGTTCCGTAAAGGCCAAGAGCCGCTGGGCCATTATCATCCACATAGATGACTGGTTTCACAGTGTCATCTGCATTCGAGATTGCGTAACCAGCGTTATAAGCGTGGTCATATGCAATGATTTCGATCAAGTCAGCTTCTGAAGCATCCAAACCGAACTCATCTAGATCGATGACAGTTTCACTAGCATCGAAGTATCCTTCGACAGGTAAACGCTCGCCGTCAACGTTCACGGAGAAGAATGCAACGCCGACACCTTCATCGGACAAGGAAACTTCCAATGTGTTGTCATCTTCATTCACCGTCACAGTAGCTTCCGGTGCAGTTGTGTCGATGTAGACCGGCAATGACTTGCTCTGCCAATCCGCCTCTTCGTAGTCGACTTTCGCTTTGTACTCGTATTCGTACAAGCCGTCAGCCGCCACTTCGCCTTTCACTTTTCCGTCCCAAGCACGGGCTTCCGAATAGCTGAGGAATGTGCCGGATCCGCCGTTAAAGTAGTTCTTGCGGACGTCTTTCTCGATGTTGACCGTACGGACTTTCTCGCCTTCTGCATTCAAGATATTCGTTTGCAGCTCATCCGCGTTACGGAGCAGCGTGATGTTTCCGTTGATCTTATCGTTCAAGCCATCGTTGTTCGGAGATACTGGATAAACGAGCTCGCCGTCAACTTCCACTAGGTCGTAGTAGTAAAGGCCATCATCAGCATCTTTGATCTTGTATAAATCATAGTATTGCTGGTAGAAATGCGGCTCATCTTTTTCTTCAACACCAAAGGAATCGATGATGTCCGGACGGTCCCATTCGCCGTAGAAGCTGATGTATGGCAAGACCAAATCAGGATTCGATGAACCTTCTTCAGCAGTCAATTTCACGAAACCTTCCACGAAGACATCTTCTTCAAGCGCTTTCGTGATGGAGTTGCCGTCTTTATCAAGCCCCGGCACTTGGCCTTCGCTGATATCGATCGTCACTGTTACGTCTGTCGTTCCGTTAGCCGGTACAGTCACTGTTTCCGGAGCCGTTACTTTCGCTCCTTCTAGTGCGCCGGATTTCAGCAAGTTGGACGTTACTTCGCCTTCTTCCTGGAACATATCGACCAGCACGGAAGTGTCGACTGAATACGTCGCTTCTTTGTCCGTCAAGTTTTCAGCTGTCAATGTGAACGTGAAGGAATCTTCAGTGAAGTCTTTGACATTCACTTTCGCTTCGTTCGTCGCTTTTTCAGTCAAGACGACTGGCGTCGTGACAGCGCCGTTAAGCTGCATCATTCCAGCGCCCTGGCGGCGAGGTGAGATCGTGTCGCCTGATTTGCCGTGCGTGATGTCAGCAGTGTTCAGAAGCAATACTTTCGCCAGGCGTGTACGTTCCTCAAGTGAAAGGTTTTTGAACTCGTCATGGTTTTTCAGGTATTGCTGGACAAGTGCCGCACCGCCCGCAACGTGTGGAGCTGCCATGGACGTCCCGCTCATCACGCCGTATTTGTCGTTTTCAAGCGTCGACAGGATATTTCCGCCTGGTGCAGACAATTCCGGTTTGAACTCAAGGTCCGGCGTTACGCCCCATGAAGTGAAGTCAGTCGCGCGGCCCACTTCAGGTCCTTCTTCAACATTCGTTTGTTCAACATCTGCGCCAAGTTCGCCGTCTTCAGCGAGTGCCGCTTCAAGTTCCAAACCGTCTTCACGGGAAATCTTCATGAACGGAATATCCCAGCCGCCCTGATCTTTGTAGAAAACATTGCTTGTAGAGTTGTAAACGATGATGCCAGCTGCGCCGGCTGCTGCTGCCCAGTTCGTTTTATCGATGAATGTATGCTCACCGCGTTCAACGACAACAACCTTGCCTTCCACATCGATGCCTTCATAATCGGAAGCAGCACCCAATGCATTCGGATTGCCTGTCAATTCCTTCAAGGATACAACTTCGATGTCATCGCCTTGAACTTCGAAATCCGTCCAATCATCTACGCCGAATCCTTCGACTGTGAAACCATCGAATTCCACTTCATGCGTATAGTGGTTGACGACATTCCCTGTAGCTGCGACTTGGATCGTGTCTTTGTTAAGCCCAGGAGATCCGACCAAACCGTAGTCCGGGTTGTCATAATGCGGGTTATCGTAGCCGTAGCCGATATGCCCTGAGTTACCTGCAGATACCGCAGCCACGATGCCGTTGTTTACAGCATTGGTGATGGCTTTGTCTTCTGCGCTGTCAGCGTCATAGAATGAAGAAGTTGAACCTAGGCTCATGTTCAATACATCCGCTCCAAGTTTCACTGCATCATCGATTGCTGCCAAGTAGATATCGGAGAACGTTGATGGGAAGTTGACGTCATTCGAGAACACTTTCATGCCCAGGATCTGGGATTCAGGTGCCACCCCTTTGATGCCGCCGTTTTCTTCATCGCCGTTCGCGCCGACTGTCCCTGCTACGTGCATGCCGTGCATGGAAGCGCCTGGCCCGTCATCTTGGATTTCATCGTTTTTATCGTAATAGTTATAAGCGTAAGGGACTTTTACGTTTTTGTAAGCGCCTTTCAAGCCGTCTTTCGAAACAAGCCCTTCAACATCCGATTTCGACAAATCAACTTTCGACTCATCCGTGATGTTGAAATCTTTATGAGTCGGGTCAACCCCCGTATCGATGACCGCGACTACCATGCCTTCACCCTGGAACTTGCTGTCCGCCCATACTTGGCGTGACTGGATGAAATCGTGGCTCGTGGTCATGTCTGGAGTGACTTCCGGTCTTTCGTATTCATTTGCAATGTATACGTTCTTAACATTCGGCAATTCCTTGATCTTCTGGACGTCGCTGTATTTCACTTGTCCGCTGAAGCCGTTGAATGCCGTCGTATAATCGAATTCGGAGTTTAGTTCAACGCCCTTGGAAGAAATCGTTTTCTTCACGTTTGCATGCGCTTTCACTAATTGAGCTTCAATCTGCTCTTTTTCCGTTTTAGCAAGCTCTTTGTATTGGACACCTTTTGCAGATGCCACTTCAACCGCTGACTGGCCTTCAATTTCAACAATGACGCGAACTTCTTCGTTCGGGTCCAATGCATCCTTTTGAACCATTTCAGCATTATCTTTTTTCTTAAGCTGCTTGATCAATTCCGCTTTTTCGTTGGAAAGAACGTTGATTGCCTGCAGGTCTTTCTCATTGGCTTTCTCTTTATCGCCAGATGTAGCGCTTGCAGTCATAACACCGTTACTTGCAACTAAACCTGCGATCATGGCAACAGATACAAACTTTTTCCAAGTCTTTGAACCGTTTTGCACAATGTAGCCTCCCCTAATGTTTTTTTCGAGGAAATTCACCTATGTCTGATTCCCACTTATGTACGTATTTCCTCACAGATAAAATAGTAACAATAGTCATACAATTATGTCAATATGTTATTTGAATATTCTTGTGAATTGCATTAATGGAATTTAATAGAAATCATATAAGCACAAAAGATGATTAATAGGACAATATATTCCTGCAAAACGCATGTGCTGAAGGGACCTTTTCGTAAAAGAAAAATTTCGATTTCCGAATAATACAGGGTATTTTAGCCTATATTTAATTAATCCTTTTTCTTTTAGTTGAAATTTTAAAGTTTACTAGGTATAAATATTTTTTTTATGAAACGTCTGGTTTCAAGAAAATATATCTTGTTTTTTCCAGTATTTTTTTAACTTCTATCTCCTTTTCTTGCGCTTTTTCTTAACGAACGAAGTTTATTTGTGTAGTCCAGGAGATTCTTTGCGGGAGATACTGCTTCGTCTTAAGAGTAAATGGTGAGGGTTTGCGTGCGGAATTGTTTCGATGTTCTATTGGTGCTTCACACTAGCAGTCGCCGCCTTGCTTTGGGTTGGCCTCCCGCAGTAAGCCAAGAAGAACACTTGTCTTACCGCGCCGGCTCACCCTTGGCGCCGGCCGGCTTAAAGATTTCATTGTGTGAAGAGTGTTTAAGCAGTTCTGCTTCTGTATACCTTGCCGATTAGCGGGGGAATCGCTTCCCGATACTTGGCGTCCGGGTACACAGGTGCTTACTTATAAATCTTGTGGATGGGTCAGAGTTTATTAGCTTCTACTCGAAGCTAAGGTGGCATAGGCTACAAAACATGACGCATTTTCATATTTTTAATTGAGTGAACAAGAAAATTTCTTTTACTTCTAAAACTAGAGACGGAGTGGAAGGGGGCTGACGCCTGTGGGACCGCGCGGGCTGGCGAGACAAACGTGCTGCGCTCTTTGGCACGTTGGCTCAACACCCGCCCCACGGCAAGCAGCCCCCTGCAACGTAGTCGAAAAGCGGAAGCTTTTCCTACCTCTTTTTTATTTACTTCACAATTTATGTCTCATCAGCTGCATGACCCTTATCCTACGCCCCCTCCGGAAAGCGCGCCCCTGCAACGCAGTCGCCAAAACTGAATAGCCTCTTCTCTTTCATTCCCACAAAAAAACCATCCACCAAGAGAGGCGGATGGTTCTTCGTTATTATTTGTAGCTCACCAATTCAACAACAGACTCCTGTTTGTCATCTCCGTTAGCGACTACTGTTTTTTCCTGGATGAACCCAAGACCCGGCGCGAAATAACGCGTCATCGTCGTTACTTGGTCGGATGATTCGGATTTCAGGACTTGCTCGACGACCAATACGTCTTCGAACGTGCCCGCTTGGGTTTCCAGCGTTTCGCCGTTCGATGTGACGATCCATTCGCCTTCTGTGCTGTTGGCTTCATCGATCATGACGACCGGCGCATCCATCGGCACCAAACCTTCGATTGAAATGTCGCGCTCGCCTTCGAGTTCAGAAGTTTCGATCAGCATGTTCATGGACGACTCTGTCCACTCCGTCACTTCGACTGTAGTAGCTTCCCCGAATGTGATTTCTTCGAGTACTTTGTTTCCGGAGACTTCAAGCACTTCGCGTGTCAACTTGAATTCTTCCACCTGGAAATTCTTGACGAGGCCGAGTTCAGGCATATAGAGCTGCATGCCTGTCGGGTCTGTCACTTCGATCGGCGCGTTTTCTGTTGATTCCACATCTGTTTCCGTTGCTTCTGTTTCCGCGGCTTCGGTTTCGGTTGTTTCTGTGCCGCCTGTGCCGTTGACTTTATCGTCTTCTGCAGAATCGGTCACAGCGGTGCCGCAGCCGCCAAGAATGACGGCCGAGAGCAAGAGACCACTGAATTTTTTCATGTATATAACCACCTTATCATTTTTGCATTGCGTTGATCGTCGTTTTAATGGACGAGTTGACAGCTCCACCGATGTAATAGGTGCGATTGATCAATTTCTCTGTGCTGTGTTGTGTCAATGAATCCGTCAGAGTCGCTGGCATCGAGTTGTCCGGCACCAGGAAGAGCGGTGCGTTATAGCGCGCAGAGACTGCGGATGACACAAGTGCATCCGGGTAGTTTGTGCCGGTTGAGACGATCAAGCGGTTTGAGATGAATTCATCTGCGAAGTAATCGATCGCAGCCGTCCCTGTATCGTAACGCGTTTTGCCGGATAGGCGGCGCACAGCGTCAGCACCGATTTCACGTTTTACAGCTTTCTCCAACGATGTTGAAACGGCAGTAGTCCCGCCGACGATGACGACTTCTTCACCGAAAGCTGTTTTCAAACTGTTCGGTACAGCTTGCCCCTCGCCTACAAGGACGATCGGCCAGTTCTTGACTACAGCTATACTGGCAGCAGTTAGAGCATCCGGATAGTTATTGCCCGCCGTGACGAACACGCCATCTGCAGCAGGAAGCTTTTCATTGATTTTCGCATTTGTGTCATAACGGGTCTGGCCGGATAAGCGTTCAACCGCCAAGCCCATATTTTTCAACTTGCTCTCGACAGATCCGGAGAGCGCAATTGTACCGCCGACAATGATCACTTTATTTGCTTTCAAGCGTTTCAGTTCTTGTTCGACAGCCGGGGTAAGGGCATCCGTTCTGCTCAAAAGGATCGGTGCATTGCCGTAATGAGCGGCAAGCGGGCCAGCCGACAAGGCGTCAGCATATTGGTTCGAAGTAGCCAAGACGACCGTTTTCTGGGCTTTCGTGGATGCAAAACCATTCGGGTAGAGCAGTTTAGACACCGCAACAGCTGTATCGATGCGGCTCTTGCCTTGAACATTTTGCGGCGTATATGAGTACCCGGTTTTATCTGTGTTCGTATAGATGACTTTCTTGGCCCACACATCATACAATTCCGAGTTCGGCCAATTGCGTGCATAGTCGCGGGCTTCCTCGCGGTTGTAAAGGTGGATCATCTCGCCTTTGTCTTTCGAACGGACGATGAAGTTTTTGCGTTTGAAGTTCGACCAGACGATATCGTTTTCAAGCGTCGACTCGTCGATGACAGATGCCTGCGCTAACTTGCCTGCATGGGCAATCGCGGCTTCTTCTTGATAGAAACGCGTCACTTCTTTATCGCTGCCGTCTAAGACCACGAATTTCTTCGGCAAGTAATTGGACCATAAAACGATTCCCGTTGTCGTATGGACAACGCGCGTGTTTTTCCATTTTTTCGCTTCGTTGATCGCTTCTTGCTCCGTACCGAAGAGATTATCGCTCATTTTTACGGATGGATGATAGATGCCATAGACTAACGGACGGTCGACCGGTTCAGGATCCGGCTTCGTCGCACCGTCCACTTTCCCGGTTTTCTTATGGATTACATAACTGCCTGAAACAGTTTTCGAATAATTCAACGCATCGGTTTTCGATGTGTAATGTTTGATCGCTTTGCCGTTTTTGTCATTGACGACGTAAACGTTGAAGAAATCATCCACGCCTTTTGCAACGTTCGCTGCGACTTTCTGTTGGAACCACGCTTGCTTGATCATCGCTTCTTCTGTCGGGTTGGACATATAACCGACTTCAAGCAAGACAGATGGCATGTTCGCTGTACGTGTTACGTAAAGGCTGTTCGCGACAATGCCGCGGCCTTCCTTAATCCCTGAATTGATGACTGCGCGGTGCGTGTTTGTTGCCAAACGGCCGCTTTCCGGCGAGTAATGGCGCTGCAATACGGATGGCGGATATGACGAACTCGCATATCGGTTATCGAAGTAATACGTTTCGTATCCACCGTATGTAGGTGAACCAGTCGCATTATGGTGCACGGACATGAAAATGGTATTGTCATTATTTCCGCTTGCAATCATGCCGTTTGCGACTTTCATCCGCTCGACGAGATCCGCACTGGATGAAATGCGTGAAAACTGGACATCGGATGTCCGGGTCATGTGAACGACAAATCCTCTTTTCTCTAGCTCGGATTTCAATCGCTTCGACACTTCCATATTGGCGTGTTTTTCGTAATAGCCGGTCCGGTTTCCTGAGTAACCAGCCGTTCCGCCGTAAACTCCCCCGTGTCCCGGGTCTAAAATAACAGTTGGCTTACCGGCTGCAGAAGCAGTTCCGGTTCCCATTCCAATGGCTAGCAGCAACAACAGCACGAACAAAAGTTTCTTTTTCAATGCTAAATTCCCCTCTTTCTGAACTAATAGTACGGGGGAAAATTAGGAGAAACAAGAGAATTTTACAATATTTTCTTAAAATGATTCTTTATACAGCGTTTAAAACTGAAATTTTTCGATACGAAGATAATAGTCCTATGCAATTTACGAAATACATGTAATTTCTGCATACAATTTAGGTATTTATATTCAATATCTTTATATTGATTATGTAATAAATTTGCATTAAAATCCGTAAATTTGAATTAACAAAAAAAGCCAGAGAAGAGTTAGCTCTCTTCTCCGGTTTCCGCTTCTTCTTCGCCTTCATCCAGGAAGTTGCTCAGCAAGGCGTCGGAATGATTTAGAATCTTCAAGGCGTTTTTCTGTTTCTGTTCAATGGTCTCTTTGTCCGGTTCGATCCGTTCCATCGTATCGAAGTCATAATAACGTTCCGGATACCTGGCGTTTTGCCCCAAGTACATATGGTCACCCGTGATATAAGAGCCTCCCGGCAAGTAATAGCGTACTGCGAGCAAGTTGTTCTCATACTGGAGCATATTATGCCCGACCATCGGGGCTTGCGGTTCGATGCCCATCAAATTCATGATGGTTGGCATCATATCCACCTGCCCCCCGAAATTCGAATTCACTTCCGACTCAAAAAGGCCAGGGGCTGCGATGATGAACGGCAGCAGGAAACGGTCCTTCAAGGAATACGAGTGCCCTAGCAACTCGCCCATCAAATCGGTGTCATTGACCGTCATCGGGCGGCCATGAAGCCCCGAATGATCTCCATTGATGACAATCAAGGAATCTTCATAAATGCCTTCCGCTTTCAGGAAAGCGATAAATTCCCCGACCGCTTCATCTGCGTAGCGGATGGACTGCAGGTAATTCCCGGTGTACGTATCGACATACTGCTCCGGCAATTCCAGATACTTATCTTGTTCACGCACCTCAAATGGCGTGTGGCTTGTCACGGTCATCAAATTCGCATAGATCTTTTTCCCGGATGCAGCCTGTTCCCGTATTTCCCCTTCGGCAAACTGGAACATCGTCCGGTCGGATGGCCATAAACCGATCAAGTCCTCATCCGGAATCTCATCACTCGAGTAGGCATAATCAAAACCGAGCGATGGATACAATTCCTTGCGGTTCCAATATTCGAGCTTGTCCGCATGGTACGTCGTCGTGTAATAATCCTGCTCATTGAGCATGTTGACAAGAGATGGCAAAGGGGTGCCATTCAAGTAATTGACTGTCGGGTCCAGCCCTTTCGGCAATAGCGACATATGCAATAGCCACTCGGCATCGGACGTATTGCCTGCGCCGATCTGCTGGAACATGCGGTCAAAATACAGGCTGTCGCCAAGCAGTTCATTGAGGTTCGGCGTCAATTCCTGCCCGCCGATCGATTGGTTGATGGCAAAGTTCTGCAAGGATTCGACCTGGATGACGAATAGATGGCGATCTTTTGCGATACCGAAGCGTTCGTGTTCCGTGTAAGGCACGAATTCATTGCCTTTCAGCTTTGCCAGCTCCTCATCCGAGATTAAATGCATCTGGGCTGACGCGCTATTTTGCTGAGCCGCCTGGACCAATTGCGTCTGGACAAAGCCTTGCTCCTTGGCGAATAAAGTCATATCCAGAATCGGCTTTTGCAGCGCCACCACTGTCGTCACCAAGCTCACCGCCACCAGCACGAAAGCAACCACGCTGATTTTCTTGCGGTTTTTCATCGTCAGCGGCCGGTTCCAGTACAGGACGAACAATGCGATGTAGACCACTATATCGGCAAAGAACAGGAAATCGAGCGGCGCATACAGCAAGCTGACCGTCTCCATGACCGATCCCGCTTGATCGCCTTGCTGAAGGTCAAAATAGCTCGGCACGGTCTGGAAATAACGCTCATACCAGACAATCGATACGAGAAGCGCCGATACGAACAGGTTATAGACTAACGCAACGAGCGGGCTGACCCGCCGAAGCACGACAAACAGCAGTACCGGCAACAGCATGAAGACCGGAAAGTCGATCGCTACAAGGCGCAGCAAGGAGACTTCGCCGTAGACCAGGTTGCGGAATACCCCCAGCTTGATGAGCAGAATGACGGACAAAATCACTAATACAAGCAACGGGGAGTTAAATTTTTTTGTCTTTTTCATAATAAACACCTCATAATTAATGAATCCATCATAGCATTAATATTACAATTGTTACAATAGAGCTAATATTAGGTAAAGACGCCAGACTATTGGACAGGGTTCCTTTATGTCCTCCCATCCCTTGAACGGCAAGACTTGGATGGTTTTTGGCGGCATCGTGATTTTACCAAAAATTAATATGGGGGAATCGCTTCCAGGGACGGGGGATCCTGCACATAGTTGCTTACTTCTAAATTGTGGATAGGTCAGAATTAATGAGCACATTCTTACGATAAAATGACTCAAGCTAATAAACGTGACGCACTTTCACATAAAAAAATAAGTGGTCAGAAGAAATTCCCTTCCACTCTAAAACTAGAGATGGAGTGGAAGGGGGTGAATGGATGGCGAGGGGAAGCCGAGTCCATTCATTTGCGACGCATCTGCGCAGCAAATGTTTTTGTGCGATGCCCGAACATAGTGAGGGTTGAGCAGATGTGGGAGCAACGGTTCTTCTGCGATGTTCGAACGCAGTGAGAATTGAGCAACGGTTCTTCTGCGATGTTCGAACGCAGTGAGAATTGAGCAACGCATATCAAGCGATGCTCGAACACAGAGAAATTTGGCACGTTGGCCGGGCACCCGCCCCACGGCAAGCAGCCCCCTGCAACGCAGTCGAAAAGCGGAAGCTTTCCACTCACTTCATTACTAAATTTCCACACAAAAAAGCCGCCCTGATGAGGACGGCTTTTTACTATATCGTCGATGCCCTAGTTATTTCACGAATTGCGATGTGTGTTCGATCGATACGTTCTGGTAATAGAAATTCAAGATTTGCTCAGCGCTGTGGCCGGCTTTTGAGCGGTAGTAAGATCCCCACTGGCTCATGCCGATGCCGTGGCCGAAGCCGCTTCCGTCCATGACGAAACGGTCTGGTGCATCCACGATGTCAAAATCGACGCTCTTCAGGTTCGCTGCGCCCATCAATGTGCGGAAAGTGGTCATACTCACTTTCTCGCCGGTTTTATATGTGACAACGGCCTGGTGCTTTTTCAACGAAGAGCCGATGTATTCATTGCTCGCCGTTTTCAAGGCACTTGGAATGACCGACTCGCCTCCAAGATAATAGGCCTGGTCTTTTGTCAGCTGGCTGATCTGCTCCATGTGTTCAGCCGGCAAACGGGTTGGATCCGGATGCAGCATGAGGATTGGTGAACTCGTTTTCGCGGCTAACACTGATCCCGCGAGTGCATCGACAAATGAATGGGCATTGCCGACCACAAGGTTTTTGCCGTTCATCGGCAACAGGCGGTTGATTTCAAGGCTGGTATCCACGCGGGTTTTCCCGCTGATGCGGTCACTGTGGATATTGAGCGCATTCAAGGCATCTGCCGTATTTTCAGGAATCGCTTCATTCCCCCCGATGATCAGCGCTTTCTCGGTCCCGCCCTGCTCCATGAACGCGGCGGTATTGTCCGAAAGCTTCTTGCCTGTATGAATCAGGATCGGCAGCTGATGCACAGCCGCGTAAGCGGAAGCGGATAATGCGTCAGAAGAATTGTCATTTCCAGTAGCCATCAATACAGTATGCGTCTGGCCGATTTCTTGTGCGATCAATAACGAAGTGTCGGAACGGCTTTTGCCTGCCAAGCGTTTGATATTAAAGCCTTTTTCAATCAAAGCCTCTTCGACATTTTCAGAAATCGCCAGCTTGCCCCCCAACAGGTAGATGGTGGCTCCCTGGACGGTTTGTTTTTCCAGGAATTCCTCTACAGAAGACGGCAAGGCGTCACTCTTGGTAAGGAGGATCGGCGCGCCGTATTTGTGGGCCAAAACCGTTCCCGCCAATGCATCGGCAGGTATATCGCCCCGGCCCAGGACGATAGCTGGCGCTTTTTCAGCACCTACTAATTCTTTTGCGATTTCAATCGCCGTATCATAACGGCTTTTGCCTGCCAGTGTCTTGGATGCTGCACCGGCTGCCATATCGAAGCTTAGCGCCCCGTTATTGCTGGTGCGGATATAATAGTCCATTTCAAGCGTGATGGACTGGACTTTCCCGGTGTTTGCGAAGTTCTCGGTTTGGATGTTATTGATGGAAGCGATTTTGATCGATTCGACAGTGGAATCCTGGTCTTTCGCCTTTTTCAATAAATCCTTCTTGAAATTGGTGAACGCATTTTTGCTTTGCTCACCGACGAGCGCGCTATTCAAGTTCAACTCGCCTGTCGTATTCCACCAAGTGGCCGGAGCCATCAAGTCGGCAGTTGCAGGAAGCTGGTTTTTGAGCCAGTTGAGTTTCCACAGGCTTTTCGTATCGAATTCATCTTTTTGTGTAGTCGAGAGATATGGCAATTTTCCTGACCAGTATTGCTCGGGCAGTTCAGTCTGCCCGCCGTTGCTCGATGAGAAATAGGCGGTGACAAAGCCTTTTTGGCCGTCCGCTTTTTTGTATGTGAGAATCTGCCCTTGTGTTTCGTCGACTGCACGGTTTGTATATTCGTAAGCCGAAGTATAATGCGGGGATAACGGGTCCCACATAAAGCCTTTATACACTTGGAAAGTTGTCGTGTCATCGATTTCCAATGTGCTTTGGCTCATCTTGGAGAAAACATAGGAACGGGCTGCTATTGCTTGGGCTTTCAAGGATTCCATGCCCCCGCTCGCTCCCCAACTGGCGGGGCTTTCAGATGGCACGACGCCTTTAAGGTAATCTTCGAATGGCAAGGAGTTGACCGGCTGGATTTTTGTTGTCCCCGACATGCGGAACAGGATTGTCCCAAGATATGGGTATACGGATTGGGATCCTGGTTTATAGAGGTGGATATTATTTGCCTTTGAATAGACGGACGGCTCGATCGTTACCGTATTCAAGCCGCTTTTCAAAGTTTGGCCGCCTTTTTTCAATACCAGTTTGCCAGATGATACGTGCACCTGGTAACGGGTTCCCTTATCCAATTTAACGGTTTTGTCTTCTTTTAATTGTGAGCTGCCCTGCGGAACGAAATCGTAGCTGCTGTTTGTCCCCAAGCTATTGGTGAGCCGGACTTTGACTGTAAAATCGTCGGCTGCCGAGACATTTGCCGCCCCTCCCGCAAGAACACCGATGAACAATAGCATCGCCAGGCCATTCAATAAAATTCTCAATGCTTTTCCCCCTAATTGAATTATTTCAGATGAACATCCTCTTTTTTTAACAGTATATTCTAGAATTTTATTAAAAGGTACATAAATTTTCTAAATATTTGTAAATTATTCCACTATGAAATATTAAGGTTATGATACTTGCCCTTCTTCTCTCTCTATCGGGGCAAAAAAAAATGGCCTAAGCCATTTTTTAATCTGTGTACGAGCGGATGGTGACGATTTTCTTGTCCCAATGGCCCCATGAAGTATCAAGCGGTGTAATCGTAACGCCTGTGCTGGTCCCAGCATGGATGATTTTGCCGTCGCCGACATAAATCCCTGCATGTGTCGGACGCGTCGGTGTGCTTCTGACCAAATCCAACAATACGATATCGCCGACTTTAATATTCGAATAGCTGACCGGCTTGCCGGACTGGGCCATCAAGGCAGTCGTTCTCGGGATCGAGATCCCGTTTTTATTGAAGACATACATCAAGTAACCGGAGCAATCAAATCCTGCCGTCGTCGTACCGCCCCAGCGATATGGTGTACCGATATGTTTTTTTGCTTCAGTGATGATATTGGCACGGACATCCACAGCTGGCTTGACGACCGGTATCGGGGCTGGCTTCGGATTCGGGTTCAAGGCTTCTTTTGAAACAGCCACTTCCCCGCCGATAACTGTCAATGCTTTAACGTTCTTATTATTGATGATGTCTTTTGTATGGGAAGGCAATGCCGATTGTTTAACGAGTAAAATTGGCTTGTTCTGTTTCCCGCCAAGCGCAGAACCTGTAAGCGCGTCTGCGAATTGCTGGCCAGAGGCTACGAGGGAATCATCAATGGTCGTTGGATACAATTTTGAAACTACCGCCGCTGCCGTAGCGTAACGGTCTTTTCCTGAAATACGCTGCACTTTAGCGGATTTACCGATTTGGTTATAGACTGCGGCACTGACGGCTACTTCCCCTCCGACTACAGTGACATTGTCGTAATTTTTCAAAGCATTTTCCACTTCAGCGGATAGGTTTTTGCCTGACGTCAACAAGATCGGTTTCCCGGTTTCTGCAGCATGCGATGCAATGGATAAGGAATCCGCATATCCAGCCCCACTTGCCACAATGGCAGAGGTACCGCCGACTTGTTTGGCGATCAAGGCCGATGTGGCCGCTCTGCTGCTTCCTGCAATCCGATCGACATTAATGCCTTTTGACTTCAATTGCTGGACCACTTTTTCCGAAATCGCCATTTCACCGCCGAGGATGGTTGCATTTTTAGCCCCTAGACGGCCAATTTCGGACATGATCGACGCCGGTACAACATCTTTTTTCACCAATAGGATGGGCGCATTCAATTTTTTGGCAAGCGGTGCACCCGCAAGAGCATCCGGGTAGTTGTCGCCAATGACCAGCACGACGTGATCCGTACTGTTGGCAGTCCAGCCTTCACGCGATACCTGGATGGCTGTTTCGTAGCGGTCTGATCCTGAAATGCGATCGAAGTTTGTAAAAACGCTTGCTTCTGAACTGGAAGCGAAAGCAGTAACTGATAAAGCAGTTGCGGCGATCATCGTTCCAAACCATTTTGTCATTTTCATATACTTCTTCTTCCCCCTGAGTTTTATAGTCTGCTTATCTGTATTTATTAGGCAATTTTTTATTCTGAATAACTCAGAGTTTATCATTGAATTTATGAGATGAATATTACATTTATATTACAGGAACAACAAAAAGCCCCTTGAGACAGTGCTCAAAGGGCTTTAAAACCACGTCCCGCATAGGCTGAACGGTATATTTCATAATATTTACAGTTTAAAATAAACACGAACTTTTACCTAGTTTAACTTCAAAACAGCGCTATAAACTCTTTTGATTTCCCGTTGCAAGTTTTCATTGGAAAAATTTTCTTTCGCAAAGCTCCGAAGCATGCTTCCCATCTCTTGCGTATCCGCGTCTATCGCCTTTTCCATGACGTGTTTGAGTGCGTCGGCACGCCCTGGTTCGATAATCCATCCGGTTTTTCCTGGATCGACGAGTGCCGGCACGCCCCCTACATTGGTTGCGATGACTGGCGTGGCCATATCTGCGGATTCCAGAAGCACGAGCGGAAAACTTTCGCTATGCGAGGTCAATAACGATACATCCGCCGCATACAATAATTGGTCCACGTCATTCCGTGCTCCCAAAAATTGGACCCGCTCGGAAATACCCAGTTCCGCTGCTTGTTCGCTTAACTTCTCACGAAGGCTGCCTTCTCCGATGACCCATAGTTTACAAGGGCGCTCGATTTGCGAAAAGGCGTTCAGTAAAATATCATGCCCTTTGACCGGATGGAGGCGTGCCACGATCGCAAAGACGAATTCGCCTTCTTCCGTATCGAGCGCCTTGCGGATAGCGCGTTTGTCGAAGCCGGGCAAGGTTTCATGGAAATTGATGCCGTTGAATACAGGGGTGATTTTCTTCGGTTCGACCCCCATTTGGATCAACATGTCCTTGAATTTCTCCGATACGGCAAACAAATGGTCCGCACGGCGCATCGCCCGCTGGTTCAAGATGGTAAATACCTTGGCAAGCGGCTTGGGCTGATGGAGAAAGTCGAGCGTCGGGTCGCTGTGAACCGTGATGAACCAAGGCATGCCGAATTTTTTATAAACCGAATCGATGAGAAAATTAGCCCGTGCCCCGTGGGAATGGACGATCGAAAATCCGCCTTTTTTCAAGACCATCAAGATCTTTCTCGGTGCCGAGCGGTCAAGACGGCTGTTCTGCTGGACAACCGTCACGGGAATCCCCGCTTTTCGTGCATCTTCCGCAAACGCGCCTTCCGTCAATAACAGCAACTCTGCTTCTACAGGAGAGTTGGCCAATAGCTGCAATAGATGCTTTTTCGAGCCGCCGGTCTCTCCCCCGCTGATGACATGCAATACTTTCATCAGCGGTTTCCGCCTTTATCGCGCACGGCTTTGATGAGGAATTGCGGAAGCGCCATTTGGCGTTTGATGCGGGACGGCTGGCTCGCGAGACGGTAAAGCCATTCGGTTCCGGTGTTCAGGAACAATTTCGGCGCACGTTTCACATTGCCGCTGTAGACATCGAAACTGCCGCCGACACCCTGGAAGATATTGACGTCGAGCCGTTCCATATTTTCACGGATGAACAGCTCTTGCTTCGGGCTGCCGAGAGCGATGAACAGGATTTGCGGCTTCGCCCCGTTGATCGTTCCGATAATTTTATCGGTGTCTTTTTCATAGCCATCGAGCGTTCCGGCAATGACCAGGTTCGGGTATTTGGCCTGGATATTGTCGGCTGCCAGTTCGACAGTCGCTTTTTTCGCCCCATACATGAAAATGCGGTGGCCGTGCTTATTGGCGAGCTGAAGCAGGGCATCCATCATGCCGATTCCCGTGACACGCTCACGGATTTCGCCCCCGCGCATGCGGGAAGCGATTTTAATGCCGACACCGTCCGGGATCTGATAGGTGGATTCGTTCAAAAGCTTCCGGAGTGCCGGATCTTTTGAAGCCATCATGACTTTTTCCGGGTTGATGGCGACAATTCGTGATTTGCGCCCCATTTCGATGTCGTCCTGGATCTTATCGAGCAATTGCTGTTCGGTTTCCTTATTGACAGTAACACCTAAAATTTCTTCTTTCATGCAGTTCGCGCCTCCATGCAAAACCGCATTTCCAAGAGCTTGAAAATGCGGCTGTGTATTTTAATTTTTCGGATTGCCTTTGCCGTCGCCAAGACGATAGACCGTGAATCCAGCCTCTTCATAAGCTTCACGGCTGATAGCGTTCTTCGTGTCAAAAATGGCTTTATGGCGCATCGTTCCGCCAAGTGTTTTCGGATCATATTCCTTGAACGCTTTATGGTCAGTCAAGATGACGATCAAATCTGCGCCTTCCACTGCCTCGTCGTAGGATTGCGTCTGGAATGGCGCTTTGTTTTCTTTGACATGCGGGTCAAAGGAAGCAATGCGCAAGTTTTTCGCTTTCAGGTATTCCAGCACTTCCATTGACGGGCTTTCGCGGATGTCGTCGATATTGCCTTTGAAAGCCAAACCGAAGACAGCAACTTTCGCATCTTTCACATCTTTCAGGATTTCGTCGACTTTGTCTGCCGTATATTGCGGCATGCCGTCGTTCGTATTGCGCGACAGATGGATGATCTGCGAAAGATCCTTCTCTTTCTCGACCAGGAACCACGGGTCGACTGCGATACAATGCCCGCCCACCCCAGGGCCTGGCAAATGGATATTGACGCGCGGGTGATGGTTGGCCAAACGGATCGCTTCCCAAGCATCAACGCCGACACTATCAGAGATTTTCGCGATTTCATTGGCGAAAGCGATGTTGACGTCGCGGTAGGTGTTTTCCATGACTTTCACCATTTCAGCAGTCGTCGCATCCGTCAAGATGAACTCGCCTTTCACGAATGATTCGTAATAAACTTGCGTGCGCTTTGAAGATTCCTCGTTGATGCCGCCGATGATGCGGTCATTTTTCACGAGCTCCTCGAAAACTTTGCCTGGAATGACGCGTTCTGGGGAATGCGAAACGAACAATTCCGTCCCGATTTCCAAATCGCTCTTCACAAGGATCGGCATCATGACATCCAGCACGGTGCGCGGCGGGACGGTCGATTCCAAGACGACCAAATCGCCTTTTTTCAGGAATGGGACGATCGATTCCGTCGCTGCACGGATGTAATCCATGTTAGCCGTTTTGTCTTCCGCGATTGGAGACGGCACAGCGATGATGAACATGTCCGCTTCTGCAGGTGTTGTCGCCACTGTGAAAGTGCCTTTTTCCAATGCCTTGTTCAAGTAATCCTGAAGGAACGGTTCTTCGATATGGATTTGCCCGGCCGACAGCATGTCCACCGCTTTTTGATTGACGTCCACGCCGTGAACTTCATAACCATGGTTTGCGAACATGACCGCTGTCGGCAAGCCGATATATCCTAATCCAACTACACAGATTTTTTCCATTTCGTTAATTCTCCTCAATTGCCAGTAATTTTTTATCTCCTGCTTTGCAAGCAGAGATTTGGTTCAATAGTTTTGCTAAATAAGTTGAACTAATACGTTGTCTTTAAGACTTCATTGCATACGATATTCCGCAAAACAGCTGGCTTTCCTGGGGGCTTGCGCTGAACTAATTCGGGCTTACTGCCCGAATGGATTTCAGCACTTCGCTGATCCCCAAGGAGTCTGCGCTATTTTGCTCCATATCTATTGATATAATCCAGATATTAAGAGTGCAAGGCAGCGACTCCTGCGGGAATAGCATGAGTCTTGAGACCCCACAGGAAGCGCAGCGACCGAGGAGGCTCAAGCCATGCCCGCGGAAAGCGTCTGCCTGTAACGATTGCATCGCTCTCTTTGACTGGTTCATTTTTTGTTCAACTCACATATTATCAATAGTTCATTCTACCATAGCATGTGCCCCGGCAGAAATCGTTTTGGTGTATTTTTCATTACGGTTTCGTTACAGGACGCACGGCCGCTCTATGGGTTCCCAAAGAAAAACCCCTTCCGCAGATGCGGAAGAGGCCAGAAGTTATTCGTCGTGACGATGTGCTTCTTCTCCCCAGCATTCCGTGTTTTTCAGGCCAGGTAAATTTTTCGCATAGAACACCGGGTTCTTGCCGGCTTTCCTTTGCCCCATATAATCGTCGAGGACGCGGAAAGCGATCTTCCCGAGCAATGCGATGACGACCAAGTTGATGACTGCCATCATGCCCATGAACAAATCGGCCATGTTCCAGACGAGCTGGACTTGCGCGATCGAACCGAACATGACCATCGCCAGCACACCGAAACGGTAAGCTGTCAGCCACATGCTGTGGGCATTGATGAATTCGATATTCGTCTCGCCGTAATAATAGTTCCCGACAATCGAACTGAAGGCGAAGAATGTAATCGCCACTGCCAGGAAATAGGGAGCCCATGCGCCAACATGCACATCAAGCGAAGCTTGCGTCAGAAGGATCCCTTCCTGTTCGCTCGTGCGGTATAGATCCGCCAAGATGATGACGAATGCAGTCGCCGAACAGATGATGATCGTATCGAAGAAAACCCCCAAACTTTGGACAAGCCCTTGCTTGGCTGGGTGCGATACGTTTGCGGAAGCGGCAGCGTTCGGGACCGACCCCATACCGGCTTCGTTCGAGAACAGGCCGCGGCGTATCCCTTGCATGATCGCTGCACCGATACCGCCGCCGACGACTTCCTCAAGCCCGAATGCGTTCTGGATGATCAGCGTGAACACCGCCGGGATTTCGGTAAAGTTCAAAATGGATATGTACAGGACGACCAGCAAATAAGCTGTTGCCATGACCGGCACAACCACTTGCGTCACGTGTGCGATCCGTCGCACGCCGCCGAAAATGACGATTGCTGCCAGGACGACCAAACTTGCGCCGACCACCCAGTTCGGGATATCAAAGACATCGCCGACCGATTGGGCAATCGTATTCGATTGCACCGAGTTAAAGATGAAACCGAATGCCAGCGTCAAGAGAATGGCAAAAACGATTCCCAGTTTCCGTGTGCCGAGCGCTTTCTCCATGTAATAAGCCGGCCCTCCGCGAAATTGCTCGCCGTCTTTGATTTTATAGACCTGGGCGAGCGTGCTTTCGATAAAGGCCGTTGCCATCCCGATGAGGGCTACGACCCACATCCAGAAAACGGCGCCCGGCCCGCCGATGGCAATCGCTAAAGCGACGCCGGTAATATTTCCGGTACCGACTCGCGATGCGGTCGAGATCGTGAATGCCTGGAACGCGGAGACCCCGCCTGTCCCGTCTTTCTTTTCCGCGATGACGCGGAACATCTCACCGAATAAGCGCACCTGGACAAAGCGCGTGCGGATGGTGAAGTAAAGCCCTAAACCGAGCAGGAGCCCGATCAATATGTATGTCCACAGTAAGTTATTGCCTTCGTCGACGATCCACGTCAACCCATTTAATATCGCATCCATCTTGATGACCCCTTTAAATTCTATTGTATGAACAATTGTTCCATACCCTTAATCGGGCGAATGGAAACAAGAAATCAGGCCGCGGCAAGGCATTCATGCCAAGCGCAGCGTTTCCGCCAATACGCGGGCGCCGATGTCGAGCGCTTCCCGGTTGAATTCCATATCCGGATGGTGCAAGCCAGGCGCTAAATCCGCCCCGATGCCGACCATCGCCGCCTTCAATTCGGGCTTTTTGATCGTGTAGAAATGAAAATCATCCGCTCCGGTCGTCTGGATCGGTTCAGCATAGGCCTCTTCCCCGAGCACATTGCGGATCGCTCTTGCAGCAATCTCCATCGCCTCATCCGATACTTCAGCAGCGGGTGTGTAATCGTCCCATTCCAACTCGATTTGAACGCCATGAAGCGCGGCGATCGCCCGCAGGCCTTCTTCGAGACGCGCTTTCATCGCATCCATCAGTTCGTTCGACTGTGAACGCACATCAAGCGCAAACGTGGCACTCCCGGGAATGATGTTCAAGCTTTCCCCGCCGGTCTGGATATTCGTCAGCTTGGCCGAATACGATTCGAAAGGCGAGAAATAGATCGTCTTCACGAATTGATGGATCGCCGCGATGACATCGATGGCATTTTTCCCTTGATGCGGCCGCGCGCCGTGCGCGTCTTCCCCCGTGATCTTGCCTTTCAGGAAAATGCCCGACCCGTGATGGAGCGCAGGTGTCACTTTGCCGAACGGCAGCTCTTCCTGCGGGCGCAGATGGACACCGAACAGATGCGTCACATCTTCCAAGGCGCCACGTTCGATCATCGCAAGCGAGCCATTGCCCTGTTCTTCAGCGGGCTGGAAAATAAAGCGGATGCGTTTCTTCAAAGCTTCATCTTTCAAACGCAGGAGCGCCCCCAAAACCATCGACATATTGGCGTCATGCCCGCAGGAATGGTTCGCCTGTACCTTGTCGCCCACTTCCTGCCACAAGGCATCGATATCCGCACGCACGGCGATCACTTCCTCGCCTTCCCCGATTTCTGCAAACAAGCCCGTGACATCATCGAATGTCCGGTACTCCACCCCGAGCCCTTCCATGATCTGCGCCAGTTTTTTCGTGGTCTCGACTTCTTTGAAGCTGACTTCGGGATGCGCATGGAAATGGTCGAAATACGTTTCGGTCTGCTGTTTGAACTCCATAAAAGATCCGCTCCTTCATTTTTTCATCTTTTTGAATTGTACCTGTCTTCTCCATTCAAAACAAACCGGGCCCTGTAGAGCTTGTGGTTTTCACGATGTTAATCCGCGTCTTCTCCGATGTGCAAAATCAGGCTGGCGATGATTTCCGGGATTTCCTCGAAAGCATTCTTGATATGCAGCCGTTCAGTGCGTTTGTGCGGATCCTTGCCGAATGGGCCGATATTCAGGACCGGTGCCTTAAGCTGCTGCATCGCTTGAAACGGGATGCTGT
Organism: Planococcus maitriensis; assembly: GCF_003289925.1. Lineage (GTDB taxonomy): Bacteria > Bacillota > Bacilli > Bacillales_A > Planococcaceae > Planococcus > Planococcus maitriensis. The sequence continues at coordinate 514,164 of NZ_QLZQ01000001.1, read as the reverse complement.
ATGGATCGCCGTAAACCGGCGTGTTTTTCTCGTAGCGCACCCAGCCACTCGACGTATCCTGGTAATTGACGTAGCTGAGGTCGGAAATGCCATTGAAGAAATGCACTTGCTCGAGCTCCAAATCAAAACGTTCGAGCGCATCACGCGTGACGTGCGCCACACACTCTTCGATGAACGGGTCTTCGCTCGAATTGACCGCCGGGTAATAAGGCGGCGCGAACAATAACACGATACCCGGCGTCAACTCCTGGCAATTGAGCAGCAGGATGTCCGCGATATGGAACGATTTATCGCGGACGTCGCGTTCCGGGTCCACCAGCGTGTCGTGGATCAATCGGTTGATGTAATCGAGCCCGAATTTCTCTTTGGCGTATTCCACAAGCTCTTCGTAACGGATGACGCGGATCTCGTCGAACCGTGGTTCCATGCCGACTTTTTTGCATAAGGCACGGTAATCTCCCATGCATTCCGCAGCGGATTCCTTCGCCAGGCCCTCAAAAATATCCATGATGTCTTCAGCATTCCTGTCCATGGTGAATACGTTATAGAGCGCTTTGGCGCGGTAAGGCGTCTGGACCGAATATTCCTCTTTCATATCCCCTTGCGTGAGGGTTACCGGTAGCGGCGTTGCTTCCCCGTGGACAGTCTCGGAAAACGCTGGGTTCCATTCCATTTTCCGCGTCAAATATGTGGAAAGATAGCTCGAGGTCATGCCGGCAAGCGGCTCGCCTGCATGCGTTTCCTTTCCGTAGAACAAGGCGCTTGGCATGATTTTCCCGATCGATCCAGTGTAGATGTATTGCGATTCGTCGCCCGGGGATTTTGCGAACACCGGCTCGCCGTTTAAAAACAACACATATTCCAAGCCATATTGGCGCTCCAAATCGAGCAGCTTCGACACGCCGTAGCGCATGCCCGCCGAGTTCACTTCCTCATCCGGCACTGACATCAGCAAGATGTTGACCGGCCAATTTTCCAGGCTTGCCCGCTCGATCAATGCCATATGGATCGCCAGCCCCGATTTCATGTCCATGATGCCCCGGCCGAATAAATAGTCGCCAGACGCAAGATCGGCCTGCATCTCGGGCTTGAATTCGCTCTTTATTTTTTGGAATTCTTTCTCCAGTTCTGCGGGTTGATAGGCGAGCGGCGCCAAATCCCCGTATTCATGAACGGCCACGGTATCGAAATGGCTGAGCAGCACGACGGTGCGTGAGGCTTCTTCGTGCTTATACAAGGCCGTGAGATAACGGCGTTCCCAATTGACTTCTCCCAGCGATATGCGTTCCGGGTGGTTCCGAAAATATTCCGTTTCCATCAACTCGTCTTTTAATCGTTCGGGGAACTTCACTTCCCCTTCTGTCAGCCCTTGTGATTCCCAGCCGACCAATTTTTCCGTCAACTGCCGCAATTGTTCTGGAGTTCCCCATAAACCTGCCATCAATCATTCTCCTTTCACTATTCCACTATAGAAAAAACGGCTCACACGGGGAGCCGTTTCCTGCGTTTGCGAAGCAAATCTTCCGCTGCCCCTGATCCGAATATCACGCCAATGACAATGAGCACAAGGCCCACCAAATGACCGGGTGTAATCGTTTCGCCAAGAATGAGGCTTGCTGCCACGAGCGAGAACAGCGTATTCAGGTTCATGAAAATTGCCGCTTTTGTCGGTCCTGCCTGGCCAATCGAGTAATTATAGAGCATATGCCCGACCGCTGTCCCGAGCATCCCCGAAAAGAAGAACGCCAGCCAGAACGATGTTGGCACATCCCCGAATGCGGCAATTTCTCCCGGTTCCTGGATGAGCGCGATGATGAATAATACGGCCGCTCCCGTGACGAGCATGTATCCCGTCAGCAGGCGCGGATCAAGTGAACGCGCTGCATTCGCTATGACAATATAGCTGAACACTTGAGCCAAGATGGAGATGAAGACCAATAAATCCCCAATACTCATGCCGGACGCCGAGTCGCCTCCGACCATGACCGTTGTGGCGACACCGGCAAAACCGATGGCCACCCCGAGCCATTGCAGCCTGGACGGCACATTGCGCATGATCAGCGACACCAGGACCGCTGTCAGCATCGGCCCGGTCCCGAGGATCAAACCGGCGTTCGTCCCGGAAGTGATCGCCAAGCCCTGGGACAGGAAATAATGATGCGCCACGACATTGAGCAAGGCCCCGAGCAATATATATTTCCAGTCGCTGCGCTTGGGCCAGCGCATCATGCCGAGCGATGCCAGGATGATCAGCACCGTCACCCCTGCCAGCAAGATCCGAAATGCCGTCAGCGTGACCGGGTCGACAAATACCAATAAATACTTGACCGCCGCGAGGTTGAAGCCCCACACGACCATGACCGATGTTAAGATGCCGTAAACTTTCCATGGAGTCAAAAGTGCAGCCCTTCTTTCCCTTATTCCAGATATAGCCCTTTATTTTACGCTTGTTTTTCGTTTCTGTATAGAATGGCGTTGTAATCATATGCCTGCCTGTTGATCAGCAAGCTGAAGACGATAAAGGCAAGAAGCGACAAGATGACCGGCAAGGTCACCGTATGGACGCCGAATAAATTGCCGTTTTCGATGTTATAGAAATGAAGTGCGATATAGCTGAATATCCCTGTCGCCATGCTCGCGATCGCCCCGTATTTATTGCCCCATTTCCAGTAAAGCCCGAGTACGATCGGCCAGATGAACGCCGCTTCGAGGCCGCCGAACGCGAATAAGTTCAAGAAAATCAGCAAATCAGGCGGATCGAGCGCCAGCAAGAAGACGATTACCCCGAGAATCCCGGTGACCCCGAACGACATGCGTTTAATGGTCTTGAGGCTTGCATCGGGTTTGACGTAGTTCAAATAGACATCTTTGACAATCGATGAGCTGACGAGCAGAAGCAGTGAATCGACCGTCGACATGATCGCCGCCATCGGAGCTGCGAGGACGATGCCCGCAACCCAAGACGGCAAAGTTTCCAGCGCGATGAGCGGGATGACCTTGTCCCCGACATCGATGCCCGGAAGGATCGGGCGGGCGAAAACGCCGATCAAATGCATATTGAGCATGATGAAGCCGGTGACGATCGTGCCGATAATCAGCGCACGGTGCATCGAGCGCGCATTTTTATAGGACATCGCACGCACCGCGATTTGCGGCAACCCGACGACGCCGACACCGACGAGAATCCAGAAAGACGATACGTACGCGGCGCTGAGATTGCCTTCCGCCCCGTACGGCGTGACCAGGTTCGGGTTTTCGTTGATCAAATCCTGCATGATGTTCGAGATCCCGCCGCCCGAGATGATGACCGCGATTAGCAAGACGAGCGTGCCGACGAGCATGACCGCCCCTTGCACCGCATCGGTCAAAGCGACAGCGCGGAAACCGCCGATCGTCACATAGACGAGGACACTGACGGCAAACAGGAACAAGGCCGATTGATAACTGAGACCGGTCAAGGACTCGATCAGCCGCGCGCCGCCGATCCACTGGGCAGCCATCGCGGAAAACAGGAAGATGATGATGCTAAGCGCCGATAATAAAACGACAGCTGTGCTATTGTAGCGGGCTTTCAGGAAATCGATCATCGTCACCGCGTTATAGCGCCGCGCCATGATGGCGTATTTTTTCCCGAGGATCATCAAGACGAAGTAACCGGTGACGACTTGGGTCATCGCCAGCAGCACCCAGCCAAAGCCGATCGTATAGGCGGTCCCGGGCCCGCCGAGGAAACTTGATGCACTGCCGTATGTCGCGACCATCGTCATCGCCAGCACAAAACCGCCAAGCTCGCGGCCCCCGAGGAAGTAATCACTGATGAAATTCGAAGAGCCGGCCAGTTTCTTGCTCGACCAATAGCCAATGAAAAAGATGATGATCAAAAAGACGATCATGGGAATGAGGACTGAATAGTTCATCGGTTCTCCTCCTGTTCTTCGTCAAATGGCACATCGACAAAGAAAAACTTGACGACGACCGTGACGAGCACGGCCATGACCAGGAAGCCGACGATGCAGCTATAGAAAAACCAATCGGGCAAGCCGAATATGTACGTGTATTCTTCGACCGGGCGATTGCCGAGCCCGTAGGCGAAAGCGAACCACCAGATGAAGTTGAAGAGCGCAAGGCCGAGGCCGATCCAGGCTTCCCGGTGCGCGACGCGGAAGCGCCAATCTGTTTCTTTCATGGATATTCCACTCCGATCAATGGCTGTAATGTATTGTGTCTATCGTACACCAATGGCGCCCGTAAATTAAGCGCAAGTTTCGCCGGGGCTTTCGCTGCGCCTACTTAAAGAGCAGAGTTTGTGCTCTCCCTAGTTCATCGCCACCAAAAAAACCTCCGGAAATCCCGGAGGTTTTGCTTAGCGCGCCAATAAATATTCGATATAGGCGCGCCATTCTGTGTTCTTCGCATAGTTGAAGTCCGGCGTCCGGCTCGGGAACGGCATGAAGAGCTTCGGCCGTCCTGGATAATCGTGAAGCTGTTCTTCATTGATGGCGATGTTCCCCGCTTCCATGCCACCCGCAAGAACGACGCGTCCATGCTGGGCAAAAGCGATTTCGACTGGTACGGCATTCGGGCGTCCGTCGATGTTCAAGGTATAGGCAGTGCCTGCCGTGTTGTCGTCATCATAAACCCAGCCATCGCTTAGGGCAATCGCATCTTGTGCTTCCTCCAGCGTGATTTCCGCGTTGACATTGCTGCCAAAAGGCATCGTGTCCTGCAAGGGGGTTTCAGGGGCGATGCGCACTTCGTAAAAGGCGATCGGGTTGTTTTGTTCGATGCGGCCGAGATTACGGTACGCTTCGAACCATTTCGATTCTTCCGCCGGGATTTCGGACACGCTGCGGACCGTTCCAGCAATCGCGCCTTCAATGCCTGGCGCCTGGATGAATACGCGGTCTGCCTGTTCGACTTCGTGCCATTCATCTTCCAATAGATAGGTGACGAATTCCCTTTCGTTATTGTAGATCTCGATGCTAAGCGGTTCGGTGTCGCGGTTGATGCTCGCGACCGTCCCTTCGACCGGGCTGATGAGCGCCGGATTTTCCTGGCTTTGCGCGAGCTGTGCTTCGACGACCGCCAGTTCCGAATCAATGGCTGCCAGGCGCTGCTGGGCTTGGGCGATGCCCGAAGCATATGCGCCGTCTTCCGGCACTTCCACACCGACCGAGACGTTGACGTCCATGCTCAGTTCCTGTTCCATATCTGGGCCGAGCCCTGGATAGCTGGAGCTGTTATTCGAGTTTTCGGAGACGCTGCTGTCTTGCGATGCGCGCGCCTGCGCCAGTTCCTGCAACGTGGACTGGACTTCACTGCGTTCTGACTGGAGCGCACTTTGTTCGGATTGCCAAATGGCGCGCTGGTCTTCCGATTCGCTTTCATTCAAGCGTGCCAGTTCAGCACCCGCCGTTACGGCATCGCCTTCTTTGACAAGCCATTGTTCGAGCGCTTCATGGTCCTGGACATAGATTTCCATCGTCTCCTGCGGTGCCGTCAATGCTTCCTTCGGCAAAGTTTCCGTATATGTATGGGTATACGCCTGTTCGTATTCGCTGACATACAATTCTTTTGAAATGATGCTTTTCTCACCGAACAGCAACAGGAAGTTCGAGGTCAAAAACGCGACGACGGCAATGGACAAGCCGATAAAGAAAAAGCGGTTCATAGGATCGGCCCCCCTTGCATAAAGTCACGGAGCATTTCGTCAACTGGAATCTGGCTGAACAGCGCGACGAACAATGCCGAGAGCAGATGGATGATGATCAGCGAAAGCAAGATAACTTTCGGTGATACGCGTGAAAAGTTTTTGATGAAGCGGTATTGAATCGCGATGATCAATGAGGTGAATAAGGTCAATTGGTTAAAGAAATAAATCAGGTAGCTGTTTTCCAGGAGCGTTGCCGCGATCGGCCCGAATGAAAACGGGGAAAACGCCATCGTGTAGCCGTTCCATGCGAATATACCGAAAATCAAGCCTTTTTCCAGCACCAACAATGCCGTAACGTAAGCTTGCATGACGATCATCGCCTTCCACGGGATGCCGATGATCCGGCCGTACAGATACGCGGCGATGTAGAGATGGAAACTTAAATACAAGCCGCCCCACAGCAAGGTGCCGACAAGCGAAGTCCAGCGCGCGAGTGTGTAGCCGTCGAACATGCCTGCCGCAAGCAGCGGCGTGAGCGATCCGGTGTTCATCCCCCAGATTTCAGGCAAGGCGAATACGATCAAACCGAGCACAAGAATGACGGCCAGCCGCTTATTGATTTGCCTCATTTCAGTGTGCCGTAAATTATGTATGAGTTGGCCTTGATTCAGGAAGAAATGCCAAAATTTAAAATCAGATATCATGCGTCTAAGTCCTTTCAGGCAAATGGCGTTCTGCTTAGTTTTACTTTACCAAAAAAACATACGCTTTGAAACGGATTCCCTGCCACAATTTTCAATATTTGGTGGCTTTGAGACGAATGGCATAGGATTGTGGTGAATTTCAAATTAGTAAAGGGCGAAGTAATGAAAAAGAAGTGATTGGAAGAGAAGTGATTGGAAAAGCTTCCGCTTTTCGACTTCGTTGCAGGGGCACGCTTTCCGGAGGGCTCGCATTGAGCCGCTTCGTCGCTGCGCAAAACCACACCTGCTCAACTCTCACGATGTTCGAGCTTCGCAAACAAATACGCTCAATACCTTTCGCGTATTCGCTTGCAGGGTCTCAATTGTCTCGCTGATCCTCCCGGAGTCGGCCCCTTCCACTACGTCGTCAGTTTTAAAGGTAAAAAAACTTCTTTTGTCCACTCAATAGAAAATGTGGAAATGCGTGATGTTTTGTAGTTCACGTCACCTTTGCTATGCAGAGTCTTGTTAATTCTGTTCCACCAACAATATTTTCGATACAACCGCCAAAGTACCAGTTGCCGCATCTCGGGAAGTGATTACCCAACTAGCCGGCAACTAGTTACAGAAGCGGATTCAACTAATCGCACCTTTCTCAATGAAATCTCTCAGCCGCCGGCGCCAAGGGTGAGCCGACGCAGCAGGAGAAAAGCTGCACCCAATAATCGTATGAAACGGCTTGCTCAACTTTCGCTACGCTCAAGCATCGCAGATGAATTGGCTCAATTGACTTTCGCCAATTCATTACTGCCAAAGGCCAACCCAAAGCAAGGCGGCGACTATTAAGTCAAACTCAAATAGAAAATAGCAATATTTCCACATAAAAACACTCGCTAACTTCACTTAATTTCATAGAACGAAAAAACCTCCGCAGCTGCGGAGGTTTCGTTTATTGATCTGCGACAATCTTGTATTTCTTATGTGAAATTACGGTCATGTTGGAAGCAGCGCCGATTTCCTTGGCGTCTTCTGGTGAGATTTCGACGATCACCGAGTTGTCCATAATTTTGAAGATGGTTCCGTTGACGTCGACGCCGTTACGGGTGAATGAAATCCATTCGCCGATTTTGCGGGCCGCTACAAATTCAGATACTTCTTTTTCATGGGGTTGAAATGCCATAGTTATCCACGCCTCTCTATAATGAAAACATTATCTTTCTATTATAGCATAAATTTATGGTGATTTCACCTGTTTCACTTACTCATATAAATGACAGGCGACATAATGGCCGGGTTCTTTTTCCTGCCATGCCGGCTTTTTCTCTGCACAGATGCCCATCGCATGCGGGCAGCGCGTCCGGAACACACAGCCGCTCGGCGGGTCGATCGGGCTGGGCAATTCGCCTTCCAAAATGACGCGTTCGCGGGCTTCCTCGATGTCTGGATCGGGAATCGGAATCGCCGACAATAAGGCTTCCGTATAGGGATGAAGCGGCTTGTCATACAGCTGGTCGGCTGTCGTGAGTTCGACCATATGTCCCAAGTACATGACGCCGATGCGGTCTGATATATATTTGACCATGCTGAGATCATGCGCGATGAACAAATACGTCAATCCCTTTTCCTTCTGTAGCTTCTGCAGGAGCATGACGACTTGGGCTTGGACCGAAACATCGAGTGCCGAGATCGGTTCGTCCGCAATGATGAAATCCGGGTCAAGCGACAACGCGCGGGCGATGCCGATGCGCTGCCTTTGCCCGCCGGAGAATTCATGCGGGTACCGGTTGGCATGGTCGCGGTTCAAGCCGACATCTTCCAGCAATTGATGGACACGCGCCTGCAATTCCTTTTTATTTTTATGCAGCCCGTGGACCTGCATCGGTTCAGCGATAATCTCAAAGACGGTTGAACGCGGATTGAGCGATGCGTATGGGTCCTGGAAGATCATCTGCATATTGCGCAAATAATCGAAGCGGTCCTTGTCGGACATTTTATGGATATCGACGCCGTCGTATTCGACTTTGCCGTCGGTCGAGCTGTACAAGCCCATGATGGTCCGGCCGGCTGTCGATTTGCCGCAGCCTGACTCTCCTACGAGCCCAAAGGTTTCGCCGCGCTTGATATCAAATGAAATGCCGTCAACCGCTTTTAAGATCGTGTCTTTGCCGAGGTCGAAATGGCGCTTGAGTTCCTGTACGGACAATAAAGTTTCGTTCGTCATGTTGTTTCCTCCTGTGTAAATCTGCGGACGGCACATAATTCCTTGTCGTAGACCGTGCCTTCGAGACGGATGATTTCAATGGCTTTGCCGGATGTCGGCGAATGGATCATCATGCCATCGCCGCAGTAAATGCCGACATGATGGAGTTGCCCTTGCCCTTCTTCGTAAGCGAAGAATAATAGATCCCCTGCTTGCCAGGCCCCAGGGTCGAGGCGGTCGATTTCCATTCCTTCCGTTGACTGGTCTCCGGCATCGCGTGATATGTATAGGCCATTCGCTTTCAGCATATGATGGGAGAATCCCGAACAGTCATAGCCGAAGCTCGACATGCCGCCCCAGAAATATTGCAAGCCTAAAAAGCGCTCCGCCGCGTCTGCAATCGCCTGGCCGCTCCCGAGCGGAATCTGTTCAGGCGATGGGACGAGCTGGACATGCTTGGCTTCGATATAAGCGTCGCCATCCGGAGTATGGACATGGACACGGCTTTCGTCTGCGTCCTTGACCGGAAGCAGGCTGTTGAATGGCAGCTGCGCGACCGGCCGGCGTTCTGGCGACCATAATTGCGCTTTATCGGCTGTTACGCGCGCATAGCCTCGATCCGCGGCTGAACCGAGTTCTTTCAGGTGCGCTAAAGGCACCCATCCCGGATAGCCGCGTTCGTCTTTATGGGATGGCTGCCAAGGCGCAATGATCTTTGCCCAAGTGCCATCTATTTCTTCTATTAATACAGGCTCCCCGTAAAGCAGCTGTGTCTGAAGGCGATTGCTTTCGGTAAGGTCCTTTGTTTCCTGCTGGTTCATCGCTTCACGCCATTTATTGATGTCCGGCATATCCGCGACGCCTTGAGCGTCCACTTCGCGTACTTTGTCGGGATGGGTCCAGACGCTCGTCACCGGAACGCGGCAGACCCATGTTGTCGGTTCTGGCTGTGTCATATTATCCTCTCCGTTCTCGTAATGTTTCCAGGAAGCGCCCTGCATCGATGCCAAGCCCTGGCTCACTTGAAAAGCGGACGGTTTTGCCGCTGTACTGGATGCCTCCCGGCAAGAGATCCTCCTTCAGCATGAGCGGCGCATCGAAATCAAAACGCGTAATATTCGGCTGGCTCGCCGCGAAATGAGCCGCTGCGGACAGGCCGAGCTTCGTTTCGATCATGCTGCCGGTCATGCACGGCACACCGAAGGTTTCGGCGAGTGCATTGATTTTCAAGGCGCGGTGGATGCCTCCTGCTTTCATCAATTTGATGTTGATCAGATCCGCCGCGCGCAATTCCAGGACACGCTTTGCATCGGCTGGAGAAAAGACACTCTCGTCGGCCATGATCGGCGTCATCGTGTGTTCGGTGACGAACTTCATCCCTTCAATGTCATTCGCCGGAACCGGCTGTTCGATCAATTCGATATCGAATCCGGCGTCTTCCATCTTCCGGATCGTGCGCACCGCTGATTTCGGGTCCCATCCCTGGTTCGCATCCAAGCGCAATGTCACTTTATTGCCGACGCGGTCCCGGATTGCCTGGATGCGCTTCAAATCCTGTTCAGGGGTATCGATGCCGACTTTCACTTTCAGGACCGTAAAACCGTCCTGTTCATAGCCCTCGGCATCTTGCGCCATTTCTTCCGGTGAATTGACCGAAACCGTATAATCGGTTTCAATCGATTCGCGGTAGCCGCCAAGATATTGAGTCAGGGGCAAGCCCGCCTGCTGGGCGATCAGGTCATAGAGCGCCATATCGACTGCCGCTTTGGCACTGGTGTTGCCGACCAGCGTCTTATGGAGCTTTTCGAAAAGCTGTTCATGCCTGCGGATGTCCATGCCGATCAGCCCGGCGCCAATCAGCTGAACCGCCCGTTCGATTCCGTCCAGCGTATCGCCTGTGATGACGTGTGTCGGCGGCGCTTCCCCGAAACCCGAGCGCCCGTCTTGTGTCGCCAGATGGACGATGACCGCCTCTGCGGCTTCGACCGTCCGGAGCGCCGTCTTGAACGGTTTTTTTAATGGAACGGCTATCCGGTAAGTCTCGATAGATGCTAAGACGGGCATCTTACTCGACCCCCGGCAGAATGGTCAGGGTTTTCGCATTGGCATCGAGACGCGCTTTCACCCCAAGCGGTACTGAGAAATGCGGTTCGCAATGGCCAATCTTGAAACCTTTGACGACCGGGATGCCCATGTCCTTGAAATAATCATCCAGCACTTGATCGAGCGTCCACGATTGTTCCGGCTTTTTCGGTTCAGCGTTCTTGAAATCCCCGATGACGATACCGGCCACTTCCTCGAACTTGCGGGCCTGTTTCAGCTGGTTGAGCATTTCGTCGACCTGGTATGGTTCTTCGCCCGTGTCTTCAATCAGCAGGATCTTGCCTTTCGTGTCGAGTTCGAACTTTGTCCCGATGCCCCCGCGGATCAATGATAAATTGCCGCCGACAAGTTCTCCGTCCGCCATGCCACCGGATAAGGTTTCCAATTCCGATATGGATTCATCGTAATGCAATTCGAACGGCTGGAACAATTGACCGAACATACGGCCGCTGCGCTCGTGGAATTCGGGCTTGCCGACATCCGACGCCAGCATCGGGCCGTGGAACGTCACCAATTCCGCATACATGCCGATCGCATTATGCAGGAAAGTCACGTCTGAATAGCCCCAGAAAACTTTCGGGTTTTCCTTGATCATCCCGTAGTCGATTTGGTCCGCATAGCGCGCCGCCCCGTAGCCGCCGCCCGCGCAGATGATGCCTTTCACTTCCGGGTCCTCGAACATGGCATGCAGATCCGCAAGCCGTTCTTCGTCTGTGCCGGCAAGATAGCCGTTTTTCGCTTCGACCGATTTGCCCATTTTGATGTTCAGGCCCATTTCCTCCAGAAACGGCAAGGCCTTTTTCAAATTCTCTAAGTTCGGCGGGCTCGATGGCGAGATGATCCCCACTGTATCCCCTTTTTGCAATCGTTTTGGCATTGTGCGCATATTGCTCACTCCTCTAGTTTTCTGTTCTTCACTCATTAAAACTACCAGTTTTCCTCAGTGAAAAACAGAAAAGCGCGGCGCATGGCCGCGCTTCTGTTTTTTCATATGATTACGGCCGCTGAACGGGCGTGATCGCTTTTAGTTTTATCCAGCTCCTTGCCCCCAACTCCTCGGGTCGTAAGTCAACCCAGCATTGCGGCAAAGAGCGCCGCATTGCTGGTCTGTCTTACGCCTGTCGGAGCTGAACGGGGGCAGTCGCTTTTATTTTTATCCAGCTCTCACGCCCAACTCCTCGGGTCATAAGCCACTTCCCCTGTGCGGCAAAGAGCGCGCTTCGGGGAATCGTCTTATGCCTGTCGGAGCTGAACGGGCGTGATCGCTTTTATTCATATCTAGCTTCAGCGGCCTGTCTCTCGGGTCATAAGCCATCTTCCCTGTGCGGCAAAAAGCGCCGCTTCGGGAAGTCGTCTTATGCCTGTCGAGCCAGAACGGCCGCTTCAGCTTTTATTGTTTATCCGCTGTTTTTAGGTCGATGTATCCGACCGGGTGGCGAAGGATGCCTTCGACGCCTTCTTTTTGCAGCTGGACTTGGTTATAGAAATGGATCGGGAAGATCGGCATTTCGTCCATCAGGATTTTTTCTGCTTCGATAAGCATGTCCCAACGTGCTGCAGAGTCTGTTTCCGCTTTTGCGTCAGCGATCAGCTTATCGAATTCTTCGTTGGACCATTGTGTACGGTTCATGGAAGAATCCGTGATGAAGCTTTCAAGTGCGTTGACCGGGTCAGCGTAGTCGTGCAGGAATGAGCTGCGCGACAATTGGTATTTGAATTCTTTTTGCTCTGTCAGGAAGACGCTCGCTTCGACATTTTGAAGTTCAACATCTACATCCAAAGCAGTCTTGAATTGGTCTTGCAATGTTTCCGCGATGTTCTGGTGTGATTCGCTTGTTGAGTAGGAAATCGTCACTGGCGGCAATTCGTCCCAGCCTTCTTCTTCCATGCCTTCTTCAAGCAATTGCTTCGCTTTGTCAGCGTCAAATTTCACCAATTCGCCTGCTTCGTCGCGGAATTCCTGGCCGTTCGGGCCTTCAAATCCGTAAGAAACAAAGCCGTATGCCGGTTTTTCGCCGTTTTTCGTCACGTATTGGACGATATCATCCTGGTTCACCGCATAAGCGAATGCTTGGCGGACTTTTTTGTTCGTGAATGGCTCTTCTTCCACATTGTAACGGTAGAAATACGTACCCGCCTGGTCCATTACGCCAAGTTCAGGAGAATCCTGCAATTGCTCGGACATTTCAGCTGGCACGCTCGATACGTCCAGTTCACCCGCTTCGTACATTTGGTATTCCGTGTTCGGGTCGTTGACCATTGCCCAGTGGACTTTATCCAATTTTACGTTTTCAGCATCCCAATACTCTTCATTCTTCTCGAAGACGAATTCTTCGTCGTGGCTCCAGGAAGCCAATTTGAACGGCCCGTTTCCGACAAAGCTATCCGCTTCTGTATGCCAGTCCGGGTTTTCAGTAGCTGTCGCTTCGTGGATCGGGAAAAAGCTTGGGTTAGTGATGATGTTCAGGAATGCTTCTGTCGGTTCTGTCAATTTCACGACGAAGGTCTTGTCGTCTTCCGCAGAAATCGCGATATCTTCTACAGCGCCTTCCCCGTTGTTATACGCTTCCGCTCCTTCAATGAAGTAAGCAAGGAAAGCTGCCGGAGAAGCTGTCTCCGGGTCCAGCATGTGCTGCCATGCAAAGACGAAATCGCCGGCTGTGACCGGTTCGCCGTTCGACCAGTTAGCGTCTTCACGGATATTGAATGTGTACGTCAACCCGTCTTCAGAGATGTCGATCGATTCAGCTGTCGCTTCGACCGGCTGAGACGATTCATCCAGGCGTGTCAAACCTTCCATCAAGTTGTTCAAAGCGCCCCATGATACAGCGTTGAAGCCGATCGATGGATCGAACGAAGTCGGTTCTTCCCCATTATTCATATACAATACTTTCTCTCCGCCTGAATCAGCGGAACCCTCTTCGCCTGAATCGCTGCTTGTGTCTTCACCCGCGTCTTCGCTTGCTGTACAAGCTGCGAGAACGAACACGAACATCGCCATCAGGAACAATACGAGCCATTTCTTCATGTGATTTCCCCCTTGTGTTTTCTTTTATGTGAATGCGCAAATGCGCCCCCAGCCAAATTTACCTTGCAAAAGCCTGTTCTTCGATCAATTTTTGGGCCCGTGGATCCTGCAGCCAGCAATCCACTTTGTGGGTCCCGGATAAAGCCGTCACTTCCGGATAGACATTCGTACAGACGTCCATCGAAAACGGGCAGCGCGCTGCGAATGGGCACCCTGTCGGCGGTGCGAACAGATCAGGCGGCGTTCCGTCGATTGGCTTGAGCTCCCCTCCCGCCAAGTCGAGGCGCGGCACGGAATTCAATAAGCCTTTCGTGTACGGATGCTGCGGATTGTAGAAAATCTCGCGCTTGTCGCCGGTTTCGATCACCTTTCCGGCGTACATGACGGCGATGCGATCGGCGATTTTCGCGACGACGCCGAGGTCGTGCGTAATCAAGATGATCGATACGCCGGTTTTTGCTTGGATTTCCTCGAATAATTCCAGGATCTGCGCTTGGATCGTCACGTCGAGCGCCGTCGTCGGCTCATCCGCAATCAATAGCTCCGGCTCACAGATCAAGGCGATCGCGATGACGATGCGCTGGCGCATGCCTCCCGAAAATTGGTGGGGATATTGCTTGAGCCGCTCTTCCGGATTCGGGATGCCGACCAGCTTGAGCATATCGATCGCCCGCTCTTTCGCTTCGGCCTTGCCCAAGTTCTTGTGCTGCTTGACGCCTTCTGTCAATTGCTCGCCGATCGTCAAGGTCGGGTTGAGCGCAGTCATCGGATCCTGGAAAATCATCGAAATGTCGACGCCTTGGATCTTGCGCATTTCTTTCTTCGACAATTTCGTCAGGTCCCGTGTTTTGAAATGGACGCCTTTGGAACTGATTTTTCCGGGCGGCTGCTGGATCAAGCCCATGATGGCATTGGATGTCACCGATTTACCACAGCCCGACTCCCCGACAATGGCCAGCGTTTCCCCTTTATAGAGGTCGAAATTGACGCCGCGGACGGCCTGGACGGTGCCGCCGTATGTATTGAAGGTCACGTGCAGGTCCTGTACGGAAAGGATCCGCTCGTCCGTGACGGTCTTGTGCTTTTTCGGCTTTACGACCTTGCCGCGTTTGCCGGTATGGTCGATGGCATCGAGATCCGCCCCATCTTCCAGGCGGGTCCGCGCCAACTCTTCAGCTATCTGCTTTCCTGTCATGTCTTCACTTCCTCATCTTCGGATCGAGTGCATCCTGCAGCCCGTCTCCAAGTACGTTAAATGCGAACATCGTCAATGAAATAAATAATGCCGGGAAGAACAAGCGCCACCAGTCGCCGGTGATGATGACCGGCAAAGCGTCGTTCGCCATGACGCCCCAACTTGCAAACGGCGCCTGGATCCCGAGGCCAAGGAAGCTCAGGAACGCTTCAGCGAAAATGGCGCTCGGTACAGTCAAGGTCATCTGCACGATGATCGGCCCCATCGAGTTCGGGATCAAGTTCTTGCGGATGATGCGCGGCGTCTTCGCCCCGAATGATTTCGAAGCGGTGACGAATTCATAGTTTTTCACTTGCAGCACCTGCCCCCTGACAATCCGGGCCATGCCGACCCAGCCTGTGATGGTGAGCGCGAGGATGATGGTCCATAAAGACGGGCCCATTACGACGAGCAGCAAGATGACCACGAGCAAATACGGTAAGCCGTATAGGATTTCGATGATGCGCATCATGATGCCGTCGGTTTTGCCGCCTTTATAGCCGGCGATTCCCCCGTAGACGATGCCGATGACAAAATCAATCAATGCGGCCATCAAGCCGACGAATAAGGAAATGCGCGCGCCGTACCAGGTGCGGGTAAAGACGTCGCGCCCCGCTTCATCGGTCCCGAACCAATGCGTCGCACTTGGCGGCTGGTTTTGGTTCGGCAAGTCTTGCGTAGTGACGGAATGCGGCGAGAAAATAGGGCCGAATATCGCCATCACGGCGAGCAAAGCCAGGAAAATCAGGCCGAGCATCGCCAGTTTGTTTTGTTTCAGCCTGCGCCAGGCGTCTTTCCAATAGGAAAGCGACGGGCGGACGACGGCTTCTTTTTCATCCGCACTGTTGTCAGAAGGGCGGAACCATTCATCACGGACCTGAGTCATCACACATCACCTTCTTTCTTATGGAGCTTGATGCGCGGATCCAATATGCCGTAGACGATGTCGACAAGAAACAGCATGAATATCAAGAACGCACTATAGAACACTGTGGTGCCCATGATGACCGGATAATCGCGGTTATTGATCGAATCGACAAAGTATTTGCCCATCCCCGGAATCGCGAAAATCTTCTCGATGACGAAAGTTCCGGTCAAGATGCCGGCAAGCAAAGTACCCATGATCGTCACGACCGGCATCAAGGCATTGCGCAGCGCATGCCGCAAGACGATGCGCATCGGCTTGATGCCTTTGGCGCGTGCCATTTTAATATAATCCTGTGTCAGCACTTCGAGCATGCTCGAACGCGTCAGGCGGGCGATGATTGCCATCGGCCCGGTCGCGAGCGCCAGCACCGGCAGCACCATATGCATCGGGCTGGTCCAGGTCGCGGGCGGGAACAGGTTCCAGTTGACCGCGAGTTGCTGGATCAGCACCGTTGCGAGTACAAAGTTCGGGATCGAGATCCCGATGACCGCGAAAGCCATTGCCGCGTAGTCGATCATCTTATTGTGCCGCAGCGCAGCCATCGTCCCGAGAATGATCCCGGAGACGACCGCAACGAGAATGGTGATGATCCCAAGTTCGAAGGAAATCGGGAAGCCCCTTGCCAACAGTTCGTTAACGGTGCGGTTCGGGTCTTTGATCGACGGCCCGAAATCGAACGTGACGATCGACTGCATATAACTCAAGTATTGGATATGTAAAGGCTGGTCGAGCTTGTAGAAGCGCTCCAGGTTCGCCTGCACCGTCTCGTTCGTGTTGCGGTCGCTTTCAAGCGGTGATCCCGGAACGGCGTGCATCAGGAAAAACGTCAATGTCGCGATGATGAAAATCGTCACGAGCATCATCAAAAATCGTTTGAATATGTATTTGCCCATTGTTTCTTCCCCCTAACAGAACTTCGCTTGCATCGCCAGTTCTGTCATGACCAGCATAGCGCGATAAGCTTCCAGTATGTTTTGTGCTTCGTAGCGGACGATCGTCGTGCCTTCTTCGATATGGGTTCCGGGCATCATTGCCGCCAGCTCCGCTTCGCCGTAATTGGTGAATTCCATGCGAAGTGTCGGGCGCTCCGGCGGCACGAGCGGCTTTACGCGGCTTTTGTTTTGGATCGCTTGCTGCGTTTTCTCGTGAAGCAGCCGTTGCGCCTTTTTCGGATGCAGCGTCTTGACTGCAGAACGCGTCAAGGTTTCTTTGACAGCGACAGTCGTGACATTCGGGATGAGCGCTTCCGCTTCCCTGCATGCGCAGTCATCTCCCGCCACCATCAGTACCGGGACGCCGTGGTATCCTGCGACATATGCATTCAAGCCGAGCTCCCCGACTTCGACCTCGTCGATCCACATCGACCGGACGCCAAAAATCATGGCATGGGACATGACGCCTTTCTGGCCGGCACGTGCGTGATATCCAGCAAAAAAAGCGCCCGTGTAGCTGTCGTCCAGTCCTTCGACCATCGAAAACGCTTTGACGCCCCCAGTGATGAGCTCCGCTTCTTCGTGGAGGTCTTCAGCGATCAAATTGTTCATCTTGGAATGGGAATCGTTGACAAGAAACGCTTCCGCTCCTGCATCGAACGCCCCACGGATGATGGCATTGGCGTCGCCTGTCATGAGGCGGCGCCCCCTTTCGTAATTCGCTTCTTTGGAATCCACATATGTATAATCCGGAAGTGCCGTCACGCCTTCCATGTCCATCGACAAGTAAAATTTCATGCTGCGTATTTCCCCTTTGTTTGTCTAATTCGGAATATTTTTGAAACTTTCTATGTACTAATATAGCAATATTGTAAGAATATTTCAATATAATTTTTTATTCGAATTGTCCTATTCTTTATGCACCTAGCCATAAAAATCAATTCAAAATCTCTTGTTCCTTTACTTCTTTTCCAGTCTCCGTGTATAAGCGATGCATGAAATTGGCTCTGTGATTTTTTCAGTATATTGTTAATCACCCGCCAAACAGATATTCTTCAGGTGACCGCTCATTTTCCACTGCAAAAGGGTGTGTCATTTCTGTAGAATGGAAAGGTCTTTCTCTATTTATTTTAATTTTTAGAATATTTGGTAATTTAGTCTCATGCATTTTCTTCCAGTCCCTTATACACTGTAAATAAGTTATAAATAGTTCAACCGGACACTATAACTGGCAAACAGGGTTTCCCAACAATCAGAGAAGGAGCGGATCATCATGAATAATTTTGACAAAGTACTGGAGATGCAATGGGGAGATCTTGCGCTGGGCGTGACGGGTTCTGCAGTTGTCATGTTGGCACTCAATTACTTCATGCTCATGTAGAAAGGAGCACCTTATGGTTTCCGAACATACGTAAAAGCCCTTTTCCGATAGGCGGAAGAGGGCTTTTTGCTTGTTTCTTTCCATATAAAAACGCCTGCTCTCAAATTCCTGGGCAGACGTTTCTTATCCATAGGCTGTTGTATGCTTCATCATAGACCTCCATCGAGTAATTGTTTTTGCTGGGACAGCAGCTTCTCAAACAGTTCCTTATCCCCCGCGGCTAACGCCTGGTCGATCATGCGGTTGAAGTTTTCCTGCTCCAGGAACTGGATTGCTTCGGTCGCTTCTTTCTTTGTTTGTTCGTTCACTTCGATCAATTCCGCCCTTTCTTCCTTCAGTATGCTCTGAAGGTGTGTATGGATGTCCGAGACCAGCAGCAATTGGTAGAGCGGCAAACGGATAAAGCGGTTCCCTTTTTGGAATACAAAGACTTCGGAAAGGTTTTCCACTTGGAACGTATTCAAGTTGACGATGATTTCCTTCCCTTCGACAGGGATGAAATGGAACACTTCATCGTCCTTCAGGATCGAAAAATATTGATAGGCGAACACAAACTTGATGCGGTGCCCTTCTCTCTTTGTATAAAACGGCTTCATCAATTTGACATGCAACATCTGACTCCCCTCCTTATATTTCAGAATATTCTGCTTACATGAATCATACCATAAATTGGGCGATACGGATAGAAATAAGTATGGATAAACGATGGCTTTTCCGCTTCTTTTTCCTTCTTCATTTACTGTCTTGCCCCAAAGCCGTATAATAGAAGGAAATGTTTTTATTTGGGGCGATGCAGATGGCTACGGTTTTATCCTTAGCGAAACAATACGAAGACACGATCCGCAATTATATGGCTGCTATCGACAAGTCGCTTCATCCCGCCCGCGCGCTGGATGAGGAAATGGTTCGAAAAGCAGTCTTTTTAGTGCGCCACGACGGCGTGCAGATACATTCCTTCAATGAAGAACGCCTGCTGCTTGAAGCGAGCGTGAAAGATGCCCATACGGTGAAAGTAGTGCTCAACTTCGGGAAACTCACCGCCGTATGCGCTTGCCCGCAGGATCAAACCTGCCGTCACCGTTTGGCGGTCATTTTTTCGCTCTACCAAAAAATCGACTCGCTTTCCGAATGGGTAGCGAAATGGCGTGATAAGGAGAATGAGAAATTGGCGACACTGACCAACAAACGCTCACCGGATCAATGGGAAGCACTGATCCGCAGCACGTGGCGCGAACCGATCAATGATTATGTCACGCGCAATTATTTTTATTTCGAGCAACTATACGAAGGGCGCTTGAAAAATGCCCTGTCCTTCATGCCCATCGAGCGTGAATGGAAAACTTTATATAAAACCTACGCCCACTTGATTTCATTGACAGAGGTTTGGGATACGTTCAGTGCCGGGACGAAAGAAGTGCACCATTCCTTCTTCAAAACCTGGTTCGCGGATGAATTGCATGCACTCCGTGATATGCTTGGCCAATTGCGCGGCCTGCACCGCACGTTCGAATCGGATGCTTTTTTCACCCATTTGCGTGAATTGGTCCGCGAATTCGCGGAAACGAACGACGATTCATTCTCTGAACGCTTTGAAATCTATCAATTGTTCTGGACCGAATTATTTGTCAGCAAGCGCGAACGGATGAGCGGGCTAGAGGAATTCCGCCGCCCGGACGAACGGGTCAAGGCCTTTTTCGCCTTGCTGCTCGGAAATGAGGTTTCGCCTGGCGCCATTACGCCAGGCGCTGCAGCTGACTGGGTCAAACTCGCCGTGCTCGCTGAAGAAGAAGGCCATCAGCAAGGGCTCACTGCAATCTTGATGGCCATCAAGCCGCACGTCCGGAGCTTCCTATTCGACGGTTTGTATACGCAGTACCGCCATCATTATGTGCGGGTATTGAGCCGCCTGTATTCATTGATCGATTTGACCGAAGAGGATTGGGAAGATTTGTTTACGCAGTTCGGCCATTACGGCTTGCCTGCCTATTCCGCTTACCTCGTCGAAAAAGGCATGTACAAGCAATGGGCGGAACTTCACCAGCTGCATAATTCCCCTTTGTATTTTGCAGAGGAATGCGGCTTGAAGGAAGTGCATAATGCCGCTCCTGATTTTGCGCTGCCACTATACCACCGCTATGCGCTGCAGCATCTCGAAGAGCGCAGCCGGACGAGTTATAAACAGGCGGTGCGTGTATGGAAGAAGATGAAAGCCGCGTGCAAGAAAAGCGGGCAGATGCCATTTTGGAATGACTATATGAAGGAAATCCAGCATCGCTATAAACGCTTGCGCGCACTCCAGGAAGAGATCGAGAAAGGAAAGCTGTTATGAATCAATTCCAAACCGAAGGAAGCCGTACGTATTACTTAAAAATAGACCAGTCGGACATGTTCCGGCTCCAAGCTTATAATGACAGCGGCAACCGGATCCCTCCGGAAATCTGGTCCCCGTTCCTGTATTTCGCCGATAAGGACAGCTTTTTCGGCATGAATGCCCAGACGGACGGCTTGGACCTGTTATTGACGCCTGCCGATTTTGTCCGTTTGTTCCAGCAGCCCCCGCATCATTACGTCCAGTTTTCGGGGCGCCGCCTGCAGGACGAGGCTTGGTTGAAACTTGCGCGCCGCGTCGCCGATTCCTTGAACGATCCGTCCCTTTGGCAGCACGTGCAAGTCGAAGATGGCGTCATTTCCATTGACCCGGGATATGGCGATGCGGAAATCCGTTCGTTCCTGACCGATACCATCCAGCATCAGCTGCGCCAAAAAGGGCTCACGTCCGCCCAGCTGCCGTACCTGTTACATTTTGTCGAACATGCAGGCTGGGATGGGCTCAAACCCGCGGATGATTATGTGATGGCGATGCAATTGACCGAACCGGATGATAGCGGCCTGTGGGCTTTCCGCACAGCATTGCGCACGAAACGCGGGAGCGCTTATTGGACGCCTTCGAAACGCCGTGAAAACGAAGTGATGGAAAAAGTGCTGCCTGAAAAGTGGCGCGCCCATGCGCGTGACATCCAGAAGCGCCAAAGCCTGATTCTCAGCTTATGCCCTTCTGTCGACCGCTACGAGGCGGACCAGATGTATATCACCCGCTGGACCGATGCAGAAGTGCTGAACTTCCTCCGCAACGATGCCGACCTATTGCAGGCATTCGGCGTGGAAGTGTCGATCCCTTCCTGGCTGCAAGCCGTCCAGGAATCGAAAGTACGCGTCAAAGCGAATGTCACTTCCCCGGCGAAAAAAGCATCAGTCGTTGGCCTGGACCAGATCATCAGCTTCGACTGGAAGTTCTCGCTCAACGGCCATGATTTGAGCATGCAGGATTTCGAACAGCTGGTGACGGAAAATCGCGAGTTCATCCGCGTCGGCAACGAATGGGTGCGTGTCGACTCGAACCTGTTGATGCAGCTGCGCCAGATGATCGAAGAAGCGGAAGACGCCGACTGGACGCTGAAAGACATGCTGTTCCAGAATGTGCCGGACGTCATGCTCGAAGAACCGGGCGAGGAAGACGATCCGCTCGTCGAGTTCCATTTGAATAAATCCTTGAAGGTCCTGCTCGATAAATTGCTCGATAAACGCGATTTGCCGGAAACGCCATTGCCGGAGAACTTGAAGACGGAACTGCGCCCTTACCAGAAGACCGGTTTCGATTATTTAACCTTCATGCGCGAAGAAGGCTTCGGCTTATGCCTTGCGGATGATATGGGGCTCGGCAAGACCGTTCAATTGATCGCTTACCTGCTCCACGTGCACAGCGAAAAGCCGAAACAGCCATCGCTCATCATTTGCCCGACTTCCGTGCTCGGCAACTGGCAAAAAGAGCTGGAGCGGTTTGCGCCCGATTTGAAAGTGGCGACGCATTACGGCAGCAACCGCCCGAAAGGCCAGGCCTTTTTGGATTCGCTGGCGTCGGAACAGCCGGACGTGGTGCTCTCGACATACGGCATCGCTTCGTCCGATAGCGATGAGATCCAGTCCCTCACGTGGACAAGCATCACGCTCGACGAAGCACAAAACATCAAGAATATGTATACGAAACAATCGCGGACGATCCGCAAGTTCAAAGGGCAGCATCACATCGCCTTGACCGGGACGCCGATCGAGAACCGCTTGTCTGAACTGTGGTCGATTTTCGATTTCATCAATAAAGGCTACCTGTACCGCATCAAGCAGTTCCAGGAAGCCTTTATGGTGCCGATTGAGCGGGATGACTCCGAACAGGCCAAAGAAAAGCTGCGGCAGCGCATACAGCCATTTCTTTTGCGCCGGACGAAAAAAGACCCCGAACTCCAGCTCAATTTACCTGAAAAACTGGAGCAATTGGAATATTGCCCACTCACGCCGGAGCAAGCCGCGCTGTATGAGGGGCTGGTGCAGGATACGGTGCAGAAGATGGGGACGCTCACAGGCTTCGAGAAAAAAGGCCTCGTCCTGAAAATGCTCAGCAAGCTGAAACAGCTGTGCAATCACCCGTCCCTTTATTTGAAAGAGCCGTATACGACCGCAGACGAGTTATTGCCCCGCTCCCAGAAACTCGAGCGTATCGTGACACTTGCGGGGGAAATCGCGGAACGCGGGGAGCAGTGCTTGATCTTTACGCAGTACATCGGGATGGGCCATCTGCTGCAGCAGGCGCTAAATGAATTATACGGGCATGAAGTGCCGTTCTTGACCGGACATATGCCGAAACACCAGCGGGACTCACTTGTCGCTGCATTCCAGAATGGCGAATTCCCGATATTCATCCTATCCTTGAAAGCGGGCGGGACCGGGCTTAACCTGACGGCCGCTACGCATGTGCTGCATGCGGACCGCTGGTGGAACCCGGCTGTGGAGAATCAGGCGACCGACCGGGCATACCGCATCGGCCAGACGCAATTCGTCCACGTCCATAAGTTTGTGACGATCGGGACAATCGAAGAGAAAATCGATTCGCTGCTTACGCAGAAGCAGTCGATGTCGGACCAGTTTATCCAATCGAGCCAATGGATGACGGAACTGTCCGATGACGAACTGAAAGAATTGTTCACGTATAGCTTCTAAAAAATCCGGCCAGGACCCCACCTGGACGGATTTTTTCTTTTGGACAGCGTTGATCAGTTTTTGTCGCCTGTGGCGAAGACCCGTTTCAGTTCTGACAGCTCCCGCTCCGCTTCGATCATGCGTTGATGAAGCGATGCGGTCAGTTTGATCAATTGCTCCATATGGACTTCCAATTGGAGCTGAAGTTCTTTCGGCATTCCACTTGCCTCCTTATGCATCAACTGTTCACCTGCTCAGTTTCGGGCGGCTGGAAATCGAACTCCGCATTAGAATCCGTTTCCGTCCGCTTGGGGATAAGATCATCTGAGGGCTTTCGTTTATCGAGGAAACGTACTTGGTCGCCGATCACTTCCGTTACATAGACACGGGTGCCATCTTCCTTGTCGTAATGGCGTGATTGGATTCTTCCCGTAATGGCGACTTGTGAACCTTTCATGCAATACTTGGCGACGTTCTGGGCTGTCCGTCCCCAGGTGGAGCAAAGGACATAATCGCTTTCGATTTCACCACGCTGATTTCTGAAGTTGCGGGAAATGGCCACGACGAAGGTAGTATGTACGCGCCCTTCCCCCAGCACCCGCATCGACGGGTCTTTCGTTAATCGTCCTACAATGCCTACTTGATTCATTGATTTCACCCCCTGCCGGAAAGGCCGATTCAGCTGCTGGCCTAATCGCCTGCCTGCTGTCCTGCCGGTAATGAAAGCATACTAATACCGCCATTTCCTTGGCAATGTGGGAAATCGCGGATTTGAAAGGATTTCGGGCATCATTTGCGGAATTCCGGAAAGGGCAAAAAAATTTTCCTGCCCTTCCGCTGCATGAAAACCGGCTTTGCTTGAACAAGGGGCTTTTATACAAAATCGCCATTTTGTTGAAATATGTTTTTTTCCATAGACATTCGCCGGCCATTTCCCCGCTATGCTATACTGAAACAAAGCTTTATCTGGAGGGAATCGCATGAAAACCTTTAAAATGCTGTCGCTCGCCGTTGTAGACGGGGATCAACTCGTAGACTACCCGCTCCATGACGGCCTGATCATCAACCAGGAAAATTCCCAACGTTCCTGGGTGCTCGAAATGCTGGTGGACCAGAAACACGAATCCGTCTTTCTCGATATGCAACAAACCGGAAAGGTGTACGATGTCAAAGTCGTCATTTCCTATCCGGGGAATGAACCAGCTACTTTTGAGGTGATCATCCATGCCGTCAAGACGATCGGCGAACACGTATCCGTGCTGATGAAAGGGACTTTGAAACGGGCACGCCGCAAATACGCCGAGACGTTATTGTCGGAGCTGCTGGAAGATGGGCTCGAAGGACAGGAACTGCTCGAGCGTTTTGAAACGGATATGCGGGAACGTCCCGTATTGCGGAAAGATGAAACCAAATCCAATTAAAAAAGTGCCTCCCGCAGCCAAGTCGGCTGCGGGAGGCACTTTCCATTTCCATGCTATTTTTCCTGGACTGGCCCAAGTGCGAACAAAATATCGCATTCGCAAGCGATTTCGCCATCGACAGTCGCGATGGCATGCCCTTTGCCCATAGAACCGCGCAAACGCGTCAATTCCACTTCCAGGCGCAATTGGTCCCCTGGCGTGACTTGGCGCTTGAAGCGGCAATTATCGATGCCAGTAAAGAAGGCTAGGCGGCCTTTGTTTTCTTCCATCTGAAGAACGGCAGCCGCACCGACCTGCGCCAGCGCTTCAACGATCAAGACGCCCGGCATGACAGGATAGCCCGGAAAATGGCCATTAAAGAAATCTTCGTTGGCGGTAACATTTTTCAGCCCGACCGCTTTTTTCCCCGCTTCGATTTCAAGGATCCGATCGACCATCAAAAATGGGTATCGGTGAGGCAAAATTGCCTGTACTTGTTCTGTCGTCAACATATATTCCATTCCCTTCTGCACTTGCTGCTTGTCTCTTCACCAGGCTTTATCTTTCCCGATCAAGTGACTCCGCGCATGATATCAAAGATGTGCTGCCACGTTTCCCATTTCAAGGCATCTCCTGCATTGCCGTCTCCAATGACGCCGTAACCGACCATGGCGCCAAGAGCTGCCATGACGACGAGGAGCGCGATTACAAGGAGGATCCTCAGCCAGATCGGAAACATCCGGATTTGCACCCAGCGCGTTTTCTTTTGCGGCTTCCCGGCTTGCGTATTCGGTTTATTTGGCTGGGTGGAGCCAGTTTTTTTTGATTGTGCCATTGCTATGTCAACCTTTCCTCTTTAAATGCCCAATTCAAGTTTCTTCACTATCTGCCATTATACTAAAAAGCGTGGGCTGTGGAACAAAAATTTGAATATTATCTCCTTGTGCGGAAAATATCCTGTTTTGCTTCAAGCATCTTCCCGGTCCCGAGAACGACACATTCTTTCGGCTGTTCCGCAATGGCGACCGGAATGCCGAGACGTTCCGATAAAAGCCGGTCCAATCCGCCGAGTAAGGCCCCGCCTCCGGTCAACACCCCGCCGCGGTCGATGATGTCCGAGGCAAGTTCGGGAGGCGTTTGTTCGAGCACCAGCCGCACGCCTTCCGCTACTGACTCGACAGATTCCTGCAAGGCTTCCGTGATCTCCTGCGCTTTCAGCGTGATGGTCCGCGGATAGCCCGTCAGCATATCCCGTCCCCGGATATCCATCGTGGCTTCTTGATCACCGCTGAGTGTCCCGAATTCGACTTTCAGCTTTTCAGCCGTCCGTTCGCCGATCAGTAATTTATATTTTTTCTTTATGTAATGAAGTATGTCCAAGTCAAAATGATCGCCTGCGACTTTCAAAGTTTCACTTTTGACGATTTCGCCCATCGACAAAACCGCAATATCGGAAGTACCGCCGCCAATATCGATGACGAGGCTCGCATCCGCCCGGTAAATATCGAGCCCTGCCCCGATAGCTGCCACTTTCGGCTCCACTTCAACGTAGACTTTCCTCGCACCCGCTTTTTCGGCCACTTCACGGATGGCCTTCTGCTCGATGCTCGTGATGTTCGCCGGGCAGCAGATGAGGATGCGCGGTTTCATCATGAAGCCTTTCAGTTTCAATACTTGGATAAAATGCTTGAGCATCAGTTCCGTGATATCGAAATCGTGGATGACGCCATCTTTCAGGGGGCGTATTACCGCGATATGCTGGGGTGTGCGGCCCATCATTTTCTGGGCTTCCGTCCCGACGGCGATCAGCTCGTTGGATTTCTTATCGACTGCTACAACGGACGGCTCGTTTAAAATGATGCCCTTGCCCTTTACATAGATCAGCACATTGGCTGTCCCGAGATCGATGCCTATATCTTTCGAAAACATTACGCCGTCCCCTTCCATTACTCCAAGACTTTGAGTGAATTCCAGTTTCTCGAATTTGTGTGCCTTTCAACTTGTCTAGTTAAAATCTTATCATAATCCTGCAACCGCTGACAAAATTCTCCGAAAATACTTTCAGCCCGTTTCTCTACAAAAAAAGCCTGCCGCTCAATTGTGCGGCAGGCTCTTGATCTTATGAAGTATGAGTCCTGATGAATTAAACCATTTGCTCTTCTTTTACTTCGCTAGTTTCAGTCGATACACGTTCAATGTCTGCACCCAAAGCTTCAAGCTTCAAATGGAAATCAACATAACCGCGGTCTAGATGATAAAGTTCGTGTACACGTGTAATTCCTTCAGCAGCAAGCCCAGCCAGAATCAATGCAGCAGCTGCACGGAGATCTGTCGCGGATACTTGTGCGCCTTGCAATTTAGAAGGGCCTTCCATGATCACTGAACGTCCTTCGATCTTGACGGAAGCGTTCATGCGGCGGAATTCTTCTACATGCATGAAGCGGTTTTCGAAAACCGTTTCAGTCAAGATGCCGTTGCCTTGTGCTGTCAGCATCAATGACATCATTTGCGATTGCATATCTGTCGGGAATCCCGGATGCGGCATCGTCTTGATGTCGATCGAACGGAGCGGGCGTGTCGCACGGACGCGCAAGCCTTCATCCGTCTCTTGGATATCGACTCCCATTTCACCCATTTTCGAGATCAAGGCAGCCATATGCTCTGGAACAGCGTTTTCAATGATGACGTCGCCTTCTGTGATGGCAGCTGCCACCATGAATGTCCCAGCTTCCACACGGTCAGGAATGATCGAGTGATTCGAACCGTGAAGCGTCTCCACGCCTTCAATGCGCATTGTATCGGTACCGGCACCTTTGACGTTTCCGCCCATTTCATTGATATAGTTCGCAAGGTCAACGATTTCCGGTTCTTTCGCAGCGTTTTCGATAATCGTTACCCCATCTGCAAGCGCTGCGGCTGACATGATGTTCTCTGTCGCACCGACACTTGGGAAGTCGAGGTAAATCTTAGCGCCGCGCAGGCGGCCATCCGTTTTCGCTTCAACGAAGCCATTGCCGAATGTGATGTTCGCTCCCATCGCTTCAAAGCCTTTTAGGTGCTGGTCAATCGGACGGGATCCGATTGCGCAGCCGCCTGGCAAAGCGACACGGGCAAATCCGTTGCGTGCAAGTACCGGCCCCATGACGAGAATGGATGCGCGCATTTTGCGGACATATTCAAACTGTGCTTCACTTGATAATTGTGAAGATGCATCGATGTGCATTTCGTTTTTCTCCGGGAAATACTCGATATCGACATTCAAGCTTCTCAATACTTCCTGAATGGTATAGACATCCGCGAGATTCGGCACTTCCGTAATGAAGCTCTTGCCTTCACTCGCAAGAAGTGCGCCTGCCAATACCGGCAACACTGCATTCTTCGCTCCCTCTACCCGTACTTTCCCTGATAATTTTTTTCCGCCTTTAACGATGATATGATCCAAAGCAAAGCCCTCCATGTGTTTAATAGTCCCTTATTTATACAGCTTTCACGTATATTTTTCTCATTGAATAATCTCTGTAGTTTATGGTAGTTAAAAATGAAAACCTTATCTATAGTACCTTGTTTTTTGATAAGAAACAAGCATTATAAAGCTTTCTTATCAAAAACTCAATATACCCCATGTTGTTCGTAGACATAGGTATTTTTATGTCCGTTGCGAAAAAAGAAATATTACAAAATGATTACAGTTAATTGTTTCCCCACTTCAATAGAAATAAACCCTCAGACAGTGAATATTTCCCGGGAAATAGTAAATCATTGCCGATTTGCCATAGGAACGGCATGCATCCGCATTACCATGGCAAATCGGCAATACTAGAATAAATACGGCAATTGCCTTGACCATGCCGAAATATCCAAAAAGAAATTGGAGACAGCCGTCCCGATTACAATGCTCAAGAATATGTATAAGATCTGGGCCTGCAATACATGGTGTTTAGCTATCCATTTATCGAACATAACAGCCCGCAATGCATAAAATGAAACACCGGTGAAAAAGATATGGCTGATGATTGAAATCAACGCTTGTTGGCCAATGTATAATTCCACTCCGCCCTCTCCTTTCGTCTCATATCCTATTTGTTGAAACCCCTGCTGTTAGTATAGCTGAAAATATTTCATATGATATAAAACTTCATGAGTTTTTCGTGAAATCTTGTCCATAATCCAATAAAAAAGACGGACAGAAGCGAATCGCTTCCGTCCGTCCCATTTTATTAAATGTTACCCTCATAAACGTTGATACGATTCATCGCACGTTTTAACGCCAATTCCGCGCGTTTGTAGTCGATCTCATCTTTTCTTGCCTGAAGAAGTGCTTCAGCACGTTTTGCAGATTCCTGCGCACGCGCCAAGTCGATCTCAGTCGCAGTTTCTGCTGATTGAGCAAGAATCGTCACTTTTTCAGGGCGGATTTCAAGGAACCCACCGCTTACAGCGACCAATTCCGTCGAGTTTTCTTTCTTTAACCGGACTGCGCCGATTCCAAGAGGAGCTACTGTCGGAATGTGACCAGGCAAAACGCCCATCTCACCGGTTGCTGTAACTGCAATCACCATAGAAACTTCTGAATCGTATACTGGGCCGTCGGGAGTGACAATATTGACTGTAATGGTCTTCATTTTTTTCCCTCCTGGTCCCTGATTTTAGACTTGTACGCCCATGCCTTTGGCTTTTTCGATAACTTCTTCGATGCGCCCGACTAGGCGGAAAGCATCTTCCGGAAGGTGATCGTATTTGCCGGCAAGGATTTCCTGGAAGCCTTTGATCGTTTCCTGAACTGGAACGTAAGAACCTTTTTGGCCTGTGAACTGTTCAGCAACGTGGAAGTTTTGAGAAAGGAAGTTTTGGACGCGGCGTGCACGGTTAACCGTCAGCTTGTCCTCATCGCTCAATTCGTCCATACCAAGGATCGCAATGATATCCTGTAGCTCTCTGTAGCGCTGCAACGTTTCTTGAACCTGGCGGGAAACACCGTAGTGCTCAGCGCCGACGATTTCAGGAGACAATGCGCGTGAAGTAGAAGCTAGCGGATCCACCGCTGGGTAGATACCCATCTCAGAAAGTTTACGCTCAAGGTTAGTTGTCGCATCAAGGTGGGCAAATGTTGTCGCTGGAGCCGGATCCGTGTAGTCATCGGCAGGGACATAGATTGCCTGGATCGATGTTACAGAACCAGCGCTTGTTGTCGTGATACGCTCTTGCAATTGACCCATTTCAGTCGCAAGTGTCGGCTGGTAACCAACCGCTGATGGCATACGGCCAAGAAGGGCGGATACTTCAGAACCTGCTTGCGTGAAGCGGAAGATATTATCGATGAACAAAAGAACGTCTGCGCCTTGCTCATCACGGAAGTATTCAGCCATTGTCAAACCAGTCAAGGCAACACGCATACGTGCGCCCGGCGGCTCGTTCATCTGGCCGAAGACCATTGATGTTTTCTTGATAACGCCGGAATCGCTCATCTCGTGGAACAAGTCGTTTCCTTCGCGTGTACGCTCACCAACACCGGCGAATACGGAAAGACCGCCGTGCTCTTGTGCGATGTTGTTGATCAATTCCTGGATCAAAACAGTTTTACCTACACCGGCACCACCGAAGAGGCCGATTTTACCGCCTTTGATGTAAGGGGCTAGCAAGTCAACTACTTTGATACCAGTTTCAAGGATTTCAACTTCTGTGGAAAGGTGCTCAAACGTAGGAGCTGAACGGTGAATCGGGTCGCGGCGCTCTGATGCCGGAATTTCCTCACCCAAGTCGATTACTTCACCAAGTACGTTAAATACCCGGCCAAGTGTAGCTTCTCCGACAGGAACAGAAATTGCTCTGCCCAAATCGGTTACTGCTGAACCGCGCTGCAATCCATCAGTGGATTCCATTGCGATGGTACGAACTGTGTCGTCGCCAAGGTGCAAAGCTACTTCAAGAGTCAAAGTAGTTTGAGCTTGATTGGGACGATCGATATTAACGGTTAGGGCGTTGTAGATCGCTGGAAGTTGGCCGTTGGAAAACTTAACGTCTACAACCGGACCCATAACCTGAAGAACGTGTCCTGTGTTCATGCTGTTCCCTCCTGTCTTACTTTTATTGAACCTATGAAAAGCTCGAGCGGCTTTATCAGCCGCGTCCGCTTTTGAACTTAATATTCTATTCCAGAGCCGCAGCTCCGCCGACGATCTCTGTGATTTCCTGAGTGATCGCAGCTTGGCGTGCACGGTTGTAGACAAGCGTCAGATCATCGATCAATTCTGATGCATTGTCGGTTGCGCTCTTCATTGCTGTCATGGAAGCAGCATGCTCACTTGCTTTGCCGTCCAGCAAGGCTCCAAAGATCAAGCTTTCCGCGTATTGTGGAAGAAGAACTTCCAGAATCGCTTCCGCTGATGGGTCGAACTCGTAAGAAGCAGTCGATCCTGTTGGCTGAATGTCAGTCAACGGCAGCACTTTCTTTTCGGTAACCTCCTGGGAGATGGCAGAAACATAATGGTTATAGTACATATAAACTTCGTCATACGTACCGTCTGCGAACATACCAACAGCTTTGCGCGTTATTTCCTTGATATCCGCAAACGATGGGTGGTCCGGAAGCCCGATTGAGCTTTCGATGATGTTATAGCCTTTCTTCGCGAAGAAGTCACGGCCTTTCCGCCCGACGCAGAGGATAACAAATTCGTCGCTTGACGCATGGCGCTCGTTGATTTTAGCCATCACAGTACGCAAGATGTTACTGTTATAGCCGCCAACAAGGCCACGGTCAGAGGTAATGACCAAATATGCCGTTTTCTTGACAGGGCGTGTCATCATCATCGGATTGGACACGTCGCTGGAACCGGCTGCGATCGAAGCGACCACATCCTGGATCTTTTCCATATATGGAACGAAAGCTTTCGCGCTCATTTCTGCTTTGTTCAATTTAGAAGCGGAAACCATCTGCATCGCTTTCGTGATTTGGCTTGTTTTCTTGGTTGACGTAATTCGTGTTTTTATATCGCGTAAAGATGCCACTGGTATTTCACCACCTTGTTATTTTTTCTTCCGATCCTGCCAGGGAGCTTATTCTGATTTAGCGAATGTGTGCTTGAATTCGTTGATTGCGGCACTGAATTCTTCGTCAGATGGCAATCCCTGAGTTGTACGGATGGTATCCAAAACGTTCGTGTGGTTTGTATCCAACCAGCTAGTCAATTCAGCTTCGAAACGAGTGATGTCTTGTACTGGGATATCGTCGAGGAATCCGCGAGTCAATGCGTAGAAGATAACAACTTGTTTTTCAACTTTGATCGGGCTGTTCAAGTCCTGTTTGAGAACTTCAACTGTCCGTTTACCACGCTCGAGTTTTGCAGCTGTCGCTGGGTCAAGGTCGGAACCGAATTGTGAGAATGACTCCAATTCACGGTAAGCAGCCAAGTCAAGACGCAAAGTCCCGGCTACTTTCTTCATCGCTTTGATCTGTGCTGAACCACCTACACGGGATACAGAAAGACCGGCGTTGATCGCTGGGCGAACACCTGCGAAGAAAAGATCCGATTGAAGGAAGATCTGTCCATCCGTAATCGAGATTACGTTTGTCGGAATGTATGAAGAAATATCGCCTGCTTGCGTTTCAACGAACGGCAAAGCAGTGATCGATCCTGCACCAAGCGTTTCGTTCAACTTCGCTGCGCGCTCAAGAAGGCGTGAGTGAAGGTAGAAAACGTCACCTGGGTAAGCTTCACGGCCCGGAGGACGACGAAGCAAGAGTGAAAGTTCACGGTAAGCGGAAGCTTGTTTTGTCAAATCATCATAGACGATCAAAACGTGCTTGCCGTCGAACATGAAATCTTCAGCCATGGAAATACCCGCGTAAGGAGCCAAGTATAGAAGTGGAGCTGGCTGTGAAGCAGAAGCTGTCACGACGATTGTGTAATCAAGCGCCCCGTTTTTACGGAACGTTTCAACAACGTTACGGACAGTCGATTCTTTTTGGCCGATTGCTACGTAAATGCAGATCATGTCTTGGTCAGCTTGGTTCAAGATCGTATCGATCGCGACAGAAGTTTTACCAGTCTGGCGGTCACCGATGATCAACTCACGCTGCCCACGGCCGATCGGCACAAGAGCATCGATTGCTTTAATCCCAGTTTGAAGCGGTTCGTGCACGGATTTACGTGCCATAACGCCTTGTGCTGGGCTTTCGATAGGACGGGATTTAGTCGTGTTGATCGGTCCAAGACCATCAACCGGCTGTCCCAGTGGATTTACAACGCGTCCGATAAGTTCTTCCCCTACCGGTACTTCCATAATACGGCCAGTCCGACGTACTTCATCGCCTTCTTTGATGTCTGCGAATGGCCCAAGGATGATGATACCAACGTTGTTGGCTTCCAAGTTCTGTGCCATACCCATTACACCATTAGAGAATTCTACAAGTTCTCCAGCCATGATGTTGTCGAGGCCATGAGCGCGAGCGATACCGTCACCAATCGTGATGACTGTACCGACTTCGTCAACTTTCATCTCTGATTGATAGTTTTCAATCTGTTGCTTAATCAGATTGCTGATTTCTTCAGCTTTGATGCTCATGTATTTCACCCTCTCATAATTTCATAAATTAGCCGATCAATTGACGCTGCAGGCGGGCAAGTTTTGTGCTGACGCTGCTGTCAAAGATGCGGTTCCCGATTTGAAGGCGCAATCCACCGATCAATGATGGGTCGATTACGTTTTCAATCCGTAAAGAATTCTTGCCGATGCTTTTCGAGAAAGCCGTGGAAATAGATGCGGTTTCTTCTTCCGTCAACGGACGGGTCGAATAAACGGTTGCATCTTCAATTCCCTGCTCTTCATTGGAAAGCTTGATATATGCTTGTGTCAAATCACTGACTTCGTTCATGCGTCTGCGATCACCCAACATCTGAAGTGTATTCACGACATAAGGGTTAGCCCCTTGGAATACTTCGTTGATGAGGTTTGTGCGCTTTTCAGCTGAAAGTTTCGGTGACACGATCAATTGGTAAAGTTCAGGAGTCAACTTGAAAACTTTACGTACTTCACGGAGATCCTGTTCGATTTCCAAAGTCACATTGTGCTCTTTGGCTACCTGGAATAATGCCGATGCGTAGCGCTCAGCGACTTGGCTCATTGCACTTCGCCTGCCTTCGCAATCGTTTCGTTAATCAACTGACGGTTGTCTTCCTCAGAGATTTCCTTGTCCAATACTTTCGTAGCTGCCAACAAGGACAGAGCCACAACTTCTTCGCGGACTGCTGCGATCGCTTTTTCACGCTCGTTAGCAATTTCTGCCACTGCGGATTCTTTCATGCGGGCAGATTCAGCACGCGCTGTCGTAATGATTTCCTCACGAGAAACTTCGCCTTGTTTCTTGGCATTCTCAACGATTTCCTGCGCCTGGTTGCGGGCATCCTTCAAAAGGTTGCGCTGCTCATCAAGCATTTGCTGTGATTCCTGACGGCTTTTTTCAGCAGTTTCGATCTCACTTGCAATCAAATCTTCACGTTGCTGCATAACGCCCATCAATGGACCCCAAGCAAATTTCTTCAACAGGGCCATTAGGAGCAAAAAGATGACCAATGTTGCGATGATGTCTCCAATATTCAAAAACTCCCCGGTTGCACCGAGTACGAGGTGATCAAAAAACACGATTGTTTCACTCCCTTCAAGAGCCTAAAATACTTTTTCTTCTATTATATATTCCTTAAAATCGTTAGATGTGCTGTCGAAATCCAAAATGCATCATACAAGCATAAATGGCGAAAAACATGCCGGAGCATTCTCGCCATTTAGCTTTTCAGTAATAAATTGCTTTGTCTAGATTCGCTTTTCGCGATGTCTAGACTCCAGTGCCTAGCTCTTCGGGACATAAGTCAACCCAGCTGTGCGGCAAAGAACGCCGCTTCGCTGGTTCGCCTTATGCCTGTCAGAGCTGAATAGGCACTTTCGCTTTTCTTTATTAACGGTTCATTACGATGAACGCGATAACTACGGCGATGATCGGCAATGCCTCGACCAAAGCTACACCGATGAACATTGTTGTTTGAAGAACGCCGCGTGCTTCTGGCTGGCGAGCGATACCTTCAACTGTTTTTGACACGATAAGTCCGTTACCGATACCTGCACCTAGTGCTGCTAAACCTACTGCAATTGCTGCTGCTAATAAACCCATTTTAAAATGTCCTCCTCAGGATAATTGTTTTTTTGTTTTGCCCGAAGGCAGTTTATACTCAATGGTCTTCGCTGACTTTATGCGATAAATAAACCATCGTTAACATAACGAAAATGAACGCTTGGATAGCCCCGATAAAGATCGAGAACCCTTGCCATGCCATCATCGGCAAGATTGCACCGACGAATCCGAAGATACTTGCTGAAGCAAGCCCTGCCAACAAAGTAAGCAAGATCTCACCAGCGTAGATGTTACCGTAAAGACGCAGACCGAGTGTCAGCGTATTTGCGAATTCCTCAATGATTTTAAGCGGGAACAAGAACGGCATCGGTTTCAGGAAATCTGAACTGTAGCCTTTCAAGCCTTTCAGCTTAATACCATAATAGTGGCTCAAGATAATGATTGTTGCAGCCAATGTCATTGTCACGACTGGATCCGCTGTTGGTGATTTCCACCAAAGGTCTCCGTTGACGACAACAGCAAATGGAAGCCCGAGCATGTTCGAAACGAAGATGAACATGATCAGCGTAATCCCAAGAATATGGAATCGTCCGCCGTCCCGCCAGTCCATATTGCTTTTAATGATTCCTTTGACAAAGTCCATGACCCATTCCATGAAGTTCTGCATGCCTGTCGGCTTCAGCTTCAAGTTGCGGGTAGCAAAGAACGCGATAAGGAAAACAATAAGAGCGGCTACAAGCAGCATCATAACGTTCGATAGGTTGAACCAGATTCCGAACACCTCGAGCATTGGAGCGCCATGATCCACGATAAATTCACCTCTCTTTCCACTTTCTTTAATGGTGTTTCATGTGATAAACGACCCGCTCCACCAAAAGGAGACCATAAGGGATCATCAACCCGATTACCGCACTGACCAAGTGTATGTGCTCAGCGAATAAAATAGCGATCGCCACAACGGCTACACCTGATGCGAACCGTAATGCCGTTCCAAGAGAACGGACTTTCGAGCCTTCTGCCACCGCCCGATCGAATTTTTCCATTCTGCGGACCAGGATCCACATATTATAAATGCCGAACAGAGATCCGACGATCAAGCCCGCGAACACTTCCGGGTAAGGAGTAACTCCCCATCCCAACACGAACGCAGCGAGGATGAAATACATCAGCCTCTTCAGTCTTTTATAGATCTCTTGAAGTCCATCCATTTTTCACATGTCTCCTGATTCGAATTTTCGGACGGTCTGAAGCATCGCCCAAACCCCGGCACTAAGTCCGGCGAGCAGGCAGATGATCAAAAAGAGCGGGGCGGTTCCGAAGCGCTCATCAAGCCACATCCCTGTAAAGACCCCGATTAGTACGGACCCGACAAGTTGCGAGAGAATGGCTGAATAAATCGCCATTGCTTGTAAGGGACTTTTTTTCGGGTGCATGATAAACCCCTCGAAATTCATAATGATTTGACATTCACGCCCATAAAAAGAGCAGTCGCATCCGGCTTTCAATAGCACATCCATTATGTATGAAAACCCTCTCATGCAGACCCTTTGTAAGCATACAATAGGGGTAAAATCATGTCAATTACATGTAGTGAAAAACTTCACAAGCTAAAACCCGCCGACATACGATTGACAAATTTGTTACCAGAAAAGCGGAAGCGGCCGTTTTGGCTCGACAGGCGCAAGGCAGATTCCCGAAGCGGCGCCTTTTGCCGCACAGGGAAGTTGGCTTGCGACCCGAGAGCCAGGTCGCTGACGCTGGACATCAAGAAAAGCGAGAGCGCCTGTCCAGCTCCGACAGGCATAAGACGGATCAGCAATGCGGCGCTCTTTGCCGCAATGCTGGAACGGCTTATGACCCGAGGAGCTAGGCGCTCGAGCTAGACATCAAGAAAAGCGGAAGCGGGCGGACAAACAACATTCCTCCGCACTCCCCACTCCTTACAACTCGCCGAAATACTTGTGCAAGGCTTCCACGATCCGCTGGGATGCTTTTCCGTCACCGTACGGGTTCGATGCTTGTGACATCGCTTCATACGCGGATGCATCCGTCAGCAATTCCTTGCCGAGGCGGTAGATCGTTTCTTCATCCGTGCCCGCAAGTTTCAAAGTGCCCGCATCGATGCCTTCCGGACGTTCCGTTGTATCGCGCAATACCAATACCGGCTTTCCAAGAGAGGGTGCTTCTTCCTGCACCCCGCCCGAATCGGTCAGGATGAAATAAGACTGGGCCGCGAAATTATGGAAATCCAATACTTCAAGCGGCTCGATCAAATGGATGCGCGGGTCGCGCCCGAGCACTTCATCCGCCACTTCACGGACAGCCGGATTCATGTGTACCGGATAGACGACTTGTATGTCCTCATGCTCTTCAGTCAGGCGCTTGATCGCACGGAACATATTGCGCATCGGTTCGCCGAGGTTTTCACGCCGGTGGGCAGTCAATAGGATCATGCGGTCATTGCCGATTTTATCGAGCACCGGATGATGGTAATTATCGCGCACCGTCGTTTGCAAGGCATCGATTGCCGTGTTGCCCGTAATATAGATCGTTTCTTCTTTTTTATTCTCATCACGCAGATTCTGCGCAGATTTTTCGGTCGGCGCAAAATGGATGTCCGCCATGACGCCCGTCAATTGGCGGTTCATCTCTTCCGGGAAAGGAGAGTACTTATTGTGGGTCCGAAGCCCGGCTTCTACATGCCCAATTGAGATTTGGTTGTACAATGCGGCCAAACTTGCCGCGAATGTCGTCGTCGTATCTCCATGGACCAGCACGATATCCGGTTTCGCTTCTTTCATCACATCATCCAAGCCTTGCATAGCCCGCACCGTGACATCACTCAAGGTTTGGCGGTCTTTCATGATGTTCAAGTCAAAGTCTGGGGTGATGCCGAATGTTTCAAGCACTTGGTCAAGCATTTGGCGATGCTGTGCGGTCACGGTCACAAGAGGCTCGATCGTCTCTGGATGCTTCTGCAATTCCAAAACGAGCGGCGCCATTTTAATCGCTTCCGGACGTGTACCGAAAATCGTCATCACTTTCCATTTTTTCGTCACTGCTGATCAACCCGCTTTCTTATTTTGTTCCGAACAAGCGATCTCCGGCATCTCCGAGGCCAGGTACGATATACCCTTTTTCGTTCAGCTTCTCATCGAGTGCCGCGATATAGATATCAACATCCGGATGTGCTTTTTGCAAAGCTTCCACGCCTTCTGGCGCTGCGATGATGCACATGAACTTGATTTTCGTCGCCCCGCGTTTTTTCAGGGAATTGACCGCTTCGATTGCGGAACCGCCTGTCGCGAGCATCGGGTCGACCACGATCAATTCACGTTCAGAGACATCGGAAGGCATTTTAAAATAATATTCCACTGGCTGCAAAGTTTCGGGGTCACGGTACAAGCCGATATGGCCGACCTTTGCCGCCGGAATCAATTTCAAGACGCCATCAACCATCCCGATTCCTGCACGCAAAATCGGGACGATGCCCAATTTTTTCCCGGCAAGAACGTTCGACTTGGCGACTTGCACCGGCGTTTCCACGTCGATTTCCTGAAGCGGTAGCTCGCGCGTGATTTCAAAGGCCATCAAAGTCGAAATCTCGTCAACCAATTCACGGAATTCCTTTGTTCCAGTCGATTTGTCGCGGATATACGTCAGTTTATGCTGAATCAGCGGATGATCAAAAACGAATACTTTTCCCACAGTGTATCTCTCCTTTTTCATACATTTTCCTAAACAGTATAACAGAAAATGAAAGGGATTAGAGCTTCACCCCTGCATTAGAATTATTCAGTCAACTTCCATCGGCAAAATAAAAAACCGGGGCAAGTGCCCCGGTTAGAGTAGATGCGCTTCATCGAGCGGCATCGGCCGGTGGAATAGAAAGCCCTGGGCGATGGTGCAACCCATCCCGAGCAATTGCGTCCGGTCGTCTTCGGTCTCGACGCCTTCCGCCACTGCCCGAAGCCCGAGATTGTCCGCCAGCTGGATGATGGTCCGGATGACGGCACGCGTCCCGTGTTCGTCCATATTGGACACGAAGGAACGGTCGATCTTGATTTCTTCGACAGGCAGCTTCTGGAGATAGCTGAGCGACGAATAGCCTGTCCCGAAATCATCGATGGATGTCGCAAAGCCGTATTTTTTCAACTGCTCGAACACCGTGCCGGCCGTATCGATATCGACGACGCCGATGCGCTCGGTGATCTCCAGCTGAATCCATTTCGGGTCCACGCCGTACTTTTTCGTTTCATCCACCAGGTGCGGGACGAAGGAATGGTGGAAAAAATGTTCCGCTGAGATATTGATCGCCACTTGGCGCAGCTCCAGCTCCCGCTCCTGGCGCTTTTTCAGCCAAGACAGGACCTGCTCGATGACATGCTGCTCCAGCTGGCGGATCTTTCCGTTCTTTTCTGCGGCCGGTATGAAGATGGCAGGCGAAATATCCCCGAGCTCCGGTGATTTCCAGCGGGCCAGCGCTTCGAAGCCGAGAATATCCCGGCTTTCAAGTGCTACTTTCGGCTGCAGGAAGACACTGATCTCTTTTCGTTTAAGTGCCGCGGTCAATGCATTGGCGACGCGCAAATCGCGCATCATCACTTCATCTTGTTCATTTTCAAAATAACAGATGGCCTCGCCCACGCGTTCCTTTGCCTTCGATAACGCGCTGTCAGCACAGCGGACCAATTCTTCCGCGTTCTGCTGTGCAGGCGTGACGATTGCCACGCCGACTTTGACAGTCAAAAACAAATCCATCTCGCCGATCGACACCGGCTCCCGGAGGCTGCTTAAGATATCCTCCAGGAATTCGGGCGCGCGCGTCAAAGGTATGGTGCTGTAGAGCGATAGCCTCGAATCGGAAAAGCGTGCGACCAGTTTTTCCCGGGTGCCTCCTGCCAGCACAAGACGGCGGCCAAGCTCCCGGCATAGGTCATTGCCCGCCTTGTGGCCATATTGATCGCTGATCTTGATGAATTCATCTGCCGAGATAAACGCGACAAAGCCTTCTTTTCCGTCCTTCAACAGCTCTTCCAGTTCGGTGCGGAAGTAATGCCGGTTCGGCAGCCCTGATTCCTCGTCAATATAAGCAAGGCGAAGGATCTCTTCCTGCTGGCGTGAGAATTTCACCGCCAGTGACACGATCGACGCGATTTCTTCCATAAAGACCAGATCTTTTTCCGACGGCTTATAGACAGATGGGAAATAGATCCCGAAAGTGCCGATCGTTTCTTCCTGGCCGTTAAAAATCGGCACGGACCAGATCGCTTTGATCCCAAACTGATCGAGCAGGTCCTGCTGCCCGTCCATAAGCGCATCTTGTGCCACATCCTCAACAACGACTGGTTGCTGGCGCAGATATGCCGCGCCGCAAGGGCTAACATCAGCTGCTACTTCCAAGCCGCGCATCCCGAGAGTGAATTCTTCCGGCATCGATTTCGCCGCACCCACCTGGAAACGCTTCGCCTCGTCCACCAATAGGACCGTGCACCGAGAACCGTCAAGGAAAAATGATTCAGCCGTTTCACAGATGTTCTGAAGGAGCATCCCGAGCATATGCCCCTTTTCAATCCCTTTATACGTTTCCTTTTGCAGCTCGATCAAAGTTTCAGCCCGCCGGCGGTCGCTGATGTCCCGTTGAAGCATCAGGATATAACGCAATGATTTTTCAGGAAACGCCAAAGGTTGGACCGTGATTTCATTCCAGAAAGGCGTACCGTCTTTACGGTAATTGACGATTTCAAAAATCCCTGGCTGCGCCGTGGCCGTCGCTTCGCGGATTCGGGTTCCAGTATTGGTGTCTGTTTTTATTCCATGGAGGAATTTACCGTTTCTTCCGATAACTTCCTCTTCACTGTAACCGGTCATCTCGAAAAATGCTTGATTTGCATAGGCGATGGGGTGATCGGGAATATCCGGGTTCACGACGACAAAACTCGTGTGGAATTCGATCCCGAGACGGCGCAGCCAATCTATGATCACTTTCCGGTCTTCCTGGATTTCAT
Organism: Planococcus maitriensis; assembly: GCF_003289925.1. Classification (GTDB taxonomy): domain Bacteria; phylum Bacillota; class Bacilli; order Bacillales_A; family Planococcaceae; genus Planococcus; species Planococcus maitriensis. The sequence goes on along the minus strand of NZ_QLZQ01000001.1, from coordinate 473,463 downwards.
ATTGATGCATACGCGTCCCTCCCAGTTTTTTTCAATATGTATGGTGAAAAAAAGCCGCCAATGCATGCGGCGGCTTTATTCATTTCTGTATTCATCTAGATAACCAGCTGCTTATTTATACAAAGGATGGGCAGCCGTCAATTTTGCTGTCCGTTCAGCGGCTTCCTTCTTCACAGTTTCGTCTTCCGGGTTTTTCAATAGAAGCGCCATGATCGAAGCGATTTCCTTCATTTCTTCTTCCTTGAAGCCGCGGGATGTGACTGCTGCTGTTCCAAGACGGATGCCCGAGGTGACGAATGGGCTTTCCGGGTCGAACGGGATGGTGTTTTTATTGGTCGTGATACCGACTTCATCCAACACATGCTCCGCTACTTTCCCCGTCAAGTTGAGCGAACGGAGGTCGAGCAGCAGCAAGTGGTTGTCAGTGCCGCCGGAAACGATATCGACGCCTTCAGCTGTTAAGCTATCAGCCAACACTTTCGCATTTTTGACGACTTGCTCGATATAATCCTTGAACTCCGGCTTTTGGGCTTCGCCGAAAGCGACGGCTTTTGCTGCAATGACATGCATCAACGGGCCGCCCTGGATGCCAGGGAAGATGATTTTATCGATTTTTTTCGCAAATTCTTCTTTGCAAAGAATCAAGCCGCCGCGCGGGCCGCGTAAGGTTTTATGGGTAGTGGAAGTAACAAAATGTGCATGAGGCACTGGGTTTGGATGTGCACCGGTTGCGACAAGCCCTGCGATATGCGCCATGTCGACCATCAAGTATGCGCCGACTTCATCAGCGATTTCACGGAATTTCGCAAAATCCAATGTGCGGGAATAGGCACTGGCACCAGCAACGATCATTTTCGGCTTGTGCTCAAGAGCTGCCTGGCGAACCGCTTCGTAATCAAGCAATTGCGTGTCTTTGTCGACGCCGTATTCAACGAAATTATACTGCATGCCGCTGAAGTTGACTTTGCTGCCGTGCGTCAAATGCCCACCGTGGTTCAAGTTCATGCCAAGGACGGTATCGCCTTGTTCAAGCATCGCCGTGTAGACAGCCATATTCGCCTGTGAACCGGAGTGAGGCTGGACGTTTGCATGCTCTGCGCCAAAAATTTCTTTCAAGCGGTCGCGTGCGATATTTTCCACTACATCTACAAATTCACAACCGCCGTAATAGCGTTTGCCCGGATAGCCTTCTGCGTATTTATTGGTCAACACGGACCCTTGTGCATCCATAACTGCCTGGGATACAAAGTTTTCCGATGCGATCAATTCGATATTCGCTTCTTGGCGTTCTTTTTCCGCGTTCATTGCTTCGTATACTGCCTGATCCTGCGCCTTAATCAATTCCATCTGTCTTTCCCTCCCGTGATTGAAGAACCTGGCGATCATAGCTCGCACGGACACCGCCGATCAGTTTCGGCCGTGTCGTCGCACTTGATACGATCGCTTCCCCTATTAGTTTAACAGAAGTCCGCACCGGAACGGCGACTCTTTTTAAATGCATGCCGATCATCGTCTGCCCGATGTCCACTCCGGCGTGGGCAGCAATTTCCTCGACGACGACTGGGTCACTCATATTCATGAAGGCGTAAGCACTCATCGAACCGCCTGCTTTCGCCACAGGCACCACCGATACCGGCTCCAAGCCGTAGCGTTCGGCAGCTGCCCGCTCAATCGTCAGCGCGCGGTTAATATGCTCGCAGCCTTGAAAGGCCAGAAATAATCCATGCCGTTCCGCAAACACACGCAAGGGTTCGAACAAGCTTTCTGCAATATCGAGCCCGCCGCCCGTGCCGATGCGCTCCCCGGCCACTTCAGAAGTCGAGCAGCCGACGACGAATAATTGGCCTTCCTTGAATGCAATCTGTTGCTCCAATTCGCTGAGAACTTCTTCAAGCTGCAACTGCCATAAGCTTTGCATGCTTACTCCTCCTTCTTAGTTTTCGAGTGCGCTGATTTTCTGGACGCGGTTTTCGTGGCGTCCGCCTTCAAAATCAGTCGTCAGCCATGTTTTCGCAATTTCTTTCGCGAGCCCTGGCCCGATGACACGCTCGCCCATCGCCAAGACATTCGAATCGTTATGTTCACGCGTCGCTTTGGCGCTGAAGACGTCATGGACAAGCGCACAGCGGATGCCTTTCACTTTATTGGCAGAAATCGACATGCCGATCCCAGTCCCGCAAATCAAAATGCCTTTATCGAATTCCCCGCTTGCGACGCCTTCCGCTACCGGCTGTGCATAATCCGGATAGTCGACAGAATCGTCCGTTTGAGGCCCGAAGTCTTTGTATTCAATGCCCATCTCGTTCAATAGATTGACAATCTCCTTGCGCAGATTATTGCCGCCGTGGTCTGATGAAATTGCTATTCTCATGATTAACCCTCTTTTCGTTTTCATTTAGCGGACAGTTCTTGTGGAAGCGCCGCCGCTTTTATTTAATTCTAACATTTTTGAACAGTTCCATGTTACTTCCTCACGCCTGGTTTCTGCAACTGAAATCTTGTGGCCCCTTCAATGGAAAAGAGCTGCTCAAGCACATGCATTTTATGCTCTTGGGCAGCTCTTTCCAGTTAGGTAATGCCTAATTGCTTTACCATCTTATCAATCAATTGCTCTAGTTCTTTATACGTCCTGCGGTAATCATCCAAGGACCCGCCGTATGGGTCGCTGATATCCCCTGTCGAGCCTTCCGCAAATTCCTTTACCGTGTGCAGCTTAGTCGCTACTTCTGGATAGTATTGCATGAGCGCCATTTTGTGTGAATAGGTCATCGTCAAAATCAGTTCCGCCCATTCTACATCACGCGGATCCAGCGGCTTCGAAACATGGTCGAATTCGATGGACTGCTCGCTCAATACTTTCTGCGCATTGGCTGACAGCGGCGATTGCCCTGCGAAAATCCCTGCCGAACGTGCTTCTACCCCCTCGATGGAACGGGTATGCACAATCGCTTCCGCCATCGGGCTGCGGCACGTATTTCCCGTGCAGACGAATAAAATCTTCATCCAATCCCCCCTCATCCGAGCTTCAGTCTCCCCATCTAGTGTTCAATGAACTCTCGAGATGGTGTGTATCTGACTATTATTATACCGCATTTTAACGAGCTATTGTATGGATGCGGATTGGTGTAGCAGTTGTTGTGGATAGCTGGACTTGAGAGCGGGATCGATTGTCTATTGGACATTTCATCACGAACCAGCCGCCTGCCGCTTTGGGCTGGCCTCCCGCAATGAGCCAATGAATGGGCGAAAGGGAGTTGAGCCAATTCATTTGCGACGCATCTGCTCGCAGATGTGGGAGCAACGGTTTTTCTGCGATGCTTGAGCATAGCGAAAGTTGAGCACGGGTTTGTGCGCGGTTCGGCTTTGAGATTTCATTGGATGTTGCATGCGAAGACGCGTCTTTTTTATTGTATTCATCCGCTGGTGAAGACGCCTAGCGAGAGTTGATAGCGGGAAAGATGGTTCACTAGCTATTCTTTATGTAATTACAAAGCTGCCCAAAACTATTCATGCTAATTTCGGTGACAGTTGAATTTTATTTCCCCACTATACTTAGAGATGGAGCGGAAAGGGGCGAATGGATGGCGAAGGGAAGCCGAGTCCATTCATTTGCGACGCATCTGCATGCAGATGTGGGAGCACAAGGGTTTAGCCCTCCGGAAAGCGTCCCCTTGGAGCGGAATCTCCCCCGCTCCCTCAATTTCAAACAACAAAAAAAGCCACCGGGAATTTCCCGGCGGCTTCATATGCTGTCATCTAATTCACTTGCTTGAATCAGCTGAACCATTTATGGTCCGCCGCTTTTTCCAGGCGGTTCATCAGCGCGGCGTCTTCATTTTCCGGCAATACGCATGCCAAAATCAGATCGGCATCTGTCTGGTCGCATTTCCGCAGGCTGTCGTATAACTTATCCACAGCGAGCGGGAAGCAGTAATCCGCCGTCTCGAATTTTTCGCGGCTCAGCACGGCGATTTTTTTCTTTTTGCCGTGCATATACTCAATCGCTTTCTCGATCAGCTTGGTATTGTGCTCGATCAGATAAAGCGGCGCCCGTGGTGCGTAATGGGCATACTTCATGCCGGGAGATTTCGGTGTGTTGCCTTTCGTCTCGGAAGACAGACGGACAGTCCCGATCACTTCTTCCAATTGCTCTTTCGTCACTTGTCCAGGCCGCAAGATGACTGGCGGTGCGCTCGTCATATCCAGCACCGTCGATTCGATGCCGACCTGGGTCGGGCCGCCATCCAGAATGAGGGGAATCTTGCCGTTCATATCGAAATAGACATGCTCAGCCAAAGTCGGGCTCGGTTTGCCGCTTGTGTTAGCGCTCGGCGCGGCCACTGGCTGCTTCAAGCGCTTTAGTAAATTCAACGCGACCGGATGGTTCGGCACGCGAATCCCTACTGTCGGCAAGCCTGCTGTTACATTAGAAGCAAAGGTATCCGGTTTCGCCTGCATGATCAAGGTCAATGCCCCCGGCCAAAAAGCATCCATGCATTGCAGGGCTTTTTCCGGAACATCTTCGACATACTCCAAGGCGGTTTCTTTGGAATCCACGTGAACAATCAATGGATTGTCGGTCGGGCGGCCTTTCGCTTCGAAAATTTTATCGACAGCTTCGCCGTTCATCGCATTCGCCCCGAGGCCGTAAACGGTTTCGGTCGGGAATGCGACGACTTCCCCCCCGCGGATATAATCCACAGCTTGTGTATAACTTTCATCGTTGTTCACATGTTCATCCACAAGAATTGTTTTCGTTTCCACCTAAACATCTCCAGTACAATAAGGTTTTCGGGACAATATCCACAATTTGTGGATAACACCCCTTAACATCAGATGATTTGTGCACAATTTAATCTAAAATACAAAATACCATGCGATCGTGTTTGTTGATATCTTTTTTGCAATAGACACGTGCATCTGGCAAGGCTTTTTGGAACAATTCAGTTACAGCGGCACCTTGGCTGCTGCCGATTTCCAGCCCGATGATGCCTGGGCGGCTAATCAATTCCGGCACTTGCTGTGCCAATGTTTCGTAAGCCGCAAGCCCATCACGGTCAGCGAATAGCGCTTGATGCGGCTCGAATTCACGGACAGTATCCGATAGGGCCGGTGCTTCATGATGCGCGATGTAGGGCGGGTTGGACAGGATAATATCCCATTTTCTTCCCGCAAGCGGCGCTGCCAAATCCCCTTTAGTGAAATGGACATCCGCATTCAAGGTTTCTGCATTGCGTTCAGCCATGAACAAGGCTTCTTCGGAAATATCCGTCGCCATCACTTCCGCTTCAGGCAATTCGCATTTCAATGTAATTGCAATGACCCCGCTGCCCGTTCCGATATCCGCTGCCTGCACTTCTTCCGTTCCGAACAGCTCACGCTTCAGTTTCAAAGCCTCTTCAATCAACTCTTCTGTTTCCGGACGCGGGATGAGGACGGCTGGCGACACTTGGAAGGTCCTGCCGTAAAACTGTTCAACACCAGTTAAATGCTGTACCGGCACGCCTTCCACCAATTCTTCGATATTGGCCCAATAGGACTCGAACTGGCGATCTTCGATTTTATCGCGCATAGACGCGACCAAACCCGAGTAATCCACTCCCAGCTCATGCTGCAAGAGAATACGGGCTGGCGTTTCTTCACGGCCGTGTTGCTTTAGATAGCTCGCCGCCTGTTCCAAAGCTTGATATATGAATTCCACTGTCGTTAAGGTTTCAACTTTGTTCATTGTTTAAGCTCTCCATCCTCGTTGATTGTTCATCGATCACCAGGGCGTCAACAATTTCATCCATCTTGCCTTGCAGGATCTGGTCCAGCTTCTGGATGGTCAATCCGATGCGATGGTCCGTCACTCGGTTTTGCGGGAAGTTGTAAGTGCGGATGCGCTCTGAACGGTCACCTGTACCGACAGCGGATTTACGTACGGAATCATATTCAGCTTGTGCTTCTTGCTGAAACTTTTCATAGACGCGGGCGCGCAAAACTTTCATGGCGCTCGCTTTGTTCTTGATCTGGGATTTCTCGTCTTGGCAGGTGACGACGATATTCGTCGGTAAATGTGTCAAACGCACCGCCGACATCGTCGTATTGACCGATTGGCCCCCTGCACCTGATGATGCATAGGTGTCGACGCGAATATCGTTATCGTGGATGTCGACTTCGACTTCTTCCACTTCCGGCAAACATGCGACCGTCGCTGTCGAAGTATGGATGCGCCCCCCGGATTCGGTTTCAGGAACCCGCTGTACGCGGTGGGCGCCGTTTTCGTATTTCAATTTAGAATAGGCGCCTTTACCGGTCACCATAAAGACCAATTCCTTAAATCCGCCGATTTCCGTCGGATTCGAGTCCATGATCTGCACTTTCCAACCGTTGGCTTCCGCAAAACGGGAATACATCTTGAACAAATCGCCTGCGAACAGGGCTGCTTCATCGCCGCCCGCCGCGCCGCGGATTTCCATGATGACGTTCTTATCATCGTTCGGGTCTTTCGGAATCAACAGAATGTGAAGGCGCTCTTCCAGTTCCTTGGAACGCGCTTCGAGTTCCGCGACTTCTTCTTTGACCATTTCACGCATATCGGCATCCATTTTTTCCTCAAACATGGCTTTTGAATCGGCCAATTGCGTCTGGACGTCTTTGTATTCACGGTATGTCTCTACAGTTTCCTGCAGATCGGATTGTTCTTTGGAATAATCGCGCAGCTTGTTCGTATCACTGACGATATCCGGGTCACTCAACATTTCGTTGAGACGGTCGTATCTGTCCTCGACAGACTGTAAACGGTCAAACATTGTTTTCACCTCTAGTTTCTTCTATATAAAGTCGATAACTCTGTGCATAAGATTCCATTGTTTACGATATTCCGCGAAATAGCTGGCTTTCCGGGGGAGCTTGCACTGAACTAATTCGGGCTAGGCGCCCGAATTAGTTCAGTACTCCGCTGCTCCCCCAGGAGTCTGCGCTATTTCGCTTCATATCTTTTCTCAAAAAATACAACAAAAATTCAAGTCCATTGATTTCTTAAGGTCTGTGATTTGTCTATATAAACGCTTCTTCAAACTAATTGGTGCTTTTTATTCTGTAACCGTAACGCCGGCCGGGACTTCATGGTGATGGCGGCAACGCGGTTCGTAGGCTTCGGAAGCGCCGACCAGGATGATCGGGTCATCCGAACCGGCAGGCTTGCCGTCGATCAGGCGCTGCGTGCGGCTTGCGGGAGATCCGCAGACCGTGCAGACAGCCTGCAGTTTGGTCACTTGCTCTGCAATTGATAGAAGGGATGGCATCGGACCGAATGGCACGCCGCGGAAATCCTGGTCGAGGCCTGCGACAATCACGCGGAAACCATGGTCGGCCAATTTTTGCACATGGTCGACGATTTCCATATCGAAGAATTGTGCTTCATCGATGGCGATGATATCGAATTCGTCGGTTATATATTCTTTCATCTCACCGGAATGCCCGATTGGCAAGGCGATAACAGTGGTTCCGTTATGGGAGACGACCGCTTCCTCGCTATAACGGTTATCCAATTTCGGCTTGAATACCGCAATTTTCTGCTTGGCGAATTGCGCGCGGCGGATGCGGCGGATCAGTTCTTCCGATTTCCCGGAAAACATGCTTCCGCAAATCAACTCGACCCATCCGGTCTGTTTCATGACGTACATAGTGGAGACCCCTTTCAAACATTTGCTGTTAATATCATACCAAAAATGGCGGATGTGACTATCATTTTTCTGCTATGTAATTGATTTTTTCCGTTCCTTAACAAAAAAAATACCCATCCGGCGTTTTCGCGACGGACGGGTATAATAGTGACTTAGTTGTTGATTTCTTCTTTGAGGCCGTATTTTTTGTTGAAACGGTCTACGCGGCCATCTGCAGCTGCGAATTTTTGGCGTCCAGTATAGAATGGATGACATTCTGAGCAAAGCTCAACGTTGATGTTCTCTTTTACTGAACCTGTTTCGAATGAGTTGCCGCATGAGCAAGTCACTGTCGCTTTTTTGTACTCTGGGTGAATACCTGTTTTCATAATGTTTTCTCCTCCCGCCCTGAACCATCTGGAACAGAGTTTAATCTATTTTGCCTATTGCCTTACACGGCTCGTTAGGCCGTATATGCAATAGTACTGTTTTGTTTCACTCTTATAATCATATCAAAACTTAATGGCTTTTGCAAGCAATCAAATCGTCTTTCGCGGGGTGCGCGATGATTTGCCGTCTCTCGGCAATTGGCTGAAAAACTCTTCATTCGTCTTCGAATGGCTGAGCTTTTTCATGAAGCGCTCCGTAAAATCGGGTGAATCCGAGAAGGTTTTGCGGATTGCCCATAGTTTATCAAGTTGTTCCGGGTCCATCAACAATTCTTCCTTGCGTGTGCCCGACCGGCGGATGTCGAGTGCCGGGAAAATGCGGCGTTCGGCGAGGCTGCGGTCGAGATGCAGCTCCATATTGCCGGTTCCTTTAAACTCTTCATAGATGACTTCGTCCATGCGCGATCCCGTTTCGACGAGTGCCGTCGCAAGGATCGTCAAGCTGCCGCCTTCTTCGATATTGCGCGCCGCACCGAAAAAGCGTTTCGGGCGGTGGAATGCGGCAGGGTCGATTCCGCCGGAAAGCGTACGCCCGCTTGGCGGGATGACCAGGTTATACGCACGCGCCAGTCGCGTGATCGAATCCATCAAGATGACGACATCGCGCTTATGTTCGACGAGACGCATGGCGCGTTCGAGAACCAGCTCGGCTACTTTGACATGATTTTCGGGAACTTCATCGAAAGTCGAAGACACCACATCAGCGTCGACCGAGCGTTCGATGTCCGTCACTTCTTCCGGACGCTCATCGATCAACAGCACGATCAGTTCCGCTTCCGGATGGTTCGTCGTCACGGCATTGGCGATTTCCTTCAACAGCATCGTTTTTCCGGCTTTAGGCGGAGCGACGATCAACCCACGCTGGCCGAAGCCGACCGGGGATACGAGATCCATGATGCGCGTCGATAAATGTTCCGGGCCGGTTTCCAGGCGGATATGGTGATCTGGATAGAGCGGCGTCAGTCCCGGGAAATGGACCCGTTCTTTTGCGACTTCCGGGTCTTCGCCGTTGACGGCTTCTACTTGGAGCAAGCCGAAATAGCGTTCATTTTCTTTTGGCGGGCGGACTTTTCCGGATACTTTATCCCCGTTCCTGAGGTCGAACCGGCGGATTTGGGAAGCTGAAATGTAAATGTCCTGTGAACTCGGGGAATAGTTGATCGGGCGAAGGAACCCGAAGCCTTCCGATTGGATGATTTCCAGGACGCCTTCCATGAAAAAGAAGCCTTCCTGTTCCGCACGGGTTTTCAGAATGGCGAAAATCAATTCTTTTTTCGTCAGTTTGCTGTAATTGTTCAACTTGTATTCTTTTGCCAGGTTGTAAAGCTCTTTGAGCGTCATATTTTCCAATGCGGAAATTGTCATCGTTGCCATCTAGTTGGACACCACACTTATCATTAGTTTCAAGATTTCTGGGGAATTTCTGTTGTTCTGGAGTCATTAAAGAAGGAGCCCGGCATAAAGCCGGACTCAGGTTTGGAGTATGGAAATCAATCTTTCATGACGAGATCCGGTTTTTTCTTGAGGCTGTGGCGCCCTTCGACAAAACGGACGGTGCCGGATTTTGCACGCATGACCAAAGTATGGCTTTCGGCGAAGGAACCTTTCAGCTGAACGCCGCGAAGAAGTTCTCCGTCCGTGATCCCAGTCGCTGCAAAGATCGCATCGTCGCCTTTGACCAGGTCGTCCATCATCAATACTTTGTCGACATCAAGGCCCATATCGAGGCAACGTTGTCTTTCTTCGTCATCTTGAGGAACCAGCTTGCCTTGGATTTCGCCGCCCAGGCATTTCAATCCGACTGCAGAGATAACCCCTTCCGGAGCACCGCCTGTACCGAATAGGATGTCGACACCCGTTTGGTCGAAAGCTGTATTGATGGCGCCGGCAATATCGCCGTCGTTGATCAATTTGATACGCGCTCCCGCTTCACGGATTTCCTTGATGATCTGCGCATGGCGCGGGCGGTCAAGGATTGTTGCGACGACGTCTTCGATGTCCTTGTTCTTCGCTTTGGCAACCGCACGCAAATTGTCGATGACCGGTGCATTGATGTCAATTTTACCGACCGACTCAGGGCCGACCGCAATTTTGTCCATGTACATGTCCGGTGCATTGAGCAGATTTCCGCGATCCGCAATGGCCAAAACGGCAATCGCATTCCAGCCGCCTGCAGCGACAATGTTCGTGCCTTCTACAGGGTCGACCGCAACATCCACTTCAGGGCCGTCGCCTGAACCAAGTTCTTCACCGATATAGAGCATTGGCGCTTCATCCATTTCGCCTTCACCGATGACGACGGTGCCGCGCATCGGGATCGTATCGAATACGGTGCGCATCGCTTCCGTTGCCGCATCATCCGCTTCATTTTTCAGGCCGCGGCCCATCCATTTTGAAGAGGCGATTGCTGCCGCTTCCGTAATCCGCACTAATTCCATCGAAAGACTTCGTTCCATAATTCATTTCCTCCGTTCAATCTTTGTATATGCCATCTACATTGTAGCATATATGCAAACGCCTTTAGAGAGTCAATTCACGTCAGAACTGAGGTCGGACTTCCCGCTCGCCACCGGGTCGATCGTTTCCCGGCGGATATCAGCGCCAAGGCCACGCAGCTTTTCGATGATGTTCGAGTAGCCACGTTCGATGTGATAGATTTCCCGCACTTCCGTTTCGCCTTCTGCCAATAAGCCAGCGATCACGAGTGCCGCGCCTGCACGCAGATCGGATGCGACAACGGTCGCCGCATTCAACGGTGTTGGCCCTGTAATGATCGCAGCGCGCCCTTCGACGCGCCCCACCGCATTCATGCGCCGCAGCTCATCGATGTGCTTGAAGCGCGCCGAATAAATGGTATCGGTGATCATCGAAGACCCGTGCGCTTGTGTCATCAAGACCGAGAACGGCTGCTGCAAATCGGTCGCAAACCCTGGATATACCAAAGTTTTCACGTCGATTGGCTGCAGGTTCTCGGTTTTCGGGATATGGATCGACTCTTCATTTTCCTGAACATCGACGCCCATTTCACGAAGCTTCGCCGTCAAGGCTTCCATATGGAAAGGAATGACGTTGTCGATTGTCACGCCGTCGCCGGCAGCGGCTGCCATGATCATGAATGTGCCTGCTTCGATGCGGTCAGGGATGATCGTATGGTTGGTGCCGTGCAATTCATCCACGCCTTCGATGCGGATGACATTTGTGCCGGCACCTTTGATTTTTGCGCCCATATTGGTCAGAAGCGTCGCGACATCGATGATTTCCGGCTCTTTCGCCGCGTTCTCGATCACCGTCTGCCCTTTCGCGCGAACGGCAGCGAGCATGATATTGATCGTTGCGCCCACGCTGACGACGTCCAGGTAGATTTTCGCGCCGCGTAGTTCGTCGGCACGCAAATAGATCGCCCCGTGCTCATTAGTCACTTTCGCACCCAGCGCTTCAAAGCCCTTGATATGCTGGTCGATCGGGCGCGGCCCGAGGAAGCAGCCGCCTGGCAGGCCGATGGCGGCATGTTTGAAACGGCCGAGCATCGCACCCATCATATAGTAGGAAGCCCGCAGTTTCTTGACGTTGCCGTTCGGCAGCGGCATGTCGACCATTTCAGTCGGGTCGATTTGCATGACGCCGTCTTCGAATGTTACGGATCCCCCGATTTCTTCCAAAATACTTTTCAATGTCCAAACATCGGAAATTTCCGGCAAGCCTTCAATCGATACCGGCGAATTCGCCAAAATCGAAGCCGGGATCAAAGCCACGGCACTGTTTTTAGCGCCATTGACTTTAATCGTTCCGGACAGGCGTTTGCCGCCTTTTATTTTATAAACGTCCATTGTATTTCTCCTTTTCCCTGTCAGCCTTATTTCACAGAGCGGGTTTCCCAATCGGCCAGGAATGCTTCGATGCCTTTATCCGTCAACGGATGCTTGAACATCATTTCAAGCACTTTCATCGGCATCGTCCCGATGTGCGCGCCGTTAAGCGCTGCTTCCGTCACGTGCTGCGGATGGCGGATCGAAGCGGCGATGATTTCTGAATCGATGTCGTGGATTGCGAAAATCTCAGCGATCTGTGCAATCAAATCCATGCCATTGTGCCCGATGTCATCAAGGCGCCCAAGGAATGGGGAAACGTATGCTGCTCCAGCGCGTGCTGCGAGAAGGGCTTGGTTGGCGCTGAAGATCAAGGTAACGTTGACTTTCTTGCCTTCGCCGGCGAGAACCGCACATGCTTTCAAGCCTTCCGGCGTCATCGGCAATTTCACGGTGATGTTCGGCGCAAGTTCAGCCAGTTCGCGGCCTTCTTTGATCATGCCTTCCGCATCAAGCGCGATGACTTCACCGCTGATCGACCCGTCGACCAGGTCGGCGATTTCTTTCAGGCGGTCGTGGAACGAAACATTTTTTTCTTTTGCGACAAGCGATGGGTTGGTTGTCACGCCTGAGAGAATGCCCCAGGAATGTGCTTCTTTAATTTCGTCAAAATTGGCTGTATCAATGAAAAATTTCATGTATGGTTTCCTCCTGTATGTGGAAAAAGAGACGGATTCGCCTCTCTTTCCCGTTTTTATGAATTTGCTTGTTGCGAACTTCCGAAATCGCGCATCTTGCCGATGACGGTTGCCTTGATCGCATCGCGCGCCGGCGTCAAATACTTGCGCGGATCATAGACCTCTGCGTCAGACGCTAATTTTTCGCGGATCGCTTTTGTAGCGGAAATTTGGCTTTCCGTGTTGACATTGATCTTCGACGTACCGAGCGAGACGGCGCGCTGGATATCTTTGACCGGGATGCCGGTTCCGCCATGCAGGACGAGCGGCACATCACAAAGCTGTGAAATTTCTTCCATTTCGGCAAACCCGAGGTTCGGTTCGCCTTTATACGGCCCGTGGACCGAGCCGAGCGCTGGCGCCAGGCAATCGATGCCTGTCTGTTCAACGAGCATCTGGCATTCTTTCGGGTCTGCATAGATGACGCCTTCTGCGATGACATCATCTTCCTGCCCGCCCACTATGCCCAGTTCCGCTTCCACGGAAACGCCTCTAGCGTGTGCATATTCGACCACTTTACGCGTAATTTCAACATTTTCTTCAAAGGGATGGTGCGACGCATCGATCATGACCGATGTGAAGCCTGCATCGATCGCTTCTTTGCATTTTTCAAAACTGGAACCGTGATCCAAATGGATAGCGACCGGAACTGTAATATTGTAATCGTGCATCAGGCCTTTCACCATATGTACAACAGTCGTAAATCCGCCCATATAGCGTGCTGCACCTTCTGAGACGCCGCAGATGACCGGGGATTTTTCTTCCTCTGCCGCCTGCAGGATCGCTTGCGTAAATTCCAGGTTGTTCAGGTTAAATTGCCCGATGGCATAACCTTCCTGCTTACCTTTAATCATCATGTCTTTCATCGAAACCAATGGCATTACAATTCTTCCTCCTCAGGGTAGGCACAAGCCCAATATCTTTTTCACTATATCAAAAATGGCGCCGTTTCGCCACTCAGTGCCTGTTTAATCGCCAACCAGCTCACGGACGGCATCGCGCAATTCAAAAACATCGAAGGGTTTGGTGAAATAGCGCATGACGCCCCAATTCATCGATTCCTCGATCACGCCCATTTCGCCGTAAGCCGTCATCATGATCACCTTACAATCATGCTTGCGGCTTTTCAGCCGCTTCAGCAATTCAATGCCGTCCATCCCGGGCATCTTCATGTCCATCAGCACCATATCGGGGCACGTGTTTTCAGTGAGCTCCAGCGCTTCTTTCCCGCTGCCCGCCACCAAGGTTTCATATCCATCCCTCTCGAATACTTCTTTCAATAACAGGCGGATGCCTTGTTGATCATCTACTATTAGAATCCTTTTCACATCAGCCACTCCTTTCCACCTTTTTCGAAGAGCAGCCCATCTGCTATACTCGTTTTGAGGTGAATCCATTTGAAAATATTGACGACCCAATTGACCGGCTTGTTCCAGCGCATCAACAAAGAAGAGCAAGCCATCGAAGACACGGCGCGGCTTCTCGCACAAGCCGCCATCGGCGAAGGCCGCATCCATCTGGCTGCTTTCGGTGAACTCGAAGCTGTCGCAGCGGCCGCTTTGAACGGCCCGGAAACGCTAGGATCGGCAGTGCGCTATGACCCAGCCGCCGAATTGTCGACTGCCGACCGGGTATGGATACTGGCGCGCCGGGATGAAGGCGATTCCTTAGCGCAGGAACTCGCTGGACGTTCCATTCCTTTTGCGATGCTGACAGCTGAAAGCCACGGCAGTGAAGCGGCGGATGCCTTTCTCTCCATGAAGATCGACAAGGGCTTGCTGCCGGGCGAAGACGGCGGCCGTATCATGATCCCCCACGGGCTCGGTGCTTTGTATGTCTACCATGCGGTTAAATTGACAATTGATGAAATGCTCGCGGATTGACGAGCTCCAAAGAAAGCCTTCCCTGGAATAGGGAAGGCTTTTTCCATCTGGCCGATGCCTGCCTTCCAGGTAATGAAGCGGCTTTTACATGTTTATTGCTGGTTGTCCAATGATGCGCGAACAAACTCACGGAACAATGGCTGCGGGCGGTTCGGGCGCGAGATGAATTCCGGGTGGAACTGGCAAGCGACGAACCATGGGTGGCCAGCGACTTCGATGATTTCAACGAGGCGGCCATCCGGGCTCGTGCCGGTGAATTTGAATCCCGCCTTTTCGAACTGCTCGCGGAATTCATTGTTGAACTCATAGCGATGGCGGTGTCTTTCGTAAACGAGCTCTTCCCCGTATGCTTCGTACGCTTTCGAGGTCTTATCGAGCTTCGCCGGATACAAGCCAAGGCGCAATGTGCCACCCAAATCTTCGATGTCTTTTTGTTCCGGCAGCAAGTCGATGACCGGGTACAAAGTTTTCGGGTCCAGTTCAGACGAATGCGCGCCGTCCAAGTTCATGATATTGCGTGCGAATTCTACAGAAGCGAGCTGCATGCCGAGGCAGATGCCGAAGAACGGCACGTTGTTTTCGCGTGCGTATTGCGTCGCAAGGACTTTCCCTTCCACGCCGCGATCGCCGAAGCCGCCCGGCACAAGGATGCCGTCGCAATCCTTGAGCGTTTCCGCTACGTTTTCTGCGTTGACGTGCTCTGCGTTGATCCAGTCGACTTCAATGTCCGAGTCGAATGCGAAACCGGCATGCTTCAACGATTCCACGACGGAGATGTAAGCATCCTGGAGTTCCACGTATTTGCCGACAAGGCCGATCTTCACGGATTTCTTCAAGGATTTCACTTTCTCGACGAGTTCGTTCCATTCGGTCAAGTCCGCTTCCGGCGCTTCGATGCCGAAATGATCCAGGACGATTTGGTCCATGTGCTGTTCCTGCAAACGAAGCGGCATTTCATAGATGACGTCAACATCGCGGGATTCGATGACTTCTTCGGATTTGATATCGCAAAACAGCGCGATTTTATCTTTCATGTCCTGGGGTACTGGATATTCCGTGCGCACTACGATCAAGTTTGGCTGGATGCCAAGGCTGCGCAATTCTTTTACGCTGTGCTGTGTCGGTTTCGTTTTCATTTCTTTTGCAGCGCCGAGGTAAGGAATCAATGTACAGTGGATATACATGACTTCCTCGCGGCCAAGGTCCGAACGCATTTGGCGGATGGCTTCCAGGAATGGCAGCGACTCGATATCGCCGACCGTTCCGCCGATTTCCGTGATGACCACATCGGCTTGAGCCGTTTTCGCTGCGCGCAACAGGCGGTCCTTGATTTCATTCGTGATGTGCGGGATGACTTGGACCGTTCCGCCCAAATAGTCGCCGCGGCGCTCTTTCTGGATGACTGTCGAGTAGACTTTCCCTGTCGTCACGTTCGAATATTTGTTCAAGTTGATGTCGATGAATCGCTCGTAGTGCCCAAGGTCCAAATCCGTTTCCGCGCCGTCGTCGGTCACGAATACTTCCCCGTGCTGGTAAGGGCTCATCGTGCCTGGGTCAATATTGATGTATGGGTCGAATTTCTGGATCGTGACACTGAGGCCGCGGTTTTTCAGCAAGCGCCCAAGAGAAGCTGCCGTGATTCCTTTCCCTAATGATGAAACCACTCCACCCGTTACGAATATATACTTTGTCATGCTCTGTTTCCTCCTCGAGTATTGAAATGAAATGTGATCGCTCTACAACTTGCAGTCCCGAATCGTGTTCAGCCAGAAAAAGCTTCGGCCATCCAAAAAGGCGGATGGCACGGGTCTTTACCGCCAGCCGGCGGCATTAAAAAATAAAAAAGCGCTCCTCCTGCAAAGCGTGCAGGGGGAGCGCGTTAGCTATACGAATCATCTCTCCTGTTTTAAGGAGCCCAGTAAAATCTTATCTCGTACAGCCGTTTCCGTCAAGGTGAAAAAAGTTCAAGCTACTTCAGCCCATCCTCTTCTTCTTCCTCTTCGTCATCTTCTTCGTCAATGATGTTGCCGTCCAAGTCTTCTACGAGCACGCCGACATCTTCCACTTCGTCGACATCGTCATCGTCATCTGTCGAATCGAAATCAAGATCGGCGACCGGTGCTTTGACAGCCACTTCGTCATCATCGTCATCGTCGTCGTCATCTGAAGAAACATCGCCATCGTCTTCGCCAAAGTCTTCGAAGTCCAATTCATCTTCCAACTCCAGATCCATATCGTCAAAGTCGTCGTCCAACGATTTCGATTTCTTTTTCTTGCGGGCTTTGACCGTCGGTGCCGATTCTTCTTCGATCTGTTCCACCGGATACCATTCGCGAAGGCCCCAACGGTTTTCCCCGAGGATCAGGAAGCGGCCATCAATATTCATGTCAGTATAATACTGTGCAAGATGAGACTTCATCTCTTCTTCGGAGAGGCCGATCAATTGCTGCAATTCAGCGACCAGCTCTGAAAAAGTTTTCGTTTCTTTGGTTTCTTCCAAAATGGCATATGTTAAGTCGACGAACGACTCTTCTAGCAATTCTTCTTTCGTTAATTCACGGATGTTCATTCGTGCACGTCCCTTCTTGTATCGTAACTTAATCCATTATATACAAAGTCCTTGCTGTCCGCTACCGGGATTTCTTTTTTCTGCGCATAAGCTGCTCCCACCCGAAATAGAAAAAGTAGGCGGACAGGATTAAAAACGGTATCGAGCCGAGCGCTCTATTGTACAGAACAATAAGCAGCACGACCGCTGCAATGATGATGGTGTAATGGGCAGCTTTGGGCATGGCGTCATCCATCTCTTTTCTCTAGAGTTTCAACTTCTTCCATTATAACGGACTTGCACCGCCAAATCGACCGAAGTGCCGGATGATTCCATTTGTTGCTGTTATGATGAATGAAATGTGTCGAGCAGTGGAATGGGAGAGGAGATTTCGCTACAAGGGGCACGCTTGCCGAGGGGCGGGTGTTGAGCCAACGTGCTGTGCACGTTTGTCTCGCCAGCCCGCGCGGTCCCTCCGGCGTCGGCCCCTTTCCGCTACATCTCTATATGTAGAGTAGAAATGAAATTCATCTGTCATTGAAATTAGCATGAACAGTTTTGGACAGCTTTGTAATTGCATAAAGAATAGCTAGTGTACTATCTTTTTCGCTATCAACTCTAACTAAGCGTCTTCACCAGCGGACGAATACAAAAAAAAGACGCGTCCTCGCAAGTAACATCCAATGAAATCTAAAAGCCGAACCGCGTAAACGGGCGAGCCGGAGTAATGAGACGAACGTTCTTCTCGGCTCATTCGCGATGAAACGATCAACGAACCACCCATCTCATTCACTTGCCTCGCTCACTTCTCCACACCCCATTCTAGCTAAGCACTAATGAGAGCTTATGCTCAAGCGTCACAAAAAAATCCCCTCGCCTGTTTCCAAGCAAAGGGATGGGATCTTACATGTTTCTGCGGTACTGGCCGCCTACTTCGTAGAGGGCTGAAGTGATCTGGCCAAGGCTTGCGACTTTGACGGTTTCCATCAGTTCTTCGAAGATGTTGCCGCCGTCTTTCGCGACTTTCTTCAAGCGCTCTAACGCTTCATCTGAAGGGTTGCGTTCCTGGAATGCGCGCAGGTTGTTGATTTGCGTTTCTTTTTCTTCTTTCGTTGCACGGGCGATTTCCATCGCGTTGATGTCGTCGTCCGATTGCGGGTTCGGGTTCAAATACGTGTTGACCCCGATGATCGGCAATTCGCCCGTATGCTTCTTCATTTCATAGTGCATGGATTCTTCCTGGATCTTGCCGCGCTGGTATTGCGTTTCCATCGCGCCAAGAACACCACCGCGGTCGTTGATGCGGTCGAATTCCGTCAGGACGGCTTCTTCGACCAATTGCGTCAACTCTTCTACAACAAATGCACCTTGCAGCGGGTTTTCGTTTTTCGACAACCCGTGCTCTTTCGTGATGATCATCTGGATGGCCATCGCGCGGCGGACGGATTCTTCCGTCGGTGTCGTGATCGCTTCATCATAAGCGTTCGTGTGGAGCGAGTTGCAGTTGTCCTGAAGCGCCATCAAGGCTTGCAAAGTCGTACGGATATCGTTGAAATCGATTTCCTGTGCATGGAGGCTTCGGCCCGATGTCTGGACGTGGTATTTCAGTTTCTGGCTGCGTTCGTTTGCGCCGTATTTATCGCGCATGACAATTGCCCAAATACGGCGAGCGACGCGCCCGATGACCGTGTATTCAGGATCCAGACCGTTCGAGAAGAAGAACGATAGGTTCGGCGCGAAATCGTCGATGTGCATGCCGCGGCTTAAATAATACTCAACATAGGTGAAGCCGTTCGACAAGGTGAACGCCAATTGGGAAATCGGGTTCGCGCCAGCTTCTGCAATATGGTAGCCCGAAATCGACACAGAGTAGTAATTGCGCACTTTGTGGTCGATGAAGTATTGCTGGATATCGCCCATCATGCGCAGTGCGAATTCCGTCGAGAAGATGCATGTGTTCTGCCCTTGGTCCTCTTTCAGGATATCCGCTTGGACTGTTCCGCGGACCACTTGCAGCGTCCCTTCACGCACTTCGGTGAATTCTTCGACCGTCAATGTGCGGCCAAGCTCTTCTTCGCGTTTTTTCACTTGCTGGTCGATGGCCGTGTTCATGAACATCGCCAGGATGATCGGCGCCGGCCCGTTGATTGTCATCGAAACGGAAGTCGACGGCGCACACAGGTCAAAGCCGTCATATAGTTTCTTCATATCTTCCAGTGTACAGATGGAAACGCCTGATTCCCCGACCTTTCCGTAGATGTCCGGGCGGTAATCCGGGTCTTCGCCGTACAGCGTGACGGAATCGAATGCCGTCGATAAGCGTTTCGCTTCGTCACCTTTGGATAGGTAATGGAATCTTCTGTTCGTGCGTTCCGGCGTGCCTTCTCCCGCAAACTGGCGCTTTGGATCTTCACCCGCGCGTTTGAACGGGAAGACGCCTGCCGTATAAGGGAACGAGCCCGGTACGTTTTCTGCATAGACCCAGCGGAGGATTTCGCCGTAATCCTTGAATTTCGGCAAGGCCACTCTCGGCACTTTGATGCCGGACAAGCTTTCTGTACGCAGCAATGTGCGGAGTTCCTTGTCGCGGACTTTGGTGACCAATTCATCGCCCGCATAATCTTCCTGAAGGGAATTCCAGTTATCGAGGATGCGTTTCGATTCAGCCGTCAGTTCATCGCGCACGCCTTGTGCGAGCGATTCCAGGGACTGGACAAGTGCATCATCCGGCGCGTTTTTCCGGACTTCTTCAATCGCGCCTTCGAGCTGGAACAAACGGCGTGCAAATGCGGCCTGCTCTGCGCTTCTCGCATGGTAGCCGCGAACGGAATCCGTAATTTCACGCAAATAATAACGGCGGTCATTCGGGATGATGAGGTTTTCTTTCTGCGTCTTGGCGAAAGCTTCATAGCTCGTTTCCCAGTCCATGCCGCATTTCTTGTTGACTGTCGCTACAAGTGCAGCAAACAGGGCATTGGTGCCTTTATCGTTGAACTGGCTTGCGATCGTGCCGTAAACCGGCATGTCGTCCAAATCGTTTTCCCATAGCAGATGGCTACGCTGGTATTGTTTTTGGACTTGGCGCAATGCATCTTCCGAACCTTTGCGTTCGAATTTATTGATGACGATCAAATCGGCGTAATCGATCATGTCGATTTTCTCGAGCTGGGTCGGCGCGCCGAATTCACTCGTCATGACATACATCGACACGTCGGAGATGCCGGCGATTTCGGCATCGCCCTGCCCGATTCCGCTCGTCTCCACGACGATCAAGTCGAACCCTGCCGCTTTCACGACATCCAGCACATCGCCGATCGCAGCGGACAATTCCGTGCGCGAGCCGCGCGTTGCAAGGCTTCTCATGAATACGCGTTTGTTAAAGATGGCGTTCATGCGGATGCGGTCGCCAAGAAGCGCACCGCCTGTTTTCTGTTTTGTCGGGTCGATGGACAAAATGGCGATTTTCTTGTCCGGAAGTTCAGTGAGGAAGCGGCGGATCAATTCATCCGTCAAGGAGCTTTTTCCGGCTCCGCCTGTCCCGGTGATCCCGAGAACCGGCGTGTTTTTCGATTTTTCGCGGACCGCTTTCATCAAGTCGCCCGTATCGAAGTTTCGTGTATGTGCTTCTTCTGCCGTCGTGATGATGTTGGCAAGTGCCACCGGGTTTTCAGCTGTCAAACCGTCCAGCGAAACATCTTCTTTCGCTGTGGAAAAATCGCATTCCTCGACGATTTCCGCGATCATGCCTTGTAAGCCCTTTTTGCGGCCGTCTTCCGGAGAGAAGATGCCAGCGATCCCGTAATCTTCCAATTCGCGGATTTCGCGCGGCAAGATGACCCCGCCGCCGCCTCCGTAAATGTGGATATGGCCCGCTCCACGCTCTTGAAGCAAGTCATGCATGTATTTGAAATATTCCACGTGTCCGCCTTGGTAAGAAGAAATCGCAATCCCTTGGACATCTTCCTGGATTGCCGCATTGACGACTTCCTCCACGGAACGGTTATGCCCGAGGTGGATTACTTCGACGCCATTTGCCTGCAAGATCCGGCGCATGATATTGATCGATGCATCGTGGCCATCGAAAAGACTCGATGCCGTGACGAACCGGATATGGTGCTTCGGCTGATAAGTGGTGTTTTCTTGTATAGTAGCCATTATGGTCAAGCCCCCTGTATGGTGATTTTCTCCCCTGCCATCCCCTGCAGCAGAAACTTCGTTTGCATTTCGATAAATTCCCCAATAGTGAAATCATCCAGCGCCCAGCGCCTGAACGCCCACATCTGCCCTTGCACGAACAAATGATGGGACGCCAGGACGATTTCCTTTTGCGACAGCGACAATTCCCCTGACGCAGCGCATTTCGACAGAAGCCGCTCGAACAAGGCCGTCATTTCGATTTCCTTGTTCAGCACGTAACGCAGCGCGTCTTTCGGCAAGGATTTGGATTCCTGGTACATGACGACAAATTCATCTTGCATATCGTCGATCAATGTATAGTATTGCTCGAGTGCTTTGACCAGCGTCTCGAGCGACCCTTCCTCCAAATCCAGCCGGTCGAGCCGTGCGTTGACTTCGTCATAGATCGAGTCGCACACAAGATAGAGCACGTCTTCTTTGGTGCGGATGTATTCATATAATGTGCCGATGCTGAAACCGGCTGCTTTTGCAATTTCCCTCGTCGTCGTCCGGTGAAAGCCCTTTTCCTTAAAAAGCGTGACAGCGCCGCGGATCATCTGTTCACGGCGCTTTTCAATCAGGCTTTCGTCTTTCACGGAGGACTGAATTTCACGCTTTTTCGCCATAGGCCGACCCTCCGTTTATTTCGTGACCATACGGGAAATGACCAAACGCTGGATTTCCTGTGTGCCTTCATAGATTTGCGTGATTTTCGCATCGCGCATGAAACGCTCAACCGGGTAGTCTTTCGTGTAGCCGTAGCCGCCGAAGACCTGGACCGCTTCTGTCGTCACTTTCATCGCCGTATCACCGGCCATCAATTTCGCCATGGCCGACTCTTTGCTGTAGGACAGTTTGTTCGACTCGAGCCAAGCTGCTTGGTACGTCAATAGGCGTGACGCCTCGATCGATGTTGCCATGTCGGCAAGCTTGAAGGAAATGCCTTGGTTCGCTGCAATCGGCTTGCCGAATTGCTCGCGCTCTTTCGCGTAATCGACCGCTGCGTCCATTGCGCCTTGAGCGATTCCGACAGCCTGGGCTGCGATTCCGTTGCGGCCGCCGTCAAGCGTCTGCATTGCGATCTTGAAGCCTTGGCCAAGTTCGCCAAGCACGTTTTCTTTTGGCACGCGGCAGTTGTCGAAGATGATTTCCGTCGTCGGGCTTGAACGGATTCCGAGTTTTTTCTCTTTCTTGCCGACAGAGAAGCCTTCGAAATCTTTCTCGACAATAAATGCGGTTGTGCCTTTATGCTTCGATTCCGGATCCGTTACCGCGAAGACGACATAGATGTCCGCGATGCCGCCGTTCGTGATGAAGATTTTCGATCCGTTCAAGACGTAATGGTCACCGTCTTCTTTGGCAGTCGTCTTCATGCTTCCTGCATCTGAACCTGAAGCCGGTTCAGTCAAGCCGTATGCGCCGACTTTCGATCCTTCAGCCATCGGGCGCAAGTATTTCTGCTTTTGCTCTTCCGTCCCGAATGTATAAACCGGCCATCCCGCAAGCGATGTGTGGGCAGATAGGATAACGCCCACTGAACCGTCCACGCGGGACAATTCTTCAACCGCGATGCAGTATGCCAAGTAATCGGAACCGATTCCGCCGTATTCTTCCGGCCATGGAATACCAGTCAGGCCGAGCTCTGCCATTTGGTGGAAGATTTTCATGTCGAAGCTTTCTTCTTCGTCACGCTGTTCTGCTGTCGGCGCCACTTCGTTTTTCGCGAAGTCGCGAACCATTTTACGGATCATTTTATGTTCTTCAGATAGTTGAAAGTTCATTGTTTAATTTCCCCCAATTATTTTAGTAGTTGTTTGCTGATGACGATGCGTTGGATCTCACTTGTGCCTTCATAGATTTCGGTCACTTTTGCGTCGCGGAACAAACGCTCGACCGGATATTCTTTCGTGTAGCCGTAGCCGCCGTAAACTTGGATGGCTTCTGTCGTGATATCCATCGCCGCTTTTGAAGCGAACAACTTCGCCATTGACGATTCCTTATTGCACTCGATGCCTTTAGCGTACATATCGGCTGCGTTATAGACGAGCAATTTAGCCGCTTCGACTTGAGTCGCCATATCGGCAAGCTTGAATCCGATGCCTTGCTGCTGGGCGATCGGCTTGCCGAATTGCTCGCGTTCTTTGGCATAAGCGACCGCATATTCGTAAGCTGCTTCTGCGATGCCAAGCGCTTGCGCGGCGATGCCGATGCGGCCTGCATTCAAGTTCGCCATGGCGATCGAGAAACCTTTGCCTTCTTCGCCGAGCAGGTTCTCTGCCGGCACTTTCATATTATCGAAGGTCAATTGCACTGTACGGGAACCGTGAAGCCCCATTTTCTTCTCGTCTTTCCCGATGACCAGCCCGGGGAAATCCTTTTCAACGATGAACGCTGAAACGCCGCGGGCTCCGGCTTCGGGATTTGTGGAGGCGAAAACGATGTATGTATCGGCTTCGCCGCCGTTCGTGATGAATACTTTCGAGCCATTGACTACATAATGGTCACCGTTTTTCACGGCTTTTGTCTTCAATCCCGCCGCGTCGGACCCGGCAGATGGCTCTGTCAGGCAGAATGCGCCCAAGTACTCGCCGCTCGCTAGCTTCGGCACGTATTTGGCGATTTGCTCTTCGGTCCCGAAATTCATGATCGGGTTTGTGCCGACCGATGTGTGGACCGACAGGATGACGCCGATGACGCCGCTTGCTTTCGACAGTTCGTGGATGGCTGTGATATAGGATGTGAAATCCATTTCCGAGCCGCCGTATTTTTCAGGAGCGGTGATGCCCATCAAACCGAGGCCGCCCATCTTCTTGATGATTTCTGTCGGGAATTCGCCTTCTTCCATGCGTTCGATAAAAGGCATGATTTCTTCTTTTGAAAAATCGCGCACCATATTGCGCATCATTAATTGTTCATCTGTAAAATGCAGGTCCATTAAGGCTCCTCCTAGGTCTTAGTTGTATTCGTAGAAACCGCGTCCGGTCTTTTTGCCGAGCCAGCCGGCTTTCACGTATTGGCGCAGGAGCGGGCTTGGACGGTATTTGCTGTCGCCGAAACCGTCATGCAGGACTTCCATGATGTAAAGGCAAGTATCCAGGCCGATGAAATCAGCCAATTGGAGCGGCCCCATCGGATGGTTCATGCCGAGCTTCATCACTTCGTCGATCGCTTCTTTCGTTGCGACACCCTCTTGGAGCGTGAAGATCGCTTCGTTGATCATCGGCATTAAGATGCGGTTCGAGACGAATCCAGGGAAGTCGTTCACTTCGACTGGCGTTTTCGACAATTTCACCGTCATGTCTTCGACTGCCTGGTACACTTCGTCGGTTGTCGCCAGGCCGCGGATGATTTCGACCAATTTCATGACCGGTACCGGGTTCATGAAATGCATGCCGATGACTTGTTCCGGACGGGTTGTCGCCGCTGCGATTTCCGTGATTGGAAGCGAAGAAGTGTTCGATGCGAGAATGGCGTGCTTTGGCGCCACTTCATCCAAAGTCTTGAAGATCGTCGATTTGATTTCCATGTTCTCGACAGCCGCTTCGATGACGATGTCGACATCGTGTGCATCTTTCAGGTCCAACGAAGACTGGATGCGTTCGAGCACTTGCGATTTCTCATCTTCTGTCATCCGCCCTTTTTCGACATTACGTGATAGGTTTTTCGTGATGTTCGCGATGCCGCGATCATAGGCTTCTTGTTTCATATCGTTCAGTTTTACGTTAAATCCAGCTTGTGCGCAGACTTGCGCAATACCGGAGCCCATTTGGCCGGCTCCGATGACCATGACGTTTTGGATAGACATGTTTAGTTTTCCTCCTTCGGTACTTCGATCATCACTGCATCGCCTTGCCCGCCGCCTGAACAGATTGCGGCAATCCCGATGCCGCCTCCGCGGCGTTTCAATTCGTAAGCGAGCGTCAAGATAATGCGCGCCCCGCTTGCCCCGATTGGGTGGCCAAGTGCGACGGACCCGCCGTTGACGTTGACTTTCTCTTCATCTAGCCCGGCAATTTTCGAACTTGCGAGCGCCACGGCAGCGAATGCCTCGTTGATTTCAAACAAATCGATTTCTTCCAATGCTTTGCCTGTTTTCTTCAGTAAATCGTTGATGACGATTCCTGGTGTTTCCGGGAAACGATGCGGCTCGACCGCAACTTCTGTGTGTGCGATTACATGGGCCAATACGGATTTCCCGTCTTTTTGGGCGCGTTCTTCGCTCATCAACACAAGTGCTGCAGCCCCGTCATTGATGCCCGGTGCGTTCCCGGCTGTGATCGTTCCGTCTTTTCCGAATGCCGGACGGAGTTTCGCCAGCACTTCTGTAGTTGTCCCTTCACGCGGCGCTTCATCCTGGTCGACGATGACCGGGTCGCCTTTACGCTGCGGCACTTCGATCGGCGTAATTTCCTCTGCGAAATGAGCGCGTGATTTCAATGCGCGTTCATGCGAGCGTGCTGACCATTCGTCTTGCCGTTCACGTGTCAATTCGAATTCTTCCGCTGTCGAGTTGCCGTAGGTGCCCATATGCACTTTGTCCGGATGGAATGAGCACGACAGGCCGTCGTGGACCATGCCGTCAATGACTTGTGAATCGCCCATGCGCAGGCCGAAGCGTGCTTTCGGCAAATAATACGGTGCGTTCGACATCGATTCCATGCCGCCTGCGACGATCAATTCCTCGTCTCCCAAGCGGATGATCTGGTCCGCCAAAGTGACTGAGCGCAAACCGGATGCACACACTTTATTGATTGTTTCGGATTTCACATTGTATGGGATGCCTGCTTTATAAGCTGCTTGGCGGGAAGGGATTTGCCCTTGGCCCGCCTGAAGGACATTGCCCATGATGACTTCCTGTACATCTTCAGGACTTATTTGCGCCCGTTGCAGTGCTTCCTTGATAGCCGCTGCCCCAAGGTCGCTTGCGGTGAATGAACTGAGTGCACCGCCGAATTTCCCGAATGCTGTGCGTGCACCATCAATGATGACCGTTTTTGCCATTTTGAATTCCTCCTCGGTTTTTGGAAACGTTTTCATAATGCCTAAAATTTTTTCAGCCCTGACGGCTGTTTTTGCTTTTCTTGATGTCTAGCAAATTCCAGCCAGGTTCTCGGGTCATAAGCCAACCCGGCTGTGTGGCAAATAGCGCCACTTCGCCATCCCGTCTTATGCCTGTCGAACCTAAACGGCTGTTTTTGCTTTTCTTGGTTGACTGAACGCTCGCTCGGCTTGTTTACATAAGAAAAGGGAGTGTAGCACTCCCTTCTTTTTTCTCTATGCTGTTATTCTACTCAATTTTCTGTCAGTTGGCAAATCTATTTATTGCACGATCTCCTCAACTGGCGGTGTGTTTTTTCCAAGAACGGCCATCTCGAGTAGTTCAGCGACATCATATGTGCCGACTTGCTCTTCGACTTCTTTCGCTTTCGTTCCATCTGACAGCATCGTCAAGCAGTATGGGCAGCCGGATGAAATCATGGTCGGACTCACTTCAAGCGCCTGCTCGGTGCGGGCAACGTTGACGCGGTGCCCGGCGTCTTCTTCCATCCACATGAGGCCGCCGCCGGCTCCACAGCACATGCCGTCCTGGCGATTGCGTTTCATTTCCACGAGCTCGACGCCTTCGATCGCTTTGAGGATTTCACGCGGCGCATCGTAGACATCGTTGTAACGGCCGAGATAGCAGGAATCATGGAACGTGATTTTCTCGTTCACTGCATGCTGCGGCTTCAACTTGCCTTGCTGGACAAGGTCAAAGAGCATTTCTGTATGGTGATAGACTTCCGCTTCAAAGCCGAAATCAGGATATTCGTTTTTGAAGATATTATAAGCATGCGGATCGATCGTAACGATTTTCGTCACGCCTGCTTTTTCGAATTCCTTGATATTGGCAGCCGCGAGTTCCTGGAATAGGAATTCGTTCCCGAGGCGGCGCGGTGTATCGCCGGAGTTCTTTTCTTTGTTGCCGAGAATCGCGAATTTGACGCCTGCTTCATTCATCAAGCGTGCAAAGGAAAGCGCGATTTTCTGTGAACGGTTGTCGAATGAGCCCATCGAACCGACCCAGAACAAGTACTCGAACTCTTCTCCGGCTTTGCTGACTTCTTTGACCGTCGGGATCGAGATATCCGGGCGAGCGTCTCTCCAGTTTTCTTTTTCCTTGCGGTTCAAGCCCCATGGATTGCCTTGTTTTTCAATGTTGGTCATGGCGCGTTGTGCGTCTTTATCCATCTTGCCTTCCGTCATGACCAGGTAACGGCGAAGGTCGATGATTTTGTCGACGTGTTCGTTCATGACCGGGCATTGATCTTCACAGTTGCGGCATGTCGTACAAGCCCAGATTTCTTCTTCAGTGATTACGTCACCGATCAAGCTCGGGCTGTAAAGTTCATCGATTGAGATGCCTTCAGCACCTGCAGCCATCGCCAATTGGTTTCCTTGCGTATTGCTGAATGCCATCGCTGGCACCCACGGTTTTTTCTGGGTCATGACAGCACCCGTGTTCGTCAGGTTGTCACGGAGTTTAGTAATCAGGTCCATCGGCGACAGCATTTTGCCGGTTCCGGTAGCCGGGCACATATTCGTGCAGCGCCCGCATTCTACGCATGCGTAGAAATCGATCATCTGTGCTTGCGTGAAATCGGTGATTTTCCCGACGCCGAATGTCGGCATGGCGTCTGGATCTTCTTCATTTTCTTCTTCCATATCCTCGAAATTAATCGGCTTCAAGCGGCCGACATGATCCAAACGGTGGAACCATGTGTTGACCGGCCCGAAGATTAAGTGGGCGTGCTTCGATTGCGGAACGTAGACCAAGAATGTCAATAGGAACAATAGATGCGCCCACCACATAATGTAGAAGATGGCCGCCGCAGCCGTTTCCGGCAGCCAAGCGAATGCCGCTGCGATGACGCTTGCGACTGGTTCTGTCCAAGCCCCTTCATGGCCATGCCAGATCATGCTCATGCCGTTCCCGACAAGAACCGTGACCATCAAACCGCCGATGAATATCAAGACCAGCCCCGATTTCCAGCCGCGCTTCAAACGGACCAATTTCTCGATATAGCGTCTGTAGAATGCCCATACGACAGCGACCAGGATCGTCAAGGTCACGAATTCCTGGAATAAAGTAAATGCCGGATACAATGGGCCGAGCGGCAAATGCGAATCCGGCGACAAGCCTTTGATGATGAAATCGATGGCACTTGCCTGCACAAGCAGGAAGCCATAGAAGAACATCACGTGTATCGCGCCGCTCTTTTTGTCTTTCAATAATTTTTTCTGGCCGAATACGTTGACCATTACTTTGCGGACCCGTTCATTGAAGTTTTCTTCAAAATCCACTTTTTTGCCGAGCTTGATATAGTCATAGCGCGACTTCAGCAAGTAGATGAACAAGTAAACAGCGTAAGCGGTTACAAGTATAAATAAAACCCAGTTAGCGATGAGCAAAAACTCCATCGTGTAGTCCCCCCTTGTTGAATGTGTAAATCCTCGATTCTAATCCAAAGTTTACGTGAACTGTGGCAGAATGTCGATACTATGTTCCAGTTTAAAAGTGAATGAGCATTCAGTCAATAGAAATCTGCAAGCTGCCAAAATATAATTTCCAATAACTGATATTCCACACACTCCCACCGCATTCCTGCACGCCCGAAACAATTGAAGCAATTATTTTTAAATAGCCTCCTCATTTTCGGCTGAAATGGACTTTTAGAGCTGTACGCATTTTGTTTTCCCATAAAAAAAAGCCGCTGGTTTGGCGGCTGAGGTGCTAGTTGATCAATTCACGGAAATACTTTCCGAAAATATGCTTCGCTTCCGGAACCTTGCCTGTTCTGACACCGATCAACAGGCAAGTAGCAGGGCCGCCCGACGCTTCTCTAGAAATCCATCGGGATAGCGGCATCCTGCGGCCGAACAGCTTTTCCGCTTCCCGCTCGATTCCCCCTGACCCAATCGGCCAGATGCGCTCGACTTGATTGCGGTCGAGTGCGTTCTTCACGATCCGCAAATCAGCAATCCGCTCGGGGTGATTAAGGACCGCTTCCCCGACGAGCGGTTCTCCATACATAAACCATTCCAGCTCATAAGGATCAGCGAGCGTTCGAGCCCGTCGACCGATCATGGTCACCGCAAGCGCCGATTGCAAAGTCTCCATATTGCTTTCAGTACTTCCTGACACAGGCGGTACCGGCAGATCCAGCTCGGAAAATAATTGCGTGATGCCCGAGACATAACGCGGCCAGTGCTCTTCACCGCTGAAATTATGGAGCAGGATGGCAGTTGCTTCCCCTCCAGCTGCCCATTGTTCAGCCAATGCCACGCGCGCGGCGAACTTCGCGGCGATTTCGTCCGGCACATGCACGAAGTCGTCCGCCTTTTCCCCGATGGCCGCTGAATTATCCGTTGTGATGACCATCCCATCAACCATCAATTCGTTGCGCATCAGGCAAATTTCCTTGCCGCTTCCGTGACGAACGCGGCGACGAGTATCGCAGCTGCGGCATTAATCGAAGCAGCCAGCAACAAGCCCGGGACGGAGGCATAGAAAAAGGCGGGGGACAGCAAGAAATAAAACGGCACGGCCGCCAACACGCCGTTTCCGATAATGAATGCTCCCCATTTCAACCACATCTTGCCGTTTCTATGCAGTTTCGCGAACAGCCAGACGACCGCGAACATCTCAAGCGCGATCAATAGATGAAACGGGCCGAGCGGCATGCCGCCGAACAAGGCTGATAGTAAATGGCCCGCAGCAGCGATAAAACCGGCAAGCGGTGCTGTGAGAAACAGCGCGGCAACGAGCGCCGGCATGGCATCGAGCGCAATCGACGCGATGCCGAGCGGAATTTTCACCATTCCGCCGATTGCGGACAAGCTGATAAAAATAGCGGCAAGGGCAATGTGTTGTGTCTTCATTGTCATTCCTCCCGCTTTTTCGAACGCCCGCCGTCCTTGAAGACTTTGGCACTGCGCACATATTCATTGTCCGCTACATCCAATCGCGAATTGGCAACACGCGCCGCCGCGAAAAGATAGTCGGACAAACGGTTCAAATAGCGTTGGATGACCGCCGGGAATTCCTCGCCGGCTTTAGCCAGGCTGACGGTCTGGCGCTCCGCCCGGCGTGTAGTCGTGCGCGCGATATGCAAAGTCGCTGCAGCAGGCGTGCCTCCCGGAAGGATGAAGCGCTCAAGAAGCGGCGGTTCGTCCATCAAGACATCGATGCGCCTTTCCAGCTGCTTGACCGATTCCTCATTGGTCTTGTATTGCGGCGTGTTGCGGACATCCGCCAAATCGCCGCCGCAATCGAATAACTCATTTTGGATCGTCTGCAAATCTTCCAGTAGGTCGCCGAAGATGCCGCGGTCGAGTTCTGTCATCGCCTTTCCGATAAATGAATTCGCTTCATCAATCGTCCCATATGCTTCCACGCGCGGATCGTCTTTGTCCGTCCGCCCCCCGATCAATCCTGTCTGCCCTTTATCCCCAGTTTTCGTGTAAATATTCATCTCGACCATCTCCTTTGATTGTTTGCGGTATGCCGTACCAGATGCGTGTGATGTGCTGCGCCTTGCCGAATAGATACTGATAGCTCCGTCCGGTGACGTCGCGCCATTCGCGTTCAAGCGGATCGATCGGCACGATGCCCCGGCTGATATCGGTCAAAATCCAGATGCGGTCGCCGGCGCTTTCCGCGAGTTCACGGATCGCCGCTATTATGTCCTGTTCCGGGCATTGCTGTTCCAGCTGCTTGCGGATCCATTGCTCCAACCCTGCAATCACTGCGGTCTCACCCCGCTGCGGGAGTTCGCCTTCGAGCCAAACGCTTGGATCCGGCTTCAGCTGTTCTTTTACATACTTTCGTTTGCCGTTAAAGGCTCCGCCGAATACGATGTGCATGGATGGCCCTCCTTATACGCCGACTTGCCCGCCCATGTGACGGTATAGCAAATCCCATGTGCTGCTTGCTGTGAAAAGAATGGCTGCCCGTTTGCTTTGGACAGAAGATAGCGGATCGGCCCGCCGTGAGTGACGAGCGTAAAATCCCCTGTTTCGAGAAGAGTTTCTATTGCCCGGTCCACCCGTTCAGCCAGTTGCTGTAAACTTTCCCCGTGCGGGGGCTGTACCGCCTTAGGGTCATCGATCCAATTGCGGTAGTGTTGATTGGAACGCAAATCGGCATACGTCATATTTTCCCAATCCCCGAAATTCAATTCCCGCAAATCGGCATTGGCCACATAACGGGCATCCGGAAACAGAATATGCGCCGTTTGACTGCAGCGCAGCAAATCGCTGCCCCACACGAGACGGACGTTACGATCCGCTTTTGCTTCGAACGGCAAAATTGGTTCATCGGTCCAGCCGATATACGCCCTCCGCACATTCCCGGCGGTCGGCGCGTGGCGGATCAGGCGAAGAACAAAAGCGTTCCCCATAACAACAGCTCCATTCCTTCTGCGTATGCCCCGAGCAAATCGCCCGTAACACCGCCGAAATTCTTGTCGCACCATTTTTTATACGCAACTGTCGCAAAGGCCACAACAGCAAAAAAGGCGAGCGCCACTGCCCATCCACAGAATATAAATAAGGTGGCAAGCACCACCAGCGACCAACCGAACATTGCTGGCACTATCGTCTTGCCGTCGATCTGGCGCTGGAAATAAGCCGCGAGCCCTTCTGTCTTTGCCGGCTTTGCCGCAACTGACAATATGGACAGCCCGATCCGGCTGGCGGCCGGCACCGCAGCGAGGGCAATCAGTGAAACAGACGGAATCAGTTCCGCAAGCACGATGATCTTCCCGGCAATCGCAAAGATCAGCACCATCGCCCCGAATGCGCCAATGCGCGGGTCTCCCATGATTTCCAGGCGCTTGTCTTTGTCCTGGTATGAAAAATAAGCGTCACCGGTGTCCGCCAGCCCGTCCAGGTGCAAGCCCCCTGTCATCGCCCATAGCGTTGAGGCGGCCAGAAACGCAATCAATAAGGGGCCAATATCTGTCGCGTCCTGTAAAAACCAGATCATGGCTGAAGTGATTGCCCCCATCAGCACCCCGACTACAGGCAATAAGCTGTACATTGCCGTCACTTGAGGCTTTTTTACATCAATCTCTTTATGTACCGGAATGGAGGAAAAGAATTGGAATGCGAGCAGCAATCCCCCAAGCGCCCGATTCGCCATCCGCATCACCTTCACTTCCTTCGAATGGCAAGGCCATTTTCCATTTCGATCGCTTCATCCGCGCTGCTTGCGAGCCATTGATGAATCTTTCCGAGCCACTCCTGATAAGTCTGGTCGACAAGCGGTTCATCCAACAATTCATTAGAAACGACTGCAACATAAACAGCTTTCATACGGATCGAATCGATGGCGGTTTTTAGTTCCTGCCATTTCCGCTCCATGCAGCCGGGCGTATCTGCGCATAAACTGCCTTGCTCAAATCCTTCGTATAATTCATTCGCAAGCCAGGTCGTGACACAATCCCATAACACCGCGTCATTTTTCCGGATAAGCGGCAAGGCCTCGGATAATTGCTGAGGCTGTTCGATTGTCCACCAGCCGTCTTGGGCACGGTCCTTGCGGTGTCGCGCGATGCGTTCGGCCATCTCCCTGTCACGGGCGACACCGCTGGCAATGTATACATTTCGTTTACCTTGCGCTCCCCGGACAAGCGTTTCAGCGTATGCGCTTTTACCGCTGCGCACGCCTCCCGATATGAACGTTAATTGTCCTGGAACCATCGATGCATCTCCTTTCTCAGGCGTTCCATCGCCGATGCGTTTTTGATGCCGATGCGGAACCATTCGCCATCCATCCCTTTGAATGAATAGGTATGGCGCAAGACGATCCCTGCTTCCAGCATCGCACGGAAAAACTGCTCCGAACGCTCCGGATCAGGCAATTGAAAACATAGGAAGTTGGCGGCTGAAGGCACGAACGGGCAGCCCATCGCCTCCAGGTAAGCTTCCATTTTTGTGCGTTCACTTGCGGCTGTCCCGATAACCTGTGCACGGTACGCCTCTTCCGGAAAGCACCGTGCCCCGGCTGCCGCCGCCAAACCATTGACATTCCAATGGGCTGCCGCGCCTGTCAATTCCTGTATGATACTGGATCCGGAAACGACGTAGCCGAGCCGGAGACCCGCTAGCGCATACATTTTGGTCATCGAACGGACGACAATCACATGCGGATACCGTTTCAAAAGCGGAATGAACGATGCATGTTCCCCGATAAAATCGATAAACGCTTCATCGATGACCAGCTCACACTTTCCTTTGCACAACGTTGCGATTTCTTCGATTTCCGTCAAATCCAGCAAGCGCCCGGTTGGATTATGCGGATTGCATATATACAATGCATCGCAATTTGCCACCTGTTTTTTTACGTCTTCCAGCTGCAATTGCCAAGCATGTTCAGGTTTTAAATTAATTTCCAATATATGGATACCTTGAGATTCCAAAGTGCTCCGATATTCCGAAAATGCTGGTTCCACCAAGACCACCCGTTTCCCCCGGTAACGCTTTGCAAGCCAGGTGAAGATTTCCGCTGCGCCGTTTCCAGCAGCAACTTGTTCTTTTTCGACGCCGTGGTATTCGGCAGCCGCTGAACGGAACGGTTCTGCTTGCGGGTCCGGGTATGAACTGATCAAACCGAAAAAGTCGCCCCATCGGTCTTTCAAAAAAACGGGCGGGCCGAATGGATGGACATTTTCACTGAAATCGATCACTTCCGAAGGCTGCTTATGCCCCGCTTGTTCGTATAGGCGGTGCGGGTTGGCTCCGTGTTCAGGCAATTTCAAGCAGGACTCCCCCTAGTGCAATCAGCGCGAAAAAACTGATTGCGGCAATATTCATTTGCTTCACTGCGCTTCTGATATGTCTTGCTTCGAGTTTGGACAATGGCTCGCCCATTTTAGCGCGGATCGACCGGACGCCACCATAGGAGTTCACGCCCCCAAGCTCGATGCCCAACTGCACGGCCGTTGCCGCTTCCAGCCAGCCGCTGTTCGGGCTCGGATGTTTCCTGGCATCGCGCAGCCAGATCGACAGGCGTTGTTTCAACGGCATGCAGCTTTCATTTCGAGTGAATAACACGATCAACAAGCCGGTCATACGGCTCGGCACATAATTCAACACGTCATCGAATTTTGCGGAAGCAAAACCGAAATCATGGAATTCTTCATTTTTATAGCCGACCATCGAATCGCACGTATTGACCGCTTTGTAGATCCATAACCCAGGCGCGCCGAACAATAGCGCCCAAAACATCGGGGCGGTAATGCCATCGCTTGTATTTTCGGAAACCGTTTCGACGACGCCGCGGGTGATCTCGCTTTCCCCTAAAGCTTCCGTATCGCGCCCGACAATCCATGACAGCTTGTGGCGGGCAAGCGCAAAATCACCTTGGACAAGTGGCGTGTAGACATCTTCCGCTGCCTGTTTCAAGCTTTTCTGCGACAAGCCGGAAGCGATCAGCAAGGCTTCTGCTAAAATCCCGACCACCGGATTGAATGAATAGGCAACAGCCACGGCAGCAATGGCAGCTGAAGCGACAATCGCCACGACAATCAAAAGCATGATAAAGCCGTTGCGAAAAGCATATTGCGGAACGTTCAGGCGGCTCTTCAGCCAATTGATCAATGAACCGATCCAGCGGACAGGGTGCGGCCACGCCGGCGGATCCCCGAGCAGGCGATCGAGCAATACGCCGAGGCCGATTGCCAGCACATGGTGGATCATGCTTTTTTCGCCTCGCGGTATAGCTGGATCGCTTCGACTGTACATTCGAAGACACCCGTGCCGATCAGCTTCCCGACTTCGGTGATCGGCCCTGCATACGGCAGCGCTTCCCCTTGCTGCGTCGCGGCGACCAGGCAGCTATCGGTCGAGGTGCCGGTCGCGATCGTGCCGGTCAAGGGGTCGATGACTTCTTCATGCTGCAAAGCTTTCGTTTTCGCTTCAGTTGCAGTGATCATCGCTTGGATAAAAGCTTCATCCGACAGCATGCCGTTAACCATGATCCACGTGTTGATGGTGCCGACACGTTGCTCGCGCGCCACTGCCTGCGATACATCTACGCCGTTGCCGACACCGGCTGTCACTGCGACGACGATGCTGCCGAAATCGCCTGCGTATTCACGGACAATGGCATGCTCTGTGCGGACAGCGGTCATCATCGCTACGGTATCCGTCGCTTTCAACCCGCTGCCTTCGATGTACTCGACCATTTCCTCAAAACTATTGTCGATATTATAGCTGGCATCGACTCGGCGGTTGAGGAAATTGCGGAACCAGCCGGACCCCGCATTGACGACAGCCGATGAAACCGTCTTCAGGGGAAGCTGGCTTTGATAAGCGACGAATTCGGGGGTCACGAGAAAATCTTCGGCTTTTACTTGCTGTCCCGCCGTTTTCCTGCGCACGCCCGGCAATAAGGTGATCTGTGGTTTCGGCAACTCAGGATGCGGGTGGTTGCTGACACGTGTCTGGTAGACCGACTCGACATCATGGGCCCGGACGACTTCATGGGGCTCGCCTTTACGGACGACGCGCCCGGCATCCATCAAAAGAAGTTCATCGCAATACATAGATGCCAAATTGATGTCATGGAAAATGGAAACGACCGTCAATTCTTTTTCAATCGCCTGTTTTTTGATGGTGTCCAGCAATTCTTTCTGGTGGTTGATGTCGAGATGGTTGGTCGGCTCATCCAGCAACAGGACCGCTGCGTTTTGAGCCAAAGCTTGTGCCACAAAGACGCGCTGCTGTTCGCCTCCGGACATTTCCTCAAGCAATGTCGATTCGTACTGGCTGATGTCCATGAGCTTCATCGCTTCCTGGACTGCCGCTTCATCTTCCGCGGACCACGAGGAAAACCAGCCGCTTTGGTGCGGATACCTGCCGAGAGAAACCGTTTCACGGACAGTATGCGAAAAAGCATGTGCGTGCAGCTGGGGCAATACCGCCATCTTGCGGGCCAATTCCTTGGCCGGGAAATCGCCGAGTGGCCTGCCCTCGACCCGGACAACGCCGGAGGTCGGCTCCAAGACGCCACTGATCAATTTCATCAACGTGGATTTGCCGCTGCCGTTTGGCCCCAGTATGCCGAGCATGCGGCCTTTTTCGACACCGAATGATATGCGGTCGACGATTTTCTTGTCGCCATAGCCGCCTGACAGGTTTTCAATTTGCAACATTTATAGCCCTCCTCTGCGCTGGCGGAAAAAGATGAATGCAAAGACTGGAGCACCGATAAACGCGGTGATGACACCAATCGGCAATTCGGTCGGTGAAATGATCGTCCGCGCCACCAGGTCGCAGACGATCAAAAGCGCGGCCCCGTTGATGAATGACAAGGGCAAGACATGGCGGTGGTCAGAACCCCAAACGAGCCGAGTCATGTGCGGCACGACCAAGCCGACAAAGCCGATCGTTCCGGATACGGCAACCGCCGAGCCGGTCAGCACCGATCCGCCGATCAAAATCGCCATCTTGCTCCGCTTGACGTCCACGCCCAGATGCTGTGCACGTTCTTCCCCGAACAGCATCGCGTTCAATTCCCGGCGGTAAAGCCATAAGACGAATGAACCGATTAACACAAACGGCAACACCATCTGGACATAAGGCCAGCCGCGCATCGACACGCTGCCGAGCAGCCAGCCGATGATCTGCCGCAATTCCTCCCCGGTCAAAGCGATCATCAAAGACATGATCGATCCCAGGAATGAACTGAAGATGATGCCGGTCAAAATGACCGTTTCCATCTTCATCGACCGGTCGACAAGCCGTGCAAAGCCCATGACAGTAAGCATCGTGATCAATGCGCCGATCATGCTGATGACCGGCAAAGTGAACAGGCCGAGAAACGGGATGGAGATGCCGAAAAAAAGCGTCATCACGGCACCGACAGCGGCACCGGACGACACTCCCAGAGTATATGGATCAGCGAGCGGGTTTTTAAGCAAGCCTTGAAAAGCTGCGCCCGCAATCGCAAGTGCCGCACCGACCAGTCCTGCAAGAACCACGCGCGGCATGCGGATATTCCATAAAATATTCGCTGCCGCTTCGTCCAAAGAAGGATTCCAAATGATTGCCGGTGAAATCGGCACCGTGCCGACCGTCACTCCGAGCACCACTGCCCCGCCCAATAAAATCAAGGAGACCAGATAGGCGAGTGCTGGTTTATTCACCGAAGGTCTCCGGATAAATCAGTTCTGCCATCGTCATCAAACCTTCTGTCAAACGTGGGCCTGAACGGGTCAGTGTATCTGGGTCCACTTCAAAAACCGCATCTTCCTGAACCGCAGTTACTTGCCCATAGCCATTGCGCTCCTTGATCTTTTCGACAGCGTCTTCGATATATGTTCCTTCAGTGGTAATGATGACTTCCGGATCTGCCGCGACCACTGCCTCCTGGCTCATGTTCGCCCAGCCTTGCTGGTCTCCTGCCACGTTTTCAGCTTGGATCATCGACAGCATTTCATCGATGAATGTCCCAGTTCCTGCGGTATATAGCTCAGGATCGCTTCCGACTTCAACGAAAACCGATTTCTTCTCTTCCACACCCGCCGAGAGTTCCTCGATTTCCGCCACTTGGGTTTCCATTTCTTCAATCAAGGCATCCGCTTCCTCTACAGCCCCCGATGCTTGGCCGATGACCGAAATGGTGTCATACACTTCTTCGAAAGTTTCAGCGTTATCCACGACAAAGACGTTCACCCCTGCATCGCGCAATTGCTGAAGCCCATCAGCCCAAGTGCCGATTCCCGACTCATGTGCCAGCACTAGGTCTGGCTGCAAGCTGATGATTTTCTCGACATTGAACTCCTGGCCGCCGATCTTTTCGATATCCGCAACTTCTGCCGGATAATTATCAAAATCGGAAACACCGACCAACTTTTCCCCAAGGCCTAGTTCATAAGCGATTTCCGTATTCGAAGGCAGCATCGAGACGAAGGATTCCGGCTCTTCTTCAATGGCCACTTCATCGCCCATGGCATCGACCAGGGTGACCGGGAACTCTGATTCCGTTACTTCCGACGGCGGTTCTGCCGGTGTTTCTACATCTTGATCTTCGACAGGCTCTGCCCCGTCGCCGCATCCAGCCAGTACCATGGCGGCCATCCCTGCAGCCGCCCCAAATTTCCATATGTTTCCCATCTTTTTTCCTCCTGTTTTTGTATTTCGCCTACCAAGCGCTCGCTCGGGTCATAAGCCGACTGCCCTGTGCGGCTGGAAAGCGCCACTTCGGGCATCCGTCTTACGCCTGTCGAGGCAAAGCGGCCTCTTCCACATTTCTTCTTGTCTAGACTCCAGTGCCCAGCTCCTCGGGTCATAAGCCATTCTGGCTGTGCGGCAAAAAGCGCCGCTTCGCCAGATCGTCTTATGCCTGTCGGAGCTAAACGGGCACTTCCGCTTTTCGATAAAAAAAGTCCCCTGCAGTGAAACTGCGGGGGACTTACAGGACGGTTCGCGAAAGAGCATGCGCGTCCGGCCTGTCCTCGCAAGCTTACGGTTCGTTGTTCATGAAGGCAGGTCTCCTGGCTTGTGGTCATCGCTCGCTGCGCCTTCCCGGGATATTCCCAGTGACAATTTGCAGTTCGCTCTCACATACAGTGGCGGGACCGCGCCGGAATCGCACCGGCTTCCCTTTTAACTCATGTTCTTAGACATAAGCACCTTCATGATTGCTATTCAGTTGATTTGATGATTCCATTATACACCGAAAGTTCTAATTGTCTTCTACATTTTTTCAGGAGCTTGGACGCCGACTGTCTTCAATGCATTTGCAAGTGTCGTTTTAACTCCTTCAATCAAGGCCAGGCGTGCACGCGTCAACTCTTCATTGCTGGCATCGAGCACTTTATTGGCGTTATAGAAACTGTGGAAGCTTGACGCCAATTCGTGAATATACGTTGTGACGCGGTGAGGCGCACGCAGTTTTGCCGCATCTGCGATGACTTGCGGGAAATCGCCGATTTTCTTCAAGACTTCGATTTCTTTTTCATGTGTCAGCAATTCCAGATGTCCAGTGGAAGCGGTGAAGTTCTGTTCCGCTGCCTGGCGCAAGATCGAGCAGATGCGCGCATGTGCGTACTGGGAATAATAAACCGGGTTTTCGTTGGATTGGGAAACGGCCAAATCCAAATCGAAATCCATATGCGAATCGCCGGAGCGCATCGCAAAGAAATAACGGACAGCGTCAAGGCCGACCAATTCGACCAATTCGCGCATCGTGACGGCTTTGCCGGTACGTTTGCTCATCTTCATCTTTTCGCCGTCTTTATACAATTGGACCATTTGGATGATGCTGACTTCAAGCGTATCGCGGTCATAGCCAAGCGCTTCGATTGCCGCTTTCATGCGCGGGATGTAGCCGTGGTGGTCCGCGCCCCAAATGTTGATGAGCTTGTCGAAGCCGCGCTGGATCTTGTCTTCGTGGTAAGCGATATCCGGCGTCAAATACGTGTAAGTGCCGTCGTTTTTAATGAGCACGCGGTCTTTGTCGTCGCCGAATGTCGTCGAGCGGAACCACGTCGCGCCGTCTTCTTCGTAGATATGGCCATTGTCGCGCAGTTTTTTCAGTGCCGCATCGATCTTGCCGTTTTCGTAAAGGGACGTTTCGGAATACCATACATCGAAATGGACACGGAAATCCGCCAAGTCTTTCTGCAATTTCGCAAGCTCCACTTTCAAGCCGTGTTCGCGGAATGCTTTGTAGCGTTCTTGTTCCGTCATATGAAGGAATTTATCGCCGTGCTCTTCAACAAGCGCTGCTGCGATATCGATGATGTCCTGTCCGCGGTAGCCGTCTTCAGGCATGCTTTCGCCTTTGCCAAGCGCTTCGAAATAACGCCCTTCGATCGACAAAGCCAAGTTATTGATCTGGTTGCCTGCATCGTTGATGTAATATTCACGGGACACGTCATAGCCGGCCAGATCCAGGATATTGCACATGGAATCACCGACCGAGGAACCGCGCGCATGGCCCAAGTGAAGGTCGCCTGTCGGGTTCGCAGAGACGAACTCGACCTGGATACGCTGGCTGTTGCCTGAATTTGAACGGCCATATTCCGTGCCTTGCTCAAGGACGGTTTTGATGACATCGTTCAAATAATCTTTTTTGATGATGATGTTGATGAAGCCAGGCCCTGCGATGTCGACTTTTTCGATATTCGCTGATTGAGTGTCCAAATTTTCCACGATGGCTTCTGCAATCGCGCGTGGCGGTTTTTTCGCAAGGCGCGTCAATTGCATCGCAACGTTCGTCGCGTAGTCGCCGTTCGCTTTGTCTCTCGGCGATTCCAATTGGACCTGAACCGGTTCTTCTGTAAGCCCCGCTTTTTGGACCGCTTCGGCGATCGCCTGTTTAATGTTTTGCTGCACTTGTTCTACTGCGTTCATTTGGTTCCCTCCGTAAACTGTATTTCCATTTCGTATTCGCCGGCAAAATCGTTTCCGAGCGCCAAGTCATAGCGCACTTTGAAACGGCTTTCCGTCATGATGAGTTCATGTGCTTTGGTCGTCAGCATGAACGATTCTTCCCCGTGGCGCAAATTGCCGGTCTGTTCCTTATCCAATAGGAACGGCAGGCGCATCTGCAAGCCTCCGCTACGCATCACGACGGCATCTGTTTCACCGAGTTTGACCGTTGTCCGGATATCGAGATCGTCCTGCCGCTCATCGTATTGCAGATAGCGGCGCCCGTTTTTCTCGGTCAGGACGCCTTCTGAACGCAGTTCCATCACCTGATCTTCGGCACCCGGCTGGCGGATGATCGTCTTCAATTTGATTTTCACCGATTTCTTCATGTGCATCCGCCTTTCCGATAAATAATAACCTTTTCATTATAGCCCGATTGACGCCGTTTTTTCAATCTAATCCGAGCCAGCTCCTTCGATGCTTCTATAAATGACAAAGGGCTCTCCATTGCCGTAATTTAGTTTTAGGCAAAAACAAAACCGGCCTCTTAAACCACAGGCCGGCTTTGCTTTCATTTTTGAAACTCGATGGGCGCTTCCGCTTTTCTTATTTAACCCAGCCCAGGATCATTTCGCGGATGAGTTTGCTTGCGGTGTTCGCTGTCTGGTCGGAATGGTCATAGACCGGAGCCAGTTCGACCAGGTCGAAGCCGACGACATTGACGCCGGATGCCGCGATGGCATGGATCGACGCAAGCAGTTCGCGCGATGTGATGCCGCCAGCATCGACCGTTCCCGTTCCAGGAGCGTGCGCCGGGTCGAGCACGTCCATGTCGATCGTGATATAGACCGGACGGCCGTCGAGTGTCGGCAGTACTTGTTTCA
The DNA here is from genome assembly GCF_003289925.1 of Planococcus maitriensis. Classification (GTDB taxonomy): domain Bacteria; phylum Bacillota; class Bacilli; order Bacillales_A; family Planococcaceae; genus Planococcus; species Planococcus maitriensis. The sequence goes on along the minus strand of NZ_QLZQ01000001.1, from coordinate 431,906 downwards.
ACGGCTCGAGTACTTCGAATTTATACAAATGCATGCCTTGCTCTTTCGCCCATTCGAACTCCTCTTTCATGCCGGAGCGAATGCCGAACGAGTAGACATTTTTTGGCCCGATGTGGTCCGCTATTTTACGGATCGGCGTCGAATGCGAATACTCTTCGCCTTCGTAGTTTTCACGGAGATCGGTATGCGCATCGAAATGGATGATGGCAAGGTCATCATATTGGCTCGCGACCGCTTTCATGACCGGAAGCGATACCAAATGTTCGCCGCCCATGCCCATCGGGATTTTTCCGTCTGCCAACAAAGTGTGCACATAGGTCTCGATCTCGAGAAGGGATTTTTCCGGGTTGCCGAACGGCAACGGGATGTCCCCTGCATCGAAGAATTTCACGTCTTCAAGCTCGCGGTCGAGGTACGGGCTGTACTCTTCCAGCCCGATGGAGACTTCGCGGATTTTATTCGGGCCGAAACGCGATCCCGGGCGGTAGCTGACCGTCCAGTCCATCGGCATGCCGTAGAGCACTGCTTTCGATTCTTCATAATTCGGGTGGCTTTTGATGAACACTTTTCCTGAATAGGTCTCGTCGAAGCGCATCTTATTCACCCGTCAAATCTTTCACGAATTTCGGCAAGACGAATGCCGCATTGTGCAATTCCGGCGTATAGTATTTCGTTTCGATATCGTGGAAACGCTCTGCCGGCACTTCCAGCGGGTTGTATTTTTTCGAACCGATCGTGAACGACCACAGGCCGCTCGGGTATGTCGGGATGTTCGCAAGGTACAGTTTCGTGATCGGGAAAATCTCTCTGACATCGCTTTGCACTTGCTTGATCAAGTCTGGCGTGAACCATGGGTTGTCGGATTGTGCCACAAAGATGCCGTCTTCTTTCAAGGCTTTCGAGATGCCAGCGTAGAAGCCTTTCGAGAACAAGTTCACTGCCGGCCCGACTGGTTCAGTGGAATCGACCATGATGACGTCGTATTCGTTTTCCGCTTCCGCAATGTGCATGAAGCCGTCGCCGACGATCACTTCCACGCGCTCATCTTCAAGTCCTGACGCGATCGATGGCAGGAATTTCTTTGAATACTCGATGACTTTGCCGTCAATATCGACAAGTGTCGCTTTTTTCACGGACGGGTGTTTCAGGATTTCACGGATGACGCCGCCGTCCCCGCCGCCGACAACCAATACGTTCTCAGGGTTCGGATGCGTGAACAGCGGGACGTGTGCCACCATTTCGTGATAGACGAATTCGTCTTTTTCGGAAGTCATGACCATGCCGTCCAAGAACAGCATATTGCCCCATTCCGCCGTTTCAGCCATCTCTAAATATTGGAAATCCGTTTGCTCCGTGTGAAGCGTTTTATTGATTTTCATTGTAATGCCGAAATTTTCGGTTTGTTTTTCGGTATACCAGAATCCTGCCATGTATAATCAAACTCCTTTATTCATCAGATTGAAATCACTTTTCAAAGTATAAGTGTTTTCCGCAAAAGTGCAATACTATTTTCCGCCACTTTTCTTTACCCGATTCGGCGCAGACTATGCATGGTGAATGCAGACTATGCCCGTCGAAGTGGCATGGGCTGGATTCTGCTTCATTGCATGCAAAAAGGTTTTCTGCAAAGGGAATCGATTCCCTGCACAGAAAACCTTTTTGGCCTGATGGGCGCGGAGAAAGTGACATGAGGCATTGGGCTTGGGTTTGTCGCAATGGCTCACAGCACTTGCCCGCTATCAGGTGTCCTAGCTTTCTAGATGAAAAGCTGTACTCTCAGTTTACTTTCTTTTCGGCTCAACTTCAACTGCCGGAAGGGCCGAATTTCATCTTTCACATTTCGTTCAAGAATCCATGCTTATTGTGACAAGTCATGATGCAATTGTTCCGAGCTGCGTTCCCACATTTCCGGATTGTGGGTCTTCAAATAATCGGCGAGCACTTTTTTCGACGGCGCGTCCATATGGTCGACAATGATTTTTCGCTTCATCGACTTGTCCATCAAGTTGACATGGTCCGCCAAGATTTTGTAGCCGCGCCGCTTTTCGCGGTTAACGACCATTTCGCATGCCGTGACACCGGCATAATAAGGCCCTGCCGGATTGAAATCGATGGTGATCCAAACAAGCCAATAATCTTTTCCGCCTGCGGAGTCTTCGCGGTTCGTCGTGAATTTGATGCCGCGTTCGGTCTGGCTTCTCGCGTGCATCGCGCCGATATCAAGCACCGCGTCCTGTTCTTCGACATCGATGATGAGCGGCGAAACGTTCTCCAGTGACAAGGAACCGATGCCGTAGCCTTTGTGCCCGTCTGTCGGATCGTCTTTTATGATGGTGAATCCCAATTTCTTTTTGGGCTTTTCTTCATTTGCCATTTGTACAATTCCTCCATTCTGATATGATAATCCTAACATCCAATGAAAAGGAGCTGCATCCATTATGCCATACGTAACTGTAAAAATGATCGAAGGACGCACCGCTGAACAAAAACGCGCGCTTGTCGAGAAAGTGACGGCCGCGGTTTCCGAAACGACCGGCGCCCCGGCTGAAAAGGTTGTCGTCTTCCTCGAAGACTTGAAGAAAAGCGAATACGCCGTCAACGGCAAGCTGTTGAGCGAAGAGTAGGCAAAAACTCCCCTTGGGGAGTTTTTTTATGCGCAAATAAATGGGCTCAACCCACTGTACCCGTCCAGCCCCTTCCGCTTGGTTTCTAATTTAAGGGTGGGAGAAAATCTATGTTGCTTTTTCACCAAAGGATTCGACACAGCAGCTATCGCAGTATAAGTCTTCTATAAGAAAAGATGGCAATAGCTGGCGCTATTCGACTGCGCTACAGGGGCTGCTTGCCGTGGGGCGGGTGTTGAGCCAAGGCGGAAAAGCACCGCCTTTGTCTCGCCAGCCCGCTCGGTCCCACAGGCGTCAGCCCCTTCCGCTCCGTCTCTAGTTTTAGAGCTGAATAGAAATTTTATCACATTCTCAACTACTCATGCTGAATATAAAAGAAACAACATAACTAACTATCCTGCTGCGTGCAGTTTTATGCGAGCTTCAATTGCTCGAGTTCGCCGAGAAAACGATAGGCTTCCTCGATTTCGGCTTCAGTGAAGTTGAGCTTGCCTTTAACGCTATGTAATTTGGCGATCTGCTCATCACGCTCCAGATGGCCGAAGTATAAAAGCGTCGAGGCCAGTTCCAGGAAACGCGCGCTTTTGGCATTGAGCAAAGCGGCGGCTTCAGGATTTTGCGGAATCGACGCGCCGACGGCATTGCGGAATTCCATGCCTTCGTCCGTTACAGCGTATTTATATTGCACATAAGATCCTTTGTCTTCAAGTGCTTCCGATAAAAAGCCCATATCGCACAATTCCTCGATGCGCGCCGTCAATTCTTCCGAGTACGGCCCGTAAATATGGAATTCATATTTCTCCTTGAACGGGACATTGAGCTTTTTCATGATATAGACCATTTTCTGCAGTTTCTTTCGGCCGGTTACTCCTTCGGCCGTCGCGATAAAATCGACGATTCTTGCATGTTCTTGGAGCAACTAAATCCCTCCTTCTCTAAGCATTTCCAGGATTTGCTGCTTGATGGCTTTTTTCTTGCCATCGATAAGCAGTTCCGCCGGAAAGTATAATTTATAATCGGTTCGGCGCTTGCCGGAAATGGCGTCGACGACCTGGGACAGCCGCGACAATTCCTTGATATCGCCGTTTGGCATCAATAATTGGATCGGCAGGCGCTCTTCCTCTTCCCCCGGCCGGTAGAAATCATAGGGCAAATCGGAAGTCGAGTCGTCGATCAAATAATATTCGGGATCGATGCCGGCCTTCTTGAACAAAGCCGCAAGCTCCCCAAGTTTTTTATAATCCGTCCCGGGATCGAAATCGACATACTGGAACAAGCGGCGATTGACGAAGCGGTCGCACAGGTCGGCAAGGATCGGGTCGCGCTCGTTTATCCACAACTGGAAGTAAGTCATCAAGACCCCTTCATCGAGCGCCAGGTAATCGGCCAGTGTGAAGCTGCGGTCGAAAAAGGCGAGAAAATGGGTCGGCGGCTGCTGGAATTGATAGCCGCTTTCGCTCAATTCTTTCGCCCGCTGCAGGATCTTCCTTAAGATGACTTCCGCGCTTCTTGCGACCGGGTGGAAATACACTTGCCAGTACATCTGGTAGCGGCTCATGATGTAATCCTCGACTGCATGCATGCCGCTCGATTTGATGACGACTTGGTCATCGAGCGGCCGCATGACGCGCAAGATGCGTTCCATATCGAAATGGCCGTACGAGACACCCGTATAATACGCGTCGCGCTGCAAATAATCCATCCGGTCGGCATCGATCTGGCTGGAGATGAGCGAGACGACTTGTTTATTGGAATACGTTTTCGCGATGACTTCCGCCACGTGGCCAGGAAAATCAGGCGACACTTTTTTCAAGATGCTGTTCACTTCCGTGTCGCCTGTCAAAATCGCGCGCGTGAATTCCTCGTGGTCGACATTGAAGACTTTTTCAAACGAATGCGAAAACGGGCCATGCCCGAGGTCGTGCAGGAGCGCTGCGCATAATACCGTCAAGCGTTCGCTTTCATCCCATTCCGGCCGTCCGTGGAACACATCGTCCGAGATGCGCCGGACGATTTCATAGACGCCAAGCGAATGGTTGAAGCGGCTATGCTCCGCTCCATGGAACACGAGGTAGGACGTCCCGAGTTGCTTGATACGGCGCAGGCGCTGGAACTCTTTCGAATTGACGAGGTCCCATATCACCTGGTCGCGCACGTGGATATACCGGTGAACCGGATCTTTGAACACTTTTTCTTCAGTTAATTTCTGTGTCGCGTAGCTCACGGGCACTCCTCCTCAAATCGTACTGGTTATTCTACACGAATTGAACGCTCATTCAAGCGTCCGTTCGAGCATTTTTTCATTGCGCTCAAGCACCCGCTTCAAATAGAACGAATACAAATCGAACTCTTCTTCCTGGAGCGGCAGCGGAGCCGGCGAACCGAGCAGCGCATGCAAATCGAGCACCACTTCAGGGACTGTAATGTCGCGGCCGAGCAATTCGCTGAGCGATGCCATCACTGCCGGCTGGATCTCTGGGTAGCTGAACTTCGTCTCTTCCCCTTGCTTGCCCGCTTCGTAGAATTCGCGGATCACTTCCGCCCGCTCCGCGCCGCTTCCTTCGATGCACAGATATACTTGCACCGCGATGCCGCGGCGGATGCGGCGCTGTGAGATGCCCGCGAATTTCCTGCCACCGATGCTCAGGTCGTAACTGCCCGGGCAATACGAACCGACGATTTCGTAAGCATCGATTTCCGCTTCCGGAAACAAGGCTTCAACGAGCTCGACCATCATATCGTAGCCTTGCGGGATGTCGATGGCTCCCTCTTTCTCCGACAGGACGATGGAAATATTCAACACGCCGGAATCCAGGACGACGGCAAGGCCGCCCGAATTGCGGACGATGGCCTGGTAGCCATTATCCTCCAAGACTGCCATCGCTTGATCGATATGCGGCAAGCGATGGTCCTGGATGCCAAGGACGACCGTGTCATCGTGCACCCAGGTCCGGACGGTCGGCGGGCTTTTCTGCGAGCCGACCAGTTCGCATAGCGTATCGTCCGCTGCAAACGATTCGAGCGCCGAGCGCTTGCGCGCGCTCAATGACTGGTCCCAAAAGCGCCAGTTTTTGTCTTCCATAAATAAAGCCATGCTGTCATTCTCCTCTTTTAAGTTCGCTCTTCTCAGTTTACCCTTTTCAGTGCAGGCTGAAAAGGCACTGTGCCCATGTCAAATTGGTGACAGGCCGCATTCGGATAGGAACTTATGTCCTGCATATGATAAACTGTGGAAGAGAGATTCATATAAAAGGAGTGTTCTACTGATGAATGAAGCAGCAATCACATTAGACGGCTGGTACGTGCTCCACGATTTCCGTTCCATGGACTGGGTCGCATGGAAAATGTTGACCGACGAAGAGCGTCAATTCGCGATCGACGAATTCAACGGCTTCATGGAGAAAGTCAATCAAGCCGACGAAAACAAAACCGGTGCCCACGCACTTTATTCCATCATCGGGCAAAAAGCTGATATCATGCTTATGCTTTTGCGTGAAACGATGGACGAATTGCGCGAGCTCGAAACCGAATACAATAAATTGACCTTGATCGCCTACACCGTGCCGACGTATTCCTACGTTTCAGTCGTGGAATTGTCGAACTACCTGTCAGGCGAAAGCAATGAAGATCCTTACCAAAACCCGCATGTCCGCTCGCGCCTGTACCCGGAACTCCAGCGTTCGCAGTATATTTGCTTCTACCCGATGGACAAGCGCCGTGAAGGCAATGACAACTGGTACATGCTGCCGATGCAGGAGCGCAAAGATTTGATGCTGTCACACGGCAAAATCGGCCGCAGCTATGCCGGCAAAGTCAAACAGATCATTTCCGGTTCTGTCGGATTCGACGATTATGAATGGGGCGTCACCTTGTTTGCAGAAGACGTTCTCCAATTCAAGAAGCTCGTCTATGAAATGCGTTTCGACGAAGTATCCGCCCGTTACGGCGAATTCGGCTCGTTCTATGTCGGCACGATTCTCGACAAAGAGAAAACCGAGAAATTCCTCGAAGTATAAATTCAACCATAACGCCGCATCCCTTCATTGGGATGCGGCGTTTTTTTTCATCCACAGAACACCATTGGCATCTCTTCAAAAAAACCCCGTTTTTCTTGTTTTTGCCACATGTCTATCGACACTTCCACCCTCACTTCGGGTATATTAAAAGAAAAATGGGGTGTTTGTATGTTCGTGATGCGCCAGACAAACTATGCAAAATGGGCTTTCGCTTTATTGCTTCTCGTACTCCTCAGCAATTTTTTAGTCTATCGCTCTCCTTTTTCCGCATCCATTGTTCCCGATGACACATTTTGGCTCGTTGCCGGCTCTTTGGTAGATTTCGCCGTAGTCGCGCCATTATTGCTGCTTGCTTCTTTTCGCCTGAACGCCAAACAATTGATCGGATTCATTGCAGCCGGGCTGATCACGGCACGCCTCATCATTCCCGCTCTCTATTTCGAACCGTTTGCCTTGCTGTTCTATTTCGGCCTCGCGATTGAAGTGCTTGTGCTGGCAGCGGAACTGGCCCTACTCGGCTTATTGCTCATCCATATCCCGGGAATCCGGCGTGCCATGGCCGAGCGAGCAGGCAGCCCGCTTTTCACACTGTTTCCAGCAGTGCACGGGAAAATCAAGCCGAACCCACTCATCAATATCCTGCTATCCGAAGCACTCGCTTTCTACTATGCTTTCTTCACTTGGAAAAGGCGGCCGGTCGAGGATGCGACGTCCATCACCCTCCATAAAAATACGAGTTCCATCGCATTTACCGTCATGCTCATCCATGCCATCATCATCGAGACCATCGGCATCCATTGGTGGCTGCACGATAAATCCGCTTTGCTTTCAATTGTCCTGCTCGTCTTGAATATCTATAGCGTCATCTATTTCATCGGTGATATACAGGCTACCCGCTTGAACCCCTTAACCGTCACAAACGGAAACTTGAATGTATCGTTAGGGTTGAACAAACGAATCAGCGTACCCCTCGACTCGATTGGAGCGGTTCGTTGGGGTGCTGAACCTGAAGCCGATGCGCTGGAATTCGTCGCCAAGGATTTTGAAGAAACTGACCCTGAAGTGGTAATCAATTTCAAAATTTCCCAGCAAGCGGTGCTGTTTTTCGGAAAGACGCGCCCAGTCTCGCAAATCGCGCTAAAAGTGGACAATCCTGAAAAATTAAAGCAATTGCTAAGCTCCATAACACGAACATAAAAAGTTGCCTGCACATTGCAGGCAACTTTTTATGTTGTTCATTTTTACTGCCGGGCTTTCATCAAGCTTCCGTTAAGCCCTTATTACCATTATCCGTGGACGGCTTGACCCTTTTGACAGAAGGCACCGTCAATATGACGCGGCCAAACGGCAATTTCTGGACAAGCATGATGATTCCGACCGTAATCGCCATCACCACTACATACCATAGCGGAAATAAGGAAAGCGTCCATACGCCTTCAGGCAAATTGCGCTGCAGCATATTGATGACGAAGGGGTGGATTAAATAGACACCCATCGACATAGCCCCAAGCTTGGATGCTAGAGTATGGAGCAATGGATTTCGTGCGATTTTCCCGGAAATGGCCATGATGAATAAAATGAGGATCGGCAAATTGATGATATTGGAAACCCGGTTGGATCCTATGTAACGTCCCCATTCATATTCGACCGCCGCGAAATAGAGAATCAACAGCACCCCGACGAATAAACCGACTCTCCATTTATACGCCCATCGCTTCGCCGCTTCCCAGTTATAAGCAAGGAAACCGCCGAAGATGAAGAAGAAAATCCATTTCGGCAAAAAGGCGCGCTGTTCCATAATCATCCCAAGCAAACCGTCAAACTGCGACGGGTCCATGAATTTCATCGCGTAAACATGGATGATCGCTGATCCTATCAATGCAATAATCCAAGCCGCCTTGCCCTTGATCAACTGCAACAAAGGGAAAATCAAATAGAATTGCAGCACGATGGAAATGAAATAAAGATGGGAATAGGTCTCCCCGAACGCCACTTCGAATAAAAAGCGCTTGATTCCTGCGTCAAGCGGGTTCGCCCCGAAGACCAGCCAAAGGTAAAACAAATAAAAGGCTGTCCAGAACAGGAAGGGAATGACGATTTTCTGCAAACGCGACGAGAAGAATCGCCGGAAGAAAAACCCTTTGTTCTTCACTTGTAAAAACAATAATAGCCCGCTGACGATGGCAAAGATCGGTGTGCCGAATCGGCTTGCCTGGTTGAGGAATAAAATGACATCCTCCCATTCCCCGCGCTGGACATAATATAACGCCGATACATGGACGAGCACGACCATCAAGCAGCCGACTGCCCTCATCACATGTATGTCAAAAATATGAGCTTGCTGTTTCATATGTATCTACACCCTTATCCGTTAATCAAACCTTATCCATTGTATGACTAGCCATAATAGAGATACAACATATTTACAAAAACTTAACCTAATCTGCTAAAATTTCCATTCTTCTGAGCAATGGAAATGTTCTTGCCAATATAAAAACTGCCTGCATATGCCATGCAGGCAGTTTTCTCCCTCTGATTATAATGCTTTCGACGCTGCGATGATGAGCATAACCCATCCCGCGATGAACGCGACGCCGCCGATGGGCGTGATGGCCCCAAGAACGCTGATGCCCGTCAAGCTCAGGACGTACAGGCTGCCTGAGAAAATCACGATTCCAGCAAGCATCAAATACCCTGCCCAGCTGAGTGAACCGAGCGGGCCGAGGAGCGCCGAGCTCATCAAAATAGCGATGGCGATCAAGCCGATCGAATGGAACATTTGGTATTGCACCGCCGTCTGCCATGTATCCAAATATTTATCCGCTACGCGACCTTCGAGCATATGTGCCCCGAAAGCGCCTAGAGCGACGGACAGCAGCCCATTGACCGCTCCCGCTATCAAGAAAAATTTCATTTGTTTTGTCCTCTTTCCCTGTTAAAATTCAAAAAGCGAATCGCCGTTAGCGCCTTCTTCCTGAAGCCTCGTGGCTGATGGAACCGACTGCGGCCGGTTCACCGGTTCCGCCACTGCAAGCGGCATGGCGCGCGGTTTTTTCGGCGCTTGAATACCGTCTTCGAGAAGCAGGTCGCACAAGGCCCGTATAGCGGCGAGGGATTCCCGGATCTTCTCGGGTTCGCCTTCCCGCGCGCGGGCCGTATGCTTGTCGATTTCGTCTAAAATGCGTGTCGTTTCGATGCCCATTGGTCATGGCCCCCTCTCGCTATTTGTCTTATCCAGTTTACCACGCGCAGGCGCTGTCCGTCAGTCCAGGCAGAAGTCGATCGGCTCCTGGCCGCGCGATTGTAACAGCTTGTTCACTTTTGAGAAGGGCTGGCTTCCGAAAAATCCGCGATGTGCACTGAGTGGGCTCGGATGCGGGGCTTCGATGATGTCGTGGCGTTCGGTATCGATCAGGCGTTTTTTCATCTGCGCCGGTTTGCCCCATAAAATGAAGATAACCGGCGCTTCACGTTCCGATAATTTCCGGATCACTTCATCCGTAAACTGCTCCCATCCTTTTTTCTGGTGCGAATGCGCTTGCCCTTGCCTTACCGTCAAGACGGTGTTGAGCATGAGCACCCCTTGGTCAGACCATTTCGTCAAAGTCCCATCCACCGGCTTTTCACAGCCAATGTCGTCTTCGAGTTCCTTGAAGATATTACGCAGGCTCGGCGGATGTGCGATGCCTGGCTGAACGGAAAAGCTTAAGCCCTGTGCCTGGTTCGGCCCGTGGTATGGATCCTGGCCAAGGATGACCGCCTTGACGTCTTGATAAGCCGTATGTTCAAAAGCATTCCAAATATTTTCTTTTACCGGGTAGATGGTTTCTTTTGCGTATTCTTCTTTGAGGAACTCCCTTAATTCCCGGTAATAGCTTTTGCCGAATTCCCCCCCTAGGATTTCCTGCCAATCATTGCTGAAAATTTGCTTTGCCATGATATCTACTCCTCCGATAAATAACTTTTCTTTTCAATACCCGTTCTCTTTTTCTCTAGTCTTCTTCGTCTGCAAGCGCTTCAATTTGCCCCCCCGCCGTGTTACGATGGAGAAAAGGGGCGGAATCATATGGCAGACTGGCGGCAACGAATCTCTGATATTTCCAAAACGAAAGGCGATAGTGCACCTGAAAGCGCAAAACGCGCCGGCATGGGCTGCCTGATCGGCTTGATTGTTATAGCAGCCATTTTGACATTGGTGATGGCTTTGGGCCTCTTCACTAGCGGCCACTGGGTGATCGGGGGCTTCACGCTTGCCTTTTCGCTGGCTTCTATCGCGACAGCCCTTGCTTTAGCTTGGCCGCACAGGCCCAAACCTTTGTAAAAGATGCAAAATTTCTATAAAATTAGCTCAATGACTAAATAGCCTAAAGGAGATTGACTTATGACACTCAAAAAGACACTCACCATCGCAGGATCCGATACTTCCGGCGGCGCTGGCATCCAGGCCGACCTGAAGACGTTCCAGGAACACGGCACTTACGGCATGAACGCACTTACGGTCATCGTCACGATGGACCCGGACAATCATTGGAGCCACGGCATCCACCCAATCGCTCTCGATACGCTTGATGCCCAATTGAAAACAGCGTTCTCGACTGGGATCGACGCCTTGAAGACCGGCATGTTGCCGACCGTCGATATCATCGAAATGGCTGGCAAGGCCATCGAAGCATCCGGCATCACCGATGTTGTCATCGACCCGGTGATGGCATGCAAAGGCGAAGACGAAGTACTGTTCCCTGAAAACGTCGATGCGATGGTCAAATACTTGCTGCCGAATGCAAAAGTCGTAACACCGAACCTCGTCGAAGCCGGCCAATTATCCGGTCTCGGCACGCTTCACACGGTTGAAGACCTTCAAAAAGCGGCGGAAAAGATCCATGCACACGGCGCGAAATTCGTCGTCATCAAAGGCGGCAAGCAATTGAAGCATGAAAAAGCAGCCGACCTATTATACGACGGGGAAAAACATTACCTATTGACGGCTGAGAAAACCGACACGACCTACAACCATGGCGCCGGCTGTACATTCGCCGCGGCAATCACAGCCAATCTGGCTAACGGCCAATCGGTCAAAGATGCGGTCTACAACGCGAAAATCTTCGTCTCTACAGCGATTGCACATGGCTGGAAGCTCAATGAATATGTCGGCCCTGTCATGCATGGCGCTGCGAATAAATTCCACAAAGCTGAAGTCGAGGTTGTGGAATTGTAAGTCAATAAGATATAAAAGGAGGGCGCCTGGGCGCCCTCCTTTTATATTGCCGTATTCCGACTGGAAATGTTTCGCCCGCGAACTCTCTCCTTGGGTGAATGTTCATATATGCAGATTCATTTAGGGAAATCTTCATTTTTCAACCGGACCATTTTTTCACGCAGCTGTTGCCGGTTCCAATCGACCACTGGCTCGTCTTGTGCCGTTTGGCGGGTTCTTTTGATGTCCGGATTTTTCGAACGCAAATAGCCTTCCATCATCAAGGATACCGAGAAGATGGCCAGCCCGATAAACAACACTGGCATAAGCGGCAGCCACGGCGCCCCTTGCAGATAGCGGAAAGTCGAGCCGAACAGTCCTGCCCATTCATAGGAAATCGACATCGGCGGGTCCCCGAACAACGGGTCATAGCTGACTTTGGTGCCGCCGAGAAACAGATTCAGCAAGCCGAGATGCGCAAGGACGATAAAGGTTTCCATCACTTGCTGGCCGTACAGAACAGCGATTTTCTCGCGCATTTGCGGATACAGATGCTTGCGGATGATGCGAAAACGCCCGGCGCCGAGTGTCTTGGCGGCGAGTATGTATTCCTTGTCCCTGAGCAATGCCGCTTCATTGGCGATGAGGATCGACACGATCGGCACCGTCAATAGCGCCATCATCACCACTTGTATGGCAATGCGTTCCCATAATGTGGTCGAAAACCCTTCCTCCGGCATCCACAATACCGGTGTCAGCACATAAGCCGCGAACAAAGTCAGCGGGATATAATGCATCGAATCGGCAAAGCTTGAAAGCCATTTGCGATGCTTGTCCAAATAAGTGCCGAGTAGGTAACCGGCAGGCACAGCGATCAGCATGCGCGAGGCAGCTACGGCCAATGCGGCCAGGATGGTGTATTTGGCGCCGAGCATCAGTTTCCCGAGCAAGTCATAGCCGTATTGGTCTGTCCCGAGCGGATACTGCCAGCTTGGTGAAAGAGGGGCTCCTTCCACCGCCCGGCCGTTTTCCATCACGTAATGGATTTGACGGGGGACATTTCCCCAAATCCATTCATAGACAAAACTGCCGGCGAGGAAAAAGGCGAGAATGCTGAAGCCGATGACAAAATAAGGCTGCTTCCACATTTACCCCACCGCCTTTTGGTTCCGGCGGGAAACGAAAAACCATTCGCCGAATGCATATAGCAGGAACATCGGCAGGAAAAAGCTGAAGATGGTGACCAAAAAGCCCATCGGATGCATATTGCCGCTCAGAAACAACATGATGCCTGGAAGATTGAACATCAATTCCAATACAAACAGGTTCGACAGCATGAACCACATCGTCTTTTTGGACTGGAAAAAGACGCTGATGATTGCATTGCGGAACATATGGACGAGCACGATGTACACTTTTGAAAAGCCGAGTGCGCGCGCCAGTTCCACATACATTTGGCGCTCTTCTTCCTGGAACGTCAGCATCGACAGGCGATACAGCTGAATCGTCGGCAAAATGGCGAGGCACAGGACCGGCAACCAGTAGATGCGGTCATCCCCAGCCACAGCGATTTTCGACACCAAAATGCCCGTCTGCTTGAAAAACGCGATGACCAGAAGCTGCGCCAGCATGATGATCAGGAGATCCGGGATCGATTCCAAAAAATAAAGCGCCATCTTCACCCGTTCGCGCACTTTTTCCTGCAGCAGCATCGTCATGACCGTCAAGGCCACCGAGACGGCAACCGCCACGATCAAAGCCAGAAATAAAATTTCAAGCGAATAGGCGATATAGGCGAAGACATTCGGGAATAACGCCATTTCCTGTCCCGCCCTGAAATTAAAAAAGGCGATGTCGCCAATCGGCCAAAGCCCCTCCAACGTGGTTCGGATGGATTCGAAATATACTTGCCATCTCCACTCACCCACCAGCCATCCCGCAATCAGGAGCGGCAAGCTGCCGGCCAGGATGATTCCGGCAATGGCTATCAAAATATTCAATAAGGCTTTCATGTTCCCCATCCTTTTTTGGAAAATTCCTTCTTCCCCCATTCTATCATTATTCTGTTCTCCCTAGAGCGTAGGAATCGCATTCATCCGCAGAGTTCCTTATACTGATAGAATACCGATTTAATTAGGAGGCACACCATGGAACTAGTAGAAGTCAACCAACTCCAAGCGGCGATCGATTCATTCGCCGGCAAGGATGTCTACCTTCACCTGGAAACGACGAATGGCAGCTACGCCAGCCATTTCAATGAAGGCTTTTTTAATGCCGGGGCATTCATCCGCAATGTCGTCATCAACTTCGAATTGGGCAAAGTCGTAGGCGACAGCCCGCACCGCGTCGGGCTGAAACTCCCGCAAGGCTGGGTTTATGCACAAGGCATTACCCATTTTGAAATCGATGAACAAGGCCGTTTGCTGCTCGCAGGGCATGACGGATCTGGAAAATTGGCGGTGGCGCTGCAGCTCAGCGAAACACCGTTCAGCTATTAAGGAGGAATTTCAATGACCATCCCGAAAGAACGACATGTACTGGTCATCTTCCCCCACCCCGACGACGAAGCGTTCGGAGTGTCGGGAACGATCACGACCCACATCCAACAAGGAACGCCCGTTACATACGCCTGTTTGACGCTTGGCGAAATGGGCCGCAACCTCGGCAACCCGCCGTTTGCGACGCGTGAATCTTTGCCTGCCATCCGCAAGAAAGAACTTCTCGCATCCGCCGAAGCGATGGGCTTGACGGATTTGCGCATGATGGGCCTTCGCGACAAGACCCTTGAATTCGAAGACGATGAGAAAATGGTCCGCATGATGGAAGAGCTGATCGAAGAAACCAACCCTTCCTTGATCATCACGTTCTATCCCGATTTCGCGGTGCATCCTGACCACGAAGCAACGGCACGCGCCGTCGTACGAGCTGTCCGCCGCATGGAAGACCGCCCGAAACTCCATTGCGTGGCGTTCGCCAACAATACGCTGGATGTGCTCGGCCAGCCTGACATCGTCTATGATATCAAGGACGTACGCGAGCATAAGATGAATTCGATGAAAGCGCATATCTCGCAAACCGCCTGGATGCTCGAGGAAATGGAGCATAAGCTGCAAAATGGCGATACCGAAACCGAGAACTGGCTGACCCTTGAACGGTTCTATACTTACCGTTGGGACCAGGATTTCGAATAAGTTCCTAAATCGAATCCCGCCCCGCATGATTTTTTTGTCATGCGGGGCGGGATTTTTTTGTCATGCGGGGCGGGATTTTTTTTATGATCGGCCTTCGGCTAGCCCAGGCATCACCAATAAATCCTGGAAACCCGGCACAAGCCCCGCTAACCTGTTCCGGCCATCCACCCTTAAAAGCGGATATATGAATACATAACGCCAATATTATCCATATTCAGCACTAAGTTTTTCTTTCTTAAAAATACTATTATTTTCTGTCGTTTTCAGATAATATAAACATTACTAATGACAGCGATTTCAAAGGGGAAAGTGTTGTATAATTAGTATAATTTTCGTTTAATCATACAATAAAGAGAAAAGGGGAATACTATTTTGAAAAAGTTTTCAGCTTCTACTTGGTTATTATTCCTGATTCCTTCGTTACTGGGGATCCTTTTGTTCCTCATCCCGATTCCGACGGATGAAGGCTGGAAAGTCACGATTGCCGTACTGGCTGATCTCATGGCTGGGGCAATCGAATCGTTTGTCCCTTGGGTCGTTCTCGCCATCCTGGTGATTGCCGCAGTCGGCTCGTTGCTCTTTATCGGCAAAAAGGAAAATACATCCGATACCGTCCCATTTTTCGAGAAATTGTTCAACGTCAACCTGTTCTGGACATTGACGCGGGTTGTCGCTGCTGTTTTTGCTTTCATGGTATTATTCCAAGTCGGTCCTGAGCCAGTTTGGAACGAAAATACAGGCGGCTTGCTGTTGTCAGGAAGCGGACTGCTTTCATTCCTATTCACGATCTTCCTTTTTGCCGGCCTGTTCTTGCCGCTTTTGATGAACTTCGGCCTGCTTGAGTTTTTCGGCACCATGATGGTCAAAATCATGCGCCCTCTATTCCGCCTCCCGGGCCGTTCTTCTATTGATGCGCTTGCCTCATGGGTCGGCGATGGCACGATCGGTGTCCTGCTGACGAGCAAGCAATATGAAGACAATAAATACACACAGCGCGAGGCCGCGATTATCGGAACGACCTTCTCTGTCGTCTCGATCACGTTTGCCATCGTTGTTATCGAAGAAATCGGCCTTGGCTCTTATTTCCTTCCATATTACGGTACCGTTATTCTTGCCGGATTGATCTTGGCGCTCATTATGCCGCGCATTTATCCGCTGGCACAGAAAAAAACGGAATTCATGGATGGCTCACCGCAGGAATCGGTTTCTGAAGATGTGCCGAATGGGCAAGGCCTGGCATCACATGGCCTTGAAAAAGCGCTTGAAAAAGCGGACCGCAACCGCTCTGTCGCCAATTTTTTCACAGATGGCATGAAGAATGTATTGGACATGTGGATTGGTGTAGCGCCTGTCGTCATGGCTTTCGGTACGATCGCCTTGATCCTCGCTGAATACACGTCGACTTTCGTCATTCTCGGCGCACCGTTCGAGCCGTATTTGAACCTTCTTGGCGTGCCTGAAGCCGCTGAAGCCGCGCAATTGATGGTCGTCGGCTTTGCCGATATGTTCCTGCCGGCCATTCTCGGTGCAGGCATCGAATCCGAAATGACCCGCTTTGTCGTCGCGACCATGTCCGTTACGCAATTAATCTATATGTCCGAAGTCGGGGGCTTGTTGCTCGGCTCCAAAATCCCGGTCAATATTTTCGATTTGATCGTCGTCTTCCTTTTGCGCACAGTCATCGCTTTGCCGATCGTCGTCGGTGTCGCACATTTATTATTCTAATCACTTCATGCAAAAGGCGCTTTTCCAGTTTCGGAAAAGCGCCTTTTCATTATGCCTGCTGTAATTTTTGCTTCAGTTTTTCCAGCATGTCCGCCGTCATGGCATCCAAATCATACTCTGTTTTGAAGTTCCATTCGTCTTTTGCAGCGCTGGCGTCGATATTGTCCGGCCAGCTGTCTGCGATTGCCTGGCGCGCCGGGTCGACGTCATAGTTCAGCTTGAAATCCGGGAGATGCTTACGGATCGAAGCCGCGATTTCTTCGGGTTCAAAGCTCATCGCCGTGACGTTGAATGCGTTGCGGTGCACGAGCTTATCTGCATCGGCTTCCATCAAGTCGATGATAGCCTGAAGCGCATCCGGCATGTACATCATGTCCATGCGGGTGCCTTCTGCGATATAGGAAGTGTAGCTGCCTTTTTCGATTGCCTGGTAATAGATATCTACGGCATAGTCTGTCGTTCCGCCGCCTGGAGGCGCAACGTTCGAGATCAAGCCAGGGAAACGAAGGCCGCGGGTATCGACGCCGAATTTCGTGAAGTAATAATCGCAAAGCAATTCCCCCGCTACCTTATTGACGCCGTACATCGTCGTCGGGCGTTGAAGCGTGTCTTGCGGAGTGTCGTTTTTCGGCGTTGAGGGGCCGAATGCGCCGATCGAGCTCGGCGTGAAAAATTGCATATCGAGTTCACGGGCTGCTTCAAGGGCATTGACCAATCCGCCCATATTCAAGTTCCATGCAAGCAGCGGCTTTTCTTCTGCAGTCGCAGACAATAGCGCTGCCATATGGATCATCGTATCCGCATTGAAGTCACGCGCTAAAGTGAGCATGCGTTCTGCGTCCGTTACGTCCAAAAGTTCAAATGGCCCGTCCTGATTATCGGATGGCCGGATATCGGTTGCCAATACATTTTCCGCACCATATGTGTCGCGCAATTTGCCTACTAATTCCGAGCCGATTTGCCCTAAAGCTCCTGTCACCATGATTCGTTTCATTTTCAAGCACTCCTTTTCTATAAAACATTTGTCCGCCCTAAAAAGACATTTTTATCTTTCTAAATGCTTTCATATCAACCTTTTCGTTAGAGTCATTATAAATTGTTCTCTTTAAAAAAACAATGGCTTTTGCTTATTTTGCTCCGCTGATTAAACCTACTATACAGGTAAGCTTTATTATGCTTAAATAGAACAACAACGCCATAAAGGCAATAATTTAACGAAATGGGGAACCATCGATGAAGAAACAATGGGCATTTTTGCCGATCGGTGCAGCTGCATTATTCCTAGCAGCTTGCGGCTCTTCCGATAATGCAGACAACACAGACTCGGGCAGCAGCACAGAAGGCGAAACGGACTTGCTTGCTGAAATCCAGGAAGAAGGAACTTTGGTCATCGGCACTGAAGGAACATACCCTCCTTTCACATTCCATGATGACAGCGGAGAATTGACAGGGTTTGACGTAGAAATCGCCCGTGAAGTCGCTGAACGCCTCGGCGTCGAAGCCGAATTCCTCGAAACGCAATGGGATGCAATGTTTGCAGGTCTCGATGCAGAGCGTTTTGACATGGTCGCCAACCAAGTCGGCATTAACGAAGAACGCCAGGAAAGCTATGATTTTTCAGATCCATACATCACTTCGACGGCAGTTCTCGTCGTAGCCGAAGGCAATGAAGAAATCCAAAGCTTCGATGATTTGGAAGGCAAGCTCTCGGCACAGTCATTGACAAGCAATTACGCCGAAATGGCTACTTCTTACGGCGCAGAGCTTGAAGGCGTTGAAGGCTTTAACCAGGCAATCGAATTATTGGTATCAGGACGTGTCGATGCGACAGTCAACGACAACTTGACTGTGCTTGATTTCCAGAACCAGCGTCCGGATGCGGGCATTAAAGTAGTCGATGAATCTGGCGATGCGGCGCAAAGCGCGTTATTGTTCAGAAAAGGCAATGACACCTTCGTTGAAGCAGCAAATGAGGCACTTGCTGAAATGATCGAAGATGGCACATACGAAGAAATCTCTAATAAGTGGTTCGGCGAAAATGTACTTGAATAGTATTTTCTCAAACCCTGAACGGTTGGAGCGGCTCGGCGACATCGCCCAGTCCTCCTTCTTGCCTTTGATCGAAGCGGCTGTGCAATTCACTTTGCCGCTTTCGGTCATTTCTTTTATCCTCGGGCTATTCCTGGCCATCGTCACTGCGCTTGCCCGCATCTCCACCGTCCGGATTTTCCAATGGATTGCGCGCGTCTATGTCTCGATCATCCGAGGAACGCCGCTTCTCGTCCAATTGTTCATCCTGTTTTACGGCTTGCCGACGATCGGCGTCACCATCGACCCCTTCCCGGCTGCCGTCATCGGATTCTCATTGAACGTCGGCGCCTATGCTTCGGAAGTCATCCGTGCGGCGATTTTGTCGATTCCTAAAGGCCAATGGGAAGCAGCCGATACAATCGGCATGTCCTATTCCCAAACTTTGCGGCGCGTGATTTTGCCTCAAGCATCACGCGTCTCGGTCCCACCGCTATCAAATACTTTCATCAGCCTGGTCAAGGACACATCCCTTGCCGCGTTGATCTTGGTGACGGAAATGTTCCGCGTCGCCCAGCAGATCGCTGCAACCAATTACGAATTCCTGCTTCTTTACGGGCAAGCGGCATTGATCTACTGGATCATTTGCTTCTCGCTGTCACTCGTCCAAGGACGATTGGAAAACCGCTTTGACCGTTATGTTTCCCGTTAAATCCAGATCGATCCATAGATAGGAGTTTATTATGATTTCAATTAAAAATTTGCATAAAAGCTTCGGCGAGCTGGAAGTGCTTAAAGGCATCGACCTCGACGTCGAAAAAGGGCAGACCATTGTCGTCATCGGCCCTTCCGGTTCAGGGAAGACCACATTTCTTCGCTGCCTCAACATCCTTGAGAAGCCGAGCGCCGGTACTGTTGAAATCGGCGGGCTTGTCGCTGATTTCTCGAAGCCGATGTCCAAAAAGCAGATCACGGCATTCCGTAAGCAATCGGCGATGGTGTTCCAGCATTACAACCTGTTTCCTCATATGACCGTGCTCGACAATATCATGGAAGGGCCGGTAACCGTCCAGAAAAAAGGGAAAGCACAGGCGAAAGAAAAAGCCTTGGCGCTGCTCGAGAAAGTCGGATTGTCGGACAAAGCCGATTCCTACCCGTACCAGCTGTCAGGCGGACAGCAGCAGCGCGTCGGCATCGCCCGCGCGCTGGCACTCGAACCGAAAGTCATGCTGTTCGATGAGCCAACTTCCGCACTTGACCCGGAACTCGTCGGTGAAGTGTTGCAAGTCATGAAAGATTTGGCACAAGAAGGCATGACGATGGTCGTCGTAACCCATGAAATGCGTTTCGCGAAAGGCGCCGCCGACGAAGTGCTGTTCATGGACAGTGGAAGGATTGTCGAACGCGGCACACCGGACGCCGTGTTCAATCGACCTCAGGAAGAACGCACCAAACGCTTCTTGAATTTAATTCAAGACACGGATACCATTTAAACAAAGAAAATCCCCAGTGCACTTGGCACTGGGGATTTTTTGTATTCAGGATACGCCGATCATGACGGCGATGACGAGTGCGACGAGCGCAATCAATAGCCAGCCGACGACCAGTTTCCAAACGAATTTCACCCATTTTTCATAAGGGATACCCGCCACTGCTAAATAACCCATTAACGCAGCGGATGTCGGGATGATGGAGTTGGTGATTCCGTCCCCGTATTGATACGCAAGCACCGCCACTTGGCGTTCGATGGACAATAGATCCGACAGCGGCGTCATGATCGGCATTGTCGTTGCCGCCTGGCCGCTTCCGGAAGGAATGAAGAAGTTGATGACGACTTGCGTGAAGAACATGCCGATGACCGTCAAAGCATTCGGCAAGCCGCTGATGACGCTTGATAAGCCGTGGATCATCGTATCCATGATGACCCCTTGCTCCATGATGACCAGGATCGCACGGGCAAACCCGACAATCAATGCACCGAAGACGACCAATTTCATGCCGTCGACAAAAGCATCGAACATGCGGTTGACGCCTAAGTTCCCGACAAGCCCTGCCGCAAAGCCAATGATGACAAACGAAGCGGCAAGTTCCGTCAAATACCAGCCCCATTCAAAGACGCCGTAGACATTGATGCCAAGGCCGACTGCAAGGAACACGAACACCATGCCGTGGCGCCAGTTGAACGCACCGAGCGCTTCCGCCTGGTCTTTTGTCGATGATTTCTGTGCGCGTTTCTCAATTTCATAGATGACGCTTTGCGTCGGGTCTTTTTTCACTTTCGCCGCATAGCGCATGACATACCAGATCGCGAAGCCGAGGAAGAAAATATACGCCCCGAAGCGGAAGCCGATTCCAGAGAAAATCTGCAATTCCGCGATGCCTTGTGCAATCCCAACGGTAAACGGATTGAGCATGCCGCCGATAAAACCGGATGCCGCACCGAGCGATACCATCGCAGTTCCCGTCATGGCGTCAAAGCCGATTGCCCGTGCAACTGCAATGCCGATTGGCACGAAGATGATGACTTCTTCGGCCATCCCAATTGTGGCACCTAATACCGAAAACAGGATCATGATGATCGGGATCAAAAACTTTTCGCGCTTCTCAAGCTTATCGACCACTTTGGCGATACCGGATTCGATCGCCCCTGTCGCACGGATGATGCCGAACGCACCGCCGACCAGGAAGATATAGAAGATGATGCTTGAAGCTTCAGACATCCCAGTCGGAATCGCTTTGAACAATTCAAAGAATCCGACCGGGCTTTGTTCGACTTCCGCGAAGGAATTGTCGATGACGACCGTGCGCCCATCCACTTCCTCCCGCTCGTATTGCCCTGCTGGAATCAAATACGAAGCGACCATCGCCGCAATCATGATCAAAAATAAAATTGCGTATGTATGCGGGATCTTGCCTCCGCTTTTTTTAAGCTTTCCGGGTTTTGCCGTCATGCAAGATCGCCTCCCACCGCGCAAGATGTGACCGTCAATTTCTCCAGCTTCTCCGGATCGACTTCAATGCCAAGCCCAGGCTTGCCGCTCAGGAGTACATATGGATGTTCATATTCCAGGTCGCCGATTTCTTCGCTGAATAATAGCGGCCCTGTCAATTCCGTGCTTTCGATATTGATCCGTGACATCGCCGCGTGATAGCCGGCGCTTGATGCAACCGACGATTCGACCATCGAGCCGATCTGGCATAGCATACCGGCAGCTTCAGCGGTTTTCGCCATTTGCACCGCATGGAAAATCCCGCCGCATTTCATCAATTTGATATTGATGACATCGGCTGCATCGAGACGGATGATTTCGAGTAAATCTTCCATCGATTGGACTGTTTCATCCGCCATAATCGGCACCGCTGTTTTCTGCCGCACTTCCGCCAAGCCGCGGATATCGCCCATGCGAATCGGCTGTTCGACCCAGCTGAGCCCGGCAGTTTCAAGCTGGCGGATCGCCGAGACCGCTGTCCCGACCGATTTCCATCCTTGGTTGACATCGACGCGGATCGGCACGGAGTCCCCGACTTCCTTGCGTACTGCCAGGATTCGTTCAACATCCAATTGCGCATTTCCTGACCCGACTTTTAATTTCAACGAACCATAGCCCGCTTCGACTGCCTGTTTCGCTTTTTTCGCCATGATTTCAGGCGATTCGATGCTCAAAACGCGCGGATAGGATAAATGCTCTTTCGACTGCCCGCCGAGCAAATTATAGACAGGCTGTCCCGAAGCTTTCCCCATCAAGTCGTAGCAAGCGATGTCGACCGCGGCTTTCGCTGCCGGGTTACCTGCCAAAATCCCTTTCATCTTATGATGGATCGCTTCAATATCGAATGGGTTCATGCCGATCACGGCCGGCAGGAACAATTCCTTCAGCACTTCGTAGCTCGCCGTGAAATATTCGCCTGTCACATGCTCATCCGGCACCGCTTCCCCATAGCCGACCAAGCCGTTATCCGTTTCCAGTTCAAGGATCAGAGACGGCATGTCCGGGTAGGTCGCATAGGAAATGATGAATGGTTCATGCAAAGGAAAGCGCACTGCATGCAATCGTGCTTGAGTGATTTTCATAATGAAGCCCCCATTTATAAGTAGTATTGTATGATTATACTACAAAAACTTTTGAAATAGCGTAATAATTTTGATGCTTCCGGAAATACGGCGTATAATGGCGTCAGTGTGTTTGTAAAATTTATTCAGGATAAAGGAGTTTATTGTTGATGAGCTTATTAAAACAAACCGATACATTGATCGATTCCCTACAAGAGGAAATGGTGGGCATCCGCCGCCATCTCCATATGCACCCGGAACTGTCCCATCAGGAAGTGGAAACGCCCGCTTATATCGCAGATCGCTTAGAGGAAATGGGTGTTGAAGTGCGCCGGGGTGTCGGCGGACGAGGCGTCGTCGGAACGATCCGCGGCGGCAAACCCGGCAAGACAATCGCTTTCCGCGCTGACTTTGACGCGCTTCCGATCGACGACCAAAAAGAGGCTTCTTATAAATCGACGATTCCAGGCGTCATGCATGCTTGCGGCCACGATGGCCACACCGCCGGCCTTCTCGGCTTTGCGAAGGCGATGATGGCGATCAAGGACGAACTCCCTGGAACGATTGTGCTGATCCACCAATTCGGCGAAGAACTGTCCCCAGGCGGTGCACGCGCGATGATCGAAGACGGCTGCCTCGACGGCGTCGACCTCGTATTCGGCGCGCATCTTCAAAGCAAGATGGAGTCAGGAAAAGTCTATCTCCGAGATGGCTACCTGCAAGCTTCTGAAGACGCCATCAAGATCAATGTCTACGGCTCCGGAACCCATGGCGCCGAACCGCATACCGGCATCGATCCGATCCTTGCCGCGAGCCACATCATGGTCGCACTGCAATCGATCGTCAGCCGCAATGCAGACCCGCTGAAAGAACTCGTCGTGTCGATCGGCAAATTCCATGCCGGTGATGCCGATAATGTCATCCCAAGCAAAGCCGTCATGGAAGGCACGATCCGCGTGTTCGATCCGGAACTGCGCAAGCTCGCCAGCGAACGCGTCCGCTCAGTCGCTGAAAACGTCGCCGCTGCCATGGGCGCACAAGCTGAAGTGATTGTCGAGACGGGCTACGATTCGCTCTGGAACCACCCGGAAGCCGCGGAAATTGTCCGCACTTCCGCTCGCCCTGTCGTCGGTGAAGACAATGTCATCGACATCGACCCGATCATGCCGGTCGAGGATTTTGCGTATTACACGCAAGTGAAACCAGGCGCCTACTTCTTTGTCGGCGCGAAAATGGCAGACGAAACGCTCGTCTATCCACACCATCACGAAAATTTCGATTTCAATGAAGACGCGATGAACACGGCGGCAAAAGTCTTCGCATCCATCTATTTCAATGCCCAGCAAGCAGACACTGATTCTGCAGAATCATAAAGCATATCCCCCTTCAGCTGATCAGCTGAAGGGGGATTTTTTCTTGCCTTAGAAATCGAGCCACAAGCTTTATCCGTTTCATCCACTAGGTGTAGCTTAATTGGATTTGTGAGCGTAGTGGATATTCCGATGTATGTTTCGCCCTGTGCCAGCCGCCTCCCGCTTTGGGCTGGCCTCCCGCAATGAGCCAAGAAGAACGCTTGTCTCATTGCTCCGGCACGCCCTTGGACGCGGTTCGGCTTTTAGATTTCAATGGGTGTTGTGTGCGAGAAAGTATCGCTGTTGATTGGATGCATCCGTTGGTGGAGACGCTTAGTTGAACTTGATAGTAATAAAGATGCTTCACTGACTATTCTTCTTGTAATTATGAAGCTTTCCAAAGCTGTTTGTGCTTACTTCAACGTGTGATGAATTTCATTTCCTTTCTAAAACTAGAGATGGAGCGGAAAGGGGCGACTCCGGGAGGATTAGCGAGACAATTGAGACCCTGCAAGCGAATCCGCGAAAGATATTGAGCGTATTCGTTTGCGAAGCACGAACGTAGTGAGAGTTGAGCAGGCGGGGTTTTGCGCAGCGATCGAAGCGGCTCAATGAGAGCCCTCCGGAAAGCGTCCCCTTGGAGCGAAATCTACCCAACTAATTCTTACTATTCACGCTCAAAAAACCCGCACAACTCGAATGAGCTGTGCGGGTGTCGTCTTACTTGATGACGTTCAGTTCTTTGCCGACTTTTGCGTAGATCTCGATCGCTTCATCGAGCATTTCTTTCGTATGTGCCGCTGTTGGCATGTTGCGCACACGGCCAGTGCCGCGTGGAACCGTCGGGAAGACGATCGATTTCGCGTAGACGCCTTCTTCGAACAAGCGTTTCGAGAACTGTTGGGTCAATTTCTCGTCACCGATGATGCATGGCGTGATCGGTGTTGCAGAATCGCCGATATCAAAGCCAAGCTCCTTCAAGCCTTTCTTCAAATAATCGCCGTTGTCCCAAAGCTTGTCGTGAAGTTCTGTAGAGTCGATGATCTTTTGGACTGCGGCCGTCGTCGCCGCGACGTCTCCTGGTGTTACCGCTGTCGAGAACAAGAACGGGCGGGAGCGCACGCGCAGCCAGTCGATCAATTGCTTTTTGCCGGCTACATAGCCGCCGACAACGCCGACCGCTTTAGACAGCGTGCCCATCTGCATATCGACTTCTTTTTCCAAACCGAAATGCTTCACGGTGCCTTTGCCTTTGCCCGTGACGCCTGAACCGTGCGCGTCATCGACATACGTGATCAAGTCGAATTCCTTTGCGATTTCCACGATTTCCGGAAGTTTTGCGATATCGCCGTCCATTGAGAAGACGCCGTCCGTGATGACCATCACTTTATTGTAAAGGCCGGATTCAGTCGCTTCTTTCGCTTTCTGGCGAAGGTCTTCCATATCGGAATGCTTGAACGCGATGATTTTCGCTTTCGACAGTCGGCAGCCATCAATGATCGAAGCGTGGTTCAATTGATCGGACAGGATTGCATCGTTCTTGTCCATGACCGCGGAAATCGCCGCCATATTGCAGTTGAAGCCGGATTGGAATGAAATCGCCGCTTCGGTTCCTTTGAACTCAGCCAATTTCTCTTCCAGTTGCACGTGCAAGTCGAGCGTCCCGTTGATGGTGCGGACAGCGCCAGCGCCGACTCCGTATTTCTCGATCGCTTGAATCGCCACTTTCTTCAAGTCTTCATCTGTTGCAAGCCCCAAATAGTTGTTTGATGATAAGTTGATCAGGTCCTTGCCGCCGATTTTTATAATCGCTCCGTTCGGGCCTTCTACCGGGTCGATTTCATTATATAGGCCTTGCTCTTTCAATTCCGTTAAGTTTTCTTCCAAAAACGCATCCAATTTTTTCGACACAGTCCTCTTCCTTTCAAAAAACGAATTCTGACTCCATCTTATCACACCGGGATTTTTTCCAAAAGAAAAAGCGGGCCTCAGACGGCCGCTCCTCTTTTTGCTAATTCAGATGCTGTTTTCCGTTCTTTCTGGAAGCGGAAATAATAGACGGCCCCTAAGAGCAAAATCATCGCCAATAAAATAGCCACAAGAATCCATAATGCTTGTTCGAACGGAACATTTCCTTCAAAGCCGAAAATCGACTCTCTCAATGCTTTGATTGCATACGTCATGGGGGAATATGGGTGGACAGCTTGGAAAAAGCCATTCGTCAATTGGATCGGAAAGGTTCCTTCACTGGCACCAAGCTGCAAAACCAACAGCAAGATTCCCAGGAAGTTTCCCACTTTATCGAATGCAGCAACCAAAACAGACAAGATGAACATCCACGTATTCGAAATGACAAAGAGAATCAACAGGAAAGACCCTAGATTTTCCACAGGGATATCCAAGACTTTCAATATGAACACAGCTAATAAAGCCGCTTGGAACGTTCCCTGTGCCAATATGACCGATAGTTTACTGCCCCACCAAATAAGCAGTGTCGTCGATTCACGGTCGCGTGTCCGGAAAGGATAAATGGTCGAAAAAGCGATTGCCCCGACAAACAAGCTGAGCGCAATAATATAAGGCGCAAAGCTCTGGCCATAGTTTTCGACTTCAGTTACGGTCTCTTTATTTACCTCCACGGGTTCGCTGATGAGCTTGGCATTTGCCGTTTCAAACGCATACGCTGAAATTTCTTCCGACGCTGCGGACAACTCATCGCTCAAACTCGCTGATCCACTGCCTAATTCATCGATGCCTTGGCTGATCTGCTTGTTTCCTTCGATTAGTTTTTCAAGCTCTGCAGCTAGCGGTGAAGGTGCTTGGGCGGCAAGGGCTTCCATGCCATCCCCTAATTGCCCTGCCGATTCTGCCAGCTGCTCCGCTCCATCCGCTAACTCCCCTGCACCGGATGAAGCTTCTTTATAGCCGTCATTCATGTCGTTTACCGTTTCAAATACTTTTTCGGTGTATAATTCCCGGACTTCGGAAGCTACTGCCGTTTCCACGGCCAAGATGCTTTGGTCCGCAATCGATTTACCAGAGTAACTATAGCCTGGATTGGTCTCCACATCCAAAGCCATTTCTTTCGGCTCGTCGGTCAAAAGTGAGGAAGCATTACTCGAAAAATCTTCGGGCAAAGTAATGGAAGCATAATAATCCCCTTTGACCACACCAGCATGTGCTTCATCACTTCCGACGAAATGCCATTCAAAATCATCATTGCCTTTAAGCTCGGCCACAATCTCCTCACCGATATGAATGCTTTCCCCTTCTAATTCAACTTCTTGGTCTTCATTGACGACCGCAATTGGAAGATCCTCCGTTTTTCCATATGGATCCCACATTGAGGTCAAAAACGAGGCGCTGTAGATAACCGGTAAAAACATGACGGCTATTAGCGAGATAATCAGCATTTTTTTCGAGAAAACCGTTTTCAGTTCATGAATCATTGTTTGTCGCCGTCCTTCTTCATTTTTAAGCATTTTACGATTTCGTCCAATTGGCTAGTGAACTTTATGATCTCATCACCTGTAAAGCGTTCCGCCAGCAACTCATTCAGATTTTCAAAGATGACTGTCTCGCTAATCACCAATAGTTCCGTTCCTTTTTGAGTAATTGAAATGGCTTTTTTACGTAAATCCTGATTAGTCAATATGGCAATCAAGCCATCTTGCTCCAATTTCTTGATCCGGTTGGAAATGGCTGTTTTAAAGACTCCCTGGATATCCGCGATCTCACTTTGGGAAATGGCTGGATTTTTTTTGATGATCCGCAAAGTCTGCAATTGTTGCGGAGAATAGGCTTTTAACTCTTCATGATTAGCGAATATATCTGCTACATAGGCATTTACTTCCAAAATGGCTTCACTGAATTTCGAGTACGCCGTGAATAGTTCCTGAGACATTAGTATACCCCCTGTACTTATTTCTTTTTATAGTACACCCGCTGTACTATATATTCAAGTATTTACTTCGCTCTTTGCTGTAACGATGGATCTAGCTGTAAAAAACACAGCAAAAAAAGAGCGGGCAACTGCCCGCTCTCATCATCACTTATTTTTTGTTATTGCCTTTTCCTTTACCTTTGCTTTTATCTTCTTTGTACAGTACTTCGTACGTAAATTCTTTTGCTTCTTTCTGGTCTGGCGCTGCTGCATAAGAAGTGATCATTTTCAAATTGCCTTCACGCAGCACTTGCTGCAAGTCGAGTGCTTCTTTTTCCGTTACATTGTACGGATCGACATTAAATACGCGCTGCTTGCCATTTTTCTTCGTTTGAATGAATGTCGTTGTGAAGTCGACATACTCGCCTTTCAACTGTCCGAGTGATTGGAACGGCTCCGTAGAAGTTCCATCTGCCGTGAAGCTGCCTAGTTCGATATTTTTCACGAACCAGCCTGCTTCGTTGGAACCCCAGTCCGTTAAGTTGCGGAACGAGACCAATACATCTTGCCCTGCGTATGCCGACAAATCGAATGTTTCAGTAGACCAATTCGTTTTCTTGCCTGTGAAGCCTGGCAAATTCTCTTTGATCGTCGGGTAGCCTTCTTCCACTACGTCGTCGCGCGTGTTTTCGTTGTCGAGTGATTTCCACGTTTCGCCGTTATCCGTAGACACTTGGACTGTCGCAAAATCCCATTGCTCTTCGATGTCGTAATAATGCTCAAAGCTCAAAGTCGGGTTTTCAGTTGGAACTGTTGCCCCGAAGATCAAGGCTTGGTCCGCTTCGTCGCCATTGTTTGCATGAAGCACTTGCTCAGAAGCGTCAAGCGGATTGGCGACCGTTTCCCATTGCAATGGCAGGAAGTCCACGCCGTCGAACTTCATGCCGCGCACTGTGCGGTCCAAATCGAATTCCTTAAAGTCTCCGCCCCATGCCGGAACGCCTTCTTTTTCAAAAGTTTTTGCTTTCTCAAAGTCCACAGTCTTGCCGCGGACGCCGTCACCGACTGGCAGTTCACGTAAATCGATGCTATCGAATTTGTAATCTTTGCTGACCGTGTCGTCATCCAAAGTCAATGCGGTCATGAAGTCTTGGTATAGCTCAGTGAATGTTTTGTTTGTGCCGTAGTCTTCCAATACTTTATCGACTGACGCCATGCCTTGAGACGTGCCGTCTGTCGCCAGTTCACGGATGAACTCCTGGCCGAACTTGTCGTACATATAAAGCGTGAACAAATAAACCTGTCCGTAATCTGCGATCGTTTCAGGTCCTGTTGCCGCTGTTCCGTGCTCATCCCAGTTGACGAGCGAGTTTTCCGGGTGGTCCAAATAGAAGTTGATCGATCCTTCGCCGTGGCCATAGCCGCCAAGGAACTCAGAGAATGTTGACATCCCTTCGTTGAGCCATGTTTCTTCTGCACCGTCATTGTCCGCTTGGATCAAATGCTGAAGCTCGTGGATTGTCGTGCCGAAGAACGTGCTCTCCAAACGCGTTTCCCATGAATTCGTATCGATCGTGATGATATTGCGGTCCGTATAGTTTTCAAGCGTCTGCCAGAAGAAGCCGGCTACGAAGAACGGATAGGACGGATTGTTCCAGCCTTCATCCTGGACGTTATCGACGAGCATGATCACTTTATCGGATCCTTCATAATAACCTTCTGGTAGGCCAACCATGCCAGGAAGCGGCGACTTTGAGCCATCCAGCGTATCCGGCGTGCCGAAGAAGTCGGTCGCTACCGGATAGATATTGCTGTCGAACTCATCGCGCAGTTTATCCACTTGCGCTTGCGTGACGATGTCAGCCGGTTTCGGGTTGTCCGGGCCATATGCTAAATCATTGGCGACCCAGATTTCCACATTGTCGCCGACGCTGCGGAGCGTGAATTCCTTAAATGATAAATTGCGGTCCAAGAATAGCTTCGTTCCGTGATCTTCAGTGAAATGCTCGCTTGCCGCAGCATTTTCTCCACCGTCTGCTGTTTCATCGTTCAATGCTCCAGCTTGGTCTTTGATGCGCTGCTCTGCTTCTTTTTGGAACGCCTCGTCATTTGTCAGGTGATTCAGCTCTTGGTCGATGTCGATGCGTTCGCCATAACGCTCCTCATCCCAAGCGCCGAGTGACGGCAGCTCCTCGACCGGTGCCGCACTTGCTGCTGGGGAATATAGGGAAAGCGCCAATGCGCTCGCTGATAGAATAGGGAACCACTTGCTTTTTTTCATGAATATGTATCTCCTTCCAGAAATATCTGAATATTTTTTCTTTCTAAAGATTACCACTTCTTCCATCCTTGAAGAATAGGGTAAATTATTTATTTCGTTAACCGAAATACAGGAGATTCATCATACCCTAACGGTGTGTTTATTAGGTAAATTATATTAATATTCTGATTTAACAATCTTTTCATTTTAATAAAATCTATAGAACTCCATTAAAAAAAGCGGGCATCTGCCCGCTTCTTTAACATTTACGATAATGCTTGCTGCAAGTCTTCTATTAGATCTTCTACATCTTCAATTCCAACCGAAATTCGCACCAAGCCCTCTGTGATGCCGAGTTCTGCACGGCGGTCTTCAGGAATCGAGGCATGCGTCATCTGCGCCGGAACTGAGATCAAACTTTCTACCGCCCCTAGACTTTCCGCTAGGGTGAAGTATTTCAGTTTCGCCAACAGCGCATCCGCTTTTTCTTTGCTGCCGACGTCAAAGGAAATCATTCCGCCGAAGCCGCGCGCTTGTTTTTCCATTAAGGCTTTGCCCGAATGGCTTTCGAGCCCCGGATAAATGACCGCTTCGACCGCCTCGTGCCCATCCAAAAACTCCGCAATTTGCTGGGCGTTGGTATTGGTCTCTTCCATGCGGATACCGAGCGTTTTCAGTCCGCGCATCAACAGCCACGAATCTTGCGGCCCAAGAATTGCGCCAACGGAATTTTGGACGAAATGCAATTCTTCTGCCAGTTGTGCCGTATTGACAACGACAAGCCCCGCGACGACATCGCTATGGCCGCCGATATACTTCGTTGCGCTATGCAAGACGATATCCGCCCCAAGAGAAATCGGGTTTTGGAAATAAGGGGTCATGAACGTGTTGTCGACAATCGTCAACAGCCCGTTTCCTTTAGCGAACGTCGCGACTGCTCCGATATCCGTCACTTTCAAAAGCGGATTGGTCGGTGTTTCGATAAAGATCGCTTTCGTATTTTCCTGAACGGCAGCTTTCACTTGCTCCAAGTCACCCGTATCGACGAATGTGAATTCGAGACCGAAGCGGTTCAGCACTTTATTCATGACGCGATAAGTTCCGCCGTACACATCGTCCGTCAAAATGACGTGGTCGCCTGCTGAAAACAGCATCATGACAGAAGAAATGGCCGCCATCCCGGAACCGAATGCAAATCCTGCGTGCCCGTATTCCACATCCGCAATCAACTCTTCCAGCGCGTGGCGCGTCGGATTTCCGGTCCGTGAATATTCATAGCCTTTGAACTTACCTACAGCTTCCTGCTTGTAGGTGCTCACTTGATAAATCGGTGTCGATACAGCGCCGGTCGCTTCGTCTCCGAAGATGCCGCCGTGAATCAATCTAGTTTTCGGTTTCATTGCTGTTCCTCCTCAAAAAGAGCTCCGTAAATATCTTGGCTCAAATAGCGTTCGCTTGAATCGGCAAAGACCGTGGCGATATGGCTGCCTGGTTTTGCTGATTGCGCTTCACGCAAAGCCGCAACAAATGCAGCGCCCGATGAACTGCCGACGAGAAGCCCTTCATTTTGGGCAAGCTCACTTACGGCTGCAAACGCCTCTTTATCTGTAATCGTGTGGATGCCATCAAAATACTGCGTGTCCATAAACGGCGGAAGCAATTCCATGCCGATGCCCTCAGTTTTGTGCGGGCCGGACTCGCCGCCATTTAAAATCGATCCTTCCGGTTCCACGATCACCGTTTTGATTTTCGGTTTTTGTGCTTTCAGAAAACGCGACGTGCCCATAAACGTACCGCCGGATCCTGCACCAGCGACAAAGATGTCGATCTTGCCGTCCATCTGCTCCCAAAGTTCAGGGCCAAGCGTCTGGACATAGGTGTCCGGATTGGCGGCGTTTGCGAATTGCGCCGGCATGAACGCGCCTTCTTGCTCAGCTATTTCAGTCGCTTTTTTGATGGCGCCTTTGATGCCATCGGCGGTCGGCGTATTGATCACTTCAGCACCTAATGCACGCATGAGCGTTTGTTTTTCCATGCTGAACTTTTGCGGAACGACCAGCTTCAGGCGATAACCTTTGCCGATTGCCGCAATCGCGAGTCCGATGCCCGTGTTGCCGGCAGTCGGCTCTACAATCGTGCCGCCCGCTTTGAGCTCTCCGTGTTTCTCCGCGTCAGCAATCAACGCTACACCGAGTCGGTCTTTGACGCTGCCACCCGGGTTGAAAAATTCCAACTTGGCGAATATTCGGCAGCCGTTCGGAATCGCGCTATGTGTCAACTCCAGGACCGGCGTACGGCCGATCAATTGCTGAATCTCTGTTGCGTATTCCATGCTGATTCCCCTTATGCAGTTTCTTCTTTGAATACTTGGCGCCACTCGTCTTTTTTCGCCAGCATTTCTTTAGCTAGTTCATGTGCGCCTTCTAAGCTATGGCTTGCTGCCCAACCGCATTGCACTTCGTTGCATGCTGGTACCTCGTCTGCCGCAATGACATCCGTCAAAGTCGCTTCGAGAATGCGTAAAATGTCTTCGTAGTCATCGTGGTTAATGACTGACAAGTAAAAGCCCGTTTGGCAGCCCATTGGCCCGATGTCGATAATTTGGTCCGAATGGTTGCGGCTATGCTCCGCCATCATGTGCTCAAGTGAGTGAAGCCCCGGCATATCCATATGTTCTTTGTTCGGCTGCTTGAAACGGATATCGTATTTTTTGATGGTATCTCCGTTTGATCCTGTTTTTTCACCAGCTAGGCGGACATAAGGTGCCGCTACTTTTGTATGGTCTAGGTTAAAGCTTTCTACATTCATTTTTTTCATTGGAATCTCCCTCTCATCGTTTAGTCGCATCGATCAAAAATACATAGTCATTTAAGCGTGTAAATATAACGTCAAATCCATGTTCCTGAAAAATCATTTCCAATACAGGCACAGTTGTATAATGTTCGCGCTTCAAGTCTTCGACAAGATTCGCATGGCCTTCCCCTTCTTCGTAAACGATGCGCCCGAGTTTGGCCTCAGCTGATTCGAATACGGTATCGGCGAAAACGATTTTCCCGCCCAAAGGCAATAGCTCGGCATATTGCTGAATTGCCTGAGCTTTTTCTTCATCCGTCAGATGATGGAAGGCATAACTGCTGACGAAGCTGTTCGGCTTTTGAGGCAAATCAAATGCCAAAAAGTCGCCATCCATTATATCGAGCTCAGGAAATTTTTGTGCGGCTACGTTTCTCATGGCGCCATTCGGCTCGATGCCAGTTACGGTGTACCCTTCTTGGAGAAGTGCTGAAGTCAAATTGCCCGTGCCGACGCCAAATTCCACGACTGGCTCCTTAGCTTTCTTCGCGACCGCCGATAGAATCTCCTGGTAATTTTCGAAAACTGCTTTAT
Organism: Planococcus maitriensis; assembly: GCF_003289925.1. Taxonomy (GTDB): domain Bacteria; phylum Bacillota; class Bacilli; order Bacillales_A; family Planococcaceae; genus Planococcus; species Planococcus maitriensis. The sequence goes on along the minus strand of NZ_QLZQ01000001.1, from coordinate 398,195 downwards.
ATTCCGGGTCATGCCCACTTACCGAGTCATCATATGTGTGCACCCATTCATCAAATATCTCAACAAATTCTCTTCCCATATCGGCACTCTCGCTCTCTTGGATGTTATTTTAAACTAAACCAATAATGTTACTTGGTTTTATTTATAACATATGCTATTGTCTAGTTCAACTGCCAGGTTTTTTCTGGGTTCATTAGAACCACATATAAAAAAGACCTAGCATCCGCCAGGCCTTTCAACTTTATATTTTCAACACCGGTGGAACGTCTTTTTGATGCTTTAAAATGAGACATTTCAATAAAGATTCACATTGCACGAGTGATTTCTGTACAATCCTGCCGATCAATAGTGCACTCACCACGGTACCGACTCCCACAGGTCCTCCGAGCATCCAACCCAGAAGCGCAACAATCACTTCAATCGCTGTCCGGATGGTGCTGACGCTGAACCCTGTTTTCTGAACCAAGATCAGCATCAAGTCATCTCGTGGGCCAGCTCCCATTTTGGGTGAGACGTACATGCCGACACCATAGCCCATCACAAAAATCCCCGCTATAAAAATCAGGATTTGCCCGATTAGCGAATGGATATCCGGGAGAAGGAAATTGAATAAATCGATAAACAAACCGATCAGCAGCATATTTAGCCACGTCCCGAACTGGGGCCATCTTCGGCGCACGAGAGACGTAGTGCTGATCAGTGTAAATCCCGCAATGATTGACCACGTGCCGATTGTCAGGCCGAAATTCTCGTACAAGCCGACATGCAAAACATCCCACGGCCCGATGCCGAGACGATAGCCTTTGATGGTCATGGAGATTCCGAGGCCCAGCAACATCATGCCGAACAGGAAAAACAGCCATCGGTAATACATAGATACTTTCATTCTTTATCCTTCTTTCTTCTGAATCCTATACGCCGGAGCAGCGAACAGGAAACACTTACGGCTTCACCGTCAATTCCGCAAACTCACCTCGTGTTGCTTTCAGCAAATCTTCCGGTGCCAGTTTCAACTGTGCCCCGACTTTTCCGGCAGAAACGATAATTTCATTCAACTGGGAGGCTTGTTCGGCGACGAATGTCCTGAACGGCTTTTTCATGCCGAACGGGGAACAGCCTCCGCGCACGTAACCCGTGAGCGGTAAAATCTCTTTGACCGGCACCATCTCGATTTTCTTTTCGCCGCAGGCTTTTGCGGCCAGTTTTAAATCCAGCTCTTCGGCGACCGGCACGAGAAATACGTAATGATCCTTGGAGGACCCCGCTGCCACGAGTGTCTTATAGACAGTCTCTACAGGTGCTCCGATTTTCGCCGCAACCGATACCCCATCGATTTTCCCGTCATCGGTGCTGTACTGAAGCGGCTCATAATCGATTTTTTCACGGTCCAATATGCGTGCGGCGTTGGTTTTTGCTGCTTTTTTCGCCACCTTGCCCCCTCCTGTCAGTCGTTTTGCTCGAGCAGTTTCTTCAAGGCATCCGCCATTGCCGTGTTTTGCGGCGGCTCGTCTTGTTTCTTCAAATACTTGTTAACATCTTTCTTGTTTGCTTTCGATTGTCCTGCTTTTTTGCGTTTTTCAAATGCTGATAATTTTTCACGGTGTCCGCATTTGCAGACGAACATTTTATTGTCGCCATCTCCGACCATGTCCATTCGTTTATGGCAATTCGGGCAGCGGGCATTCGTCTGCATCGAGACGTTTTTCTTGAAGCCGCATTCGCGGTCTTGGCATACGTGCATCTTGCCGCGTTTGCCATTCACTTCAAGAAGCGGCTTGCCGCAGTCCGGGCACATCTTGCCGGTAATGTTATCGTGCTTGAATTTCTTATCGCTGGATTTGATCTCGGCTACCGACTTTTTCGAGAACGCGACCATTTCTTTCATGAACTGCTCTTTCTTCAGCTGGCCTTTGGCGATTTTCGTCAATTGTGTTTCCCAGTCCGCCGTCAATTTCGGTGACTTCAAATCTTCAGGAACGAGCTCCAATAATTGGCGCCCTTTCGACGTAATCGTCAAATCCTTGCCTTTTTTCTCAATTAAAAAGCTGTTGAACAATTTATCGATAATGTCTGCGCGCGTCGCGACGGTGCCGAGCCCGCCGGTGTCCCCGAGCGTCTGGATGAGCGCTTTCGATTCGCCCGCCATGAACTGGGCCGGGTTTTCCATCGCTCCGAGCAATGTTCCTTCATTGAAGAACGCGGGCGGCTTGGTCTTGCCTTCTGTCAAGGTGATGCCTTTCAATTCCACGGCCTGTCCCTTTTCGAATGGCGGCAAGGTCGATTCGCCCTCTTCATCGGCATCTTTGTAGACGCGCTTCCAGCCTTCGTTGCGGATCGTATTGCCTTTGGCCTGGAAGGTTTCACCTGCGACGTCCAATGTGACAGTCGTCCGGTCGTATTCATGCTGTGGCAGGAAGACGGCGAGGAAACGGCGGACGATCATGTCGTACAGCTTGTATTCCTTATCGCTCAGTTCGTGGAGCATCGGCGTTTCCTCTGTCGGGATGATGGCGTGGTGGTCGGATACTTTGCTGTCGTCGATGACGCCTTTTTGCGGCACGCCTGAATTCTTCAGCGCGGCATTCGCGAGCGAACGGTATTCCCCGACCTGCACCGCCTTGATGTGGTCTTTCAAGGTACCTTTCATGTCGCTCGTCAAATGCTTCGAATCCGTCCGCGGATACGTGACGATTTTATAGCGCTCATATAGATTCTGCAAGGTATTGAGCGTTTCTTTTGCGGACCAGCCATAGCGTTTATACGCTTCTTTTTGCAGCTCGGTCAAATCGAACAATGGCGGCGCCGGCTGTTTTTTCGGCGTGATTTTCACGTCCACCACCGTGCCTTTGTCCGCCTTATCGAGCTTGGCGAACAAGCGGTCGATCCGCTCTCTCTCGAAACTCTGCGTCGACTTCCCGTCCGTCCAGGTGAACGACGCGTTGTCGCTGATCGCCTGAAGGCCGTAGTACGGTTTCGGTTGGAAATTGCGGATGTCCTGTTCGCGCTGTGCGATCATCGCAAGCGTTGGTGTCTGCACGCGCCCTGTCGACAATTGGGCATTATGCTTTACCGTCAGCGCACGCGTCGCGTTGATGCCCACGACCCAGTCCGCTTCCGCTCTGGCGACTGCCGCCTGGTACAGGGTTTCATACGCTTTGCCGTCTTTCAGGTTTTGGAAACCGTCTTTGATCGCTTTATCGGTGACGGAGGAGATCCATAGCCGCTTCACCGGTTTCTTGACTTTCGCTTGTTCCAAGATCCAGCGCGCGACCAGCTCCCCTTCCCGCCCGGCATCGGTCGCAATGATGACTTCTTTTACATCTCTGCGGTTCAGCTGCGCTTTGACTGCATTGTATTGCTTCATGGTCTGCTTGATCGGGACCAACTTGAACGGCTCCGGAAGAATCGGCAGGCTGTCCATTTTCCATTCTTTCAAGTCGTTATTGTATTGTTCAGGCTGTGCATGCGTCACCAAGTGGCCAAGTGCCCACGTGACGATATATTGCTTGCCTTCTAGAAAGCCGTTGCCCTTTTGGGAACATCCGAGCACTCGCGCAATATCGCGCGCAACGGATGGCTTTTCTGCAAGAACTACTGATTTCATAAGCTAAAACCCCTTTTCTACAGCGTCTAGTATAGCATTTTCTTCCCGTTTTTGTGGAGGAAGCGCATTGCCGAGCCCTATCGTTTATTTCATGATCTCTGGAATCCAGGCCATAAAAAAACCTCCCGCGGGAGGTTTTTCTTAATGATTATCGAGTGATTCCTTTGAGAGATGGGTGCTCATTTCTGCGTATTGCACGAACACGCGTGCAAGTTCGCGCAGGCGGTCATGGACATCGTCGTTGATGATGGCATTCGTATCATCGAAATGGCTCGTATGCGTGTAGACATAATTCGGCGTCACGAGGCAGCGGAAATAATCCAGAATGGGTTTCAGCTGATTCTCGATGACCAAGTGATGCTGGTAGGTGCCGCCGTTTGCGACGATCGATACCGGTTTATAGCGCATCGTCCGCGGGTGAAGCATATCGAATGCATTTTTCAAGACACCTGGAATCGATCCCTGGAAAATCGGCGACGCGATGATATAGCCATCCGCTTCTTCAAAGCGCTGCACCATTTCACGCATGCTGTCGTTGTATTCCGCAGTCGGCCGCCCATCCACGAATTGATGTTCATATTCACCCATGCTCAAAATGCTCAATTCCATCTCTGGATTCGCTTGCTCGAGATAGACTTTGACCTGTTCCAATACAGCGCCGGTCTTGCGCCCGATTATTGTTCCATCCACTAATAAAATCTTCATGATCCTGCATCCTCCTCGACTACATATAAGCAGGCAGCGAAACTGAAACTGCCCTTCCCTATTGATTTATCTGGTGCAGTGCTTGCTGCAGCTATTCTTTATCATAGCAAAGACACATTCCCCTTGCGTATCGATAGGGCTTATAATGAAAGATTTCATTCTTTAGTCTGAGAATCTTTTTTGATGCGCTTCATTTCCAGGCGCTCCTGGATGCGGTCGGAATCGCGCTCTGGCCCTGTGAAGCTGACGATGGTATCGCCTTGCTTCGGTTCCAGTACTTTATCGGACGTGAAGAACTCAATGTTTCCTTGCGCCGTTTCTATGAATAACGGAATCGTATTGGCTGACCACTTCTTATTGAATTCCTCATAAGTGAAGCGCTCAGTCAACTTCGTGGAACGGATGGCATAGCCTTGCTCTGCCTTTTCATCGAGTGCATGGATGTTCCACTCTTCCGTGAAGAGGATCCTGCCGCTCAATGAGGAATGGAAATCGTCTGGATCGCCTTGATGAAGCGCCGTCTGGAACAAATTGATGCGCCCCATTTCCGGCACGAAGTTATTGACGACAAGCGCGTTGAACGAATCCGTCTCCGACGCGACGATCATTTTCTCGTATGGCGTCAAGTCCACTTCATATTCCGTATGTTCGGAAAGGATATTCCCCACATAGGTCTTGATCCCGATCTGGCGCGCTTTTTGCAGGCGGCCCCAGGAATCATCGACGAGCAGCACATTCTTCTCCATATCATACAGGGCTTTCGCCATCGCAGTCGTGAACCTGGTGGCCCCGATGACGATGATCCCTGGATCTTCCGCTGAAGCCAAACCCAATTTGCGGCCGACCCAGGTGATGGAAAATCCATGCGCAACTACCGTGGAGAATACGAGCGCAAAGGTCAGCGCGGTCAAAAGTTCCGCATCTTCAAATCCGGCATCCAATAAGACACTGGCAAAATACCCCGAGACAGTCAACGCGACGATGCCCCGCGGGGCGATCCACCCGACCAGGGCTTTTTCCTGCCAGCTCAAGTCGGTACCGATGGTCGCCAGCCAGATGGATAGCGGCCGGACGATAAATAACATGACCAACACAAATGAAATGATGGACCAATTGAAGATTTCGAACAGCACATCCATGCTGAGAGAAGCCGTCAGCATCAAGAACACGCTGGAAATCAAGAGAATGGACATTGTCTCTTTGAAATGGCGCATGTCATTGATCGAGGTGATGTTCATATTCGCCATGACCATCCCCATCGCCGTAACCGCTAGCAAGCCGGTTTCGTGCATCACGATATCCGAGATGACAAATGTCAACAGCACGACGCCGAACACCATCGGCGATTTAAGGAATTCCGGGATTTGGCCGCGCTCGAACATCCAGCCCATCCCAAGCCCTGCCCCTGCGCCGATTACCGTCGCAAACAGCGATGCCAGGAAGAATAGGCCGAATGCTGCAGCCGTTACATCCCCTTCTGCAAATAACACGAATTGGAACGCAAACAAAGCCAGTAATGCACCGAATGGGTCGACAATGATGCCTTCCCATTTCAATAAGGCTGCCGGCCGGGATTTCAGCTTGGCTTGGCGAAGCAACGGCATGATGACAGTCGGGCCGGTCACGATGAACAAGCCGCCGATGACGAACGAAACTGCCCACGAAAGACCGGCTACATAATGCGCAGCCAAGGTCCCGCCTGCCCAGGCAAGCAAAGCGCCGAATGTAACGATCCGCCACACCGGCTTATTGAATCCGCGGATCTCCTTGAAATTCAAGTTCAAGCTGCCTTCAAACAGGATGATGGCAACAGCTAGCGACACAAGCGGCCGGAATAATTCCCCGAAACTCTCTTCCGGGGAAATCACGGCGAAAATCGGGCCGATCAATAACCCCGCAATCGACATCAACACAATCGCTGGAAGGCGGAGACGCCAGGCGATCCATTGCGACAGAACGCCGAGGAAAATAATTAACATGAGATCAAACAATAAACTGTCGATGGCATCTCACTTCCTTTTTCATTTTTTGTTATTATAAAGGAGTTATAGTGCGCAATGAAAGCGAGAAGCCGAGCGTATCGATTTAAATTTTCTCTATTTGTGGTACAATACAGAGAAAAACTAGGGTGATTTTGTTGAACAAGCAGGAAATCGAATACGCCATCGCCGAACTGAAGAGCGATTACGTACGCCAACAGGGTGATATTGAAAAACTGGAAACGACCGGCCACCATAAAATGGTCGATAAAGCCGAAGAACGGCTTGAAAAAATGGAACAGCGTCTTGCGGAATTAAACAAAAAACTCGCGGAACTTTAACCGCGGTTTTTTTTATGGAAAGTGGAGGAACATATACATGAGTTTATTGACAGTAGAAAACCTGAGCCACACATTCGGTGACCGTACTTTATTCAATGACATTTCTTTTCGTTTAGTCGAAGGGGAACATGTCGGGCTTGTCGGGGCGAATGGCGTCGGGAAATCGACACTGATGAATATTTTGACGGGCAAGCAAATCCATGACGAAGGCAAAGTCGAATGGCAACCGAAGACACATTACGGCTATTTGGACCAGCACACACAGCTGGCGCCTGGACGCACCATCCGCCAAACTTTGCAGGATGCCTTCTTGCCGCTTTATGAAAAAGAAAAAGAATTGAACGACATCGCCATGAAAATGGGCGACGCCGATCCGGAACAGCTCGAAGCTTTGCTCGAGCAGATGGCTGAAGTCCAGGATGCACTGGATGCCGGCGATTTCTATACTTTGGACGTCAAGGTGGAAGAAATTGCACGCGGGCTCGGGCTCGACGCCATCGGTCTCGAACGCAGCGTTGAATCCCTTTCCGGCGGACAGCGGACCAAGCTGCTACTAGCAAAACTCTTGCTGGAAAAACCGAAAGTGCTATTGCTGGATGAGCCGACCAACTATCTGGATGAAGAACATATCCAATGGCTCGTCAATTACTTGAAGAACTATCCGCATGCTTTCCTGCTCATTTCGCATGATACGGAATTCATGAGTTCGGTGACCGGCGTCATTTTCCATTTGGAATTCTCCCGCCTGAACCGCTATACTGCCTCTTACGAAAAGTTCATCGAGCTTGCGGAACTGGCGAAAAAGCAGCATCTCGAGGCTTACGAGAAACAAGAAGACATGATCAAGAAAACCGAGACCTTCATCGCCAAAAACAAAGCGCGTGCTTCGACGACGGGACGCGCGAAATCCCGCCAGAAGCAATTGGACCGCATGGACCGCATCGAAAAACCGGAAATGGCGGCCAAACCGCAATTCTCCTTTAAGGAAACACGCAGCCCAAGCCGCTATGTCGTTGAAGCGGAAGCCCTGCGCATTGGCTACGACAAGCCTTTGTTGCCGCCTTTGTCCTTCATGATCGAACGCGGCGAAAAAATCGCGCTCGTCGGCATGAACGGTGTCGGGAAATCGACTTTGCTCAAGACGATGCTCGGCAAGATCAAGCCGCTTGACGGAGACGTCATCCGCGGTGAATATTTGACGCCTAGCTATTTTGAACAGGAAGTGAAGGCACCGACGCACCGCCCGATCGATGAAATCTGGGATGCCTATCCTTCGATGGACCAGGGCCAAGTGCGTGGCGCCCTTGCCCGCACCGGATTGAAGAGCGAACATATCGGCCGCCCGATGAACCAATTGAGCGGTGGCGAGCAGGCGAAAGTGCGCTTGTGCAAATTGATGCTCGAAGAAAGCAATTGGCTGATTTTCGATGAACCGACGAACCACTTGGACGTCGATGCGAAAGCCGAGCTCAAGCGTGCAATGCAAGCTTACAAAGGCACGATCGTTCTCGTCAGCCACGAACCGGATTTCTACGACGGCCTTGCCACGAAAGTCTGGAACGTCGAGGAATGGATCGAAGCCGGCAAGCAGAACGAAGAATAAATTTAAAAACCGCTGCACACGTGAAATTTCGTGTGCAGCGGTTTTTTGATGCGGAATTTTGTGTGTGGAATCGTTCCTAAATTCTATTTTTGCTTCACCTCGCTAGTCGCCGCCTGGCTTTGGGTTGGCCTCTTGCCGCAAGCCAGGAATAACACCTGTCTTACAGCATCGGCTCACCCTTTTACGCTGGCCGGCATGAAGATTTCATTGATTCCGGTGCGTTTAAATAGATCTGCTTCTTTAGGTAGTTGCCGGCTAGTGGGGAAATCGCTTCCCTGGTCTAGTTTCGACTGAGATATTAGAGTTTGTTTGTGGAATCGTTCCCAACCTCCATTTTGCTTCAGCTCACTAGTCGCCGCCCGGCTTTGGGTTGGCCTCTGGCAGTAATGAATTGGCGAAAGGAAGTTGAGCCAATTCATCTGTGATGCTTGAGCGTAGCGAAAGTTGAGCAAGCCGTTTTATATGATGATTGGATGCAGCTTTCACTTACTGCTTCGGCTCACCCTTGGCGCTGGCCGGCTTGAAGACTTCATTGATGGGGGTGCGTTTAATCAGATCTGCTTCTGTACGAGTTGCCGGTTAGTGTGGAAATCGCTTCCCTGGTCTAGTTTCGACTGAGATATTAGAGTTTGATTGTGGACTCGTTCCTAACCTTTATTTTGCTTCAGCTTATTAATCGCCGCCCGGCTTTGGGTTGGCCTCTTGCAATAAGCCAGGAAAAACGCCTGTCTTATTGCATCGGCTCACCCTTGGCGCTGGCCGGCTTGAAGATTTCATTGATTCCGGTGCGTTTAAATAGATCTGCTTCTTTAGGTAGTTGCCGGCTAGCGGGGGAATCGCTTCCCTGAATCTAGCGACTGGCAAGCAGATTATTGAATAGAAGGTTTTTTATTATGTGAGTGGAGAATCGTGACATCATTTCCTTCTATCTGAATGAAGCAAGTTACAGAGTGTAGTGCTTTTTCACAACTTCTTCTGAGTGGACCGAAGAAATGATTTTTCGCTCTAAAATAGAGACGGAGTGGAAGGGGCCGACTCCGGGAGGATCAGCGAGACAATTGAGACCCTGCAGGAGCGCAGCGACGAAGCGGCTCAATGCGAGCCCTCCGGAAAGCGTGCCCATGGAACGCAGTCGAATAGCACAAGCTATTCATACTTACTCTGTTTCTCATATTACTTACTTATTTATTTTCAATAAGTCGTCAGCTTGAAGAGTTTTTGGAAGTTATAGATGCCGCGCTGCCAGAAGGTGAAGTCGTCTTGATATTCTTCTACATCCAGCGTATAAAGAGCATCTTCATTGTCCCAAAGCCGGTCGAAATAAGTGTTGAGATCCCCGACCAGTTCGCTGTCGGTCGGCGCTTTGATCAGGATATCCGCTTCCAGGTTATAATCCCTTAAGGCCCTTTCTGTCAGATTGGCTGCTCCGCTGACAATGACCGTTTCTTCCTGTTTCTTGATCATTGTCGCTTTTGTATGGAATTGCCCGATCACAGCGTTGTACCAGCGCACTTGCATTTCATCATCGGTTGCGGCGCGCATTTCGTGGACCGCGGGGCGGTTAGGCAACCCGGTCTTTTCGTTTCCGAATGCGTTCGCATTGGGGTCCAGCACGAGCCGGACATCCACTCCCCGGTTGGTAGCCTCGACCAAACTGTCCATAATATCGCTTTCGGACAAATAAAACATGGCCATGCGGATGCTGTCGCCCGGCTCGGTATCATTGATATGCTCCAGCAAAGCTTTTTGCACTTGGCGTTCGGTGACGTATTGAACACCGTACTCTCCCTGCTGTTCAGGCGCCTGTGCCCGCGGGAAATCGGGGCCTCCAGACATGTGGGATACCGCTTCTTCAGCTTCGAGCATATCGTCTAGTACAGGCCCGCTCACCCGAAAAGCCATATTGCCGTGGAAGCCACTTACGTTATGCGGATTGGCGGAGCTGACAATCGCCTCTTTTTCAGAAATGATGGTTTTGCGATGATTCGCCTTAACATTCATCAACTTCATATAGGACGAGAGTGTCATATCGGGAGCATCGCTCGACATCCCATTTTTTATCCAGCCTTTTCCGTCGATATCGAACCATTGGAAAATCACACGGTAAAGCCCTGAATACAGCGGCATCGAATCGCGTAATTTGTCGAGGTCTGTCAGGATGACTTCTATCCCTTCCGCTTCAAGTGCAGAAAGAAGGAGGCTGTCGTACGACCCATAACCCGTGTTCAACGGGTCCGAAATAAAATAAATTTGAAAATCCGGATTTTCCTGCTTTTTTGCTATCAAGTGATCGGCCAAACGTTCCGCAATGGCAGGAAACTCTTCGTCCTGGTCATTGAAATTATCGAATAAGAAAAAATCGAGGACTAAAAATTCGTCCGCCCGATTGATCAAACCGTTAATTTCATCAAAAATCCTCATTTCATGTTGCAAGCCCTTGCCGTTTTTATCCTGCGCAAAACTGAGGTCATAAATCATCTCCACTTGCTCGGCACTGTGCAGCTCGCCTGCGAATGACACGCCTTCCGGCAAGGGTTTAAACGTATGCCAAATGATGACAATTATGTACAGCGCAGCAAGCACTCCCACGACACCCATGATAATGCGTCGACGCTTGCTGTAATTCTTGATTTTTTTCATTAAGTTCCCGCCCCTTTGCTTCATTATAAGCGGAAGGGCCACAGAAAAATATCAGTTATTATTTTCCATATCAAAACCCCAGCCACTATTCGGCTGGGGTTCGGAGTATATTAGGCAATTACGACGTATTCGCGTGTTCTTACGTCTTCCATGAGCATGTCTTTCAAGCGCTGTTTGCCTCGGTGCAGGCGGGATTTCACCGTACCGATCGATACTTTCATCGTCTCTGCGATTTCAACGAGTGAATATTGATGGACGTAAAAGTAAACGATCGTCGTCCGGTAAATCGCATCCAGTTCCGAAATCTTGTGGCGGATCATGACAGAGACATCTTGTTTTTCCAATAATTCAGCTGTCCCGGTCTCATCGGTTGGGATCAAATCCAGCAGCGAGACGTCAAGCCCTTCCGGCTGGTTGGCGATGTGTTTGCTGCGGCGCACGTTTTTGCGGTAGCGGTCACGGAATGTATTCATGCAAATGGTCGTCAGCCAGGCTTTGGCATGGTCGACTTCAGCGATTGATGATTCGTAGCGTACTACTTTCAGCCATACTTCCTGCATCAAGTCTTCTGCTTCGGCTTTGTTGCGGGTAAGTTTCAGGCATAAATGATAGATATAGCGGTTATATTCGGCATATAGCTCTTCCATCGGTGTTACCTCCGTCCGGTGATCTTATGCCCTTATTGTGCCTGAGTTTCGGCTTACGCTCTATCGTTCCCTCTTTCAGTCTCCTTACAATGTTGTAAGAAATAAAAAAGCCGCCCCACATTCGGGACGACTTTTGCTTATTGTCTTTTGGCTGCGTTTTCGCTGATCGTTTCCCGTTCTTCAGGTTCAGCGAGTTTTGTGATCGTCAGCCGCTCGATGCGGTTTCTGTCCATTTCATTGACGACTACGTGCAAGTTTTCGTAAGTGAATTCTTCGCCGACTTCCGGCACATGGCCAAGCTGCTGCATGACAAAGCCAGCAATCGTGTCATGGTCTTCCGGCACTTCGACTCCGAACATTTCATTGACATCTTCAATTTCCAGGCGGCCATGGCATGACAATTGGCTGTCGTTGATTTCAAAGACCAGTTCATCGTCTTCGGCATCCGTCTCGTCTTCAATGTCCTGGCCGATCATTTCCTCGATAATGTCTTCGTGCGTGACGATCCCGAGCGTTCCACCGTACTCGTCCAAGATGACAGCCATATGCTTTTTCTTTGCCATCATCAATTTGAATACTTTTTCGACGCTCACCGATTGCACGACGAATAATGGATTGTCATCCATCAATTCCGCTAAGGTCAAGTTCGGGTTCATCGACCATTCGATGAGTTTTTTGGAATAGAACAACCCAACGACATTGTCCATGCTTTCTTCATAGACAGGGTAACGCGTATATGAAGAATCCAAAATCAAGTCGCGGACTTCTTCGTAGGTCATCTCTATGGAAATGCCGACCGTGTCCGTGCGGTGTGTCGACATGACATCCGACACGTCTTTATGTGGAAAGTCGAGCACCCCTTTGATACGTTCCGATTCGTCGGCTTCAAAGGTTCCTTCTGTCGACGCAATATCGACCATCGTGCGCAGCTCTTCTTTGGTCATCGTCGCTTCTTTGACGCTGCCTTTGGAGATGATGCGGATGAAGATATTCGTAAACTGCGCAAGCAGCCACGTCAACGGTTTAAAGATAACCACCAGGAATGAAATGATAGGCGCAACGATATAAGCGATTTTATCCGCAAAAGTCGCGGCAATGGTCTTCGGCAAAACTTCACCGAAAATGATGAGGACAACCGTCAAGATGGCTGTCGCCAATCCGACCTCCCATCCTTCCGTAATGGCGATGGTCGTGACGAGCGTAGGCAGCATGATATTGGAAATATTATTACCGATCAAAATAGTCGTGATCATCCGGTCCGGCTTCGCGATCAATTTTTCGAGCTTCTGGGATTTGATATCCCCCTGCTCCGCGCGAAGATGGACCTTCATCCTATTAACCGCCGTGAGTGCCGTTTCGCTTCCCGACAGGAAAAACGACATGATCAGAAATAATGCCAATGCTATAAACAAATTTACTTCCTCCAGTAAAATACATATCAAATTTTTTCGAACTGTTTCCGTATTATCCATAATACCACAGCATTTTTCCTCTTGTCGAAAAGGACAACTTAGCTATGCTATAATTTCCACATACTAAAAATACTGGAAAGCAGGGATTTTATGAACGCCACACAAATCGATAAGTACTTCAAAGATCACCGCCAGGCCCATCTCGAAGAATTGAAAAACTTTCTGCGCATTCCATCCGTCAGCTCCCTTTCCGAACATAAAGCGGATATGCAAAAAGGCGCGGAATGGCTTATTAAATCATTGACGAAAGCAGGCCTTGAAAATGCCAGCATCGATGAAACCGATGGCCATCCGGTCGTCTACGCCGACTGGCTCCACGCCGAAGGGAAACCGACAATCCTCGTCTACGGCCATTACGATGTCCAGCCGGTCGACCCGCTCCACTTATGGGAAACACCGCCTTTCGACCCGCATGTGCGTGACAATAAATTGTATGCACGCGGCGCAAGCGATGATAAAGGCCAAGTGTTCATGCATATGAAAGCAGTCGAAGCTTTGCTTGATTTGAACGGCGAACTTCCCGTCAACATCAAATTCATCCTTGAAGGCGAAGAAGAGATCGGCAGCCCGAGCTTGCCGAAATACGTCGAAGACAATAAAGAAAAACTGTCGGCTGACATCATCGTCATTTCCGACACAGGCATGCAAGGCCCCGGGCGACCGGCTGTCTGCTACGGGCTGCGCGGTCTCGCCGGCATCCAGATCGACGTCAAAGGCCCCAAAGGCGACCTGCATTCCGGCCTTTACGGCGGCGCTGTCCAGAACCCGCTCCACGCCATCGTGGAAATCCTTGAATCGTTTCGCGATAAAGAAGGCGTCATCCAAGTGGAAGGCTTCTATGACGATGTCCGTCCCGTCTCGGACGCGGAACGCGCGGAATTCGCCGCGCTTGATTTCGATTTGGAAAATGAAAAACAGGCAATCGGCATTACGGAAGATTTCGGCGAAAAAGGCTATTCGTTCGTCGAACGCACATGGATCCGCCCGACGCTCGAAGTCAATGGCATCACCGGCGGATTTTCCGGGGAAGGCATCAAGACCGTCTTGCCGGCAGAAGCCAGCTCTAAGATCACTTGCCGCCTCGTGCCTGACCAAGATCCGGATGACATCATCGCCAAGCTGAAAGCGCATGTTGAAGCGCATAAGCCAGCGGGTGTCACGGTCGACATCACCGAATTCGATAAAGGCAAGCCATTCCTGACGCCATATGACCATCCGGCCATCCAGGCGGCGGGCCGCTCCTATGAAAAAGTGTACCAAGTGCCGACCGCCTTCACGCGCATGGGCGGCTCGATCCCGATCGTCGCCGCATTCGATGAAATTCTCGGGTTCCCCGTCGTCTTGATGGGCTTCGGGCTGGCATCGGAAAATTTCCACGCGCCGAACGAACATTTCCATTTGGAAAACTTCGATAAAGGGCTTCGCGTCATCAGCGATTATTTGTTCGAAGCATCAAAATTAGCCCAATAATTTTCATAGCCTCCCCCGATTTGGGGAGGCTATTTTTATGAATTTGCATTTATTTGCTGGAGGGATAAGATGGTTATTTTGTATTGGATAGGCAGTTATTTACTTGGCACTGTTTTGACTGCATTGTGGATAGGGAAATGGAAAGGTGTAGACCTGGCTTCTTCAGGCAGCGGGAATCCCGGTGCCCGCAATGCATTGGCCGTCCTCGGGCGCAAGTCCTCCCTATTGGTGTTTCTCGGCGACTTCCTGAAAGGTTCAGTCGTCGTGTGGGCAGGATTTTGGCTGGAATTTTCTTTATTGTCCGTGGCTGTCGCCGGGTTGCTTGCCGTTATCGGCCATATCTATCCGCTATGGCGCAAAGGCCGCGGCGGCAAGGGCATTTCAACTTTTGCCGGGGTCGCTTTTTGGCTTACGCCCGATTTGTTCTTGGCGATGCTCGTCTTGTCATTCGCTTTCTACCCGTGGCTCAAAAGCGCCACGTTATCGATGCTTGCAGGATTCAGCGCATTTTTCGCCGTCGCTTTCGCTTTGCAAGTACAGCCGGTTGTCTGGCCGCTGTTTGTCGCGATTATTGTGATCGTGATACGCCACAAAGCTGATTTAAAAGTTTCCATGGAAAAACGTTTTCCAGCGAATAAGGCATGACCGTTTCGCTGTTGCAGGTTTTTCTCCCAGAATACTAGGACCATATTATTATCCGTGTTATAGTTTTATTATTCAAAATACTCAATAGATAGGGGTTTTATAGATGAAGAAACCAATTGCATGGATTGTGGATACAACCGGCTACGTGACAGAACAATTCAAATCGCACCCCGATGTCTATATCGTCCCGTTGAATATCCATTTCGGCTCGGAAGAATTTATCGATGACGGCATCGACCTCTCAAACGATGAATTGTACGCACGCATGAAAAGTTCGAAGGATTTCCCGAAAACTTCCCAGCCTTCCGCGGGGAAATTTGCCGAACTTTATGAAAAGCTGAAAGAGGAATATGAATGCGCCATCGCTGTCCATGCCTCGGCCAAGTTGAGCGGCACGATCGCATCCTCCATGACCGGCGCGGAAATGACGGATTTTAAGGTATATACCGTCGATTCCCTCGCTTTGTC
Source organism: Planococcus maitriensis (assembly GCF_003289925.1). Lineage (GTDB taxonomy): Bacteria > Bacillota > Bacilli > Bacillales_A > Planococcaceae > Planococcus > Planococcus maitriensis. Next base: position 382,621 of record NZ_QLZQ01000001.1, on the reverse strand, counting down.
ATACGGGCTATCCGGCCTTCTCGAACGCGGTTTGGAACTTCAGGGCCAAGGGCTTTCTGCTGAAGAAATCACCCAGCGCCTGGAGCAGGAAACGGCTAATTTCCGCAATTTCATCCTGATCGGCAATTTGAGCCAATTGTATAAAGGCGGCCGGATGAGCGGTGCGCAGTATTATATCGGCAGCGTCCTAAAGATCAAGCCGATCGTCCAGATCACGGAGAAAGGCGAGCTTGAGCCGATCGACAAAGTGCGTTCCCATAAGAAAGCGCTCTCTTATTTGCTGGAACGCGCCAAAGCCGACCACGAACAATATGGCATCAATTATTTCCAGATCATGCACGGCCATATCCCTGAACAGGCCGAAGAATTGAAGGCGGAACTTTTGAAGTTCGCGCCTGAAGCGGAAGTGCTGATCGGCAACTTGAGTTCCTCTCTGGCCGTCCATGCCGGAGAAGGCACCTTGGCATTCATGTGGAGAAGGCCGCCTGCGCACGTATAAGGCAGAGTTGGCCTTTGGCCCCATCTTGCAGCATTTCCCCGGGAAAATCTGGGGATTTCTGATACAATAAGGGCATATGAAGACAGTGAGGTGGATTCGATGCAACATGTTGAACGGGAACTTACAGAACACGTTAAATTATGTGATGCCAAAGGCCAATTGAATCCAAGCGCCATCGGCTATGCAAAAAAGCCCATAGTCGAAAGCAACCTGAAAGGCAATTTCCTGCGCAAGAAAAAATGGAATTATTGGTGCGTATTCGGCGATGAGATCGTTTTCTCGGCCACCATCTGCCACTTGGATTATGCAGCTGTCTGCTTTGTCTATTTCCTTAACTATGAAACGCAGCGCTTTTTCGAAAAGACGGTCATGGTACCGTATTCGAGGAGCCTGCGTTTGTCTCAAAGCGTATTGGACAACTCACTGTTCCACCATTCGGACATGTCCGTCCATTCCATCTATGAAGATGGCAAAACCCGATTGGCAGTGACCGTGCCTGATTTCGACGGCGAAAAATTGCATGCTTCGCTGACGATTGCCCATCCGGAAGACATGGAATCATTGAATGTCGTGATTCCATGGAATCGCCAAACCTTCCAGTTCACTGCAAAACATCACGCCCTGCCGACAACTGGAACGGTCCAGATCGGGGCTAAGCGCTATGAATTCGATGAATTGGACAGTTTTTCGGTATTGGACTATGGCCGGGGCGTCTGGCCGCGTGAAGCGGTCTGGAATTGGGGAATGGCCTCCCAACGCTCTCTCGGCAAAGTGATCGGCTTGAATCTCGGGGGCAAGTGGACAGACGGTACCGGCATGACGGAAAATGCCTTTTTCGTCAATGGGCGCATGACCAAAATCAGTGAAGACGTCATTTTCCGCTACGATCCCGAAGATTTCAAAAAACCGTGGCTGATCCATACGAAACTGACCGACGATGTCAAATTGACATTCACGCCATTCTACGAGCGCGTGTCCAAATCGGATGCGCGTCTTGTGAAATCCGAAGTCCATCAATTATTCGGCTATTACAATGGCTATGTCCGCTATGCAGACGGCAAGAAACTGAAAATCCATCAATTGCTAGGTTCTGCAGAAGAGCATTACGCGAAATGGTAATTAACTTCCTATAAAAAAACCGCCTGATGGATGTCAATCCGACATCCATCAGGCGGTTTTCTATTTGTGTTCCGCTGTTTTCTTCCTAAAGCTGCTATACCAAGGATTTCCGATAAAAAATGCAGGGAGCAGGATTATTCCTGCAACCAACGGCCAGCCCGAAGTATCTGCAACCCCCAGAATGAGCGCTCCAATAATCCATATGATGAAGGCAGCTTGCTTCATTTTAATTCCTGCAGCATTTTTTCGGGATAATCGGTGAAGATGCCTGAGACGCCAATCTGCTGCAATTGCTCGGCATAATCCAAGCGATTGACGGTATACACGTAGACCTCGCAACCTTTCCCGATCAATTCGGCACCGTGGCGAAGCGCATACGGCAAGGACAAATGAAGCCGTTTCGTCCCGACTGCCTGAGCATAAGCAGCTATATCCACCAAAATATTGGAAGCCAAAATCGCTCCAGGCAACTGGTGGTGATGGACCGCTTCCCTCACATCCAGGTGGTTGAATGAAGAGATGACGAGACGATGTTCCATCTCCTGTTCAGCCGCTAGCCTGGCCACTTTTCCCACCGCCCCCGCATACGGGAAAACGTCCGTTTTCAGCTCCACATTCAGCACATGGCGAGTGTCTTTAAACACCCCGAAAACTTCAGCCAAGGATGGAATCGTGGCGCCATGCCAATTGCCCGCTTTCCAGCTTCCGGCGTCCAGTTGTTTCAGTTCGCCAAGCGCCATGTCTTTTACATAGCCTTTGCCATTGGTGGTGCGGTTCACTTTTTCATCATGGATGACGACAAGTTCACCGTCTTTCGATAAATGCACGTCCAGTTCCACGCCATGAACCGGCAGTGCTGCCGCTTCCATAAAAGCGGGCAGCGTATTTTCCGGATGCGTGCCCGAACTTCCGCGATGCGCAAAAATTTCCATCAGCCAACCCCCTGCTTTTAGACGTCTGTCCGGATTTGCCAAAGTTCCGGGAAGAAATATTGATCCAATACTTTCTTCAAATAATTGACGCCGGATGATCCGCCTGTCCCTTGTTTGAAACCGATGATCCGCTCAACCGTTTTCATATGGCGGAAACGCCATTGCTGCAGCCAATCTTCAATATCGACCAATTTCTCCGCCAATTGATACAGCTCCCAGTGCTCATCGACGTTGCGGTAAATTTCCTTCCACGCTTCCCGGACGCTGTCATTCGGTTCATATACGGTGCTGACATCGCGCGATAGTACGCTTTCGTCGATTTTGAATCCGCTGCGCGCCAATTTTTGGATGGCGGCATCATACAAGCCCGGTGCGTGGAACGCTTCTGTTAATTGCGCGTGCAAGACCGGATCTTTTTCATAGATGCTCAAGACATGCTTGGTTTTGTAGCCGAGCGCGAATTCGATCATGCGGTACTGATAGGACTGAAAGCCGCTCGCATTGCCAAGGTCATCCCGGAATTCCAGGTATTCAGCAGGGGTCAAGGTCGACAGGACGTCCCAGCCTTGGATGATCTGCGACTGGATGCGCGATACGCGTGCCAGCTGCTTGAATGCCGGCTGCAGATCGTCTGCCTCGATATGGCGGATGGCAGCCGACAGTTCGTGCAGGATCAGCTTCATCCACAATTCGGACACTTGATGGATGATGATGAAGAGCGATTCATCGTGATGCCCGCTGACGCCGTCCTGTGCCGACAATAGCTTGTCGAGATGCAAATAATCGCCGTAGGTCATGCTTTCCTTGAAATCGGTGCGGATATTCTGTTCGTTTGCAGCGGCTATATTCTGGCCGTTTTTGTATTTGTCCATTTAAATGGCTCCATTCAAACTCAGCTTGTGCTCGACTCTACTATTGATTCCTATCGTACGATACTTTTTTGTCGTTTTCATGGCTTATTTTCCGGGATTTCGGGAATAGAGCGGTAGACACTAAAAATTGAAAGGGAGTTTGTATACTATGGCCACCCATAAAAAAATGCTCTTCCCAGTTCTTATCATGTCCACCACACTTGCCCTAGCGGCTTGCGGCGATGATGAGGAAGTCACGCAGCCTGTAACAGATGAGGCACCTGAAGAAACGACATTACCGGAAGAAGAATCGACGGAAGATGCTTCTCCAAGCGGCGGGACTGAAGGGACTGCGGACGGCGAAACTTACGGATTTACCGACTTGTCTGTCGATGTCGATATGCCCGAACAGGATGACGCCCTGGACCTTAGCTACGAAGAAGAACGCGGCCAGGTAGAGGCCGAGTATGAGAACAAAATCGACGGCGTTGACCTATCAGGCGACGAGGCCTTCAATGAAATGGAACAAGGCTTGTCCCAGCTGGATATAACCCCTGACACGCCGGATGATGAAGTCATCAGCCAAGTCGTCGAAGCTTTCGGCATCGATTCCGGCTTCAAGAAAATCGAAATTGAAGTAGATTACGCTGACGGCTCCGATAAAAACTACGAACAAACAAATCAATAAGCGCTAAAGTTCAACTGTCCGGCTGGATCATCAGCCGGGCGGTTTTTCATTGCAGCGGGCGCTGCCAATATGAAATCGTATAGAGTTTCGAAAAGCCCGCCTTTTCATAGACTGGCCAGGCCCTGTTTTCAGTCTCGACTTCAATCAATACGCGCGTTAAATTTTTCTCGTGCGCTAGATGCCGTGCCCAGTACAAAAAGATACGCCCATAGCCTGAACGCTGGATTTCCGGGGAAACGGCAAGCGCCGTCAGCCATAAGGCCTGTTCTTCCGTACTCGTGGTAGCTGTAGCTATAAGGTTTCCATTTCGGCACATCACATAGACCTGGCGTTCCGGATCGGCCAGGTTATGCTCAAGTACCGGAAGCACCGACTCATCAAAAGCCTCACGCAACAGGGCCCCCAATTGTTCTAAATGTTTTTCTTCATACGGAACAATCTCCACTCCCCCACCGAGTTCGTAAGCAGGAAGAGGGGCAGCTTCAAACTGCAATTCCTGGAAAGACCGGTTATAACCGAGGCCCATCAACCAAGCATCCGTTGCTTCGTTTTCAGTGAAAGCAGCGAGTTCGCTTTCCGCCCCCCGCTGTTCGAGTGAATGCTGCACACCGTCAGCCAAAGCCGTTGCCAGCCCTAGCCGGCGGTAATCCGGAACAACAAACGCCGACCATTCGTAATGATGCACGCCGACCAGGTCCGCCGCTGCCGCACAGGCTACCAATTCCCCGCTATCAGTGTAGGCGAGTACAGCGAATCCTTTCGCAAACGGTTTCTGCCACAATTCATGCTGCAGCAAAGTCCGGCATTCTTCCGGCTCGCCATCAATCAGCCGTTCCATTTCCCCGGCAGTCTCCGCATCAAGCGGAAACGACGCAATCGACAGGGACAATTCCATTTCCATCCCGCCTTCCCTTTTCTTCTTATCATAACCGCCCAAAGCGCAAGCCGCCACCCGATTCCCGAAATTAAGGCTTCATCCCCCATTCATCATTTCCATCCAAAAACAGAAGCCGGGAAAGGTCCCGCCTTCTGCTTAGGTTTTATCATAATTTGGCATCTGCCAGCATATTGGCGTACAAGCCGCCTTTTTCCAGCAGCTCGTCCTGGCTGCCGGATTCGACCAATTTGCCGAGCTCCATGACATAAACCCGGTCCGCTTTCCTGATCGTATTCAAGCGGTGGGCGATGACAAAACTCGTGCGCCCTTCCATGAGGCGTTCGAGCGCTTCCTGGATTTTCAGCTCCGTTACCGTATCGATCGAACTCGTCGCTTCATCAAGCAGCAATATGACCGGGTCGGCGATAAGCGCCCGGGCGATCGACAGGAGCTGTTTCTGCCCTTGGCTGATCATCGAACCGTCGCCAGACAGCACCGTGTCATAGCCTTCGGGCAGTTTGGAGATGAAGTCGTGGGCGTTGGCTTTTTTCGCGGCTTCCAGCACTTCTTCGTCGCTCGCATCGAGCTTGCCGTAGCGGATGTTGTCGCTGACAGAAGCTTCGAACAGGAACGGGTCCTGCAAGACGAAAGCGATCTGCTTGCGCAAGGTTTCCCGCGGCATCGCACCGATTGGCGTTCCATCGATGCGGATCTCGCCTTCATCGACATCGTAAAACCTGGCCAATAGCTGCATGACGGTCGTCTTACCGGCGCCTGTCGCGCCGACGAATGCCGCCGTCTGCCCGGTTTCCACCGTAAAGCTCAAATCACGGATGGTCCACTCTTCTTCGGCGCCTTCATATTTGAAAGACACATTATCGAACTCGACTTTTCCTTCAAGCCGCTTATCGGCGTTCTTTTCCGTATCGTCCGCTTCTTCCGCTTCGTCCATGATGGCAAATACGCGTTCGGCCCCGGCGATGGCCGAGAGCACGGTATTGAATTGGTTCGCCAAATCGTTCAACGGCCGGGTAAACTGGCGGGAATACTCAGTGAAGATGACGATCACACCGATCGTGACCGAGCCGTTCAAGGCGAGCAATCCTCCGACACCCGCCACCAGCGCGAAACTGCCGTTGTTCAAAAAGTTCATCACTTTCGGAATGAACCCTGCATACGTCCAAGCCCAGAAACCGGTGCGGCGGAGGCGTTCACTTTTGACGAGAAACTCATCCATGACGCGGTCTTCCTGTGAAAAGGCCTTGACGATTTTTTGTCCCGAAATGGTTTCTTCGATCATGCCATTCAGATCCCCGACCGCCTTTTGCTGTTCTTTGTACAAACGGCCCGTGCGCTTGGTGATCCAGCGAATCGACCAGTACATGAGCGGGATGATGATAAATGTCAGTACCGTGAGGATCGGGCTCAGCATCACCATCACCACTGCCGTCCCGGCCAGTGTCAAAATGCTCGAGAACACCTGTATGAACGAAGTGTTGAGTGTGGATGAAACGTTCTCGATATCATTGGTCACGCGGCTCATCAATTCGCCATGCTGGCGCTTATCGAAAAACGACACCGGCAAGCGCTGCAGGTGGCCAAAGAGCCCCGCGCGCATTTGATAGATGACTTGCTGTGCGATGCCGACCATCCAGTAGTTCTGCAAATAGAGAGAAACCGAATGGAGCACATAGACCATGATGAGCCAGCCGATGATCAATCCCATGCCTTCGAATTCGCCGGGAACGATATAGGTATCGATGATATAACCGATCAAAAATGGACCGAGCAGCGCCATCGCGGAACTGACAAACACAAGCGCCAGGACGATGATCAATAAGGTGCGCTGTTCGTCCACGAGCTTCCAGATCCGCAGCAAGGTGGATTTCCAGTTTTTTGCGCGTTCATTCTTTTTATCCGGTGATTTCTTCAAATCTTCTTTCGTCAATACCGGCTCGTAGCCAAAAGGCCGGCGAATTGCATCAAACATATTCATCCACCTCCTCCGCTTGCTGGGACTGCGCAATCTCACGATACAAAGGAGACATCTCCAATAGTTCGTCGTGTGTGCCATAAGCTGATGCGACGCCATCCTCCAACAGCAGGATGCGGTCTGCACGCATCGCCGTCCGCACTTTCTGCGTCACCAGCAGCGTTGTCGCCTGTTCCTTATCAAGCTCCGCCCATAGCGCAGATTCAGTTTTCACATCAAGCGCGCTCGTACTGTCATCGAGAATCAAGATCGACGGTTTGCGTACCAATGCCCTGGCAATCGACAAGCGCTGCTTCTGCCCCCCCGATAAATTGACGCCTTTTTGGCCGACGCGCGTTTCATAGCCTTTCGGGAAACGCCTGACCGTCTCGTCAATTTGCGCCTTCTCCGCCGCCCCTGTAAGTTCAGGAAGCTCCGCCTGCTCTTTGCCCCACGATAGATTATCGGAAATGGTGCCGGTGAATAGCATCGACTGTTGAGGCACAAGCCCGATTGTCTTGCGCAGATCCTGAAGGTCCCACTCACGCACATCGCGGCCGTGCACGGATACGCTTCCTTCCGTCGCCTCGTAGAATCTCGGGATCAGCTGCAATAAGGATGTCTTGCCGGATCCCGTGGCGCCCATGATGGCCAGTTTCTCGCGCGGCGCCAGCTCAAAACTGATATTTTGAAGCACTCTTCGCGAAGTGCCTGGATACGTAAAGGACACCCCTTCAAAACGGACAGCCCCTTCCTCGACTGGCGCTGTCGCCCCTTGCGCTTCCTCGCCGCCATCATCTGCCAAAAGGATTTCCTCGATGCGGCCAGAAGATGCCTTGGCGCGCGCAAAGGCCATGATGATGAATGAAAACATCGAAAATGCACCGGTCATGCGCATCGCATAATTGACGATGGCGACCAATTCACCGATTTGCGCATCGCCGCTGCGGATCTCAAAAGCCCCGAACCAGATAACCGCCAGAAGCGATACGTTCATGCCAAAAAGCAAGATCGGCAAAATGATTTCCATGATGCGGAACGCTTTGACCGTATCGGTCTTGAGCGCGCCCGCTACTTCCGAGAAACGGTTCGCTTCATACTTGCCGCGCAAATACGCTTTGATCAGCCGGACCGCCTGCAGGTTTTCCTGCACCATGCGGTTGACTTTATCAAGCCGCTGCTGCACAAAGCTGAAATAGGTGACGCCTTTTCTCACCATGAAGTATAAAAACGCCAGCAAAACCGGGAAAACGATAATCAAATAAATCGCCAATTGCGCATTGACGACAAACGCCATGACCATGCTGCCGATCACCAGCAGCGGCGCGCGCAGCATGATGCGCAAACTCATATACAGCACCTGCTGGATCAGCTGCACATCACTCGTCAGCCGGGTGATGAGCCCGGAAGCAGGAAACTTATTGAACATCGCGAGCGAGAAAGACTGGACGCGCCCATAGACTTCGCGCCTGACATCGAACGAAAAGCTATGGGACACGTGGGAAGCAAAATACGAATTGACAACGCCCGATAAAAAAGCGATCAATGACAGCCCCATGAGCACAAGGCCCAGCCGAATGACCGTGTCCTGGTCCCCAGCCACGATGCCGTCATCGATGATGCTCGCAATGACCAGCGGCTGCAAGAGCTCGACAGTCAGTTCCAGGAGCATCAGGAACAAGGCGACGCCGATCAGCAATGAATATGGTTTAGTGTAGGAAAAAACAGTTTTCATAAAGGTGCCTCCTGAACATTTCGAAACTCGAACTTTAATTAAAACTAGTATGCCATAATTTTCAGATATCAGGTAGAGATATCCCTTTTTTTGTCATGCTTAAAGAACGAAATGATGTAAAGGCAAAATAAAAGAAGCACACAGCGTTTTGCTGCATGCTTCTTTAAATAATTATGATCACGAGCGTTCTTCCGCTTTTTTTTCATTGCCGGCAAAAGACAGCCATGTCACGAAAACCAACATGAGAAAAGCTCCACCGAACTGCAGCGGTGAAAGAAAATGGCCGAACCAGACCAGCGAGATGGCCATCGCTGTCAATGGCTCCATCGCAGACAAAATACTCGTCTCTACAGGGGAGATGAACCGCATGCTGCTGAGGAACAGCACAAATGCCATCGTGCCGACCAAGATAATGGCAATGATCGCAACGATGAGCGTCGGGTCCGCCAATAGCCCCCACTCGTCCGAAAGGAAAATCGGGTTGATGAGCCCAAGGAAGATGCCGCCGAACAGCATCGACCAGCCGACGACCAGCAAAACGCCCCATTCCTGCATCAGACGGGCCGGATAAAGCGTATAGAACGTGAACGCCAAGCCGACAAGAACACCCCAGAACAAGGCTTCCCCGCTGATGGCCAAGGAATCCAGGCGCCCATCGGTCAATAATAAAAACAATCCGGCGAGCGTGCCGAGCATGCCGAGCACCTGATAGACCGGCGGCCATTTGCGCAGGCGCATGGAAACGAAGACGATGACATAGACAGGCGCAAGAAACTGCATCAATGTTGCAAAGACCGCATTGCTCGTATCGATCGCTGCGACGAAACTATATTGGACGCCGAGCATGCCGGCCACTGAAAAGATCAATAAGGGGCGTGTCCATATCTTTTGCCGGAAAATCGATGTCACCCGCACCTTCTTCATTTTCAAAAACAGTAGCAGCACAATGCCGGCGACGATCAGCCGGATGGTCAGCAAAAACGGCACAGTGATCGGGTAGACATCAAGCGTCCATTCCATGAGCGGCCCGGTCGCTCCCCAAAGCATTGCACCTATCAGTATCATGGATACTCCTTTTAAACGTTCCATTCGCCAGCACTCCTTCCATATGAAAAAACCAACCCGTGACGAATTGGCCTATTCCAGCTCTTTTTATCGTTTAAATCCTTTGGAATCGGGACAAATTGGTCGTTTCCCTCAATTTTCAATCGAATCATGCCTATTCTCTCATGAGAGTGCAAAAAAGGATAGTGTAATTTCTATGCTAAAATTCCCGTGTTATATTTTTGTAAAGTGGTGACGAAAGACCTTTTCTTCTTTATAATGAAAGTACAAAACGGTTAAGGAGCGTCAGTTAATGAGTGAAAAGCAGGATTTTTTGGCACAAACCCTAGCATATAACCATATTCCCTTCCCCATCATCATTTTCGATCAAGAAGGACTCGTCACTTGGTTCAACGGGCATGCCGAACGCATCTTTCAACTAAATACGGAAACCGCTATAGGCCAAACCTTTTCCTATATGAATCCCGAACAAGCCGCACTCCATAAGCAGCCTTGGGAAATGCTGTTGGAAAGCTCAGACCCTGTCCGGTTCGAAAACATGGAAATCGGCCTTGGCAGCGGCGGCCAAAGCTATTCCACGGTCGTTACGAAAGCGTTCACATCGCATGGCGAGCGTTTTCTCATGACCATTTATGAAATCGATGACATCGCAAGCGCTGACTCGGCAGCAAGAGAACTGAGCCATCTTCGCCACGGGCTGGATGATTCGTTCATGATGACTTATTTCGATCAGGAGTTCCTGGTCACCTACGCGAATCCACATTTCCTCAAGCTCAGCAAATGGACCCCGAAACGCGTACTCGGCAAACCTGTCTGGCAGATGTTCCATGACAGCGAAGAAGACCTCGAGTTTGTCGATTCTATCCTGGAAAGCTTGAAGGACGGGCACGTATGGAACGGCGAAGCGAAAAAAGCGACAAAAGACGGTGAAACCTATTGGGTCGACCTGACAGCGATCCCAATGCAATTATCAGAGGAAGATGCGTATTATATTTTCCTCGAAAAAGATATTACCGAAACAAAGCATGCACAGAAGCACCTCGAGGAAATCGCTTTTATCGACCCGATTACAGGGCTTGAAAATCGCCACCGCCTCGAACAGGCCGTCGCTGAACATATTAAGGAAGGCCGCCACTTCTCCTTCCTGTTCCTAGACATCGACCGTTTCTACACCTTGCGTGATGTATCGGATACGGATACTGAAAACGAATTGCTCATCGAATTCACGAAACGCTTGCGCATGTATTTCTCGGATTCATTGATCACCCGCGCCGGGCTTCATGAATTCGCATTGATCACGCCGTTGCCGAACTGGTTCATCGAAGGCTTCCTGCCGTATCTGCAGCAGCACCCGATCTATATCGGCGGCACGGCAGTTCCTTTGACCGTCAGTGGCGCCATCACGAAATATCCCGAAGACCAGCAAAGCTTCGTCCATTTGATCAAAGCGTCCTATGCGACGATCAAGAAAGTCAAAGAACGCGGCGGCAGTGCCATTTCCACTTTGACGGCAGACGACCACGAACGCCTGAACCGGAAAGCGCTCATTGAAAAACGCCTTGTCCACGCACTGGACCGGAAAAACCTGCAATTGCTGTACCAGCCGCAAGTGAACCTCTCGACCGGCAACGTCGAAAGCGTGGAAGCGCTCGTCCGCTGGAATGATGATGAAATCGGTGTCGTGACGCCGGACGAACTCATTCCGATTGCAGAAGAAAATGGCATGATCCATGAAATCGGCAGCTTCGTATTGGAGACCGCCTGTGCGCAGCTAAAGGATTGGAAAGCGAAAGGCATCAATTTGCGCATCAGCATCAACTCCTCCATCCGCGAATTCCGCGATAAGGATATGGCGAGCATGCTGCTCGAGCAAATGAAAGCGAATAATTGCGATCCCCATTCCCTCATGATCGAGATCACGGAGAAGTTCGCGCTTGAAGCGGAGGCCGAACGCCCGATCATGCAGCAGATGAACCGCCTGAACCAGCAAGGCGTGCAATTTGCATTGGATGATTTCGGGACGGGCTACGCGTCCTTCCGTTATATGTTGTTATTGCCGATTTCCTCGTTGAAGATCGACCGGACCATCATCCAGTCGATTACGAAGCAGGAAAAAATGCAGAAAATGATCAACGGCATGATCCAGTTCGGCAAATCGCTTGATTTCCAAGTGACCGCTGAAGGCGTCGAAACGAACGAACAGCTTGAACTGCTTCGGGCAATGGATTGCAATAGCATCCAGGGCTATATCATCAGCCGCCCGATGAATGCCCAGGAACTCGAAAAATGGCTTAAATAGCCATTCCCACCCCAGACTGCGGAAATTCCGTGGTGTGGGGTTTTTTATTGTGCCGGGATTGGAAACTTGGCATAAAGATTTTAAATTAGCGGAGATAGCATCACTCAGGCATCCGCTGCCGGGCTTTGGATTGGCAGCTAATACATTTCACTGGTTGCGTAGCGTTTACGGGAATCCGCTTTTTTTACAAGTTGCCGGCCAGTGGGGGAATCACTTTCCGGGGTTAGTATCGGATTGAGGCGCTATTGTTAGATCCTGTATAGACTATTATCTACAAAAAAACAGGCCGCCCGCAAAGGAGACAGCCTGTTGATTATGGATTATTCCTGGGTAAAGCCCATTTTTTTCTGGGTGCGCCGCGCTTGATACTTGAAATACAGTTGCATGAGCACTTCGGCAAATACAAGCCCCATGGCGATGGCGCCTGAAATCATCAATGCCTGCACGGCAAAATCGACCGCTTCGGCATAATCGTTTTCCACGATATTGCGCATCGCATTGTATGCCCGGCTTCCCGGGACGAGCGGGATGATGCCGGCGACACTGAAAATGATCATCGGCATCTTAAAGATCTTCGCCAAGATGTGCGCGACGATCGCGACAATGAAGGCACCGATGAATGTCGCTTGGATCGGGTCATCGAACATAAGGTAATAGCTCCGGTAGAAAAGCCAACCACTCATCCCGACAAGGCCGCAACTAACCAGCGTTTTTCTGGGGATATTGAAAATGATGCCGAATGCGCCGGCTGCCAAAAAACTTAGAAACGCCTCCAAAGGCCAGTTCATTCGATCTCCTCCTTAAAATGACAATACGATGGCAATGCCGGCCCCGATGGCGAACGCCGTCAGAAATGCCTCCGCGCCCATCGACAGCCCCGATACAAAATGGCCCGCCATCATGTCGCGGACCGCGTTAGTGATCAGCAAGCCGGGCACCAGCGGCATGACCGAACCGATGATGATCGTATCGGGATCGTTTCCGAAACCGCTGTATACAACGAGTACCGCCAAAGTACCGATGGCGACCGCTCCGATAAATTCCGCGAAAAATTTGACCCTCGTTTTCACGAGCACCATTTCCACAATATAAAACCCGATGCCCCCGATCAGGAAAGCGAACGGAATGTCCGCCCAGCCGCCGCCCATCAAGATCAGGAAGCAAGCACTGGCCACTGCAGCTGCAAGGACCTGCAGCCATAAAGGAAACAAATAATGGTTTTTTTCGATTTCCGTCATTTCATCATACGCCTGCTGCAATGTCAGTTGCCCTGCAACGAGACGCCTCGAGACGGCATTGACACGCGCTACCCGTTCGAGGTCTGTGCGGCGCCCGTGGATGCGGACAAAGCGCGTCGGCAAATCATTGCTCGGGGAAAACATGATGCCCGCTGGAGTCACAAAGCAATGGGAATCCATCATATTTTGCGAGACCGCCATCCGGATCATCGTATCTTCCACCCGGTAAGTCTCCGCTCCGCTCTCCATCATGACTTTTCCGGCCAATAGGAAACAATCCAGCGCAAGTTCTCTTCTGACTTCCGATATTTCGGCCATCTGGTCTCCCCCCTTTTTCTTCTGTACCATCATACCGCAGGCAAGGCAAAATTAAAACGCTCCGGCAACCGGAGCGTTTCATCGGCATTTTTTAAGGTTTTAAAATGACTTTGGTGCATTCGTCTTCGTGGTCATTGAAAATCCGGTAAGCTTCACTCGCTTGTTCAAGCGGCACGACGTGGGAGATGATCTCGCGCGGGTCGAACTCGCCTTTTTCGATCTTATCGAGCAGCATCGGCATCAGATGGATGACCGGCGCTTGCCCCATCTTCATCGTTACGTTGCGCTCGAACAGATTGCCGAGCGGGAATTGGTTATAGGTCAATCCGTAGACACCCGTCAATTGGATGGTCCCGAATTTGCTGACGGCATCCTTCGCGATATCGATTGCGCTCAGCGTCCCGCCTTGTAACATCAGCTTTTGCTGAACGGCTTCGGCAGTCGATTTCTTGCCATCCATCCCTACACAATCGATGACGACACGCGCGCCGCCTTTTGTGATTTCATGGATCAGCGCCCCCGTATTGTCATGCTGGCTGAAGTCGACGATCTCGACATTATTCATTTTCTTCGCTTTTTCCATGCGGTACGGCAACTCATCCACTGCAATGACCCGTGCGGCACCTTTCATCCAGGCAAACTTCTGGGTCATGAGCCCGATCGGCCCGCAACCGAGAACAACGACCGTGTCGCCTTCTTTGACTCCTGCGTTCTCGACGCTCCACCAAGCGGTCGGCAATACATCCGACAGGAAAAGGACCTGCTCATCTTCGAGTTCCGAAGACTCCGGAATGACCAGGGGCATGTAATTCGCATATGGCACGCGCAAATATTCAGCCTGCCCTCCTGAATAATCACCATAGCGCTCTGTCAAACCGAAATAAGCGCCTGTATCGAAATGGGGATTTCCGTTCGAGTTGTCGCATTGGCTTTCCATTTCATTCGAGCAATAGAAGCAATGGCCACAGCTCACATTGAACGGCAGCACAATGCGGTCGCCTTTTTTCACTTTGGTGACGTCCGGGCCGGCTTCTTCTACGATGCCCATCGGTTCATGGCCGATGACCGTATCCTTGGTAGTGGGCAATGCCCCTTGATAAATGTGCAGGTCTGTCCCGCAAATAGCAGTGGAAGTTATTTTCACGATGATGTCATCACGTTTTTGGAGTTCCGGATCTTTTACCTCTTTGACTTGCATATCTTTTGTCCCTTGAAACGTTACTGCCTTCATGTTTTTCCCTCCCGTGTTTTGATATCAGAATATTTCTCTTATTCCCTCTTTCTATCAATACAAACGTTCAATTTTTTTCGCCCCGTATGGAAACAGCAAACAGCGGGCCTCTCCTGGAGATCCGCTGTTTGCTGTTTCACACTTTTATTGCAGGGCCAAGGTGCCGAGCTGTTCGAAGTCCGATAAACTATAGCTTATGACTTCAGCATTCGCCACTGTATACAATGCGTCTTTCGCATAAGCCAGGCGCTGGACCGAGGTATTCCAGTCTTCGTACGGCTGGCCTGGCGATTTGGTCAAGTCACTCGCCAGCTCGATGCCTTCCGGCGTGATCGAATAAATCAAAGCCCCTTCCGCCTGAAATTCAATGTACTCCGTGCCGTCTCCCGTGTAGATCGAGACCGGAAAACCGAATAAGCTTTGTGCATCATGGCGGAACAAGGCTTTGTGGTCGTACTGCAAAACAGAATAGGTGCCGGGGCCGCCGATGATTTCCGTATCGGTTTCCTTCGGGTCACTCATGTCACTGACATCAAACAGCGAGATTTTCATTCCGCCGGTCACGATGCGCGGCTCGCCGCCCCCTTTAACCGGTTCAATTTTTGTGTCATAGCCGAAACCGATCAAATGATTCTCATCTAAGGGATGCAAATAATTGGAGAATCCAGGAATCTTTAATTCGCCCAATACTTTCGGCGCTGCAGGGTCTGAGACATCGATGGCAAACAGCGGGTCGGTTTCCCGGAACGTCACCATATAGGATTTGCTGCCGATAAAGCGGACCGAGTAGATGCGTTCGCTCGGTGCCAAGTTTTCCACTGAACCGACTTGTTCCAATTGTTCGTTCAAAATGAACAGATGGTTTTTCGGTTCGGAAGCCGGTGCCCAGGCAACGCCTTCTGTTGTCGCCAGACGGAAATGTCCTTCGAATTCATCCATCGAAAACTGGTTCAACAGGAATCCTTGCACGCGGGCCGAAGCGATAAATTCTACTGAGATGCCATCCAAGCTGAATTTGAAGATTTCCGTATCCGCTTGTTGCGGCACCCAAAGCGCCGTATCTTCGAACTCCCCTTCAGCCGTCTCAAACGCAGAAGCCGTCAAATAGAGATGCTGTTCGTTCATATACATCTGTTCATTGCCTCCCAAAAAGCCTTTTGTGGAAATTTCATTGGACTCTGGGGCTTCTAAGCTGATGGAGGTGATGACGCTATAGCTCCCTTCCATCGTTCCTGGCAGGATGGTCAAGTCTTCATAGGGCAGCGGTTCAAGCTCCCCGCCCTCCCTGGAATCGAATAGCCGGGGGCGCAATTCAGTATCCGGCCGCTCCTCCAGTACCCAGTAATTCGGAAACACATTGCTGACATAATGCAAGATGCCGCCGGATAGCCTAGCATTATTGAATGCGCCTTCGTTGCCGAATTCACGAATCAGCTCCGGATTCCCGGGCGAAGCTATATTATAAAGCGAGACGACGGTCATGCCTGAATAGGGCATGAAGCTTTCCATTTCCGCTTCTCCTTCGGTTTCCATGAGCGAAAAGCGGCTTGAAATGACAGCAAGCGTATCGCCGGATAGGAATAATTCCTGCGGATACGTTTCCCCGTCAAACTCCAGGGCTGCTGCAAGGGCCATATTTTCGGGGTCCCTGATATCCGAGACCATAACGCGCGACTCGCTGACAGAATAAAGATAGTCGCCGTCGGTTTGTATAAGGTCCCCTTCATCAATGCCTTCGACTTGGTTATTGGTCGTCGAATGGTCCCCGCCCCCCATTCCGCCCGATTCGCCAGAAGCGCTGTCTTCCGCTTCATCCACCCCTTCACCGAAGCCCCGGTAGAACGGATTATCTTTTTGCAGCTTCAGCAATCGGCTGAAATACGTGCGCAGCTCTTCTTCCCCGGCCAGGTTCTGGACTTCGTCTTGTATCGTGAACTCGAGCTGGTTGGTCGACAGGGTTTTCAAGAAGCTGCTCGATAAGGCGGATTTGGCGACGTGAAGCGTGTAATCTCCACTAGCGATGTCCGGAACTTCAAGCGTCCGGCCGCCATTCGCCAACCGCATTTCTAACTCAATCTTTCGGCCATCCGCGTCCGTGAGATAGACGGCTCCTTTCTCGATTGCATCCATGTCGAGCGGCGCTGAGAAATTTGCACGCCATCCCGATTCTGATAGGGCTGTGGACGAGCCGCTGATTGCCACATTTTCCGTCAGAAAGACAAATGCCGCTCCGGAAAACACCAAAAGAATCGCTGCGATCCACCAAGCTCTGCTCCATTTCACGAAAATCACGACCTTTCCCGTGCCATTTATCCATTAGACCCTTAACGCCTTGAAAAAGTTACAAATTGCATTCAGCCAGCCGCATGAATGTCGTTGAAAATTTCCTGGAAGCGTTCGAACGGCGCTTCTGTATGGCCGCCCCCTTGCGCAAGTGCAGGAGTCCCGCCTCCCTTGCCGTCTGTTTCAGCCAGCAAGCGCTTCAAGGTCTCCCGCATGTCGGCAGAAGATTCATCGCCGCGCGCACATACCAATCGAATACGGCTTTCCGCTTGCGCTGCAAACAAGACACAGGCGGCCGGATGTTCTTCGGTGGCCAGGCGTGCCAATTGCTGCAGCTCCTTGATTGGACGGTCGCCGAAATTCCGGATCATGACGCCGTTTTCCGGTGTTAACGCTTTTGCTTCTGCCAGCAACAGCTGTTTTTTCAATTCCAAAATTTCCTTATCCGCTGCGACTTTTTCTGTCAGCAAGACATCTGCCGCTTGCACCAGTTCAGCGAGCGGGGCATTCAGCTTGCCAATCAACACATCGCCCGTGTCGCTCAACTTGCCGAAATGTTCAAGCGCGCGTTCGCCGCATAGAAAATAAAGCCGCGTGCCGCCTTTCGCTTTTTCCGTCCCAAGAATTTTCAATAGGCCGATTCCCGCGGTATTATCAGGATGCGTGCCGCCGCACGCATTCAAATCGATGCCGTCCATTTCCACCAGGCGGATGTCGCCGCTGACTGCTGGCGGCTTGCGAAGGTTCAATTGCACGAGCTGATCTTCATTTACGAAACGTGTCCGGATCGGCAAATGGCGGCTAATGATCCGGTTGGCTTCAAGTTCCACTTGCCGCAAGGTTTCCAGGTCGATTGACGCTTTATGCAAATCGATCGACACCCGCTCTTGCCCGAGATGGAAACTGGTGGTCCGGTAGCCGTGCCGATCTTCCAATAAAGCACTCAGAAGATGCTGGCCCGCATGCTGCTGCATATGGTCCCACCGCCTATTCCAATCCAGCGACGCCATGTATTCCCCCGGCTCCAGCTGCCGGTCCAGGTAATGGCGGAGTTCTCCGCCATGATTTTGCACATCAAGCACCGAGGCTGTGCCGATCACTCCATGATCTGCAGGCTGCCCTCCCCCTTCCGGATAAAAATATGTCCGGTCGAGAATCACGTATTGCCCGCGTTCATCTGCTGCCGATTTGGTGACTTGAACGTTCCCTTGCTTCAAGAAAGGATCTTCGTAATATAATTTTCTCGTCATGTGAGCACTCCTTTTCACGGAATTCCGCCGATGCGTTTACTGTCCCTTCGTTGGTGGAATGGTGAAGTAATGATGAAGAATGGAGGACATACGCATGGCCGGATTCACGCATTCCGTATTATTGTATAATGCCGAGGCAGGTGCGTCCACGTTAGAGGCGGTCATGGGCTTGGCTGTGCCGCAACTCGCCGCATCCTCGAAAACATTGGAATTGATCAAGACCGATTCCCCTGAAGAACTGGAATCGGTCTGTCGTGCTGCCGCCGGGCGCGCCGATGCCTTGTTTATTGCAGGGGGCGATGGCACCGTCCACTTGGCAGCCCGTGCACTCAGCACGATCGATGACCCGCCGCCGCTCGGGATTTTACCGAGCGGCACCTGCAACGACTTTGCACGCACGATGAACATCCCTTTGTACCTTGACGAAGCGGCGATAAGCTTGAGCCAAGGCAAATTGCAGCAAGTCGATACAGCCACCATCAACGAAGGCACGTTCTTGAACTTCGCGGGCATCGGCTTGATCACAAACGCTTCTTTCAATATCGATCCCGATTTGAAGGAACGCTATGGCAAGCTCAGCTATTTCATGAGTGCGATGCAAACGATGAGGCAAGCAGAGCCTTTTGACGTCTCGCTGTCGATCGATGGCCAAGCGTACGAAGAAGAAGCTGTTTTGGTGCTGGTCATGAACGGAAAATCCATTGGCACGCATTTGTTTCCGATGCAGAGCATCGACCCCGCTGATGGGCTCTTGGATATTTTCATCATACAAAGCTCGTCGTTCGCCGCCATACGCGAATGGTTTTCATTATCCAAACCGGATCTTCCTGCAGAAGGCCTCGAGCACATCATCCATCTGCAGGGCCGCGAAATCGACATCCATACTGACGCCCCGATGGATATCGACACGGACGGCGAAGTCTATATGAAGACGCCGGCGTCGATCCGTGTCCAGCCGGGAAAACTAAATTTGCTTGTGCCGGACGAAGAAGATATCTTCACGTAAAAAAACTGCCGGTTTGTGCCCGGCAGTTGGGTGAACGGGTTCAATGCCCGTTCTTTTTTATTTTCCACTGAAAAGACCGCCACGCGGCCAGCATTCATTCGAACGGCCAGGCAGGAAGCATACGGTTCAATTCCTTGTCCTGCCGCTTGCCGAGCACATAATCCGCCTGCATGAGCGTATGGATTTCACGGGTGCCTTCGTAAATCACCGGCGCTTTGGAATTCCGCAAGTAGCGGGCGACCGGATAATCATCGGAATAGCCGTAAGCGCCGTGGATTTGCACCGCGTCGTCTGCGGCTTTATTGGCGAAATTGCAGGCCTGCCATTTCGCGAGTGAAGTTTCGCGCGTATTGCGCTTGCCGCTGTTTTTCAATTCACCGGCACGATAGACGAGCAAACGGCTCATCTGATAACCCGCTTCCATATTGGCAAGCATTTGCTGCACGAGCTGATGCTCGCCGATCGGCTTGCCGAAGGTACTGCGCGTCTTGCAATATTCCAGGCTCGCTTCCAGGCAGGCCATCATCAAACCGCAAGCCCCGGCAGCCACCGTGAACCGGCCATTGTCGAGTGACGCCATCGCAATCTTGAACCCTTCGCCTTCTTCGCCGAGCCGGTTGCTTGCCGGGATACGCACATCTTCCATGAACAGTTCACCCGTATTGCCGGCCCGTATGCCGTATTTCCCTTTGATCGCCTTGGATGAAAAACCTTCTCTGTCACGTTCCACGATAAATGCCGAAATGCCGTTATGCGCTTTTTCTTTATCGGTATAAGCGAAGACCAGGAAATGGTCCGCTTGGTCACATAGGGAAATCCATGTCTTCTGCCCGTTCAGCACATAGTCGTCCCCGTCGCGTTTCGCGGCCGTCGAAAGCGCCGCCACGTCCGATCCGGCTCCCGGTTCCGTCAGCCCGAACGCCCCGATTTTTTCGCCTTTGGCCTGAGGGACCAAAAACCGCTGCTTTTGCTCTTCCGTCCCCCATTGCAGAAGCGATAGCGAATTCAGGCCTGTGTGGACAGAAACGGCCGTGCGGAATGTGGTATCGCCGCGTTCCAGCTCTTCGCAGACGATAGCGAGTGAATTATAATCCATTCCGCTGCCACCGTAAGCTTCCGGAATGCACACCCCCATCAAGCCGAGGTCGGCCAAGCGCTGCCAAATCGCTGCGGGGAAACTTCCTTCTGCGTCCCAGTCTTTTATAGAAGGCATGATTTCTTCATCGACAAATTTCCGGACGGTTTTGCGCAGCATTGCTTGTTCTTCGCTATGTTCAAAGTCCATGCCGTTTTCCTCCTTGCTAGTTGTGATGCGCTGCCCGCTGCACTGTTTCTTTAATGGTTACCCCACGTTTTTTCATTTCCGCAATGTATTCAGCCCCCGGCACGATTTGCTCCGGCGGGTAGACGCCGCGTTTTTGGATGCGCCCGTCGGCGATCATCTGCGCCACAACGGAAATACTGTATGCCGTTGCCTGCGCCATGGCCGTCACACCGGTCGACTCGTCGCGGACCGTCACCATTTCATATCGGTACGTGCATTCCTCTTGTTCTTTCACCCCGGAAACCGCAACGCGTAAAAGTACTGCATCTTTTTCGTCCCCGAGTTCCGTTATCGGCTCAAGCACTTTCAGCAACACTTCACGCAGCGACACTTCATGCCCGCCGGCTGTCACTTTCCCTTCACGGCTGGTCAACCCCAGTTCGACGAGCAAACGGAATTTATCGGCATGCCCCCGGTAGCGGATCGTTTTATATTCCAACGAATCGATATCCCCGAACGTCTTCGTCAAGGTCGACGTGCCTCCTGATGTATGGAACGCTTCCAACGCATCGAATCCTTCGAACGCAATCGGCTCGATTTCCGATAAGGATTCGACTTCTTTCAATTCGCCATCGCGGATGACGTGCGACGGGTCGGTATAATGATCGAAAACGCCTTCGAGCGAGAAAACGTGTTTGTATTCAAGCGGCGGTTCCGGATGGAGCGGGATACCGCCGACATAGATACGGATCGATTCGACTTCGTCCAATTGGCTTGCCCCGTAGCCTGTTAAAATATTGATCATTCCCGGCGCAACGCCAAGATCCGGAATGACGGTCACGCCTTGGCGGGACGCCTGCTCGTGCATGGCGAGTACCTTATCCGTAGCGCCGCCGATATGCCCGCCGAGATCGACGGAATGAACACCGCATTCGATGGCGATTTTCGCTACTTGTTCATTGAAGGTATAGAACAGCGCATTGATCACGACATCTGCCTGCGCGATGACTTGCTTCAGTTCGCCGTCACGGCTTGCATCCATCTTGGCGATCTCTAGCCGCGGATCGTTCAATTGCTGACGGAATGCTTCCGCTTTATCTGTTGTCCGGTCCGCCAGAATCACTTTTTCCACCTGTTCGTTGCCCAGCAAATCACGCGCTGCTTGTTTCCCCATCAATCCTGCCCCGAGTACCGCAAATTTCATCTCCGCCGCCCCCTTTTATGCTTCGTTGTCAATCTGTGCCCGCTGCAATTTGCCGCTGAAATCCACATAGACACTCTTCCATTCGGTAAAGACGTCGAGCGCGGCGACGCCTGAATCGCGGTGCCCATTGCCGGTGCCTTTCGTCCCGCCGAATGGCAAATGGATTTCAGCACCCGTCGTTCCCGCATTGATGTAAACGATTCCGGTATCGAGATCGCGCTGCGCCTTGAATGCCCGGTTGACATCCGCTGTAAAAATCGAGCTCGATAAGCCATAAATGACGCCGTTATTCACTTCGATCGCTTCTTCAAAACTTGCGACCTCGATCAAGGAAATGACCGGCCCGAAAATCTCTTCCTGTGCAATGCGCATCTCCGGCTTTACGCCTGTAAACAATGTCGGTGCGTAATAGTTGCCCCTGTCGTAATGGCCACCCGTTAAAATCTCGCCGCCCCTGACGAGCTCCGCGCCTTCTTCTTTTCCGGCTTCAATATAGGAATGGATTTTCTCCAACGCTTTCTTATTGATGACGGGGCCGACTTTGACGGATTCGTCCATGCCGTCGCCTATCGTCAACTTATCCATCTTTTCGAGCAGGCGTTGCTGCAGCTGCTCTTTCGCATCCTTGTGTACGATGACGCGGCTGCAGGCCGTGCAGCGCTGGCCGGCGGTGCCGAACGCGCTCCAAAGAATGCTGTCCACCGCTAGATCCAGATCGGCATCGTCCATGACGATGACTGCGTTTTTCCCGCCCATCTCGAGCGATACTTTCTTCAAATGGCGCCCGCCGAGTTCTGCCACCTTGCGCCCCGTATCGGTCGACCCTGTAAATGAAATGACCCGGATATCCCGGTGTTCGATCATCGCTGTCCCGACTTCCGAACCGGAACCGAAAACGATATTCGCAACGCCGTCCGGCAAGCCGGCTTCCTTGAAAATCTTAGCCATTTCATAAGCCATCATCGGCGTTTCCGTCGCTGGCTTCCAAATGAATGCATTGCCCGCTACGATTGCCGGGAACGATTTCCACGTGGCGATTGCCACCGGAAAATTCCATGGGGTGATAAGCCCGACGACACCAATCGGCGCACGGACGCTCATCGCGAATTTATCCGCCAGTTCCGAAGGCGTCGTCTCACCGAATAGCCTTCTGCCTTCACCCGCCATATAGAACGCCATATCGATACCTTCCTGAACTTCGCCGCGCCCTTCTTCGATCACTTTTCCCATTTCCCTTGTCAGCACCGACGCGAGATGCTCTTTCCGCTCTTTCATCAAGCGCCCGATTTCATAAAGATAATCCGCGCGTTTCGGTGCGGGGACAAGCGCCCATTTTTTTTGTGCTTTCTTGGCCGCCTTTACTGCTTCCCCCACGTCCGCGGCAGTTGAACGCTGCACGCTGGCCAACTCTTCACCTGTTGCCGGATTGGTGACCGGCACAAACTCGGCGCCTGCCTCCTGCTGGAATTCCCCATTCACAAAATTCTTCAGTTTCATCGAATTACCCCTTTCCGTGATAAGTGTAAACGCTTTCACTATTAACTGTATTCCCTACAAAACAAAAAACTCCTACGTGCTTTCACAAGTTCCTTCCATAACTTTGTAAAGTTTTGCACATCCGTCAAGCTTTGCAAGAAAATTGCCCGGAAACGGTTGACACTTACCATTCGTCATAGTCTAATCAAGAGTAGAGGTGAATTGAAATGTACAAAGTACAAGAAGTGGCAAAAATCGCAGGCGTCAGCGTACGGACGCTGCATCATTACGACAGCATCGATTTAATGAAACCGAGCAATAAAGGATCGAACCGATACCGCTATTACAGCGACGAAGACTTGAAATTGCTTCAGCAAATCCTGTTCCTCAAAGAACTCGGGTTTTCATTGAAGAAGATCCAGGAAATCATAAAGAATGGCTATGATGCAGAATATGCCATGGCGCGCCACATCGAGTTGCTCGAACAGAAAAAGTTCCGCATCGAGCAATTGATCGACAATGCACGCATGACACAAAACGAGTTTTCATCAGGGGAAGCCCTCAGCAATGAACAGCGCTTTTCCGCATTTTCCATCCGCCATACGCCAGACCGCATCGACCTGTACCAGAAACCGGAAATTGAAGTATCCGTCAAGGAAGACCTTGAAAACATCAAGGATGAAACTTCCGTTCTTGAAGCTTCAGCTCCCCAAACGGCTAAACCCGAAAAAGAAGCGGAAAACCTGGAAGAAATCGACCGCGAAGCGAACCGCATATACAGCGCCGTGGCCGGCCTCATGCATTTGCCGGCCGACGCACAGGAAGTCCAAAAGGAAATGGCCGCCTATTACCATTTGCTTGACCGCTTCTATGAATGCACGCCGAATATGTTCCGCAACTTGGCTAATCTTTATGCGAACAACAGCCGCTTCTCCCGGACCATCGACCAGCATGGCGTAGGTTTGTCCGATTACCTGAAGGACGCGATGCATGTGCACGCGAATGCTTTGCAGCATGCGTGAACTTATCGGCCCTTGCAGCAATTGCGGAAAAGATGTCTATTGCCGTGACGGATTTTTGGACGGCGTCTATATCGACGGCGAATTGATTTGCCACGAGTGTGCAGAAGAACTCGAAAATTAATCCATAAAAAAAGCCTGAACGGAAATTTCCGTTCAGGCTTTTTGGGTTGCTTATGATTGTGCTGTTTCTTTCAATGCGTCGAGGCGCTGTTGCACTTGCTCCCCTGTCAAGCCATGCTCAAAAGCATAGCGGTTGCGCGGATGCTCGCGGCAGTCATCTGAACATGAACGCATGTATTTATGCTCATTTTCTTCAGAGCACAAAATTTTCGCGTTGCATTCCGGGTTTGCGCAGTTGACATAGCGTTCGCAAGGCTCGCCCGTGAAATGGTCTTTCCCGACAATCGTATGCTCGACGCGGTTGACCGGCACAGCGATGCGCTCATCAAAGACGTATAATTGCCCGTCCCAAAGCTTCCCTTGCACTTCCGGGTCCTTGCCGTACATGACGATCCCACCGTGAAGTTGGTTGACGTCCTCGAAGCCTTCGCGTTTCAGCCAGCCCGAGAATTTTTCACAGCGGATGCCGCCTGTGCAATACGTCAGGATTTTCTTGCCTTCGAACTGCTCTTTGTTGTCGCGGATCCATTCCGGCAAATCACGGAAAGTTTCCACGTCGGGACGCACCGCACCGCGGAAATGGCCCAAGTCGTACTCATAGTCATTGCGTGCATCGATAACCACTGTATCCTGATCTTGCATCAATTTATAAAATTCTTCCGGCTCCAAATAATTACCGGTCAATTCGTTCGGGTTGATATCTTCTTCAAGTCCGAGGTGGACGATTTCTTTTTTCGCACGGACGTGCATTTTTTTGAAAGCATGGCCATCCGCTTCGTCGATTTTAAAGACGATGTCAGCAAAGCGCGGATCGCTCTTCACCATATCCATGTATTGTTCAGTTTGCTCGATCGTGCCGGAGCATGTGCCGTTGATTCCTTCGTGGGATACGAGGATGCGGCCTTTCAATCCGATTTCCTTGCAGGCTGCCAAATGCTCGGCTGCAAACTCTTCCGGATTTTCGATTGGGGTGTATAGATAGTACAATAAGACATTATGTGTATGATTTTGCATGAATCATACCTCCTGATTTTCGATTTGGCCCATCCCTTTGACACAGGAAAAACCTAGCCTATTTTACCCCACCATGCGAAAAAATTCAACTTCCCTTGAAGTTCTCCTCCAAAGGCATATAAAAACAGCCCCGGTTTCCGGGACTGTCGGCCTTAACACACCCGGTTCTTGACGGGTTTGCTGTTTGCGCAAGCTTGCAGCGCTTCTTTGTTCAGTTCCATCATCGCATAGCGTGTCTGTACCGTCGCGCTTCCAATATGCGGCGTGACAGTCAGGTTGTCCAGCGTTTGAAGCGGATGGTCCAGCGGCAGCGGCTCTTGTTCGAACACATCTAGCCCTGCTCCCCAAATGGATTTATTCTTCAACGCCTCGTATAAAGCTTGTTCATCGACAATTCCGCCTCTGCCGCAATTGATGAGAATGGCGGTGTCCTTCATCAAGGATAGCTCGCGTTCACCGATCATGCCTTTCGTCTGTTCGGTCAGCGGCGCCAGGATCACCACGAAATCCGAGCGTTTCAGCAGGTCATCAAGTTCCGCGTATTGCGCCTCTTCCAGGCTTTTGCGCGTCCGGTTATGGTAGATGACTTCCATATTGAAACCTTGCGCCCGCATGCATACCGCTTCCCCGATGCGCCCCATGCCGACGATTCCGACGGTGGTGCCGTGCACATTCTGTCCGGTCAATCCCATCGGCGTCCAAGCTTTCCATTCACCGTTTCTGACTGTTTTTTCCGCTTCTACCAAACGGCGGGCCGTTGCCAGCATCAGCGCGAATGTTAAATCAGCCGTCGTTTCGGTCAAGACATCCGGCGTATTGGTGACGATCACTTTATGTTCCCTGGCTGCATCAAGGTCGATATTATTATAGCCGACCGCCAGATTTGCGACGATTTTCAAGTTCGGTGCAGATTCAATCAGCTCACGGTCAATTCGATCACCCAGCATCGTCCATAGCGCATGTGCTTCTTTCGCTTCTTCAAGCAATTTTTCACGCGGCGCATTGCGTTCCTCTTCCGGCCACATGCGCACTTCGTAGACTTCGTGCAGTTCTGCCACTGCCTGTTCAGGCAATTTCTGTGTAATGAATAAAATCGGTTTCATGAAACTCCTCCACCCTTCTCCTGATTAGCTTGCCTATCGCAAAAGGTTCACTGCCCGGCACTGCGCCTTTTTTTAAACATCCACAATCCCACTATGGCACCGGCAATGAGCAAGGCATAGACAATATTCGAATAAACGCCCAATTGCTGCAGAATTTCTTCCCGGTTTTCACCGACAGCGCGTCCTACGTAGACGAGCACCGTGTTCCAGATCAAGGTACCGGCTGTCGTGAAAGCCAGAAATAAAATGAATTTCATATTGGACATGCCTGCGGGAATCGATATGAGGCTGCGGACCAGCGGAATCAGGCGCCCGATGAACACGGCAAAACCGCCGAAGCGGTCAAACCAGCGATCCGCCTTGTAGAGATCCGCTTTTTTAAGGCGCAGCCAAGTGCCGTGTTTTTCGATAATTTGTTCCAACCGCTCAACATCCAGTAAAAGCCCGAGCCCATAGAGCATGACAGCACCGGCAACCGATCCTGCCGTAGCCGACAGGATGACTCCCCACACAGTGAGGCTGGTCGTCGATGTCATAAATCCCCCTGCCGTCAAAACCACTTCAGAAGGCACTGGCGGAAATATATTTTCCAGCAAAATAAGCAGGAAAATCCCGAAATAGCCGTAATTCTCCATTACCGATGTAATCCACTGCTCCATAGGTACCCCCTTTAAACGCCACGAACCCCAATTTTCTTTCATGTCCGTCTACCTATATATATTGACGTAAACCATCCATCTTAAACAGCATAAAAAAGCCGCGCTTATATCGGCGCGGCTTGCTTTCCCTATGCGTTCATCTTCCTTAGTTCCACGCGGCGGATCTTTCCGGAAGTCGTCTTCGGAAGTTCCGTCAAAAATTCGATGACACGCGGGTATTTGTAAGGGGCAGTAATTCCTTTGACATGATCCTGCAATTCCTTGACCATCGCCTCGTCCTGTTTGCCCCCTTCTCTCAACACGACAAACGCTTTGACAATATTGCCCCGGATTTCATCCGGGGCTGCCACGACTGCACATTCCTGTACGGAAGGATGCTTCATCAGCGCGTCTTCCACTTCGAACGGCCCGATTGTATAGCCGGAAGAAATGATGATATCGTCGCTGCGGCCTTCAAACCAGAAATAGCCATCTTCATCACGTGAAGCTTGGTCGCCTGTCAAATACCAATCGCCGCGGAAAGACGCTTGCGTCCGTTCCGGATCCCGGTAATATTCACGGAAGAGCGCAGGACAGCTTTTGTGTACGGCAATATCGCCGACTTCTCCCGATGCAGCGGGCTGCCCGTCTTCGTTGATGATTTCCACCGGATTTCCTGGCGTCGGTTTGCCCATCGACCCGGGCTTCATGTCCATATCCTGCAGGATGCACACGAGCAAAGTATTTTCCGTCTGTCCATAGCCATCACGCACATTCAATTGGAATGCTTCCTGGAAAGCATCAATCACTTGACGGTTTAGCGGCTCGCCGGCAGAAACTGCACTGCGCAAATGAGGCAATTTATAATCGTTCAAGTTTTCGACCTTCGCCATGATACGGTATTCAGTCGGCGTGCAGCACAGCACATTGACTTTTTCTTCTTTCAGGATATCCAAATATTTCAGTGCATCGAACCCGCCGTTATAGACGAGTGCCGTCGCCCCAAGCGTAATCGTAGAAAGGAATGGGCTCCAAATCCACTTCTGCCAACCCGGAGCTGCAGTTGCCCAAACGATGTCGCCGCTTTGCACCCCAAGCCACTCGGTTGCAGCCGTCCGGACGTGCGCATATCCCCAGCCATGGACATGGACCACGCCCTTCGGATTGCCGGTCGTTCCGGATGTATACGATAAAAATGCCATGTCTTCCCGGTTCGTGTCGACCGCTTCGAAGTCTTCCGATTCCACAGAAGCCAGTTCTTCCAGCGACTGCCACCCTTCTTCTTTGCCGCCAACAATCAATTTATTGTCCAGCGCGGCATATTTCTCTTCAATGGAATTTGTTTCAGCCGTTGTTTTATAATGCGCGATAATCGCTTTCGCACCGGAATGCTCCATGCGGTAGCTCAAATCTTTTTTGCGCAGCATTTCAGAACATGGAATCGCGACAAGCCCTGCACGCAAGCAAGCCAGATACGTAATATACGCTTCCGGAATACGCGGCAAGATGATCAAGACACGGTCGCCTTTTTCCAGGCCGAGCTTCATTAACGCCTGTGCATACTGGTTCATTTCGGAAAAAAGCTTTTGGTAGGACAGTTCGATGCGGTTGTTTTCCGCATCGAACCAGCGCACCGCAATCCGCTCGGCATCGTTCTTGTATGTTTCCAATTCAGAAGTGATGTTGTATTGTTCGGGTGCTATCAATTGTTCGACATTCATCTAATTTCCTCCTTTTCCTAATCAGCTCGCCGGGACGATTAAATAATAGATACTTGCCAAAAACAGGAACGCCAGTCCCGCAGACATATATGCTTTCGCTGCCGTAAAGCCCTGGACTGCCTGGATGATCTTCACGCTGACCAGATACATCCAAACCACACCGGCGACGAGAAACAGGTTAACCCATAATGAGCCGTCCCCAAGACCGGCCAAATACGGGGCACCGAGAAGCCCCGGCAATAGCGCAACTGGTGTTGCCAGGCTGATGGCGCGGTATTTCGCAGTTCCGCCTAAAGCCTTTGATCCCGCCCACAGCAGCGCTGCCATGCCGACTTTCGTAATGAACGCCGTCAAGATCCCGAAAATGATGAAGATAGCGGGAACAAGGAAATTCTGCAATAAAGCGGAATCGAAACTGCTTATGTATGAGGCTTGCGACGCGATCGAGATCGCGCCGTAGCCCACTCCCACGAGGAGCAGTAAAATCCGGCTCACCGTTTCGGTTTTCGGTAATTCCAGGAATGACCGGTAAGATGGATCATCCAGGCTTATCATTTTTCCAACCAACTTTGCCACTCCCTTTACCATTTACATTCCCCAAGGCATTAATGCCCAGATTGCCACAGCAGCAGATACGACGACCGTGATTCCTGCGCCGAGTGTGCTGTTATAACGATAAGCTTTGATATCTTTCCAGCCATGGATGCGCTCGATCAATTCGATATCGGCTTGCTTCGTCAATTTTCCGGAAAGCGCCGGCATGCGGTTCGTGATATAAGAAACGACAATCAGCAAGATAAAGCTGATCGGGACCGCAAGCATCGCGCCGGATAACCCCATGCCATCGGTCACGGCGTGGCCCGTCAAGACGATGCTCGGGAAGACGAATGGAGAGACGATGATATAGATGGCGCCGCCGACGACAGATGCCACGATTGCGCCGAATTTATTTGCCTCTTTCCACCAGACGCCGACGATGATCAGCGGTGCATTGGTGACACCGGCCAAACCGAACGCCCAGAGAATACTGACGACGAGAAACGCCGGCGGGTTAATCGCAAGCAGGATACTCGCAATACCCCCTGCAAAGATTGCGATAAATCCGATGCGCAAGCTCAAGCGCTGCGGGATATTCGGTTTCAATGTAGAGATGATATCTTGTGAGATCAATGCGCCGATCGCCAGCAAGTTTCCGCTCAACGTCGAAAGGCCAGCAGAAATCGCCCCTGCAATGACAAGCGCCGTCACCCATTCAGGGTTATAGACCATATTCAAAATAATCGTTAGTTTATCTGCATCTCCATCGGAAATCGTGACGCCTTGCGTAGTTGTCGCAAAGACCCCGACAAAGCCCATCGCATACGTCGCCGAGAAGACCAGCCCGAGAATGAAGGCAAACCAGACCATGGCAGAACGCGCACTTTTCAATGAAGAAGCCGTGTAGACACGCATCGCCAAGTGAGGCAATCCGAGCGCCCCGATCGTCAGCGCAGGAATGATGGAGAAATACCATTTAGGTGAAAACTGGTAATCAAAGAATGAAGGCAATGCATCCATCATGGCCGGAACCATGTCCGAATAAAGCAATGGCGGGAAATACCAGCCCGAAGCACCGATCGCTTTCATGATGGCAGCAAGCGGCACGATGAACATCAATGCAATGATGACCATTTGGATGGCGGCATTATTCGTCGCTCCAGCCATGCCCCCGATCGTGATGTATCCGACAATCAAGATCCCGAAGATGAATAGTCCAGTGATGTAAGGAATTCCGAGCAAAGTCTCGAAAGTGATCGCGATGCCGATCATCTGTCCTAATGCGTACATGATCGAAACCAAGATCATGAATAACGCTGCAATGATGGAAGCCGTTACACCATAACGGTCACGGATGAAATGGGTCGGTGAAAACGCACCCATGCGGCGCAAGCTTGTTCCGTAAATGATCGTGATCAACGGAATCGCCAAGATCAATTGAATCCACAGCATGATAAAAGGAACCTGCAATTGCAAAATAAGAGCGGTGATACCTAAGAATGTTGCAAGGCTCATATATGTAGAAGCCATCGCCAAACCGTTTGTAATCGCCCCGACGTTCGAGCCGCCTACATATAATTCTTTAGCCGATTTGCTTTTCCGGTTTGAAATGAAACCGACGATATAAAATAGCACGAACGTTGCCCCAACTACGGCGAGGCCCATTATTGGATTATCCAGTTGCCAGTTCTGCTCCATCGCTTACACTTCCTTTACTTCGTCGGCATTGCCGAGCGCATCATTTTCTCGATCGATTTCATCATCGATCCGGTTGCCGATTTTCCCTGCAATGAGCGTCAGCAGGAAAACGCCGAACCAGCCCATCAAAATAGGCACGATATACATGACCGGAAAGCCTAATAGCATGGCATCTACCGGGAAAATGGAAAAGATCAAGCCGACGTTCCCCACCAGAATAAACGCCGCTGTCATCCAAATGGTAAACTGGACTTCTTTTTTATAAGCTTTCATGTTTTCCCCTCCAATTTGTGTAATCTCTCTTTTCATACACCCCAGACTGAGCGTTCGCTCAGATTTTGTTCAAACGATCCCCCTTCAAAAATTATTATCGTAATAACTCCCTTGATTGTAACCGTTTGCATAAATGATAGTCAACTGAATTTTTATAAAATTTGAACAATTATACTAATAACCTTTTTGGACTATTTTATTTCTGATGGACCTGTAAAAATAAACTTTTTTTCCCTTTATCTCTTTTACTATCATTTTTCAGCTTGTCATTCCGATTTTCCGAATGTTATATGAATATATATTTTATCCAAATTAAAAAAGGAACTTTTTTACAAGCGATATGTATATTAATGTTTATTTATTCATTCCACCTGATATTCTTATCCATTTCCACTCTACTGGCATATGATTGCATGAAAAAACTGCGCCTGGCATATGCCGGGCGCAGCTGAAGATGGCTTACATATTCGGTTTATTGTCTTCTTCTTTCATTTTCTTTTCCATTTTAGCCAACTGGTTTTTCGCAAAGTCGCGGCCGCCGATACCGAATGCGATGGCGAAAGCAACTGCAATGCCTGCAATGATGAACAGGAAGGCCAAGTTGACAATGCTCGAAGCGAAGTTCAATTGGTCGAGCGTCATGAAAATCGCGATGATGAAAATCGCATATTTCACGATGCCGCCGAACAACTTATTCCCCGATGCACGTGTGATGTAATTACCGAGCATGCTGCCACCGATGAGACCGAGCCCCAGGATGATCAATGAACTGATCAATAGAGGCAAGTAAGCGATGATTGCGCTGCCGATGGAATTCAACACGTCGAGCTGCAAGACATTCATGGCTTCCACCACGAAGAAGATGACGATGATCGCCTGGACGACCTTGCCGATGATCTGTGCAATATCGAATGACGGTTCTTTGTTCTTGTCAGGGCTCAAATAGGAAGAGAAGCGGTTGATCCCTGTGCCGTTCAATAGGCCGATCAGCAAATCCGCGACGAACTTCGCGATGAAAACACCGGCAAGGATGAGGATGATGCCGACAAAGATATTCGGGATCATGCCCAGCACCTGGTTGAGCATCGAGACGATTGGTTGTGAAATCGATTGGATGTTCAAGGTTTCAAGCGCCACCGTCACGATCGGGATCAACACGATGACAAAGACTACATTCGCCAAAACTTTAGCGAGCGTGTTTTGGTCGCTCGGAGCCACCCGCTCGTTCGTTCCGGATTTATTGGTCATTTTATTGAACCATTTGTCGATATTCATCGTGGCCAATAAGCTCTCTACCAATTTCTTGACGAATTTCGCGATGAAGTAGCCAATCACCAAGATCAGGATCGCCATGAACAGGTTCGGCAGGAATGCCAGGAACTTGTCCATCATGTTCGAGATCGGCTGGGCGACATTATGCATGTCGAGCGCTTGCAATACACTTGGAATGAACAGAATGAAAATCAAATAATAAAGAATTTTTCCGATAGAGTCCAGTTTATCATCCGCGTCTTCCTTCGTTTTAGCCATATGGCCTTTGACCATAGCGTTGTCGGCGCCGATTTTTTTCAGCCCTTTCGAGAAAATCGCTTTGACGATCGTAGCGACGAGCCATGCAACGACAAGCAACAATAAGGCGCCGAGAATGTTCGGGATGTAATTGATGATCGTATTCCCGACATTCTGGAATGAGTTGGTTACATCATTCAAATGTGTCATCTCCTTTACAATTTAATGGTTCATATTTAGTATCCCCCCTTATATTCTTCGTAAACACAATCTCACCACCTTCCGCTTCTAACCCCGGGCTATATTCACGGCTGATGTGTATACCGGCTCAATGAAAAAACCGCCTGCCGGATTTCTGGCAGGCGGTTTTATGCGTTTTTACATACTATGAATGATTCGGGAGCATGATGGTTACCTTAAACAAATCCCCGTCCACTGCCAGTTTCATCTGCCCCCCGTGAAGGTCCACGATGGACTGGGCAATGGCGAGCCCAAGCCCTGAACCCTTGGTTTGCCTCGAGGTGTCGCCGCGCTTGAAGCGCTCGAGTAATTCTTCCGTATTGTCGCCCAATTCATAGCGCGTGACATTCTTCATCGTCATGGCCAGTTCATCTGATTGTTCTTCAAGTGCGATATAAACACGGCTTCCCGGCAATGAATATTTGGTAGCGTTCAGGATCAGGTTGTCAAGAAGGCGCCACCACTTTTGCCCATCGACCGAAGCGTATACCGGATGGCCAGGCGCTTTGATGCGGACATCGAGTTCCGCTTCCTGTATCGCTTCTTCGTGTTCTGCCAAGGCTTGCATTAACAATTGTTTCATATCCAGGCGTTGTTTCGAGATCTCCGCGTTTCCGCTGGCCATTTTCGATACCTCGAATAAATCTTCAATCAATACTTTCAGCCGCTCTGATTTCCGGTCTAGAATGTCGACATATTTCCGCCGTTCTTCGTTTCCGAGGTCTTCATTCTTCAAAAGGCCGGTGTAGGTGATGATCGATGTGAGCGGCGTGCGGAGGTCGTGGCTGACATTGGTAATGAGTTCCGTTTTCAGGCGCTCGCTTTTTGCCCTTTCAGATACCGACTCCTTGTAGCCTTCCCGTAAAACATTCAAATGTTCAGCATGGCGGCTAAACGGCGATTTGCCTTTCACTTTCAATTCCGCTCCCAAGCTTCCAGCAGCAAGCTGTTCCGTCCCTTTAAGCAGCCGGTTCAAATAACCGAAACGCGTCATCAAAAACAGCAGCGACGGCAGCCCGACCAAGAATGTAGCCGGCAGCCAGATAATAAGCAAGAACGGCTGAACTGCCATGAGCGCAGTCCCGGCGCCCCAAAAGAATACCAACACGAGCACCCAAGCCATCTGGAAACCGATCGTCCGGTCGAGAAAGGCATCTTTTGCCGAATGAACCTGAGACGCTGTAAAACTTTGCTGAATTTCTTCTTTGAAGGAACTCCACTTGCCGAAATGCTGCCACAGCCATATTGCCTGCAACATACATAGCGACAAGAACAGCACTGCGAATGCCAGCGCCATGAAGACTTCCAGAAAGGAGCCACTCCCGCTTTGCCACGGCCTTGTCAACGCTGCCGCGAAATGGTCCGCACCGGCCAAGGCGAACATAGCCGATACGATGAACCCGATAAGCCTCCATTCAACGGGAAGTTTTCGCCATTTGTCATAGCTGGTTAACCCGGTATACCAGGCTGTCCGCATGGGGCGCTTTTTAAAAAACCACCAAGCGCCGGCTACTGCCGAGGCCAATAGGAAATACAGCAGGAACTTGACCAGCTGGAATTGATTCATCCCACTCTTTACCGATGCCCCTGCCACTGCTTTTTCCGGTATTTGAATGATTCCTGAAAACCGGTTTTCTGCCAGCGCGCTATTGGCATCATCGTAATGAAAATCATAACTCCAATAGCCGTTGCTGAAATGAAGCGGCTCTTGCGAAGAATACACTTGTTCAAAAAAAGGCGAATCGGCGATTGTTCCTTTTGTGAATACTTCACCGCTATCCAGATCCCTTAGTTGATAGGCATAGCCTGAAGCTTGGCCCTCAAATTGGGCTTTCTGTGCAGCCAATTGCCCTAGCGCTTCCTCATGATCCGCTTCGCGTTGTTCGATAATCGCTTTTTTCGCTGCTTCGTCGTCGGAAAAGTTTTCACGCACAGCCGAAATTCCCTCTCCACGCTGTTCTTCCAATTCTTCCGCTAAGGAGCTATCGCCTTCTTCCTCTGCCGCAGAAATCGCATCCGCATATTGTTCCCGCACCGCCTGGATTTGATCAGTCAGCGAATGATGGTCCATGCGGTACTGGTCAAGCTCCCAGGAAGCGACCGATTGATCGACAGAGGCTTCGGGCGGGGCCAGCTCGAATAACAGCAGCCCTTCCGTAAATCTGTCAAAATCATATCGGAAAGCTTCCGTGTCCGTGTAAGCTTTGCCGAAATACCCTGGCGCTTCTTCCACGACCGTCCAAAGGCATAGCAGCAATAGGGAAATGCTTGCAAGCCACATCCATTTCTTCATATTATATGTCTCCTTTTGTTAAGTGGCGGAGTGTGGCAAGCAAATTTTCCGGAGATTTGAATACAAAGTCCAAAATGAAAGAAGAGCAGTAGATGAGGCATAGTACAGCCACGATGATCGCGGCGACAGACCAAAGATCATTTTTCCATTTTGTAGCCAATGCCCCACACCACCTTCACATACCTCGGATTTTTTGGATCCGCCTCGATTTTCTCCCGGATTTTGCGGATATGCACAGCGACGATGTTCTCTGCATTGTATGCAGGTTCCCGCCAGACCCGTTCGTAGATTTCACCGATGGAAAATACCCGTCCGGGATGCTGCATCAACAACTCGGTTATATTGAATTCCGTCGGCGTCATCCGGATTTCCGTGCCGTCTACAGTAACCGTTTTCGACTCTGAATCCAGCGTCAATCCGTCGATTTCAAGCTTTTGGCCGGACTGTCCGTAATCCCCAAGAGTCACGTAACGTCTGAGTTGGGATTTCACCCGTGCCATCAATTCCATCGGATGGAAAGGCTTGGTTACATAATCATCCGCCCCGATTGACAACCCATGGATTTTATCGGAATCCTCACTCCTGGCACTCAGCATGATAATCGGGATATTTCGGTTTTCGCGAATCTTGAAGGTTGAATGAATGCCGTCAAGCTTCGGCATCATGATATCCATAATGACCAGATGCACTTGCGTCGTTTCCAGCAAATCAAGTGCTTCCTGGCCATCTGCTGCCCCTACTACCAGAAAGCCTTCATTTTTCAAATAAATGCTGATGCCCTCACGTATTTCCTGGTCATCATCCGCCACCATGACTGTCAGCTGTTCCACACGTTCCACCTCTTTTCATTTCTGGCTTAAGTATAAAGTGAAATTCTTAAGCAAAGCCCATTCAAATTCTGAAGAAATTCTTAAGCTTTGCGGTTTTTGCCGAATGCGAGCAGCGCAATGCCGCCGATCAACAGCGCTACCCCGACCCAAGACTGCCCGCTCAACGCTTCACCAACTACGGCAACTCCCAAAACAGAAGCTGTCAGCGGCTCTGCTAGCGATAAAGTGACCGCAGAGGAGGAAGGAATATTTTTTAATCCGCTCGAGAATAATAAATAAGCAAGACTTGTCGCCGCAAGGCCCAAATATGCCACGATCATCATATTTTGCGGTACTGCTAAATAGCCGGTATCCAGGAAAAACAGGAACAGCAATAAGCCAAGCCCGCTGAGTGAAAAGATTACAGCCACCGCGGGCATTACTTCCATGAGACCCAGGACATTTTTGCTGAACATGGCATATCCTGCAAATGCCAAACCTGCCAGCAACCCGAGCATCACGCCGAGCGGGTCGACGATATAACTATCACGGTTCGCAAAAAGCAAAATACAGCCAACGACCGACAGAGTGCTTGAAAATACCCACACACGTTCAGGTCTGCGCTTCAATACGAGCGCTTCCAATATTCCCGAAAAAGCTGGCGCGCTGCCGATTGCCACGACCGTCCCGATCGCGACGCCCGTCAATTGCACGGCTGAAAAAAAGAAAGGTTGAAACAAGGCCATGCACAATGCTGAAAGCCCGACCCAAAGCCACGGGAGTTGTACGCCCCTCAGTTTTCCTGAAATCCACACAAATGCCAGAAGGCCAAAACCGCCGATCGCGAGACGGGCTGCACCGATCGTCAACGGATGCGCATCCCCCACCAGAAACGTCTGGGCAGTCCCTGTCGTCCCCCAAAGCATTGCCGCGAATAACACCCATATGTATGCCTTAATCTGCATCAGCTTCCCACCACTTTCCCATTCTATATTTAAGCTGTCATTTTTTTAATGCCATGGCTGTGGACCTGGCCATGTTTACAATAGATTATGGAAATCCACGCGCACCCCATAAAGATACCACGGCGCAGATGGTTTGAGATAGGCTGTAAATAAGATTATAATAGAAGAAAAGAGGAGGCGATCGCATGTATATGACAGTCCCGGAAACTGCTGCTTTTTTGTCGATGCCGGAAGAACAAGTCAACCGCTATGTACTTGAAGGCCGGATTCGCGCAGTCCATGACGGAGAACAATACTTGATCAACACCTCCCAATTCGAAAGCCATTTCCAACAGCTTGAAATCGCCAAACTTGAGCTGGAAGAATGGCGCGCTACGCCAATCCCCGATGACATCGATATTAAAGACGAGGATTGACGAAACGCAAAAAAAGATCGGAGCCGAAACGGCTCCGATCTTTTTTATGCACAGGTTTATGCTAATACGCGGCTTTTGGTATTCACCGTTTTCTGCAGTTGAGCCTGTACGTGATGTGCCCATTTTTCGAATTCCACCAAGAACCCGTCGTGGCCAAAATCAGTTTCGATTTTCTCCCATTTGGCATTCGGTTGGCTTTCGACCCAAGGAATCATCAATTCCCCTGGATACAATAGATCGTGGCTATAAGAAATCGAGAGCAGTTCAGTGGCTAGTTCCGCCTCTTCCACATCGTGTGTATTCATGGCTTTCAGTAAAACGAGGTAGCTGTTCGGATCAAAGCGCCCTGCCAATTTGCGCCCTTGGTAATCCAAATAGGATTGAACCTCGAAATCCTCTCCGCAGCGCGCACGGCCGAAGCGCCCATTGAATAACTGGCTGCTCCGGTATGTCACCATCCCGGCCATCCGGGCGATTTCAAACCCTTTCAGCCGGGTTCCCGGGCGATAATTGCCTGACTGGAACTCCGGATCGTTCTCGATCGCTTGGATGCCGATATGATTGAACGCCACACCATAATCCCCGTAATACGGTGTCACGGCTAGTGTAATCGCCGTATCCAAAAATCCGGGGTATAGCCGCGCCCATTCCAGTGTTTTCATGCCGCCGAGAGAACCGCCGATCACCGCTGCCAAATGATCGATGCCCAATGCTTCCAAAGCTTTCCGCTCCGCTTTCACCATATCCCTTATGGTCAGTTCAGGAAATGCCGCACGGTAAGGCTCACCCGTTTCCGGATTGATCGAAAGCGGGCCTGTCGAGCCGCTACAGCCCCCGAGCACATTGAACGTGATGACTTGGAACTGCCCGGTATCCACCGCTTTTCCCGGTCCGATCAGCCCTGCCCACCAGCCCGGTTGATCCGCAGTTCCCACTGCGTATTGATCGCCCGTCAGCGCGTGGCAAACCAGAATCGCCGGCGCAGAACTTTCCCCGGCACGTTCATACGCCAATTCCACTTCGGGCAGTAGTTGGCCTGATTCAAGTTTCAGCTGGCCGATGGATACTGTCGTCATCCGAATCCCTCCTTACGCGTTCTCGAGTACTGCCGCTTGGATTGCTTGCTCCAAATCAGCGATTAAATCTTCATGGTTTTCCAATCCTACAGACAAGCGGATCAATTCTTCCGTAACGCCGCTGTTTTTCAGTTCTTCCGCTGTCAATTGCTGGTGTGTGGTCGAAGCCGGGTGGATGATCAATGATTTCGCATCGCCGACATTCGCCACGTGAGACCATAGCTTGATGCCGTCAATGACTTTGCGTCCGGCTTCCCTTCCGCCTTTGATGCCGAAGTTGACGATCGACCCGTAGCTGTCTTTCAAGTATTTATCCGCAAGTTCTTTTGAAGGATGGCCTTCGAGGCCAATGTAATTCACCCATTCGACTTGAGGATGGCCCTCTAAGTATTCGGCAATCTTCTGTGCGTTGCTTGCATGCCGTGGAATCCGTAAATGCAATGTTTCCAAGCCTTGAAGAAGGGCGTGTGCACTGTCCGCACTTAAAGTGGGGCCGAAATCACGCAATAGCTGGACACGCAGCTTCGTTGCAAAGGCTGCTTCCGGCACGTCGATTCCGAAGCGGATGCCGTGGTATGTTTCATCCGGCTGTGTATAGTTCGGGAAGCGCGGGTTATCCCAATTGAAACGCCCGGCATCAACGGCTACGCCGCCGATTGTCGTACCGTGTCCGCCGATCCACTTCGTTGCCGAATGGATGACAACGTCTGCCCCGAATTCGATCGGGTTGCTGACAAACGGGGAGGCAAACGTGTTATCGATCAATAGAGGGATGCCATTCTCATGGGCAATGTCCGCCACGCGTTCGACGTCGAAGACATTCAGGCTCGGGTTTCCGATAACTTCACCAAAGAACGCTTTCGTTTTATCGGTAATCGCAGCCCGGAAATTTTCGGGCTCCGTCGCATCGACGAATTTCGTCGTGATGCCATAGCGCGGCAAGGTATTGGCGAATAAGTTATAAGTGCCTCCGTAAAGGTTGCTGTCAGCAATGATTTCGTCTCCCGCTTCAGCAATATTCAAGATAGAGAAAGCGATGGCTGCCATCCCCGAAGATAGTGCCACTGCAGCAGTTCCACCTTCCAGAAGTGCGACGCGCTGTTCGAATACATCAACTGTCGGGTTCATGATACGCGAATAGATATTGCCCGCTTCTTTCAAACCGAACAGGTTTTGTGCATGTTCTGTATCCTTGAATACATAGGAAGTCGTTTTATGGACCGGCACGCCTCGCGATCCTGTGACCGGATCCGGTTCTTGCCCGCCGTGTAATAGAAGAGTTTCTGGTTTGAAGTTTGTCATTGTCAATTCCTCCTGTTTTCTGGTAGTTTTTTCGGTTTGAGGAGGACATAAAAAGACCCTCTTCAGAAAGAAGAGGGCCGTCATATACGGATTTGCCTCCTCTTATCTTTCAGCGACGCAAATGCGCGCTGTAGGATTTAGCACCTTTCCAGACATGTGTCTGTCGGTTGCCGGGCATCATAGGGCCTATTCCCTCCGCCTCTCGTGATAAGAGTATTCAGTTATTTTTTTGCTTGAGGAAAAGTATAGGGGACATCGCCTGATAAAGTCAAGTGTATTTTTCTAAAAATTTTAACTACTATAAGTAACTCATCTTCCGAAAAAAAATTACGTGAAAGCTGTTGACTTTTTCGCTATTTCGAAATAGAGTAGGAATCACGAATTGAATAGCTTACATCACTTTCTTATCCAGAGAAATCGAGGGACAGGCCCTATGACGTTTCGGCAGCAGATTCGCAAATCCGTGAAAACTGTGCTAATTCCTGCAAATGCTTTAGCATTTGGAAGATGAGAATGAGATGGTTTCATATTTTGGAGCCCTCTTTTTTCTTGTGGACAAGAAAAAAGAGGGCTTTTTGTTGTTATTTCAAGAAAGTGTTCGTTCGCACTCATTCGAATCGTTATTTGCAGCCACAGGAGGGACACCATGATTCAATTTGAAGCAGTCAAGAAAACTTACGTATCCGGCAAGCAGCAAGTCCATGCACTCAATGGCATCGATTTGACCGTCGAGACCGGCGAAATTTACGGCGTCATCGGATTTAGCGGCGCGGGGAAAAGCTCATTGATCCGCACGGTGAATTTGCTCGAGCGGCCGTCGCAAGGACGCGTGCTCATCCACGGAGAAGATATTTCCACTTTGAGCGCACGCAAAATCCGCGATACGCGAAAAGACATCGGCATGATCTTCCAGCATTTCAATTTGCTGAACTCCAAAACAGTGCACCATAATATCGCGATGCCGCTGCTCCTGGCCAAGACCCCAAAAGCGGAAGTCGACCGGAAAGTGGCGGAACTTTTGGATTTTGTCGGGCTTGCCGACCAAGCGAAAAAATACCCGGATCAATTGTCCGGCGGGCAAAAGCAGCGCATTGGCATTGCGAGAGCACTCGCAACGAACCCTTCGATATTGCTGTGCGATGAAGCAACCTCAGCACTCGACCCGCAGACGACTCAGTCCATACTGGATCTACTGCGCCGCATCAACCAGGAATACAATATCACCATCTTACTCATCACTCACGAAATGGGCGTTATCAGGGAAATTTGCGACAAAGTGGCCGTGCTTGAAGAAGGCCGCGTCATCGAGCAAGGCAGCGTGTTTGAAGTGTTCACCAATCCTCAGCACGCGACGACAAAGCGTTTCGTCCGTTCTGTCATGAACGACGAATTGCCGGATTCGCTGCTTGAGCAGATCCGTTATAACGACGGCACCCGGCCAATATACCGTGTGCAGTTTACCGGGAATTCAGTCGGCCAACCATTCATGTCAAGAGTATCGCGTGAATTCCAGCTCGATTTGAATGTGCTGTTCGGTAACATTACAGAACTCCAAGGCATTCCATACGGCAACTTGATTGTCGAGTTCGACGGCGCACCCGCAGAAATCGACCGGGCACTCGCCTCAATCCGAAACGACAATATTCAAGTAGAGGAGGTTCAGCAACATGCAGGTTGATCAATCGCAAATTTTAGAAGCTTTATGGGAGACACTTTACATGACGGGTGCATCATTCGTTTTCTCACTATTCATCGGCTTGCCGCTTGGCATCTTGCTGGTCGTCACGAGAAAGGGCCACCTGCTCGAAAATGAAGCCGTATTTAACGTATTGAACATCGTCATTAATATATTCCGCTCGGTTCCGTTCATCATCTTGATGGTCGCCATCATTCCATTGACGCGCGTCATTGTCGGCACATCGATCGGCACGGCCGCCGCCATCGTTCCATTGGTATTTTACGCAGGGCCGTATATCGCCCGCCTTATCGAAAACTCATTGCTTGAAGTTGATAAAGGCGTCATCGAAGCAGCCCAGGCGATGGGCGCTTCTCCCGGCCAGATCATTTTCCGCTTCCTTATCCCAGAAGCGCTCAGCTCCCTTGTCCTGGCATTGACCATCGCCATCGTCGGCTTGATCGGCGCATCCGCCATGGCCGGTGCGATCGGTGGCGGCGGGCTCGGCGACTTGGCCATTACTTACGGCTATCAGCGCTTCGACACATTGGTCATGCTCTTGACTGTCGCCATTCTGGTCGTCCTTGTCCAAGGCGTCCAATCACTCGGCAACCTCATGTCCCGCAGAGTGCGCCGGAGCTAAGTTCTTTTATGCACGTCAATCAAATTCAATAAAGCGATTTATTTATTCGTCAGCACCACTATTTTAAAAACACATTGGAGGATTTCATCATGAAAAAACTGACAGCACTTTTAGCAACAGCCGGATTGGCTACACTCCTTACCGCTTGCGGAAACGATAGTTCAGCCGGCGAAACAACGAAAGTGACACTAGGCATCAGCGGATCGGACACGACGATCTGGGATTATGTCGGCGACAAAGCCGCTAAAGAAGGCATCGAGCTCGATATCATCACCTTCTCGGATTATGTTGCGCCGAACTTGGCACTCGCTGAAGGCGAACTTGACTTGAATGCTTTCCAGACCATCTCTTATTTCGATGAGTTTGTCGAAGAGCATAATGTCGACATCGTGCCGATCGGCTCTACCGTCATTGCACCGATGGGCTTGTATTCCGATAAATACGAATCGATCGAAGAACTTCCCGAAGGCGCACAAATCGCAATGCCGAACGAAGCGACCAACATGGGCCGTGCATTGCTCCTGCTCGATGAATCCGGGCTCATCACGTTATCCGACGATGCCGGGTTGACCGGAACGGAAGAAGACATCATCGACAACCCGAAAAATATCGAAGTTGTCCCGATGACTTCCGCCCATACGCCTCGCGCTATGGCTGACGTCGCTGCTTCCATCGTCAATAACGGCATCGCAGTCGACGCAGGCTTGAACCCGACAGAAGATCCGATTGCCCGTGAAAGCGATACGGCAAAACCTTATATCAACCTGATCGCCGCACAAGCTGGCGAAGAAGATAACGAAGCGTATCAGCGCATCGTCGAATTGTACCAGGAAGAAGATACAGCTGAATTTGTCATCGAGCATACAGAAGGCGCTCAAATCCCGACTTTCGTTTCAGTTGAAGAATTAGTCGACTACAAATAAATAAACGAACGAACTGCAGTTGCATGCCGTTAAAAAAAGAAATTTCATTTGAGGGGGACGATCACATGACCATCATTAGCGAAGCGCGCGAGACAATTACGGAATCGATCGACAAGAACCGTGCACAGTATTTACGCATCAGCCATGCCATCCATGAAAATCCGGAAATCGGCAACGAAGAAGTGTTCGCGAGCGGACTGTTGACCGGATTGCTTGAAGAAGCGGGATTCCAGGTTGAATACGGTGTCGCTGGCCACCACACCGCTTTTTACGCAGTCCGCGACAGCCAAAAGCCTGGACCGACCGTCGCGTTTCTTGCTGAATACGACGCCTTGCCGGGCATCGGGCATGCATGTGGGCACAATATTATCGGCACGACCAGTGTTGCAGCCGCGATTGCGCTCAGTAAAACCTTGGAATTGACCGGCGGGCGCGTCGTCGTCCTCGGCACCCCCGCTGAAGAAGGCGGGCCGAATGGCAGCGCGAAAGGAAGTTTCGTCAAACACGGACTTCTCGAAAAAATCGATGCCGCATTGATGCTTCACCCGTCTGGAAACTCGGCGGTTACAGGCCCTTCGCTCGCCGTCGACCCGCTGAGTTTTCATTTCTACGGCAAGCCGGCCCATGCTGCCGGGTCTCCTGAAAAAGGCATCAATGCACTCGATGCCGTGCTTCAATTGTTCAACGGCATCAATGCCCTTCGCCAACAATTACCGGATGATGCACGGGTGCATGGCATCATCACGCACGGAGGCGACGCGCCGAATATCATTCCGGAATACGCCTCTGCCCGCTTCTACATCCGCGGAGATTCTTGGAAAAAGACCTCCGAGACGGCGAAAAAAGTGCGTGCCATCGCTGAAGGCGCTGCCCTTGCAACAGGTGCCCGTGTCGAAATCGAACGTTTCCAGAATGAAGTGAAGGATCTTGTTGTCACGCCTGAGCTCGATGAAATCCTAAAAGCCGAACTTGAAACACTAGGCGACACAGTAGCCGCTTCGCGCATTTCCGGGCTCGGTTCGACCGATGCCGGCAATATCAGCTATGAAGTGCCGACTGCCCACGGCTATATCAAAATCGGACCCGAAAGCCTCATTGCCCATACCGAAGAATTCCGGGAAGCCGCCCGTTCGAAAGCAGGCGATG
The DNA here is from genome assembly GCF_003289925.1 of Planococcus maitriensis. Classification (GTDB taxonomy): domain Bacteria; phylum Bacillota; class Bacilli; order Bacillales_A; family Planococcaceae; genus Planococcus; species Planococcus maitriensis. The sequence goes on along the minus strand of NZ_QLZQ01000001.1, from coordinate 338,191 downwards.
AAGCCTTGATCAAAGGCGCCAAAGCATTGGCGCAAACAGGTTACCGTTTGCTGACTGAACACGCGTTATTGGCGCAAGTCAAGCAAGCCCATATCCGGTCACTTGCCACCAAACAACAAGATTAAAAACCAGCGCCCCTGCGCTGGTTTTTTAGAGGTGTTAAGGAAGTCATAGCTTTTCATTTACAAATTATTTAATATCCTAGTTAATTCTAATGAAAAATAAAAGCGAGTTGAATAAATAATTATTCGACGCTAGTGGAGTGCAAGCCGGCGACTCCTGCGGGACCAGCGCGAGCCGAAGACTCTGCAGGAGCGTCAGCGACGAAGCGGCTGAGGCCGTGCCCGCGGAAAGCGTCCGGCTGGAACGTAACTTGAAAGGCTTTCGAGGTTTTTCTATGTATTTCGAATTTCGTGTTAAAATGTAGTCATTACATACATAGGAGGCTCTACCATGATCGAAAACTTGATCGAACGCCTGATTCGCTACGCCAAAATCGACACGCAATCCGATTTCGAAAATGACGCAACTCCCTCTACACCGGGGCAATGGGATTTACTCGCTGAATTGGAAAAAGAAATGAAGAACATCGGCTTGGAGGAAGTTGAAGTGGACGATCACGGCTATTTATTCGGCACCTTGCCGGCAAATACTGAAGAACAGCGCCCTGTCATCGGCTTTCTGGCACATGTCGATACGGCAACCGATTACACCGGAAAAGGCGTCAACCCGCAGCGCGTCGAAAATTACAACGGGAAAGACATTCCGCTAAACGACAAAGTGACGATGAAAACGGCTGATTTCCCGGCCTTGCAGAATTACGTCGGCCATACTTTGATCACGACAGACGGCACGACTTTGCTCGGTGCCGACAATAAAGCGGGAATTGCCGAAATCATGACGGCGATGGAATATTTGATCGGACACCCTGAAATCGAACACGGCAAAATCCGCGTCGGCTTCACGCCGGACGAGGAAATCGGCCGCGGCCCGCATAAATTCGATGTCGCGCGTTTCGGTGCCGACTATGCTTATACGATGGACGGCGGCCCGCTCGGGGAGCTTCAATACGAAAGCTTCAATGCCGCGAGCGCAAAATTGACTGTTCACGGAACAAGCGTCCATCCCGGTTCCGCAAAGGACAAGATGGTCAATGCCATCACGGTCGCGACACGCTTCCAGGCGGAAATGCCGTCTGATGAAGTGCCGGAGAAAACGGAAGGCTACGAAGGCTTTATCCATTTGAACAATTTCAATGGTTCTGTCGAACAAGCAGTGCTTCAGTACATTGTGCGTGATTTCGACAAGGGCAAATTCGAAGCGAAAAAGCGCCATATGGAACAAGTCGCGGCCGAATTGCAAAAAGAATTCGGGGAACAAGCGATCAAACTCGAGCTCGAGGACCAGTACTATAATATGCGCGAGAAAATCGAGCCGGTAATGGAAATCGTCGACCAAGCCGAGCAAGCGATGAAAACATTGGGTCTATCTCCTGATATCATCCCTGTACGCGGCGGCACAGACGGATCCCAATTATCCTATATGGGCTTGCCGACACCGAATATCTTCACAGGCGGCGAAAACTACCACGGCAAATTCGAGTTCATCTCCGCCGAAAACATGGAAAAAGCGACTCAAGTGATTGTGGAGGTCGCAAAGATCGCAAAATAACCGGTTTCCTCTATCCATTTCCCGGGAAATCTTTTCAACAACAACATCAAAAAAGCAGCGGTATTATGCCGCTGCTTTTCTCTATTTGCATAAAGGTTTTACGCCCCTGCAAATAGCTCTTCGATTTTTTGCTCTTTACCCAAAGACTCACTGAGCAATTCTTCCAATTTCTTTTGATCATCAATTCCGGCCATTGCCACGCCATGCCAAGCTTGCAATTGTTCTCTCGTCAACCGGTACTGCTCCACGCTTGTACCTGTATCGAAATCGAATTGGACCCAATCGACATTATCGATCAGCGCAAACAAATAAGTGGCATTATGGGCCGCGGTTTCCTTGTCGGATAATGAAGCCTCCGCCCAATCATAAGAGACGATGATTCCGTAAGGCTGTTCTTGAATCTCGAGTTCTATTCCTGAAAAATTCTCCGCACCCGGCAGCTGGATAACGGTGTTGACGACGGCACTATTATCCCCGACTTCCGCCCCTTCATACTCGAAGAGATTCGGCTCGCCACCCGCAGGTGAAGGGCTGCATGCGCCCATAATAAGCAACGCAGCGGATAACAGTACGGCCGCAGCAAGTGTTTTTCCCAATTCAAGCCCTCCTCTAGGAAAGGTTTCCACACATCAGCTCCATTATTTAAAATTCGATTCGGTCGATTTTTGCGCCTGTCGATTCGACGCCTTTCATGTATTTGATGCGTTTCTGGACAGCCGTTTCGTTCACTTGCTCATCCGCATGGTATGAAGAACGCACCATCGGGCCGGCCTCGCAATGCTTGAATCCTTTGGCCAATGCGATTTCCTTCAATTCCTGGAATTCATCGGGGTGGTAATAGCGGACGACATCCAGATGCTTCAATGTCGGCTGCAAATATTGTCCGATCGTCATGATGTCGACTTTGTGCGCCAACAGATCATCCATCGCTTCGATAATCTCTTCTTTCGTTTCGCCAAGCCCGACCATGATGCTCGACTTGGTCGGCACATGCGGCGCAATTTCCTTGACCCGCAGCAGCAGTTCCAGCGAACGGTCGTAGGTCGCTCTCGCACGGACACGCTTGGTCAAGCGGCGCACCGTTTCGATATTGTGGTTGAAAATATCAGGCTCGCTGCTCATCAGCATATGCAGGCTTTCGTAATCGCCTTTCATATCGGACGGCAAGATCTCGACAGTAGTTTCCGGCATTTTACGGTGGATGGCACGGACAGTTTCCGCAAAAACTGCAGCCCCGCCGTCTTTCAAATCATCACGGGCGACCGCTGTGACGACGACATGCTTCAAGTTCATGATTTCCGTCGATTCCGCTACGCGCTCCGGCTCGCCCCAATCCAGTTCGTTCGGCAATCCCGTCTTGACGGCGCAGAACCGGCACGCTCTTGTGCAAGTATCCCCGAGGATCATAAAGGTCGCGGTGCGTCGTTCGCTCCAGCATTCATGGATATTCGGGCACCTCGCTTCCTCACATACCGTATTCAATTTTTTCTCGCGCATCAATTTCTTCAGATCATTATAAGTTTCATTCGTGTTCAATTTCACTTTCAGCCAGTCGGGTTTACGTTCACGCTGCTTTGTTTTTGTCATCGCATAAGTTCCCCTTTCTCTTCTCGTCGGTGATTCCATTCTTCGCTCGCGTATTTGGCTTCGAGCACACGTACTTCTTCCAATAATTCGGCTGGCGGTTCGAACTTTTCCAACCGGATGCCGAGCCCGGTTTCAAATCCGGCCTTGAACGCCTGCTGTACTTCTTCCATGCTTGCCGGTTCCCCCATCAGCTCGTTGATCGCTACGGCGCGTGTACGGAAAGCTTGGCGCGCCCTTTCCTTCACCGCTTCATTCGGGTAGACGAACAACTCGAATAAACAGTTTTCATCAAGCTGCAGCGGAATCGAGCCGTGCTGCAAAATGATGCCTTGCTTTCTTGTCTGCGCACTGCCTGCCGCTTTTCTTCCCTTAACAGTCAGTTCATGCCAGGACGGTTCTTCAAAGCATACCGCCGATGATTCTTTCGAGCGCTTCGTCTCAGCAGCCAGTTGTGCCTGGATTCCCAGATTGCGGTAACCTTCAAGCAATCCGCGGGAAATGACCAGATACGCTTCCTTTACTGATTTCGGCATGGTTGGATGATGTTCCGGAATCACCACGCTGTAAGTCAATTCCTGGTCATGCAGCACGGCTTTTCCGCCGGTCTGCCTCCTGACAAGGGGAATACCCAATTGCGCAGCTCTTTCGAGATCGATGCTGCCATTCAGTTTCTGGAAAAATCCTACTGAAATCCCGGCTGGCGCCCAGCCGTAAAACCTGAGGACAGGCTTCATGCCTGTCTTGCGCTGCCAATTCATCAACGCTTCGTCCATTGCCATATTGTGGGCCGGCGTACAAAACCCCGACTCCATATAGCCCCATGTTTCCTCCAAAATGCCTCAACTCCTCTCAGCTTATGCATGACTCCTAAACCCCATAAAAAAACACCGCTTTCCCATGGGGAAGCGGTGTATGCAGGCAACAGGAAGCATACGCACCACTTCCCTACGCTGGCATGGTCCAGATCAGGTTCAAGGGGTCCAAGCATTCGCTCGTCTCAGCCAGTCAATTCCGGCTCCCCCAGTGGTCAGCTATGTATAGTTCTTCTCGAGCTTATCATTTCCTGAAAGAAATCTCAATATACAAAATAGTTCTTTCTTTCATATTCATCCATTTTTTAAAAATTAATCCAAAAAAGATCTCCCTTCCATGAAAACGGAAAAGGGAGAGCTGTTATCTCAGATGATGGTCTTGCCGTTCTGCGCTAAAGCGAAATGAATGCTGTGCTGAAGCGTACGGAAACATTCGTAGCCTGAAAGATCGACGCCCGCTTCCGTGATTGTCATGCTGGTATGCGGAGAGATGCCGGCCAGCACCGTTTTCGTGCCGATCAAACCGGCTGCAGAGCCCAATTTTTCGATCAGCATTGCGGCGTGCTGGTTGAAGCTTTCATTCAGCCCGGTCAAATCGAGCAGCAAGTAGCGTGCTTTGTGTTTCGGCAAATTCTCAAGCGTTTTGTTCAGTAACTCTTCGGCACGCGCTTCATCGTAACGCCCAAGAAGCGGTACTACCACGATGTCTTCCAGGACCGGGATCAGCGGTGAAGAAAGTTCACGGATCATGTCATGGAGATCCGCTGTCTTTTCGTCCACCAGCTGTTCGAGTTCGCGGATTTTCTCCGATTCCTTACGGCGCGCCAACGAATGGATGTTCTTTTCGATCGTTTCATCCGACGGGAAATAGCGGATCAAACATTCCTCGTGCCCTTCAATCTGTGAATGGGCCACTTCATACCAGATGCTGCGGCCTAAAAGTGAGCTGAAGATTCCTGCATAATGCGCCGGCAAGAAACTGCCGCCGGTCTTTTTGCCTTGTGCCACATTGATCTGATATTCCCAGCTGTTTTTCAGCGTCACTTCCAACGTGCCGGCTTCTATATCCAGGTTGCGGATGGATGCCAACCCCCACCCGGCTGATGCATATGTATTGGTAATGAGTTCAGAAGCTTTAAAAACAGAAATCCCGCCCATTTTGTGGAAATAGTCCCCCACTACCTGGCCTTGGCGAAATCCTGTCGTTTCCAGCACGACAGCTGCCGCGTCTTCCCCAGAGATTTCCTCGATGGAATCAAAGAACATTTTCATCGCAGTGGAAGTCCAAAACAACACGGAATTCTGCCCTTCAAATAGGAAGCGCCCTTGCGTGAGGTCCCATTCAAAGTCCAGGCCACCCACGTTTATCTTCGTTTGTTGCGTCATTGTATAGCCATCCTCCCTATTTAGTCCTATTGGATAATCATACGCCAGCCCGTAATTCCCAGCAAGTTCTAATGTTTTAAAGCACTTCAATTAAGGAATAGATAGAGAAGAACGCTAAAGGAGAGGTGCTAACGATGGCAGAAAAAGACCGTTTCAACGAAAAAGAACGAAAAACAAGCGACGGAGCCCCAATGGACAATCCTGAACAAGTCAAAACCGATAAAGAAACCATGACAGAGATGCACGAGGAAGAAATGAACGTGGATTCCATCCCGTTGGAAGATTTGAAACAGGACATGAAAGACGAAAAGAATCCCCGTGATACAAAAGATGATTCAGCCAGCGAGGAAGAACATCGCGAATGATTTTGTCTGCGGGCGTCTCGCCCGCAGTTTTTTCAGCAGACGATATCACTGCAAAGGAGAGAGTTGAATGGCACAAGAAGAACTGAAACAACAAGCCTTGAAAATACTGGAAGACAGCATGATCGGCACATTGGCGACCATTAAAGACAATAAACCGCATTCCCGTTATATGACTTTCTTCAATGACGAATTCACTTTATACACGGCGACAAGCAAGCAGACGCAGAAAGTCGATGAATTGGAGAAGAATCCAAACGCCCACATCCTGCTCGGCTATGAAGGCGAAGGCGTAGGCGATAGCTTTCTCGAAATCGAGGGGCAAATGTCGCTGAGGGATGACCGTGAGCTAATCGATAAAGTGTGGAATGAACACTTGACCGGCTGGTTCGATGGCCCTGAAGACCCGAACTTGATCATTCTTGCCATCACGCCGACGCGCGTGCGCTTGATGAACCGCAAAGGCAAAGACCCTAAAACCATTGAACTGTAAACAAAAAGCCTCCGGCATCGGAGGCTTTTTCATGTGCGCAACAAGTCGCGCAACGCATCTTTATTAAATAGCAAATCCTGCAGATTGTATTCATCCAATACTGCCAAATAGGCGTGCAATGCTCTGCCGAGGACGCCCCGCAACCCGCAGATCGGGGAGATTGGGCATGTATTGGTTTCTGAGCTGAAACACTCCACTAAATGGAAGTCTTCTTCCATTCGACGGACGACCATTCCGACATTGATATTCTCAGGGCGGTCCGCCAAACGGATACCGCCTCCCCGGCCCCTGACCGTTTCGATGAATCCTGCTTTGCCGAGTTCAAATGTCACTTTCATCAAATGGTTTTTGGATATATGATAAGCGTCGGAAATTTCCTGTATAGTTGTCAGCTTGCCGTCTTCTTTCGTTCCTAAATAAATGAGTACGCGCAATGAATAATCCGTATACATCGTTAACCTCATTGTTTTCACCTTCCCTGCACGTCCATTATACTCGCCGCCTGAATTTCTGGAAAGGAAACGCATCTGCGGAATCCAGGCTTTTTGCGCCAATATTCCATGTGTGACTTTTCTGTGAAATGAAATGTGTCTAAATTTTAAAGATGTATTTTAAATATATCTTTAAACACTTTTTCAGGTTATAGTGGGACTATAGAAAACAAAAGGAGAGATTGACTATGTTATCCGAACAAACAAGAACAATCGTCAAATCCACCGCCCCTGTATTAGCTGAACACGGTAAAACCATCACGACCGTTTTTTACAGCAATATGTTCGAAGCCCATCCAGAACTCTTAAATATCTTCAACCAAGCCAACCAAAAACAAGGGCGCCAGCAAACAGCGCTTGCCAATACAGTATATGCGGCTGCTGTCCATATCGATAATTTGGAAGCTATTCTTCCGGCCGTCGAACAGATCGCCCACAAACACGTGAGCCTCGGCGTCAAAGCGGAACATTATCCAATCGTCGGTGAATATCTTCTGAAAGCGATTAAAGAAGTACTCGGCGATGCAGCGACAGATGAAATCATCAATGCGTGGGCTGAAGCTTACGGTGTCATTGCCGATGTCTTCATCAATATGGAAAACGGCATGTACAAAGAAGCGGAAACCCAGGAAAATGGCTGGAGCTTCTTCAAAGACTTCACGATCGCACGCAAAGTCAAAGAAAGCGAAAACATCACTTCTTTCTATCTAAAACCGGCTGATGGTAAAAATGTGCCAAGCTATGAAGCTGGACAATACATCACGGTCCGTCTTGCAATCCCGGGAGAAGAGTTCCTTTTCAACCGCCAATACAGCTTGTCACAAGCATCACGTCCGGATGAGTTCCGCATTTCCGTCAAACGCGAAGCCGATAACGACCCGAACGGAATGGTTTCCGTCTACTTGCACGAAAACATGAACGAAGGCGACACCATCGAAGTGAGTGCACCTGCCGGCGAATTCGTGCTCGATACAAAACGCGAAACGCCAGTGGCATTCGTCAGCGGCGGCGTAGGTATCACGCCGATGATGAGCATGTTCGAAACCGTTGCAACGCAAACACCGGAACGCCCGGTTTCATTCCTTCATGCAGCACGTAATGAAACTTTGCATGCATTCGACAAAGACGTCCAAAAATACGTCGCCACAATGGACAATGCAAAATACAAAACTTTGTATTCCGATGAACCGCAAGGCTATATCACTCGTGAAATCCTGGAAGATATGGTCGATGCAAGCGGCGAAGTATACGTTTGCGGACCGGTTCCATTCATGGAGAAAATGATCAGCGAATTGCGTGCACTCGGCATGTCCGATGAACAGATCCACTATGAATTCTTCGGCCCTGCTGTAGCCCTGCAATCCGTCTAAACAGCAAAAGCCGCTTCCCGATCGAGGGAAGCGGCTTTTTTGATGCTTGGCAGCCCCGCCCTATTCCGGTAGCATGGAGAAAAAGGGGGAATTGAGATGCACTTGCCTATGGCCGTTAAACAAGCACTCCAAATGCAATCGGTCATCGTCGACCGGCTTCCTGCCCATCCCTTTTCTTCTTCCAATCCGGAGATATTGATTGAAGAGTTAAAGGACTGGAGCGGAACGGAAAACAATGGAGTGGCTGTTTCTTATTTTTTTCGCCAAATCGCATTATTCGTGACGGCCCAATTCAGCTTAATCCACCAGCAGGGCGGATATTTCAAGACCCCGCCTGAAAAACTTGGCTATGGCCGGATACAGAATTACGGCTTGCCGCTCATTTCTTTTCACGTCGAGTCAGCTGATTTCATTGAAATTCCCGCTGAACAAAGAAGCGAAGCTTTCCGGTATGTATTGATCGGGCAGACAGATGCGCTGCTCCGGCAATTGCGCCGCCACGCAAAGATATCGCCGATTACGTGCTGGGAAAATGTGCTCGGCTCACTTGCTTGGTATTACGCAAACCTTCAAAGACACTATCCGCGGATGGCCGCTGAAGATCTCGAATGGCTGATGGAAGACCAGAATTGGGAACCCCTCCGCAAATCCCAGTGGCGCAATTTCATCGGCACCACGCCCCTTGAACGGGCAGTCTCCGTGCCAATGCGGAAAACTTGCTGCTTGTATAAGGAATTGGCGGCGTTCGATACATGCACGTTTTGCCCACAACCCCATTAAAAAAGCTCCGGCTGGGCCGGAGCTTTTTATTATTTCTCGAAAACTTCATGCAGAATCTTGTCTGCACTATTATTGATCAGGTTTTTATGGATGCAGCTGTTGGGCTTTTTGTGGAGCGCTTTCGAAAATGACTGGGCGTGCTCAGCTTCCCCGATGACGTGGATTTCTTCCCAGCGCCGCTCTTTTTTCAACTTCTCGATTTTCGCGCCCATGTCTTTATAGAAACGGTCCAAGTTTTCTTTTAAGCGGTGGTCGAGTTCATCGACAGGGCTTCCCCCGCCGCTTCCCCCGATGACCGGGCTGTTTCCGCCAGCAGCGCCGCCGCCAGTCGAACCAGCGCCGCTGCGGCCTTGGATGCGCCCCGAGCTTCTGACGCCTTTTTGCTCAGTCCATACTTCAAGGCCTGCGTCGAATTCGTAATAGACTTCTTCATTGACGATGCCGACAGATGTATCAAGCACGCGGATGCCTTTGAAGCTCGGCAGGATCACGCCTGCATATGGATATGCTTTGTAGATATAGCGCAATTGGTCGAGTGCCGGTTTGTTTTCCCATTGGAAATCGGTTTTGACGGAAATCTGCAAATGCTTCACCCAAAACAGGTCGTCTTGAGTGGATGCAAAAATAACGACACCCTTCTGGAGGTCGCCTTGATTGTCCAATATTTCCTTTTCCACTTTTTTACGTAATTCTTTGTAGGCTTTCAATTCCTTTTCATCTTTTGAGGCGGTCAAATACTCGTCGAGGCGCTTCAGGCCGTTCTTCAACTGGATCTTCCAGGCCCCGTTCTGTGCTTCACGGTCTGCCGGGTTCGTATTGAGATATACACTCAATACACAGCGGTCTTCACATTCGAATTGTTTCAGCTCTTGGATTTCGTCGTATAATGTCATTCACCCATCATCCTCCTTTAATCCTTACTTGTTATCTGAATACCCCAACCGCCTGTGCTTAAACGGCAGCCACCCTTTTCTTTTTCAATATTCCAACGTTTAAATTGTCCTGTCTGTGGTAAACAATGACTAGCAACAAAAATGACGAGGAGTGAATTATACATGGAAAACATTGATAAAAAAGTAGAAGAGAAATTGAGCAATACGGATAATAAGAAGAAAGAACAGATTTTAGCGGAATTCTCGACTTTCATCGATTATTTGGGCGATAAAGTTCAGATGGGCGAGAAAATGGGCTTAAGCGAAGAGCGCATCGCGCAGCTGGCGTCTAAAGTAGCCGATTACCTGGCGAAAAAAGAAGACCCGAAAAATAGCGAAGAGTACCTATTGCAGCGCTTATGGCAAGTAGGCGACAAAGAAGAGCAGCATATGCTCGCCCATATGCTAGTCAAGTTGGCAAAAGAACAGAACTGATCACGCAAAAAGCCTGAGCTTAACCGCTCAGGCTTTTTCCTATGCTCAGCTATGCGCTTATGGCAGCTCTTTTTTCATATAAATGGAACATCCATAGATAAACGAATCCGCTCAACACCGCGAATGCCCCAAGGATGATAAAGGTCCAGCCGAACCCGAACCAGGCAGTCATCGGGATGGAGACTGGCGCAATCATCCGGCCAATCGTATAGCGCAGGCTCGCCGCGGCGAAATACTGGCCGCGCATCGATTCGGGCGCAAGTTTGGAAATGAAGCTCTGCTGCAGCCCGACAATCATCAATTCAGCAAATGTAAAGACCGCCATCGCCACAAAGAATATCCAAAACCACGAAGTCATCGGGAAAATCGCCATCGATAAGCCGAACAATACGGCCGAGAAGAAGAACACCCATTTTTCGGGGAACTTGGTCATCCACCGTGTAATGACGACTGTCAGAAGTGCCACAATCAAGCCATTCTCCGCAAGCAGGATACCGAAAGACGTTTCCCCGGTCACCGACCATTCACGACCCAGGAAGTCCAGGATCGTTTGGCGGTCAATCGTTTCCTTCAAGTAGACCGGGATGACAAGGTCCAGTTGCATGAAGGTCTGCGCTCCCAATACTCCCGCTACGACAAACAATAAAAAGACACGGTCTTTCAAGATGATGCCGTAATCCTTCACTTGCGAAAGCAATGCGCCTCTCCATCCAGTCGCTCCCCCTTCTTTCCATTTATCCATAACTTCAGCCGATAAGGTCTCTTCAGTGTACAGGCGCAATAATAGCCCGAGCAGCATCGAAATGATGGCAACTGCCAACAGCAACTCGAAACGATAAGAGAAAAACAGCACAGCACCGAATAAAGGGCCGATAACGACGGCAATATTCAAGGTCGTATAGAACACCGCAAATACATCGCTCCGGTATTTTTCAGGAATGACGTCCGCAATCATCGCCTGGCTCGCTGGCCAGTACAAGGAACCGCACATGCCGGCCAGCGTGAACGCCACGAAACTGAGTTCGGGCGAACTGAGCCACGGCGAGTTTGCCGCAGCGAACAGCAAGAACGCAAAACCCTGTGCCACAGCAGCGGACACGAGCATTCGCTTGCGCCCGAAACGGTCAGCAAAATAGCCGCCAAATAAATTGGCAGCTACGGAAAACATTTGGGAGACGATCAACAATAGCCCCGCCAGCCCTTTCCCGAACTCTTCGGCAAAATAAATCGCCAAGAACGGGAATACCATCCAAAAACTTGTATTCATGAAAAACTCGCCCACCAGCCGGACTTTCAGGCTGCGGTTCCAATCCCTGATCTTCATTTATATTTCCTCACTTCTGCGTCTATCTTCATCACACCAGTTCAAGCAATTGATATTGCAGGCAAATTTCCAACAGAAATTCTTTATGCTCTTTGGCAAACTGGATGCCGACTTTCTCGTCGTCCAACTCCGTAATCCGCCCATTCCCGAAGACGCGATGGCGAATTTGCGCCCCCACCTGCAATTCCTCTGTGGAACTGACAGCGTCCGGGTTGTGCGGCACTGTAATTTTCGTTTTCGGCGCTTTCGTTGCGGAACGGTTGAACGTTTCCGCTTTCTTCATTTTCGGCAAGGCGATGCGCCGCACTTCTTCCACAAAGCGCGACTCCTTGTCGTAACTGAGCAATTCCAGGTGGCGTTTCGCCCGTGTCATGCCGACATAGAACAAGCGTCTTGCTTCCTCCAGCAAAGCAGGATCATCGGCATCTTCTTCTGTCGGCACAATCCCCTCGACCAGGTCAATCAAATAGACCCGGTCAAACTCCAAACCTTTTGAGCTGTGCAGCGTGGACAATGTCAGCATATCTTCGGCCTTTTCGGTTTTCGCCTGCCTTGTCACTTCCTCGAGCTGTTTCAAGCGTTTCGCAAAAGCCATCATCGTGGGAAGCGGTTCGGCGATTTGTTCGAGCGTGCTGAGGATCTGCTGCAAATAATCGAGCTTCATGCCGAATTTCTCTGCGCGGCTCTTGAGCATCTGGTCGTAGCCCATATCGCGGCGAATTGCCTGGATCACTTTCAAAGGCTTCATGTCCTTCAATGCGTCCATCGATCTGCGCTGTTCCGTAATAATCCGCAGCTGGTAATCCTTCATCGTGATGGCTAACGTGATTTCTTCGAAAGCATGCCGCTTTGTCGGCTGCATCCTCCCCAATTGCTTAAGCTGGGACGCCGACCAATAGGCGTTCGTCTTCGAAGCGACTTTGGAGTATAAATCCACCCGCTCCGGGCGCAAACTGAAACGCATGAAGTTTAGGATGTCCTGGACGATCCAATGGCTGAAAAAGCGGTTGTCCGCATCTTTCATATAGAAAGGGATGCCGAGGCGGTCCAGCTCATCCATCAATAAAGTTGACGAAGAGTTATTGCGGTACAGAATTGCAACATTTCCGTATTCCTCGAGAGCGGAAAGTTCTTTCAACAGATACTTCAGCTGCGCTTCTTGGGAAGCAAGGCGGCGAATGACGATCGGTCCGCCTTCCGGCCTGTCGGTGAACATGTTTTTATCATGACGCAGTTTATTGGCCTTGATGAATTGATTGGCTGTACTGACGATAGTGCCGGATGAGCGGTAATTGCGTTCCATCTTCATGATGTAGGCATCCGGGTACACTTGGCGGAATTTGAGCAAATAGCTTGGCTCCGCTGCACGCCACGTGTAAATCGACTGGTCGTCATCCGCCACGACACATAGATTGCGATGGTTTTCGACCAGCTTTTCAACGATGGCGTGCTGGACCATGGAAGTGTCCTGGCTTTCATCGGTCATGACGTAATCCCAGCGTTTCTGATACTTCGACAGCAGTTTGCGGTCTGTGTCCAATGCTTCAAAAGCGATCGTCAGCATATCATCGAAATCGACGAGCCGCGGTTCGTGGTTTTCTTTGAACTCTTCGTAGACCGTCAAAATATCGATGGCACCCGGGAATGGTTCATCAAGTGTTTTCCACTTTCTTTTCGGCACCATCTTGTTTTTCACGAAACTGATGAACGACACCAATTCCTCCAATTGGTCGTCGGTGATCGGCTCGTCATTCTCACGGGCATAAATATCCTTCAATAAGCGTTTTTTGTTGAGGCGGTTCGAGTCGCCGCCCTCGATCATCAAGTAATCGCCGGCAGATAAGTATTCCCTGGTGATTTGAAAAGCCAGGCTGTGTATAGTCGAAAAGTCCACCGGCGCAAGGCCTGGAAAGAACCGCGCATAGCGTTCCAGCATATCGGTTGCCGATGCCCGGCTGAACGTGATGGCTTTGATGCGCTTCGGCTGGACGCCTTTTTCCTCGATCAAATAGCCGATCCGCATGATCATGGTTGTCGTTTTCCCGGAACCGGGACATGCGAGAAGCAATAGCGGCCCTTCTGTCTTGGTCACCGCTTTTTTCTGTATTTTATTCAGCTCGACTCCGAGCTCTTGTTTTTTCCGTTCAAAAAAATCGCTCATGGTAGACTCCTTTTTGCGTGGCAATCTCTTTCATGATAGCACAAAAGCAGGCCCATTTAAGCGGCCTGCTTTCCGTTCAAATAAAATTGCGTTCATGGGGTTTGGCGGGGTCGCCTGTTTGGCGCTTGTCTTTTCTAGTCGCCAGATCTTCATGGACACGCTCTTTTTCGTCCTGTGCTTTGCTCGTGCGGTTCGCCCCGATCCTTCTCGGGTCAGATGATTGCAGATCGCTGTTCTTTTGATCGCTCATGCAAATCCCTTCCTTTCACTTGCCGTCCAGAATTTCACAAACACGGCCGACTTGCCCATCCTCGAGGCGCACTTTAATGCCGTGAGGATGCGTCGCGGAGTTCGTCAATAAATCCTTGACGACGCCTTTCGTTTTCTTGCCGGTCCGCTGGTCTTTTTTCAAGATCACGTTCACTTCAAGCCCTGGCTTTACATCGCTTCTTTTTTTCCCGTCCATCTCCATCCCTCCAAGCTTGCTTCCATTATAATCGAATTACCCTGGCCATACAAAAAAGCGGAGGGAAGGCCCCTCCGCTTTTCATCCAGCTTGCTTATAATCTGTCGCGGTCTGTACGGTCTGTACGGTCTTTGCGGTCAAATTCGTCTTCTTCAACCAAGTCGCCGTCTTTATGGATGTCAGCTTCTTCTTTACGGACTGTTTCACTGACATGTTCTGTATCCTGTACTTTGTTTTTCCCGATGGAAATTTCTTCAGATACTACATCTTTCTTCGTCACGTCTACACGCTCTTCGGAAACCGGTACGTGAATATCTTCGCCTTCCGTGTAGTTATGCGTGCCAGTCGTCGTTTCTTCATTCACCGGGCGGCGCTCCACATATACTTCCTCACGCTCCACCGGCACTTCAAGTGTCTGCTCTTCCTCGACGACATGCTTGTCGACATGGACTTCGCCCGTTTGGACGCGTTCTTTATTGACTTGCAAACGCTCTTCATGCAAACGCAGGCGTTCTTCTTCAGATCCTGCACGTTCCAAGTCGCGGTCGATATCTTCGACTGTGCGGTTGCGGTTCGTTACATCATCATTGAAATCCGAAGTTGCACGGTGAGTGCCTGCCGCATGGGCGTCAGTTGTAGTGCGGTCTTCCGCTCCCAGGCCAAATCCTGTACCGCGCTCTTTGTCGACGCCGGCCGTTTCGGAGCCGAGTGCGTCGCGCTCTGTGTTGTACGCCATGTCATTGCTTTCATTTGTATCTACAGTCAAGCCATCACGTGCCACTGCCGAGTTGTCGACTTTCGTAGTACTTGTCGTGCTGTCGACATTGCCGTAGCTTGTGTTATCGTAAGGCGCTGCCCCTTCATAGTTCGCGCCGAACTCGCGGTCGACGAACAAGAGGATCTTGCCGTTTTGCACTTCGTTATAGTAGCGGTCTGCTTCCGCTTCGTCTACACCCATATTGGAGAAGGCTTCACGCGTCGGTTCATTGCCTGATAGGAAGCCCATGAATTTATCCATCCAATTGCCTTCAGATGATTTATAATCCACGTCTGTTCTTCCGCGCACCATTGAAATCTGGTCTTCGTTGCGGGCCATCACGTACATGTCTTCTTCACGTGAGCCTTGCGCTTTCATGTCTTCGATTTTTTTCAGTACTTCTGTTTCTGTGTCGAATGTTCCCATGAATTTATTGTTAGCCATTTCAAATTCCTCCATTTTTTTGAGAAGTTTTTTTGCTTTCTAGTCTTGAAAATACCCCTCAGTTATGTTATTAAACATATCCGGTTCGAAATGTGCCAAAATACTACTTTTCCACCATATTTTATCAAACTTCCCGAGTCCAGTGGCGGTGCGCTGTGATTGCCTCGATAAAGCTATCTGCGAATCCTTTCATGGAATCATCCGTGACGACTCCCGGTTCGCCGGTGTAGCCATTGGCATCCAGCCATTTCTTGCCTTCATGTGTTGCACCGATCGGCTTGAAGTGCCCGAACGCTTCCGTTACATAATAAGCGGTGTTCCGGGCGAACTTCTTGCTGACATCGGGGCCGCCTACTGCATAGATGGCGTCGAACAATACCGGGTCCGCTGTCGTGAAGGTATGGTCGATTTTCAGTTGTTTGCCGTTTCCTGCATCCAGCTTCCCTTGCTTCTCGCTGATGATTTCATATTGAAGGCCTTTGGATTCAAGCTGCTCCAATACTTCCATGACTTCCTTGCCGTTGAAGTCAGGGGCTACGATGACGCCAACCTTGCGCGTCTTGGCTGACTTAACCGTATTTTCCTGGCTTAACGCAGGTGATTTTTTGCTCGTATCGGTATTTCCTGTCTCAGGGGCTTTGACGCCGATGTTGGCAGCAATTTCCTGTGCCAGCTTGAGATTGACGTTCGCATACATGTCCACGATCTGTTGGCGGATATCGATGCTGTCGCATTTGCCGAGCTCGAAGCTGAACGCTTCGATGATATGTTGTTTTTCCGCATCGCTCATGCTGTTCCAGAACATCGTGGCTTGCGAGAAGTGGTCTTTAAAGCTTTCACTGCGCTTGCGCACTTTGCGGCCTTCCACTTTTTCCTGGTAATGGGCATACCCGCCTTCCGCTTCGCTGACAGGCGCCGGCGTGTTATTGGTGAAGGAACTCTTCTGATAGGATACTTTCCCTTTATTGATGGTTTGGCGGCCATAGCCATCGCGCTGGTTATTGTGGAACGGGCAAACGCCTCGGTTGATCGGCAATTCATGGAAATTCGGCCCGCCCAGGCGGATCAATTGTGTATCCGTATAGGAGAACAGCCGCCCTTGAAGAAGCGGGTCGTTCGAGAAATCGATTCCTGGGACCACATGGCCTGGATGGAATGCGACTTGCTCGGTTTCCGCAAAGACGTTATCGACATTGCGGTTCAAGGTCATCTTGCCGATGATCTGGATCGGAATCTCTTCCTGCGGCCACATTTTTGTCGCATCGAGCAAATCGAAATCGAACTTATGCTCATCCTCTTCCGGAACGATCTGGACGCCCAATTCATATTCCGGATAATCGCCGCTTTCGATGGCTTCATGCAGGTCAGCCCGGTGGAAGTCGGGGTTTTTCCCGTTGATCTTCTGGGCTTCATCCCATACGAGCGAATGGACACCGAGCGTGGATTTCCACGTGAATTTCACGAAATGGGATTTTCCTTCGGCATTGATGAAACGGAATGCATGGACGCCGAATCCATCCATTGTCCGGAAGCTCCTCGGAATGGCGCGGTCAGACATCGTCCACATGACCATATGGGCTGCTTCCTGGTTGTTCGCGACAAAATCCCAGAACGTATCATGGGCTGTCGCAGCCTGCGGAATTTCATTATGCGGCTCGGGCTTGAATGCATGGACCAAGTCCGGGAACTTGATCGCATCCTGGATAAAGAAGACCGGGATGTTATTGCCGACTAAATCGTAATTGCCTTCCTCCGTGTAGAACTTCGTCGCAAAGCCGCGCGCGTCCCGCACCGTCTCTGCTGAACCGCGTGATCCCGCTACGGTTGAAAAACGGACGAAGACCGGCGTTTTCTTGCTTTTTTTCGACAAAAACTTCGCTTTCGTCAAATGCTCGAGCGACTCATAAGCTTCGAATTCACCGTGTGCCGCGAATCCGCGCGCATGGACCACGCGCTCTGGAATGCGCTCATGGTCGAAATGGGTCATTTTTTCCCGGAAATGAAAGTCCTCCATCAACGTCGGCCCGCGTTCACCCGCTTTTAAGGAAAATTCATCCTCCGATAGTTTCAACCCTTGATTCGTCGTCAAATCCTTGCCGCTGTCATCTGAACGGTACTGCTCCAATTGCTCGTTCTTGCTGTTTTCATCGACTTTTTTCGGATCTTGTGCCATTTTTCCACTCCTCATCTTTTTATGTATCCCTTAGTCTTTCTGTACCCCCTATCCATAACCGGAAACGAATAAATAGAAAAATCGAAAAAAACCATGATAAAAGGCCTTGCAGTGAAATAGATTCACTGCAAGGCCCTGCACGGTTTTGGTATTTTTATCAAAAAATGCTTAAATCCCACTCTTTTGAAATTTGCCGGAGCATCATTGTGCCGGCTGCGCTGTTCCCTTGAACATCAATCGCCGGGCCATAAACGCCGATCCCCGCTCCTGCGCGGAATTCATAGGTTTGCGAATGGAGCTTGGGTGGAACGGCCGCCATGATGCCGCCTGAAACGCCGCTTTTCGCCGGAATGCCGACATGCGCAGCGAAATTCCCGGATGAATTATACATGCCGCAAGTGACCATCAATACTTTCGTCACCTGTGCGATTTCTTCGGAAAAATGCTTCACTTTAGTGATCGGGTTGTAGCCGTCATAGGCAAGGATCAAACCGAGAAGCGCCAGGTCTTTCACTGACACTTTGATGGCGCATTGGCTGATATAGATGTCGAGCGCTTCTTCCACTTCGAGTTCCAGGAAGTTCGCTTCTTTCAAATAATAAGCCAGCGCACGGTTGCGGTGGGAAGTAGCCCATTCCGAATCATAGACTTCCTTGTCGATTTCGATCGGGTGGCTGAGCAATTCTTCGAGAAAGCCCTTTAAGTACTCGAACTTCTTTTGCGCATTCTGTCCCGGCAACAAGGACGAGATCGTAATGGCTCCCGCATTGATGAACGGGTTGAATGGCTTATTCGGCCGATGGATCTCGAATGGCACGATGGAGTTGAATGCTTCACCTGTCGGCTCCACGTCCACCCGTTCCAATACGAACTCCAAACCGTAATGGCAACTGAGCGCAACAAACGTCAGTGCTTTGGATATGCTCTGCAGGGTGAACTCGGCGTCGGTGTCCCCCGCACAATAATAATGGCCATCTTCATCGATCATGCAAATCCCTAGTTTGCCCGGGTCGACTTTTCCCAAGGCAGGTATGTACTGGGCCGTGGTGCCGAGAACGGCATGCCCTTTGTTTTCTTTCACCCAAGCTTCAAGTTGCTCGGTGATGCGCGGATTGTTTTGCACCGCCATCCCTCCTCCAGTTCGTTTTCATTAATCATGACCGAAGCATGTCGTGGTTGTCAAAGCATGCGGAACGAAATCAGGCTCAAAAAAAAACTCCCCCAGAGCCGGAGGAGTTTTATTTACCCTTTTTCGTACCAAGCTTTAGCTGCAACCAATTCGTCCATCGTCAGCTGGTGCCCGTTATTTTCCCAATGCAGGCTCACTTCTGCGCCTGCTCCACTCAGCAGCTTTTCCAGATCTTCCGATTCTTCTTTCGGGCAAATCGGGTCGTTCGTCCCCGCGGCGATAAAGACGCGGGTGCCATCCAAATTCGGCAATTCCTTATTGCGGTCCGGTACCATCGGGTGGTGCAAAATCGCTGATTTCAATGAATCTTCGTACGAGAACAACAGGTTCGCGGCAATGTTTGCGCCATTCGAATAGCCGAGCGCAATGACATTATTGCGGTCAAAGCCGTATTCATCGGCTGCCTGGCCGATAAACTGATGCAATTCTTCTGTCCGTTCGCGCAAATCTTCCATATCGAACACGCCTTCAGACAAGCGTTTGAAAAAACGTGGCATGCCGTTTTCCGACACATTCCCGCGAACGCTCAGCACGCCTGCTTCCGGATCGATATGCCCTGCTGCCGGCAGCAAGTCCGTCTCTGTTCCGCCGGTCCCGTGCAGCAGCAGGAATGTCGGCTTGGATGCATCCGCAGGCGGGTTGTAAATATGTTTCATCATGTAAAAACCTCCTATTTATAATATCTTTAATTCGAGATAATAACATCATATCATATCCGCCTTGAGCTTCCAAATCAAAAAGCCTGCGGAATTTTCCACAGGCTTTGCATTCAATCAAGACAACATGTCTTGCAATTGGTCTTTCGTGAACAGATACGTTTCGTTGCAGAAATGGCATTGTGCCTCCGCCTGTCCGTCTGTCACGATCATGTCTTCGATTTCCTCTTGCCCAAGGCCCCGGATCGCGTTATGGATGCGCTCACGCGAGCATTGGCATTGGAAATTCACCGGCATCGTATCAAGCGCTTTTACATTGCCCTTGCCGAGGACTTCCTCCAGGATATCTTCAGGCGTCAAGCCCGCCCGGACCATATTCGAAATGGTCGGGATCTCGGTAAGCCGCTGCTCGAGCTGGCTGACCACATGTTCGTCGGTTCCCGGCATCAATTGGATCATGAAGCCGCCTGAAGCCAGGATGGTATTGTCCGGATTGACGATAACCCCGACGCCGACTGAGGAAGGCGTCTGTTCAGAAGTCACGATATAGTGGGTAAAATCATCCCCGAGTTCGCCCGAGACGATCGGCACTTGGCCGACATACGGATGCTGTAAACCGATATCCTTGGAGACAGTCAGCGTCCCTTCTGTCCCGACTGCCCGGCGGACATCGAGCTTGCCCTGCTCGTTCAAGTCAAAATGGGTCTGGGGATTGGAAACATATCCCCGCACTTCGCCTTTTGCGTTGGCATCCACGAGAATCGTGCCGAGCGGGCCGCCCCCATTGATCTTGATCGTCAATTTTTCTTCGCCTTTCAGCATCGCACCAAGCATGACACTTGCTGTCATTGAACGGCCAAGTGCCGCGGAGGCGGTCGGCCATGTGTAATGGCGGCGTTGCGCCTCATTCACCGTTTCGGTCGTGCGCGCGGCAAAGGCGCGGATTTGGCCATCATAGGCCAATGCTTTCACTAAATAATCGTTCATCTATTTTTCTTCCTCTCTGAAATCGTTTGGGTTTGTTCGTTTTATTTCAAGTTTTTGACTTTACCCGGTGTGACATCTGCACCAAGCGGGTCGATAACTGTCATATTCGTTACTGTCGACTCAACTTGTCCACGGATTTCCTGAAGATATTCGCGGCGGAGCACTTGCTGCTCCCGGATTTCCTCATAGCTCAATCCGCAGCTGCGCTCTTTTTGAGCCAATTCGTTAATGCGCGGCAAGATCTTAATCATCTGAATCGCACTCCTTTCTGTGCGGACAGGGACATATCCACTTCCTTCATTTTATATTATCTCGAATTAAAAATAAATAAATGTGCCTGCAGCCCCAAAACCGCAAAAGCCGCCTGCAGCCCTTAAGGGGACTGTGGCGGCAAATTCTCAAACTGCCAGGCGGAATTGGGTACATGTTACACCTGGCGCAACTTCGAAAGTTTCTTCTTCCCGGAAGCCAAATGATTCGTACAGTTTACGGGCAGGTACATTCGCTGTGCCCGTACTGACAACGAATTCCTTTGCTTTCTTTTGCTGGAGCAAGTGGTCCACCAAACTCCGGGCGATCCCTTGGCGGAACTGGAGCGGATCCACAACGAGCCGGTAAATGTCGACGACACCATCTTCTTCCTTAAAGGAAATGAAACCTTTTAAATACCCATCCTGATAGCCGAGGAACGTCTCTTCGCTCTGCTGGATTTCGTCGATCGTCTCGGATATATGGGGGATATCATGAAATCCCATCAGCTCTGCTTCAATCCGGTACGCCGGACGCTGGATTGATTGGACATCGCGTGCAATTTTCTCATCTGTCTGGTCTATTTCGGTAATCATCACGAACTCCTCTCTGAACTCAAGGCATTTTGTGCTCCGATAAATTTTCTAGCGCGCGGCACGACCAGTTCTGCATCCCGGTACCCTTGCACATACAAAGCCGCAAGCCGCTCCTGGTCCCGCTCGATGCCGCGCAGCTTGTGCAAGTTACGGGGGCGTACGACAATGGCAGCACCTTGCGCTTCGAGCGCTTCTATCTGCCCAAGCGATTCGTTATAAATGCGCTGCCGCTCCTCGAGCGCCTTTGCAAGGCCCGGATATTGCCGGGCGAATGCCGGGGCGAGGCGCATAAGGGGCGTCTTGCGCTTCCGGTAGCTCTTTTCACGTGTCATCACGATGATCGGCCTGGTCACACCATCCGACAAGGCTTGTTTGATCGGCAGCGGGTCGGCCAGGCTGCCGTCCATGAGGAGGCGGCCGCCGAATTCCACAGGGCGTGACATGAACGGCAGTGAACTCGATGCCCGCACGACCGTGAGCAGTTCTTCGGGAGGCAGCGGCTTGCGGTAATAGACCGCTTCCCCAGTCATGCAATCTGTCGTCCCGACGACGAATTCTTCCGCAGCAGCGCCGAACCCCCCATAATCAAACGGCACCAGCCGGTTCGGTATATCGTCGAAAATCAGGTTCATGCCGAATAGTTCGCGTTTCTTCAGCAAGTTTTTCATTGAAATATAATCTGGATGCGTGACGTAATCGATCATCACCGTCCGGTTCCTGCCGCTTTGCCGGGAAAGGTAAGACACGGCATTGCAAGCGCCAGCCGATACCCCGATCACATAATCCGAAAATATGTCCTCTTCCATGAACTTCTGCAGCACGCCAGCCGTATAGACCCCCCGCATGCCGCCGCCTTCCAAGATCAATCCGCTTTTCACCATGCCCCTCCCCTTTGCATGAAAGTGTGGTCATCCGATTTCCCGAATCAATTCCTGCCCATTGTTCTTCGGCGAATTGACTGCGCTGGATACTTCATACGCTTCCAACCCTGCCGTTTCGTAAGGCTTGATGAGTTTTTGCAAGATTTCGGGGTCCTGGATATTCGGGTCCAACCAGTCCTTCTCCGCTTCCTTGGCCAAAATCACCGGCATGCGGTCATGGATCTCCGCCATCAATGCGTTCGGCTGCGTCGTCAGAATCGTGCAGCTATGGACCATTTCCCCTTCCGGCGACTTCCATGACTCCCATAGTCCAGCAAATGCAAACAACTCACCGTCCGCCATATGGATGAGCATCGGCGTCTTGCCGTCCTGGCCTTTTTTCCATTCGTAAAACGCATTCGCCGGGATTAGGCAGCGCTTTTTCTTGAAAGCATGGCGGAAACTGGGTTTTTCTGCAGCCGTTTCAGCCCGGGCGTTGATCATCTTGTAGCCGATTTTCTCATCTTTCGCCCATGGCGGGATGAGCCCCCAGCGCAATGTCCCAAGCCGGTTGCGCTCGCCATCATTGATGACCGCAACGATCTGCCGGGAAGGCGCCACATTGTAATTCTCTTCGTAGGACGCCTGGGCGAGCGTGGCTTCTTCTATGCCAAAGCGCTCGAGCAAAGCTCCGTAATCTGCATATAACGCAAATCTTCCGCACACTGAAATCCTCCCCTTCTCTCAAGTGGATTAGCTTACTTCCAATATAACAGATTTTTCTAACTTCTCTAGCAATCCGCTGCCCACCCCTTTAAGGGCGCGCTTTCAGCGTACACGCCAAAAGAATGTTATAATGGAGAGACTATAAGGAAATGAGGAGGAATTGCATGGCTACTGCGCGCGAAATGAATTTGGTCAATAAGGATCTTTTGGTTGAGGAATTGGGCCTCAAGCAATTCGGCAACTCGAATGTGTTTTACAACGAGGAATTTTTCGTCCTTTCTCCGTCTGTACAACGTTATGAAAAAGGTTTTGATGTAAGTGAATACAATCTCTCGAAATATGACCCGGAGAAACACCAAGGGTTTGTCATCGTCCGCTACATGGATACGTTCCTGATGGCTAAACTTGAAAGTTTCACTGGCAAGATGATGCCTCCAGAACTGCAATTGAAGAAAAAGAACGTGAAACCGCATTGGAAGTTTACGGTTGTCGAAAACCCGGCCTATCATCTCGTGAATACCCAAAACAAGGAATTGCGCTATCGCCTGCAGGAACCCAGCCGTAAACAAATCCTCGCGTATTTCAATAAGCTTTAACGCCCAGCCCGCATTTTCCGTGCGGGTTTTTCTGCACCTTTTTGCGTTCACAATCACTGGTCAATGAGTGATAGAATGGACGATAGAAGCTACTACGAAACGGAAGTGATTGTCTCCCATGGAACAGCGCAAATACACGGTACGGGACCGCGAATTCTGGAAAATCATTGCGAGCCTGCTGTTGGCTTCGCTATTTATTTTTGCCAATATGTATGCCGTTCAGCCTTTGCTGCCGGTATTCGTCTCGGAGTTCGGGGTATCGGTCTCGACTTCCAGCCTATCCCTCTCCCTGACCATCATCGGGCTGATCGCCGGATTGGTCATTCTCGGTTTTTTCTCTGACCGCAATGGGCGCCGTTCCTATATCATCTGGTCGCTGCTCGGCTCCGCCATCCCATTTTTCATCCTGCCATTCGTCGAATCGTTCACGGTATTTCTTGCGCTGCGCTTGATCCAGGGCTTTGCGCTTGCCGGGGTTCCAGCTGCGGCGCTCGCCTATATCAGCGAAGAGATCGACCGGAAAAACATTGCCTATGCTACCGCTTTATACATATCGAGCAACGCACTCGGCGGCATGCTTGGCCGCGTCCTGACCGGGTTTTTGACCGATGCGTTCTCCTGGCAGTTCACGTTTCTGGCATTCGGCGCAACAGGCATCGCCCTGTTTATCGCCGTCCTTTTCCTATTGCCGCCTTCTTATCATTTCGAACCGAGCGAACTGAGCTTCTCAAAAGATATCGAAGGCTTCCTGTTCCATTTGAAAAACCCGGCACTGCTCGTTGTGTTCGGCCTTGGGGCGATTCTTCAGATCGCTTTCACCGGCGTCTGGACCTATTTGCCGTTTCATCTCGAAGCGCCGCCTTTCTCCATGTCGCTGCAGGCGATTTCCTATCTGTTCTTCGCCTACGGCATCGGGGTCATCGGCTCCCCTATGGCCGGGCGCGCCGCTGAAGCATTCGGCTTGAGGCGCGTGCGCATCATCGGCGTGTTCATTTTTTCGGCCGGCGTGTTGATGACGCTCGGCCCTGAACTGTGGATGGTGGCAACCGGCCTGTGCGTGACTTGCCTCGGGTTTTTCACGGCCCATTCACTGACTGCCGCTTCAGTGGGCCAGCAGGCCACGCATCATAAAGGCAGCGCATCAAGCTTGTATCTCGTGTCTTATTATATCGGCGTCGCCGCCGGAAGTTCGCTGCTCAGCCCCGTCTGGACCCGCTTCGGCTGGAATGTGCTGATCCTCCTTTGCGCCTTGATGCCCACGCTTTACGTGTTGGCCGTTACCTGGTACAGAAAAAGAGCCGCCTCGATTGCATGAGGCGGCTCTTCTATGTTCATTCCAGGAATCTTGCAGGCGTGCTCAATAAATCGATGCCCCAGACGAGCGGCAGGAAGTAGTAGACGGCCAGGCCGACAAAGACGATCCCGAAGACGTTGAGGATGAACCCGGCACGGGCCATATCGATGATTTTCAAATAACCCGAACCGAAGACGACGGCATTTGGCGGTGTCGCCACCGGCAGCATGAAGGCACAGGAGGCCTTGACAGCGGCCGTCACCATCAGTGCATACGGATGGATGCCGAGTGCGACCGCCAAGGAGGCCATGATCGGGAACATCATCGACGCCGTGGCGGTATTGGACGTGATTTCTGTCAGGAACAGCACAAATGCCGCAACGACAAGAACGATGATCAAGACATTGATTCCCTGAAGGCCGATCAACTGGCCGCCGATCCATTCGGAAAGGCCCGATTGGGTGAAGCCGGCGGCGATCGCCAAACCGCCCCCAAAGAGCAACAGGATGCCCCACGGCAATTTAACGGCTGTCGCCCAGTCCAGCAAATGATCGCCTCTGCGGTTTTTCGAAGGGACGGCGAACAAGATCAAGGCGGCGATCAACCCGACCATCGCATCGTTCAAGCCAGGCAAAAATTCCACCAAGAGGAACGAGCGGGTGATCCATGAAAATGCTGCCAAGAGGAAGATCGCGAAAACGATTTTTTCCTCGTAGGAAGCTTTTCCGAGTTCCATCTTTTGCTCTTTAATGACGGCGCTGCCCCCAGGCAATTCTTTCAATTTCAACGGAAACGCGATTTTGATCAAGTAAAACCAGGCCACAAAGATGAAGATCCAGGCAAGCGGCACGCCGAACAGCATCCATTCGGCGAAAGTGATTTCAATGCCGTAGATTTCATTGACCGCACCGGCAAGCAAAGTATTCGGCGGTGTCCCGATCAATGTCGCGATTCCGCCGAGTGATGCGGAATAGGCAATCCCCAGCATGAGCGCTTTGCCGAACCCGAAGTTTTCCTGGGACGTGTCGATCGAGTCGTCATGCTTCAGCGCTTCCGACACCTGGTAAATGATCGCCAGCCCGATCGGCACCATCATCATGGCAGTCGCAGTGTTGGAAATCCACATCGACAAGAACCCGGTCGCCACCATGAACCCGAGGATGATCCGCTCGGTGTTCGTGCCGATCAATGAAATGATGGTCAAGGCAATGCGTTTATGCAGATTCCATTTCTCCATCGTCAAGGCGATCATGAAGCCGCCCATGAACAGGAAAATCGTGTCGTTGCCGTAAGGGGAAGTGGTCTCTCCCACGTCCAAACCCCCTGTTAAAGGAAATAAGACGATCGGCAATAACGAAGTGGCTGGAATCGGGATCGCTTCAGTGATCCACCATGTCGCAATCCAGATGGTACTGGCCAGGATCGCTTTCGCTTCAGGCGCCAAGCCTTCCGGATTCACGAACAGCATCGTCAAGATGAACAATAAAGGTCCGAGGATCAGCCCGATCAGCTGCGGCGTGTTATAGCTTTTCTTCTTGAAACGTTCATCGTATGTACCAGCATCCTCTGCGCGGTCGCGGTCGTCCGGCTGGTTTGTTGAGCCGGGCTTGGCGAAAAAGCGCAGCATGTCTTTTGCTTGATGGTGCTTTTCCCACATCCAATTCCAAGTTGTCGAAATTATGCTATCCCTCCATTTTAAAAAATAAAAATTGTTTAATTATTCCACCTGTTAAAGTGTAGCCGTTTTCATTTTTCAGGACAAGAAAAAAAGCTAGAAGACAAGGGCTTTCCTTGTCTTCCAACTTTCTGTTTGTAATCCTACACCAAACCCTCATTTCGGACGTCTTGACAATTTCTTTTTAATTGCGTGCGTCATCTCTTGCGCATCTTCAATCTTTAATATGTAGACGAAAACAAAATACAAGACGATTGCCGCTGCAATAGACAACACCAAGGAAATTGGCGAACCCAACAACGGCAGTAAGCCATTGTATAAGATCTTAGCCGCTGCACCCATCGCTATTGATGCGATAGTGATCTTCAGAAAAGACATTGACATCTGCCTCATGTCGAAAGCGCCGATTTTCTTTCGCAGACTCAAAAACAACAGGATGGTCCCGAATATCGCCGCAATGCTTGTCGCCAGCGCCAAACCGCCAATCCCCATATACCTGGCCAGTATAAAGTTCAGGATAATATTCAACACCATCGCAATAGCTGCATTGACCATCGGCGTCCGCGTGTCCTGAAGCGAATAGAACGCCCTCGACAACACTTCGCGCAAACCGTAGGCAACCATGCCGATCGAGTAGAAGAAAAACGCGCTGGAGGTCAAGGCGATTGCCGAGTCATCAAATGCCCCTCTCCCGAAGAGCAATGCAACAATCGGTTCTGCGAATAACAGCGAACCGACCGTCGCCGGGACGACAAGCAAGCTGATGCCATTGATTGCCTGGGAAACGGAACGCTTCAACCCCTCCATATTGCCTTTTGAAGCCATCTTCGAGATGAGCGGGTACATGACTGTGGAAATGGAGACGACGAAAACCCCTTGCACAAACAAATTCAAGGTGTTTGCGTAATTCAAGGCCGAGATGCCGCCGATGGAAATTTGCGAAGCCAATGTCCGGTCGACCAGTTTATTGATCTGGTTGACCGACGAACCGATGATGACCGGAATTGCCAAGATGACCATGCTTTTTATATGCTTGTCTTTCGGCTTGAAAATGAATTGGTACTTGAATCCTTTTTTGTACGCAAAATACATCAAGATGGCGAATTGGATCATAATTGCCGCCAGGTTGCCGATTGCAAGGACAATTACGAGATCGAACTTCGAACTGATGATGATCGAGATGATCATGACGATGTTCAGCGGCAGGCCGATCAATGTAGGGACGACGTAATATTTTTTCATATTCAAATAACTGCTCAAAATCCGGATCGTCATCGTGAAATAGATCCCGACGATAGTGATGCGCGTAAAGCTGACCGCCAGTTCCAAGATCTCCCCTTCAAAACCGCTAGCGAATATTTTGACGAGCGGCTGGGTAAAGATTAGCCCCAGAATGACCGTTGCCGTGCATAATGCCCAGAGAATATTCAATAGATTATTTGTATACGCCTTGCTGTCCTTTTCGCCATGATCGGCTTCTATCCGGCTGTACATGGGGATATAGCCGGTGGATATGCCGGTGGCCACAAAACCGAAAATGACCGTCGGGATCGTCAATGCGATTAAATACGCGTCACTGACGCCTGAAGCTCCGTAAAAATAAGCTAAGGTGATATCCCTGAAAAAGCCGATGAACTTCGAAAAAATGGTCAGTATCATGATGAGAATGACGGCTTTTTTCATTCCACCGCCTCCCTGTCTTGCCAAAGGCCAAGCGGGAAATGTATATAAAGGCTAGTCAAAATTTTTTTCTTATGTGCCATGGCTGCTCCTTTAATCTTCGTATACATAGAAATGATCGCGGAAACGGATCATCCGTGTATTCCATCTCGGCGATACTTCTTCACGCTCCCCGAGCAGCTTGTATTGGATGAATAAATAAGGGAAATTGACGCCAGCCCCCAGGCTCATCACTTGGCTGCCGCAGAAACGGGCATTGACGTCCGTTAATCGATACCCACTGGCTGTGGAAAAGAATTGAAGATTGATGAATCCATCCGTCACAAGTACCTTTGAGATCTCCGCCGCTGCTTCGATCAACTCTTCGTTATGTACCACTTTGCCATCGAGGACAATGCCGTTCGATACGCCCGTCCGCTCACGAGGGACTGCTGTTACCACTTCTCCTTGGTGCATAAAGACATCCACGCTGTATTCCGTTCCACCCAGGTACTCCATCACGATGCGCCTGTCGGCCGATGGGATATCAGCGTAATCATCGATATTGACAATTTTGCTCTTGCCTTCTTTCAAAGCCCGCAAATAATTCTCACGGTTCGTCAACATGGCGAACCCTAACGCACCGTAACCATTGATTTGTTTTACGACAATGTATTCCTCATCTGGAAACTCTTTTTCCGCGATCGGCTTCAATTCTTCTGTATTGCTGAATCCGACATATGTCGGTATGTACCGGGACAGGCCTTGTTCCTGCAAAAACCCGTAGATTTTCTCTTTGTCTGCAAGCACATCAAAATGGTCACTTTCAGGAAGTGCTACTGCCACATCCAATTCATGCCTGAATTCCTGAAAAACCTCAATTTCCTCATGCAACGCCGGGAAAATCACATCAATTGATTCTTTTTCCACCAGCTCCTTTATTTCAGCTTTATAAGCCTGCAAATCGCTAAACCTGGAAATTGTGTAGGTCTTATCGCAAAATTGATTTCCCGACGTAACAGCCCTTCTATCTACCCCGATTACATGCACATTGTCTTTTTCCAAAAACCCTCGGAGCACGCCTTGTGCAGTAGGCCCTCCGATTCCAGTGACTAATACATTTATGGTTTTCATCCTTCATCTCCCTAACTATTTCTTCAATCGCTGCAAAGCTGAAATTCGATGCATCTTGTTTCAGCCTCGGCGGATAGAAAATTGATTATCTTGCCATTTTATCAGAATTTACTGCCTTATTGGGGCAAACAGCAAAGAAACTCGATTTTCCTCGGATCCTCTAACCGCATAACGATAATCTTCCTAGTGGATGAGAAAAGCCTGCACCGCCAAAGCATATTTTCAGTTCTCTAAATCCAATAAAAACGAGCTGCTAGGTTGGGCTCGGCAGCTCGTTTTAAATGATTCGTTATTCACTTTCCGATTCGCCGATCGGATTCCGTTCATCACCGACGCCTGTGTTGCTGTGGGCGCCTTCTTTTCTCATCTTCTGTCCGTCTTCCTGGGACTCACGGCCGATCCCTTCGAACTCTTCCCGTTTTCTTCGATCGGTATCCCTTGACGGGTTGGCATCTTTGGAAAATTCGTCTCTAGGCATTACGCTTCCTCCTTTGGACTGCTTTCCCCTCCTATTCCCGAACGATCCCGCTTGAAACTCATTAAGCGAAGTTGAACAGATGATAGCCGAAATAAACCGACAGGACCGACAAGGCTGCAAACACCAGATGTTCCGTAAGGCTCCCGGTCGAGGTGGTAAGCGGCAAGCGGACCGTCACGCGCAGTGGAAACAATAGCTTTACGCCCCGCTTGGTGGCCATATCGAGCACAAGATGGCTGGCCATCCCGACGATGGTCCCGGCCGCCAGCGCTTCGTCCAGCCCGGCCGTTTCGAACAGCAAGACCGCCAGTAATAAAAACAATAGGCTGTGCGTAAAAGTCCGATGGCCGAAAAGGCCGTTGATGATTTTCGATAAGAATGGCAATTTCCTGCCGATCGTACTCGATCCATGGCAAATATCCGGGATCAAGGCCCCGACAACCCCGCCGATCAACAAGATGGCTGGCTCGTAATGGGAAACTTGCGCAAATGCCAGGCTCGCTGCGATGCCGCCCGTGATGTGTGTTTTTCCTGTCATAGCTGATTGCGCTCCTTTTCCGCTTAGATCACTCTATAATTTCTATTATACCGTTTTTCAGGTATGCTGAAGACATCGAAATCAGCAAAAAGGAGTCGTTTTTCATGGGAATTCACCGTTTTTTCACCTCATTGAATGATCTGGAGCGGATCATCCGGGCGCCGGGCCGCTTTAAATTTGAAGAGCATAATGTCGCTGCACATTCCTGGAAAGTCAGCCAGTATGCGATGTTCTTCGCCACGATTGAAGAGCGCGAAGGCCGCCCTGTCGATTGGAAATCGCTGTATGAGCGGACCATCAACCACGATTTTGCCGAAGTGTTTATCGGGGACATCAAAACTCCCGTAAAATACGCATCCCCCGAACTCAAGGAAATCCTTGCGAAAGTCGAGGAAGGGATGATGGAGAAGTTCATCCTGAAAGAAATCCCGGAAGAATTCCAGGATGTGTTTTTCGACCGCATGAAAGAAGGCAAGGACGAGTCGCTCGAAGGCCGGCTATTGGAATTCGCCGATAAGCTCGACCAATTCTATGAAGCGTTTGCAGAACTGAAACGCGGCAATACCGACAAGGAATTCCTGAAAATGTACCGGATCGCCCTCAGCAAGATCCTCGACCTGCCGCTTACCGCAAGCGTTGATTATTTCCGCGATGTCATTCTTGATGACATCATGACAGAAGATACGGCGATCGATATCCGCAAGATCACCAAACGCGTGCTCGAAGCCCATTGATGCAATTCCTCAGCAGCGCCAAGCAAATTGTGATAAATTAGAAGAAACTATCTCGGAGGTGAATCCCTTATTTAAGGGAATTTATTGGACCCCATACTTTTATTGAATTTAGCTTTACTCGTCTTACTCATTGCATTAACCGCATTTTTCGTCGGTACGGAATTTGCTGTCGTCAAAGTCCGCATGTCGCGCATCGAACAGCTGATCGAGGAAGGCAATAAAAAAGCCGTCACCGTCAAGAAAGTCGTCAGTGACCTGGATTATTATCTATCCGCATGCCAGCTCGGCATCACCGTGACCGCCCTTGGCCTTGGATGGCTCGGGGAACCGACCGTCGAAACGCTTCTCCATCCGCTATTCGACTGGCTCGGCGTCCCTTCAGCTGTTTCGGCGATCATCTCGTTTGCCCTCGCTTTTGCACTGGTGACATTTTTGCACGTCGTCATCGGGGAATTGGCTCCAAAATCGCTGGCCTTGCAGTTTGCGGAACGGATGACTTTGACACTGGCCCCTGCCCTTTATATCTTCGGGAAAATCATGTATCCGTTCATTTTCGTCCTGAACGGCTCTGCCCGTTTGCTGCTCCGCATGTTCGGTGTTGAACCCGCCGGCGAACAGCAAGCCCATTCAGAGGAAGAACTGAAGATCATCATGGCGCAAAGTTTCCAGAGCGGCGAAATCAACCAGACGGAACTTTCCTATATGCAGAACATCTTTGCATTCGATGAACGCAGCGCCAAGGATGTCATGATCCCGCGTACGCAAATGGTCGCTTTTCCGGATGATTTGTCCACTGATGAATTGCTGGCAGAACTTCGGGAGCACCGCTTTACACGCTATCCGATTGCGCGCGACGGTGATAAAGACGACTTGATCGGCTTCATCAATGCCAAGGAAGTACTGACCCATTATGCGATCAATAACGATGTCCAGATGACCGAACTCGTCCATGACCTTCCGTATTTCCACGAAACGACACCGCTGCAGATGGCGCTCGTGAAAATGCAGAAAGACCGCACCCACATCGCGCTGGTCATCGACGAATACGGCGGCACGTCGGGGCTGATCACGATGGAAGACATTCTCGAGGAGATCGTCGGGGAAATCCGGGATGAGTTTGATGAAGAAGAGGAAGCTGAAATCGTGAAAGAAAGCGACACCCGGTATGTGGTGAATGGCCGCGTCCTGTTGAAAGACTTGGAAGAACGCTTCAGCCTGAAATTTGCCGACAGCGACGAAATCGATACCATCGCCGGCTGGATGCAGCATCAGCTCATCGAAGCTGAAGCTGGAGATTCATTCGAAAAAGGCGGCTATCGTTGGGAAATCGTTGCTATGGAAAACCACCATATCCTCAAGATCGCTTTCGAGAAACTCGAAGAACCGGAAATCAACGCATAAACAGGGCTGCCTTTAGGCGCCTTGTTTTTTTATGGAAAAGAAGTAATTGACCATTAGCCGTTCTTTCTTTACGATAAGAACAAGTGTTCTTATACTTTAGAAAGGAGTGCTGAAGATGAAAAAGAACCGGCATTTGACGGTTAAAGGGGACGTATTGGACAGGGGGCAATTGAAATGGGGGGCGCTGATGCTGCCGGAACATGTCCGGATGCTGCGGGAGTGGCAAGCCGATGAGCCTTCCAAGCATAAACCCCGCCTCGATGAAGAAGAGCTCGGTTTATTGCAGGAGGAAATCGGCATCGCCTACCAGCGGCAATGCATGGTCGAAATGCGATATTGGGACGATGGGCCGGGAGCCGTATCCGGAACCATCGCTTCAGTCGGCCTATCCAATCAAACCATAGAGATTTCATCGGGTGCTGATGTTGTCCGAATCGCTTTTGCCGACCTTCTTGGCGTCAGAATGATCGATTAAAACTCTTCCTGAATGAAGTAAAAAACGGACAATTTTCTTTTTTAAGGTTATTTCCTGGTTGCAGCGGGCATATACTTAATAACTTTACAAAACAAATGGAGGTATAAAGTTATGAGCAAAGTGACGTCTTTTGCCAAGGAACTTGGCAAAGAATTCAAGAAAGACCATGCGACGACACTTGCGGCAGCCCAGGCATATTACTATCTACTGGCAATTGTCCCATTATTGATTTTATTGCTGGCCATCCTGCCGTATTTACAGATCGACCCGCAGCGGGCTGTCGATTTTATCGGCACCGTCCTGCCAGGTGAAGTCGCTTCAACATTCGAAGATACCATCGTCAGCGTCGTGACGACACCGTCCGGCGGCCTATTGACTTTCGGTATCCTTGGTACGCTTTGGTCCGCTTCGAATGCCCTGACTGCATTCATGGATGCAACGAACCAAGCATATGACGTGGAAGAAACCCGTTCTTTCTTCGTGAAGAAAGGGCTGGCAATCGTATTGACGCTGTTCATGCTGGTTGCTGTCATCGTTGCGCTTGTACTGCCGATCTTCGGCGGCACGATCATCGATATAATCAATCAATTCCTGAATCTTCCGCAGCAGACAGAAATCATTTTCCAGGTGCTTCGCTGGGTCATTTCCATCGTGGTCATGAGCCTCGTATTGGCGCTACTTTACAAATTTGCGCCGAATAAGCACTTCCCGTTCAAGGAAGTCCTCATCGGGGCAGTCATCGCTACGATCCTGTGGCAGCTGGTCTCCCTTGGCTTCTCATTCTATGTATCGAATTTCGGAAGCTATTCAGCCACTTACGGAAGCCTCGGCGGATTGATTGTCTTGATCCTGTGGTTCTTCCTCACAGGCTTGATCCTGGTTATCGGCGCTGAAATCAATGCGATTCTGCACCGCCGGAAACACGCCAAGAGCGATTCGGAAGAAAGCAAACTGCAAGCTGCCGAATCTGGCGAAACAGAGTCTTCCATGAATAAGTATTAAGGCCAAAAGCCATCCGCTGACTCATCAGCGGATGGCTTTTTCATGTCCTGCTGCTTGCATCTCCTATGCCCGGCCGATGCGCCAGGAAGTTCCGGAACGCAAATCTTTCCACCTGGTCTTCCGAATAGCGTTTCTGCAAGGCTTCGATTAAATTCGGATAAGCTGAAGCATCTTCAAGCTGGGCAACATGATCGAAAATGCCGTCAAAATCCGAACCCAGGCCGATATGGCGCTCTCCCCCAAGCGAGCAAAAATGGTCGATGTGGCGCAGCAAATCATCGATCTCCGCCTGCTGGCTTCCTGCATTGATGAACTCGGGACAAAAAACGACATCGATCAGGCCATTGCGCGAAAACATCGCCTGGATTTGCCGATCATCCAGATTGCGTGGATGATCGCATAACTTCCGTGCATTGGAATGGCTGGCAATCGGATAATCAGCCAGTTCCATCACGTCCCAAAACCCTGCGGGCGACAGGTGGGACACGTCCGTGAACACACGGTGGTCGTTATTCAGCTGCACCACCTGCTTGCCGAGCAGCGTCAGCCCGCCGCCTCTCGGTTCCCCGACTCCATCCGCGCAAAGATTGGCGAAATTCCATGTCAACCCGAGCGACAGTACGCCAAGCCTGTAGAGATGGCGCAATTTCACAAGGTCGTTTCCGAACGCATCCGCCCCTTCAAGCGCAAGCACTGCGCCGATTTCACCCGGGGCCAGTGTATCGATGTCTTCCCAACGGCGAATCTGCTTCATGAGCGGCTGCCCCAGCACTTCACTGTAGAACAAATCGACCTGTTCCAGGCAGTGCTGCCATTTTTCGTTATCCGGAAGCTCTGGATGGACGAATACCGCAAAGAACTGGACTTTCACGCCGCCTTGCTGCAGACGCAGGAAATTGGTGTCGAGTTCTTCCGCATCGAGGAAATGGACCGGCTTTCCACGGAATAATTCGTTCCGCTTCGCCACCTGTAATTTCAAGAGCGCATCGCAATGTGTATCGATGATCTGCACTCACTCATCCCCCTCTTCCGTGCATGCGCGAACAAAGCCCTCGAAAATACGCAAAGAGGCTGCGTCGCCTGCACGCGCCATGTTTTCGGGATGCCATTGCAGCCCCAGCGCAAAACCATGTTCTTTGCTCTCGATCGCTTCTATGACTCCGTCACTCGCGATCCCCGAAACGAGATAGTGATCCGGCACTCGGCGGTTCGACTGGTGGTGGCGGCTATTGACCTTGAGCTTCAACGAATCCGTCAGCCGGTGCAATAGCGAACCTTCCTGCACCTCGACAAAATGCGAACCGTGCTCTTTCGGCGCACGCTGCTGGTGCTGGAGCAGATTGCCCGCAAGCTGGGACGGCGTATCCTGGTACATGTCCCCGCCGGCTGCGATATTCAAGATCTGGGCGCCGCGGCAAATCGCCAGCACCGGCTTGTTCTTCTCCAGCACTTTTTCCAATAGTTCCAGCTCGAAACGATCGCGGGATGGAATGATGACGCCCAAGCCCGGATGTGGCTCTTCGCCGAATAAAGTCGGGTCAATATCCCAGCCGCCCGCAAGGAACAACCCGTCGATATGCTCGGCCAGTTCCTCTAGTTCTGCCTGCCCTTCAATATGCGGCAGCATGATCGGCAAGCCGCCCGCCCGGACAATCGCTTCTGTGTCCGCAAGCTCTACATTGTATTCATCTTTCCCTAATTCCTTTGACGCGGTAATGCCGATGATCGGTCTCATTTCCATCACTCCTAAGTTGTTTGAATACTTGATATATTCACCATACAGAAGTTTTTTCAGGATGGAAAGAACAATCCAATCTTTCCCATCAAAAAGAAACAGCCCGCAAAAGACGCGAAGCCTTCCGCCGCTGTTTCTGCCAGAACAGATTTTTCATTATCTTTCGAGGCTTCTGCCTGTCACTCGGCTTGGTATCCGGCAATCGCTTCGGCAATCGCATTTTCAATCGGTGTGACATTTGCCAAATCATTGTTCAGGATGATGGCGAAAATCATCCGTTCCCCGTCCTGTGTCGTCGCGTAACCCGCCAAGGAAGAAACCGCGGATAAGCTGCCCGTTTTTGCCTGGACATTGCCTTCCGCCGCCGTTCCTTTCATGCGGTTGCGCAATGTGCCGCCGACAAAGCGTTCCGATGCCCCTGCAACCGGCAATGATTCGAGGTAAGTGTCGAACCATGGCTCGCCTTGTGCTCCAGCCAATAACTGCGTAATTTCATTCGCTGGAATTAAATTGACATGGGACATTCCGGAAGCATCGCGCAGGTGGATCGTGTCATTATTGACACCAAGCTTGCCGGCGGTTGCTTCCATCACGTCAAGCCCCGCTTCCCAGCTGCCTTCCCCTTTCACCACGCGGCCCATCTCTTTCGCCAACGCTTCGCCGTGTCCGTTATTGCTCAGTTTCATGAACGGAATCGACAGTTCCGCCAGCGTCATCGATTGATGTTCCACCAGCATGCGGCTGCCTTCAGGTGTCACGCCCATCCCGGTTTGTGAGTTCCCGATCAGCTCGACGCCCTCCTTATCGAGTGCTTTCCCGAACAAGCTGAGAGCGTATCCGGACGGTTCGTCAACCGCGATCCACTCACGCGTCCGGCTGCCCTGTTCCGGGATATTGCCTTCTACGATAATTTCATTCGTGCCATGGTCTCTCGTGATGCTCAGCGTTTTCGGTTCTCCAGCTGCCACCGTTTTGGCATTATTGGTGATCGTCACATAATCCGTTTCCGGCGACAAACTAACCCGCACCTCATCTCCTGCCGAATCCCCAGCGTTCGCTTCCACGATGATCGATCCCGCGTCGTAATCCTTATTCGGGGAGGCGGTCAACGCAGAGACTTGCGCCCCGACATAATACACTTCATTTTTCCATGTCATGTCTTCAGACAAGCGTTCATCGTCGAACCAGCTGTCGTCGCCGACCAGGTCGCCCTTCACTTTATGTATGCCCTGTGCTTTCAATTCTTGTGCAAAACGCTCAAAATCCTCTTCGAGCAATGTCGGATCGCCTTTGCCTTTCAAGTACAGATTGCCGTGCAGCACTTTTCCTTTCAGCTCCCCGTCGGTATGGATTTCTGTCGAGAACCGGTGTTCTTCCCCTAAGGTTTCAAGTGCTGCCGCCAAGGTGAACAGCTTCATAGTGGAGGCCGGTTTCAAGCGGATGTCGCCAAAATGATCGTATATCTTTTCCCCGCTGTCCGCTTTTCGGATACTGACGCCTGCTAAAGCACCGTCCAAACTTTCGTCCTGTAAAATATCATTCACTTCAGCGGTCAATGCTGCGTATTCACCGTCTGCCCCTGCCATTTTCCCATCACTTCCCATCTGCAGCGGGGATGCCGCCAAAGCCCCTGCCAGCACGAGCAATCCCGCTGCTCTCCATCGATTCAATTTCGCCATTTTGCTTCCTCCTCCAATTGGTTTACAAAAAATGTACCATATACGAAGTAAGAATTTTCTGATACCTGAATAATCAGAACTAATGGCTTACTACTATTTTATAGTAATAGTAAATAAATCCAAATAAAATTTGCAGTTTTCCTCAAAATCTTTTGCGGCACGTTCTTTTAGCCTAGCCGCATCAAAAAACCCGCATCGGCAACTTGCCAATGCGGGTTCATCTCTATTTACTGCTGGATCAATTCCAATTCCACTGGAATCGATGCTTCCACTTCTTCGCCGCCCAAATGCTGGACCGCTGTTTCGACAGCCATTTCACCGATCATTTCCGGCTTTTGGGCAATCGTCCCGGCGAGCCGGCCTTCTTCTACTGCTGCGACAGCATCATCCGTCGCATCGAATCCGACGACTGTAACGTCTTTGCCCGAAGCTTCGATCGCTTCAAGCGCGCCAAGCGCCATTTCGTCATTGTGTGCAAACACTCCCGTTACGTCAGGGTTTGCCTGCAAGATGTTTTCCATGACCGACAAGCCTTCTGCACGGTTGAAGTTCGCCGTTTGTTTGGCGACTACATCCAAGCTGTCTGCGGCAATATTATTGAATCCTTCCCCGCGTTCACGTGCTGCGGAAGATCCCGGAACCCCTTCCAGTTCCGCTACTTTTGCGCCGTCTCCGACAAGTGACAATAAGTGTTCAGCCGCCATTTCGCCACCCGCTACGTTATCTGAAGCGATATGCGAAACGACTTCTCCGCTTTCAGCGCTGCGGTCTACAGTAATGACCGGGATATCTGCGTTGTTCGCAGATGCCACCGCTGAAGCTACTGCCTCGGAATCGACAGGGTTGATCAGGATCATGTCCACTCCCTGCTGGATCAAGTCTTCCACATCACTTGCCTGTTTCGATGCATCATCTTGTGCGTCAACTACCGAAAGTGTTGCGCCAAGCTCTGCAGCTTTCGCTTCCGCCCCTTCACTCAATGTCACGAAGAACGGGTTATTCAATGTGGAAATCGAGAAGCCGATCGTGTAATCGCCGCTCGCTTCCCCGCCTTCTGTTGTTTCTTCTGAATCCGAACCTGGTGCTTCCATGGAACATGCGGCCAAAACCATCATTGAAAGCAAGACGAACATCAATAGCATTTTCTTCATTTCTACCACTCCTTATGCTGTTTTTTTACGGTCTAGCAATACTGCAAGCAATATAACTGCACCCTTCACCACTTGCTGGAAGAAGGAGGAAACCCCGATTAAGTTTAAACCGTTATTCAAGACACCGATAATCAGCGCCCCGATCAAGGTGCCGACAATCCATCCGCGTCCGCCTGTTAAACTCGTCCCGCCGAGCACCACAGCTGCGATGGCATCCAGTTCAAACATATTCCCCGCAGTCGGCTGTGCGGAATTCAAGCGCGAAGTCAAAATCAGCGATGCAAGTGCGGCAAGCGCACCTACCAATGAATAGACATAAATCTTGATGCGGTCGGCATTGATGCCCGACAGCACCGATGCTTCTTCGTTGCCGCCGACCGCATAGACGCGGCGGCCGAATGTCGTTTTCTTCAAGATGAAGTAGAGAATCCCGAAGCTGACAATCATCGTCACGACCGGCACCGGGATGCCCAGGAAATAGCCCTTTCCAAGCATCTGGAAAGCCATGCTGTCGCCAAGACCTGAAACCGGGCGGCCTTCTGTATAGACGAGCGTCAGCCCCCTGTATATGGTCATCGTTGCGAGCGTGGCGATAAACGGAGCCACTTTCCCTTTCGCGATGATGACGCCGTTAATGGCACCTAGAACTGCGCCAAGGAACAAACCGAGCAGCATCGCGAGGATCGGGTCAATTCCTGAAGCCATCATGCCGGCTGTCACGGCACCCGTCAGCGCCAAGATCGACCCGACCGACAAATCGATCCCGCCGGTCAGGATGACAAAGGTCATGCCGAACGCGATCAGGGCGTTGATCGATACTTGCCGCAGGACGTTCAAGATATTGCTCATGGATAGAAAACTCGGATTTATTGCGGTGATGATGATAATGATCAGGATCAAGCCGATGAACGGCGCGATTTTTTGGAATAAGTTTGTGTTAGCGTTCTTCAACTGCAAGTTTCCCACCTCCTGTTGCATAATGCATTATTGTTTCCTGCGTCATTTCCTGCTTCGGCAAATCAGCCGTCAGCCTGCCTTCATGCATGACGAGCACGCGGTCTGCCATGCCGATCACTTCGGGAAGTTCGGAAGAAATCATCAGGATGGCGACGCCACGAGCGGCCAATTCGTTGATGATCGAATAGATCTCTTTTTTAGCCCCTACATCGACTCCCCGTGTCGGCTCATCCAGTATGAGCACATCCGGTTCGATGCCAAGCCACTTGGCGATGACGACTTTTTGCTGGTTGCCCCCGCTGAGCGACTTGGCTGCCTGGTCAGGCCCCGAGGTCCGGATACCGAGGCGCTTCACCATCCGGTCGTACAATTTGCGTTCCTTGTCTTTCGACAGTAAGCCCTTGTTGGAAATTGACTCAAAATTCGCCATGCTGATGTTTTCTTCCACTGTAAAATCGACGATCAAGCCTTCCGATTTACGGTCTTCGGTTACATAACCTATGCCGAGTTCTTTCGCTTTTTTCGGATTATCGATTTTCACCGGCTTGCCGTCAAGCTCGACCGTTCCGCCTTCCGCTTTCTTATAGCCGAACAAAGACTGGGCGACTTCTGTACGCCCTGCGCCCATAAGCCCGGCGATCGAAACGATCTCGCCTTTATGGATATCGAACGAAATGTCTTCAAAGCAATTTTTGCGGGATAAGCCCTTGACCGATAGTTTGACGTCCCCGATGCTTGAACTGCGTTCCGGAAAGCGGCTGCCGAGTTCGCGGCCGACCATCATCTGGACGATTTCCTCAAAGCTCGTCCCGCTTATTTTCCGTTCACCCACATATTCCCCGTCTCGCAAAATGGTGATGCGGTCGCATAGCGAGAAGATTTCTTCCATGCGATGCGAAATATAAACAAAAGACACACCGCGTTTTTGCAGATCGCGGATTGTCACGAATAAAGTTTCGATTTCCCGGTCCGTAAGTGCTGCTGTCGGTTCGTCCATGATGATCATTTCTGCATCCATCGATAAGGCCTTACCGATTTCCACCAACTGCTGCTGTCCGACAGACAAATTGCTCGCAGGAAGGGATGGGTCTATATCGAGCCCTAAATCCCCCAAAATCTTCTTCGTTTTGCGTTCCATGTCTTTCGTCTTCAAAATGCCTGTCCGGCCGATTGTTTCTTCGCGCCCGAGAAACAAATTGTCCGCAATCGACAGGTGCGGCAGGATGTTCAATTCCTGGTGGATGACGGCGATGCCTTCCGCTTCCGCCTGTTTCGGCGACGTGAATTCGACTTTTTTCCCTTTCACTTCCACCGTTCCGGAGTCGCGCGTATAGATGCCGGACATGATTTTCATCAAGGTCGATTTTCCGGCTCCGTTCTCGCCCATCAAGGCGTGGATCTCCCCTTTCTGAAGCGAAAAATGGACATTTTTCAAGACAGCATTGCCGCTGAACGACTTGCATATATCGGTCATGTTAATCATTTCGCTCACCTGCCCCATTAAAAGATGACGCCTGACTGAAGAATGACATTCGCATACGGGCTTGCTTCCCCTGTGCGGATGATCAGTTTGGCGTTATGGCTCATTGCCTTCAATTCCTCGTGGCTGAGGTAACGGCAGTCCAATTGTTTTTGCATACGGGCTTCCAATCCTTGATTGTGATCGCTTATTTCCCGGGCAATAAATGCCGCTTCCGCTTCGAAATCCTCAAGCACCGCAGCGAGCACCGTTTCAAACGACGGCTCTCCTATGCGATACGAAAGGTCGACGCATGGCACATGGCCCGGCACCGGCAATCCGCAATCCGCGATGACGAGCAGATCGGTATGCCCGAACCTTGCCATATGCCCGGCAATATCCCGGTTGATCATTCCTTGCTTCTTCATTGCGCTTCCCCCATTCGTTTGAGGACATCCGCTCGGTTCGGCATGCCGCCTTGCGCCCCGAATTTCTCAACCGATATCGAAGCAGCGGCGTTGGCGAAGCGGACAGCTTCCTTGAACTCCCTGCCTTCAGCTAATGCGGCGGCCAACGCGCCATTGAATGTATCCCCCGCGCCTGTCGTGTCGACTGCTTTTGTCGGGAAACCTTCAACCGTCACGTGTTTTTCACCGTCGAAATAGCGTGCCCCATTCTTGCCGAGTGTCACTACCATGCGGTTCGGGTAGCGTTCCAATTCCAGTTCCCAGTTCTCGCCGAATAACTCTTGTGCTTCGGTTTCATTCGGCGTCAAAAAGCCCGCCTCTTTCATCGCGGGAGTGAATCCTGCAGCCGGGGCAGGATTCAGGACGGTCGGTACGCCGAGTTCCTTGGCCAGAGACAAGGTGTATTCCACGACCGCAATCGGCAGTTCCAGCTGCAAAATGATCATCGAACTGTTCTGGAGCACTTCCTTATGTGCATCGATATCGCTTTCTGTCAGTTCGTGATTGGCTCCTGGAACGACGATGATCCGGTTATCGCCTTCCGACAATAGGATGTTGGCGATTCCACTCGCGCCATT
Source organism: Planococcus maitriensis (assembly GCF_003289925.1). Taxonomy (GTDB): domain Bacteria; phylum Bacillota; class Bacilli; order Bacillales_A; family Planococcaceae; genus Planococcus; species Planococcus maitriensis. The sequence continues at coordinate 296,272 of NZ_QLZQ01000001.1, read as the reverse complement.
CGTATGTTTGACGCCATCTGTATGGATTCGTTCTTTTTCCAGCCCCTCGAGAAGCTGCGCGCCGAATGCGTCGCTTCCGACTGCGCCGACCATGCGGACTTCCTCGCCGAGCCTGGCTGCGGCTACTGCCTGATTCGCGCCTTTTCCGCCGGAGACGGTCGTATATAAATTTCCGAGTACGGTTTCGCCTTGCTTCGGGAACCGTTCAGTGCCGACCACAAGGTCCATATTGATGCTGCCCACTACTGTAATCATCATTCCACACTCCTTGTTGTGCCCCGTAATACGAGCTTGACCGGAACCTCATAGAAGCTTTCTTCCAATGGGGTATTCTCGATCCGCTTGATCAAGACGCGCGTCGCGATCGCGCCCATCTTATAGACATCCTGTGCGACGGTCGAGAGGCCGGGAGACAGCATCTCGCCCATCGCAATGCCGTCGAATCCGACAATCTGCAAATCATCCGGCACGTTTCTGCCAAGTACTGCCGCCGCTTTCAAAGCCCCAGCCGCCGACACGTCGCTCGAAGCGAAAATGCCGTCGATTTCAGGGTTGGCTTGCAGTTCCCGCTCCACGATTTTCTGTGAATCCGCGTAATGGAACGGGCACGTGACGATCCGGTAATCGACATCCGATTTCCCGATGGCTTCCATGAACCCGTCATACCGGTCATTTGCAGGATTCAACGCTTCAGGCCCCCGCAGGAACAGGATGTTCTTGCATCCCCTCTCAAGCAATGCGTTTGTCCCGAGCACCGCCCCCTCTTTATTGTTCGATGCGACGACCGGGATTTTTTCGTTGATGGCCCGGTCCAGCGCCACAATCGGCAGCTTCGTATCCGCATAATGCGGCGCGTCGAGTTGGTTCGAGGTCACGATAAAGCCGGCGATGTATTTCTTCTTTAAAGTTTCGATATAGTTTTTCTCTTTTTTCGGGTCTTCGTCCGAATTGCACAAGATGACGGTATAGCCGTAGCTCAAAGCGACATCTTCCACCGCCCGCGCAAGCTCCGGAAAAAACGGGTTCGTGATGTCCGGCAAAATGAGGCCGATTAAACTGGAACGCTTCGTGTTCAGGGAGCGGGCAACCGGATTCAATTCATATTCCAATTCCTCCACTGCTTCTGCCACCGCTTTGGCGGCATCGGCGCTAACATAACCGCTGCCATTCAAAAAACGTGAAACCGTCGCAACGGAAACGCCTGCTTTTTTCGCCACATCTCTGATTGTCGTCATAATCCTTCTCCGTCCTCGCTGTATGTGTAACCGGTTACACATACTATAAAACGTCCCTTTCCTCTTGTCAACGCGATTTGATATTTTGGTATTTTTCAAAATACATAAAACACCCCGACAATACTTGTCGGGGTGTTTAGGGTTAGTTGGCGAGCATCGGCTCGCCGCAATTTTCTTCGGTTAGGCTATAGCTGATCACGTTTTTCCCTTTTTTCCGGAGCAACCGGACAGCCATATTCTTTTCCATTTCATCAGAAGCGATGACGTGGATCGGCCGGTCCGGTATTTCATCATAGCTGCGGATAAAATAAGCGACGGGCAGTTCGAATGCGCCTTCGACTGGATCTTTATAGGAAATATTATAGGCTCTCACATCCAGCAAGAGAATATCATCATTTTCTTTCAGGTTGTCGGCACAGTCGTGCTTGACCCCTTTGGCCGTGACATAGCGTTTATAGAAACCGTTGGAGCCGGCAAGAGCCAGCAGCGCGATCGGGATGCCAATACTCATTGTTTAGATCTTCCCCTTCTGGATTGTGTTTTTCAAAGGAAAACCGCCGAAGCCGAAGCTTAAGCGGTTGTGTCCTTATTATTGTTTAACAGACGCGACTTCTTGCTGCCATTTGCTGTAGCCGCCTGTCATATTGACCAGGTTATCGATGCCATTCGCCTTCAGGACACTCGCCGCGATTGCGGAACGTGCGCCTGCCTGGCATTGTACAATGACTGTTTTATCAGTGTCCACTTCATCGATCCGGTTTTTCAAGGTACCGACCATGATGTGCTGTGCGTTATCGATATGCCCTTCATCGAATTCCGTCTGGTTGCGGACATCGAGCACATACGCTTCACCTTTTTCGACCATCTCATTCGCCTCGGATGGCGAGACGTTTTCATAAGAAGCCAGGTTTTCAGCTTGTGCCATGACGCTTTCCGCTTCTGCGAAACCGTAGACTTCGTCGATTCCGACTGAACGGAGGGCGACCAATGCTTCATCGAGCACTTTCGTGTCGAGAAGGAGGTAGAGCGGCTTATCATAATCGACGACCCAGCCTGCCCAGTTCGTGAAGGAATTATTGAACGGGATGTTGATCGTTCCTTGGATATGGCCTTTGCTGTAAGCATCTGCCGGGCGCATATCGAGTACTTGCTTGCCTTCAGCAAGAAGCGCTTCAATATCTGCCGCTGATGTGATTTCTTTCAGTTCCGGCAAGTCTTTGATCAATTTTTGCCCTACTTTGTTGACCGATTTCATTACTGCGAAATAATACGGCGGTTCCGGCTGGCCTTCGAGCAATGCTTTCTTGAAGGAAGCTTCATCATCGAATTGCATCGCCCAGTTAAAGGCTTTTTCGTAACCGACTGTCGTTGACGGCACTGCGCCGAGTGATTTACCGCAAGCGGATCCGGCGCCATGTGCTGGCCAAACTTGCAAATAATCCGGAAGCGCCTTGAACCGTTCGATTGATTTGAACATCGCCACGGCACCGGATTCGGACGTGCCTTGGATGCCTGCCGCTTTTTCGAGAAGGTCCGGGCGCCCGACATCGCCAACAAAGACGAAGTCGCCTGTAAAGATGCCCATCGGCTTGTCCGCGGATCCGCCTTTATCCGTCAATAGGAATGAAATGCTTTCCGGGGTATGGCCTGGCGTATGCATCACTTCAAATACCAGGTTGCCGATGTTGAACTGGTCACCGTCTTTCAACAATTGATGGCTGATTCCATCCAGGTTCTGATATTTCCAATCGGCATCGCCTTCATCCGAAATATAGAGCTTCGTGCCGAACCGGTCATTCAGTTCACGTGAACCGGATACAAAGTCAGCATGGATGTGCGTTTCAAGAGCGCCGACAATATTCAGTTTCTCTTTTTTCGCCAGTTCTTCGTATGCTGTGATATCGCGCATCGGGTCAACGACTACTGCTTCGCCTGTTTTTTGGCACCCTACTACATAAGATGCGTGAGCCAATTTTTCGTCATAGAAATATCGTAATAACATGGAATCATTCTCCTTTTGTTTGTTTTCGTTTTCTTAAGTTTAATATACCCCATAGGGTATAAGATGTAAACATAGTTGCTTCATCTTTTTTCGTCATCCATTCCTGATGCTTACCTTCACATAAAAAAGTTCCCGGCATGCAGCAGCTGCATGCCGGGAACTTGAGGGCAACTTATTTTCCTTCACCGAAAAAATCCGGAAGCTCACTCGCTTTCATCGGAAACTCTGCTTTGCGCTTGTCGACAAAGGATTGTATGCCTTCATCCGCATCAGCATTCTGTCCTGCCCAATGGAGAAACTTCGATTCCGCCAGATGCGACTCATGCGGGTGGTCCGCACCGAGCATCTTCCATAACAATTGGCGCGTGAAGCTATTGGATGTAGCTGCGGTGTTGTCAACGATATCCCGCGCGATTTCATACGCTTTCTCAAGCGGATCTTCCGACTCATATTGCATGAGCCCCGCTTCCACGGCTTCTGAAGTCGGGATATAACGCCCCGTCAAGGTCCACTCGAGCGCTTTCCCGATGCCGGCGATGCGCGGCAAGAACCAGCCGGATGAAGCTTCCGGGCCGATTCCGCGGCGCCCGAAGACGAAACCGATTTTCACGTCTTTTTTGACGATGCGGATATCCATCGGCAAGGTCATCGTCATGCCGATGCCGACCGCAGGGCCGTTAATGGCGGCGATGATCGGCTTTTTCACTTCATAGACCTGGTTGCTTACCTGGCCGCCGAGGTCCCGGTATTCTTCCGCGCTTTGTTCGGAAGCGAAAGTCGAGCCGCCATCCGAAAGATCCATCCCGGCACAAAACGCCCGGCCCGCCCCTGTGACGACAATGACTCGCACTTCGTCGTCCGCATCCACATTGCGGTAGAAATCGAGCAATTCCTCATTCATTTTCACCGTATAGGCGTTCATTTTATCAGGTCGGTTCAATGTCAATGTCATGATCCCGTCCGATAATTCGGTTTTAATCGTTTCGTACAAGCGCCTTCACTCCCTCATCATATTCCTGCTCCAATTGGCGGACGGCTTCCTTGACCGTCTCTCGTTTCGTCACCGTCGTCACGCCATGCCCAGCCGACCAAATATCGCGCCATGCCTTGGCATTGACAAGGTGGGAAAGGTCGACATCTTTTTTAGGCTTCAAGGTTTTCGGGTCGATGCCTTGTTTTTCAAGGCTCGGGATGAGGACATTCACCGGCACGCCACTGAACGAATCGGTATACAAAATATCTTCGATTGAGGAATCAATGACCATCTGTTTGTAATCTTCGGGCGCGCTGCTTTCCTCTACCGCCAAAAAGCGCGTACCCATATAGGCATAATCCGCGCCCATCAATAAAGCAGCTGCGACGTCTTGCCCAGTGGACAAAGAACCTGACAGGATGATCGTGCCGTCAAAGAACTTCTTGACCGCGGCAATGAAAGCGAACGGATTGAGTGTGCCGCCGTGCCCACCAGCACCTGCGCACACAAGGATCAATCCATCGACGCCGCTTTGCGCCGCTTTTTTCGCATGCTTGACGTTCGCCACGTCGGAGTAGACAAGTCCGCCGTACCCATGGACGATTTCCAGCACTTCGGCAGGCGACCCGAGCGAAGTGATGACAATCGGCGGCTTGTGCTCGCGGATCAATTCCACATCTTCGTCGTAGCGTTTGTTCGAACCGCGGTGGCTAATGAAATTGACAGCCCATGGGATATCGCCAAGCGCTTCTTTCACTTCAACGAGCCATTTCGCGCATTCTTCGGCGGGACGCGCATTCAAAAGAGGAAACGAGCCGATTACGCCTGCGCGCCCAGATTCAATGACCATCTGGGGCGTCGAGACGAGGAACATCGGCGCCACGATAACCGGCAGTTTAGGCATGTTCGATCACCACCGCAATCCCCTGTCCGCCGCCGATGCACAGGCTCGCGACCGCATATTTCCCGCCGCGGCGCTTCAGTTCATACGCCGCTGACAACAAGATACGTGCGCCGCTCGCGCCGACCGGATGGCCAAGCGCAATCGCCCCGCCGTTGACATTCACTTTCGAACGATCCAGCCCGAGCTCTTTTTCCACCGCCAAATATTGGGCAGCGAAAGCTTCGTTCACTTCGACCAAATCAATGTCATCAATTGTCAGCTCCGCTTTTTCGAGCGCACGGCGGATGGCTGGAACCGGGCCGATGCCCATGATGGTCGGGTCGACGCCTGCAACATGCCAAGACACGATGCGGGCAACAGGCGACAAGCCATGCTTTTGGACTGCGCCTTCCCCTGCCACGACAAGCGATGCGGCGCCGTCATTGATGCCGGAAGCATTGCCCGCTGTCACAGAGCCGTCTTTCTTGAACGACGGGCGCAGCTTTGACAAGCCTTCCGTATTGGCATCGGGTTTAATATGTTCGTCTTTATCGACCACCACTGTGCCTTTGCGCGTTTTCACTTCGACTCCGACGATCTCTTCGTCGAACTGCCCGCCCGTCGCGGCTTTAGCCGCCCGCTGGTTTGATTCGACCGCGAATTCATCCTGGGCTTCACGGGAAATATCGTATTGCTCCGCCAGTTTCTCGGCCGTCATGCCCATGCCGCTGCCCGTGTATTGATCGGTCAATGTCGCGAGAAGCATGTCTTCAAACTGCATCGGCCCCATCTTCGCTTTGCTGAAACGCTGCGTGAAATTCGCATAAGGCGACATCGACATATTCTCTGCGCCGCCCGCCAGAACGATATCCGCTTCTCCGAGAAGAATGTGCTGCGCTGCGGAAACGACCGCCTGCGCACCGGATCCGCAAAGCCGGTTCAATGTCAGGGCCGGCACTTCCTGGGGAACACCCGCATTGAGACCGATATGGCGCGCAAGATAAGCTGCATTGACATTCGACTGGATGACATTCCCGTAAATGACGTGATCCACATTTTCCGCTTTGACATTCGCCCTTTTGAGCGCTTCCACCGCTGTCGCCGTGCCAAGTTCCGTCGCATCGGTATTCGCAAACGACCCGCCAAAAGCCCCGAACGCCGTTCTTGCACCGTCTACTAGATATACATGTTTCATGTCCATTTCTCCTTTTCAAGCCCAGATGAAAGGGCTTACATATTTTTCGTTCACTTGTCAGAAAATTTAATTTTCTACTCCATCATACCGCTCAGTATGTGCATTTGCAAAAATATTTTACCTTTAATTTAAAATTTAACGCATTGTTTAATTACAGCCTTTCACTTTTCGGCTGGATATAAAAAAGAAAGAGAAGTAAACTTCTCTCTCCTCCGCTCATCAGACGGCACTCCAACCACCGTCTACCGGCATGATCAATCCCGTAATATAGCTCGCTTCATCGGAAGCAAGAAACAATGCAGCGCTCGCTATTTCCTCAGGTTCCCCAACTCTCCCAAGCGGACCTGTCTCGTAATTCTTTGCGATTTCAGGATCATCCAGAACTTCACTGATCATCGGAGTATTGATGGCTCCCGGACAAATACAATTGATCCGTATATTATGTTTTCCGTAGTCTGCTGCCATGACCCGTGTCAATGCCACTACGCCGCCTTTTGAAGCGGTATAGGCGTCTGCTCCCGAGACTCCTATGATCCCATTCAAGGAAGCGTTATGGATGATGCTGCCTTTGTTTTGTTTGATCATTATCGGCAGGACGTATTTCGACATGAGGTAAACTCCGTTCAAATTAATCCCTAGTATGCTATTCCAGTCTTCCAGAGGGGTTTCTAGGACGGAAGCCATCTTGTATTTTGACCTGGCAGAAAACCCGATGCCTGCATTGTTGAATAGAATATCAATCTTCTTATATTTCTCGTGGACCGTTTCCACTAATTGGCGGACATTTTCTTCATCCGAAATATCCGTTTGGTAAAAGAAAGCGTGCTGCCCGGCATCCGTAATCTGTTTTACCGTTTCTTTTCCGGCCTGTTCATTCATTTCCGCAACGATGACTGTCGCGCCTTGTTGTGCAAACATAAGAGCTGATGCTTTTCCTTGCCCGCTGCCTGCCCCTGTAATAATAGCAACTTTGTCTTGCAACCTCATTCAAAATCCCCCTTCACTTCAAATCTTCCGCTTTAATATTTTCGAAAGCTTTCTGAAGTTCTTTTGTGAAACCAGCTCCTGCCACCCCATCGATAAACCGATGGTCATAGCAGATGGATAAGCCCATGACAGGAACAACTTCGACTTCTCCGGATTCTGTGGCTACTGGCATCTTACGGGTAGCACCTGCGAAAACAATTGTCGATTGCGGCGCATTGATAATTGGCGTTCCGGATTCGATGCCGAGACTTCCCAGATTCGACACTGTAATGGTCCCGTCCGCGTAATCATCCATGCCAAGTGATTTACTCTCCGCTTTTTCAGCCAACTCTTTGATTTCTGAAGCTATCTCCCCAATGGATTTCGATTCAGTGTTCCGGACGACCGGCACCACCAACCCATGCGAGCTGTTAACGGCAACAGATACATTTATTTCCTCAAAGACAGTTACTTCATTATCCTTGAACCGGCTGTTGACATACGGATAATTCTTCACAGCGTTGCTGACGGTTTTGACGATGATGTCGTTCATGGAAATTCCCGATATTTCTTTTTTCACTTCCAACGCCTTGCTCATATCGACTGTGACCATCTGCGTAAATTGCGGAATGGTCTGCCAGCTATTCGTTATATTTTCAGCCATTGTTCTTTGGACATTATTCAATTTCACGGTCTCTTTTACAGTCAGCCCCGAACTCTTTGATCCTGCAGCGTTCTTCACATCATCTTCCGTGATGATACCGTTCTTCCCTGTTCCGGTAATTCCATCAAGCGGCACCCCGAGCTCTTTAGCTACCCTTCTTGCCCTCGGGGACACGCCACCTCCTCCTGCTGCGGCTTTCGGCTTTTCATCCCGCTCCGTTTCAGCAGCAGCTTGCACTTGAGGTTCACTCGGTGTTTCCGCTTTTTCAGCACCCGAGTAAACAGAGAAATCGATTTCTTCATCCGCTTTGCCAAGAATCGCAATTACTGTGTTGACGGGCACTTCCTCATCTTCAGGAACGATAATTTTCCTGAGCACACCATCTTCCTGCGCTTCTATTTCAAGTGTTGATTTTTCAGTCTCCAATTCAAACAGATATTCACCTTTTTTTACTTCTTGCCCTTCTTCGACCAACCATTGGGAAATCAGCCCATTTTTCATCGTGGTCCCTAAGCGCGGCATTTTCACTTCATACATGCATCCACACTCCCCTCAATTTGAATCGAGCAGTTAATATTCCATTAATTCGTCGACCGCCTGTACGATTTGTTCTTTACTTGGGGTATAGAATGGTTCCAAATAAATGCTTTGGGCAATCGGAACATCTGGGCTGCCCAGCCTTTTAATTGGGGCACTCAGATCAAACAGTGCTTGCTCTTGGATTTGCGCTGCAATTTCCGCTCCCGATCCGCCCGTTTTGGGCTCTTCATGGACAATGAGCACACGTCCGGTTTTTTTCACCGATTGCAGGATCGTTTCCATATCGAGCGGCGCGAGTGTGCGGGGATCGATCACTTCCACTTCGACTCCCTTAGCGGATAACTCTTCCGCCGCATCAAGAGCCGTATGGACCTGTAGGGCTGTCGCAATAATCGTGACATCATCGCCTTCTTTTTTGATATCTGCTTTCCCGAAAGGAATCAAATACTCATCTTCCGGCACTTCACCTTTCATGTCGTAAAGCACTTTATGTTCGAAAAACAACACGGCATTATTGTCGCGGATGGCGGTTTTCAACAAGCCTTTGGCGTCGTAAGGTGTTGACGGGATAACAATCTGCAGCCCTGGCCCATGCATAAATAGAGCTTGCGGGCTTTGGGAATGCTCAGGTCCTGCTCCGCCAGCGATGCCGATTGGCAGCCGGAGCGTAACTGGCATCTCCATTTGCCCACCGTGCATAAAGCGCCATTTCCCCATTTTGTTGAACACTTCATCAAAAGCGATGCCGACAAAATCGCCGAATTGCAATTCAGGGATCGGGCGGGCGTTTCCAGTAATGGCCATTCCTACAGCAGCAGCAACAATGGTTGGTTCAGCAATTGGCGTGTCAAATACGCGTGTCCCGCCGAATTTTTCATAGAGCCCTTTTGTTACCGCATTGATACCGCCAAATTTCCCGACGTCTTCACCGAACAGGACCGTAGTTTCGTCCCGTTCCATTTCTTCATTCAAAGCTTCCATAAGCGCTGTACGCATCGTGATTTTTCTCATCAGTTCATCCCCCTTTACGCAAATAGGCCTTCATAGATTCTTTTCGGGTCCGGAAGCGGTGCGGATTCAGCTTTTTCAATTGCTTCAGCAATCTCTGAATCAATCTCGGCATTGATGCTCTCTAAATCTTCTTCTGAAACAATTTTTTCCAGCATTAATTTAGCGGCAAAGTTTTTGATCGGATCTTTTTTATCTTTCCATCCCTGCAATACTTCAACATCGACATAATCATACGGATCGCCTTCGAAATGACCCCGATGCCGGAAGGTTTGCGCTTCTATGAATGTTGGACCCTCTCCGCGTTTTGCACGTTCGACTGCTTCTTTCACCACTTCGTGCATCAGCAAGACGTCATTTCCATCTACGACACAATTTGGGATTCCATACCCTTCTGCCCAATCGGCTATATTTTCTTTCACGGCATGCGTTTCAGAGACATGGCAGGAAATAGCGTATTCATTATTTTCGCAAATATAGATGACCGGCAATTTATACAAGCCTGCCCAGTTCAAAGAGCCGTGGAGCATTTCCCGGGAAGCTGCACCATCTCCAAAATAAACGACAGTCACTTGATCGGTACCTGTCAATTTAGATGTATACGCTGTTCCGACACTTATTCCAAGTTGCGAGCCGATAGTTCCTGCTTGGCCCAATACTCCCCTTGCCGGGTCGGCGCTATGTACAATCCCCGCGCCAAGCCCCCGTGTTGTGCCTTCGATTGTCCCTAAAAAATCACCATAAATTTTAGATAAGGGAACACCTTTAGCGATTTTTTGGTTACAGCCGCGATGGTTGTAGAAGATATAATCTTCATCACGAAGATTCTGCCGGATGGAACCCGCTGACAGTCCTTCAGATCCTATGCCAGAATGATAAAACCCCGATACTTTTCCTTCTTGCATCAACCTTATGAGATTTTCATCGAACTTCCTGATCTTAGCCATTGTTTTGTAGAAATCCGTTAAAACTTCTTTACTGTAATCATTAAGCTTAATATCTTTTTCATAGGTTTTCGCCATTTGGATTTCACTCCTTGTTTTGAGGATGTTATAAGACCGTCAACAACTCCGGCTTCCTGCCTTCCTCCATACACAGGCAAGCGGTTAGCAAGCACATCTAAAATACATTTCATTTCAGTTCAAATCACAGAATTCCAACCTCCTTTTTTCTCAGAGTTCTCATGGCGCTTTGGGATTTTCACTTCTTGAGGTTTCAATCTGGGGAAGAATGTTGGGGTTCATTGCAATTCAAGTAGATGCGCTGTCCTGCTCCAGAGGGCAGTGCATCTGCTGAATTTATTAAGGAAGCAAAACCAGTTTCCCTGTACTTTTCCGGCTTTCCATCAAGGCATGGGCTTGTGCCGCCTGTTCAAGCGTATAACGGCCGGTAATCGGTACCTCCAGCTGTCGCTGTTCAAGCAATTCGCTGATTATGGTTTCTGCCTTTCTCAAGAATCCGGGACGCTGCTTGCGGTAAGTGCCAGTGCTGTACCCGAGCACCGCCCGGCAGCTTGAATGAAGTTCGTCTGTTTTGACAATGCCTGGAACAGAGCCTTCATTGGCATGGCCGAAGGAGACAATGCGGCCGAAAGGAGCGAGAACCTCAACACTGTGCTCGAAATTTTCCCCGGCAATCGTGTCCAGGATGACGTCTACGCCCCTGCCGCCCGTCAGTTCAGCGACCACTTCCGCGAAGTTACTCTCACGATAATTGACCGCAATAGCGCCAAGGTCTTCCGCCACTTTCATCTTCTCTTCACTGCCGACCGTTCCGTAGATTTCCGAGATGCCAGCAAGTTTCGCCAATTGGATCGCGGTCGTGCCGATGCCGCCGGCTGCTGCGTGGATCAAGACTGATTCACCCGGCTGTATCCGGGCGACTTCGTGCAGCACATTATAGGCAGTGATGCCGACAGTCAAGGTCGCTGCCGCTTCCTCAAAGGAGACGCTGTCCGGGATCTTGTAGACAAGCTGGTCAGAAGCGACGACATATTCCGCATAGGACCCGGAAGCTGGGAAAGCGCGCACCCGGTCTCCTGCTGAAAAGCCGGTCACTGCGCTGCCTGTTTCTTCTACGATGCCTGCGCAATCCAGCCCTGGCGTGAACGGCTCGTTATTTGCCACGCCATGATATTGTCCGAGACGCGCTTTAATATCGGCAAAATTGACACTGATCGCTTCGACTTTAATGAGCACTTCATGGTCTTTCGCTATTGGTTTCGGCGCTTCCTGAAGCTTCAGCACTTCAGGAGGGCCGGTCGTTTCTGCAATGATCGCTTTCATATGAATGCCCCTTTCATTAGAAAATCAGCAAGCAGGCACCGATGACCAAGCCGCCATAGATCAAGGCGATCATCGTGTAGCCCATGATGTCGCGGATTTTCAAGCCGGCAATCGCGAGCAGCGGAATCGCCCAGAACGGCTGGATCATATTCGTCCAGCTATCTCCCCAAGCGACAGCCATGACGATTTTCGCCGGATCGACGCCCATTTCAAGCGCGGCCGGAAGCATGATCGGTGCCTGAACCGCCCATTGTCCGCCGCCTGACGGGATGAAGATGTTCAATATTCCTGCCGATAAGAAGGTAAAGAGAGGCAAGGTCGTTTCATTTGAAATATCAATGAAGAAATTCGACATCATGACAGCCAGCCCTGACGCACCGAGCATGCCCATAATCCCTGCATAGAACGGATATTGAAGCACGAACTGGCCGACGCTGCTGACGGATTTCAATAATCCTGCTGTCAGCTCCCGGACATTTCCGAACATGAGAAGCGCGGCCGTCAAGAAGATCAAGTTGACTGTATTCAAATCGAGCGAGAAGCCATTCATATAGAAATGGTTGATCAAATAACTTAAGCCGAGGAATCCGCCAATCAATGGAATGAGGCGGGACTTCTCGATTTTGTCGTTTGGATAATCCTCATGATCTTGTACGGCTTCTTCTGTGACCGGGTCTTCCAAACGCGCCGGATCTACCAAATAGCGGTCTTCCGGATTGCGCGGATGGATAAAGCGCATGACGAAAGGAAGCGTGAAGAAGAGGATTACGACAATCGCAATATTCACTGCCGATAATAGCGTCTCCGATATCGGGACAATTCCGATATCCCCTTCAAACACGTGCCCTGCGGTCGCGACAAATAGTGCTGGTGAAGAAGACAAGCCGCCTTCCCAGATCAAAAACCCTGAATATCCTGCAGCGACGAGCACACGGTAATCGACGTCGCGCACTTTCTTTGCGACCAGTTTCGCGATGATGCCCGCCACGACAAGGCCGAAAGCCCAGCTGATGAGAGACGCGCCAAGCGCCGTGAAAGTCACCATCAAAATCGCGGAATTCGGCCCTTTAGGGATGCCGGCGATTTTCTCAAGCGCCTTCGAAACGGTCGGCGTCAAAGCCAGAGCATAACTCAATACGAAGGTCGTGATGATCTGGGCCGTAAAAGTCAAAAGGCCCCACATGCCGTCTCCCCAATGGCGCATCATATCGATCGGCCCGGAATCCGTAAAGAGCACCCCTGCAATAAATGCGATCGCCGTCAGCAATACCGCGAATACGAATGCATCCGGCAGCCATTTCTCGGCGATTTTGGCGAACACATTCGCTACTTTGGCGAGCGGATTGTTCTGCTGTTTCTCTAAAACTGGATCTCTCTCCGTATTTCTTCCATTTGCCATCGTCTTTCCCCCCAGTATCTAATTGGCGGTCCATCCGCCATCTACATAAAGAATCTGTCCCGTCACATAGCTGGATGCTTCCGATGCCAGGAATAAAGCCGGCCCGATCATCTCGCCCGCTTCACCCATCCGCTTCAGCATGGTTCTGCTGACCAATTTTTCCAGCCGTTCCGGATCCTTTAGAAACGGTTCTGTCATCGGTGTTTTGATATAAGCGGGCGCCAAGGCGTTGACGCGGATATTATGTTCAGCGAGTTCCGCTGCCCACACTTTCGTCAATTGGTTGATCCCGCCTTTACTTGCCGCATAGCTCGTCTGGAGCGGATTGCCAACTTGCCCCATAATAGAAGAAATATTGATGATGCAGCCGCTTTTTTGGCCGATCATCCGCTTTGCGGCTTGCTGGCCGACCAGGAAGATGCCTTTTAAATTGGTACCGAGCACCAGGTCCCAGTCTTCTTCCTCCACTTCTACAAGTGGCTTACGTATGTTCATTCCGGCATTATTGACGAGAATGTCCACTCCCCCGAAATCAGCATCGATGAATTCGAATAATTCGGAGACGGCTTGTTTCGATGTTACGTCCGCAGACTTCCAGGAAACATCCAGTTTTAGGGCTTTCATTTCATCCGCCGCTTCCTTGAGCACTGTTTCATCGCGTCCGGTAATGAGCACTTTAGCACCGGCATGGGCGAGCCCAGCTGCAATGGCCAGGCCGATGCCTTTGCTGCCTCCGGTAACGAGTGCTTTTTGCCCGGTCAGGTCGAAGCTTGGGTATGTAAACTCCTCCAATTATATTCTCTCCCTTCATTTCGCAAAATATTCCGTTAATTAAATAGATAATCAGTCCATTTCAAAGCTCCCGACGAGCTTGCCTGCGCCGGAAGCATCTTTGATCTGCAACTCTCCGGCATTGCCCGTCGTCAGCATCCCTTCAATGACAAATGCCTCACCTGCGTGTGCCATGCCGACAAAGCGCACGGTGAATTTCTTCAGCTTCCTTTCAGGAAACCACTCTTCGATGGCATCTGCAGCCCATCCCATCAACAACATCCCATGGACAATCGGCTCCTTCAACCCTTTGCTGCGGGCGACTTTCGGAACAGTATGGATTTCATTAAAATCGCCTGAAGCACCTGAATAGCGCACCATATCGATGGGCGCAAGTGCTTTTTTATGAATGTCCCGCAATTTCTGCGCCATGCTGTTCCCGCCTTTCGATTAAAGTTGCCCGCCCGATGCAGACCACGTCGTTGTCCTGATTGCGGTAAGTCGTTTCAATCTGGTAAAAGCGCTTGTCTTTTTTATCAAATCGATCGGTCAGCACGGCCTTCGCTGAAATGACATCCCCGCTGATGATGTCCTGTCCGTATTCGAAACTTTGCTCCCCATGCAGAATGTCATTCGGGTCTAGCCCCCACACTGCGAACAATTGATAGAAATCCCGTTCATTCCAGAAATCGATGACTGTCGTGAATGTAGGCGGAGCCGGAATACCCCGATATCCCGCGTCCACTGCTGCTTTTCTGTCGAAATAAACCGGATCCCTTAAACCGAGGGCCAATGCGAACTCCCGGACCTTGCCCGCTTCTACGCGAAACGGCGCGTAGTGAAATTCCTGTCCCATTCTTTTCCCTCCTCATTCCGGCCGGTCCGTTTCACTTCATCAAGCGAAAAGAATCACCCCGGCTGCTTGTCATAACACTTCGCCCCTGCGCGTCCGGTTCGCCATATCGATCAAGTTCGCGACTGCCTTATTCAAATGGCGGAAACGCTCATCTTCAATTTCGCCGTTTTTCCAGCGGTAGTATATTTGCTGCAAAATCCCTGCCAGTTTATAGAACCCGAACGCTAGGTAATAGTTGATATTCGACACATCGCGCCCGCTTTGCTTCGCATACTCTTCCACGAATTCCTTGCGGCTGTAAAAGCCTGGCTGGCTTGAGATGATGTTGATGCCGATATCAGCGTCTTCCGCCTGTCCCCAGTAAGCCAATGTCGAGCCGACATCGCTCAGCGGATCGCCGATTGTCGACAATTCCCAATCGAGAACGCCCGTGGCAAGCCCCGGATTTTCTTCATCGATCACCATATTGTTCAATTTGAAATCATTGTGGACGATCGTCGTTTCTTCATTGACCGGGATATTCGCCGTGAGCCATTGCTCCAGCTCTTCAAGGCCTTCGATGTCATCGGTTTTTGAGTGATGATAGCGTTTGATCCAACCTTTCACTTGGCGCTCCATGAATCCTTCCGGTTTGCCCATATCGGCGAGGCCGGCTTCTTTATAATCGATTGCCTGCAGCTGGACCAATGTCGAAATCACATTCTTTGAAATAATTGGCCCTGCCTGTTCCGGGCTCCCGTACACTTCCGGAAGTTCTTCATCGATGACGAGCCCCTGTTTTTTCTCCATGACGTAAAAATGCTTATCCATCACTTCGGGATCTTCACAATATACGTAGGGTTCAGGTGCAAGCGGAAACACGGGATGCACTTTTTCAAGCATCTTGAATTCCCGCTCCATATCATGCGCTTTCGGCGGAATCTCCCCAAATGGCGGGCGTCTCAATACACCTTCCCAGTCCCCGATTTGCAGCAGGTACGTGAGATTCGAATAACCTTCCGAAAATTGGCGCACTGTCATCTCGCCTTCCGGCAAGTCCGGCATTGCATTTCGCAGGAACCGCTCGACTTTCTCCCAATCGACTTCCTGTGTTTTTTTCGTTCTCGGTGTTGCATCGCTCATATTGATGCCCTCCATGTCATTCGTATTTGAAGAATCCTTCTCCCGACTTTCTGCCGAGCTTGCCGGCACGTACGTATTGTTTCATTAAAGGCGCCGGCCTGTATTTCGAGTCTTTCGTTTCCTCGTAAAGTGTTTCTGCCACGAACAGCATCGTGTCGAGCCCGATCAGATCAGCCAACGCCAACGGGCCGATCGGATGGTTTGCGCCGAGTTCCATGCCTTTATCGATGTCTTCCGCTGAAGCGATTCCCTCCATCAACACAAAGACCGCTTCGTTGATCATCGGCGTCAAGATCCGGTTTACCGCAAACAAAGGCGCTTCCTTCACGGAAATCGCGGTCTTGTTGAAACGCTGCGCGATTTCATGCGCCCGGTCAAATGTTTCGTCGCTTGTCTGTTCGGCCCGGATGATTTCGACCAGTTTCATGATCGGCACCGGGTTGAAGAAATGCATGCCGACAACTTGTGCGCTGCGGCCCGAACTCGCGGCCATTTCTGTAATGCTGAGCCCCGAAGTATTCGTCGCGAAAATCGTCTCCGCTTTGCAGATCTCATCGAGCTTTTCGAATAATTCCTTTTTCGGCTCGAGTTTTTCGATGATCGCTTCGATGACGATATCCATCTCTTTCAAGTCATTGATCTCCGTGCTTGGACGAATCCGATTCCATACGCTTTCACGCTGCTCTTCGGTCATGCGCCCTTTTTCAACGTTACGCCGCAGCGTTTTATCGATGCGCTGCATCCCGCGTTCCAGCCCTGCCGGATCGACGTCGTATAAAATGACATCCAGGCCGCCTTCCGCCCCGACCTGTGCAATCCCATTCCCCATGGTTCCAGCACCGATTACTGCCAATCGCTCCATATGTCCATCCCCCTAATCATTTGCCTGTGAAATTCGGTTTACGCTTTTCATTGAAAGCTTTGACACCTTCATCCATATCCTCTGTTCCCACTAGCTTCGCGAACATCCGCGTTTCCAGAAATTGCGCTTCGGGCAGCGGCAAATCCAAACCTTCATCGATCGCTTCTTTCGCGAAGGCGATAGCAAGCGGCCCTTTTCCGGCGATTTGTTCCGCCATCGCATAAGCCGTTTCGAACGCTTGCCCTTCTGGCACCACCCGCTCGACGAGTTTTGCTTCGTATGCTTCCTGCCCGTTGAGCCAGACTCCTGAGAGGACGAGCTCCTTGGCTTTTCCGGGTCCGACCAGACGGGAAAGCCGCTGTGTTCCGCCGTATCCAGGCAATATGCCCAAACCAGTTTCAGGCAGCCCCATTTTCGCGTTCTCTTCGGCGACGCGCATGTCACAGGCAAGTGCCAGTTCCAGCCCTGCACCGAGCGCCAGGCCATGGACTGCGCAGATGACAGGGGCTTTCCCTTCCGTCAGCTTGTCGAAAATCCGCTTTCCTTTTTCCACCAATTCGATGCCGCTCATTTTAGTCAACTCCGGGAATTGGCTGATATCCGCACCGGCAGCGAATGCCTTGGCACTTGCCGAGCGCAGCACGACCGCCCGCACCTCTGTTTCCTGCAGCGCATCAATCGCTTGTTCCAGCTGATCCAAAACTGCATCGCTCAATACATTGAGCGGCTGGTGGTCGAGAGTGACCACTCCGATGGCATCATTTATCTCCACACTCACAGAATCCCACTGCTTCGCCATAGGGTTCCTCCTTTATTCACCATTTCTCACTTGTTCGAGTTCTTTGACAATCATGCCGTCTTTATAGACCGGCACCACATCCAGCTGTTCATGTTGGCGGATGATGAATTCTGCCGCTTCAGGAAAATTAAAGCGCTTGAGCAAATCCGCCGTCTCACTGTCCAGCAATTCATTGAACCTTTCCGCCAGAGAACTGCGGTAAGCTTTCCGGGCCAGCTTCGCAGCATCTGACAGTTCATAGCTTCCCCAGTTAGCCAGATGATCAGCCAATTGGCCGGCACCGATGAAATCTTCCATCGAGAAACGGTCGTCATTTCCCGAGCAGATGAGCACAATCGATGAGCCATCCTGTTCCTGGTGGATGCGCTCAGCTACACGATGCCCATTCACCAACGAGGAGATGTATAATTTCTTTGCCTCTTTCGCTTTTTCGATGGCGATCGTGCCGTTCGTCGAACAAATGATGGCTGCCTGCCGCTCCGCACTGTATTCCAGCGCGCAGGGATCAGGATAATCAAAGCCCTCGAGCCCTTCGCCTTTCGACTCGCCGAGCAATAGATGCTCAGCCTCCTGCAGCTTCGACAGCTCTAACGCCTGCTCGCTTCCGAGAACCGCATGCACCGGCTCGTAATTGCGGTCCAATAGGAAAATGATCGTCGATGTCGCCAGGAACACGTCGATCACAGCGGCTGTGCATCCCACAAGCCGTTCTTCCCTCACCGCTTCCTTTTGGGTAATGACATGTATTTTTCTCATTCCATCAATTCCTTCAAATCAGGATATTTTCCTCAGCATCTTCAATAATTGCCCAGCATAGATCTCTTCCACATCTTCAGGCGAATACTTGCCTTCAGGCGAATACCATACTTGTATCCAGTTGGTGGCCCCCAAGATGATCATGCGCGCCATTTTCTTTTCCGGCACTTCGAATTCCCCGCTTTCGACGCCTTCATCGATGATCCGGTCAAAGAGCCCTGCGTATTCATCGCGTTTTTTGATGATTTCCGGGATATTGTCCTGTGAAAAGGTCGTTTCGGGTTTGACGATCAAATTGAAGACTTCCTTTTCGCGGATCGCCACTTCGATGTGGTGGCGCAAAGCCATGCGCATTTTTTCCTCGCAAGAGACATCCATCCGCACAATCCCTTCCATCTTTTCTTTCGCTTCCGTCAAGATCAGGTCGTGGCAGCGGTACAATAATTCTTCCTTGTTTTTGAAGTAATAATAGAGCGCCCCTTTTGTCATCAATAATTCCGCGGCAATGTCTTCCATCGTTGCGTTGTGATAGCCCTGCCGTGAAATGACCAAACTGGCTGAACGAAGGATATCTTCCCGTTTCTTCGCTGCTTTTCGTTCACGTAGATTCATTCCACTCCCTCATTTACTGTTTTTTTAGAGATCCTCCACTGGCCCTTTCGGTTCTTCCATCAATAAGCTCGGTTTTTTCTCCAGTATGTTCCGGATCAGGATGAACAGGTTTTCAATGACAATCATTCCGAAGGCAATCGGGATCAAGAAGAAAAATGGATACAGCGGATACAGTGTTCCTGCCGCCGGGAATGCAATTTCCCTCTCGAGCCCGTCCATTGCGTAAGCCCAGCTGAACTGGACGATCAGCACCAGGACGAAAAGCTCCAGCAGAATCATCAGCAGGATGATCACTTTTTGCATGCCTGCCCCGAAACGGTCAAGCAGCAAATCCATCTTCGGCAAGACGCCGGAAGAATAGACATAAGCGAGACCCGGGAAAACGACCAATGGCATCATATAGTTCTGGATGATCTCAAACCCTCCGCGGATCGAACTCGAGAACAGCGTTCGCATCATCACGTCATAGACGATCAATAACATCATTGCCACCACGGCGATGCCGCTGATCCAAATGCCGATAAGCTTTAAATAATGAAAAAGCCGATACGCTTTCCATACACCTTTCATCATGCTTCCCTCCATTTCCTACATTGAATTCGGCAGCCAAGTGGCAAGGCCCGGGAATGCGATCATCAACCCTGTCACGACCGCCATCGCCACCAAAGCAAAGACCGTCGTCAGGCGGAAAATCGAACCTGAGTTGATGCCACTGACACCGGCGACTGCGTAGACGCTTAACCCGACCGGAGGGGTGATCAATCCGATCGTACAGATGACTGAAACAAATACACCGAACCATAATATATCGACTTGCAGCTCTTGAATGATCGGCAGGACCACCGGAATCGACATCAAAATGACGGCTGCGCCTTCAATGAACATGAACATGATGAACAAGACGATGGAAATGACGATCAGCACGAGCACCGGCGTGTCCATGATTGGTTCGATCAACTCGATCAAACGCCTCGGCAGCAGCGAAAGGGAAACAAATCGGCCGAAAATCTGCGCGCCGATCATGATGATCATGACCATCCCTGTCAGCTTCACCGTTTCAATCAAAGAAGTTTTAAAGAACGCGAAGTTCACTTTGCCCAATAGAAATGCCGCAATCAACCCGACAAAGGCCCCGACAGCACCCGCTTCCGTCGGCGTGAAGACGCCTGTATAAATCCCCCCGAAGATGATGAAGACGATTGCAACGGCAATGACGCTGGCGATGATCAAGCGAATGGCGGGCACCTTCTCTTGCGTCGCCGCTTCTCCGATCATTTCTTCCTGTGCGGCATGCTGTTTCTTTTTGCCCAATTGGAAATAGACGAGCATGACAGCGATAAACACCAGCATCGTCAAAATCCCGGGGATGAAGGCGCCGACGAACAAACTTCCGACCGGCGTTTCGGTCGCGACCCCGTAAAGGATCAGGATGATGCTCGGCGGGATGATCCCTGAGAGCGACCCGCCGGAAGCGGCGACCGCACCGGCGAGCGGCGCACTGTAACCGTGCTTGCGCAGTTCCGGGATGGCGACCTGGCCGAGCGATGCGGAAGTGGCTGTCCCGGATCCCGAAACCGCCCCCAACAACCCGCCGATAATCAAGGTCAGGATGCCAAGTAAACTGTTCTTTCCTTTTGATACTTTATGAACCATGTAAAAGATGTCCTGGACGAGCCCAGATTGCAGGATGAATTGTGCCATCAACACAAACAATGGGATGGTCGTCAAAGTATAACTGGCCACACGGTTGAACGGTTCATTGCCGAGAAGACCGGGCAGAATGCCGAACCCTTCCAAAAGAATCAGCCCGATGATGCCGCTCGCCAGCAGAACGGAGTGGATATACAGCCCCGCCAGCAGCAAAATGATCATCATGGCCAAAATGATTCCAATAACCAGTAAATTGTCCATTCTCTGGCCTCCTTGCCTCCATTATGGAAAAAGAGGATACGCGACACCTCAATGCGCTATCCTCTTCTTGCTTGCTTATTCCAAATTCATGACCGCTTCCGGCACTTCTCCACCTTCTTCAATCAAGAGATCTCTCCACATTTTGACCACTTCGTTGCCCGGCAGCCCATTGTCTTCCAGAAGTTTTGCGTAATCTGTCCATGTGTCTTCAATCCCTGTATTGAAGTGGTCCTGTACTTCCTGGTCCAATTCACTGAACTCGACGAACTTCCCGCCATTTTCTTCATTTTCAGGGATGATCGCTTCAGCACGGTCCATCCATTCCTGTGCGCCGGCTTCGAAAATGTCCTCATTGGCCTGAGTCATCGCTTCCTGGACATTTTCCGGGAGTTCATCCCATCGGCTTTGGCTCATGCCGATAAATGCATTGAAATGGCCGAAGTTGATGCCCGTGACCGTATAGCGGAACAAATCCTGGAAGCCGTATCCGGTCCAGTCGGCGATGCTGTAGAATGCGCCTTCGAACGTGCCGCGGCTGAGGGCATCGTAGATTTCGACAGCTGGCATGGTCACGCTGTTGATGCCGGTTTTCGCGGCATACATTTCGTGGATGCGGGAAGGCGTGCGAAGGGATGTGCCTTCGACATCACTGACCGAATTGAATTCATGCCCTGTTGTGGATATCGAATATTCCTGTGTGGTCGAAACCGGGAAAACTTTAAAATCGCCGAATTGCATTTCACTATAAGTTTGGCCATCCGCCAGTTCTTCCTCGCTCTCCAAAAGCTTTTTCCAGGCATTTGAAGCGATCAAGGTATCGGAATGGTTAAGCGGCAACATCGTCACTTCGGCCATCGGGAATTGGTCCGGCTGATAGATCGGCAAGACCAACGCGACGTCGACCGTCCCGCTTTGAAGGGCGTCGCCTTCATCCGGAACCGAAACCAATTCCCCGCCAGTGAAAGTTTCAAATTGCACTTGGCCATCCGTCAATTCTTCGACCCGATCCATCCAGGGGACCATCGAAGCTTCCCACCATGCGTGCTGCGCACTTAATCCCGTGGCTGCGCGAAGCGTGATCGTTTCCCCTTCCGAACCGCCGCCGGCAGAATCTCCGCCGCCGCATCCTGCAAGTAGAAGGGTCATTGCTGCACCTGCTGCTAAATAGCGAGAACCGTGTTTTTTCATAGAAAATACCTCCGTCCGGTTTTTGTGCCGTGGCCGCATCAAATGGTAACGCTTACATCATTTCCCTTGGAATTCAGGTTTGCGCTTTTCGAAGAAAGCAGCGATGCCTTCTTTATGGTCTTCGGTCTGGAGAAGCAGTGCCTGGATGAGATTCTCCTGCATGAAGGCCGCTTCCTGCGGCAATTCATCCAAATGGTTGACCAGGTACTTGACGTATTTATTGCTGATGGCGGGCCCTTTAGCAAGAAATTCCGCAAACTCCACAGCGGCCTGGCCGGCATCCCCGCTCGAGACGCGATTGATCAAACCGTGATGTTCAGCTTCTTGTGCACTGACCACTTTTGCGGATGCGATCCACTCTTTGGCGAGCGGCGGGCTGATCCGTTTGCGAAGCGCTTTGATGAGCCCGAGGTCGGGAATGAGGCCGATATTCGAGAAGCTCAAAGCGAATTTCGCGTCTTCGTCTGCCACGATGAAGTCCGCGGCAAGCGCCAAGCTGAAGCCCGCTCCTGCAGCGTAACCGTGAACAGCGGCGATGATGGGTTTATCGCTGTCCATCAAGGCCTTCGACAAGCTGGAGACAAAATCGATCCATTCAGCAACTTCATGCGCGCTGTCCAATTCTTTCATCGATGCAATATCGCCTCCTGCAGAAAATGCTTTCCCTTCCCCTGAGAGGACGATCGCTTTCACTGCCGGATCCCTTTCCAATTGCTTGAGAGCGGCGAGCATTTCTTCGACCATCTCCCGAGACAATGCGTTGAGTTTATCCGGCCGGTTCATACGCAGACGTGCGATGGATCCGTTCATTTCTGTTTGGACGAGATTTCCCATAGGCTTTCCCCCCTTTATGGTGTAACGACTAATTTCCCGTATGTTTTTCGGCTGCCGAGCTGATCGAGTGCATCGACGACTTCATCGAATGCGAATTCTTTATAGATGAGCGGCTTGATAGCCCCTTCCTTATACAGCGCCATCAACTCGTGATGGGCTTTCATCACTTGGTCCGGCATCAAATTGCGGAACAAGCCGAAATGGACGCCGACAATCGAGTAATTTTTGATCAAGGCATGATTGGTCGGTGCATCGGCGATCCGTCCTCCGGCAAAACCGATCACCAAGATACGCCCTTCAAAGGCGATGCATTTTCTCGACCGGTCGAAGGTGTCACCCCCGACAGGGTCGAAAATGACATCCGCCCCTTTGCCACCGGTCGCTTCTTTCACTTTCGGGACGAAATCCTCTTCGCGGTAATTGATGACGATGTCCGCTCCAAGTTCTTTGCATACCGCAAGCTTGTCCTCGCTTCCGGCGGTCGCGATGACGGTCGCGCCTGCCGCTTTGCCGAGCTGGACCGCGGCCGAGCCGACACCGCCCGATGCGGCATGGACGAGCAATACTTCTCCCTTTTTCAAATGGCCTGAGCGATGCAGGGCGAAATAGGCTGTTTGATACGTGATGAACAGCGCTGCCGCTTCCGCATAGGACAGCTCATCCGGAATCGGGAAGATCCCTTCCTGTTTGACGACCGCCCATTCGGCAAGGCCGCCGCTTGGCAGCATCGGCGTCGCGAGGACGCGTTGGCCGATTTCGCCTTGTGTGCTTTCACCGAGTGCTTCGATCGTTCCGGCAATTTCTGCCCCCGGGGTAAAGGGGAGCTCCGGGCGTTCCTGGTATTTTCCCTGGCATTGCAGAATATCGAAAAAATTGAGTGCCGCCGCTTCCACTTTGATGAGTGCTTCCCCGGCACCAGGCATCGGCTCCGGCAACTCTGCAATCGCCAAAGCCTGCTGCGGGTCCCCGAGCTCTTTCACTTGCCATGCTTTCACTATCACCACTCCTTCCGCTTCGCTTAGAGGCCCTTATTGCCTTGCTTCATTCGCTTTCAATTGCTCACGCAGTTCGAGGCGCCCGACATCGCGCAAGTGGACTTGGTCCGGCCCGTCGACAAGACGCAGCGTGCGTGCGTTTGCGTAATGTTCTGCGAGCGGGAAATCTTCTGTCAGCCCCGCTCCGCCGAATACTTGCATGGCACGGTCGATAACATTGATCGAGACGCGCGGTGCGGCGATCTTGATCATGGCGATTTCCTTACGCGCGGCTTTCGCGCCGTATTCATCGATCTTGTGCGCGGCGTTCAAGGTCAACAAGCGCGCCTGTTCGATTTCGATGCGGCTTTCGGCGATGATTTCCTTGATGACGTCTTTTTCAGCCAATGTCGATCCGAACGCAACCCGGCTTTCCGCCCGTCTGCACAATAGTTCAAGTGCACGCTCCGCAGCGCCGATTGCACGCATGCAGTGATGGATGCGCCCTGGCCCAAGGCGGCCCTGTGCGATTTCAAAACCTCTGCCTTCCCCAAGCAGCATATTGCTTGCCGGGACGCGGACATTTTCATAATGTACTTCCGCATGCCCTTGCGGCGCATCGTCATAACCGAATACGGTGAGCGGTCGGACAATCTTGACGCCTGGCGTATCGAATGGCACGAGAATCATCGATTGTTGCTTATGCTTCTCGGCATCCGGGTCGGTTTTCCCCATGACAATGGCAATGCTGCAGCGCGGGTCCATGGCGCCTGTTGTCCACCATTTTTTGGCGTTGATGACGTATTCATCGCCATCGCGGACGATGCTGCTTTGGATATTGGTGGCATCGGATGAAGCGACATCCGGCTCTGTCATGGAAAAGCACGAGCGGATTTCGCCGTTCAATAACGGCTCGAGCCATTGCTTTTTCTGCTCATCGGTGCCGTATTTGACGAACACTTCCATATTGCCGGTATCCGGCGCATTGCAGTTGAAGATTTCCGGAGCGATGAGCGATCGTCCCATAATTTCACATAGATGGGAATACTCGTAATTCGTTAGTCCGGCCCCATATTCGGGGTGGTCAAGGAACAAGTTCCACAAGCCTTGCGCTTTCGCTTTTTGCTTCAGTTCTTCTATGATTGGCGGGATGGTCCAGCGGTCGCTTGCGGTTTCCTGGTATTCTTTCACTGTCTGTTCAGCCGGATAGACATAGTCATCCATGAATTTCAGCAGTTCCTGGCGTAATTGTTCCGCTTTTGGCGATAATTCCTTAAGCATTTGATCGGCCCCCTGTTTCTTTTAATGTGTTTTTCAGGATCTTTCCTGACGCATTTCGCGGCAGGCTTTCCAATAGAACAAACTCTTCAGGCACCTTGAATTTCGCAAGAGCCTTCTTGCAATGCGCCTGCAGTTCCGAGAAGTCGTCCGGATCCAAGTTCTGCCCCACAACAAACGCTTTCACTTTCTCGCCGAACACCGGGTCCGGTTCCCCGATGACGGCTGCTTCGACGACGTCGGGATGGCTTTTCAGCGCATCCTCCACTTCAATGGAGAAAATCTTCTCGCCGCCCCGGTTGATCATGTCTTTCTTGCGGTCGCGGATATAGACATATCCGTCATCGTCCATGATGCCGAGGTCACCCGAATGCCAATAGCCGTCCGTGAAGCTTGACTGGTTGGCGGCAGGGTTGTCCCAATATTCCTTGATGATCATCGGCCCCTTGATATACAATTCGCCGGATTCCCCATCCGGCACGGTGCGTCCTTCCGGGTCGACGATTTTGATGTCCGCCACATCAACCGGCAAGCCGACCGACGTCACTTTCGACTCGGGATAGCTTACTGGCATCAACGTAGCGGGGGATGTCGTTTCCGTCGCCCCGTACGCGTTATGGAGCTGCGCCTTCGGGAATGCTTTCTTCAGCATCTGGAACGTCTGCTGGTAAATCGGGGAACCGCCGAAAGCCACTTTCTTCACAAACCCGAACGAATGCTTCTGGAATTCTTCGCTTGTTGACATCATGATGAAAATGGTCGGCACATTGAACAGGAAATTGACTTCGTGTTTCAATATCAGCTGGATATAAGCTTCGTTCTGGTAGCGCCTCATGCTGTAGACCGTACCGCCCACATAAAACATATGAAGCAGCTGCCCGACCAGCCCTGTCACATGGAACATCGGGACAGCGACCAGCGTTTTCATCGAATCGTCCGTTTCAAAGCGGCGTTTGTAATTCATCACGCTGTGCACCGCATTGATATGCGCAAGCACCGCGCCTTTAGGGCGCCCTGTCGTCCCTGATGTATAGAGGATGAACGCGCCGTCCACTTCATCGACGTCCACCTGTTCAAATGCAGCTGATTCATCCAGTAATTCTCCATAGGAATTTTCGTTCCCGATTACAAAGAGTTCAGGCTGTTCCAAATCCTGCAGCCCGCTTTTTCGTACTGCTTCTTTCACTTTCTCCGCGTATTCAGCTTCCACAATCAATAGCTTCGGCTTGGAATGGCCGATAATGTATTGAAGTTCTTCAACTTGCAGTTTGACATTGACCGGTACCATGATTGCCCCGGCCTTGGCGCAAGCAAAGACGACAATCGGGAACTCAGCACAGTTTCCGATCACCGCTCCCACCCGGTCGCCCACTTGGATGCCGCGCCGTTGAAGATTGGCGGCTAGCGTCGTCGATTGCCCGTCCAGTTCCTGGTAGCTCAAAGTCCGTTCTTCTGTAACGACCGCTTGCTTTTCCCCGAAGCGTGCCGCAGTATCTGTTAGCAATTGGCCGATTGTCGATGGACGTTCCGCAAACACCTTCACTTCCGGACGCCCGAAAAGTTCCATCGTTTCAATAGCTGCCAAACGAAAGCCCCCTTTTAAAGAAAATGTAAGCCCTTTCAACGTACTGGAAAAAAATAAACTTTCCGGTCATTTATTAAACATTGATTCAAAAAAAGTATACGTTTTATCTTTTTGAATTACAAGTCAATTTTTAAATTATTTTAAATATTCTTTTTATTAATTATCGTAAAAAAACTTCTGCCCGTTGTCGGACAGAAGTTGAATGGTTTATGGAATTCCTTATGCCAAGTCGACGTTGTGGTAGACTTGCTGGACGTCCTCGAGGTCTTCGATGGCATCGACCATCTTTTCGAATTGCGCTTGGTCTTCTTCTGACAGCGGCACTTCGTTCTGCGGGAGCATCGTCAATTCAGCGACCGTGAAGTCTGTTACGCCATCCGCCTTGAACGCTTCCTGCACCAGGTGGAACTGATCCGGTTCTGCATAGACGATGACGGTTCCTTCTTCTTCAAGGATGTCGCGCACGTCAATATCCGCTTCCATCAATAACTCCAGCGCTTCGTCAGCCGATTTGCCTTCTACGCCGATGACCGCCGTATGGTCGAACATATAGGCCACCGATCCGCTGACGCCCATGTTGCCGCCATTTTTACCGAATGCTGCTCGCACGTCGGAAGCGGTACGGTTGACGTTATTGGTCAAGGTATCGACAATGACCATCGAGCCGTTCGGCCCGAATCCCTCGTAGCGAAGCTCGTCGTAGTTCTCTTCCGATCCGCCTTTTGCTTTTTCGACGGCGCGGTCGATGATGGCTCTTGGCACATTATAGGTTTTGGCGCGCTCCAGCACGACTTTCAACGCCTGGTTCGATTCCGGGTCCGGTTCGCCCTGCTTGGCGGCTACATATATTTCACGGCCGAATTTTGCATAGATCCGGCTCGTGTTGGCATCTTTGGAAGCTTTTTTCTCTTTAATATTATTCCATTTGCGTCCCATTGTTATTCCTTCTTTCTCAAATTTCTTACGATGAAGAACATCATTTCATTCTATTATAATACAATACCTTCCGCTCTATCGACCTTCAGCCTTAAAAACCCATTTTACATCCTCTTATTTTCCATGCGCATACTGAAAACCGCATTGGCTCTCCGGACTGTTAAAATCTCAGCGGGACAGTCAATGCGGTTTCGTTTTTATCCTTTATAAGGGGTTTGCTGGTAAAAATAATTCGGTTTGACGATGTCGTTCTTATACGGTTTATGGAAAATATGCGTTGTGGCCGGCGACACCGGCGGAATCAGCCAAGCCCAATTCCCCGTGACTTTGCGCCCTTCCCGTTCTTCGATTTTCTCGAAATTCTTGAACTGCTTGGCGGCGGTATGGTGATCGACGATGGTCACGCCCGCCTCCGCAAATGACTCAAGCACCGCCACATTCAGCTCGACGAGTGCTTTATCTTTCCATAGCGTCCGCTGTGAGCTTGTGTCGAGCCCCATGATTTCCGCCATCTTCGGCAACAGGCCATAGCGATCTTCATCCGCTAAATTGCGGGCGCCGATTTCCGTTCCCATATACCAGCCGTTGAAAGGGGCCATACAGTATTCTATGCCCCCGATCTCGAGCTTCATATCGGAGATGAGCGGCACCGCATACCATTTCACCCCGAGCTCTGCCATAACCGGCCAGTCGGGATGGCTGATCTCGACTTCAGGCTTGGCATCAGCTGGTAACTCGAACCATTTCGGCTGCTTGCCGGCTTCGCCGATCACCACCGGCAACAGGTCGAAATCACTTCCCGCCCCTCGCCATCCGAGCGCCTCGCATTGCTGGGTTAAAGCAAGAGAAGAAGAGTCCCCGATGATCCGGCCGTCCCGTTCATAGGCTGCATAACGTAATAGTTGATGGTTCCAGATGCGCATCCGGCTTTTGTCTGACTGCTTGAAAACCGTAATGGCCGGGCGGATTTGACCTCCGTTGAATGCAAAGCGCAAATGGCGGACGATGGCCGAAAATACTTGTTCTTCCGTTTCTGCATCGCGTTCATCAAAAATCTCCAAAGTCTGCCAAAACAAACGCCCGATGCAGCGGTTATTATTGCGCCAAGCCATGCGCGCCCCGTGCTGCAACTCTTCCATTGTATGTACATAGCTGCCCGAAGATCCGATTTCCTGTTCGATCTCCGCTACACGGCGGCGTATTTGCTGTTCACTTTTTCCCAGTTCCAGATAACACGTTTCAATGAAATGAGCGGCTTCTTCCAATAGAAGAGTGCTTTCTTTGAGCTTTTCCATGCATTCCACCCCTTTCCGTACATCGTACCACCGTAAACTGGCGCCGGAAGACGGATTTGTGACAACTCTTTGATTTTCAGCCGCGCTTTAGTACACTATATAAAGTGAATTAAGTATTTTGAAAATTAAAAGAGAGCGATGCATTCGCTCAAGGCGGACGCTTTCCGCGGGCATGGCTTCAGCCGCTTCCCTCGCTTTGCTCAGTCCAGGGTCTTCAGCTCATGCTATCCCGCCGGAGTCGCCGCCTTCCACTCTTTTATAAGATTTATGTAACTGGGACATAATAAAAAAACAAGGGAGCGGCGCGATATGGTGAAAGCGATTTTCTTTGACTTGGACGACACGTTATTATGGGATCAGCAAAGCGTAAAAGAAGCGTTTCGCGAAACATGTGAATGGGCAGCGGAACAAACGGACGCCGATTGCAGCGGGTTGGAACAGGCGGTGCGGGAAGAAGCCCGCAAACTATATGCGGGTTATCCGACACATGTCTTTACGCAAATGATCGGCATCAATCCATTCGAAGGGCTATGGGGCCGCTTCGATGATTCGGGAGACGATTTCCAAAAACTCAAAGAAGTTGCCCCAGGCTACCAGCAAGAAGCCTGGACGCTCGGGCTGAAACGCCTCGGCATCGAAGATCCGGAATTGGGCAAACGGCTCGCTGCATATTTCCCGGAAGCCAGAAAGCGCAACCCCATTCTTTACGAAGACAGTTTGCAAGTGCTCGGCCAATTGAAAGGCCGTTTCGATTTATTGCTGCTGACCAATGGCTCGCCAAGCCTCCAGCAGATTAAACTCGACATCACGCCGGAAATCGCGCCGTATTTCGACCATATTGTCATCTCGGGCGCTTTCGGACGCGGCAAGCCCGATGCTTCCATCTTCGAACACGCCTTGTCGAAGTTCGGTTATGCCCCGGAAGACGTCTTGATGGTCGGTGACAATCCATTGACCGATATCCTCGGGGCTAAGCGTGCCGGCATCCCTTCCGTCTGGTTGAACCGGGAGCAAAAAGCACCCCATGAAACGGTTGCCGCGACTTACGAAATTAAAAACCTGACAGAGCTATTGCCCTTGCTCGATAAGCTGGAAACTGCATCTGTATAGGAAAAGCGCCCCTCCTGAAAGTGCCTGAAGGCCAATCGGGAGGGGCGCTTTATTGTTTTACAGATCGATCGCCGTGACGCTTTCGATTTCTTCGAGTTTCTTCAATCCTTCCAGATCTTCCGGGTCGGCGTGCTTATCGATCGACAGCATCATGATGGCGTCGCCGCCAATATTCGAACGCCCCACCTGCATCGTTGCGATATTGATGTCTTCTGCCCCGAGCAATGTACCGACGCGGCCGATGACTCCCGGGCGGTCATTATGGCGGATGAACAGCAGGTGGCCATTCGGCAGGAAGTCGACGATATAATCATCCACTTTGACGATGCGTGCGCCTTGTCCGTTCAAAAGCGTACCGGATGCTTTCCGCATGCCGCTCAGCGTTTTCACTTCTACCGTGATGAGGTTGGTAAAGCCGCGGGATTCGGTCGATTTATGTTCGTTGACATGGATGCCTTTTTGGTTCGCGATGTACATCGCATTGACATCATTGACGTGTTTGCCCAAGTGCCGCTTGAGCATCCCTTTGAGCATATTGCGCGTCAAGGGGCCGACTTCCAGGTTGGCAAGTTCGCCTGAATAATGGACATTCACTTCATCGGCCGTTTCGCCTGTCAAGTCCGTGAGGAACGTACCGATGCGTTCTGCAAGATCGAAGTAAGGCTCGATGCGTTTCATGATTTCTTTCGGCACAGACGGCAAGTTCACTGAATTGCGGACCGTTCCGTGTTTCACAAAGCTGACGACGTCCTGGCTGACATCGACTGCGACGCTTTCCTGCGCTTCGAACGTGCTCGCCCCGAGGTGAGGCGTCGCGATGATCTCTGGCAATTCCAGCAAGCGGAAATCGACCATCGGCTCTTGTTCGAAGACATCAAGCGCGGCACCGGCCACTTTCCCGGATTTCACCGCGTCATATAAAGCACTTTCGTCGATGATGCCCCCGCGTGCGCAGTTGATGATCTGCACGCCGTCTTTCATCACTTTGAAGGCTTCCGCATTGATTAAATGCTTCGTTTCCTTCAATAGCGGCGTATGGACCGTGACAAAGTCAGCCGCTTTCAAGACGTCTTCCACCGTCCCGAAGTCGACGCCGAGTTTTTCCGCTTTTTCAGCAGTCAAAAATGGGTCGTAGGCAATGATATTCATGCGCTGGCCTTTGGCACGCGCCGCCACTTCCTGGCCAATCCGCCCGAAGCCGACGACGCCGAGCGTCTTGTTCTTCAATTCGACGCCGACATAGGCTTTACGGTCCCATTTGCCTTGCTTGAGGGAATTATAGGCTTGTGGGATTTTGCGTGCCATGCCCATGAGCATGGCCATCGTGTGTTCGGCAGCCGAATTGGTATTACCGTCCGGTGCGTTGACGACAATAATGCCATGCTCGGTTGCTGCTTCCAAATCGATGTTATCGACCCCAACGCCTGCGCGGCCGATGATTTTCAAATTGGAAGCTTTTTCGATGAGTTCTCGCGTCACTTGCGTCTGGCTGCGGACGAGCAATGCATCGAATCCATCGATGCGCTGGGCGAGCTCCGCTTCGGATAAATTCGTTTCCATCACAATGTTAATATCATCCGCCTGGCGAAGCGGATAGATGCCTTCTTCCGATAACGGGTCGCTGATCAATACATGAAATGTCATTATTTATCCTTCCCTTCCAAAAAGACTTGCTGCGCGGCGGCAATGCCCGCGCCGAGTGTGATATCTTGTCCAAGCTTTTTCAAGACGACTTCCGATGCGGCAAGGGCCTGCAGCACATCTGCCGGTGAGCAATAGCCCATATGCCCGACGCGGAAGATGCTCTTCGCGAGATGCTGCTGGCCGCCCGCAAATTCAATGGCAAACTCTTCTTTCAGCACTTTGCGGAACTGTTCTGCATCAAAATCTTCCGGATATACAGCGGTGACGGTCGGTGATGCATCCTCATCGCTTGTCAGCAAACGGACGTTCAGCGCCTTGAATGCGGCGCGCGTCATGTCGCGCATCAAGCGGTGACGGCGGTAAACGTTCTCCAGTCCTTCTTCCTCCAATAAATTCAATACTTGCTGCAAGCCGTAAAGAATGGAGATGGCCGGCGTGAACGGCGTCGTGTCTTTTTCGATATTGTCGCGGTGCTTTTTCAAATCCAAATAAAAGCGCGGCTGCGGATTGGCTTCGATTTTTTTCCACGCCCGCTTGCTCGCTGCAATGAACGCGAGTCCCGCCGGCAGCATGAACGCTTTTTGGGAGCCGGTCACGACAACATCGACGCCCCATTTGTCCATTTCCGTCTCCGTACCCGCTACGCACGAAACGCCGTCAACGACAATCAGCGCATCGGATACTTGTTTTACCGTCTCGGCAAGTTCTTTGATCGGATTCAGGACGCCGGTTGAGGTTTCACAGAATGTAGAGAAAATGACGCGGATCTCCGGATGCTCGCCGAGGAAATTTTTGACGGCTTCCGGATCCACTGCTTGCCCCCATTCCACATTGAACACATGTGTCGTGATTCCGTATGCCTGGCAGATTTTAGCGAAGCGCTCGCCGAAGGCACCTGTGACAAGCACCAGCACTTCGTCGCCCGGCGCAACGGTATTGACCACTGCACTTTCCAGCGCGGAAGTCCCGCTGCCCGTCAAAATCATCACTTCTTCTTTTGTGCCGAATACTTTTTTCATTTTCGGGCGGATATCTCTGATCAATGAATACGTGCTTTCCCCTCGATGCCCGATCATCGGCTGTGCCATGGCACGCCCTACGCTCGGCGGAATCGGTGTCGGTCCTGGAATTCGCAAAATTTGTTGGTCTGTCAGCATGATAATGTCCCCTTTCGATTTGAAAAAATTCATTCTGGAAATTTGTATACAAAAAAAGACTCGACGCCCCACATCCAAGATGCAAGGGGCGAAGAGTCTCCAGTCGCGGTACCACCCTAATTCACTGCCCAGCACGCAGGCAGCCTCATTAAATATCATGCGTAACGGGCATGCAGCGGATGGGCCTACTGTAGTTTCAGCACATCTATTCGGGAGTGCTGCCAATTGCCGGAACCGCTGATTCGCACCACCCATCAGCTCTCTTTGGATTCCTCTGCAGTTGGCCTGTCTCCGTCGCAATAGTTAATCGTTATAAGTGAATTGAGTCCATCATATATAGGGGAAAAACTATTGTCAATATATAAAAAATATTGAGATTTCTCTGCAAGCGTTTCCAATGCCGCAACCACTATAGGCATTGCAGCAAAAAAAAATTTCCTGCGCACCTCCCCTTTCAGAGAATTCAGCATTCGGCAATCATTCACTTGCAATGGCCCGCGCATGCCAGTGCACCGTATTTTGCGTATAATGAAAAGAGCTCCCTGTTCCTTTGTTGCATTTTTCAGGAATAATGTCCTGAAAAATGGGTAAATGGATTTTCAGGGGAGATTTTGAATGCCCATTGAAAGGAGAACACCATCATGAAGCTGATCTCTATTATTGTGCCAGCTTTCAACGAAGAAGCGAACATCGCTTCGATGTACAAGACTTTGGTGCAAGAACTTGAGCCGCTTCCTTATCTGTATGAAATCATGTTTATCAATGACGGCAGCAGTGACGGAACTTTAGATGAAATACTCAAACTCGCCAATGAACACGAAACCGTGAAATATATTTCCCTGTCCCGCAATTTCGGCAAGGAAGCCGCTATGTTCGCAGGGATGAAACGCATCAAGGGGGACGCTGCCATCCTGATGGACAGCGATATGCAGCATCCCCCGACATTGATCTGTGAAATGGTCAAGGGCTATGAAGAAGGCTTCCATCAAGTGGTCGCGAAACGTTCGCGCAAGGGGGATTCAAAATTGCGAAGCGCGTTGTCTTCCCTATACTATAAAGTCGTCAATGCTGTAACGGATGTCAGCTTCGAAGACGGCGAAGGCGATTTCCGCCTCTTGAGCCGCAAAGCCATCAATTCCATCCTATCGCTGAGTGAGAGCAACCGCTTTTCCAAAGGCATCTATTCGTGGATCGGCCTCAGCAAGAAAACCATCAGCTATGAAAATGTCGTACGTGCAGAAGGCGATTCCAAATGGTCCTTGGGCAGCCTCGTCAATTATGGCATCGATGGGATCATTTCGTTCAATATGAAACCGTTGCGCATCTGTTTTTACACCGGCTTTCTTGTTTTGTTCCTGTCCTTGCTCTATATCGCTTTCACGTTCTACGAAATCATGGTGCGGGGCGTCATCGCCCCCGGCTATTTCACGACCATCACCGCCATCCTGCTGCTTGGGGGCATCCAATTGATCAGCCTAGGCGTTATCGGGGAATACGTCGGGCGGATTTACAACGAGACCAAACAGCGGCCGCATTTCCTGGTTGAGATGAGCAATGTGGATGAATACGATGAACCTTAAGCGCTTGAATACGGAGTTCACCCGCTTTGTTTTTGTTGGGGTTGTCAACACGCTCAGCTATTACTCCATTTACCTATTTTTGCATAATGTGCTCGACTGGGCCTATATGCTGTCCCATATCATCGGATTTTTGATCAGCTTGAACATTTCGTTTTTCCTGAACACTTACGTAACGTATCGGGTGAAACCGACCTTGAAGAAATATTTGTATTTCCCGCTGACACAAGTCGTGAACATGTCGGTTTCTACATTCCTGATTTTCATATTTGTGGAATTTCTTCATATCAACAGCAACATCGCGCCATTTGCCGCAGTGATTTTCACTATTCCCGTGACCTTTGCCGTTTCGGGGAAAATCCTTAAAGCGCCGGCGCAATCCAAATAACCATAAAGACGGTGGCATTATGCGCTCTTTTCGTCCCTATCTTCTACTGACAGTTGCATTTCTAGCCATGGCCGTGATCGGCCATGGCGTCTTTCTGTTTCAATGGACTCAAAACCAGTACATGGCCGGGCCCAACGACGGCCTTGCCCAGATGATGCCGTTCAAGCAATTGCTTTATGACCACTACACGCGCGGCGAATTCTTTTATTCCTTTGATTTCGGCCTCGGCGCTGGCATATTCAGCGAACTGTCCTATTATTTTTCCACTTCTTTCGTGTATATCACTACAATCTTGATTGTTTATCTGCTTGATGCCCTTCAATTGATCGGGGACCCCGATGTCCTGTTCTGGGCTAATGCTTCTGTGTTCATCAGCGTCGCCAGGTTGACAATCGTCTTGATCGTCGCCTACATCTTATTCCGCTATATGCGTATAACACGTTTATCGGCATTTGTCGGGGCAAGCATCTACGGGATTTCAGGGATGTACTTCCGCCACACCGCATTTTGGGAGTTTTTCGCGGATGCATTCATCTGGCTGCCCTTGCTGATTTTCGGAGCTGAAAAAATCTT
Source organism: Planococcus maitriensis (assembly GCF_003289925.1). Taxonomy (GTDB): domain Bacteria; phylum Bacillota; class Bacilli; order Bacillales_A; family Planococcaceae; genus Planococcus; species Planococcus maitriensis. The sequence goes on along the minus strand of NZ_QLZQ01000001.1, from coordinate 260,894 downwards.
CCGGGAACAAAAACCCGGCTGGTTTATGTTCGCGATCGCGATTTCGATGATCGACAATTTCTATTTCGCATACATCAATTTCCTGTTGGCAGGCATCTATATTTTATTCCGCATGTTCATTCCGCTTGAAAAGACGGAAACGAAATGGAAAAAGGCCGTTGCATTGTTCTTGATGGCGGGAGTGATTGGCGCCGGCATGTCCATGGTGTCGTTCATCCCTTCCGTCTATGCGTTCTTGAACAATCACCGCCCCGCTTTCCAGCAGGATATTCCATGGTTCGAAGCGACGGAAAACATCCTCTTCATGAGCCGCTATGTCCTGTTGCCGGCCATGTTCATGCTATTTTTGTTCATTCCATCGCTGTACAAGCTTCACCGTTTCCGGCTTTTTGCGTTGATCGGCATAGTGACTATTGTTCTTTACCACAGCCCCATGGTCGGCAGTATCTTCAATGGGTTCTCGGCCCCGCAACATCGCTGGGAATATTTCATCTCGTTTGTGTCGGCTGGGGCAATCGCCAGCGGCCTGGATCATTTCCATAAGCTTCGCTTGGAGGAAGTTGTCCGAGCCGCGATTTTGGCAGCCCTCTTTTATGGCTGGTTTGCATGGCAAGACGGCACACTTGAATTCACCACACTTTACCCCCGCCTGGCATGGGCCGGCCTCATCTTGACCTTGGCAGCCGCGTTGGCAGCGCCCGCCATTCGGCAGCGATTGCAAAAACCGTTATTGGCGGCTTTGCTGCTCGCTTTGGTTTTGGTGACTGCGAATATCTATCAGAGCGAAAAACTGCTGGATGCTGGAAACATCTCGGATGTCGATGAAGATTTGATCACAGGCGATGATTACGATAACACCGAAGTACGCGCCTTGATCAATGAAATCCAAGAACGGGAAACGAGCGAGATGTACCGAATCGACTGGATGGAAGGCGTCCGCAATAACACGCCGATTGTCCAGGATTTCCAAGGGCTGAGTGCATACTCCAGCATCTTGAACAAGAACTTGCTGTATTTCTATTTATACGATTTGGAAATCGATATGGGCCGGGAAAGCGTCAGCCGTTACGCCACACTCGGCAACCGCAGCAACCTTCATAGCCTGTTGCAAGGCAATTATGCGATACGCGAGCGGAACGATCCGAATGTGCCATACGGTTTCCGCAAATTTGCCGCTACCGAAAATTTCATCGCCTACCAAAACCGCTATCCACTGCCTTTCGCACGCCCGGCCTTCCAGGTTTATCAAGAGGCCCAGCTAGCGGATGAGCCGCCATTGCTGCGTGAACACGCCATGCTCAGCGGAATCGTCTTGGATGAAAACATAGAACCTGAGCCCCTTCCCGACCGCTTCCCCGGAGAAGCTGATTATGAAATCGAAGAGTCGGGCGCAAGCTATGATGAGGGCTTGCTCGATATCTCCGAAGAAACCGGCGGGATCGATTTGCTGCTCGATGAAGTTCCTGAAGAAGGCGATTTGTACATCTCTTTCCATCTGGAGAATACCGCAGCAGACCAAGGTTTTCCGCTCGAAGTCAATGAGTACCGGACGACCCGCAAGTCCAACCAGTCGATTTACAAGACTTTCGTCGATGACTTGACGATCCGTGTCGAGGCTGCAGAAAGAATTGAAATCCGCATGCCTGAGGGAACTTACAAACTTACGGATATTGAAATAGTGAAAGAGCCCTACGCCCTTTTGAGAGAGCAAAATGCATTGGCAGACCGTACCAGCAACTTGAAGATCGACGGCAGCCAGGTCGACGTCACTTACGATAATCAAGAAGGGGCCCCTTTCCTCAATTTATCGATTCCTTACGAAAGAGGATGGCAGGCAACCATCAATGAAGAACCGGTCGATTTACTGAAAGCCAATTACGCCTTTTTAGCCGTTCCGCTCGAAGACGGCGTGAACGATATTGAGCTGCGCTACCGCCCGCCGTTCTTTTTGCCTTCCCTGTTCATCAGTTTGTTATCGCTCGCGATCGGCCTGTTTTGGCTGAGCCGGCGAAAAAGAAAAGAAGCCCGCGGGCATGAGCCAAAAGACACCATGACGAATTGACGGGTTTAGACCCCCTCCTACATGTGTAAGGTAAGGTAATAACATTTTTTAGGAGGAAGGAGAAAAAGCGATGAGATCATGGTTGACGCTGATGCTTTTAGGCCTTTTACTGCTGCTCGCGGCATGTGGGGATGACACAACGGAACCTCCGACGGAAACGGACGGAGCCGAACCGCAGGAAGAGGAAGTGGAAGAACAGGAAGGCGAACCGCAGGATGGTTCAGGAGGCGATTCGGAAGGGGCCAGTGAGGTTCAATTGCTGACGGTTGAATTCCTTAACGCGGATGGGGATGCGACCGGCACTGCCGAATTGACGGAAGAGGACAACGGGGTCATGGTCAAATTGAATGTGGAAGGATTGGAGCCTGGAATGCACGGCATCCATTTCCATGAAGAAGGAATGTGTGAAGCACCTGATTTTGAATCAGCAGGCGGTCATTTCAATCCGACCAGCGCAAGCCATGGTCACGATAACCCGGACGGCCCTCATGCAGGCGACCTCCAGAATATTGAAGTTGCCGACGATGGCACTTCAACGGATGAACTGACTGCAGAAAACGTCACGTTGCAAATTGGCGAAGATAATTCCCTATTGAAAGAAGGCGGTACAGCGCTTGTGATTCACGCTTCGGAAGATGACGGCCAAACCGATCCTTCCGGAGACTCCGGTGAACGCGTCGCTTGCGGCGTGGTGACAGCTGAATAAGTAATTTTTAAAACAGCCTGGGAATCTTCTCCGGCTGTTTTTTTAGGGTGACACTTAATTCTCTGCCGGCTGGAGTTAAGGTTTTCTTCGCGTTTAGCATGAAATGGAACGGGAATAACTACCATATATTGATAACGAGGAGGACATCTATATGTCAAAAGATAAATATGAAAAAATCCATGACCAAGTTGATCCCCAGGAACAAGACCATCAGCCTGGGATAGAAAGCGAAATGTCTCCGGAACCGATATATGATGACGAGCATTACAAAGGCGCCGGCAAATTGGAAGGGAAAGTCGCATTGATTACAGGCGGCGACAGTGGAATCGGGCGTGCTGTAGCAATCGCTTATGCGAAAGAAGGTGCCAGTATCGCCATCGCCTACCTTGATGAACACGATGACGCGGATAAAACCATCGAAGCCGTGAAAGCCTACGGTGCAGAAGCCCAGAAATTCGCAACGGATGTGAGCCAAGTCGAGAATTGCCATCAATTGGTGGTTGATGTAATCGGTGAATTTGGCCAATTGAATATTCTTGTCAACAATGCGGGGAAGCAATTCCCGAAAGACGATTTCCTTGATATCAGCCCCGAACAATTGCGGGAAACTTTCGAGACAAATATTTTCAGCATGTTTTATTTGACCCAAGCCGCTTTGCCGCACCTATCCAAAGGCGACAGCATCATCAATACCTCATCGGTGACCGCTTACCGCGGCTCGCCTGAATTGATTGATTACTCGTCCACCAAAGGCGCGATAACGAGCTTCACCCGTTCTTTATCCGCCAATATCAGCGAACAGGGCATCCGAGTCAACTCGGTCGCCCCGGGCCCGATTTGGACACCGCTCATCCCGGCAACATTCAGCGCCGAAAAAGTCGGCGAACACGGCGGCGATACGCCGATGGAGCGGCGCGGGCAGCCTGCTGAACTCGCTCCGGCTTATGTCTATCTCGCCTCCGCTGACTCGACTTACGTTACTGGCCAAGCGATTCACGTAAACGGAGGAGACTTTATCAGTTCATGAGATGATCTTTTTGCATAACAAAATCCAATAGAGTATTGGAATGAAGACACCTATTCAAAAAAGTTGTATAGGAGGGCATGGCATGAAGCACATCGAAGCAATCTTGATGAAATTTGCAATGAGCTTTGCGGTCGTATTTCTGGTTCTTGGACTGATTTACGGAGTTCGTGTATTCGACATTTTCGTAATCAGTTTAGTGATTACAGCCGTTGGATATGCCGGCGATATGTTGATATTTCCCCGTACATCCAATAAGATCGCAACTGGCGGCGATTTAGTGCTCGCATTCCTGATTGTTTGGCTCCTTGGAGAATTCCTGATCGAAAATCCGGATTTCTCCTTGGTCGCTGCAGCTATCTACACAGCGTTGCTGATTGCTGCGGGCGAATGGTTCTACCATATCTACTTGAAAAAACGCCTATGGGAGCAAAAAGAAACATCCCATACTTTAAAACAAGAGCCGAACCGAAAATAAAAACAAATAAACAAAAGCCGATCATTTTTAATGATCGGCTTTTGTTTTGCTTTCAGGAACAGGCGGATAAAACCGTGTTTTCTGGACCGCTGAGAAATGGGCTAGCGGTTCCTTGGCATGCCAGCCAACAGGCAGAAATTGCGCAAGTGAGTTTTCAGCTATTTCAATATGGACATTCTGCAATTGCCAAGGTGTATGCGCAATATCTACGCGATACAGGACAGTTTTCGGCTTTGTCCATAAACAGTAACGTTCCGTCAGCCATTGCTCGAGTTTAGATGCCTTCAATATCCCGGCGCTTGGCGTAAAGCCCATCCGGAACCCCTCTCCGGTTCCGGATGCAGCAAGACGGCTCATAAACACATAGCGTCTGTCTTTTTTCACAACTTTCATATGGGCATATCGATAAGGAAGAAACCCTCCTGCACTTGCCGCTTTTACAGCTAGCAGGCTATCGGCATCCAGGCTGAAAAAGTAGACTCCAGACCGGGCGTTGTATTTTACATATGTCCTTACATTCAATTCGCGGTACGTCCCTGCGATGGGAAAAGGCAAGGAAAAGCGCAGGCGCGTGTGATCGGCAATGAACGGGACGACCCCGATCCATGCCCGGCCTTCGAATAAATCGATTTCGAGCTCTGCCGGTACATACGGGCGCAGTGCCTCAGGCGAAATCGGCCAATGCAAAAACACGAGATCCCGCCATGTCTGTGCCATGATCCATGGTTTTTTCATCTATGCCTCCCCCTTTTAAAAAGATCCATAACTAAAACGGGACGAAGATAGATTCCCCGTCCCGCTCGATGTTTCTAACCTTTTAATTTGTCTTCCGGAAGTGTATCATGCGACTCCAGCGGTCCCGGCTTCAAGACCGGTTTCTGGCCGAATGCTTCCGGCTGCCCGTACTTGAATGGATGGCCGTCTGGCGCATTGCCGCTCATCCACGGAAGCTGTGCACTGTCTTCGCCTTCCGAGAAATTATAAAGCGTATGGGAATACTCCGTCGCTTCCCATTCCGGCGGCACTGTGGAAGGCACGATCACGCTACCTTCTTTTTCTTCCAAGTCGCGGATTGCCGCAATCCACTGGTTTTGGTGCATAGTATCGCGAGCCAGCAAGAAGGACAGCAAGTCTTTTACCCCTTTGTCGTCGGTCATGCTGTACAAGCGTGCGACTTGAAGGCGGCCTTGGGATTCTGCCGTGACATTCGCGCGGAAATCGGCAAGCAAATTGCCGCTTGCAATGATATATCCCCCGCTCCACGGCACCCCTGCACTGTTCTCAGGTGTCGCGCCAAGACCCGAAACGATTGCATGATGCGGGTTCATGCCACCCATGATCGCCCCGATCACCGGATCGCTTGCCGCTTTTTCCTGTTCGTAAACCGGTGCGCCTTCGAGCAATTGGGCTACCATGGTCGCGAGCATTTCAATATGGCCGAGCTCTTCTGTCCCCGTGTCCATCAGCAAATCTTTGTATTTTTCATTTCCTCTTGTGTTCCATCCCTGGAATAAATATTGCATGGCCACAGACATTTCGCCGAACTGCCCGCCGATGACTTCCTGCAGCTGCTTTGCAAATATCGGATCCGGCTTATCCGGTTTTGCTTCGAATTGCAGCTCTTTTCTATTGAAGAACATTTAACTTCCTCCTCTTAGTATGGTCATTTATCGTCCTCTATCCGTCCTTCGCTGCCTTTGTTGGCATCTTTCGGATGGCCACCATCGTAATCCGAATCGTTGCCCCCAGCATTGAATTCTTTCTTCTGCTGCTGTTTTTTCTCGATCGATTGCTTTTCATCGACTCGGCCTTCGCTGCCTCGAATACTGTCCTGAGGCTGGCCTCCATCATAATCCGAACTATTTCCGCCTGCATTGAATTTCTTTTCATCCGTGTCTGAATTCACTTGATTCTCAGGTCCTTCACGCTGGTTCTGCTCTTTACCCATCGTTACGCCTCCTTGGAAAATCTGGAATTTCCATTCCCTAGTTATGTACCCCGAAAGACCAAATCGAAACGAAACAAACTATTTTTTCAATTAATTGACCCTATAGTAATAGAACTGTACAAGTTATAGAGCGTAAAGCCCCAATGGAACGCCGCTAATTAGAATTTTTTACAGAAAAAACCTCATTCCATTTGAATGAGGCTCAATCAAAAACGCTATTTTATTCATTAATCTCAGCCAAGGCTTTCTCGATGCTCGAATAAGTTTTCAGCATATTCTCCCGGTCGAGGTCACGTACCAATTCAGTTGCTGCCTGAGGGGTGACGCCCGTGATGTATAGCTGGCTCCCCATGATGCGGAGCGCTTCGCAAATTTGCGTGAACCAGTGGAGCGGAGATTCCTCGTTCCAGGTCAATCCTGTTATGTCGAGAAGCGCGTGTTCAATCCTGTGCTCGCTGACATATTCGCACAACTTCACTTTCAAGGTTTCAAAACGCTGCAGGTTCATCGTCCCGACTAGCGCAACCGTTGCCACGTTCGGTTGGATCGATAAAATCGGCAGCATCAGTTTCTCTATTTCGCTTTCATTGGCGGTAATCGCTTCCTGCTGCATTCGCTCAACCGTGATATCCGTCTGGGTGCCGATGAAATAGAGTTTTCCTTCGACTGTCACCGGCGAGATCGCCAGCCGGTTCCAAAACGGCGTTCCGTCTTTCCGGTAGTTGCGCAGAACCACGGTCAACTTTTCCTGGCTCCTGATCGCTTGCCGTATTTGGTCGACGGCTTCCGGAGCCGTTTTCAGCCCTTGCAGGAACCGGCAGTTGCGCCCAAGAATTTCTTCTTTTTCGTAGCCTGTCATTTCCGTAAATGTGTGGTTTGCGTAAATGATCGGGTTGTCTTCCTTTGCAGGATCCGTGACGATGGTGCCGACTTTGCTGCCGTCAAGCATTGCTTCAAGCAGCTGAATCTGTGTATCCACTTCCATTTTCTCCATATAAATTAGTTCACCTCAAATTTTTACTCATATTATTTTAGCACAGCTTTGCATGCAGCCAAAACCGGGAACTCCCGGAAGTTTCAGGAATCCGTCAAAGGGTAAATGTAGGAACAAGAGCTTTCTAAAGAAATGGAGAGGATACCCAAATGGCAAAAGTATTGGCAGTATTATCAAGCGGCTATTCAAACGAAGAGCACAATTACGTAACCGGCTGGTGGGCAGAAGAACTATTCGAGCCCTTGGCGGAACTTGAGAAAGCGGGCCATTCGGTAGGTCTCGCTTCCATCGACGGCGGCAAACCGGTTGTCGACCCCCTGAGCCTCGATTCAGCATACGATCCAGAGGGCAAATACAAAAAATTATACGACTCCGGCATTGCGGATAAGACAACCCCAGTCGTGGATGTCAAAGCGAGCGATTACGATGCCATCATGATTGTCGGCGGCCATGGCGCCATGTTCGATTTGGCACATGATGAAAATCTTCACGCCGTCATCAACGTCGTCCACGAAACAGGCGGCATCATTTCCGCTGTCTGCCACGGCCCAGCCCCGCTCGTCTTTACAAAAACGAAAGACGGCAAGCCCTTATTGCAAGGATTGAAAGTGACGGGCTATCCGAATGATATGGAACCGGAAGAAGTGGACGGGCTATTGCCGTTTAGCCTGGAAGATGAAATGGGAAAAATTGCGCAATACGACAAAGGCGACGGGCAAGATGAATACATTGTTTGGGGCAGCGACCGCCTCCTGACTGGCCGCGATCCCGGTTCCTCACAGGCATTCGGCCGCGAGTTGGCGAGGAAGCTGACCGAAATGGAAGAACATCAACTCGACAAACACTTGAAGTGAGTACGCCGAAGCGATAGGCCTGAAAAATATAGCAAGCATTGGAGGAGGAGAACAAATGGATAACAAAAATAACCACAACGACAAGGACAAAGAACAGGAATATATGAAAACGAGCGAGCAGGAATTGGAGCGCAAGCCGCCCGTAGAAAAGGAAGGGCTTGAAGAGCCAAGAACAACAGGTTACAAGCCATTGCAGCTCGGATTGATCATTTTCGCCATCGCTGTCTTGGTGATTGTCGGATTTGCGATCGGTTTTGACTGGTTCGGCCTGTTCGGGAATTAATTGCATTGCCAAGTTCACGTAAAAAGCGGCAGACAGGATTTCCTGTCCGCCGCTTTTTTATATGCCACATTAAATTTGTTCACTCAACTGGACTTCAAAAGTTTTCAGTTCGCCGTTCCGGTAAGCCTTGACCGTCACTGCCCCTTCTTCTTTCACTTCCGTATAGAGATATTGTCGGAGTTCCAAGACGGAAGTGACTGCCTGTCCGTTCAATTCAACGATGGTATCTTTCGCTTCGATTCCCGCTTCGTCGGCGCCGGATCCTTCCTGTACAGATTGGACGACAATGCCGTCTTCCACTTCAGCCGGGAGGTTCAATTCCGCATTTCTGATTTCTGCAGGTATCTGTTCGAGTTCAAGCAATGCGACACCTAGAGACGGACGGGACACTTCCCCTTCCCCTTCAAGTTCGGAGATGATCGGGATCGCGGAGTTAATTGGAATGGCAAGGCCAATTCCTTCCACTGCGTCCTGTGCGATTTTCATCGAGTTGATGCCGATGACTTGGCCTTGTGCATTCAATAATGCGCCGCCACTGTTGCCGGGATTGATCGCGGCATCGGTTTGAAGCACTTCCGACTGCCAGTCTTCCTGGCCGTCTTTATTGATGTCGATCGGGACAGCACGTTCCGTACCGGAAATGACGCCTGTCGTCACCGATCCCGAAAATTGAAGGCCGAGCGGGTTGCCGATGGCAATGACGGGCTCTCCTGATTTCAGCACTGAGGAATCGCCAAACTCTGCGATCGTGTCAATTTGCGCTCCCGGGACTTTCAGGACTGCGAGATCGGTCCATACATCCGAACCGAGCACTTCCGCTTCAAGCTCTTCACCGTCCGCCAAGGTCACGACGACTTCTTTAGCGCCTTCCACTACGTGATGGTTCGTGACAACGTATGCATCATCGCCTTGCTTTTTATAGATGACGCCGGATCCCGCCCCTGCTTCTTGCGTAGAAGTTTGTGCGAACGGATTATTGTCCGCTTGCAGGTTGGAAACGCCAACCACTGCATCTGCCGTCTGCTCGACGGTTTCCGTGACGTCTGTCGTGACAATCGCTGACTCGTTTTGCAGTTCACTGGTTTGAACGCCCGCAGTCGCAGATTCTGTTTCGCCCAAATCCGTTCCTGTGACCAGTGTCCCGACCAGCAATGCGCCTGCCAGTACGCCCCCGAAACTGGAAGCCATATAGCGTTTCCACGGATTCTTTTGGTCATTCTGACGCGGTGTATTATAGTAACCCATTATTTTCCCATCCCCTTTAATGATTGTTGGCCGTCTGCCTTGTGGCTTTCGATAGTCTTATCATACAAAGCAGATATGAAAAAATTATGACCAAACATGCAACAGAAATGTAAAGTTTTCGAGGTGGACGGATGCGAAAAAGCCCGCCGCAACACACGGCAGGCTTTCACTGTTTCAATTACTTATCTGATGGTTTATGCGGCAGGCGGATGGTGAACTTGGTGCCCTTGCCTTTTTCGCTTTCCACCGAGATTTCCCCGTCGTGCAAATTGACCAATTGCCGGACGATGGAAAGGCCCAGCCCGAACTGGCCGCTTCCGCGCGAAACATCCGCTTTATAGAAACGGCGCCAAATCATCTCCAGTTCATCAACCTCGATGCCGTTCCCGGTATCTTCCACTTCCAGCACGGTCACCTCCGATTCTGCACGGGCACGCAGGAAAATGTCCCCGCCATCAGTGAATTGGATGCTGTTCTTGACGATGTTCACCAGGATTTGGATCAGCCGGTCCATATCCCCATAGATCATCTCGCCAGGCTCGGCTTCGATCAATAAGCGGTCTCCTTTTTCGGCCGCCTGCAATTGCAGCTGCTCCTGGATGATTTCCAACAGTTCGGCCGCTTCGATCTCCTCTTTCATGAGCGTCACTTGATTCGACCGGATTTTTTCATAATCCAGGTTTTCATTGACGAGGCGCATAAGGCGCTTCGTCTCATCGCTCACAAGGCGGATGCCTTTTTCGCGCTGCTGTTCTTCGATCATGCCGCTTTTCAAGCCTTCGACCACACCGGCAATCGTCGTCAGCGGCGTTCTCATCTCGTGCGAGACATCTGCCATAAAGCGCCGCCTGCGGTTTTCAAGCTGTTCGATTTCTTCATTCGAACGCTGCAATTTGTCCGCCATGACATTGAAGTCATGCGCCAAATCCCCGAATTCATCAAAATTCGATTCCGGCAAATTGACTTGGTAATGCCCTTCGCTGATCATCGAAGTTGCTTTTCGCATGCGCTGCAGGCGCGTAACGTGAATCTTCGCCAATAGCAGGCTGAGCAATAGGGCAAACGGCAAGGAAATGGCGATCACCGCAACGAGCGTCCTGTTCAATTCCGCCACCATTTCCCGGATGCCGCTTACAGGCGAAGCCAGTAACACTCCGCCAGCGAGCGTGCTGCCTTCGACATACGGCAGCGCGACAAACGTCATCGACCGCTCAAAGCGTTCGACATCCCGGTAGACGACCAAAGTTTCGCCGCGCTCGATGACGTTCCATTCATCCGGCGTCAGCTCGACTGACGGGAAATTGCCGTTGATCGGATAAAGGATCCGGCTTTGCTGGTCGAAAACGATGAAATTGATGTTCTGCGCTTCGAGCACCGTTACATAGGATTGCAGGTCCGTCCCCGGGCGCGCCTGTTCCAGTTCCTGCAGGATCTGCTCGCCGTAGCGCTCCAGCTCCTCCGCCTTATCCGAATACGCCACCCGCTCGCCGTAGAAGATGAATAGCGTGCTTAAAATGGCCACCGCAAACACGAGGACGCCCATATGGCTCGCGATCAATTGATAGAAATACTTAACCCGCAAGTTCTTCAAATTTATAGCCCACTCCCCACACCGTATGGAAGAGCTGGTCCCCTTCCGGAATTTTCTTGCGCAGCCGTTTGATATGGACGTCTACTGTCCGTTCATCGCCGTAGAATTGGTAGCCCCATACCTGTTCAAGCAATTGCTCACGGCTGAACACTTGCTTCGGGTGCTGCAGGAAAAAAACCAGCAAATCGAATTCCTTCGGCGTTAGATTGTCGATCGCTTGGCCGTCTTTCACGACTTCGCGTGTTTCTTTCCTGACATGGAAATGAGCGGTACGGATGCCGTCCTCTGCCGCTTCGCCTTTTCGCGCCCTTCTGGTCACCGCCTTGATGCGCGCCATCAAGGTTAAGGGGCTGAACGGCTTGGTCACATAATCATCCGCCCCCATTTCAAAACCGATCACTTGGTCGGATTCGCTGTCTTTCGCTGTCAGCATGATGATCGGTACTTCGCTTCCCGTCTCGCGGATTTTCCGGCATAAAGCGATGCCGTCCATTCCCGGAAGCATCCAATCGAGGATCAGCAAGTCGAAATCCCCTTCCTGGAACTTACGGTAGCCTTCCAGCCCATCTCCAGCGAATTCACCTGCCAGCCCTTCTTTCGAAAAAAACAATTCCAGCATCGAGCTGACACTCGGGTTGTCTTCCACTACCAATATTTTCACGATTCCCACCTCCATATTTCCGGTTCAATCTATGCGTAAATCCAAAAAGCCGCCCTGAAAACGGGACGGCTACTTGGTTCAAGCATTCTTTTCTCGCTTTTTCAGCTTTTCATAAAGGCTGCCGATCATATCATAATCGATAGCGATATTGTTTTCGTACGCGTATTTTACGCCATAGCCAAGCGCGAGTGTCATCGAGCTCGCCACTGTCCCGCCGATAATCGAACCTGCCCCCGGAACGAATTTCAACGCCTGTCGGTAAAGGGTATGGCCGATCGTCTGCGTGGCAGTAATGACAATCATGTCTTTTGCCGCTTTTTTCGTCAACGGCTTATCGTACAGATTCGACAATTTGACGATGAGTCCGACCTGCAGCGTCGTCAGCGGCAATACGTCCGATCCAGGAATCGGTGATGCGCCGATGATTCCCGCTGAGACCCCGGCTCCCACGATCCAGCGCGTGGCAGCGGATGATTTCTCTTTCATGCTTTTGGCGAAGAGCAGGTCTTTCCCCTTCTTTTCCAGCAACAGCAAGATTTCCTTCTTCAGCAGATCCAGGTTCTCTCCTGTTTTCGAAGAAACCGGGATCACTTTGTATTTATTGTTTGTGTGCCCTTTAATGAACTTAATGATCGACGGGATATCTTCCGCCGCATCGATTTTATTCAGGACGATAAGGATGTCTTTATTATGTTTTTCAATTTCAGCAAATTTTTGCTTTTCGCTATCTGAAAAGACCGTGCCGGCAGCATTCAGGAAAAATAGCACGACATCCGATTGCTGGACGAACTCCAAGGTCTTTTTGGGATTTTCGTCATTCGGGTCATTGAGCCCCGGTGTATCCATGAACTTGATGTTTTCGAGGCCGCGTATATTGTAAGGGTCCACGCTGACCGTTTCGCCAGGCATCGGGTTGGTGCTGGCAATGTCTTCACCGATGATTTTATTCACTGTTGTCGATTTCCCGGCATTGACCTCCCCGATCAATGAGATCAATAAATCCTGCTCGAGCGTCTCGCTTACTTTCTTCATCTCATCTTCAAACACTTTGTCCATCGCACGCATGACTTCATCTTCGAATTCCTTAACCATTGCCCCGTCTCCTCCTTCAAGATACTTATCCCTATTATAAAGGCTTACGGCGCTCTCGACCATTTTCAGCTATCATTCGGCACTCGCCAGCCGGTCTTTTTCATAGTAGCATGAAAGAAATACATGAATTCAGAAGGAGTGTCTGCCATGTATGCACGTCCCCCCGTCACCGGGCTCGAGGTCGATTCCGAAACCCGCTGCCGCCATTATCATTCGGAAATTGACCGGATCGCCATCCGCTTTCATTGCTGCGGAGAATATTTTCCTTGTTTTGAATGCCACGCTGCTGTCGGCTGCGGCAATGCTTCCGTCTGGCCGAAAGAGCGGTTCGATGAAAAAGCGGTTCTTTGCGGGGCATGCGGAACCGAGCTGTCCATCCGTGAATATCTCGACTGCGTTTCTTCCTGTCCGCATTGCGCCGCCGCGTTCAATCCGGGCTGCAACCTTCATAAGCACCTGTATTTTGAAGTTTAAGTTTTTGGGATTTAATTCCAGAAAACAAAAAATCGCCCGAGAAGCTGTTTTTCCACAGCGTTTCGGGCGATTTTTGGATAGGTTATTCCACTTTCAGGCACATCGCGAATTGTTCGCCTTTTTTGCCCATTACTCTTCGGCCGGTGTCTTCAAAACCGGCTTTTTTATAGAGGTTCTGCGCAGCGGTATTGCGTGCATTGACGCCGAGTACGATCTCGTCAAAAGCTTCGAATTCTTTTTGCATAAAAGCAGGCAAAGCTTCGAGAGAGCCGGTCGCAATCCCTCGCCCTTGATACTTCGGGTTGACGGAGTAGCCTCGCAAAAGCAAGGCTTTCGGGTTATCGGAATAGCGTTTCCGGTCTGCCGATTCATCCAGTTCGAAAAATCCGGCTACTTCGCCGCGCGCGCGGATGACGATCAGATGCTTTTCGGGATTTCCCGCATCCCGCTTGATGAGCTCCTGCGGCATCATGGTGAATTCCTGCTGATCCGCCGGGAGATTGTAGGAGACATCCGTTCTTTTTGTATAGCAATGCAGCGTCACTTCACTTTTTCTGATCACGAAAATCGGTCCCCCTAAATTAGTTATTCATTCTCCAACGTTACGACCACCACTTCGGGTAAATTGAAAACGCGAAGCGGAAACCCGCTGTTCCCAAGGCCACGGCTCAGGACAAGCTGCGTATCCCCCGACTCGAAGACGCCTTCTGTCATGCTCGGAAACCAGCCCTGGCCTGGGGCGATCAAGCCGCCCAGGCCAGGAATGCGGATCTGGCCGCCGTGTGCGTGACCGGAAAAAACGACATCGATGCCTTCGCTTGCATAAGTCTCCAACTGTTCGGGACGATGGGCAAGCAGCAAGGTAAACGCGTCGTTGAGCCCCGCTTCTGCGATGCTGTTGCGCGTGAATTCCTCTTCATGAAGGTAGATGTCCATCAATGGATCGTCAATGCCCGCAATTTGAATGGCTTCCCCGCCCTGTTCCCACATGAGTGAGCGGTTGCGCAGCACTTGGACACCGCGTTCTTCCAGGGCAGGGACGATTTCATCATCCAGCCGGTTCGATGATACTTCGTGGTTGCCGATGACATAATACACTTCGCTCATCTTCACCAGCCCGTCGATAGCCGCCAGGCTCCTTTCCAAATCGTAGCGGTCGCTGTCGATCAAATCTCCGGTAATGAAAATGGCATCCGGATTCGCCGCTGCCACTTTATCCAACAAGGATTGCTGTCGATTCCCAAATTCAGCATTGTGGAGGTCCGATACTTGGACGATACGCTTGCCGGCAAATGCATCCGGCAACTTTTCCGTTTGGACCGAATATTCGGTCGTGACAATCCAGTTATTATTGACCCAGGCAAACCCCAGCAGGAGCAATGCCACCAAAATCAATGCAATCAATTTCTTCATATTCTATTCCTCAATTCATTAGTATGGCCCATGCGCCCATTTTATTGGCCACTGCGCACGAGTCCCGGTTTGGCATGGATAGCTTTACGGCCTATCCACTGCAGCATGTAAGTTCTCCAGCGCTGCGCCAAATCCTGTTCTTATTCTACCAGCATTCGCCCAAAAGAAAAGCAATCAGCTAATCGCTGATTGCTTTTATACTTTCGTTTTCGCACGGTTCCTTTTCGACAGCCAAATGCCCAGTGCAGCCAATCCTATCAAACATGCAAGCGAGATCGCAAGCGTCCAGACCAGCGCTGTCACGTCCGGCCCGATATCCAGGAAAGACGCTGCGTAATTCGGAAGCTTCAGCGGCGACCATTCCCAGCGGCTGCCGAAAAGGCTGTCGACGAGCTGCAAAATGAGCAGAGCGGCAAGCGTCAACCCAGCAGCCAATCCCGCGTTCGGCATAGCCGCACTTGCGAATAACACCAAAGTAACGACCAGCACCATCCATATACTATAAGTTGCCGCAAATGACAGGAATTCGCCGAACGGCACCGCTGAAAACAGTACCGCGGTGTAATAATAACCGGCCAAAAAGCCTGCCCATACACTGATCAATGCCACAAGGGAAGCCATCAGCCATTTACTGAGGAAATAGGACGTAAACGATAAAGGCCGAACATATAAAAGAGTGGCCGTCCCGTTTTTGCGCTCACCAGCTATGCTGCCCATATAAGCAAGCACGAGGACAAGCATGCCGATCAGCTGGAACTGGCCCATGACCGCTACCAGCAATTGTTCAGGTTCAGGATCGGGCAGTTCGATGACGGCGCCATCCGGCAGGCCACCTGCAGCGTCGAGAATCTGGGGTAGATAATAATTCGATAAAGGCTCTGTGACGCCCAGCAGAATAAAGACGACAGGAATCCAGAATATCTTATAATTGCGCAGGTTCTCACGCCATTCCTTCAATAACAGTGTCGAAAATTGCTTCATTTTCCTGCCACCACCTTAAGGAAGATATCTTCCAGGCTGGCTGTCTCCTGCTCCACTCCGACAACAGGCAGGCTTTTCACTGACAGGAAACGGAACACATCCTGCATGATCGGCCCCTCCGCTTTTACAGGCACAATAACTGCTGTGCCTTGAACGGCAGCTGGCCACGGCGATTCACGCACAAACCTTTCCGCAGCGTTCGTATTTTCGAAACGGATCCGGATTTGGGGATCCGCATAGCGGCTGCGCACCTGGTCCAGGGAACCGTGTTCCACAAGGCGCCCGTTCTGCAAAAACAATAATTGGTCTGTCATTTCTTCTGCATCGTTCAAGATATGGGTGGAGTAAAGAATCGTGGTTTGCCCGAGAAGTGATTTCAACAGTTCCATCACTTCCCTTCGACCGGTCGGGTCCAAGGAAGAGATCGGTTCGTCCAACAGCAGCAAGCTCGGCTGGTGCACCATCGCCTGCGCCAACCCGAGCCGCTGCTTCATGCCTCCTGAGAAACCGCCGATTTTCTTATTGGCCACTTGGCGAAGGCCCACAAACCCCAACGTCCGTTCTGCCTGCTGGCGGGCTTTTTTCTGATCGACTCCGCTCAGTTTAGCGGCCATTTCGGTAAATTCCACGGCAGTCAGCCACGGAAAGAAACGCGGATATTGCGGCAGAAAACCGATCGATAAATTTTTCTTGCGCTGGATTTCTCCTTCTGTCGCTTCCAGCAGTCCTGCCAGCATTGACAGCGTTGTGGTCTTTCCGGCACCGTTCGGCCCGATCAAGGCCGTCGCACTGCCTTCTGCAAGCTCGAAGCCCAATCCATCCACTGCTTGTTCAGTACCGAAGCGCTTCGTTAATGACCTGACTTCCAATACGTTCAATAATTCCGCCTCCCTATGACAAAGTACAGAATCGGCCCGATAATATTCAGCAAGACGATGATCGCCGCCCACATCCACTTCGGGCCGTTCGGATCCGGGTTTTTGATCAAATCCACTAATGCGAATATCATCAAGGCGATCTGCAAAACCAGAATGGGCAGCACCAAAAGAATTGTGCGTTCATCCACCATGTCCCTGTTCCCCCCTGCATCTTTTTTTCCTCTAGTGTTATTTCGTTGCGGCTGTCTGCTCTCCCTGCATGTGCATAAAAAAAGACCGCAATCAGCGGTCTTTCCAGCACTCATCAAATTACCATTTCAGTTTAAGCAGCACTTGCCGAAGAGCATCACTGTGTCCTTTGTTGATCGGCCATCCGCTGATTTCCTCCTGCAATTGCTGACGGCTGCCGAAGCCTTTGACGAATCCGTTCAGCCGTGCAGCGAAAGTTGACGGCGTCAAAAGAGCCATCTCGGGATAAAGTTCTGCCAATTGCTCAAGCGCTTTCGGATAGCGCTTCAAGTAATATTTCTGGTGGCGCTCTTCCGCTTCCGTAAATCCATCGAACGGCCGGATTTCCGTTTCGACCGGCTCGTTCAGTTCCTGCTCTTTTTCTATCTTCAGTTTCTCAATGACGCGCTTTTGCTCTTCGGACTGCCAAAACAGCAAGGAAATGTATTGGCGCCCTTTGTAAGCATCGCGGTTCGGGTAATGGCTGCGCCAAAATTCCCTGACGATTTCTTCAAAACCGATCTGCCGGGGATCAAATGCCACTTGGATGGTTTCCGTATGGTCCCCCATTTGCCGGTATGTGGGATTGACCGAAGTGCCGCCTGCATAGCCCGTCCGTGTCCGGATTACGCCAGGCAAGGACCCGAACCGTGCATCCGGGCTCCAGAAACAGCCCATCCCGAAAGTTGCGGTTTCAAGTTCCCCTGTATCCGGCAACTCCTGTTCAATCGTTGAGATCGTTTTTTTCTCCATAACCGGCTCCTCTCCTTAAGTGTCGCTCTTTGTGCTTTATGCCGTTTTTCCTTATGATAGTAGCAAGGAATGTATAAGACAAATCGAACGAAAGCAGGTGTATCTGCATGACTGCACGTAAACAGGACATCACCGCTTATTTCCGCTCACTTGACCGGGGTTCGTTCATGGATCGCCATCAGCAAGATGCCGGGCGAGACGAAGCTTTGCCAATTGGATATGGCCAGACGATTTCACAACCTTCACTCGTTTTGGAAATGACGGTTGCACTCGATCTCGAAGACCATCACAAAGTGTTGGAGATCGGCACAGGATCGGGTTTCCAGACAGCGCTTCTGGCAGCTTTTTCACGTGAAGTCTATACAGTCGAGAAGATTCCACAGCTAGCTGAGAGCGCAAAAAAGCGGCTCGAAGCGAAAGGGTTCGAAAACATCTCGTTCCTGCTGGGCGATGGCAGCCTCGGCTGGCCTGAACATGCACCGTACGACCGGATCATCGTCACTGCTGCCGCCTCGGATATTCCGAAAGAATTGGTGGACCAATTGGCAAACGGCGGGCGCATGCTCATCCCTGTCGGCCATCAGTACAGCCAGGACCTTCTCGCCATCGACAAATCCAGCGATGGGAGATTGGAAAAGACAGCGCTTGAAGCGGTCCGGTTTGTCCCATTAAAAGGGAAGTATGAAAATTAGGGTATAGTAAAGTGACGAGGATTAATCTCCATCTTTTGAAGCATTGCGCAAGACCGACCAGCCAAGCAAAAAAAGGAAAGCGGCTGTTCCGAGCCATAGCGATTCGTAGAAAACAGGGTCCCCAATGTCCCTGACGGTATGAAGATTCAACAGCAGGCGGAACACCAGGCTGTCGAATATCAGCAGCACGCCGCCTCCAATCAATGCACTGCCTGAAAAGCGCGCTGGCCAGAAGGCTTTGCGCCTGGCCAAATCGGCAGCGATCCATAGAGACAAAACCGTCAATGCCCAGCCGATGACCTGGTAAATTCCTTCCCCGGTCAAAATCGCTTGGGGGCCATTGCCTTCGTAGAAATGATGCCATTGCAGGAAGAAATGGAAAATGCTTTGCTCGAGCACTGAAAACATCCCGGCTCCGAACAATAAGCCCGCCCAAAAATTCCGTGAAGTGTGGACGCGCCGGTTTCTTGCTGTTGTGAGGTCCGTCTTTCGTTCTGCCGAAACCATACGATCCACCCCTTCTGAATTCCGCCCGTATCCGTTTTTCCAATTATACCCGTTCTGCCAGGCATTTAACCGTTGCTGATGGGCGTACATTGCATGGCGCGGCCAGCAGCAATAAACACAATGCCATACACGGCACAACCATTAACTTAATCGAGGAGGCGAACCATTTGCAGAATTCCAAAACCATGCAAAGTGAAATCGGCGGCTATATTTCAACCGTCATCCGCGAACACTTCGGGAAAGGCCCGACATCTGTATTCGTTATTGTGAAACCACCCTTTGTCATCGTCCACCTGAGAGGTTTCCTAAGCCCGACTGAAAAGATATTGCTCCAGAAAAATGAGTTCAGGCGCGTAATGGAGATCCGCCATTTGCTGATCGAAGAACTGAAGCCGGATATTTGCGCTGCCTTCTCCCGTGCTTCTGGCGAAAAAGTCGAATCGATTTATTCCGATTGGCATCTGGAAAACCAGACCGGCATGCTTATCGGGGTCATGGCTAGCCGGGATGCTGCAACTGAATTTGACTGGCAGTCTGACGCGACGCAAGAAGCTCTCCACGATTCAGTCGTGGAAGCCAGCCGAAAAGCCGAAAAGAAACCCGAAAGCACCGAGCTGTTCTGGTTGAATGACCGGACCTTATTAATCGAACGCAC
Source organism: Planococcus maitriensis (assembly GCF_003289925.1). Taxonomy (GTDB): domain Bacteria; phylum Bacillota; class Bacilli; order Bacillales_A; family Planococcaceae; genus Planococcus; species Planococcus maitriensis. The sequence goes on along the minus strand of NZ_QLZQ01000001.1, from coordinate 241,375 downwards.
AGGCTTCTTGGTGGAGATCGAACGTGAGCTCATACGCAGAGGATTGGCCGAAGAATTGAAACAAGTGAAGCGGCCTCTTGAAAAACGCTTGCTGCTGAAGGAAACCCAATTCCCTGAACTGCTCAACCGGGACATCCGAGAAATTTTCCTCGATTGGGAATTTTCGATGGATATCAGTTACATCCTCGTGCTTCTTGAACCGAATAAACATTCTTAACATGAAAAAGCCGCCCATGAGGCGGCTTTTTTCTCTATCCGATTTACCCGACAGTCGACTGTGCGGTTTGGCAATGCGGGCAATGTTCATATTCCTTTTCTGCCAAGCTCTCCACATACTCCATTTTATCGGTAAACTCCCTTTGTTCTATGGGCGTTTGCAAAAAGCCGCAGCTATCTCCTGCAAACTGGCTGTGATGGATTTTTTTCGTTCGATGATCCACAAAATAACCCATTTCCGCTTCCCCCCTATAAAAAAAGCCGAAAAGAGTCTCCCACTAATGAGGGAAATCTTTCCGGCTTTGCCTTCGGCACTATTGTCCGCGACATTTGACCTGTTGTATACAGTTATTGCTTCATGATAATTCCCATTGTACATGAACACTTACCTTAGGGCAAGAAATCACTCGATGTGAAACCCTGCACGTTCAATCAGCCCAATGACCTGGCTTTCCTTGATTTTCGTTTCATCCAGTTCCAACTTGACTTCGCCGTCCTCAACATCAACCAAAGCCCGTTCGATCCCCGGCTCTTTCAACAATAAATCCTCCAGTTCATGAATCGGCCGTTCCGATTTCGCTTCCGCTACATAAATCGTCAATCTTCTCATTCTATCCACTCCTCCTTGTCTATTTCCTGGGAAATATTAAAACTTCATTTTCAATTTGCCCTCTTCCAATTCGAGACTGGCATTGAACTTTTTGCCATTCTTCGAAACAAACCCTTTGATGACCGGCGTTTTCCCTTTCGTGCATAAATACTCGATATGCTTGGCTGTCAGCCTTTTTTTCAAGAACACCGCCGGGAATGATTGCTTGCAGCCGCTTGCGTGTTCTGTACAGCCGTATGAACCTTTGCGGGATACAATCGAGCCTTTCCGGCAGCGCGGGCATATCGCAATCGCCGTGCCCTGCAAGGCCGGCATCTGGTCCGGCATGCCGTTGCTGCGCAATTGCCCCGGCACATCCTGCAACAGCTTCTCGATGAATTTTCCGATGGTGGTAAGAAACACTTCCGACGAGCCTTCGCCCTTGCCGATTTTCTTCAGGTAGCTTTCCCATTTTGCGGTCATCGACGGGCTCGACAGCAGATTCCCTTCAATCGCCTGGCACAATAATCGCCCCTTTTCTGTTACGGAGACGATGTTTCTTTTCACTTCGATATAATTGTGGCGTTTGATCGTTTCAATGATGCCGCTGCGCGTCGCTTCCGTCCCGAGCCCTTCGACTTCCTTGAGGATTTCGCTGTCCGCCACATCTTCTGCGAACTTTCCGCAGGTTTTCATCATGGCGATCAATTGCCCTTCCGTATAGGGCTTCGGGGCGGTGGTCATGCCTTCCACGATTGCAATCGCTGCCGCTACTTGCTCGTGCAGGGACAATTCAGGAAGCGGCGGGTCCTGCTTCGCTTCTTTGGCGGCCGGAAACAGTGACTTCCAGCCTTTATCGAGCTCCGTCCGGCCCGTCGTGTGAAATTCGAGCCCTTTTATATCGGTCACGACTTTCGTTTCCGCATAACGGTAATCCCGGTGGAACATGCCGAGCGTCGTCCGCATCACTTCTTCGTACAAATTCCGTTCATCTTGCGGCAACCCTTCTATTTTACGCGCTGTCGGCAAACTCTTCGTCGGGATGATGGCATAGTGCTCCTGTACTTTCGTGTTGTCGACAAAGCGCTTTTTCGGCAGTTTCGAGTCAATCGGAAACGGCGTGTCAATGAGCTTCTGGTAACTCTCTACTTGGGCGGCCAAATAGCCGAATTCCGCCGAAGTGATATGGCGTGAATCGGTCCGTGGATAACTGACGAGCTTCTTCTCATACAGCTTCTGCATTGCCGACAGCACTTTTTGAGGGCTGTATTTCCATTTCCGGTTCGCGGCTGCCTGGAGGCTCGATAAGGAATGTAGCGGCTGCGGGGGGATGCGCTTTTCCGCTGTCTTCAATTCTTTGATATGGCTTTGCGCTTTGCCATCCGTCAATTCATGGGCGGCCAAGAGCTCTTCCGCTTTTTTTCGCTCTTTGGCTTTCAGTTTCGCTTTTCCTTTATAGCTGCCTTTTGCGGTCTTGAATTTCCCTTCGATTTCGTAAAACGGCTCCGGCTTGAATGCCTCGATTTCCTTTTGGCGCTGATAGATCAAAAACACGGTCGGCGTCTGGACCCGCCCGATCGCGAATACTTCATGGATGCCGCGTTCCTGGAGCAGCAGTGAATAGAGCCGCGAGCCGTTCATGCCGACCAGCCAGTCGCTGATCTGGCGCGCCCGCGCTTCCTCATACAGGCGCAGGTCTTCTTTATTGTCGCGTAAATTCCGGAAGCCTTCGCGCACTTCGTCCACTTCAAGCGAATTGATCCACAGCCGTTTGATGTGTTTGCCGCGAACACCGGTCTGGCGGTAGATGCTATAGAAGATATTCGAGCCTTCGCGGTCCACGTCGCAGGCGTTGATGACGGTATCGGTTCCTTTCAGGAGTTTCTTGATGATATTGAATTGCTGCGACTTGCCGCGCGCGACTTGGAATTGGTATTCAGCCGGCAGGATCGGCAAGGAAGCGAGTGACCATTTGCCCCATTTCGGGTCGTAGGCTTTCGGCTCTTTCAATTCGACGAGATGGCCGATGCCCCAGGTAATGAATGCGCCTTCCGGAAAGATCGGATTCGGCGCCACTTCCATATAGCCTTCCCGCTTCACCGTCTTGAACGCATCGCCATACGCTTTCGCCTGGCTCGGCTTTTCGGCTACAATTACTGGTTTCATGCTGTTCTTCCTTTCCCATGCTCTTTGTTTCATTGTACTCTTTCCACTGAAAAATCCAAATGAAAGCTAATTTGTATTTCTGCAAGTAACTGTTTTGTCGGGCAGGTTTTAAATGAAGCTAGCGAGGGGTTTCTTGTGGTAATGTTTCTCGAGTTGTTCAGAGCTTCGCCTTGGTATTCGCCGCCCGGCTTTGGGTTGGCCTCTCGCCATAAGCCAAGAAGAGCACTTGTCTTATTGCGTCGGCTCACCCTTGGCGCTCGGCGGCTTGGAGATTTCGTTGTGTCGAAACTGTTTAAGTGGATCTGCTTTTGCAGTCCGTTGCCGGCTGATGGGGAAATCGCTTCCCGAGACGCGGCGCCTGGTCCTGTGATGCTCCAATCAGAAAGTTTGATGTATTTTAGTTGGCGGAGACCAGCATAACCTTATTCTTTGACCTGGCTGAAGCAAGCGACAGAATACGATGCATCTCCACACCGTCTGTTTTGTGAGCTGAAGAAACGATTTTCCACTCTCAAACCAGAAGTCGGAGTGGAAGGGGGGCGACGCCTGGGGGACCGAGCGGGCTGGCAAGACAAAGGTGGCGTTTTTTGCCACCTTGGCCGGGCACCCGCCCCCCGGAAAGCAGCCATTGGAGCGCAGTTGAAAAGCGGAAACTTTTCTACTCACTAAAAAAGCTTCCGGCAGCTGCCGGAAGCTTTTCGCTCTTATAGAATATCAAGCCAGATTTTGATTGCTGTACCTAAAATCAACAGCGACAAGATCCATTGCAATACTTTGGTGTTCGCTTTTTGGCCCACTTTTGCGCCGATCGGGGCGGCGATGATGCTCGCTACGATCATGACTGCAGCCGGCCCGTACAGGATCTGGTCGGTGACGATTTTACCGACCGTTGAACCGATGGACGAGATGAATGTGATCGCCAGTGAAGTCGCGATGGTCATGCGAGTTGGAATCCGCAAGACGACCAGCATGATCGGCACCAGAATGAAGGCGCCTGCTGCACCGACAATCCCTGCCGCGATCCCGACGATGAACGCCAGGCTTGCAGCAATCCATTTGTTGAACGTCACTTGATCTGCCGGGATGTCATCCAAGCCTTTTTTCGGGATGAACATCATGACGACTGCGATAGTCGCCAGAATGGCATAGACGATGTTGATGGCGGACTCGGATAAGAGTGTCGAACCGTAACCGCCGATAAAGCTCCCGACTAGAATGGCGCCGCCCATATAGGCAATGAGGGATTTATTCAAATACCCGCTGCCCCGGTATGCCCATACCCCTGCGATCGTTGCAAAGAATACCTGGATGGCGCTGATGCCTGACACTTCATGTGCCGAAAATGCCGTATACCCCAGCATGACCGGAATATACAAAAGCATCGGATACTTGATGATGGATCCGCCGATTCCGACCATTCCTGAAATGAAGGAACCGACAAAGCCGATCAAGAAAATAACAATCATAAAATCAATACTCATGGAAACTCACCTTTCTGAAAAAGCCCTATGCTTTTTCTTGCCTCTATTTAATGTCACTCCCTATTATACCCCCTGGGGTAAATTTGCAAAGTGATTTTGCTTAAAAAATGGAAACTTTACACTTCTGCAATCATTTCGGAGTCAAGCTGAAACATAAAAAAGTGCTTGAAATATAAGAAATCAGCTATCTTCTTTAAAAGAAAACCTGCTAATTTCTTATATTCCAAAAGCTATGTTGGATAGATCTGTTCCAGTTCACCGGTTTCGACATGGAAAATGCATCCGGAAATTTCAACGCCTTTTCCATATTGCCGATAGACCGGATGCTGCTGCAATCGCTCCACTTGGCTGAGCACGTTCAATTTTGACAGCTCATCAAGGGTCGGTTCGCCGCCGCCAGTTTTCTCCGGCAAGCCTCTCCTGATATAAGCCAGCCATTTTTGCAGTTCCGGCTCTTCATTGCCTTCCCAAGCGGCTTTTACGCCACCACAGCCTGTATGGCCTTTGACGACAAGCTTCTTGACGTTCAAATGGAGGATTGCATAATACAAACTGGCAGAGAAGCTTTCGTCTTCTTCCACCACTTGGTTGGCGATGTTGCGATGGACGAACATGTGCCCAAGCGGCATCTGCATGATGACGGATGGGCTGACGCGCGAATCACTGCATGACAGCAAGAAGTATTCAGGCGTCTGCCCTTTCTTCAATTCATCGAAATAGGATGGGTCCTGAGCCTTGATTTTTTGGATGAACTCTTCGTTCTGCTTTTTCAGCTCCGCACTTTTCACTGCCGCTCCTCCTTGCCCTTGATTGAAGACAATGCATCTTCAATGCTCATATAATGGATGCTGCCGCCGTATTTACGTTCCCAATCCGCACGTTTCAGGACATCCAATACCGTATTCTTGATGCCTGAGAAGACCATTTCCACTTTGCCGGACTGGCATTGCTCCATCAGGTCTTCAAGCGCATGGATTGCGACGGCATCAATGGAATTGACACTGGAGAAATCGAAGACGACCCATTTCGTCTCGGGTTTTTCTGCGAGCCTTTTGCAAAGCTGCTCTTCCAAAAACGTCATATTGGCGAAATAAAGCGAGGCATCTACACGGAAAATGAGAATTTCGGGATCCGTCTCGGCATCCGGATACCGATCCGTATTGCGGTACACGTCTTCTTCCGGCAAATAACCGAGTTCGGCTACGTGCGGGTAAGCGCTGCGGCGGATAAAGACGAGCAAGGAAAAAATCGCCCCTGCAATGATGCCCTGCTCGATGCCGATCAATAATGTCGCCAGGAACGTCAATAACCATGTCAGGCCATCCACTCTATTCACTTTGAACAGGTATTTCAGCTCTTTGGCATCGATCAAGCTGTAGACAGCGACCATGATGATCGCAGCCAGCACTGCATTCGGCAAATAGTAGAACAAGCCTGTAAAGAACAACAAGGTCAGGATGATCAGCAAGGCGGTGATGATCGATGCGAGTAGTGTCCGCGCCCCCGCCTGATAGTTGACGGCAGACCGCGAAAACCCTCCTGTTACGGGATAGCCTGCGAAAAAGGAGCCCCCGACATTGGCCAAGCCGATCCCGATCAATTCACGGTCGGGATCGATCTTGTACTTTTCTTTCGCTGCGATCGCCTTAGCCATTGCAATCGATTCCATATACCCGATAAACGAAATCGTCAAGGCAATCGGCACTAGCGCTATCAATGCATCCATCTGAAAGGCAGGCAAGGATGAAGACGGCAAGCCGGCAGGCACTTCCCCGACGATTTTCACCCCTAGGCCGTTCAGATTGAAAAGATAGACAGCCAAGATGCTCAATACAACGACCACTAGCGGGCCTGGTATTTTCTTGACGTATTTTTTCATGAGGATCAACAAAACGATACTGCCCACGCCAATGGCCAATGTTGCAGGATTGATTTCCCCGGCACGCCGAATCGTTTCACCGATAATCAGGAAGACGTTTTTATCGGCTTCCAGGCTGACGCCGATCAAATGCTTCAATTGGCTGAGGCCGATAATGATGGCAGCCGCAGACGTAAATCCGCTGATGACTGCATGGGACAGGAAATTGACGACGAAGCCAAGCTTGAAGACGCCCAATAGCAGCTGGAACACCCCGATCATCAGCATCAGCAACAGCGCCAGGGAGATGTATTCGTCCGTGCCCGGTTCCGCCAATAGCGAGACACCGGACAGTACCAGCAAGGAGACCATCGCCACCGGCCCGACAGCGAGCTGCCTCGATGTACCGAACAATGCGTAAATGATGAGCGGGACCGTCGAGGCGTAAAGGCCGATCACCGGCGGCAATCCCGCCAGCATCGCATAAGCCATCCCCTGCGGAATGAGCATGATGGCGACGATCAAGCCAGCATTCAAGTCACCGCTCAAATCTGATTTTTTGTAGCTGCCCAGCCACTCAATAGCCGGAATCCATTTTTTCAACACAATTACCCCCTCCTATCGAATAAGCAACGCTTGTATGGCATGCCTATGCAATGAAGCATGAACGCCCATCGCAAAAGCCTATTCTGCAGGAGGGATACAGCCGCATCAGCTCCCGCCGTTCCGGTCATTTTTGCATTGTGTCAACAATTTCAGCTAAAAAACGGTAAAAAGAAAAGGACATCATTCGATGCCCTTCACTCTTCAGCCCTTTTTGATCCAGAACTTCAGCACGTCGCCATCGACTTGCTGTTCCAAGAGCTCGTGGCCGCCTGATTTTGCCCAAGCAGTCAAATCTGCTGAAGCGCCTTTATCTGTTGCTTGGATTTCCAAGACTTGCCCGGAATCCATGTCTTTCATTTCTTTTCTTGTTTTTACGATCGGCATTGGGCAAGCCAAGCCTTTTGCGTCTAGTACTTTATCTGCGTTCATCAAAATCTCTCCTTTAGAATGTTTTATTATAGTTACTTGCTATATAAGTCTAAATGCAATTTCACTACAGTCGATATTCCACAAAACAGCTAGCTTTCCTGGGGGCTCGCGCTGAACTAATTCGGGCTAGGCGCCCGAATGGATTTCAGCACTTCGCTGCTCCCCAAGGAGTCTGCGCTGTTTTGTTACATATCTATTTGACTATCTCAGATGAAAGCGACCGCCTGGATTGATTTCATCGCTCTTTTTGACTCTTTATCCAATTCGTAATCGGTAAAACTTAACGTACGGCGCAGCGGTTCGGGCCGATTTCCATTTCACGTTGCATTTCGTTTTCTGGTGTAATCTTGCCCATATTGGTTTTGCGGATATCTTCGTAAGCATTCGGCTGCGGTGGCAAGTTTTTCGTTACCATATCGCGGAATTCCTGCTCATCTTCGATATTCAAGCCGTGGTTTTCGTTGAACAAGTCGCCCAATTTTTTGGCGACGCTACCGTCTTCGTTCAACTCATCCATGATCATGAAGTGAGCCGGCAGAACAGACAATTCGTTTGCAAGCGCCTGGTAGCGGCTGTATAGGGATTCGCGCAAATCACCGACCCAGTCTTCCGCTAGTCCTGCAAGGTCCGGGCGTCCGATGGAATCGATGAACAGGATATCGCCTGTCATCAAGTATTGATCATCGACGATAAATGAAGTCGAACCGATGGTGTGTCCTGGCGAATAGAGCGCTTCGACTTTCGAGCTGCCAACTACTGCTTCGAAGCCACCTTCAAGTGGTGTATATTCGAATACCACTTCTTCAGCATCAGCCGGCGGCAAGTAATACGTAGCGCCTGTCGCTTGTGCGATTTTGCGGCCGCCTGAGATATGGTCTGCATGAAGATGTGAATCGAATACGTGCTTGATTTGTGCGCCTTTTTCCTGCGCGAAGTTCAAGAAGACATCCGTCATGCGAGTCGCGTCAATGACTGCCGCTTCCACGCCGGAAATCGCCATGTAAGACAAGCAGCCTTTGCCGATGCGGACGAATTGGTAAAGCTCTCCGCCATCGTTCAAATCGCCGACTTTCACCGGCTCCAAGTGCTCGCTCCATGCTTTCATGCCGCCTGACAGGTAAGCCGTTTCCACGCCTTCATCTGCAAGCATATCTGCGACCATGATGGAAGATCCTTCTTTGGCACAGACAACCAAAATATCGCGGTCTTTCGGCAATTGATCGATGACTTCTTCAACGCCGTCTAATAAATCAAAATATGGGATGTTCAAGTACTGGATGTTGCCGCCTTCGATTTTCCAATCGGCGAATGCGTCGCCGTTGCGGACATCAAGGATGAACAATGGTTCGTTATCAATTACTTTGCGGGCTACTTGCGCCGCGGTCATTGCTTTTACTGACATCTATTAATTACCTCCCGGGGTATTTTTTATTTCAAAAAAAATTAATGCCTATATTTCTCAAGCTTGCATAGAACATTCCGGCTTGGTGCCAGGACTGGCCCGATTACTCGGTTTTGCCAGTCCAATCACGCATGCCTGGTACCACATTGTACAAGTTTTTAAAGCCTTTTTTCGCCATCATATCGCCAGCAACTCCGCTTCTGCGGCCTGAATAGCAGATGATGTAAATTTCTTGGTCTTGATCCAATTCGTTCATGCGGTTTTCCACTTCACCGAGCGGAATATGCTTGACGCCAGGGATATGCGCTTCATCGTATTCTTCTTGCTCGCGAACATCCAAAATGTTCAACGAATCACCGTTTTCAACCCGTGCTTGAAAATCAGCGAGTGATACTTCAGGGATTTCAATCGTCTCTTCTACTTCATTTGCGCCGTCTTTGCGCAAATAATGAAGCAAGACGTCTCCTTCTGTTTCCGTGCCGATGTATTCGTGGCCTGAGCTCTTTGCCCATGCCTGCAAATCGGCTGTTGACCCTTTATCGGTTGCCTGGACTTCCAGCACATCGCCGGAAGCCAGGTCTTTCATCGCTTTTTTCGTCTTAACGATCGGCATTGGGCATGCAAGCCCTTTAGCGTCCAATACTTTATCTGTTTGAACCATTAATCATTTTCCTCCTTTTATAAATCAGTGCCTGCGGCTGAAGATTACTCGGTGTCGCCTTCCCAGTCCAACATCCCGCCGTCCATATTGATGACGTTATAGCCGCGGTCTTCAAGAAAGCGGGTCGCCTGTCCACTGCGGTTGCCCGAACGGCAGACCATGATATGCTCTTTTGATTTATCGATATCCTGCAAACGGAATTCCAACAAGCCTAATGGAATGTGCTCAGCTCCAGGAATTTTTCCTGCAGCGACTTCTTCCGTTTCGCGCACATCGATCAGCGATGCCTCGGGGTTGTTTTTGATGTATTCCTGAACTTCTTGTGTAGTCATGCTTTTCATGTTAAATTCCTCCTCAAATTATCCGCGGTAACTGCTCATTCCGCCTCTGATATTCACTATATTGGTAAACCCGTTTTTCTTCAATAATTGGCTCGCTCTGCTGCTGCGCATGCCGCTTTGGCAGATGACCAGCGTTTCTTTGTCCTTCGACAATTCATTTACACGCTTCGGCAAATCATTCAATGGAATGTTCTTGAAGCCCTTAATATGGTTAGCCTTGAACTCTGCAGGCGTCCGGACATCGATATACTGCTTGTCCTTCTTGCCGAGTGCAGGTTTCAGTTCGTCAGTGGACATCGTCTTGATTCCTTTAGTCGGGGCAGTAAAGCGGGAGATCGCGAAATAGGCAATGATCCCGACTGCAATCCATAGCAACCATTCCATTTATTCTTCATCCTTTCCACGTTTGGGAGTTAGATAAACAAGTTGACGTTGCCGTCTTCTGCGTCGCCAAGATAAGCAGCTACGCCAGCGTATTCGATTTCATCCAAGAGCTCTTCTTTTTGCAAGCCGAGAAGATCCATTGTCATCGTGCAGGCAACCAATTTAATGTCTTGCTCCTGCGCCATCTCGATCAGGTCCGGCAAAGGCATTGCGTTATGCTTTTTCATGACTTGCTTGATCAGTTTCGGGCCCATGCCCCCGAATTGCATATTGGAAAGCCCAAGCTTATCGGCTCCGCGCGGCATCATTTTCGAGAACATCGTTTCGAGACGGCCTTTTTTGATGGCTGGCGGATTTTCTTTGCGCAATGCGTTCAATCCCCAGAACGTATGGAAAATGGTAACTTCGTGATCATAAGCCGCTGCTCCGTTTGCTATGATGTAAGCGGCCATTGCTTTGTCATAGTCTCCGCTGAAAAGTACGATTGTTGTCTTCTTTTGTTCTGCCATTCTGTAAATCCCTCCAATAATTACCCCTATGGGTATATTTTATTCCAAAAAAAAGAACGTTTTATAGTGGCGCCGCACTCTTTCTAATACCCTATAGGGTATATTAAAGCATCTATTCTACTATGTCAACAGCAAACTTCTTTTTTCTTTTATACTGCCTTATCGGCTTTTTACGAGAAGCTCGACCGCTTCTTTCACGACGTCTTCTGTATTTTCGCCTTTTTGCAGACTGTCGCGCACACAAGATTGCAGGTTTTCACTGACAATGACTCCGATCGTCCGGTCCACTGCGCTTCTCACTGCCGAAAGCTGGGTCACTACATCACGGCATTCACCGTCTGCTTCGACCATTTTGATGACGCCGCGCAATTGGCCTTCGATCCGCTTGAGGCGGTTTTCAATCTTTTTATCGTATTCCATCAGACAAGCCTCCTGTTCAAAATATATATTGAAGTTGTTATGTTCAATAATATACCCCTTAGGGTATAATGTCAAACGAAAAACTCACTGGGTATTTTTCGCTTTGCCTGATGTTAGTTTAACACGGAAAGTCCCCGCCAATACAGCGGGGACCTTTATATAGCCGGCACTGCTTAGACTGCGCAGTTGTTCGGGCCGGTTTCCATTTCTTTTTGCTCGTCTTCCGACGGGGTGATTTTCCCCATGTTCGTTTTACGGATATCTTCATAGGCGTTCGGTTGCTCTTTCAAGTTTTCCGTCACCCGCTTGATGAAGCGTTCTTCATCATCAATATTGAGCCCTTCGTTTTGCTTGTACAGCTCACTGAGTTTCTTGTGGACACTGCCGTCCTCGTTCATTTCTTTGATGTCGGCATAATGGGCAGGCAAAACGATCAGTTCTTTCGGCAAATTATCGTAGCGTCCATAAAGGGTTTCATGCAGGTCTTCTGCCCAATCTGTCGCTTTCCCTGCAAGGTCCGGACGGCCGATTGATTCAATGAACAAAATATCGCCTGTCAGCAAGTATTCATCGTCGACGATAAATGAGGTGCTGCCGATCGTATGGCCAGGCGAATAGAATGCCTTGATCTTGGCTTTTCCTACTTCCACGGTTGTTCCGTCTTCAACTGGTTCATAACCGAATACCACTTCATCTGCGTCTTCCGGTGGCAAATGGTACTGTGCGCCGAATTGTTCGGCCAGTTTTCTGCCTCCCGAAATGTGGTCGGCATGGAGATGGGTATCCAACACATGAGTGATTTTCGCCGAATGCTCTTTTGCGAAGTTTTCATACGGTTCGGTCATTCGTGCCGCTTCGCCATCCGATTCGACCAAGTAAGACAAACAGCCCTTGCCGACACGGACAAATTGATAGATGGCGCCCCCGCTCTTCAAGTCCCCGATTTTCACCGGTTCCAGCTGCTCGCTCCAGGATGCCATCCCGCCTTCAATCGAAATGACGTTTTCAAAGCCTTGATTCTGCAGATATTCGGCCGCTTTCTTCGAAGTATTGCCTTTCGCGCACATCGTGTACAACGGTTTTTCTTTCGGCAGCTTGCCGATTTCTTCACTGCTTTCTTCTATTTTATTGAACGGAATATTATGCAGCTCGACATTGCTGCCTTCTACATGCCAATTCTCCACATCTTCTTTACTGCGGACATCGAGAATGGCAACAGATTCATTGTTCATCACTTTCTCTGCAATTTCTTCAGCAGATGTAAATTTGATTGCCATGAGAAAATCCCTCCATTTAATAGTTTTGAAGCCTAGGCGGTCCGGTCGATACAGCCGATCAGGCGGTTTTCGATATCTGCAGCCACTTCATTCAACTTGCCGCCATCCTCTGCCATGCCGATCAACGATGTTGGCTTCGGCATGCCGATCTTCGTTTCTTCCCCTTCTTTATAGACGACAATTTTACATGGCAGGAAATAGCCGACCATCAAGTTTTCAGAGAGTACCGTATTCGCTTCTTTCGGGTTGCATACTTCCAGGATCTTATACGGGGTGTCGAAGTCCTGTCCCTTCTCCTGGAGCTTTGCCGTCAAATCAAAATTCCATAAGACGCCGAACTTCTCTTCTTTCAAGTTTTCCTCGAGTGATGCCACTGCTTCTTCTACAGATTTACTCGTAGTCACTGTATAATCGAACATTTTTCTGCCTCCTCTTGTTTAAAACGCTTCTAGCATTACCCTACCCCCTATTCATTCAGCTAGACATACCGGCCCTTCACAGAAAAAAAGGCCAGCCTTTATTTTTAAAGGCTGGCCTTACTATTTGCGCGCCCTCTTCATCACCAGATGAAAATGGCAAAAAGAATGGCGATTCCCGTCATTACCGCACTCGAAAAACCGCCCACGAGCAATTGTTCGCGCTGGGAAAATGCCCCTTTTTGAAAAGCCAAAAAAGTAGTGGGGGAATGGATCGGCAAGATGGTGACGCCCCCGATGATCATGATCAATAAAAACGCCATCGGCAAAATCGATAAACTTAATATTTCTGCAAAACTGACGATGATCGGAAAAATGACAATCATCGAAGTGGAAGGCACGACAAACAGAAAGCGTAAGATGAAGATGAGAAAAGCGACAAATATAATATTTCCCGCCTGCCCCACCCCCGGCGGCAGCAATTGGATTAATTGGCTTGCCAGCACACCCGCCGTTCCGTTTTCTTCTATTAAATAGCCGAGCGAAAAGGAAGCTCCGAGCAATAGGAAAGTTTCCCAATCGTAATCCCGGACGAGCCGGTCATCGACTAGCCCGTTCACCGGCAATGCATAATAGGCAAGCAGCAGGAAAGGCGCCACGATGAGCGGAATCTGTTCCTGATCGATGACGATCCAGCTGATGATCATGGCGAAAAACGGGATGATCACCCACCAGAAACGTTCCGGCAAGCGGGCGGCAGGCGTGAATTCCATCTGTTCCATCTGAAGCCCTATACCGCTGTGCCGTTTGAAAAAGAACCAGACACCGAAACTGACCAACAGCAGCGACAGCCAAAGCGCCGGTGCAATGCGAACGAACCAGCCGAGCCAGGAGATTTGGATACCCCCGAAATCACTCAGCAATTGAGCCGCGAGAATCGGGAACCCACCGCCCGTGAAGACAATCATCGTCGAGTTCTGGTTCATCATGCCGATGACATAAAAGCTGAACTGGCGGAACAGGCTTCTCTTGCCGAGCGCGAAACGGTCGTTCACTTGCTCGATGATCGGCTCAAGAATGCGGAACCTGGCGACAGCGGAAGGCAGCAGGATCGGCAAAAAGACGATCAATAGCGGCAAGCCGACCAACAGCCGCTGGACTTTTCCTTTGCTCATTTTCAATAGTACGCCGACAAATACTTGATCGGCTTTCGCTTTTACCAGCACTTTGGAAATCAAGGTCAGCGCCAGGATGAAATAAAGCGCATCCGACAGAAAACCGGCAAAAGCCTGCTCCGGCTCCTCCGTCAAACGGAAAAGCAGCAGCAGGCCAAGCACCAGAAGACTCGAAGCAGCGAGCGGCATGGCGCTTACCGTCCACAAACCGATGGCGATGCCAAGCAATAACAGCGTCAGTTTCTGGTCATCCGTATAAGCATCCAATAAACCGAACGCCCATAAGAGGGCGAATGCGGCGGCCAGCAGAAAAGCAAGAATACGCGGCACTAGCTTAGAGTTTCTCACTTTCCCACCCCTTAACGTTGTTTATATGCCAGCCTATTGCTTCTCCATTTCAGGAATGCCGGAACCAATAGTGAAACGAGTGCGACCAAGAGCAGGGATAGCGGCAATGGGCTATCGACAAAAATGCTCAAGCTGCCATTGGAGATGGTCATGGATTGGCGGAAAGCCTGCTCCATCATGCCGCCAAGGATAAAGGCCAGGATGAAAGGCGGTGCGGGGAATGAAAAGATCCGCATCGCAAATCCTAATGCGCCGAATACCAGCAGCATGTATAGGTCAAAGACGTTGAAGCTGATCGAATAGACCCCGATCAAACTGAACATGATGACGAGTGAAATGAGCAAAGGGCGCGGAATGCTCAAGATTTTTGCCAAATATGGAATCAGTGGCAAGTTCAAGATCAACAGGAAGACGTTCCCGAGATACATCGAAGCGATGATGCCCCAGAAGATTTCCGGGCGGTCGGTCATCAACAGCGGACCAGGTTGTACGCCTAGCACCAGGAACGCGCCCAACATGACAGCCGTCGTCCCCGAACCTGGAATACCCAAGCTCAACAGCGGGACGAACGCGCCGCTTGTCGCGGCGTTATTGGAGCTTTCCGGTGCTGCGAGCCCTTTGACGGAACCTTTCCCGAATTCTTCAGGATTTTTAGCGATCCGTTTTTCGAAAATATAACTGATGAAAGAAGCGATTGTCGCCCCTGCCCCCGGCAAGACGCCGAGCAAGAAGCCGACGAACGACTGGCGGCTGACTGGCCCGCTCATTTCTTTCAAGTCCGCCTTGGACAGTTTCAGGCTACCCAGTTTCTGGTCGTCGCTTAAGCTGCGGTTTTTCCGGTTCAGGATAAGCATGCAGACTTCAGCGACTGCAAAGAGGCCGAGTGCGATGATCAAAAAGTCGAACCCGTCGAACAGGTTGACGTTCCCGAATGTGAAACGCTGTGTCCCTGTCTGGGGGTCGATGCCGATCGTAACGACCATGAAACCTGCGACCGCTGCAATCATCGCTTTGATCGTCGAGCCTTCAGAAAGACTGGATATCGCGGTTAGGCCCATGAACATCAAAGCGAAATAAGCTGGCGGCCCGAACGAAATCGCTACACTTGAGAGTGCTGGAGCGAGCAACATCAGCATGACAACCGAGACGGTGCCTCCGACGAATGAAGAAATCGCCGCAATGGCCAACGCCTTTCCGGCCTTTCCTTGCTGGGCCATTGGATAGCCGTCGAAAGCTGTAGCGACAGTACCCGAAATTCCCGGTGCATTCAACAGGATCGAAGAAGTCGACCCCCCGAACACGGCCCCGTAATAGACGCCCGCCATCATGACGAGTGCCGGTGCCGGATCCATCCCGTATGTAATCGGGATCATGATCGCGATGGCGCTGATCGGGCCAAGCCCTGGCATCATCCCGATCAAGGTACCGACGACAACGCCGATCAGCACGAACATAATCCCTTCTAGACTTAAGGCAACTTGAAAACCGGTCATTAGACCTTGAAATGCATCCATATGGAAGCTCCCTCCTTAAAATGGCAAGATGCCGCGCGGCAATACGATCCCCAGCGCGAAAACGAAAATAGCATACATAACAATCGGGAACAGAAGAGAGACCAATATATTTGTCTTCCATGCTCTATAACCTAAAAACCACGAACAGAAGAAAATGAACAATGCCGTCGTGATGATGAAGCCGATCGTTTCAAACAATAGAATATAGACAAAAATCATGGCGAATACTGCGGCAATGACCCCCAGTTCTTTTTTCGGGATATTGCGCTTCGCCTTTTCCGCATCCGTTTCCGCTACACGGGAAAAGAACAGGAAAACGGACAGCACCAATAACAAGATGCCCAAGCCCTTCGGAATGACATCCGCATCGATCGGGGCATATTCATAATTGGGCAATTGAAAACTTAAATATAGATAGACGGCCGCAACAATGAAAAGCAGCAGCCCTAATTTCCGATTTATGCTTGCTAGCAAACGAAACGCCTCCTTTTAACTGAAAAGAGAGAAACCGAATGCCAAAGATCCGGTTTCACTTGTTGACTTTTTTACTTTTGAACTGCTTAGGCAGCTGTAATTTCTTTTATTAAGTAATTGTATTATTGGCCTAATCCGATTTCCTCGAGCAATGCGGCAATTTCTTCTTTCTCGCCTTCGAGGAATTCGTTATATTCTTCACTGCCCATGTACATTTCGTTCCAGCCGTACTTCTCGCGGACTTCTGCAAACTCTTCGGATTCACTCAATTCCTGGAATTTAGCTTCATAATAATCGACTGCTGCCTGGTCCATGCCTGGAGGCCCGAAGAATCCGCGCCAGTTGACGAAGCTTTCATCGATGCCCTGCTCGATCGCTGTCGGGAATTCGGAAAGCACTTCCCCTTCCATGCGTTCTTCCGCCGTTACACCCAGAACCTTGATATTGCCCGCACGCACTTGTTCGATCGTTTCGCCGACACCTGTGGAGAAGACATCGACTGAACCGTTGAGAACCGCTGTCAAAGCGCCGCCTTCCTGGTCAGAAACGTATTTGATCTTTGTCGGGTCAACGCCTGCCGCTTTGGCGATGCGGACAAATTGCATATGGTCCATGCTTCCTGGAGCGGATGTGCCGATAACAGTGACGCTTTCCGGATCATCTTTCATCTGGTCGAATAGGTCGTTCAAATCTTCGAATTCGCTATCTTCACGGACAGCAAACGCGCCGTAGTCGGCAATCATGTTGGCAAGCGGCGTAAAGTCTTCATGGCCGTGTTCCGATTGGCCGTTGAGCGGCACGAACATCAATGGCGGTGAAGCGACGAACATGCTGTGGGCGTCGCCTTCTTTACCGTGGACATAAGCCCAGCCAATTGCCCCGCCGCCGCCTTCACGGTTGATGACGGTCATGTTCTCATCGATGATTCCCGTTTCGCCGAATACACGGGCAACTTCGCGGGCTGTCGTATCCCAGCCGCCGCCTGATCCTGCCGGTGCTACCATTTCAATTGTTTTCGATGGTTCGAAGCTTCCGCCTTCTCCCCCTGTATTAGCCGTATCGTCGGATCCGCAACCCGCGAATGCCAAAGCGCTCATCGTCAAGACGCTTGCAAAAATCGTTTTCTTCATGTTATTTCCCCCTCAGTTCAAGTAGTTTTCTTATGTGTTGAAGTATAACTGCGAATTTTCAGAATGTAACCGTTTACAAAATAAGCTGTATAAAGGATTTTTTGAACATTTTGTTCATAAAGTTCACCAGGAAGTTGGTATTTTACTGATATTTCATTTATAGGAAACAGAAGGGAATTGTGCTAGGGTATATATAGTATTGAATGAATATTGAGGAGGCTGAAAATGAAACGCATCACAGCCATTACTCCCGGCATGGCGGCCTTTGTGCTCGGCATCACATTATTTCTTGCCATCGGGATCGCAATTACCGCACAAAGCTATTTCAGCTATGTAGAAGTGACCGAAGCGGCTGATCGTTGCTATGATCTGGGCGGATTTCCCGAAATCGAAAAAAGCGGTTGGCAAATGACCCATTTCGAATGCCGCACCGACTGATTGCCGAAAACGAAACGACCACGCAAAAAAGCAACTCCCCTATACAGGGAAGTTGCTTTTTTGAAAAATCTAGAGAGGTATGTCTGCCAGAACGCAGCACCGGTTCTCTTTCATTTAACGAAGTATTTCCGTTCCGGCCTTCCGACAATCCCGTAACCGAGCTCAGCGTAGCAATCGTCCGTCGACACCAAATATTCCAGATAGCGCCTGGCGGTCGTGCGGGAAGCGCCCATCTCTTCGCCCATTTTCTCGGCTGTTACCCCATCTTCGTACTGCGCCAACAATTTCTGCACTTTCTGCATCGTCAGCGGGTCGATGCCCTTGACCGCTGGCGCTTCTTTTTTGACGGCCTTGACGCCGAACAGTTCATCCAAATACTCCTGGCCGATGGTTTCTTGGCTTGCCAGCTTTTCCCTGTCTTTCCGGTATTTTTCGATGGTCGCAGTGAACTGGCCAAGCTCGGCAGGCTTGATGATGATGCCTTTTACCCCTTTGCGCAGTGCCGTTTCGATATACTCCCGCTCGTTCGCTGCCGACACGAGGATGATGTCGGTCTCCGGGCTTTCTTTCCTTAACTCATCGATCAGCTCAATACCTAGCCCATCCGGCATGTAATTATCCAATAGCACCAAATCCGGACGCTCTAGCTTGACCGCCGCCAGCGTCTCTGCGCAATCTTTCGCTTTCGCTGCCAGTTCCACTTGTTCAATCTTCGCTAAAAATTTCTCGTGCACTTGCGCGACACGGAAATCATCTTCTGCAATCACTACCCGCAGCATTATGCCACCTCCATCGTTTTTTTCGGGATAAAGACGCTGAATATCGTCCCGCGCTGCGGCGTGGAATCCACCTCGATCCAGCCCGCCAAATCTTCGACCGCTTGTTTGACGATCGCCAAGCCGTAGCCCCTATCCGCTTTTTCCAGTTTCGTGGAGAATCCTTGCGTGAAGAATTGATCGAGGTTGCCGGTTTCGATGCCGCGCCCGCTGTCCTGCACTTCAATGACCAAGTCGTTGCCGATGTCGGTGATGAAGAAAGACACTTCTTTCCGGTCGCACGATTCGACTTCCTCGATGGCATTGTCGATCAAATTCCCGACAATGTGAATGACTTTGGAAATATCGACATGAGCAGGCAATTTGGCGAGCGAGCTGTTTTCGTCCACTGACAGCTCGACTTTCGCTTCGGAAGCTTTCCCCATTTTGCCAAGCAGGATCGCCTGGACTTTCTTATCTTCGATATGATTCAGCGTATGCTTCGTCTGTTTTTCATGATGATTCGTCTCTTGCTGGATCAGCCGGACCGCTTCTTCGGTTTCCTCCAATTGCAGAAGCCCGGATATGGCGTAGAGTTTATTGGCGTATTCATGCGTTTGCGCCCGCAGGCTTTCGGAGTATTGGCGGATTTCCGACAGGGTTTCCAGCACTTCCTGCACTTCCGTTTTTTCACGGAATGTCGAAACGGCACCGGCCATTTCCCCTTCTGCCCAAATCAGCTTTTGGTTGACGATAAAAACAATGCCGCCAATGAGGATTTCTTTATTCTTCCAGGAATTCCCCGTTTTCAAGGTTTCGCCCATCCTAAGTTCCGGCAGGATATCATCCGCCGGAGTGTGCAGAAAACTTTGGTCCATGGCAAGCATCTTTTCTGCGGAACTGTTCAGTTCGGTGATGCGGCCGTCTTTATCGATGGCGATGACCCCTTCGATAATCGATGACAGCAAAGCTTCCCGGTCCTGATACAAACGGGCGATTTCACGGGGTTCGAGCCCCAGCGTATCTTTCCGGATATTCCTCGCGAGCAATATGCTGCCAAGTATCCCGATGACGAGCGTCAATAACGCCAATGACATCACGTCCATGATATTGCCGAAAATGATCGCTTCAATATCTTCGATCATATACCCTACTGACACCACACCGATGACCCGCCCGTCGCCATCATAGATCGGCGCTTTGCCGCGCAGGCTTCTGCCGAGCGAGCCGAATGCTTCGGACACATAGACTTTGCCATCTTGGAGAGCGCGCTCATTATCACCCCCGACCATTCTTTTGCCGATTTTGTCGGGATCCGGATGCGAATATCGGATGCTCTCCCTATTGCCGATGACGATGAACTCTGCGCCCACCTGCTTGCGCAAATATTCAGCGAGGGGCTGGATTTGCAGTGCCGGCTCCTCATCATCCATCGCCTCGACGATCGTCGGCATGGCCGAAATGCCGATCGCCGTTTCCTGTGCCCGCTGGCCGATGTTCTCTTTGATTTCCGCAATTTCCTGATAGCTCAAAATCCCGCCGAACACCACTGTCGTCAACAGCACAAGCGAAGTCGTCAACAGGATGATTTTTGTCTGCAGCGATAGTTTTTTCATGTCACCCGTCCCCTGTATAGCCCATTTTTCATTAGATGTAGTCTACCATATCCCGAAACGTCCGGAAGAAAAAATTCTTAGAATCATCTAAAAACACCATTTCCCAAATAAAAAACCCTGTTCTCCAAAATGGAAATCAGGGCTTGTCGTTATGCTTTTGTAATATCGGCTTCCAGTTCGACTGCGACATTGCCTTGGATGGCGCGCGTGATCATGCAGGAAGATTCCGCTTTTTCCGCGAGTTTGCGGGCCAGTTTGAATTCCTTCTCCCCTGCCGCTGCCGGCAAGACGACTTTCGGGCGGTGGATGATTTTTTTATAAGTGATGACGCCATTTTCTACTTCCACGATTCCTTCCGATTCCATCGTCAGCGACTCTTTCGCCAGCTTGCTGCGCTCCATCATCGCCGCAAGCGTGATGATATAGCAGGTCGCTGCCGCCCCCAGCAGCATCTCGTCGGGATTGGTGCCGACCCCTGGGCCATCCATTTCGGGTGGAATCGAGACTTGCGTCTTTAAATTCCCCGATTCGATTGTCCCGACATCATTTCGGTTGCCGGGCCAGTCTGCCGTTAAATGAAAACTATGCAAAGCCATTGCTGTTTCCTCCTCTTCTATTCCCAGTCTTCCATATCTTCGCTTCGAGGCATCGCTGTGATGGCTCCCGCCCGCGTTGCACAAAGCGCCCCCAGCTTATTGCCGAATCCAGCGCAAGCAATCAGTTCTTCCCGGTCTTCCGGCATGCCGTTCAAATGGACATGGCGGATGATGCCTGCCATGAATGCATCGCCGGCGCCCGTCGTATCTACAGGCTTGACCGGCACGACCGGTACATGGACCGTCTCGTCTTTGAATACCGCGTGCGTGCCATGCTCACCATCCGTGACGAAAACGACAGGAAGCCCGTAAGCCTTCAGGCGCTCGATTCCTGCTTCCAGCGAATCAGCTTCCATGAGGAATAATAATTCTTCGACGGTCAGTTTCAGGATATCCGCCTGCGGCAAAAAGCGCAGGACGGTCTGACGGCACAACTCTTCACTTTCCCAGCGCAGCGGCCGGATATTGACGTCATACGAACAAATTACGCCGTGAGACTTGGCCAATTCCAAAGCCTGGGCCGTCGTTTCACGCGCTTCCGGGTGAAACAGCGTCCCTGAGCAAAAATGGAACAGGCTCGCGGATTCGAACGCTTCTCCCGCCAACTCGCCAGCCTTCACTTGCAAATCAGGCGTTTCATTATCATAGGAAGCGAAGACGCGGTCGTTCGTTTCCGTTAAATGAATGTATACCCCACTGATGCGCTTTTCAGGATGTTTGATTGAATGTGACAAATCGACACCTTCCGCCCGCAGCGCCTGGCAGAAAAAGTCCGAAATCTCATCGTCGCCGGTGATCGTGATGAATGCCGACGGTACTCCGAGGCGGCTGACGCCGGCCGAGACGTTGACGGTGGCGCCCCCGAGATATAGATCGAATAGATCATTGTTTTTGGTCGTTGCGATATAGTCGACAAACGCGTCGCCGTAAGTCAGGACGTGCCTGTTAGCTTCCATAATCCTCTCCCTTTCTCCAAAGAACCCTTAGCTGCAGCTTTGTTTGCAGCAGCCTGTTGAAATTCACTTTCCCTATTATTTCAGCAGGAAACGGGCAGGGCAAGGAAAAAGCCTGAAAAGCGCGTCACAATGGTATTTCACATAAAAAAACAGCCGGAGAAAAATCTCTCCGGCTGGGCTCTCCGATTATTCAGCCATCCACTCCGGTTTTCCGAAGCCTTCGAATTGCTCATCGATGACCGTTTCAAATTCTTCCGACTCGACGATCTCGACCAAATCCGCCGCGAGTTCACTGTCTTCATTTTCGGCTGTAACGGCTACGACATTGCGGTACTGGTCCGGCATGTTCTCGAGCGCCAACGCATCAAGCAGGTCCATATCCGCTGCGAGCGCGAAGTTTCCCGGAACGGCTGCAAGGTCCGTGCCTTCAACCGCACGCGGCAATTGCCCCGCTTCAATCGGCTGGAACACCAAGTTCTTCGGATTTTCCGTTACATCGCGTTCAGACGCCTGGAGCACTTCCGCTTCCGGGTCAAGTTCGACCAACCCTTCGTCCTGCAGCATCAATAATGCACGTGCACCGTTGACGGGATCGTTCGGAATCGCGATGGTCGCCCCGTCGGATACCGCATCCAGTGAATCGAATTCATTGGAGTAGATGCCCATCGGCGCGGTCGGGACCGTGATCAATGCGCTCAAATCCATATCGTTTTCTGTTTCGAAGTTCTCCAAGTACACCGTGTGCTGGAACAAGTTCGCATCGATTTCCCCGTTGTTCAGCGCATTATTCGGCTGGATATAATCGCTGAATTCAATCGTCTCGACCGTATAGCCTTTTTCTTCAAGTGCAGGCACGATCGCTTCGTTCAGCATGTCGCTATAAGGGCCGGCTGTCGCACCGAGCTTGATGTCTTTCGACGCTTCGCCGCCTTCCGTCGTTCCGGTATCCGCTTCTTCTCCGCCGCATGCGGCCAGTGCCAGCGCGCTCGCTGCCAATATCCATGTAAGTTTCTTCATGTCCTTCTCCCCTTATCGTTTATCGAGTTTTTTGGCTGTAAAGTCGCCGGCCTGTTGAATCAATTGGACGAGCACGATCAAAATGACGACTGTCACGATCATGATCGTATTATCATATCGGTAATAGCCGAAGCGGATCGCCAAATCGCCGATGCCGCCGCCCCCGACGACGCCCGCCATCGCGGAATAGGCGATGAGGCTGATGACCGTCAGCGTAATGCCTTGGATCAGGCTCGCTTTCGCTTCCGGCAACAGCACATCTTTGATGATCATCCAAGGCGTCGCACCGACCGCGATCGCCGCTTCGATGACGCCTTTATCGATATCCCGCAGCGCCGTTTCCACAATGCGCGCGAAAAACGGAATCGCCGCCACCGACAAGGAAACGCTCGCTGCGACAGGCCCGATGGTCGTGCCGGTAATCAATTGCGTCAGCGGGATGAGCGCGACGAGCAAAATGATGAACGGAATCGACCGGACGATATTGACGACAAATCCGATGACGGAATTGACCGGGCGATTTTCCCAGAACAAGCCGCGGTCTGTGATGAACAATAAAATGCCGAGCGGCAAACCGATGACAAGCGCAACGCCAAGCGAGATGCCGATCATGATCAAGGTCTGGTAAAACGCCACCTGGATTTCCGGCCATAACTCAATGATTCTTCCCCACTCAATTCCCATGGTCCATCACCTCCACAATCGCTTCACGCTGCTCCAGATAGTGAATCGCTTGACTCACTTCTGCTTGGCCGCCTTTTAGTTCCATGACAAAAATGCCGAGCGGCAATTCCTGGATGTATTCGATCGCCCCGTGCAGGAAATTCCCTTTGACCGGATAGCTTTGCAGCATATCGGAAATGATGCCTTCCCCGGCGACCTCGCCTTTGAATAATACTTTGACGATCGTGCCATCGCATTTCCCCAGGATTTCTTCCGGCACATTGAACGACACGACGCTCGAGATGAATTCCTTCGTCAACGCGGTCTTCGGGTCGGCGAAGGTATCGTAGACACGGCCTTCTTCGATGACGCGGCCGGCTTGCATGACCGCCATCCGGTCGCAGATTTCCTTGACGACGTTCATCTCGTGCGTAATCAATACAATCGTGATATTGAGCTTGCGGTTAATGTCTTTCAATAAGCGCAAGATTGATAAAGTCGTATTCGGGTCGAGAGCGGATGTCGCTTCGTCACATAATAGGACAGCCGGTTCATTGGCAAGGGCCCGGGCGATGCCGACGCGCTGCTTCTGCCCGCCGCTCAGCTGGGCCGGATAGACACCCCGTTTGTCCGACAAGCCCACCATTTCGAGCAGTTCATCGACGCGCGGGCCGATTTTCTTGCTCGGTGTGCCTGCTGCACGAAGGGCGAATGAAATATTCTCCGCGACAGTCTTTTGGCTGATCAAATAGAAATGCTGGAAGATCATGCCGATTTTGAGCCGCGCTTTCCGCAAGCCGTCGCCACGCAGCTTCGTCAAATCCTGGCCGCCCACTTTCACGGTGCCTGACGTTGGCCGCTCAAGTAAATTGATGCAGCGGATGAGGGAACTTTTTCCGGCGCCGGAATAACCGACGATGCCGAAGATTTCACCCGTCTTCACTTCCAAGGTGACATCATCGACGCCTTTTACCGTGCCGTGCTTGGTTTGATAAGTTTTGCTCAGTTGTTCGATTTGAATCATGCTGTCCACTCCCCCAGGCAAATAAAAAATGCCTCTTTTATCAAAAAGAGACATCGAAAATTAGAATTCCGACTTATCTTTCAGAATGGATTCCATTCTGCAGGACTTGGCACCTTCCCAATGGATGGGGGTTGCCGGACGTCATAGGGCCTTACCCTCAGTCTCTCTTGATAAGCGTGCGTATTTGGTTGTTTTCAATATTACCTGCATGGGTCCAGGATTGTCAATGCGATTTTTCAAACTTTTTGTACAATGGCACGCGGCGGTCATCGAAGACGGGGATGCGGCCCCGCACTTCCTCTACTTCCGCAAGATCGATGTCGATGTAGCCGATGCCTGGTTCCTGGCCCATGTCCATCCGCACTTCTCCCCACGGCGCGATGACCATCGAATGGCCGCCGAACTCATTTTTCGGATCGCTGCCGATGCGGTTTGCGGCGATGATGAAGCATTGGTTCTCGATTGCGCGCGCCTGCAGCAGGATGCGCCAATGATCGATGCGCGCAGCCGGCCATTCCGCAGGAACGAAGATGGCTTTCGCCCCGTTCAGCACTTGTGCCCGCAGCCATTCCGGAAAGCGGATGTCGTAGCAGATGACGCCGCCATAGGTCTCGCCGCCCATCTTGAACGTGCCGAGCGACTGGCCTTCCTCGAGGTGGATATGCTCGTCCATCAAGCCGAAGCGATGCGCTTTATCGTATTCCGAAACGAGTGCGCCCGTGTTGTCGACTACATACATCGTATTGTAGAAACCGTCCTTTTTCTTCGTCGACACCGATCCCCCGACGATATGGACGCCATGCTCTTTAGCGGATTGTTTCAGGAAGGCGGCAGTCCGGCCATTCCCGTCCGCGAGTGTATCCAGCTCGGTCAAGGCATAACCCGTGTTCCACATTTCCGGCAGGACAATGAGCTCTGCACCGTTTTCTGCCGCTTCTTCCAAGTATTCTTTTACGCGCTGAAAATTCGTTTCGGGGTCCCCGAAAGCGATATCCATCTGCACACAAGCGATCTTCATGTTCTCTCCCCCTGTAGACAGTTTAGTTTAAACTCTATAAGATTTGGTATAGATGTGCAATTATTTAGAAAACAAGGAGGATTCCATGGATTTTTCAAATCGCTTAACTAACCTTCCGGATCAATTTTTTGCCGCGCTTGTCGCGAAAGTTTCGAAAGCCGCCGATGAAGGGCGTGATGTCATCAACCTGGGCCAGGGGAATCCTGACCAGCCGACACCGCCGCATATCGTCAAAGCGCTTCAGGAAGCAGTGGCAGACCCGAAGACACACCGCTATTCGCCTTTTCGCGGGCTTGGCACTTTGCGCCAGGCCGCCGCGGATTTCTATAAACGGGAATACAATGTCGATATCGACCCGGACCTTGAAGTCGCCATCATGTCGGGCACGAAAATCGGCTTTGTCGAATTGCCGATCGCCCTTCTTGACCCGGGCGATTCGCTTCTACTCCCCGACCCCGGCTATCCGGATTACTTGTCCGGCGCCCCGCTTGCCGACATCGAACTTGATTTGATGGAGCTTGAGCAGGCAAATGGCTATTTACCGAACTATGACGCAGTGTCAGAGTCCATCCGCAAGCGCGCCAAACTCATGTATTTGAATTACCCGAACAACCCGACCGGCGCTACAGCGAACCAGGCGTTCTTTGACGAGACCGTCCAGTTCGCCAAGGAAAACGATCTTGCGGTAGTGCATGACTTCGCCTATGGCGGCATCGGGTTTGATGGGCAAAAACCGGTCAGTTTCCTGCAGTCAGAAGGCGCCAAGGAAGTCGGGATCGAAATGTATACCTTGTCGAAAACTTATAATATGGCCGGCTGGCGCATCGGTTTTGCGGTCGGCAATTCCAAGATGATCGAAGCCTTGAATTTGATCCAGGACCATTTGTTTGCCGGGATCTTCCCAGCTGTCCAGCTCGCTGCGGCTGAAGCACTCAATGCCAGCCAAGCATGCGTCGGCGAATTGGTCGAATTGTACGAAAAAAGGCGCCAAGTATTGGTTGATGAATGCCGCCGGATCGGCTGGAACGTGGAAGCGCCTAAGGGTTCGTTCTTTGCCTGGCTGCCCGTTCCGGAAGGCTTCACGAGCGTCGAGTTCTCCGATTACTTGCTCGACCGGGCGGATATTGCCGTGGCCGCGGGAAGCGGGTTCGGCGCTGGCGGCGAAGGCTTCGTCAGGGTCGGGCTATTGGTCGATGAACAGCGCATTGCAGAAGCGATCGGACGAATCGAGAAATTGGGCATTTTCGCTAAACAGGCATAGAAAAAGAAGGCATCGGCAGTGGCCCCTTAAAGTTAGATTTGAACTCTAACTTCTAGGGTGCACCACCATCACGCCTTCTTTTTTTATTTTTTATTAACCACCATTTCCATGTCCCAATACAAGTCGGAACTGAAGCGGTCGTCCTGGTGCACTTGTGCAGCCAGTACGTTCTCGCCTTCTTTCAGATGGGCGAGTGCCTCTTCATCCAAGTAGATGCGCTCAATCCGGTCTTCGCTGCCGACATCTTCATCGCTTACCGCTTCCTGGTAATCCTCGAAACCGAATTCGCCTGTCTCCGGCATATTGAAGCGCATGATTTCTTTTCCATTCAAATACAGGATGACCGCATCATCGACCCCGAAGTCCACATAGCCGAGATTGCCGATTTCTTCCGCGTTTTCCACTTCAAATTCCGTTCTGAAATATGTCAAAGCGATTTTTTCGGTCTCATCCCCGCCAAAGCCGACGAGCGTTTCGACAGGACCGAATTCCGGCCGTTCTTCATCTTCCGGGAAGCCTAACGGGCCAGCGCCTTGCGCCCAATCACTATCATCGAAACCGGCTTCAATCCAGTCTTTTTTCTGGTCGCTGCCATCGTCGAGATAGCGCCATTCACTGCCCGCATCGAGCAGCCGGGTTTCTTCATGTTCCACCAATTCGAATTCAATTGCCTTGCTTTCCCAGATTTTGTCGCCGTCTTTTACTTCCGCAAACACTTCCACTTTCCCTGGATCCGCACCTTCTGCAGCCACTACTTTCCCGTCCTTTACTTGAATATCGCCATCGCTTGTGCGGTATGTGACCGATTCGGGCGAAATATCATATTGCCCGCCTTCGACGTTTTCGCCTTTAAGCTTCAAATCCACTGCCGGGTAGAAGGAATTCTCTTCCGTAGCCAGCACGGTGCTGCTCGCTTCAAGTTCCACTTTCTCAAGCGCGGGCACGACTGTTTCAATGGACGGATCTTTGATGATTTCGTACTCGTCGACCAATTCATCGGTATCCGTCCGGTAAGTCTCAAAACGCAGGCGCGTCGGCTCCACTTGGATGTTCATGTAAGTCGGCACGCCCCATTGTTCACGGACCGCCGAATACGGCTCCCGTTCAGCCTGCATGCCATAGTACTTGCTGCCGCTCGCTGTACTGCCGGTGATATACAAGGTGCCTTCGGGATTGACCGGCACGTCGCCTTGCATCATATGATTTTTCAGCGGCTGGAAGTTTTCCATCTGATACGTTCTTACATAGGAATGGTCATGTCCCATCAGTACCGCGTCAAAGCCGATCTTGTCGATCGCCGGCACGAGTTCCTCCCGCAGGTTCAGCACCATCTCACTTTGCGAGTGGGCGGCGGCGCTATAGATCGAGTGATGGAAGACGAGGATTTTCCACTTCCATTCCTTTTCCTCCATCGCTTCAGCCGTTTCTTCCATGAACTGAATATGCTCTTCCGGATTCTGGCTGTTGGAGTTCAAGTTCATGAACAAGGTATCCCCATATGAGAAATAATAATTCCCGCCCGAATTATCATAATTTCCCAACTCCCAGTTTTCATTCGGCACATTGAAATGATAGGCGTAATGGTAGGTATCGTCATGGTTGCCTATGGTAGTCGCCGTCGGATAATTGCGCAGCGGCCCAGGCGCAAAATAGGCCGCATATTCTTTTTCTGAATAGCGGGCATCCACCTGGTCGCCTGCCGACAGGATGAAGCTTGAATCCGGGCTGCGGTCGATTGCTTGGCGCAAAGTCCTTTCCCAGCCTCTTTGATCTTCCGCAATGTCACCCGATGCCCCGATTTGCGGATCGGCGACCATCACGAATTCATAGGACGATGGATCTTGTGTCTTGAAATGAAAAGCTTGAGTCCAATTGCCGCGCCCATCCCCCAGACGGTACATATAATCCGATTCATCTTCGAGCTGGGTGATCACCGCTTCATGGGCAGAATAACCGTACGTTGCTTTTTTTAACGATGCATTGACCGTCACCGCCGCATTTTCCGGAAAATCTTCAGCTCCGGAAGGCACTTTTGCGTATTGCACCTGCCCGGCACGCGTTGTGCTCGGTGAATACCATGAAAAGTTCATCTCCGACTCGTCGCTCCCAGGCGCAAAGGCAATATGGGACGCAGGATAGAAATCATCCGGTTCACCACCTAAAAAGCCCCTGTCCATAAATAGCAGCGAACTGGAAAGATGCGAATGGAAGGCTTGGCGCTGTCCTTCCATCAATTGCGCTGCCCCGATTTCAAGTTCGCCTTCTGCCGCTTCGGCTTGCTGCTCTCCCAGTTGAAAAGCTGCGCTTCCCGCAACCATCGCCATAAGAAAATATCGCCCTGCATTCCGCCACATCGTCTTCATTTCCCCACCCCTTCATAAACAATCCGATCTATTGTTTTTCAAATATTCAGTAATTAAATCTTAGCATAATTCAATTGAACTAAAAAGAAACAAAATGTGAATATTTAGAACTAATTAAAAGGAATTGAAATTATTTTTATATACCCACGGCCTTTCCTTAAGCAAGACTTCGTCAATCTGTGATGAAAATAAAATCGCAGCCAGCTAAAAAAAGCTTTTTCCGAAGAGCGCATGCTCGACAGAAAAAGCTTTTTTAAATGATTTGCCATTCATTCCACGAACCCGAAATCCCTCAATGGCGCGAAGCGGAATTTCACTTCACCGATCACATCCTGTTTTTGGATGAATCCCAGCACGCGGGAATCCGTGCTATCGCCACGGTTATCCCCTAGGACATAATAGCAATCCGGAGGAACCGAAAATTCACTGGCCATCGGGGGCTGGCCAGTAATTCCATCATTCTTAGCTTTATCCAGATAAGGTTCGTGCAGTACCTGCCCGTTCAGCACGATTTCCCCGCCCGACATCTCGATTCGGTCACCCGGAACGCCAATGACCCGTTTGATGAAACGGTTGCCATCCGGTGCCCGGAATACAATCGTATCGAAATTGTCAATCTGCGTAGCTTTGCTTAGCACTAGTTTGTCGTTTTCATGATAGCTCGGCTGCATCGATCCGCCTTCGACGATGACCGGCTCGAACAGGAACTGGCGGACCCCAAGGAGGATGAATGCCGTCAGCAGCAGCACTTTCATCCATAAGAGCATTTCTTTGACCGGATCTTCGTACACAGATTCTCCCTCCGCCCTTTTTTCTCTAGTTTACTATAGCCCTCCACACCTTGCACTCGGGGATTTCTTGCTCGATAATGAAAGGGCAGGAGTTGAAAGAATTATCAGACACGAATAAGTTTCCATCTTAATTCAAAAGGAGTGGGATTGATGAAAACATTAGCTGCACAAGACGTTATTTACGCTTTTTCCAAAACACATAAACCGAGCCTGCGTGCATCAGCGGGCGATACCGTGAAGATCGACACCTTCGATTGCTTTAAAAACCAGATCCAGTCGGGCGACCAGGAAGTCGCGGCCATCGATTGGGACCAAGTGAATCCAGCGACAGGGCCGGTCTTTATCGAAGGAGCCGAAATCGGTGATGTACTGAAAGTGGAGATCAAAGACCTTGAAATCGGAAACCAGGGCGTCATGGTGACCGGGCCGGATCTCGGCGTGATGGGCCACCGGATGGAAGCGATGGAATCGAAAATCATCCCCATCGAAAATGGCAAGGCGGTCTTCAACGAACGTTTGCAGCTTCCGCTGAATCCGATGATCGGCGTCATCGGTGTTGCACCGGAAGGCGAGCCCATTTCATGCGGCACGCCGGGTTCACATGGCGGCAATATGGATACAAAGCTGATCACAACAGGGGCCACGCTTTATTTTCCTGTAGCGGTTGAAGGCGCGCTGTTTGCACTCGGCGATTTCCATGCCGCGATGGGCGACGGGGAAATCAGTGTTTCCGGAATTGAAGTACCCGGCAGTGCCACTGTCCAATTCGATGTGATCAAAGGCAGCCACCTGAAGCATCCCTTGCTAGAAAATGAAGAGGGCTTGGCGTTTCTCGTCTCGGCGATGACCTTGGACGAAGCCGTTTCCACCGCGGCCGAAGAGATGATCGACCTGTTGCTGCCTCAATCCGATTTGTCCGTCAGCGAAATGACCATGCTCATGAGCGCAGCCGGGGAAACACAGATCAGCCAAGTGGTCGATCCCCTGGTGACGGCCAGGTTCTTTGTTCCGCGTCATGTGCTGGAAGGGCTAGGCTTCCGTTTATTTGCGGAATAGGGAAATTGCAAGGCAATGTCGGGCTGTTTAACCGTCTGAATCGTCAGACTTTTGAGCGCCGAAAGATTTTATGTTACACTCAAGAAAAAATGTAGGTGATTAGAATGGTAGGAAGAAATGATCCGTGTCCATGTGGCAGCGGAAAGAAATATAAAAAATGTCACGGGAAACAACAGACAGTTTCCATCAATGATCTGGTGAACGAAGAGCTGTTCCAAGTAAGGCAGCAATTCTTCTCGGAAAACCCGAACCGTGACCAACTGACGGATTTCCGCGCGCTCCAGCAGGAATGGCAGCCGCGCTTGATGAAATCGATGGCAGAAAACGATGCACAAGCTTTTGTCATCGAAAACTTCCTGTTCATGCAAAAACCGGAACTATGGGAAAACTTCCTGGCTAAGCATATCGAACAGACACAGCGCCCGACGACGAAAGAAGTGCTGGAACAATGGCCTAACTTCCGCGTCTTCCTTGGCCAATTGGTCTCAGGAGATACAGAGAAAGCGGAATTGAAAGACGCCTTCACTGGCGAAACCTACGTCATGGCAGACCAGCCGCCGACGGACATGGAAGAAAACCAAGGGCTTCTTGCGATTCTTCTTCCGGACGCGCGTGCAGGCGAACAAGGCATCCTGTTCTTGAACGGCTATTTGACGATCGTCGGCAAATTCGCCCCATTCTTTGAGCAGCTCCAAAAACGCATCGAAGAAAAAGCCGCATCCGCGAACGAAGATTATCTTCGCGAGCATTACCTTGAAGTGGTCGAGCATGTCGTCCAGTACTCGACAGGCGCTGTCGAGGAAAGCATCGAGCTTTCGCCGGAGCATCAATCCGTCATGGACGAATTGAAAAAACACATCGACGAAGCGGACTTCGATGAAGAAACCATAACGAATGTGACAAGCATCCTCAACAGCTATCTGGTCAGCCAGCAGCCGACCGTCCAGAAACCCGAAGCACTTGTTGCCGGCTACTGGCGTTTCCTGCAGGACCATGAACTGATTCAAGGGCCGATGCTTTCTGCAAAAGACTTGAGTGAAAAATTCGGCGTTTCGTCAAGCACAATCCTGAAACGTTCTAAAGAATTTGGATCTTACTTTGAAGAACTGCTAGCTAAAAAATAAATGCTTAAAGCACCGGAAGGATCCGGTGCTTTTTTTAATCGTCTTTTTTTCGCCTGAACGTAATCAAGATGTACAGTAAAATTCCGGAAACCGCAAAGAACAAATAGACACGCCAAAACGCACCGCCCAGCCAAGTGGCTGATGCAAAATCAAGCCAATTGTTCAGCACCGTAATAAGAAACAGGGCAATGCCCAGAAAAAATACGCCCATGCCTAAAAAACGGAAAAAATTAAGGACAGCTTCCATCTTTTCATTTCTCCTCTCTTTATTTCCTTTACTCCCCTATTCCTGAAATAAATTGGCGTGAACAGAAAAAACGCCTGTATACGGCTTTTATTTCCCTCTTCCTATTTTCTCCTTTTCCGAAACTATCCACAAAACGCTGTTTTATACGCCACTTTCGGGGGAAACTCTTTAATAAGCGCGAAAAAACCGCAATTATGCACAAAAATTATTAAAAAACCGTGGGTTATGTGGGTAAACGACTAAATTTACAGTCGATTTTTATTAATAATGGGGTTATCCACATGTTGATAAGTTTATCTTATCTTTTTGCCTTACCGAAGGAGGAAGAGCCTTATGTTTGAAATAAGCTTGGATAGTTTTACCCGAATCGTCACAGTGGGTGTCCTGGCGTATATCGGGTTATTGGTGTTTTTGAGAACCTCAGGAAAGCGGACCTTGACGAAGTTGAATGCCTTCGACCTCGTCGTGACCGTCGCTTTAGGCTCCACATTGGCCACGATCCTGCTCGACAGCAAGCTGAGCTTATGGGAAGGCCTTACCGCATTTGCCGTCCTGATCGTCCTGCAGTATCTGATCACCTTCACGGCAGTGCGTTCGAAAAGCTTCAACAAATTGATCAAATCAGAGCCGCGGCTGCTGTTTTCGGAAGGCGAATTCCTGGAACAGGCCATGCGCGACGAACGCGTCAAGGACATTGAGATCATGCAGGCCGTGCGTAATTCAGGCGAAGGCGATCTGCAGAACGTTAAAGCTGTCATCCTCGAGACGGACGGCAGCATGTCGGTCATCACCAATCAGGCAGGCAATGCGCTGGCAAATGTCAAAGAGAACGTAAAAAAGGATCCCATGTAGGATCCTTTTTTATCTTGGCGTCTTTGCGCGTTGTTTCCGATGTTCCCGGCGTGCAGGAGCCGATTCGAAAAACAGCTTCTCGCCTTCTGTCTCGGGATAGACCGGCGGTACCGGCGTCGGCTTTCCGTCATCACCGATGGCGACCAAAGTCAGAAACGATTCGGTTGTCAGACGTTCTTCCCCGGTTTCGAGATTCTTCGATTTAACGCGTACATACACTTCCATCGATGTTCTGCCGGTTGATGTAACATTCGCCTCCAACTCGAGGACGTCGCCGACTTTCGCGGACGACAGGAAATCCACCGAGTCGATCGAGGCAGTCACCACGATATGGCGGCTCGCATGTTTCATCGCCGAGATTCCTGCAATTTCATCGATATAGGCGAGCACTTTCCCGCCGAAAATTGATTCCATATGGTTCGTGTCAGGTGGAAGCACAAGCTTTGTCTGTATCGTCCGTGATTCACGCATAGGTTTCGCTTCCATCTATGTTCCTCCTCTGTCTTCATTAAAGCTATTCCCGCTGTATAAAAATTTCAATCCTCCACTGGGGCGTTGCCAGCGAAAAATAAAAACCGAAATTCCTCCTTAATGATAAAATGGAAAAAAGGGGGAAACAAATCAATGTCTGATCTTTTTCAAATTCTGAATACACCGGACTTTCAATCTAAGGATTCACTAAAGCTGCAATTGCAGGAACTTGGGGTAGCTGCGGGTGATCACCTGATGGTCCATTCCTCGCTGAAATCGATGGGCTGGATTGCCGGGGGCGCGCAGGCAGTCGTTGAAGCCTTGATGGAAGTCATCACTCCCGAAGGCACACTCGTCATGCCTTCCCAGTCTGCCGATAATTCCGATCCCAGCTACTGGATGGCTCCGCCCATCCCTGAGAATTGGCATCAGCCGACACGCGAACAGATGCCGGCTTATGACCCTGACCTGACGCCAATGCGCGGAATGGGGAAAATACCTGAATGCCTCCACCGCCATCCGGCGACGATCCGAAGCCCCCATCCGACCCATTCATTTATCGCCTGGGGGCGCCTTGCCGCTGAATGGATGGCTGAACAGCCGCTCGACGATTCGTTCGGCCCTGCTTCGCCGCTCGGAAAAATGATGCGCCGTCAAGTAAAAATCCTGCTCATCGGCACAGGATTCGATTCGTGCACAGCGCTCCATTATGCGGAATTTTCACAGCCCGAGCGCACGACTTCCCCTCAAGGCGCAGCGATGTACATTAACGGGGAACGGCAATGGGCTACGTATGACTGCGTCGATATGGATTCGGACCGATTCCCGGAAATCATCAAAGATTTTCCTGGAACTATCGAAAAAGGGATTCTGGGGCAAGCCGAAACCCAGCTCACCGAAATGCGCCCGCTTGTGGAATTCGCTATTGGATGGCTCAAGGAAAATCCAGCTCCTCAGGAAAAGGAAGAATTGAAAAACCAATAAGGGAACTATCGAAAAAGGCTGAAGCAGCGGAAAGTTCCGCTGCTTCAGCCTTTTGGCTGTTGGAGATGCCCTGTTGGCTTCTTCAACTGATAATTTCTCCCAATAAAGTTTCCAGCCGCTCATTGTCTTTATTAAAAGAGTCCACAAATGCGTTAATGATATGAGCGGGTTCTTCGATCTTCGCCCAATCCAGCCGGTAGCCGGCATTCAGCGCAAGCTGGCGGGCAAACTCCCGGATTGCCCTGCCATTGCCTTCACGGAAAGGATGGAGCGCATTCAATTCCGCCAGATAATGTGCGAGGCGCTGGATAAACATATCCTTGCTTAACCCCTTCAGATACCCCTCTCCAGCCAATTCATCGAAAAGCTGCTTCAACTGGGCTGCCAAATGTTTGGGATGGGCAAATGTCGAACTTCCTTTTGATGTCATTTCCTCGCGCAGCTTTCCTGCAAACGGGTAGACGTCCTGCAACAGGCAGCGGTGGATATCGAGGAATACCTTGAGGCCGGATGGGTCTTCCGCCTTTTTCAATTGCAGTTCCGACAATCGGTAAAGCGCGTAGACCGTTTCCAATTCCTTCAGCTTGTCTTCGTCCCGGATATCGAATGCATTCACGAGCACATCGGTTCCGGGATAGCAATACATCGACGTATGCTGGTATTTAGACATCGAAGCGTGCTTTGATGGCCTGATGGAATTGAGCTTCCGTCCGTTCTCCAGTCAGGACAGAGCGGACAAAATTCCGGTCTTCATGGGTCACATCAAACCCTTCCGTTACGAGAGAGTGTGCGGCACAGGAAATCGCGTGATTTGCTTGTTCATGGGATACCCGGTTAGCTAAATTCGTCACATGGATGACCACCTTTCATTCTGCTATTATACCATTTTACGGCTCGTTTTTCCACGATTGCCCCTCTTTAAAAACGCCGGAAACGGCTCCCTTGACGCTTTTCCCGCCTCGCTTCCGTTTCTGCTTATGAACGCAAAAAAATCCCGGATGCCGAGCATCCGGGATTTCCTCTTATTGATTTTGCAGTTCTTCGTTTTCTTCTGCCGTGAAGACACGCGAGCGGGTCAAGAACCGTTTCCCCTCTGCGCCTTCGAGTGAAAACATCCCACCGCGCCCAGGCACGGCGTCGATGATCAATTGTGTATGGCTCCAATAGTCAAACTGGCTCTTATGCATATAAAACTCGCTGTCGCCGATGACACCCATCAATACGTCCTGATCGCCGACCTTTAAATCACCTTTTGGATAGCACATCGGCGAACTGCCGTCGCAGCAGCCTCCCGATTGATGGAACATCAACGGGCCATGCTTTTCCTTCAAGGTGTTGATCAGCTCCAAGGCGGCATCTGAGGCGATTACCCGTTCTGTCATGGCTAGCCCTTCTTTCTGATCAGAAGAACCCAAGCTTGTCTTCGCTGTAGCTGACGAGCATGTTCTTCGTGTTCTGGTAATGGCTGAGCATCATCAAATGGTTCTCACGCCCGAAGCCGGACATTTTGTAGCCGCCGAATGCTGCGTGTGCAGGATACTGGTGGTAGCAGTTTGTCCATACACGGCCCGCCTGGATGCCGCGGCCGAAACGGTAAGCCGTGTTCGTGTCGCGCGTCCAGATGCCGGCACCTAGGCCGTAAAGCGTGTCGTTGGCGATTTCCATCGCTTCCTCTTTGGTCTTGAAGGTAGCGACCGCGAGTACCGGCCCAAAAATCTCTTCCTGGAAAATACGCATTTTATTGTCGCCTTTGAAGACTGTCGGCTGGATATAGAAGCCTTCCGAAAGATCGCCTTCCAATCGGTTGCGGTCTCCGCCTGCCAGCACTTCTGCGCCTTCCTGTTTGCCGATCTCGAGATAGGACTGGATTTTCTCCAATTGCTCAGTGGATGCCTGGGCTCCCATCATCGTCGCCGGGTCCAGCGGGTTGCCGGTCTTGATCTCCTCTACACGCTTGATGGCGCGCTTCATGAATTCCTCGTAGATGTCTTCCTGGATCAAGGCGCGGGATGGGCACGTACATACCTCGCCTTGGTTCAACGCGAACATGACGAATCCTTCCACTGCTTTATCGAGGAATGCATCGTCCTGGTCCATGACATCCTTGAAGAAGATGTTCGGTGATTTCCCGCCAAGTTCGAGCGTCACCGGAATCAGGTTTTGCGACGCATACTGCATGATCATGCGGCCGGTCGTCGTTTCACCGGTGAAGGCGATTTTGCTGATGCGCGGGCTCGATGCAAGCGGCTTGCCCGTTTCGATCCCGAATCCGTTGACGATGTTGAGGACTCCCGGAGGAAGCAGATCGCCGACCAATTCAGCCCAAACGAGGATGCTGACCGGGGTCTGCTCAGCCGGCTTCAAGACGACGCAGTTTCCTGCTGCGAGCGCTGGGGCCAATTTCCATACCGCCATGAGAAGCGGGAAGTTCCATGGAATGATCTGGCCGACCACCCCAAGAGGCTCATGGAAATGGTAAGCGACCGTGTCGTTGTCGATTTGGCTGATTCCGCCTTCCTGCGCGCGAATCGCGCCGGCAAAATAGCGGAAATGGTCGATTGCAAGCGGCAAATCGGCATTCAAGGTTTCACGGACCGCCTTTCCGTTGTCCCAAGTTTCAGCTACAGCCAGCATCTCCAGGTTCTCTTCCATGCGGTCAGCGATCTTCAGGAGGATATTGCCGCGTTCTGTCGTGGACGTTTTCCCCCATGCTTCTTTCGCTGCATGCGCAGCATCCAGCGCCGCCTCGACGTCTTCAGCGCTTGAACGTGCCACTTTCGTGAACACCTTGCCGTTTACAGGCGATAGATTTTCGAAGTACTGGCCGTTTTTCGGCGCTTGCCATCCGCCGTTTATATAATTATCGTATTGCTCTTTGAAATTTACTTTCGCACCGTCTGTGTTTGGAACTGCATATACCATTACTACATCTCCCCTTTGCATGTTTTGGCCCGGTTATGTATACGCTTTCAAAATTGCCTGGGCGCATAATTTATTTCAGGGCTCGCCTCTATATATTGTCAAATAAATCGGAAAATTGCAACTGTTAGCCTACAAATTTTTTTATTATGAGGGCCATCTGGAGTATAATGGGACCAGACAGTGGAAATATACAACCGAAAGGATTTTTTTATGCGAATCAATAAATTCCTCAGTGAAACAGGCATCACCTCAAGGCGCGGTGCAGATAAGTTCATCGAAGCCGGGCGCGTCGAGATCAACGGCCAGAAAGCGGAGCTCGGCAGCAAAGTCGAGCACGATGACGAAGTGAGGGTCGACGGCAAAGTGATCCAGCAGCCGGAACGCGCCTATGTTTACCTTGCGCTCAATAAACCGGTCGGCATCACGAGCACGACCGAGCGCCACATCGAAGGCAATATCGTCGATTTCATCAACCATCCCGAGCGCATCTTCCATGTAGGGCGGCTCGATAAAGATTCCGAAGGGCTCATCCTCATGACCAATGACGGCGATATCGTCAATGAAATCCTGCGGGCGGAACACGAGCACGAAAAAGAATACATCGTGACGGTCGATAAACCAATCACCGATGAATTTCTGGAGAAGATGGAAAGCGGCGTCGAAATCCTCGACACGGTGACGCTTCCTGCGCAAGCTGAACGGATTGCCAAGCACGTGTTTAAGCTCACCTTGCAACAAGGGCTCAACCGGCAGATCCGCCGCATGTGCTCAGCGCTCGGCTATGAAGTGAAACGCCTGCAGCGTATCCGCATCATGAACATCCGCCTCGGCAATTTGAAAGTGGGCGAATGGCGCGACCTGACAGAAGAAGAAAAACAGGAACTGTTCCGGCAGCTCGACTATCAGCCGAAACGCTAAGGAGGCATTTTATGCTAAGCATGAAAACCACGCCGAACCATACCGGCGTCAAGATCAGCGGGGATTATTTCGATTTGGACGAATTGAACCAAGCCATCTATAAAGTCATCGGCAAAGAAGGCGAATACCACGGCTATGAAGGATCGCGCTTGCGGATACTCGGCGTTTCCTACGAAATCCGCCACGCCGCACAAGGTGACCGCAATGTCGAATTCGTTTTCAACGGCTTGCATGAGCACATGAAAAAACAGCATGGCTTTATCGCACCTGACAAGAACATCTACTTTTCAGTGGAAGTACTATGGCCAGAGCTTTTGTATGCAGCCTATGCACTTCGTGATTTCGTCCGGCTATACGGGGACAAGCGCGGCGATTTGCTGGCTGATGCCTACGCCCCGGTGATTGCGAAGTTCCAGGCACTCGTTCTCGAATGCCTGCAAGGCCATGTGCCGAAAGAAGAATATGCGGCGATTCTGGAAGCATTCCGCAAATCCCCTTCGGTCAACGATTACGCCATTCAATATGTAGACATGCTGAACTTGAAATACATCGGCATGAACAGGCAACAGCGTGAAAAAAGCCTATCTGCCATCGCCATGAAACTTGCGCTGCAGGATTCCGACTACCAAGCCTTCCGCAAACAAGTCATCAGCGCGGCCGCCCCTGAAAAACGGCCGATCCATGAAATCGGCATACAGGCTGAATATCCCGAACAAGTTGAATGGTAAAAAAACCTCTCGAGCCCAAGCTCGAGAGGTTTTTATGCTTTAATCTGAAATACCAGCAAGTCGCTGTCTTCCGCTGCCAACAGCTGATGATTTTCCATCGGGGCCAGATGCAGTACGTTTTCGGGCGTCGCCTCGACCGTGCTGCCTTCCGATGTGAAATGCACCCGCCCTTTCCGTACGACAATGACGACTTCTGCGTCCGCATTATGCTCCGGGATGGCTTCACCTTCACGCAATTGGATGTTCATCACTTTGGCATTGGCCATCTTCAGCACCGCTGCGCTTTTCTTCGCCTTCTCTCCCAATACATTCGGGGTTTCTTTGGTCTCCATTTCACGCCTCCTTTCTCGACTCCGCT
This sequence comes from Planococcus maitriensis, assembly GCF_003289925.1. GTDB lineage: Bacteria > Bacillota > Bacilli > Bacillales_A > Planococcaceae > Planococcus > Planococcus maitriensis. The sequence continues at coordinate 201,821 of NZ_QLZQ01000001.1, read as the reverse complement.
TGGCTCATCGCCGCGGCTTCGCCGGTTCTGAAACTTTTTCAAGCGCCGTTTCCGCTTCTTGCGGCGTCTTTCCCCTTACCGCAATATCCCCCAGGGAAACGATGCCGATAATCTGTTCATTGCGCACAATCGGCAAACGCCGGATTTGGTGCATGGCCATCAAAGAAGCCGCTTCCTCGACCAGCATCTCTCCCGTTCCGGTAATCAAGGTTTCCGAAAGAATTTCTGAAATGGGTGCGTCCATTTCCAGTTCTTCCGCAATGCCCCTCAAGACGATATCGCGGTCTGTGACGATGCCGACAATCTTTCCTTCTTCACAGATCGGAATCGAACCGACATTTATTTCACGCATCTTGGCGGCAATGTCCTGGATCGTCACATCCGGCGGGCAAGTTTCTACATCAGTTGTCATGATTTCCGCTATTTTCATGCCGTCTCCTCCTCGAATTCACTCTATTAATAGTCTTTATCCTCTTTTCGGAACTGAAAACGTCAATCGCCAAAAGAAACCGGGTTTTGTCCCTCTGGATCCCGGTCGCCATTTGTTTTTCGGAACTCACACAGACTTTAAAGGGTTCCTGCTTTCCATCGAATCCGGGGCTATGTTACACTACCGGACATTATGCGTTGGAAGGAGAATGACAATGATCAAGAAATGGTTTTTAGGCCTATCCCTCGGTACATCGCTCATCGTCTTGTCAGCATGCGGCGGTGCCGATGAATCCGCAGAAAACGAAAACGCGCAACCTGAAACGCAAGAACAAGCCCAAAGCGGCGAGGAAAGTGCCGGGCAGCCCGAAATGCCTGAGCCTGACTTGGAAGGCATCCCTGATGTCGTGGCACAAGTGAACGATGAAGAAGTCAGCAAAGAGGAATTCGAAACAGCCTATACAGGGCAATTCCAGCAAGCGGCCATGCAAGCCCAAATGTCCGGCCAGGAAATCGACCAGACTCAATTGAAAAATCAATTGGCGGAAAGCATGGTCGGCCAGAAATTGCTCATCCAGGAAGCTGAAAAGCAAGAACTTACCGCATCCGATGAAGAAGTGGACAAGACCTTGGAACAGTTGGCACAGCAAAACGGGCTCGAATCAAAAGATGAATTCCTGTCAGCCTTGAACGATCAGGGCATGCCAGAAGAAGAAGTCATGTCCCAAATCGAAACGCAAGTGAAAGTGGACCAATTGATCGCTCAATCGGCCGGCAATACCGACCCAAGCAACGAGGAATTGGAAGCAGCCTATGAGCAAGTCAAAGCCCAGCAGGAACAAATGGGCAGTGAGGAAGAACTCCCTGCTTTTGAAGAACTGAAACCGGAACTTGAAGAACAAGTCAAAATGCAAAAAGAAAACGAAGCGACCCAAATGCTTGTAGCCGAACTCCGTGAAAAAGCGGACGTCACCATTAATCTTTAATACAAAAAACCAGATCCGGTTCTTCCGGATCTGGTTTTTTTGTCAGCTATACGGGATAAACGATTTGCCGGCCGGCGAAACGCTCATTCAACCAATTGGATGAATTGGCGTGTCCGTTCATGCTGCGGATTTCCGAAGAAGGTCTTCGGGTCCGCGGATTCGATGATGGTTCCTTGGTCGATCATGATGATACGGTCGGCCACTTCCTTGGCGAATTTCATCTCGTGTGTCACGACGACCATCGTCATGCCTTCTTCAGCGAGCTGCTTCATGACCTGGAGCACTTCCCCGACAAGTTCCGGGTCGAGCGCTGAAGTCGGCTCGTCAAAGAGCATCACTTTCGGTTCCATCGCAAGCGAGCGGGCGATGGCGACGCGCTGCTTCTGCCCGCCTGATAGTTTGCTCGGGTAGACATCCGCCTTGTCGCTCAAGCCGACTTTCTCCAATAGTTCCAGGCCAAGCTTTTTCGCTTTTTCCTTGTTCATTTTCTTGACCGTAATGGGTGCTTCGATGACATTCTCGAGCACCGTCTTATGCGGGAAAAGGTTGAAATGCTGGAAGACCATGCCCACTTCGGCACGGATCTTCGTCAAATTATCTTTTTTCGGATCGACTTTCTTGCCGTCGATCGTGATGGATCCTTCGTTGATCATCTCCAGGAAGTTAAAGCATCTGAGCAGCGTACTTTTGCCGGATCCGCTGACCCCGACCAGAACAACCACCTCTTGGGGCTGGACGTGGAGATCCACGCCCTTCAACACCTCGAGATCACCAAAGGATTTGTGTATATTCTCTCCAATAATCATAACTGCTCCTCCTTAGGTTTTGTCCACATCAAGCCGGTTTTCATACCAGCGCAGCAAGTACGTGAAGATCATGACGAGCACCAGGTAATAAAGCGCAACGACAATGAACGATTCAAACGGCTGGAATGATTGTGCCGCTTCCCGGTTAGCGAGGGAGAAAATCTCCGCGACGCCGATGATATAGACAAGCGACGAATCTTTCAGCGTGATGATGAACTGGTTGCCGAGCGGCGGGATGGAGCGCCGCAGCGCCTGCGGGAATACGATCCGCTGCATCGTCTGCTTGCGGTTCATCCCGAGCGACATACTCGCTTCGCGTTGCCCTGGGTCCACCCCTTGGATCGCCCCGCGGAAAATCTCCGCGATATAGGCGCCGTTATGGACGCCGAGCGCGATGGCGCCTGCCCAGAAGTTCGACATCGTATAGATTTCCACGATCCCGAAGTACAAGAACATGATCTGTACGATCAACGGCGTGCCGCGGATGATCGTGATATAGACATTGGCGATGCCTTGCAGGATTTTGGATCCTGAAATCTTCATCAAAGCAAACACTAGGCCGATGAGCGTCCCCAGAATGACGCCGACCGCCGTTAATTGAAGCGTGACGACCGTAGCCTCAAGGAAGCCCGGATATGTCCGCATAAACACTTCAAAAACTGTCCCGAACAATTCAAACATAGACGAATCCCCCTTCTATCCCCAGCTGTTTTTAATTGAGAATTTCGATGCCTTCAAGATCGACATCGAGGAGATCGCGCCCAAACCATTTTTCCGAAATCTCTGTGTACGTTCCATCTTCGATGATGGCCGCCAAGGCTTCATTGATCGCCGCGAGCAATTCCTCGTCTTCAGGGCGCACCGCTACAGCTGCCTGCTCGATCCATAGCGGATCGCCGACCATTTCGATTTCAAGCCCTGCATTCTGTGCTTCAAAGCCGACAACGTCTGCCGTGATGACGGCATCCAAACGGCCTTCAACCGTTAAATCCTGCAAAGCGACAACGTCACTATTGTAGTATTGGATATCATCCGTGTATTTCTGTGCCGCTGTATCGTACGTACTTTGGCCGACTACGCCGATGGTTGCGCCTTCAAGATCTTCTTCCGACTGGATTTCCGTATTGCCTTCGCGGACGAAGATCACGCCCCCTGAGTAGTAGTACGGGTCCGAGAAAGCGACTTGCTCTTCACGCTCTTCCGTGATGGCCATCGATCCCAAGATCGCATCGAAGCGGTTGGTGGTCAACCCTTGGATGATCGTTTCCCAAGGCGTCGTCACCGGGTTTGGCTCAAGCCCCATTTCTTCTGCGATGGCGTTGCCGATCTCAATATCGAAACCGGTCAAGTTGCCGCCTTCCTCATAGTTGAACGGCTTGTACAAACCGCTTGATGCAGTCGTGAACTTGCCTTCTTCCAGAAGGTTCAAATCGCTTCCTGCCGCCCCTTCGCTTGATCCTTCCGAGCCGGTGGTTGAGTCATCCGATCCACAGGCTGCCAAAAGCATGCCTGCCGTTAAAATTACGCCTGCCGTTGTAAATTTTCTATTCATCTTGCTCTCCCCTTTTCGTGTATGTTTGACCAAAACGCCTGAGCGATTCGGGACGTGCCTGCAATGAGTTATGTCATATGAAAATATCCTGATCCGTGTAAGCCGCTTCAAGCTGCGCCAGTTTCTCTTTCACTTTTGCATGTTCTTTGACATAGACAAAACGCATGACGGAAGTCAATAACGCATGGACCGCTGTATAGGAATCGATATTCAGGTTCGCATTGACGGAAACGACGAGCACATTATCGGCACTTTTCGCGGCCGGTGATTCCTCGCTATCTGTCAAGACAATCACTTCCGCCCCCTTGCGCTTCGCTTGCTCCAATGTATCCATCAAGGTTCGCGTATAGCGCGGGAACGCGAACGCGATGATCGTATCATGCGGCCCGAGTTCCGCCATTTGCCCATAGTAAGCGGCCGTGCCAGGCTGCATCATCGCTGTATTCCCGAGCGCACTGCCAAGCCAGCCCCCGAACCATTGGGCTAAGCCGAAATCGAAGAAATTGCCAGTGACGTAGCGCCGTTCAGATTTGCTGATGCGGTCCACCACTTGCAACAAATTTTCTTCATCGATCGTTTGCTTGAGCTTCAGGATACTGGTGATGTCTGCATCGAGCAGGTTTTCAAGAAATGACTGGTCCGCACCGGCAGGCTGTTCCTGCTGCGCATTGTCCAGCCGTTCCTCTGCAAGCTTCCGCTGAAGCGTGTGCTGAAATTCTGTATAACCCCTGTAACCGAGCTTCTGGGTCCACCTGATGACGGTCGACTCGCTGACCTGTACGCGCTTGCCCACTTCCAATGCGGGCGAAAAAGCGATGAAAATCGGTTCACGAAAAAAGAGATCTGCAATCTTTTTTTGCCTGGCACTGAAGTCTTTATAAGAAGCTGACACATTTCGCAGTAAATCCTGCATATTCATTCCCCCATCGCAAGAACACGCTTAGTTGCTTGTCATTTAGTATATACTTTTGCAGGATTCCCTGCAATATTTTGCTGAAAATTCTGCTATTGTTTATGTCATTTTCCTCATGAATATACCCCCAGACCACGTGTTACAGCAAAAATACACAAGACAAAAACTTTTATCCCCCCGCATGCCAACTGCCCTGTCCTTTTCTTTCTCCTTTTCCAGCTATTGTTGTACACTATTTGTATAACTAATTTAGATGGGGTGCTGTTCGTGAAATGGGAAAATCGGATTTTCAAGCTATTCATTTTTTGGTATGTCTGCGGCGTCATCCTGCTGAGTTTCGACCTATTGCCGCCTTGGCTGGAATGGGCAAATGCCTTTTTCCTCATTCTGGCCGGAACACTCGGCTTCCTTTACTTATGGCGGCGCTTCGGCCCTGCAGTCGGCGGGTCGGTCGGCGTGCTCATTTTCTTCTCGACTTTCATCGTCGAATGGGCTGGCGCAGACAGCGGTTTCTTGTTCGGGTCGTATGACTACACCGACCGTTTCGCACCGAATGTCTTCGGCGTCCCGATCGCGATCGGGTTTGCCTGGCTTATGGTCATGGCGACAAGCCACGTCATCGCGCGATGGATCGTGCCAGCCGGCGGCCTTCTTTACGCAGTTGCCGGAGGCGTGGCAGCGGTCATCATCGACTTGATCATCGATCCGGTTGCCTATAAAGTAAAGGGCTATTGGCTATGGGAAGTTACAGGGTTCTACTATGGAATCCCCTGGACCAATTTCACCGGCTGGTTTATCGTGGCGTTCGCCCTTCACCTTGTCCTTGATGCGGCATTCAAGATGAAGGGGCTTGAAGTATCGGCTGGACAGCCCGAAAAGCGCATGGCCCTCTTGTATGTATTGATGATCGCCTTGTTCGTACTGCTTGGGATGATCGGCGGCTTATGGCTGGCAGCCCTATTGACCTCCGTCCTCACGGCAGCGATCGTTGCCTTGGCATGGAAGAGGCGCCCGCAATGATCCAGGCGAAAAAATCAGCGCTTTTTGAACGCGCATTCGCAATGTATTTGATGCCGTCGATCCATCGGTCTTTTTCCCACCTTTATGGCCGGAACATCCGCCCGCCTGGAGGCCCGGCGCTGATCATTTCAAATCACAGCTCCTGGTGGGACGGGTTGTTGTTCTTTTTCCTGAACCGGCGCGCCTGGAACTTGGACGTCCATATCATGATGCACGAACGCGGGCTGAAGGAATTTCCTTTTTTCCGCCGGCTTGGCGCTTTTTCGATCGACCGCAGCAACCCGAAAGATATTTTGGCTTCACTGCGCTATGCCGAGAAGTTATTGAAACAAGGCAAAACGGTCATCCTGTTTCCGCAAGGCGATGAATACCATTTGGAGACCCGCCCGCTGGAATTTCATACAGGCGTCCTGTATTTGATGGAGAAATGCCCGGAGATTCCACTTGTTCCGGTACGCTTTTATTATTCAATGCGCCGCGAAAAACATCCCGAAGTGTGGATCGACCAAGGCGACAGCCTGAGACTCGATGACATTCCCGCGGGCTCCAGACACGACAGGACCTTATGGCTGCAGGAGCGGGAAACCGCCGCGCTCGACCGGTTGAAACAGGAAGTGCTCGAAGAGAATTACGGAGAATTCCAAGAGATGCTGAAAAGGAGGCGCAAACCATGATTACGGCTTTGATCGTCATCCATATCGCCTTTTTCTTGTGGATCGCCTTCAACCGCCTGTTTCTGCCAGCGCTGCCCAAACAGCCTGCAGTGAAAGCAGAGCCATCCGTATCCATTCTTGTGCCGATGCGCAACGAAGAACGCAATGTGCCGACGATTGTCCGCTCATTGAAAGAGACCGACTGGGAAAAGGCCGAATTCATCCTGTTGAACGACCAGTCGACCGACGGCACCCAAGCGGCACTCGACCGGGAAATCGCAGGCGACAAGCGCTTCACCGTCCTGCAGGGCGTCGAATTGCCTGACGGGTGGGTCGGCAAAGTCCACGCCTGCCATCAGCTGCAGAAACACGCTTCCGGCGATTACTTATTCTTCGTCGATGCCGATGTCCGCTTCCGCAAGCAGGCGGTGCGGCAGACACTCGACTTGATGGAAAAGCGGGGGGCCGCCTTATTGTCGGGCTTCCCTGCTTTTGAAGTGCCGGTGTTCTTGAGCAAATTGCTTGTGCCGATGCTTCATTTCGTCATTTTGTTCCACTTGCCATTGGCGCTGGCGAATTACGCAAAATTCCCGGCGGCTACCGCGGCAAACGGCATGTGGATGGCATTCGAGCGAAAAGCATATGATGCAATCGGCGGGCATGAAGCGGTGCGCACCTCACTCGTGGAAGATGTACATATTGCGCACACCTTGAAGCAAGCAGGCCATAAAGTGCTGCTCGCCAACATCACCGCATCGGTCAAATGCCGGATGTACGAAACGCCAGCGGAAGTATGGGAAGGCTTCCTAAAGAACAGCTACACCGGGATCGGGCGTTCGCCGTTGATCGCCCTCCTCCTGACCTTGTTTTACAGCGTCTTTTACATCTTCCCGTTGTTTCTCGCAGCAGCCGGCCTTATGACGGCCAACTGGATCTGGCTCGTGCCCTACGTACTGACCGTTTTGCAGCGCTGGTATGTCGACATGGTGACCAACCAGCGCTGGTATTTGGCATTTCTCATCCCGCTCCAAGCGGCAGCCATGCTCGCGGTACTGCTGACGGCCATGAAAAAATCCTTGAAGAATGAGCCCTATACATGGAAAGGCAGGCATTATTCATGAACCGACCACATATCGCCATCGTCGGCGGCGGCCTTGGCGGCCTGTCCGCCGCAATCACGCTCGCGAACGCCGGGATGCGTGTCAGCCTATTTGAAAAAAACAGCCATTTCGGCGGCAAGCTGATGCCTGTTCAACTCGGCAGCCACCGATTCGATTTCGGGCCGAACACGATCACCATGCCGAACGTCTTCCGCGAGGTCATCGAGCAGACGGGCCGCGACCCTGATGAGTATTTCCAGCTCGAAAAACTCGCTGTCCATACGCGCAACCATTTCGCGGACGGCAGCCACATCGACTTTACGACAGACCGCGCACAGATGATCCGCCAGCTCGAAACTTTGGATTCTTTTGCGGCCGGCAAATACGAGGCATTCCTGGCTGAAGTCGCACGCCTGTATCGTTCATCCGAACAATATTTCTTTCCGCTCAGCTTCCAGTCGTTCCGGGATTATTTGTCCCCATCACTCGGGATGGCCATGCTGAAGGTGCGACCGCTTGAATCGATGGACCATTTTTTCAGCCGCTACTTCAAGCACGAAGGCCTGCGCCAGGCAGTCGGCCGCTACGCCACTTATATCGGGTCATCGCCTTATAAAGCCCCGGCCACGTTTGCGATGATCGCCCACCTTGAACTTTCTCAAGGCGTCTTTTACGCAAAAGGCGGAAACGTCTCGATTGCGCAGGGCTTTGCGGCTGTTGCAACGGAATGCGGCGTGGAGATGCACCCTGAAACGGTGGTCGCCCGCATCCTGACGGAACAAGGAAAAGCCTGCGGCGTGGAACTCGCGGACGGCGAACGGATTGCCGCCGATGCCGTCATCTTGAACGGAGATCTATTGTCGGCCTTTCCTGAACTGGTGGATGAAGCAGAGCGCCCGTCTTTCCGTGATGCGAAGCGCGACCGGTTCGAACCGTCGATCTCGGCTTTCGTCATCACGGCAGGGCTCGATGTGCGCTTGCCCGAACTGAAGCACCACAATGTCTTCTTCTCGGCTGATTACCCCCGTGAGTTCCGTGAATTGTTTGCCGACAAGCAATACAGCGGCGAACCGACCATCTACATCAGCAACTCGTCCCACACAGATCCGGCCGTTTCGCCGCTCGGGGACAATTTGTTCATTCTCGTCAACGCCCCGTCCCTGACAGCGCAAGGCGATTTGCAGATTGACCCGCAACAATACAAAGAACGAATTTACGATTTATTGGAATATTACGGAATTAAAATACGCGACCACCTGCAGGAAGAACGGATCTTCACTCCTGAATTCATCCGCGATAAATTCGGGTCTTATCGCGGGGCTTTATATGGGCCCTCATCGAATCGCCCTAAAGATGCCTTTTTGCGCCCGTCGAATGCAAGCCGCGACATCAAGGGGCTGTTCTTTGTCGGCGGAAGCGTCCATCCAGGCGGCGGCTCCCCAATGGTCACCTTGAGCGGCTTGAATGTAGCGCGGCGCCTGATCGAAAGCTTTTCCCCGTAGGTAGAATGAAAAAAAGCTGTTTCCAGCCGCCACAACTGGCGGATGGAAACAGCTTTTTTCTTTTTTATAAGCATTGCAGGATGGACTGCTTGGAATCGTCCGTGACGTAATGCTTTTCGTGGAACACCGTATATTCTTTCGAACGGATCGTCGACAGGATCTCACGGTAGACAAGCGCGGCCCCTTTGACCGGCACGCGGGAAGATAAAGGATAATCGTTGATCGTTTCAAATGCGCGGTCATAATGGAACTCCGCTATGCTGGCGAGTTCTTCCCAGACCTGGACGAACGATTCCGAAACCGTCCCGCTTCCAAGCGCCTCTTCGGCAAGGCCGTATTTCCGCATGATGTCCTGCGGCAAATAAATACGGTCCATAGACAAGTCTTCTCCGATATCGCGGAGGATATTGGTGATCTGCATGGCGTAACCAAGCGAAATCGCGCCGTCTTTCAACAAAGCCGTGCGACCTGGCGCCAATATCGGCAGCAGCATCAGCCCTACCGTGCTCGCGACGTGGTAGCTATAGTCCAATAGCTCATCGAGCGTGCGGTAACGGTTGATCGTCAAATCCATTTCCTGCCCTTTGATCAAGCCATAAAAGGCGCTGGCGTCCATATCGTAACTTTCAAATACATCTTCAAGCGCAAGCCACATCGGGTCGTCCCATTGGATTGAACCGGCCAGAAATTCGTCGAAGTCTTTCCGGAATGCCTTCAGCTCAGGTTCAGGGTGGCTGCCTTCGTCGACGATATCGTCGACTTTCCGGCAGAAGGCGTACACCGCCCATACCGCTTTGCGCTTCTCTTTAGGCAATAGGGAAAATGCTTTATAAAAGCTCTTTGAATTATCGGCGATAATGCGTTCGCAATAGCTATAGGCTTGCTTCAATTCCATCATGAACCGCCCCTTTCTTTCAAATCGCTGTGGATTCTGTCGGCCAGCAATTTCGCGCCTTGCATGACAATCGGGATGCCGCCGCCCGGATGGACAGAAGCGCCGACCGCGTACAAGTTTTCAGTATTGTCCGGTTTGACCTGCGGGCGAAAGACCCCGGATTGCCGCAATGTCGGGCCGATGCCGAAACTGCCGCCTTTGAACAAGCCGAACGCTTCTGCATCTTGCGGCGTACGCACGTCCATCCACTCGATCGACTCCCGGATGCCCGGGAATGACAGCGTCTCCATCCGGTCCAAAATACGCCCAATCCATTCTTCATCATTTTTCCAATCGATCTCTGTGCCTGAAGGAACCGGCACGAGTACATAAAGCACCGACTTCCCTTCAGGGGCAAGCGAATCGTCAATGACAGAAGGATGGAATGTGTAGAACGCCGGGTTCTCCGTTTTTTGCCCTCTGACAAACACATCTTCCATATGTTCTTTATAATCATCACCGATAAAGAATTGGTGGACATTTACGTCATCATAAACCTTATCCAACCCAAAATACAGCAGCACACAGCCCGAAGAAGGCGTAAATTCCTTCTGTTTCTTCATTGGCGCCAATTCCTTGATTCCCGGGAAGTCCCCATTATAGACAATTGCATCATAAGGCTCGATGCCCGATTCGGTTTCAACCGCTGTCGCACGGCCATCTTTTTTCAAGATGCGCTTAACAGGCGTCTCCAAACGGATCTCAGTGCCGCGGCTGCGCAATTCCTGCTCCATGACGGGAATGATGCTCGCATAGCCGCCTTTCACGTAGTAAACCCCGTGCTCATGTTCGCTGAACGGCACAAGTGAATACATGGCCGGTGCACGGTACGGATCGCCGCCGATATAGAGCGCCTGCAGGGAATAGGCCAGCTGCAGCCGTTCGTCCCTGAAATAGTTTTCCATCAATTGATGGACGGATTGCTGGGGTTTCAGTTTCATCAAGTTGCGGATATTGCGGAAAGTCCAAAAATCCGCTTTGCGGACAAAATCATGTTCGAGAAAAGCAGGCTTGCCGATATCGAAGCGCTTCTGCCCTTCATCCATAAAGCGGAGAAACCCATCTTTATCTTCCGGGAACTGCTCTTCGACCTCCTGCAGTTGCCGCTCGCGCCCTGGGTATTTCGTATACACTTTCCCGTCTGTGAAACGGATTGTATAAAGCGGGTCGCATAGTAATAATTCGATGCTTTCGGGATCGATTCCTGCCTGGGCGAACAAATCCCGGAACATTTCCGGCAGCAAGACGATGGTCGGGCCTTCATCGATCCGGAAGCCGTTCCGTTCCACAAACGCCATCCTGCCGCCGAGTTTGTGTTCTTTTTCGTAAATGGTGACCTCGTAGCCGAGCTTCGTTAAATACAGCGCGCCCATCAAGCCCCCGACTCCGCCTCCGATCATGGCTATTTTCATGCATATCCCCCCGCTTTTGGAAGTGGGCCTATCGGAATACCGGATTTGCCGTCTTCTTTCAAGATGCCGTTCGCCGTGATGCGGGCGGATTCAAGAATGGTCGGCAAGCCGCTGCCAGGATGCGTTCCGCCCCCGACCAGCCAGCAATTGCCAAGCTCTTCGAATTTATTATGCGGGCGGAACACCATCATTTGCGATAATTGATGCCCCAAATTGAATGTGGCGCCGCGGTATACGGAGTAATCCGATTCCCAACCGAACGGCGTCAGCATCTTCTCGACTTCGATGTGGTCGCGCAAGTTCTTGAAATCGGTCTTTTCTTCGATAATATCCAATACCAATTCGCGGAAGGCTTCCTGCTCGTTTTCCCAGCCGATGTCGCTGAAATTGTTCGGCACCGGTGCCAATATATAAAGCGCCGACTTGCCTTCCGGAGCCAAAGTCGGATCCGTTACGCTGGCATTCTGGATGTAGATCGACGGGTCTGCCGACAGGATGCGCGATTTCGTCATTTCTTCGACATTCTTCTGGTAGTCTTTTGCAAAGACAATCGTGTGGTGCGACAAATCATACTTCTTGTCGAGCCCCAGATAAAGCATGAACGTGGAACAGGAATATTTTTTCTTGTCGAGCTTTTTCGGCGTGTATTTTTTCAGGATGCCCGGCTCCACGAGATGAGTCATGACATGTGCAAAGTCGCCGTTGATGATGACTTCGTCCGCCGCTTCGCGGCTGCCGTCATAGAGGTCGACGCCTTTCACCTCGCGCCCTTCTACCCATAATTTCTGGACGCCTTTTCCAAGATGGATGCGGCCGCCCATTTCCTTGACCGCCTTCGCCATCGCCGCGGATAATTGGTTGACCCCGCCAATCGGATGGTAGATGCCGTATGCGTGCTCCATATAGGACAGAATCGTGAACGCACCCGGGCATTCCCAAGGCGACATGCCAAGGTATTTCGACTGGAACGCGAACGCCATCTTCAATCGCTCGTCTTTGAAGTACTGGGATAACACATCGTAAAGCGTCTTGCCTGCTTCAAGTTCCGGCAGCGCTTTGATCACTTTTGGCTGCATAAGGTCTGTCATGCGGTCCATTTTCGTCTGCAACAGCGGAGACAGCGCTTCGAGTTTCTTGCCCGTGTCTTTCATGAAACGCATATAGCCTTCCCCGTCACCTTTGAAGTTTTTATCGATTTGCTTGCGCATCGCTTCCGGATCGCGCGTCATCACCAAGTTCTGGTCTTCAAAGCGCAGTTCGTACATCGGGTCCAGTTCGACCGCTTCCATATAATCGTGGACATTGCGCCCTGTTGTTTCAAATAATTCTTCAACTAAATGGAGCATGCTCAAAAACGTCGGACCTGTGTCAAACGTGAAATCGCCTAATTTCAATGCAGCATTGCGCCCGCCGATGCGGTCATTCTTTTCGTAAATATCGACTTGGTACCCTTTGCTCGCCAAGAGCATTCCTGCTGCCAAGCCTCCTGGCCCCGCTCCTATAATAATCATTCGTTTCGCCATTGCGTAAGCCCCCGTTTCACCTTGTAAAAGTTATACAATATCTATACAAACAGTATATACATCTCTTCCCTAAAAGACTAATCATTTAACCTCTTTATGGCGCTTGTTTTTTTATTCAAGGTTTGCGGCGAATGAAAGCGGTGTGTACGGGAGAATCGCTTCCGAGGCTGTGTATGGAAAAGGATAGCAAGAGCTTGCTGTGGAATTGTTTTGGCGTCTGGAATGAAGCTTCGTTTGATTATTCGCCGCCCGGCTTTGGGTTGGCCTTTGGCAATAAGCCAGGAAGAACGCCTGTCTTATTGCGTCGGCTCACCCTGGTCGCTGGGCGGCTTAGTGATTTCATTGATTCGAGTTTGTTTAAACAGATCTGCTTTTTTGCGGAGTTACCGGCTAGTGGGGGAATCGCTTCTTGAAGAATGGTGTGTTGTAATGAAGTGCTTCAAGTGAAAGCTAGTTGGATGATGAATGCCTTGAAATATCAAAGACTCCCCCGCCTTATATACTTCTCTCGTGAAAAACGCCATAAAAAAACCCGGCTGATGGTTCAGCCGGGTTTTGCTTATTTCAGGATTTTGATTTTTACGTTCTTGCGTCCCCATTTCAGTGCTTTGTTGCGGTCTGGGATGAAGACATCGATTTTTTTGCCTTTGATAGCGCCGCCTGTATCGCCGGCGACGGCGTAGCCATAGCCTTCCACCCATACTTTCGTGCCAAGCGGGATGACTTTCGGATCGACTGCGATCACTTTAGCTCCAGGGTTCTTCTTCAAGTTGATGCCGGTTCTCGTGATGCCTGAGCATCCTTTGCAATATGCCGTATAGGCTGTCGAGGAAACAGTGAATTCCTTCACCACTTTATCTTTGCTAGCAGATACGGGTGTTGGTTTAGCAGTTGATTTTTTCAATTTCAGCTTTTGTTTCGGGTAGATCAGATTCGATTTCAAACCGTTCCAGGATTTCAGGTTATTGACGGATACTTTCGTTTGCTGGGAAATTTTATAAAGCGTATCGCCGCTTTTGACTGTATAAACATTCGATGCTGCAGAAGCCGTAAGTGAAGTGCCAAGCAATAAGAGCATTGCCATTCCTAAAGCCGCCAATAATTTTTTCAAGTTCCTATCCCCTTTGCGTATCGGATAATTGCGCCTTGCGTAAATCGGTTGAAAGCTTTTCAGTAAAAATAAAATAGCACGGCAAGGTTACAATCATGTGACAGCGTTAGGCATATTTGATTACAATTCCGCTTTTTTTCGTGACAAAAGAACCCATCCCATTAAAACCAGCAGCCCAAAACAGAAAAAAAGCCTTTCCCAAAGCTTCCAAAGCTTGCGGAAAAGGCCTCTCTTATTTTTTCGCTTTATGGACTTTCAAGGTTTTGCCTTTGACGGTTTTGTCTTTCATCGCTTTCAGGACATGCAGCCCCTTGCCGTTCAGGATATCGATGTACGTAACGGTGTCCTGGATTTTGATGATGCCGATATCTTCCGCCGTGATGCCCGGTATGCTGGTCAACGTCCCGACAAAATCGACTGCACGCAGCTTTTTCTTTTTGCCTCCATTGAAATACAGCTTCATGATGTCTTGGTTGAGTGCAGCCGCTTTGTGCTTTTTCGGCTTCTGGCGGCTCTCGATCTTGTCTTCAAATGCCGGTTTTGCCAAGGCGACTTGCTCTCTTGACGGCCGTTCGACACGTGGGATTCCAAACCCTAAATAATCTTCCGTTTCTTTCAGGAATTTGTCTTCGAACGGTGTGGCGAATGAAATCGCCTTGCCACTCTTGCCGGCACGCCCCGTGCGGCCGGCACGGTGGACATAGCTTTCCTTCTCGAGCGGGAAATCATAATTGATGACATGGGTGATGCCGTCAATATCGATGCCTCGCGCCGCGACATCGGTGGCCACCAAATAACGAAACTCGCCGCGCCGGAAATCATCCATGACGCCGAAACGGTCTTCCTGGGTCATGCCGCCGTGCAATTGATCGCTTGTATAGAACAAACGCTCCAAACCTTCCGACACGGCATCGACCTGGTCTTTCGTCCGGCAGAAAATGATGCAGCTATCCGGATTCTCGACGACCGTGACATCACGCAGCAACTGGAATTTATCCTGTTCCTTCACGATATACAAAGAATGCTCGATGCGCTCTTCCAAGGTATCGGCCGCTTGGATGGCGATATAGCGCGGCGAGCGCATGAAATCACGCTGCAGCTTTTCCAGATGTGCCGGAAAAGTTGCCGAGAACAGCATGGTCGTCCGTTCTTTCGGGAGCTGTTTGATGATCGATTCGACTTGTTCGATGAAGCCCATATTGAGCATTTCATCTGCTTCATCGAGTACCAAATACTCGATTTTCTCGAGCTTCAAGGTGCCTTTTTCGATATGGTCGAGCACGCGTCCCGGCGTCCCGACGACGATATGGCATTTTTGCTTCAGCTCTTCCTTCTGGTACGCAAACGGGTGCTTTCCGTAGATTGCAGCAGCTTTAATGCGCTTGAAGCGGCCGATATGGGTGATGTCTTCCTTTACTTGGTCGGCAAGTTCACGCGTCGGGGTCAAAACGAGCGCCTGGGGCTTGTTTTCTTCCCAATCGACGAGTTGACACAGCGGGATCCCGAATGCGGCGGTCTTGCCGCTGCCGGTTTGCGATTTGACGGTCAAATCGTGTTTTTCAAGAGCGGCCGGGATGACTTGCTGCTGCACTTCGGTCGGTGCCGTATAACCCAGGCCTTCCAGCGCTTTTACGATCGGCTCGCTGATGCCGTACTCTTTGAATTGGTTCATGTTCATAAGTTCTCCTTCTCCGTTCATCTGTCTTATCTCTTCATTATGGCACGGATCGGGCAGTTTTGCAGTTAAGCGATTATTGGCATTATTGGTCGAGCAGGCTCACGGAGACTTTCACATCGAGCGACTGGCTGCCGCCTCTGTAGACGCCTTGAACCGGGCTGACATCGTTGTAATCGCGGCCGACGCCGACGCGGATATGGTTTTCCAGCGCTTCGACATTATTGGTCGGATCGAGCCCGACCCAGCCGATGCCCGGCACCATGAATTCCACCCACGCATGGCTTGCGGCATCGCCGACAAGCGCTGAATCTTCCCCTACATACAAATATCCGCTGACATAGCGCGCTGGGATGTTCTTGCTGCGCAAGATGCCGAGCATGACGTGCGTAATGTCCTGGCAGACGCCTTTTTTCAAATCGAACGATTCGCTCGCCTTGGTTGTGACGGTCGTCGACTCGCCGTCATAGGTGAAATGGTCAAAGACATACTCGGTCACATCAATCGCGTATTGCACCGGGTTGGTCATCTCCCCGAGCTCGCGGTCGACCAATTCCATCTGCTCCGGCGTGATATACGTATAGGCTGTGTTGCTTAAGTACGCCATATAATGCTCCGTGAACAATTGGGAATGGAAAATGACGTTCATTTCCGGCGAATAGTCGATGCGGTGGATGAACGGGCTTTTCTGGATGCTGACGATGGAAGTCGATTTCACTTCCAGATGCTGATGATGTTCGGCAATGAAAAACGTCTCGACGTTATTGCCGAAAATGTCGACATGTTCTTTTGTCAATGTCGCTGGCGTAATATCTGCACGGTAGGACAGGAGGCGTTGGCATTCATCCGTTCTTGGTTTCAGACGGATCGTGTTCATGCTTTGGTCGACGATGGTTTCATAATCAAAAATATTGGTATGCTCGATTTTGTATTTCATAGAAGTTATTCCTTTCATATCCATCCTTTGGGATTGGAACGCCATCGCTGTTTCCGCCTCGGGATCGGTCAAATAATAAGTGCTGGAGAAAATCCGGCTGATTTCGTTGCAGCCATCCTGGAAACGGTTCAGGAAATGCATCAATTCATCCGAATCCAGCGATTCGATATCCGTCTCGCTGAAGGAAGTCCGCACTTCATCAAGCTTTGCATATAACTCCCACGAATAATGGGACACTTTGCCTTCTTCCAGTTCTTCGACTGCGTCCCGCACATGGTCGAGGCAATAGCGGATCGATCTCGGGAAGGTTTTGTCCGATATCAAAAAGCCCAGTACTTTCTTCGGTTCCATGCGCGGCGGATTGCTCTTCAAATATGCATTATAGCCATTGGTCATCCTGAGAGCCGCCAGCCAGAAATAATAATCATCCGTCTGCTCTTTCCTGACGCGCTCACGCGTCCGCTCGCAGACGACATTCAAGATGCGCGCCGTCTTTTCCGCGCGTTCGAGCCATTTGGCGATTTTGATCATTTGATACGCCACACCCCGGGACATCGAGGACTCGACAATTCCCTGGGAAATAAGCGAAGTCGTTTTGATGGTTTCCAGGAACGACCTCATTTCACGGACCGAGCTGTTCTTCAAGTCCATGTCATTGAGCGCCAAATACGAACGGTTCCAGGTCTCCCAATAATCATCGGGGATATGGTCGCGGCTGATGCGGGCATTTTCCCGGACGACCATCGCGCAGCTGGCGACTGAATTGGCGTTTTCTTGTGCCATCGCCAAGTATTGCACCAGTTCCGATTCTTCATAGGATGGGTTGGCTTTGATGCGGCGCATCGTTTCCGTCGAATCGCAGATCTCAAAAATCAGCCTCCAATCCGAATCGCGCACGAGTTCCTCATCAGCCGCTTCGATCATCTGCAGCAATTGCACGTCGAGGATGCGCGCATTGTTCTCCGCCCGCTCGACATTCCGGGACATCCAATACAATGAATTTGCGACACGGCTTAACATTTACGCATCCTCCCCTTCTTCTTTCTTCTTGAACACCCACGTGTCTTTTCCGCCTCCGCCTTGTGAAGAGTTGACGACAAGCGACCCTTCTTTCAGCGCGACACGGGACAATCCGCCGGGCAGGACATGCGTCGTTTCGCCTCTCATGACGAATACCCTCAGATCCACGTGGCAAGGGTAGAACTTGTCTCCTTGAAAAGCCGGTGCGCGGGACAGCTTGATCGTCGGCTGCGCTATATACTGATGAGGCGTTTCGATAATTTTCTCCCTGAACTTTTCGATCAGCTCCTTCGAGGCATGGGGGCCGACGAGCATGTCGTAACCGCCGGATGCCCCGACATTTTTGACGACAAGCTCTTCAAGATGCTCAAGCACCCATTCGCGGTCTTCGGGCTTATCAAGCAAATAAGTTTTCACATTGTCGATGATCGGTTCTTCACCCAGATAATAGCGGATCATCTCCGGCACATATGCATAGATCGCCTTATCATCCGCGACACCGTTGCCGACCGCATTCAAAATCGCGACATTGCCCTTTTGGTAAGCTTCCATCACGCCGCGTACCCCGAGCGCAGAGTCCGGACGGAAAGCTTCCGGATCCAAGAAATCATCGTCGATACGGCGGTAGATGATGTCGACGCGCTTCAACCCCCGAATCGATTTCATATAGACGATATTGTTGCGGACGACCAGATCGCGGCCTTCCACTAAATCCATGCCCATCTGCTGGGCCAAAAAGACATGGTCATAATAAGCCGAGTTGTACATCCCTGGCGTCAAAAGCACTGCAAACGGTTTGTCTTTCCGTTCTTTCGGGGCATGATCCAAAATCGCCTCATGCAGGAAGCTCATCTGATGCTCGAGCGTCCTCACCGAATGGTTGACGAAAAACTCGGGATACACTTGGCGCATGACATACCGGTTCTGGTACACATAAGACAAACCGGAGGGGTTGCGCAAATTATCTTCAAGCACATGGTATTTCCCATTTTCATCACGGATCAAGTCAATCCCCGCCAGGAAGATGTGATTGCTGAGCGGAATCTTGACCCCTTTCATCTGTTTTTCATAATAATAAGGATTGTCTTCGACCAAATGGCGCGGCACGATTCCCGCTTCGATAATCCTTTGGTCGTGGTAGACGTCGTCCAAAAAGCGGTTCAGCGCTTCCGCGCGCTGGGTCATTCCTTTTTCGACCACTTCCCATTCTTCCGGCGGGATGATGATCGGCACGAAATCGAACGGCATGGTCCGCTCGGTCCCTACATTATTATGGTAGACAGTGAAAGTGATGCCTTGGCGAAGAAACGATAATTGCGCTGTCTCATGCTTTTCCCTTAGTTCATCTTCTGAAAATCGCTTGATCACTTCATGGAAGGTTTCGTAATGGGCTTTCGGTTTTCCGTCTGGCGTAAACATCTCATCAAAAAATGGACTGGTTTTATAATCGTTAAACACGTGGCCGAACCCCCTCTATCAGAATGCCGCCAGTAAATCCCGCTGATTTTCAAAAGGTATGAATTTTCTGTCTACTGGAGGGAAAGAAAAAGCCATGCCCATGCTCGGCATAGCTGTTCTTTGTTCTATTATAACCGAAGTTATTTTTTCGTTGTGCCGCCATTTGAAGATTTGCCCGAAGCGGAATCGGTTTCCGGCTTCTTTTTCAGCGATTCGGTGTAATCCGTGCTGCCGCCGAACGAACCGCCGCTCGGCTTATCGGCATCCGTAGAGGAAGAAGTGGAAGAGAACGCATCTTTATTGGCGGATGATGCTGTATTGCCCGATGAAGAATCCGAGCCTTTCGATTCACCGACTTCATCCTGGACGGTCTTGTTCGCTTTATCGAGCGCGTCTTTTTCCTTATCCATCATTTGCTGCTGCTTCTCGATTGTCGTCTTGACCGTGTCGACCGCTTTGTTGATATGAGGCTTCACTTTATCGACCATACCGCCCGACTGCTCATTGAAGCGATCCAAATTCTTCTTGATGTTCTCTTTCATGTCGGCCGTGCCCGTCGAAGAACCGCTGGTATTTTGTGCGCTGCCGGTTTCCGACTTTTTCTGTGTCATTGCTGCCCCGATTGCCGCGCCTACCCCCAGCAATACGAGTTTGCTGAAAAATCCGCCTGATTTTCGTGCCATTTTATAATCTCCTCCTTCATTTAATAAAACTTAGTGTAGTAAGTATAGACGGAATTGCCTATTTTCAAACATCGCTTCCCTAAAAAGGAAAAAGACACCCTTGTAACAGGGCGCCCTTTAAGGTGTATCTATCAATTTGCCTTCTTCTAACAATACTTGCTTGAATGCTTTGACGACTTCTTCATCATATTGAATCCCGATCAGACGTTCGAGTTCCTCCATCGCATATTGGGCGGTGAACGCAGAACGGTAGGCACGATCTTCCGTCATCGCATCGAAAGTATCACAGACCCCGATGATCTTTGCCTCGATCAAGATCTCATCGCCTTTCAAGCCGAATGGGTATCCGCGTCCGTTCACCCGTTCATGGTGCTGCTCGACGATGTCGGCGATATCTTTATAAGGGGTGTCCCGAATCATATCGGCGCCATCTCCTGGATGCTTTTTCACCAGGTCAAATTCTGCATCCGTCAATTTGGAAGGCTTTTTCAAGACTTCTTCCGGAATATTGATTTTGCCGATGTCATGAAGGATGGAAGCCAGGAATAATGACTCCATATGTTCTCTTGTTAATTTTAATTTTGCAGCAGTCTTAACAGCATAATTGGCGACTCGGGCACTATGGTTAAAAGTATAGCGGTCCTTTTGCTCAACACGTTCGCCAATTTTTCTTAGTTCTTCGATGATTTTACTTAAATAATGAAATACAGGAGCAGTGGATACTGAGAATAATGTTACTGTTTCTATGACTCTGAAAGAAACAGGCACTTCCAATTCGTTACATGAAAAGAAACCATCCTTGCTTAAGGTAATGATATTCCCTTCAACTTCCGCCTGAATCTCTCCTTCTAATATGTAATAAAATTCATGAGCATCGGCAACTTCACTTGGAAAAAGGATAAAGCTATTATCTTTAAGAATTGTTTGTTTTAGAAGTTCTAGACCTCCCCCTCTTCCTAACAGAGACAGAGTGGTGGTGTCGTTTTCAATTTTTTCCAGATAGTTCCCCTTTAATATATCCAAGCCTCTCACAAATTCACTTCCCTTATATAAAAAAAATGAGAGCAAAGTTTCCTCTACTCTCATACTACTCTTTTTAACTGATATCTACAATATTCTCACCAAGAAACTACTACGATAGGGTCAATAAGGGCAGTTCTGTCACCGAAGAATCCTTCAACTAGGACAATCTTTGCATCGATTCCGGCTTCGGTAGCTTTCTCAATGCCTTTTTCCGTCATATTTTCAGCTTTTTCCTGGAGTTTCGTGATCAGCTTTGTGATTTTTTCTTCGTACTTTGCAGTCAATTCCGCTTTCTGTTCCATGTCTGTTTCTTTTTCAAGTTCAGCTTGGTAGCGAGCATAAAGCTTAGCGGCTTTTTCTTCATTTTTAGCGATTTCCGCTTCGATTTTTGCATTCACTTTATTGATATCTTTCATCGCTTCTTGCACTTCTTTTGTCATTGTCCCATCAATACTGTGTTGCGGCACATCATCTACGACTGGAATTCCCGATGCAAACGCTCCTGTTCCCATTGATAAAATCATTATGAATGAGAAGATGACGGCTGCGATACTTTTCTTGAACATGCGTATTCCTCCTGGGTTGATTTAATTTTTTTTGAAGAAATTGCGGACCGCTTATCCTTTTTATATTTCTGTTACTGGCGATATAAGCGACCGATAGTCCTACATCCTTCAGTATATACACGCTAGGACTTTTGCACAACAACTCCTGAAAAAATTTACAATAAAGAAACGAGATGATTATTTAAAGTTATTTAAATAATCAATTTATTATTCATTCCCCTTTATTCCGATTTGTAACCCCAAAAGAAAAAAGCCTGCAAGGAAAAATTGCAGGCTTGTCATTCAATGAAACTCTTTTATGGCAATACGGTGCTGCCCATCAAATAACGGTCGCATTCCCGTGCGGCTTCACGGCCTTCGTTGATCGCCCAGACGATCAAGCTCTGGCCCCTGCGCATATCGCCGGCCGCGAAAATGCCTTCGACATTCGTGCGGTAATCGCCGTATTCAGCTTTAACGCGTGAATTGGCATGCGTTTCGACATTCAATTGGTCGATCAGCAGCTGTTCCGGCCCGCTAAAGCCGATCGCGATCAGGATCAGATCCGCTTTCCAGACTTTTTCCGTGCCCGGGATTTCCTCGCGGATGCGGTTGCCCTGTTCATCGATTTTCAGCTTGACGTTGACGGTATGGACTTCTTTCACGTGCCCGTTTTCATCGCCGACGAATTTCTTCGTCATGACCGCATATGCACGCGGGTCGTCGCCGAACGTTGCGGCTGCTTCCTTGTGGCCGTACTCTACACGATGGATTTTTGGGTATTGCGGCCACGGGTTGCCTTTCTCATCACGGATGGCACCTTTTTGATCGTACACATCGAATTGCACAAGGCTCTTGCAGCCATGGCGCACGGATGTTGCAAGACAGTCTGTTCCTGTATCACCGCCGCCGATGACAATGACGTCTTTTCCTTTTGCCGAGATGTAATTGCCGTCTTCCAAGTCGGAATCGAGCAAGCTTTTTGTGCTGGCATGCAGGAAGTCCATCGCGAAATGAATGCCTTCCAACTCACGCCCTTCGACATCGATATTGCGGTGGACAGTCGCCCCGGCCGCCATGATGACCGAATCGAAATCATCGCGTAATTTCGCTGCAGGATAGTTTTTGCCGACTTCGACATTCGTCACGAATGTGATGCCTTCCTGCTCGAGGATCTTGACGCGGCGCATGACCATATCATACGGCAATTTCATTTCAGGGATGCCGTAAGTCAGCAAGCCGCCGACGCGGTCGCTTTTCTCGAAAACCGTTACCATGTGGCCGGCTTTGTTCAATTGGGCTGCCGCCGCTAGTCCCGCAGGACCCGATCCGACAACCGCCACTTTCTTGCCCGTTCGCTGTTTCGGCGGTTCCGGCACCACCCAGCCTTCCGCAAATCCGCGTTCGATGATCGATCGCTCGACGGTACGGATGGCGACAGGCGGTTCGTTGATGCCAAGGACGCAAGCCCCTTCACACGGCGCCGGGCAAGCGACGCCGGTGAATTCCGGAAAGTTGTTCTTCAGGTGTTCCCGGTGAAGCGCTTCTTTCCATTGCCCCCGGTAGACCAGATCATTCCATTCGGGGATCAAGTGATTGACGGGGCATCCGGTCGTGCCATTGTCGAGATCCATTCCCGTCTGGCAAGTCGGGACGCCGCAATCCATGCAGCGCGCCCCTTGCTTTTGTACTTCCTGTTCAGATAGCGGAATCGTGTAATCTTTCCAATCATGCGTCCGCTGTTCGGGGTCGCGTTCTTTTACAGTCTGTCGGTCATATTCCATAAATCCGGTTATCTTCCCCATCGTTTCCCTCCAGTTCGCATATTTATCAAGCTTTTCTCTATGAAAGGCAGCAGTGGCCGGTGCTGTTACTTGCCGGCCGAAGCCATTTTGCTTTCTTCGAATGCGGCCATTTCAGCGTCGAATTTCGCCATGCCGCTGTCCTGCAGCTTGCTTATGCGCTCGTTGATTTTCAAATAGGCTTTCGGAATGACGCGGACGAATTTGGCAGAAAGAATCTCCCAATGATCCAATACGCGTTTGCCGTTCAGGCTTCCTGTATAGCGGACATGGTTTTCGACCATCTCTTTCAGTTCCGCGATTTCAACGGGGTCTGCGAGCGGCTGCATATGCACCATTTCCGCATTGCAGCGTGCGCTGAATGTTTCATCTTCATCAAGGACATAGGCGACACCGCCTGACATGCCGGCCGCGAAGTTCTTGCCGGTATCCCCGAGAATGACGACGCGCCCGCCAGTCATGTATTCACAGCCGTGATCGCCGACACCTTCGACAACGATCTTGGCGCCGGAATTGCGGACGGCAAAACGTTCGCCGGCCATGCCGTGGATATACGCTTCGCCTGCTGAAGCACCATAGAACGATACGTTGCCGATGATGATGTTCTTTTCAGGGAGGAATGTCGAATCCGCCGCCGGCTTGACGACGATCTTGCCGCCGGACAAGCCTTTTCCGACAAAGTCATTGGAGTCTCCGATCAAATTGAGCGTCATGCCTTTCGGGATGAACGCACCGAAACTTTGGCCGGCAGAACCTTGGAAGTTCAATGTAATGGTGTCTTCCGGCAAGCCCTCTGCGCCGTATTTGCGGGAGATGGCGCTGCCGATGATCGTCCCGGTCGCGCGGTGGATATTGCGGATGGCCGTCGATACTTCGACCGGCTCGCCGGTATCGATCGCATTGCGGCAGCGCGGGAGCAGTTCCTGGACATCGAGCGTATGCTTCAAGCCGTGGTCTTGCTTGACTGTTGCATAACGGCCGACTTTTTCCGGCAGGTCCGGCTGATAGAGAAGCTGTGTCAAATCGAGCCCTTCCGCTTTCCAGTGCTTGATCGCTTTATTTGTTTCAAGAACGTCGGTGCGGCCGATCATTTCATTGATCGTGCGGAACCCGAGCTCCGCCATCAATTCGCGTGCTTCCATGGCGATAAAGCGCATGAAGTTCGCGACGTGGTCCGCTTCGCCCGTATATTTCTTGCGCAGTTCCGGGTTTTGCGTCGCAATCCCGACTGGGCATGTGTCCAGATGGCAGACGCGCATCATGACACAGCCAAGCACGACAAGCGGTGCTGTCGAGAAGCCGTATTCTTCAGCTCCGAGAAGCGCTGCCGTGACCACATCGCGGCCGGTCATCATCTTGCCATCTGTTTCGACGACGATGCGGTCGCGCAGGCCGTTCAATAGAAGCGTCTGGTGCGTCTCCGCAAGGCCGATCTCCCACGGCAAGCCGGTATGCTTCAAGCTCGTTTTCGGCGCAGCACCCGTTCCGCCGTCGTAGCCGCTGATCAAGACGAGATCGGCACGGCCTTTCGCGACACCTGCCGCAATCGTTCCGACACCGACGGCCGATACCAATTTCACGCTGATGCGCGCACGCGGGTTGGCGTTTTTCAAGTTGAAGATCAATTCCGCTAAATCTTCGATCGAATAGATATCGTGATGGGGCGGAGGTGAAATCAATTCGACGCCCGTCGTCGAACCGCGCACTTCCGCAATCCAAGGGTAGACTTTCTTGCCTGGCAAGTGCCCGCCTTCTCCAGGTTTCGCCCCTTGCGCGACTTTGATCTGGATTTCGTCGGCATTGACCAAATAATGGCTCGTGACGCCAAAGCGGCCCGATGCGACTTGCTTGATGGCGCTTCTGCGGCTGTCCCCGTTATCGTCAGGGATAAAGCGTGAAACTTCTTCGCCGCCTTCTCCTGAGTTGCTCCGGCCGCCGATTTTATTCATCGCGATTGCCAGCGCTTCATGGGCTTCCTTACTGATCGAACCGTACGACATGGCGCCGGTTTTGAAGCGTGCGCAAATTTCTTCGACCGATTCGACTTCTTCGATCGGGACCGGCGTGCGTTCCTTGAATTTCAGCAAACCTCGCAAGGATTGGAGATTGGCTTTTTCATCCGTCAAGAGTTTCGAGTACTTGCGGAATGTATCGTAATCATTCGTCCGGCACGCTTGTTGGAGCGTGTGGATCGTCATTGGGTTGTATTGGTGGTCTTCGCCGTTTTCACGGTACTGATACTCATCGCCCGACTCCAGCGCTGGGTTCGCCCCTTCGCGGTCCGGATAAGCAGACGCGTGGCGCAGCAGGACCTCCTTGGCGATAATATCGAGCCCAATGCCCCCAAGGCGCGATGATGTGCGGGTGAAGTATTTGTCTATGACATCCATATGGATCCCGATCGCTTCGAAAATCTGCGCGCCTCGGTAACTTTGGATGGTCGAAATGCCCATTTTAGACAGTATCTTAATAATGCCATCCGTTACGGCTTGTACATAGCTCGTTTCGGCTTGTTCGACGTTCATGCCGTGGATATCGTCTTTCGCTACCAGGTCTTCGATTGTTTCAAATGCCAGGTAAGGGTTGATCCCTTCGGCACCGTATCCGATCAGCATCGCAAAATGATGCACTTCGCGCGGTTCCGCAGATTCCAGCAAGATGCTCATGCGCGTCCGTGTGCCTTGCCGAATCAAATGGTGGTGAAGGCCGGACACTGCGAGCAATGCCGGAATGGCTGCATATTCGCTGTTTGCGCCACGGTCGGAGAGAATAATCAGTGTCGCGCCATTGTCACTCGCTTCGTCCGCTTCAGCAAACAAAGCTTCCAGACGCGCTTCCATCGCTTCCGCTCCCCCATCTGCCTTGAAGAGGATGGAAAGCGTCACTGTCTTGAACTCCGGCAAGTTTTGCTGGCGCAGCTTCTCAAGCTCTGCATTCAGCAATACCGGTGTTTCAAGACGGATATGCCGGGCGCTTTCTGGCTTCGGATCCACCAGATTGCCTTCTGCCCCGATCGTCGTGCGCGCTGCCGTGATGATCTGCTCACGGATGGCGTCGATCGGCGGGTTGGTGACTTGTGCAAACAATTGCTTGAAATAGTTATACAAAAGCTGGGGCTTTTTCGATAATACCGCGAGCGGCGAGTCGTAACCCATCGAACCGACCGGGTCTTTCCCGTCGGATGCCAGCGGTTTGATGATTTTCTGGACTTCTTCCTGCGTATAGCCAAAAGCAAGCTGTTGCTTCAGCAATTCCTCACCGCGGATATGTTCCGGCTCTTTCGGCTCCGGCAGGTCCTCCAGGCCGAGCAAGTTATTTTCGACCCAATCCTTGTAAGGAAGTTCGGAGGCAATTTGCATTTTAATTTCTTCATCCGGCACGATTTTTCCGGCTTCCAGGTCGACCAATAGCATTTTACCCGGGCGCAAGCGGTCTTTGTAGATAATATCATCAGAGAAGATATCGAGCGCACCGACTTCTGAACCAAGTACGATCATGCCGCTTTTCGTAATATAATAGCGTGCCGGGCGCAAGCCATTACGGTCGAGGCAGGCTGCAATCTGGCGGCCGTCTGTAAAGACCAAAGCGGCCGGGCCGTCCCAAGGTTCCATCAATGTGCTGTGGTATTCATAGAAGTCCCGTTTTTTCTTGTCAATCGATTTGTCGTTGACCCATGGCTCCGGGACCATCATCATGGCCGTATGCGCAAGGGAACGCCCTGACAGATGAAGAAATTCAAAGCAATTATCAAACATGGATGAGTCGCTTCCTGTCTCGTCAATGACCGGCAGGACTTTTTGCAGGTCCTGGTCATTAAAATAAGGGGAGCTGCAGGCAAACTGGCGGGCCCTCATCCAATTGACATTTCCGCGAAGCGTATTGAATTCGCCGTTATGGATGGAGTAGCGGTTCGGGTGGGAACGCTGCCAGCTCGGGAAGGTATTCGTACTGAACCGTGAGTGGACGAGTGCCAACGCCGATTTGAATTCGGGATGGTTGAGGTCGATATAGAAGGAATCCAGTTGTTCCGGGATGAGCATGCCTTTGTAGACGATCGTTCCGGCAGACAAACTGCTGAAATAGACATCCTTGAACTCTTCCTGACCTCCCATTTCCTGCTCGATGCGTTTACGGATAATGTACAACCGGCGCTCCAAGTCCATGCGTGTCTCAAGTTCCGCTGATGCGCCGATGAAGATCTGGCGGATGACCGGCTTGGTTTTCGCCGCCACTTTGCCGACGAATGAATCGTTGACCGGCACAGGGCGCCAGCCAAGTGCTTCCTGGCCTTCTTCTTCGACGATGCGCTGGATGATGTCCTTAGCTTTCATGCGGAGATCGTAATCCTGTGGCATGAAAATCATGCCGATCCCGTATTTCCCTTCTTCCGGAAGAACGATTCCTTCTTTTTCACATTGCTTCAGGAAAAAGCGGTGCGGAATCTGCGTCAAAATGCCGGCCCCGTCCCCTGTGCTCGTATCAGATGATTGGCCGCCGCGATGTTCCAGGTTACACAGGATGTTGACTGCATTCTGGACGATATTGTGGGATTTTCTTCCGTCTATATTAGCGATCATCCCGATGCCGCAAGCTTCATGTTCCTGATCGGGATGATACAGACCTTGTGCGATCGGATACTCTTTCTTTCTCAATAAAACCGCCTCCTTTATACGCATTCATTGTCATAATGTTTTGATAGTATATCATATAATTGAATATATATACAAATTAGACTAGTGAGAAAACTAATTCATGCATGAAGATTCATTGACATATCGACATTTTTTCGTGGAAACGCTTTCAATTTACGCTATAACTAGGTTTTCTTTATTCGTTATTTATGCATATTAATACAGAAAATAAGGAGCAGAGAGCATCTCTTCCCCATAGTCGCCCTGAAGCGAAAAAAAAAGCCAAAAAAAAATAAACCGGGAAGAAGGCTCTCTCTTCCCGGTTTTTCCTATATCACTTGCCGATTCGTTTATCGAAGCGATTTTTTTATTGGCAGCTGGCGAGAACCCCCCTGCAAGAATATTCGCCAGCCAAAGATTCACCGGCGTTTCGCCGTCCCGAACCCACGAAGACGGATTATGGGTTGTTCACTGTCTCATGCATCCGGATCGCTTCAAGGAATTGCTCCCCGTACTTCTCCAGTTTGTTGGCGCCAACGCCATTCACTTCCAAAAAGGCTTCTTCATCTTTCGGCTTGCGCGCGACCATATCCTGCAAGCTCTTGTCCGAGAAGATGACAAACGGCGGGACGCCTGCCTCATCCGCCAATTTCTTGCGGACCGTGCGCAATTCCTCAAATAACGGATCGTTGGTGGCGATCCGCTTTGTGACGACAGCGCCTTTTCTCATGACGCGGCGTTTCCCGAGCAGCACATCGCGCCCGCCATCCGGAACGAAGATCGTCGGGAAGCTGCCTTGTTCGACTGCTAGCAATTCCTGTGAAATCATGAATTCGATGAGGTTCGACACTTCCTTCGAATTCATATGCTTCAGCACGCCGTATGTCGATAATTGATCGAACCGGAAATCGAGCACTTTCTTATTGCGCGAGCCGGTCAATACTTGGGCGGTCATCGTCTTGCCGAATTTCTGGCCCATGCGGATGACGCACGACAGCACTTTCTGGACATCTTCCGTAACGTCCTGGCCCTCGCGCTCGTCGACGCAATTTCCGCAATGGCCGCACGGGGCTGCACTTCCGTCGCCGAAGTAATGGACAATGAATTGCTGGAGGCAGTTTTCCGTATGGCAATAATCGACCATGCCCTGGAGCTTTTTCAGCTCGCCCGGTATGCGCGACGGGTCCTGCGCCTGGTCGATTAAAAAGCGCTGCGTCTGGACGTCCTGTGATGCATAGAGGACGATGCACTCGCTCGGCAAGCCATCGCGCCCGGCGCGCCCCGCTTCCTGGTAATAGCTCTCCATGTTTTTCGGCAGCTGGTAATGGACAACATAACGGATATTCGATTTATCGATGCCCATCCCGAATGCATTGGTTGCCACCATCACATTCACTTCATCATTCAAAAACCGCTCCTGCCCAAGGCGGCGCTCGTCGTCGGGCATGCCTGCATGGTATTTCGCTGCCCTGACGCCACGCTTGATGAGCGATTCATAGACCGAGTCCACCGTTTTGCGGGTCGCTGCGTAAATGATGCCCGCCTCATTATCGTTTTTCTGGACGTAATCGCGGATAAAACGTTCGCGGTCCTGGCCCTGGATGACGGAAAAACTTAAATTTGCCCGTTCAAAACCGGTGATGACGGTATTCTGTTCTTCGATGTCCAGGATGCGGCAAATATCTTCCCGCACTTGCGGCGTCGCCGTCGCCGTCAACGCAAGCACCGTCGGATTGTCCGGGAAAATCTCCAGCATGCGGCTGATCAGCCGGTAGCTCGGCCGGAAATCATGGCCCCATTGCGAAATGCAATGCGCTTCATCGACTGCGATGAGCGGTACCTTGACACCTTGCAGCCCATCCAGGAACATTTCCGAATCGAGGCGCTCGGGCGCGATATACAATAACTTGATGATGCCCATCTGCACTTGATGAAGGATGTCGCGGACTTCGTGGACATCGAGTGAACTATTAATAGAAGCAGCCGGGATTCCAGCTGCCTGCAATGAGTCGACTTGATCTTTCATGAGGGAGATCAGCGGGGAGACGACGATGGTCGTTCCTTCCATGGCGAGCGCAGGAATCTGGTAGCACATCGATTTCCCGCCGCCTGTCGGCATGACGCAAATCGTATTTTGGCCGTCGAATACTTGTGTAATAGCCTGCTCCTGGCCGGTCCGGAAGCTGTCGTACCCGAAATGCGACTGCAGTAGTTTTCTTGCTTGTTCCAACACCTTTGAACACTCCCCATACTGTTTTGCTATGAACGTAGCTTACCATATTTGAAGGGCTATTTCTTTTTTGGCATACGAAAAGCCACCCCGGAAAACCGATTATTTTCCGGGGTGGCTGAAAAGGCCTTTTCATTCGGATTGAGGCAGTGAAAATGATCTCATGTGTAGACTCTTGCCAACAGGAAGAAATAAGGCCGCTTCATGCCTTTCCAGTCCATCATCCCCATCAGCACATCGTCGTTCACTTTGCGGAAATGATCCTGGATCGGCAATTGATCGTATATCATTACCGCACTCGTTTTCCCGCGCCACTCCATCTTGCAAAGACGCGCCGCCCCTCTCGCTCCGCTCAGTAGATTGAAGATCAAGCCAGGCGGAAACGGATGAAGCGGGAACGGCTTTCCGAGCGGGCTCTTGAATAATAAGGGGTCGACATGCTTGGTGCTGTGGAAAGCCTTGCCATACCAGCCCGATTTTTCAAGCCAGCCGTCCAATGGATGCCCTGTAGCCAATTCGTGCCCTTTCCATGTGCCGAACATCGCGGGGGGTTCAACTGGCTCCAGCGCATCGAACAGCCGGCATGCTTCATCGGCAGTGGTTCCGCCTTGCTCCAACACTTTCCACATCCATCGATCCGGCTTCATGGCCTTCTCCCTTTCCGGTTAGATCTCAAGTTCCCAATGCTTCGCTTCTTCGTCTTTCATCTGCTGTTCGGTTTCTTCCGGATAAGCCGTGCGGAATTTATGGGCATCCAGCGGGATGATTTCGACCATCTTGTCGATCATGTCCTGCGGGTCGAATTGGTCTTCCAAGCCCTTCTCCGCTTCCTTCATGTCTTCAGGACGCGTGAAGTGGGTTTTTTCATCGAACCATTTCCACTTCGCCTCCGCACTGCGGTCATTGAAGCCCGTGTCGAAAGCGCCCGGATTGATCGTCGCCACTTGCACGCCGAACTCCGCCATTTCCTTGCGCAGCGTTTTCGCGATCGCTTCGATGGCATGTTTCGTCGCCGTATATGGGCCGACATAAGGTGTCGACATGATGCCTGCCATGGAAGACAGGAAAATGATTTTGCCTTTTCCTTTCTCCACGAATTTGCGTGCCGCAATTTGCGCCGTCTCAAGCGTCTGGAATACGTTCACTTCGAACAATTCACGGAAATTCGACATCGGCACTTCACCGAGCGGCCCGCCTTCATTGACGGCAGCGTTCGCGACGAAAATGTCGAAATCATAGTCAAGCATTTGTGCCAGGTCCTGCGGATTTTTAATATCCATCTTAAATGTTGTCAATTCGACCCCGGCGTCCGTTGCCGCTTCGCGAAGCGATGTCACTTGCGGCGCTGTTTCGACGGGGGCGATCACTTTATGCCCCTTTGCCGCAAGGCCCAGTGCCGTGCCTTTACCAAGCCCGCTTCCGGCTCCTGTAATGAAAATCGTTTTGCTCATCGTGATCTCCTCCTGATTCTGTAAGTTGCTATCATTTGTCTTCCCCCTAGCAACCAGAATAAACAGGTTTAATTGAGCCACCATTCTTTCCGGTCCATTTCCTCCGCGAAATGGGCATATTCAGACAGCGTCTCCTCCAACACCTTTTCGCTGCGGGCAAGCATGCGCTCCCTTGCCTTCTTTCTCTTGAAGCGCCGCCCGTAAACCGCTTGCAATTCATCGTAGGAAGTTTTCAATTCACGGAAACTTGCCGCGATTTCACCATCTTCATCGGCGAGCAGCGAAGCCAGCATCCCGATTTTTCCGTAAAGCTCTTCCACTGTATAACGCTCGCGGTCCTTATACAGGATGCCGGCTACAATCGACGCCGGCAGCTCTTCGTCGACCCCACGTGCCAGATCCGTCAGCAATTCAATCATGATGCGCCGGTTACTTGCCAGCGACAGGACGTAAAAGATGTGGGGGATCTGATCGACTGGCGTTTCTTCAATATATTCATCGATTTGCCTGATTAAGTCTTCCGCTTTTAAATGGTCGATGAGAATGCCCAGCCGGTATGTTTCGTACATTATGTATCTTCTCAAATCCCCACCGCCATTTCCTCAAGTCTCCTTTTTATTTTGACAGATAATTCTGTCAAAAACAATTCATCAATGATTTCAATCACACAAAAAAACCCGTCCTCCTCATTACAGGAGAACAGGCCAAGAAGTGCTTGTACATGTCTATCAAGTCGCCAAGCCATAGCTGCCCATGCGTCTTTTCACTTGGATGAAGGAAGCCGCCTCGGCGAGTTCCGCTTCGTTCAACGGCTGGTCATCGAGCATCACTGTATATTCGTTCAGGAAATTCGTATTTTGAAGATCAACATTGATCGTGCGGTCGTTGCGGTCCAATAGGCTGTCCACAGAAATCTCAAAGAAATCGGCGAGGCGTTCCAGATGTACAACTGACACTTGTTTCTTTCCGCTTTCATACGCCCATACCGTGCTTTTCGCAAAGCCCAAACGGTCTGCAAGCTCTTCCGGGGAAAGTCCTCTCGCTTCTCTTAAATCTTTTATTTTTTTGCTTAATTGCTTCATGGTTGATTCCTGCTCCTTTTAGTAAATTTCTAATTATTTTAAATATACTGCAATTAAAGTGAATGAGCAATCATTTTATGGATAATTTTTTAAAATAGAATGAATATTTAGTGAACAGTATCTATTTAATCTAATTACTGGAAGTTAAAAGGGTCATAAAGCATGTAATAATTAAAAAACTCTTATTCTGTGATAATTAATCCCAGTTTACGCGCAAACAATAAGGCTTGATCCGTGGATACTTTGCACCCCTCAAGCAACCCGGGAGTCACTTGCAGCTCCGCAAAGCGGCTTGAGCTGAAGTCCGTGCCTTTAAGGGACGTTCCCGTAAAATTGGCTTCATTCAACTCACTGGCCAAAAATTGCGCATTTTTCAGATCGGCCTCATAGAAATCCGCTTGCCGCAGCATGCTTTCCTCGAAAATCACGTCGCCTATATGGGAAAATCCGAAAACTGCATAATCGATACGGCATTCTTTAAAACGTGCATAGCGGATCGCGCTTTCCGTGAAATCCGTTCCCAACAACCGGCAATTCTCGAACTTCACCCGATGGAACACCGCCCGCCTCATATCAGCATTCGATAAATCGCAATTGATGAACACCACATCCGCGAACTCACTGCGTTCCCACTCGCCATCCAAAAAACGGACATTCTCGAACAGCACCCGGTCAAAATGGACGTTCCCTGCCGGTAATTCCTCGGAAACGATCCGGCAATCATGGACATATCCATCATCTAATGCTTCAATAAAAGAAAATGTTTCTAATTCCGGGGGAAGCATCGGTTCGGTCTTCTTGTTCTTTTTCATCATCATTCCTCCTGGCTTGCGTATGTTCTTTCTTCATCTTAACGACAATCCAGTTTCTTGTCCCATCCGCCGCGAGAATTGCCTCAACCCAAATCCGCTGTAAAGGAGATGCTGCATGGAAAATGTCAAAAGCACGTTTAAAGAAGTCGCATCTGCCATTCTTCCTGTCACGATTGTCGTCGTCTTGCTTCAAGTCCTGATCATCCGCCTGCCGTTTGAAGCGCTGCTCCAGTTCTTGATCGGGGTCGTTTTTGTCGGTACCGGCTTTTTCCTGTTTTTGCTCGGCGTCAATGCAGGGCTGCTCCCGATCGGTGAATTGATCGGCAAAAAGCTGCCCTTGACCCGTAAACCATGGCTGGTCATCGGGACAGGCCTTGTGCTTGGGCTCGCCGTCACGATCGCCGAACCGGATGTCCGCGTCCTGGCCAATCAAATCGATGATGTATCAGGAGGCGATATTTCAAGAAACATCCTGATCTTATCCGTCTCGATCGGCCTGGCGATCTTCGTCGCCTTGGCGATGGTCCGGACGCTGTTCAGCATTCCGATCCATTATTTGCTGATCGGGGGATATACTATTGTCTTCCTTCTTTCTTTCTTTGTCCCTGAAGCATTCATCCCGATTTCATTCGATGCCGGCGGGGTAACGACCGGTCCGATGGCAGTGCCTTTCATCCTGGCACTGGGCATCGGTGTCGCCTCCGTCCTGCGCTCCGATAAGCCAAGCAGCGGCGAAGGTTTCGGCTTGATCGGGCTGGCCTCGATCGGCCCCATTATCGCTGTCATGCTGTTGGGGTGCTGTACCGGTGAACTTGCATATTTTCCATGGTTTCGGGGAAGTGCTGATCGAAGTCAGCATGGCCCTCCTTCCGCTTGTCGTATTCTTTAGCGTATTCCAATTGTTCATGCTTAAATTGCCGAAAGAACGCGTGCTGCAAACCGGACTCGGCTTCGTTTTGACATTTTTCGGGTTGTCCTTTTTCCTGCAAGGCGTCCATATCGGCTTCATGCCCTTCGGTGAATTGATGGGTGCGGAACTGGGCGATTGGCAATATCGCTGGGCGATCATTCCGATCGGATTTGTGCTCGGCTTTGTGGCGACATTTGCCGAACCGGCTGTCCGCATCATGAACGAGGAAGTCGACCGCGAAACGGGCGGTTATATTTCTTCGAAAATCATGCTCTACACTTTATCGACAGGGGTCGGCTTGTCCATCGCTTTGTCGATGCTGCGGATCCTGACAGGCTGGTCGATCTGGTATTTCATTTTGCCGGGTTATATCCTTGTCCTCATTCTAATCTTTTTCTCCACGCGCACATTCATCGCCATCGCCTTTGACTCAGGGGGTGTCGCTACCGGGCCGATGACCGTCACGTTCATCGTCTCCGTGGCAGTCGGCATCGCTTCAGTCACCGAAGGCCGGGACCCGCTCGTCGATGGCTTTGGGATGATTGCGTTGGTGGCATTGACGCCGATCATCTCCGTACTTGTAGTCGGCTTACTCTTTAACCGAAAGGCAGGAAAACAAAACCATGAATCTGAATCATAGACTGATGATTGCCATCGTAAAACGCGGCGCTTCGAGGGATGTCATTGCAGCGGCGAAAGAAGCCGGCGCTGACGGGGCGACGGTACTGTACGCGGAAGGGATCGGCCGAAACGAAAAGCCCACGTTCCTCGGGCTTCCCGCCACACACGAAAAAGATGTGGTCTTTATCGCTGTCGACGGTGAAATCGAACTGGCCGTTGCAGAAGCGATCAGCCATGCCGGAAAACTGGGCAAATCCGGTCATGGCCTCGGCTTTACCGTCCACCTCAGCCAATTGCTGGGGGTCCCCCATCTCAACGACCGCGAAGACGACCGAAAAAAGAAGCAAGGAGTGGAACAAATGCCAGAACCGAAAGATTTTCAATTGATCGTCACCATCGTCAATTCCGGGGATTCCGGGCAAGTCGTCAAAGCGGCGGCAAAAGCCGGCGCTGAAGGCGGAACGATCCTGGAAGGGCGCGGTACCGGAGTCAACGAACAGAAGAAGTTCATGAACTTTACGATCGATCCGGAAAAAGATGTCGTACTGACCTTGGTGCCGGCCGTGTTTGCAGAAAAAGTGGTCGCCAGCATCGAACAGGCAGTCGACCTCGATGCTCCCGGAAAAGGCATTGCCTTCTTGATCGACGTGGAAAATGTTTTCGGCGTCAACCACTCTTCATTGAATCCATGAAAAAACCGGTGCGCCTCCGAGGCGCACCGGTTTTCCTATTTAATAACGCTCTGCCCCGTGCCCTTTGGAACTCGCGGCTTGAGCCACTTTACTCGCTGCCGGCTTTCCATAAAGCTTCGGTTCAGTGTTTTCACTGTCTTTCATTTCTTTCATCTTCTTCACTTTCATGTCGATATTCTCACGGACGCGGCGGCCATAATCTTCATCCGCCTGCGTGAAGTGATGCACCATTTCCTCCTGGATGCGCGGATCACACGCAGACAAGGCATCGCCGAGGTTGTTGATCAGTTCATCGCGCTCCCAATCCTCGAAGCTGCGATACGTCTCCCCGGCTTGGCCGTAATTATTCGTCCGGTCGATCGGCGCCTTCGTCAGTTTGCCGTGGTATTCCGGCTCATAATCCGGCGTATTCGGGCGATCTGCTTCCTTGAATCCGCCAAGCACGGACGGTTCGTAATTGATATGCGGATTCTTCGCATTCTCGCCGCGCGGCACATCCATCGCCCCTCCGTATTGGTTGGTCGCCACACGTTTTCTCGGTGCGTTGACCGGCAGCTTCAAGTAGTTCGCGCCTACACGGTAGCGCTGTGTATCGGAATACGAGAACGTGCGGCCAATCAGCATTTTATCGTCCGAGAAGTCCATGCCGTCGACAAGGACGCCTGTTCCGAATGCTGCCTGCTCGATTTCCGCATGGTAGTTTTCAGGGTTGCGGTTCAAGACCATTTTGCCGACTGGCAGGAACGGAAATTTATCCATCGGCCATAGTTTCGTATCATCCAACGGGTCGAAGTCGAGTTCGGCATGCTCATCATCGCTCATAATCTGCACGAACAGCTCCCATTCCGGATAGTCGCCATTTTCGATTGAATCGTAAAGGTCTTCCGTTGCATGCCCGACATTTTTCGCCTGGATTTCATCGGCTTCTGCCTGGGTCAAATTGCGGATGCCCTGTTTCGGCTCCCAATGGTATTTGACGAGGACCGCTTCGCCTTTATCGTTGACCCATTTGTAGGTATTGACACCAGAGCCTTGCATATGGCGGTAGGTTGCCGGAATGCCCCAAGGGGAGAACAGGAACGTGATCATATGCGTCGCTTCAGGGGAACGGGCGACAAAGTCGAACATCCGCTCAGGATCCGGAACATTTGAAACCGGATCGTTCTTAAAGGCATGGATCATATCAGGGAATTTCATCGCATCGCGGATAAAGAAAATCTTCAAGTTATTCCCGACAAGGTCCCAGTTGCCGTCTTCGGTGTACATCTTCACGGCAAAACCGCGCGGGTCGCGTGCCGTTTCAGGCGAGTCGCGGGATCCTGCCACCGTAGAGAAGCGCACGAGCAAGGGCGTCTGTTTGCCTTTGCCTGAAAATACTTTAGCGCGTGTATATTTTTCGACCGGCTCATCGCCGACCGTTCCATAAGTCTCGAAATAACCGAATGCCCCGGCACCGCGTGCATGGACGATGCGTTCAGGTATTTCTTCACGGTCAAAATGAGAGATTTTTTCGATGAAGTTATAGTTTTCAAGAGTCGCCGGACCGCGGTTTCCGATAGTGCGCAAATTCTGGTTATCTTTTACCGGGTGCCCTTGGCGGTTGGTCAAGGTCTCTTCGTTTTCACCTTCAGACATCTTTTTCTTAAGCTCTTCATTCGTGTCCTTCATGATAATCCTCCTTCATTTTAATGCCATCATTTCCCTCTTCCCCCCCCAGCCTTCCCATAAACCTTTTTTCCCCTAAATCATCCCTTGGACGCATCCGCTTCAAATTAGGCGTGCCCTCTCCACCCAAGAAAATCCGGTGCCGCCCCCTTGGAATAGACAAATCCCACTGGATATGGAAAACTAGAATGGAATCGACTTACAGAAAGCAGGGCTGGAAATGAGTGTTACCTTGAAAGAGAAAGGGAGATGGGACCCTTTGAAAGTTTTTTTGAAAGTATCAGCGGCCTATCTTCTCTCCCGGTTTTACCGAAATGCACAAGGCCCTAAAATCGCCCTGGTGGGAGGGAACCTCGGAGAAAAATACGAAGACAATGCTTCCGTTTTCCATAAATACCTGGTGAATAACCACGCAGACCAAGTCACGGCCTATTGGATGTATGATCCATCGACCGACTATGCGAAGAATGGGCGGATTCCAAATGCCGTGCCGCTTGGCAGCTTCCGCAATTATTTGCTGTTCTTCCGCGCCGATTACACATTCCACGGGCACTCCTTGCTTTACGATATCGTGCCATCAGCCGACAAATTCCTGAACTTGAACCGGCGGACGGTCATCACGCACGTCAGCCACGGCATCGAGGGCTTCAAGAAAATCCTCATCCAAAAAGAAGACGTCCCGCTGCTCAAGCGGACGGATTATTTCAATTGCGCATCGCGCTACGAATACGAGCTGAAACGCGACAAATGGAAAATCCCTGAAGAAAAACTCATCATCACCGGATTCCCCCGCTTTGACCGCTATTTGCCGGACCAGCCGCCAAAAGAGATGAAGCGCATTTTGATGATGATGACTTGGCGGGAATGGCTGTTTGACCTGTCGAGAGAAGAATTTCTCGACAGCAATTACTTCCGCAGCACGATCGGCTTATTGGAGCACGAAGGGATACGCGAACTCCTGAAATCCAACGGCATCCACCTTCAAATCGCACTCCACCCATTCATGAAGCGCTTTGAAGAACATTTCTTCCCGCTTGCCGACCAGGATTACGGCATCGAATTCCTGGATTTCAACCACACTTCCATCGAACGCTCGATTGAAGAAAACGATATGCTTCTGACGGATATCACCAGTGTTTCCTGGGACTTCCTGTATTTGAATAAGCCGATCATTTTCTTCATGTTCGACCAGCAGGAATACACGGAAAAACGCGGTTCCTACCTCGACCTCGACAAAGACCTTTACGGTTATAAATCCCAGACTGTAGAAGACGTCTATCGCACGCTTTCCTATATGCTCGAAAACAATATCACCCATAACGAGTGGTACGGGAAAGCCGAGGAGTATATCGATTATTTCGACCAGGACAATTGCAAACGCCTGGCACAACGCGTCATGAACGTATAAATGTTTCACGTGAAACTTTATAATGAGACAAGAAAACCGGCAAGCTTGGAGTGAATCCAAGCTTGCCGGTTTTCTTTCGTTATAAAAATGAATAATCATGAATAAGCCATTAAGTCATTGAATCGCTTAATTGCAATTCCACCGGGCAGTGGTCCGATCCATACACTTCCGTATGGATCGATGCACTCTTCATTTGCCCCATGAGACGATTGGAGGCTATGAAATAATCGATACGCCAGCCGACATTCTTCTCACGGCAATTCGAACGGTAAGACCACCACGAATAATGGCCCCTTTCATCCGGATGGAAATAGCGGAACGTGTCGACGAATCCGCTGTTGAGGAAATCATCGATCTTCCCGCGCTCTTCTGGCGTGAAGCCTGAATTCTTCTTATTGGCTTTAGGGTTTTTCAAATCGATCTCCTGGTGAGCCACGTTCAAGTCCCCACATAAAACGACAGGCTTTTCGAGGTCCAGCTGCTGGATGTAGGAAAGCAGCTTATCTTCCCACAGCAGGCGATACGACAGGCGCAGCAGCCCATGCTGGGAGTTCGGCGTGTAACTGTTCACCAAATAAAATCCAGGAAACTCCAACGTAATCAGCCTGCCTTCCGCATCATGTTCTTCAAGCCCTACTCCGTAGCGGACATCCAATGGCTGATGCTTCGTGAACACCGCTGTCCCTGAATAACCTTTCTTTTCTGCGTAATTCCAATATGTATGATATCCCGGAAGCTTCAAATCAATTTGCCCTTTCTGTAATTTGATTTCCTGGAGGCATAAAATATCGGCGTCCACTGCTTCAAAGAAATCCATAAACCCTTTTTTCATCACGGCCCGCAGGCCATTCACATTCCATGATACCAATTTCATCCCATTCACTCACTTTCTTTTTCCAGTTTAGCGGAATGAGGGCTCTCCCTCAATGACGGAGCTTCCGGTTTCTTAAGCTTTTTATTGTAAAATTTCAGCAAATATTCAGTCAAAAACGACTTTTTTATAAACCTATCTTGTACAATAGACTTAATGAAAAAGGGGGCTTTCGGCTATGGCGAAGTTTACGAAACCGGAAAAAAGCTGGGCGTTGTACGATTGGGGCAGCTCTGCCTATTCCATCATCATTACGACCGCAGTGTTTCCGCTTTTCTACAAAGCAGCCGCAACAGATGCCGGTGTGGAACTTGCGGATTCCACTGCCTATTTAAGTTACACCATCGCTATTTTCACATTCATCCTGGCGATGCTCGGACCGCTTCTTGGCACCATTGCCGATTACGAAGGGATGAAAAAGAAATTTTTCACGGCGTTCTTCCTGCTCGGGACAGTTTCGACGGCGATGCTCGCCTTCGTTCCGGAAGGGCAATGGCTATGGCTCTTGATCTGCTACGTGTTCGCCGCACTTGGAGCGACCGGCGCAAATCTGTTCTACGATGCTTTCATTGTCGACGTCACGACCGAAAAGCGCATGAACCGCGTCTCTGCGTTCGGCTATGGGCTCGGCTATATCGGTTCGACCATTCCCTTTGCGCTCGCCATCCTGATCATCCTGCTTGCCCAAAACGAAGTCCTGCCGCTGTCTGTCACGAATGCCAGCCGGCTTGCCTTCTTGATCACCGCCGCTTGGTGGATCCTTTTCTCGATTCCATTGTTCCGCCACGTAAAACAGAAGCATTTCATTGAACGCGAAGCTAGTCCCGTCGCCCAAAGCTTCCGCCGGCTCAATAAAACCATCAGGGAAATTCGCCAATATCGCGCCTTGTTCTTGTTCCTGGTTGCGTATTTCTTCTATATCGACGGAGTCGGCACGATCATCTCGCTGTCCACTGCCTACGGGACCGACCTTGGGCTTAGTGCGACCAGCCTGTTGATCGTCTTGTTCGCCACTCAAGTGGTGGCCGCTCCTTTTGCGATTCTCTACGGCAAGCTCGCCGACCGCTTTACCGGAAAGAAAATGCTGTATGTCGGCATTTTCGTCTATATTATCGTCTGCGTCTATGCGGTCTTTATCGAAACGATCATGGATTTCTGGATTCTCGCGATGCTGGTCGCCACTAGCCAAGGCGGCATCCAAGCCTTGAGCCGCTCTTATTTCGGCAAGCTGGTGCCCAAGCAAAACGCCAATGAGTTTTTCGGCTTCTACAACATTTTTGGCAAATTCGCCGCGATTACCGGCCCGTTGCTTGTCGGCGTCACTTCCCAGATTACCGGCAACTCCAGTTTAGGGGTTTTGAGTTTGGTCGTGCTTTTCATCATCGGGCTGGCCGTCCTCATCTTCGTTCCGGAACCTGAGCCCCACGATCCGGTCGATGAAGTCGCCGCTGAATAATCCATTGCACATAAAAAGGCCTCCCGCATCATCGCGGGAGGCTCTTATTCATGATTAGTTATTCTTTTTGGCGTCAGTCGGCTCGACTTTGATCTTGCCGTCTGAGTTTTTGCCGATTGATGATTCGCCGAATTCCACGACATCTACGCCGCCGGACTCTTTCTCGGCTTTCTTAATTTCTTTTTCAACTTTCTTTTCAGCCTTTTCATGCTCTTTCTGGGCTTTTTCTTCTTTCTTCTCTTCTTTTTCTTCAGCTTTTTCCTGCTGCTTCGCTTCTTTTTCAATCGCTTTTTCTTGTTTCTTCAATTCTTTTTCTTCTTTCTTTTCTTCGCGCTTCGCTTTCAGTTCGTCAGCTTTCACTTTCGCCTGTTCGATGGACGTGTTCATTTTTTCACTGGAATCCGAAGTCTTCGCTTTGACTTGCTCCTGCAATTCCTTGCCGCTCTTAGGCGCAAGCAAGAGGCCTGCTGCAGCGCCGATCAAAGCGCCTGTCACAGCACCGGCCACGAAGCTTCCGCCGCCTCCGCTTGAATCAGAACCGTATTCCGGTGCCATCGGTGCAGGCGATTGGATTTTGCCCTGGCGCACGAGACGCTCTTCGACTTCCTCTACGATTTCGAATAATGTGCGCCCTCTTGCTTCAACCAATGAAACGCTCATGTGGAAATCCGTCAAATCTTCCTGGTCACGGACGACCACTACGTCGTAATCCGTTGCATCTGTTTTCTTTTCAAGCATTTCTGCACGGTACCCTTTTTGTACTAACGCATCGCGTACGGATGTAAATGGATGTTCAACTGCAATTTTCACCATTCTGTGTCCACTCCTTTTTTTGAAAACTCTATGTTAAATTGTTTTCCCCTAATCCGCCGCTCTAAACTTATCCTCTGCGAACTCCCCCATTTTTTTCAAATTTTCATGCTTCGAATAGCGTGTGAATAGGCTTATTCATAATAAAGTATTTTGAACCGGTTTTAGCATTAGACGGCAGCCGCCTCCCTGCTTTGGGATGGCCTTTAGCCGCAAGCCAATGAATTGGCGAGAGGAAGTTGAGACAATTCATTTGCGACGCATCTGCATGGCAGATGTGGGAGCAAGGCGTTTCACATGATGCTTGGATAAAATTTTTACCATTGGCGTCGGCTCACCCTTGGCGCTGGTCGGCTTTGAGATTTCATTGAAACAGATGTATTTATATGGGTCTGCTTCTCGATTATTCATCTGCCGGTTGGGGAATCGCTTCCTGCTTCGGGGCCGACAGTGGAACCTTTCGAGCGGAAACGATTGAATTCTGTTCAGGCTTCAGACCATTATTCATTCTCTTGCTTTCGGGCTATACATTCGATACATACATAAAAAACCCCAGCCGGCGTTTTTGCCGGCCGGGGCCGATGGATATTATACAGTTACTTCCGCGCGTTCTGCAGCTTTGATGCGTGCTCCTGTTTCTGCATCGAAGAAATGCACATGCGCCATGTCAAAAGCCAGTGTTGCCTGGTGGCCTGCTTCGATCGAAGTCGATGCGTCGACACGGGCGATGAAATCCTGGTCTTCATAGATTGCATGGAGAATCGTCTCAGCCCCTGTCAGTTCGGATACGGTGATCGTCGCATCGAATTCACTGGCCGGAATGCCGGACAAGTCTTCGTTGTTGACATGGATATGTTCCGGGCGGATGCCGAGCGTGATCGGCGTGTTGTCATAGCCTTCCGCTTTCAGCACATCCAATAGTTTCGCAGGAATGGCCATTTTCTTTTCCCCAATGGCGAAAGCGCCATCGACTAGCTTGCCTTCAAAGAAGTTCATCGCCGGTGAACCGATGAAACCTCCGACAAAGCGGTTTTCGGGGAAATCATAGACTTCTTTCGGTGTTCCCACCTGCTGGATCAACCCGTCTTTCATGACGACGATGCGCGATGCCATCGTCATTGCTTCCGTTTGGTCATGGGTGACGTAGATCGTCGTCGTTTTCAGACGGTTATGCAGTTTGGAGATTTCCGCGCGCATCTGCACACGCAACTTGGCATCGAGGTTCGACAAGGGCTCATCCATCAGGAAGACTTTTGCATCACGGACAATGGCGCGTCCAAGTGCCACACGCTGGCGTTGCCCGCCTGAGAGCGCTTTCGGTTTTCTGTTCAAATACTCTTCCAGGCCAAGGATCGCTGCGGCTTCATCTACGCGGCGCTTGATCTCCGGCTTTTTGAACTTTCTCAGCTTCAATCCGAATGCCATATTTTCGTAGACGGTCATATGCGGATACAGTGCATAGTTTTGGAACACCATCGCGATGTCCCGCGCTTTTGGTTCCACATCATTCATCCGTTTGCCGTCGATGAAGAATTCGCCTTCCGTGATTTCCTCGAGCCCTGCAATCATGCGCAAGGTCGTCGATTTTCCACACCCTGAAGGACCGACAAACACGATAAATTCTTCATCTTTTATATGTAAATTGAAATCGCTGACAGCCAGCGCCCCTTTATCATACCTTTTTCCTAAATTGTTGATCTTAAGTTCTGCCATGTCCCATTCTCCTCTGATTCTTTTTCTTCTATTATAGAGAATAAGCAGTAAATTGCAAATACATGTTTGGCAAGCCATGGATTGTACTGTATACTCGTTTTTAATGAAGCTGGAATATTCTGTACTATTAGAGACATGAATAGCGAGCTCCTTCCCATCTTTCCGGCCATTATTTCGATAGGCAAAAATTATGGTAACCGAAGATATAAGAAAAAGGAGAGGAAAATCATGAAAAAACTGTACACAATACCCGCAGCCTTTTTAGCGTCTTCACTGTTCCTTACTGGCTGTGCCGGTTTCCAGACCGGAAACAATAATGACAGTTCTGCAGAAAACGAAGAAGGCAAAGTCGTTCTTGATTTCTGGACGTTCTGGGGCTCTGAAATCCGCCGTCCCGTAATCGAAAAAATCATCACCGACTTCAACGAATCACAGGATGAAATCGAAGTCCAGCACACCTACCTGCCTTGGGGAGACATCTGGACGAAAGAACTGGCAGCGATTGCAGCCGGCGACCCGCCTGATGTGGTCATCAACGATATTAACGCGACCGCTCTCCGCGGCGAACAAAATCAGGCCATGAACCTGTCCGAGTTCCTGGCAGAAGACGATATTTCGGATCAGTTCTATCCAGAGCTTTGGGATGCCACACTTTATGAAGGCGATTCCTACGGCATACCGTTCAACACCGATACACGGGTCTTGTTCTACAACAAAGACGCATTTGAAGAAGCCGGCCTCGACCCCGAACAGCCCCCTACCACTTGGGATGAGCTTGAGGAATACGCTGCGAAGCTGGATGTGAAAAACGGGGATGATTACGAACGCATCGGATTCTATCCATTGTGGGGAATCAATTACGATGTCTGGATGCTGAATGCCAACGGCCATAATTTCATCAATGAAGACAATG
The DNA here is from genome assembly GCF_003289925.1 of Planococcus maitriensis. Classification (GTDB taxonomy): domain Bacteria; phylum Bacillota; class Bacilli; order Bacillales_A; family Planococcaceae; genus Planococcus; species Planococcus maitriensis. The sequence continues at coordinate 157,472 of NZ_QLZQ01000001.1, read as the reverse complement.
AAGTCCTGATCGACACCGAAACCAACCTCGAGACGCTCGAATGGCTGAAAGGCTGGCAAGATAAATACGGCGACGATGTCATCAACTCCTATAAAGCGCAGATCGACAGCCAGCAAGGCAACCCATTCTTCAACGGCAGCCTTGGCATGTATGTCAGCGCACCGACTTTCTATACGCAAATCCGCGATTATGCAGATGACCTGAACTTCGGCGTGGCGAAATTGCCGGAGATGGAACCAGGCAATGGCCATACAAGCTGGGGCGGCGGGTTTGTCGCCGAGATTCCGGCCGGCGCTTCCAATCCCGAAGCTTCCTATGAATTCATCAAATACCTGACAGGCGCAGAAGCCCAGGAATATTGGGCAGTCCAGAACTTCGACAATGTCGCCAATATCGAAGCCGCCGAAAGTGCAGCGCAATCGGATGAATTCACGGAAGATGGCACCATGGTCTACAGCATGGCAACTGAATACATGAGCGATACGCTCCTTACACCGGTGCCGGTATCTGCCCCTGACTTCATGGGCAGCGTCAACCCGAAAATCGATGAAGTGTTCCTTGGTTCGAAAACGCCGAAACAGGCACTTGAAGAAGCACAAGCCGATGTCGAATCACTGGTCGAAAAAAACACACGCGAGTAAGGAGGGCTTCGCATGGCTAAAACAAAGTCTGCTATGCGGCGGAAAGAAACGATGTACGGCTATATTTTCGTCATGCCGTGGATCGTAGGGTTTCTTGCTTTTACGGCGGGGCCCCTGCTCTTTTCACTGTTCGCAAGTTTCACCAATTACAATATCACATCCCAGATGGACTTTGTCGGAGCCGAAAACTATCAAGGGCTCTTTACAGAAGACGGGTTGTTTTGGACATCCCTTTGGAACACCTTATACTATGTGCTGTTTTCTGTCCCGCTGACGACGATCGGCGCAATTTTCCTGTCTGCGCTCCTGAACCAGGACGTCCCGGGCATCCGCGTGTTCCGTACGCTGTATTACTTGCCTGCAGTGCTCTCTGGCGTCGGCGTATACCTGCTCTGGATGCAACTCCTTGATCCAGGCACCGGGATGATCAATTTGATCCTCGGGTGGTTCGGCATCGACGGGCCCAACTGGCTATTCGATCCCGCCTGGACCAAGCCGTCCCTGATCTTCATGAAATTATGGAGTGTCGGCGGCGCGATGCTCTTGTATCTCGCCAGCATGCAAGGCGTTTCCAAGACCTTGTATGAGGCGGCGGAAATCGACGGTGCCAATACATTCCGCCAGTTTTTCCATATCACCTTGCCGATGATCACGCCGGTCATTTTCTTCGATGTGGTGACTAGCTTGATCGGCGGCTTCCAGATCTTCCAGGAAGCTTATGTCATGTCCAGCAACGGCGAAGGCGGCCCCGCGAATTCCTTGTTATTCTACAACCTGTACATGTGGCGCCAGGCCTTTGAAAACTTCAATATGGGCTACGCGATGGCGATGTCATGGATCTTGTTCATCATCGTGTTCATCCTGACCATGATCAATTTGAAACTTGCCCCGCGCTGGGTCCATTACGAGGGAGGCGATAACCGATGACCTCCCCGCAAGAAGATACCCGTTATGTAGAGGAAGCGGGCACGACCAGGGATATCAAAAACCCAAGCTATTTCGAGCATCATGGCAACCGGAAAAAAATGCTCAAACTCATTAATTTCGTCCTGCTTGCAGCAGGGAGCCTGATGATTTTATCGCCTTTATGGTGGATGTTGTCGACTTCCCTGAAGACGATGGCGGAAGTCATGTCGTTCCCGCCCACCTTCTTCCCCGAATCCTGGAATTGGTCCAATTACATCCGGACCTGGGAAGCGGCGCCGTTTACACAGTACACGATCAATACGCTCGTCATCACCACACTGGTCGTCATCGGCAATGTCCTGTCGAACTCGTTCATCGCATACGGCTTCGCCAAGATCCCGTTCCGGGGGCGGAATTTGCTGTTTGCGATTGTATTGGCGACCATGATGATTCCCGGGTTCGTCACCTTGATCCCGCAATACGTGCTGTTCGCCAAGCTCGGCTGGGTCAACACCTATTATCCTTTGGTCGTGCCGGCCTTTTTCGGCAGTGCGTTCAACATCTTCCTGCTCCGGCAGTTCTATATGACAATCCCGAATGAACTGATTGAAGCCGCGAAGATGGAAGGGGCCAGCCATTTCTATATTTGGCGCAAGATCGGCTTGCCGCTCACCAAACCGGCGATTGCTACTGTCGCCATCTTCTCGTTCAATGGCGCCTGGAACGACTTCCTTGGCCCGCTGCTTTATTTGAACGACGAGAACCTGTACACCCTCCAGATCGGCTTGCAGGTCTTCAAAGGCCAGCTCAATACCCAATGGAACTATCTCATGGCCGGCTCGCTGCTCGTATTGCTGCCAGTCATCATCATTTTCTTCTTTTTCCAGAAGTATTTTATCCAAGGCATCAATCTGCAGTCCGGCGGAAAATAATGAAAAGCTTGCAGCCAATAAGGTTGCAAGCTTTTTATCGTTGCGCCCAACAAAAAAAGCCCCCGAATCATTCGGGGGCTTTTTGCCTGTCACGCGATTAGACCGTTGCCGGTTTCTTCTCTTTTTTGATCTGCTTGCTGCGAAGCTGTCCGCAAGCCGCGTCGATATCGGCGCCTTGTTCTTGGCGGACACCGCAATTGATGCCTTTTTTCTTCAACGCGTCAAAGAATGCGCTGATCGCTTCTGGCGTACTTTGCTGGTACTGGTCATGCTCATCGACCGAGTTATAAGGAATCAAGTTGACGTAAGACAAGTGGCGCTTATCTTCAAGCAATTTCGCCAGCTTGTTCGCTTCCTCGACATGATCGTTGACGTCGCGCAGCAAAATGTACTCGAACGTGATGCGGCGGTTCGATTTCTCCAAATAATAATCGATTGCAGCCATCAGCTTTTCGATCGGGTAAGCTTTGTTGATCTTCATGATGCGTGAACGCAATTCGTTCGTCGGTGCATGGATGGAGATCGCCAAATTGACTTGCAAACCTTCATCCGCATAATCGTAGATCTTCGGCACGATGCCACTCGTTGAAACCGTGATATGGCGCGCCCCGATTGCCAACCCCTTTTGGGAGTTGACGACGTGGAGGAAATCCATCAGGTTCGTGTAGTTATCGAACGGTTCGCCGATGCCCATGACCACGATATGGCTGACGCGCTCGTCTTTTTTCTCCGCATCGAAATGCGCCTGCACTTGCATGATCTGCTCGACGATTTCGCCCGCGTTCAAATCGCGGCTCTTCTTCAACAGGCCGCTGGCGCAGAAACTGCAGCCGATGTTGCAGCCGACCTGTGTCGTAACACATACCGAGTTTCCGTATTTAAAGCGCATGAGAACTGTTTCGATCAAGTTGCCATCCTGCAAACGGAAAAGGAATTTGATCGTGCCATCAGACGATTCCTGCTTGACTGCCTGGTCCAATGTACGGATCGCAAAATTGTTTTCCAAAAGCTCGATGCAATCCTTCGACAGGTTCTTCATCTCCGAGAATTCAGTGACACGTTTGATGTAAAGCCAATCCCACACTTGTTCCGCACGGTATTTCTTTTGGCCATTTTCTACAAACCAATCTTTTAATTGTTCTATCGTCAATCCATAGATGGAATTTTTCATATTAGGACCCTCATTTCAGAATTTCACAATTGCTTATTATAATACTAAAAATCCAGTCTGGCAACAACTATTTTGGGTTAATTCCTTTGGACGTGCAATTTCCTGCATATTCCCGCCCCCGGAAGGGTACAGAATCAATACAGAAAAAAGGAGGAGAATCATCATGGCAGCAATTACACATGTGGGGCTGGCGGTCCCCGATTTAGATAAGGCAATTAAATGGTACCGGAAAGTATTCGACTTTCATATTTTGGCGGGGCCGTTTGATTTCGATGCAGAAGCGGAAGGCCCCGGCTCCATGACGAACGATTTGCAGGGGCCTGAGATCCGCAAGATGCGCAACGTCCACCTCATGTCTTCCGACGGCTTCGGCATTGAACTATTCGAATTCCAGGACCCCTCTTTTTCTGAAGAGCCGCCGCGTCATGCGGGATTCTTCCATATCGCCCTGGTTGTCGATGACATCGTCGAGACGATTGAACAGATTGTCCAGCATGGCGGGCGCCAGCGCAGCAAAATGTGGAATATCAATAAAGGCAAACCGCATTATCTCGTCTACACCGAAGACCCGTTCGGCAATATCATCGAATTGTATTCCCGCAACACTTCAGAAATGTACGGCAACCGTTGAACAGACAAGAGAATATTTGATAGAAAACAGCTGATGTCCATTGCGCCGGACGCGCTCCAGCCCACAGGTTGCGGGTCATGCGACTGGCGCGACAGGACGTCGCGTTGCCAGCTGCCAGGGCATGGTAGCGTGTAACTTCGTTGCTCAACTTTCACTATGCTCAAGCATCGCAGAAAAGATCTGCTCCCACATCTGCGAAGCAGATGCTTCGCAAATACCGCTGGAGCTTTTAATAAACAAATTATCGGAAATAACCTAACCAGTTTCTCAAGTTACATTCATTCAAGAAACTTATGAGATATCACTTTTGAAGATATTAAAATCAACTTAAAACCGGACAGCCTATGTGGCTGTCCGGTTTTATTTGTTTAGACCAATTGCTCTTTTTTCACAAGCATTGTGCCGTTTTTGGCGAGTGATTCGTGCCATGAGAAAGCTTTCTCGAGGACGTGCGGCGTCTGGCCACCGCGTGTCAATGCTTCTTCATAATACTCACGCATTTGCGGGCGGTAGTCCGGATGCACGCAGTTTTCGATGATGGCTTCAACGCGCTGGCGCGGCGCCAAGCCACGGAGGTCGGCATAGCCTTGCTCGGTGACGACTACATCAACATCGTGTTCTGTATGGTCGACGTGCGAGGCGAATGGCACCACGCTCGAAATCTTGCCGTCTTTCGCGGTTGATTTCGTGACGAAGATGGCGAGGCGTGCGTTGCGGGCGAAATCACCCGAGCCGCCGATGCCGTTCATCATTTTCGTGCCGGATACATGTGTCGAGTTGACGTTTCCGTACATGTCGAATTCAAGTGCCGTATTGATCGAGATCAATCCGAGTCGGCGTACGACTTCCGGATGGTTCGAGATCTCTTGCGGGCGCATGATGATCTTGTCGCGGTATTGGTCGAACTCGCTGAATACCTGCTTCATTTTCGGCTCGGACAAAGTGATCGAGCAACACGAAGCGAAATCGACTTTGCCTGCATCGATCAAATCGAAGACGGCATCTTGAAGCACTTCCGAATAGACTTCCAGATTCTTGAATTCCGAATCGATCATGCCATGCAGCACTGCGTTGGCGACTGAGCCGATTCCGGATTGAAGCGGGGCCAGTTTTTCTGTCAGGCGCCCTGCTTCAATTTCACTGCGGAAAAAGTTCAGCAAATGGTCAGCCATGATTTTCGTTTCCGCGTCCGGCGCTACGATGTTCGACGGCGAATCTTCCTGGTGCGTGAAGACGATGCCGCGCACGCGTTCCATATCGACCGGGATGCCTTTCGTTCCGATGCGCTGGTCAACGGAAGTCAACGGGATCGGGTTGCGTTCGCCTTGTTTGCCGGTATCGTAAATGTCATGGATGCCTTCAAATAGCTCAGGCTGGGCCGCATTGATTTCCACGATGATGTTTTTCGCGTGTTTCACGAAGACCGATGAGTTGCCGACAGAAGTCGTCGGGATGATCATGCCGTCTTCTGTGATGGACAAGGCTTCGACGATCGCAAAATCGATCGGCTCGATGACCGAAGAACGGATCCACTCCGCCGTATGGGACAAGTGATGGTCGACAAAATACATGTCGCCTGCATTGATCGCTTTGCGCATTGCCGGCTCTGCTTGGAAAGGCAAACGCTTGTTGACGATTCCAGCTTCCGCAAACAGGCGGTCAATATCGGAACCGAGTGATGCACCGGTGAAGACGTTGACTTTGAAGCTTTCCGTTTCAGCGCGTTCAACCAATGCATAAGGAACCGCTTTCACATCTCCCGCTCTAGTAAATCCGCTAAGCCCAAGTGTCATGCCGTCTTGGATCCACGCAGCCGCTTCCTGCGCTGTGACAACTCGGTCCTGCAATTCTGCCGCTTTGATACGCTCAAGTTTCTTTTCCATTCTATCCACGCTCTCTTTCTGTATGTTTTTGTCTAATGTATGGCGTTTGTTGAAGCGTTTTCATGTTGACGATGGGTTATATTTTCTTCCATTAAAAAAGACAGGATGCAAAACACCCAATCTATTTGTCTGATTATTAGATAATATTAACTTGTGCGGAAGCGAAAAAGGGGATATCCGAATGGAAGAGTGCATATCCCGGGTAAAACAGAAAATCGGCTGTCCGAGACAGCATTTTCATGCGCCCTCAGAAGCCGAGCAGTTTGCGGAAATAGCTGGAATACGATTGGCTGACCGGCAGGCGGTCTCCGTTATCCATTGCCAGCACGAATGTGGAATGGGTATCGGGATGAATTTCTTCTATATGATGGACGTTAACGATAAACGACCGGTGGCAGCGGATGAACGAATCCCTCGGCAACAAGTATTCGAATTCCTGCAGGGAGTTTTTATTCGTGCCGGAAAAATCCGCCGAATGGACGTGGGTTTTGCGGTCCTTCACTTCGAGGTAACGGACTTCCGTAAAAGGAATCGGTTTCCAGCCGTCCGGGCTTTTCACCGTCACGACCGATTTCCCTTCCGTATACGCCGGGTAGATCGCCATGACACAGCCCGCGAGCTCACCGTCTTCTTCGAACGGGACCGCCATGCCATGATAAGGCACGCCGAACACTTCACGGTTGATGAATTCAGACGCTTTTTGGCCGGTCGTCAGCGCTTTATGGGCGATTGTGCCTTCACGCACTTTATCCCCTGCCTTGATTTTCAAATCGATCCGTTTGCTCGGACGGTAATAGGTATATTCTTCCATATTGGATACCGCTATCGAGACTTCATCGGAGAATAGTTCCCCCATCACGTCCAATAACGGGCCGGGTGTAATTTTTTCCATCGCGCATGGGCCTCCAGTAAGATTCAAGTGCTATCAGTATACATGACTTTGATTGAACAGAAAAGACAGCTTCGCGGCTGCCCCATCAGTTTCTTGCCAATTATGGCGATTTCTTTAACATCGTGCCCGCACGCGTATACCTGGCATGCCATGATAAAGCTTCATCGAGGATATGCGGCGTATGCCCGCCTTGTGCGGTTGCCCTGTTGAAATAATCCTGCAGCTGCGGACGGTAATCGGGATGGACGCAATTCGCGATGATCCGCTCTGCCCGTTCACGCGGCGCCAAATTCCGGATGTCCGCAAAGCCGTACTCTGTTACCAACACATCCACATCATGCTCGGTATGGTCGATATGGGAAGCGAACGGCACGACGCAGGAAATCCGCCCGTCTTTGGCGGTGGATTTGGTGACGAAAATGGCGAGCTGCGCATTGCGCCCGAAATCGCCCGATCCGCCGATGCCGTTCATCATTTTGGTTCCGGCGACATGGGTCGAGTTGACATTGCCGTACAAATCGAATTCCAGGGCAGTGTTAATCGAAATGAGGCCCAGGCGCCGGATGATTTCCGGGTGATTGGAGATTTCCTGCGGCCTCAGCACAAGCCGATCCCGGTAGCGGCCGAAGTTTTGATAGATCCTTTCCATATAAGGCTGCGATAAGGTGATCGCCGAGGCAGATGCGAATAACGCCTTGCCCGAATCCAGCAAATCGAACACTGCATCCTGCAGCACTTCGGAATACAGTTCCAGCCCTTCGAATTCCGAATCGAGCAGGCCATGCAATACCGCATTCGCTATGGATCCGACGCCCGATTGAAGCGGTGGCAAGTTTTTGCCCAAACGCCCCGCCTGGACTTCGCCCCGCAGGAAATCGAGCAAATGGCCAGCCATGACTTCCGTTTCCGCATCAGGCGGCTCGATCGGCGAGGGTGAATCCGTTTGATGGGTCCAGACGATGCCTTTTACTTTGGATACATCGATCGGGATGCCTTTCGTGCCGATGCGGTCCCGCGGCGAGACGAGCGGAATGGGCTGGCGCACGCCGATCGCTTGCGGTTCGCAGCAATCGTGGAGCCCTTCCAGCTCCATAGGCTGTGCGGTATTGACTTCAACGATGAGCTCTTTTGCGTGAAGGGCAAATGCAGCCGAGTTGCCGACGGAAGTGGTCGGGATGAGCAAGCCGTCCTGCGTGATGCCAAGCGCTTCGATAACGGCAAAATCAAGCAGGCCTATAACCCCTGCCCTGACCCATTCCGCTGTTTGGGATAAATGATGGTCCACAAACCGTACCTCTCCCGAATTGATCGCAGAACGCATCAAGGGGTCGGATTGATAGGGCGCACGTTTGCGGACGATGCCCGCTTTTGCGAAACGCCCATCACTTCCCGATCCGAGCGATGCGCCTGTATAGACATCGATTTGAAACGCCTCTTTCTCCCCTCGTTCCGCCAAGGCATTCGGCACAGCCTTCGCGTCCCCTGCGCGCGTGAATCCGCTGAGCCCGATTGCCATGCCATCCTTTATCCAGGAGGCTGCCTGTTCAGCGCTAACCACCCGTTCGTGCAAAGCCGCCAGTTTGATTCGTTCCAGTCGTTGATCCATCGCCATCCCCTTCCCTTTATCTGTCTTGGATATTACCCTTATACCCTTGAATACACGCCATTCAACCCGTTTCGATTTTCGGCTGCACGAAAGCTGCCTTCCTTTCTTGGAAAGAAAATTCACCTTGCCGTTACAAAGTAATTGACAAGCTTTGGAAGTATCCATAATATGGGGAAGTCAATATAACTGTCATGTGTACATATATATAAGAAAGAAGGCACTTCAATGTCCAAAGACCAACGCAAAAAAATCCTGATTTTGATGATCAATATGTTCATCGCCATCGCCAGTTTCGGCATCATCATCCCGATCCTGCCATCGTATCTCGTCTCCATCAACCAAGGCGGCATGGCAGCCGGTTTGATGATCGCCATCTTCGCTGCTGCGCAGTTCCTCTTCTCGCCGATCGCGGGGAAATGGGCCGACCAATACGGCCGCCGCATCATGATCATTTGGGGCCTTGCGGGGCTGACCCTATCGATGTTCATTTTCTATGCTTCCGACTTCATTTGGGTGCTGTACTTTTCCCGCGTTATCGGCGGAATCGGCGCCGCTATGCTGGTACCGGCCATTTTCGCCTATATTGCCGACATCACGACGTTCGATCAGCGCGCTAAAGGCACGAGCCTCGTGTCTGCAGCGATGTCACTCGGCATCGTCATCGGGCCTGGAATCGGCGGCTTTCTTGCCGACTTCAGCCTGAAGCTGCCGTTTCTCGTATCAGCGCTCGTGTCGCTCGCAGCGGTGCTGTTTTCCGTGTTTGTCCTGAAAGACAGCGATGCCGAGAAAGCGGATCCTGATCTTGCTTTGACGATGACACAGTCCGAATCGATGTTCAAAAAGATTGCACGCTCGACTTCGGTTCCGTACTTCTTGCCGCTGGTCATCACGCTGGTCATGAGCTTCGGCTTGCTCGCCTATGAGTCCGTCCTCGGGCTTTACCTCGACAATCAATTCAATTCCACCGCGAAAGATATCGCGTTCATGATCACGGCAACCGGTACGGTCAGTGTCATCGTTCAATTGTTCGTCGTTGACCGCATCGTCTCCCGCTTCGGGGAAATCGGCGTCTTGATCACATTCATCGGCGTCGCCGCGGCTGGCTTTCTCGCTTCGCTATTCGCCAGCAGCTATGCCATGTTCTTCGGGGTCTCGCTGATCATCTTCCTGGCGACTTCGATTTTGCGCCCGGTCTTGAATACCTTGATCTCGAAACTCGCAGAAGGCGAAGTCGGCTTTGCGATGGGCATGAACAATGCCTATATGAGCATCGGCAATGTCATGGGCCCGCTGCTTGCCGGCATCCTGTTCGACATCAACATCATCTTCCCGTTCATCCTCGGCTTATTGCTGCTGTTGGCAACACTCGTCATTACAGCCGGCTGGCAGCGCTCAAGAGCTTCTAAGCAAGCCCAGGCCGTGGAACAATAAATAAAAACCCTTCAACTAACCGTGAAAACGAAATAGGTTTGTATCACTAATATATTCGCAAAAAGACAATGCAGCCGATATACTGCACTGTCTTTTTTCCATTTAAAGGATGTGCTGTAATGCCTTGCACTACCAAAAGTCCTGTTTCCTTTATGGATTTGTTTTTTCTGGCCTTTTTTTTGCTACGCCAGAAAGCCAATAGCTTTACGCTGGGGATTGTTGGTTGTATAATCTTTGTATAACAAAAAACTACGGAATGAAGGTCATGCTATGTACAATATCAAAGCTGCTGCCAAAATACTCGATATGCCAAAAGTGACCATCCGTTCCTGGGAGACGCGCTACAATGCCATTACGCCTGCGCGCACAGAATCGGGCCATCGGCTGTATTCCGACCAAAATTTGGAAGACTTGAAATGGCTGAAAATCCAAGTCCAGGAAAACGGCATGAAAATCAGTGAAGCTGTTAAGCAATTGCACACTTCAAGGAAAAAGTTCTATCATCCCGAAGTCACTGATTCCACGGAACCTATCGAGTATGCAAAGCAAATTGAAGAACTGTATCAAGCCGCTGTAGAGATAGACATTGACCGCTTTAATTACTTGCTCGATTTGAAGTTCTCGCTATTCCACCACCAGACCGTGTTCTTCCAGATCATCGCGCCGCTCATGGTACGGATCGGTGCCGAGTGGGAAGAAGGCCAAATCAGTGTAGCGCATGAACACATGATCACCAACATCATCCAGCAGCGCTTTAACCAGTTTTTCCGTGTCTTCCCGGTTGCGCCTCATTTGCCGAAAGTGCTGGCACTCAGCCCAAGCGGGGAACATCACCAGCTCGGCCTGCTGCTGTTCTCGCTATTCCTTCGTGAAAATGGCTTTCACGTCGTCTATACGGGTCCCGATACGCCGCTTGATGGCCTTGCAGAAATGGCGGCAAAGCAGGATTTCCAACTCGTTTGCATGTCCGTCACCACACCGAAAAGCCGGCCTGTCGCAGAACAGTACATCCAAGAACTTTCTGCAGCGATTCCGGGCCTCCGCTTCCTGCTCGGCGGCCAAGGCATCGACTGTGATGACGAGAAGGTCAACCGCTATTGCATCGGCACGACGCTCGAATCCTGGCAGCAATGGCTCGATGGATTCAAAGCCACCCGTACATCTTAAAAGAACAGAAAAGCCATGCGTGAAGGAATCCTTCGCGCATGGCTTTTTTTACTGCTTATCGAGTTCCTGGTATTGCGTCATGAACGGGCCGCTGTCTGCCACTTCGGAGTGGTAGAGCGCCTTCAAAGCAAAGCTTTTCTCAAGCTCCATTTCCTTCATCAATACCTTCAGCCGTTTTTTCAGTTCCGGTTCCTGGTTGACCAGTTTCTCCATATTCGATTTAAAATAGCGCATCGTAATCCGCTCCTTTTCTTTTATTATAACACGGCAAAGCAAAGAAAAAGCGCACCCATCAACCGGATGCGCTTTTTAACATGTCTGGGATTCTTGAATCGTGTTTTCCGAAGCTTAAACCGCCCGCTTTCCGTGGGCTCGCGCCCAAGCCTCCTCAGTTTGCGCTACTTTCGCTGTGCTCAAGCATCGCAAATGAATGAACTCGGCGTTGCCTCGCTCATTCATTCCCTGCGGGGTCTCGGTCGTCTCGCTGATCCACCGGAGTCGGGCGGACGCTTCTCCAAACACTTAGAAAGTTTATAGACTATTTGTTGCATAAAATCAGTTGCTTTCTAATTTTAGCGACTTATTCTAAGTGGTTAAAAAAATATGCGCTTTCTTCAGCCAACCACGTGGAATACATAATTGACGAAAAACAGGCAAGCAATCACATAAAGGGCCGGGGAAACTTCACGCCATTTGCCGATCGCCACTTTCAGCACCGGATACAGGATAAATCCGATTGCGATGCCGTCCGCGATGCTGTACGTAAACGGGATCAGCGCGATGATCAACAATGCCGGGAAGGTCTCGCTCATGTCCTTCATGTCGAGGTTCTTGATATTCTGGAGCATCAACCCGCCGATGATGATCAAAATCGGCGCAATCGCGCTGTCGGGAATGATCTTGATCAGTGGAATGAAGAACGCCGCGCCCATAAACAAAAAGCCAGCCGTCAACGAAGTCAAACCGGTGCGGCCGCCAGCAGCCATCGCTGCCGCGCTTTCGACGCTTGCAACGGTCGGGCTTGTGCCAAGAAAACCAGACGCCATCGTCGATACCGACGTCGCCTGGAACGCACGCGAATACTTTTCAGGACGGTTGATGAAATTCACTTGCCCATGGACGAGGCCGATGTTTTCAAACACCAACACCATTGTCAGGGAAAATACCGCAACCCAGAACGTCGTCGACAAAAAATTGCCGAACGACATCGAACCGAACACCGCGAACGCTTCTGCCGGATTGACGCCCGGCTCGCTCAATTGGCCGAGATCGATCATGCCGAAGAAATACGCAATGGCCGTTCCCAGCACAATGGTGATCAAAAAATTCCCCGGCACGTTGCGGATGAACAAAATGATCGCGAGCAAAAACGTCAATACCGTCGACAGCACGAGCGGGTCCGACAGCGAACCGAGCGAAAGGATCGCCCCGTCGCCTGGCCCGACAAGGCCGCCTTTCTCAAGGCCTAACAGCATCAGAAACAGCCCGAGCCCAACCGTGATCGCTTCTTTCAGTGAATTCGGCACCGCCTCGCTGAGCATTTTCGAAAAGCGCGTAAACGCGACAAAGACGAAAATCGCACCCGAGACGAAGACGACAGCGAGCGCTTCCTGCCAGCTCAGCCCCATCGACTGGACGAGCGTATAGGAGAACAATGCATTGATCCCCATGCCCGGAATGAGCAGGATGGGCGCATTGCCCCAAAAGCCCATCAACAACGCCCCGATGACGGAAGCGGCGATGGTGCCGATGATTGCGTACTCGATTGGCATGCCGGACTCCGATAAAATCAGCGAGTTGACGGCGATGATGTAGACAACGGTGAAGAACCCGATCAAGCCGGCTGTCATTTCCCGCTTGATGGTCGTCCCGTTTTCGTTAAGACCGAAAAACCGGTCCATCCAATTTGCCATAAGACATACCTTCTATGAAATTAGCCCTCTCCCTACCCGCTCTGCCTGAAAAATCAGGTGAGCCAAGATAGAAGTGTAATCCTAAAAAAAGTCGCTGTCAAGGCTTTCCTCTTGAAAGGGAGCCACTCATGGAAACGCAAAATGACAGGCATAAATGCTTCATTTCCAAGAAGCAGGCCATAGCTTTGCAAATGAAAAAATCGCCTGTTCCCCGCTCATCACGTAGGATGAAGAAAGGAACAGGCGATTTTTGCTTGAATCGGACAATGAATTATTGCTTAAACGAACATCCCAGCGATTGCCGCACTCAATAGCGATGCAAGCATACCTGCTGCGATCGCGCGCATGCCAAGGCGTGCAATATCCGGGCGGCGGCTTGGCGCCATCGCACCGAGGCCGCCAAGAAGGATGGCGAGTGAGCTGAAGTTGGCGAATCCGCAAAGCGCGAAACTGACGATGATGACCGTTTTCGGGGACAGGTTCGCAATTTCAGGAGCGAATGCCGTGTACGCGACGAATTCGTTCAAGACGAGCTTCTGGCCGATATAGCTTCCGGCCTGGACCGCTTCTTCCCACGGTACACCGATCGCAAATGCAAGCGGCGCGAAGATAAAGCCAAGAATGCCTTGGATGGTGATGTTTTCAGCACCGAACCAGCCGCCGATGCCGCCAAGGACGCCGTTCAATAATGCGATCAACGCGATGAATGCAAGAAGCATCGCCCCGACGTTCAAGGCCAGCTGGAGGCCGTCTGAAGCCCCGCGTGCAGCCGCATCGACGACGTTGACGGAACGGTCGTCTTTTTCCATGACAAACTCTTTTTCCTCGATTTCTTCCTGCTCAGGGATCATGATTTTCGCCATGATCAATCCGGCAGGAGCCGCCATGAAGCTGGCAGCGAGCAAGTATTCAAGCGGGACACCGAGAAGCGCATAGCCCGCAAGCGTGGAACCTGCGACCGATGCAAGGCCCCCGGTCATGACCGCGAACAATTCGGACTTGGTCATGTTCGGAAGGAACGGGCGGACGACAAGCGGCGCTTCCGTCTGGCCGACGAAGATGTTGGCAGATGCCGAAATGGATTCCGCTTTACTCGTGCCGAGCAGCTTCGATAACGCCCCACCGAGCAAACGGATGATCCATTGCATGATGCCAAGATAATAAAGGACTGAAATCAAAGACGAGAAGAAAATGATGATCGTCAGCACTTGGAAAGCGAAAACAAAACCGAAACCTTCCGTGTCAGCTGCAGGACCGAAAACAAACGCGATCCCTTCACCGGCATAGTTGATGATGTTCTGGACGCCTTGAGACAATCCGAGCAAGGCATTTCTGCCGAATTCCCACTCAAGTACCATAAATGCAAACGTAATCTGTATGGCCAATCCGCCGAGAATCGTCCGCGGCTTGATGGATTTTTTTCCATCGGAGAACAAGAAAGCGATTCCAAGAACGACGATGATACCGAAGATGCCCCACAATAAATTCACAACTTCACCTCATTAAAAGTAGTTTTATCAGAAAATTGAACAATTTTTTGTTATTCATTGTCTGTCGTCAGACATCTTACCAAATCCTAAACAATATGTAAATGCACATATTGTGACAGCTTTTCTTCATATATTTATGCGCTCCCGCTTTCCTGCTTTTTTGGGTTTTTCATGAAAAATGCCAGCAAGATCCCGATTGCACTTAGCACCCCCGTCACCATGAACGAGATATTGACGCCGCGGATCAGCCCTTCCACGCCGTAGCGTCCCGGGTCAAGCGCCGCACTGGTCATGATTGTCACCAGCAGCGCCGTGCCGATCGAACCCGACACTTGCCGCATCGTATTGCTCATCGCCGTGCCATGGGGGATAAGCCGGTCCGGCAATTGATTGAGCCCCGCCGTCGTCACCGGCATCATGACGAGCGCGACGCCGAACATGCGGATGGCGTGCATGATGGTCAAATAAACAAATGCCGTCTCGGCTGTCAGCACCGTAAACTGGAAGGTCGAGCCCGTCACGATCGACAGCCCGGCAACCGCCAGCCATTTGCCGCCGACTTTATCGAAAATACGCCCTGCGATCGGGTTCATGAGCCCCATGATGATTGCGCCCGGCAGCAGCATGAGCCCGGATTCAAGCGCCGTGAACCCATGCATGTCCTGCATGTAGATCGGCAAGATCGTGGCACTGCCGATCATCGTGACGAAGACGATGATGCTGAGGATCGTCGACAAAGTAAACAAGCCGTATTTAAAGACGCGGAATTCAAGGATCGGCTGCTTAAGCCTGCCCTGCCGGCGGATGAAGAACCATAAAGCGACAGCCCCGACACCGATTGATGCGATGACCGAAGTGCTGCCCCATCCCGCTGCCCCTGCGCTTGAGAAGCCATACAACAAGCCGCCGAACCCTAAAGTCGATAGCATGATCGACAAAATGTCGATTTTCGGGAAAGTCCGTTCCGTCACATTGCGCAGGAAGAAATACGCCAGCACCAAATCAAGGAGCGCGATTGGAATGACGATGTAGAACAAAGACCGCCACGGGTATTGCCCGACCAAATAACCGGATAAAGTCGGGCCGATCGCCGGTGCGAAGGAAATGATCAAGCCGAACATGCCCATCGCCTGCCCGCGTTTTTCAACCGGGAAGATGACGAACAGCACAGTCTGGGCAAGCGGCATCATGATGCCAGCGCCCGAGGCCTGGACGATGCGCCCGACCATCAAAGTCGCAAAGCCCGGTGCGAGCGCGCAGATGATCGTCCCTGCCGCGAACAAGCCCATCGCCACGAAAAACAAATGGCGTGTCGTGTATTTATTGATCAAGAAAGCCGTAATCGGGATCATGACGCCGTTGACGAGCATGAACACCGTCGTCAGCCATTGCGCCGTGTTGGCGGTGATGTCGAGATCTTCCATGATATGCGGCAAAGCGGTGGCGAGCAGCGTCTGGTTAAGTATCGCCACAAACACGCCGGCCATCAATACCGCGAGCAGCGGTTTCCTATGCCGCGCTTCTAATTCCACTTTCCCCAAGCGCATCTCCCCCCTTTCTCAAAAATCGCCCTTTATCTCCTGCTTACCCCATCACACAAGCTTTACTCTGCCACTAAAAAACAAAAAAAGCTGCAAAGTCCGAAGACCCTGCAGCTTTCCATCAGGCGGTTTGTTTCTTCTCCTTGCGCACGATGCGATGGAATAAAAGATACAGCGCCGGAATCATGACCAATGTGAAAATCCCGGAGAACGCAAGCCCCGCAATGATCGTCACGGCCAGCGGTTCAAACAATGGGTCGCCGGAAAACGCGACCGGCAAGAGCGCCACAATTGAAGTCAAGGACGTCAGCACGATCGGCTTGATGCGCGCATACCCTGATTCGATGATCGCTTCTTCGATGTTGAAGTCTCCCGTCAGGCGGCGTGCTTCCACAAAGTCGATGAGCACGACCGCATTCCGGACGACAATCCCCGTCAAGGAGACGATCCCCATGACGCCGAGGAAGCTGAGCGGTGTCTGCGTCAGGAACAAGCCGAGGATCGCGCCGGAAATGCCGAGATAGACAGCAATCAATACAAGGAACGGCAAACCGAACGACTTGAACTGGAATGCGATGACCAGATAGACAAGCAACAGCACGACCAGGAACAAGATGCCGATTTCAGCGAAGAAGGCTTCCTGGTCGGAGTTCTCGCCGCCAGTCGACAGTTCATAGCCGGCAGGCAAGTCAGCGCGTGCATTATCGACGACGTCGAGCATCTGCGCTTCGAAGTCCTCCGCTTCGCCGAACGCGCGGAGCGTGATCGCACGGTCCCCTGATTTATGCGGCACTTGTGCTAGTACCGTCGTTTCTTCTGCAGTGAGTAACTCGTCCAGGCCGATCAATTCAGGCGGCCCTGGCTGCGCGGCAGCAGGCGGCCCTGCTTCGCCACCGGCTTCCGCTTGTTCACCGCTTGCAGCGGAACTGGATGCCGGCAAACTGAAGTCAGCGAGGTCGATCGGTTCGCCTTCTGTGATGCCTGCTTGCTTCAAGACGACTTCGTAAGGTGTTTGCCCTTCGTACAGCGTATAAAGCGGGACGCCTTGCGTCAGGAGCTGCAATTGATTGGTGACCGTCGACAAAGCAATGCCATTGTCTTCAAGCGTCTCCTGCTCCGGCACATATTCAATCGCCGGTACGGCAGCGCCCAAGTTATCGGTGATGATGGTCGCACCGTTTGCGAGCATTTCTTCTTCGAGCGTGTCACGGAGCGCTGCGAGTTCATTGATATCCTCACCTGTCGCGGTCACCGTCACCGGTGCGCCGACTGGCGGCCCTTGGACGATCGTGTCGAGGAAGATTTCCGCATCCGGATAGCGTTCGCGAAGCTCCGGTTCCCATTTATCGATAAACGCGGAAGCGGAAGTCGCTTCACGGTCGACGCGGAACGCCACTTGGCCGGTATTGGCGCCGGTGTTGTCCATGGATGAAGCGAAGAGGTTCGGCAGGCCTTCACCCGTGAAGACAGCCGTTTCGTTCACATCGCCGTCTTCCTGCACCACTTCCTGCGTCACTTCACGGATGAACGCGTCGGTTTCTTCGATGGTCGTGCCTTCCGCGAGGCGCACGTTCATCGTCACTTCCTCGCGGTCCGCTTCCGGGAAGAATTCAAACGGCGTGAACAAGGCGAGCGAGAGCAGGGCTGTCGCAATCACCAAGCCGCCGATTCCCGTCAACCAAGGGTGTTTCAGGACACCTTTCAGCACTTTTCCGGAATACACTTGCGCAAGCTTTTCAAGCGGTTTGCCAAGGAATCCAGGAGTATCGGAAATTTTGCGTTTTTTGCGTTTCGTGCGCAAATACTGCATCATCGGCACGAGCGTAATCGACAATACCGTCGAAGCCAAGATGGTGGTAATCAAAATACTCGGCAGCGCTTTGATGAACGCGCCGTTTCCGCCTGATAATAACAAGAGCGGAGAGAACGTGACGACGATTGCCAGACTGGACGACACAATCGACGGGTAGACTTCCCGGACACCGTTGATGGCCCCTGCCATCGCGTTGTCGCCAAGCTTATAGCGGCGCTGGATATTATCGTTGACGACAATGCTGTCATCGACCAATATCCCGATCGCGATAATCAAGCCGATGACCGAGATCTGGTTCAAATCGACGCCGAGTGCCGGAATCGGGATAAGCCCGATCAAGACGGACGCAAGCACCGTCAGCGCGACGGCAAACGCACCGTACAGCGTCAATCCCGCGGTCGTGACGACCAATACCGCGAGCACCGCAATCAAGAGCGAAATATAAAGCGAACCGAAAATCTCGTTGACGTTTTCGGCCTGTGACACATAGCGTTCAGCCGAGATGCCCGCAGGCAAGTCTTCATTGAAGCCTTCGATCACTTCGCTGACGCGGTCATCGACAGACGGAACATCCTGACCAGTCTGCAAAAAGACCGTATAGGACACTGCGGGCTCGCCTTCGAACGTGACGATATCTTCCGCCGTCATTTCGGCCAATTCGACCGAGGCTACATCAGCGAGCGGGACGGCTGCCTGCCCGACCTGCAGTTCACGCAGCTTTTCGACGCCTTGGCTTTGCTGCACGGTCAAGACGAATTGCTGCTCGCCGTCGCTATGGGTGCCAAGGGACAGCGGCTGATTCGCTTGCTGAAGGCTTTCAAGCACTTCGAACGGCTGCAATCGGTTTTCCGCCAGCGCATCCCCGTCAAGTTCGATGACCACCTGCTCGCCATTCAAGCCTTTGACTTGCGTGCCGGCAACGCCGGATACCGCTTCCACTTCATCCGACAAATCCGCAAGCGGTTCTTCAAGTTCCGCAAGTTCCGCTTCGTCTCCATAGAACATATAGGAAACCAAGGGGAAAGTCAGGTCGAGCTTTTCAACGCTGATATCCTGCGCTTGTTCCGGGAAACTGCCGGCAGCGCGCTGTGCCTGCTGCTGGATCGTATTGATCAAGCCATCAGGTTCGACGCCGTCTTCAATTTCCAATGTAATGATGGAAGCCGAATTCGCTGAAATGGAATCCATCGAGGCGATGCCGTCAATGCTTTGCAACTCCCTTTCAATCGGGTTCGTGATGCTCGTTTCCACTTCTTCCGGCTCCGCGCCCGGCAAGATCGTGGAGACCAGCACAAGCCCGGGAGGCGTTTCGGGAATTTCACGCTGCGGCAGTGTCAGGAAAGTGTAGACCCCGACCAGCATGAGGATCAAAATCAAAAAGATGAATAATTTACTGCGTTCAAGTATGTACTGCATAAGGATTAGCTCCCTCCGATTATTGTATAACTATTGTATAACTACAAATCGGAAATCACCACTTTAAACACTCGAAAACCGGCCGAATTTTTTCGGCCGGTTTTCGTTCAAACTTTTTCAGGATGCCGCTGTTTCAGGAAGTATGCCCCGATAAACATCAAAAGCGGCGGCAAGATGCTCAATTTGAACACCCAGCTGTCATCTCCCATGAAGATGAGGCCCATCGGCAAAAGTGATGCAATCCCTCCCCAAAACAACGCTTTCCACGATCTTTTCCATACTCCGTACAATCCGAGCAGCAATGCAGCAATGACCAGTGACCATAACAAGATCCCCATCAACAGGAAATCCATCTTCATGCGCCTCCGTTCGGTTTTATACTTTAGTTATACTCCTTTTTCTGTTAAAAATCATTCATTTTCGATGCTTTTTGCATATTTTTATCATGTGAAATTACTAGTAAAAAACCTATCCCCAAAAGAAGAGCTGATGTCCATTGCGACGGACGCTTTCCGCGGGCACGGCTTCAGCCGCTTCCCTCGCTACGCTCAGTCCAGGGTCTTCAGCTCGCGTCGCTCCTTCGCTTTGCTCCGTCACTGCTCCCGCAGGAGTCACCGTCTCCATTTCCATCAGCTCTTATGAATCTAGAAAGTATTAAAAAATTAGTTCGAAATTAGAAAAGCCGGAGAAAAAGAACTTCTTTTTCTCCGGCTTTTCCATTTCTGATATCTTTGTATCAGTTCCTACATGAACCCGTTTATAGGTTTTCGAAAAATAGCCGCAGAACGTCTGCCCCGCCGATGAATGTGCCGAGCGAACTGCCGAGATTGGTCAATACGATGACCAGCAAGACACGCGTCACTTTATTGTCCCAGAAGCCTTTGACCGTGAAGACGTCTTTTGACAAAGTGTCAAAATCCCCGACATTCGGCCGGCGGATAAACGCTTGTGTCAGGCCTGAAAACCAGCCGGCCGCAACGAGCGGATTGAGCGAGGAAATCGGCGCTGCGACAAAGGCTGTGAGGATCGCCAGCGGGTGGCCGAATGCGACCGCCGCCCCGATTGCGGCAAGCGTGCCGTTCCATAGGATCCAGCTGACGGTTTGGTCCAAGCCAGCCGCCGGGTTCGCGTAGAAGGTATAGGCGATAATGGACAAAATGATCACCGGAATGGCCCAGCCGATGATCTTCGGCCATTTCGACTTCTTCGGCACTTCATTGAGCGCCTTCAAATCCTGTTCCCGGTGGATCTCCCGCGTAATGCCCGGAACATGTGCGGCACCGAGCACCGCGACGACCTTTTTGCCGGGTGCTTCTTTGATTTTCTGCGCCAAATACTGGTCGCGTTCATCGATGAGCGGCTTTTTGATGCGCGGGAAGGCTTTCGTGAAGTCATCCATCACCGCGTTCAACGTATCCTGCTGCTTCATCTTCTCGAGCTCCTCTTCGGAAATCGATTCCTTGCTGAAAATGCTGAAGAACACGGAAGAAATGAGCTGGACCTTGCCCATCAGGCCGATATTGCCCCAAATGCGCGAAAATGTCACTTGGATATTGCGGTCGGCAAGGACCAGTTCCGCGCCTGTTTCCTCGGCCGAACGAATGCCCTGGATCATTTCAGAACCGGGCTTAATGCCGAATTGGTCCGCCAAACGGTTCTGGAACGAGGAAATGGCCAAGTTCATCAATAACAGGCTCGCTTTCTTATCCTTGATGATCTTGAAGATATCGGTCTCTTTCCATTTCTTATCCTGCATGACCGATTCATAGCGCTGTGCATCGAGTTCGATGCACACCGAATCCGGCCGTTCGCGTTCGACGACTTCCTTTACTTGCTCTGCGCTCAGTTTCGAAACATGCGCGGTGCCGATCAAAATCAATTGTTTGCCGTCCACTTCGAGACGGGTGATATTGTCTTCCGTCATTATTTCTTCTGTCATGAGTGTACTTCCTTCATAGAATAGGATTTCTTCTTCATTTACAGTTGCCGATGAAAAAGACTGTCTATTCTTTATAATGAATCACCAAGCGCAAAATATCAATCTTTTCGAAAGCTTATAATTCCGGAGCATTGAACGTATTTCCGTCATTCAAATCACCGGCGCGGAAGCCTTTGTAGAACCATTCCTTGCGTTGTTCGGATGTGCCGTGAGTGAAGCTTTCCGGAACGGCGTAGCCGCGCGTCCGCTTCTGGATCGTATCGTCGCCGACCGCACTGGCCGCGGTCAAGGCTTCTTCCAGATCGCCTTCTTCCAGATAGCCCATGCCTTGTGCATGATGCGCCCAGACGCCCGATAAGTAATCCGCCTGCAATTCCAGGCGCACTTGCAATTGATTGTATTCGGTCTCGCTCAGCTGATTGCGTGCCTGCTGGACATCCCCAAGCACGCCAAGCAGGTTCTGCACGTGATGGCCGACTTCATGCGCGACGACATACGCCATCGCGAAATCACCCGGGGCATTGAACTGCCGCTCGAGTTCATCGTAAAAGCTTAAATCGATATACAGCTTGGAATCCGCCGGGCAGTAAAACGGCCCCGTCGCAGAACCGGCCATGCCACACGCTGATTGCACGCTTCCCGAAAACAGCACCAAAGTCGGCTCGACATACTCCATGCCTTCTTCCGCGAATACTTCCGCCCACACCTCTTCCGTATCCGCAAGGATGACCGATACGAAATCGGCCAGTTCTTCTTCCCGTTCACTCGCGACATACGGTTCCGAACTAGAAGCCCCTCCGCCATCGCCGAGTATCGCTCCCGGGTCGCCCCCAAGAAACGTGATCAACAGGACGATCAGCAAGCCGCCGATCCCGCCGCCGGCAAGAACCGGCCCGCCGACGCCGCGCCCCCTCCTGTCTTCTACATTCCTGCTTCCCGCTCGCCCTCTCCATTTCATAACCGAAACCCTCTTTCCGCATCCATTTTAATAAAGCTATACCCGTTTCATTAGAAACTTTAATCCCATCTCGGCAAACGGTAGACCAAAAACCGTTCGCGCGGATCGTCTGCCTCCACTGGAAGTGCAATGTCGCTGATCAATTCAAAAGCGGTGCGCCGGTCGAGAAAATCGGTATATTCGACTGACGGATAAAATAAGATCACTTCCACTTCCCGCGGATGTTCCGCCACCGACGCCAGGATCCTGTCCACTACGGTCATGAACACCGGATCCGAAAACGGATTGAAAAAATAAAACCAGCGGTCCTCTGGATCGATTTCATAATCCTGCGCATAACCGTTGATGAATTCGATGTCGCCCTTTCCTTTGAAACGTTTCCCGTTCCGCAGCGAAGCTTCGTGAAGCGACGGGTCAACTTCCACGCCAGCAGACGGGGTCCCGAACAAATGATGCGCGAAGAAATTCAAGCGCCCCTTGCCGCTTCCGAAATCGACCAGCCTGCCTTCCCCTTTCAGCGGATGCGCCTTGAACAACACGTCCAACCATGCATAAGGCGTCACTTCAAAACGGTGCTCATGCATCGATGCATTAAAGCCCATCTGCCCACCTCCGGTTTGGATATTCAATTGCCGGTCCAACTGATGATCGCCCATGAAATCGCCTCCTTTCTTTTGTGCAGCCACATAAAACCCCAATTTTCCTTCGCCGCTTTCCGCAAAAGAAAAACATTCTTTCTCTTGCCATTCCCATTTCTTTCTGTTATATTACAGCTAATTCAATAATTTCTTGCTTCCTTAGCGGAGCGAGGATAGAGGCGCAAAAACCATCAGTACGCAATCCGAGGAGTATGAGCTCTTAGGACGATTGCCGAAAGGGGGATTTGCCGAAGCGGCAGGATGCTCATATTCCTGTGCGCTGGTTCTGCACTGAAGAAGTGCCGGACTGTCATATAGGAAACTATATGGAGGGCTATCTGACGAACAGGAACGATTGGTAAACATTGTTTCTAACGGCAGCAACGGGCCCCCGTTGCTGCCTTTTTGTTTACTCCGGACCGGCCCCCACCTCTAACTTTTGAAAAAAACTTAGAAAAGGGTGTGTTCTCTATGAAATTCGGTCAAGTGATCACTGCGATGGCGACGCCATTCGACGCAAACGGTGAAATCGATTTTCAGGCAACAACAAATCTCGTGGAACATCTAATCAATAACGGATCGGACGGCATCGTCGTCGCCGGGACGACCGGCGAATCACCGACTTTGTCGACAGACGAAAAAGTGGCGCTGTTCGCCCATGTCGTCACCGCGGCAGACGGGCGCGCGAAAATCATCGCAGGCACCGGCTCGAACAATACGCGGGCATCGGTCGCCTTGACCCAGCAAGCGGAGCAAGCGGGTGTCGACGGCATCATGCTGGTCACTCCTTACTATAATAAACCGTCACAGGAAGGCATGTACCGCCATTTCGAAGCCATCGCAAACGCCACGGCGCTCCCGGTGATGCTCTACAACATCCCAGGCCGCAGCGTCGTCAATCTATCGGTCGATACCATCGTCCGCCTGTCGCTGATCGACAATATCACCTGCGTCAAAGAAGCAAGCGGTGATTTGGATGCCGCTTCTGAAATCATCGAACGGACAAGCCATGACTTTGCCGTCTACAGCGGCGACGACAGCCTGACCTTGCCGATGCTTTCTGTCGGCGGAACCGGCATCGTCTCTGTCGCAGCACATATCATCGGCAACGAAATGCAGGACATGATCAAAATGTTCCGCATGGGCGACACAGCCGGAGCCGCTGCGCTTCACCGCAAACTTTTGCCGACGATGAAAGCTTTGTTCGCAGCACCGAGCCCAAGCCCTGTCAAAGCGGCACTCAACCTAATGGATGTGCCGGTCGGCGGCGTGCGTTTGCCGATGCTCGCGTTAACAGAAGAAGAAACCGCCACGTTGCAGCAATTCCTGCCTTCCGCTAAACAGGACGCGATCACCAATTGAAAAAGCTTCGCAGGCCCATCCGAGGGCCCGCGAAGCTTTTTTTCAGTTCAGTTATAGACGTTCTCCAAGGCACGCTTCAAGCTGCCGCCGATGTTCAATGTCCGCACATCCACGCCAAGGGCGGTCAAGGATTGCGCCGTCTCCGGCCGGATTCCCGTCAGAATGGCCCCGACGCCGATCAGCCCGAGCGACTGGATGATTTTGATGACTTGTTCCGCCACCATCGTATCCACCCGTATGACACCCGATAAATCGACAATCAATGTGTTGATCTTCAATTCACTGGCCGACAATAAGGTGCGCTCCAAAATATACTGTGCCCGGTCCAGTTCAATGCTGCCGACTAACGGCAAAATGGCGACCGAATCGCTGATCGGGACGACAGGCGCCGACAATTCCAGAAACTCCTGGCGTGCTGCAGTCAAGCTGTCCTGATAGGAAACCGTATAGGCATGCGTATATGCATATATTGCATAATCCAGAAGCGCATGCAATAACTCCGCGGCGTCATACGTTATTTCCGGGGAAATATCCAAGCGGCGGCCTTCACTTTTGATCACCGCTGCCAAATGCTTCCGGTATAACGCCGTTTCTGCGAGTGCCATGTCCAATGTCATGCCCTGCTCCAGAAAGAAATTCCCCGTCGCATTGCCCCATTCCGTGATTACAGCCATGTTCTTTGCTTCATTGCAGCTGTCCTGCATCGCCTTTCCAAGCAGGTCGATGAAACGGGCGCGCTCTTCCAATACCAGCTCCGAGAACTCACGTTTTTCCTCCATTTCTTTCTCCGGCAATACCGACAGCCGTTCTTCTTGGATCAGTTGCGCAATCATATATCTATCTTCTTCCACTCGTTTACCGAATAAAGCCATCTCTTTTTCCATTGGAACCTCTATCAATTGTTGCTTGCTTGATTTGGTACAACAGATTCATTATACCTACAATCTGATACAAGAAATAGCATTTTGATTTTCGGGACAAAAAAACCCGCTATTAGGCAGGTATTTTTTTGATATTATTTTGCGAACAATTTTTTCAACGTATCAGATGAAACGGCTTTTTCCCCACCAAGGATCGTGTAGAAAGTATCTTCTGTTGAATATTCAACGATTTGTTCCTTAGAAGCCGCAGTCGGATTTGCCGCAGTCAAGACAAGTGGAGCCGCGTAAAGTGAAGCGAGTGCGCTGCCGGATAAAGCATCCGGGAAGTTGGTCCCTGTCGAGACAAAAACATCATACTTCTCCTCGAAGACCCCAACTTCATACATGAAATCATTGATTGCCTGGTTTGTGTCGTAACGGCTGACACCTGCGAGGCGCATCGGTTCTTCCGTGAACAATGCTTCCACTGAAGGAGCAACTGCTTTTTCGCCGCCGATGATGAATGGCCATTCTGGCTGATTCGCTTTAATATAGTCCGCAACTACCGCCGGGACCGCGCCTGTTGCAGGCACAAGAAGAATCGGTTCTTCAATATAACCTGCCGATGGGGAGATTGATAACGAATCGGCAAAGCTTGCGCCAGTCGTAACGAATAAAGAGCCATCCATTCCGAGTTCTTCAGCAATTTTCACTGCAGTTTCGTAACGGCTCTTCCCGCTGATGCGGTCTACTGCAATGCCAAGCTTCGCGATTTCATTTTGGACTTTTTCGGAAACCGCTCCAGTACCGCCGATTAAAATAACATTTTTCGCGCCCAAGCGCTTCAGTTCATCCGCAAATCCTGCAGGCAAAGAATCTTTTTTCGTCAAAAGCAGCGGTGCATAATAGGAAGATGCAAGCGGTGTTGCAGCCAAAGCATCCGGGAAGTCAGCGCCTGTTGCGACGACAACCGTTTCCGCCTCTCCGTCTCCCCAGCCATACCAAGAAACTTCCAAGCTCGTCTGGTAGCGATCGCTCCCAAAGACGCGGTAGGAATTGCCCTCAGTAAGTGTAGCCGCAGAAGCTGCCCCGGTCGGTAAAACCGCTCCAAGAGCCAAAGCTGCAGCCAATGCCGCAGTCGTCAATACTTTGCCGTAAATCATCGTTAATCGTTTCCCCATTCTGTAATGTATTCATTTCTTTTCCAATTATATGATATTTTACGAACATTACAATAGGGTTACAAAAATATTTTTCAGTAGGTCTAAATACCTTTCCGTTTCAGTGTTTACAGGCAATAATTTCTTAAATCATCACAATCACAAGCCTCCTCCTTTCACTTTCAATCGAACCAGCACTGCGCTGCCCAAGGTTTATGACTCCCGGTTTTCCGGGTACATAAGCCATAACGCAGACACGGCAAATCATTGACCTTACAGGAGGATGCTAATATGCAAAAACACGGCCATAAATTGATCGGCACATTCGATGTGCAAGCGGAAGTGATCCATGAAATCGGTGAATTGAAAGCACAGGGATATAAAGAAGAGGACATGTACGTCATCGCCTTGAACGGCCAGCAGCTGCAGATGGTGCAGGGGCAGACGGATGTCCATCTGAATACGGACGAGGGCGATTTCATGGACAAATTCAAATCGTTCATTTCCGGGGAAGACCCAACAAAAGATGCGCTCAAGCAAATGGGCCTCTCCGACTCGGAAGCCGACGAGTATTACAAGCAAGTCCAAGGCGGCAAGCTCGTATTGTACGTCGACAGCGAATACGGCATGAATTACCAGAACTTCGATGCCGCGGCAGCCAGCTTGAGTGAAAATAAGCATACACCGGATGCCCGGCACACAAGCGAAACGCCCGATCTGAGCGATGAACAGAAGATGGAACTTCACGAAGAGCGTCTCGCGGTCGATAAGGACTGGGTCGAAACCGGAAGTGTCGATATCCGCAAAAAGACGGTCGAAGAACAACAGGAGCTCGATGTTCCGTATGAACGGGAAGAAGTCGAAGTCGAACGCCGGCCCGTCAATCAGGAGCTGTCGGAATATGAATCAAGCGGCCACTCCGCTGAGGCCTATCAAAAAGACGGCCTCTGGCACATTCCCGTGATTGAAGAACGCCTGGAAGTGCGCAAAGTGAAATACGTCAGCGAGGAAATCGTCGTCCATAAACGCAAAGTACAGGAGACGAAGCATATTACTGAAACGGTGCAGCGCGAGACGGTCGATATCGACGAGAACAATGTCCAGCGCTACGAAAAACCATAAAAAAAGCGATTCCGGACATTTTCCGGGATCGCTTTTTCCATGAACCGGTCAAAACGCTGCAAAGAACACCAGCGCCAACAAGGCAATGATGACAATCGAAAGCAGCGCGGACGGGATTACAATTACGAAAAACCCTTTCCACGCTGAAAATCGCTGCGCTTCCCCCACGGCCTTGCATTGGATGACGAAAGTCCAGATGCCGACGAC
Source organism: Planococcus maitriensis (assembly GCF_003289925.1). Lineage (GTDB taxonomy): Bacteria > Bacillota > Bacilli > Bacillales_A > Planococcaceae > Planococcus > Planococcus maitriensis. The sequence goes on along the minus strand of NZ_QLZQ01000001.1, from coordinate 129,793 downwards.
AAATGCGGCTGCCAGCAGCAACAGGCCGATGACCATGCCAAGTCCCGTATCCGGTTCTGCCGCACTAGGTTCGATTTCCGTATAGAATGTCGAAGGCGATATGAGCAGCCAAATCAGCCACATCGGCAATAGCCAAATTTGCGGGATGCTTGAAGTGACGACCGCCCGGAACATTTCCGCATACGTCCCGACTCCGCCGAACAATTTACCGAGCAAAATATAGATGCCCGAGATGATCCCGATCCCTGCGGCCGCAGCAAGCGGCCCGAGCACTAAAGATCCGAAGATTACTGCCACCGCAGGAAATAGTTGCTCCTCGCTCGACGCACCGGAAAGCCCGCCTGTAAAACCGGCCAAAATGAGAAGGATCACGATGAAGCGTGTGGTTTTTTCTTCGATGACATAGCGCACCGTCTCGCGAGGGCGCGTCCAAATGGCCGTAAATGGATTCAGTTCAGCGTAAGCAGTCGGCTCATTCATGAAGCATCCTCTGCTCTTTTCCTTTTTCTTGAAGACCCATGGAATATTCCCCCTTTTATTTCCATCTAATCACACTCTTGTGTCCTTGTAAATGACTGGAAGAAGGTGAGCTGGCTGCCGACCAAGAAAAAAAGCTTAAGCAGCTGTTGCTTAAGCTTTCGGGTTTTGGTCCCCGGATTCTTTCGCTGTGTTTTCCGGCTCATGGAGCGCTCCGCTATGCGGTGCTTCAGATGGCATTTTCTCTAAATCTACCTTGATGAATTTTGCCGAGCGCTTCTCCAGCATCTTCGGCGCGATCCGCGTCAACAAGCGAACGGTCTTCATCTTCCGGCCGACTTCGACGACTTCTTTCGGCTCATCGATCAAATCGATGATGACCTTGACCGCCTGCGCCGGGTCATCCATCGGCTTCATGTCGACCACATGGCCCGAGTAATTGCCGGCGTGTTCGAACCATGGGGTATCGGTCGCCCACGGAAGCACGGAACAGACATGGATGTCGTGATATCCCTCGAGTTTCATTTCTTCATTGAGTGCCGAACTGAAACCGAGGACAGCGTGCTTGCTGGCGCTATAGCCGGTGAAATAAGGAAATGCGACATCGCTCGCCACCGACCCGATATTGATCAAGGTGCCGCTGCCGATTTCCTTGAAATGGCGAAGCGCGAAATGGCTGCCGTTGACCGTTCCTTTGACGTTCACTTCCACCATGCGCGCGAGATCTTCAAGCGGTATTTCCGTAAACGGGCCGATGACTCCGACGCCCGCATTGTTGATCCAGACATCGATCTTGCCGAAACTGCTCAACGCTTCCTCGAATAGCCACGCGACGTCCGCTTCGCGGCTGACATCCATCGTGACCGCAATGGCGTTTGGCCCGAGTTCGCTCGCAAGCGCTTCGATCAAGCCGGTACGCCGTGCCGCCAGGACAAGATTCGCGCCATCCTTCGCCAATTGGCGCGCCACTTCTTTGCCGAGCCCGCTGGAGGCGCCGGTGATGACGATCGTCTTGCCGCGCCGTGATTTTTCCTGTACCATGCCGACTCCTCCTTTCTTCACTGTTCTTCTTGTTGTTCAAAGCGTTCCCGCAAATCCCCTGTGACCGCACGCCCTTCCTCAACCGGCTCGTGCAAACTGCCGGCAGTCAATTCCGTTGCCGGCGCCGATTCGATCATCTCTTTGAGCTCCTCGCCGCTGAGCCCTTTCGAAAATGACGGAAGCAACTGCCCGAAAAAGGCTGCGGCTTTTCCCTTGCCGCCGACTTCCAGAACCTTTTTCGGCTCCTCGATCAACCCGAGGATGGCATCGATCACTTTGGCCGGGTCATCCGGCGGCCCGACGAGGATTTCATGTCCCGAATAATTGGCTGCATGCTCTGTCCACGGCGTGTCGGTGACCCATGGATCGATCGAACAGATGTGGATATCGGGATAACCTTCGAGCCGAAGCTCTTCATACAAGCCGTTCGATAATCCGCTGACGCCGAATTTACTGCCGGTATAGGCAGCCCCGTAAGGCATCGGGATCTTGCTCGCAAAGGAAGAGACATTGATCAAGGTGCCATGCTGCTGTTCCTTGAAGCGGCGCAGCGCAAAATGGCTGCCATAAATGGTGCCGAGCAAATTCACTTCCACCGTCCGGTTCAAATCGCGCAGCGGCGTATCGATAAACGGGCCGTAGACGCCGATCCCGGCGTTGTTGATCCACACATCGATGCGCCCGAAATTATTCACCGCCGCCCTGTGTAGACTTTCCACATCCTTGATCCGGCTGACATCGGCCGTCACGGGAATGACCAATGGCCCGAGCGAGTCCGCGAGCTCTTCGATCAGCCGTGTCCTGCGGGCAGCAATGACCAATTTCGCTTGTTCACGCGCCAAACGTTCCGCCAGCCCACGGCCGATTCCGCTTGACGCTCCTGTAATGACCACGACTTTTCCTTGATTCGATTGCTTGGCCCCCACAGCGCTCGCCTCCTTCTTAAAAAAAGCGCAGAATTTTGTATTTAAATACCCCTTTTAAACGCCCAGGAAACGCTTCGCGGAGGGAGTTGAAAAGAACAGTGCTAAGGGTTTAGCCATTGTTATACGGGACCCGCCCAAACACCTACCTAAGGTTAGGGTTGGTACCGGATTTCCCCATATTTAAAGAGCGGCACTTGTGGAATGACGCTCTAGGAGAGAGGCATTGACGCCGCCCAAGATTTTTACGCCACCGGATCGATTGCAGCGCCTAAGAGGATGTCACGCTGCAGCGGCGCATGTTCGCGATTCGGTTCCGATATGAATGCCGCTGTACCTGATCGCTCAACCGCCGGGCAAGCTGGCAGTCAATCGCCTTTTTTGACACTCAACACGGTAATCGTCAGAAGGATGACCGCCATGCCGGCTAATTGCATCATGCTCAATTCCTCACCAAGCAACACGATCCCGAACAAGGCCGCTGTCACAGGCTCCACCATTGCGATGATCGAAGCGGTGGATGGCGCCGTCCGTTTGATGCCGATCGTATACAGCGCAAACGACAAGCCGGCGCCAAGGATGCCGATGGCGATAAACCAGCCGATATCTCCAGACTTCAAGACCGAAGCCGCTTTCTCGAAGTTCACAAAGAAAGACAAGGCCACACAAAATGCCAAAAACGCCAAGGCCAGCACCGTCTGCGGCTCGCCGGCTTCCGCCGACTTCTTGAACCCGAAGATGAACAAGGCATAGGATAAGCCAGCTGCCAAGCCTGTCGCGACGCCCGCCAGATTCACTGCCGAAGAACCGGTATCATATGCTTCGGTCAATAACACGATGCCTGCCAGCACGCTGAATATGCACATCCATTTAAACCAGGTCGAACGCTCGATGCGCAACAGGAAAGAAGCGAGCATGACGAATAACGGGGCGGTATACATCAAGGTCGCCGCAATCGGGACGCTTGTCGACTCGATGCTCAGAAAGTAGAACGTAAAATTCCCCGCTACCCCGATGCCCGCCACAATAGACCAAAGAATCAACGGAGCAGAGAATATTTTCCCGCCTTTTCGGCTAAGGGAAAACCAGCCCGTAAAACAAAGCAGCGCGACAGCTCCCCGGTAAAATGAAATGACCAGCGGATCCCAGCCTTTATCCATTAGAATATCTGCAAGCCCTCCTGTAATTCCCCAAAAAATCGCAGCCAAAATGATCATCGCGCTTCCCGAAAACTTCATAAAGCAAGCTCCTATCCGTTCCCAGTATTGTCGGCCGGCACATGCAGCCATGCGTTGCCCATTTCCCCTGTTATTGCCAGCGCAAGCACCCCGCAAACTCTCTCGTCCCGATTTCATGCTGGGCGCTTTTTCACAAGGAAAATGCAAGTGAAATGTGCAGCCGGCTGAAAGGGACTAGCCGGTTGCCCGGCGCATCGCCCCCTTCCCATCATCGCGGCCAATCGCATGCGATGGTTGCCCACAATCCCGGCGAAGACCCGAAGGCAGCGCTGTTTGGATAACACCCCAAAAAACCCGCGGTGCTTCGCATACATTTTTCGGTATCGGGTATGGACAAAGACCCAAACGAAATTCTACAGAAAGACAGGTGCAACTATATACCGCCATTAAACCAGCCCGACCTCTCGCGCATAAAGGAATTGAATCCCGATACATTCGGTGAAGACTATCCCGTTCGCCGGACGGTCGTCGAGACGACGCTCTACTCAGCTTACTTTGTTCCTACAGCAGGAACGGAAGTCCCGCCTTACGACATTCTCGTCATCGAGCATCCGCCCGCTACGCCAGTCTCTGCCTTCATCTGGTGCCGGCGCATCCAAGGAACGGGCACAAAGATGGAAGTCGTCAAGGAAATCACCAACGCCATCGATTATCTGCGGCAACGGAAAAACGGATAACTGCCTGACGGTTTTCGCCGCATGCAGCCGTTTTTATTTTTCATTGTTTATTGCCATAAATTTCTTAAAATATAATACTTATGGATATTTTTTCTGTACTTTATTGCTATTCAAGTGAGGTATAATAGTCCCCACAACATGATTGCGAAAGGACTGTTTTTCATGCCTTTGGAATTCGCGCGCCTGGTCTTTGTGGGCTTTTCCGTCTTGACGGCCATCGCCGCTTCCTATATCGCCCTGCTCTTGATCGGGCGCATTACCGACAAAAGCCGCACCCATCCGCTATGGTGGGTCGGCGGCAGCTCGCTCGTGTTCGGCGCGGGCATCTTCTCCATGCATTTTATCGGCATCCTGACCCACCATTCCGCCGCACCCGTGCAATATGACCCGCTTTTGCTGAGCGTTTCCTTTATCGGTGCAGTCGGTGCCACGGTCCCGGCTTTTTATATACTTCGCTTGCCGGATCCGCCAAAATCCCGGCTTGTGCTCAGCGGATTTTCCATCGGCTTCGGCGTATTGTTCATGCATTACACCGGCATGGCCGCTGCACAAGCAGTCGGCACACCCAGCTTCCATGTGACGCCGTTCGCTTTGTCGGTCCTAGTGGCGTTCGGTTTTTCACTGGTCGCCTTGCGGATTTTCTCCCGCAACCGTGAAGCTCCGGAATCGGCGCGCAGGAAACTCGCCAGCGCCACTATCCTCGGCGCGATGATCTCAGCGGCCCATTATACAGGCATGGAAGCGGTCAGTTATTCCGAAATGCCGACAGGGCCGCATTCCTTCAGCAATATGGGCCTCGCTTTCGTCGTCTCGGCGCTGATTCTTCTGATGCTCGCCATCGCCGGCTATCTGGCGTATCTCGACCAGAAACAGCTGATGAATGAACAACGCTATTTGAAGAAAATCCGTGAAAGCGAGCGGCGCTTCCGGAGACTTGCGGAATTATCGCCGGAAGCGATCGCCATCCACAGCAATGGCAGGCTGTTATTCGTCAATCAAGCCTGTTTGAACTTGTTCGGGGAAACCGACGCCGAAAAACTGATCGGGACAGATGTGCTGGCTTATGTTCATCCCGATTACCGTGAACTGGCGAAGTCGCGCATCCAGTCGATGAACCGCGGCCACAGCACCCAGCCCGCTGAACAGATCTGGATCACTCCGCAAGGCGAAGCCCGCGATGTGGAAGTGACCGGAATGGGCATTGAGTTCGAAGGCAATTCAGCATCGCAGCTGTTGATCCGCGACATCACCGAACAGAAGCAAATCAACCGTGAACTAGAACTGAACCGCCAACGCTATGAATCGCTGTTCCACAACAACCCGGACGGCATCTTTTCGATGGACGCTTCCGGGTGCTTGATCGATGTCAACGATTCGCTCGTCCGCCTGCTCGGCTATACGAGGGAAGAATTGACCGAAACGACTTTCCATAAAGTCGTCGAAAGCTGCCATCTTTCTGCGACCGAAGCGAAGTTCCGCCTGGCACTTGAGGGCGTGACGCAGAATTACGAAACAGTCGGCATCCATAAATCCGGGCGGCGCGTGTCGCTGCGCATCACCAATATGCCGATTTTGATCGACGGCACCGTGACCGGCGTGTACGGGATCGCCAAAGACATTTCCGCTGAAAAACGGGCGCTCGTCCTGCTTGCCGAAAGTGAAGAAAAATACCGTTCACTGTTCGACTACAACCTCGATGCCGTTTTCGAGATGGACAGGGAAGGCCGTTTCGTGAACGCCAACGCGATGACCGAGCAGCTCAGCGACTACAGGCTCGACGAATTGATCGGCCTCGACTTCACCCCGCTCATCGCCGAACAGGTCGAGCGGGTGCAAGGCTTTTTCGCCTCCGCACTCAACGGCGAAGCCGTCAATTTCGAACAGCGCATTAGACGAAAAGACGGCGACATCCTCGAAGTCGACATCAACGCCGTGCCAAAGCGCAGGAACGGTGAAATCGACGGCGTCTTCGCCATCGTCCGTGACATCACGGAGAAAAAATCGAACGAGCAGGAAATCAACCGGCTCGCCTTCACCGACCAGCTGACAGGGCTGCCGAACCGCCACTGGTTTTACCAGAATATCCGCAATGTCCTTGCCAGAACCGAGGAGCACCAGCAAAAAATCGCGGTCTTGCTGGTCGATTTCGACGATTTCAAAAGCGTCAACGACCTGCTCGGTCATTTCGGCGGCGACCAATTCCTGAAAATCGTCGCCAACCGCATCCATTCCTGCCTCGGCCCGGATGATACGATTTCGCGCTTCGGCGGCGATGAGTTCATCATCGTGTCGGAAAATACGGGCGAACCACAAGCCCACGCACTCGCCCAGGCGATCCTCCAAGTGATGCGCGAACCGGTGCAATTGCTCGGACAGGAATTTTCCGTGACCTTGAGCATCGGCATCGCTGTCCAGACCGGCTGTGAAAGCGACGGCGAGGAACTGATCAAAGAAGCCGATTTCGCGATGTATGCCGCAAAGCAGAACGGCAAAAACAATTTCCAGGTATTCACCCGCGAACTCGACAGCTTGATGACACGCCGGAGCCAGATGGAACAGGCGCTGAAAAAAGCGCTCGATGAACAGCAATTCGCCCTCCATTATCAGCCGCAAGTGAATTTGGCGAGCGGCGAAGTAATCGGCTATGAGGCGCTTTTGCGCTGGCAATCGCCTTATGGCAATGTGCCGCCATCGGAATTCATCCCGATCGCAGAAGAGACCGGCTTGATCGTGCCGATCGGCGAATGGGCGCTGCGCCAGGCATGCCGTGACGCCAAAGAGTTCCGTGCGCTCGGCCATGCGGCGGAAAACATTTCCGTCAATGTCTCGGCGCGCCAATTCAAGGATCCCGACTTCAGTGAAAAGGTACGCGCCATCTTCGAACAGGAGAGCGCAGACCCAAGGCGCTTCGAGATCGAAATCACGGAAAGCGTCATGCTCGATATCGAACGGTCCGCACGCATCATCTGCGAACTGAAAGCGCTCGGGCTGCGCATTGCCATCGACGATTTCGGCGCCGGCTATTCTTCGCTGAACGTCGTGAAAAATGTCGAAATCGATACCTTGAAAATCGACAAATCCCTGATCGATGAAGTGCTCATCAACCGGCGCAATCTGTTCATCCTCGCGGCCATCATCGAAGTCGGGAAGAACCTCGATGCCCGTATCGTCATCGAAGGCATTGAACTCGAGGAACAGGCAGAATTACTGCAGCCCTTTGGCATCGTCGGGCAAGGTTATCTGTTCAGCCGCCCATTGCCGCCGGGAAGCCTCGACGCCTTTCTCAGCGAGCCTGATTATAATGCGGCAAGCACCTCAGCGAAGCCATTGGAATAATAAAAAGGCGCGCAGCTGATCCGGCTGCGCGCCTTTTTCCTGTGCCCTCAATCCTTGCGCGTATACTTGCGCACTGCCGGCAAAATTTCCGTCGCCAATAATTCGAGATTGCGCTCGAGGCGCTCCATCGGCACACCGCCGAAATCCATTTGCGCGATATAGCGCTGATGGCCGTAGAGTTCGTGCTGATACAGGATCTTCTCGATGATTTGCTGGGGGCTGCCGATATTCATGACGCTTTCTTTCGTCGCCCCGTGCTGGAACGCTTCCTGTGGATAACCGCGCCCATTGGTTTTGACCATTCCTTTATCCACATGTGGATAATATTCCGCAAGCGCCTGCTGGGTCGTCTCGGCGGCGTTGAAGAAGCCGGCTGTCGCAACCGGCAATTGCGCTGCGTCGTATCCTGCTTCTGTCGCGGCATTGCGGTAGGCATCGATGGTCATCTTGAACGTTTCCGCTGGGCCGCCGAGCGTCGCGAGCATCATCGGCACGCCAGCCCGCCCCGCTTTGACGGCGCTTGACGGATGTCCCCCGACCGCACGCCAAATCGGCAGCCGGCCGTGTTCCGGGCGCGGCAAAATCTGCGCGTCTTTTAGCGATGCGCGGAAGCGGCCGTTCCAATTGACGGTTTCCTGTTCGTTGATTTCCAACAGAAGCTTGAATTTCTCTTCATACAATTCTTCGTAGTAGCGGATGTCATAGCCGAGCAAATCGAACAGCCCGACACGCGACGCCCGCCCGGCGATGATTTCAGCGCGCCCTTCCGAGATCAAATCGATTGTCGCGAAATCCTCGAAAACGCGCACCGGGTCGGATGTGGAGATGATCGTCGAAGAGCTCGACACTTTTATTTTTTCGGTTGCCTGCGCGATCGCCGAGAGGACGACTGAATGCGCTTGCGTCGCGAAATATTCCTGATGGCTTTCGCCGACGCTGAAAAAGTCGACGCCTGCCTGTTCGGCAAGCTGCGCGAAGCGGATGATCTCGCGGACCCGCTCCCCTTCCGATTGCCGTTTTCCTGTATGCGGGTCCGGCAGATGATCGCCGAGTGTATAGATGCCGAACTCGAGACCGTTGTCCGGATTGATGCGGTATTGTTCCATGTTCTCCATCCTTTCGCCTTGCTTTTCCCAATCCTTTTCAGTATAACGGCTCGCGCGGCGGTGTGGAAATCATCCATTCGGCTGAAAAGAGGGAGGAAAACGGGGCTCTTCTAGTGAAGTGTATATTAGTGAAAAACTTAAACTCGTTCTGGACGGACGCTTTTCGCGGGCATGGCTGGAGCCTCCTCGGTCGCTACGAAAACCGTGTGCTTTCACATCTGCACAGCAGATGCGACGCAAATAAATGTGCTCAGCTTTGCTTCGTCCATTTATTTCCTGCGGGGTCTCCAGACTCATGTCGCTCCTTCGCTGTGCTCCGTCACTGCTCCCTTAGGAGTCGCCGCCCTCCATTCTTTAATCTCTAATATTCTATTCGTTGTAAAACAAACTCAAAGTTATAGCATTAGGAGGCCAATAGATGAAAAAATGGACAGCCGCCGCACTGGCGCTTGCAGGAATCCTGCTCGCTGCCGGATGTTCAGGCGGAAACAACGAAGACACAGCAGAAAGCGCAACGCCTTCGAAAATCGATGGATTTTGGCAAGGCGCGATTGAAGTTCCAGGACAGCCGATCCCGTTTTCGATTGAATTTACTGAAGGCGAAGGCAGCTTGAGTATTCCGCTGCAAGGCATCGAAAACTATCCTTTGTCGACGGTTAAGTTTGATGATCCGGAAGTGGCTTTTGACACTACCATACAAGGCGAACGTTTGGTGTTCGAAGGAGCACTGAATACAGAAAAAATCACCGGCAACATGACGCAGCAAAACCAGAAATTCCCGTTTGAACTCGAGCGGGGCGAGAAAGAACAAGCCGCCGATCCCGAGAAAATTATCGAAACGGAAGTCGAGGGCGGCATGATGCAGGCGCTGGAAGAAATTCCTGATACGGACGGGCCACACCCCGCAGCGATCCTTATTGCCGGTTCCGGGCCGACCGATAAAGACGGCAATTCGCTGACACTCACCGGCAAGAACAATAGCCTGAAGATGCTCGCTGAAGAACTGAAAGCCGAGGGCATCGCGGTCATCCGCTACGACAAGCGCGGCGTCGGGGACAATGCCGCACTCGCCAAAAGCGAATCCGAACTGCGCTTTGACGATTACGCGGAAGATGCCGCCGCTTGGATCCGTTTCGCTAAAGAAGACGGGCGCTTTACGGATATCACGGTCATCGGCCATAGCGAAGGCGCGCTCGTCGGGCTCGTCGCAGCCAACCAGGAAGGCGTCGACTCCTATGTATCGCTGACGGGCGTCGGGCGCACAGCGGATGAACTGTTGAAAGAACAGCTCAGTACTTTGCCGGCCGCACAGCGGGAGGAAGCTGATGCGATTCTTGGGCAACTCGCACAAGGCGAAACGGTGGACGAGGTGAGCCCGGAACTGCAGCAAATCTTCCGTCTTTCCGTTCAGCCATACCTCCAGTCATGGATGGCGTATGACCCGATTGAACAAGCCGCAAAACTCGACGCGGAGGCATTGTTTGTCGGCGGCACGCGTGATTTGCAAGTGCCGGCACGGGATGCAGAACTGCTGCACGAAGCGAAATCCGGTTCCGAACTATTGATTGTCGACGACATGAACCACGTACTGAAACCCGTACCGGATGACCAGCAAGCCAATATGGCAGCTTATGCCGACCCCGATCTGCCGCTTGCAGACGGTCTGGTGGAGAGAATTGCGGAGTTCTTGAAAAACTAATCACATGCACCGGGCTTCCCTTTAAAAATAACCATAAAAAATCCGGCTGAACTTTTCGGTTCAGCCGGATTTTTTTATTGGTCCATCAAGCGCTTTTTATAAAGGATAAACGAAATAATGGTCAACACCACTGCCCATACCGAGATGATGACAAGCGGTCTGGCGAGTTCCCCAGCAGCCGCTCCAACTTCCATCGCCACGAGCAACTCACTCAATTGGCTGCTCGGTAAATAGCGCAGCACTTCCAAAAACGGATACTGTTCTTCAAAGGCCAACGCAAACGGCCCGGCTGTAAAGATGATCAGCACCGGAAAAACCGATAGCGAGGCTTCCAGCAAAGTCTTTGAGTACAAGCCGCAAATCGTCCCAATCGCTGTATAAAGCAAGATGGAAATCCCGAGCGCCGCCGCCAGCAGCATCACATTCGAGGTCTCGTAACCGAATAAGTAGGTGGTGAACGCCAGGACAGCCGCTGAAATAAGGAAGACGAGCGCACTTTTTCCGATCAGCACATCGAGCATCGAGGCCGGGGTCATCATGAGCGAACGCAGCGTATTGCGCTCTTTCTCCTCGGCAATTAAACAGGCCTGTACGAAACTGGTGAGCATCGCCAGCGAAAAGTTCATGATGAACGCATAGATCGCTGCCTGATCGCCAGCTTCCGACCGGTAAAGGAGCGCAAACGCAATCGGAAACAAAATCATGATGGACACCGCATAGTTCCTGGAGAACTCTTTATAATCTTTGATGAAAATCGCTTGGATACGCTTTAAAGACACGTTCATACCAATTCACTCCCCGTCAGTTTGATAAAAATATCACCAAGGCTCAGCTCATTCGTGTACATGCGGTCGATTTGCCCACGGCTCATCCACCCGGCAATGGCCGTCGCCGAATCTTCGTTCATCGACAAGCGCTCTTTTTCTCCCGACGTCAATTCCACCGTCAGCGTGCCATCGCGATGCACCTTTTTCAATTCGTCAGGCGCCCCAATCGCACGAATTTCTCCTTTATGCAAAATCGCTACGCGTTCGCACAGAGATTCCGCTTCCGTCATATCATGGGTCGTCAAAAAGATCGTCGTCCCCCGTTCATTCAAATAGCGCAAGCCTTTATGGATATGCGCCGTGTTGACCGGGTCGAGCGCGGACGTCGGCTCATCCAAAAACAGCAATTCCGGCTCGTGGATAATTGCGCACGCCAACGTGACGCGCTGGCGCATCCCTTTCGACAGCACACTGACCCGCTTTTTGCGGTCGGCATTCAAATTGACGAAATGGAGCACTTGGTCAATGGACGATTTGGGTAAATCATACAAACGCCGAAACACATCCAGGTTTTCTTCAATAGATAACCGTTCATACAAGCCGCTATTGTCAGTTAAGATGCCGAAGCGCCGTTTCTGGGCTGTTTTTTGCATCATTCTAGACGGCATCTCCATGACAGCAGCATGCCCGTCCGTCGCTTCCAATTGGGCAGTCAAAATCTTGAGCAAGGTCGTTTTTCCGGAACCGCTCGGCCCAAGAAAGCCGAAAATCTCTCCCTTCGGAATTTCGAAAGATACATCTTTTAAAGCCATATTGCCGCCAAATGCTTTTTGGATATTCTGTACGGAAATTGCATTCATGTGCGCCACTCCTTTTCGTTGATAACACCAGCATAGTAAGAAAAAGGAGCAGACGCTTTGTGATTCCGCTAATATGTACCATTTCCCGGCCGAACTGTACCGTAAAATCCGTGATTCGGTGATTATTTCCCGGGAAATTAAATGTTCAGCAACTCTTTTAATTCGGCTAATTTCGTCCTCGACAGCGGCACGACGGAATCTTTTCCGGTCGTCAAACGCAGGCTATAGCTGTTTTTCGTCCACGTGATCAATTCCCGCACTTTTTGCAGATTAACGATATACGAGCGGTGGCAGCGGAAAAACCCGTAATGCTGGAGTTTGTCTTCCAATTCCGCCAAGGTGAGTGCGCACGTATAGGTCTCCCCTGCCACATGAACCATAGCCGAGCTATTGATGCTTTCGATATAATCGATTTCCGGCGGGTTGAACAGAATGGTTTTATCGTTCTTTTTCGTCGGGATTTTTTGGATCTTGAACTCCGCTTCGCCAGTTTCGTGAGCATTTTCCGCTTCATCTTCAGCATCCGTTATATCCAATAGATGCAACCCCGCTTCATCCAAACGGTAAATAGCATCGCAGCTGATCAACGCATCTTCCAGATTAGCAGTGAGAATCAGGATTTGTTTTTCTTCCGACAATTCTTCCAACAGCCGCTTAAATGCCAATTGATCGGGTTCTTCCAGTTGAAAATACGGCTCCTCCAAGATGATGATCGGCTGCTGTGCGTAATAAACGCGCAGCAAGGACAAATAGATTTTCTTCGACGACGGCAAATCGGCAATTTTCACTTTGTGGTAGTCGCCCAATTGAAACAACTGAAGCATTGAGTGGACCGGCTTGTCGTGGCCGCTGACCGACTTCATAAAGCGCAGCAATTCCTCGACGGTCAAACGCGTGTATTCGCCTTGTTCCGCAAACGACAAATAGGCATCTCCCCGCTCTGCAAATTGGGCCAGGAGGATTTTCTTGCGCTGGACATTGGTCTGAATACCCAGCACTTTGCCTTTCTCCATGCTCAATTCCAGCGACGGGATGATTTTCTGTCCGTTGACGTTCATTTCTCGAATGTTCATAGGTTCCTCCTGTCTAACGAAAAAAAAATTCTTACATATATTGTAACCTTTCTTTTGCCGCTAGAGACAGTTTCGCTTTTGGAAATTGCGTTTTTTCTATTCCACGAAAAAGGCGGCGCCCCATTGGATGCCGCCTTGCTGTTTACTTATCGAGTTCACGTACTAAGGTGTGCGCATATCGGTCATGCGGCATTTGTGCGCCCATGTCCTGCCCGCGTTGTTTGAACCATTGGAGCGGCATGATCGAATCGCGGTGTGCGAGGCGTTTCAGGATTTGCTGATCCGTCAGTTCCCCACCGTCCGCATTTTCGATCTTAATGCCTGCCACCTTTTGCCCGAGCGTCTGCCCGCTTGTCTTCAACTGGACGTATTCGAGTCCCCAGAACACCGCAGTCGGCGTCACAAGCGCATGCACCCACTCTTGTTTAATTTTCTTGCGTAACAGCGGTTCCACGACTGCAGTCAATGCACCGGATACCACAAAATCAATCGCTATCGCCTTGCCGCGTTTTTTCGTCAATGCATCCATGTTCCATTCCCCCTCATTGCTGAATATATCCATTATACCGTTTCGGCTCGGCAAAGACAGCCGGAGCTGTATGCGTTATGATAAGGAAAAACCAAGGAAAATCGAGGTGACACGCATGGCATTTCTAGTGATTTGGCTGATGATGATTGCATACGCTGTCTTTTTCGCGCCTTCGGGTTCCGGCGGCATCGAGTTCGGCCCGCTTCTCATGGGCTATTGGGAAGGGGTCGACCCGCTCATACTCGCTGTCTTCAACTCGCTCGGCATCTTCCCGCTCGTCTTTTTGACGCTTCTTGTGCCGAATGACCGCTTCCGCTGGCCGGCGTGGCCGTTCGCGCTCGTGTCGTTCGGAGTCGGGGCATTCTCGCTCTTGCCGTATTTCGCATTCGGCGACAAGCCGCCAGAGAAAAAGCGCCGCGGCCCGAATTGGCTGCACAGAATCCTGCGCTCGAAAGCGTGGCTGATCTTTGTCGCTGCCATCAGCATCATCAATTTCCTCACCGTCTTCCGCGGCTTTTCGCCAGAAGCCTACGCGGAAGCGTTCCAAACTTCCAGTTTGGTGTCGGTCATGACCATCGACTGGTTCGTGCTATGGGGCTTGTCGATCTATGCCATGTACCGCTTCTTGCCGGACGCGAACTTCAAGCAATTGGCTTTGCTGCCGGTGGTCGGGCCGATTCTTGTATTATTGTTCAACCGCACGGCAACTAAAGATCATTAAAAAGCGTTCCCGGCACGATGCCAGGAACGTTTTTTTGTCCAGTAATTCAGTTGGTCATTGCAGAATCCCGTTAGCGTTTTTCTGCTTGTCCACTGCCCACTCGTAAGAACCTTCATGCAACGTGAGGGTTTGGTTTTCAATCCAAGCGATTTTCGTGAACAGCTTCTGCAGGAAATAGCGGTCGTGGCTGATCGCGATGATCGTGCCGTTGAACTCTTTCAAGGTTTCCTCAAGCACTTCACGCGATTCGATGTCGAGATGATTGGTCGGTTCATCCAATATGAGCACATTGCAATCTTCCTGCATGAGCTGCGCGAGACGCAAACGCATCTTCTCGCCCCCGCTGAGATCCTTGACGCGCTTGAAGACGTCGTGGCCGTAGAACAGGAATTGCGCAAGCAAATGGCGAGCGTCGCCTTCTGTCACCGACAATTTATCGCGGAATGCTTCGATAACGCGCGCCTCTCCGTCGAACGCCTCAAACTGCTGGGCGAGATAGCCGATTTTGACATTGCTGCCGAGGCGCACTTCCCCGCCGACCGGTTCGATTTCACCAAGTAAAATCTTCAGCAAAGTCGATTTGCCGGTGCCGTTGTCGCCGACGATTGCCAAGCGATCCTGCCAGTAAACGGATAGCTCGACATCAGCAAATAGCACTTCATCGCCGAAGCCGTGGAACACATCCTGCAGCTCGAACACCCTTTTGCCGCTGCGGTCATTGGCTTGCAGCTTCAACTTCATCGCCTTTTCCGCTGCCGGGCGCTTCACTTTTTCCATACGCTCGAGCATCTTCTCCATCATTTTCGCTTTGCGGAACAGATCCGGATTCGGCGGTGAGGCTTCGTTCGCCCATTGGCGCAGGCGGCGTATGGATTCCTTGATTTTCTGGATTTTCTTCTGCTGTTCTTTATACGCCGCAAATTGCTGTTCCATCTTCGCTTGCTTATTGCGCAGGTAGGCATCGTAATCGCCTTTGCTTTCCCACATCTCGCCGTCTTCGATTTCATAGACTTTGTGCACGACGTTATTGAGGAATTGCCGGTCATGCGATATGACGACGACCGTACCGCTGTAGTATTCCAAATAATGTTCGAGCCATTCGATCGCCGACAGGTCCAAATGGTTCGTCGGTTCATCGAGCAGCAGGACGGAAGGCTTTTGCAAAATGAGCTGCGCGAGCATCACTTTCGTTTTCTCGCCCCCGCTGAGCGAATCAAACTGCTGGGCCGTCAGATGTGCGACACCAAGTCCGTTTGCCACGGCTGCTATCTTGGACTCCGTTTCATAACCGCCGGCCTCCATGAACTGCTCCTGCAGCTCGCCGTATTGCCGTAGCACCCGCTCGTCCGCACCATTTGCCAGCTGGATTTCCAGTTCGCCAAGACGCTTCTGCATTCCGTGCAATTCGCTGAAGCTTTCGTTCAACACTTCGTAGACGCTATATCCCGGATAGTCAGGGATTTGGTGCAGATAGCCGATCTGGGTATTCTTCGTCCGGATGATCGTGCCGGCATCCGGCTCTTCCAGCCCCGCCAGCAGTTGGAATAAAGTCGTCTTGCCTGAACCGTTGCGGCCGACAATTGCGATTCGTTCTTTTTCATTGATTTCGATCGATAAATTGGTGAAGATTTCATTGCCGCCGATGGATTTCGTTAGTTGTTGTGCTGTGATTTGCATCGTTTACGCCTCCAGGGCGCAGCTGAAAATCGGTACAAAAAAAGACCGCCCGTATCGGGCAGTCTTCTCTACTGGTGAAAAGAATGTCAGATATCAGCTGCGCGTAATTTTGAAATTGACTAAAAAAGGGCAGACTTCTCCCGTCGGCGTCAAATCAAACGTAATGACACGTGTGAAATACAAAGCTTCCTCCATTTTCACACCCATCACCGCAGCACATTTCTCCATTCTTTTCACCTCCGTTCCGTTTAATTATCTCAATATTATCACATCTCTTGGTGGAAGGGAATATCCAAATGCGCCTTTTCCGCCATATTTTCGATCAGCCCTTTGCCGGCGACTGCTCCAAAACGTTTCGCAGATCCGCCAAGCCATTAATTATGGCGTCCGCCTCTTTCAGTTCCTGTTCCTGCGCAAAATCAAAGCGGCAGCCGACCGCAAACAAACCGTTCGCTTTCGCCGCACGGATATCCGACAAGCGGTCTCCGACAACCGCCCCTTCCGTCACGCCGTATTTCTCTTTGATCATGCGCACGAGTTCCCCTTTATCGGATGTGGCGGCTTGTTCGATGCTGAAGGTTTCCGTCACCCATTCATCTAAGCCGTAATACTCAACAATCGCCGCCAAATAACGGACAAGCCCATTGCTCGCAATGAAAATCCGGTAGCCTTCCGAACAAAGCTCACTGAACACTCCTGTAACGTCAGGATACATCGCCCCCTTGCCTTGGCCGATATTTGCGATCAGCCGCTCGAGAAAATACGCATCCATCTCGCGCTTGGTCTCCTCCGACTGCCCCGGCAACAGCGCTTCCCACACCGCAGGCAGCGGCACACCCATGATCTTCCGGTACTCCTCCACCGGCGCCGCGCCTTGCCAAGCGCCCCGCTCGCGAAGAACCGAGAACGCCTCTTCCAGGGACTGCTCCAAGATCGTGCCGGTCTGGAACAAAGTCCCGTCCATATCAAAAATGATTGCTTTCATCTGCCTCCCCCCTGTTCTTTCTATAAAGATCGCAAATCCTATAAAAAGTTCCCGGATTCTAAGGAAATACCTTTTCAATTCAAAAAACCGGCACGCATTTGCGCACCGGCCAGATTTTGCAACTTATTTAATGCCCATCGTTTTCTTGTAAGCGTCCAAATACACCTTCTCGGACGGGCTCGCTTGGTCCGGCCCGCTCATGGCGCGGTGCCAATGCGGATAGAATGGCGCCGGACGGGCTGCCGCTTCGATCAAGTCGTGCTCATCGCGCTTGAGCTTGATCTTGTAAGACGCGATGTTTTCTTCCAGCTGCTCTTCGTTGCGCGCCGCGATGACGATCGGCCCGACGTTCGGGCGGTCGCGCACCCACGCATAGGCGATTTGCGGCACGCTGGCGTTGTGGTTTGCCGCCACTTCCTCCAAGGCATCGATGACGGTATACAAACGCTCCTGGTCATACACCCAAGGCTCCGGCCAGCCGCCGCCTTGGCGCGTATCTTTCGGCGCTTCTTTGCCGCGGCCGATCTTGCCATTCAACAAGCCTTCGCCGAGCGGGCTCCAGATCATCGAGCTGACGCCAAGCTCCGCGCCGGCTGGAAGCAATTCGTACTCCGCTTCGCGCGCTTCCGGCGTGTAGTAGATCTGCTGGGTCGCAGGCGGAATTTTGCCGTTCTGTTCAGCGAAGGTATGCGTCTTCGCTAGCGCCCATCCGCTGTAGTTCGACACGCCCCAATGGCGGATCTTGCCGGCTTTGATCAAGTCGTTCATCGTCTCGACCGTCTCTTCGACCGGCGTCTGGCCGTCCCATAAATGGACGAAATACAGATCCAGGTAATCGGTGCCGAGGCGCAACAGCGATTCATCGATCGATTTCAACAAATTCATGCGCGAGGCGCCGCGTGAATTTTGGTGGTCGTCAAACGGAAATCCGGTCTTCGACGTCAACAATACTTTGTCACGTCTGCCGCGGATCGCCGCGCCGAGCACTTTTTCGGCATTGCCTTGTGAATACAAATTCGCGGTATCGAACATATTGATGCCCGCATCAAGCGACATGTCGATCATGCGGTTTGCTGTATTTTCCTGTACATTCCCTGCCGCTTCGAACCCGTTTGTCCCGCTGAACGGGATCGTGCCGAGAATGTATTTCGGGACGCGAAGCCCCGATTTGCCTAAGTTAATATAATCCATTGAAAAAATCCTCCCCGTTTATCGCTTTTCGATTCTTGAGGATTAAATACCCTTTCCGAATCCCGTTAAACAAAGCCGGAATGCCCTTCACGTAAAGGGGGCATTTCATTGTCCTGCAATAGATATGCCGCGAATCCTTGCGCAAATAAAAAACCGGGAACAAAGCTTTCGCTTCGTCCCCGGTTTCATTTTAGCTCCCAATCATTACGCCCATAAGATCCGGTACGATCCGCCAGTTTCCTGTTCCAGGCGGCAATTATCGGAAAGCAGTTGCCGGAACGTCTCCGCTTGCGCTTCGTCCAGCATGATGCCCGACAGCCCCTGTTCGGTTTCCGTGTAGTCGAGGTCCGCTTCCTGGCCGAACTTCAAGCGCAACAGGTTCTTCGCGCCGTTGATCGTCAAGAATTTCACTTGGTAGCCGTCACGGAATATCGCCTCGAGTTCTGAACCGAGCGATGCGAAATTATCGTTTTTCAAAAGCTCGCCGATTTCTACGCCTTCCCGTCGAGCCTTTTCGATGCGGATCGCGTCCGGCATGGAAATTTTAGTTAAAGTCATGTCATCCCTCTTTCCGAATATCTTGGTATTCCTTTTATTTTAGAAGAATACGAGCTGAATCTCAAATCTTGGAAACCCAAGCAGAGTCTTCTATTGCTGCTCCCACCAACGCGCCGACGTATAGGAATCAAGCTCCTCCAAAGAAAGCGTCTCGCCAATTTTTGGCGTCAGCAATTCCACACCCAATCGCTGCGCTTCTTGTGAGGCGCGCTCCACCGGGTCTGTCCAGCTGTGAAACGCCAAAGTGAACGCCGCCCAGTGGACGAGCATCATCTTATCCGCCCGGACGTCGAGCACTGCCTGCACCGATTGCTCGGGCGCCATATGCGAAGTTTCCCAGCGCGGATCGTACTGGCCGCCTTCCACCAAGGCGAGATCGAACGGCCCGTATTTATCGCCGATCTCCTTGAAATGGCTGCCATAGCCGCCATCACCGCTCGTATAGAAGCGGAAATCGCGGCCCAGCACGGCCCAGCCGCCCCATAATGTCGAATTTCGGTTGAACAAGCCGCGTCCCGAGAAATGCTGCGACGGGGTCAACACAAGAGTCAAGCCTTCAAAGTGGATTTCTTCCCACCAGTCAAGTTCGGTGATGCGCGCCGATTCCACTCCCCAGCGCTCAAGATGCGTCCCGACGCCGAGCGGCACGAAGAAATGCCCGACTTTACTTTCCAGCGCACGGATTGATCCGTAATCGAGATGGTCGTAATGGTCATGCGTCAACAGCACCGCGTCGATTTCCGGCAGCCGCTCGACATTCTCCAGCCAGTCCACGCTATAGCGCGCACTTCCGGCAAAAGCCAAAGGAGACGCCCGTTTTCCAAGCATCGGGTCAACGAACAGTTTTTTTCCGTCAATACTTAACAGAAACGTCGAATGGCCGAACCAGGTCAGGCTGTCTTCCGGGCCGTTGACCGCCTCCCGGTCGATATCCGCCACAGGCAACTTGGCAACTGGCGCTCGACCCTCGTCGCTTGAAAACAAAGTTTCCCGCAGCATCGAAAAGCCTTCCGATGCACTGATGTTCATGTCCGCTTGTTCCAGATTGGTGAATTTCCCGTCTTGGTAATGGCCGCGCTTCACAAACGACGCCTGTTGCACTTTAGTCGGCGTCGATCCGAGCGGCGCGTGCGCTTTCAAAAACACGGTCGATAGGACAGATGCGGCCGCAACGCCCGCAAGAGAATACAAGGCAATTTTTTTCATGGCTCCTCCAAAATGGAAATGTAATTGATCCGTTTCCTGGCTTTCAGTATAGCCGGAATGGCATTCGTTTTGCACATCTGGAAACCCTTCCCACAATAAAAAAAGCCTGACTCCCCATTTTTTCGACGGAGGGTCAGGCTTTTACTGTGGGTTAGACCGATAATTCAACCGGCAAAAATTCAGCGATCGACTGTTCGCGCTTATCGAGCAGGATCTGTTCACGCTTGACGCCGTTTCTGCGAAGCAGCTCAATGTTCTCTTTCAGGAAGTCATCGCTTCCGACGATATAAAACAACCCGTCCGCATCATCCGCGAAACGCTTTACTGCCTCGTAATACTCAGCGCGGCTATCGGCGAATTGCACGGTAAAATTGTCGTCGTCAGATGTAGCGAAGACATCCTGGAATAAATAAGCTTTCGACGAATCGACATTCAAGGAATGCATCGACAAGACACTTTCCGCATTGCTCAAATACTCGAGCACGAGCGGACGGAACGTCGCAAGGCCGACGCCTGATGACAAGAGATAGACGTTCTTTCCTTCGCGCTTTAACGGCACATTCGAATGCGTCTTGAAAATCGCCACTTCATCGCCCGGCTTCATCTCGCGCAAAATCGACTTGAACTCCGAGCATTGATCCTTGATGCGCGTCGTGATGCCGATGGCGTTTTCATGCGGCAAGGTACAGATCGACATATGGCGGATCAAGCCGCGGTTCGGTTTGTCTCCGGCGTTGAAGCCTTCAAACGCAAAATGGGTATGCGAGCCTTCCTCCCACGAGAAGCCTGCCGGCAAGTCGAGCAGATAAGTCTTCACTTCCGGGCTTTCGTCGATGATTTGATTGATTTTCGTCCAATAGATGTGCATCCAAATTCCTCCTGTAGAATCCTTTAATACATTTAGCATACTCTAATTGAAAATAATTCTCAATTAAATACACCAATCCCTTATGTCTTATTGCGTCAAAGCCTGGAATTCCCTCTGCATTTAATGTTAATTTTTGGTATAATAAATTAAAAAGGATTATATTCCTTCTTCATGGGCCGGTCTCTGCCAATTGACAACGGCCCAATCGCCGACTGAAACCCAGCTGAAGAATTCACAACTAGAGGAGTGTCTTGAATTGAAAAAGCAAATGACCTACTGGATCATCCTGTTGCTAACCGTCTTTATGGCTGGCTGCACCGAAACAGAACAAGCGGCGACTCCAGAAACCGAGATGCAACATGAAACCGCCGTTGAAACGGAAACATCGGAAGAACCGGCAGACGAAACGCAAGAAACCGGCACGGACGATGAAACTGCCAAAAGCGAAACAGAACAGTCAGCTGCGGATGGCCCCGAAGAAGAAACTGTCGCGGAACCAGCAGATGATCGGTTCGCGGGATACAAACTGATTGAAGTGGACGGAGGCGACCTGTCCGGACACCGCGAAGCGAACACCGTCGTATCAGTCGGTTACGGCGACCGCGAATATTGGGCGTTCACGAATGAACATGGCCAATTGGAACGCGTCGTGGCGGATGAAATTGTGCTGCAAGATGACACGAACGAACCGGTCCTCGAATCCGGCCGCTATTATTCCGACGAAGCAAAAGTTCCTGGCGTCGAAAGTGGCATATTGGACGAAGGGCACGTCATTGCGGATTCACTCGGCGGGGTATCGAACGCCTATAACATCACTCCGCAAGAAAGCACGCTGAACCGCCACGGCGACCAGGCGTATATGGAAAAAGTCATTCGCGATGCGGGCGGCGCCACGAATTTCGAAGCCATCATCACCTATCCCGATACCGAAACGCAAGTGCCTTCCAGCTACCAATACAGCTACACCGTCAGAGGCAACGAAGTGGTCGACACCTTCGACAACGTCAACCCCGATGAAGTCAACGCCTCCCTCGGCTTGACGGACAGTGAGCCCGCAGAAGTGGAATCCACCACCCCGGAAGCGAGCGGTCCCGAAACAAGCGGTGATGTATCAAGCGTGGACGCCAACGGCAACGGCCAAGTGACGATCCAGGAAGCGAAAGACGCCGGTTTCACCATGCCCATCATGAGCGACCATTGGCTGTATCCGCATATGCGGGATAACGATAATGACGGGATGGTTGGGGAATAAAGTTAAGTGCAGTGACTACAACTCAAAATTAATATAGGAAAACACTGAGATCTTTTCAGTGTTTTTTTCTTTGTGAAAAAACGCAAAAAAGCACCGCCATGAGCGATGCTTATACTGTTTTGTGTTCAATTATCCGCTGGCCATCAACTTCACATGTCCCGACATTTAAATCTTCTTCCAATCATGCGCTCCCTTCGCCCAGCCGCCGATTGCGACACCCATCGCAATCAGCGGCGACGCGAACTCCACATCTTCCATCACCAAATACTGGTGGCCGAGCGGCATCAATTTCCCCGACAGCAATAGCTCTTCCCGCAGCTTCAAATAACGCTTCGGGCATTTCGGCGAGGTCGTGCCCGCAAACTTCGAGCCGCGCTGTACGACAAACCGCTCGCCTTCGTAAAACCCGCTCGCATCCGCCCCGCGTTTCGACGTGATGTAGAACAATTCCGGCGGCGGCTCCTGGTAGCGCTTCACCATCCCGCTGTCGAACGGATCGACCGCCTGCTCCTCCCCCGTCGCCGGATCCACCTCAAAAAAGCGGTACACTTCCCCAAACTCCGAATGCTCAATCGCCTCAACAAAAAACTCCTTTTCCATCAGCTTTCCTCCCGTCTAAGAAAATTGCCTTTCATCTCTTAGATAGATGGAAACTGCGGAAAAGGAGACAGTGTTTCGAAAGTTTTTTTGCAAAACTTGCGATTAGTTGTAAAACATGGAATCAGCAGCTATTTCATTCCTAGATTACTGCTTCAATAAAGACTGGACGCGCTGCGGGTCGAAGCCGAGCACCCACTCGCCGTTGATGTTCGTCTGCGGAACCCCCATCTGGCCAGTTGCCTGGACAAGGCGGCTCGCCGCTACTGGATCTTTCTGGACGTTGACGTCGGTGTAGGCGATGCCGTTTTGATCCAGGAAATTCTTGAGCATTGTGCAGTAAGGGCATGTGTTAGTTGAATAGACAGTTACTTGGTTAGTCATGTGGATTCCTCCCGTGTAAGTGATATCTTTGATTAACTTTATAATACCCCTTAGGGTATATATTTTCAAGCAGATTGCTCATCGTTTAAAACGCATCACTAATATAGTTAGCATCAACCCAGATAGTTCTTCCAACAGGAACATTTTTACTATAATGTAGATATAAACAAAGAGGAGGATCTTCTACCATGGCTAAGATACCTATAAAACCCGTTGCCGATTTTGCAATAAAGCATGGACCGAAAGTTGTTGATCAAATTGCTAAAAATCCCCATCTTATTAAACCCGCTATCGACAAAATTGACAAAGTTGCTCAGTGGCAAAATGAACGCAAGGAAAAAAAAGAAGCAGCACGAACAATTCCCTACTTAGAGCAGCACTATAAGCTATATAATGACGAAATTTTACCAAGTTTAGACACCTGCCAAAGAAGCGAATTGCTCAGCTATAGACTGGATGTCCAAAAAACACTCGTCCAGATCAGTGCAGATAAAGCAAAAGACGCCAAGCCGAAAGCTGTTCTTCACAATAAGAAAAGTAAAAAATGGGAGCAAGTGTTGTCCCAAATCGAAGGTAAGTTGAACACAAAAGACTACGAGGAGTACTTGAAGCTCTACCATAATCCGGAAAGTGAAAGTGCTTATTTCGAAGGCTATGAACAAAATACGGCCATCTTTAAGAAACTGCTAACAGAAAATGATTCCGGCAAAATCCGCGAATTCCTTTCCAACCAAACAAACATGAGTATCGAGGACATCAATAGAGACTTCTTCCTGGAATTTTCTTAAAAATTTACTTAATATCAAAAGGACCACAGAGAGCAGTAAAGTATAGCCACTCTCTTGTGGTCCTTTTAATTTCTATTCGCTGCCTTACGTTCAAAATAAGCATGCAAACGATATTCAGCAATTTCCTTTGTCCAGTCAAAAAGAATCCGCTGATGCTCAATACTTGGCGATAGATTCAACGAAAACGATCCTTCATCGAATGTCACTAAACCGCCTTTTGCGCTGCCGCTCCATTTCGTCATCGGCATCCGTTCAATCAGATCTGCAATTTTCTTCTCATCATAGTCTCTGAGCTTCCTGCCCTGCACATCATTGAAATCTGCATTCAGTCTGTATTGTTTAGCCGTTAGGAACTCATGGAAATAAGGAGCGGCTTCCACCGGTGTAATCGGATCTAGCCAGCTCTCCACGTCCTTCGACAACATATAACTCAAGACGACCATCTTATAGCTTTTGTTCATGCCGGTCTTCTCGACTTCCAAAAACCAATTCTGATGTTTAGTCCATACTTCAATCTCTGTCGCATTCAGTTCCGCCGCATAGGCAAGCAAGCCGAACCAGCTGCCGAATTCCTGCTTGACCGTTTTCGAAACGGCAGTCCCCTGTAGATGAAATTCCAAATAGGTCGGACGCCTGCCGAGCTCGCGCTTCAGCTCCCGGTATGCAAGAACCATCGCCTCTTTTCGCGGCGCGCGTTTTTTCCGCAGCTCCTCGAGAAGATTGACGACTTCGAGTTCCAGCTGAAAATCGCAGTTCGCAGGAACGAGCGGCTCCACGCCTTGCGTTTTTCCTTTAGCCTGAGGCTGTGTATCGAAGACAGAAAGCTTCAGATCGGCATTGCGGTAATTGCCGATAAAGTCGATGATCACGCAATGATCTTTTTTGTCCGCAATGCGCAATCCCCGGCCGATCTGCTGGGTATAGACTGTGAGCGACTCGGTCGGGCGGATGAAGAGCAAAGTATCGACTTTCGGAATATCGACACCTTCATTGAACAGATCGACCGTGAAGATGATTTCCAACTCTCCTGAATCCAATTGTGCTCTCGCCGCTTTCCGCTCTTCTGCAGGAGTACCGCCCGACAAACTCATCGAACGGATGCCACGCTCCCGGAAAAACTGGTCCATAAATTGCGTCTGCCGGACCGTCGAACAAAAGACGATCGTGCGGGTCTGCTTATGCTTTTGCCACGCCTCAAATACCGCTTCAGCATAGTCTTCCCTTAACTGCGCCTGAAGCAGTTCTTCTTCATCATAGCGATTCCCGAGCCAACGAATCTTCGAGTAATCGGTATTATCGTATACCCCGAAATAACGAAACGGTGCGAGCCAATTGCGTTCGATGGCATCGAGGAAATGAATGGAAATCGCGACGTTGCCATCGCATAAGGCATACACATCCTGATTGTCCATGCGGTCAGGAGTTGCTGTAATCCCTAACAAAAACTGCGGGTTGAAATGCTCCAGCAGCCTTCTATAGGTCGGGGAAGCGGCGTGATGGAATTCATCCACAATGATTAAATCAAACGAATCTCGCTCAAATTGATTCAGGTGATACTCACTGCCTAGCGTATATATCGATGCAAACAGAAAATCGGCGGACGTGTCCTTTTCTGTTGCATGATAGAACGCAGATTTTTTATTTGGATGCACATTTTGAAACGACTCTTTTGCCTGCTGGAGAATTTCCTGGCGGTGCGCGACAAACAATACACGCTTGAACTTCTTGGCGAAGAACGCCGCTAGATAAGTTTTTCCTAGCCCTGTCGCAAGCACGACCATCGCCCGGTTATACTCTTCCTCCAAGACATTATCGAGTGCATCAAGCGCTTCCTGCTGGGCGGGCCTCGGAGTTAAATCGGTTATGTACGAAACGCCTGTTTCGATTGCTTCTTGCGGCTGCGATTCTCCAAGCGTGAGCCCCACTTCTTCCGCTTCCGACCAAACGGGGCTGACCGGCCGCTTAAGATTCGCTTTTTCATGAAGCATTTTATACTCTTGGAGCGTTTCCTTATTCAACGGAATGGTTTCCTCCGCATAGAAATGTGCCTGGAATTGTTCCACTGCCTCATCGAATACCGTTTCATCCACTGAAGTTGGGGCGATCAAATTCCATTCCACGCCTTCGGTCAATGCGGAGCGGGACAAATTGGATGATCCAACGATAAGATGCGAAGTCTCTTTTCCCCGAAACAGATAGGATTTCGGATGAAACGAAGCACCGCCGCTTTTCCACAAACGAATTTCAGCGGAAGGCACTTCATCCAACAGAATCTCAAGTGCTTCCGGCTGCGTTACGAAAAGATAATCACCGATCAATAGCTTGATCGGCACACCTCGGTCTGCGGCTTCTTTCATAAACGGCGTCACGATTCTCACACCCGACTTCATCGCAAACGCGTTGATCCAATTGATTTCTACAGCTTCTCGTGCCAACCGACTCAAGTGGCTCACAAGCTGCGAGGTGACCAGCTGCAGTTTACTCATCCTCTACCTCGATCAAAAAGATGCGCTCTTTGAAGCCTCCACGTTTTTCCGCTTTTTTGACACGAACTTTTTCGACTTCTTCGAACGAAGATCCGTTGAGTTCAGCGGCTGCGTGAATCAGCTCTAGGATATCTGCGAGTTCTTCGACTGCATCTTTTGGGTTTTCCGTTTTCTCGAATTCCTGAAGCTCCTCAGCGAGTTTCTTCGTCACTTCCGTTTTATACTCTTCTTCTGATAAAATACGGGTTTCGAATTGAAGACCACTATTTTCGATTATTTGTGGAATTTTATCTCTTACCAATTTGAGGTAATTAGGCATTCCCCTACCAACTTTCGCTACTAAATATTATTTTTTTCGCATTCGATTTTCTATAAAGTATTTTCTGTTACTTTTTCCTCTGGCACTTCAAGTACTTCGTCATTGACAATCTTTATTACGTCTTCTCTTGTTAATACATCAAGTATGGTTGCACCGCCCATGATATTCAAATGTTTGGTAGCTTGTATAAAATGCTCTCTTTTAATATGATGCCCCTTTTCAGACCAATTATATAATGCTTCCAGAATACCTAGAGTTATGTCTCGATTCGATGTGAAGTTACTAGAGAAAAAGACTGTACACCTAGCTGAAAAATCGCTTTTTGTGAAGAAATCGGTCAACCAGAATGGGTTTTTTTCATTTTTTTCATCATATGTCATGAAGCCTGCCCACCAGAGTCGCGAAATAATGTGAATAAAAATAGAGCGTTTAGGTCCATATTTATAAAATAGAGCAGAATATATCCTTGTGCTATTCTCTTCTTCCAGTTCTTTTTCTAGTCTGTAAAAAATATAGTCTCTCAAATGAATATGAGCAAGTCCTGCCCATAATCTTTCTTGTGTGGCTTGCGAAGGCGTTAAGTGAATTAATGCTGTATATAGTATCTTTACATTTTCGCTATCACTAAGCGAGTATTCTGGATTTCGCGAGAGCTTTAAATCTTCATCTCCAACTGTAATATTGCTCTCTAATACCCTACCTTTTTCTGACAAGTATTTATCAAACCACTCTGAATCTTTTCTATAATAATATTTAAGATAAGCGTTATTATTAATTTTCAAGTCACTTAAAGTATCAATCGAGAGGAATTTTAACTTCACTACTCTTCCTCCTCTGACATGTTATTTTGTATTTCTGATAAAGCTGCACTTAATGGTTTTCTTAAAACTAATTGTGCGGCTTTCAAAGGAGTGAGCGATCCTTTGCCCATAGTCGTCAAGTCATAATTGTTATCTTTGAAAGTTTTATCCATAACCTGGTACCAAGTATGCTCTTCAAATTCTCCGACATTCCCCTTCAACTCTCCAAAAATAGAAATGAGCGCTGGAAAGATTACTGCTGCTATAATAGTGCTTTTAAACTTTTTGTCTCCATTTCGAGCGTACACATCATACTCTGATGCGGGTAAAGAAATAATAATGTTTTGTGAGTACATATCGACTTCCATATATTCTCCTTCTATGGAGCGATGAATATCAATAATAGAAGGAAATTCTAGTAGGTCAGTGTTATCATCTGGCACTATTATTTCTATAGCTTCTGCTATCCCCATTATATAGCCTTTTTCAAAGGTCAGATTTACATTTTTAAACCAATCACTCAATAGTTCATTGGTATATTTTTCAATTTTCGTTTCCGCAAGAATGAATGTATGGATAAATATTTTTCCACGTAAAGTAGATAGTGGAATTGTCTCACTAATAACATTTTCGGAGTGTTTAAACATTCTTCTATAGCTCGTTTGAGGACACTCCACATGGAGAGTGAAAGTAGCCGCACCCTTATTGATTAATGCTTCAATACCGGGATTTTTAAGTTTCAGACTAAGATTAATCTTTAATTCACCGAACACCGGAATCACTTTATATTCCACTTCAAAAATTGAATCTATATAGTCCTCAGTATTCTGATCTAGTACAGGGTATGGATAAGAATCAGCTATTTTCATACACTTGCACCTCCATTGCACATAAATTCGAATACTTTATTTTTAATAAAAAACTTAATTTCTGGACCTTTTTTCCATTTAAAAAAACCACTTCATTATTATTGATTTTTTCAATTTTTATATCTTGCTGATCAAACGCCACATTTTCAATTGGCAATTTCACTATATTTTGTTCACCGATTTGCTTAAATTCAATAGTCCCTTTTTCAAAAGCTTTATCAAGTACTACCGAAAATCTGTACAAGCCTTCTTTTTGATTCAAGCTTATGTACCGGCACTTATTAGCTACTAGCTTTCTTTTGCGGCGAGATTCACTTATATCTACATTTCCATCTGAATTAGGGTCTACACCCACTTCTCCTTCCGGTAATTGAGTTCCATTATTGGAAGAGTCGCCTTCTCCCGCTTCTTCTTCTCCAAATCCGCCCCTTTCTCCATCTCCCAATGCATTTTCTCCTCGGTCTATTGAAGCCTCATTTTCACTTTCTCTCTCATCTTCAAAAATTGTAGAAGCAGCCTTTCGATTTTTCTTTTTCATTTCTATTTTTGTGACCACTGAGTCAAGGCTTTCCACCAGTTGCTCGTCGCCTTGATTCAGGTTTCGCTTATCTGGTATAAAATCGCTGAGTCCAAAGGCGTTCATTTGATCAGAGATTGGTGGCGAGAATGATTCTTTGACAGTATCACGCATGAATTTTCTCAAGTCCTTAAAAATTTGTTCAGCTATTTTAGGGTTTTCTTCATACCGGCTTGGAACCCACTTATTATGGGCAGGGTTCTCCATCTCTTTGAAAATACGATTCATATTTTCCCCTTGTATCATTAACATTCCAGTGAATGTTATATTGCCGCTGATATGCCCTTGTTCAAAAATTTTCATTCCTGTTTTTCTTGTCATAAGAACTTTTCTATTAAAGTCCTCTCCTTCCATCAGCAAGAAAACAGCTTCTCCGTCTTTGAATTCTATTCTTCCTTGGTCATATCTTTTGGAAGGGTACTCAATCCTAAGAGTATTTTCAGAACTCAGGAGGTTAAAGAAATTCTTTAAATCTTTATTTTCTTTACTATCTTCTTCTAGCTTTTTAATAAGTTCATTAATATTTTTATGATTAATTTCAGAATCTCCTACTCTAACAATAAGCTTTTGGTAGTAAACTGTAAGAAAAAAATTATGAAGAATAGAATGAAGTATTTTCTTCTCTAAATCATAAATATCTATAAAAGCGCTGATAAATATATCAGTACCGGCTTCCTCTCTTTCAAAGCCGGAATCCAATTTCAGAGAATCGGGTATAGCCCTCGAATCCTCTCCATCGGTATAGTAACCCTTCCCGACAGTCATCCCTCCCCCATCTTTTTGAAAGGACATAATATCCGACACTCCTATATAAGAACGATAGCCCGTTCGATCCAAGCTAGAGTAAAAGATTGTTCTTAATCCCGAGCTTAGAAAAGGAGCGGCCTTCCCTATCCCGAAGCTTCCGCCTGAAGAATCGTTTTTATTGGATGAACCGGCTTCTCTAACCAAGGCACTCCAAGGGCTTCCTATTTCACCTGCGCGAGCTCCTTCCAACCCCCTTGTATTAAAATCACTTATTCGAAGCCATTGCATATTTCTTTCAGATAAAATATTCAATGCACTTTCTATAAATTCTGTGCTCTTTTTATTTTTTCCCTCCCACGTCATTTTTGCTCGCTCAAAGTTATTCCGTAATTCGTCTTTTCCTGGAAATACATTTGACGTGAATTTTTTAAACTCTACTATGACTGGTTTCGATTCATCTTCAACAGCATCTAGTGAATTCTGACATATTTCTCTAGTAAGGGAATCAATCGGATCATCGCGGAAAGTCTCTAAACCAGCATTATTTATTGAATTAATATTTCCACCTATTACAACCGGAAAGTTCCAAAAAGCCATTTCATTTCCTCCTAAAAATTTCTTTGAATTATTTTTGCATTTATCCCTTGAATTAAATACACTGACTAAAAAGACTGGAGATACAATAAAATGCACCTTAATGTGATTTTGGGAATAACAATAGATACTTTTGAAATGTGCGATTTGATTACAAAAAGAAATCAAGACCCTATAATCATCCTAGATTATCTTCAAGAAGCAGATTATATACGGTGCGAAAACTATGTTTATATGTCTCCAAACTATTTCAAAACTTATAAGTCTCGGTATGAAAAAATTACATATTATATGTCTCGCTATATAAATCCAGGAACTTGGAAATAGTTTCTCTTATTACTAAATATACTTCTATTAAAATTATAACAATTTTTTCATTCTAATCTAAATAGTGTGATCAACTATTATTTAATATCAATTTAAACTAAAAGCATTAAAAGATAGATTTTTGACATCCTCTTAATAAAATTGATAAGGAGGATTGACGCTCTATGGCAGACCGAATGACACAAGAACAACGAAGTCGGACGATGAGCTCTATTCGTGCACAGTCTAAATTAGAAAATCTATTCAGCAAAGCGCTCTGGCATAAAGGCGTTCGATTCCGCAAGAATGTTCGCAACCTGCGCGGCACCCCGGACATCGCCATAAAGAAATACAAGGGGGCCATCTTCGTCGATTCCTGCTTCTGGCACGGCTGTCCCCTCCATTACAAACGCCCGAAGAGCAACCAGGAATTCTGGGATGCGAAGATAGCACGCAATAAGGAACGCGACCTAGAGGTCGATGCCCATTACACTGAATTGGGCTGGCATGTACTCCGCGTCTGGGAACATGACATACGCAAGAACCTGGATGAAACAGTCGATTCGACACTGGAATTCATCCAGGCAGCTATGAGAAGATATAAGGAGTCGGATTGATGGCATAACCGAAAGTTTTTATATAAAATTAAGGTTTTCACGGATATTTATTGATCTTTCCCCGATAATTCGCTATAATTAAGAAAAACCGAAAGGATGTTCGGTAAATGGAACAAATAAAGAAACTCAGGGTCATCGAACTCTTCGCCGGTGTCGGCGGCTTCCGCCTGGGGTTGCAGAAAGCCAACCACGAACTCTTCGAAGTGGTCTGGGGCAACCAGTGGGAACCTTCACGGAAAGCCCAGGATGCCTTCGATTGCTACGCGCGCAACTTCGATACGGGAATCCATTCAAACGAGGATATCACCAAGGTATCCGACGATACATTCCATGACCTCCGTGCCGACCTGCTTGTCGGAGGCTTCCCCTGCCAGGACTACTCGGTAGCCCGCAGCAAATCAGGGGAACAAGGGATTCAGGGAAAGAAAGGCGTCCTTTTCTGGGAAATCAAGCGGGTGATTGAGAACACACACCCCAAATATGTCCTATTGGAGAACGTCGATCGCCTCTTGAAATCCCCTTCCTCCCAGAGAGGCAGGGACTTCGCGGTCATGCTGGCGACCTTCCGGGACTTGAACTATTCCGTCGAGTGGCGAGTGATCAATGCTGCCGAATACGGGATGGCTCAACGGCGTCGCAGGGTCTTCATCTTTGCATATAGGAACGGGATATCTTTCGATAATAACCAGAAGGTTTTCTCACCCGATGAGATAGTCTTCAATGAGGGATTCTTCGCCAAGCCTTTCCCGGTTGAGAAAGAGCCTTACAAAAATCGTATCTCCTCCGTCGAATTACCGTCGGATATCGTGGAGATTTCAGACGAATTCTCATACGGATTCCACACCTCAGGATATATGCGTGAAGGCAAGGTCTTCACTGCCCATCTCTCACCTACATTGGAAGAACCGATTCCGTTGAAGGATATTTTAATCGATGAAGAAGCGGTGCCCGAGAAGTTCTATCTCACCGAAGCGAACAGCGAGAAATTCGCTTACTTGCGCGGGCCCAAGAAGATTGAACGCAAGACCGCCGACGGTCATGTCTATCACTTCTCCGAAGGCGGGATGTCCCCTACGGACGATTTGGATAAGCCGGGCCGTACCATGTTGACTAGCGAAGGCTCCATCAACCGGAGCACACATATCGTTGAAGTGGATGGGAAGAAGCGCTTCCTGACCCCGGTCGAATGTGAAAGGCTTAATGGATTCCCCGACAACTGGACCGCCGGCATGAACGATCGCATGCGGTACTTCTGTATGGGCAATGCCCTCGTAGTCGACTTGATAGAGCGCATGGGGATCCGTATCGAAGAAATAGAAAAAGCTAATGAAGTGCATGAAATCCAAATGGAATTCCCAGTGTTCGGCTGACATCATCATAGATGTCAGCTTTTTTCATGTTAAAATATAGGGAAATAAAAGAGTGGGGGGAATTCCATGAGGTTCGAGAGTGAAATTGAGTTATTATCTAGGGCTCAGGAAGCCGAAGGTATGAGCTTTTATGAAATTGATAGAACGGGACGTATCGATAATGAGAAAGCCAAGGGGCATCTCGGCCAAATCATAGAAGAAAGTTTTTTTGGATATGAAGTCAATTCCAATGCAGAGGCTGATTTTGCAGAACTCGGTATCGAGTTGAAGGTTACTCCCGTCAAGGAGTTGAAAAATGGGCAACTAAGCGCCAAAGAGCGACTCGTTCTTAATATCATCGATTTTCACAAAGAAGCACTCAATTCCTTCGAGGACTCTAGTTTTTGGAGAAAGAACGAATCCCTCCTTCTAATGTTCTATAAATGGCTTCCCGATATTCCAAGAGGCGATTACAGGATATTGAAATCCCATTTGCACAGATTTTCAGAATCCGACCTTCAAGTAATCCGGAATGATTGGTCGATAATCGTTGCCAAGATAAAGGCAGGACAAGCGCACCTCATTTCGGAAGGCGACACTGCATACCTCAGTGCATGCACCAAGGGGGCCAACCGAAAATCCATTCGGACCCAGCCATTCAGTCACGAACCGGCCATGCAGCGCGCTTTTTCTTTGAAGGCGTCATATATGACAACACTTATCCGTGAATTGATTACAGCTGAACATCTTGTTCCCATCGCGGAGCCCGACGAATTGCAGCAGAAAAGTCTCGACCAATTGTTGTCAAATCGGTTCAAGAAATATGAAGGAATGGCTATTGAAGATATCGCCAAGGAAGCTGACGCCCCACTGAATACAAAATCCAAATCCTTCCTACCGCTGTTCGTCAGTTCACTCCTGGGGGTCAAAGGGACTTCTCTGGAAGATATAGAGGAATTCTCCAAGGCCAACATCAAATTCAAGACCGTTAGGCTAGAGCCGGACGGGAAACCGAAGGAACATATGTCGTTCCATACTATCAACTTCCAGGAATGGATAAATGAAGAATGGGAAACTTCTTTGTTACGCACTATGTTCGAAGAAACGAAATATTTATTGGTTGTATTCGGATACCAAGAGACGTTACGCGAAAACCCTGACAGGAACCTCTATTTTAAAGGCGTTCACCTCTGGAACATGCCCATGGAGGAAATTGAGGGTAGGCTAAAAGATTTTTGGTTGGAAGGACGAGCCATTCTCGAAAAAGGAGTTCTTTTGAAGAAGACCAATAGGGGAATCTCGAACAATCTTCCAGGCCCGCAAACTAACGGACTTTGTCATGTCAGACCTAGAGCGCGTAATGCTGGTGACCGAATTATCTTGCCTGATGGACAGCCTATAACGAAACAAGCATTTTGGATTGATCGGGAATATATAGGGGAAATAACAAAGGAACTTAAATGAATTTACAGAAATGGGGAAAGGGAAGCTGAAATGAATTCATTTCAGCTTCCCTTTCCTCTTCCTACAGCAACTTACTTTCTTTTTAACTTGTAATCTTCAGGATTCAATTCATCCAGATAACGACTTCTCTTATCTCCATAGGTCGTCATCACCAATTGATGTTTGGCCCGTGTCATGGACACATACAATAATCTCCTGTCTGACTGGGCCGCTTCTTCTACATCTTCCTTATCCATTTCTTTGGTCAAATACGGCAAGTTCCCTTCTGTAAGTCTTACGATGAAGACTACATCGAATTCCAACCCCTTAGCTGAATGCATCGTTACCAATTTAATTCCGGGCTCTAAAGAATTCCCATCGTCCTTATTGATTATTTCAACAGGCAGATTCGGGGGCAATACCCTTTTCAACGCATAAAGGCTCTTTACATTACGCACTAATATCCCGATGGTTATATCCCGCTTACTGTTTCGCCAGATTTCATTGACGGAAGCTGCAACTCCCTGGAATTCAGCTGTTGTATCCTTGTAGACGTGAAGCTCGGGAGGAATACCGCTTTCCCTTGTCGGCATAAGCAATTCTTCTTTGTCATCGGCCTGTTTATTACTTTCAATTGAAAGATTCTTTTTATAAAGGGGCTGGGCTAGCTTCACAACCTCTACGCACGAACGATGCATTTCCTCCAATGACTTCGTCCGCCCTCCCACCACGTTGATACCTACGCTTTTCCAGGTGAAGTCTGTCTTGTATATCTTCTGCCCCATGTCAGCTGAAACAACCAGACTTTTTGGATTCAATTTCCTTAATAGTGAAAGCTCCGATTGATTAAGATCCTGGGCTTCGTCAATCAAGATGAAGTCGTATTTAAAGCTAGAAGGTATCTCATCAATTCTGCTGGAAAGGATGTTGGCATAATCATCGAACGGAATGATTCCCTTCTTAGCCAGTAGTGAATCGAAGGCTTCTAGGAATCGATAGACTTCTTTCCGATCCTCTTGACTCAACCGAGCATTCCGCCCACTTCTTTTCACTTGTTTGTAGTCTTCCAAGTTGCCTATGCCTTGACCTTTTATCCACTGAATTTCCTCTTCAAGGAATTTCTTGAATTTATCCTCTTTATAGAATCTATGCTTGGAAACCTTTTTTCTTTGTGAATAGATTTCTTCAAAGGCTTCGTCTACAGTTTTCGGCGAGGAATTAGGCTTCCGACCATTCATTTTCAAAAGAAGACGCCATCCCCACCCATGGAATGTGGAAATCGTGATTCCTTCCGTAGCTTCACCCTTCGATTCAAAGAAGTCTTTCACATATTTGGTGAGCGTCTTATTGTAAGTGATCATAAGGATTTTCGCTTCAGGATCCGTCTTCATCAATTTCAATAATTTATAGAGCAAGACTGTGGTTTTGCCACTACCGGGAGCGCCTTTTATGAGTATATGTTCCGCCTCGAAATCGATTGCATCGTTCTGCACCTTGGTCATTATCATTTTCACCATTCAAATTCATCCCCTTTCTTAAAACCAATCATCATCCATCAAGTCATCGAATTTCTGCTTCTCTCTATCCATTTCTTGACTTTTTAATTTAGAGATGTCATATTTCTGTCCTTCATTTTCCGAAACCGATAAATGGGCAATTACCCATCCATCAAGTAGTTTTTGCCTTAATTCGTTACCGGCTGGGGGTTTAATTTTATCTCCCATCTTTTGGATAGACCCCCTCCGCACAGATGTTCAGATGAGGACAGAACCTGCAGTTATATCCCGGTGATGCTATAGAGCCTTTCTGTTCACTTGTATCGTCATTCTCTTTTAACATACCTAGGAGACGCGACGTCCTTACGACAGTCGCATACTCGTAGTCTTCCACTTTATGATATTTAATTTTATATCGACGATTCTTTTTTTTCATGTTTTGCTTTTTGACGAACTTTTTATACTCACTGCTATATTGCGGGAAAAGAGCTTCGATTGAATTATATGCATTCTCCCAATCCCCAAAAACATTGTGAGCTTCCCACAAAAGACCTGAAAAGATATTTCTCTGATGGAAATCTTCTTGGAATGAGCTATAGTCATTTAAGATATAACTGAAGATGGCCCTTTTTTTACATAGTTTCCATTCTTCCTCCATCATTTCGCTCCAATTGGAAAAATCCATGCTTGGTGCAACAGCTTCAATCAGGTTTGCTTTGTGTTTGTCTGCCTTAACGGATGTAGTCTCCCCCTCTAATCCTATCATCTTGAAATAAGCAGCCAACCTTAAACCAGTTTCTTCATTCAAATCTTCGACAAAACTTATCCTCACATTATCGGCTGAAGAAAACATCGCGTAGAGGAGATATCTATTCATACTTCCTGCAAAGCGCGAATGTACCCTAAAGAGGCCCAATTCAGGTCGGTGCTCAATGAGCCTTTCTTCCGTCTTCGAACTTAATGGCCAAAGTTTATATTTCACGATACTCGGCAGGGATTTGTGATCAGCAAATGCCAAATGTATATCACGATTCGACTTGAAAGGGATACCATCCCCTAGATATAGTCCTCCTAGCCGGTCAATCTTTTCACTCTCATCATCTTTTTCACTTGGAAGCCCGGACGTCAGGAAATAACGTAGTCCTTGGCTGATGTCCGATACTCTGAAGGTCAATTCATCTTCAGTAAGTTCATCCATCTGTTTAAGCAGTCCATGAATCACTTCTTTTTCCTCTCGTATTATTTCAGCATCAAGCGGCGCTTCAGTATACTTCTTCAACTTCTTGATATACCCGGTGATGTTCAATTCCGATTGGCTTCCAAACAGGTCTTCGCCCATCTCTTTCACCGCCAAGAAACCTTTCTTGACCACATTTAAATCCTCGATTCCCAACTTGAAATACGATAGCTGTTCAAAAGGTCTGGAATGCAGACGGTGTACCCTTGAATCTGGAATCCCCTCCTGATTCCAGGACAATTTCTCTTCGATGATTTCATCGATTTTAACGATCCACTCTTCGATCGCCGGCTCGTTTTTTTCCTTCCCTTGAATATATCCGTCTCCAAGAGAGAAATAAGGCAGCAACATTTCCAGTTCTTTCAGATATGATTTCATATTGATTGTCTGGCCATTTTCCGGATTTTTATAGACAAGGTAGCCACTCGAGAAGAGAGTTTTCATGGATTCAGGGGTCACCGCTTCATAGTAACGGCTCTCCCCATCTTCCGGATTCTTCTTCTCGTGGATAATGCCATGGAGTGTAAACAGAAACCTGCCTATCGGATATTCCAAAAGGCTATGGTTCTTCTTCACGAGAAGGTCCGAATAATAGAGTTGTTCACGCGCCTGGCCTCCCCTAGACGTGACCACATGCTCGAATGGCTTATCGGATGCCTCCCTCCTACTCTTTTCCTTTCGGATGAATTCCGTTAAATCAGTGAAACGGTGGACAGTGACATCTTTTTTTCTCGCTGAGACTTCCTCTCCTTCAAAACCGAGTAGCAAGGAAGCTGCCAATGGATGGATTCTATAGCCAGGTTCGTTAAAGGAAGGCTGCCATGTCCACTTACCTTTCTGAAGAAATTCTTCTACAATACGAAAAGTTGCTGGATAATCTTC
This sequence comes from Planococcus maitriensis, assembly GCF_003289925.1. Classification (GTDB taxonomy): domain Bacteria; phylum Bacillota; class Bacilli; order Bacillales_A; family Planococcaceae; genus Planococcus; species Planococcus maitriensis. The sequence goes on along the minus strand of NZ_QLZQ01000001.1, from coordinate 92,118 downwards.
ATTATATAAGTTTAAAAAAACCAATTCATACTTCTCTTCAAGTATTTTAAAGAGATATTCCTGTATAGGAGTGATGAAATAGAATCCATGTAAAATCAATTTTTTCTTCTGTAGGCTTTTCACGACGCTTCTATCGGATTGGAAGGCTTCATCGAAAATGTTATGCTTCTCCAATTCACTCGGTGTACCCATATCTTTGAATATGTCAACGAGCACTTTCTCGAAAGCCCCCTCCTTCTTCAATAACACCGCTTCCCAATCCCGCAATTCAAACTGATCTTTCACCTTTCCCCATAGCTTAACCAATAACTCTTCCTCTTCTGTTCCACTTTCAATTGAATCCATCAGCCTTAATTCACATAAAATCCTTAAAGTATAGATTATTTCCTTTCTATTCTTCTTAAAGGAAAATATCAATTTCCTCTCACTTGTAGAAACTGATTCTCCCCACAGCTCTTCTAAAGCGGAAGAGACTGCCAGGAACTGCTTCATCTGCGCTCTTGGGGAACTCCACCCCTTTCCGAATATCCCTTCCAATACACTTCCGATAGTGACAATCGGTGCTTTTATCCACCAGCACCCTTCAGATAAAGATTCGAGTAAAGTGGGAGTGGCCACGATATGCATGACATCAGCATACTCCTTCTGGAAAACGGACTCCTTCCAGGTAAGGTCTCCCGGCACCCTATAGGTCAATACCTGCCTCATCTTCCATCACTCCTTTCAAGCAAATCTGCCCAGCATAGGCTTTTCTTCCTGGTAGCCGGTAAGATGACGGAAAGTTTCTTTTCGGCTCTCGTCATAGCTACATACAGGAGTCGTGCTTCTTCCCTTACTGTCTCAGTGACCTCCAATTGATCAGCTGACTCGAATTCATCAGTAAGCAATGGTTCGGTAACGCCTGGCCAGTTATACTTCAAGGTCACCTTCGGTTCATCGCTCTGTTCCCCATCATGGATTATCACCTTATTCTTCTGGTCATTACTCTTGATGAATGGGAGACCTGTATATGGAAGTAAAACAGTATGGAATTCCAGCCCCTTTGCTTTGTGTACGGTCATGACACGGATGATGTCCTTATCCAAGTTTTCCATAATATCAGCTTCATCGGTGTTCCGGTTAGTCGCCACTTGTATCTTCAACCATTCATATAGAAGCTGTATATCATCAGCAGCCTGCCCTAGTGTCTTATGAGCCTCCGAAAGGAGTTTCGAAAGGTTTTTCCTATATCTTATGATTTCATGGCTCTGTTCAACCCCCTTGAGATTCCCTTCAATCTCTACCTTCATCAATATGCCGTATAGGACTTTCATCGCCGGTTCGAAACGCAACTCCCGCTGAGCATCGAAAACCCAATCCGCAGCTACAGCACGGAAAAACTGTTGGATCGCTTCGAGCAACTTTTCCTTATCGCCCTCCAGAGATACAAGCTGGGTCAAGTCGAAGTCTCCCGCAATAAAGGGAGTCTGAAGCAAAGCGAAATACCCTTCCGGATTATCCTCTAGCCTTAAAGCATTAATTAGAATCAATACATCTTTAGCACTTTTTGAAGCGAATAAATTACCATCAACCGACAGTTCATAAGCGATCGACTCGCCCGACCCTTCTTTCAATCTCATTTTTTCCAGAACTCTCCCGATTTCCTTGACCTGCCAATTTTCTCTGACCAGAATCGCCAAAGATCGGTTATCTCCTCTTTCTCTGAGTTCATGCCCTTCCCACAAATCTCGATACAGGCTTTCGATATGTTCTTCAAGGAATGCATTTAGCTTCCGATGCTTCACTCGATGTATAGGGGCCGTTTTTGAGGACGCCTTCTTTTTATAAGGAGTCAGCCTTCCTATGTTCCGGCCTTTCGAATCGACTTCCTGTGGAAGATATCGCTCCTCTCCGTTACGCCATGAATCGAAAATATCTTCCATCCAATCCAAGAGATGACCATCGGTTCTATAATTTGTATTCAGTGCAAATGAAGATGTATCTATATTAGCTTTGCCCAATTTATCCTCGAGCACCCGAAATGCAGTCGAATTGGCCCCTCTGAATCTGTAAATGGACTGTTTGATGTCACCTACAGCAAATAACCGGGCACCCAGCTTCTCAACAATCGTAGAGACCAAGTCGATTTGTGCATCATCCGTATCTTGGAATTCATCGACGAAAAGGTATTTGATAGGGTGGTTCAACCTACCCGGCTCAAGGTTATCCCGCAGTTCGCCGACTTTCCTCTTCAAGTCTGCCAGCGTGGCTTCGTTCGACTCCAGTTTCTTTGTCTCCATTCTCTTGTAAGTATCGGGTATCACCGATTTTGCCGTGCGGACAAGTGTGTCCAATCGTAAATTATCCTGTGATACGTCCCATTGCAAGTAAGGCTTCCCTAAGGAGTGGCCTTTCTTCTCTATTTCTTCGTAAATCTGTGCGAGGAATTTGAAGAGATCGTAATCTTTCAACTCCAGGAGATGGTTGTAATCCTTCTCGTTACATCCATTTAGAAATCTTGAAAATTCTTCCCGGAAAATCTCCTCTCTCTTGTATATATAAGAGGTCACTTTCACATCTTGTCCCCAACCATCTATAGACCCGACGCTTTGGAATAGATACCTAGAGAACGCATCGATAGTCATTATCCTCATCTCCATTGCCCGCTCAAGCCAAGTGAGGTATTTATCGTCCTTAGTGCTGCGAAAACGTATCTCCAGCGCTTCCATTATTTTCTTCCTCATATTGTCAGCAGCTTCCCTTGTAAAGGTAATCATCACTATATCTTCCGGGTTGATTGAATCATCCGTATTCAGAAGAAACATGATTCGCGATACCATTGTAGTCGTCTTTCCACTTCCTGCTCCAGCATTCACTATCAAATGATTATTTAGAGGAGCGTGCTCTATGATATATTGTTGATGATTGAAAGTGCTAGTCATCCCAAGATGCTCGAGTCGGTTATAAGTTCCTGTCTCGAAAACTCCGTCAATTATAATCACTTGCTCCGGTATCACTGCAAGAACGTGCATGTTCAGCGAAGGATGCTCGATTCCCAGTTCTTCTTCACATAGAAGATGGACAGTTATCCCTTTCGCAAGAAGAGAGACAATATCATACCTGCTTTTGAACATCTCAAGCTCACCTGCAAAGAGCAGTGAATGTCTGATGTCCCACTCCGCCGAGTCACCAGCTGGATTATGCACAGGTATGTCCGGCACAACATATTTCGGAGGGTCTATCGGAGCGGAATATTTATAGGGATTCTCCGATATCATCACTTGTGCGATATGTCGAGCAGCTTCATGGCTATATAATTCTATGCTTCTACCGCTTTTTAATTCGATTCTTTGTGTGGAGACGTAATCATTATATAGTGGAAAATAATAGTCCTCGAAACCCGACTGGATTGTTTTCATCCGGTTTGCATTCTTCAACTTTTCATCTATATCCAATTTCCCACCAGCGAACAGCTGGATTCCCATCGTTGTTCCTTGATTCCGTACGATGATGTCCATCTTTCCGTATAAATCCAACTCTTCGTCTAGGATAACGTCTTCAAACAACTCCGATTCTTTCAACACCATGAAAAAATGAAGATCTCTGACTAACCCTAGATAACCTTTGAATGCAGCATATCTGAGAAACTCCCTTTTCGCTAAAGAACTATTGCGCTTCTCTAAGGAATAATCAGCATAGTAATCCATGAATTCGCTTACAGAAGGCAGCCTTTCAAGTTCAGTGATTTGCCTGTGCAATCTTGTCACCAGAATTGGTACACCATTTGTAGCGAAATCATGTTTTTCAATTGATAGTATCTTCAATTCCTCAGGATTTTCGATATAGGTCTCCGCCAACACCTTTTCGATGCTGCTTGAAGAACCTAAATTTTTTTCGTAACTTTTCATATTTACCATAATCAAAGTCTCCTTTTATTCTTTAGTCTGTTCGTCTATGAGACCTTGTTGAACATTAATTCCTATATACTGTAATAAACTAGTATAATATTTCCACTTACACTATACTACACAAGGGATAGGTATGTTAACCTACGAAGTAATTATGCTATGTTTTTGATAAACGCATATTTAAACAATCTTATAATTTTTGTTAATATTAGGATTCCTTTAATATGAAGAGGTTATATTCAGGGGGACGACGCCATAGAGTACAATGAAAAGAAACCAATAACTGAACAAGACTGGAATAATAAAATTGATGGTAGGCTAATCATCAAAGAAGAACATCAGCTCCATTTCCGCCATGCAGATCTATTTCTTACAAACTTCGAAGAAATCAGGCGTGATATTCTGGAGGCACTCCAACAGGAATTGAAGAATGTTAAGCACTTTTCAACTGCAGTGAAAAAGAAGGACACCCACTCTTTCAGAAAACGTATAACTGCTGATACATTGAATACCGCCCTAAAAAGTAATTTGAGAGACTATATTCCCCACATGAAGTTTGAGGTGGAATATAGGGATGGCATATTTTATGATACGCCTAAAATCAAAGGGTTCGATTTTGGAATTTATGATGATTTATATAACCTGATAAATTTCCGCAACTATTGCTTTGGTAGAAGAAGTGTACATAGTGGAGCAAAAATATGGGATTTCGAATTGGAACAGAGAAGCAACTGGAGAGAGTTAGCTGATTTACACGATTTGGATTCTTATGATAATGGTATTGATATCACTTATAATAAAAAAATCCCCACAATAATTGGAGAAGTCCAATTCGGTAACTGGGCATTGATTTACTATGACCTTTTGAAAACCATCCAAATAGAACAGACTTTCGAGATAGATTTACTGATATATATTACCGCGGCCGGTGATTTACAGAATTTCATCAGTGATGGTACAGTCAATATCGGCAAGGCAAAATCAACATTGGAAGAATTTAAAAACATCATCAAATTCCCCATCTGGGTAATCGGGGTCGATTTTGAATAAACTATAATTAAGATGACAAAAAGGCTTCCATTCGGAGAGCCTTTTTGTCATCTTAATTATTGATTTTTGTATTTCTAATTTCTTCATTAAGATTAGCTGTTATTTATTTTTATAAATGATGCTTTAATATCTCTAAAGCTGCTTTATAATCCCCTTCTGCTTTAGCGTATTCTTCCTCAAGTGAATTTCTTAACAGTATACCTTTTCGATCTCCCCGTATTCCGTAATGATGAAGAATTTGCATAGCAACGAAGCCACCCCCACGAGCTGGTGCATCCATATTCAGTATCTCTTCCTGAATAGACCTGTGACTCTTAGCCTCGATCAAATAGGATTTTAACACTTGAAAAATCTTCTCCTCAGATAAATTCCCGATATTCCCCATACTTATCCCCTTTCATTTTACTCCGGACCAACGGATTTCTCGATGACTGATAATGAAAATCCAACTTTTGTGGCAATGGAGTATGGCACAATTCACACCTTTAATATAACAATGAAATCTATAAATGAGAATGTATTATATTTACCGTAGAAATAGCCCTCGGAAAAAACGTTTAAATAGATTCAACCACTTATCATCTGAAATTTTTAATAAATATGAGTAATACAAATTGTTGCAGTAAACATCGTTTACTGATACATTATTAATATGTTTAACACTTACAGACAAATCCAGACAACCTTCTCCCAAATTAATTATCATTTTGCCTTTTGTCCACGATACAGAAAAAAGATTTTTCTTCAGGAAAATGTAGAGAAACGATTCGAGTTTCTAACGAATGAAATATGTAGAGAATTGGATATCGATGTCGTTACCTTAGAATGCAATCAAGATTACACCTATATGGTTCTGAATGCTCCGCCCACCTTAAGTCCCGCCGAAATAATGGCAAAGATTAAAGGAAAAACATCAAGAATATTGAGAGAAGAGTTTTCACATCTCAACCATCTCCCAAGTCTTTGGACACGTTCCTATTTTGTTTCCACCTCAGAAAGCGTATCGAGTGAAATGATTAAACGTTACGTTGAACTCCAAAAAACCAGGGGGTGAAACCCATGAGTCAGACGATTACGGTTAAGGTGAAATTACTTCCAACTAAAGAACAAAAACGTGTCCTCGGTCAAATGAGTCGAGATTACATTTCTCTCATCAACCAACTAGTTGAGGAAATGGTACTCGAGAAGAAAAAAACAAGGAAGACTTCAAAACATGTGATATCAAACCTTCCGAGTGCCGTTAAATGCCAAGCCATTCAAGACGCAAAAAGTATCTTCGGCATGAAAGTCGTAAAAAGTAACTATTCGATTATTCCTTTTCTCAAAAAACCCCTTTGTGTATGGAACAACCAAAATTACTCCTTCGATTTTTCCCATATCTATTTGCCATTGATGATTGATGGAAAAGCAAAAAAAGTTCCTGTCCGCGCGTTATTAACCGACAAAAATAACCGCAACTATGACTTGTTGAATCACAAATTAGGTACGCTCCGAATCAACCAAAAGTCAGGAAAATGGATTGCTCAAATTGCTGTCACTATTCAAACGATGGAAAAGACCGGGAAAAAAATCATGGGAGTCGATTTGGGATTAAAAATACCAGCTGTTGCTATAACAGACAATGACAAATCTCGCTTCTTCGGAAATGGCAGACAGAATAAATTTGTCAAACGGAGATTCCGTGCTAAACGGAAGAGGCTCGGACACAAAAAGAAACTAAACGCCATCCGAAACCTCGATGACAAAGAACAACGATGGATGAAAGATCAAGACCACAAAGTCAGTCGTGCGATTATAAATTTTGCAAAACAAGAGAACGTTTCTGTCATTCGCTTAGAAAAACTAGCGAACATCCGACAGACGGCAAGAACAAGCCGTAAAAACGAAAAGAACCTGCACACATGGTCATTCTACCGCCTTTCCCAATTCATCGAGTATAAAGCGAATTTAGAAGGCATCAAAGTAGAGTATGTGAATCCGGCGTACACAAGCCAAACCTGCCCAACTTGTTCTGAAAAGAATAAAGCAAATGATCGCAGGTATAAGTGTAAATGTGGATTCGAAAAACACAGAGATATCGTTGGTGCAATGAACATTCGATACGCACCTGTGATTGATGGTAAAAGTCAATCAGCCTAAGATGCTATATGCACTGTCTTAGGAAGGGTAATGGCATACCCTCATCTAAAGACCTGTCCAAAGCAGAAATGAAGTGCGGACGCTTAGGTACTTTGGAATCTCACTCGAAACTAAAAGGAATCGAGCTTGCGGCTCTAGCCGTGGGAATGTCAATTCTATATCATGCACCACTTTGAACCGCAAAAAACTTGTCGTTTGTAAAAGACATGCAAGAGCGCGGCCTGTAGGCGTTGATTAGCGTTGGGATAGCAGAGTACAATTTCGTCCAAGAACTAGTGGACGCTGGAATCACTCAGAAATAAATCAAAATTGATGTGGTGCATATTATACGAATGCAGTAATCGATATAATCCACCACCTCAAAAACCGCTTTCTGAATGCTTCGTCATCGTAAAGAACTCGATTTTCAACGGGAGTAAAGTCGATTAAAAGATAATATAGAGCATTTGAAAAGCGGCCTTCTGAAATGGCCGCTTTTTTCCTTGTGCAAAGCAATTTTGATGATTTCACAAAAAAATCTCATGTGAGTTTTTTTTTTGCAGTTATTCATTATAAGAGACCTAATTAAAAAATCATTACGACCTTTAGATTGTTACGTCGATTTAAATTATACCTTTTATCAGAAAGCTCTTTGGTCATAAGTCTAGATAGACAACTTTCAGGATAAAGCGTAGCAGTCTAACGCTGTAGATGTAAGAAAGCAAGACAATCAGCAGTGCAATCAGGATGCCGCCAACGTATTTCGAGCTGACGATTTTTTTGCGAGTGAGAGGCAAGGAGTTCAGCAAAATGTTTATAAGTACCCTGGTGACGTTTCGCCTTAAGAGGAAACCATTACAGATGCCGTTGAATCGGTTGTTCCTGTTGATTGGCTTCTTTATCTGGATCGCGGAAAACATCACGACCTTGCTCGGCGCTTGGCAATACCCGAACCAGGAAGCGGCCTGGTCGCTCGTCCACATCGGCAAAATCAGCTCGTGGTTTTTGCTCGTCATCATCTCGGTCATCATCGTCGCCCAACTGAAGCGAGTGAAAAGTTCATTACAACATCCCGCGCGAAGCAGTGTGATAGCAGAAAAAGAAAGCTGATAGAAAGTTTGTCGCTCCAGTCAAAGAACTTTTGACATTCCCCAATAAATAGAGTAAATTATCATATGGACGAACAATAACATTCGTTCTATCGAATAATATTCGTTTTTAGGGGTGTAATTAATGGAAAATGTGTTTGATTACGAAGATATCCAGCTCGTTCCTGCAAAAGCAGTGGTAAATAGCCGTTCAGAATGTGATACATCCATAGAGTTTGGCGGGCGCACGTTTAAATTACCGGTCGTGCCGGCCAATATGCAGACAATCGTCGATGAAAAGATTGCTAAATTTTTGGCAGAAAATAACTATTTTTATATCATGCACCGCTTCGAACCAGAAAAACGCTTGGCATTCGCGAAAGACATGCAAGAGCAAGGGCTGTATGCGTCAATCAGCGTCGGGGTCAAACCGGAAGAGTACGATTTCGTTCAAGAGCTAGTGGACGCTGGAATCACGCCGGAATACATCACCATTGATGTGGCACATGGCCATTCGAATTCCGTGATCGACATGATCGGGCACATCAAAAAATCGCTTCCAGAAAGCTTTGTCATCGCCGGAAACGTCGGGACACCGGAAGCGGTGCGCGAACTGGAAAATGCGGGCGCGGATGCGACGAAAGTGGGTATCGGTCCAGGCAAGGTATGCATCACGAAGATCAAAACCGGCTTCGGGACGGGCGGCTGGCAATTGGCTGCACTGCGCTTATGCGCGAAAGCTGCGAGTAAACCAATCATCGCAGACGGTGGCATCCGCACGCACGGCGATATCGCGAAATCGGTGCGTTTCGGCGCGTCGATGGTCATGATTGGCTCGTTGTTCGCAGGTCACGAGGAATCCCCTGGGCAAACCGTTGAACAGGACGGCAAGCTTCTGAAGGAATACTTCGGTTCAGCGTCCGAGTTCCAAAAAGGCGAAAAGAAAAACGTTGAAGGCAAGAAAATGTTCGTGGAATTCAAAGGCTCGATGAAAGACACTTTGGTTGAGATGGAACAGGATCTGCAGTCGGCGATTTCCTATGCAGGCGGCAACCATTTGCTCGCTATCCGCCAAGTGGATTATGTCATCGTCAAGAATTCGATTTTTAACGGCGATAAAGTGTATTGATCTATTAAATCAGACCAGAGCGGAAATTTTTCCGCTTCAAAAACCAACCATTGCTATTAGCAAGGTCGGTTGAACAGTACAGTATTTTCTAATTAGAATAAGGTTCGCAACTCCATCGCGGACTCACACATATTAAAAGCTCAGCCCTCTTTTAAGGTGCTGAGCTTTTTTTAGTTAAGGCAGCTTTTTTGTCAGATGATCAATCCGCTATACACCATGCCAATATTTATGACGAAATGAAAAACGATACTCGGGTAGATGCTCTTTGTTTTAAGTGTGATTACTGCGTAGATGACTCCGGCAAGTGCAATCAACAAGCTGAGAAGAATGGGAAAACCGATTGCGAGATGGAGAAGCCCGAACCCGATGCTCGTAACGGCAACGGCATATCCGGTGGAGACGCATTCCTCAAGAGCCGAAAGCATGATCCCTCGCCAAATGACTTCCTCGAACACCGCATTGATCAGCGAAAAGACCAAACAAAACACCAGCAGCGATTGGATGGACTCGGGGTCTTGTCGGGCGATGAAAAACGAATATACGATTCCATTCACGGCGATCCCGATCAGCCAAAACCAAAATACATTCACTTGATGAAATGGCAGACGGATCGGATTGGTCCAATCAGGTTTTCTATTGTACCAAACTAACTTTTTCTTAAATAACAGATGATTGAAAACGATGCCGATGAGGATAAAACCTAAAAACAAACGATTAAGGATAATCTTCAGTTCTTGTGGGACGGACATCGTTTCAACAAAACCATTGGCAATCATAAATACCGCAAAGCCGATGAGAAACGACAACACTAGCGAGATAAGGAACCGGTTTTTATTATTGACGAATAACAAAATCACAAATCCCGTTAATATAAGATAGGAGAGAACTTCTAGCTGATAGGAAATAGCTGCAATTCCTAAGAAAAATACTATCGCAATTGCCATTACCAAAAACAGCGCCTCCTTCCCCCTGCGAATCAATGACTACCTTGCCATGTACTGTTTTCCTCATGGACTGCTAAGTAGAGCAGTAACAGCAACAACAGGCAGGCCAGGTCGAAATACAGCTGGCCTGCCTGTTCGCTTGTGCCAATTTTCAAGTTAAACGCTGCAACGATCTGAAATACTTGTCCTGATTGTTTGCTTCAAGAAAGCAGTTTCTTCTCCAACACAATCTTCAATTGGCCGCGTGGATCGATTTCCGTCTTCAAGACGTCAAAACCCGTCTGGATATTCAGCAGCAGCATGCCGCGCCATTTGTTCATCGTCTTGGTGCGGACGATTTCGTAGCCTGTTGCCCGGAGGTCTGCATGCTGCCTGCGCATCAGTTCAGAGGCGATTCCGAGCTTGCGGCAATCGGGACGGACACCGCCGAGCCAGCTATAGAAAACTTGACCGTCCAGTGCGTAGCCAATTTTATAGCCTACGACGCGATTATCTACTGACGCCACATAGGTCCATGCCGTTTCCTGGCGGTTCAGCTTCTCCAGCCAGTGTCCCGGTCCGCCAAAAATCAGCCGGTGCAGCGCGGTGATTTCCTCCGCTATTTCTTGGGGCGGTTCAGAACTGAATTTTTGGTAGTGGATATTCATAAGTATGCCTCTTTCTATTCGCACTCGCGTTTTATTGGCCCTTGCCACTTGTTTCAATGGATGAAAATAGTTGTGAGTACAGGGCTTGGACATGTTCCTCAGTTTCTTCATCGTTATGTAAACCATATGTCACCGTAGTTTGTTCACCGGTGTCCATTTGTAGGAAGCTTGTCGCATAGTAATCATGATACGGTATTTCCCTCGAGTCTTCATAGGCCAATTCCGGATCAATGAACGGGTAGGCGTCTTTATTTGATTCTATAAAGAAAAACGGAATATGGACTCCCGTATAGATCAAAGCGTATTCACTTTCCGCAGCTTCTGAAAGGTTCTCCTTCATGATGAACACCGCATCGTATTTTCTCAATGCTACTTCATTGAATTCATCAAATGAAATTTCATCGAACTCGACTTGCGATTCTTTCACATCTGGTGCTTGACCCACTACGGCGATACTCAAACCTGCTCCTTCGTAAGGCACGAATTTCGGCTGCGAGGAGCAGCCCCCAAGCACAATGAAAAATAACATTGAAACAACGAACTTTTCGATGTTCTTCATCTCAGTCCCCCAGTTTCTTTTATTATATGGGTGGAAAAGCAAGCCAATAGGAAAGCGGAATAAAGAGCAATGCAAAGATGCCGGTGCTGATCCAAGTATGCTTTTTCGGAATGTCCCATCTTTTCTCGAGTGCTTGAATGTGAATCGAGACCATTAAGAAACCGCCAAATCCAAGCAGGAAACCGAGCTGATCCTGATGAATCGAGAGCACGCGAATGAGCCCTAGCCCAACCAACAGCATGCCGGCTTTGCATAAAATCATGTTGAAATACTGTACTTTCTTTTCTTCTGTCATCTTTCCGCTCCTTTCAAAAAGCATGAGACTTAAGTCAAAAAGTTAAAGACGTCGAAATAGATTACGAAGGTGACTGCAGATATCCAAACTATCATCTCGCTGATAGTCAAAACGGCCTGTTTCGGCTGATCGGAGTGCTTCCATTGGAAATAGGCTCTGACGAAATAGTCCAATGCCATCAAAATGATGAACAACATGAGGTAGAGAATAATAGGGAATTCATGGATAAACACTAAGTAAATAATAACGGCGCTTAAGAGTAGCCAGACCCACCTGAGCCACTTATCTATTTCTTCGTGTCTTTCATTGACATAATCGAACGAAAAAAATTCTTTCTTTTCTTTATCGATTTTCAATAGTTTTCTAAGAGCAAAGTTTATAAGAGAGTTCAATGCTACAATCCCTAAAATAACCAATCCGATTTCCAGCCACATGGGCTCACCTTCTTTTTCAGGAGTTATAATCGATAAAAAATAATTTCCGTTAACTTGAATGCATATTTTATCAATGGCTGCGTTCCACAGTTACATCGACTTTATTTGTTTGATGTTTGATTGCCATGGAAGACGTTTAAAATAAATTCTTTTTCCGGAACATCCAATCGTTCATATCCCAAGAGAAAATCTTGATTATCATAAGGAGCTTGCTTTAATGCGACATTGATCTCTCTGGCCGTTAACTCAACGATGGCATATCTGGCAGACGGCTTGTCATAACAGCCAAGCGACCCTGGATTCAAGTAAGTTCGGTGTGCAGAAGAAAAGTGATGGACTGGATGATGGTGGCCGAAACAGACCAAATCGAATGGTGATTCTCTATAGAGTTGATCCAACTTTTCAATTGTCGGCTCAGCCTCGATGGAAAGAAATTGCTGCTCAGAGTCCAAATGATAATGCGTAAACAAAATTTTGTGCCCTTCGTATTCCGCCGCTATTTCTTTCGGAATGGCTTTCAATTTCGGAAGCAGGCGCTGATCGAATCGTTTTGCCAACCATTCGTGATGAAGCTTTTCGCCACCTCGGCTCTCCCCATTCCTCCCTTCAAAAATCGCCATTAATTCTTCTTCGTGATTTCCGACGACAAACGAAACGTCTTTTCGGGAAAACAAAATTCGCAGCACTTCGTTGGTCTCGTACCCTATTCCGACCATATCGCCTATGCAGTAGATGCGCTCCACTCCAGGATGCTGATCGATTTCTGCCAATACTGAAAGCAGAGCGCGGCTATTTCCGTGGACATCGGCTATAACTGCAATCGTTGTACTCATCTAATCTCCCCCTCCTCTAGTTCTGTGTTTTATAAGGCTTATCTATCGTTCATGAAAATTAAATATCCTATTCAACATTGTGGTATATTATGTAAAATAAACAACTAATTATCTAAAGCGTACTTATAAAAACAAAGAGGTGGGATCTGGTTGAATAATTCTGGCAGAAATGATTTTAATAATAACTTTGAGAAATACGAAGACCCCGAATACTACGATCTGGAGTACCAGAACTATTTAAGCGATGTGCCGTTTCTCGCTGAATGGGCTGAAAAATCGACTGGTCCCATTATTGATTTAGGCTGTGGCACAGGACGCGTCACAATCCCTTTAGCTCAGCAAGGGCATCAATTAATTGGCGTGGATCTGCACGAGGGCATGCTGGGCCGGGCTAGAGAAAAAACACTCGATACCAATCTATCAATCGATTGGGTTTTACAGGATTGTACACAGCTTGTTTTGAACACTGAAGCACCACTTATTTATATGACAGGAAATTCTTTTCAGCACTTTCTCACCAATGAATCACAAGATCAGTTGTTGGAGTCTGTAAAAGCTCATTTAACCGATAACGGCGTCTTCATTTTCAATACCAGATTCCCTGTTTTAAGTGAACTTGCACACGTCGAAGAATCAACACGAACTTATACCGATAAACGCCATCGCAAGATCCGCGAGAAAAATACCGAAACCTATCATCCATTGACTCAGATTTTGCACTGTACATCAGTCCGTGAAATACTCGAGGGTTCCAACAAGAATTCTGTAGAACAAGACAGTATTTCCTTGCGCTATGTGTTCCCCTTGGAAATGGAACGGCTTCTCACAGACAACGGTTTTGCGATATTGGAAGCATATAGTTCCTGGGATAAAAAGCCCTTATATTCCTCTTCCAATGAAATGATTTATGTTTGTCAAAAGCGATAAGTCATTAATTGTTCTGATAGTTCAATCCCTACTTTTATCTATTTATTCCGCTCTTGGCGCTTGCGTTTTGGTTGCTAGTTTCCCAAGCAAGCCCCTCTTTTGGATAAACAAGATGACCAGTGCTTGAATGGACATGGCAATAATGACGAGGACCAAATGCGAGGTTTGGTAGAAGAAATGAGCGAGCGCAAAATAGATCGGCCCTGCCGCTAAATAGGAAATGTACTGGTTTTTCGTTGTGATGTAGATGATCGTTGCCAGGCAGCTCGTTATGAAAAACAGCTCCCCGAACAGTGAAATATAATCAAGAATCCCTCTAATCGAATAGGCGAGGTTGCTTAAAACCATCATTTGTTTCCTCCTTCATTGAAATCAATAAACTGTCTATTGATGGTAACATTTATTGGAAAAAATGTTATAGATAATCCCTAAAATCTTCATGCAAAAAAACCCTGCCGTCTGTCAGCAGGGTTGGTTTATGGCGATATTTCGCTTATTTATTGAAACCGCTTGGTCTTCTGTTGTGATATCGCGGCTTTCATGCGCGGATAGTTGGCGATTGCCCCGCCGTCGATGCGCAAGTCGATGCCGGTGATATAGGAAGCCGAATCACTCAACAGGAATCCAATCGCGGAGGCGATTTCTTCCGGTTCCGCTGTCCGGCGCAGCGGCGTGTGGTCAAGCATGGTTTGAATGTCCTCGCAAGCACCCGGCTCATTCATCAGGCCAGGCGATACCGAGTTGAGGCGGGCGCCTTTTTCGCCCCACGCCCATGCCTGGTCTTCGACGATCAATTGGACAGCGAGCTTTGACATGCTATTGGCCGCACCCGCATCCCCTTGCGTAAACTGGTTGAGTGTCTCAAGCAAGTTGGCTGAGAGCTGCTGTTTCAAAGCGTCCATATACTGGCCGTTTTGCGGCACCATATAGGCGCTCATCGATGACACCATGACGGCGGACGTCGCTTCATCCGCAAGCGGCAAAAACGCTTCGAGCACGTGGCTCATGCCGATGACGTTTTCGGCCATCATGCGTTTGGAATCACTCGTGTTCGACATGCCGGCTGCATGGATGAGCCCTCTCAAAGACCCAAGTGCCGACGTTTTTTCCGCTAACTTTCCGACCGCTTGTTTCGATGTCAGGTCGGCCGTCTCGCAGCGGACGTCGTTGATGCCTTTTTGCTCAAGCTGTTGCTTCACTTGTCCGAGGCATTTTTCGCATGCATCCACCAACAGCAGTGTGCCTTTTTGGCCGATGTGCTGTGCCAATGCGATGGCAAGGTCTTCCGAACCGCCTGTGATCACGTAAACATCCTTCGTCATGAGCAATTCCCCCCGTTATCTACTATAATTAGCGTAAGCGTAATTTCCGTAAAAAACACGAGACATTTTCTGCAATTTTGTCCAACGAGGTGACATAAATGATAACAGCGAAACAAACCATTACCGAAACTTTTATCCACTTGCTCTCGGAACAAGACTTCGAAGCCTTGTCGGTCAAGGACATCGTCGCCTATGCCGGCATTTCCCGCTCCACGTTCTACCTGCACTTCACCGATAAATACGAATTGATGGACACCGTGCGCAGCCAGTTGAACGGGCGGCTCCTGCAGATCTACGCCGAACCGTCGGATGCGGAGACGATCAATTTGAAGATCTGCCGGCATATTTTCCGTTACCGTTCGTTCTACCGCCAGGAATTTTCCGATGCCGGGCGCATCCATGAACTCACGAGCCGCTTTGCCTGCCAGCTCGAGCATGCCTTCGGTGATGAGGACCTGGCCGTCTTCGCGGGCTGGGGCACGATCGGCTATTTGGCGTCCTGGGTCAAAGGCGGCTTTACGATGGGGCCGCAGGAAGCGTCGGACAAGCTGATGAAAATCATCTTCGCCGACTGGACGGCGAATTTGGCCGATACGCGGGAGCGTAGCAGCTGAATAGATGAGGTTTTATTTTGCGCGGCTTGAAACTTTTCTGGCTGCCATGCGTATTTTCCAGTAAATCGATGCATGAAATGGGGTCTCAACGTGATCATCTACTGGCTGACCGGGATCGTCTTACTTGCCGATATCACCTTATTGCTCGTCAACGACTTCTTCCCTGGAACATTAGATGCGCTCGGTATTCCGCTGTGGACGCTGTTCGCGGCGCTGGCGCTCGTCGCCTTCACCAATCTCCTGACCTACAATAAGGAACTCGAGAAACGCTTCCGCATCTTCACTACTGGTTTTCTGACCCTTTATCCGGCTTTCTTGCTCATCCTGCTTCCGGCACTCGGCGGCGAATCGTCATCTGGAATTTCACTGGCTAGCCCATTCCTGTGGGTTATCCTTTTGTTCTTCTTATGGTCCAACTGGCGGCAGCACATAAAAGAGTCCAAAGAAGCCGATCGACAATCCTGATTCCACTAAAAAGAGCTCTCCTTCGCCGGAGGGCTCTTGGCGTTTTCGGCTTTCCGTGTCACTGAATCTTCACAGCGAACAATCGATTCCGCTCATGCCCTTTCACATCGAAATATTTTTGTTAGACTGAGGGGAAGGCGAATATATGCCATCTATGAGAGGATTTTTATAATGAAAACCTATTGGCTTATTATTGCTGTGTTATTGCTGAACTTGTCTCTGCTGTTGATCGAGGATTATTTCCCGGGAACCTTAGCTGAACTGGGCATTCCGCCGTGGATCCTGTTCGTGGTCATCGCCTTGATGGTCGTCCTCAGCTGGGCCACCGTCAAGCCGCGCCGCGAGAAAAAGCGCTACATGATCATCTTTCCTGCATTGATGGTCGGCGTGCCGCTGTTGGTCATGGCCGTATTAACGGCACTTGGCGGAGAATCCCAAAACAGCATTTCGCTATCGAGCCCGGTCTTATGGATCGGTGTCCCGGTGGCGTTGTGGATTTCCTGGCTCGAGTATGTGCGGGCATCCGAGAAAAAAGCAGAGAACGCATAAAGTTTTGCATGAAAAAAGGCGCTTCCATTTGGGAGTGCCTTTTTTCATGCGTTATCAAGTTTTGAACGTCAATTCCGCTTCCGTTAGATGCTGCTTCAAAACCGGCAAAGACGCGGGCCCGACGCCGTGAAGCGCCAGAATGTCCTTTTCGCTATAACCGGACAGCTTCTCAAGCGTATCGATTTGTTGCTGCAGCAGCGCGTTTCTCGCCGGCGCACTGAGCTCTCGGAGAAATCCGCGTTGCGGCTTGTTTTCCTCGTTGCATACCGGGCATGTCGGACAGTCGCTGCTTTTGTAATACCGGTGGCCTTTATCGCAAATGCGCAATGTCTTTTCAGCAGGCATGTTCATCGCTCCCCGTCGTTTTCTTCATTATAAGACATCCAATATCATTTTGGGGATGTTCGCTGCAAATGAAAGACGCCTGCCAAAGTGGATATTTTGTTACACTGAAAGGACTTATCCCGTGAATCACAGAAAGGATTTTTTTCATGAAAACCTATTGGCTCATCTCGGTTGTCCTCCTGCTCAATCTATCGCTGCTGTTGATCAACGATTATTTCCCGGGCACACTCGAAGCAATCGGCATCCCGGTGTGGCTATTGTTTGCGATTATGGCAGTCATGATCGTGTTGTCCGCGCTGAGCTTGAAGCCGGACAAAGAAAAGCATTTCTTGATCACCTTTCCTGTCGTTTCGGTCATCTATCCGCTCCTGTTGCTGGTTGTCCTGACGGCACTTGGCGGAGAATCCGCGAGCGGCTTGTCGCTCACGAGCCCGATTTTGTGGATCGGCGTAATCGTGACGCTCGCCGTGTTCCGCAGGACGTACCGGAAAGCGCAGGAAGAGGAAGCGCAACAAGGATAACCATTGATTGAAAAAGGCTCTCCCGCTAAGGAAGAGCATTTTTTTGATTTATTTCTGTGCCACCAGCACATATAAGGATTGTGCCGGGAAGAATTTCTCCGCCACTTCAAATCCCGCTGCTATGAGCTGCTGTTCCAAGCCACTCGACGTTAGGCGCGGCGCTTTGGGCCCGCCGGTTTTCGGTTCGAGTTCGATGGCGATCAAGCGCCCGCCTGTCTTTAATAAGCTGTGCATATTGTCGAGCACCGGATCGAGCGGCGTGATTTCGTGCAAGACGAGCGACGCGAGGATGATGTCGAGCGAGTCTTCTGCGAGCGCTGCGTTTGTTAATTCTCCGGATACAAACTCGATATTTTCAATAGCTGCCGCTTGCGCTTTTTCGTCGATCAATTCAAGCATTGCCGGATCCGTGTCGAGTGCAAAGACGGTGTCGTCGATTCGCTGTGCGAGCGGCAAGGTGAAATAGCCGGTGCCTGCCCCGAAATCAAGGATGCGGTCGCTTTTTTTAATTGCCAGCTGGTCGAGCAAAACTTCCGCTGTCAGCCCGCCGTTTCGCTGCGGATCGTCCAAATAGGCAATTTTGTTATGGTGCTTGTGCATAGGCTCCCTCTTTTCTCCATGGTTCATTCGCCGAACCGTTCTTCCGTGAAGGCCGCGACAACACTGGTGGCAGCAAGGCTTCCTTGTCCGGCTGCGATGATCAATTGCGCGGGCCCCATGGAAATATCGCCGCAGGCAAAGACGCCTTCGACATTGGTGCGCTGCATCGGGTCGGTCTCGACGCCGCCGCGTTCGTTGATGTAGCAACCCAAGTCTTTCGCGATGGATGTCGACTGGTGCCACTCGGCTGTGACAAACCCGCCGGAGCGCTCGATCGTCGTGCCGTCTTCGAACGTGACGACGCGCAGCTTGCCGTTTTCGCCGTCCAGTGAGCGAATCGGTTCTTCGTAGACGAGGACGCCGTGATGCTCAAGCGTTTTCTGTTCCGTCGGCGTGATGTGCTTTTTGCCGTTGGTCGCGATGATCAAATTGTTCGTCCAGTTGGAGACGACTTTTGCGAGATGCCCCGCTGCTTCATTTTCCGAAATGATGACCAGTGGCTCGCCACGCATTTCATAGCCGTCGCAGAACGGACAGCTGAACAGGCTCGTGCCGTAGAATTCTGTGAGTCTTGGAATGTCCGGCAAGGTTTCCGTGAATCCGGTCGCCAGAATCACTTTTCTCGCGTGGAATACTTCCCCGCCTTCCGTTTCGATGCGGAAAGCTTTTGGTTCTTTCGTGACCGTTGCGACGCGGCTCGTGTTGATCTCGACATCCGGATAATGCGTGAGTTCTTGTTGCGCCAATCGTTTCAGTTCCTGGGGATTGATGCCGTCGCGTGTCAAAAATCCGTGCGATTCATGCGTCACGCGGTTTCTCGGCTGATTGTCATCGAACAGCAAGGTCTTTTTCAATGAACGGCCGAGCACGAGCGCTGCGTTGAGCCCCGCCGGCCCGCCGCCGATAATCGCACAATCGAGCAGCGCTTCCTGGTTTGCAAACGAATCATTCATTTCCCATCGCCTCCTTGGTGTTGTCCTGCCTGTTTCGCAATATCCACTAACAGCTGTTCCTGGAGTTCTTGTTTCATATTGGCTTCGGCGTCCCGCATGACTTTCTCGATCAGGCAGCCCTCGTGGCGATGGAGCGTGCAGTCGAATAAATGGCTCTCGCCTTCAATCGCCTGGATCACATCGAAAAACGAGATGTTCCGCTCGCCGCGCGCCAGCCGGTAGCCGCCTTTTGCGCCCGGCGTCGATTCAATCAAGCCGGCTTTTGTCAGCTTCGTCAAGATTTTCGACAAATAAGTCGGCGATAACTGCTGGGCTTTCGCCAGTTCCTGTACGCCGATCACCGCATCCCGAGGCAGGCGAATCAGCTGCACCATCGTATGCAAGGCGTAGTTCGTGGCATTGGAATATTTCATCGGGCATCCTCCTCAAGTTCTTTTGCGGATATTAAAGACTCTTGTTGTCTGTAATTAAACCCAATTTACCATTCGTAAATGTTCCCGTCAACGAGAAACACTTCGTTTTTATTTCCCGGGCAATGAAGTTCTCACAGTGAAGGCATCCGGTTAGCAGAAAATGAAGCTTGTTGCGACGTGCCGCTTGATAGCGAACAGCTAAACGCGCTACAGTTAAACAAAGCCGAATTGAAACAAGCGGCTTATTGGAAACCGAAAACGACAGGCCAATTGATATTCAATCATTGGGACTGATAAAAACGACAAGGAGTTTGGATATTATGGCTGCTTCACAAAACAACGATCCTGAAAAAAGCTTAAAGAAAATCATGACACTCTACGGCGCCGCCCTGTTCCTGGGTCTCGCGATCTCGATTTTCGCCCATCACATCGAAGACGTCAGCGGCTTTTTGACCTTCCTCGTGCCGGCAGCGGTGCTGTACTTTTTCGTCTTGTTCGCTTATTTCAAAAAAGGCATATTCCGAAAAATCGCATACGGCATCATGGCAGTCATCGGCCTCATCAGCCTGTTTATGATTTTCTACCTGGAAATCACCGGCGGCCACTGACACATAGCCACTTCCCGGCAGTGAACGCATACGACTGTGCTATAATTCGCTTAACGAAGAAGCGAATATTCACACGAAAGGAATGAGCAGCATGAACGAGAATGTCCTTTTTGTGCTATTGAACGAGTATGCGGACTGGGAAGCAGCGTCTTTGGCGGCGGCATTGAACGAAGAACCGGAAGGCGACGGCCGCAGATTCGACGTGAAGACCGTATCGCTGACAAAAGAGCCGGTTCGATCAATCGGCGGCTTTACCGTAGTGCCCGATTATAGTATTGACGATGCACCGGAGGAATTCGCGGGATTGATCCTCATCGGCGGTAATTCCTGGCGCAAAGACGGCAGCGAACGCGTTATGGAGCTGGTCGACAAAGCAATCAGCCAGCAAGCCGTGCTTGGCACTATTTGCGACGCCTCGGTATTTCTCGGAAAGAACGGCTTGTTAAACGATGTGCCGCATACGAGCAATCACTTGGAAGATTTGCAGGAAACTTCAGGCGACCGCTACACGAACGAAGCGCACTATCTCCAACAGCAAGCCGTCCGCAGCGGACAGCTCATTACCGCCAACGGCTCCGCCTTCCTCGAATTCGGGAAAGAAGTGCTCGAAGCGCTGAATGCCGCACCGCAAGCGGAAATCGATGAATGGTACGGGTTTTTCAAGCAAGGCTATCACGATTACACAAAGTCACAGCAGTAGAACGCAGAAATCCCCTTGTTCCGATGTGGAACAAGGGGATTTTCTTTGTCTATTTATGATTGATTGAGTAGATCAAGTGATCGACCCACGCCCCGCCTTCATACAGAAAAGCTTCCCGCACGCATTCAAACTTCATGCCCGCACTTTCAGCCAGCCGAACAGAAGCTTCGTTGTCGAGATTGATATGTGCTTCAATCCGGTGGAAGCCAAGCTCGGTGAAAGCAATATCCAGCGCTCCTGTGACCGCTTCTTTTCCGAAGCCTTGGTTCCAATATTGGTTATGGATGGTGTAACCGATGCGTCCCCATTGAAAATCATCGCGCGCCAATGTCGAAAAATCGACCATGCCGATATGGCGCCCGTCTTCTTTTCGGAATACGGCGAACACGTGGGCCGTGTCGTCATGCGCCAGTTGCTGGTGCTTGTCGACCAGCTCCTGAAACCAGTGTTCGGTACACGCACTCATATCCAGTCTGCCCGGATCGTAGACATGCTTCGAGGGCGAACGGCCGTTAAAGCCTGCCAGCCACTCGGCATAATCCGCTCGTTCCAGCGGCCGGATAGTTAACCTCTTTGTTTCTGATGTTGCTTCGAACGTTTCAGCTTCTGCCACTGTCTTCTCCCCTTCAATGCTTTATCATCTGATTAACATTTCCAGTTTATCACAGCAGCATATTTCATCCTTGCTTACCAAGCATTTTCTATTTCACCTGCAAACGCTGAATGACTTGCTGTACCGTCGCAAAGGTCAATAAAGTTTGATCGTCATCTTTGATATTGACGATCTCCATGGCGGTTTTGGGACTGATGCCGGAAATATACAATTTACTGCCCATCAGCCTCAGCACATCCTGGATCATCAAGAGGTTGGTATAGAGAAAATTCTTCTCCCACAGCACACCCGTGACATCGATGATGATGTGCCGCGTGCGAGTATCGCGGACGAAATGGCTCAACTTCGAGGTCAGGACGTCAAAACGCAAATTGTTCATTTTCCCGACCAAGGCCACTGCTCCGATATTGTCGTCGATCGGCAAAATCGGCAGCATCTGCTCGTTAATTTCCTGTTCTTTTTCGTTCAACTCGACTTGCTGGTCGACTTCTTGGGTGATGTCCGTTTGTGTGCCGATGAAATACAAGTGGCCGTCCATGGTGACGGGTTCAATATTTAGCCGGTTCCAAAACGTTGTTCCGTCTTTTCGGTAATTTTCCAGCGTAACGGTGATTTTCTCGCGCTCTTGGATGGCCTGCCGGATCTTTCCGATGGTGAAACGGTCGGTGTTGTCGCCTTGCAAAAAGCGGCAGTTTCGCCCGATGATCTCGTGTTCTGCGTACCCTGTCAGTTGTGCGAAGGTTTCATTATAGTAGATGATCAGATTGTCTTGTTGTTCGGGGTCTGTAACGACGGCCGCTACTTGGCTGCCGTTCAGCATGGCTTCTAGCAACTCGCTTTTGATTTCTGTTTTTAAGTGGTTCATGTTCATTCTCTCCGATCTATAAGGGTTGGTTTCTGTCATATGCGAAGTCAACATTGCTTGAGTTGGATCGGAGATGGATCATGGTTCGATTTCTTTCAGTGCTGCGGCCAGCCGCAAGGCAAAATTCCGCGGCGGCTCGAGCGATTCCATCGTGATTTCAACAAGGTTTTGATTCATGTGGATGCACTGGCGAAATGCAATTGGCAGCGGAATCGGGAATTTGCGCAAGGTGTCTTCAAAAGCCAGCATTTCTTCCGGCAAGATGTATACGCGGGCTTTATTGACAGCCGCCCCGTCTTGCTGGAAATGCCCGAAGCTGATTTCCATATCCAGTTTGAAAACGAAAAGACTGGAGCCGAGGAAAATGTCCAGTTTCTTGGTTTTCGTAAAATGGAACTTTCCTTCACGGTATTCGCAGCGTGCCTTCAAGGTTCTTTGTACTTCATCAGCAATCAATAACTCTTCGTTCACTTATACCGTCCTTTCGTCCTGTTCCGCGGATCCAAAAATTTTCCATAATGTCCTATACCCGAAATTATTGCTTTTTCCCATTCAATGAAAATTTTTCTAAACCTTTTACTCATGCCCTTTTAACAATTTTAGTTAATCAGGACTTTGTCTGCGTTTCGAGAAGAAGGTTTCGGCAACAAAATCGCTTTTAATGATGATGCCCGGAACTTCCCTCATCCGGTTCCGGCCCTTCTTTCAAACTGTCGAGTTCGCTTTCGGAAAGTTCCCCGACAATGAATTGGTGATATTGTATGTATTATTTCGACTCTATTCAGTAAACGCCTAAAATCGTATTTTAGATTAAAGCTTGGCAAAACTTATGAAATGTCGCCCCACCAAAAAGAGGGATGCGCCATCGTTCAGCGCATCCCTCTTCCAGCTCTATTGCCCGATTTAATAAATCACGCCCGATAGCAATACAAAATTAGGTACCGCGACAGCTAAATTTGCCGAAAGGTCCGACAGAAAAGCTCTCAGATCAAAGAAGATAAATACCAGGTGATCAGGGTGACAGTATAAGCATGGCTAAGAAAGTATGTTTCATTCTATCCATTCCTCTACTAATCTCTTCCCTCATTCTGAATGATCTCTCCTTTTCCATTCTGAGGCGTTAACCGATACTCCTGAATTTGCTTTGAAGCTAAATTTCCGTTCCGGACTTTTCTTTTTTAGGAAGTTACCATGTGCTAAAGATGTCATTAAATCTTATGTCAATAAACAGAAAAAACGCTTGCCAGAGCATGCAAACAGTTTTTATGCTTTGACTTATAGCTTCCTTATTTTCCTGCTACAACATTATCGAAGGGGATAAGTTGGCCATCTAAAAAAACAGCGATTTTATCGTGTTCTTCGCCCGTTTCCAATTTGTACGAATACTGCTGAAGCTCGTTGTGGGCTCCTTCATCCGAAACATTCAGCAACATCTTCACCATATCACCCTCTACTTGCAGTTCGTGTTCAACAATTCCAGCACTGTGAAACACTATAAATGAATAATTGTTTCGATAGATCTGTTGGAGCCTGAGGTCTGTATCCACGTTTACCTGAACATCATAAGGCAGCATATGAACTTTTTTAAAGCTCGCCCTATCATTGAATTCATAAATACCGATACTAATCACTAAAGTCACCGCTGCCAGTAAAAGCATTTTTTTCATGCGCCACTCTCCTTAACAGTCTTTATCGTGATTCAATGTACATGAAAACCTTATTCATTCTTGTGTTAACTCTTTTTTATACAAAACATGCTTTCTTAACGGACTGCCTTGTGGAACGCGTGGATGCTCGAATTCCCCTGCTTTCTCCATGCCAATCCGCTTCATGACGGTTTCAGACGGTGTGTTGACCGTTGAAGTGAACGAGTAGATTTCTCTTTTGCCAAGCTCTTCGAATGCATACGCCAGGCAAGCATTCGCCCCTTCTGTCGCATAGCCTTTTTTCCAAAACTTCTTTTCCAAGCGCCAGCCGATCTCAGTTGCGTCTTCAATTCCGATATCGAAATTGACATCCAATAAACCGATAAAGCCGATAAACGCCCCGTCCTCTTTCCGTTCCACCGCCCAAAGCCCATAGCCCTTCTCCTCGAAATGCGCTTCAATGCGACCGATCAATGCGTCGGATTCGCCGCGGCTCAAGGTATTTGGAAAGAACTCCATTACGTCAGGGTTTGCGTTCAGCGCCGCAAATGGCGCGTAATCGGACGCTTGCCACCGCCTGAACCCAAGGTGTTCGGATTCGAATACATAATCGTTCTCCATCTAATCGCCCTTTCATGCTTCTTTGTCGCCAGTACTTTTTTCTTCTTCCACTAAAAAGTATTTGGCCCGCCATTCCCGGTCGGTCGCCTTGAACAAAAACCTCAGTCCTAACAAGAAGAAAATCAGGCTGAAAATGATTGGCACAATCCCTACTTCCCATAAGGCCGATAAATACAGGCCAAACTCTCCTGAATAGCCGACTTCCCTCAAATGCATCGAATACACCGCCGCTGCAATCGACGTAAAGCCGAACAATAAAATCCCAGAAATGACGCCGATCCCGCCTGCAATCAATTCTCTCATCAAGTTACCTCCCATTTACGTTATCAAAAAACAGGCGTCCGGAATCCGAACCGCCTGTTTTCATGTCTTACTCGAACAATTGCTGGATGTTTGATGTCGGCAAAGCGCCTTCACCGCCAAGGATGTAGATCCCTGTGACGTTTTCGAGCTGCGCTTGCACCGTTTTCACGGTTTCCGCTTTTGGCCCGTTCGGTGCCGTCAAGACGAGTGGTGCTTTCGTTTTCGCTGCCAGAACGGATCCTGCGAGTGCATCGGGATAGTTCGCGCCGGTCGACAAGTACATGTTCTGCTTATCGAAAGATGCTTTGAAATGGTTGATGACTGCGCTGTTCGTTTCGTAGCGCGATGCGCCGGATAGGCGGATCGGGTTTTTGATTTCTTTCGCCGTGCTGTCGGAAACAGCGCCTTTACCGCCGACGATGAAGGTTTTGCTATAAGCTTTTGCCGCGAAGTGTGCTTTCACTTCCGCTGGCAAGCCATTCGGTTTCGTCAGCAGGATCGGCATTTTCTGGCTGCCGGCTACCGGTGCGATCGACAAGGCATCCGCAAATGTTGCACCGGTTGCGACGACTGCTTGTGTCGAGTTCGTCATTTTTTTCGCAATATTGACGGATGTTTCGTAGCGGTTTTTGCCGCTGATGCGTTTGATCCCTGCTGCTTTGATGCCAAGTTCGTTCAGTTCCATTTCGACCATCGGGCTGATTGCGCCCTGTCCGCCGATCAATGTCACTTCTTCCACTTTCAAACGTTTCAGTTCATCTTTTACCGAGGCTGGAATCGAATCGGTTTTCGTGAGCAATAGCGGTGCGTTTTGATATGCCGCGAGCGGCGCTGCACTCAAGGCATCCGGGAAATCGCCGCCTGTTGCCAAAACAACTTTTTTAGATGTACTCCAGCCTTTTTTCGATACTTCCACCGCTGTATCGTAGCGGCTTGCCCCGCTGATGCGGTCAGCAAGATTCCATTTATCATTCAGTGCCAGAATCGCTTGTGCGCCGTTCAAACGGCCCCAACCGGAGACAAGATCAAAGCCTGGTGCCAATTCTTCCATCTCATACGGGAAATCTTCTTCGAAGCCCCACTCGTCCTCGAAACTCGGCGGCCCGTCTTCTCCGATGAACGTGACATCATCCGCGGATGCTGTCAGCAAATTCTCGAGCTGACCTGACGTGAGATCCGGATTGATCGATTTCAAGACACCCGCAACTGCCGCGACGTGCGGAGCTGCCATGGATGTTCCGGACATCAAGCTTACATTGCCGTCCGGCAGCAAACTTGGAATATCCGTACCCGGTGCGACCAAGTCAAGCTCTTCACCGTAGCTCGAGTAATCCGAGACGAGGTCGAGTTTGTTCGTTGCGCCGACTGCGATGGCGTATTTCGATGAAGCCGGGTAGGACACTTCTTCCCATCCGTCATTTCCGGACGCTGCGACAATCGTCACACCGCGCTCGCTTGCGTATTTCATGGCGTATTCCAAGACGCGGCTGTAGCCGCCGCCAAGGCTCATGTTGATGATATCCGTTCCTTGGTCAGTTGCCCAGATGATTCCGTATGCGATTTGTTCCGTATCGCCGTACCCTGATGCATCCAGCACTTTCACCGGCAGGATCTTCGTAGACTGGTTGATGCCTGTCATCGAATAATCATTGCCCGCTTCCGCTGCGATAATGCCGGAAACGTGCGTACCGTGTCCTTGGTCATCGAATGCTTTATTGTCGTCATTAATGAAATCATAGCCTGTGCTGATCACTTGGTTCTTCAAATCAGCCAGTGTGTAATCAACGCCGGTATCGATGACCGCTGTGATGACTTCTGACTGGCCTTTTTGGGCTGCAAGCGACGTCATTTCCTCGAAATCGATGTCCGCGTCTTCAATGCCAAAGCCGTCGCCCTTGTTTTCAAGCGACCATTGCTCGTTATAATACGCATCTTCTGAGTGAAGCTTGTATTGCTGTACCGGTTCGATGAACTCAACTTCCGGCAACTCTTCAAGCGACTGCAGAGTTTTATCCGTTGAAGCGGCTGACATTCCTGACTTCAAATCCACCACAAAGAACTGGTCGAATTTCGGTGCATCAGCGTCAAACTCAGAAACGGACTGGATGCCGGCTGTTCCGGCTTCCGCTTTTGTCAGTGTTTCGCCTTCTTTTACTTTCACGATAACTTTATTGATGGAAGCATCTTTTACAACGTATGGAGTCGGAAGCATGGCCGACATGACCGATTTTCCAGCCAGTTTGTTGATGTTGATCGCTTGCCCTGCTGCTTCCACATCATCTTTCAAATTCGCAGGCGCTGTTTTCAATGCGAGCGCGTACAATTCGCTGATCGCTTTCTGGTCTGCTGCGGTGATCGTCTTCGAGCTTTGGAAACCATTTTCCGCAATGCTCGTGATCAAGCCGTCGAGCTGATTGAGGTTTTTCTTCAATGAATCACGGACGCTTGCTTCCTTCACGGCCTGGTAGCCGATAAATGGCGCCAGTTTATAGTAGAGCTTAGTCAATTCTTTGCCGCTTTCTGTTTGGGAAAGCACTTCGCCGCGGATAACGCGCAATTGGTCAAGCAGCGCCTGGTCGCCAGCTGCGTCGCCCATGACAAGTTCTGCTGGGCATTGCTCATCGTTTGTCGGTTTCGATGCTTTCACAGTGACACCGTCAAAGCCGATCGTGTAGCTCGCATCTTCCGCTTCTTCGCCTTCAGGCAATTCCACGGGCAATTCGTCAGCGTAAGACGAGACCTTTATGTAGTAAGGGCCTTCCCAGGCAATCGGGAATTTCACAGTCGATTTCATTTCTGCAAAACTGTAGTTGCTGAACGGATCGAAAGGCTGGTCGGCGGTCGCGCGTTCTGCGTCGGGGTAAACCGTAAAGGTCAATTCGTCATCAGACTGGAGGGAAACTTCAAAATGTGTATGTGCAGTGACTTGGGCAGGATCGACGTCGATCTGGTACCAATGCTCGTTATCTTCTGCAGAAAACGTATCGCTCACGTCATCTCCTTGTTCCAGTACATCTGCATCCACCAAATCTTCGGCTTGCGCCGTTTGTGTTGCCGGTAAAACCCCAAAAAGTGATACACCCATTAAAAAACTCGTCGCAATCTTGAACGCGCGGTCCATCCTACCATCCCCATTTCAATTTTTTTACAATTTCATTAAATCCATTAAAGCACATCGGAAGACATAAAAATAGATACTTTCAAAAATATTTTTTCGGGACTTTTGATGCCCTCGGAATCTTCGTCACTGTGACTGAACCGCGAATAAAAAACAGAGAAAATATGCTTGAATCGGCATATCTTCTCCTCGTCTCTTCCTTCATTTTTTCGCTTGCTGTTTTGGCATATCGAGCGGCGTAAAATAATATGAACAGTCCGGCCAGCCCAATTCTTCACTGAGGATGTCAAAAGTCGAGCGGAAAAATTCCTGCATCGCTTACGCCGGGTCGGGCGAGCCCGCAACTTTATCGAGCATCAGAAAGTATTCGCTCATCGAAGCTTCAAAATACGCATCGGCAGGCTTTAACCGCTCGCTGTCGAGTTCTTTATTGACGAACGGATAGGGCAGTACAAAAAAAGCCGGCACATCCACATTGGCGTCGCCGGTCCAGAAACCGTATTCGATGAAGTGTTCATCGAACGCCGCTTTTTCGATGACTTTGTCTTCCGGATACGGCTGGCGGATGCCGGGCAAAACGAGCGAGGAAACGTCAAAGGTTCCCCAAAACAACGCGGGCTTCATTTTTCGGGAGCGCAACGGGCCGATAAACTTCAGCTGTGCTGCGGCCGCAAAATGAAAGAGTTTGAGCCCGCGTATCGCCTGTTCCCAATTGAAGGTCAGCGGCGTGGCGTCTTCGTTGAGATTGTTCTTATACGCCATCTCCTGCGGCCTCGGGTTGATTTTCAACTCGACGACTTTCGATGCCAGCGCTTCGAAAATCTCTTCGAAATAGGTTTTGATCGACTTGGCCGTTTCGATCGGCACAGCTTGCACATTGCCTTCGACATTGATAAGAATGCGGCTTTCGTAAATATCCAAGTCGACTTGAAACGCCTGATCCTGATGGAACAACAAACCCGTCGTAAACCCGTTTGGCGTCACAGCAAGCGTGACATGTGCCCATTGCGGTTCCTGCTCGGCGGTTTCGAGCTTGATCTTGCCGAGGATCTGTGACAGCAAATGCAAAGTGAACTTCGTATCGGCCCATTCGGAATGCTTGATCACGTCCATTTTCTTCTCCTCCTCAGGATTTCAAATCCATAGGCGCCGGCAGTTTCTATTCCTCCTTATATTCGACATGCTTGCTGACTTTCCTATCCAATTGATGGAAAAAGAGGGACAAATACCGGTTTAAAAAAGCTATACGAAAAGCCGTTCCGAAAATGATACCGGAACGGCTTCGTAAGTTGATGCGTCACGTTTTACTTCTCAATGCTTAACCCCTGGCACATCTTTCCGGACCACATCGAACAGGCCTGCGCCGATCACTTCAAGCGCTGATTGCATGCGTTCTTCGGAGACATTGTCTTCAATAGTGTCTTGTGGCGTGTGATAGACTTTTTCAATGTGGTAGACGAGAGGGTTCCAGCTGTCGATACCCATCCAGATGAAGAGGGCGGCCGGGATGCCTGCATTATGGAACGGTACATGGTCACTCGAGCCGAACTGGCCTGGGAGGATGTCCGAGTTCCCGAGGCGTGCACCGGCAGCGACGGTCGATTCAGTGACGATGTTGCTTGAGCCGTCGACGGTCATCGCATACAGATTTTCCGCTTTCTCGTAGCTTGTCGCCACCATGTCCGGATTGTAGACCGCTTCGATCTTGTCACGCTCCGCCTGGCTCAACTGATCGACGTAATAACGTGCGCCAAGCAAGCCGCGCTCCTCAGAACCAAAGGCAATGAATTTCATGTCCTTATCGGTGTTGTAGCTTTTGAAGACGCGTGCCAATTCGAGCATCAGGGCTGTTCCGGACGCGTTATCGTTCGCGCCCGGTGCACCGACGACGCTATCCATATGGGCCGTCAGCAGCACTTCCTTAGCATCCGCATCTTTCGATTTCGCTTTTTTCGTTCCGATGACGTTGACCGATTCGAGGTCCGTATAATGCGTCGCGGTCAAGTTCAGGCTGACCGGCCCATCCGCGAGCTGTTCTTTCAGCCATTCGCCTTGGATGTACGCCGCCCCGTATACCGGCACGCCATAGGATTTCGTCAAGTTCGGGTTGAACGTCGAGCCGTAGTTGCCGCGGCCGCCGACGACACTTTGCAGGATGACGCCCGCTGCTCCCGCTTCGATCGCGTTATCGACTTGTGTACGATAAGCAGCGGTCGATGACTCGCGCGTCAACAGGACAATCTTGCCTTCGGTATCTGCCGGGAAATCGGCTGCTGTTGCGCCGCCTTCCACGTAAATGACCGGCGCTTCAACTGCCTGCTGGCTCACTTTGCCGTTCGGCGCAGCGCCCATTTCCCAAACGGTGCCGTCAGAAAATGCAGCTTCCCCGATATACTGGTCCGCTACCGGGAAGTACTGGTACTCGACGTCAAAGCCAAGCCCTTGTAACGTGTCCGCCACATAATCAGCCGCTTCTTTCTCCCCTTCGAGTCCGCCCGGGCGGGAACCGATTTCTTCAGACAAGTAGCGGATGTGCTCAATCGCCCGCTCCGCATCGACGCGGTTGACGATCTTCTGATCATGCGCTGCGCCGGAATTGCCGTTCGCCGCATAGGCGACGCTTGCCGTGCCCGAATCCGCGACCGGCAAGGCCATTGGGGAGACACTCAAGACGAGCGCCCCGGCCAGTGTATAGCTCAGGAATTTCTTTTTCAGCCCTGTGGTTTTCACTTCATTTGATAGATGGTCTTTTTTCATTCGACAGCCACTCCCTCGTCTGGATTATTTTCGGATCAATTGGTAAACGGATGCACCGACCAAATCGCCTGCTTCTTTCAGGCGTTCTGCGCTGATGAATTCAATCGTATCAAGCGGCGTGTGGTAATACGGCTCAAGGTTCGCCGTGCCCGGCTCCCTGCGGATAAAGTTCACTGCCGGAATGCCCGCTTCGTAGAACGGCACGTGGTCGGACGATCCGCGCTGATACAGAATCAGTTCAGACGGCGTGCCGATGCGTTCGCCGGTCGCTTTCGCGGTTTCCGTGACGATGTTCGCCTGGCCATCGAGCGTGTTCATGTAAATCGCCGTGGCGTTGTCCCAAGACGTGCCGACCATGTCCATATTGAAGTTGCCGATGCTTCTCGCCACTTCGTCCTCTGTCAGTTCGCTGACGTAATGGCGCGAGCCGAGCAAGCCGATTTCTTCAGCGCCGACAAAGACAAAGCGCACTTCTTCATCGATCGGATAGCTCTTCAAGACGCGTGCAATTTCGAGTGCCACGGCCGTACCGGATGCATTGTCGCTCGCACCGGCCGCGAACGGCACGCTGTCGTAATGCGCGCTGACGTGGACGATGCCGTCACTGCCGCCTTTTTTCGGCGTGCGTGTCGCGATGATGTTTTCCGAGGTCGCGCCTTCAAACGCCTGGACGGTCAACGTGACAGTTGCGTCCGCTGCCAGGACGTCCGTTTTCAACGCTTCCCCGCTCACTTTGGTGATGCCGCCGACCGGGATGGCCATTTCATTGCCGCCGAGTGACGGGTTGAGCGGCCCTGCCTGGTCGACATTGTTATAGATCAAGACGCCCGCAGCTCCTGCTGCTTCGGCATTCTGTACTTTTTCCGCAAAGGTGAAGCCGCCGCGTTGGATCAAGGCGATTTTCCCTGACGCGTCCGCGCTGAAATCAGCCGGATAGCCAAGCCCCGCATCGTACAGCTGCGCCGTCAAGCCATCATCGGCTGTCGCTGCGGACCCCGATGGAATATTGATCAATACTTCATCTCCTGATTCGGTATGCAAATGCCCCATCACCAAATCCGGGATGCTGAATTCCTGCACCTCGACTTCATAGCCGTAAGATTCAAGGCGCTGTTCCAGGAAATCCGCGGTTTCTTTCTCCGCTTCCGTCCCGGCGACGCGCGGGCCGATTGTTTCAGTCAGATGGTAGACATCTTCATACATCCGCTCCTGGTCGATGCGCGCAATCACTTTCTGGTCGAATGCCGCGCCGCTTTTCCCTGGAGCTGCTTGTGCGGCCTGCTGTTCGAACAGGCCGGCCGGTGCTGCGTAAAAACTGGACGTGACGAGCAACGCCGATAAAAACGCCGTTTTCCACTTCATGTTTTTCAATTCATCTTCCTCCTTTTAATGGGTTCTAGTTACAGCCCTAACAAGTATTCCCTTCTACCCGAAAATTTCCCTTCCCGAAATATTGAAAACGGTTACAAAGTTATAGAATATTCAGTCATTAGAATAGAAAGTACTACCAGCTTAATGAAAATCAGGAAGTGTCCTAGGACTTAACTAATACTCCTTAAAAA
Source organism: Planococcus maitriensis (assembly GCF_003289925.1). Lineage (GTDB taxonomy): Bacteria > Bacillota > Bacilli > Bacillales_A > Planococcaceae > Planococcus > Planococcus maitriensis. The sequence continues at coordinate 59,632 of NZ_QLZQ01000001.1, read as the reverse complement.
TTTTTCGAAACCTTTGATCGTTTTAATCTTGTCGCGGGGATGATTTGGCTTATTTGCATATAGAAAAAACTCCCCTTTCCAGGAGAGTTCAGAGCTCAGTATTTATGGATTTTGTGCTTCTGTCAGTTAAATGGACCATTTCACCAGCATCCCGGCATGGGTCAAGCCGCCGCCGAATCCGTACAGCAGCAGTTGGTCGCCCGCTTGGATGCGACCGTCTTTCACGCCTTCGGCAAGCGACAACGGAATCGAGCCGGCAGACGTATTGCCGTAATATTCGAGTGAATAGATGGTGTTGTCGAGCGATAGCCCGCTTCTTGTACAAATCGATTCGATGATCCGCAAATTGGCGCTGTGCGGCACGAACCAATCCACTTCGCCAGGCGTGACGCCTGCTTTCTCCATTAAAGCATTAACACCTTTTGGCACTGTATTGACCGCCCATTTGTATACTTCGCGGCCATTTTGCCAGACGACGTTGCGTGCAGCCAAGTCTTCGCCGAACATCTCGCCAGCCAAGTCTGTGCAATACAGGTTGTTCGCCAAGGCTCCGTTCGTTCCCATATGCGATTCGATAAAGCTCGGGTTGTCTGCGTCGTGTTCGACTAGCACTGCCCCGCCGCCATCGCCGAACAGGATGCACGTCGAGCGGTCGGTGTAATCGAGGATCTTCGAGAACGTTTCCGCGCCGATTACTAGGATTTTCTTATGCAATCCGGAAGTGATCAAGCCGTTCGCCATCTGCAGGCCGTAAGAAAAGCCGGCGCAGGCCGCGTTCAAATCGATCGCTCCGGCGTTCGGGATGTTCAGTTTCGCCTGGACCATTGCGGCCACGCTTGGCGTTTTGAAGTCAGGCGTCATCGTACAGGCAATGATCAAATCGACATCGTCGAACGATTTTCCGTAGCGCTCTGCCAAATCCTGTACTGCTTTTGTACTTATATCACTCGTAAATTCGTGTTCTCCCGCAATGCGGCGCTCTCTGATGCCGGTGCGCTGGAGGATCCACTCGTCATTTGTTTCAACCAATTGTTCCAGGTCCAAATTTGTTAGCCTCTTTTCGGGTACATACGATCCGATGGCTGTGATTCGTGCTGCTGATCTGCTCATTCATACACCCCTTTAGCTTACTCACCTCATTTTAGCACCTAACATTAGTATTAGGTACCAATAGTTTAGATGAATGGGTAAATACTTTTAATTGCATAATATTTTTAGTAGCTTTCCGATTCATAAGTCATGTACTGTCTAGGAAATAAGAAGCCTAATGCTACTGCAGCATCTTGTGGTAACTGTTTTCTCGGTATTCCCTCAGCTCTCTAGTTGTTTGGGAAAAAAGTAAAAGCTTCAAAAAGATAAGAAAAACGTTAAAAAATGAATAATAAATCTGATGATGAACAGAGCTGTTACAAAGAGTTTTCTTCAAGCGAACAGCTGGGACTCGCCCTTCAAAATCGATCTGTGGAATAATGGGCATAAGAGAATTTATTCGTTAGGAGGCGCTGGAATGAAACGAAACCGAATCGCAAAAAATGGTGAATTCCGCAGGCTCCTGAAGCAGGCGTTCGCCATCAACCAACGCCCGCTCCCTTGGGCCAAAGCATTGGCTGCCGGCATCAGTTCCGGGCTTCCTGTACTGATTGGGGTCTTATTGGGCCAGTTGCAATACGGGCTGATCGCAGGGCTCGGGGGCTTGGCATTTCTTTATATGTTCAATGAACCGTACGCGCTTCGATCGAAAAAAATCTTTTTCGCCGCGCTCGGCTTGGCATTTTCTGCAGGGCTCGGCGTGCTGTTGTTGCAACAACCAATTCTTGCGGCAGCCGCTGTCGGCCTAATCGGCGCGTTGGCGGTGTTCATCTTCGGCGCCTATCAATTCACAGGGCCGACCGCGATTTTTTTCGTTCTGGTGTTTTTGATCAACAATAATATGACAGACAATCCGGCGCTATTCCTATTGCATGGCTTTCTTGTGTTCCTGGGCGGCATGCTGTCCTGGCTGATGGCGATGTGGGCTTTTCCCTTCAAGCCCCATGCAGCAGAAGCAAAGGCCGTGAAACAGGGATACATGGCACTCACCGCTTTGGCTGAATCGGCCGGGTCCGCTGAGTTCTATGAAGTCCGCCAACATGCCTGGTCCACCTTGAAATCCGCCGAAACGGCTCTCAGCAATGCAAGCGCTAAATGGACGCGCTCGAACCGGCTCGTCCAGTTGACCTTATTGCATGCGCAAGCAACATCGGTTTATGCCGAAATCATCAAACGCGGCGACCGCTATTCAGCCGTATCGAAAGAAACCGTGGAGAATTTGCGGCTCATCGCTTCATCAGTCGAAGCGTCAGGCAAAAAATCCTTTGCCGCGGCACCGCGCCTGCAGACGGAAACAGGAGATGCCTTAACCGAAAGCACTCGAAAAGCTTATGACATTCTTACAGGCCAGCGCGATAAACGGACGCGTGATACAGAACTAAAAGCGGAACCGTTCAAGGCCGTCTTTGCCAATGCTTTCAATAAACATTCCATGGTATTTTTCGCCGCCATCCGCTTTGGTGTCGTCTTGGCGTTTGCGGCATTCGTTGCCCACTTCTTGCCGATCGCCCCATCGTATTGGGTGCCATTGTCGGCTGCCGCTGTCATGTCCGGCGCCACGATCCTGTCGACATTCAACCGCTCGCTTCAGCGGTCGGCTGGCACCATTGTCGGCATTGTAGTTGCCGCTGTCATTCTGTCCTTTCAACCGGATGGGCTGTTCATTGCGTTGATGATTTTTGCATTGACGGCGCTCACGGAGCTTGCGATTGTGCTGAATTATGCCGTTGCGGCATTCTTCATCACGCCGAACGCATTGATGATCGCGGAAAGCACGTCGCAGATCGGAGACCTTTCCTATTTCGCTTCCGCGCGCATTGTCGACGTCTTGATCGGTTCTGCTATCGGGCTGATTGGGGTCTTATTGATCGGCAGGCGCCGTGCGTCAACGTTGCTCCCTCCGCTCATGTCCAAAACTTTGCGAAGCCAGCAGCGCTTCATGAGCCTGCTGTTTTCACCCTATAGCCCAGACATCGAGGCACAACCGATCGAACAAAAGAAAATGCGCACCAACCTAAGCAATTTGAAGTTAGTACTCGACACAGCTCAAGGTGAATTGCCGCAGCGGCCACCAAATCTCGCCCTCTTGCAGCAGGTGTTTTTCGCTTCCGAACAGCTCGCCTTCCTGCTTGAGAACGCTGCGCAAAAAGACCGGCTTGCCTTATCTCCCGTTCAGCTCGGACAGCTCCATTTGTTTTTCGAAATGATGGCGAATGCGTTGGAAGGCAATTGGCCATTTGCGGAGCACGTGATTCCGGAAATCCCGGGATTCCCGGAAATCGAACAGGAACTCGCCGCCTTGCAGGAAACGGTTCGAATGAGCACACGCAAAATCGAATTACACGAACAAGACGAAACCTTGGAATAGGCTTCGTCTTTTTTTGCGCATGTAAACTTTAAGCAACTGATTGCGATGGTTAAACTTTTAGCTTTTTCTATTAAATAGATAAAGTCCCGCTGCTTTTTTGCAGCGGGACTTTTCATTATTGCACATCGTTTAACCTGTCATGTTGCTGTGCACGAGCTTGCTTCAAATCCGAAATGCCAATCAATGGGCAAATGATGAGGCCACCCACCATGATCCATGTCAGGGCCCAATTATTGCCCCCCGAAGAAATAAGTACGATCAAACAGTTGAAAGCAATGATGAAGCCCCGATACTTTTCGATTGCCGCTACATATGATTTGAACATATTTGCCTCATTCTCCTATCCTCAGTTTAACTTTTTATACCCCTAATGGAATGTCCGTGTGTTTCCGATAAACGCCAGTGCCGCTTTCCTGATAGACCCGTATAAAATCAACCTAAAACCGGCAAGTGTCCAGCTCCTCACTGGCATGCTCCGCTGTTTTCAATTGACGAAACGGAACTGCTGGCTCGAAATGAGCGGATAAGAGACGAGTTGTGCGCTGTCTAAATCTTCGGCGTGCAGATCGACCGCCGTAATCTGGCTATTGTCGTACGTTGTGTAATAGTAAATCCTCTTGTCCATATTGCAGCAGGAAGAATATAAAGTGTATTCGAATTTCCCGTCCTCTAGCGCATTGAGCCCCTTCGGCTGCGCCACCGATTTCAGGATATGGAAGAACTGCCCGACACTGTCAGCTTCACTGCTGCCGGATGCCGAGTTGAATTTGGCGAATGCGGCCCTGACAAAACGCGAAGTCGAGGACAAATCCCCCGGCAAGCCGATGCCGCCCATTCCAAGGCTGTATGGCTTGAGATCTAATTGTTTCGAAAAGCGATTTTCAGGGGCGGAAGCTGTCACCGATAAATACTGGTTCAAATTGAACAAATGGTAGCCGAATTCGGGATTATTCGCTAGCACGCCGGCTGGATTATCGTAAACTTTCAGCCCTTCTTTTACAGACTTCACGACAATCGACTGCTGCTGGTCGGAAATCATCCAGTGAAGCGGTGCGATTGGGAGGTGTTCACTGAAAGGAATATCCACCAAATTCAGTTTCGACAACAGCATTTTTGCTTCCTCGACCGTTTCACATTGGCCTAAAATCCATGGAATGAATTCAAAAGGCGCGATATTGTCTTTGTCCGGATCTTCTCGATGGAAATGAGCATTTCCCCGAAAATTCAACCCCGCCATGCTCAAGCCTTTTTCATTGGTGGCGTCGTAGTATAACGGATAATGGTCGATGACCGCTGCCATGCCGATCAAGGCGTAATGACTCATCATGTCCTGGGCTTTACGAAAGTAACAATGAAAATTCCGCGGTGTGATGGTCACCATTTCGGTATAGGAAACATCTAAATCGAGATTGCGGCCAAAATAATGATCTTTCGTTTCGAAACTGATCGCTGTACACATCACTGTCCGCCCCGCTTTCTGGTTTGTGGTATTATTCGCTACTCCCTTTATACCCAAAGTTTCATTGACCAAATATTCTCCCGTTTTCCCTTCAGAAACTTTCTTTCCTCGCCCCTTTTCAGTTGCTATACTGAAAAAACTTTGCCGTAGACACACTCGATTTACGGATGGTATCCTACTCAAGTACTTGCAGGACGGGGGAATTACAGGTGGAACAAGAACGATTCGACAATCTGAAATTAGGCGAGCGGGGCGCGATGCTCAGCATTGCTACCTATATTATTTTATCAGTTATTAAATTATGGATCGGCTATATAGCAGGATCAGAAGCTTTAAAAGCGGACGGCTTGAACAACGTCACCGATATCGTTGCATCAACGGCAGTTTTGATCGGCTTGAAATTATCCCAAAAGCCGGCAGACGCCAACCATCCTTACGGGCATTGGCGGGCAGAAACGGTAGCTTCCTTGGTGGCGTCGTTCATTATCGTCGCAGTCGGGTTGCAAGTTACCTACTCAGCCGTCGTGTCGGTTTTCCAAGGGACCAGCGAAACACCTGGGCTGCTTTCGGCCTGGACCGCAGGATTTTCTGCTATCGTGATGTATTTGGTATATCGATATAACAAAAAGCTAGCCGAGCGCATCAATAGCAAAGCCGTTGCAGCGGCAGCTAAAGACAATTTATCCGATGCCTGGGTAAGCATCGCCGCGGTCGTCGGAATCGTCGGCGCGCAGTTTTATCTGCCGTGGCTCGATCCGCTTGCGGCTCTTCTTGTCGGTGTATTGATCGTCAAAACCGGCTGGGGCATCTTTTGGGAAGCGACACACGAACTGACGGACGGCTTTGACGAGGAACTCATCAAATCGTTCAAAGAAACTGCACTCGCCACACAAGGCGTCACCGAAGTCCGCGAAATCCGCGCGAGAAATTACGGCAACCGGGCCGTAGTCGATGTCACCGTCTTGGTGCCGGGCGATTTGGACATCGCCGTCGCACACGACATCTCGACCAAAGTGGAAGTCAAACTCATGAAACGCTACGATATTTCGGCTGTCCATGTGCATGTGGAGCCACACTAAAAAAACCGGCAGCGCCGGTTTTTTTGTGTTCATCCTTTCTCTATATCATGTGCGGATTCTCTTTATCTGCGAGGTATGCATCAAAATCCTCTTTCCGAAAAACATGCAGGACGCATGCTTGCTTTTCCTTGTCCTCAAGCGCCTTATGTTCTTCCGGGAATTCAGTTTCCACATGCAGGCTAATGAAAGGCAATTTTTCCTGCGCTTTTTGAGAACGGATATTGACCGTTCTTGCCCCCGCGAAGACACGCGACAATCCCAACTCCCCAAAAGCAATTTTCAATATGGCGACTTTAGACGCTTCGTTTAACCCTTGTCCCCAATATTCCTGGCCAATCCACGTTCCGATATGGCAGGAATTCTTCGAGTAATCGATAAACATCAAGTCGGTTAAGCCGACCAATTGGTTTTGCTCCCCCAAAATCACACGCGGTACTCTCGTTCCTGACTTTTCTTCTTCCCTTACCAGCTGGCTGAAACGAATAGTATCTTCCAGGGTTCCATCCGGTAAACCTAAAGCATCTTTTACAGCCGGCATAGAAGAAAGCCTGAAAATTTCTTCGCAATAGGCGTCATCGTGCGGCACCAATCCTACGCTCCCCATTATTATTTCCCTCTCAAATTTTGAATAGCTTAACGTAAATACATGTTTAGCAAAACAATGATTCGCTATTCATTACGTTTCATCCTCACAAAATCGTACTGCCCCCCGTTTGTCGGCTGCACGAAAGATGCCACTTTTTTAAATCCAAGCTTTTCATATAAGTTTATGGCCCGCGTATTGAACGCCGCTACTGATAAAGTTATGTTCTTCGGGCGATACCTTGTTTCGGCAAACTGCAAGCCTGCTGCCAAGAATGCCGCACCGTTGCCTTTACCGGTCAACTCCGGTTTCATTCCAAGCCCGATATCCACCGTATCTTTATCAGATTGTTGAAAGCTGTAAAACCCGATGATTTCATTTTGGGAAAGAACCACAAAATATACGCCCTCGCGTTTTTCAGGATCCAAAAACTCCTCTAAGTCCTCCGGGTCTGCGTTCATGTCATAAAAGGAATACTCTCCTTGATAACGCCAGCTTGCTGCAATATCCTCCGCTTGCTCCTGCGTCATGGCTTGAAAAATATAGTCCATCCGCTATTCACCTCTTCATTCCCAAGGTCTTCATGTCGACCAGTAAATTTTCCCTTCACGCTCACCCAAACTGGTGAAACCCGCTTTTTCCAAAACCCTTGCCGAAGCCGCATTGTTGGGGTCGCAGCTCGCGATAATGCGCTCTACTCCCTCTAAGTTAAGCCCCCACTCAATAATTGCTTCGGCCATTTCCGTCGCATAACCATAGCCTTCATAAGCGGGAACGATGCTATAGCCCAATTCGATTTCTTTTGGATTGTCGGTGCTTCGCCGAAAGCCCATATCCCCGATGACGCACTGGTCTTGCTTATGGATAATGAGCCCTTCCCATTCGTTTTCCTCCGGGAAATGCCGGTAGCGCTGAATTTTATAAGGAAGAATTTCTTTATAGGTTTCACTTGGATACCCACTAGCTACGGAATAGCCTGTTGCTACTTCCAGCTCCTCCCTAGTCGAAGTCGCGGCTTGCATCATTTCTGTCGTGAAAGTCATCAACTCTAACCTATCTGTATAGAGATGGGGCATTTTTCATCCTCCTTCAGTTTTTGTAGTAAATCGTCTCTTTATTAATTATTATCATAACCTTTGAAAAATCCCTTCAACACAACTAAATTTTTCATACCTAAAACTTTTATACACTTTTTAACTAAAAAAGACATCCACGTGGAATGTCTTTTTCACTTAATATGTTCTTTCGCTTCAATATCTTTTACGATGTCTTCGAGCGTCAGGTTCTGAAGCACTTTTTCCATTGCCGACTGGGCGGCCATGAAGATCGGCTCGATGGTGTTTTGGATGTTTTTACCGACTACGCAATCGGGATGCGGCTTGTCGTGGATGCTGAATAATTCATTCTCCTCGACCACGTTCACTGCCTTGTAAATATCGAACAGCGTAATCTCCGATAACTCTCTCGAAAGTTTAGCGCCCGCCACCCCTGGCTGCACGTCGATCAATCCTGCTTTTTTCAACATTCCCATGATTTTTCTGATGACCGCTGCATTGGTGTTGACGCTGCCCGCGATGAATTCGGAAGATGAGGCGGTTTCTTTATTCAAATCAATTAACGCCAGTATATGGATTCCGACGGCAAATCGACTGCTGATTGACATGTTGAGCCCTCCATTGTGTATTTATGTTGAATTTCACATGATGTAATTGTTTCGGTTACAAGTAATTGTAACAAATTTCGAGACGAAAATATATTAAATCCAACCTGTTGACAAATTGGTTACAAGTGAATAAACTAAACATGTAATCAACACAGTTACAAGAACGAATGAACAGGAGGAATTATTGATGAAAATTTTGGTGACAGGAGCAACAGGAAAACTGGGCTCCAAAGTAGTGGCATCTTTATTGAAACAAGTGCCTGCTAGCGATCTTGCCGTAAGTGTCCGCAATCCCGAAAAGGCTGAAGACCTGCGCGCTCAAGGCGTCGACGTTCGCCACGGTGATTTCGATTCTCCGGAAACATTGGATCAAGCTTTTCAAGGAATCGACCGCTTGCTGATCATTTCAACCGACGGCGACAACGAAACGAGAATCCGCCAGCACGAGAATGCGGTTCACGCCGCTGAGCGCGCAGGCGTTAAATTTATCGCCTATACGAGCCTCGCCAATGCAACAGAAAGCCAAAACCTGATGGCCCCGCCGCACGTAGCGACAGAAGCCGCTATCATCAAAACGGGTATCCCTTATGTCTTCCTTCGCAATAATTGGTATTTGGAAAATGAACTGGGCAGCATTCAAGCTGTAGAAGCAGGCGCGCCTTGGGTCACTTCGGCTGGGGAAGGAAAAGTCGGCTGGGCTTTGCAGCAGGATTATGCCGACGCAGCAGTCGCCGTATTGACTGGCAGCGGCCACGAAAACAAAACTTACGAACTTTCTGGTCCCTTGTTAACACAGGAACAACTGGCTTCGGCACTTGGTGACGTACTGGATAAACCAGTTTCCGTGCAGCAAGTAAGCGACGCAGAATACGCAGAAGTGATGAAAGGTGCCGGCGTGCCCGACTTCGCCATCCCGATTGTCGTCGGCATCCAGGAAAGCATACGCAACGGTTCGCTCGAAGTCGCAAACAGCGATTTTGAACAAGTGCTCGGACGTCCGCTAACACCGATCCACGATGGCCTCGCACAGCTGGTTTCAAAATAAAAAACAATACAAAGAACGGAGCTGATCTTGTCGATCGGCTCCGTTTCTTTTTAGGTGCATAACTCACCTATAATTAAATCGATTATCCTAGTTTGACTTCTTTTGGGTTTTCAGCAAGAAAAAGGCGCTGCTTCCCATAAACCACCCACCTGCTACAGCAAGCGCAGTACCAACAGCCACCGCAAAAGTGGATAAGTATGTGGATATATACATACCTGCCATAAACATTATTAAGCCTGTGGAAAACATAATTATGGTTTTTGTCATTTCTTCCAGCTCCTTCAACAGTTTATCCACCGTTTCAGGGGAAAAGCAGCTCGATTTCGATTGCCAAGCTGCCCCATTCTTGTTCACGCGCTGGTGAATAGAGGGTGTGGATGGATTCAACGCGTTTTTCAATATTGTTATCCACAATTCCGAATTTCTCAGCAGGAATATCTTCAAAAATTTCCCGAAACGTCGGATATGTGCATAACTTTGTGATTTTCACCGTTAGTTTTTCGTCTTCGCCTGGCAGTTGCGTGAATTCTATTGTGTCTTCCTCTTTCAATTTTCGTCTCTTTGGATCGTATAGCCTGATTTCTACCGTTTTCTTTCCGGACTGGATTGCCCGGAAAGGTTCTTCGTAAAGTTTCATTTTGTGCTCCATCGATATCCTCCAAAGTCATCGTTAGTAGAAAAAAGTTCGAGAAATTTATTCTTTATTACCAAAGGCCAAGCGCTTTCCACCATAGGCCGCCTGCGCCAAACCAGACCACAATGTGGATAAGGGAAATGATGAACCCAAGGCTCCACCATTTCTTTTGGCTGACATAGCCGCTTCCGAAAAAGACGGGAGCCGGGCCAGCGCCGTAATGCGTCAAGCAACTGAACAAGTTCGAGAAGAACGCGAGGATCAGTGCTGACAATAGCGGCGGTGCACCTGAAGCGACAATGACCGACAAGAACGCCGCATACATCGCACTGACGTGGGCCGTGTTGCTGGCAAAGAAATAATGAGAGTAAAAATAGACGATCGCCAAAATGACCAAGGTCATCATCCACGACATTTGTCCAACGGCATTCCCCATCAAATCGCTAAACCAAGGAATCATGCCCAATTCGTTCAAATATGTCGCCATCATGACAAGTACAGAGAACCAGACGAGCGTATCCCAGGCACCTTGTTCTTTCTTGATATCCGACCAGGTCAACACGCCGCTGAGCAGCAGCACACAGAGTCCGACGAACGCACTGGTCGTCGCACTGATGCCGAAGTTTCCGCCAAAAATCCAGAGCGATAACAGCAGGACGAAGACGCCGATCATATAGCGTTCTTCTTTTTTCATCGGCCCCATTTCCTTCAATTTCTCTACCGCAATGGCAGAGGCTTCCGGTGTTTCCTTTAATTCAGGAGGGTACAATTTGTAAATGACAAAAGGAATGAGCGCTAAACTGATCAAGCCAGGCACTAATGCGGCAAGTGCCCAACCACCCCAGGTGATTGTTTCTCCTGTAATTTCTTGCGTAATCTGGACAGCGAGCGGGTTTGCGGCCATAGCCGTGACGAACATCGCCGAAGTGATCATATCTCCTTGGAAAGAGACCTTGACCAAAAATGCCCCGATGCGCCGCTCTGTGCCGTCTCCAACTCTCGAGTCGTACGTTTCAGAAAGCGAGCGAATGATCGGGAAAATGATTCCGCCGGCCCGTGCCGTATTTGATGGCATAGCTGGTGCCAAAATCAAATCACTCAGCAGCATCGAATACGACAAGCCGAGCGTTTTCTTGCCGAACAGCCGGACAAACAGGTAAGAAACCCGTGTCCCCAAGCCGGTTTTGATAAATCCGCGGGAAATGAAAAAAGCGATGACAATCAACCAAATGGTCGTATTTTGAAATCCGCTTAACGTTTGTTCCAAGGTGAGAATTTGGGTTAGCGCAATTATTGTCAGCGCAAGAATCGCCGTGCTTCCCATCGGTATCGGTTTGATCACCAATGCCACAATCGTAGCCACAAAGATACTGAACAAATGCCAGGCATCCGTTTCCAATCCAGAAGGTGCGGGAATGAACCAGATAGTCGCCCCAATGGCGACACAAATCAAGAGCAACTTCCAGTTCACTTCTCCTTGTTTTTGAGTATTCATCCTACTTCTCCTTTTTAAATACTGTATTTTATGCAAGGAGGATTATACGCCTTTCGGGCTGTTGAATGAATATATCCGCTCGGCTATTTTATGCGGATCAAGAACAGGAATACGCTTACTTTTACCCGGCAGTTGCCCTCAACCCCGGAACGGCGGGAACGGCATTTAACTGCTTTTGTGTTGTTGTAAATTTCGACTTTTTGTTCACAAAAAATTGTATGCGCTATCAATATGGACAGCCTGTTCTTACGATGATCCAGTGACACATAAATTCAAAATTTTCTCCATTCACCGTCTTAATTTTGTAGTTCACGAACGGCGTCTACGACAGTTACTTTTCACTCTTCATGATTTGATTTGCAAGAACTTCGACAGCTAAAGTTCCATCTACAAGTAAATCAGAATCCGGCTGAATAGTTTCAATCATGTTGAGATAAGCGCGTCTTCCGTGACTTGCATAATGATTCACTTGTGCCACTATTTCTTCTCCGGAACTATTTTGAAAGTCTCTACTAACCCGCCTGGCCAAGGCAAGATCGAGCGGTGTCTCAATGAAGACAGCCAGATCAATAAATTCTTTCATTTGCGTATGTTGATACGCAAACGGATAGTCTAAAAATATGTATTCCAACGGTTGCTTCAGCAATTCCACGAAATCAGCAACAAACGGCTCGAGATTCCACTCATGAGAATCGGCGCCGCGGTCGACCCACTCCAATACATCTTCCGGTCCATGCAAGTCATAATCATCAAAGAACAGCGCTTCGGCATTATTGATATGCTTGGCCAAATGAGTGACGAGCGCGGTTTTACCACCGCCTGAAACACCCGTAATTGCTATAATAATAGGCTTTTTCAATTCGTTCACCGGCTCTCTCTTATGGAACTATCAGTTTCCGATCTTTTTTTGTTCATTCTAGAGATAATGACAAATAACATAGCTATTAGATTGGCTAAAAACATAATAATTTAATAGATGTTTGCGTCGCCTTCCATTAGATAAGTGCCGTATCTTAGCGTGTTGAGCGCTAGGGCAATGACTAAAAATATATGAGTTTTTTTGTTCAACGAAACACTCCTCTTAAAATATATCCTTGCATCGGCTGTTTGAAGAAATCCATCGCCTACTTTTCCCATTCTTCTCGCAGCATCCCCATCTTGATGGCGTCGAAGTACTGCCCTTCTACCATTCGCGCTTTTCGGATGCGCGCCTCTTCTTTCATGCCAATCTTTTCGGCAACTTTCATCATTCTTTCATTGCCTGACCAGGTCGACATTCCAAGCCTGTGAAGGTCCGTCGATTCGAAAAGAAAATCAATCCATAAGGTATAAGCTTCTCGGCCATAACCGCCATTCCAGTAATCTTTATCGTAGATGACGATTCCTGTTTCGAGCCAATTGGTGTTTTCGTCCACCCAATACGCACCTACATAACCGATCACTTTTTCGCCTGCCCTAATCGTTAGGGAAGTCGGAACACCCGCAGCAATCGCCTCATCGTCGAGCCATTTTTCCCTGTGCTGTTCTTTGCTGATGTATTCTTCAGGAATATATGGCCCGTTCCACTTTTTTGCTTCCTGCTGTTTTTCTTCAAACCGCCAGAAATATAGTTCATCTAAGCTCTCTGCTGTATTTTCGATTAACTCAATTTTTCTCCCTTTAATATCAACCATTTTTTATAATCTACCTTTCTAAATCCACTTAACATTAAATTTGATCTCTCAACGTCGCTTACATAATAGTGCGGCTAGTATCTTCGACAAGTGAGTGCTATAAACTTTTGATTTCTGTATTGTTAAAACTCGTAATCGAAAGCCCAATTTAAAACTTCGTAAATGAATTTCATCCCTTTCTACTATATCCAATTTTTGTATACACATCCAATCAATTTACAGAATATTGTAGTATAATTAAGAGAATATTTTTAAGCAGCAATTAGAAGCTTGTCTAATGAAATGGAGGAAGAACATGACAAAGCAATGGATAGGCCAGTGTATAGATATTGGAGGAATCCAGCTTTACTTTGAAGAACTCGGTGAAAGCAAAGAGAGTCCTGTCATTGTTTTTGATTCAGGCAATGGATGGAGAACGAAAAGCTGGAACCCGATTAAGGCGGAGGTCTCTGCATTTTCCAGAATGCTCGTGTACAACCGGGCGGGTCTCGGAAAAAGCACCATCGACGACCGACCGCGCCATAGTCTGCAAAACGTTGAAAATTTACGGCTGCTGCTTCAAAAAGCGAACGCAAAACCGCCCTATATTTTAGTCGGCCATTCTTTCGGTGGCTTGAACGTCCGTTTATACGCCAGTCTATACCCTGAAGAAGTGGCAGGCGTGCTGCTCTTAGACGCTTGCCACGAAGATCAAAACAAATTGATGGCCCCGGCGCTGTCTCCCCCAAACCAGAAGCAGTATTTCAGGCAATTTGCGGTAGAAGGCACATTAGCAGACTTCGAAGAAAGCTTGGAGCAAGTACGGAAACACAAAACACTCGGCGATATGCCCTTGACTGTCGTTACCGGCGGCAACCAGCCTGTCCACACCCCTGAATCTTGGGCCCATTGGATGGATTTCCAGAAAGATTTAGCAGCTTTAAGTTCGAATAGCCGGCACGTCGTTCTTGAAAACGCAGGACACGCCGTTCACATCGATAACCCTCAAGCAGTCATTGAGGAAATTCACAAGATGCTTGAAACTTTGAAGCGCCCTGCCGAACCATTGCTAAAGGAGAAGTGAGAATTCATTGCTTACCTAGCTACGCGAAAAACACCTCTAAACAATGGGGTTCTTACTTGTGGGTGTAGTAACTCTAGTTGCTTTCATGATAATGAAAAATTTGAAATGAACAAAAGCGTATTCGGTAAATTCGAATACGCTTTTTTTGATACTTGTGGCTTTAACGAATAGAGCCCAAAAGAGATTTTTTACTTTACTTTCTACAAGGTACACCTTCATCTTATGCTCTTAGTTTAATTAAAGTTATAATGAAAGCAATTGATAAAAGTACGTATAGAGGTGGTATAACATGATGAATACCTTCCGCAGACATAAACTCCACGAAGTTGCAACCAAACCCAAAAATACGCTTCAGTTTAATGAGCAGACTGCACCTGAAGCATTGCAGGCAATCATCGACAATTTGTCGGCAATTCTCCGCGAAGCACGTTCCGAGCAGCGCGAAATCGTTTATTTGTGCATCGGGTCTGACCGGTATATCGGCGATTCCTTGGGGCCTCTCACCGGAAGCTTGATTGTGGAAAATGCCAAAATCGAGCGCGTATACGGGACATTGGAAGAGCCTATCCATGCGTTCAATTTAAAGCCTGCTTTAAAAGACATTCAAAAAACCTATCACCATCCGCTGATCATCTGCGTAGATGCGAGCCTTGGCGCGAAAGAACAAGTAGGCGATGTTCTGTTTGTAGACGCTCCGCTGATGCCCGGGAAAGCGCTGGAGAGAATGCTTCCAGAAACTGGCGACTATCATTTCCAGGGAATCGTGAATTATTTGGATCCCCTTCCGACTTCCCAGTTCCTGAACGACACTCGCCTCCACACCGTTATGAAGCTGTCCCGATTAATCGCTCGCGTCATCACCGAAAGCGAACAACAAGCAAGCCAATAAAAAAGATTCCGTCCCAGCCGGGCGGAATCTTTTTTTTAGTATGGAAGAAGCCTATAATTCGCTATGAGTTAAAAAGAATTATCTTTTCTACATTCAAAAATCAATGATCTACCTAAGTATTTGGAGAAGCGTTCGCTCGACTCCTGCGGGAGCAGCGAAGCGACGGGTTTGAGAGACCCCGCAGGAACGAAGTGACGAGGAGGCTCGATTCCCGCCCGCGGAAAGCGAGCGATAAGCTTCGGAAAATACGAGTTCTTAAAATTCCCTAAAGTTAAATGGCCCCGGTAATGAAAGCCACCGCAATAATGGATAAGCAGCAAAGGAACGCCCATTTGAATGCGAATTTCTGCATTTCCCCGAAATCCTTTCTGATCATTCCCACTACCAATAAGGTCGAAGCCACCAATGGGCTCAGGAAGTGGATCGGCTGCCCCAAGACGGAAGCACGTGCGATTTCAAGAGGACTCACGCCATACGCAGCGCCCGCTTCTGCCAAGATGGGCAACACGCCGAAATAATAAGCATCATTCGACAAAGCAAACGTAAACGGCATGCTCGTAATGGCGACGATCAATGGGTAATAAGAGCCGACAGACGCCGGAATGATCGAAATCAGCGAGTTGGAAATGGCATCGACCATTTGCGTGCCGGAGAAAATTCCGGAGAAGATACCGGCCGCAAAGACCAGTACGACGACCGTGATGGCATTGCCGGAATGCGCCAAAATGCGTTCTTTTTGCATTTGCAGGTCGGGATAGTTAATGGCAGCTGCCAACACGAAGCCGATCAGGAAACTGACGGCAGCGGGCAAGATCCCCGTTACCAAGACGCTCATGACGGCCAGTACCAATACGAGGTTGACCCAGATCAATTGCGGCTTTTTCAAATCTTCGTCCAAGGCATGGGTAGCGGCAACTTGAAGCATGCTTTCGGAATTAGCAGGAATGTTTTCCACTTTAATGATGCCGAGCCGTTCGCGTTCTTTTTTCCCCATCATGTACGCAATTCCCAAAATGCTCAGGATTCCTGCAAACATCGTTGGAAGAATCGGAATGAAAAATTCATTGGCATCCAAGCCTAACGCAGCGATAGCCCTTGTCGCCGGACCGCCCCACGGCGTCATGCCGCTGATGATACTGACGGACATAATGGAGATGGTCGCTAACACCAGCGGGTTCATGCCGAGGCGGATGTAAAGGGCAAGCATCGCTGAAATGGTGATCATATGCGTCGTCGTGCCATCGCCGTCCAATGACGCAATCATGGCGATGACCGCTGTCCCGATCGCAATTTTCACTGGATCCCCTTTCACCAGCTTCATGACTCGATTGATCAAAGGATCAAACAGCCCGGCATCGATCAAAATCCCGAAGAATAAAATCGCAAACAGTAACAAAGCTGCGGACGGGGCGACTTGTTTAAGCCCGTCCATCATCATCGTCCCTAAACCTGACCAAAAGCCGCCGATGACTGCAAAGACGATCGGCACCACCACCAACGCGGAGACCGGCGACATTTTTTTCGCCATGATCAAATACGTAAATACAATTACCATTGAAACCCCTAATAGTGTAAGAATATAAATTCCCCCTCTAAATGTATTCGCTTACATAACAATTAAATTTCCCACCCCTTGGCAAATTAGCGATACGAATTAGTTTTAAGAATATTCTATTACTTAAAATAAGTAAAATAGAGAGAATTTATAATAAAGACACAAAAAAACTTATAACCTAAACTTCGGACAGAAGCGACGGGTGGTTTTTCAAGAATTCCACAAACTTCTGGACGGTCGACAGCTTCAAAAATTCCTGGTTGTACATCAGCCACGTATCCCGCATAACCGGTTCCCCGTCTTTATAGAACAACGGGTATTTATGGATCTCGTCGGAAGGGCGCAGGCAAATTTCCGGAAGGATGGCGATTCCTAAGTCGTTCTTGACCATTTCCTTGCACGTCTCCTGCCGGTCAGTCTCCATCGTAATGATCGGCGGCTCGTTGTATTGATCGTGCCACCATTTATTGATGATGTCTTTCAAGGAGCTGTCGGTTTTGTAATTGATAAACGGCAATTCAGGCACTTCTTCCATATTCACTTCATTTTTTGAGATTAAAAACAGTTGTTCCGTATGCAACAGCGATTTTGACCCGGTCCAGTTATAGTCGCCGCGCAAAATCCCCAAATGGACTTCCGATGAATTGAGCAATCCCATAACGTCCGCACTCCATCCCGTGTTCACGCTGAACTGCACTTTCGGATGGGCCGTGATGAATTCCTTCAATAAGGCAGGCAATTTATACTGCGCGAAATTGCTCGATACCCCGAGCCTCAGGATCCCTTGGACTTCTTGGTTCATATTCTGGATATAATCTTTGGCGTTTTGCAATTTCGTAATCATTTCATCCGCGTATTGGGCGAGATAGACTCCCTCTGCCGTCAGCTCGATGCCTTTTTTGGTTTTGAAGAAAAGCTTTGTCCCCATATCTTTCTCCAGATTCTTTAAGCGATACGTCAAAGCCGGCTGCGAAATATACAAGCGTTCCGAAGCGCGGCTGATGTTTTTCTCTTCATGCAACACTTGCATGGCTTCCCAATCTTTCTCATCCATTCTGTCCACTCCGATCAGGTTATAAGTTTTTTTTAGAACAACACCTTAATAATATCTATTTCACTTATGACTAAAAATACCATAAGCTTTTTTCATAAGCAATCGAACTTACGAAAGGTGGCTGCAGCATGAAAGTACCAATATCAGTAATGCGTGGAGGAACCAGCAAAGGGATTTTTATTAATTTTGAGGATATGCCCGTAGACCGAACTTTGTGGGATGGTTTTCTGTTGGATATCATGGGAAGCCCGGATCAACGGCAAATTGACGGTTTGGGAGGCGGCAATTCATTGACGAGCAAAGCCGCCATCATCAAAAAGTCAGCGATTCCAGGCATCGATGTGGAGTATACGTTTGCGCAAGTGAGCATCGAAAATCAATTGGTCGATTTCCGCGGCAATTGCGGCAATATTTCTTCCGCAGTCGGCCCTTATGCTATCGAGCAAGGGCTCGTTCCGGCAGTAGAGCCGATGACGAGCGTCAAAATCTTCAATACCAATACACAAAAAGTGATCATCGCCGAAGTGGAAGTCGAACACGGGCAAGTGAAAACGGAAGGTGAATGTGAAATTCCAGGCGTCCCGGGCACCGGCTCGCCCATCTATTTATCTTTCACCGACGCGCAAGGCGCCGTCACGGGCAAGCTCTTCCCGACTGGCCATCCAGTCGATCACATCAAGACCGCTTTCGGCACGGTTGCCGTCTCGATTATCGATGTGGCCAATCCCTTGGTGTTCGTCAAAGCGCAGGATGTGGGATTGACCGGCTCTGAACTGCCTGCCGATTTCACTCCGCAAATGCTCGGGCAGCTGGAGGAAATCCGGGCAGCTGCGGCAGAATTATGTGGATTCTGTTCGAAAGAAGAAGCAACAATCAAATCCCCCGCAGTGCCAAAGTTGACGCTCGTAGCCCCGCCTGCCGCTTACTCGGACGTCAACGGCATTCGGCGGGAAGCCGATACTATGGATTGCCGAATCCGGATGATGTCCATGCAAAAACCGCATCAGGCATTGGCCATAACCGGCGCTATCTGCACCACAGCAGGCGCGTTCTTGCCCGATACGATCCTAAATGACTTGATCCGGATCGATGCCAATATCGTCCGTCTTGGCCATCCATCCGGAATCATCGAAACGAAAGTGGACCTCATTGCCGGGCACATCAGCAATATCAAGGTCGTCCGAACCGCCCGCCTCATCTTGGAAGGCTATGTCCATACTAAAGGCAGCTACCTTCACACGGTGTCTGCAGTTTAAACTGCCCATCGAAAAAAGCGTACACAATCACTTTGTGTACGCCTTTTTCAATATTTGGAGCAGAACTCTCATTCAAGCTCGAGGAGTGAAATCACGGCATGCAGTTCGCGCCATACAGCCGTTGAAGGCATCCATTCGTTTGCCATGGACTTGCCGCAGTTGAAAACCGGGTACGTCGCCGACATTGAATCGGCGTTGAATAAAATCGGCTATAGATTGGAAACATAAAAGGAAGCGAAAAGCTCCAGGGCTTTTCGCTTCCTTTTGTTATAACTAAGATGAAAACAATCACCTAATGTCAGCGTCTGTCATTTCTTAAAAATCGAAGTTGTCCGGGTCGGGGCCCACGCGGCGGTCTTCGTTCAATGCGGAAATCCGCCCCATGTCTTCCTCCGCCAATTCGAAATCGAACACTTGCGAGTTTTCCACGATGCGCCGTTCATTGGTCGACTTCGGAATGGCCACTACGCCGTTTTGCAGGTTCCAGCGCAAAATGATTTGGGCGACCGATTTATCGTATTTTGCGGCGATTTCTTTCAGCTCCGGCTGTTCGAGCGCTTCGCCTGCCATGAGCGGCGACCAGGACTCCACCTGGATGCCGTTGTCGCGGCAGAACGCGAGCAACTTCTCTTGCGTCAGGCGCGGATGGTACTCGATTTGGTTGACGACCGGCTTGATGTCCGCGTCTTTCATCAGGTCTTCCAGATGATGGATCTGGAAATTGCTGACGCCGATCGCTATGACCTGGCCGTCCATATAGAGATGCTCGAGCGCTTTCCATGCCTCTTTGTATTTGCCATCAACGGGCCAGTGGAGCAAGTACAGGTCCAGATACTCCAGCCCCAATTTCTTCAGGCTCGTCCCGTAAGCTTGGATGCCGGACGTGTAGCCGAAATCGTCGTTCCATAGTTTTGAAGTGATGAACAAGTCTTCCCTCGAGATCCCCGCCGCTTTCATTCCCTGGCGGATCCCTTCCCCGACGCTTTCCTCGTTTCCATAAATGGCGGCGGTATCGATGCTGCGATAGCCGTTGACGATTGCCGTTTTGACGGCTTCGGCCGCTTCAGGGCCGTTTTCTACACGGAATACGCCGAGGCCGAGCCAGGGCATTTCACTTCCGTTATTTAACGTGACAGTCGCTTGCAAGTTTTTCATGAATGGTAATCCTCCTGTTTCTTTCATTGATCCATTGCGCAATACGTTTATTATACCCAATTGTACGGAGAATTATCGCCTAACCCTAAATAGAAGAACACACTCCCTCATTCTCCTTTTATTCATTTCCATCAGCCAAAAAAGAGAGGCATACTTCCATTGAAGTGTGCCTCTCTTCGGGGACTTCCCCACATCCGATACTATTCTAAATTCCTTTTGCCTCAAATCGTTTTAAATCATCGCGATGCCCCATGGCGACGAGCACATCGTCCAACTTCACTTGATCATCCGGCATCGGCGCGACATTTACTTCGTCCCCTCGCTTGATGGCGAGAATCGTGCATTGGTATCTCGCCCGGATGTCCAGCTCCAGCAAGCTTTGATCCATCAATTTCTCTGAAGCCACCAGCTCCACGATGCTATAGTCTTCCGATAAATCGATGTAATCCACGACCTTTTCCGAATCCATATGATGGGCGATGCGGATGCCCATCTCTTTTTCGGGCTGGATGACGCGATCCGCCCCGACTTTCTCAAGGATCATCTGGTGCTGCAGGTCTTTCGCTTTGACCCATACGAGCGGAACGCCGATTTCCTTAAGCATCAATGTGCATAATACACTCGTCTGCATATTCTCGCCGATCGCCACGACCGCATGTTCAAAATTGCGCACACCGAGTTCCCTCAAGCTCGCCTCGTCAGTCGCATTCGCCACCGCTGCATGGGAAGAAAAATTGCGCATCAAGTCTACGCGTTCCGGCGATGAATCGATTGCCATGACATCATGTCCCAGTTTGAACAGCTCTTTGCAGATGCTGCTGCCAAATCTTCCAAGGCCGATCACGATAAATTGCTTCTTCAAATCAGTTCCTCATTTCCATATCCCGCTAAAAAAGTTCCGCACAAGAACAAAGCTTGCTCAGCCCTTGATGAACCTTCGTTTAAATTCCGTGTCAGCCCTGATTTCTCTATAGGCTTTCATGGTCAATTGACTAAAATCTACATCTGTTGATGACTATTGTCAATATATTAACAATAGAAAGTTTTTTGCCATCTTTACCCTTTAAAAAGCAATTAAGCATTGATTCTTTGCACGAAAAAAGATCGGCCCCGTTTAACGGTGCCGATCATTTACTCGCTCTATTCTGTCAGGTCTGGACAGGGTTCCCCAAGCCTTTATGGATCGTCACTTGGTGAGGGAAAGGGATTTCGATGCTGTTCGCATCCAGCGCTTCTTTGATCGCTTTGCGCAGTTCGCGCTCGACTCCCCATTGTTCCCCGCTTTTCGCTTTGGCAATGATGCGCAGCGTGACATCCGATGCACCGAATGCTTGCACGCCGATGACATCCGGCCCTTCGACGATAGCCGCATTGTCTTTCGCGACTTTTTCACATACCGTCTTCAGCACGGCCATCGCTTCGTCGATGTTTTCGTCATACGATACGCCAATATCGACAAGTGCACGCATATTCCCGCGCGAATGGTTGCTGACGGTCGTGATATCGCGGTTCGGGATGAAATTTAAGGTGCCGTCGAAGCTGCGGATTTGCGTTGTCCGCAGCCCGACTGATTCTACTACGCCGTCGATTGCGCCGACCGTTACATAATCGTTGACGTCAATCTGTTTCTCCAGCAACAGGAAGAAACCGGTGACCACGTCGCTGACAAGGCCCTGTGCGCCGAAACCGATCGCCAGGCCGACGATTCCCGCGCCGGCGATGAGGCTGGCGACGGACAGCCCGAAGATATTGAACAATGTGGCGACCAATACGAAAACCAGCGCATAAGAAAAGACGTTCTCGGATAGGGAGCGAAGCGTCAATGCACGGCCGCTTGTCACATCACCTTTTTTCGTCAACCGGTCAAACGAGCGGTTGATCAACTTTTTCCCGATTGCCCGGACAATCGCAAACGCAATGATGATCCCGATGACTTGAGCGGCAATGATTCCCGCTTCGACTAATAAGTGTCCCCAATCAATATCGATAAAATCAAACAAACAATCATTCCTTTCACATTCTTGCACCGCTTTCAATAGAACCCAATCGGCGCAGTACCTATGTATTTTCCTGTTTCTTTATAACACACTTCCACGGCGCATTTCATTCATCCGACTTGAACTTCCCTTGTTTTAATGCGTTTTTTTCAATTTTCACCATTGGAGCGCTTACATTTCCCGTGGAGGTTTCACGCCTGTTTCAAGTGGTAGATAAAGGGAGGAACCAACTATTACCAAACTGAGGAGAGATTGAAATGGCGAATATCCCAAATCCTAGAACACAATACACGACGGAAGACTTTCCGAAACAATACCAGGAAGCCCCTGGCGTACAAAACCAAATGACGCCGGTGCCGGACTGCGGCGAGAAGACGTATAAAGGTTCGGGCAAGCTCGAGGGCCGCAAAGCTTTAGTTACCGGCGGCGATTCCGGGATCGGCCGCGCTGCTGCCATCGCTTACGCGAGAGAAGGCGCAGACGTCGCGATCAATTACTTGCCGGCGGAGCAATCCGATGCCGATGAAGTGAAACAATTGATCGAAGCGGAAGGCCGCAAAGCCGTCTTGATCCCTGGTGACTTGAGCAACGAAGCGTTCAACAAGGAAATGGTTGAAAAAGCGAACACCGAACTTGGCGGATTGGACATTTTGGCACTCGTTGCCGGCAAGCAGCAAGCCGTCAAAGACATTGCTGACCTTCCGACAGAACAGCTCGAAAAAACATTCCAAGTCAATGTCTACTCCATGTACTGGACAGTGAAAGCGGCGCTTCCATACCTTCCAGAAGGCGCGTCGATCATCACGACGAGCTCGGTTGAAGGCTTTGACCCAAGCCCGATGCTGCTCGATTATTCAGCAACGAAATTCGCGATCATCGGCTTCACGAAATCCTTGTCCAAACAATTGGCGGACAAAGGCATCCGTGTCAACTCGGTCGCGCCAGGCCCAATCTGGACAGCGCTTCAAATTTCCGGCGGACAGCCGCAGGAAAACATTCCTGAATTCGGCAAAGGCACACCAGAGACGCCAATCGGCCGCGCAGGACAACCGGCAGAACTTGCTTCCGTATACGTATTCCTCGCTTCCATCGAATCGAGCTATGTTACGGGACAAATCTACAGCATCACAGGCGGCATGACGACCGCTTAAGTTTATATTTCAAAAACGTGGGGCACCGAATCAATCGGTGCCCCACGTTTTTTCATTAAATATTTTTCAGCCACGTCATCAGGCGCAAAATCTCGAAGGGTTCTGCCCATGTGATGACAAAAAGAATGACGAAAAAAACTGAGAGCGACCAAACCTTCAATTGGCCCGGCTCTCTTTTCAACACGGCAATGAAAACGGTGCCCGCCGCTCCAAACAGCAGCAGGAAACCGATAAGTGCAAGCGGCTCGGAATACCCAGAGATCAAACGGTTGAGCATGAGCAATAGACTTCCCAAAATGACGAGTCCAATTGAATATTTACTGAACATCTCATCTCCCCCTTTTTCAAGAAAGCCCGCTGTTAATCATCACGGCGCAAAACCGTAGTAGAACAGGATATGTGCATAAAAACCGAAGAACCCGACTACCAAAGTCATCAGGACAAATAACACCATCATGATGATTTTGGAAATTTTGCCGATATCAAGCCGCCATACACCTTTATAGACCTGCACCCATAGCGCAACGACGAATGGAACGACCATCAATAGATAGAAGATCGCGAGGCCGTTCCCAAAGACATCGAAATAATCCCGGTTCACACTGTCGCTGGTCCTGAAATAACGGCTCATCCCAAAAAAGAACGCGAGAAACGACAATTGCACCGCAAGCCCGTAGAAAAACAAAGGTACCCTGAATTTCCCTAGGTTTCGCAGTATCCACAAGACTACGCAGTACAGGAGGGCTATTAGAATGGCTATGTAAAAACTGAATGGATAAAAGATATGAACACGTCCTTCTTCCCGCTTACTTTACCAAAGCGGTTCGTCTTCCTCTGTCAATTCGACTAAAAATGGGTAGGCAGCTATAACGATGACTCCACTAGCGATGATCAGCAGGAATATCGTAACGAACGAAAGATTAAATAAAACCCCGAAAAGCATAGCCAATGGCGTCAGAAAGTTGGTAAGACCGGCCCTTTTTTTCGATTGGGTAGTAAGCAATTGCTTTTTCCCGCAGTAGGGGCAAATCATTCCCGTATCCAATGTGAACATCTTTTTGACCGTCTGCTTCCAACTCCATTGCTTGTGGCAATTTTGACAAATCGGCATGGACTCCCTCCTAGTGAGCTTTTTTAAATTCATATTCTTTAAGACCTTGTCCTTATTAGACTAACAGAGATAACCAAAAATTCCCACAACACAAATTCCAATTAACTGGGTTTCGCTGTTTCAGTTAAGAGCTCTCTCGAATCTATCTTCACTGAAAAAAAAAGCAAGAACTGGATGCCAGTTCTTGCTCTTGATACGGTTAATTCATATAGCGATGTTTTCTCAAGCTGTTCAAATTGGCGATTTCTTGCAGGAGCTCTTGCCCGATATTCGTCTCCCTCACCTTTTTACGCTCGAGTTCCTCGTCGACCAATCGTTTGATCGACAAGACATCGGTACCGTTTTGCAATACTTCTTCCTTGGAATTGAAGCGCTGATGGGCGACGAGCTGCATGCCGTAGGAATTGTACAGAAGCGTATAGCCCGCGATTCCAGTCGTCGACTGATAGGCTTTCGAAAACCCGCCGTCGATGACGATCATTTTGCCGTTCGCTTTGATCGGATCCTCGCCGTCCCGTTCCTTGACCGGCGTATGCCCGTTGATGATGCGGCCATGGTCGGGATTCAGGTCGAATTCCGCAAGCATCTTGCGGCACATGTCTTCGTCTTCACGCAAATGGTAATACGGGTTTTTCCGTTCTTTATGCGTTTCTTTATCCTTGATGAAGTAACGTTCGAACGTCGTCATCTCGCGTTTGCCGAACAGCGAGGAATTTTCGCCTGTCCATTGGTACCACACCATGTCGGTCGCGAAATCGTCGGTTTCTTCCGGATGCGCGAATGCATAGCGGAGATACTCTTCGAAGACATCGAGCAGTTTCCGCCCTGCATAGCTTTCGCCTTCGATGTCCATTTTCTTCATATCGCCATTCTCTTCGAGCGGGATGCAGCCGTGAATCAGCAAATTGCCGTTGTATTGGAGATACAGGCTGCCTTTTTTCATGAGGAAGTTCATATGCCGCGACAGTTTCTCGGAATGCTGGATGGAGAACAGCAATTTATCGATCACTTGTTGCTCTTCCTCAAGCAAGCGGTCAGGATGTTCCGGGTCGACCGTTGCGAAGCACGTGTTCTCAAGCGGATAGGTTTTGCCGTGGATCGTCGCTTCGTTTTTATCGTAATCGACTTTCTCCAATAGCAAGCGGTCTTCCATCGCGAAGCAAGAGCGCCGTTTGATGATCGGGCTTTCCAATTTAAACTGGATGATCGAAATCGCCTGGTGGATCTTGGTGATTTGCAGCTGTTCCTGATCCGTCAAATATTCACCGGAAATCCGCTTCGGGTGGAAGGCCGGATTGTCTTCGTAATATTTCTCCGCCAGATTCAACAGCGGCCGCAGATTGATGCCGTACACATCCTCGATGATGTCCAGGTTATTATAGCGCGCACAGATGCGGATGATGTTCGCGAGGCAGACTTTGGAGCCGGAGTAGGCGCCGATCCACAGGACGTCGTGGTTGCCCCATTGGATGTCGACGGAATGGTAGTCGATGAGCGTATCCATGATCTTATGCGGATCCGGCCCCCGGTCGTAAATATCGCCGACGACGTGCAGATGGTCGACCGTCAGCCGCTGCATCGTATAGGCCAGCCCGACGATCAGCTTGTCCACTTGCCCCAGGGTAATGATCTGCTCGAGCATTTTCGCGTAATAATCCTTCTTGTTGGTGAACTCATCGGTCTTGTACAAGAGCTCTTCGATGATGTAGACGAATTGCTTCGGCAAAGCTTTGCGCAATTTGGAGCGCGTGTATTTGGACGAGGCGTAAGACACCAGCTTCAAAAGCCGCTCGATTGTATCGATGTACCATTCCTTCAATTCTTTCTTGCTGCTGAAATGGTTTTTGATCAGGCTCAATTTCTCTTCCGGATAATAGACGAGCGTCGCGAATTCATTCAGCTCTTCTTCACTCATCTCGTTCTTGAACAGATCCCTGATTTTCACTTTGACATTGCCGGAGCCGTTGCGCAGCACATGCTGGAATGCCTGGTACTCGCCGTGGAGATCGCTGACGAAATGCTCCGTCCCTTTCGGCAAATTCAAGATGGCTTCCAGGTTGATGATCTCCGTCGCCACTTTTTCTTCACTATCGTATTTTTCTGCCAGTAGATCCAAGTATTTTGAACTGATCATGCGGAATCCTCCTTCAAGTAATATGTCTTAATTGAATTCAATTGAAAGCAAATTCCTGAAAAGCGTAATGATCAAACGGGTATGTGGAAGGAATTTCTCTATATTCCCAGTCTATAGCAGTTTCCGCGAAGGCTCTAGTATTAATTGCAGGACGGCAGGAAATTGGAAGGCCGTTGATACTTGATTACCAAACTGGTGAACTATAAACTTTTCATTCCTAAAAGTTTAGCGTGATCCACCCATTTACGGGTAAGGAGGGATAACAGGAAATAACTTTCAATGGAAAGGATTTGTTATGACACAATCTCTTATCAGCTTGCTCATTCTTGGTTTTATCGTGATAACTCACATTCTAGTTTGGAAATGGGCCGCTTATATCCAAGAAAAATATGCCGACGATGCCAGAAAGAGGCGAATTGCTGGGGGCATCCTTTTTATGTCCGTTGCTGCATTGTTCGGTTTGTCCGCGCTCTTTCTCATACAATCTTCTTTTTAAAAATCGCGAAATCAAGAAAAGAAAGGACATGGCACAGCTTTTTATTTCAAACTTCTCGATAAGTGTCATGTAAAAGCTTTAATAGGTACATAGTTACTATTTTAATGCAACATACTGGAATTATAATAAGAAAAAAACTGAAAAAGGCAAACTTACCTGAAAAGGAAGGACGCAAAGCCATGAGCCTACCCACTGCCCGCACAGTGTACGGTTGTCAGGTTGCCAGGCACCCATTCTGTGGACCTCGGCTGACAGAATGGAGGAAAAGAATATGTTGAAGAAAGCGGCGATGTTGATGTTCGCGATGTCCCTTATGTTAGCGTTAAGCCATGCAGAAAACGTACAGGCAAGCGGCGATGCGCCTGATACCCGTGCCACTTGGCTATGGAATCCGTGGATGTTCGTGGAAGATGAAGCAGCTGTGCTCACTTTTCTCGAAAATAAAAACGTCAATAAAGTCTATGTGCAAATCGATCGGGACATTCCTAAAAATACGTACCGCAGTTTTGTCACGCAAGCGCATGCACGCGGCATAGCCGCATTTGCACTCGATGGAGCACCGGCCTGGGTTGCGCCAAAAGGCTATACGAACCAGAACATGTTGATGAACTGGCTGGGTAATTATCAAAGCGGATCGACACAACAGGCAGTTTTTGATGGAATCCATTTGGATGTGGAGCCTTATTTATACAGCGGATGGAATTCAAACCGCGCCGCTACTGTGAAATCCTATCAATCGCTTCTGCAAAGAGCCGCAGTGAGCTCTGCACAGTTGAACTTACCGCTCGAAGCCGACATGCCATTTTGGTTCGACGAGATCTCTTATAAAAATACGTTCGGCAGCGGGTTATTGGCCGAATGGGTGATCGCCAATACGGACGGAGTGACATTGATGGCTTACCGGGATTCCGCGCCGATGATCATCGATATCGTCAAAACTGAAATTGCCATGGCCGAAAAATACGGCAAACATGTGGTAGTGGGCGTAGAAACAGGCGTCACCGATGAAGGCAGCATCATCACTTTTGCCGAAGAAGGCGAAGCGTTCATGAATGTGCAGTTGGCTGAAGTGGCCGCCCATTACTCGGGATACTCCGCCTACGAAGGAATTGCTATCCACCATGTTGGCAGTTGGATGACGCTCAAGCCATGAAAAGATCAGACACTTCTCATGATTTTTGGAAGTGTCTTTTTATTTTTTTCATTTCTGGCACTCTTTTTTGCAAAGAACCTGGAAAGCGTCATTGGAAAGTCATGTTTCAAAGGATAAATCACTTACTCGGAAGCCGATTGATGTTATTCTATAAGTGGAAAATATTATCTATTTAACTATTCAAATGACATATTAATGAACATCATTTTCAAGCCCAAAACTCCGCATATCGTCCCACATCAAGTTCGGGACATTCTTTGAAGGACGGTGAAAGAAATTGGCCCAAACAGATTATAAAGCTTTACTTGCTACACGAATGGAACGGGATTTCTCGAAATGGGCTGCTCAAGGCACAATTCCAGAACGCGAAGTCTACCGGTTTTTGCATACGATGAAAGGCACTGCCGGAACGATTGGCATGATGGAACTGTCCGATTTTTGCGCACGCGAGCTGGATGCTTTCTCAGAACACAGCACCGAGTTGCTTGCTGTCGATTTGCTGGCAGGATTCATGTCTTCATTCCGAAATTATTTTGCAGCTGACGAGCCTGCAAGCCAACAAGAGACCGAGTTGGAGGCGCCGGAAAGCAAAGCCTCGAGTGAAGAAGCCCTCGTATTGGTCATCGATTCCGATGCTGAATTCGCCGCGAAGCTCAAAGAGACATTGGAGCCTAAAGGCATTCCTGTCGTCATCGCTTTGAATGGCCAAAAAGGCACGGAATTATTTTACACATTGCATCCGCAGATGGTGTTATTGGATGCGAAGCTGCCGGATGTTGACGGCTTCAGCCTGGCCGAAAGAATTGCCGAAGCCGGCAGAAGCCGCCACCTTCCCCTCGCCGTCATGAGTGAAGATGACCGGATCGATCACCATATCCGGGCAATGGAAGTCGGCGCCACCGATTTTTTGGTCAAGCCATTGAATATGGCGTATTTCCTTCCCTATTTAGCCAATCGCCTGCGTGGCCAGGAAATCATCTTGCAAGGCACGCGAATTGATGAATTGACCGGAGCCGGAAATCGCCAAGCCTTTGATGAGGTCCTGCTGCAAATGACCAATCTCGCTGAAAGAACCGGCAAGCCGTTTACATTGGCCTTGCTCGATTTGGACCATTTCAAGAAAATCAATGATGACCACGGGCATTCAGTGGGAGATGAGGTTTTACGTTCCTTCAGCCAGTTTGTGTTGAACTTGAAACGTGAATCGGACTCGTTCTTCCGCTATGGCGGAGAGGAATTCGCCTTGATTCTACCCGAGACCAAGCCGCAGGAAGCTGCCGCATTCATCGATCGCCTGCATAAGGCACTATCTGAAACGGAATTCGCTATTCACGCCAACGCCCCGATTCGCTTGACCTTCTCCGCAGGAGTCAGCGAATACCGGCTCAAGCAGGAAACGATTGTCAATAAAGCCGATAAAGCTTTGTATCAAGCCAAGCGAAACGGGCGCAACCAGACGATGGTTTATGAATCCGAAGAACATGACTTGAAACGCAAACTGAATATTGTCATTGTCGACGACGACTCACTCGTGCGCAAATTGGTCGCCAAGCAATTTTCCAATTGGAAAGCGGAGGATTTCGATATCCAGATCGAAGAATACGCAGACGGTCTCGCGCTGGTCGATTCCGACTGGTACCGTCCGGATGAGAATTACATGATCCTGCTGGACGGCGTCATGCCAAAAATGGACGGGCTGGAAGTGCTGAGCCATGTGCGCTCGCAATATCCGCACGACAATATCGTCGTGTCCATGCTCACGTCCCGCAACAACGAATCCGATATCGTCTTGGCCTTGAAGAGCGGAGCCGATGATTACATCGTCAAAC
The DNA here is from genome assembly GCF_003289925.1 of Planococcus maitriensis. Lineage (GTDB taxonomy): Bacteria > Bacillota > Bacilli > Bacillales_A > Planococcaceae > Planococcus > Planococcus maitriensis. The sequence goes on along the minus strand of NZ_QLZQ01000001.1, from coordinate 29,701 downwards.
CGTTTTATGCACAGGAAGTCGTAGCCCGTGTACAGCGGCTCACGAAGAGGATGTTCCAGTGAACTTATCCCATTTCTGGATCCTCATTGCCTCCCTGTTCCTCGGCCAATTGCTTCTCTTGTTGATCTTAGCTTGGCGCAAGCAGCGTTCGAATAAACGGGAAGCCGCAATCAACGGCCAATACGATGCCTTAACTGATTCATTCAGCTCTTATATGATGGACCCTTCAGACGAACGGTTCATCGAAGAATTGAAAGCTTCCCCTTACCATTTGGTCGTGCTGGAACGCTTATTGAACCATTACGTATCCGTCACCAAGGGTGGCGCTGATTCGCCTGCTGTCTCACGCCTGTCGGAAGAGTTCCTTTCCAAGCGCTATATGAAGCTCCTCAAGCGCGGAAACTGGGCGATGCGAATGAATACTTTATATTTCATCGAAGACTTTCGGATGGAGTCGCTCGTTCCACAGCTAAAGGAAAAATTAGCGAAAAGTTCCCGGCTCGACCAGGAGACGCAGCAATTGATCCGCACGCTCGCTTCTTTGAATGAGACGGTGGCCATTGAGGCGCTTGCGAAATACCCCGATGCCCCCGCCCGTCTGTATATCGATGTTTTCAAACGGTTGGACGAACTGACGAAACTGGACGAGTTGAATGCTGCTTTAAACGAAGAAAATAACAACCAGACGTTGAAACATTCTGCTGTTTCCTATATCGGCATGGCCGGCATGACGCTGTTTCTTCCCCGCGTTGAAGAAGAATTGCAGAACCCCGAGATGGAGATGCGCATTCAGGCACTGAAAGCGATCCTTCACCTGCAATACATGAATTCCCCAAGCGCCCTTGCGCCGTTTTTCGAGTCGACCGCTTGGCCTGAGCGCATGTTCGCTGCCCAAATTGCCGGAAAGCTGCAATTGTCGCGCTATAAGGAAATGCTCAGTGAGCTGCTCGGGGACCCGGTGTGGTGGGTCCGCTACTCATCAGCCGAAGCCTTGACCCAGTTTTCTGAAGGGGATATCGTGCTTACCCATCTCGCAGAAAGCCATCCCGACCGCTATGCACGCGACATGGCGAATCAATGGAAAACCTCCCTTTTAGGAAGTGAACAATAATGCAGGAAGTAGCGCTGATTTTATCCTATATCGTCATCGCCTATATGCTTTTTTCAAGCCTGAGCTATCTCGGGCTCTTTGCGCTTGCATACGGGAAAGTCAAAAAAGAAAATAAGCTCGATAAGCGAGAGTCTACAGAAGATTTTTTAAGAAACCAATCGACTTATCCGGTGTCGATCCTAGTGCCTGCGTACAATGAAGAAGTCGGCGTTGTCAGCACGGTGCGTTCGCTATTGGCACTGGAATACCCCGAAAAAGAAATCATCGTCATTGATGATGGCTCGAAAGACAGCACATCGCTGCGCATGATTGAAGAATTCAAGATGAAAAAAATTCCTTTCGCCGTCCGCACACACATCGAGACCGCGGAAGTCGAGGCCATTTACCAATCCTCGATCTTCCCTTATATCCGCCTCATCAAAAAAGCAAACGGCGGCAAGGCAGATGCGTTGAACGCCGGGGTCAATCTCTCTTCCTTCCCTTACTTCTGTGCGATTGATGGAGATTCCATTTTGGAAAACGACGGCTTGTTAAAATGCATGAAACCGATTATCGAATCAGACGGCCAAATTATCGTCACCGGCGGATCTGTCCGAATCGCCAACGGCTCGACCATCTCCAGAAGCAAAGTGGAAATTGTCGGCTTGCCGAAAAGCCCGATCGTCCTCATGCAGATCGTCGAGTATTTCCGCGCCTTCTTGATCGGCCGCCTGGCATTAAGCCATTTGAATATTTTGCTGATCGTTTCCGGGGCTTTCGGCGTCTTTAACAAAGAACGCGTCATCCAAGCCGGTGGCTACAATAAGAACACCGTCGGCGAAGATATGGAATTGGTCGTCCGGCTGCACCGTTTGCTGAGGGAAGAAAAATCCAAGCAGCGCATTGAATATATCCCAGACCCTGTCTGCTGGACAGAAGCCCCTGAATCACTGGAAGTGCTCAGGTCTCAGCGGATCCGCTGGCAGCGCGGGCTGCTTGAAACTTTGTGGAATCACAGAAAAATGATGCTCAATCCGAAATACGGCTCGATCGGTTTGTTTTCGATGCCTTATTTCCTGTTTGTCGAATTGCTCGGCGCCGTATTCGAATTTATCGGCTACTTCATCATTTTTGGCGGCTTTTTCTTCTCATTGGTCGATCCGCAAGTCGCCGGCGTCATGTTCTTGGTGACGGTGTTCTACGGCTCGCTCATTTCGGCACTTGCTGTATTATTAGAAGAATTAACGCTCCACAAATACCCGAAGGTTTCCCATTTGATGCGCCTTTATTTCTGGGCATTGACTGAAGCCTTTTGGTACCGCCCGCTTATGGTATTGTGGCGAGTCAGAGGAATTATTGCCACTTTCCAAAAGAAAGCACATTGGGGCGATATGAAACGCAAAGGAATTTCGACTTAATTGCAAGGAGGATACTTATGAAGAAAATATTAGTCGCAGATGATGAAGATATTTTGCGCATCCTGATCGCGGATACATTGGAAGATGACTTCCTGATTGAAGAGGCTGAAGACGGCAAAGAAGCCCTGGAGAAGATCCGGGCTAATGACTACGATTTGGTCGTGCTGGATTATATGATGCCTTACCTCACTGGCATGGAAGTGCTCGAGGAGGTCAGGAAAGACCAAAACGACACGAAAGTGTTGATGCTGACAGCAAAAGCGCAAGACGCGGACCGCGAAAAAGCCATCTTGAACGGGGCGGATTATTTTATGTCCAAGCCCTTCAGTCCGATGGAACTATTGGCGCTTGTGGAAGATATATTGGTGTCATAAAAAAAACGACCAGCCCTTATCTTATGGGCTGGTCGTTTTTTTATGTTGTATACTATTTCTCAGCTCTCCGGCTCGTCGTCCAGGCCGTATGTGGCGTAGAAGATGACGCCGTTTTGCTCCTGTCCGTTTTGCAGGTTTTTCATCACTTTCGATAAGTTCACCGGAGCATACGGTTTGGTCAGGTAATGATTGATCTTGCTGATTTTACTGGCATCGGTTGATGGATCGAGTGCAGAAGAGATGACGATCGGGATATTCTGTGTCGCCGGGTCTTCTTTCATCATATCGACCAGGTCCCAGCCGCTCAATTCCTCGCCGAGCATGATATCCACGACAGCGCCGACCAAAGGCGTGCGCTTCGCTTCTTTAAATGCTTCTTTCGGTGAAGTATGGTAAATCACTTTAAAGCCGTTGAGTTTCAGCTCTTCCGATAACAACAGCGCGAGGCTCATATCGTCTTCCACAATCATCACAGGCGGATTTTCTTCCGCGCCTTCCTGTGTGGCATATTCCTGCATGCCGGACACAAGCGGCAATTCGAAGTGGATGGTCGTGCCCTGTCTTTCCTGTGATTCGATCCAAATCTTGCCGTCGTGCTTGACAATGATTTCCTGGCATATCGCAAGGCCCAGCCCGGTTCCGCCGATTTTGCGGCGTGAACTATTGTCGATGCGCTGGAATTTGGAGAACAGCTTCGGAATGTCTTCAGCTGGAATGCCGATTCCTTCGTCCTGGATAGATACGCGCAAGTGATTCGCATGGTTTTTCATGCAGATGGTCACGTTGCCGCCTTCCGGGGAAAACTTGATGGCATTGCCGACCAGGTTCATCAATACTTGGGCGAGACGTTCTCGGTCCCCTTCCACTTTCACATCCGATGCATCGTCGATCAAAACGACAGAATGCGTCGACTGCGTCCTGAATTTTTCTGCCGCTTCGATGACTAGCTCATTCATCGACAGCTTATCCATCCGGTACACTTGGTCACCGGATTCCATCCGCTGCAAATCCAAAAAGTCGTTGATCAAATTGGTCAGGCGCATCGCTTCTTTATAGATCGTCTTCAAATAACGCACTTGCTTGTCCGGTTTCAATTCCTTATTAAGAAGCAGCTCCGTAAACCCAAGCACACTGGAAAGCGGCGTCCGCAGCTCGTGGCTGACAGTGCTGACCAGTTCGGACTTCATCTTGTCGACTTCGTGCTCTCTCGTGATGTCGCGGTGAACAAAAATCGTGCCCGTCCGTTCACCGTCAACGATGACCGGCGTGCTATAGACATCGATGACCCGTTCATAAGGGGCTTTGACCGTATATTGGAAGGTCTTCGCTTCACTTTCTTTGTTGCGGATGCACATGGTGAGGAACTCAGCCATCGCTTCTGGAGCAGTCGTTTGTTCCGCCATCCGGTGGACCCATTCGTTTTGTGGAATCACTGCATCCAGCGATGCATTTCCGCAGCTCAGCATCGTGCACATCGTTTCATTGCGCTGCACCATGCTGCCATTTTTTGCAATGAACTGGATGCCTTCATTGATATTATTGACGATGCGTTCGTTCAATGTCCGTTCATGGATTGCCGCGTCGTACAATTGGATCCGGTCGATTGCCAAATGGATGCGTTTCAACAATCCGTCGATATCGGCTTCTTCCTCTTTTGAAAAGGCTCTGCCGACGCGCGACAAACCAATCAGCGCGATGCCTTCGTTTTGCTCATTTTTTACAGATGCGTATAAATCATGAATATAGACCGGCCCGTCCACAAAGCCTTTTTGCTCCAGCGCTTCCCTTGTGACCGTAAAGGATTCATCTTCTTTCAAACGGGCCGATAGATAAGGGATTTGCTGCTCCTGGAATTGCTCGAACATGTTCTCCGTGAAGCCCTTGAGCGCGTATTCGCCAGAACCCGGCAGCCAGAGCACGCCCGTATCGATCTCGTAGGTATCGGTAAAGTACTTGAGCGTGGCATTGATCAATTTCTGTTTATCCAATGTAAACGACAGGATATGGTTCAAATCGTTGAAGCGGATCAAGCGGTCTTTCGTCTTTCCGGTTTCTTCCAGTGCCTCTTGCAGTTCTGCCTGCTTTTCCTGCAGCTGGCCCTTGTTCACCAATAATGCCTGGTTTTGGGCAGTAAGGTCTTCCTGATTTTCGCGGATGGTATTCATCATCCGGTAAAAAGTCATCGACAATAAGCCGATCTCATCTTTCCGTTCGATAGGAGCGTAAGACATTTGCTCGCCATTGCCGAACCCTTCGATGGATTCGCGCATGCCTTCCAACGGCTTGACGATATCATTCATGGCCCGATAAATGATCAAGGCCGTGGTAATGAACAGCAGGATGAACAATAAAATCAACGCAAACGAAAAATTCTCCGACTGCCTGATCATGTCTTCGTTCAATTGTTCCAATTCTGCTTCGGATGCGGTTTTGTATTCGTCGGCAAAAGCGACAAATTCATTTACTGCAGCATTGGTGCCATCATTGGACAGGTTCCTCAACGCTTGATAATCATCGTTTTGTACCGCTTCAAGCGCATTGGGAAATACTTGTTGCTCGAATGTCGCTATAAATATAGACAAATCCGAAATTTCCTGTTGTTCTTCATTCGTAATCGACAAACTTTCCAGCCTTTCAATCGCGCTCTTCAAGATTTCCAGCTCTACATACGCCAGTCTCAGCTCTTCCTGATTTTGAAAAGCATAATACCCTCTTGTGCGGAAAAAAAGCTGATTTAAGGCTTCGGAAAGCCCTTGCAGCGTCTCCTGCTTTTCTGTGAGCTGATCGTATTCCGCCTGCTTATCCTCCTGTTGTTTGTTCATGTAGAAATATATTCCGGCAATCAATAATGAACAAACAAGCAAAGAAGATAATGTTAATCGAAGATATTTATGCCTGATGCCTTTTTCCGATGATTTATGCATGATGCCCCGCCCCCAGCTCTTCGCTGATTTTATATAGTAAAAAAAATTTCAAAATTTAACCTTCATTGTAAAATTTCTTCTCTTGTCATAGTATACGATTTTTCGTACTTATAGAATCTTTTTTTCTTGCTGTTCAGCTGATAGCGGGCAGCCAAACCACCAAAAAAAGCTTGAGTCCAAAAATGGCTCAAGCTTTGATGTTCTATCTGTAGAAATGATCACCGGCTTTATAGGATCGGCGACACCAGTTTTGCAATATCCTGTTTGGCTTTTTCAATCCAATGCTGTTGCTTGAAGTCCGCATCGGTTAATTCGACAGCGAGTTTGCGGTCCTGCAGGAACAGATCCGCCATTTCCTGTGCCGACCCAGCATCGTAGACGAAGGCATTCAGTTCGAAATTCAAGGCGAAACTGCGGACATCCATATTCGCTGAGCCCACCGAATAAGCTTGCCGGTCAACAACGAGCGTTTTGGCGTGCAGGAAGCCGTTCTTATAGCTATGGACCTTGACGCCATCTTCGAGCAAATCACGGGCAAATGACAGCGTCGCCGAATGGACGAATAGATGGTCTGCCTGGTGGGGGATCATCAGCTGCACGTCCACCCCGCCAAGCGCCGCGGTCCGCAGGGCATCCATGATGGATTTATCCGGAATGAAATACGGCGTCTGCAAGTAAATCGAGTCGCGCGCATGATGGATCAGTTTTAGATAACCGTTTTTGATGTCTTCATGGGTATCCAGTGGCCCGCTCGACACGATCTGCATGGGAGCGCCTTCCCGATGGTCCATCTTCGGAAAATAAGTTTCCGCATACTTCATCGGATATTTTTCAGCGGCCTGGTTCCAATCGATGAAAAAGCGGTTCTGCAAGGAATGCACCGCTTCCCCTTCAATGCGCAGATGCGTGTCGCGCCAGTAGCCGAACTCTTTCTTTTTCCCGATGTATTCATCGCCGACATTGAATCCCCCGATATAGCCCGTGTGGCCATCGATAACGGCCAGTTTCCGGTGATTCCGGTGATTGAGCCGCGGGTTGATGCTCGTCAGCATGGCCGGCAAAAAAGCGGCCGTCTTTCCTCCCGCTTCACGGAATGCATCAAAAAAATGCTTCGGCAGGCTGCTCGACCCCAGGTCATCATACAAAAACAGCACTTTTACGCCTTGATCCGCTTTTTCAGTCAGTAGCGACATGAGTTCCCGCCCCAAATCGTCGTCATTGAGGATGAAATACTGCAAGTGGATATGCTTCGACGCCGAACGGATATCCTGGAACAAGGCGTCGAATTTCCGTTTGCCGTCGTTGAAGATCTGGATATCGGTAGCGGCCGACAAAGGCGCGTCGGTCCGCGCAGCATTCATTTGGACAATGTCCAGCCATTTCCCTTCAAGTGCCGCGGGCGGTTGGAAGCTTCTTGATTTCATCTCCGCCAGCTGGCGGTCTTTTTCATCCATGAAATCCCGGTTCTCATAGGCAACCGGCCGATTCAGCCGGCTGCGCCTCAAAGGTTTCCCGAACAGCAAGTACAGCACAAAGCCGAGGATCGGGATAAAGAACAGGATCAAAATCCATGCCCATGCCGATGAAGCCGTTTTCCGTTCGAAAAATAAAATGAAAAACGCCAACACTAAATTGATGAAAATGAAAACATTGCTTATGGTGCTAAGCCATTCAAATGAAATGGCAATCCCTCCTCACGCTTCGGCATGCCCTGATTGATCGTTCAACCAAGCTTGTCTTTGTGTATTACCCTCTGGACAGTGCCTTTAACGCCCTGAAGACAGAAAAAAATGAACCCCGGTGAATCCGCCAGAAGCGGTTTCGCCGGGGTATAGGCCTGTCCATTTATCCATTTTCCTTTATTTCACGGAAGCGGACCCAAACGCATTTTTCCGGATTAAGGCAAACCCGAGCTGGTCGATGGCGATTTTCAGTGTCGCTTCCATCCGTTCGCCTTTCAGGGAATGGGCGAAATGCGGGACTTTCATCGCCATCGTCGGCAAAATGCCGGTGATGATCGGGGTGATGCCCATGATCTTCAAGGCTTTGATCAAATCCAGCAAAGGCTGTTCGATGCGCGGGTCGATTTGCGTAATGCCGGAGAAATCCAGGATGAGAAAATCAACGCCTTCGCTCGCTTTCATCACGACATCATCGATCAGCTGATAAGCGCGTTCCAGCGTGATGTGGCCGATGATCGGCAGGATCGAAATCTCATCCGTCAAAGGCACGAGTGGCGACGACAAGGTCTGGATTTCCTTTTGGGCTTTGTCGAGCTCCAAAATATAGCTCAATAAAGAAGACATCATCTCGAACATCTCCTGCTGCTCTTCCGTAAAACGGACCGGATGCTTGTCCAATCCGCAGATAGTGCCATACACTTCCCCGCTCTCGAAATAGATCGGGATGCCGATGAATGCGCCGTTTCCGAATTGCGCTGAAATCTCGAGTTTGCCTGCATTTTCATCTTGCGAGATGTCTTCGATCAGCAGTGGCTCCTGCCCGTAATTGATCGACAAACTGCAGAAGGTCTGGTCAAGCGGTGACTGGCTGTTTTCCGCCACCAACTCCTCTTCTCTATTGAACGCCTTCTTGATCGTATTGGTTTTTCCATCATTTTCAGCAATGAAAAGCGTATTGATGTCCATTTGCTTGCTCAGCATACTCAAAATCTGATTGGCTGCATCATTGAAGTTCTGAAATTTTCTGGAAGGGCTGACTGTCTGGTGGTGCATTTGATCCCTCCTCTTCCGAAAATGCAAAAGAATATATTTTTACACTTTTTCTAAAGATACTACAAGCGCTTTGACTATTGCAATCGGCAGCAGGGGGCATGGCTTTATCCACGGTTTGAATCGCTTGTTTTCGGGATGGGCATTTTTTGTGCCGAGCTAGCCGGCCGCCGCGTAAACCCGCCTAATTTCCAACACGAAAAAGGAGAGCCAGGCAATTGGCTCTCCCCCCTATTCCACAAAAAGTTTTCATCCACGCAGTGCTTACGCATACTTGGACAACAAAGATTTCGGTACGTGGCAATAATCATCCGGGCATTTGCCCAACCGGTCCTGATGCTCCTCTGCGCTCTTCACATAATTTTCAAGCGGCAGGACTTCGACCGCGATGCGCGATGCGTCGCTTCGTTCATCGATAAAAGCTTGCGCCGCCCTCAAGTGCTCCGGCTTTTCGCTGTAGACGCCGGTCCTGTATTTCTCGCCGGCGTCCTCGCCTTGTTTGTTGACGCTATAGGGATCGATGATTTCAAACAGGTACACCATCAATTCCTCCACCGACACGCGCGAAGGGTCGAAGCCGGTTTTCACGCATTCCGCGTAGCCGTCGTACTTGCCTTCGAGTGTGCCGGTGCTGCCATTCGCCCGTCCCGCTTCGGTGAACTCGACGCCGGGCAAGGTTTTGATGAAGGCTTGCACTCCCCATAAGCAGCCGCCCGCTAAGTACACAGTTTCCATATCTCCACACCTCTTCATCCAGGAATTGGCCTTGCTGTATAAGCCAGGTTGTTCCATCCAGTATAGCATTGCAGGAAATCCAGCATGAACTATCGATCATTACCTGTTTCTTTCTTACAGAAAAACCCATGTGCCTTTTTTTCAATAAACCGCTTTTTAAGAATCCTTGGCCGTTCAGAGCGCAGGCGCTTTCTCCATGTAGCAATAATGCGCTACCAGGGAATCCAATCGGCCTATAAAATAGGCAAACCGCTTTTTCTGCCGTTTCGCCAGAGAGGCAATCATCACTTTTGGGTCTCGCCAAAATGCTTACTCCAACCTATATATTCAGAATAATTAAATAGTTATGATGTTTTTACCGAGTTGCAATACCGGTAAGACGAGAAGGAGTGACTTTTGATGAGCAAAAAGAAATTACTGACCTTAAGTTTGGCAGCATCATTGGCATTTTCCGCCACAGCGGTTTCCGCCGATACCTTATCCAATCAGGCAACGGAGAACGTCCACGTCAATAAAGACACAAAGACGCCTGATTTCATTTCCGGGAAGTTGACCGATCCGTCCGATAAAGCAGCAAAAGATATCGTTTTTACATATTTGGAGGAAAACCAGGACACGTTTAAACTTGGCAAAAAAGAACTTGCCGGCTTCAAGGTCATCAGCCAGGAACAAGACGATCTCGGCTTCACCAAAGTGAAGCTCCAGCAGAAATTCAAAGGCGTGCCTGTTTTCGGTTCCGTAATTAACGCACATGTAGGCCAAAATGGCGTCCTCATGTCCATCTCCGGCAATTTGGCGCCGGAATTATACGATAAGCAATCCTTGAAAAAAGGCGCGACATTGAAAGCCGATGCAGCTGTTGAAAAAGCAGCGGCAGACCTGGAAGAAAAAATCGGCAGTTCCTCGGAACTTGAGGCTGAAGTGGCACCGGAATTGGTCATCTACTCCAAAGACGGCCAAGCGCATTATGCATACAGCGCTGAATTCGAGTTCCTTTACCCGGAACCCGGGAATTATCAATACTTCGTGGACGCCAAGACGGGCGACATCCTCGATTCCTATAACCAGATCCATGAAGCGAAGCCATCTGATAGGGCGAACTTGACGGGAGAAGATTCGACAGCGACCGGCAAAGGCGTGCTGGGCGATACGAAATCATTCAATACCCTGGTCATTAGCAAAGGTTCTTACCTGGTCGACCGGACGCGCGGCAACGGCATTTTCACTTACGATGCCAAAAACCGCACACGGATTCCTGGCACCCTATGGCTCGACAGCGATAATGTCTATAATGCCGCTTATGACGGGGCTGCGGTCGATGCCCATGCCTACGCTGGCCAGACTTATGACTATTTCCAGGATGTCCATAACCGCAACAGCTATGACGGCAACGGGGCTGAGCTGATCTCGACTGTCCATTACGGCCGCAGTTACAATAACGCATTCTGGAGCGGTTCCCAAATGGTTTACGGCGATGGTGACGGCAATACCTTCGTTCCGCTGTCCGGTGCGCTGGACGTCATCGCACACGAATTGACGCATGCTGTAACCGACACGACCGCGGACTTGATCTACCAGAACGAATCCGGCGCGATCAACGAATCGATGTCCGATATTTTCGGAACGCTTGTCGAACACCATTTCAATAATAACCCGGACTGGCAGGTCGGCGAAGACATCTATACGCCGAACGTGGCAGGCGATGCATTGCGTTCCATGGAAGATCCGACCTTGAGCGGAGATCCGGATCATTATTCGAAGCGCTATACCGGCACAGGGGATAATGGCGGCGTCCATATCAACTCCGGCATCAGCAATAAAGCGGCGTATCTGCTCGCGAATGGCGGCACGCACTACGGTGTCAGCGTGAACGGCATCGGCAACGACAAGGCGGGCGAAATCTACTACCGGACTTTGACGCAATACTTGACGCCGAACTCCAACTACAGCCATTTCCGCGTTTCTACTATTCAAGCGGCAACGGATCTGTACGGCGCATCGAGCGCTGAAGTCGCAAGCGTCAAAGCAGCATTCTCGGCTGTCGGGGTTAACTGATCGATCGGCCAAAGCAACATAACGCAGCTATAAGTGCAGCTTTCATTTGCGCATCACTGCCTTCTCAATAAATAAAGCACAGCTGATCCCATTCAGCTGTGCTTTATTGCGTTCATATTTATTTTCGGATTATGGAATAATCACCAACGAAACAGCGCGTTCGGTTCCTTGTTCCGGCTCCTGCGCATTATAATATTTCTCCATTAATGAGCCAAGCTCCGATTGAAAATCATTGAATCTATCGTCTGTTAAATTCAGCTTCACTAAAGAAAATGTCGATTGATCCTGGGACTGCTCTTCCACGCTGCGCTCATGGTAATTTTTATAGTTTTGCAGAATGTACATGAAATAGTACGTGATGAACCGGATTCTCTCGCTATAAGTAGCTGACTGCCAGTCTTCCTGACTCACTTTATAAGCTTGCGTGTTCAGTGCATAGAGTTTTTCTTCCACTTTCCCGCTGCGGTTTATGCCCACCACTTTCAGCAAGTCATCCTCCACCATGGAATTCACGTGTCTGTACAAAGTCGCTTGCGACACTTCTTTCAATAGTTTATTCAGCTGCAGGATCGATAAGCCCTCATCAACATCGATCAATTCCAAAGCTATTTTAAACCTAACTTGGTTTTTAAATAAATCAAATTCCATGTGCAATGTCCCCTTTTTGAGTGCGCTTAATTAGCTATTATATATTCTTTCCGTTGATTTACCAACTCCACCTAAATGGCCGGCTGGCAACTCGAAACCTGATTAAAATACGGAGCATGCATAAAGTAGTTGACGTTTCTATTATCATTATTGATAATGATAATAGAAAGGGTGATAAATATGAATACTGATATTACTGCTTTACTGGAAATCGATTGGGCAAAAATCCTGCCGTTCGCCTTGCCCATTATCTTTTTCAACTTATTGCTCATTGGCGTCGCACTGTACGACTGGTTTAAGCGGAAAGATCGGATTGCGGCACCGTATGCTTGGCTCGCCGCCATCTTATTATTCCAATCATTAGGGCCGATCTTGTATTTGGTCATCGGAAGGAAGGTCATTCGCCATGATTACAGTCGAGAAACTTCATAAGAGGATCAAAAAACGAAAAATCTTGAGCGATGTCTCTTTTACGGTTGCACAAGGGGAATGCATTGGTTTATTGGGGCCAAACGGTGCCGGCAAAACAACGCTTATTAAATGCATGACTGGCGTTTTGCACTATGAACAAGGGAACATCACCTTCCATTCCAAGCCCATTGCCCAGCACAAGCAAGATATCGGCTATTTGTCCCAGCATACAGACTTCAAGCCGTGGATGAGCTGCGGGGAATCGCTTCGTTTCTTCGGAAAACTATCAGGCCTGGATGCGGTATTTTTACAGGAGGCTATCCCCGCGGTGTTGGAGGAAGTTGGCCTGAAGGATAAAGAGGGCTATAAAGTGGAGCAATTATCCGGTGGCATGAAGCAGCGGCTCGGAATCGCACAAGCCATTTTGCACGAGCCGCAATTATTGATTTTGGATGAACCGGTCTCAGCTCTCGATCCGATCGGCCGGAACGAAGTGAAAAAATTGATCGCCCGCTTGAAGAAACGGACGACCATCATTATTTCCACACATATCCTGGATGATGCCAGTGCGTTTTGCGACCGCTACATTGTGATCAAAGATGGCGCGATTTCTGGAACCATCGACAGCCAACTTCAGCATGCAGACCGTACACAAGTTTTGGTGAAGACAGCGAAGACTCCACCAGCAAGCGGCATTTGGCCCGGTGATGGCGTGGCGTATATTGAACGCCTGTCCCCTACCGCTTTCCTTTTGACAGGGACTGAACAACTTGATTTGAAAAAAGTCGTCCATGACTTGGATGCACAAGAGCTGGATGTCACGTCCATCGAGTTTTATGAAAAAGGAATCGAGGAAATTTTCCTGGAGATGGTGTCGGACACATGACCAACTTTTATACGCTAACCCAAACCGAGCTGGCGGAAGCCGCAAAAGAATACAAATTTATTTGGCTGACATTGTTTTTCGTCATTTTGGGTGTCACCCAGCCTTTGATTAATAACTATATGGACGTGATCCTCGAAAACGTAGGCGGCGCAGATGGCATCACCATTGAACCGAACCGGCCGGTACCGAGTTCCGGAGAAGTTCTTCTGTCGACCATTTCCGGGCAGTTCAATCAAATCGGACTCATCATTTTAATCATCAGCTTCATGGGGCTCATTGCGTCCGACCGCAATAGCGGCATGCAGGACTTTATCTTGACCCGCCCGGTTGCCATTCCGTCTTATTTATTGTCAAAGCTTGCAGGCCACTGGCTCATCAGCATGTTCGCCATTGCCATTGGAGCCGCCGTTTCCTACGGCTACACGATTTTTTTATTCGGTTCGTTCTCTTTTTCCGATTTCTTGTTATTTCTTTTGATGTACAGTTTGTGGATTCTCTACGTCATCAGCCTAGCGATTCTAATCAGCACATTCATCAAGGGGCCCATTCTCATCGCGGTCACGACGATTGCCGTCTCCATTTTCTTGATCCTGATCAAAAGCTTTAACCATCTTGTGTTTCAGCTGTCCCCAGGCGGCGTCTTGAACGTCGCAGAAAACCAATTGCTGCCGGGTGGTGAGGTCAATCATTTCAGCATCCTGTCGTGTGGAGTGTTCATTGTGTTTAACATTTGGCTGGCCAAAATCAATCTGAACAAACAGTAAGCGGGTTCCCTTTGCGCACTACAGAAGCTCAGTCCATCCATAACGGGCTGGGCTTCTTTTTCGATCACCTAAAATCACCATCCTCCGGGATACTCGTCAAAAAAATCACTTTCAAAATAGTGCAAAAATTTTTTGCGCAAAAATTTTAGATTTTTAAATTATTGAAAAAATCATTTGCACCTCTTCAAAGCTCATGGCAAAATAGTTGAAAAGGCTTTCATTATCTTGCATTGAGGAGATGAACCATGAAGAATCAACAGAAAATAGAAATTCCATTTATTATGGCGTTAATTCCATTCGTTGTGATGATCAGCATCATGGCCATCACCATCATTAAATTCGGAGGCAGCCCGCACATCCCATTATTGATCGGGGCAGCTATTGCCGCTTTGATCGGCTGGCGCTACGGGCACAAATGGGAAATCATCGAAGAAGGCGCCTACAAAGGCATTCGCATGGCGCTTCCGGCGATTGTCATCATCCTTCTCGTCGGCTTGATCATCGGGGCTTGGATCGGCGGCGGCATCGTGGCCACCATGATCTATTACGGATTGAAAATCATCGCCCCTTCCCTCTTCCTCGTGACCATCTGCATCATTTGCGCAATCGTCACTTTGGCCATCGGCAGTTCGTGGTCGACCATGGGAACGATCGGCGTTGCGGGAATGGGCATCGGCGTGAGCATGGGGATCCCTGCCGCCATGGTAGCCGGCGCAGTCATTTCCGGCGCTTATTTCGGCGACAAGATGTCCCCGCTGTCTGACACGACCAATTTGGCAGCCGGCATTACCGAAACGCCTTTGTTTACGCATATCAAGCATATGGTGTATACAACGATTCCAGGCCTCATTATTGCGTTAGTCGTTTACTTTATCCTCGGCAGGCAGTTTGCCGGCACGGCCGTGGATATCGGCAACATCAACAGCATCCTATCCGCGTTGGAAAGCAATTTCGTGATCTCTCCGTGGCTCCTGCTCGTGCCGCTTGCGGTCATCGTCTTGGTAGCGAAAAAAGTTCCTGCACTCCCCGCTTTGACGATCGGCGTTTTGCTCGGCTGGCTATGTTATGTCTTTATCCAAGGCGGCAGTGTGGCGGACGCCGTCAATACACTCCACGACGGGTTCGTGATCTCGAGCGGCAATGAAATGGTCGACAATTTGTTCAACCGCGGCGGCATCGAGTCGATGATGTACACGGTGTCCTTGACGATTGTCGCGATGATCTTCGGTGGCATCATGGAACAAGTCGGGATGCTCCAGGCCATCGTCAACCAAATCCTGAAAGTGGCAAAATCTGCGGGCAGCCTGATTGCCGCAACGATCGTTTCGGCTTTTTTCACGAATGCGACTGCTTCTGAACAATACATATCGATCCTTCTCCCGGGAAGAATGTACGCCAAAGCGTACCGGGACAAAAAATTGCATTCGAAGAACTTATCGCGGGCATTGGAAGACGGCGGCACCGTCACTTCGCCTTTGATCCCTTGGAATACATGCGGCGTGTTTATCGTGGCGACTCTCGGCGTCAGCACTTTCGCATACGCCCCGTATGCTGTACTAAACTACACCGTCCCGATCATTTCCATCTTCATGGCATTCGTCGGGCTGAAAGTCGAATTCCTGACCGAGGAAGAATTAAAAGCATTGGAAGAAAAAGAGGCGCGGCAGTCCGCGAAAACAGGCACCACTTCAGATTCTGTATTGACGTGAATACCAAAAACCCATCAAGCTGCTTAAAGCTTGATGGGTTTTCTTTGCGAAAAGCGAACCGAAGCGGCATCGAACAGAAACTCGTATTCACGCACTGAACTTTCCACTTCCACTACATAATAGAACCCTTCTTGAACCGTCCCGTCCACTTTACACTGTTCATCTCTAAATATTGTCAATTTACGCAGATTTTTCTGTCAATAAAAAATTCATAGGCTTGGTTTAGTGTAAAATTAATGGATCGCCTGCTAAAAATGGATCGATTCAAATAATCACGATAGGAGAAGTGACAGGAATGTTGGAGAAAGTAACTGAGCGAATTTACTACATGATGCCTAGCAATGAAACAGGCAGGCCATTGATTGGACTTGTAATTGGAGATGATCATTGTTTAATTGTCGATTCAGGAAATTCGCCTAAACATGCACGTGAATTTCAGCTTGAGCTAGAAAAAATGGAATTGCCGCCAATTAAGTACTTGGTTCTCACCCATCATCACTGCGATCATTCATTTGGCATGAGTCAATGGAATTTAGTGTCGATTGCGAATTACAAAACAAAAGAGTACTTAAAAACGTATCAAGAAATTACATGAGACCGTCAATAATTATGTGTAAATAAGTAAATCCTTTTCTTGTATGTATATCGATTAGGCTTGCTTGAACATCTCAGCCAGCTCTGCACGAGCTTGATCGAATCCGATATGGCAATGGGTGGAGAAGTTCTGGTTATAGATTTCGAACTGGGAAACCAGGAAGCGATCCAAGGAATCTTCGTTCGGAAATTGCTCCTTGCGCTTGCTGTATTTCTTTACGTTCTTGTTGAACGATTCGATCAGGTTCGTTGAATAGATGCTTCGCCAAATGGATTTTGGGAAGCTGTAGAAAGTGAAAATATAGGGATTCGCTTCCAACGATTTCGCCACTTTGGGATAGGCCGTTTTCCATTTATCGACAAAGACTTTCAACGCTTTTTCACCCAGTTCTCGGTTCTCTGCCCGGTAGACCGATTTGAAATCATCCAGAATCTCCTTGCGATCGGTAACGCGAACTTTGTGGCGGATCCCGCGCGACAAGTGGACGCAGCACGCCTGGTATTGAGCATCGGGAAAGACCGAGAAGATGCGATCAGTGATGCCTTTTAAGCCGTCGGAGATAAACAAAAGCACCTCTTCGACACCGCGCTCTTTCAAGTCCAACAGGACTTCTTCCCAAACAAATGCGGATTCCGTAGGTGCCACGGTATAGGCCAACACTTCTTTTGAGCCGTCCTCTCGGATGCCAATCGTAATATAGACGGCTTCCTTCGAGACCGTGTCGCGCTTGAGGGCAATGTAAGTTGCATCCAGATAGACACACGCGTAACGCTGTTCTAACGGACGAGATTTAAACGCCTCGACCTGTTCGCTCATGACTTTCGTCATATTGGAAATGGTTTGTGGCGTGTAATGATGGCCGTGCATTTTCTCGATCAGGTCCGAAATCTCGGACATGGTCACGCCTTTTTGGAACATATGAATAACGAAGGCTTCCAGCGTATCGTTTGAGCGCTTGTACGGAGCGACCGTCTGTTGGTTGAATTCGCCGTTCCGGTCCCGTGGCATCGAAAGCTCTAAATCCCCATACTCCGTATGGAGTGTCCGCGCGTAGGCACCGTTCCGTGAATTGCCCGAATTGAACCCAATGCGGTCGTATTTCTCGTAATCCAGGAACGCCGTTAGTTCCGTTTGAAGGAGCGTATTCACCGCCGTCTCCAAATGTTTGCGAAAAACTTCGGAGATGTCTTCTTTTTTTACTAGAGCTTGCATAATATCTGTTGTAAACTGAGTCATAGGGAAGGCCTCTTTTCTGTGAATTGGTTGTGGTGATTTAATTCTACAAGAAAAGGTCTTCCTTTTTCTATTTATTCATTTACACAAGATATTTTACGCTCTCTAAGTACGACTTAGTTCTATGCTTTTTTAAATTATATTTTTCTACTGTTATAGTTTTTTATTAAAGTTGCTACAATCGCAATTATAAAAACGATGAAACTATTTATTAAGAGACAGTAACCTACTTGCATGCCATAAAATATTGCAAAAGCATCACGAATAAGAAATAGTGCCAGTGCACCGCCGATTGTCCCAAATAATATCGCTAATAATAGTATTGTAAACGCTACAGAATATAGATTTTTCTTTTTCTTATAGCCTTTAAACCCAATAATATTTGCGACAATTATAAAGAAAACCAGAAGTATTAAGAAAAAGTAAGTCATTTAACCCTTCCTTACATAATTTTGGTTTCTTGAATTTCAAAGTCATTGCCATAAAGACTTTCTTTTAATCTTTGGTAGTTGAATGTAACTTAAGTGCGGTGAGTTACATTCGACTTTTTCAAACATCAACTACATTTAGACTAACACCAACTCCCATAATATGTATATGAAATAATTACCTTTACTTTATTGAATAAAATCGTTCGTAAGAGTACAGATTCACAAAAAGGAGAGAAGATGTGCTTAGCACACCTTCTCTCCTTTGAAATACACATGACTTCCGATAATCCGGCATTATGTAAACGTATGGATAGTAAAAAAAATTTGACTTCCTATTTTTGTGAAACGTATCTTTTGAATCATTTTGTTTTATTATGGTTATTAACTATATTAAAGAAGACTATTCATTAAAACCTAAGGAGGTTACTTGATGTTCGTATGGGTTAACGAAGTAGAAGATGATTATAAGTTACCAAAAACTTCAGAAGTAGAGATTAACAAAATAGAAAAACAACTAAATACGGAATTGCCAGCTTCTTATAAAGAGATTCTTTTAGAACAAAATGGCGGTACCATAAAGTTTAACTCGGTAAAAAAAGAAAACCATCTTGAAACCAATGCGTATTTTGAGATTAATCACATTTATGGTTGTGGTCAAGGTGGTATTTTAGATTCAGATTATCTCATTGATGAATGGGGTCTTCCGAAAAATATTCTTATTTTCAGCGGAGATGGGAATAGCTTTTTTGCTCTTGATTACAGAAAGGATTCAGTAAACCCTCCGGTGATTTATTTGGAACCAGAAACTGAAGAAATAATTGAAGTAGCCCATACATTTGATGATTTCTTAAATAACCTTTCAAAAGAAGAAGTGTTCTTCGAAAATGACGAAGACAACGAAGATTGGGGTACTTCTGAAGAAGCAGCTGAAACGATCTTTTCGGGGAATGATATTCTATTAATCGAAGTGACCTTATTAAATCTTCAATATCCAGAAAACCACAAATGGTATTTCGAACAGCTCTTGAAATGCGCTATTCATTCAGAGGTACTAATTAGGGAAACTGTTACTAATATCTTAAATAACAATCTTGAAATCTACATTATTGAGTCGGATAAAAACTTGCATTTTTTACTTAAAGAAATAATCGAGAAATTAATCGCAGACAAGAACGAAAGCATAAGCTCAGAAGCTAGAGAAATAAGAAAAAGAATCAAGTATAAACACTTTTAAGAAAAAGGTACCTATTTCCAATGTATACTTCTTCTCTCAAGGATTCTCAGTGCTTGTAGGAGAATGTCCGGTAAATTTGCTAAGTAGCAGGAGATTAAATGAATACTACACTAGAAAAAGACTTCTTCTAAACAGAGGAAGTCTTTTTTAAGTATTCTTCAATACCGAAAAAGGACAATCTCTAGTTTAGCTTCTTCACTTCCGATAAATTGATGATATGTAAACTCTAAGGGAGTTCAAATTTTGATAGTGCTAAGTTATTGATATGAGTGACGTAAACTAGTATCAATTTAATGACTCTGGATACTAACCTAGGCCCTATCAAGCTGTAAATCAAACTTTAAAATTGAATGAGACTGTAAAAACAGAAGTTTATAAGAGTCGGCAATGTTAACTCTATAACTGAAGCGACTTTGCTTTCTCTATTCTTTGTTGGATTGCTTGAGCCAAATTGATGACCCGGTTGGCATAAGCCCATTCGTTGTCATACCAGGCAAGTACTTTAATTTGATTTCCTGCAACCATGATTGAAAGCCCATCAACAATTGCTGATTTATCACAGCCAATGAAATCGGCCGATACTAAAGGTTCTTCTGTATAACCGACATAACGGTTTTCGTGCGCAGCTGTTTTAAAAACCGACCTCACTTCATCTATCGATACCTGACATGGCACCTCAACAGTAAAATCAGCCAAAGAAACATCCTGGGTGGGAACACGCAGTGAGAGTCCTTCAACGTAAGGCGCGAGATGAGGAAGCACATCCCGAAGTGCTTTGCCTACTCCTGTTGTGGTTGGAATAATGGATTGCATACAAGCTCTTGCCCTTCTCAAATCCTTATGGGGATTATCCATGTGTCTTTGGTCAGAAGTAAAGGAATGAACGGTCGTCATCCAACTTCTTTTTACTCTAAAAGCCTGATCCAATATACTTAACACAGGGGCAACACAGTTTGTCGTGCAAGAAGCAGCTGATAAAAGTGTATGCTTCGAAAGATCCAATAGGTGATCATTTACACCCATTACGACGGTTAAGTCCATCCCTTTTCCAGGTGCGGTTATGATTACATAAGATGCCCCTGCTGCCAGATGTTTTTGTGCGCCCTGACGGTGATTGAATTTACCGGTGGCATCTATCACAATCTCTACGTTTAAAGATTCCCATGGGATGTTCTCAGGTTCGCGTTCAGACACCACTTGAATGAGCTGGCCATCAATTAATAGATTCCCGTGTTCCACGGAGATCTCTGTATTCCATGTTCCATGGACAGTATCGTATTTTAATAAATGAGCCACAGTTTCTGCAGGGGCAGTAGAGTTGATAGCTTCTAACTCCAATTGGCTGTTTGCATCAGATAAAATTTGCCTGATCACTAAGCGTCCGATTCTTCCCGTGCCGCTAACGCCCACTTTTCTTTTCATCGCATTGCCCCCTTTCGTTTCTAAACTTGTCTTTTAGCTAACCAAGAAAAAGGAATAACCACTTATATCTTCACAGTAGTGCGAACTGCTTGAATCAACCGGAATAATTGATTTGTTGTTGCGCGTAAGTTGTTGTAGGCCACCTTCGAATCCATAGCTTCTTCCAGCGTCATCGGCTGATTCAAGATGGAAAAATAAGAAGTGATCCCCAGCTTGTTTAGAACTGCCGTTTCTTCCGTAATCCCCCCCGCAAGGGCAATGACCGGAATGTTATGCTTCTGAGCTAGCTCTGCTACGCCAAGCGGCGCCTTTCCCATAGAGGTTTGTCCATCTAACTTCCCTTCGCCCGTAATGACGAAGTCTGCCCCTTGCATGCTCTTTTCCATTTCAATAATTTCCATCACCAATTCGATTCCAGATTGGAGATCGGCATGCAAGAAGCTTGAAAAAGCAGCACCCAACCCTCCAGCAGCCCCGGCTCCCTCAATCTGATTGAGATCGGTCTTAAGGGTATCAAGGACAATCTCTGCGATATGTTTAAGTCCCTTATCCAATTGTTCCACCATTTCAGGCGTCGCTCCTTTTTGCGGCCCAAAAATATGAGCTGCGCCTTCCGGCCCGTAAAGAGGATTTTTTACATCACAAGCGACTCTGAATCTACACTCTTTCAACATAGGATTTACCTGCTTCAAGTCTATGCTCCAGATATCGGTTAGCGATTGGCCATCTATTCCTACTTTTTCACCGTTCATGTCGTAAAAGCAAAATCCTAATGCTTGGAGCATCCCAATGCCCGCATCGTTTGTCGCACTGCCTCCAAGTCCAATGACAAACTCGCGAGACCCTTTCTCGATGGCATCAGAAATGATTTCCCCGACCCCATAAGAGGTTGCTTTTAATGGATTGCGCTCACCGTAAGGAACAAGTGGCAATCCACAAGCTTCAGCCACTTCAATTACCGCTGTCTTCCCATCTCCAAGAATCCCATAGGTTGCTTTTACTGTTTCATTAAGTGGTCCTGTTACTGGAATCGTAACAAGAGTTCCATCCGTTGCGTTTACAAGCGCTTCCACAGTCCCTTCGCCCCCGTCAGCCAATGGAAGCACTTCGATATCGGCATGTGGATAAACTTCTTTAATTCCCGCCGCAATTGCTGTACTGCTCTCTATAGAAGATAAACTTCCTTTAAATGAATCCATTGCAATTAATACCTTCATAGTTCACACCTGCCTTTTCCGACTTAGAAAAAAGTCGCAATCGAACTGAATCGATTACGACATTCTTTAAATTAAGCTTCTGTCTTCACTTTTGCTAAATTTTTAATGATGGCATCTGTCACATCTACTGTATCAAATGAACCGCCTAAATCACGGGGCAGGATGCCTTGTCTCGTAGTTTCTTCAATTGCTTTATTCAACTGGACTGCTTCGTCTTTCAATCCTAAGTGATCAAGCATCAATGCCGCGCTTCCAATAGTGCCAATTGGATTGGCTACGCCTTTCCCCGCAATATCCGGGGCAGATCCATGGACAGATTCGAACATGCTTGGCGTTCTTCTTTCCGGGTTCAAGTTCGCGCTTGCAGCGATTCCCAAGCTTCCAGCGAGAGCACTTCCCAGATCCGACAAAATATCGGCAAATAAATTGGATGCCACTACTACTTCCAGTTCTTCGGGATGCAATACGAACTGAGCGGCCATAGCATCAACGAGCCACTGATCTGTTTCAACATCCGGGTAGTCTTTGCTGACCCGAGCAAAGACTTCGTCCCATAATACCATGCCGTATTGCTGTGCATTACTCTTCGTCACACTTGTCACTTTTTTTCTATCCCGTGTGCGGGCCAAATCAAATGCAAAGCGGATAATTCGTTCGCAGCCTTTTTCCGTGAATAAAGACGATTGAACAGCAACTTCATTTCCAGTGCCGCGACCAGCAAAATTGCGACCACCAATTCCTGAATATTCTCCTTCGGAGTTTTCACGTACCAATATCCAATTTAAATCATCAACATTCGGATGATTTAATCTTCTGGGTACTCCCGGTAAAAATTCAACCGGCCGAATATTTGCCCATTGATCGAAACCTTGGCAGATTGCCAAGCGCAATCCCCATAAACTAACATGATCTGGCACGCCCGGGAACCCAACTGCTCCAAAGTAAATCGCATCATGATCTTTGATTTTCTCCACGCCGTCTTCGTCCATCATTTTGCCATGTTCTAAATAATATTCACAACCCCACGGAAAGTAATCGCTTTCAAAAGAAAAATTACCATCAGACTCTTCCGCCATATGCTGCAGTACACGCATTCCTTCTCTAACTACCTCTTTCCCTATTCCATCACCTGGGATAACCGCCAATCGAAATTTTTTAGTTTCACTCATCTGCAATTCCTCCTATAGTTGCCATCACTGGCATATTTATTAGTGTTAAGCTGTATATTATATTAACGTATGCATTAATGTCAATTAAATATTTTAATTTTCAAAAATAATTTAATAGTAATTGATTCAACCCTTAAATATGAGATTTTAATTAAGTTTTTTGAATATTTTTATTTTTGCATTGACATTAACGTATACATAAAGTTAGAATTCTACTTAAGTAAGACGTCAACAGCATTTTTAAAAGCTCTTCCCCAATTGTGTAAGCGGTATCATTTTTCGATAATATTTAAGAAGAAAGAAGGGAAGTATTTATGACAGTTGCAAAAAAATGGTGGGTTCAAATGTGGGCTTGGAATGACCAGGCCAAAGCAATGATGAAAGCAATTCTAACACTCAATGTCCTAGCTATGAGTACGGCCGCTCGCTCAACTGCCGATCTTTCTAAAGAAGAAAAGACGAAATACGCGAATTCAAAAGAACCCCATGATCGATCGACCAGTTATACTAAGCCTCAGTTAATCGGTTTGTTACTTGGCCCGATTCTTTTTCTCCTGATAAAGTTACTGGTTTCTCCCGCTGATATGTCAGCAACAGCAGTAACCGTTTTGGCAATCGTTGCCTGGGTAGCTACGTGGTGGGTTACGGAAGCCATGCCGATTCCAATCACTTCCTTGCTTCCATTATTACTATTCCCGCTTCTCGGAGTGATGGAGACGGGTGTTGTTTCCGCAAATTATGGAGATCCGTTAATTTTCTTGTTTGCTGGAAGTTTTATGATAGCGTTATCAATGGAGAAATGGAATTTACACAAGCGTATTGCTTTATCCATCATTTCATTTGTCGGTACCAATCCAAATATGCTTATTCTCGGTTTTATGGTAGCTACAGCATTTTTATCTATGTTCATTTCAAATACCGCTACAACCATGATGATGGTTCCTATAAGTCTGGCTGTTGCAAAGCACGTTGCCGATTCACTTAAAGGTAAAACTGAAGTCGATACTACTCCCGGAAAATTCCCATTCGGAACTGCATTAATGCTTGGGACCGCTTACGCCGCAACTATTGGTGGGTTTGGCTCTTTGGTAGGAGCTCCAGCTAATATCATCCTAGCCGCCACAGTCAAAAGCTTATATGACGTTGAAATCACTTTTGCCCGCTGGTTCCTTTTCGGACTTCCGATGGTGGCTATTCTAATTCCACTTATTTGGCTTTACCTGACAAAAATTGCTTTTCCAATGAAATTGCAAAGTATGCCAGGTGGCAGGGAAATCGTTAAGAAAGAATTGGTTGGTCTAGGAAAAATGAGTTATGAAGAAAAAGTCATTTTAACAGTTTTCACTCTAACAGGTGTGGCTTGGATTACTCGTAGCTTTATCCTTAACAAGTTTATTCCTGGATTGGACGATACCTTAATTGCTTTAATCGCAGGGATTCTCTTATTTGCCATTCCAGCCAAGAATAAAGATGGAAATATTTTAGACTGGGATACGATTTTAAAGCTTCCATGGGGAATATTATGGCTCTTTGGCGGTGGTCTTGCACTAGCGGCCGGCATTATGGAATCGGGGCTTGATCAATGGATTGGCGGACAGTTGACCGGATTCGGAAACATCCCGCTTTTTGTTACTATCGCTTTAATTGTCGGGACCATCACTATCATGACCGAGTTTACTTCAAATACAGCTACTGCGACGATGGTTTATCCGATTGTTGCTGTTGCTGCTACAACGCTTGGGACTGATTCAATCATCCTTATGGTTGCAGCCAATATGGGCGCTACATTTGCCTATATGTTCCCTGTTGCCGCTCCGCCAAATGCGATTGTGTTTGGAACCGGTTATGTAAAAATGAGCACTATGGCCTTAACCGGTGTTTGGCTTAATTTATTCTCCATAGTTTTCTCTGTTATCATCGCCTACTTCTACGTGCCAATCATTTTTGGGCATTTGATGTAAACTGATGATGCAATAAAAAAGCGGTCTCCTCTTTGATAGAGAAGGCCGCTTTTTAGTTGCTTGCGATTCTAATTTGATTGATGTTATCCAGCACTTCCAGTATTTCTTTCTGAGCACGCCTCCGGTGGGATTGAATCAGCATACTAGCCGCCTTGCCATCTTTTGCACGCATACAGAAAACAATGGCTTTATGTTCGATGATCGACCGCTGTGGAATGGGCCGTTCTTTGATTGTGAACAATCTCGCCCGGTACGATTGATCAGCATAGCTGTCAATCGCCGCTTTCAAGCGCTTATTTTGTGCATACTCAGTGATTGTCGTATGGAACAAATCATCCAGTACCGACCACTGCTTCAAATCCTCTTTTATCAGTGCGGCTTGCTGTTCCTCGATAATGGTTTCCAGATAATCCAGTTCTCCAATAGTGGCATTAGCAGTGGCTGTTTCGATGGCAAGGCTGTCCAATGTGGTGATAATTTCATAAACTTCTTTTAGATCATGCTGCTCGATCGGCTCTACGATAAATCCCCGTCTGGGAACCAGTCGAACAACACCTTCTATCTCCAATCGAACCAGTGCCTCTCTGACAGGCGTACGACTCATTTGAAGCGTTTCACTGATTTCACGTTCAAGGAGGGTTGTTCCAGGTGGTAGAATTAAGTCACGGATGGCCAGTCGAATCGTATGATATGCTCTTTGTGGCAATCGGTATTTATCCATTCCTTCTAAATTATGGATGAATAATTGGAGTTCTTCTTCTAAGTTCATACTTAAATCACCCCCCAATTTTCCTGATTCTATTTCTTTACTATTATATTATGATACATGATTCTTATACAAATAAAGTAATAATGTCTGCAAAAAGCTTCATAAAATTAATTATAAAAATATCTATGCGTGCTGTAATGCAAAACTATTTCAGTTTTGAAATCATAGACGAAGTGATTGTGGAAGGCCATGTCCAAGGTTCCGAAAACGTAGCAACGATCATTTCCACAGGGTTAAAACTAGTGAAAGAAACAGCGTCACATCTATAAGTTAATCATTTCTAATTAAAACAGAGGTGCAACTTCAATATTTTCACCACTGCTTTTTCATATTTACTTGTTAATGATTAAAAGCGTTCGTAAAAGTACACTTAAAAGAACAAAAGGCAGGAACGAAGCTTTTCCATCACTTCTTCCCTGCCGATAATTGGTCATATGTAAACTTATATTCTTTTGGAATTCAACCTTAAAAACTTTATGGAGCGATCTTTTGAATGTATGATTTTTTCTAGCTAATCTACTTTCTTTTCTTGAGCTTCGAAGCTTCTTGAATTAAGTTTTGGTATATAACTTACTTGATATTAAGTTAAATTCCAAATGAGACCGTCAAGAATTACATGTAAATAAGTAAATCCTTTTATTGCATATAGTTTCATTCATCCTGTTCGAACATCTCGATAGTTAGTGGAGAATCATTAAAAACCATGAGTCCGGACGAATACCGAACCTATGGCTTAATTCTTTCTCTAACTTTTTGGGTTTGTTCCAAGGGGGAGCACTTTTTAGGTTTCACCTAATTTGAGTGCAGCTTTATTGTTGTTATGACAAGCCCTTTAATTTTTTTGGTATTCTTCAACTAAACGTTCAATGTTAACAAGGATAACGTAATAGATTGACGGTAAATGAGACACTTTCTCTTCGATGTTGGATCGTGAGCTTAATTCAGGGTATATAATTCTTTGTAGTTCATCCTCCGCTTTCTTAAATCCATCTGTTAATGCGTTTAAGTATTGCAAAGATTTCGCGTCAATATTTTCATACCCTCTCGATAATCCTAAATTTCCTTGGTATTGATCTTGAGCTTCCAATTCCATTTTTTGCAATTGATTTAGATTCACTTTTTGCATTTCATTTGACCGTAGCCAGTTTAAATCTACTGTCTCTAGAGTAACCTCTATTTGATCCAGAAAAATATCATTCGAATTTGTATTATTGAGCATACTTTCTATTTCTTCAAATTTGCTATCGTATTTATCCGTAAAACCATGCTGAACGGTGACGGATTTTGTGTAGCCGATGGGTGAAAAAGGATACACATAACCGCTAACACCTATAAATAATGTTAGGAATACTACGACAGTAATAAGAAATAAAATATTTTTCTTTTTCAATTTTACTCACTCCCTAAATCAGCATAATATTTGTATAGTATGTGTTATCTTGAATGCTAAATGAAGTTAAAGATACACCACTAAAACTAATTGACGGACCGCCAAAATCTATATTTCAATACCTCATCACCTAAAACCAATTTTCTTTATTACTATTTTCAGTAATTTCACTTCCATATAAATACCATATCACAATCAGGTCTCAATTCTTTATAAATATTTAATTCTCCATAAGTATTCATAAATCGTATTCTTTGTTAAATTGACCGTTCATAAAAGTTCATTTTTGCAAACAAAAGGGAGAGTATATGCGAACAAAAATGTATCTACTCCCCCTTTCTATTTGTACAGCTTCCGATAAGTTTTGATATGTAAACCTACATTTTTTGAGATTCATGTTTTAAAACCTTATAGAAAAGCATTCTGAATGTATCATTTTTTCTAATAAAATTAGTTCTGAATGATTTTCTGGTGAATCCAGTAGAATCAAGTTTTTGAATGTAACTTAATTTAGATTAAGTTACATTCAGAATTTTAAAAAACTCAATCGTCAGCTCTATAAATTACTTTTGATGATAATTGAAACTCTTCATTTTTCAAAGAAGGTCTTAAGAGGATTTTCCTGGAGCATGGCGAATTGAGTATTGAGTCAAATATCTGCAAAGAACTGCTCACTGCATACATTTGGAGGGACGATTGTGAAGCTGAAAATGAACAGAAAAGAATTGATGACCAATGATGATATATGGAATGCTGTTATTCGTGTGATTAGCGAAAAGGATTTCCCGTTTGAAAGCAAGAGAGTCAATGAAGCATGGGTTGTCTATCATTATTATTCAGAGCTCGAAAGTGGCGGACATGAGATGCTCCTCCATTGGCTGGGAGATTATATCAAGGAAGTTGGGATCCAACAGTATCGGGAAGAACTTGTAAACATCCTGGAAAAAATCGGCGCTGCTGATTATGCCGTCGTTGAAAAGACTTACCTTGAGCACTTGTGGCAACTGTACCAGGCTCTGGAAGAGAATGAAATTGAGGAAGAGAATTTTTACAGTAAGGTAGAGTCCGCGGACAATGCGTATTACGCAGAAAATGGGAAAATAGAAACTTTATTGGAAAATTACTTTATAGAAATACATAATGACTTGATCGATGTTGTGGAAGATTAATGGGTTTATATAAAGAGGATGCTCTCTTCTAGAGCATCCTCTTTATATTTTAAGATTGATTTTCTTCGGAAGTGAATGTAACTTAATTCACATTAAGTTACATTCAAAACTGATTTCATAAGCTTATCAAAAAAAATTAAACTTGTTTATATTGCTTCTTTTTCAGTGAGATCCAACCAATTCCAATGCCTATTGCTACGAATATGAGCGCAGTAAATAAACGAATTATAAAGCTGTCTGTTAAAAATAAATGATGGACAACTCTTTCTAAAATTGCGGCGAAAATTACTATCCAAACTACAGTCCATTTTTTCATTAATTACACCTCTATTCGCTTTAATCTCTTAAAATTGAATTTCGAATGTAACTTAACTGCACTTAAGTTACATTCATTTCCCCATTTCTGCTTGCTATCTTGTTCTATATCGATACCTTGTCTAATCCAAAATGTTCCCTTAGAGAGACCACACGTCCCTCTATATCCCACTTATGATATTCTTCAAAAACTGCCTTAATGTTATTTTCATAACATTCTTCCACAAGATATCTTATGGAAAGAAAACTTCGCCAGTAATCAAACATGATGCTGGACAAACTCGCTGTATATGAGTTGCTTCCAAATTCATCAAGGGACCGATCCCCATATGCTTCAGTAAATACATTTACTAATTCTTTTTCGATTGCTGATATCGTCTCGAACTCACCTTCCGTTAAAAGGTTTTTCCTCGGTAAGTACTCACACATGCCTTCCTCAAACCATATGCCGTCTTCTCGATCATCTCCAAATTCATCTAAAAATAAATCTGAGTGATGGGTCAATTCGTGACCTAATATTGTAAGGATGTGATTCTCAGAAAGCCGTTCGTAAAACCGTTGAATATGAGGAAGATCCTTCCCGTCCAATTGCTGGATAAATAGCTTTCTCCAAGCTTTTACATCCGGTGTTATGTATATCGTGTCTTTATTCGTAAATGCAGGAATCGGTAGATCAGAAAAAATAGTAGTTGCTGCTTCTGCTGAAGTCCAAACCACGCCTTTTGGTTTGTCTACTAAGGCATACTCTTCTTCTAAGAGGAATTGATAATCATTTAGTCGCTTACTGAAACGCTGAATAATATTTTGAAATTTTTCATACTCTCTTATTTCCTCAAAGGCATAAATATGCTTCATTTACTAAGCTCCTTCTTCTTAAATTATCTCTTTGACTATTCAAGAATTATTCTTAAGTAGTTCAAATACTCTCATATTAATTTTAACATAATTTGGATGAAGTTTTTCAGGAAGAAACCGTTCGTAAAAGTACACTTACACGAACGAAAGGAAAGAAGCTTATTCCATCACTTCTTTCCTTCAGATAAGCAATTA